>OZ241878.1:0-3699958 GCA_965203365.1 Candidatus Poriferihabitaceae bacterium
TGCCAGCCGGTCAGAAGTTCGGACTGCTGATGTTTGGACATGACGACCGCTTACTTAACCGACAGATATTCGAGTCGCTCGGCGCCTGATGGATGGGTAGAGAGCCAATTGTGGAATGCATCCCCGTCCAGGCATTCATTCAAGTCCGCTTCGCTCGGGGCTAAGCCGCAGTTGTGTTCGATCAGCTTGCGGATCGCGGAGTGCAGGCTCATTTCATCCATCCCCAGGTCCCGGATGACGTCAAGGGCGATCAGGTCCGCCTCCTTCTCGTATCCCCGGCTGTGGCTGATGAGCCTGGCGTCGATGAGAACAGCGGTTGCTTCCTCGATCAAGGATTCGTCCGCGCCGAACAAGATGGCGGCAATCGCGGTCATACCGACGATTTCGATGATTTGTCGCAGGGAATGCCGTTCCTTGACATGCGCCAACTCATGGGCGATCACAGCCAGGATCTCTTCCTGGTCATCCAGAAGGTTGACCAGTTCATCCGTGACGACGATCGGGCCGCCGGGAAACGCCAGGGCATTCGGCCCAAAGACTCTGGATGAGTGAAAATGGAGATTGGGGACATCCGGCAGCGCCATGTGCTCCGCCATGACCCCTGTGCCATCGACCAGTCTTAAGCGGACCGAATCCGATAGCTGCGTTTCTCCGAGAACAGTACGTTTCAAGGCAAGATAGGTGTTTTCGCCGATTTGTCGTTCCACAGCGTGGGGCAGGCCCGCGACGATGAGTTCGCTTGCCGTGGACAGCAGCACCCGATAGAGCACCAGTGCGGAAACCACGAGGACCACCAGGAAGAGAGCCCTTCGGGTCGAGAACTGCTCAAGCCACCGGACGAACCGTTCCGTCTTTCCCTGGTAACGGCGTCGGAATTCCCGACTGAGCACCTGATCGGCGATGAATTGCCGTCCGCATTCGAAATGAAGGACCTGGTTGTCCTGCATGGATTCCAGTCTGAGGTCTCCGGCGACCCGGTCACCGTCGGCATAGACGGACAGATGGCTGCCCTCGGGTTTCAGGCTGGCCCTCCGGCCTTTGGATGACAGAATGTCAAAGAATTCGCCGGTTATTTCCATGCCGGTCAGATGGAGATTTCCAGCCCCTCGAATTCGGCGAACTCTTCTCCGAAAGCACTTCTTTTCAGTCTCGTACTATCGATGAAGTTGTCCAGGTCGCCCATCAGGTTGACCGAGGTGCAGTGGCAGAGATAGCGGTACATCCTGATCTGGCACCACGGGAGCAGCAGTCCCAGTGAAACGATGGTGAGAAACAAGTTGGACAAGGAGATCCATATGAATCTGAGCGGGTTGATTTCTGACCTGAATTTGGCTGCCTCACCCAATGCCAAAGTATTCACCAGCAAGTTCCGGCACAGGGGGCCGTAGACAAAAGTCAGGAAGAAGAGGAGCCCCAAGACCACTCCCTGAACGAACAGGGCCAGAAGGAAAGCGATGGACTCGGCATCCAGGAACAGCCCCCCCAGATTGGAATCCTCACCTTCCATGACCAACTGGTACGGTTCCAGGTAAATAGCAAAGCCTCCGGCGATCAGAGTGCCGATGAGTATTGCGGGCAGCAGGGAGCCGACCAGAAAAGCCATGTAGAAATGGGCGATGCCGGGCTCAGCGGAGAACTTTGTGGTGCCGTAGGAATGCTCGGTGGCGTAATAGCGGTAATAGTACCGGGACATCAGCGGCAGGAGTGTTCCCAGGGATGCCAAGCCAATGAGCGGGCCGATGATGAAAAACAAGAAGGATTTCCAGTAGCTGCCTTGCCAGTCGAACCGGACATTTCTGAAGGAGGTCATCCGGGCATTGAACTTCAGCGACTTGTTCACCAGCCAGGGGGCCACCATGGCAAACAGCGGGACGACAACGAGAAGGGCCAGAGGGTAGGCCAAGATCAGGACATTGGCCAGAACGATGATCGCGACGGAAAGCAGCCGACCTTTCAGGATCTGTAGTCCGGTGGCGTGATACCCGAAGCCGTATCCGCAAATGACTGTCCGGTTGCGAAAATAGGTCAGGCGGCGCACCTTGGCCCAGGCACTGTAGATACCGAGGGTAATCAGTGAAAGCGTCAGGTTCGTGATCCAGATGCCGAAGTATTCCCGGGCATATCCGGCAAAACCGATGGCCTGCCAGCGGGGCTCGGCCGGTGGTGCGGTGACATCTCCGGTCCGGGGGTCTGTATGGTCAAGCTCCATCGGTACGCTCCGGGCTGTTCCGCTCACATCGCCCCATAGGGGGGTCGGATGCGGGCTGGTGGGGGCACTGCCGAGGTTTTTGTCAGTTTCGTTGCCAGCCAGTCCACACTGGGTTGCCGTGACCCACCACTGCCGTCCGTATGATCGCATCTCGGGAGTGTGTTGGTCATCCCGCCCGACAGCACCACGCTGCGGTGACCATCACTTCGAACGCACTCCGGCGTAGGTTCTACAGCAGCCCCGGCCGCCAGAAACCTACGCGGCTTCCAAGGGGCCGCTAAGGGCTGGGCACCCACCGATTATAGTTGGGGGCAACGCGAACGCGGTCAATTCAAGCTGCCCCCTGGTGCTGACAGATGGAGAGTTTACCATTGCTGGGTTCTTCCGTGGTACGCCCCTCATTATTGCTCGACGCAGGGCGGCAAACTGGTCAGTGGGTGGTAGATGCCTTTGTCCCGGACGGCCATAAACCGACGGTCCTCCGCGGTAACTTCAACAGAGTTTTCCCGGCTGGAAGGATGGCGGACGCACTCGGTGCACGGTAACTGGAGGAGCAAAGAGGCAGCGCGATTTTCTGCCCGGAATCAAATTCTTGACCCTAGCATGAGTGAACAAGTGTTGCACTTCAGAGTGGCACGGGGGAATTTATGAATACGGCCCGGGGTATCTTTGACGCGGTGACGTGGTGCCGACACGGTTCAGGCCGATGGGAAAAGCTCACTGTCTTCAAATGATGAAGGAGGTTTTTCTTGATGTTGGTCGACTTACGGTCCAGACGCACCCTCCAGGAATTGGCAGGGTCGTGAATTTGGCCGGAAAGGATGCCCATGAAGCATCTCATTGTTCATTGTATCGACCAGTCAATCGGCACCTGACCCTGTTCTTTCAGCCATTGATTGGCACGGGAAAAATGTCGACAGCCAAAGAAACCACGATGAGCGGACAGTGGAGAGGGATGGGGGGCCTTGAGGACCAGATGTCGCCGGCTATCGACGAATTGGCCCTTTCGTTGTGCATGGCTCCCCCACAGCATGAAGACCAGACCCTCGCGGGATTGATCCAGTGCCTGCACGGCACGGTCGGTAAACTGTTCCCATCCCTTTCCTTGGTGAGAGCCGGCCCGATGGCGTTCCACCGTGAGCGTCGCATTCAGCAGGAGCACACCTTGTTCCGCCCAGCGCTGAAGACAGCCATGACTCGGTTCCGGAATATCCAGATCCTGTCGGATTTCCTGGAAAATGTTGACCAGGGAAGGGGGCCAGGGGGTTTCCGGCAACACCGAAAAACACAGTCCATGGGCCTGACCGGGCCCATGATAGGGATCTTGCCCCAGGATAACGACCTTGACCTGATCGAAAGGGGTCAACCTGAAGGCATTGAACCAGAGCTGGCTTGAGGGGTAGATGACTTTTCTTCGGTCCTTTTGTTCACGCAGAAACTGCCTGAGCGCACGCATGTAGGGTTCGTTGAACTGCGCTCCCAGAACATCCTGCCAGCCTGCTTCGAGCGGGGGTTTTGCCAGCGAACTCATACGGTCATGCCCCTCGCTATACCCCCAGGTATTCTGACTGAAGTTCCGGATGGACCCGGAGCTCATCCGGGGTCCCACTCCAGGCTACCCGTCCTTTTTCGATGATGTAATGATAGTCCGCGATCCGATTCAGATCCTCAATGTTCTTGTCAATCAGCAGGATCGTCAGACCGGTTTGCTTGAGGTGGTCAAGTCGTTTCCAAATTTCGCGGCGGATCAGCGGGGCCAGACCTTCCGTGGCTTCATCCAGGATCAGCAGTAAGGGATTGAGCATCAAGGCCCGACCGATGGCGAGCATCTGTTGTTCGCCCCCCGACAACTGGCTACCCATATTTTTCAGTCGATCCTGGAGGGCAGGAAAGAAGTCCAGAATCCGGTCCAGGGTCCAGGGTTCCGCACTGCCGGCATAGTTGGTGGCGGTGGCCAGCAGATTCTCCCGCACGCTCAGATTGGGAAAGATCTGCCGGCCTTCCGGGACCAGGCCGATCCCGTACTGCGCCACCAAGTGAGGGGGCTTGCCATCGATGCGGTGACCGAGGAACGTGATGCTTCCACGAAGACAGGGCGTGATGCCCATGATCGAGCCCACCGTGGTGGTTTTGCCCATGCCATTGCGGCCGATCAGGGTGGTCACTTGGCCTCGTTCAGCCTGCAGGGTCATCCCGAAGAGTGCCTGGATGGAGCCGTAGAAGGTCTCCACCCCCTTGAGTTCAAGCATGTCCTTCCCCTAGGTAGGCCTTTTGCACCTCGGGATTGGCTCGGATCGCCTCCACGGAATCGGTGGCGATGATATGGCCATTGACCAAGACGGACAGGGTGTCCGCCAAGGTGAAAACGGCATCCATGTCATGCTCCACCAGCAGAATCGTCCGGTCACCACGCAGCGTATCCAGGAACTCGATCATCCGGGCACTTTCTTCCGGTCCCATGCCGGCCATGGGCTCATCCAGCAGGAGCATCCGAGGCTTCATGGCCAATGCCATGGCCACTTCCAGTTGGCGCTGCTCGCCATGGGATACCTGGGCGGCCAGACGATCTGCCCGGTCGGCCAGTCCCACCTGTCGCAGGTATTCCATGCTCCGGTCCTGCATCTCCCGGTCGCTTTTCACCGGTTGCCAGAACCGAAAGGAGTGGCCACGGGTTCCCTGCACAGCCAGCATGACATTCTCCAGCAGGGTCATGGGCTTCAACACGCTGGTGATCTGGAAAGACCGGGCGAGACCCAGACGGGCTCTGCGGGCGGCCGGGAGATGGGTGATATCCTGGCCATTGAACTCGATTCGCCCGGCACTAGGCCGTAGCAGTCCCGACAGTTGGGCAATCAGGGTCGTTTTTCCAGCCCCGTTGGGACCAATGATGGCATGGATGATGCCCGGGGAAACCTGCAGGTTGACATGGTCGGTGGCCACAATGCCGCCGAAGTGTTTGCAGAGTCCGGAAATGCGTAGCAAAGAGTCAGTCATTGACGCCGCTGGTCGGATTTCGCGTCCCATTTGGACAAGATGCCGTGAATACCCCCCCTACCAAACAGGACCAGGGCCACCAGTAGCAGACCGAAAGGCAGATGCCAGTATTCCAGCCAGGATTCGCGGAGCAGTCGCATGAATTCCGGGAGATACTGTTCCAGAAAGACGAATGCTCCGGTTCCGACCAGCGGCCCAAACAAGGAACCGGAGCCGCCCATGACCACCATGAAAATCAATTCCCCAGAGCGGGTCCAGCTAATCATTTCCGGACTGATGAAGCTGGTGAAATTGCCAAGAAGCATCCCCGCGATACCACAGAGTATCCCGGAGATGATGTAGCAGGTCAGGCGATAGCGGTAGGTGTTGAATCCCAGTGACTGCATGCGCTCATCGTTGAATTTGGATCCCACAATCACGCGGCCGAACCGAGCATGGATCAGTCGATGCACCAACCCAAGGGACAGTAGCAGGATGGCGAAGATCCAGTAATAGAGCGCCACGGGACTGTCCATTGTCATGAAGACAGGGAATTCGCTGCGCAGGTAGATGACCAGGCCATCGTCTCCCCCATATTCTTCCAAGCTGACAAAGGTGAAATACACCATCTGACTGAAAGCGAGCGTGATCATGATGAAATAGACGCCCTTGGTGCGCAGACTGATGGCGCCGGTGATCAGGGCAAACATCGCACTCACCCCGATGGTCAGCAAAAGATGCACCCAACCATTGTAGATTTCATAGTAGGCCGGTATGCCGACACAGTAGGCCCCAATGCCGATAAACGCCGCATGCCCGAGGCTCACCATGCCACCGAAGCCCAGGATCAAGTTGAGACTGATGGCGGCGATGGCCAAGATCAGTCCCCGACTCAGCAGGTCGAGCAGGAACGGCTGTTCGACTTTCAGGATGATCCAAGGGGCGACGGCCAGCAGGAGCAAGAGGCCCGCATAGACTCGACCGGAAACGGACGACGGTAACCGGGACATCGCTATTGTCTCCCGGCCGGCGGAAACAGGCCTTGGGGCCTGAACGCCAGTACGACGGCCATCAGGATATAGACGAGCATGGCCGACAGGGCCGGAGCCGCGGTTTCGGCATGCTGAACGGACATGACAACCTTCAGCAGGTCGTCCAGATAGGATCGCCCCAGGGTGTCCATCAGACCAATGAGAATGGCCGCATAGAAGGCACCCTTGATGGAGCCGATGCCGCCGACGATCACCACGACAAAGGCAATGATGATGATTTCGTTGCCCATGCCGATGCTGGCCTCGGTGATGGGGGCGATCAGCATGCCGGCGAATCCTGCCATGGCGGCACCGATGGCGAACACGATCAGAAATAGTCGATGGATGTTCACCCCCAGGGCTTCGACCATGGTTCGGTTGGAGGCCCCGGCCCGGATCAGCATGCCGAGTCGACTGTACGTGACCATGAGGCTGAGAATGCCCGCCACCAGCAACCCGCCCCCGATAATGACCAGCCGATAGACGGGGAGGACCAGGGTGCCCAGAGTGATCTGTCCGTCCAGGACAGTCGGCAGGGGAATGGCCATACCGGCCGGCCCCCAGATGATGTGTACCAGGGTGTCGAAGATCAGGATCAGGCCAAAGGTCACCAGTACATGATCCAGGTGATCTTCACGGTACAGTCGCCGGGCAATGACCCACTCGACAATGGCACCGATGAGGAATGTGCCGACCAAAGCGACCAGGACGGCAACGAGAAACGAGCCCCCGTGGGCCACGATGGTGCCGCAGAAGTAGGCACCGAGCATATAGAAGGATCCGTGGGACAGGTTGATGAAATCCATGATCCCGAAGATGAGGGTCAGTCCGGATGCCAACAGGAACAGCAACAGCCCAAGCTGCAGGCCGTTCATAAGTTGTGTCAGGAGCAGGTTCCAGTCCACAGGGGCAGGATGTCTTCAGGTGTTGGTTGGAGTATGACTACATCATGCACCGGG
Source organism: Candidatus Poriferihabitaceae bacterium (assembly GCA_965203365.1). GTDB lineage: Bacteria > Pseudomonadota > Gammaproteobacteria > Arenicellales > Poriferihabitantaceae > VYFG01. The sequence goes on from OZ241878.1 coordinate 7,173, forward strand.
TATGCATGGGGGTGTCGCCCATCTGTCCACATCCTCGGTGGGTCCAGGATGCCATGGAGTAGGTAATCACGATCGGTTCCTGAGTCGAAAACGCTGGATTTTACCCGTTGACGTTTTCGGCAAGGTGTCAATGAACTCGACAAGTCGAGGATATTTGTACGGGGCCAGTCGTGACTTGACGAACTCCTTCAGTTCCCCTTCGGAGACGGATTGCCCGGAATTTCGCACGACATAGGCCTTGGTCTTGACCAGGCCGTCGGGGTCCTGATGACCGACGACGGCGGCTTCCAGCACCGCCTCATGTTGCATCAACGTGGCCTCGACTTCGAACGGGGAGACATACAAGCCGCTGACCTTGAGCATGTCGTCGCTGCGCCCCGAATAGGTGTAGGTGCCGGCGGCATTGCGGAGGTACTTGTCTCCACTCTTGGTCCAGTTACCCTGAAAGGTATCGCGGGACTTTTTTCGGTTGTTCCAGTACATCAGGGCCGCACTGGGTCCCCGGACATAAAGGTCCCCGATTTCTCCATCGGCCACGAGGCCCCCGGTTTCTCCCCGCAGTTCAATGTCATAACCCGGAACGGGTGTGCCGGTGGTCCCATAGTGGACATCGCCGGGGCGATTGGAAAGATAGATGTGGAGCATTTCCGTGGATCCGATCCCGTCCAGCAGGGCAATGTCATATTGCCGGGCGAATTGCTCACCCAGTTCAGCCGGCAAGGCTTCACCCGCGGAAACCGCCAAACGCAAGGCCACCGCTTCCCGAGAAGGCAGGTTGGCAGACGCCAGCATACCCACATAACCTGTGGGAGCCCCAAAAAACAGGGTGGTTTTCCTGCTGGTCCAGCGCTCGAAGATGGCATCCGGAGTGGGCCGGCCAGCCATGAGAACGACCGAGGCCCCAACACTCAATGGAAAGCTGAGGGCATTGCCCAGCCCGTAGGCAAAGAACAGTTTCGCCGCTGAGAAGCAGATGTCGTCTTCCCGGATCCCGAGCACCCCCTTGCCGTAGAGTTCTGCCGTCCAGTAGGGGTTGCCATGACTGTGCACGGTGCCTTTGGGATGGCCGGTGGAACCGGAGGAGTAGAGCCAGAATCCGGGTTCATCCGGACTGGTATCGGCCGCGGCCGCCAGAGGACTGGATACCTGGATCAGGTGGGACAGCGCATGGCAGCCGGATGGCAATGAGCCATCGGATCCAGAGACGACAACGGGGATATCCTGCCGCTCGGTCTGGCCCAGCGCGGCTTGGGCGCTTTCGAGAAGTGGCTGGGAGACGATGAGCCCACCGGCCCGACAGTTACTGATCATGTAGGCATAGTCATCAGTGGTGAGCAGCGTATTGACGGCTACGGGGACAATCCCGGCATACATGGCGCCCAGAAAGGCGACCGGCCAGTCGTTGCAGTCGTGCATCAGGACCAGGACACGTTCTTCACGTCGAATTCCGTGTGCGAGCAAGGCTGTGGCCATGCGTCGGATATGGTCGGCGAGCTCGCCGTAGGACAGCGTGCTTCGGTCATCGTAATAGGCAATCTTTTCCGCCCGATCCCGGTTACGCTCAATCAGGTGGGCGGCAAAATTAAAGACTGGCCCGGGTTCGGGCGGGTAGGTGAAATCCATGGTGTGTGATCTCGATTGGGGGTGCGCAAGGGCTCGGCCGAGGGTACATGGTACTCAATACACCTCCCTTGATCATTCGATCTGATCTTCGCAGAGGATGGTTTATCCGGTCAGTTGCTTGGACTTACAGGTGGATAGCCGCCCGCGAATGTCTTGAATCGTTGGTTGTTCGCATGCTAAAGATGAAATATTATGCATAATATGACTGTAAATACCTTCTTTTCGGATGTCAAGAAATAGAATGCATGCCCCAACCTCCCTCGTTGCGTCGACACTCTATACGCACAAGGCGACATTGGACCGGGATGAGCCGGCGGCTTTCGAGCGCCCAATCGAACTCCAGGCCTTGGGCGAGCGGGTGCGTGCGTTGCGGGCCAGAAAGGGGATTTCCCGCCGGGCCCTGTCCCGGGTCGCCGGGGTCTCGGAGCGTCATCTCGCCAACCTGGAACTCGGGGAGGGGAACATTTCGTTTCTCGTGCTTTTGCAGATCGCCGAAGCCTTGCAAACGTCCTTGGCGGAACTGGTCGGAGACTTCACCACGGCCACCCCTGAATGGTTGCAGATTCGGGCACTGCTGGAGGGAAGGGATGCCACTACCTTGCGACGACTGCTGGTCCTGATGATGGAGGCCTTGGATGCCGTCACGGCGGCCGGTCCATCGGAGCAACATCATCGGATTGCACTGATTGGCTTGCGCGGGGCGGGAAAAAGCACCTTGGGCGCTCGGTTGGCCGAGGACCTCGGCTTTTCCTTTGTGGAACTCAGCCGGAAGATTGAGCAGTTTGCCGGCTGCAGCATCGCGGAGATTTATGCCTTGTATGGGGCCAACGCCTATCGTCGTCATGAGCGTCGGGCCCTGGAGGAAAGTATTCGGACCGATTCGCAAGCGGTCATCGCCATGCCGGGGGGCGTGGTTTCCGAACCCTCCACGATGACCCTACTGCTGACCCACTGTACGACGGTGTGGCTTCAGGCGAGACCGGAAGAACATATGCAGCGAGTCATCGCCCAAGGCGACATGCGGCCCATGGCCGGCAACCGGGAGGCCATGCAGGATCTCACCGAGATACTCGATGCCCGCAAGCCCTATTATGCCCAGGCGCCGTATCAGGTCGACACCAGCGATGTCTCGGTGGAGAGGGCGTTCAACCGACTCCGGTCCCTAGTCCAACAAGTGCTGCCATCAGAATGCACTGAAAAAATGAATTATAATGCTTGAAATGATATTTTATAGGAAATATAATGCATATTATTTGGTGGGTGTGTTGAGCAGGTGGGTATCATGATTATTCAGGTAAGATGAACACCTTCATTGAGCCGGTAGACTACCGGACCGAGCCGGCCCAGTATCGACACTGGAAGCTGGCAGTGGATGGTCAGGTCGCGACCCTGTCTATGGCGGTGGATGAGGAGGGTGGCCTGCGTCCGGGCTATCGGCTCAAGCTGAACAGCTATGATCTCGGGGTGGATATCGAGTTGAACGATGCCCTGAACCGGATTCGGTTTGAGCATCCGCAAGTGCGCTGCGTGGTCATCACCAGCCTCAGAGATCGCGTCTTTTGTTCGGGGGCGAACATCTTCATGCTCGCCACCAGCAGTCATGCCTGGAAGGTCAATTTCTGCAAGTTCACCAATGAGACCCGAAACGGCATGGAAGATTCCTCGGTCCACGACGGCCTGAAATTCATCGCGGCCATCAATGGGGTGTGTGCCGGTGGGGGGTACGAATTGGCCTTGGCCTGTGACGAGATCATCTTGGTGGATGATCGGTCCAGTTCTGTCAGTCTTCCGGAGGTGCCGCTCCTGGGTGTATTGCCCGGGACAGGGGGGCTGACCCGGATCACGGACAAGCGGCGGGTGCGTCACGATCTGGCGGATCTGTTCTGTACGACCGCCGAAGGCGTCCGGGGGCAACGGGCCAAGGATTGGCGGCTGGTGGACGACATCGTCAAACCGGCTCGATTCGATGAGGTGGTGCGGCTGCACGCCCGGGCTTGGGCCGAGCAGAGCGACCGCCCCACGGGGGGAGCGGGAATTCACCTGACCCCCCTGGAAAGAACCGCACAGGGTGATTCGTTGCACTATCGTCATGTCGCTGTGGACATGCACCGCCCCACCCGGACCGCCCGGTTCATTCTCCGGGCGCCGGACGAAGAGCTACCCCGTACCCTCCCCGAAATCGGAGCGATGGGAGCAGACTGGTATCCACTGGCCTTGGCCAGGGAGTTGGAGGATGCGATCCTGACGCTGCGCACCAATGAGCCGGATATCGGTACCTGGCTGTTGAGCACCCGCGGTCAGGCTCACCATGTGCTGCAGATGGATACGGTACTTCTGACGAATCGGGATCACTGGTTCGTGCGCGAAACCATCGGCTATCTGCGTCGAACCCTGAGCCGTCTGGACGTGTCATCCCGCAGCCTGTTCGCGCTGATTGACCAAGGATCCTGTTTTGCCGGCACTTTCTTCGAACTCGCTCTGGCCTGTGATCGAAGCTATCATCTGGCCCTGCCGGATGAAGACGAAGACACCACGGCACCGAAGGTGGCGCTGAGCGAGGCGAATTTTGGGCTCTATCCCATGGTCACCGGGGACAGCCGCTTGGCGCGGCGCTTTTATCACGAGGAAGCCACCTTGTCGGATTTGCGGAAAAACACCGGACATTTTCTGGATGCCGACCAGGCCTTCGACCTCGGGCTGGTGACCCGTAATCCGGACGATCTGGATTGGGAGGACGAGATCCGTCTGGCGGTGGAGGAACGGGTGGCCATGTCGCCGGACGCCTTGACCGGGATGGAGGCGAATCTGCGTTTCACTGGCCAGGAAACCATGCTGAGCCGGATCTTCGGCCGTCTTTCCGCTTGGCAGAACTGGATTTTTCAAAGGCCCAATGCGGTGGGCCAACGTGGGGCACTCACGGTCTACGGGTCGGGTGACAAATCGGCATTCGACTGGCACCGTGTCTGATCGCCCGATTCCAGATTGAGAGACTGAATCATGACGAGCATCGACTACCAAGAAACCATTCCCAACAACGTCAATCTGGCGGAAGACCGTCGACTGCGGCGGGCGCTGGAACATTGGCAACCGAACTATCTGGCCTGGTGGTCGGAGATGGGGCCGGAGGACTCCCGCGATCTGGACATCTATCTGCGGACCGCTACCCGCGTGGACCCCAAGGGCTGGGCCCAGTTCGATTATGTCCGCATGCCGGACTACCGCTGGGGCATTTTTCTCAACCCCGGCCAGGTCGATCGAACCATTCATTTCGGTGATCACAAGGGAGAGAAGGTCTGGCAGGAAGTCCCAGGGGAATACCGCGCCAACCTACGGCGAATCATCGTGACCCAAGGGGACACCGAACCGGCTTCGGTCGAACAGCAACGCCATCTGGGCCTGACTTGTCCGAGCCAGTATGACCTGCGTAACCTGTTCCAGGTCAATGTCGAAGAAGGACGTCATCTATGGGCGATGGTGTATCTGCTGCACAAATACTTCGGTCGGGATGGTCGGGAGGAGGGCGAAGCCCTGCTGGAGCGGCGCAGTGGAGAGCAGGATAATCCGCGGATCCTGCAGGCATTTAACGAGAAAACGCCCGACTGGCTGTCCTTTTTCCTGTTTACCTACTTTACCGACCGGGACGGCAAGTTCCAGTTGTGTGCCCTGGCCGAATCCAGCTTCGACCCACTGGCAAGAACCACGCGTTTCATGCTCACCGAAGAGGCCCACCATATGTTTGTGGGCGAATCGGGCGTCTCCCGGGTCATCCAGCGGACTTGCCAAGTGATGAATGAACTCGGCACGGGCGATCCGGATCGGATCCGTGCCGCCGGCGTCATCGATCTGCCTACCCTCCAGAGATACATCAATTTCCACTTCAGCGTGACCATCGACCTCTTCGGTGCCGACGAATCCAGCAATGCGGCGATGTTCTATTCCACGGGACTGAAAGGTCGGTTTGAGGAAAGTAAACGCACCGACGATCATGTGCTCAAGGGAGACAGCTACCGGGTCCTGGAAGTCCGGGACGGAAAGCTGGTGGAGAAAGAAGTGCCCTTGCTGAATGCCCTCAACGAACTGCTGCGTGACGATTTCATTGCCGACAGCGTGGGTGGCGTCAATCGCTGGAACCGGGTGATCCAGAAGGCCGGGATCGACTTTCGTCTGAGCGTGCCCCACAAGGCTTTCAACCGCAAGATCGGTGCGCTCTCGGGGGTGCGGGTGTCGCCTGAGGGGGAAGTCGTTTCGGACGCCCAATGGAACCATCATGTGGCGCACTGGTTGCCCTCGGAGGAAGACCGCCAATTTGTGACCAGCCTGATGGGACGCGTCGTGACCCCCGGACAGTTCGCCAACTGGATCGCCCCGCCCCCGATGGGCATCAATCGTCAACCGGTGGATTTCGAGTATGTGCGGTTCAACTGATCTGGCGACCCGCCCCCAATCTGCTGGCCAGACCATCCTTCCGGGATGCCCTCGACCGGTCTGACGGGACGTGAGCATGACGCGTCCCCAGGACACTCCGGATACGATCCTGAATCAACACGTCATCGACCCGGAAATCTGCATCCGCTGCAACACGTGTGAGGATACCTGTCCCGTCGGAGCGGTGACCCACGATGCCAACAATTATGTGGTGGATCCCGACAAGTGCAACCACTGTATGGATTGTCTGGCCCCTTGTCCCACAGGCTCCATTGACAACTGGCGTCGGGTGCCCCGAAGCCGTGCCTACACGATCGAGGAGCAGTTTGAGTGGGAGGAGTTGCCCACACCCTGCTCGGACGATGCATGGGGAGTGCCTGTCGAGGGTTCTTCCGGCGGGGAAGCCGCGGATTTCGGGCTGGCGGTGTCCGATGCCGCCTTGACGACCCCGGCCGAGGGAGAGGATTTCCGGCCATTGCGTTTCAATGCATCGGTCCCGCCCTGGTCGGCCGCCCATCCCTATACCCGCCTGTACGGATCCACGGGAGAACACGAATCGATTCTTGCCAAGGTGACTGGCAATGTCCGCGTGACCGAAGTCGGCCGGGAGTACGATACGCATCATATTGTGCTGGATTTCGGTCAGACCCCGTTTCCGGTTCTGGAGGGCCAGTCCATCGGCATCCTGCCGCCGGGGGTGGATGAACGGGGTCGTCCCCATCATGCCCGGCAATACTCCGTGGCCAGTGCACGAAATGGCGAAAGACCCGGGTACAATAATCTCTCCCTGACCGTCAAGCGGGTCCTGGAGGACCGCGATGGCAATCCGGTACGTGGCGTCGGTTCGAATTATCTGTGTGATCGGCAGGTCGGCGATGAAGTCAAGGTGATGGGTCCGTTCGGTTCGACCTTTCTGATGCCCAACCACCCTCGATCGACCCTAGTCATGATCTGCACCGGGACCGGTAGTGCGCCGATGAGGGCCATGACGGAGTGGCGTCGTCGCTTGCGCAAGCAAGGCGAATTCGAAGGCGGCCGCTTGCTGCTGTTCTTCGGGGCCCGGACGCCTCAGGAGTTGCCGTATTTTGGTCCGCTGCAGAATCTGCCCAAGGATTTCATCGATATCCATTTCGCCTTCTCACGGGTACCAGGAAGCCCGAAACGCTATGTGCAGGATGTTATGCGTGAGCGAGCGTCGGACCTGGCTCCGTTGATCCGTGATCTGGACACCTACATCTACGTTTGCGGTCTCAAGGCGATGGAGGATGGGGTCGTGCGGGCTCTCAGGGACATTGTGGAACAGGCTGGTGAAAACTGGGGTGTTGTGGGCGAGAGTCTGCGACAGCAGGGACGACTGCATCTAGAGACCTATTGATGCGTGTGACGATGGACCATCCCCCGTTGGAGACCCTGCAGGTGGAACAGCGTGACGGAGGAGTCTGCTGGATTACCATGTGCCGTCCGGCCGTCTTCAACGCCTTTAACGAAACCATGATTGGTGAACTTGATCGCGTGTTCAGTGCGATCGCATCGTGGGATAATGTCCGAATGATCGTCCTGGCCGGTGAAGGGAAGCACTTCAGCGCGGGCGCCGACCTGAAGTGGATGGAACGGGCCAGTCAGGCGAGTGAAGAGTGGAATCGGCAAGATGCCAGACGGTTTGCCGATGTCCTGTTTCGTATTCGTTCCTGTCCCCAGCCCACGATCGCCCGGGTGCAGGGGGCGGCCTTGGGGGGAGGGGTGGGACTTGTCTGTGCCTGTGACATTGCCTTGGCTGCCGACAATGCGTCCTTTGCCGTGAGTGAGGCACGGTTCGGCATTCTGCCCTCCGTTATCGGGCCTTATCTTTACCACGCCGTCGGACCACGCCATGCGACTTATCTGGCCCTGACGACCCGACGCATCCGGACCGCCGAAGCCGTCGCGATGGGCTTGGTGCATGAAGTGGTGTCATTGGATGAACTGGACCTCGCCCTGGAGAAACTGGTGCAGGATCTGTGGCTGGGTGGACCTCAAGCCCAACGCGAGATCAAGGCGTTGTTCGCTGGGTTCCGGCCAGGTGAATTGAACGAGCAGGTGCGGGATCACACGGCGCAAACCATCAGCCGGGTCCGGTCCGGCGAGGAAGCGAAGGAGGGGTTCCGTGCCTTCTTCGAAAAACGCAAGGCTCGTTGGGTGCCCTGATGCCCCCCGACCTGACAAAGGCCACGGTACTGATCGTAGGGGCCGGGGTCATGGGCACCGGGATTGCCCAAGTGGTGGCCATCGCGGGACATACCGTCCAGTGGTATGACCAGCGCGAGGGGGCCGTTCGTGGGGCTCGGAGGGCACTGAAAGCGGTTTTCGACAAACTGACACAACGGGGCAAGGTCGAACCAGATGTAGCCCGTGCTGCTTTGGAACGTATCTGCTGCATTGACCGACTGGAGGAAGCCCGGGGAGCCCACCTGGTCATCGAGGCGATCATCGAAGACCTCGACCAGAAAAGGCAGTTGCTGGGAAGATTGGAGGGAGTGCTGGACCAAGAGACGGTGTTTGCGACCAATACATCCTCCCTTTCCGTGACGGCAATCGCCGCGCAGTTGCAGCATCCGGGACGGGTGGTCGGGATGCATTTTTTCAATCCCGCCCCCGTGATGCCGTTGGTGGAGGTGGCCTGTGGCCTGGACACCATGCCACCAGTCGCCGAGGCGGTCTTTGCGCTGGCCCGCCGATGGGGCAAGGAGCCGGTCTACACGGCCTCGACGCCGGGATTCATCGTCAATCGGATCGCCCGTCCATTCTATGCCGAGGCGTTGGAACTGCTGCAGGAACGGGCTTGCGACCCTGTCACGATTGATGCCTGCCTGCGGGGGGCCGGATTTCGGATGGGGCCTTGCGAGTTGATGGACCTGATCGGTCATGATACCAATTTCGCGGTGACCGAATCGATCTATCATGCCCATTTCATGGACAAGCGATTCAAGCCATCGCTGGTGCAGAAGGCGCTGATTGAGGGCGGAAGACTCGGACGGAAGTCGGGCCGCGGTTTCTACCATTATGCTCCGGATGCTGACCCGAATCGGCGCGATACACCCGCCCACACATATCATCCTCCACCATCCGGGACCGTTCGAATTCATGGTCGTGGGTTTGTCGCGGATCTGCTGGGCGAACGGATAAAGACACTTGGGTGGGCATGCGAGCAGGTGAATGGGAGCACCTGGATCGGTCTGGACTGTCCAGATGGCCAACTGCGCTTGACGGATGGCCGACCAGCGACGGCCCTCGGAGCGCAGGTAGCCATATTTGATCTGCCGATCACCCCGGACGAACGCAGTCCGCTCGCCATCGCCGTCTCGACCCGAGCCTCATCCGCATGGCGAGCACAAAGTCTGGGCTGGTTGGCGTCCCTGGGTTTCGTTCCCCAAGCGGTAAGTGATACGCCCGGCCTGTTGGTGGCCAGGACGATCGCCATGTTGATCAACGAGGCGGCTGATGCCGTGCAGCAAGGTGTCTGCACACAGTCCGGGGCGGATCAAGCCATGAAACTGGGCGTGAACTATCCCATGGGACCGTTCGAGTGGCTGTTGAAATGGGGCGTGGTGCCGGTGGTGACGCTACTGGATCGTCTGGATGCGTACTATCGGGGGGAGCGCTATCGGGTGAGCCCCTGGCTGCGCCAGCAGGCGTGGTCTTCCGCGCCTCTGGATCCGTCTTCGGAGGGCCGCATCTCATGAGTGAGGCGTATATCTGTGATGCGGTCCGGACTCCCTTTGGTCGTTATGGGGGGGCACTGTCATCAGTCAGGACGGATGATCTGGGGGCGGTCCCAATCCGGGCCTTGATGGAAAGAAATGCGGGGGTGGATTGGTCAGCGCTGGATGATCTGATTTACGGCTGTGCCAATCAGGCGGGTGAGGACAATCGGAATGTGGGGCGCATGTGCGCCCTGCTCGCCGGGTTGCCGGTGACGGTACCGGCTGCCACCCTCAACCGTCTGTGTGGTTCCGGCCTGGATGCGGTTGGCACGGCCGCCCGTGCCATAAAATGTGGCGAAGTCGATTTGATGATTGCCGGTGGAGTGGAAAGCATGAGTCGGGCCCCATTCGTCATGCCGAAAGCGGACAGTGCCTTCAGTCGTCGCCATGCCGTTTATGACACCACCATTGGCTGGCGTTTCATCAATCTGGCCATGCAGCAACAGTATGGCACTGATTCGATGCCCGAAACGGCTGAAAACGTGGCACAAGCATTTCATATCAGCCGTGAAGATCAGGACCGTTTTGCGCTGTGGTCTCAACAAAAAGCGTCGCAAGCCATTGGGCGCGGGATTTTTCAGCACGAGATGGTGCCGGTCTGGGCAACGAAGCGTCGAGAGGACCCGGTCCGGGTCGATCAGGACGAGCATCCCCGGCACACTAGTTTGGCGGCATTGTCCGAACTGACACCGATCGTTCGTCCCAATGGGACGGTGACAGCCGGCAATGCGGCGGGGATCAATGACGGGGCCTGCGCCGTGCTGCTGGCGAATGAATCCGCGGCCGTGAAACATGCCCTGACGCCCCGGGCCCGAGTTCTTGGCATGGCCACAGTCGGGGTTGAACCCCGGCTGATGGGGACCGGTCCGGCTCCCGCCAGCCGAAAGGTGCTGGAGCAGACCGGTCTGGCACTGGACGATATGGAAGTAATCGAAATCAACGAGGCGTTTGCCGCGCAGTCTCTGGCCGTGTTGCGGGATCTGGGGCTGGCGGATGATGATGCCAGAGTGAACCCGAACGGGGGAGCGATCGCCCTAGGCCATCCCCTCGGTGCCAGCGGTGCCCGGCTGGTGACCACCGCCATCCACTCCCTGGACGCACTCGAAGGACGTTACGCCCTGTGCACTATGTGCATTGGGGTGGGGCAGGGGATCGCGTTGGTGATGGAACGACTGGCCCGATAATAACCGCCCCAAGCCCAAGGGACTGGGCTATGCGGTGCCACCCGACTCGTCACAGGCGACAGAAGGTGATGGCACTTCAGCCGACAGGGAAAGGCCGGTAGCCGGTTCACATAACATCGTAGCGATTTCGGCCCCGAGTTTCATTTCCGATAGGTCGCCGAACCAGTGTGCTCTTAAGTTCCCCATCTTGTCGATCAGGAGAGTGGTGGGAGTCCCCTGCATTTGATAGGCATCCATGGTCCGGGGAAGTGCACCCGAACCGGCTTCATCGACCCCGACCGGGAACGAAATGCGGTATTCGTAAAGAAACGCCTTGAGAGAGACGGGTGTCATCGCCTCATGATGCTCGAAAACCGTGTGCAGCCCGAGAACTGCCACGGCTTCTGGAGGAAAATGGCTACGGACTTTCTGTGCGAGAGGCAGGCCATGAACCACACAGCCTGGACACAGCATTTGGAACGCCTCGATCAGAACCACTTTGCCACGCAGCTGAGAGAGGGTGATGGGCTTCTCGGTATTCAACCATTGAGAAACGGATAGTTTGGGAGCGATCATGATCCGGGTTCGATTTTCGTTCACACTGGAAGGACGGCTTGCCGACTTTGACGTTCGCATTATAATATCGACTCGAAACATTTTCAAACCGCATTTTGAACGACCGTGGATGAGACCATGAAGCAGGCAGATCGGATTCGTGAAATGATTCATCGTCTGTCACGTCTTGATGCGGCGGCGGATTGGCGTGAGGATTTGAATCCCACCCAAGTGGCGGTACTGGATTACCTGCATCGGGCCAATCGGTTTTCCAGAAGTCCATCACAGGTGGCTGACTATCTGGGTACGACGCGCGGGACGACCTCTCAAACCCTGAAGTCCCTGGTCCGAAAAGGGTATGTCGATCAACAACCCTCACCGGCCGACCAGCGCGTCGTTCGTTTTCACCTCACCGACAAGGGAGCGGCCATGGTGAAAATCGATCGACTGACAGTAAAAGGCCTGGAAATGATGCCGAAGTCCTATCAGGGTGGACTCGAACATACGCTGATCACTCTACTGCGATCAGTTCATCAATTGAATGGTAGCCGGCCGTTCGGGTTATGTCGTGATTGCAAACATCATCAACCACGGGAAGCAGGGGGTTTTTGTCAGTTATTGGAGGAGACGCTGACAGAGTCGGACGCTTGGAAAATATGCCATGAACAGGCACCTTCATGATTGAATTGAGGTGAGAGGTGGTGACCTCCCAGGATACGCTCAGAACCGAGCGTGATCAGGTTTCGGTCCGCATCCTGCAAACAGGGGATTACCGTTATAACGATGGAAGGTTGAATTGTCTGAGAAATCGGATAATCGATTCCAGGGTTTGGTCAGGTTGCTCAAGGTGGGGGGAATGACCGCAATGATCCACAATGTTCACTTCGGGTGGTGAAGGCAGTGTTTGCCTCAATACATCCAACTGGCGCAAGGTCCCATACGGGTCTTCCTTTCCCTGGATAAACAGAACCGGCAAACGAATGTGGGGGAGAAAGCCGGTCAGGTCCCAGTGCTGGAATTCGGGGTCCAGCCAAGCATCATTCCAGCCCCGAAAGGCACCATCCACATTGTCCCCGTGAAACGCTGAAAGCCGGTCTCGCAACTGACCGGTCTGGTAGGCCATCCTGGCCGCCTGGATGGAGTCGATGGCTACCGTTTCGACAAAAAAGTGTGGGGCAATGAGAATGATCCCCCGTAACCGGTGATCGACCGTGCTTCCGGCGTGGATGGTGGCAATGGAGGCACCGTCGGAGTGACCGAGAAGGATAATGGATGGCACCGGCAGGGTCTCGAGTATTTCTGGGAGGCTGCTTTGGGCTTCATGGTGCATGTAGGTCAGTGGGCGGGGTAGGTCGCAGGGGTCGGAACGGCCGTAGCCGACCCGGGAATAGGCGAAAACACCCAGTCCCGTTCGATGCGCCAGTTGTTGCGGAAAGTCCCGCCAAAGCTCAATGCATCCGAGTCCTTCATGCAACAGTACCAGTGTCAATCCGGTGTTTTCGGTCCTTGGGGGAATCCACAGGGTTTCCACTTTGCCACCAGTCGTTTCCAGAATGCCGGTATTCCGAATCATCGTCTGTGACAAGATGGGGAGTGAGTGGAAGGGGGGAAGTTTACAGATACCACGCGGTCTCTTCGTGGTTGCCCGCCTGGAAAGCTTGATATTCGTTGATTTTGCAGCTGGTATAGGCCCGGACGTAATCTTCTCCAAGATAAGCACTGAGAAAACGGCTGGCTCGTGAGGATGAGAATGCCTTTGAGGGCTCCAGGGGGAGGTGAGGGTCCACCCTCTCGCCAGCATTGCCAGAGACAGGGGGTCCTGCCACGACACGTTGGGTAATCCCGTAGTGGATACTGGCAAGGATGGCCGCCAAGGTTAGATAGGGATTGGCATCGGCCCCGGCTACCCGGTGCTCAATACGCCGAGATCCACCTGCACTTTTTGGCACTCGGAATGCGACGGATCGATTCTCGAACGCCCAACTGGGGGTAACCGGCACATACATATTGGGTTGAAACCGACGAAAGGAATTGATGTTGGGGGCAAAAATTCCCATGCAGTCCTTCATCGTTTCCAGGAGCCCGCCCAGGGCGCAATAAAGCCGTTCACTGCCACATTCCGGATGACCGTATGGCCCGCCACCATCGAACAGGTTGTGACCATCCCGGTCAACCAGACTGATGTGCAGGTGGAGACCATTGCCGGATTGTTCTGGCCACGGTTTGGCCATGAAGGTGGACTGATAGCCATGCCGTCGGGCGGTCCCTTTGACAATTCGCTCAAACATCACACAATGATCTGCCGCGGCCAAGGGGTCCGAACTGTGTAATAGATTGACCTCGAACTGTCCGGGGGCATATTCGCTGGATATGGCGCCGGTTTCTATGCCCTGCTCTTCGCAGGTTTGGGTGATGTCATCCAGCAACCGACCGAACTCTTCCACATCCTCCAGGCTGTAAACTTGGGTAGTGGCGGAACGTTGCCCGGAAAGGGGGCCGACCGGGACCTGTATTTGTCCCTCGGGTGTTGGATGGCGGTCCAGGAGATAAAATTCCAGCTCAAAGGCCACCACGGGGTGCAGTTCCAGCTCACGAAATCGCTCAAGAACCCGAATCAAGACATTCCGAGGCTCATAGTAGTAAGGGGTTCCGTCCAGGTTCTGTAAGGTGACCATGACTTGTCCGGTGGGCACTTGGGTCCAGGGGCAGGCGACCAGTGTCTCTGGGAGCGGCCTGCCCACCTCATCGGGGTCGCCATCCGAAAACCCCATGCCTTCGGGATTCATGCAGTCACCATTCGCCCCCAGGAGGAAGCTGCCTCCGGGGATCATCAGTCCAGAGTCGAACAGTTTGCTGGCCTGTTTGATCGGGTATCGTTTGCCTCGAATGACACAGGACAGATCCGGATAGAAGGCGTCGATGTATCGGATGTCGGGATACCTGGCCAGAAAGGATTGAAAGACAGGGTAACCACTCACGGATAGGGCACTGGGTTGGGTGATGAAAGAAAACCGGTCAAAATACGGGAAGTTCAGGCCTATTTCAATCGGAATTCACGGTGTGCGGTGAATACCCCGCTGGACACCACCATCGCTGCGCCCAACAGGGAAAACCGATCCAGCACTTCGCCAAACAGCAGGTAGGACAATCCGATGAGTCCAGATAAGTACGCGATGGTTGAATGGCTGCCAAATGACGGTAGGGATAGTTCCAGTGCCTTGATGGAGCAAAGTGTCGAATGATGGCGGTGACACTGATGCTCATGAGGTATAGCGTTTCCATGGCGTACCGAAATAGAGCAACTTTCAAAAGCATCATGCTGCGAGACTTTCCGTGTCAGGATGTTGTACAGCGAGATCATCAATGCACCCGGCCAGCCGCCGGCGCTGGCCAACGGATTCACCCATCGGAGGGGAGCAGCAAAATATCGTATGCACATCAGCGAGGCCGCGATATCTGAACGTGACTGCGAACAGGGTGATTTCCGCCGTAATCAGCAAGATATGAGCCTTCTACAGACCAGAGGATTTGGATCGAAACCCGGCTCTCGGTTCAATCCGCCTGGTGGCAAAAGTGAAGGCAAGGAGCGCATAGGAGAAAAACCGTACGGTGACAATCTGAAAGACCGAGAGTGCTTCGATCTGTTGCTTGGTCAGGGTGTCCTGGATAGCAAGAGAGGTCGTCGCGAATACCAGGATGCCGATACCTCTCGTGGTGTTGTCTTGGTCTGGCATGGTGATCAGGAAGAAGGGTCGGATCAAAAAGAGAGTTTCAGCCGGCGACGCATGGCGTGCCTTTCCATGGCCAGATCGACCAAACGGTCGATGAGAGAGGGGTAGGATATTCCGCTGGCTGCCCACAGTTTGGGGTACATGCTGATAGGGGTAAAGCCGGGCATTGTGTTGATCTCATTCAGATACACCTCTCGGGTTTGTCGGTGGACAAAAAAATCCACTCGGGCCAGCCCGCTGCCATCAATGGCCCTGAAAGCCATCATGGACAGTTCTCGGACCCGTTCACTGACATCATCCGGGAGATCGGCCGGGATCCGGGTTCGGGTCCGGTCATCGATGTACTTGGTACGGTAGTTGTAGAACTCGGCACCCGGGATGATCTCACCAACCATGGAGGCTTCAGGAGAGTGATTGCCGAGTACCGAACATTCGACTTCCTGACAGTTTTCCATGGACTGTTCTATCAGGATCTTATTGTCATACCGAAATGCCGCTTGAACACATTTTTCCAGTTCGCCAAGATGATGGACCTTGTCAACTCCCACACTGGAACCCAGGTTCGCGGGTTTGACAAATAAAGGCAAGCCGTACCGCTCGACAAATGGATTCAATGCAGCGTGACCGCCATCGTTCCAGTTGTCCTGATGGACGGTGATGGAGGGCGCTTGCTGGATACCGGCCGCTGTCAGCACCTGTTTCGCGAGCGCTTTGTCCATGGCCAGGGCAGAAGCGGCGACCCCACAACCCACATAGGGGATGCCAGCCATTTCCAGGACGCCCTGCACCGTTCCGTCTTCACCCAATGTACCGTGCAGGACCGGGAAAATGACATCCAACTGGGGTGCCGGAAACGGACATGGGGCCGAGGTAGTGAGGTTGCCTTCATGGTGGATCGCCATGGATACCAGCGTATTGTCCGACACATCGGTTGTGCGATCCAGACCGCTGACTTCCTGGTGATGAGTCAGTTGATCAAAATCAGGGCCGACATGCCAGTACCCCTGTTTGTCGATGCCGACCAAGACCGGTTCGTATCGTTCGCGGTCGATGGCGGCCAGCACGGACCGGGCCGACATGATGGATATTTCGTGCTCACAAGACCGGCCACCGAACAACAGGCCAAGCGTAGGTCTTTGGGTCATGAATATGATTGCATGGAAAAAGTGCGAGGGCTTTCGCTTCGATTATGTTGCAGATGCCATTCTCAAAAGGTCTGTTTCAACAGGGGGTGGTGTTTTGCCAGTGCGCTCATAATTCGACAGGATCCGAATATGCCTTCACCTAGGGAGAACTCGACTCGACCAACCGAGGCCAGATCGCGTGATGGTTGCCGAAACCATGCCCAATAGGACAGTAGTCATGTTGCTGCATAGCGAATTGTAAGTATTATACCGAGCCGCTTGCAAAACGTTGTGACCGAGCGAGGTTTTCCGCCTGACTTGGCGCTCCCAAGTGAAATGCTCGTTACTTATGTCGCAAAAGGCGAGTTCTCGTCCGCGACGACAACTTTGCATCGGGCTGCGAACCCTGTGCGGAGAAGTCGCCTGATATGCTATGCCAGAATCTGATGCCCAAGTTGGATTCTGTGCAGAAAATGTGATGATGTGGACTATCTGAAATTGACAGGAGGGGAAATCGTGAAATGGGCCTGTCCGATCCCCTTCATCCTGCGAACCGGAATCGACCGGCAATTCCGTCAAGGGGCTATGTTTCGAAAGTCCATGGGCTACCGGCACTGGAGAATACTGCACAATAGTTTGGATGTGCTGGACAACTGGTTGGATCCTGCCCTGCTTGGCGGGGCGAGTGTTGCACTTCAGACTGGAAGTGGGGTTCTCATTCACCAGGATTACACAGACCATGCTCGGAAGCCAGCAATCCGAATCTATGATGACCGTACGATATTCTGGAATCCCGGTGACGCATTCTCTTCTGTAGATGATTTGCTTGATCCGGGAGAAAAAGAGATACGCAACCCGAGGATTGTTGCCACATTCCGTCGGATTGGATCGAGTGAGCAGGCCGGGACGGGAATCCGTGCCATCGTATACAACTGGGTTCGACTTGGACGTGTGCCACCTCAAATCAATAATGACAGGTCGTGCAAGGCATTCGAGCTGATTTTAGTCAAGGAGGAACTCTTGTCCGAGAAGCAGTTATTGCTTCAAGCGAGCCTTGGGGTCCGTCTTGGAGACGCGGAAGCCAGGGTGTTCGCTTTCGCTTGTCGAGAAGGTGGAGTGAATGTGCGGGATGTCCGTTCCATCTCCCGCCCTTTCGAAGCCGATGGGCGGATAGTTCTGCAGCATTTGAAGAATCAGGGTCTTATAGCACCCGTGGAAGGCGGCGAATCGTCGTTCTTCGTTATCGCTGAACATATCAAGCTGCGGCTGGAGAGCCAACGCCACCAACAGGCGGGTGGCGGGGCATGTGATCCAATCGCAGACCATCCCATGGAAAGTGGGATGAACTTGTCCACTGCACAACCTGATTCAGATTTGGAGGACTTGTCCACTGCACAAGATACTGCATTGCCATTGACGGATGAGTGGACTGCGATTTCGCCTGTTTCAGGGCCTGATCTCCAAACCGCAAAGGGAGTGCTGCATGTCGAGTCAAGATTTGATACTGTACTGCTCACAGTACTCTCGTCGACCCAGAAGAGGATCATCGAATTTTGCGATACCCCCAGGCGATTGGCAGAGATCATGGACGCATTGGGAGCTGTCAACCGAGGGTATTTCAAGAAGCATCATCTTGACCCTCTGCTGCAGGGGGTGTTCTTCAAATGGTTCATCCTGACCAACCCAACCACCCACATCAAGCCTATGTGCTGACCAAGCTTGGAGTCGAGATCAAACTCCTTCATATGAAAAAAGTTTCAGGATCAACAGCTACGGGGTTGGGGAATGGGCAATAGCGAACAGGACCGCTGGTCGGATCGGCAGTCTCAGCATCATTGGAAGCAGTTAGAGTTCTTCGACAAGTCCTGCGAGGGGAGACCGCAAGACGGACGCGACCGGTCGGTCGAATGCCTCGGCCTGATCTTCGAAAACGAAGACGCCCGTCGTATCCATTTCCTTGATCGGTTGAGGAGGGGACTGGAGGAGCTTCAGGCATCGCTCGGCAGCGTACCATACATTGATATTGGTGATGCGATAGAGCGAATGACCGCCATCAAGTACTGGCCGCTGGGTGGAAAAGACCGGCTTAAGGAAATCGCCGAGCGCATGGGCCATGCTGACCCGTCCAAGGATTTGCTGCAGCGTTGGAAGGATGAAGTGGGATTTCCTCCTCCTAATTGATCAGCTTTCGTCAGTGAGGGTAAACGCATTGTCTGTCACGGGGGGCATCACTTGAAGAGGTCATAGTTCCGATGGTTCAGGTCGATCGGGTACTCTCATGATATATGGAAGCCAGATTGGTTTCAGTCAGCGCATCCGGCTGGAATTCACGGCAAATTTGGTGCTTGCAAAAAGCCCACGAAGTGAGATCATTGCAGCTCTGAATGATCGACTATGGGATAAGCTATCGGTTGGAAGCGAATCCAAGCGGGGAAACCGTGACAAAGCGATTACGATTCTGACACGAGTCTGGATCTCGGTTCCAAAAGAAATGCAACCGGTCCGTGATGAAGGGCTAGGCCTGCTTCAACGCTTATCGAAGAACGATGAGATGATTGTGCATTGGTGTATGTGCATCGCGGCGTACCCTTTTTTTGGTGCGGTTGCTGATGCGACAGGGCGCTTGCTCCAGCTTCAGGAGGTGGTAGGTGCGGCCCAGGTTCAACGACGAATCAGGGAGCAGGTGGGCGATCGTGAAACGGTGGCTCGCGCTGTCCGCCGAATACTCCGGGTTTTTATTGACTGGGGAGCGCTTGTTGAGACGGAAAAAAAGGGTTTCTATCGTCTGGCCCCCAAACGGTCGATTCATGATCTGCCGCTCTCAATCTGGATCATCTCGGCAGCCTTGGCCAGCAACAAACCTTCATCTCGACCCCGGTCCGCCTCTTTTCTGCTGCGCGGTCCTCACCTATTCCCATTTGAAGTCGTCTTGCCCACGATAGTCGACCTTGAAGCCCATAGTACTTTTGATGTTGCTCGATTCGGACCTAATCGCGAGTTTCTGGTCAGTCAGTCCGGGTTATCATCGTAAAGGGGGTTAACTTCATTACAGCTATGAGATGCCGCCGCCCCGCCATGAAGTCGGTCATTCCTCCCCCTATCTTCCCCATTCCAGAAGCCCGTGTTCGACGAGCAGGGCCCCGCTCGGCCGACACCCGCCCGATACGGCCCGATCTGGCCCTTGCGTCGTGAAAGCGCCTCGGTCAGACTCACTGGCGTCGAGATGGCTGTCATCAATGGCCGACATCAGCCCCTTGGGGGCTGAATTTTCCGGTCGCCGCCGTGCTCCCTCCTTTCGGGGGATGCCCTCATTCCGGGAGCACGGCGAGTGTTGCACTTCAGAGTGGAAGCCGGGTGCAATATCGTCTATTTTCCCTCTATCCTCGCACTTTTCTGCCTAGTCAGATGAAACACCCCCCTCATCCCCAACAAGCCGACCGTGCATGGCTTGATCAGCTTATCGGAGCGACCCGACTCTACGACAGTAGTGAAGCGGTGAATGAATTGTTCGACTTCGTAGTCAAGCTGCGCACATTCGCTCCCTTTAACGGCATGCTGCTCCACATTCAGAAACCGGGATTGACCCACGCTGCCACGGCGCATGACTGGAGACATCGATTTCACCGAGAACCGAGATCGGATGCTCGGCCACTGGTGGTCCTGCGTGCCATGGGGCCGGTAGATTTCGTCTTCGACATACTTGATACTGAGGGGGACGACCTGCCCCTTGACGCCTTCAGTTTCCCGACACTCGGAAGTCTTTCGAAAGACCGCTTCGAGGCGATATTGATGTCGGTGAGCGGAGACGGGATAAAAATCGAAAAAAATGCCCATGGAGATGCGAGTGCAGGCTCAATCAAGCTGCGGTCGCGCTCGGATAAACCCAAAGGCAAGAACACCTATACACTGGCATTCAACTCTAATCATCCTCCACCGACCTGCTTCGTCACCGTCGCCCACGAACTCGCCCACGTATATCTAGGCCATCTGGGCTCCGACAGCGGGCGTCGTGTTCGCGACCGGTGTTATGTTGGTCATGATCAGAGGGAAGTCGAAGCCGAATGCACAGCCTATCTGGTCGCAAAGCGAAATGGGTTGACGCCTAGGAGCGAGAGCTATCTCGCGAACCATCAGAGCGGGTTTGAGTCACTGGATCTCTACACCATCACTCGTGCGGCGAACGCGGTGGAAACGGCGATGGGTATCTCGGCTCACAGGCTCTGGAAGATATCCTGCGGTCGGCGCCGTGGCAACCCATGAGTCATGGGACGCGGCCTCATGAGATTCCGCGCTGGCGATGTCCGTAACATCCCGGGGTACGCATACTACGACGCAGAACGGTAGTGGATCGGGTTTGACTGCAGTGCGGCGGTCAGGACCGTCGTGTTCGACTCGGACTCGGAGTGCCGGCCCATGCTTAATGACACGGATGCCTTGTTCGCTGACCTGATTTGTAGGGCCATCTGCTCTCCCTCAAGCGATCAGGCGACGGGGCCAAGTGTTGCACTTCAGAGTGGCACGAAGGGGGGGCGAAGATTTGGGAAAAAAGGGCAATATCGGCCGATTTGACCCGATTTGGCTCCGTTTCGGGTCAATCTTCGTGGGGCAGGAGGAGATAATTGCGATGGAAAAACAAATTGTTATCGGGCAAAATGGGGTTTTCTGCCAGGCGCTAGTTACACTCGTGCTCAGCCTTTTTTCAGACGGCAAACAGTCGAATGGCATCGGCACAAAGCGCCAATAGACTGCCGACCCAGGGCAGGATGATCACGATCAGCAGGATGTTGGCGGTTAACAGGGTTTTCACACCGGTCGCATTCGAGATGGGAAGATCCGATTCGGGCGGGTCGAAATAGGCGAGTTTGATGATGCGTAGATAGTAGAAGGCCCCCACCACGGCAAAGATGACCGCGACTGCGGCGACCCAGATCAACTGAACACTGATCAGTGCCTGAATGACCGAAAACTTGGCAAAGAATCCTGCCGTCGGGGGGATGCCGGCCATGGAGAACATCAGGACCAACAGCAAGAAAGCGACCCAGGGACTGCGCTGGCTGAGCCCCCTGAGATCATCCAGTTGGTCCGATTCGTGGTCACGGCGGGCCAGATACAGGATGAGGCCGAAGGCGGCGGCACTCATCACCGCATAGACGAGCACGTAAAATAGGGCCGCACTGTATCCGGTATCGGTACCCGCCAGAATGCCGCAGAGAAAAAACCCCATATGAGAGATCGTGGAATAGGCCAGCATCCGTTTCAGGTTGGTCTGGGCGATGGCAATCGCGTTCCCAGCGACAATCGACAGCAGGGCCAGGATGATCAACATCTGTTGCCACATGCCGACCAATTCCTCCAGCCCCCCCACCAGCAGTCGAACCGTCAGGGCAAACGCGGCAATTTTCGGGGCAGCGCCCACGAATGCCGTGGTGGATGTCGGGGCCCCTTGGTAGACATCGGGAACCCACATGTGGAAAGGGACTGCCCCCAGTTTGAAGGCCAGGGAGACGACAATGAAGACCACGGCGAGCGCGGTGGCCACCTGATTCTGGCCTGTTCCAGTCAGTTCTTCCCGAATCACCGAAAGCTCCAGTGAACCAGTCAATCCATATAGCAAGGACATACCGTACAACAGCATACTGGAGGCCAAGGCCCCCAAGACGAAATACTTCATCGCAGACTCGACCGCCAGTCGATCATCGCGAAAAAATGCGATCATGGCGTACAGGCACAGACTCATCAACTCAAGGCCCAGATACATCGTGAGCAGATGGTTGGCAGAGGCCATTACCATCATCCCCAAGACGCTGAACAGTCCGAGCACGTAATATTCGGGCTGGTCCAGTTGCCGGTCTTGGTTGTATTGTCGGCTGTAGATGAACACGGCCGCCGAGATCAGGCAGATAGCAATCTTGAGCAGGTCCGACAGCGGGTCGTCCACGAACATGTGATTGAAAGCGGCGGCCGGAGCGGTACTGAAATGGGTGACGATATGGGCCGCGGCAAGAATCAAGGCCAATAGGGCCAAGGCGAATGACAAACGGGTGCCGGTGTCCTTGCGCATATACAAGGGCACGACGAGGATAAAGCAGGCCATGAATCCGATGAGGATTTCCGGGATGGCCAATGCGACCTTCAGGGTATGGACATTCATGGCAGCTTGGAAACGGACACGTGTTGCAACAGGTGGTCGACGGTCGAGTGCATGACATCCAGAATCGGGTTGGGCCAGAGGCCCACCCACAGCACCATGCCAGCCAGCAGGGTCAAAAACAGAAACTCCCGGCTGTTAATATCTTTCAAGGCCGCCACTGCTTCGCTGCTGACTGGACCGTAGACCACCCGTTTCACCATCCAGAGCGTATAGGCTGCGCCAAAAATCAGGGTCAGTGCGGCAATGGCGGCATACCATCCACTGACCTGGAACGACCCCATGATCACGAGGAATTCGCCGACGAAACCCGAGGTGCCTGGCAGTCCTGCATTCGCCATCGCAAACAGTACGGTAAAGGCCGCGAAAGCTGGCATCGGTGTCGCGATCCCGCCGTAGGTGGCGATCTCCCGTGAATGCAAGCGGTCATAGAGAACACCGACGCAAAGGAACAGAGCTCCCGAGATGAATCCGTGGGAGATCATCTGCATCATGGCCCCTTCCAGTCCCTGATGATTGAACACGAACAGACCGAGGGTGACAAATCCCATGTGGGAAATCGACGAATAGGCAATCAGTTTTTTCATGTCACCCTGCACCAGCGCAACCAGCGCGATGTACACCACGGCGATCAGCGAGAGAGTGATCATGAACAGGGCCAGTTCGTGACTGGCATCCGGTGTGATCGGAAGACTGAATCGCAGGAATCCGTAGCCACCCATTTTCAACATGATCGCCGCGAGGATCACCGAGCCGCCAGTGGGGGCCTCGACATGGGCATCCGGCAGCCAAGTATGGACCGGAAACATGGGCACCTTCACTGCAAACGCCGCAAAGAAGGCCAGAAAAATCAGGATCTGGGCGGTCATGCCCAACGGCAGCGCATGATATTCGAGGATGCGGAAACTGCCACCACTTGCATGGTACAGATACAGGAACGCCACCAGCATCAGGAGGGACCCGAGCAGCGTATAGAGAAAGAACTTGATGGTCGCGTAGATTCGTCTGGGACCGCCCCAGATGCCGATGATCAGAAACATCGGAATCAACATGGCTTCCCACAACACATAAAAGAGCAATGCATCGAGTGCGGCAAAGACTCCGATCATAATGCCTTCCATGATCAGGAACGCCGCCATGTATTGGGACACCCGCTCCTGGATGACTTCCCAGCCCGCCATCACCACAATCACGGTCAGAGCGGTTGTCAGCAGGATCAGGGGCATGGATATGCCATCAACCCCTAGGCGGTAATGGATGTTGAAAGTCTGGATCCAGGGGACATGCTCGACAAACTGCATGGCAGCCGTGCTCTTGTCAAATCCCGCCCAAAGCGAGAGGCTGAGCACAAACACCAGAATCGAGCATACCAGAGCCAGCTTCCGGGCCATGGGGGCCCGTTCGTCACTCCCGGTCAAAAGAACCAGTATTCCTCCCAGGATGGGCAGCCAGATCAGGAGACTGAGCAGATTACTGTGCATGAGGGCAGAGTGGCGTCAGCGATCTCGGCATCGGGTCCGCGGTGTCAACGTAACCAGACAAAGAAAGTCACGAGGAAAAACAGGCCAATAATCATGGCAAAGGCATAGTGGAAAGTTTTTCCGGTCTGGCTTTCGCGCATCATGCTGGAGAACATTCGAACGGTTCGGGCCGTCCCATTGACCACCAGACCGTCAATCAGGCCGGCATCGGCATATCGATAGAGGATTTTCCCCACCTTCACACTGGAATCTGCGAACAGCTTTTGATACAGGTGGTCGAACCCGTATTTCTGTTCCAAGATTGTGGTCACCGGCGCCAAGGTAGTGGCAATACGTCCCGGCAGGGCAGGATTCCGACAATAACAGTACCAGGCAGACACAATGCCAGCCAGTGCGAGCCAGAAAGGCAGGGCCTTCACACCATGGATCATGGAATCGAAGACCAGTGTTATGCCAGTGTGGCCATGATAAGTCTGGTGCAAGGTGGCGACCGTGTCGTGCCCAGGTAAAATGAAGATGGAATGGCCAAAGTGACGACCATCCAGCACCGGTTCGTAGAAGAGAAATCCCACCACCACGGAAAAGCAGGCTAGGATGATCAGGGGCCAGATAACCACGCCGGGCGATTCAGTGAGGTGTGGACGGACCGATTCGTCCATCCGATGACTCCCGTGGAAGGTCATGAACAGGAGACGGAAGGAGTAGAAGGCGGTCACAAAGACACCGGACAGGACCGCCAGGTATGCATACCCGGAACCGAAGAGAGTGCTGAAATGGGCAGCCTCGATAATGGCATCCTTGGAAAAGAACCCGGCAAAGGGGGGGATGCCGGCGAGCGCCAAGGAGCCGATCAGACAGGTCCCATAGGTAATCGGCATGACGGCTCGAAGCCCCCCCATCTTGCGCATGTCTTGCTCGTGGTGCAATGCGATGATGACCGAACCGGCCGCCAGGAAGAGCAGGGCCTTGAAGAAGGCATGAGTGCCGAGATGGAAAATGGCCAATTCATAGGCGGACACGCCCAGAGCGACGGTCATATAACCCAGTTGGGACAAGGTGGAATAGGCGACTACCCGTTTGATGTCGTTTTGTACCAGACCGACCAAGGCCATCAGGACCGCCGTGGTGGCACCAACGATGACCACCACGGACAGGGCGGTGCCCGACAGTTCGAACAGGGGCGACATTCGGGCTACGAGAAAGATGCCGGCCGTGACCATCGTGGCGGCGTGGATCAACGCCGAAATGGGAGTAGGACCTTCCATTGAATCCGGTAGCCAGACATGCAGTGGTACCTGTGCGGATTTTCCCATGGCACCCACGAACAGCAGCAGACAGATCAGCGTGATCCCGTT
This sequence comes from Candidatus Poriferihabitaceae bacterium, assembly GCA_965203365.1. GTDB lineage: Bacteria > Pseudomonadota > Gammaproteobacteria > Arenicellales > Poriferihabitantaceae > VYFG01. The sequence continues at coordinate 32,518 of OZ241878.1, forward strand.
CCATTCCCCGAATGGTCCGGTCAGGGTCTGATCCTTGACCCCTTCGGCCATGGCGAAAACGGTGGCATAGTCCAGTGAGCCGAATAGGTAGAGGACGGCGGCCAATCCCAGGAGAAATCCGAAATCCCCCACACGATTGACCAAAAACGCCTTCATGTTGGCAAAGACGGCGGATTCCTTTTCATACCAAAAGCCAATCAGCAGGTAGGACACCAAGCCCACCGCCTCCCAGCCGAAGAACAGTTGCAGGAAATTGTTCGACATCACCAGCATCAGCATGGCGAAGGTAAACAGGGAGATATAGCTGAAAAACCGCTGGTATCCCGGATCGTCCCGCATATACCCGATGGTGTAGATGTGCACCATGAGAGAGACGAAGGTCACCACCACCATCATGGTGGCCGACAGCGGGTCAATCAGGAACCCGACCTGCATGGAGACGCCGCCACTCATGGCCCATTCGTAGACGGTGCCATTGAACCAGTGGCCGGCTCGAACATCCCGATAGACCCATAGCGACAGCAGAAACGAGATCGCCACCCCGCCGATGGTCACGCAGTGGGCGCCGATCCGGCCAATTGTCCGACCGGCCAGACCTGCGATGACGGCCGCCAGCAGACAGATCAGGGGAATGGCGAGATAGACGGTTTTCATGTGGGGGTGATCAGCCTTTGAGCGAATCCAGCTCCTCGACGTTGATGGTCTGTCGACTGCGGAACAGCACAATCAGGATGGCCAGACCGATCGCAGCCTCCGCAGCAGCGACCGTGAGGATGAAAAACACGAACACCTGACCGGCCGGATCGCTGTGGTAGTAGGAAAAGGCGACAAAGTTGATGTTGACCGCCAGCAGCAGGAGTTCGATCGACATCAGCAGGATGACCACGTTCTTGCGGTTCAGGAAGATGCCGACCACACTGATGCCAAACAGGATCGCCCCCAGCACCAGATAGTGGGATAGCGGGATCATTCGTCACCTCCTGCCGGGGAAATCCGGGGGGACGATGCCTGTCGGTCCCCGGACCGCATGGAGACCAGACGAAGGCGATCTTCCCGCCGCACCTTGATCTGTTCGGCCGGGTCGACGTACTTGCTGCCTGGGCGTCGTCTCATGGTCAGAGAAATGGCGGCGACGATGGCTACCAGCAAGATCACTGCAGCGATCTCGAATGGATAGACATATACCGTGTACAGCAGTCGCCCCAGCTCCCGGGTGTTGCTGTAATCGGCCGGCTGGGCGGCCGGAACGGGGAACTCCGTCGCACCGAATCCGTGGATCATGACCAAGGCGACTTCCAGGATCAGCAACCCGGCGATGACACTGCCCACAGGCAGATAGCGGGTGAAGCCCGAACGCAACACCGCGAGATCAATGTCCAGCATCATGACCACAAAGAGGAACAGGACCATCACGGCACCGACATACACCAATACCAAGGCGATGGCGAGGAACTCGGCCTCTAGGGTAATCCAGATACCGGCGGCACTGAAGAAGGCCAACACCAAGAAAAGAGCCGATTTCACTGGGTTGCGAATGGTCACGACCATTCCGGCGGCGAACACCAAGACCGCGGCGAAAAAGTAGAAGCAGAATTGGACGAATGTCATGGGGGTAAGCTCTACCGGTAGGGTGCATCCTCGCGGCGGGCTTCGGCAATCTGCTCTTCGTACTGGTCACCGATTTCAAGCAGTTGCTGCTTGTTGATCCAACGCTCGTCATTTCGTTCCATATGAAATTCGTGGATGTCGGTCAGCACGATGGAGTCCACCGGGCAGGCTTCTTCACAAAAGCCGCAATAGATGCACTTGAACAGATCAATGTCGTATCGGGTGGTGCGACGCTGTCCATCTTCCCGCTCTTCGGAATCAATGGTAATCGCCAGAGCGGGACAGACCGCCTCGCAGAGTTTGCAGGCAATGCAGCGCTCCTCGCCATTGGGGTATCGTCGCAAGGCATGGAGTCCACGAAACCGGGGGGATTTCGGGGTTTTCTCCTCCGGGTACATCAGCGTGATCTTGCGGTCAAACAGCCGCTTGCCGGTGACCCAGAGACCTTTGCGCAATTCCTTCAGAGAAAAAGTCTTGTACAGTTGCTTGAAGTCGATTCCCATGATCACTCTCCTAGCCGAAGAAATCCGTGAACGGGGTGTGGAACTTGCCGATACCGATCACGACGATCCAGACCAGGGTGACTGGAATCAGCACTTTCCAGCCCAGTCGCATGATCTGGTCGTATCGGTAGCGGGGGAATGTAGCGCGAAACCACAGGAACAGGAACGCCACCAGGGAGGTTTTGAGGCCAAACCACATCACCCCCGGTATCCAGTTCAGTGGGGCGATATCCACCGGTGGCCACCAGCCGCCCAAGAACAGCAGCACAGTCAGTGCGGCGATCAGGATCATGTTGGCGTACTCGGCCAGGAAGAAGACGGCAAACCCCATGCCGGCGTACTCCACGTGGAATCCGGCGACGATTTCAGACTCACCTTCGGCCACATCAAAGGGAGCGCGATTGGTTTCCGCGACACCAGAGATGAAATAGACCATGAACAGTGGCAGCAGCGGCAACCAGTACCAACTGAGAACACTGCCTTGCTGGCCCAGAACGATTTCCCGGAGGTTGAGGCTGCCGGCCACCATGAGGACGCCTACCAGCGCAAAGCCCATGGCAATTTCGTAGGCAACGATTTGGGCCGCGGACCGCATCGCGCCCAAAAAAGCATATTTCGAATTCGAAGCCCAACCCGCCACGATCACGCCATAGACGCCCATGGACGTCAGGGCGAGCACATACAATAGGCTGGCATCAATATCCGCCAGCACCAGTTGGTCCGAGAAGGGGATGACAGCCCAAGCGGCCAGGGCCGGTGCCAAGGATAGCACCGGGGCCGCCAAGAAGAGGTAGCGGTTTGCCCGGGAAGGGACAATGAGTTCCTTCATCAAGAGCTTGGCGGCGTCCGCAATGGGCTGCAACCACCCCTTGGGGCCCACCCGATTGGGCCCCACCCGCAACTGCATGTACCCGATCAGCTTGCGCTCGGCGAAGGTGAAATAGGCCACGCACAGCATCAGTGGCACGAGAATGGCCACGATCTTGATCATGACCCAGATGAAGATCTGAAGGGACTCCGGCAACCAGGCGGTGAGTGTGAAAACCAGATCCCGCATCATGCCGACTCCCCAGGTTCCATCCGGTAGTAGCCGGACGGTTCGATGTTCCCAGTTTCTCGGAACCCGGCGGGGATGTGGAAACAGCCCTTCGGTATCCGCGCATCGGCCAGGACTGGCAGGGTCACCTGACCATGGTCGCTTCGGATCACCGCGACCTGGCCATCGGTCAGAGCCTGTTCTGTCAGTGTCTCTGGATGCAATCGGGCCCGGGGAGGGGGATTGTCGGCCGTTTGTTGCAGGGACTGGGCGCGTCGCACCGTGGGGTCGACACGGTAAATGGGCATTTCCGTGATGCACTGCAGACCGGGAAGTGCGGCCCGGGGCTTTTTCGGGTAACAAGCTGCGCTGGACCGGGCGGAGGGGTTCAGGTCACCCAGGGCGATTTCATCCTGCACATCCTGCAGCGTGATCTGGTCGAAACCCGATACCTGGAAAAAGTTGCCCAGCACTCGCAGGATTTTCCAGGCGGGCCGGGAGTCGCCCATCGGGCTGGCGGCCACCGTCGAATGCTGAATGCGCCCTTCACAGTTGATGAAGGTGCCCGCCGATTCGGTGAAGGCCGCCATCGGCAGCAGGACATCGGCATGTTTTCTGGTCCATTCACTGTCGAAGGCACTGATGCGCACGGTAAACTCGGCCTTGGCCAGAGCGTGGCAGGCGGCTCCCCGGTCCAAGGCGTCATATTCGGGTTCGGTGCCGAGAAGAAGGTAGCCCCGGCACCCCTGCTTCAGCAGATCCGCCGCATGCATCCCGGGGGTATCCACCGGGGCGCCATTGACCCGTCGATGAGGTACACAGCCCGCCACCCAGGCGGCGGCACTGTTGGCCGGAGCCAAGGTCCCCAGCCGGACGCCGGTGCATTCCGCCACCCACTGGGCGATGGTTTTCAACCCTGCCGCGTCCTCATGTTGTTGGGCAATCGCTCCCAGGATAATCACGCCAGTTTCGCCAGCGGCGCACAATGACGACACAGTTTCCGCCATGGCAGGGCGTTCCGCCCATTCGGCGATTTCCGCTGGCAAGGAGACCTGCATTTGTTGTGAAACCGCCAAGGCCACGTTGGCGAGGGCCGCCACCAACTCCGCCGGCGGGACCACGACCTGGTCGCACAGGTCATGGTTCTGTGCATGTTGAATGACATCCAGTGATCCGACCCGGGCACCATGCTGGCGCACCGCCCGTCGTAGTCGGACGGACAGGAGCGGCTGCTCCTTGCGCAGGTCGGAACCCACCAGCAGCGCGGCCTGGACCGAATCGAGCGCGGCAATCGGCAACTCCAGCGCCGGGAACAGCGGGGCGGCGGAATCGTCCCGGAAATCCTGTTGCTGCAGTCGATGGTCGACATTGTCGCTACCGAGTTGTCGCAGCAGCTTCTGCAACAGATACGCTTCCTCCAACGTGACGGTCGGAGAAGCCAGTGCCCCGATATCTTCCGCACGGCCGGACTGGATGACCGATTCCAGTCCGCGCACGGCCTGTTCCAGAGCCGTCTGCCAAGGTACCTCCTTCCAGTCCTGGCCCTCGCGGATCATGGGATGCAGCAGGCGGTCTTTGGAATTGACGGCCTCATAGCTGAAGCGGTCCCGGTCCGCCAGCCAGCATTCGTTGACGCTCTCGTTGGGGGCCGGTAGGACCCGCTCCACGACCCCACGCAGGGTTTGTACCTGCATATTGGTGCCGACACAGTCATGGGGACTGATGACTGCATGGCTTTGCAGCTCCCAGGACCGTGCGGAAAACCGGTAGGGTTTCGAGGTCAGTGCGCCCACTGGACACAGGTCGATGATATTGCCCGACACCTCGGAATCAATGGAGCGATCAAGAAACGTTCCGATGCGGGTGAACTCCCCTCGTCCGGGGGCGCCCATTTCCATGATGCCCGCCACTTCCTCGCCGAATCGGATGCAGCGGGTGCAATGAATGCAGCGGGTCATCTCGGTGGCAATGAGCGGACCGATGTCGGGGTTCGGCACCACCCGCTTGGGCTCGTGATAACGTGAGTTGTCCCCCCCATAACCCATGGCCTGATCCTGCAAGGGACATTCCCCGCCTTGATCGCAGACCGGGCAGTCGAGGGGATGGTTGATGAGCAGGAATTCCATGGTGCCTCGCTGGGCTTCCTTGGCCACCTCGCTGCGGGTATGGACCTTCATGCCCTCCATGACCTGGGTCGCACAGGCGGGCATGGGCTTGGGGGCCTTTTCCACCTCCACCAGACACATGCGGCAATTGGCCGCGATGGACAGCTTTTCATGATAGCAGAAACGCGGGATGTAGATTCCGGCCGACTCGGCGGCCTCAATCAACATCTGGCCCGCTTTCACCTCGAGGGTTCTGCCGTCGACTTCAATGGTGGGCATGGCAAGGGAACAGGTTGGATAACGTCCGGTTATGGGTCATCAGGCCGCCTGGTTTACTGCGGTGCGGATCTTGGCTTCGAATTCGTGGCGAAAGTGCTTGAGGAAACTCTGCACGGGCCAGGCAGCCGCATCCCCCAGGGCGCAAATGGTACGGCCCTCGATCCGATTGGCCACATCCAGCAACGTATCCAGGTCTTCCAGGGTGCCGCGGCCGCGATTGATCCGCCGGAGAATGCGGTAAAGCCAACCGGTCCCTTCCCGACAGGGGGTGCATTGTCCACAGGATTCTTCGAAATAGAAACCGGACAGTCGCTCCAGCACCTGGACCATGTCGGTGGTTTCGTCCATGACGATCACCGATCCGGCCCCGACCGCCGAGCCCGCATCACGCAGTGAATTGTAGTCCATGTTGCAGTCCATGATGATGTGAGCCGGCAGCACCGGAACCGAGGACCCTCCCGGAATCACCGCCTTCAATTGACGCCCTTTCCAGACGCCACCCGCCATGGCCAGCAGGTCCCGGAAAGGGGTACCCATCGGAATCTCGAAATTGCCTGGGTTTTCGACATGGCCGGTCACGGAGAATATCTTGGTTCCGCCGGCATTTTCCACCCCCAGGTCCCGGAACCATTCGCCGTTCATCCAGTCGCCGTTGGCGCGCAGGATGGCTGGGACGGAGGCCAGGGATTCCGTGTTGTTGATGGTGGATGGCCGGCCATAGAGTCCGAAAGCGGCCGGGAAGGGAGGCTTGAACCGAGGCTGGCCCTTTTTACCTTCCAAGGCTTCCATCAGGGCGGTCTCCTCCCCACAGATGTAGGCCCCGGCCCCCAAGTGGTTATGCAGGTTGAAGTCAAAACCGGAACCCAGAATATTCTGTCCCAGCAAGCCGGCCTCACGGGCCTCCCGAAGGGCCGATTCGGTCTGCAGATAGGGTTCCCAGAATTCACCGCGAATGAAGTTGTATCCGATACTGGCCCCCATGACATAACCCGCGATCGCCATGCCTTCAATGAGGGCATGAGGGTTGTAGCGAAGAATGTCCCGGTCCTTGCAGGTGCCTGGTTCGCCCTCGTCCGAATTGCACAGGATGTACTTTTGTCCGGGCGCACTGCGGGGCATGAAAGTCCACTTGATCCCGGGTGGGAACCCCGCGCCCCCACGCCCCCGCAGATTGGATGTCTTGAGGCAGTCGATGATCGCGGCGGGATCCGTCTGCTCCTTGAGCACCCGTTCCAGCGCATGGTATCCCCCCCAGCTTCGGTAGGCAGCCAGGGTCCAGGGGGTCTCCACCTGTTCCGGGGGGTAGCAAACGCTGCCCCGGACCTTCATGGTGTTGTATTCGAACAGGGACATGCTCAATACCTTTCCAGGATGTCGTCGACTCGTGTCGGGGTCAGGTTCTCGTGATAGTCCTTGTTGATCTGCATCATCGGGGCACCGGCACAGGCACAGAGGCATTCCACGGCCTGCAGGGTGAATCGGTCGTCTTCCGAGGTCTCGCCCATCCGGATGCCCAGCTTTTGTTCGATATGCTGCTGTATTTCGTCACAACCGCGCAGCATGCAGGCGATATTGGTACACAGGCGAATCACATTCCGGCCCACAGGTTTCAACTGGTACATGGAATAGAACGTGGCCACCTCGTAGGCACGGACTGATGGGACGCCAATCACGCTGGCGATGTGCTCAATCAAGTCATTCGAAAGCCAGCGGTTTTCATCTTGCGCAATCCGCAGTGCCGCGAGCAAGGCCGACTGGCGTCGGTCCGGGGGGTACTTGGCACATTCCATCTCGATTTCGTCCCGGGCGGCCTGACTGATCAGTGGCGGGTCCCGATCGTTTTCGAAGGGTTCACTCATCAGCGATCGATTTCACCAAATACAATGTCTTGGGTGCCGATGATCGCCACCATATCGGCGAGCATATGCCCCCGGGACATTTCGTTCAGGGCGGCTAGATGGGGGAATCCGGGGGCGCGGATCTTGACCCGGAAAGGTTTGTTGGCCCCATCGGATACCAGATAGATGCCGAACTCGCCCTTGGGATGTTCGATGGCCGCATAGGTTTCCCCGGCCGGCACGCAATATCCTTCCGTGAACAGCTTGAAGTGGTGGATCAGGGATTCCATGTCGCCCTTCATGGATTCCCGGGAGGGGGGTGCCAGCTTGTGGTCGTCAATCATCACCGGCCCGGGGTTTTTCCTGAGCCAGTCAATGCACTGGCGAATGATGCGGTTGGCTTGCCGCATCTCTTCCACGCGGACGAGATAGCGGTCGTAGCTGTCTCCGTTCGTGCCGACCGGGATGTCGAAGTCCAGACGGTCATACACTTCGTATGGTTGGGTCTTGCGTAGGTCCCATTCCACACCGGACCCTCTCAGCATGGGGCCGGTAAACCCCAGGGCCTTGGCCCGCTCCGGGTCGATGATGCCGATATCCACGGTGCGTTGTTTCCAGATCCGGTTGTCCGACAGCAGGGTTTCGTATTCATCCACACACGCTGGGAATCGTTCGGCGAAGGACTCGATGAAATCCAGCAATGAGCCTTCCCGGTTGGCATTGCGTTGTTGGATTTCCTGGGCATCCAGGCGTTCACTCGGGGCATACTGTGGCATCTGGTCGGGCAGGTCCCGATAGACTCCGCCCGGGCGAAAATAGGTGGCGTGCATCCGGGCCCCGCTGACCGCCTCATAACAATCCATGAGATCTTCTCGTTCCCGGAAAGCGTACAGGAACACGGTCATGGCACCGATGTCCAGGGCATGGGCCCCCAGCCACATACAATGGTTCAGAATGCGGGTGATTTCGTCAAATAGCACTCGGATATATTGCGCTCGGAGCGGAGGCATGATGCCGAGCAGCGACTCAATGGCGAGAACATAGGCGTGCTCGTTGCACATCATCGACACGTAGTCGAGTCGGTCCATGTAGCCGATACTTTGATTATAGGGCTTGGATTCGGCCAGCTTTTCCGTCCCGCGGTGCAGCAGGCCGATATGCGGGTCACAGCGTTCGATCACCTCGCCATCCATTTCCATGATGACCCGCAACACCCCATGGGCGGCGGGGTGTTGGGGGCCAAAATTCATGGTGTAGTTCCTGATTTCGGCCATCAGGCATTCTCCATCGGGCTTTGCGTGGCCTCCCGGCGGCCGATGGTATCCTCACGGACCGACCTCGGGACCAGGATTCTCGGTTCAATGGTCACCGGCTGGTAGATGACCCGCCCTTGTTCCTCGTCATAGCGCATCTCCACCTGTCCGGACAAGGGAAAGTCCTTGCGAAATGGATGACCGATGAAGCCGTAATCGGTCAAGATGCGCCGAAGATCCGGATGGCCGTGAAAGATGATGCCGAAGAGGTCGAATGCCTCGCGTTCGAACCAGTTCGCCCCGGGCCAGACATCAATCACGGAATCAAGGCTGGGATCTTCTTCCGGGCACTGGACCCTGAGTCGCAGTCGGGTGTTGTGCGCATAGGACAATAGATGATAGACCACCGCGTAGCGCTGCCCGCTCCAGGGTGTCCCGCCATCGGCCCCATAGACACTGTAATCCATTCCGCACAGGTCAGTCAGCTGTTCGAATCCGGCCTCATCACGCAACCGGTAGCCGGTTTTCACGATCTGGCGGCGATCGATTTCCAGCGTCAACTGCCCCAGGGCGATGCTCGACGACACGACGGCATCGCCAAGCAGGGCGGCGGTCGAGTCGGCCAGCGATTGCAGAGCGGGGGCTTCCATGATCAGTCCGGTTGTCCTTCCAGATGACGTTTGGCCGACAGGAATTCCCGGCGACGTGAGATGGGGGTCGTGGTGCGGATCTTCTTCTGCAATTGCAGGATGCCATAGATCAGCGCTTCAGCCGTGGGGGGGCAGCCAGGCACATAGACATCCACCGGAACGATCCGGTCGCAGCCGCGCACCACGGAATAGGAATAATGGTAGTAGCCCCCGCCATTCGCACACGAACCCATGGAAATCACCCATTTGGGCTCGGTCATCTGGTCATAGACCTTGCGCAGCGCTGGCGCCATCTTGTTGGTCAAGGTGCCAGCCACGATCATGACATCGGACTGACGGGGACTGGGTCGGAACAGCATGCCGAAGCGGTCCAGGTCGTAGCGGGCGGCGCCGGCCTGCATCATTTCGACGGCGCAGCAAGCCAGCCCGAAGGTCATCGGCCACATTGAGCCGGTCCGGGCCCAATTGACCAATTCATCCAGCTTCGCCGTCGCGAACCCCTGTTCGGAAAACCCTTGGAGAGCCATGTTAGTTGCCCATCCAGTCAGTCAGGGTGGTCTCAGCCAGCGGCGTCTGCTCGAACGATTGTCGAACCGAGGTCATCGCCGGAATGGGGGGGCCGCTCAATCCCATTCCAGCGCCCCTTTCTTCCACTCGTAGACAAATCCCACCACCAGAATGGCCAAAAACAGCATCATGGCCCAGAAACCGAACATTCCGATTTCATCCAGTACGATGGCCCAGGGAAATAGAAAGGCGATTTCCAAGTCGAAAATGATGAACAGGATGGCAACCAGATAATAGCGGACATCGAATTTCATCCGTGAGTCTTCGAAGGCTTCGAAACCACATTCGTAGGGAGACAGTTTCGCTTCCTCGGGCTTGCTGGAACCGAGAACCAGGCCTGCTGAAATCGCGACACCACCGACAACCAATCCGACCACGATAAAAAGCAGGATCGGCAAGTAGTTGGCTAACAAGGCATTTTCCTCCGTTGATTCGCATTGAGTCCGGTGCCGGGCGAGTCGGACTGTGGGGCGAATGAGATATATCCCGGATAACCATCGGATTATACCCAAAGCCACCACATAAAAGGCAGGCTCGCTGCGCGGATTTTCGGGGATTTCAAAAGGGTTGGGGAGGGTCCTTGAGCGGTCCCCTCCTTCTCGTTCAGACGCACCCTGACGTCAGAATATCTGGGGTGTGGACATCAGTCGGGATGGGGACAGTTGTCAGCCTTGACCTGCCTTGATCAGCTACCAGATGACCTCATTGTCCGTCGCCATCCCCTCCTTTTGGCTCCGGGAGCCAAGTGAACCATCCTTTCACCCGGCACGGTGGGCTGTTCTTGCGGCATCCATTGATCCGCCACCCATCCTCCGCTTCACTCGCGAAAGCCCCGTCTGTAAGGTCGTCCCAACCATTGGTCAAAGGCTCCGAGAGAATCGCTTATGTCGGACGGACGAATGAATGATGAACCCGTTAGAGTCCACGTCAAACCAGCATTTCTTGGCCTGTTCCTTGCGGGTGGCGGGAGGCCATCTCAGTGCATTGGCCGCATCTGACTGACAAGGATTCATTCGGCCCACCCTCCGGTTCGGATGGAGCGGATATTCGTTGGTTGTGGGCCCGTCGGGCGGCTAAGGGAGTATGATAACATGTCCCATTGACGCGAGATTTGCCGTTGAGGTTCCCATCATGTCTGACAAAGATCATCGCGGTTGTTCGCTATGGGGATGCACGATGGCCACTCTGCTCCTGCTGTGGTCGCATGCGGGAGGTCACTCAGCGACTGTCGAGCCACGAGAGTACCATTCAGAAAAGCATTCTTTTCGTCTCGTTCCGGTCGGCGGGCCGTTTGATCGGGCATGGGGGATGTCGTTTCTCCCCGACGGCAGGATGCTGATCACCGAACGGGGCGGTCATCTTCGCCTCTTGCAGCCTGGAGCATCCGTGTCACGTCCACTGCCTGGACTGCCACAGATGACAACCCACGGCCAGGGGGGGTTGATGGATGTCGTGCTCGACCCGGACTTCGCCATCAACCGGCGACTCTATTTGAGCCACATCTGGGATGTGGAAGGTGGCAAGACGACGGCCGTCAGCACGGCACAACTGAAAGATAATCGACTGCATGGGTTCAGAATGATTTTCGTCGCTCAGGCGGCCAGCGACTCGGGCCGCCACTTTGGTTCGCGATTGAGCATTTCTCGAGACAGCAAGCTATTCGTCACGATCGGAGACCGTGGCCATCGGCCCAACGCCCAGGATTTGTCCAACCATGCCGGAACGATTCTCAGGCTGAATCTGGACGGCACCGTTCCATTAGACAATCCCTTTGTCGGTTGGCCGGGGGCACTGCCGGAAATATGGTCATACGGTCACCGCAACCCGCAGGGCTTGTCGATTGATCCCGACACGGGACGGCTGTGGTCGCATGAGCATGGACCACGGGGTGGAGATGAGGTCAATCGGATCAAGGGGGGGCGAAACTATGGATGGCCAACGATTACCTACGGTCGAAACTATAGCGGCACCCAGATCACTGCAGAGACGATGCGTCCAGGTATGAAGCAACCCGCTACCTACTGGGTGCCGTCCATCGCCCCGTCGGGATTGACGGTGTATCGTGGCGACCGGTTTCCTCGGTGGGACAGTAACTTGTTTGTCGGCGCACTGCGTGCCCGACTATTGGTGCGACTGGAAATGGATGGAGACCGGGTGGTCCATGAAGAACGTCTCATCACGGATTTCGACCATCGGATACGCGATGTCCGAACGGGACCGGATGGGTTGATCTACCTGCTGCTGGATGAGCCCAACGCCGCCGTGTGGCGTCTGGAGCCGATTGACGACGGATCTGTTTCGGGCAGGCGTCAGGATGCGCCGTGTTCTTTCCCGCTTTCGGGCGATGGTGGTCAGCTATCTCACTACGATCGTCCGTGGTCTCGTGACTTCGATTTGGCCAAGGCGTCCCGGACAAGGTATGCGCAGCGGTGCGTTGGTGCAAAGATGGCGGCCATCCGGGAAACTCGTCACGGTCTGATGGCTGCTGGCTGGAAAAAATAGCGCTGGTTATCTTTGGCAGGAAGTCGACCTATGCCGGGTCAGACTGCCAAAAGGCCCGAAAACCCGGATCAGCATTAGCGGATGGGATCCTTGGAAAGCACCGTCAGACCGGTCTGGGAAGCATACCAGGCGGCAAGATTGGCAATGTCTTCATCAGTCAGGGTAGCGGCCATCCCCTGCATGATGGGATTGGGGCGGATGCCGGATCGGTATTCGCGTAATACCAGTTCCAGATAATCTGCATATTGTCCTGCCAGTATGGGGTTTTCCGGTAGGGGACTATTCCCGTCCGGGCCGTGGCAAGCGATACAGACAGTATCCGCCTTTGCCTTGCCAGCGACTGGGTCACCAGCGGCTGCAAGGCTGGGCAGCACCAGGCACATCAATACGCTGGCCAGCAGCGGGGTGACGGGGTAGGTCAATGGCTTCATGGCAGCACTCCTAGTTTGATGCGGCAAAGAATGCAGCGATATCTTCAATGTCCTGGTCCGACAGCCCCCATGCGTTGGCCTGCATGGTCGGATGGGGCCGGACCCCTTCCCGGTAGTCCTTGAGGGCCGATACAATGTAAGCCGCATGTTGTCCCCCCACCTTGGGGATGTGATAGGTCGGGTAGACATTTTGCGCTGTGGGCGAGGCGTGACAGCCCAAACAGGTTTCTGCCTTGCGTCGCCCGGCATTCGGGTCGCCTTCGGAAAACGCTGGTGGGGCCGCCAGACTGATCAAGGCCGCCGTGAGTCCGATTCGAGCAATTCGTTTCATAGTCGTTTATTCATGGACGGAGTCATGGAACTTCCCCTGGGGTTCGAGGCCCTGTGGCACCTTGACCATCAGGGTATTTTACTTCCCATTCAAGCCGGTGAACAGTCCCGGCCATCGTCCGCCGGGTAAAGAATGTCTCAAGTCTTGTCCCGAGTCAGGTGAGACGGGGAAGCCCCATTTCTGTTAGGCGTATTCGGCGGGTCCCCGCATATGCCGGTCCACCAAGGAATGGAAGTGGTGAACGGCATGTTCCGAGAACCAACTGCGGTCCGGGTCGACAAAGAACCGTCCTCGGTCATAAGAGACCGAATGAAGACCTTTCTGAACGCATTCCACCAAGTCGACATCTTCCGGTCCGAGCACTTCGCGAAAATATCGGTAGATCTCCTTGGTGGTCGAGTCCATTTCACCATCCGGTGTGTAGACCGTAAAAACCTGTCGGGTGGTTTCGGGGGCCATGGCCTCAAACACGAAAGTGGCCACGGCGTCGCACCCGGCAAATCGGAGGAAGGCCATGTCAGGCCAGATATACAAGGCCACAAACTCCCGTTCGGCATCATCCAGGTGGTCGGGGATGGGGTATGCCAGGTTTTGAGGTCGACAGACCCCTCCCTGCCAGGACCACATTTGGTCCGTCTCGACCCGATAGGTGTCCATGTCCACCAAGTCCACGAAAGCCTTATGCGCCGGGTGGCAATGGTAACACTCCAGCAGGTTGTCACCGACGTTTTTCCAGTTCCCTGCAATGGAGAACGTGACGGAGGCTGCTCGGTGGTATCCGCTCAGGTCTCCACACAGCCTTTCCATTCGGTTGATCGCGGGCGTGATGTCCTGGGACAGGGGGAGTGCATCGGGGTTCAGGTTGAGGAAAACGAACCCGGCGATCACTTCAACCTGCACCGGCTCCAGTCGGATGTCGGATTTGGAAAACCCCCGGATATGTTCGCAATGGGGAGCGGCGCGCAACTGTCCATCCATGTCGTAGGCCCAGGCGTGGTAGGGGCATGTGATGAGACCGGTTCCCAGATTCCCTCGTTCATCTTTGGCAAGTAGATGCCCTCGGTGCTTGCAGGCATTGTGAAAGCCCCGTATTTCCCCGGTTTGGGTGCGAAGGATCATCATCGGTTGATCCACCAACTGGTGTGTCAGATAATCACCTGCGGATGGAATTTCGGATATGTGACCGATGCAGCGCCAACTGCGGCGAAAGATGCGTCGTTTTTCCTGCTCAAACCAGTTGGTGTCCCAGTAGGTGAAAGCGGGGAGGGTGAAAGCCAATTCCGGGTTGGCCTCAAATGTGTAGGATGCGGGTTCTGTCATGGGATCACGCTCGACTTATGGACGAATGGGTGTAGACGGTGATGGATTCGAAGGAAATTAGTTGATGATCAGCCAATGCGGTATATATGACAAATCATATGAAAATACCAAAATAATTAATTTTCTGTAACGATTCTGCATTATACTCCCATCCGCCGCAATCAATGATTCAGATACCTTCGGCCGTTCCCGCTGTGTGACTCCCTAGCTTTCCGTTTCCATTGACTGCGGTGTTTTGACCCAATCTTTATATATCAGGTTTAATTTTATGGCTACAGGTACTATCAAATGGTTCAATGAATCCAAGGGCTATGGATTTATCTCCCAGGACGCTGGCGGTAAGGATGTTTTCGTCCATTATCGCGCTATCCAGGGAACCGGTTTCAAGACTCTCAAGGAAGGACAAAAAGTGACCTTTGATGTGGAAGAAGGACCCAAGGGTCTCCATGCCACTAATGTTGTTACGTAGGATCAATCCGACTAGGTAAGTCACACAGGTTGCCATCTCCCGACACGCGATGGGGAGATGGCGACTTCCTGTGGGCGGTCTCTGGCAGACTCTGCCAGTGCCGGCAGCCCGTCAAACGACAGGGACCGGGAGCACCAAGGCTTACGGCTGAGGTTTTTTCCTCGGGGGATTGTATCGAAAAGAATCCATGCGATGGCCGCTTGAGCACAACCGGGCGCTCTGGTCTTTCAAGCGATATCAGGCCCCTTCGAGATATCACTGGCATGAATACGATTCCGGATATCGAAGTACTCCCCTTGGGAAGAGAAGGCCTCTGGATGAGAAGGGATATCCCGGGTACCATCGCCAAAATGGTTGTCAGGGTGGCCCAGTGGAGTTGTTCGCTCAGCATGGGCTGATGTGTGAAGTTCCGTTTTTTACCGGCCATGCAGACCGGGCCGTGATCTGGCATGCCCGTCGTTGGCGGTGGACGGGAGTGTATCCGTCCGATGACCCAAGGATCAGGGGTTCAGGTAATTGATGGCAGTTGACCCGCCGGTCAGGCGCCTACAGAGGGAAAACCCCGCCAATCCTCGGGCTGTCAAGCCGACAGGGTAGGCGTGGGCAATAGCTCAACGGCAGGGAGAGACTGCCCCCGGCCTGGTGACGTGGATTCGGTTCGGCGATTGATGGCATGATCAGGGGGCAGTGGTCCAGCTCCAGGTTGTCCTTGGGCCATTCTATCGGCGGTGCCATTGGAACACTGAATCGATTTCTGCCTTCTCCGGCGAAGAAGGGTGCAAGGCCTGGAGGTGGACTAATCAAACATCAGTCTTGCCATTTCCGGCGATATGGCGTCCACTGGGATCCTTCATCTGGTGGCCAGTCTACTCTCGGGCCGCTATGGACGTCGACCTGTTCCACTTGGTGGTCTGTCTTTGCATATCGTCGCCTCGGTCGGTGGTGCACTGTGTCCACTGAGTTTTCGACGTGCGTTTTTCCCCGCATCCGTCTAATGCGTGATGATCGGTGGTGGGGAATATAGCGGAACCCTCATGTTCCGGTAAATTTCTGACTGCCGGGAATATGCCTTCGGTGGCCGATTAAGGAGCCAATGGACCTTGTCCAGATTCGGGGCACTGCGCCAGTAGGACACGCCTTGCGTGGGAGAAGAATTGCCGTCTCAAGAGAATCGAGATAACGAAGGCTGTCGTCAGCATGAACATGATGGGTCCGACAAACCAGCCAAGGAATCCAAGCGCGAAGAACAAGCTGCGCATGCCAGCGTTGAAGTGTCGGCCAGCAATGATATTGAGGTTGGCCAGTTTTTTTGCCGCCAGATGACATTTCGCAGCATTCTCTTCACTGTATTCGGGAACCGCGCCGATCAGAATTCCACAGTAGTTGAACAGCCGATAGGCCCAGCCGAACTTGAAGAACGTGTAGGACAGAAGGAGCGTCAGGCAAAGGACCTTGACTTCCCATTTGGTGCGACTGAACTCGACTGGCATCGGTAGATCTTGATAAATCTCAAGCACCGTATCGGTTGAACCCAGCAGTGCGAAACAGCCACCAATGGCGATGATGGTGGTCGAGGTGAAAAACGCTGCGCCCTGTTGCAGCCCGCTGATGATCTGAGTATCCACCATCCGGAACGGACGCTCGGCCAGCACTTGCGTCCAGCTTCTGCGTTGTTCCGACATGAGGCCACTCAGTGAGCGGGCTTTGAGAGGCGTGTATTCCATGACGATTTCCAGTGCGAGCCAAGCGACGATAAACAGCGCAAGCCCAATGATATCCGCCAGGGACAGCGCATTTAACATGGCATCCAATCCGGCGAATGCAGAGCCCCATTGAATGGATGTGTAACCCAGCCATGGCTGCATTTCGACCCAATGCCGATCATCAACCGTCGTTTCGAATCGGATCGACAAGACACTGGAACCGGCCAGCCGCCGAACATCGAACGAACGCCAACGATCATACTTCGGGGACCGGAAACCATGATGTGGCCCTTCCACGGTGGCCCTGACAGTCGCATTGGTCGGTCTCCCTTTCGTGTTCGCAGAGCTCCTGATTGAGTTCAGAAGATCATTCGAGACAGTCGTGTGCGATATTCGGAAACTAGGTCTCCCTTGTTGCCGAGTATGTCAAAGACCTTCAGCATGGTTTTGCGGGCACCATCATCCATGAATGATCGATCGCGTCGAATGATTTCCAGCAGATGGTCCATGGCGGCGGCATATTGTCGTTCGGCAATAAGGAGTTTGGCAAGACGATACCGCAATTCCAGGTTTTCTGGTTCACCGGTCAGCGAGGCTTCCAGTCCAGTCCGATCAGCAGGATTGGACTCCTGTCGAAATTCCAGGGTCGTCTGTAATGACTTATACTCAGGACTCTGCTGACCCTCCTCTGATACCGACTGGGCGACCCGGTCGGCTTCCTCAAGATTTCCCTCGGCAGTCAGCCAGGCCAGCAGTTGTAGTTTGGGTGCGTCATCGTCCGGTTGAGATTGCCACAGCCGGTTCAGAATGGCCTTGGCAGCGTCTGGCTGCCCGCTCTCATAGAGGTCCCTGGCTTCCGTCATGGATTTCTCGATGGAACTGGTCACATACTGATTGATCCTTTGTCGAATATTCGATTCGGGAAGGGCCCCCATGAACTGGTCCACGACCTTGCCATCTTTCAAGAACAGTACGGTGGGCAGGCTGCGGATACCGAACTGAGCGGCCAGAGCCTGTTCCCTGTCCGTGTCCACCTTGACCAGTTTGACGCTCCCCTGATAGGCCAATGCCAGTTTTTCCAGCACCGGGGCCAGTGACTGGCAAGGCCCGCACCATGCCGCCCAGAAATCCACCATGACGAGTTGTCTGTGGGATGCTTCCACAGCATCCTCCAGGAATGTGGCGGTACTGGAGTTGATATAGGGTTCTTGGTCCATCGCACATGCTATGGGGGCAGGGGGTGTCGCTTTCAATGCCGGTTACAGAAAACGGTCCGGAGGGCGAATCGGCTTCGGAGATTCCACATGATTGACACGTCATTGTGTTGTGATTACCCCCGAATATTCCTCAACATCAGGTGGGTCCGTAGGCTGTGGGAAACCTAACGGCAAGGGAGTGTTGGAAGAAAAATCATCAAGCCATCATCCATATTAGGAATGTCGTTGACGCGGGGCAACTGCGATCAAGTGGTGGGTATGTGCATACTCCACTATGATTCAGGATAAATTATGGGAATTATATACTTGATGAACCTATAATTTATGTTACCATAGCAGTATATTTGTCGGCATGTGCCATGAAAACTCTACTTGAATTCACCACGCGCTTCGGGACGGTGGAGGCCTGTTTGGAGCACTTGCAGGAAGCCCGGTGGAGTGAAGGGGCCTATTGCCCGCACTGCGGCGGCGACAGGATTTTCCATTTCAAGGATGGTCGTCGTCACAAGTGTGGCGACTGCAAGCACACTTTCCGCATCATTACTGGCACCATTTTTTCCGACAGCCCAATCAAAATGCTGCCCAAGTGGTTTGCCGCGATCTGGATTGACACTTGCCACAGCAAAGGGATTTCCAGCGTACAGCTTGGGAAAATGATTGGAGTGACTCAAAAGACGGCTTGGCATATGCTTCAGCGTATTCGCCACGCTGCCGGCCAAGACCAAGACGGCATGATGGGTGTTATTGTAGAGGCCGATGAAACCCACATCGGAGGCAAGGAGAAGAACAAGCACGCTTCAAAGCGGGTTGCTGGAACTCAGGGACGTAGCACCAAGACAAAGACAGTCGTTTTCGGCATGAAGGAACGGGGAGGAAAGACCAAGGCTTTTCGGGTTGATTCAGCCACTTCCAAGGAGATCACCCCGCACATGATCAAGAACATTGCTCTCGGTTCAAACGTCAATGAGGATGAGTACCGGGCCTATTGCTCACTGGATACGTTTTATGGGCTTTCCCGAGTCAATCACAGCACAGGGAAGCATGTACGGTACGGCACACATACCAATAGCATCGAAAGCGTGTGGGCGCTGGTTAAGCGTGTCTACCTAGGGATTCATCGTCATTGGAGCCGGAAGCACACACAGCGTTATATTGATTCTTGCGTCTTTCGCCTGAACAATCGGGAACTGGAAAGCAAGGACCGAGTAACCCACCTGATTAAGTGTGGGTTACTCGTGAAACTGCCTCATAAGGAGTTGGTGGCATGAGCAATGTACTTCTCTTCAACGCACAATTCGAGCGTGTCCTGAAGCACACCAAAAGGCCGTATGTTGAGAAGGCACCAGCGTCTCCGTTCGTCAAATGGGCTGGCGGGAAGCGTTCCCTGATTCCCGATATCGCCAAGTACTTCCCCGACAGGATCGGCACATATTGGGAGCCGTTTGTAGGCGGCGGCGCAGTGTTCTTCACCATGGCGAACAGGATAGATCGGGCTATCCTGTCCGATGCAAACGAGGAGTTGATCCTTGCCTATCAGGCGGTCAAGTCGCAGGTAGATGACTTGATAGACGTACTTAAGGAGCACAAGAAAAAACATCTCAAGGATGATGGGTACTACAATCACGTCAGAGCGCAGTCCCCCGATGCCACGTTGGAGATTGCCGCGCGATTTCTGTATCTGAACAAGACCTGTTTCAACGGCCTGTATCGTGTCAACAAACAGGGCAAATTCAATGTTCCCAAGGGACGATACAAGAATCCTGATATCTGCAATGAGGACAGATTGAGAGCTGCCAGCAAGGTACTGGCAAAAGCCACGCTCCGCGTGGGTGACTTTGAAAAGGTCGTCAAGCCGGGGAGCGATGATTTCATCTACTGCGATCCTCCCTATGACGGCTGTTTCACAGGCTACCAGGCGGGCGGATTCTCCGAGGATGACCAGCAGCGTCTCCGAATGGCAAGTGATTCTTGGGTAGAAAAAGGTGCCGACGTGATGATAAGTAACGCCGACACTTCACTTATAAGGCGAATGTATCGGGGGGGGGGGGCAGGGCAGGAAATACATCCTGCATGAAGTCGAAGCCCCACGCCTGATCAACCCCAGTGCTTCCGGGAGAGGGTCCGCCGCTGAGCTGATCATAACCAGTTATGGTTAGGGGTGCCCGTGCCAATCGGCGGGGCCGGATACTTGAGAAGTTCGTCATTGACCTGCTGGACGAGGAATACCAGAAGGTCACGTCGGATCGCTTCTTTGCCCTTCGGGGCTTGCGGCAACCCATATTCGCCGAGCAATGCCATATAGGGCGCGATATCTACGGCAAGACTCGTCGCGTTGACTTCATCCTCTACCACCCCCATCGATGGCCGGATTCCCTTGTCATCCAGTGCAAGTGGCAAGCCTCGCACGGAAGCGTCGAGGAGAAATATCCGTTTGAAGTCTTGTCAATTCAGATGAACGAGTTCAGCACCATCATTGTGCTGGACGGCGGCGGGTATACCCAGGGTGCAAAGCAATGGCTTGCTGGGCAGGCCGGTAAGAACAAGCTGATCCACGTCATGGATCAAGGAGAGATTCATAGGTTTTACAGCCAGGGGAGGTTGTAATGGTGGATGACTGCAAGCTACATAGAGGACAATGTTCTGAAACCGACCCAAATGTAAATCATATACTGGAACATTTGCCTGAAAACCAATCGGGTCCGGGCAGACATAAATGTGCATACTGCGCCTATGAGAGAGGTAGGCAGGACTATAAACGACAGATTGCACATTTTCTTGCTTGCAAGGAAAGTGAGCTGCCAATATAAATTCACTTATTAATTTAAGACAGGCTGTAGCGCAGGGAGCACATTTCCATGGCTATTCAACCAATCCCAGACACTGACTATTTTTTAGGATCGTCTTGTATATAAACCCCTAAATTATTAATTATTGTCTGATCGTGAAAGCCTTGGCCGCTACGTCGCGACCTTCGCTGACCCGGTGGACGATCGATTTTTTTTCACGAGACAAATTGTCCGTGACAGTGTAGCAGTATACATTCATCAACCTCCCTGCATGGAGAAGGGATCATTCTGGTCCGTTTTCCGAGTCGGTCTTGCATAGCTGATATCCAGGTGCTCCCGACTCAAGGGGGAGCAACACCGTACGGTGTTGGGACCGTTCAGGACGATGCTGGCGATTGTGTTCATGGTGTCAGTGGATGGTTTGCATTGACGGCCGAGGTCAGGCGCTTTGGGTCAGACGGTTCCAGCGATGGCGATACCTGATGAACCGTCCGCGCTACGTTTGTTGTCTTTCGGTCCTTAATGCCGATAGCGACTTATTCATTCCGGATGCAGCGGGGCGGCTCACCGAGTCCCACTGTGGTCTTTGGGCTGGGGTGATGAATGTTCGTCGGGCGGTTTCAGATTCGTACCGTTTCGGATACGGTCGACAGGGGGTCACCGGATGACATCTGAACTAATGAGGTGCTGATCAACGGTATCAGGAATCACTGTATTCTCGATTCTCGAGCCAAGGCACCACCCGAACAAAGCCGTGTCAGGATGGACTGTCCTTCGTCGTGATGAGGCTGTGGCAGGGGTCGTAAAGCGTTTCAGCCCATCAGGTGGGTTCGGAAAAAAGATATGGTCCGATTCCAGGAAAGTGCGGCGTCATCAGCATCATAACGAGCACTGGTGGGGTTGGCGAATGCATGGTCCGCATCATACCAATGTATGGTCAGATCGGTTTTTCCAGCGGCTTGCATGGCTGCCTCGAATTGGTTGACCATGGATTGATTGATCCAGTTGTCCCGGGTGGCAAAGTGACCAAGGACAGGGCTTTGCAACGACGTCAGGTCGACGGTGCTTTTCTCGACATTGCCGTAGTAAACCACGGTCGCATCCACAGGCGCGGCCAATGAAGCATTGAGTGACCATCCGCCACCAAAGCACCAGCCGACGGTGCCCACCTTGCCGTTAGTGGCCGCATGGTCTTTCAAAAAATCAATCCAGCTGACCAACGTGTCGGTGGCCTCCGTCCCCTTCACCGCTTGCATCAGTGCTCGTGCGCGATCTGGGTTAGTAGCCATGTTTCCGTCATACAGATCCACCGCCAAGGCGACAAAGCCGAGATTGGCCAACTCGGCAGCGACAGACCTGATCTGGTCATTCAGCCCCCACCATTCATGAATCAGGAGTACAGCCGGTGCATGGGCAGCATCTGGTATGGCGAGGGCGGCAGAGACGGTTCGGCCCGCTTGGGTGCTTATGTGGATGGTGTCGATACGACCTGCGGCTGCCTGACTGAGGTCGGGATATGCCAGTACCGTCGCCAGAGGTAGGGAGGCCAGACCTTTGAGAAAAAGACGACGGTCGGTGTCTGAAACCGGGATCCGTGGCATTTTTTGGTGATTGCCACAACCCTTGATATCACACATAATGCAATTTGGATCCTCAAGCAAGATAACGGTATAGCCATGGAAAACCCAAGGCATCGGCTGCAGCACCTGATGCGGTCTACAGTCCTAGGACTATACTATAACCCAATTGGAATGAACCTTTTCCTCATTCAGTTCAACACTCCGGTCAATCGGTGATTCGAGTGTTCCGTCTCGATGGACGTCACTTGTGAGAGTTCAAGGCCGCAGGGACGGCCGCGAGAGTGTCTGGTCCTACCCATTTCGCCGAAAATCGCGCCTAACCCCGAATCAATGGGTGGGTGATAGATGGGTGTGCGGGTTCACTACCCACTGGATGACTCCAGTGCATGAGATCCATCATCCGGTGGCTTGATAGCCTATAATTCGCTCCATTTTGAATTGTCGATCACTCCGATAACCATGTCAGACCGAATCCAAATCAACGCCCTTCATATTGACAGGAATCTTCATGACTATGTGGTCAATGAAATACTCCCGGGAACCGGTGTGGAAGCGAATCGGTTCTGGAATGGGCTGGAGACCCTTGTGAAGAACTTGGGGCCGAAAAATCGCGAGTTGTTGAATCAGCGGGATAGGCTCCAGGCTGCGCTGGATACTTGGCATACAAACCACCCTTGGGATGGTCAGTTGGAAGCCTATAGACAGTACCTGGCAGAAATCGGCTATCTGGAGCCAGAAGGGGACGATTTCATGGTCACCACCTGCCATGTCGACGAGGAAGTCACGACCATTGCCGGGCCGCAGTTGGTGGTGCCTGTTGACAACGCCCGCTATGCTCTCAACGCTGCCAATGCGCGCTGGAACAGCCTTTATGATGCACTGTATGGTACGGATGTAATTCTTGAGGTACACGGTTGCAAGCGCACGGCAAAATACAATCCCGTGCGGGGGGTCAGGGTCATCGAATATGCGCGTCGATTTCTGGATGCTGCGGTCCCTCTGGCAGTGGGAAGCCACAGCTATGTGACTCAATATAAGGTACGTTCGGGCAAACTGGTGGCTGTGATGGGCGATGGCACGGAAACCGGTCTGGGCGCCCGGGAATGTTTTGCCGGTATTCGTGGCGAGCCGGAATCACCGGAAGCCATTCTTTTCCGGCACAACAATCTGCATATCGAGATCCTCATTGGCGAAGGTTACTACATCGGCCGTGGCGACTTGGCGGGTATCTACGATATACAGCTTGAAGCGGCCATTACCACCATCATGGATTGTGAGGATTCCGTGGCGGCGGTAGACGCGGCCGACAAGGTGCGTGTGTACCGAAATTGGCATGGCCTGATGAAAGGCGACCTGACCACCGGGGTAAAAAAAGGGGGGGAGGTCATCCAACGGGTTCTTGAGGAAGATCGACAGTATCGTGCTCCGGACGGTTCCCCGCTGACATTGCCGGGCCGCAGCTTGATGTTCATCCGTCATGTTGGCACGCATATGTATACCGACGCCGTGACCTGCGATGGCCACGAAATTCCCGAAACCTTCTTGGATGCCATGGTGACGGTCGCATCGGCGAAACATGACCTGATGGGTAATGGACGATACCGTAACAGCCGTAGTGGGAGTGTGTATATTGTCAAGCCGAAGATGCACGGATCTTCCGAAGTGGCTGCCGCTGTGGAATTGTTCGAGCGGGTGGAAGAGATTCTCGGACTTGAAAAAAATACTCTCAAGATCGGCATTATGGACGAAGAACGGCGGACTACCGTCAACCTGAAAGCATGCATTCGTGCGGCCAAAGACCGGGTGGTTTTCATCAATACCGGGTTCCTGGATCGCACCGGTGACGAAATTCATACTTGCATGCAGGCCGGTCCGGTATTGATGAAAAACGATATGAAGTCCGCCCCTTGGCTGTCGGCCTATGAAGACTCGAATGTGGATATCGGGCTGGAATGCGGGTTGCCTGGGCATGCCCAGATCGGCAAGGGCATGTGGGCCGCACCGGACAACATGGCTGCCATGATGGAGCAGAAAGTGGGCCATCCACGGGCGGGCGCCAATACCGCCTGGGTTCCCTCTCCTGTGGCGGCGACCCTGCACGCCATGCACTATCACCAAGTGAATGTGCAGCAGCGGCAGAAGGAACTCAGGGTGTTGGGAAACGAGAGTCTTGAGGATATCCTGACCATTCCCCTGCTGGGAGGTCGACAACCGTCCGATGGGGAAATCATGCGAGAATTGGAGAACAATGCCCAAGGCATCCTGGGTTATGTGGTTCGCTGGATTGATCAGGGGGTGGGATGCTCAAAGGTGCCGGATATCCATGATGTCGAGTTGATGGAGGATCGGGCCACATTGAGGATCTCGAGTCAACACATTGCCAATTGGCTGCATCATGGTGTCTGCACTCGAGAACAAGTGCTTTCGGTGTTCGAGAAAATGGCACTTGTGGTCGATCGTCAGAACAGCGAGGATCCCGACTATATCCCCATGGCTCCTGCTTTTGAGGGCCCGGCATTCCAGGCTGCACTCGACCTCGTTTTCGGTGGCCGACAAGCGGCCAATGGCTACACTGAACCGACGTTGCACCGCCGACGCCGGGAAGCCAAGAAGCGGTCAGGTCGATAGCGGGACATTCTTAGTTGAGTGAGTGCAGTTGATGCGTTTCTGGTGTCGATGAAGGTCGAGCTGATCGAATTGACGGTATCTCCCACCCCCATCCTTGGGTAAACTATACCCTGCAGCGTGAATCAGGCGCCCGTAGCTCAGCTGGATAGAGTGCTGCCCTCCGGAGGCAGAGGTCAGAGGTTCGAATCCTCTCGGGCGCGCCAAATATCGCAATAAATACAAATATTTATGACTTTTTCATGTTTTGCTAATTTACCTTGACGGTGTGCATGGAAGCAATACGGAAGCAGATTTTTCCAAAGTGAGGCATCGAAGGCCAAAGCTTTGATGCCTGTTTGGTGGCGCGGTCGGCTCAAACATGCACCTTGCTGCGCCTTGGAGTCGTTCAATAGAAGATCCGCTTCACGCCCTCATGCCGGTCGCATTGAATTTGCTACGTGTTCCCGAAAAAGGAGTCGTTCGTGGAGAGCTAATCGAACGCTCGAGAAGGGCAGGATTTGGACCTTTAATGCGGTTGCTAAGCCCTAGGGCGCCGGGAAGTTGGGATTCCTCCTATTTCTCGGAAATCAGCAGCACACACAGGTCACCTTTTGGTGTCAAAATCGTCGTACGCTGCCGCCCTCTGGTGACGCTTACCCTAAAATTCTGGCGTGATCCGTCGTTGATTTCGGCACGATCGTTGTTGCGCACAATACGGTCGAGGTTTGCGACGATCTTTCCCTTTTTCCTGCGCGGCCAGCCTTCGAAGATGATGACTTCGTCGAATTGCTTTCCCTTGGCCTTGTGCATGTTCATAACAATCACACCGGTCTCGGGTTTGCTTCCTGTCGCGAAATGCTCTTGGACAAAAGCCTGCTGAACGATTGCATGGGCGTTCGCATAGGAGCCGTTATCCAGCCAGTCTTGAGCGAGATCCTGACGCAGCTGACCTCCGCGTTCCAGTAGACGAATGTTGCGAATCTCCAGACCGATCTCCTTGAGACGCGAGCAGGTGCCTGCTTCTAATGCGGCGCGTACAGCCCGCCAATCCTTGTCCGGGTCACCGGTCATGGGAAATGTCTGCGCTTGGGCATAGACCGACGCAAGAGTATGGATCAAACTTTTGGCATGCGGTTTCTTCCCAGCGGCAAGTGCCGCAAGCCACTTGTCGTAGGCACTACGGACAGCTGCCGCCTCTTTAAGAGCGCCGTTTGTCGGGCGATCCCCGCCCTTCCCCTGAAAGTAGTTGCAGACCAGATCAATGAATTCGGAGAAATGGCTACCGTCCATGTCAGGCTGCATCAAATGCGCGATAATTTCTGATCCGAGAATAGCCGCTTCGAGTTCAATGACAGCGGTATGAGCAATGGGCTGCATTCCGGCAGGCGGTTCCCGGAATTTGTCAGAAACGAGACGGGTCATTTTCTTCGTTGGCACCAGGACAGCCAAGGACCAATCAGATTTGCCGGATGCAACAAGACGTTTACGGGCTGCATAGGTGGTCGTAACCAGCTTGGTCATGGCCCGGTCCGGGAATGGGTCGAAAAGCTCGAAATCGACACCGGTGTAGGAACTCTGGCAAAAAGTCCCCTTCAGAATGTCGTTTGCGAATATGGCGATGTCCGTACTGCCACTCCGGTGGTTGTCGGTACTGAAGTCGATCTCGCTTGGGCTAAAGGCGTCCCGGTAATGATTCAGTCGTTCCGGATCGGCCCCAATGAAATCGAAAATGCGTTGCTCTGGGTCGGCAAGTGCAATGAGGCGACAGAAGGCTCCGAGCGCCTGAATCACACGCCATTGCTCTGAGTTAGTATCCTGAAATTCATCGAGGATGATAACGGGATACATGGTGGCCATAAGCCGCCTCAGTGTCTCGCTCCCATGCAGCAGATCACCGACATATGGCGCGAAGAGGTCAAAGCAGACGCGGCCCTCGTCAGTGGTCAGACGGTATCTCTCAGACGTCTCCGCCGCTCGCTTTGCCTGTTTCTGAGGGTCGGTCAGTTTGTTGTCGGATCCGTGACCATTGCGGATATCCGAAAGGGCAATCGCTTCGGCCGAAGGCGTAAGAATCGTAAGTTCCCTCGGAAGCCCTGCGAGGTAACCGTGCGCTTTGAGGATGCGCCAAAAGAAGGAATGGTAGGTCTCAACGTCTATCCGACGTTTGATTTCCTTGGGGATTTCTTGCTCAAACTCGATGGCTTCCACCACCCGAGATACTGTCGCTCTGGCAAAGCTCAGAAACAGCACTTTTTGACCTGGCCGGATGATGATCTCGGCAACCTGAGCGGCCTTGAATATGGAAATGGTTGTCTTGCCGGATCCAGGCCCTCCAGTAACAAGGAGGTGGCCATCAGCATCCAAGACCTGAATTTGCTTTTCAGTCAGCTCCATCCGAAGACACCCCCGGATCAGCATCGCTCTCGCCGACGAGTTCAGCCGCTTCATCCAAAGGCAGGGCTGGGTCGCAGGCTGCTTTCAGTTGAGCACAGGCGTTACGCACCCACTCCGGGATTTCATCCTCTGTGCACTGCGCGAAGAAGTCGGCGATGCCCCAATTCCCCTTAGACCACGAGAAATAATCGGCAAGGGCATTGAAAACAACAGCCGATGGGTCCGGATACTTTGCAGTCAGGTGACCCGGCCAATCGAGAAGAACGGCGAAGTGCTTGAGTGCATCTTCAGTTGTGCCTTTCAGCACTACATCTTCGAAGTCCTTTTCGGCATGCATGAGCAGGATATCGACTTCCGCTTCGATCAGGGCCTGGTTCGCGGCGTCCTGTTGGTCGCATAGAGCGAAAGTGCGTTTTCCGAGTTCCCGATACAGCTTTGCCATGCCCGGGATGTTTTTCTCTCCATCCGCATCGACAACGCAAATGCCCAAGGCTTCAAGGGAACTGTATGTACAAGGATTGATTTCTGCGAGCCTTCGACACGCCACTGGAAGGGCGGAGGCTTCCGTAGGGCCTTCGGCAATCAGGACCCGGCGTGCCAGCAGCCCTTCGCAGAAGCGGGTTCGGAATTCCTGCCGATAGCGCTTCAGCTTGACATTATCTGGAAGCTCTATCGGCTTTCGAGAAAGAACCCCATTCGTGTCACGACCGAGAACAACGGTTTCCCCCGTCGCGAATTCCTCAAGCACATATGGCGAATGAGAAGTGATGATGGCTTGCGAGGCCAGTTTTCGGATTTCGTGCACAATCCTTTTCTGCGCATAGGGCGGGATGGCCGTTTCCGGTTCCTCCATCGCAAAGATGACGTTCTGCTTATCGGCTGCGATCTGGGACAGCATGGCAAGAACCAGCATGTTGATGGTGCCGGTTCCCTGTCTGAAATAAGGCGCAGCATGTTTGCCTTCACCGGTGGCAATAAACGCCGTTATCACCTTGCGGAGGTGGTCACGGGTCAGATTGGATACCTTCAGATGTGGCTCGACGCCCCATTCCTTGGGGACGTACTTCTTTAGTGCTTTGTTGATGCTCTCAAGAACACCTGAAATGCCGAGAGCCGGGTCGGCGGCAACCGAATACTCAGCGAGTGTTCCCAAGATATCTTCCCACATCTGCGGGCGCACTTCCTTGAGCCGAAGAATGATATCGAGAAGGCTTCCCCGTTCGAGGCTCAATGCCCGTGAACCCGTTCTGATTGATCGCAGATACAAGAAGCCGCATATCTGCTTGTCTTTCTTGCTGAAGGGGACAGGAGAACCGCCTTCGGAAAGGCTTCGGGAAAAGTATGTTCGCCCCTCAAAGTCATCTTCTTCGGGGTCGTACCAACCGTGGAAGGTGACACGAAGCGCCTCTGCGACATGGGTAGGATCGACGCCAGCAGGGTCGGGCTGGTTGTAGAAGGCATCGGTGTTTGAATCCCAGAATTCAAGATAGTCGCCGAAGCGGGCCTTCTGCTCTTCAGAGAGGTCCGTTACCGTCACTTCAATCTCAATGCGCAGCGCTTCATCGTCCGCCGCATTCTCAGGCTCACCTTCTATCGCTTCACCGTCACCCTGCTTTGGTGCGACATCCTCACCCGTGGTCGGCGTTTCAGGCGTTGCTTTGGCGAGATATCGACCCTGATAGAAGTCATGTTCATCAATTGGCGGCGTGCGGTTTAGGCGGTCTGGACCTAGCGCAAGGTCAAGCGACTCAAGGATTGTAGTCTTGCCAGTATTATTGTCGCCGATAAGCACAGCGTGATGCGGAAGCATGATCGTCGCGTCTTTGACGCCTCGAAAATGGCTGACTTTGACGCGACAGGCTCTCAATACCTCTCTCCTTCTGTGAGTTAGATTTCCCACCTCCGAGTGTATCGGGTTTGCAAAGAACTGTCAGTAGAGAGGTAGCGCGGCCTTGGTGATAATTGCAGCTCGCAGAGGGTGTCGGTCCGCTTCTTACTCGCCCGAGTGGACGGTCCGGCGCCTGGAACTTGCGAAGTCGGCGCTGCTGACGAATGGCCGTCTGGGGCCGTTAGTGAAAACGGAGACTGCAAGGATCGATGTCTGCTTCACCCGTTGTCGGTGCAGAAAACCGATGATCTCCTCCCGACCCTATTTCTTCCGCTCAGAGTAATAACTGAGCTCACCGCGATACACCCTTTCTAGCCTCCATCCCTAATCCCACATTCTTCCGCATTCGCATTGCCTGTTGCCAGGGGACAAGTGCGAATTGCTTACCCTTTTGCAGGACGGCGAAGCGACCTGACGCAAGGCGGACGGAGCGGCTGATTTGAACACCAGATCGTCCAAGTTCCGATGCCGCGACATGTTCCATTCTAGTCGTCTTTGCCAACGATGACGCCGCCTCCGAAACCTCCGGCCGTGTGAGTTCGTCCAGCATTCGATGTCGGGCGATGAAGCGGCCATCCTGCTCGGTCATTAGCCCTTCCTGAACAAGCCATCGCTGACGCTGCCTGAGCGCCTGGTTTGTTTCCGCGCCGAAGCCTTTCTCGCGGAATGTTTCTGGCTGGGTCGATAGTAGCTTGCGATCCAGCTAGGTCGCGCCTTCCGCCGCTGCCAAATCGCGGAAGGGGACTTGGGATTCGATGAACAGGCGGGCCTGTGGATTTGGTCTTTGTTGTGCGCGATCTTGCATAACAGCACCCCGCAAACTCACCACCATATCTCTGGCCGGTGGATCGAACTGGCTGAGCCTTCCGATCTCGGCATAATGCAGCTTCCCATCCGTACCATCGACAACGACATAATGCTGGTCTTGCAATTTGTTCGACATGCCCATCGCGACAATCTTGCCGGTCACCTTCGGGCCGGGCTTGCTGGCATCAAAGACCGAATAGTCCGCCACACCGCGATCGATGCCCGCCTCCTTCAAGACCCGATGCATCGTCTTGATGATATCGCCACGCTCGCCGAGTTCCCGCGGGGTGGTTTCGGTGCGTTCGGCGATCCTCCAGACGCCGGGTTTTAACTCATCGGCCAGCCCCATGCTTCCAGCTTGCGAAGCCGTCCCGTTCGAAGCGCATGCTGTCGCTTGTCCTTACTGGTCTTCGACGTAATCGCGAGGATGCCGCGAGGATGCCATGTTCAGCATCCCGAAGGATCGACCGATCCAGTCTCGTGAAGCGTTCTGCATCAACTTCTAAGGCGAGCTTCTTCTGGAAGCTGTCCGCGCTTTCCGGCCCGAGTTCCAGCGTCGCCAAATCGCGGGCACATTCGCGCAGACCTTGCGAGATGTAGTCCCACGCGATGACAAGATCATCACCCTTGTCGTCCGGTCCTCGGATGACGATGTGGGCGTGCGGATGGCCGGTATTGAAGTGATCGACAGCGACCCAATCGAACTTCGTTCCAAGATCCTTTTCAGCCTGCGTCATCAGGCTTCGAATGAAGGGTTTGAGATCGTGGAATTCGCTGCCGTCCTCAGCGGCAACAATGATGCGGAACTGGTGCGGGTCGCCTTCGCTTCTTTCGAGAAAAATCCTTGCATCCATCTGATCCGCGTCGGGACCATACAGCTGTCCCTTCTCGCCTTCGAGCGTGACGCCGTCGCACTGAATGTATCGGAGATGTGCCTTGGCAGCTCCGAGACCACCGCGTTTGAACGATGTGAACCGTGCCTTGACGATCACCCGCCTGCGGCCCGGTTGCTTAATTTAAGAGGTCAGGACCGTGCCTGCCGAGTAGCCCCTCCCGATGCGGCTGCCGATGAAGGATGAGCGCGACGTGCTGCCTGGTCTTTGCGAAGTCTGGCGCATGGTCTTGATGACCTTGTTGAGATAGCGCTGGTTCTTCGCGCCGGGCCTTGCACGGATACGACCGAGTTTTGGATGGAAATCGTCGGATGCCATGTAACTCCTCCTCGAAATCGTTGTTATTGAAGAGATCAGGATGCCGTTTGCCGTTGCCAAGATGGTGTCAAATTCATCGTGGCAGGATAGTGCTTTGCCGGCTCAAGGGTGTTGTCGCCATGGGCATGACACCAAAAAGATCGTGTGTTCGCGGTCGCTTGCCCCCGCTCGGTGTCACCCCTTTTATTTTGCCATAACCCCCTCAAGCGCTCTCCCAATCCCCGCCATCCCGATCCAACTCGCATCCGCCTCAATCGGTCCAGACCGGGTGCGCAATTCCGGCGATTGCGCTGCGATCAACCGCCCCGAAATAACGTCCGTCAAAACTCTATGGATGATCGGTCAGGAGGAAGATTTCGTCTGGGTTCAGTGTCTGGCAGCCGCTCCACTCGGGCAGTTTTAGACCGCGAATGTCATGCAATTGCGCGACTGAAACGGCCTCTCCGTTGATCAAAATCGTGCGCCCGAAACGGCAACGTCGTCGCCGGAAAGCGCCCGGACACGCTTCAAGGCGGGCAGGTTTTTTCGGCAGATAATCACGCTGATCGGCTATGGTTTTGTAAGGTTCCGGTAGTTTGACCAGCACGATATTGCCGCGCTTTGGTGAGCCATTTGCGATCCAGTAGAGACCGGTCGGAACGCTGGAAGACGCGTTCCAGACGAGCCGTTTCGGGACGATCGCGGAGTTGCCGCCAGCAATCTAGACCAACCGCACATACAAATATCCGCATAATATTAATTACTTACGTGATTGATTGCTATAATAACTCTTGATAGTCCGAGAGAATATTTGCGGATTGGGTTAAGCCAAGCTTTTCGATCCGAAGTATCAGCTCTTCAGCATCAATTGCCGGGTCTTGAAAGCGCTCGCGCATCTGGCGGAGCGCCGCGATCGCTTCGGGCCCTGCCATGTTCAGTATGTCGGCGATGAAATCGTCCAGGCCGACCGCCGTCAACTCATGTGGTTCCAGCGCGACCTTTGGGAAGTCTTCCAGGTTTTCCGTCACGATGACGGCAGCTTTCGTCTTGATAGCGCAGGCTAGGACATGCCGGTCATCCGGGTCAGGCAATTCCAGGGCATTAACGAGTCCATTGTAGTCATCTACCGATGCTTCCGGAAATGCGTTCTCCATGTTTGCTCGCTGTCGTGCAGCGGTTTCTTCGTCCGCGTACTGCTTGATGAAGAACCGCTGGAACTCATCCAGAATATCGTTCGACCAGCGCGGCCGATAGAAGCCTGCTTCAGCCAAGCTCAACAGGATGTTTCGGGACAAGCCACCAGCGATAACATTGGCGTCCAGGACTGCCGTGAAACGATCGGTGCGCAAGGTCAGAGATAACCTTTTTCGGCATCCAGCTTCGCCATGTCCGAAAGGGCTTCACTGCGACGCACATCCCTTTCCGCCTTGTAGGCAAACAGATCCGCGGCCTTGATGCGCCGATGCCTTCCGGTCTTAGTGAAGGGGATAGCTCCTTCTTCCAGAAGCGTTATCAGGAACGGCCTCGAAACATTAAGGTGATCAGCAGCCTGTTGTGTGGTCAGCTCCGTTCCGACCGGAATCAGCTTGAAACCTTTGCCGCTCGAAATCAATCGAAGCACCTGAAGGAAGGTGTTCGCAATCGCTGGCGACAAAGTCACATCTGCGATCTCGCCTTTCTCAAGAGCCAATTTCAGCTGGGTCGGCTTATCCTCGGTCACGAGATTTGCCATGATCTTGCGGAGCTGGTCGGCGTTGTCGACCTCGATATCAGTCGGCATACGATCCGCAAAATTGTCATGTGCTAGCTCGGACATCGCGTCACTCCTTCGTCTCTCACAATGGTACCAACCTAGTTCTGATATCAATATAGGCGCTTATATCATAAACGCAATAAACGAAACAATCGAAATTATCGAAACGACTAACAGAAGGTTAGGTTGAAGCCGATTCCATCCGCATACGCGCATCGATTTCCTTGCTCACACGATCCGCGCTCGCTCTCAAAACCTCGTCCACAAAATGCGTGTATCGGCTGGTTACCGTGCTAAGACTGTGTCCGAGCATCGCGGCAATTGTCGCATCGGAATAATTGAGTTCGGCCGCAACTGATGCATAGCTGTGCCGGAGTGTGTGCATCACGGCACCTTCAATTTCGACGCGCTCGCAAATCTGGATCCATATCTTGCGGAGACCAGCATATGCTCCGTTACCCCTGACCGCCGGGAACAGGCATTCCGATGAACGATCACTTGGAAGCGAGTTGATCAGCGCAAAGGCAGCCGACTTGGCGCGGTGGTTGGTGAGGCCGTATTGCAGGTTAATGCCCGCGAGCGGTGCCGGGAGTTGACGCAGATATGCCGCCGGTGCGCCCACGAGGCTCGCAAGTTGGTCGAAGCTCCAATGGGTCTGCGCGACCGGCGCATCCGCGTCCGGTAGGACGAGCGCCAACTTCTCCGGATCGTCGCGCTCTCCACCGTCCGCGTCCGGCTGCGTTCGGCGTGGCCCTTCACCGAAGCGTAGAGGTCCGAGAGGGAGAGATACTTCTCGTCGTCGGGCCGCGAAAACCATTCGGACGATACCCGCCCGTCGTGCCCGCCGCGGGAC
Organism: Candidatus Poriferihabitaceae bacterium; assembly: GCA_965203365.1. GTDB lineage: Bacteria > Pseudomonadota > Gammaproteobacteria > Arenicellales > Poriferihabitantaceae > VYFG01. Next base: position 66,188 of record OZ241878.1, read on the forward strand.
ACATCTACCTTGTAGCTGCCACTCTCGGGGCGGCCGTTCATGATCTCAATCGCTGTCATGGCTGATCTCCAGGACGGGTGGTCCGAGAGCCTCTCTCTCGACCTCCAAACCCGTCACGGCGATAGCCGCAGGCCTCTCACTCTGGACGCTCCGCATGACATGGCGGTTTGCTCCGTACCGGTGCGCCGCACCCCGCGTCAGGGATGGACGCCCGTCAGGGGGAAGAACCGCTTGGGCTTCCGCTTCGCCGACAGCCCGACCCGCAGGGAGACGCCCCTTTGAATCCTCATGTGATACGAAAACTCCAACAACGGCACCCAGAGTGGGAGGAAAGGTATCATTCCTGCCTTCAGATCGACGTCGTGGTATCGATCTTCCCATCAATCGCTTCCAATTTGCGGGCTACAGACTTCCAATCAGCGGCGCTGTCCGAAGCGTACAGACAGATTTCGGACAGGAGTGCCGCTGACCGCTCATCCGCTAATAACCTTGCCAAAGGCAGGAAATTGCACTATCCTTCATATTTGACGGTTAAATTATGTTTGGACGTCAGATATGGCGGTTAAAGTGAACTCAGTAAGCGCACATCGAGCCTTGGAGGCTCTGGGCGCAAATATCAAGACGGCGCGGCTAAAACGGCGGATCTCCGTGAAAGGCTTTGCGGAGCGGATCGGTGTGTCCGAAAGCACGGTGGCCCGGCTTGAGAAAGGTGATGATGGCGTGAGCATCGGCACGCTCACCATGGCGTGCCTCGTCCTGGGCGAGATCGACCGCATCTCGGACTTCTTGGACGCGGGCACAGATGACACCGGATTGCTGCTCGACCGGGAAAGCCTGCCCAAGCGTATTGATCGCAAGCGCACGCCGAAGTCGTCGAGCAAAAGCCAGGACAAGGCTGTCCCGATTGGCGATGGCGATGATGAGGAAGGAGTCGGTTTCTGATGCCCGAGGCCATCGTCGCGCTTGGCGAAGGAAAGCGGATCGTGGGACGCCTGCGCTTTGAAAGTGACGGGCGCCGCCAGCATTCGCAGTTCGAATATGATGCGGCCTGGCTCGCTGCCGAGGATCGCTTTGCGCTCGCGCCGGGACTGCCGCTGCGCGAGGGCAGTCATTTTTCATCCGGGAAGGATGACAAGCGCTTGGCGCTGTCGGGATGTTTTGCGGATGCGGCGCCGGATTCCTGGGGACGCGCGCTGATGACCAAGGCCTTAGGCGGCGGCCTCAGCGAGTTCGATTATCTCGTCCTGTCAGATGACCGCACCCGGCAAGGAGCGCTGCGTTTCCTTGGCGAGGACATGGAACCGCTGTCTGACCTCACGCCGCCCATTCCCCGGCTGGTGGAGCTTGAGCGCCTGCGAACGCTGGCGCAGCGCTTCGAACAGGATCCGGGCGGGGCGGAAGAGGAAGCGCGTGATCTTGCTGGTGTCGCCGGATCGCTGGGTGGTGCGCGACCGAAAGCCAATGTCGAGGGCGATGGGCATCTCTGGATTGCCAAGTTCACCTCAGCACAGGACACCAAACCGGTCGAGCGCGCCGAGGTGGCGACATTGAAGCTGGCGCGCGTGTGCGGGTTGCGCGTGGCCGATGCCCGGCTTGAGCTGCGCGACAGCGACAGTCCGATCGCGTTGATCCGTCGGTTCGACCGCCGTGGCGACACGCGCATCCCCTATTTCTCGGCGCGCACCGCGCTGGATTGGCAGAGAGAGGACGGCGGTTTCTACACGGAGATCGCCGATGTGATTCGTCAGATTTCGAGCAAGCCGGTCGAGGATTTACATGAACTCTGGCGACGGATCGTCTTCACCATCCTCGTATCGAACAAGGACGATCATCTGAAGAACCACGGGTTCATCTATGCTGGCGGCGACCGGTGGCGGCTGTCACCGGCATTCGACATCAATCCGTCCCCTTCCCGGCATCGAGTTCTTGAGACAGGGATCATCCAAGGCGGGTCGTTCGAGGCTTCACTCGAAATTGCGCTGGAAACTTGTGAGTTTTTTGACGTCAAGTCAAAAGATGCTGAGCTGAATACACGTCAGATGGCGGAGATCGTCGCAAGCAATTGGAAGAAAGTGCTCCGTGATGAAGGTGCAACAATGGATGAAATCCGAACCTATTCCGATGCCTTTGAGCATGAGGCATCAGAGAAAGCCCTCGTATTTTCGAAATAGAGTAATACATATATAAGAGATTTTCGGCTTTCAGGCCGCTAAACCAAAGGCCTCCCCGAGATATGTATTCAGTACACGTATAGTGAAAATCGAAACACTCCTTAGAATAAAAATAGCATCGCATCAAAGCACAGAGCTGCATCGCTCCAAGGCCTGCTTAATTAGATTAACGGCATCCTCAATATCTTGATCGGTTGTTTGTCTACCAATGCTGAAGCGTATAGTTGAGTTTGCTTGATCACCTGAAAGGTTGATTGTGCACAACACGTGTGACGGTTCTGGGATCCCCGATGTACAAGCTGATCCAGTCGAAGCTGCGAGATGGGGTTGGAGAAATTGGAGAATTTCCGCTGCTTCGAAACCATCGAACCGAACGTTGGCATTTCCCGGGTGGCGACGAGTGCTTTCAGGACCATTGAGGTGAACCGGCCATGGAAAGTTCTGCAATTGGTCGATAAAGTGGACTGTTCGCCTCCTGAGTTCTCCGCGCTCACAGTCAGAACTGATAGAGCTCACCAAGCTAACTGCTTCTGCCATTCCGACACAGAGTGGGACCGGAACAGTACCGGAGCGCAAGTTGCCTTGCTGACCTCCGCCATAGATGAGTGGCTCAATACGAGCCTGTAAATCACGACGAACATATAACGCACCAATACCTTTGGGCCATAAATCTTATGAGCCGAAAGGCTAAGAAGATCTACTAGGGTGGTCATGGCACTCATATCAATTGCGCACGGCGCTTGTGCGCCGTCGCAATGCAACAACGTGCCAGACGCTCGTACAAGCTCGGAAATGGCGGCAATATCCTGAATTGTGCCGATCTTGTTATTCACCAGGGCGATGGAGACGAGCAAAACATCTTCAGAAAGCTCGTGTTCGAGCACCGCAAGATCGATGAAACCCTGCTCATCGACCGGCAGGTACTGCACCTCATAGCCGAGTTGTTTGCTCAGGACCCGGCTCACCGCGAGGATGCATTTATGCTCGGTTGCGGCGACGAGAACACGACAGCGTCTGCCGCCAGCCGCGCGGCGCCCGAGGCCGAGAAGGGCAAGATTGTTTGCTTCGGTAGCGCCGGATGTGAAGACCCCCGTGCCACTCTGAAGTGCAACACTTGGCCCGTCGCCTGATCGCTTGAGTCAGGCGGATTGCAGTGGGCCAGGTGATGGCAGACAATCTCAGTTTGCTAATGACTGGAGAACTGTCATGCCGAATGGCTACCACCACCTGACCCACCCGGAAAGATCGCCCATTTCCGCGCTCAAGTCCACTGGTCGATCCCAGCGGCAGATGGCTGATCAGCTCGGGCGGGACGTCAGCACGATTTCCCGAGAGCTGTCCCGCCACCGCGGGCAGCGGGGGGATCGTCACCAGCAAGCCCAGGGCAAGGCGACATCCCGACGCCGGGAAGCCTCGGCTGTGCCTTGGAAGATGACCCCGGAGCGCTGGGCGGTGGTCGAGGACCAGCTGCAGGCCGGATGGAGCCCGGAACCCATCTCGGGCCGGTTTCAGCAACCAGGGGAGGTGATGGCCGGCCGGGAATGGATCGATCAGCACATCCGGGCAGACCGACAGGCGGGGGGAGACCTTGACCGGTGCCTGCGGCGCCGCGGGAAGAAGCCCAACTGGCGCGGTGGTCGACATGCGGGACGCGGTCATCTTCCCGGTCGGGTAGACATCGCCGAGCGCCCGTTGATCGTGGAGGCCAAGGGCCGGATCGGGGACTGGGAGCTTGACCTGATCATGGGGGTGAAGCACCGGGGAGCCTTGATTTCCTTGGTAGATCGGGCCTCGAAGTATCTGGTGCTGGTCTGGGTGGAAGGGAAGACCGCGGCGGCCGTGACCGAGGCCATGGTCCGGCGGATGGGGCCGATTCGGGATCGAGTGCACACTGGCACGGCGGACAACGGCAAGGAGTTCGCGGGGCACCGGGAGATTGCGGCAGCCCTCGGAGCCGACTTGGATTTTGCCACTCCTGACCACTCCTGGGAGCGGGGCCTGAACGAGCACACCCACGGCCGGGTACGCCAGTCCTTTCCGAAGGGAACGGACTTTCGTCAGGTGACGGCATCTCAGGTCCAGGCGGTGGAAGAGCGAATCAACCGCCGGCCCCGGAAGGTGCTGGGGGTTCGAACCCCTCAAGAGGTCTTCACCGCCGTCGCCCCGCCCTGAAGGCGGTCATTCCTCTCCCCTCCCCTGCCTTTCCAGAAGCCCGTGTTCGACGGGCAGGGCCCCGCTCGGCCAAAACCCGTCTGACACGGCCCGAGCGGGCCCTGGTGTCGTGAAATCGCCGCGGTCAGACTTCCCTGGCGGCGAGAGGGATGCCATCAATGACCGACATCAGCCCCTGGGAGGGTTGAATGGTCCGGTCGCCGCCCCGCTCCCTTCATTCGGGCTACGCCCTCATGAAGGGAGCGGGGCGAGTGTTGCACTTCAGACTGGAAGTGGGGAGATGATTTCGTCGCTATCCGCGCCAATCAATTCGCCAATTGTCGCGGCCGCCGCTTCCACCGACTGCGATGATTTCCACCCAAGCACATGATCTGCAGAATGTGGGTTCCCGAACGTCTCCACGAAGAACGGCGACATTTTCGTAAATACGCGTGAATCGACTCGGAAAAGCCATTAAGCCAGCTCCGAAGGCAGAGGTCAGAGGTTCGAATCCTGTCGGATTCTCAAAATATCTCAATAAATACAATTATTTATCGATTTGACTTGTTTTTTTCGACTAGCCTTGCTGGTGTGCACGGAAGCAATACGGAAGCAGAATTTTTTCAAAGTGGTGCATTTCCGGCCAAGGCTTTAATGCTTGTTTGCAGCAGCGGTTGGTTTGAACATGCACCTCGCCGCACCTTGGAGTCGGCAAATCGAATGTCCGCTACGCGCCTTTATGTCAAACAGACAGCATGGCTCAGCACGGCCCCGGCACTTCTGTTCGCTCACTTTGCTCAAAGCCTGCATCCCGCGGGCAGCCGAAGGCAAAACAAGGGACCGGAGCATATGTGGAGGATCTCGGAGACGGAGAATTTTGAAGGGTGAAGCCCGTCCGCGAGGAGCAGCGAAGAGGCGGGGAAAATTCTTTGGACGAAGCGATTGCGGTCAGCCCGGCAAAGGTCTCGTCTCACCAAAGACAGGCAGGGAGAGAATGTGCCGCCTTCGAAGGGGCCGGGCTAGGCTGGCGGTTTTGTGTCCTCTGACTTAAGAGGCCGAAATCCATGCCAGCTTGAACGCGTTCAATGCAGGCGGTCTGTCAGCGCCGCTCATGCCATCCCGAACGAGGCCTTCAGGGCAACCAGACTCGTATAGAGCCGGAGAGGCTCGGCAGGACCGGGCGCAAAGCCATGATGCCGGTAGAAGGCGGTGGCTGTCTCTTCCATCGCTTCGACCATAAGAAAGGCCGCAGCGATCTCGGAGCGCATCGCCCGCATGGCTGCATCGGCGATCAGGGCCGACCCCAGCCTCCGCCTTTGGAACCGCCGGTCAATAGCCAGCTGTCCAAGCCGAATAGCCGGAACGACCGGATAGCGGGGCAGCTTCTTGCGGGCGGCTCGTCTAGGTCTGCAAGATGGATGTGACAGGCCGACAGCGTGTAGAAACCGGCGACGATCCCGGTGCCCGTCTTGATTGCCAGGCAACACGTGGCGACATTGCGGTGCTGATCCTGTTCGGCTTGCTTTGCAAGATAGGCGTCGAGTTCCACCGAGCCACTGTTAAAGCCGTCGCGATCCTGTGTGCCGAGCGGCTCAATCGTGAATGGCGGCGTTGGCACCGGAAGTCAGCTCTTTGCGATCAGAGCGTCATGGCGCTCCTTGGCCTTGTGCATGGCCGGGATCGGCTTGGCATCTGCCAGCAAATCGGCAACAAAGGCCGAACTCTCTGCGCTCAGCCGGATGGCTTCAGCCTGTTCAAGCGTCTGGTGCGCGGCGGCGCTCGCCGCCGCCACCATGAAATCGGTGATGCTGTGTCCCTCGATCTCGGCGGCACGCTTCAGCACCGCACCCACCTCTGGTGCGATGCGTGCTTCCAGCCTTATCTTCTTTTTCATCGGGGTTGTCATAGCAAGTCTCCTTAAGTGAGAACATACTACAGTCCAGCCTCTATCCCTACCTTCAACTTTGTTGCAATAGCGGTTTCGACCACTCTCGTGGTCTCTCGCGACTCGGACTTCTGGGTCTGCGTGCCGTCGGTCGGGGCCCTGTCGAGCTCGCCGGCGCCGTGCACGACCTTAACGAGCGGCCTGCATTGAGATCCCGTCTTTCATGACAAGCCCTGTAATAGGTTGCTTTTCAACTGGAGGTACATTTGACCCAACGGTCAGGTAGCAAGAGCGTACCTGGGATCACTCCTCCGACCCATGAAGCATGATTTGGGGCATGCTATGATGGAAAGGATGTACTGCGAGGAAACATGACCATGAACCGGCTGACACGAACGTTCGAGGCAGCCTCTTCCGGAATCTCCGAACTTCGGATGGGTACTATGTGGACAAGACTGCTTATAACCATAAAGTTGAGCCAGGAAGGACGATACTGGGCTTGTCCGGTCCGCGCTGTTTCGGCAAGTCTCTGCTGGTGGATACGCTGCAAGCACGGTTTAATGGCAGTCCCCTCTTTGACATCCGATGACTCCCTTAACTGCCACATCTTTGCCCCTTAGGGTGAGTCGTCACTCCAAACATCCCTTGAGGTGTCGAACGATGGAAATGAACCAGCAAGCAAGACACGACCTTCGGTATCAGATGGGCATTCTGGATGGGGTTTCACGTTCTTTTGCCTTTACCATCCCACAGTTGCCGGATTCTCTGGAGATTACGGTTGGGAATGCCTATCTTCTTTGCCGGATCGTCGACACGATCGAAGATGAGCCGACATTAACCGTACAGCAAAAGGATCATTTCAACCAACGCTTTGTCGAGGTCATTGGCGGGCGGGAAGACCCGGTGGTATTCGCCCATGATCTAAGAGCGCAGCTTTCGTATGAGACAACCGGTCATGAACGTGACCTCATCGCAAATACTGTCCGCATCATCCGAATCACCAACAGACTTTCGAGTGAACAACGTCAATCAGTGCAACGTTGCATCGGGATAATGACCCAGGGAATGGTGCAATTTCAGCGTAGGGCAAGTCTTGACGGGTTGCGTGATCTGGCACATCTGGACCGATATTGCTACGCTGTGGCTGGAGTCGTCGGCGAAATGTTGACAGAGTTTTTCTGTGACTATTCTGATGAAATCAATTCCGAACGTCACCAGTTGTATTCACTCGCGACATCATTCGGTCAGGGGTTGCAGATGACCAACATCCTGAAAGATATCTGGGAAGATCATAGTCGAGGAGTCTGCTGGTTGCCGAGGGATATCTTTGATGCAAAGGGGTTCCCCGTCGGGTCACTATCCACGGGAAAAACGGAACCAGAATTCGTCAGGGGGTTGAGTGAGTTGGTGGCGATATCAGTCCATCATCTGAAACGGGCGCTGTGGTATGTTCTTCTGATTCCGCCACACGAAACCGGGATTCGTCGTTTTTGCCTATGGTCGATGACCATGGCCATTCTGACATTACGTCGAATTTACCGGTATCCCGATTACAAGAGCGGTCAGGAGGTGAAAATTTCAAGAAATGCGGCCAAAACAGGCTTGTTCGTTACGAACGTCTTGTCGAAATCCAACCCCGGTTTGGAATGGTTGTTTTCCAAGCTCACCATGGGGCTGCCCAGCCAAAGTGTTCAGACTCACTAAGATTTTTGCCACCATCTATTTGAAACGGTCTCCATTTCCCAAGTCCATATTCTCGACTTCCACGGTATGACAGTGATGGCCACCGCAAGGTTGCTGTATGCCCTCTTTCTGGTCTGATTAACTTGTCGAGACCAATGGCTGCCCGGTTCAGTGAAGTACGATAAATGGAGTGCGATGCAGTGACAAAAAGCCTCGATTTCAGTGAGTGAAAGAGTGTTGGATGAGCGAAACCCACCTTGGAAACACTTTGTGGAACGAGTCACCTATCCGAGATTCCAATGACCTTTCCCGGGTTCAGGATGTTCTTGGGGTCCAGCAGGCTTTTGAATTGTTGCATCAACCGGTATCGGGTCGGTGAGGCCAGATCCCGCAGTGCCTGGCACTTGTCAATGCCGATACCGTGTTCGGCGGAAAACGATCCGCCCATTTCGGCAAGACCGCTGTAGACTGCTTTGTCCACCGACGCTTTCCGGGTGGGGGCCGGTTGGCCGGAAGTGATGGTCGCATGGATGTTTCCGTCGGCGAGATGGGCAATCAGAAAAACCCTCAGATCCGGGGAGATGTCGTGGAGACGCCCCCGAAGCCCGTCGACATAATCCGCCAGATGGTCCAGCGGGACGGACACATCATACCAGAAACCATGGGGCCAGACGGTGTCCACCACAAAGCTGTCTTCACGAATACGCCACATTTCGTTTCGTTGTCGCTCATTCGTGGCCACCACGATGTCCGACACCGTGCCGGACCCATACAGGGCGGACAAGGATTGTTCCACGGCATCGACCCGGGAAGGCGATTCCGATGCGAACTCGAACAACCCCAGCAACTGACCCGACCCCGGCTGGAGTGTCACCGGCAGGTTGATCGACAACCCGTCGGTGACGGTGATGACATAATCTGACCACATGGCTTCTGCCGACAACAACCGCACATCGGCGTCTTGGCGCAAGGCGGCATAACTGGCCACGGCACAGGACACATCCGGACAGACGGCCAGTGCCGTCATGCGGTTCGGGTCTTGGGGCAGAAGAGACAACGACAGGCGTGTGATCACGCCCAAGGTGCCTTCAGAGCCAATGAATAGTTGTCCGATGTCCAGACCTTCATTGGCCTTGGTGACGCGACGAAGATGGGTATAGACCGTGCCATCGGCGAGCACCGCCTCCAGACCGAGAATCCGGTGGCGCATCATTCCGTTTCGATGGGCCTCGATTCCGCCAGCATTGGTGGCCGCCATCCCGCCCAAAGTGGCGGAGTCCCGAGCGGCCAGGTCAATTCCAGTGGTCAGCCCGTGGGTTCTGGCGGCGGATTCCAGGGCGGCTAGTGTCACCCCACATTCCACGATAGCCGTCCCGCTCAGCGGATGGATCGATTCGATGCGATTCATTTGGCCGGTATCCAGGATGAGCTGTCCTGCGGTCGAGACCGCCCCGCCGGAAAGACCGGTCCTCCCCCCCTGAGTGACCACGGGGATGAGGCCTTGACTGCACAGGGCCAACAATTCGCTGACGTCTGCCACACTGTTGGGCAATGCCATCAGATCGGCACCCAGGTTTTGCGGATGAAATCCCGGATGCCGATGGGTCATCTCATTCTGGGTGCGGAATGTGATCCGGGGCAGCCTGTCCGGTAATTGTTCCAGTGACATTGTTCTATCGGATAAGCGCATTGTTCCCGTGTGGCAACATTTGATCATCCTACGGCGAGGATTTCCATTGCCGGGTCTTAGCGACGGCCTCGGTGAACTTCGCTGTCCAATCTTCATGAGATGTCGAGGGCGAATAGGTCTGGACGGGCGATGGACCTTCCGTGACCACCCCGAGTTCGGCGCCAGCCAACTGGGCCGTCCCGAGAGCCGTGATTTCCGAAAATGAATTGACCGTGACCCGTCGGCCAAGCGCATCCGACAGGAATTGACAAAAATAGGGATTGACGGAAAGCCCCCCATCAATGGAAATCTCGTCATCGACTCGGGTGAACCGTGACATGGCGCGGATGACCTCCGCAGTGCGCAAGGCAATCCCTTCGAGCACGGCCTGCATCATGTCTTGGCGGTCGGTATCCAGGGAGAGTCCGATCCACATCCCGGCAGCATCCCGGTCCCAGTGCGGGCAGCCCAGTCCGGACAATGCTGGAACGAAAACCAGATCGCGCATGATGGCGGCCGGCTTGACGAATGCGTTCAGTGAAGAGTAACCGTCAAACAGCTTCAGCCCCCGAGCCCATTCGATCGCCGACCCGGCACAATAGACCCCCCCATCCAGAGCATATACTGCCGCATGGTCGGCCTGTTGCCAGGCCACGGTCGGGAGCAGTCCTTGGTCAGGTGATCGAAGGACCTTGTCCCCGGTGACCATCAAGGCGAAGGCCCCGGTCCCGAAAGTGATCTTGACGTCACCGGATTGACGACATCCGTGGCCGTACAGCGAGGCCTGCTGGTCCACCACGATGGCGGTGATCGGAATCCCGCGGCGGCTGGCCACGGTCCCCAGGACTCCGGTGGTGGGGACGATGTCCGGGAGTGCCTCCATGGGGACACCAAACAGGTCACAGAGTGTCTGGTCCCATTGGCCGGTCTGAAGGTTCATCAGCGATGTGCGCGAGGCGGTGGTGATATCGGTCTTGAATTCACCCGTCAGTCGATCCAGAAAAAACGCATCGGTGGTCCCGAGCTTCAGTTTTCCCTTTTTCCATAAGTCCGCCGCTTCGGGGATATGATGCAGGATCCAGGCCAGTTTGCTGGCGGAGAAATACGAATCAAGGGGCAATCCGGCCCGTTCCATGATGTCGTCTTCCACCCCGTCCTGTTTCATCTGCTCGACCCGGTCGCGAGTACGATGGTCCTGCCAGACAATGACTGGCGAGATCGGCTCGCGGGTATCCGCATGCCAGGCCAGACAGCTCTCGCCTTGATTGGCGATGCCTAGGGCCGTGACATCGGTCACCGAGTCGAGCGCCTTTTCCACATGGCACATCAGTTCCATCGGGTCGTGTTCCACCCACCCGGACCGAGGATAGTGTGGCTGGTGACGATGCACCGACGTGATCGCCGCGTTGCCTTCAGGTCCAACTGCCAAGGCCCGCGTGCTGGTCGTCCCTTGGTCGATGGCAAGTATCGTCATGGTGTGGTCAGGCTGTTTCGAAAGACAGTCGGACGATGGCCGGCTGTGAGGCGAGCACATGATGTGGAACCGACAAGATCACCTGCTTTTCAGGCCGGGCTCGGATCGGTTTTGCCCAGACCAGATCATCGTCCGCCCACAGGGACAGGGTGCCTTCCGCGTCATCGGAAAATCGCACCTTCACCGGGACATTCCTGGCCGATCGGTGATCGAGAATCAGCCTTTGGGGGGTGATGTAACGAATGACGGAGGCGGTTGACTGGATCATGGTGCCCCCATGCGAGGTGGGCAGGTCGTCCACCAGGGAACGGGCGATATGATGCGCCGTTATCACACCTTCGCGCCAACAACGGCCGGAAGAATCCGCCGGATGCAGCATATTGCCGGCGGCAAAAAAATCGGAATCCGAGCACCGGCCATATTGATCGGTCACCGGGATGCCGAACCCCGGATGGATGTCAAGGTGTCCCATGCGGGCCAGAGCGGATTCGGAGACAAACTGTCCAGAGAACACGACACCGTCGCAGAGGATGGATTCCATCGGACCTTGCCCGCTTCGGACCATGACACTGCTGACTCGATCCTGACCCTGGATGCTAGCCAGTTCCGTATTCATCAGTACACGGACACCCTGCAGTTGGGGCCACCAGGTGGCCGGTCGCCAGACGGTTGGTCGTCGACCAGCTTCTACCATGGCCACCGGACGAATCCCCGCCTGTCGACAAGTCAGCAAGGCCGAAAAAGAGACCAGCTTCGTGCCGACAATGATCGGACGGAAGAAGGGAATGCGGGATTTCAGGTACACCATCGACTGCAATGCGCCGGTATTCAGCACCCCCATTGGTCGAGTACCGGACACCATGCGGGCCGATCGGGGGGTCTCGCGCGTGCCCGTCGCCAACAGTACCCGCTTGGCCTCAATATGCAGTAATCCTTGGGGAGTCGACACCCTCAGGGCAGGGCCGCGCTCAATGCCAATGGCGGTGGCTCGGGTACGAATATCCACCCCCACGGCTTCGGCCGCTTGCTGAAGCCGCGTGGCGTATTGCGGACCTTTGAGAACCCGATGAAATTCCTGCCATCCGAAGGGGGGGTGTCCACAATGGCGAGGAATGCCGCCGACCATGGCTTCCCGCTCAATCACCACAATGTGTCCGACGCCCACCTGTCGCAGCCGGGTCGCGGCCCCGAGACTGGCGGGTCCACCCCCCACAATGGCCACATCACATCGTAACCTCGGCGTATTCATATCATGGATGGTGGTTTCGTCATATCCATAGGGGCCGTGAAATGCCCGGCGGTAATGTCACTCAATTCCGCACTACAGTAGAATCCTTGGCATCGCCCCATGGTGGCCCGGGTGCGCCGTTTCAGCCCCCCCAGCGATTTGGCTGACAGGGGCCCTTGAAGGGCCTTGTGGATTTCCCGTCGGGTGACCAGTTCGCAATGACAGACAATGCCACCGTTGTCAGACCGCATCCAGTCCCGTTCTCCGACTTCACTGATCTGCGGCACCATAGGCCAGTGGACATTATCAGGTATGACGGCGACTGCCTGATCATTAATGATCGTTCGGGTGGCCAGCTGGGCAAGACCCAGTGCCGCACTCAGTCCCGTTGAGCGGATACCGCCGAGACACAGATATTTCCGTTTTCGATCCACCAGGAACTGGTAATCCCTCAAGCCGGTCGCGGGACGGATTCCGGCATAGACCGCTGTCACGTCATGGGCTTTGAGGCTGGGCAGGATCCTTTCACCCGTCTGCCGCAATCGCTTCAGAGTGTTGGTGTCCACACTGGTGTCGTCACGGCTGTCCTGATCTTCAGAACTGGGCCCAACGAGCAGGTTGCCGAAGACGGTGGGGCAGACCACGATGCCTTTGGTGGCCTCCGTGGGGACTGGTAGAAGGATCGTGTCAGTGAGCGTTCGGGCCGATTTGTCATAGACGACGAACTGACCCTTGCGGGGCCGGATCCGAAAGGGAGGTTGACCCATCAGTCGATTGTGCAGGGTGTCACCGTACAGTCCGGCACAATTGACCAGCCAGCGAGTGTGGAAGTTACCTTGGTTGGACGACAACTGCCAGAGTTCGCCATCAAAATGTCCTTGATGCATTTCGCAGTCCCGCCGGAATTTGGCGCCATGGGCCAAGGCCTGACGCAAGTAGGCCAGGGGTGTGGACCAAGGATCCACCAGGCATTCACCGGGGATGAGTACTGCGCCCAGCAGGCCCGGTCCGAGAGTGGGTACCCGAGTCCGGGCGGCGCCGGCATCAATGACGGCCACATCGGTCACCCCATTGGCATGGGCTTTGGACACGATCTCATCGATTCTGGACGCCTGCTGATCATTCCAGACCAGGATCATCGCCCCGGTTTCCAGCAAGGGCAAGTTGAGACGACGATGGATTTCCCGAAACTCCTGATACCCCTCCGCCACGCAGGCCTGCTCGACCGAGCCGGTTGGCGCATCGAATCCGGTGTGCAGGATGGCGCTGTTGCCTTTGCTGGCGCCTTCCAGAATATCACTCGCCTTTTCCACCAGAGCCACCTTGGCCCCAGCCAGAGCCAGTCGACGTGTGACGGCACATCCTACGACCCCCGCGCCGACGACCAGCACGTCATGGATCGTTTGTCGGCGCACAGGGGGAGCAGGTGGCATGAGAAGTTCTTCACGAAGTCGGTCCGATGCAACAGCTTCCAGTGTAGTGGATAAATGACCAACCAGTCAATCCTGACCAAATATGATCGTCTGAAACACCAAAAAAATCGATTTTAATCGAGTATTTTCCGGAAATCATGACTGATCAGAAAAAATATGTTAGGGTTCGGTCATGCAACCTAGTAAACCCAGTAAACGACAGGCAGCTATTTCGGATCTGGTGTGGCAGTGTCACCGGGTGTCCGTGGAGTCATTGGCCGCCCGATTCGCCACTTCCCCGGAAACGATCCGACGGGATCTGACGGTTCTGGCACGCAGCGGGCAGATTCGGAAAGTCCATGGCGGTGCGACGCTGCCGAGGATAGCGGAGGAAGGACCGTTTGCGGCGCGCTTGCGTTCCCAGGTGGCCGCCAAGAGGCTGATTGCCAAACGAGCGCTACCCTTGGTGTCGTCTGGAGATACCTTGTTCCTCAATACCGGATCGACCACTTTGCTGTTTGCGGACCAACTGACGGGACTGGACAGTCTCACGGTCATCACCAATTCTGCGGAAATTGCTCGGGTACTGTCCGCTGGCAACGCATCCATGGAGGTTTTCCTTCTCGGGGGGGCGTATCAGAGTGATAATCGGGAGACTTATGGCCCCATCGCCATCGAGCAGTTGGGCCGGTTCCGGGCACACAGAGCCTTCCTGACAGTGGGCTCGGTCGAAGCCACCGCCGGCGTCATGGATTACAATTCGCAGGAAGCGGAGCTGTCCCGGGCCATGATCCGGCATGCTGGCACCGCCACTCTGCTGGTCGATTCGTCGAAATTCGGCCAACTGGCCCCGTTCACGGTGGCCGGATTCGATCGGATTGACAGCATGGTATGTGAACGGATGCCCCAGTCTCCCCTGGAACAGGCCTTGGCCAGACAGCAAGTCGAAATCGTCTGTTGAACCACCGGGTTCATGCGATACCATTCACCCGTCTACATCTGATCGTCGATCTAGTCTACCGGCCACCATTTCTCGAGTCTCCCCTCCAATGCCGCCCTTTGTCGTTACGTATGTCCGGATCGTGGATGCGTTATCCACGCGATTTGGCCGGATCGCGATGTATCTCATTTTTCTGATGATCGGGACACTGCTTCTGGACGCCATTACCCGAAATGTATTGCACATCCCCCTGTTTTGGTGTGTGGAGTTGGCCCAGTTCACCTTGGCCGCCTACTACATCATGGGAGGGGGTTATTCCATGCAACTCGAAAGTCACGTGCGCATGGATTTGTTGTATGACCGGCTCTCTGACCGGAACAAGGCCCGCATGGACAGTTTCACGGCGATCTTTTTGGTCGTGTACCTGATCGTGTTGCTGATCGGGTCGATCTCCAGCACCATCTATTCCATAGAAACCAACCAACGGCTGTTTTCCATGTGGAATCCGTCGGTGGTCCCCATCAAGATCATCATGGTGCTGGGCATCGTGCTGATGCTGTTGCAGGCCATTTCCATCTTCTTCAAGGATTTAGCCAAGTCGCGCGGGCTGGAATGGTCATGAGCTACGAAGCCATCGCGATCGTGATGTTCGGCTCCATGCTCTTGATGTTACTCACTGGACAACGCGTGTTTGCGGCCATCGGTATTGTCTCCACCGTGGCCGCACTGCTGCTCTGGGGGGAAGGCGGGGTGGAAATGCCCTTTACCGCCGCTTTCAAGTTGTTCAAATGGTATCCGTTGCTCACGTTGCCCCTGTTCATCTATATGGGCTACATCCTGTCCGAATCGGGGATTGCGGATGATCTCTACCAGATGTTCCATGTCTGGTTCGGCGGTCTAAAGGGCGGATTGGCGGTGGGTACCATTGGTCTCATGGTGGTGATTTCCGCCATGAATGGACTCAGTGTGGCCGGGATGGCCATCGGCGCGACCATCGCCCTGCCGGAGATGCTCCGCCGAGGTTATGACAAGATCATGATTACGGGCGTGGTCCAAGCGGGCAGTTCCCTGGGAATTCTGGTCCCCCCCAGCGTGGTGCTAGTTCTGTACGGCATGATTGCCCGGGAATCGGTCGGCAAGCTCTGGCTGGCTGGCGCCTTGCCCGGTCTGATGATGGCGGCCCTTTTTATCGTCTATATCGTGATTCGATGCCGTCTGCAGCCTCACCTCGGGCCGACGGTCAGCGAGGAAGAAAGACATATGCCGATGACGGAAAAACTGCGGTTGCTCCGGGCCGGAATCATCCCGTTCCTCATTTTCTTTTTCATGACCGGGCTCTTCGTCATGGGCATCACCAGCTTGGTGGAAAGCTCTGCCGTAGGTGCCACGGCGGCCACTTTGGCCGCACTGGTCAAGCGTCGTCTGAACCGAAAGGTCATGGAAGAGACCATCCGCAAAACGCTGGGCATTTCCTGCATGTTCATGTGGATCATCCTGGCGGCCCTTTGTTTCGGTGCCGTGTTTGATGGAATCGGGGCGGCCCGAGCCATCGAGACGCTGTTCATCACAAACTGGAATCTGACGCCCTGGGAGGTGTTGATCATGATGCAGCTTTCCTATCTGTTCATGGGGATGTTCTTGGACGATACGGCGATGCTGGTGATCGTGGCCCCCCTGTATGTTCCCCTCGTGAAGATCCTGGGGTTTGATCCCGTCTGGTATGGTGTGTTGTATACCATCACTTGCCAGATCGCTTACATGACGCCGCCATTCGGCTACAATCTGTTTCTGATGCGTGCCATGGCACCGCCCGAAATCACCTTGGTCGATATTTATCGATCTATCTTTCCTTTCGTGCTGGTCATGCTCGTGGCCTTGATTCTGGTTATGGTGTTTCCACAGATTGCCCTTTGGTTGCCCAGTCAGATATACGCCCGGTGATCAACAGGGTATATTCGTTGATTCCCAACCTCATACCAACCTACTTGTAGGAGCTAGACAATGACAGACAAAACGAAACCCCTCCATATCTCGAGCAGTGGTCGCCGAGATTTCGTGAAGAAGGTCGGTACCGGTACCGCTGGTATCCTGGCGGCCGGGACAGCGCCTTATGCGTTCTCGCAGAGCAATCCGATCAAGTGGCGCCTGCAATCTTATTCGGGTGCGCCCCTAGGGGCCCATGTGATCCTGCCGCAGATCGAATCGTTCAACAAGGTGGCCCATGGCCAGATGGAAATCGAGCTGTATTATGCGGACCAACTGGTTCCGACTGATGAATTGTTTCGGGCCATGCAGTCGGGAGCTTTGGATGCGGTGCAAAGCGATGATGCCACCATGGCGTCGCCCGTGGACATCAGCGTCTTTGGTGGGTATTTCCCGTTCTCGACCCGGTACAGCCTGGATTTGCCCGTGCTGTTCAAATATTACGGCTTGGATCAGATCTGGGCGGAAGCGTACGGTGAGGTGGAGGGGGTGGAATGGATCAGTGCGGGAGCATGGGACCCGCTCCATATCTTTACCACGGATCCCATCCGCTCACTGGCCGATATGAAAGGCAAGCGGGTGTTCGGTGTCCCCACGGCAGGCCGTTTCCTTTCGCGCTATGGATTGATTCCGGTCACCTTGCCTTGGGATGATATCGAGGTCGCCATCGGGACAGGTGAGCTGGACGGGGTGGCTTGGTGCGGTTTCACCGAAGCCTATGAAGTCGGCTGGGCGGATGTCTGCAACTACGCCTTGCTGAACAACGTCACTGGTGCCTGGTGCGGCTCCTACTTCGCTAATACCAAGAGTTGGAACGCCCTCACACCCCAACTACAAGAGTTGTTCCGGATGTCGTGCAACGACTCGCATTACTATCGCCAGGTCTGGTACTGGGGAGGAGAAGCGAAGCTCAGGGTTGAAGGTCAGAAGATGGAACTGACCACCATCCCCGCTGAAGAATGGGATCAGGTGGTGGCAGATTCCAAGGAATTCTGGGAAGACCTGGCTTCGATCAGTCCGCGTACCCGCAAGGTGGTGGATGCGTTTCGCCAGTATTCCGAGGTGATGGAAATGGTTGGCGTTCCCTACCGTTACAGCTGATACCGGTTGCGGTCTCAACCACTTGGCTCCGGGTAGCCAGTTGACCTTGGTGCTGCCACGCGACACGGGGCAGTCTGAAAGTCAATTGTCCCGGAGCCTGCCCCCTCTTTGAATTAATCGAAGAGCATTTGAGACAAGAGCACACGCAACTTGGCGATGCCACCGACGATCTGCTCTTTGAATTAATCGAAGAGCATTTGAGACAAGAGAGCGGTCATTCCAGCTTCGTCAGATTCGCTGGTCCAGAGCTGTGATGAGAGTTGGGCCAGATCGAAGGGATTCGACACTCAATGCATTGGAGGATTCCACGCCATGAACAGATTGCTTGAAGTAGGCAAGTAACTACTTCATTCCGTGAAGGGCGGACCCGTTATGATCCGGCGGAATGGTCAGTGACGATTGACGGCGAGTCGTTTGTCGGCTGCGATTCTCTTGGTACCCTGCCGTCGCGGGGCAGCCGAACGGTTCGGGACAAGGTGCGATCCCCAGAGAAACGGAGGATGAGGTGCCTGATGAAGCATTCAGGCCGTCCGAGCAGTCGATTCGGAGTCCAGCCAAAACTGATCCGATGGCGGGGGATCATCGGGGGTTCCGCCAGGGCCCGACTCGGTGATGTCGACCGCCGAAGGGGGACGGCTAGTGTGAGGCCATGCGGCGCTGTTCCGTCTGGCGGCTGATGGCCAAATGGAATGGCACGCTTCAAGATAGGTTGAATTAACAATGCTGGCATTTTCAGTCATGTCAAATCTCCAAGTCATAGAATATTATTTCGCCAGAATTGGGGTGTCCGATGAATCGTCAAGGCTACTGTAACGTAACAGACTTTCCCTGCACCACACGGTAAAATAACCGTCATCACTACTGCCTACCTTGGTGTGTAGGTGGGGTTGACCCCCACTCAAACCCTTGGGCTCCATCACGAGTCAAGGAGGGCCTGACCGAGCTTTTGCGGACCGAATCGCACGACATCCTCCACCGGCAATTCGATTTCATCTTCCAGCTTTGCGATTTCTTCCCGAGCCTCGTGTTCGGTGACCGCGACGGTATTCAGGGCGATACCGATGGTCGTGGCGGCAGTCAGGGAACCGCAGACTCCGGCCAATGCTTCGTTGAGCCGGATGAATGCCTTGAGCGAGGGGATCTGGATCTTGGCCGGCTTCCTTAATCGTGTCATGTGGGCACGATGGCACAGGATCAACCGGTTGGCGCAGCTGCCCCTTAACAGGGGCAGCGTGGCACTGCTGCCCGGATGCAGCAGGGAGCCTTGTCCCTCAACGACAATAATGTCGTTGTTGGCCACATCCATGATCGCCGTTTCCACCGCCCCGCAGGCATGGTCCACTTTGAACGCATCCAGAGGAATACCGTGACCGGTTACGGTGATCCCTATCTGTCCGGTGGCAACGAACGCCGTGGCAATGCCTTGTTGTCGAAGCCACTGGTAGATTTCGAGTCCGGCCGTCATTTTGCCAATGGCCATGTCACTGCCCACCATGAGCAGGCGCTTGTTGTCCAATGCCGCCGCGCGTCCGGTGGCAATCTCCGGAGTGAAAGTCGGTTGGCGCACATCCCAGATCCACTGTGGGCCAGGATCGCCTAACTCATTGCCGAGTCTTTGGTTCAAACGGTCATGCAGTCCATTGACCAGCGACATGCCGAGCGCCAACGCTTGGCGAAGATGCGGGAACCACTCATCCGGTATTTGGCCACCAGAAGGCGCAATTCCCAGGACGAGCACATCTGCACCCAATTGACGGGCTTCTTTGAGTGTGCCGACCACGGGAATGGGATGCGGCAGATGGCAGACCTCCGATACCTTTTTTCCGGCATGTATGGAGTCCACGACGCACACCACCGGGTTGCGGCTATAGCGGATGACGCCGTAGCCCATTTTGCCGTAATCACTGCCAAGATGGCCTTCCATATAGACAGCCAGCTGATGATGGCCTTTCAGCATGATGGCCAAGAAAATTCCGGTTTGAAGGCCGCTCCATGACCCGGTATCGACGCAGGCAGGACGACCCCATTCCGCAGTTTGGTGCCCACGCATGGGTCAGGGTCCAGATTCAGATGGGAGTCGAGATCCACGTGATCCACCATCCCTGTCAGTGCGGCGGCGGCGGCAATCGACAGAGACGATTCCCCCATGCAGCCCACCATGGTCTTGAGCCCATGTTCCTTGGTGGCGGCCAGAATTCGCAGCGCCCCGGTGATGCCACCACATTTCATCAGCTTGATGTTGACTCCATCCACAACGGTTGCCCAATGATGCACATCCTCGGCAAAATGGCAGGATTCGTCGATGAAAATCGGCAAGGGCCGGTCGGGGTACAGGGACGCCATCCCCTCTTCGTCTTCCGCCTTTAATGGCTGCTCGACATAATCCGCCCCTCTTTCGGCGAGCCACCGCATCATCGATTTGGCCGTTGCCATGTCCCATCCACCATTGGCGTCCACCCGCAGACTGACATGGTGGTTGCGTACGCTTTCCAGAACTTGATGGTACATCGCCTGATCGGTTTCGATGCCGTCCGGTGAGCCCAGCTTGATCTTGAGTTGACGGATCCCTGTACCTTCCAACAACAGGGGTACTCTTTCCCGGATCACTTCGGGTGGATTGATCCCGATGGTGACTGATGTCGGCACGCTCGGTCGGGGGAACCCCAGCAATTGGGACAGTGACTGACCATTTTTCTTAGCGAGCCAATCCCAAAGAGCGATGTCCAGTGCCGCGAGTGCACAGGCCGGCACTTCTTGATCCAAGGCCAGATCATGGATGGCATCCACTGACAGAGACTCCAGGTCATTGGACGCCGTGAAAGATTCCAAGGCGGCCTGGGCTTCATCCACGCTGCCAGCCCCCTCGGATTTGCCAGGTGACATTTCACCGTATCCGGTGATGCCCTGCAGGGTCATGGCCAAGAACAGATTGTGTGCACCAGTACGCACTCCCCGGCTGATAGCCAGAGGAAATCGTTTCTTGAGGTAGATGGATTGGTATTGAACTCGCACGATCAGGAAGATTGGACCATTCTTTGTGATTGCACCGCCGTCACAGCCGCCAGATTGACGATGTCTTGTGTGCTGCATCCCCTGGACAAATCGTTGACCGGTAGCTTAAGCCCCTGCAGTATGGGTCCGATGGCTTGAACGCCCCCTATCCGCTGGGCGATCTTGTAGCCGATGTTGGCGGATTGCAGATCGGGAAAGATGTAGACGTTGGCCGGAGCAGTGAGATGGATGGCTGGGGCTTTGCGCTGAAGTATTGCCGGGATCAGGGCCGCATCGAATTGGACTTCTGTCATCAGGGCGATGTCGGGTCGTTGTGCAGCGACCAGTCTGCCCGCAGATCGCACCTTGTCAACGAAGGGGTGTTCAGCACTGCCAGCGGTCGAAAAGCTTAACAGCGCCACCTTGGGCTCAATCCCTGCCAGATTTCTTGCACTATCCGCTGTGTCGATGGCAATGCTTGCAAGTTGATCAGGGTCGGGATCAATGACCATGGCGCAATCGGCATAGAGAGCTGTTCCCTGGAAGGGCTGATGGGGCAGCGCATGCTCCATCAGGAAAAAGCTGGAAACGATACGGCTGTTGCGTCGCATGCCAATGATCTGCAGCGCACTGCGTACGACATCGGCCGTGGTATGAACGGCACCGGCCACTAGACCGTCTGCCAGGTTTCCCCGGACCATAGCGGCCCCCAGCATCAGCGGGTCGGCAGCCAGTCGGTGGGCATCGTCCAGAGAGAGATGCTTATGGCGTCGAGCGTCCTGGATGATGATCGAACACCTTTCATGGAGGTCGCCATCTCCCGGGTCGATGATACCCACCCCTTCCAGATCGATCTGTTGGGATTGAGCCTTCTCGAATATATGTTTTCGGTGGCCAATCAGGCTGATTTTGGCCAATTCGTCCCGAACCATCCATGATGCCGCCTGGAGTATGCGAATATCTTCTCCCTCAGGCAGGACAATGTGCCGAGGGTTTGAACGGGCCCGGCTGGCCATTTCGGCAAGAAACGGCATGGAAATAAGGGAAGAAATGATGGCGGTTCCAATTGTCGACACGACACCTGGATTGTATCAATGAGTGAAGAACAGTTGGAATGACTCTCGAGGTCCTGACAGCCTACAGGCAGCGTTCACCATTCGGTTGGCCCTTCATATGCTTCACTCTCGCCAGAGCCTTCGGCACATTGTCTTGGGTGCGTTCCGTCAAAGCATGGAGAAAATCCGGTCCAATTATTCCCGTTCATCCAGAAAGTCGGTGAGGGTTCCATCATGATCCCCACCAGTCAGATTTTCCTAATGACCCATGTTGCGAAATGCGATTCCGGTTCGAGACGGACTCGCTGGCTGATCCCCTCATTGCGCTTCACTGATGAACGATACCGAGACCCGGGATGTCAAGGAACCGCTCGGCGCGACCGGTTCGCATCTCTCGTAATCCATCGTGTGGAACGAGGTGGAACCTGGCAGCGAAGATGAAAGGCGACAATCTTTTCTATCATCGTGCAAGACCCGGATACCCGCATAATGCCTGCTTACGATACCGAGACTCCCCGATTCATGCTGAATGATCATACTCCGTCCGACCTGCCGCGGGACCTGCCGCTACTTCTCATGACTTGCCTGGGTGTGACCGTCTTTCGAGACTGCCATACTTGGAAATGGCTATATCACGACACCATAAATGGTTTGTTTCAGGAACTGGCAGCCGCATAGATTGTCAGTAGTAATTCGGAATCATCAATCAATCGATATTCCGGTAATTTTCCAGCTAATTGTTCACTTTCCGAGAAAATGATCGGCACGCCTTCTCCCCGCTTGTCCATGATGTGGGTGCGATGTCTAACCAAATCATCTTGTTCAATTGGGCAACGCGCCAATTGACTGGTGATTGCTTCATTTCTGGAAGCCTGCCGATATGGCAGGCTTTCTGGGGTCATAGTGTTCACTAAAAACCCCGGTGTGAACAACTCTATTCGATCATCAAATAGCCGAAGCCGAACCTTGCTACCTGACATGGAATAATCTCGATGGGCTACCGAATTAGCTATCGCCTCGAACACGGCCAGCATGGCATATTGTGGAATATCCTCACGACCGCCCTCTGAGCTTTTTCTCGCCGCTACTCGCATGTTCTTTCGAACAAACTCACAAGCGCCCATGATCTGCTGGTCCAACGGTCCGGTGATATCTTGGGCATCACGTTGATAGGCTGCATCAGAGTGTAAGGATATTGCCACTCCATAGTATGCAACGGCTTGAATGTATGCATTGGGAAGAAACCGATGAGGTTGTCTGGACGCCAGTAGCATGCCAGCGACTGTGGGTCGCCAATTGCCGATATCATCCTGCCGCGCCATGCCCAGCTTGGAGAGAAACTGTCCCGTCGAATCGGAGGTTAGTGGCGTAGCAAAGCGGCTCCAAAGGGCTTTATCCAAGTCATCTAGTGTGGCATGCGATACGGGAGTTTCGTCAAATCGGATCAGTCCTGCCTGACTGCGCTGCTGAAATAACCGTGCCAATTGATCAGGAGGAATGGGTCGCTTCGAAGATCCGACTCGATGAAAATATCCCCCCGGACTCTGGTGAACAAACACACTCGGGGGCACTTCAATGCGCATGACTGGCTTCTCACGCCCCAAACCATCCCGCAAATTCATTCGTTCGATGACAGCAACGCCGGGTGGTTTCAGGGAATCCTCACATGCTTGCCTGACTATGGTTTCCACAGCATCCAATCGCTCAATCGGAATGCCCTGCACTTCGCGTGTTTCATCATGGACACCCAACAACAGCACTCCCCCGCGTGAGTTGGCGAAGGCGGCGAGCTCATCGGCAAGTGTATCTTGCTCTGGCCCTCGTATTTTGCCACCCGCAAAGCGAACGGCTTTCAATTCCAGGAAGTTGTCTTCCCCGAGTCTGATCTTTTCCAGTAATTCACTGCGTGTGGCGAACATTTCAGACCTCACGACCCAATCGGGCCCAGCGTCGAGAGAAAGCTTCCCGACCACCTTCCATCACTCGGCATACTTCTTCTCGAACGGACTTATCCTGCAATGCTCCACATTCGAAAACTCGACATTGACCGCGACGGAAGTCAAGGGCGTGCACCATCTCCGCATCTCCATTCACCACAATATTGGGGTTGTGGGTGATAATAATCAGTTGTCGTCGCAGCTTGTTCTCACGAATCTGGCGCACAATCAAATCATATATCAGGTGGTTGTCCAAATCGTCTTCTGGTTGATCCAGCACCAATGGTTCATCACCAAACGCGAGTAGAAAGGCCAATAATGCGGCAGAACGTTGGCCCTGAGACCCTTGAGTAATTGCCACCCAGTTATCACCATCGCCACTTCGACTGTATTGAATGCGTAGGTCATCTTCAGGGAACCAACATTTGATATGATCTTCAAATTCTGGTCGTTCAAGTTTACGTTTGAGAAAGTTCTTAAAATGCCCACCGAACTTTTCTTGATCAGCTGATATCAGATACTGCTTCATCATTTTCAGAACTTCCTCTCGATCTTCACTTTTAGACTGTGCCAATTCGAATGCCAACCCGCTCATAGGTTCCTCATCAACAACCCACAGAATATCATTTTCGAATCGGTCATCTCGACAGTCCAAAAGATCGCGTAAGCTGCGTTCTATATTTCTGACCTCGAAACCAAACCGAACCACTTCAATACGGACGAAACGATTGTTTGCTAGAGTACTCTGTACAAACTGCTGCCGAGTCTCAGCAATTGATTCTCGAGCACATAAAACCCGCTTCCACTGTGACTCGTTCTGTTCAGATATGTGATCCCTATCTTGTTGTAACTGATCCAACTGCTTCAACTGATCCCCAAACTGTTGCCAGTCCTGGAGAAATTCTCCAAATTTATCAGGATCGGTTACTCCCTGCTTCGCCAGATCAGATTTTAATTTCTTATAATCTAACTGTTTACGACTCACACTTTGCCGCCATTCTTTAAGTCGATCATCTGTGTCAATTATGTTGACTTTATCCATCAGGTTGCGCACTATTTTAATAATTGCCTCTCGTGTTTCTCCCAATATTTGATCTACTTGATTTTTCCAAGATATCATATTTTGATCCTTTTTAGGGTCGAATACACCCTCTGTCCAGTCATCAAGAAACACGTCCTGAACTAGTGATTCAATGTGATCAGGTATCCTTCTTAGTTGTTGGAGTGAAGTATTCACTTCTCTACATTGACCCACTGCCTGCTGATGTGCTTTTAATATCTCGGAATGAGCAGACTGCGAGATAGCTTCCAATTTCCGATTCAATTCATCTAACTTGCGTTTGATCTCTGGACGACTTTCCAGGCGCCCATCCATCTCACGCAACTGAGCTCGCTGTGAGAAGTAAGTACGCTTTTCTTCTTCAAATATCCTGTGAAGGCGTCCAATATCTGCTGCTTCATCAATGACATCCAGTAATGCTTGGCTGCTGTCTCCTGCCATGGCTGCGATCTGTCCTTGAGAGAACAATCGAACTGGGAACCGTTCTGTTGTTAGTGCTTGGCTAGGTGAATTTTTCCATTTTCCAAAATTATCCTGTTCTTCAACCACCCCCCCTTTACCATCCTGACACCAAATTAGTCGGTGCATGGTGCCGTCACTTGAAATGTCGATACGAATTTTCGTGTTGTTACGTAAAGCTCCATCTCCTTCACGACCGTCCACAGGCTTCGAAAAGCTGTCGAACTGGCGTTTGGGTTCAGCGTTCCCCCCTAAACGTCGCAGTTCCTCATCCCGACGGTATACCAAACGCAAGGAGTGGACGATCGTTGACTTGCCTGTACCACGTCCACCGATTATCGCATTGTAGTATGGACTGAAGTTTAACTGTTCTGGTTTTCCATTTCCCATGTAGCGGGCCGAATTGACCTCGATGTGACTAATGAAGTGCGTCGGAGTCTGAAATGGCTCGAATGTTTCTTCGTCACTTCGCCGAACCGATACGCCGTTCCCATCAAGCAGCGCCAGACGTAAACCTTCCAGTGTGGGATTAGCCATCTTAATCCAAGTATAGCGTGAACCCGGTGCACGAATTTCCTCGAAGTTATGGCAGTCGCTGCCCCAAACTCTTGCTAGCAACTTCACTTTCTTTTCTACATGGGTGGGTACCGGAAGTGTAGTATCCAACCATTCAATCGCCAGCAATTCTTCATTTGCCATCACTTGTCGTATCATGCCAGAGTCCAAGGCGCATTCATGTGTCCCAGGATTTACGCGAAGCAATCCCTTTTTCTGATCCGAATGAGCAGGGATGGGGATGCCACCTGCACCCAGCACCTCTCTCATTACATCAGTGGCACTGGCCTCCGTTACACCGTCACTATCACCATTGGTACCTCTGTAACGAACAGATGCAAGAAGGTCGTTTATCGTTTGAGTTGAACCTGTAGGATCGAAGATTGCTAGCAAGTGGAAGCCCCCATTGACGGAGATTTCCACACCGGGAAATAGTATTATCTCCCGAAAGTGACTTGGTTGTGTTCTGTTTTCTGCCTGCCGCCGCATCTTTTTGTAAGCAGCTTTTAATTTGTCAATCCATTCTCCAGTGTTATGATCAGTAACTGCAACGCATTCGATGCCAGCTTCCATGTACTTGAGCAACCATTTTTCTGGTGTCAGTTCGTTATCGGTACCTTTCCACTGCTGCCAACAACCCGTGTCATGAGAGGCGGGTGTATGTGTATGGAAGTCAAATTTCCACCAACGAGAACCGGGATATGACCAATTTTTCTGGCTGTAGTTCATGACTATTTCCTCTCGTCGTTCTACATTTCTATTCTATCTTTGGGCGATACTACGGACAATTTTTTCTTATCACGTTCCGATTCCAAGAATCTTCTTCATTGACTCTTATTGCTGTATTTTATCCAAGATATCTGTCATTTATCCGCCTTCAAAAATTTATGCATAAGAGAGTAGCTTAACGACTCCGCTGCTCTACTAGCGGAGAAAGTGCGTATGGTTAATTCGTATGCAGATTCGACTATTTCAGCATATTGCGATTGTTTAAACAGTGGTGGATTTATGATGTACCAATTTTCTACCGTCGTCTTTCGCATCGAAGGAGGGTCAGAAGTCGATGCGAAATCGCCAATATTCTTTTGCAGCATAATGCCATAGAGGTACTCGCTATGGATACTTGTAGTATCTGGAATGATAGTCATCACATTATTATCCACGCAAGACGGACAAGTCAGAATTCGCTTCTTATTTGTTGCTATTGCCGCACCAATCTTTGGGAATATCACGGAACCAGCAGGAAATAATTTGGCCCCCAATCTTTCTCGTGTTGTATTCGATATTGTGTTATTCCAAGATAAAATAGCAATCTCATTCCCAGGTAAATTCATATCACTTACCTTCAAAAAAGGGATTTCTTCTCCTTGGATGCCCTGTTCTTTCTTAGGAAATCCTGCCCCTGAGCCCACAGTCCCCAGATTGCAGACTTGCGTCTCCTCCCACCCCATCGGATTGGTGGCCGGATCCCCAAACATCTTCACAAACAGCGCCGGAATGAACTCCCGCATCAATGCCTGCGCCTGCTGGCGCAGCCGTTCGATCTTCGCCGCCCGGTTCAGGATATCGACAATCCGCCGCTGCTCGGCAAGTGGCGGGAGCGGAATGCAGACTTTCTTCAAGGTGGATTTGGGAATTTCTCTGAATGTGGTGCCCCCGGCAAGTTGAATCAGCCGTTCTCGCTGGTTGCGAAGCCAATAGGCGAGGTACTCGGGCACAATACGTTCGCTGCATATCAAGTTGGCAAAGCCCTGATTGGTTGCCATTGGCTGGGTTGCGATCGCGGTGTAGCCAATGGTCGCCCTGCTAGTCATCAAGACGGTTCCGGTAGGTAGGAGACGAGCACTACTTTCGCTCAACCCAATTTCTGAAATCCCTTCCTTGGTTCGCTTGATGAAGAGTGAATCCAGTCCAGTCACATCGGTAGGCGTGGCCCACGGTATAGTGCCATTGAAATAGGCCGCATTGCTCCGCCGTGGAGTGCCGCCGCCAACAATGGTGCAGACCTCGGCTAGAGGCACTTTGGTCAAACCCATTCGCCGATTCCCCACACCGCTTCGGCCAGTTCGTCGGTCTCGCTCGGGATCTGCGTTTCAATACCTCGCAATTCCTTGAAGATCTCCAGTGGGTCGCGCTGTTCGACTCTGGAACAACTCATTGGTCGGTGGCGATTGGCGCTCGGGTCGAAGTCGGTGATCCGGACATACGACAGAGAAAAAGACAGCGGACCGCGACGCTGATTACGTTAGCCCACGCTGGAGTTTTCCAACGCTTGAAGGCGATCCAGAGCTTCGTCGAGGTCGGTCGCAAGGCTGTCTATCCAATTGGAAATCCGCCGTGAAACATAGACTCGAACTAGTGCAATCGTAACCGGCACGCCATCGCACATTGGCTACCGCCGTCGGGTAGGGCGGCCTCTGGCCGCTTGTTCACGTTCCCATGCCAGCGCGGTGTCCCGGGTCGTAGCACGCCCAAGTGGCACGATATGGCCGTGCTCACCAAATTCATCCTGATGCTCCCTTTCCCGACGCTCCAAGTCGTTCGTGATGCCCGTGTGAACGATTCTGTGCCCCCGCTTGAAGTGATACTGATATGTGTCGCGAGCCATGCTCCATACTGTTGTGCCATTGTGGCAATCCATTATAGACACGAGGCCGAAGGGAATCAAGATTTCCGCACCGCCTCGGTGAGTTCATCGATCTCACCCAGGATCTGCGTCTCGATCCCCCGCAGTTCCTTCAGGATGTCCAGCGGATCGCGGTGCTCGACCTTCGCCCGGCTCAGCGGCCGGTGCCGATTGGCGCTCAGGTTGAAGTCGGCAGCGCGGATTGCGTCCGTCTCGGCGAACCACCACTTTTCCGTCCAGTCGGCCGCCGAGTCTCTGTCCTGCCACTGCTCCCACCGGTTTTCACGATCATGGAATGCCTCGACCAGACCGGGCAAATCATCCTCGTCGATCGGCTGGTCGTGGTTGGCATCCAGCTTGAAACCATCGTTCTCGGCGTGCAGGAACATCACACGCCTTGTCGAACCGCCCTTGCGGAACTCCAGCACCGAGGTCTTGACCCCGGAATAGGGGTTGAACACCCCACCAGGGAGTGACAAGACGGCTTCGACCGTATTATTCTCGACCAGTTTCCGCCTCAGCTCCTTGTGCGCCCCGGTGGACCCGAACAATACCCCCTCCGGCACCACCACGCCGCAACGTCCGCCGGCCTTCAGGTGGTTGAGCATGTACTGCAGGAACAACAGTTCGGTCTGCGCCGTGCGCCCGATCTTCACATCCTCGACGATGCGGTCCTTGTCCAGGCGGCCGGAAAACGGTGGATTGGCCAGGACGACATCGAATCCGTCCGCTGGCAGGCTGAGTTCCGCCTTCGCTGTGCGGTCCAGGGAGCGGGTAAGTGCGTCGCGGCGCACGATACGGACCCTCTCCAGTCCGCGCAATGTCAGGTTCATGGTGGCCAGGCGCACCATCTGCGGGTCCACATCGGTGCCATAGAAGGTCTCTTCCTGCAGCTGTCTCACGGCGTCGCGGCCCAGCATGTCGCCGAGGCCACGCCGCACGGTCTTGCCGTCGGTCTCGACCTCCTCAATCCCGGCGGGCGAGGAGTTGGCGAGCCGGATATGGTCCCAGGCCCCGACCAGGAACCCCGCCGTACCCGCCGCCGGATCGTAGACCGTCTCCCCGAGCCGGGGATCGACCAGGTGGACCAAGGCGCGGATAACGTGACGCGGCGTGCGAAACTGCCCGAGTTCGCCCGCCTGGCGGATCTGACGCAGCACATGCTCGAACAGGTCGCCCTTGGTGTCGGCGTCCACCCGGTCGAGCTGCAGATCGTTCAGTTGACTGACCACTTGTGTCAGCACGGTCGGCTCGTCGATCACCAGCCGAGCGCCGTCCATGAAGTCCGTCACGCCGTTGGCGGCGATTTCGGCATGGAACGCAAAGACCTCTTCCCGGACCCAGTGCACCAGCCGCTCGCCGTTCAGGGCATGCGCCCAGGACGACCATCTCAACAGTTCCCGCGGCACGGCCCCGGCACCCGACTCCGGCGCATTGCGCGGATCGCGCAGTTCCCATTCCCCCTTGAAAACGCTGGTGTAGGGGGCCGCGCCCGGCCGCTGTGATGCCCGCCCCCGTGCCGCATCGGCCGCCTCGTACAGATAGAAGTAGATCAGAAAGCTGAGTTGTTCCGCATTCTGGGCCGGGTTCGGATACCCGCCGCCGAACAGGTAGTCACGGAGACGATCGATCCCGCGCCGCAGTTCCGGGGTCATGGGCATGGACTCAACCCTCCCCGGTGCGTGGACCTACTGGCCCGCCGGTCGACTGCGTACGCCCGAACACCGCGGCGTTGATCCCGGCGATCATCCTGTCCAGGGACTGTTCCCCGCCGAACACGCGGCGGGCTTCGGCATAACCCCCCAATGCGGTGAAGGGATGTTCGTCGAAGCTCCAGGCGCCGAGGCCGTCCCTGTCCATCGCATCCGCCCGCACCCGGCTGCCGATCAGGTTGGCCCAGCGCGTCTGTTCGGCATCGAAGTCTGCCTGCTCCCCCCGCCAAGCCTCGAACTTCAGGCCGAACTCGGCGGCGTGCGCCTCATGCTCTGGGGACTGCACGATGCGGCCGGTCCCGTCGAGAGTCAGCCACTCGCGGCTCGCCGGGTCGATCTGGTCGTCTACATCGAGCGTCAACAACAGGCGCGGATCCTGCAGCCTCCTGTTGGCCCCCGGTGTCCCCATCACCCCGCCGTCGATGTCCACATCGTCGTCGCCGTGGAAGTCCGTCACGCCGACGAAGTCGAAGATCGTGAAGCCCGCCTTGCCGATATGGTCCGCCTTGCGCGTGCCGCGCCCGCGCATCTGGCGGTAGAGGATGGCGCTCTTGGTGAACCGGGCCATGACGAGGTTGACCACCTCTGGACAGTCGAATCCGGTATCGAGCATGTTGACGCTGACCAGGATCTTCGGATACGCCTCCTCCTTGAATCGCTGGATGCGGGTACCGGCGTCGGGCGCAGGGCCGCCACCGACGTCGCTCACCACGAAATCGGCATAGCGCACGCTCGGGTGGGGTTTCAGATCCGCGAACTGCTCGTCGAACATCTGCGCCAGAGTCTCGGCATGGCGCTTCGTGACGGCGAACACAATCGTCTTGCCCCATTGGGGCACCCGCCGGAGGCCGTCCCGGCCCATGAAGCCCTTCTCATGTGCGTCGCGGAACTCGCGCACCAGGGCGCGGTTGCGTTCGGGGATCGTGAACTTCCGCTCCAGTGCCTGCGGGTCCATCGTGATCGTGTCCGAACCGGCGAACCACTCCTCGAACTCGGCGCGGGTCGCACGGTCCATGGCACGCCAGTCGAGTTCGTCCCGGTGGACCACGAAGCCGTCTTCGGCCGCGGTCTTCACCGTCATCGCCCGGTAGATGCGATACGGCACCAGATGGCCCGCCTGGATGGCTTGGCGCAGGCCGTAGCGGAAAGTGGGTTCGGCGAGTTCGAAGAACCGCAGCGTGTCGCGCACGAACCGCCCGTCCTCGGGATCGGGCAGGGTATCGGCATCCGCCGTGCAGGGCGTGGCCGTCAGGCCGAGCTGGAGGGAATCGAAGTATCGCAGCACGCCGCTGTATTCACCGTAGATCGAGCGGTGGCATTCGTCGGTGACGACGAGGTCGAAATAGCCCGGTGACAGCGTGCGGTACTCCACGATCATGGTCTGCAAGGTCGCGATCGTGATGCGCTTGGCGCGGTCGAACCGACGGCCGGGCCGCAGCACATGGCAGGGATAGTCGCGCAGATGATCGGCGAAGGCGTCCTCGGCCTGCCGGGCCAGGGCGATCCGGTCCACCAGGAACAGCACGCGGGTCACGAATCCCGCTGCAAACAGCCGCTTGACGAAGGCGGCCGCCATGCGCGTCTTGCCGGTGCCGGTCGCCATCTCGACCAGCAGCTTGCGCCTTCCGCAGGCGACGTCGGCCGACAGCGCCTCGATGCAGGCGATCTGGTAGTCGCGGTCGACGATCTTCCGGTCGATGGCGACCGTCGACAGGTCGCGGCGCACCCGGCGGGCGGCGGTCCGCCGCTCCAGATCATCCTGGGCAGGGAACCCCGCAATGTGGCGGGCATGGGCATCCGTCTCCCGGTCCAGGAACCGGACTGCTTCACCATTCGACAGGAAGACGAACGGCACACCAAGCTGTTCGGCGTAGTGCCGTCCCTGATCCTGCGCCGTGATCGGATCAAGGCTCGCCCGCTTGGCCTCCAATACCGCCAGCGGCCGGCCCTGGCGGTCGCACAGGACATAGTCGGCCTGCGTACCATCCGCCAGCACATGCTCGAACAGCACGCTTGATCCGTCGGTCAGATCCCAGCCCGCATCCGTCAGCAGGGCATCGATCTTGACCCGCGCAAAGGCTTCCGTGGGGCCGGTCATTCCATCGTCCAAGATCCCCAAGTCCCGGTGTACCAGCCACCGGGGTTGTGGATCGTGATGCTGGTCATACTCATGCAACTGTCCATCTGAAGCAGAATTTACGTACAGGTTGAAGTCAAATCAAGATCATTGGCCGATTGCTGCTAAAGCATCAAAGGACTGCACCGGATTTCACTAAGTCGTGCCTGCCAAGACAGCAAGGAGATAGAATTGATACTATCCGACCAGCTTGTCTCGAAGCCATCTATAGGATTTGACTGCCGCCGCACCAGGAATATTCGCCAGCAATCCCACAATTAGACAGAGCAGTGCCGCAAACCATTGGATTGATATCGAATAAATGATTATCCACCAAACGCATATCCCAATCACGATCCCGGTTAAGCTCGCTTCAAAAATCGGCACTCCCCAGAGATGCAAGATTGGCTGGTACGGTTCCTTATATTTCACCCTGACACCTGCTTTTTGGCATGAAATGTAAATTACTGGACTGACATCAGAAATGGCATTTGTCATGTACGAGAATCTGATTGCCTGTCCCCGTGCGATCACAGGCACCTCATACCAGCGCTGAGTAGACCATATCTCCCAGTTGGCAGCTTGAGCTTGGTGAAGTTGAGCAACAGTTAATGTATCCCCAGCGGCTTTCGCTCTTTCTGTCTCTACTAATGAATGCTGGAGTGTCTTCTTGATCTCCTCATATTCTCTAGTGTGCTTCAGGAATTCAACTGTGCCTTCAATATGTGTCCGTTCGGTCATCAGTTGTAGTTGCTCTGTCCCAGTATAGATCTTTATTTCCAAGTTTTCCACATCGCATATGCTGCGATTGATCAGCCAAATATCACTTATATATAGATTCTGCATTCGATTACCGCCAACAGTTACCAAAACCTCTCCATGAATGTTATCATAGCCTGAAGTGCCAATCCGATTATGCGTTACATGATAAGTTAGTAAGGTTCGACGATTTTGTATCCAAGTCAAAAGCAATGTCATTACAAAGGTTAAACCAGCGGTAATTACCAAATCCAGCATAGCAAATATCCTCAGCAGTACATATTTTTCGTAACCACTCGTCCCGTTGGATGCATTTTTCAAGATGACTGGTTGACAGTTGACAGGATAGTGGATTTGTCCGTTTGATACGAGTCCCCCGTGCCACTCTGAAGTGCAACACTTAGCCCCGTCGCCTGATCACTTGATGTAGGGCGGATTGCAGCGGGCCAGATGATGGCAGACAATCTCAGTTTGCTAACAACTGGAGAACTGTCATGCCGAATGGCTACCACCACCTGACCCACCCGGAAAGATCGCCCATTTTTGCGCTCCAGTCCACTGGTCGATCCCAGCGGCCGATGGCTGAGCAGCTCGGGCGGGACGTCAGCCCGATTTCCTAGGAGCTGTCCCGCCACCGCGGGCAGCGGGGGGGCCGTCACCAGCCCGCCCAGGGCAAGGCGACATCCCGACGCCGGGCCGCCTCGGCCATGCCTTGGAAGATGACCACCGAGTGCTGGGCGATGGCGGAGGAGTGGTGGCGGGCAGGCGGGAGCCCGGAGCAGGTCTCGGGCCGGTTTCAGCAACCAGGGGAGGTGATGGCCGGGCGGGAATGGATTGATCAGTCCATCCGGGCGGACCGACCGGCGGGGGGAGACCTTTACCGGTGCCTGCGTCGTCGGGGGAAGCAGCCCAACGGGCGCGGCGGGCGACCTGCGGGATGCGGTCATCTTCCCGGTCGGGTGGACATCGCCGAACGCCCGGTGATCGGGGACGCCCCGGGGGGGCTGGATTTACTTGGTAGATCGGGGCTCGAAGTTCATGGGGCTGATCGGGGTAGAAGGGAAGACGGCGGCGACCGTGACTGAGGCCATTGTCCAGCGGATGGGGCCGATTCGGGATCGGGTGCAGATGGGCACGGCGGACCACGGCCAGGAGTTCGCGGGGCACCGAGAGATTGCGGCAGCCTTGGGGGCTGACTTCTATTTTGCCACCCCCTATCACTCCTGGGAACGGGGCCTGAACGAGCACACCAACGGCCTGGTACGCCAGGACTTTCCGAAGGGAACGGACTTCCGTCAGGTGACGCCGGCCCAGGTTCGGGCGGTGGAAGAGCGGATCAACCGGCGGCCCCGGAAGGTCCTGGGGTATCGGACCCCGGAAGAGGTCTTCACCGCCGTCGCCCCGCCCTGAAGGCGGTCATTCCTCCCCCATCTTCCCCCTTCCGCCAGCCCGCATTCGACGGGCAGGGCCCCGCTCGGCCGAAACCGGCCCGAGTCGACCCTTGCGTCGTGAAATCGCCTCGGTCAGACTCCCTGGCGTCGAGATGGATGCCATCGGTGGCCGAAATCAGCCCCTTTCAGCCCCTGGGAGGGCTGAATTTTCCGGTCGCCGCCCCGCTCCCTTCCTTCGGGGGATGTCCTCATGCCGTGAGCGGGGCGAGTGTTGTACTTCAGACTGGAAGTGGGAACATTATAGGCTCCGGAAAACCGTTCCTCTACCGGACCCTTATCGGCAGTGTTTAGGGTTCAACGAGTGTCTGCACATTGATGTGCGTTGAACGGGACCTGCCGACATATTGCCGATTTCCCCGTCGCAAGACTGTCCAGGCCGTGAATCCAGCCGACATTTCCTTGTTGGTGCTGACCCTTCATCCCAGACTATCTCGAACTCCAATACGCATACTTGATCTTCATGGAACACCACTATGTTTGCCTGTCCGCAGCTTGAAGAGTTTCCACTTAAAGGTCCAGACCGATAGCCCGGAAACAGGCGTATAAAATCCGACCATACCATGCCTCGTAGTGGACGGAACTGTGAGCGTCTGCCATATGGCAGGAGATTCCGGCAAGGAATGTCTTCAGATAATCTGCGAATCCGTCAAAGTCATTGGCGGACAGTCGATGACCCAGTTCTGTACCGCAGTTTGACATCCTTTGCCCCTTCTGTCCCAGATCACCCCGCAGTCGGTAGCCTATGATGTCGCACGATACTCCCCAGTTACCTGAGAATGTCTGCCCAATCTCTCCCAATCATTATATTTCCCGTCGAGGCTCATATCCGGCCACATGAGAAAGCGAATATATGGTGTAGATTGAAAGGAAAGTATCTGGTTCGGCGCCATGAGTCACCCTTCAGACAACAGAAGATTCAAGCGACAACTTGGCCATGGAACGCCCAATTCGGGGAGAAAATTTCGAGGGATTCAATGACAGACTACAAAACAAATCTCATGTATGCCAATCATTTCAGATACTTATGTCAAAAAAATGGTCGGTTTTTTATCGTGAATCTCCGATTGGAAAAAATTAATTATCCTACTTGATATTGTAAATGATAATAATTATCATTATCATTAAATCTAATTGATAATCCCTGCATTGCCCATGTTGACCAGCGACAAGTTGACCCATGCCGCCAGCAAAATCCAGTCCGACCGGCTTCCCTTGATTGAAGACAGTTCTTTCTGGTGGTCCGGCCATAGCATCCGGGAGTTCTTCTTATATTTTATGAACAAAAGCTGGCGTGGCTTTTACTGCACTGGTGCATTGCCCCAACTCACTTCTCTTCCCAACTACCTCGCATGAAGATATCCATGACGAATTTCGGCAGACTGGGATCAGTAGGGTGATTTGCAGGGAGACATTGATGAATCGTTCATGGAAACAGATTACCCGGATGACGACTCATCGACCCGTTTCAACTATCTCACAGGTAGACATTGATGAATCCAGATTACGACGACAAGCAGCCACCTTGGAGAGTTTCTCGCATGGGAAGTGCGTCTGAAGCAGGAGTCGACGATCAGTATACTGCCTCGATTTCACCACCAGTACCGGAATCTTCTGTTCAGGAGTTTCTGGTGTCCGTCGCTCAGCTGGATATCACTGCGGTTCGACAGTGGGTGGAACGAAAAGGTTTACACCCAGATGCCACCGTGGGGACCAAGCCCACAGCGGTCTGCTATGCCGCCATCAAGGGCGATTCATGCCTGATGTCATACTTAATCAGTAACGGAGCCAGTGTTGATTTCGAGGACGGCATGG
The DNA here is from genome assembly GCA_965203365.1 of Candidatus Poriferihabitaceae bacterium. GTDB lineage: Bacteria > Pseudomonadota > Gammaproteobacteria > Arenicellales > Poriferihabitantaceae > VYFG01. The sequence goes on from OZ241878.1 coordinate 102,418, forward strand.
GAATGACGCCACTGCATTATGCGGCCATGGGTGGTGACCCGGTCTGTGTGTCGATGCTGGTGGCCCATGGCGCACGATTGAACAAGCAAAACCTCCATGGCAAGACACCGCTTGCCATATCGAAATCACGTCCGAATACCGGCGAAAGCGTCGACCTGCTGGAACGCTATGGTGCCTGCTTGTCCGAACAGTCCCCCGGTCCAAGAATGTTCCACTGAGTCAAACGGGTTCTATGTGCCAGTATTGCGAATCCGCACCTAATAGCGGACATATACTCGAACCACATGGACAGTCCAGGACGCTAGGACTGCCCCCGGATGGTTCAGTTGACCATCCTGCGTCAACAAGTGATGACCACACAGACCACACCAAAATTCCTACACGACGCCACAAGATTTGGGAACTGGATTCGGATATCCACTGTGCAGTGATCGGCACCTGTGCCCCGGTCTCGGAGTTGCGACGGATTTATCGCAAGGTCAACGGCTCCACCGAGCATGAGAACAGTGATTATCGGATACATAGCCTGTTTGTCCGTTGCGCTGCCGAGCCGTATCATGGCATCAAGTTGCTGCAGAAATATTTCGATACCCGATATCACAGCACCATTCGACGATACAGTCAGGCGAAAGATGAGCAGGCACTGCAGGCACTGTGGAACTCTTCAGTTGACAGGGGTGAAGTAGCAGCAGGTTACTGGGCTCTCACCACACATCCCCTGATCACCGATCGTCTCAATACGCTGGCTTTCGGAGAAATTCACATGCTTTCCCATCTTGCGGGTCGTACATGGCAGTACGAATCCAGCCGTCGCCGGGAAGCCGAGTTCCAACTGAAGGAAAAACAGCAGAAGTTGTGGCAAGCAGAAAGCGCACTGAACCAGACCCGCCACGATCTGGACCGACAAACCGCCGCTGTCGGCCGGATGAAAATGAAAATCATCCAGCAAGAAAAAATCATCTCCCAGCTGGAGTCGAAGGTACAATCCTTGGTCAAGCCTCGGGAAGCTGATCCCCAAGCGAAAACCATTGCGGCCCTCAAAGCAAAAGTCTGGAGGTTGGAGCAGGCTGGGTCAGTTGGCCATTGTGACAGCCAGTCTCGGGAGTCAGCTGCCAGTGCCAGGATGTCGGACACCCCGCAGGTCCTGATACAGGAAAACCGTGCCCTGGAATCGCAACTGACCCGCCTGCTGGACTTATGGCGAGCGTCGGAGTGCACCAACCCCCCGAACGATCTCCCGAGCTTGAATGGAAACTGCATCCTGTATGTGGGGGGCAGGGGTCGTATTCGCTGCCAATTCCGCCGGCTGGTGGAATTGCTCAACGGGAAGTTCCTCTATCATGATGGCGGTCGAGAGGACAATCACCATCGACTCCCCTCCCTAGTCAGCCGGGCTGATATTGTCCTTTGCCCTGTGACCTGCGTGAGTCATAATGCCGCCAAAGAAGTGCGTCGCGTCTGTGACCACCAAACCAAACCGGCCGTCTGGTTGCCGGCACCCAGCCTCAGTGCATTCAATGCGGCCTTGGCCAATATCGCCCATTCCGGCAGTCCGGATTCTCCCTCCCATCATTCAGCGCAGACCTGATTTTTTGGGCAAGAAGGCGTCAGGATCTGGCGGGTCCGGTTGTTTGCTCGATAGTTCGATCGGGCTTGGGTTTTTCCATATGCAGGGTTTGCACAAGCCTTCAGGTGGGTTTGTCGACTCGCTTCGGTCTCGCATCAAACCAGGCCGGAATGCCCAGTGGTTTCTCAAATGGGATGACACGAACAGGGCCAACCGGTGGGAGTAAATGCCATGCATCGGTGAAGATGCTGTCAGGTGACAGCGATATCCAGATCTGTTTTCACCTGACAGTGCATCTGATGGTTGACATCCGGGCGATCAGATCCCACCCGAAGAGGGATACATTCCCTGTCGGGATACCGCATCTCGGATTGCTGCGGGGATTCTCCTATCCAGACTCCTGTTGGATCAAGCTTGGACCCCATGCCCAGAGCCCGCTCATTCGGGGGACCGTAGATCTGGAAAGACCGCGCACTGAAAACTCCGAGTATAGTGGGTTTATGTACCTTAGGCTGCAGGGTTATCTGAAAGCGGCCGACCTCTTTATGGATCCGATGACGATGTCCAAAGTAGGCAATGGTGATTTTCCGGTGGTCCTTGTCATGCTTCAACTCCCAGTTAATTGGGTAATTGTGACTGCCGCCTGAACCCATTTCATTCCCCTCACAAGGCCATGTCCTTGAGGTTCTTCAGCGGTAGTATCTTGACTTTTCGGCTCGCGGGCTTGGCCGCGATGTCCATTGTTTCCCCGGGACGAAATGGGTTGGGTACGCCCTTACGGGCTTTGGTGGAAGGTCTTTTGACCACTGAAATTGTGAACAGACCGGGGAGTCTGAATTTACCACAGGAGCGTGGTCTCACATGGGCTTGAACAAGCTCCCCAAGACCGTCCAATACGGATGCAACTTCCTTTCTGGTAAGGCCGGTATTTTCTGCCAGAGTGTTGATAATTTGGAGTTTTTTTAGAGGGGTTCTGTAGATTTTGTTCATGGGTATTTTTGCAAATGAAATGTCAAGTAGTGTAAGAAGGTTACCGGCCAGATGACTGTCGGTTGTTGAGTTTATGGAGATTGGATATCTTGCCAATTCTATCAGTATCTTGATGACTTCATTCGATTGCTACGCAGTTCGCTGGACCCGCACACTGATACAATCTGCCCACAGGGTTAGGTTGTGAGTGTCAGTCTCTACATATTCTCTATCGAGTCACCAGAAACAATATCCGACCAGTGAATTTTCACATATTCTCGGACCGGTTTCCTAGACTGACAGAGCCCATTGTTCCATGAAGCTGTTTTTTCTCAATGCGGGTGCTAGACATACCCTAGTGCATGAAATTTCCGATTTGCGTCAACTGCGCAATGCATTTGGTACGTTTCATGAACAGTGTGACAGTTGTCTCTACACGGGAGAAGAGTGAAACACCCCGAAGATTTACCACCCATTATTTTTCTTCGGTATCACTGGAACCTGCGATGGTTTCGATATGCATCAGCCAATCGGCTGACAGCATCAATGCGTTTCGTCGCGCCGAGGGGTTCGCGGTCAGCATTCTGAATGAGAGTCAGATTGAAACATTGATTCGATTCGCGTCCAAGCAATCAGGCAAATTTGCTTTGACCCCTATGGCATAATAGTCCATTGGGATATCCAGTGCGGACAGCATTTGTGCATGGTTTGATTGTAACATGATGTGACACATTGATAGCAGCTGATCATATCATTCTGATTAGCCAGGTTCATGTGTTTGACCACAACGATCGAAACGAATTGGGTTATGTGCGAGGCAGTTATGTCACATCAGGCTTGGAGCCACAGTGGTGTTTGCAGCAGGCCACGACTTCCGTATTGTGGCGGATGCCCTTGTGCTATGTTATGAGCGTTTGCTATGGCGATATTCCGAGCATGGCGAGGAATTGCCACCAGTCGCCTGCGTCCGCAGCATGGCAGTATTGCCAAACTCAGGGCAATTCTTGACCATCCTGACATGGGGGGGGGGGGGGGGGTAGTGATCACTTCCTTGTATGCCATATTCGAGGATGAAGACCATGAGCGTCCGTTCATCTATTACCGAGCCAATGCCGACCGGGAAGGTTCCTGTTCTTCTGTTTTTTTACCTGTTGGAAGAAACTGCCTGGAATGAAGTAAAAAATGATGCCATTCGTATGAGGTTGCAGCGTTATATCGATGAATCCAGAAACATGCGCTATGGCGGTTATTTTGGCAGCGAGCGCACCGCTACAGTGGTATACCACGACGGGAATTGGCTGTATCGAACGACAAGGTCATGAAGAGGTATCAGCAATATATAGACGGTGAATGGTGCGATGCGTCCGATGGAAAAATGCTGACCAGTATTAATCCATCCAATGAAGAATGCTGGGATGAGTTTCCTGAAGCGAGCGAAGAGGACGTAAATCGTAGTGTTGAGGCCGCACGTCGTGCCTTATACGATGGTCCATGGTCGAGGATGACTGCGACCATGAGGGGAGAATTGCTCTTTCGGTTGGCTGAATTGGTCCGTGAACAGGCTACACATCTCGGTGAAATTGAGACCATTGACAGTGGTAAGCTGGCTAGGGAAACTCGCGCTCAAACAGCTTATGTCGGCGATTATTATCGCTATTTTGCAGGGCTGGCTGACAAGATTGAAGGCAAGACGCTCCCCATCGACAAGCCGGATATGCATGTGTTCACTACCCGGGTGCCCATCGGGGTAGTGGCTGCCGTGGTCCCTTGGAACGCACAGATGTTTCTGACTGCCACCAAGCTGGGCCCTGCTCTGGCGGCAGGAAATACGGTGGTGGTCAAGGCTTCCGAGGAGGCCCCGGCCGCCATGTTCGAATTTGCCCGGCTTGTGGAAGAGGCAGGCTTTCCTCCCGGTGTGGTCAATGTGATCAGCGGTCTCGGTGACCCCTGTGGACGAGCACTGACTTCCCATCCCGGTGTTTCCCGGGTGGCATTTACCGGTGGTCCGAAAACAGCCCAACATGTCATCGCCAATACAGCCAACAACTTTGCCGTGGTGTCACTGGAATTGGGAGGGAAATCGCCTATTCTGGTTTTCGACGATGCCGATATCAATGGAGCCGTGAACGGGATTATTGCAGGAAACTTCGGGGCATCTGGACAAAGTTGTGTTGCGGGTTCGCGGGTCATCATCCAGTCGGGAATCTATAATGAAATTCTGTCAGAGCTGGAAGGTCGAGCACGACAGATTGTGGTCGGAGATCCGTTGGATGAATCGACGCAAGTTGGTCCCTTGGCCACCAGAGCGCAGATCGACCGGATTGTCGCAGCGATGTTGGACATTGATGGTCAGACTGCTTCGATACGCTATGGTGGTCGAAGACCACCAGAGTTTCCCAAGGGGTTTTATTTCATGCCCACCATTGTCGAGTGTTCACATCAACAGGTGACTTCTGTGCGCAACGAAATGTTCGGACCGGTGATGAGTATCCTCCGATTCGATACCGAAGAGGAAGGACTCGCCTTGGCGAATGACACTCTGTTTGGTCTGGGTGCTGGTATCTTTACTGAAAACTTGTCACGCGCCCATCGCGTCAGTGCGCGAATCCAAGCCGGTATTGTGTGGATCAATACCTATCGCGCCATTTCCCCGATTGCACCCTTTGGAGGGTTTGGCATGAGTGGTTATGGCCGCGAAGCGGGGTTGGATTCGATTGAGGATTATACGCGCAGCAAGACGACCTGGATCAACACTGCCAGCGTTCCGATGGCCAATCCGTTTGTCATGCGTTGACACCATGGTGTTGGACTTCCATTCATCGGTGGCACATTGCCCTCTGTTGACCCCGAAAGAACGAGATTTGAGCCTGCCTTCGCTGTATTTCCATGCTGATTGATCCAGAAGTATACGACGAGAGAATACTGGATTCGGCGGTTTGTCATGCAAGAACGCGGGGTATCTTGTTGCCTCGTCTATCTGAATTGGCCAACCCCAGTGCATTCGGAACAACCCTACGACAGACACTCAGTGAGACCGCAATGGATTCGACGGATCCACTGAACCTCTTTCGCCTACACTGGTTCAATGGCTATGACGGCGGGGTCAGGGAGACACCTGCCTGGCTCGAGTTGCCCTCGACATTGACCGGCGTGCCTGCCCGAATCCTGGTGGTGCTTGGCGACACGTTTCCCCTGATATCAGCCCATAAGGTTCTTGCCGCCTATGCCTGTCTTGTGACGAAATTGGTCACGGGGCGGTTTGACCCCCGGACCCATCGGGCCGTATGGCCTTCCACCGGAAATTACTGTCGTGGAGGCATTGCCATTTCTCGTGTTCTTGGCTGTCGGGGAGTGGCCGTTCTACCGGAAATGATGAGCCGGGAGCGCTTTGTCTGGTTGAAACAATGGGTGTTGGAACCGGATCAGGACATTGTCCGAACAGTCGGCTCGGAGAGTAATGTTCGGGAAATTTACGACGCCTGCGAGGAACTGTCGAAAGATCCGGCTAATGTGATACTGAACCAGTTCAACGAATTCGCCAACTATCTTTGTCATCGAGTCATCACGGGTCCGGCGCTGGGCCGTCTTTATGATGCGGTAGCCAAACCGGGGGATGCGTTGCGAGCTTTCATCAGTGGCATCGGCTCTTCCGGCACCATCGCCGCCGGAGATCATCTCAAGCTGGCGTATGGTGCTGACATCGTCGCCACGGAGCCTGTGGAATGTCCCACCATGTTGATCAATGGCTACGGAGAGCATGGAATCCAGGGGATTGGTGACAAACACATACCCCTGATTCACAATGTGATGAATTTGGATTATGTGGTGGGTGTGTCGGATACTGGCCCGGATCTGCTGAACCTTCTGTTCAATACCACGGCAGGTCGTCATTATCTCGTTCATCGAACCGGAATGAATGCGCATCTCGTCTCATTATTGGAACATGTGGGGTTGTCCGGGTTGGCCAACATTCAATCCGCCATCAAGCTGGCCAGATATCATGACATGGATGAACACTCGGTGTTGATCTGTGTCGCGACGGATGGAGCGGCCTTGTATGCCAGTGAGTTGGATGGTGCGAGGCAACGATATTTTGCAGGACGGTTCGATGCCTTGGAGGCATCCGAAGTCTTTGGGCGCTGCCTGGTGGGTTGTGAGCCGGCTTATGTGATGGAACTGGGTAGTCGGGAACGTGAACGAATTTTCAATCTTGGATATTACACCTGGGTGGAGCAGCGGGGCGTTTCGACGGAAGACTTCAGCCAGCGTCGATCCCCTGCATTTTGGGATGATGTGACGGACCAGTTGACGTCCTGGGATGATCTGATTTGTCAATTCAATGCCAAGGTGGCGGGATAAGTGGTTCGGGTAGAGTACTCGCAGTCAACGACCCCCCAATCTGGGCATACGAAAGCCGGACGGGGGGATGGGTGTCCCCTCTCAGCGTCAACGTTCGGGGATGAGTCCTCGTGGGGCGAACCGCATGACCAACAGAAGGATGAGGCCCATCAGAATGTGGCGGGTATGCGCTGCACCAGAGAGCAGGTGATCCTTGAGCCAGTGTTCGTCCTGCAAAAAGAGTGTGATGGTCTGCATGAACCAGTTGCCCAATGGTTCGGCTTGGATCCAAAGATACCAGATCACGAACCCCCCGAGCACTGACCCCCAGTTATTGCCGGAACCCCCGATAATGACCATCACCCAGATGAGAAAGGTGAAGCGCAGGGGGGTATAGCTGGTGGGGGTGAGTTGCCCATCTAGGGTGATCAGCATGGCCCCCGCAATGCCACATACTGCGCATCCAAGGACAAATACCTGCAGGTGTCGTGCCTTGACATCCTTGCCCATTGCGCTGGCGGCGTCCCGATTGTCACGAATGGCTCGCATCATGCGACCCCATGGCGATTTGAGAGCCCGTTCTGAGAGCCATAGGAGGAGGGCGAGCACCATCACGAAGAGTCCCGTATAACAGAGCTTGACCACAATGCTGGCCGCTACACTTCCATTGACGCCCAGCCAGGCCGTGAATGAGCGAAAGGATTCTGATGCAATCAGGTCGACTTCGTAGGGGACAGGTCGGGGCAGTCCCGTGATATTCTTAACCCCTCTAGTCAGCCATTCCTCGTATTTCATCACAGCCAGAATGATCTCGGAAATTCCCAATGTGGCGATGGCGAGGTAATCGGCTCTCAATCCCAGTGTGATTTTACCGATCAGCCAGCCCGCACTGGCGGCAATCATCCCGCCAACCACCCAAGAAAGCAGGATCGGCCAGCCGAGTCCACCCAGGTAGCCGGAGAGTGCCGGTTCAATCGATTCAATGCGTTCGACCGCCGGTGAATACACCAGCCGAATCAGAGGGATGCCGAAAAGCAGGACCAGAATGGTCAGCCAGAATCGGGCTTTCCCTCGGGTTTTATTCCGCACGAAGATCATGGTGCCAATCATCATCAGCAGTCCGATCAATGCCAGGACCATATGCTCTCCCCCTGCATCCCAGGCCTGACTGACGGGCGGCATGGAAATCAGTACCGCGGCCAGCCCGCCCAAAGCTGTGAACCCCATGATCCCGACGTTGAAGAGGCCTGCATAACCCCATTGGATGTTGACTCCAAGGGACATGATGGCGGAAATCAGGCACATATTCAGAATACCAAACGCCACGTTCCAACTCTGGCCCCACCCGACGGCCAACAGCAACACGAAAAAAACACCAAAATACAGGGGTCCACGCCGGCTCATAGGATTTTTCCACGAATGATCCCAGTGGGTCTTACCAGCAGGACGGCGACCAAAATCAAAAACGAAACCGCAAACTTGTAGTCGGTCGAGAGAAACTGCACCAGCCCGTCAGGCGCCCAACCATCGGGCCCGAGATAGGCCAGGAACTTCCGGTAGGCATAGGTCAGGGCAACCTCGGAATAGGCGACCAGGAATCCCCCCAGGACGGCACCGACCGGCTGTCCCACTCCCCCCAAAATCGCAGCAGCGAAGACCGGTAAAAGGATTTGCTGAAAGACCAAAGGTTTGTAGGTTTTATCAAGGCCATACAGCATGCCTGCGATGGTGGCCAGGGTGGCTGTGATGATCCAGGCCATCCGGACCACCTTGTCGGGATCAATACCGGACAACAAAGCGAGGTCTTCATTGTCCGAATAGGCACGCATGGCCTTACCGGAACGGGTCTTTTGCAGAAACCCAAAGAGTAGCCCTGTCACCAGCAAGGTGACGATGAGGGTGACTATTTGGGTCTGGCGGATGGCCAGTCCCTCCTTGAGTCCAGTCATTTCCCGGAACTCTCGAGCCGTGATCACAAAGCGGGCACCATCGGCAAAGGTTTGATCGTCTGGTCCGATAATTACCCGGATCAGTCCTGCCAGCACAAACATAACCCCCACCGAGGTGATCGTGTTGACAATTGGGTTGGCCTTTTTTCGTCGGTAAAAACGAAACACATATCGGTCGGTGAGAAGGGCTATGCAGACAGCGGCCGCAATGCCGATGGGGAGCGCCAACAGGGCGGTGGGAAACGGCCCCAGATTGACTCCCATATCCTGGAAAGCCCATGTGGTCAGGATCACCATCATGGCACCAAAGGACATGAGCTCTCCATGGGCAAAGTTGGCAAACCGCAAAATACTGTAAATCAAGGTGACTCCCAGAGCCCCGAGGGCCAATTGCGCACCGTAGGCAGTGGCTGGCAGGAGCACGAAGTTGGCCAACAGGGTTAATGCGTTCAGGAAGTCCATTCAGCCCCCAAGAAACGACCGACGGACTTCGGGGTTCGCCAATAGCGCCTTGCCCGTATCGGTATAACGGTTCTCACCATTCACCAGTACGAAGCCCCGGTGGGCAATGTCCAGGGCTTGACGAGCGTTTTGTTCCACCATCAAGATGGCGATCCCGGTACTGGCAATCTCCAAGATGCGATCAAGCAGTTCGTCCATCACAACTGGAGCGACCCCCGCTGTTGGCTCGTCCAGGATCAACAGTTTGGGTTGGGTCATCAACGCCCGGCCCACGGCCACTTGCTGACGCTGGCCGCCGGAGAGTTCTCCAGCGGGCTGTTTGCGTTTATCCCAGAGGGCAGGGAACAGGTCATACACCTCTTGTAGACTATCGCTGAAATCATCCTCCCGAATGAACGCACCCATCTCGAGATTTTCCTCGACCGTCATGGAGATAAAGATGTTGCGTACCTGGGGGACGAATCCCATCCCCAGATTGACCCGCTGTTGGGGCGGTGTGTGGGTGATGTCTTGCCCGTCCAATGTCACGGAACCCTCACGCAGGGACAGCAGGCCGAACACCGCTTTCATCGCAGTCGACTTCCCCGAGCCGTTGGGCCCCACCACCACGGCGATTTCGCCCTTGTCCACCCAGATCGAACAATGATGAAGGATATCGGCTCCACGCCCGTAACCACCGGTCATATCACCGGCGTTGAGAAAACTCATTCCTTGGGTCCCCTCTTATGTTTGCGGCCTGTACCGAGATAGGCTTCAATGACCGCCGGGTTGGCCTTGATGTCTTCAAAGGTACCTTGAGTCAGCAGTCGGCCTTCCGCCATGCAGATAACCCGATGGCATAGGTGACCGATGAAGTCCATATCGTGTTCGATCATGCAGAAGGTATAACCGTGATCCTGATTTAGTCGCTGGATGACATGGCGGATGGTTTTCAGGAGAGTCCGATTGACTCCGGCACCCGCTTCATCAAGAAAAACGACCTTGGCCTCTACCATCATGGTGCGACCGAGTTCCAGCAGTTTTTTTTGGCCACCCGAGAGGTTTCCCGCGAGTTCTTTTTCGAGATGTGAAATCTCCAGAAATTCGATCACTTCGCGAGCCTTCTGTCGAATCCGATCCTCGACCTGTTGAACTTTGTATTGGGCAAGCCACACTTGCCAAAGGTGTTCCCCGGGCTGCTGCTCGGGAACTACCATGAGATTGTCCAACACCGTCAGTGTCGGGAATTCGTGTGCGATCTGGAAGGTGCGCAATAGACCTTTGGCAAACAACTGGTGGGGCTCCAGACCGGTGATGTCCTCTTGATCCAGCATCACTTGACCCGAGGTCGGTTTCAGCACGCCGGCGATCACGTTGAACAAGGTCGTCTTACCCGCTCCATTAGGCCCGATCAGACCCGTAATGGAGCCTTTCTCAATAGTCAGTGAAATCCCATCCACCGCACGGATCCCCCCAAAATGCATATGGATATCGATAACCGAGATCATCGGGAGCGGCCTTGCGGGTCAAGCCGGGGTGCAGGGGGTACGGGCAAGGGTTTGACCCAAAAAAACGGCCAGGACGAAGCTCCTGGCCGGTTCAGTTCACATCAGAAGACAGGGAGGTTTTCAGTGGTAGGTGATGGTAGTGAACATACCCTCCTTAACTTCGACTTCACGATAGGAACCAGCGGCCTCACCGGGTCCAATGAGTTCTACATCAGTCCCCCCGACATAATCCACTTCTCCGCCATCCGCAAGGATTTGCAGCGCCTTGGGCAGTTGTCCGGGGAGAATCGGCTCTCCGGGAGCATTCGCGACCTTGAGCACATGGCCTTTGACCTCCGCGCTGTTGGCAGAACCAGCAGACTGCATGGCTAGAAGCATTAAGGCGGCCGCATCATAGGATTCAGAAACAAACGGGTCGGTTGCGTTGAAGCCTTTCTGCTGAGTCAGGTCTGCCAGCATGGCATTTCCAGGACTATCGGTGCCCGGCAAGACGCCAAAAGAGCCGTTGAGGGCGTTTCCGAAATGCTCAATAATCGAGTCGCCGACCATGCCATCCGGCAGCATGAATGTATCGAATGCGCCACTGTCCAGAGAAGCCTGGACAATACCCTTTCCACCCTGATCCAGATAGCCGGCGACCACCAGGACTTCCCCTCCAGCGGCGGCCAACGCACCGACTTCGGCAGAATAGTCGGCCTTGCCATCTTCATGGGCAGCCACGGCCGTTACTGAACCCCCCGATGCCTCATAAGCGGATTGGAAAGCATCGGCCAGACCTTTTCCATAATCATTGTTGGTATAGGTCAAAGCGACGGATGTCACCCCCCGATTGTTGAGCACCTTGGCCAGGATGGAACCTTGGCGAGTATCGGACGGGGCGGTTCGAAAAAATAGGCCATTGTCTTCGATGGTGGACAAGGCGGGTGAGGTGGCTGAAGGGGAAATCATCAGGACTCCGTTAGGCATCGCCACGTTGTTCAACACGGCGGTAGTCGCCCCAGAGCAGGTGGCCCCGACAATGGCGGCGACACCCTCGGCAGTGATCAGCCGTTCGGCCGCTGATGTGGCGGCAGCGGCATCAATGCAAGTGCTGTCACCGCGCACGGATACTATGGTTTTTCCTCCCAGAAAAAGTCCGCTGTCCGATACTTCCTGAATTGCCAACTCAGCTCCCATAGCCATAGGCCCCACCAGTGATTCGACTGGTCCCGTGAACCCTTGAAGCAATCCAATCTTGACATCTTCCGCAATGGCCGCCGTCGACACCATCACTAAGGCGGCTGAAATGATACATTGTTTGTTCATGGTCGTTCTCCTCGAAAGCAAAATGTTCAGCGCCCGTCCTTGGCTCATGGCCATCTGATCCTGAGCTGGCAGGCGAATTGATGGAACCCATCCCGCACCTAGGATCTGTTCCCTGCAGGTACGATATCAATCATCTCATTGACAGAGCAATGAGTCAATTCATGACAGGGGACACTATACCCAATAATCGCGGCAGGGTACAACCGAAATCTGCGTTCGTTCAAGGCCTCTGCCAGATGGTTGGAGTCCCGACATTCCCACGCTGACGGAACGGATGAATCCGTCCGCACCATGACGAAGCTCCCTAGGCAGGTGCCCTGTGATCGTGCGGTACCGAGTCTTTCATTGAGATGTTATCAACCACACACCAATGCGAGTGGGTTTCGTCGGGTCGAGCACCCCATGTAGTGGACGTCATCTTGAATTGCCGTGATAGCCAGCCCGAAAATGACTGTTCCATGATGCTTGGGAGACAGAGTCTCTCTTCAGGGCTGGCAGTAGATCGGGCTGCCTACATACGGTATGGACCGGTCCGCCATGTCAGGCCGTTGTTTGTCTGCCGGGGTGGGTGGAATGTCTCTTGACTATCTTGATTGAGGTAGTGCCTCACAAGATATGGCGTGATTGCAGCCGTGTTGTGGTTCTTCATGATACAACCATCCAGTCCAATGGCGACAAGGCAAACGGCTGGGTAACTACTCACCCCCTGAAGGGGGTACCCAATATGATCTGGCGGAATGCCCAGTAAGCATGGATGGCGGAGTCTCCTGTTAATCATCGGGATCGCCCCGTCGGTCAGGGCTTCGCCAGCACCTGACTGTCGCAGGGCCATCGAACGGCTCGGGACGAGGGGCGGTCCCCAGGGAATCAAGGGTGGCAGTGGGGAGACTGCTCATCTCTTCAGACTCGCTCCGCCCGCAGGGCGGCCAGATTGCGCTGCTCCTGATCAAACACCAATCCCAGCCGATGGACCTCCTTCCCCGGGGTTCGGTACTTGTCCGCATACCCCTTCTCCCGCATCTGCGCCATCGCGTCGTCCAGTTTCCTGTCGACTTCCGCCTCGCCCTGCGCCACCTTGCACTCGAACACGAACACCTGATGGCGATGGATCAACACCAGATCCGACCGCCCCTGATAAGTGACCTCCTCTCCCCGGATGTCGAGTCCCTGCGTCAGCCAGGCGGCATACAGCAACCCGACATAGAATCCCTCCCACCGAAACAACTCCCCCGGGTCCTGCCAGGTATGCGGAATCCCCGCAAAGAACGCCTGCAGGGCCTGCTCGAAGCCGTCGAAGTCCTGGGCCAGCAGCCGGTCGGTCAGGGTCTGGCGGCGCTTCGAGATCGTCTCCCAATCGCCCAGCACCGCCTCCAGCAGTTCCCGGTTCAGGCTGCGGCGCACCTCTTCATTGGGATAGTCCAGGGTGTAGACATACTCTTCGTTGGTGTGCTGCTCCCCGACAATGGTCAGGTAGCCACACTGAAACAGCAGGGCGTTGACATGAATCCGGTCGGGCTCGAAATGAGACAGGGTACTGTCGGACAGTTCCAGTTGAGACAGCTCCAGGGTGGAGATCTTGCCCTGGGCGAGCCGATGATACAGATAGCGGGGCGTGCCGGTCTGATACCAGTAGGGGCGGAACTCCCGGTTCTGGAAGTACAGCAGGATGTCGAACGGGTTGTAGACTTTCGTCTCACCGCGCCAACGGTAGCCATTGTACCAGTGGCGAATCTGGGCTCGCTCTTCGGCGGATACGCCTTCCAGTTCCGGCGCGAACACCGTCTCCAGGTCGGTCTCGGTATAGCCGCAGATGGTGGCATAGCGCGGCATCAGGCTGAGGTCATTGAGACTGTTGAGTCCCGAGAACAGGCTCACCTTCGAATACATGCTGATGCCGGTGACGAACACGAAGCGCAGATAGCGGGCGCAGCCCTTGAGGATGCCGTACAGACCGCGCAGGATCGTCCGGTGGACCTCGACCAGTTCGGAGTCTTCCAGCCCATCCAGGATCGGCTTGTCGTATTCGTCCACCAGCACCACTACTTGCTGCCCCGTCTTGTCGGCCAGCCGGCGAATCAGGGTCTGCAATCGGTCCGGGGCGGCCTGATCCCACGATGGGGGGGGCAGGCCAGCTGCTTCTTCATGGGCGGCCAACTGGGTCCGGATGCTGCTGTGCAGGGTGTCCGGGTGGTGGTATTCGGCATCAAAGCTCAGCCGCACGACCGGATATCGCGTCTCCCAGTCCCAACGGGGATGGATGTCCAGGCCCCGGAACAGGTCTTCGCTACCGGCGAACAGCTCGTGCAGGGTATCGACCAGCAGGGTCTTGCCGAAGCGACGCGGGCGGGAAAGGAACCAGTAGCGTCCGGCCCGGGTCAGCTTCTGGAGGTGGTTCGTCTTATCCACATAATAGCAATCCGAGGTCCGGAGATTCCGAAAAGACGAATCCCCGATCGGCAGTTCCAGTGAATGAGGACTCATACAGATATTTCTCGCCAAGTGATATCCGATCATAGCACACCCTAGGCCAACCCTCATGGGTCGGGCGGAGGATTTCAGGCGATCTCCTTCCTCATGACGCCTCCTGGATCACCATTCCAAGGGCGACCGCTACCAAGGAAAAGTAGTGACACGGCTGGTTAGATTGAATGGCGATTCTTGGTGACGATTCGGGTGTAGATGGGTTCCATCATCTCAATCAAGGGAGTACCATGGTGCCAGAACCCTGGCAGGTCGCCTCCTTTTTTGATCAGGATGGCTGGTGTGACCGGGCTTTCTTCCACCGACTCCAATTTGGGAAGGGGTTCTGGACCTTGCCAGAAGGACTTCAGGTCGGGGCAGTCGATTGGCTCTCTGATCGGTGCTGGATATAGATGAGCATGATACTGAAGGTTGATCGTCTCGGTTTGTTGTTGATCAATCAGAGATTGCCCCAGATCAGAAGAGGCCAGAATCCTATGCAGTTTTTCAAATTGCATACCCCGTAACTGAAATAGCAAGAACGGGTCTTGATCCAGCAATGAGGCGATCTTGTAATAGACTCCCGCGACATGCTTGCAAGTGAAAGCCGAGTCCGGACATGAGCATTTGCTGATGATATCTGATCGCGTTTTCGGCAATAGATGCAGATTCCGTGAAGCAAAAACCTGTTCAATCCCGGCAGGCATTTCATTGAGCATTAACTGTGACAAGATGGCGGCATGCTGGCTGATGTTATTCGCAATACCTTTCCATGCGTCGGCAGAAAACCGAACTAATGACACTTGCACCTTATATTGGGGTTCTTCGTATATCTCGAAATAGGGGTTGATGTTCCCTCGTATCGTGGCGTTGACCATATGACCCAGGATCTCAAAATTCAGCAAACGATTGGGGCCAGAATACGGTCTGCCTCGCTGGATTCGTCCGGCATCCATGCATGAGGTCAGTGCGTGCAGAAACTTTTCTCCCCACCACGTTCGGGACATTTTTTTCATGATGTAGCCTCCATGATGGTTTGTCGGTTCAGTGCAATCAATTCCTTGAACTGGTGATTGTCCATTTCAGTCAGCCAATTTTCATCCGTGCCAACGATGCTATTGGCCAGTGCTTGTTTATCTTCGATCATCGCATCAATGCGTTCTTCCAGCGTTCCGAGTGTCACCATTTTATGCACAAAAGCGGTTTTCTTTTGTCCAATCCGATAGGCGCGGTCGGTCGCCTGGTTTTCCACCGCCGGATTCCACCAGCGATCAAAATGAAAGACATGATTGGCTTGGGTCAGGGTAATGCCGACTCTGCCAGCGCACAAAGACAGGATGAAGACACCCGCAGGGGTGGCGGGGTCTTGGAAACTGTCTATCATTTGCTGTCGATGGCCACGGCTGGTTCCGCCATGAAGGTAATGGACCGGGCAACGATGTTTGTCACGCAAGAAACGTTCCAGTTCAGCCCCCACTTCGGCGAACTGGGTAAACACCAACAAGCTCGACATCTCTTCCAGGGCTTCTTCAATCATTTCGTTCAGACGAGCCAGCTTGTGTGAACGGCTTTCACTGAAAGGGCTGGAGTCCTGCAGGAACTGCGCAGGGTGGTTGCAGATCTGCTTGAGTCTCATCAAGGTTGCCAACACGACCCCCTTGCGTTGCATGCCCTTGGTTTGTTCAATCTGCGCCTGCACTTCATCGACCACGGCTTGGTAGAGTGACGCTTGTTCCTTGGTCAAGTTACAGTAAATCTTCTGTTCAACTTTGTCAGGCAGGTCGCTGATAATGGCTGGGTCGGTTTTCATGCGCCTGAGGATGAACGGGTGCACCAGTTTTTGTAATTGTTGCGTCTTGATGGGATCGTTTTCGCGCTGAACCGGCAACTCATAGCCTTTTCTGAATTGGGCTTCCTTACCGAGGTAGCCTGGATTCAGAAAGTTGAACAAGGACCACATATCCATCAAGCGGTTTTCAATCGGGGTTCCTGTGAGGGCAATTTTACGGGGGGCTGACAGGGCACAGATGGCCTTGGTTTGGTCGGACTTGGGATTCTTGATATTCTGCGCTTCATCGACCACGATACGCATCCATTGTTGCTGTGACAGCAACTTGTGGTCCCGTCGGGCAATACTGAAAGAAGTGATCAGGATGTCTCCCTGGACGCAGGCCGTTTGCAACTCTTCGAGGGTTTTGATCCGGTCACTGCCATGGTGGATCCGACAGTGCAATTGTGGAGCAAACTTCTGGATTTCTTTTTGCCAATTGCCCAGGACCGATGTGGGAGCGATGAGAAGCGTGATCGAGGCCGGATGGGTTCCTTGGTTTCCACGGTCAGCTTTTTCGTGCAGCAACAGAGCGATGATTTGGATGGTTTTCCCAAGCCCCATGTCATCGGCCAGGCAGGGATTCAGGCCCAGAGACTCCATGGTATGGACCCAGGATACGCCGATTTGTTGATACGCTCTCAACGATCCATTGAGCCCGACAGGCTCCTCCAGAGGGGCGATCGCTTCCTTTTGCTCCAATCGAACGAGAATATCGGTCAGGACATTGTCCAGGACATATTCGGTGGTATCTTCATCAGCTTCCGAGATCTCTTTCAGCAACGAGTGAAAGGTCGCTGAGCCTTGCCCAGGACTGTTTTCCTGCGCCTGCCACAATTCCAGCATTTGGCGCATCTGATCCCGGTCCAATTCCATCCATTCCCCCCGAAACTGTACCAAGGGGGATTTGGCATTGACCAGTTCCTGCCATTCTTCCCTCGTGACTGGCTCGCCGCCGACGGAGAGTTCATAGCTGAATTGGATGACCGAATCGAATTGAAAATACCCCGATGGGGTCTTTGTGGTGGCCTTTTGACCGGTCTTGCTGGAAGCATTGATGCGAATGCGGGCCCGCTTGCGCCCCTTGGGTGTCCACAGCTGGGCAAGAGATTCGGAAACCAGCGGATTCCAGCACCAAGGCATCGTCCTTGAGAAATTCGTAGGCCGTTTCAAGATCTATGCCCAGACCGGTCGGCCTTGGTGATTCCATGGCTTGCCATAACCTTGGGCACATGCGGGCCGCCTGACCGAGATGGACCAGGAGGTTGCGTTCAAATTGCTGGCCAAAATGCTTGAGCCATTTGGCCTTTTGGTCCTCTGCCAGTTTCCACCAATCCTCAAGGTTGATTTGAAGTGAGGGGTCAGCCGTGGCGGAAATGAAAAATCCGAGCCACCAGGAGTGGGCTTGGTGCTTGTCATGCTGTAGGCGAATGCCCAGGACAAATCCGGTTGGGCCTTGTTCATCACCCTGTGAGGACTGGCTAGAATGCCCCAGGATGGTCTGCTGCCATAGCTGCCATTTTCTCCAGTCATCCGTGCTGATCGCTCCATTTGCATCCGTTTGGGAGGCCGGCAGGGAGACTTGTCCGGGACAGTTCAGGGCGTCGTGGGGCCAGTGGCCTTTGAATCCCTGGAGAGTCGATTTGGTGATTTTGGCCTCCGTGATCAGATGGTCGAGCTGCTGCTCCGAGAAATGGCGCAGCAGTTCAATCGGAGACAGGGACTCTGGTTGCAATGCGTCCCGTTTTTTGGGTTTATTCACATCGTAGAGGACCCGGCAGACCCCGGGCATGGATCGGGCAAAATCCCGCAGTCCCTGTTCATACTGTGCAGCCACCGGGGACCAGCCGCTGACCATCTGCAATTGATTTGTCTTGCGGTCTGAGTGAAAGCACTTCATGATCGGCAGGAAGTGGTGGCGACTGACAACGTGGCCCAACAGGCGGGAAAACTGTATCCAGAATCGGAGGTCACTGCCGAGTTGCCAGTCAGGGTTACCGTAGGTACTGATATAGTGCAGTTCTTTCAAAAAGAGCAGTGGACTTAAGACCGAAAGTCCCCGGATTTCCCAAGAATGCCATGCCCAGCCATCGGAGTCATCGGGCAGATAATCGCCCCGCAACTGCGCCATCTCCACACTCGGCAAGGGCGTTTTTCCGGTACCAGGCAGGGCGGTGTAGAAGGTGGCCGGCTTGGGTGAAATTGTATTCACCATGGACGGTCCGAACAGCGAATTCGATGACAGGAATTCTTGGAGTTGGTCGAAGTCCGATAGGTGATGGGGATGGAGACCCGCCGGCTTGTGGGTACTTTCGATTGGGGGTGACGCTTCGACCCAGAAAAAGAATTCGCCTCGATTGTCGAATTCAGTCCCCACACTATTCACCACCCACGTCCCATGGATGACGTTTGTGTCTGAAGTAGGCATCTCGGCTGACGATGGAATGTAAATCGGTCTGTCTGAGTCGACTGAACCCAACTACTCAACTTGGAGCGTGTGGTGAATCAACCCCCCTGGACCGGGTAGGACTCAGTTGAAAAAGATGGCGTATTCTATCCCCCGTGCCACTTTGAAGTGCAACACTTGGCCCCGTCGCCTGATTGCTTGAGTTGGGCGGATGGCAGCGGGCCAGATGATGGCAGACCATCTCTGTTGACCACCAACGGAGAATGCTCATGCCTTCCGGCGACCATCCCCTGACCCATAGCGAAAGAGGCCAGATTCATGCCGGGTGGCATCGGGGTTTGTCGAAACGCGAGATCGCCCGTCGGCTCGAACGGGATCCCACCACAATGGCGCGGGAGACGTCCCGCCACTGCGGGCAGCGCGGGGATCGACCTCAGCCCGCCCAGGGCAAGGCGACATCCCGACGCCGGGCCGCCTCGGCTGTGTCCTGGAAGATGACCCCGGAGCGCTGGGCGGTGGTCGAGGACCGGCTGCAGGCCGGCTGAAGCCCGGAGCAGATCTCGGGCCGGTTTCAGCAACCAGGGGAGGTGATGGTCAGCCGGGAATGGATCTACCCATCGGTGAGAGCGGACCGACAGGCGGGTGGGGACCTTTACCGGTGCCTGCGTCGCCGGGGGAAGAAGCCCAACTGGCGCGGTGGCCGACCTGCAGGACGCGGTCATCTTCCCGGTCGGGTGGACATCGCCGAGCGCCCGTCGGATTGGGGAGGCCAAGGACCGGATCGGGGACGGGGAGCTTGACCTGATCATGGGGGTGAAGCACCGGGGAGCCTGGATTTCCTGGGGAGATCGGGCCTCGAAGTATCGGGTGCTGATCGGGGTGGAAGGGAAGACGGCGGCGGCCGTGACCGAAGCCATTGTCCGGCGAATGGGGCCGATTCGGGACCGGGTGCACACGGGCACGGCCGACAACGGCCAGGAGTTCGCGGGGCACCGGGAGATCGCGGCAGCCCTGGGGACTGACTTGGACTTTGCCACCCCTGACCATTCCTGGGAACGGGGCCTGAACGAGCACACCAACGGCTTGGTCCGCCAGTCCTTTCCGAAGGGAACGGACTTCCGTCAGGTGACGCCGGCCCAGGTCCAGGCGGTGGAAGAGCGGATCAACCGTCGGCCCCGGAAAGTGCTGGGGTATCGAACCCCGGAAGAGGTCTTCACCGCTGCCGCCCCGCCCTGAAGGCGGTCATTCCTCGCCCATCCCCTCCCTTTCCAGAAGCCCGTATTCGACGGGCAGGGCCCCGCTCGGCCGAAGTCAGCCTAACGGCCCGAGCGGGCCCTGGCGTCGTGAAATCGCCTCTGTCAGACTCCTTGGCGTCGAGATGGATGCCATCAATGGCCGAGACCAGCCTCTTTCAGCCCCTGGGAGGGCTGAATTTTCCGGTCGCCGCCCCGCTCCCTTCCTTCGGGGGATGCCCTCATGCCGGGAGCGGGGCGAGTGTGGCACTTCAGAGTGGAAGTGGGGCAGTAATCTCTGCATATCTATAGTTTTTGTTCCTGAGCAACCCCGATATCCATAAACACGTCTGCCTCTTATTCAGTTAGAGTTTTGTCTATCAAATTTAAGGAAACAGAGCACTCTTACCCTTCCCCACTCGATTGTAAATAAGCCATTTTTGTCTTTATATATTCAATGGCTTATTTTCCTGCTAAATGAGAATACCATGAAAAATACCATGCTCAGAAAATCCTTCAAAATGCTCGAAAAAAATTGCAGATTGAACACTGATACACAGCACATTAGGCAACCTTCCGGGCTTTGACTTCCAGGTGAATGCCCGCAGGTATTGGATCACTTGGAACAGGTTGCTCGCCTGGGGATTCCCTTTCGGCCCAAACATCCGCATGAGACTCTTTCTCGATTTATCGAAGACCCGTGACAATCCCTCGAACCCGATCGTCGCATTGATATAGTCGCGCAGCACTGCTTTGCCGGTATCGACGTCACCGGAGAGCAGGCATTCGACCCCTTCTTGTAACAGAGCCTTGCGAAACGCCGGATCCCTCTGGGCGCGAACCTGTATGGTGTCCTTAAAATCTTTCGTTCAGAGCCATCATTGCATCTCCGGCAATAGCGTAACGAGACACCCCGCTGCCATCAGCCCTAATGGTAGCATTGATGTTACCTTTTGTAATGCACAACTGTGTCCAGTAGCTCAGGGGGCGGAAACTCATGACTCAATGCGCTCAACCCAGACGTACTTGCTGGGATCTAATGTTTGCTCACCATCCCACCGATATGCCACCAGCTTGCCTCCGGGCTTCGCTACGCTGTAATCGAGACAAGCGATATTCGGCGCCAAGGGTACTGGCTCGCCCTCCATCCAGTAATGACCAAGAATGACCGGTGGTGCTTCGTGTGAATACTCAACCATATGGTCAACTTCGATCGGGTCATCGGGTATGTGGGTTCGAGCACTCTCTGGCCCCATGAACGCATCTTTGTAACTGGTTGCCTCTCGGTCCCACCAGCGCACCCGGATGTTGTGGCGCACGCTTCCGTCCTTGTCCTTGAAGTTGGCGCCAGGCTTCAATGGAATTTCCTTACCCTTCAAGATCGTTTCGACTGCCCTGGAGCTGCCATGTACCACTACGGCAAGACTCTTGGAGAAGCTTCTCGATCAGATAGCATTCCCCGTCCTGATACTTCAGGATTTCCGCGATTTCATGTTTATCCCAGCAAGCATGAATGACTCTCAAATCACCAAGATCTAGCCAGAGTGGCAAGGTCTTGAACCAGCTAATGGTATCTTCATAAGCAGCAGGAGAGCCTTGGTAGGCATCGAGGCTTGATGCTGTCCTGTATTCTTCTCAGAATGCAGCCTGAGGTAACCTTCTCCTTCGTGGTCGGCGGTGTAATACGCAATTGCATTGAACTCATGGTTACCCATCACGGCAAGTGCGTTTCCAGAGTCGATCATCGCTCTCGCAATATCGATCACCTCACGCTGGTAATTGCCTCGATCGATAAAATCACCCAGGAAGATTACTTTGCGCGAAGGATGACGATAGATGCCAGATTGGTTCTCATACCCAAGCTTGGTCAGAATCGATCCCAGGCTTTGGCTATGCCCGTGTATATCGCCAATGATGTTATATCCTATTACATACTTACTCACTTGGAAATAAGACTACTACTGTTAAATTCATACAGGCATCTCCAGAACATCCAGACATAACGCTTACCTTCGCACATCTCCTCATACATTCGCTTATCAATTGATTGATCATGTCCAGTTGAATTTCCCTGACTCGGTCATACGCACTCTAGGACATGAAGCCGCTACCACCACAAGCGTCACACGTCCTATGCAATCCACCCGTGCCCCCACATCGCGAGCACATCACGATGTTAGATGTATTGCCAGGACTATTGGAACCGCCATCTTCAGCAGCTACGTCATCCACATCATCTTCCTTGATGATTTCGCCAATATCGAAGGGGTCAAATGATAGTCCGTATGCAACGGATACCCGGTCATAATCATCTTCGCGTAGCCCGTTCGCTTCTAATTGATCTGGCTTTGGTAGCTTCATGGGTTTGACAGGGAAACCGGAAAACTCCCCGTTTTTAGACAAAAATATCTCCGTATAGAAATCGCAACCAGCACCACCTCCACAAAGAAATACTGGCACACCATCCTCCCATCGTTGCGAGAGTGGATACCGACGGCTCTTGGTATACCATAATAGACTATCCACCGCATTAATCACTCGCTGCATGAAGGATGAGTCATTCCGCTGGAGGGTGGCGACATCAATCCCAAGTAGCGAAGCGAATTCTGTTTTGTTAGGGACAGGAGAAAACGGGGCAAGCTCCTTCTCTTCCTTGAGTTCTCGCCCCTCAATACGTGACCTCACAAGAAAGCGCGTGCCCAAGCGCTCAACCGCTTTGGCGAAAATTGGAAACTTGTCCTCCCCCTCTACTTCATGGACATTAAAAATCGTTGCATCCAGCGTCCCTGCTCCCACGTCGACCAGTAAGTGCAAGTCTGACTGACGTAAGGGAGACCTGACATACCCAGTCACTTGCGCTACAAATTCCGGAAAGAGCGATATCACCTCCCAGTGCAAATCACGCTCAGAAGCACCCAATTTCTCTTGAGTGCTGCTCTTCTGCCAAGCTTCCTTAATGCTTTGCTCAGACACTTCTCCCTCAGACGAACTTGCGAACCAAGCAGCTGCAATCATTCGCTTGTATGAAGTCGCCAGTCTTGTATCGTGATAACTACTGGTGGGCAGTCCTACATTGACCAACCAATCAATGTAATTGGCACCGTATACGCCTTTTTTGTTGTCAAATATGAAGGCTCGTACCCGTCTTAGCACTAAAGCAAGATAAATAGCAGCACTCTGAATCTCGGAGTCTTCGCAATTCCCCTCCAGCAGTGACATCTTCAAGTCTGTGTGCTGCTCGCCTAGTGGTGATTCGATCGAACAAAGACCTTCCTGGGTCGACCAAAATACCGTTGGCAGCAAGTAATCGCTCGTCTTCTCACCACGTCCTCTGAGCGGGATTGCTATCCTTAGACGCTCTTCTCCAACAACCACCTTGGTGAAAGCTGTCCCAAAATCCAAACCAATAACTAACTGCTTGTGTGGTGCAGAAGGACCAACACCAGCAAACTGCGTAGCGATGCCACTCGATCGCTCTTTTCCCGTTGCACGTACGCTACTAGCATTTTTCGCCTGGTCGGATGCCGATGTGCTGGCCACCTGCTTTTTTATCAAGCCTTTTAGGACATCTTTCAATGACATTTACAGTTACACCTTACTGGACCAGGATCGCCCCGCAGCACACCTCGGATTGCGAGGTCCGCAGCTCTGACTTCAAATTCAACTTTTCTCGTTGAACGTTGAATCGCTCTTTGATCTTTCTGATCTGGCCTTCGGTCGGAGGAATCATTCGTGTATTCCCTGCGGAACGATACCGACTCAACAGCTCGTAGCGGGTATTCAACTGACGATCCCGATGCCGTTCAGCTGATTCAATTTGGAACGTCACACGGTCTCCGTTCTCATTTTGTCGTTGAATCTTTTCAGCAGCATAGTCAACGTCTAGAGCTGCAACACAACGATCCAAGGCACTGGCAAAGGACTCAACATCAAGCCCACTCGTTACCTCCAGCCAGTCTGCCCCATCAACACGAGCAAGATTAAGCAACGACCAGGACTCGTCTCTGGACAGCAATCGGTCTGACTGAATCTCCACGGTTCGAACTGGGAGCTCCTCCTCAACCTTGATACCCGAGAACTCCCAGCGATTGACAAAGAATGCATAAGTACCAGGCGCCATATCTCCGGATGCCTCCAAGCGGATTGCCACCAACGGATAAAACGCCTCGTTCTTCTCCCGTAGTTCTTGCCCGACGAACCTGATCAATGGATGGAACTGACTAATCGCCTCATCTCGGGACGCCGGGTCTCTGACCTTGTTTGCAAACTTGCATCGAATACTCTCTCCCGTCGCAAGTCGAGTCAGGCCGTGAAGTTTATGCTTGATAATGAATTCGCCAAGCGAGGCAGCCACGGTAGCGGGTAGCCTGAGATCAAACCGATGTTCATCCGATGGCAGTTGCTTGAATTCGAAACCTTGGCAGAACTTGTCTAGGTAGTCTTTGACGTACGCAACCAAGTCTTCTTCGGTGATGCGCTTTTTGAACTGGTGTGCCGCCTGCACTTCGTCGAGAATGTAACCACCGTGCGCGATAAGATGCGATGCCTGTTTCTCTAGCTCATCCTGGTCGTGCCGGATTCTCTCAACAGCCATCGCTGTTTGTTCAATGCGCTTCTGCTCTTGCTCTGGCGTCAACGGCTTTCGTAGCAAATCCGCTGTAAGACCCGATATCTGCTCGCCGAGAATGGCCTCCATACCGCCAAGAGCCCGCTCGAAGATACGTAATCTCGTATACAGGCGATCATGGATCCGATGATCTATAGTGTCCGCAAACAACAGATTAACGATGCTGATCTTCTTGGCCCGTTGACCGATACGATCGATACGACCTATCCGCTGCTCTATCTTCATCGGGTTCCACGGAATATCGTAGTTGAACAGCACACGACAAAACTGAAGGTCCACGCCCTCACTCGCTACTTCAGAAGAAAGAAGGACTGTAATGTCCGGGGACTCCTTGAACCTACTGATAACTTCCTGCTTCGTCTCCTTCATGCCGCCGACCAGCACCTGGGATTTGATGCCATCTTCAAGAAGCCGCTCCGCAAGATAGGCCAGCGTTTTTCGGTAGAACGAGAATACAATCAGCTTCTCACCACGGTTGTCCGCCAAATACCCTCTGACCGCATTGCGGAACATCTCGTACTTGCTGTCGTTCTCCCTCAGTGCCGTCAAACTGATGAGTGGCAACACGTCATTTCGAAGACGTTCGATAAGAGGCGAAATCTCCACGTCGCCACCCTCGTAACCAAAGTCTTCGTAGACCTGCTCCTCATAGCTTTCGTATTTCTCTTTCCATGCCGTTGCTGCCGCATACATACAGCTGGACACTTGTCGCTGGGGACCAGCAAGCAGAAACCCATCGTTGATATCAGATTCCCAGGCGTAGCGCCGTATCGCTTCGGTAACGAGCTGATAAAACTGCCACTCAACGCCATCTTTGTCTAACTCGACGAAACACTTCACGGGTTCGCGTATAACACTCCACTCGGTAACCTCTGATTTTCGTGTCCGAGTAATGGCATGGCGTAGTAAATTGACTTTCTCAACTCGATTTGCCAAGCGGATACGACCCGCTTTACTTGCGAGGTATTCAGTTAGGTCTTCCGATGAAACAAGCTCATCCAATTGTCGGCTGTTCTTCAGCAAGGGATGCTGTTGCGCAAGTGAGAGCTCCTCTCGAATCTGGTCTGCATCAGTGCGGACATCCAGAACCAAGTCTCGTGCTTTCTGCAGATGTTCATTGGCTGTAATCACCCGCGGGAACACTTCTTTTACACTGAAAGAATCCGGATCGACCAAATTCAACAGATGAAACAGATCGTCGTCATGCAAATTGATGGGGGTTGCTGACAGCAGCACCACATTGTCCGCCACACCTCGTAAAAGCTGTCCGAGCTTGGCAGTCTGGCTTTCAGGATTCCGTAGATAATGAGCCTCGTCGATGATAACGAGGTCTACCATAGGCTCTTCGGTAGCCTGCTCCTCGAGAAACAGAGCAAGCTTGGCATCTGCACTGGTCTTCTTATCTTCATTGCGCCAACCCGTTGGAGGACGCAAGCCCTGCATACTGCAAACGATCCCCTTTCCATCCGGTACGTTATAACGATCCTGCTGTAGATACTTCAGCACCTCTGCCGCTCCCATTATTTCGGCATCAACACCGAAACGACTGGCCAGCTCGCTGCACCATTTTTCCCGCAACATCGCAGGACATACCACCATTAGGCGTCGTGCATCAAAACGCGCCCGCAATTCTGTCCATATTAGGCCCGCTTCGATTGTCTTACCCAAACCAACTTCATCGGCAATCAGCAAACCATTTGATGGCGAATCCAGGAAAGACAGGACTGGTTTGTACTGATACGCATAAAAGTCCGTGTTGGTGGCATCCATACTGTAGACAAGGTTAGCAAGACGACCACTCAGATGGATGTGGGTGAGATTCCTGCGAAGATCACGCACACGACCGAATCGCCCCTCAGTGATGAGAGATTCCCAGTCGGAATTATCGTCATCGATCACCTCGAGTTCGTAGTCAGGTTGAAATGTCTTCCCCTCCGGGAACGCAACCTGATATTTCAAGATGCCAGCTTGTGCACGGTGCTTCCCGGTCAATACGCCTTGCCGTCCAGGGTCACTCTTAAGGCGAACAATAGTTCCTGGTGGAAGCAAATCTTTACTCTCTGTATCTGGCAAACTTGCAGCCCTCTTTTACCTATTGTGAATCACTTATTTATGACCCCCGTGCCACTCTGAAGTGCAACACTTAGCCCCGTCGCCTGATCACTTGAGTTAGGCGGATTGCAGCGGGCCAGGTGATGGCAGACCATCTCAGTTTGCGAACAACTGGAGAACTGTCGTGCCAACTGGCTACCACCCCCTGACCCTCCCGGAAAGATCGCAGATTTCCGCGCTCAAGTCCACTGGTCGCTCCCAGCGACCGATGGCTGAGCCACTCGGACGGGACGTCAGCCCGATTTCCCGAGAGCTGTCCCGCCACCGCGGACAGCGGGGCTATCGTCACCAGCAAGCACAGGGGAAGGCGACGAGCCGGCGTCGGGCCGCCTCGGCTGTGCCCTGGAAGATGACCCCGGAGCGCTGGGCAGTGGCGGAGGAGTGGTTGCGGGCAGGCTGGAGCCCGGAACCCATCTCGGGCCGGTTTCAGCAACCCGGGGAAGTGATGGCCGGCCGGGAATGGATCTACCCATAGGTGAGAGCGGACCGACCGGCGGGGGGAGACCTTTACCGGTGCCTGCGGCGCCGCGGGAAGCAGCCGAACTGGCGCGGTGGCCGACACGCGGGACATGGTCATCTTCCCGGTCGGGTGGACATCGCCGAGCGCCCGGTGGATCGGGGAGGCCAAGGGCGGATCGGGGACTGGGAACTCGACCTGATCATTGGGGGGATGCCCCGGGGAGCCTGGATTTCCTGGGTAGATCGGGCCTCGAAGTATCTGGTGCTGGTCTGGGTGGAAGGGAAGACGGCGGCGGCCGTGACCGAGGCCATTGTCCGGCGGATGGCCCCGATTCGGGACCGGGGGCACACGGGCACGGCCGACAACGGCCAGGAGTTCGCGGGGCACCGAGAGATTGTGGCAGCCTTGGGAGCCGACTTCTATTTTGCCACTCCCTACCACTCTTAGGAACGGGGCCTGAACGAGCACACCCACGGTCGGGTCCGCCAGTCCTTTCCGAAGGGAACGGACTTCCGTCAGGTAACGGCCTCTCAGGTCCAGGCGGTGGAAGAGCGGATCAACCGTCGGCCCCGGAAAGTCCTGGGGATTCGGACCCCAGAAGAGGTCTTCACCGCCGTCGCCCCGCCCTGAAGGCGATCATTCCTCTCCCCTCCCCTCCCTTTCCAGAAGCCCGTGTTCGACGGGCAGGGCCCCGCTCGGCCAAAACCCACCTCCACGGCCCGAGCGGGCACTGGCGTCGTGAAATCGCCTCGGTCAGACTCCCTGGCGTCGAGAGGGATGCCATCAATGGCCGAGATCAGCCCCTTTCAGCCCTTGGGAGGGCTGAATTTTCCGGTCGCCGCCCCGCTCCCTGCATTCGGGGGATGCCCTCATGCCGGGAGCGGGGCGAGTGTGGCACTTCAGACTGGAAGTGGGGTATCCAATCGCTCCTGATCAGTGAGCCAATTCGTTCCGCTCATGCAGGGTCATATCAAGCTCTCGGCAGACCGTTCAGTTGATTGAGATGGCAAGCAATCCATACCGATTTCCTGCAATATACGACTTCAGCTTCCTCCTCCACATTCACTTTCATTACCATGGTTGAGTTTTTCCCTGGACAAAGATGGATCAATGATGCCCAGTTGCATATGGGGTTGGGAACGGTGCTCAGCGTTGATCAACGCACGGTCACCATTCGATTTGCCGCCACAGGCGACACCTTCAGCTATGCGAAGGAATCCGTTCCGCTGACCCGGGTGCGTTTTGATCCGGGGGATCGAATTATAACCCTGGAAGGAGCAGCCCTGGTGATTGAGGAGGCCTGCGAGCGAGATGAGTTGATGGTCTATTGGGCCCGCGATGATCAGGGCCATCTTCAGGAGGTCGAGGAAAGTGGCCTGAGCCACCAGTTGTCTTTGATCCGTCCCACCGAACGACTGTTTAACGGACAGGTGGATCGGGACTCCTGGTTCGATCTGAGGTATCAAACCCGATTGTTGTCGACTGCCATCATGACCGATCCCTTGCGCGGGCTGATCGGGGGTCGCATCAGTCTGATTCCCCACCAATTGTATATCGCCCATGAGGTGGCCAACCGCTATGCCCCTCGTGTACTGTTGGCCGATGAAGCGGGTCTGGGCAAGACGATTGAGGCGGGCATGATCATTCACCACCAACTGGTGACCGAACGGGCTAGTCGGGTTTTGATCGTGGTGCCGGAGGATCTCGTACATCAATGGCTGGTTGAGATGCTGCGCCGTTTCAATCTTCACTTCCACATCTTTGATGCGGAGCGGATCGAATCCCTGACCCATCGCGGGGAGTTCGATGACCTCGAAGACATACCGAAAAGCCCCGAATCCAACCCGTTTCACAGTGCGCAGCTGGTGTTGTGTAGCTTGCCGTTCCTGTGTGATGACCCCAACACCTACCGTCAGTGCTGTCAGGCCCAATGGGATATCCTAGTGCTGGATGAAGCCCATCATCTGGAGTGGTCTGAAGACGAACCGGGATTTGAATACCAACTGATTGACCATCTCGTGCGAGACATCCCGGGAGTCCTGCTGCTCACGGCGACCCCGGAGCAACTGGGTCGTTCCAGCCACTATGCTCGGTTGCGACTGTTGGATTCTCACCGATTTCCGGATTATCAGGCGTTTCTTGCGGAAGAAGACCACTATGCCCCGGTCGCGAAGGCGGTGGAGGCGATTTTCGCGCAGGAAGGCCACCTGACCCACTTGGCTGATTTGGAAGCCGTGCAACAAAGGCTGGGGCCGGAGTTTGCCGAGGATATCGCCCTGATGGGCAATCTGCCCGCAGAGAGTGAGTTGCGCAAGACCGCAAGGGAACGCATACTCGAAGCGCTGATGGACCGTCATGGGACTGGGCGGGTCCTGTTCCGGAATACCCGCTCCACGGTGCAGGGCTTTCCAAGGCGGGAAGTGCATCATTATCCGCTTCCCTTGCCGGAGGCGTATCGACAAGTGATACAGCAGATTGCCGACAGCACCTTGTCGGAAATGCAATTGTTGCTCTGCCCGGAACTCCTGTATCAGGCGGTATCCGACTCCCCCCCCTGGACCGACCTTGATCCCCGGGTTCCTGCCTTGGCGTCCATTTTGAAAAGGCAGCAGCCGGAAAAAGTCCTGGTGATTGCTTCGAGTGCCCATACCGTCCTGGATCTCGCTGAATGGTTACGGCGGCACCAGGGGATCAATATCGCCGTGTTTCACGAGGACATGAGTCTGGTTGAGAGAGACCGGGCCGCCAACTGGTTTGCTGACACCGTGGAGGGGGCCCAGGCGATGATCTGTTCAGAGATTGGCAGCGAAGGAAGAAACTTCCAGTTTGCCCATCATTTGATCCTGTTTGACTTACCGTTGATTCCGGATTTGCTGGAGCAGCGGATCGGCCGGCTGGATCGGATCGGGCAAGGGGAAGTGGTCCACATTCACGTGATGTTCCTGGAACAATCGGCGCAGGAAATCATGTTTCAATGGTATCACGCCGGACTGAACGCATTCGCTCGGACCTGTGCGGTGGGACAGGCGGTATTCGTTCGGATGCACGAGGAAATCACCCGGCTGTTGCACGATCCAACGCACCCGATGGATCGGTTCGTGGAAGACAGTGCCTCCTACTGTCGTGAACTGACGGATGCGTTACAACAAGGCCGGGACCGTCTTTTGGAGTATCACTCCTGTCGCCCGGAGCAAGCGGAATCCCTACGCCAACTGGCGTTATCCCATGATCGCAAGAGTTCTTTGCAAGTCTATATGGGGACGGTTTTTGACCATTTCGGGGTGGATGCCGAAATCCATTCTGAGGGCTGTGACGCGATCAATCCGGGAACCCATATGACTGTGCCCTTGCCCGCCCTGCCGGATGAGGGGATGACCGTCACCTATGATCGAGCCATCGCACTGGTTCGTGAAGATGTGGTCTATCTGACTTGGGATCATCCGCTGGTGACCAGTGCGATGGATGTGCTGCTCAGCGGTGAACTCGGCAATACGGCCGTGATTGCTGTCCCGGTCGATGGAGTGGATCGGGGAGTGCTTCTGCTGGAATCCATCTTTGTCCTGGAATCCGCCTCCGGTGCCAACCTGCGAAGTCATCGGTATCTTCCACCCACCACGATCCGGACTGTGATTGATCAGCACGGAAAAAGGCATGATCCATTCCCCAGCGCCCGCCCCGGGAACCTTCCCCACCAGAACTTGAAACCGGAACTGGTTCGCCAGCTGCTTCTGAAAAGAAAACCCCTGTTGAAAAAAATGGTCGATGCCAGCGAGAAGCTGGCCAGGAGTCGGGTCCCTGAGTTGCTTGAACCGGCGGTGAATACCGGTCGCCAAGTGCTGCAGCGTGAAATCTCGCGTCTAGAGGCCCTGAGGCGGGTCAATCCCAGTGTCCGCCAAGAGGAAATCGATTATTTCAGTCAGCAACTGGAAGACCTCACCCAACGTCTCGAAACTTCGACTCTGCGTCTGGATGCCCTACGCGTCATCGTGGCCATCTGATCAAGCCGCCTCTGGTCAAGGAGCCTCGGTTGAGTCAATACATCAAGGTCGTCACGGACCGCAGGTGACCGGCGCTTTGCTCATGTGGCGGACCGGCATTGAGCCGAGATCAGACCGCCGGTCCGCCATCTGATCATACGTCGGTGCCGTCTCATGCAGGCGGATTGAATGGGAACCGGTCGTTCGATTCCGGGCAGTCGACAATTGAAGTCGTCCGGGTCGGCTTGGATCATGCGGGAAAGTCGACCGGACCGGTGGGGGTGACAATTCGTGCGCTGAGCCGGGCTTCGGAGGGGTCTTTCACGCCCTTGATGACCACACGGGTCTCGGCCCCGATATCCGCCAGCCGCCTGTGCAACCACTCGGGATAGGGGTGAAACAGGGTGAGGGATTCAAGTCGGCATCCCAGGTCGGGCATCCGGGAAGCCGGATGGAAGGTCAGCTGCCATTGAATACACAAGGGGAAGCAGCCGCCGGCCCCCAGCCGTCCGTCGTCCACCAAGGCCACTTTCCAGCGCAGATCATCACGACGGGCGGCATGAACTTTGCCCACCGGTATTCGGCTCAATGGCACCAGAGCGTCCAGATCATTCGTATTGACCGCCCAGGTCAGCAACCGAGGTGAATCGGCCAGGTGCCGGGCGACCATGGGGTCGTCCAGTCCGAACCATCGTGGACTGGAAGGTGGCGGCATCGTCGGATCAATGGCAATGATCTCCAGATACACTCCATCGCCCAAGGCCATGACCCGGTTGTGTGTTCCCATCCCCTCGTGTTGTCCACCGGGTGGGACGCGGACACCCAGTTGGCTCTCGACCCACTGGGCGCCCTCATCCAGAGCATGGGCCGCAACCACAAGATGGTCGAGCTGGGTGATCAGTGGGCTATTCATGTTCCAGTTGCTCGGCCAGTGCCAGCAAATCCGGCGCCACAAAGGTGTAGTCATTTTCGGCGACCAGGTCGACATGCTGATCGGGTCCATGCTCGGTTGGGCGGGGAATGAAAGCGGTGGCAAATCCAAGCGAGCCGGCAGCCACCAGATCGCTGTTGTGGGCCGCGACCATGCAGCACTGGGCCGGTGCCAGACCCAGCATCCGCGCGGAATCCAGATAGGCGGCGGGCAATGGTTTGTAGTGGCGGGTGACCTCGGCCCCGAGTACCATGTCCCACGGGAGTGAAGCATGTCTGGCCATGTTCACGATCAGGGCCACGTTGCCGTTGGAGCAAGTGGCAATCGTCCGTCGGCGTTTGATCCGCGTGAGGCCTTCCACCACATCGGGCCAGGGGTTGAGTCGGTGCCAGACCCGATTCAATGCATCGCGTTGGGACTCATCCAGTCCCTCCAGACCGAATTCCGGTATCAGGATCTCCAGACTTTCCCGGTGAAGGGTGTCCAGAATGGTCCAGGGCCGCTCTCCGGTGCGGACCCTTTCCATAGCGGGCTGGTACATGCGGCGCCACCGGTCGGCAAAAACGGTCCAGTCGACCTCAATATTCAGTGGCTGACTGAACGAGGGGCCCTCCTGAATGATCGTGGAACGCCAGTCCACCACCGTCCCAAACACATCGAACAACAAGGCGCGGATTGCTGGCATCTCTCTGAGGGGCTCCCGTCAGGTGGGGTTATCGGGCCAGCCTGTTCGGCGTCTCGTCTTGGCCGGCGAGGTGAACCAGTCCGTTCAGTTGGTCTAGGATCACTGACAGGTCGGTGGGACGAGACACTCGGTGTCCGGCGTCCTTGAGCAAGGTCAAGTGCACATCATCATGGGCGATTTGTCGCAGGAGCCTGAGGCTGACTTCCCAAGGGACATCCGGATCATCCAGACTATGGACCAACCGGACGGGGCAATCCATGGGAATGCTCCCCCCCAACAGAAGGTGCTGACGACCTTCTTCCACCAGCCGCCAGGTAATGGGTACGGGGTCGTCGCCATGGTCCGAGGGCAGTTCGGTCTGCCCCGACTGCATCAACTGCTGTTGTTCTGCCAACGACATCGTGTCCCAGAGCAGTTCCTCGGTGAAGTCCGGCGCACTGGCAATTCCCAGCAGTCCCGCCACCCGAGTCGGCCGGGCCAGTGCGGCCAAGAGCATGATCCACCCCCCCATCGAAGATCCGACCAAGACCAGAGGACCTTGGGTGGATTGGTCAATCACGGACAGGGTATCCGCACACCATTGACCGATGGTCCCATCAATGAAATCCCCGCTGGATTCCCCGTGGCCGGAATAGTCGAACCGCAGGAATCCCCGGGACTGCTGTCGGCACCACGCCTCCAGGGCCATGGCCTTGGTGCCGGACATGTCCGACCTGAATCCGCCACAAAAGACCACGGTGGGGTCGTGGCCTTCCAGATGGTTGACGTGAATTTGATAGGGACCTGAGTGAATGATGTGGTGCATGGTGTCGTATGCTGACAACGGACAATCGGAGGCATTGTACCGTGTAATCGGTTGGTTCGGTCACATGATGTCGGCGTTGTCGATTCGATGGTTGGGTCGAGGCGGTGGTTTCTTTTCCGCAGGTGGGTGGAGAGAGTCGATGGGGTGGGGCGTGCTCGCCGACCAGGGCTTTGTCAGCGGTTCACGATCAGGATGCGCCGCCCCCTTGTGCGGCATCCAGGGGCACCATCTCGATCCAAGGGGCTTTGTCAGCGGTTCACGATCAGGATGCGCCGCGGGTAATGGGTGAGATAGTCGGCACCATTTTCCGTGACGACGACGGAATCGCCGATCCGCCCGCCCAGGGTTCCCTCCACCGTGATGCCGCCATCGACGGCAAAGGTCATGCCCGGTTTCAGAATTGTCCTGTCGCCCATCTTGAGTTCCGGGGCTTCCAGATACGACATGCCGATTGAACGTCCGGTCCGGTATCCGGTTTTGAAGCCCCGGGCCCGGTAGATCCGGTCGGCGGCTTTGGCGATGGACTCTGCAGTGACGCCCGGGCGGATCGCCGCAATCGCGGCCTGTTGGGCATCAATGGCCGCTTGTTGTACCTTGGCCGCCTGATCCGAGACGGTGCGAATGAAAAAGACGCGATCGAAACCCAGCTTGTATTGCTTGAATTGGACCAGATTGCAGAAGCAGAAATACACCGGGTCTCCGGGTTCCAGTTTCTTCACCCCCGCCCTGCGATGCACCATGGAGGTGTGTCGGCCGGACTGCATGATCTGCTGGTTGGCGATCATGGGGGAAATGAACGCCTCCCAACCACGGTCGGTGAGAAATCCAGCGGCCTGGCGAGTGCCGGCTTCGATGATGGCCAGCGCGGCTTCATATTCCGGCACCCCTTCGCCAAGGGCCGCCTCGGCCGCGGACATCATGGCCTCGGCAATTTCCCCGGCTTGCCGCATCACGGCAATTTCCTCCGGGGACTTGATCATTCGCATCTGATCGAGCAAAGGCGAGATGTCGGACAAGCGCTGGTCTGGAAACCGGCTGTCCAGATAGTTTCGTACCATGGCTGGTAGGGTAGTGGATTCAATGCCCATCCGGCCTGGGCACTTGCCCAGGGCCCTGGACAGTACCGTGTCCCAGCGGTTGGTGCCGATGTCCTCCCAGGGGATCACCTCCTCAATCCAGGTCATGGCGGAGATCATCTCGCTTTCCATGAGCGGTGTGATGACCACGGGAGGGCCATTCGAACGCACCAGCAGGCAGGTGGGGCGGCCGAATTCGACCGACAGGTATCCCCAGAATCCGGCCAGATAGGCGATGGAGCTTTCGTCAGTCAGAATCGCCACATCAAGGTGGCTTTCTCTGAGGCGGCGCTGGAATTCGTCCGTTCGTTGGCGGGCTTGTGCAAGCATTCTCGGGTCCGAAAGAGGGTCTGGCAGTCAGGGTACTTCAAGGCGGCAGGAACCGAAAGTCCGATCCTCTACATTTCGTTGCGCTTGGCGCGTTCGGACAATCCAATGCCGCCCAGGACCAGACCCAATGCCACCGCATGATACCCCTGAAACTGTTCCCCGAGAAACAACACCGCGACCAGTGCGGCAAAGACGGGCACCAGGTTGAAGAAGATCCCGGAACGCGCGGCCCCGATCAGGGCGACGCCCTTGATGAAGAGCACCTGGCCGAGAAAGGAGGGGAACAAGGTCACCAATGCTACCAGCACCCAGCCCTGAGGCGTGGGCCACTGCAGCTGGCCCATTCCGGCTTCAATCAGGGGCAGCGGAATGGCCCCGATCAGGGCACCGAGGGCCACCAGGGTAAAGAGGGACAAATGGTCCACGGCGGGGCAGCGTCTCAACATCAAGGAATAGCTGGCGTAGAGTATGCAGGCGATGATCATCAACAGATCGCCCGGCTGGAACGCCAAGTCGGTCAGCCGCGAGAATTCACCGCCGGTCGCGGCGATGATCACGCCGCCCATCGTGACCACGATGCCAATCACCTGCATCAGGCGAATGGAGGTCTGCAGCAAGAAGACGGCGCCAATCAGGACAAACATTGGCGTTGCGCCCTGCAAGATGCCCATATTGATCGCGCTGGTGGTATGTGCCGCTACGTAAAACAGGGCATTGAAGGCGGTGAGTCCCAAGATGCCCATCGCCAGTACAAATGGCCAGTGGGGTCGAAGTATCGGCCAGTCCCGGACAAACCGCTGCCGGAAAAAAATCATCAGCAGGGTCACGGTGCCGATCCATCTGAGCAGGACCATCATCATCGGCGAAATTTCCCCCACCGCCAGCTTGCCAAAATTGGCATTCAAACCGAAGCACAAAGTGGTGACGACAAGAAATGCGTAGGCGTGCGAGTTGTGATGATTGATCAAGGCGTCAGTCTGTGGTGGCTGTCCGTGCGGTGATGCCGCGATTCGACGGTTATCCCCGATGGGCATTCCACCCTGTCGAAGATGGATTCCTCGGCAGTCGGTTGGGCCCAGTTCACCGTAGGAGACTCATCCGATGGACTGACCGGCTCCCTCGGGGAGAGGCAGTTGGCGGTGTGCTTCAGCCGCTTTCGCGAGCTGCGAGCAAACGGGCTCCTCGGGTAGGCAGGATTTCCGCAGTGACAGGTTCACGTGAATAAGCAGGTGCTCGCCCGTCGCGACGAGGTGACCATTCGCCCTCTCGATTCGGTGAAAGACGCGCAGTTTCTTGCCGGACCCTTCCAACACTTGGGTGGTCACCCGGATGCTTTCACCGGCCTGGAGCTCATCCAGATGCCGGATATGGGACTCCACGGTAAAGAAGCTGAATCCTTGACGGATATACTCCGGGGTGGCCCCGATCATTTCCATGATCCGGTCATTGGCCTGGGAGAGCACTTCCAGGTAGTGGGCTTCGTTCATGTGGCCGTTGTAGTCCAGCCAACTTTGGGGCACCTGCCGGGTCAACACCTCGATGGGTTCTGAGGTCCACTCTCTTTCAGGGACCAGTTGGCGATCATGCCGGTTCAATGTCGCCCCGGCGGCCCAGTCAGTCCGCTTCAGGGCGCGCATCATGCCGACCAGATTGTCATCCCGTACCTGTTCCATCTCACGAGGCGTGAGCCCCTCGGCTTGAGCATCACATTGATCGAAGAGGGTTTCAATCAGGTGGGGGGTCAATTCCGGAACCTCCATCAATTTGGTCCAAGGCCATTTCAGCGCAGGGCCAAACTGCGCCATGAAATGACGCATGCCCCCTTCACCGCCAGCCAGCCAGAAGGTCTGGAATGTGCCCATCTGGGCCCAACGCAGACCACAGCCATAACGGATCGAATCGTCGATTTCCTGAGTGGTGGCGATGCCATCGTTGACCAGCCAGAGGGCCTCCCGCCAGAGGGCTTCTTGCAGCCGGTCATTCACGTGTCCTTCTATTTCCTTGCGGATCAGCAGTGGGGACATCCCAATTTGGGTTGTGATGCTTATCGCCTGCTCCCGAATGGGGCGGGCCGTGAGTGAGGACGGGACGACTTCAACCAAGGGCAACAGGTAGACGGGATTGAATGGATGCACGACCAGGATCTGCTCTGGACGGATTGCGCCGTCACACAGTGTCGAGGGTGTGAACCCGGAGGTTGACGACGCCAGGACCCCATCGCTGGAGGCATGGGTCTGGATTTCGCGATAGATGGAACGCTTGATATCCAGCCGCTCGGGCACACTCTCCTGTATCCAGTGGGCGTTGTGGACGGTTTCGGCCAGATCCGCCGAGACGGTCAGCTGGCCCTCGGGAGGCAGGGCATGGTCGTATAGGGAAGGCAGGCTCCGGCGGGCATTCGTGAGCACCTCATTGATTCTACGCTCGGCCTGCGGATCGGGATCGTAGACAGCGACATCCCATCCATTCAACAGAAATCGGGCGGTCCAACCGCCACCGATCACACCCCCGCCGACAATGGCGGCCTTCATTGAGGGGCTCGCTTGATCAGTTGGAGCTTTTCTCTCACTTCATGCGGTCCAATGACCCGGGCTCCCAGGTTTTCCACGATGGCTCGCGCCCGTTCGACCAGTTGTGCGTTGGTGGCCAGTACCCCCCGTTCCAGATACAGATTGTCTTCCAGACCCACCCGGACATTCCCACCCGCGAGGACCGCCGCCGCGACATAGGGCATTTCGTTGCGACTGATGGAAAAGGCCGAAAACACCCAGTCGTCGGGCACGTTGTTCACCATCGCCATGAAGGTGTTGAGGTCGTCCGGTGCCCCCCAGGGAATTCCCATGCAGAGCTGGACCATGACAGGGGTCTCGATCAGCCCCTCTTGCACCAGTTGCTTGGCCAGCCAGAGGTGGCCGGTGTCGAAGGCTTCGACTTCCACTCTCACCCCGACATCCCGCATGAGTTGAGCCATCGCCCGGAGCATGCCGGGCGTGTTGGCCATGATATAGTCCGCCTCCGCGAAATTCATGGTCCCGCAATCGAGGGTGCAGATCTCCGGCTGGCATGCCGCCACATGGGCCACACGTTCCTCGGCACTGGCCATGTCGGTCCCGGCAGGGCTTGGTGGCAAAGGCCGGTCAGCGCTTCCCAACACCAGGTCGCCCCCCATGCCCGCGGTGAGGTTGATCACCACATCCACCTCTGCCTCCCGGATCCGTTCGGTGACTTCCCGGAAATGTCCGACATCCCGACCGGGCTGACCGGTTTGGGGGTCTCGGACATGGACATGCACGATCGCGGCACCTGCCCGGGCGGCCTCAATGGCGGCGTGGGCGATTTGCTTCGGGCTGCGCGGAACATGTTCCGACTTGTTCTGGGTACTACCGGAGCCGGTCACCGCACAGGTGATGAAGACTTCACGGTTCATTTGCAGCGGCATGAGCGGCTCCTCGAATCAGGTAGGTTGATAGGGAAGGAAAGTATACCGAGTTTCCCCCTGGCCGGTATGGTTTCGTGGCATGAGGGGTGGGTCAGGCACTGAAACTGCGCGAACGGGACGGTGGTTCGTATCGGCGGGCCGGGTCATGGACTGGCGACATAGCCCAGAGCCTTGTCGACTTGATTCCGGAGGGGGAGACCCTGTCGATACCGGTGGAGATTATCCAGAAACTGGCGGGCCAGATCGTCCTGGAAGGTGTGATAGTCACCGGAGATATGCGGGGTGATGAAGAGGTTGGGCGTATCCCACAGCGAACTGTGCCGGGGCAGGGGCTCTGTACAAAAGACATCCAGCATGGCCCCCGCGATGGCACCGGACCGCAGGGCCTCCTCCAGTGCCGATTCGTCTTGGGCATCGCCCCGTCCGATGTTGATGAATCGTGCGTCCGGACGCATGGCCTGAAAGAAATCCCGGTTGAAGATGCCCCGGGTTTGTGGTGTGGAAGGCAATACACCGATCACCCAGTTGACATGGCCAGCCAGTGTTGTCAGGGCTTCGGGGGCATGGACAGTGCCGAACACGGCATCCTGTTGACGGGCGCGGCGTCCGATGCCCTGGACCT
Organism: Candidatus Poriferihabitaceae bacterium; assembly: GCA_965203365.1. Taxonomy (GTDB): domain Bacteria; phylum Pseudomonadota; class Gammaproteobacteria; order Arenicellales; family Poriferihabitantaceae; genus VYFG01. Next base: position 141,486 of record OZ241878.1, read on the forward strand.
GTAGACCGGCCGCTTGGAGTAACTGGCCGATGGTGCGGCCGATGCTGCCTACGCCGACAATCAGGGCGTGCTGGCTGTCCAGGAGTTCGGAGCGACGGTATACCCATTCCCGACGATTTTGCAGGTTCCACGACTCCCGAAAGCGCTTGGCTTCGGCGAGCATGTAGCCGAGCACGGTTTCCGCCATCGCGCGGTCGAAGATACCGCGGGCATTGGTCATCTGGATATCACTGTGGACGAGTGCCGGAAACAGGAGGGCATCGACACCGGCCCCAAACCGGTGGATCCAGCGCAATCGATCAGCCCGTGACCACTGATTCTCCAGCTCCTGCTTGTGCAGGTTCCAGCCGAGCAGGATTTCCGTGCCGGGAAGGGCGTCTTTCAGAGCCTCCTCATGGGGGGCGTAATGAACCTCCACACCATCGGGCACGGCCGCCAACTGGGGGATATCGGCCAGCCCCTCGGCCCCACTGACCAGTAGTTTCATCGAACCGCTTGGCGCTCTAGCCGCATGGGAGTGGATCAGACATCGACCGCCTCCTGGCCAATGTTGTCGACACCGAACACCCGCTTGTAGCGTTCAATTTCGTCGGGAGGTCCCGACGCCTTGGCCAGGTTGTCGGACAGTTTCACCGTGGGTTTGTGGTTCGCCCGGGTGACCTTGCAGACCAGGGAAATAGCCCGAAGTGGTTCGTTTGTGTTCGGCGTACAATCCCGAAAATCGTTGGTTAAGTGCGTCCCCCAACCAAAGCCGAGTCGAACCCTTCCCTGGAAATGATGGTAGGCCCTTTCGATGGAGTCCACATCCAGACCATCGGAAAAGATCAACAGCTTTTGCGTCGGGTCTTCCCCCCGTTCCTGCCACCAGTGGATCAGTTCCTCGCCCCCCTCCACGGGGTCTTTCGAGTCAATGCGACAGCCACTCCAGCCACTGACCCAGTCGGGCGCATGGCGCAGGAACTGGGTGGTGCCGAATGTGTCGGGAAGAACGATCAACAAGTTGCCGTCGTAGGTTTGCTGCCAATGCTCCAGGATCCGGTAGGGAGCGTTTCGCAGGTCATGATCGTCGTGGGCCAGCGTGGCCTGCACCATCGGCAGTTCATGGGCATTGGTCCCGATGGCATCCAGATCCAGTTCCATGGCCATCAGTACATTGCTGGTGCCGATGAAGGCGTCTCCCAGTCCTTCCTGCATGGCGGCGATGCACCATCGTTGCCACAAAAATCCATGCCGCCGCCGAGTACCGAAATCGGCGATCCTGAGTTCCGGCAATGCCTTCAGCCGCACCACTTTTTCCCACAGCTTAGCCTTGGCCCGGGCATACAGTACATCCAGTTCAAATCGTCCGACCGCCGAAAGCGCCGCTCGGGCCCGCAATTCGCTGATGATGGACAAGGAAGGAATCTCCCACAATGTGACCTCGGCCCAAGGACCGTTGAAATCAATGTGGTATTGTCCGTTTTCTACTCGCAGGTCATATTCTGGTAGGGAATAGTTCCAGAGCCAGTTCAGGAACTCCTCGGTGAACAGGCGTTTCTTGCCGTAGAAGGTATTTCCTGCCAGCCAGATGTACTCCTTGTTGGTGAGTCGGATCGTCCGGGCATGTTCCAGTTGAGCGACCAGTTCATCCTGGTCGACCTCATCGGCAAGGCGGATGGATGGATTGCGGTTGATGAGGGAAAATGTGACTGGAACATCACGAAACTCTTTCCATATGGTCTGCAACATCAACAGCTTGTAGATGTCCGTATCAAGGATGCTGCGAATGATTGGATCCAGCTTGAAAGTATGATTGTAGACCCGCGTGGCGATATCCGTCATATGAGGCTGCATGGGTCAAGATCAGGTCGCTGGCCGGGGATGCAAAGGGATCGGTTGGGAAATGTCAGCCGCCACCTGCCGATGGGTACTCTTCGATCGGGGTCGGCAGGTTCGTATCATATCGGACGGGTCAATGATTCCGCCCATAGAACATTTGGCGCTCCTGGTCGGTAAACATGACGCCGGGATGATCAAAATAAGAAAAAACGGCAATGATTCGAGTCCGGTCACCAACGACCGGAGAGACCCGATGGGCGGTGCAACGGCCACGAAACACGTTGAGCGTGCCGGCCCTGAGGTCGAGTGTGTGCGCAGATGCGGCGTCATCCGCCAAAAATGCCCCCACCCCATCGTAATTGGGGTCATGCTCACTGCGCAGGTGACTGCAATACTGAAACTCTCCCCCTTGATCCGGTTCCTGCAGCAGTATCGTGACCGTGAATTCGGCTCGGTCAAAATGCCAGTTAAGGGCTTCACCTTGTTGGTAGCCCATCACATTGACCTTGGCGAGAGGGTCGGCCATCGGAAACAGGCAATCTTTTCGCATCACAGCTGCCAGAAACCCAATCAACGGCTTCCATTCATAGATTTCCAGCAAGGGATTGGGAAACAGTTGGTCGGCGCACAGTGTGTGATTGACGGTCTGGAAACGCCTCAGGGCCGCATGGTTTTCCGGCAGTCCCGGCACCTTGTCGGCGAAATAGATATTGTGCTCTTGGGAATGGGTGAATGCTTCGGTAGCAAAAAGTGCTTCCAGCGGGTCCACGATACGATGGACCGCCTTCGAGCAGACCAATCCTTCCAGATTGAAAAGGCCGAACTCCTCCAAGTGCGCCTGCCCTTTTTGGATCAGCGGTCCGGTCCGGCTAGGGTCGTGCAAAGGATAGCGCACCAAATCCAGAATTTGACTCATTCCGTCAGCACATCGGCCCGTCTGGTCGTTCCAGCATGTCTCAAGTGATGAAGCAGTGGTGGACATATTCGGGGTGGCTGTCAGGTTTCGCTTGGGGCATCATCAGGCGATGCATGGCGGTGTTGTGTTACGGTGCATGGTTCCATCATGTCACCACCACCCCATCATCATTCCCGCTCCCGGCGCCCTCAAAGTCCGGTTCAATCCGATCCATTTGGCCAAACTGAAGGATTCGACATTTCGCTTGGATTGATTTGCCCAAATTGTCAAGTGGTTTGTCCCGATTGTCCCAATGCCGGGCAGGATGTTCCCATGACCATAAGGCCTCATCGCTTAAGTGTAACATGTGCCCGACAGGATGACGCAAAGCAGCTGAAAGGAGCCGTCCCGTTCCGTCCGGCCCCGGAGACAACGCTCTCGCGAAGATGAATGACCCGCCGCGACCGAAGTGGGATTCGTCTTGATGGTGGGGCGGCCGACGGTATCTTCGGAGGGGCCGCTTCGGGAAGGCACAGGAGGTGAACTGTCATCGGGCGTTGGGGTCGTGCGAATTCACTCCCGAGAATTCATTGGACTGGCTCTTCACTATGGTAGACATCGGGAGTGAGGTATCCCATCATCCTCGATAGCACTTTGAAACTTTTCATCATGACGCATGCAAACCAAACCGCGGAACTGCCTCGGTAAATGTCTTGTCAAGGGTTGGGGATTCAGGGCCGGCCGTTGTTCTGTTGCGTATTTGACCATGCCTGTCGCAATCCATTTTCCGCTTGGTCGCAGGCGGGTGATCTTCAGGTTCAGGCATGGGGTGATCATACCGAAAAACCCTCTTGGCCGGATATAATTCACTGATCTCGCCCCATCAGAACCGCATCGTTTATGGTCACCAGTCTGACGCCACAGGATTACCACCACATCAGCCAGGGGTATCATGAAGACCCAGCCCGTTCCTTTTCACTCCTGGCCGATGCCTACACAAAGCCCCACTGGTACGATGTGGACCGTTCCGAGATCATATCCCGCACATGGCAATGGGTTTGTCATGTCGAAAAACTCAGGGAGCCGGGTTCATGGCTGACAGCTGAAATCGCCGACAACCCCGTGATCGTACTGCGAGACGGCCAAGGAGAGTTGCGGGCTTTCTACAATGTCTGCAAACATCGGGCAATGCAATTGCTCGAAGGAGAGGGTAAGGCCAAGCTGATCACCTGCCCCTACCACGGTTGGTCCTACGATTTGGCAGGACAGTTGGTCCGGGCCCCGGAAACAGATTCACTCACTGGTTTTGACTGTGACCGCATTGGGCTCGAATCGATTCCGGTCGAAGAGTTCTGCGAGTTCGTTTTTGTGAACCTGAATCCAAAAGCGAGCCCACTGGCCCAGCAAAGCGGCGACCTTGTGGATGAAATCAGGCATTTTGCGCCGGACTTGGGCCGGCTGACGTTTGCCCATCGACTGCACTACGATATCCAGTCGAACTGGAAAAATGTGGTGGACAATTTCCTCGAGTGCTATCACTGTCCGATTGCACACCGGGATTTTTGTACTCTGGTGGATATGGACACCTACAAGGTGATGACTCATGGCATCTATTCAAGCCACATGGCTGAAGCGGGCAAGAGCGAAAACAGCGCCTACCCAGTTGCGAAGGCAACGGTGAAGCACCATGCGGTCTGGTGGTTGTGGCCCAATACCTGCTTCATGCGCTACCCCGGTCGGGGCAACATGATTGTCCTGCAAATCATCCCCGTCGCGCCGGAACGGACGCTTGAGACATATGATTTCTTCTTCGAGACGGCTGAACCGAGCGAAGACGAAAGGGAAGCCATTCATTACCTCGATACCGTTTTGCAGGCTGAGGATATCTGGTTGGTGGAGAATGTGCAAAAAGGGATGCGGACCCCGGCATTTCATCAAGGACGGATCGTGGTTGATCCGGACGGTTCCGGTCAGTCCGAGCATGCATTACACCACTTTCATGGGTTGGTACTGGAAGCCTATCGACGCACGGGGTCCGTCTAGGCAGCTTGCCGGCGGTATTAGGCAAGGGGATGCAATGTCCTTTCACATCCGTCTGGTGGCGCCGTATGCATCCCGTGAGGCGCACCGTTGATAAAAAGCCAATGGGTAGCTGGTCCATCCATCCGGCTATGACCATCTGACACTTACCCCTGACTTACCCCTTTTCCAGGCTTGTCAAGGGTGGCAGGTCGGCAGGCTCGTCCAGGACAACTCGAAATCCAATGTTGGCGGGCGGATAGCCGATCGAACAACCCCCAATCGGCACATGACGTATGAACTCGGGGACATAGGTCACATGGGTTCCCGCCAGTACTCTCCAGCCCTTGCATCGTGCGGTGGTGGTTTCTGGCGTATCCTGGTCATTTCGGTTCCAGCAGGATGCTGTCCACTCCCACACATTGCCGTCCAGGTCGGCAATGCCGGCCGAACTCACGCCAAAGTGTCCGGCTGTCTGCGTTTGTCGGGGAGCCCGTTGGGGAAAGAACCGATATTCGTTCGCCCATTCCATCCGCGGGTCGTCGAACAGCCTCTTTCCCGCATCCTGCTGTGCCAGAACATCAGCGGCCAGCAGTTTCCACTCGTTCTCAGTCGGTAGCCGATACGGCTTTCCGGTTGCCTTGGACAACCAGGTCAGGTATTGCTGGGTATCGAACCAGTTCACGTCCGACACCGGATGATCGGGACGAGTGTATGGATAGGTTTTCGGTCGATGATCACATCCACCTTGGTCCACACACTCGTCCCATTGGGCATTGGTCACTTCGTATTTGGCGACGTTGAGGGTCCGGTGGAACCGGTCTGGCGTTGCCACCGTTACCGGGACGAGTTCGAGATCAACAGCGAACCGGTCTGGCCCCGTCTGCGCCAGGTTGTAGACGCTGGCCAGAACCGCACTGCCCAACAATGCCAACCCAACTGAAGCGAACACGCCGGTTCGGCCGTGGAACCAACGTCGCATGGTGAAGTCCTGCCCCAAAAAACGCGGTTACGCCATGATCGGACCGGGTTTTTGCACCTGCTTCATCAGGCCATCATCCCAGTCTCCCTCTACCACGACATGGGACGCAGCCCCCAGTTGAACCGCTTCGATCAGGTTGTGGTTCAGGTAGACATAAATCCCCGGCTGGCGGAAGGTGTACATGGCGGCCCCGGCTGATCCTCCCCGGATGAACCAAGTCTCCAGTCCCGTCGTCGGATCATCTGTAAACGAACCGGTTTCCCAGACGTAGTCGCCATGTCCCCCAATCAGGTGAGGTCGCGAATCGCGATTGGCTTGGGCGTGGACGATCAGCACGGTTTCTCCCACTTTGGACTTGAACGCATTGTCACCGGTGAGCGCACCGACCTTGCCATTGAACACGACATGCGTCGGAATCAATTGGGCCATGAGCGGCAATACGTCTGCCAGATTCTCACCCGGGATGGAATACTTCTTGTAGTTGCCATCGGCATCCTTCGGCACATAGAAGTCCTGCTCGCCGACATAGAACACCTGGTCATAGGCCAACTGGTTGCCATGCTTGTCCTTCAGGCCATCACGAGGCAGAACCATGATGGCTCCATTCATGCCATGAACGACATGATATGGAATCATGACCCCTCCGGGTGCGCAATGATAGACGAATACGCCCGGTTTGACCGCGCGCCAGCGGAGCTTGGTCTGCTCGCCTGGTTGAACGTGGGTCAGCGTGCCGCCCCCCAATGCGCCGGTTGAAGCATGGAAGTCGATGTTATGTTCCATCGTACTTTCCTTGGGATTGATCAACGTCAGTTCGACATAGTCTCCTTCGTGACACACGATCAACGGTCCGGGCACCGAACCGTCGTACGTCAGAGCCCAGACTTCGGTTCCGAGATCGTCAATTTCCCAACGCACTTCATGAGTCACCATCGTCACTTCGATGACTTTCGGACCGCCACTTGCGACTTGTTCATGCTCCGGTGCGCCCGGCGGTGCCACTAGTTCCTGCGTGACTCGGGGCAACTTCATGATTTCGTCCTCACTCATTGAGGAGCGCAGTCCAGTGAACAGGCTGGAATCGCCCGTCCCGTACGCCAAGGCTTGATTCCCCACAGTGGCCGCTGCCAGGGAACCCGCCACGGCCGAACTCGAGATCAGAGTCGAAGCCTTGAGGAAATCTCTCCGGTCGAGACCCAGACCAGTATCATTGCTATCAGACATAATTCACCTCCGAACGGTTATCAACTCAGTCAGACAATCCTGCAGCAGGATAGTTCAAAGTTTGCGCACTTGAGACAACCCCCATTCTGATTCCATCAAGGGGTGGCCACCACTCTATCGTGAGGCCAATGCACGGTCCCCGCTGATCCCCGGATTCCGTATGATTTTGAGGTCAGCCACTATCCGGCAAGTCTTATTAGAGGGAGTTCATGGGCGACCAAGAAGAAGACCCAGTATCTGAACCGATAACACCCCATGATGGCCGATGTGGTTCCAGCCGACGCTGCACTGAATGCCGGCACTGTGAACACACGGTCTACCGCCCTCTTTCGATAGAGCGATAGGTCGTATATTGACTTTCCGAAGCCCCTTCTTGAGCACCGACTTCCACGCCGAAGTGCAACACTCTCCGCGCTCCCGACATGAGGGCGTCGCCCGAAGGGAGGGAGCGCGGCGGCAACCGGACAATTCAGCCCCCCAAGGGGCTGAAAGGGGCTATTCGCCACTCGGAGTGTTGCCCGATGCGCTAAAATGCGTGGACATGCTTGGGTCGGACCGCTGATGTTCGTCTGGACTACCCCACTTTGGAATACTCCGTTGGGTCGAATCCATCTGGAGAGTGTGGAAAACTCTTTCTTCGGGGCTGGCTGGCGGGCTTTTTCGGCAGTGTCACCTTGCATTTCGCTCTCTTAATCATATACGTGGTCGGAGCTTCGCTGCCGGACGAAATTTCTGTTTTACTTCATACTGGCCGTGGGAATATTGATCGGACTTGTTGTCACCTCCGGGGTAAAGAAAGGGTCCGTTGGCGTTATATTTCTTGTCGGGAAGTTTCGTGCCTGGCACCACCTACATTCTGACTTGCTTAATCTGGTTCACTGCAGCCTTTCCACTTGAGAGGAGGTTCTGTCATGCGAAACCATCTCCCAGTAACTTCGATCCTTTCGGCTGTCCTGATCGGTAGGTTTGTCATCACTGCCGCAGTCGCGGATGCTGGGCAGGTCTGCGTTGCCGGCGAGGTTCTTTGGATTGGCCATAAAGTAGTGGAGCACTTTCTCGACGCGTGCCTTGCCACATCGTTCTGCAGCGTGAAGTCGGGAGAGGGAATGATCCCGACTTTGAGCGGAGACAGGATATCGGGCGAGCTTAATTGTGGACCGGTCGCCTGATAGTTGTGACAAAGTGACATGTGGCCCCCTTACCATATCCCTGTACATAATTTTGACCCAATTGTACTATTTCCCCGATCACTGCATGCATAGTCTTTTGAATCCAAAGGTGGTCCCGGCAACAATCAGGTTGGAGGGTGCCCCCCTCATTCCTGACAATTCAAGAGTTTGATTCGTGAAAATCAGCAGCATCAGCGTATATCAGGTTGACCTCCCGATGAAGGAAGGCTCCTACAGTTGGTCCACGCAGTCGTTTTCCGCTTTCGACAGCACCGTGGTGGTGGTTCAGACGGATGAGGGGATAACGGGCTTCGGGGAAGTCTGTCCGCTCGGACCCACCTATCTGGCTGCGTATGCCGAGGGCGCACGGACTGGAATTTCCATGCTGGCACCGAATCTCATCGGTCAGGATCCTTGCCAATTGGGGGCGGTCAATCAGACGATGGACCAATCGCTCAAGGGTCATCCATATGTCAAATCCGCCATTGATATGGCCTGCTGGGACATTTTCGGCAAGGCCACGGGACAGCCAGTCTACAATTTGCTGGGGGGACGACTGCATGACAAGATCAAGCTGTTCAAGGTGATTTCCAGGACCGACCCGGACATCATGGCCGACAAGTTGACCGAATATCAAGATATCGGCTTCACACAATTCCAGATGAAGGTCGGTGAAGATCCCGATGTCGATATCCAGCGAATTCGCAAGGTCGCGGCGCACCTGAAATCCGGCAATGTCCTGACGGCAGATGCCAATACTGGCTGGTTCCAGCACGATGCGATCAGAGTCGTCTCGGCCGTCAGCGATATCAACCTGTATATTGAACAGCCCTGCTTGACTTATGAGGAATGCCGCGTAGTTCGCGACCATTCCAGCCACCCGATGATTCTCGATGAGTGCATGGACAGCCTGCACTTATTGTTGCGTGGGTATCAGGATCAGGCCATGGATCTGATCAATCTCAAGATAAGCCGTGTGGGCGGGTTGACCAGAGCCCATCTCTTTCGCAACCTGTGCGCTTCGTTGGGGATTGTCATGACGATCGAGGATTCATGGGGTGGGGAAATCGCGACCGCCGCCATTGCCCATTTGTCCCATTCGACCCCGAAAGGCTTCCATTTCCAGTCATCTCCGTTTCACGATTACGCCACCATAGCGATTGCTGAAGGTGGACCGTGTATCCAAGATGGCTATATGTGGGTGAACGATACACCGGGGTTGGGGGTGACACCGGACTTTGCTCAACTGGGCAAGCCAGTGATGACAGTGAAGTAGCGATGGTCGTTGAATGAGGGATTTCTTAAGGTGGATCTTGTTCGCATTGCGGTCTGTGCGGTCGAATCGACATGCTGTCCAACGAACTCCTTGCGACATAGTTTTGGTGGCCGGATTGAAGCGATTGATTCGTCAGCGTCGGCAGCACGACGGTGTGCCTCAAAGCCCGCCAGTCGTCCGGGTTCGAAGAGCGGGATTCGGTACCGAATCCCGCTAAACTCTCGATCAAAAGGTGATGGCCGTGGGTTTTGGCATGGGTCAATTGTCGAAGCCGAACTTGCCTAGTAGGGAATCCGCGGTCCCATGAAACGGGACTCTGTCCTTCTGGATGGCCTTGTCACCGAGTCCAGGTGAATCTCTCGTAGCATTTTGGGGACATCATGCGCTTCAGGCTTCTGTCGGCGGTATGGGCTATTGTTGGAGTGTATCGCCAACGGGGCTACCAGCGGGGTGCCTGTCATCTTCCACCTCGATAGTCTGGTTTTAGGCCAGCGGTATACCATAAACTGCTGTCTGATCCGTTGAGGCGGATCCCTGAAGTCGCAATGGGTTGGCCGATCCATGGGATGATATCGAATGGTGGTTATGGGCCCTGTTTGATGTTCACTTCATGATGGCCATGATGGTTCGAAGACCATCGTCAATTTGGCAGGCAGGTGGGTTTCGCTTTTTTTCGGACGACGGCGATTTTGTGTTGGGTCACTCTGCATTAGTGGGAGGTGATGTCTTGGTCAGGATACATTCAATTCGATTGTAGATTATGGGGACACTGTCCGGAAAAACGGCGCTAGTCACTGGAGGGCGTCGGGGTATTGGCCGCGGAATTGTGGATGCCTTTTTGGCAGAGGGGGCGCATGTGATGACCTGTGGTCGGGCAAGTCGTCCAGACGACCTGCCGGATGAGGTGATCTGGTGGACTACTGATGTATCCCGAATCGATTCCGTGGAAGAACTGGCGCTTGGGGTAGATCGGGAATTTGGCTCACTGTCGATCTTGGTGAACAATGCCGGGGTGCAGATCCTGAAGACTGTCACCGAAACCACAGCGGAAGACTGGGATTCTCTTATGGGGGTGAATGCGTTGGGGGTGTTTCTGACCTGTCGTGCCCTGATTCCCCGGATGCGCCCTCATGGTTCCATCATCAATCTCGGCTCGATTTCAGGTCAGGCGGCTGATCCGGGTCTTGCCCTCTACAATGCTTCCAAGGGCTTTGTCCATGCGTTGACCCGCTCGATCGCTGTGGATCATGGTCCATCAGTCCGGTGCAACGCCATCTGTCCTGGCTGGATCATGACGGAGATGGCCACCGAGGCATTTGCCATAGCCCATGATCCCCGGGTGGCCAGGCAAGATGCCTTGGCGCGTCATCCCGCAGGGCGATTTGGGCAGACGGAGGATATTGCCGCCATGGCGGTCTGGTTGGCGTCGGATCAGTCATCATTTGCCACCGGACAGTGTTATGTGGTGGATGGCGGGCTCACCGCCGCATCGCCATTGAACCCCGGCCTGTTTTAACTGGTTGAGTGGCAGTCCAGAGGGTCCTTTTCTCATTCGGGGAGTGACATGGGTACACTGAAAGCCTAACAGGAACGGCCACTTGGAGATTGGCCACCGATGAAACGCACAGTCACACTGATGCTGATCGCCCTGTGTGGTTTGGCTCTTGCTGGCTTGGCGGTGGCTCAAGTGCCCTGTGTAATACCCCCGTCCACCAAATTCAAGTCCTGCGACGGATCGGACTGCATGTGGTGTCTGGGGTGAGGCGAAATGGGATATCGGTCTGCCTCATGGTCTGGCGATGGAGGGGAGGACCGGGAAGCTTCGCCAGTCAAAAATGCAGAGGAACCATTGGATCATAATCTGACCAGATTATGTTAAAAGACATAATACCATATTTAAAAGTCGGCTGATAGAGCGGATATTCGAATATGATACCTCATCGCACCACCACCTTGGCAAGCTACGTCGAAGAGCTGGCGTCAAGCGGACACACCACCTTCACTCGTGAAGATGCGATGGAGGCCTTGGGGGTCAGCCACGGGGCGTTCCTGGATGCAGCCGCCAGGCTGAAAAAGCGCGGGCATATCTTCGCGCCACGCCGTGGATTTCATGTCATCACGCCCACGCGGTATCTGAAGTGGGGGGCACCGCCGCCAAGCTGGTATATCGACGCTATGATGAAAGATGCGGGACGGCCTTACTACGTTGCGCTCCTCAAGGCGGCGGAACTGAATGGAGCGGCGCATCAGGCGGTGATGGATTTTCAGGTCATCACTGATCGGCAATGGAAACCCATTCGCGCTGGGCGTTCCAAGCTCGCCTTTTACTTCCGTAAAGATATGGAAAGCATCGAACAGGGGATTGAGCGAAGAAAGACCGATACCGGTTCAATGCGAATTTCGTCGCCAGCGCTAACTGCAGTGGATCTGGTGCGCTATCCGCATGCCAGTGGCGGCATCAGCCATGCGGCGAGCGTGCTCCACGAGCTTGTTACCCAGATTGATCCGACGCGTCTCGACGCGCTGGTACCGAAATTAGAACGGTCCGTCGTTCAGCGCCTCGGCTTTCTGCTCGACTTCTTAGGACAGCAAGAGCTTGCAGCCTGTTTAGAGAGACACCTCCATAGTGGCCATGCGCCTTGGGTGGAGCTCGAGCCGCGCGAAGGCGGCGTCATCGCTGCCAGCGAAGAACTAGAACGCAGTTCACGCTGGCACATCATTGTCCGCCGCCCAATCGAGATCGACAAACAGTGATACCCGAGACGGACATCACAGCTTGGAGCGTTATGGCGCCCTGGGCAGAACCGAGGCAGATTGAGCAGGATCTGATCGTCTCACGCGCACTGGTCGAGATCTTCAACCACGACCTTCTGTGCGCCGAGCTGAGGTTCCGCGGGGGCACTGCGCTCAACAAGATCATCTTCCCGGAACCTTTGCGGTACTCGGAAGATATCGATCTGGTGAGGACGACCTCAGGCCCAATCGGACCCCTCCTCAATGCGATGCAGGAAGTGCTGGAGCCATGGTTGGGACAAGCTAATTATGCCGCCATTTCGGTCGCGGCCAAGCTGCGCTTTCGTATGCCGGATGAGGATGATCCCAAAGCGCAGATCCGGATGAGATCCCGTTTCTCGAAGCACGAGAACACTCTGAGAAAGCCATTGAGCCGTCGGAACAGACGCTCCTCCTCGTGGTGCCGCTGGGACAGCACCTTGTCGTCCTTCCCGAGAGGCGCCCGGTTCTTCCCTGGCGAGCACCCCGGGAGTGAACCCGCCCTCCAGAGTCGCTTGACGGGTTTTCCCGCCTTCGTCGGCCCGGTCCATCCCCCGTGCCGGATGTCCCGAGGGCACCTTCAGTCGATTCAGGTGCCTTCACCTTGGTGGGGTATTGTGGACGTGGCGGTGGGAGAACATGAAGGCCACGACGGTTCGAGTCTCCGCAGCCACCCGATGCAGTTTGGTGTTCCCTTCGCCATCATCAATCCCTTTCCCATTCCACGCCTTGAACGTGTGGATCCTTAAGGTGGCAACGGGTAGTTGGACTGGCCGGTCGTCTTGCCAGCGAGGCCCATCGTTGTGCGGACTGGGCTAGATCCGTGGGGGTGGGGCTCACTGATTCCAGAAGAAAAAGCAGACATGCCCCATGATCTGGATACAGTCGTCGCCCACCTCTATAGTCTCAATGAGCGTCAATTGATCCACGTGTTTGAGATCATTCATGGAGGTTGGGCCGACAGCAAGATGCTGGACAGCGTGCTTCGGCATTTCAGGACTCGGAGGCAAGGATGATACGTATCCCGGTTAAGCCGGAGGTTTTACGCTGGGCCCGTGAGCGCTCCGGCAAGGAAATCGACCAATTGGTCCGTATGTTCCCCAAGTACTCGCAGTGGGGAAATGGCGATGCCCGGCCGACACTGAGACAACTCGAAAAATTTGCCAATACCACCCGCACAGCAGTGGGCTATTTTTTTCTCCCCTCGCCCCCGGATGAATCGCTTTCGATCCCGGATTTTCGCACGATGAACAATGCTTCGGTCCAGAGTCCGAGCCTGAACCTGCTCGACACCATTGCCTTGTGTCGACGCAGGCAGAACTGGTATCGGGAGTATGCCTGCCGGGAAGGGCTGGAATCACTGCCTTTCGTGGGTTCAGCGCAACTGGGGGACGATGTAGTCGAGACGGCTGCAGCCATCCGCACGGTGATTGACCTTGATCTTGAAGAACGTCGCACCCTGTCCCGCTGGACCGAGGCACTTAGACGACTTCTGGAGCGGGTGGATAAACTCGGAATACTGGTCATGGTGACTGGGACAGTCGGCAGCAACAATCAACGCCGACTTGATCCAGCCGAGTTTCGAGGGTTTTCCTTGACTGATGACTTGGCCCCACTGATCTGCATCAATGGTCGTGACACGAAAGCGGCACAGATGTTTACCCTGGCACATGAGTTGGTCCACCTTTGGCTTGGTCAATCCGCCCTATCCGACTCACGAATGGATAGGTCGCCTAGCCATGAAATGGAGGTTTGGTGCAATCGTGTGGCGGCCGAAATTTTGGTGCCGATCACTGCAATACGCGAGGCATATCCTATCGGGGGTGATCTTTTGGAGACACTTAGTCTGTCTAGCACGAAACTTCAAGGTCAGTACGCTGGTTATTCTTCGCCGGATTTATGATGCGGGGAAATTGACCACCAGAGAATTTCACCTCGCCTATGATGCAGAATGGACAAGGCTGACAGCCCACCGACCGGGAGGCGGTGGTGATTTTTATCGGACACACAACAGTCGACTGGATGATCGTTTCACCCGCGCTGTGGTCTTGAGTACGGTGGAGGGCAGTACTTCATTCCCGGAGTCATTTCAGTTACTGGGATTTAGGAAGTTAAGCGCTTTTGATGAATTGGCGCGTCGGTTGGGAATTGGCATCTGATGGCATATTTACGGGACCCGGGGTATCCGGATTCGTGGCTCACTGCGTCGGGGTATCGTGAGGATGCGTCCCAGGCATCCCTATGATTAGGGATGATGATGGTCACGCCACGGGTCCGTATCGGAGCGGAAACGCAGGCCCGGATGTGTTGTTGCGTGCGGCCATTGGGTTCGTTACCGCAGTTGGTGGTGGCGATTGGGTCGAGCGGGAAGGTAAGGGCTGTCGCCGATGCCGACTAAGGTTGAACAAAGTAGCGCAGTCACCTGTGTTGACGCGGTCGCGAGCTTTCAGGAGGAACTGCTGACTAATCGTCCGTTACTTTTCGAGAGAGACGCTCTCGCCATGCCGTCACGATGCCGGCAATACCGATGCAAGCCATTCCGATGATGGCATTGATCGTTGGCAGCGAATCGAAAATGACTTTTCCCCAGAGTGTCGCGAAGAGCAGATAGCTGAAATCCATTGGGGCCAGCCAACTGCTGTCGGCGGTTTGGTAGGCTCGGCTGAGACACAGATTGCCGGTCAGATTGAGCACCGAGGTCACGATGGCGAACCCCACGACAACTCCAGCCAGCACCGGCCAGCCAATTGCCACGAAGGGGGCGGCCTGTTGCCACGTCTCCGATAATGGGAAAAAGCCGAGCACCAAAATACCCAAGGTTCCGGAAATCAGAAAAGCCAGGGCGACGGCAAACACCATGGCCAGGGTATTTTCATGGCGACAGGCCCGTCGAATGGTGAGGATGTTGACCGCATAGAAGAATCCCGCCAAGATGGGAAGAAACTGGAGTGGGGAAAATCCGTCTTCCCAGGGAGATAGAACCAGCGTGGCCCCGGCTGCTCCCAGCATCAGGGCGAGCTGACGCCATCTCCCCACGTGCTCTCCGAGCACCGGGCCGGCCAGCGCTGACACGAACAGTGGATAGGTATACAATCCTGCTGCCATCTGCGTCATGGTCAGAAACGGGGCGGCCGAAAAAAAGCAGAACATGCACAATGTCATCAACACCGCGCGCAGATAGACGATACCTGCCCGTCGGGGTTTCAGCAGATGAAGCCCGCCTCCCATGATGGCCAGTCCGGTCGCCAGGCACAGATTGCCCATTGCCCTTAACGCCTGAAATTGCCAGAACGAGGTCTTCGTCGAGATCAATTTCACCAGGGCATCCTGCAAACCCAGCGCCAACACGCCGATGACCAGCAACGACAGGGCCGTCAACGGTCTGTCATGGGTCGGATGGGCAAACAAGGAACGGATCATGCCATTGGCTGGGCTGGTTGATAATGGCGGAATTGCCCGCAACGGTTATCATTGAGCACTCTAATGCCTTGACTGAAATCTGCTATGTTCATTCGATAGGTCCACTATGGTGCTGTTATACCAAATGTCGCGAGGTCGGATAAATGGGGTTCCCCGCCTCGCAAGGTGGCACATTGACGCTGTCAGCGGACGAAAAGGACTACCATACGGCGACACCATGGAACCGCACTGGGCGATTTCTGTCCAAGTGTCGCTGGACGCCTTCTGGCGTTTTTCCGGCAGCAGAAAATGCCGGTCATTCGCCTTGGGGACCGCTTCGATCATGCCGGTTTTGCCATGACCCGATTGACTCACGGCGTGACCAATGAACCTAAGGAGGCTTTCGTCGCAAGCATCGGATTGCCTCCCTTTCCTACTTGGGTGATCGCTCGTGGAGGATGACTGGCTGGTCGTTGGGGTTGGCTGATGGATGGTTCGTCTGTTACGCTGGTGGTTCCGGCGAGCGGCTCGATTGACTGCGCCCCTTGGCGACTGATGGGCCCGATGTTAATGCCGGATGGGGGAGAAAATCACGCAACGTTCATATAATTGGTCGCGGCCGGACATTTTCCGAGGTGAATTTGTTGGCACTGAGCTGAGTGGACTGGACTGGACTGGATTTCACGTGCACCTGACCGATAGACGTCGGATCTCCGGCTCGGTCTGGTCTCGGCCGTCTGATGGGCGATGGCCGGATATGTCCGCCCGGCGTCCCAGGGGAGTGAGGCTTCGTCAATTTGTTGGTTTCGGTCGATCAGGAGGTGTTCCTTGTTCTTGCTTGATGTCCCTTTTGTTGGGATTGCCAGAATATGCCTGTGTCCACTTTCGAGCCCCCCGGCCATGAACTGGACCCTGCACCAAAGGCGCAATTCATTTCGATTCGTCTTGGAGACCCGTCACGGATCCTACTGGCCTGAGTTGGGTGGCCTGGCGCCACAAGTGGGTCTGTCATCCGAGTCGCCTCGGTTCCCGCCATCATGATACTGGGCCACCCATCCACGCCGCCGGCACCGGTTTGTCGGCATATCGCCCGTCGCCGAAGAAAGCTGTTGGGCGGAGAGTATCCTTTGGCATACCTGCATCATCAGGTGCAGAACGAACTGAGCAGTCGAATCGAGGATGCGGGCGGGTGGCGTGATGAGGTGCTCTACCTGGGATTTCACGACCCGGCACCCAACGTCCCCGATACCGGTTGTCTCTTTCTGTCCCCGGTAGAGGGCGATGATCTGTCGACTCTGCAACCGGGTTTCGATCAAGTGGTGATCAATCTGCAGTTGGCCTGGCTGGAACATCAGGTCTGGCTTGACTGGACTCGAAATCTTCTGCAACCCGGTGGGGCCATCTTATTCAGCAGTTTTGGCCCGGATACTCTGGCCGAGCTGGCTTGTGTGGGTCAAACCGTGGATACCTTGCCCCATGTCCACGCTTTCACCGATATGCATCATCTGGGGGACGCCATGCTCCAGTCGGGATTTGCTCGAGTGATTGTCGATGCGCAGTGGCTGGAGGTGGAATATGAGGATGTAGACTTGGTGATGGACGACCTGCGCCAAGAAGGTTTTCACAATGTCGCCCCCGGCCGTCGCAAGACCCTGACGGGACGCCGGCGTATGGAGAATTTCAGGCACTGTTTGCAGGCAGATTCGCCGGTCCGTGTCACTTTTGAACTGATCTACGGTTATGCCGAACGCCCGCAGGAGAAAGCCGAAGCGATTCGGGTGGCACTACCGACCGCTCCTGGGCAATCCACTCATCACACCTGACTCCCCCATCTTTCTCCCCTGATTTTTTCTCTGACGCCTGACCGAACCGTCCCGCTCATGCTTCCGGGACGGAACCCACGCGAACAGGGGTTGACAATAGAGGGGGGGGGGGGGGGTAGACTTGGTGTTTTCCTGAAACAATTTCATCTGGGGGGAGGGGTCATCATGAGCGAACGGCAGGAATTCAAGGTCTCCGGCGAGGTCGTCGACCATTCGGGCCAGGCCGGAGACCGCAGCTACACGCCCGCGGACGGTTTCTACGGGCTGGTGAAAGTCATCGGCGGCACCGGCAACAACTGGTTCTACGGCGGCCACCGGGACGACTGGTACCAGGGCGGCGCCAACCGCGGCGCTCAGGACACTGTCAAGGGCGGTCAGGGCAGCGACTTCCTTGCCGGCGGCAAGGGCGCCAACGTCCTCAAGGGCGAAGGCTGGGACGACATCCTGGTCGGCAATTTCGAGAACGCGTACCACGACCTGATGTACGGCGGGAACAGCCACGACACGCTGGTCGCGGGCCGCGTGGACTTCAGGAGCCGAACCAACGAGGGTCCGATCGGCAATTCGGTTCAGGTTGGCCCGCAGATGGTACGGGACGCCCATGGCAACATCACCGGCGGCAACGTCATGTGGGGCGGCGATGGCGACGACACGTTCGAGCTGCACCGCGACAGCTATGTCCATATCGCGGATTTCAACCCGGACAACGACATCATCCGCATGACCGGCTTGGCCGGTCATGGCCTGGAGGAGTCCATCGACGTGGTCTACCATCCCAGGGGTCCTTGGGGGGACAGCGGTTTCCGCATCATCCTCGACGGGAACATCGTTCTCGCGGAGATCAATTACCTTGGAGCGCTCGACTCTTCCGATTCCGACTCGGTCCAAGGCGCCATTGACAAGATCACAGCGAAGATTCACGCCGTGCAAGGCAGCACCTTCTTCGGCTCCCAGGGCAACGACCAGATCAACGGCACCAAATGGAACGACACCATCTACGGCTGGGGCGGCAATGATGTGATCGCCGGCGGCAGCGACGGCGACATCATCTACGGCGGCCATGGCAACGACACGATCTACGGCAACGGCGGCGATGACGCGCTGTACGGCGATCATGGCAACGACACGGTCTGGGGCGGCGCTGGAGATGACGTCGTCGACGGCGGCCGGGGCAATGACATTCTCTACGGCGGCGGCGGCGAGGACGCCCTTTTCGGTGCCGGCGGCAACGACCGGCTCGACGGCGGGGCCGGCGCCGACCAGCTCTATGGCGGACAAGGACGCGACATCTTCGTCATGGACCCCAGCGGCAAGACGCCCGATGTCATCTTCGATTTCAAGGTCGATAAGGACTACGTGCGCCTGCCATTGGGCCTGGCCCAGGCCGATGTGCGGTTCGTCGCCGTGGCCGCGTTCACCAATCCCTATGACGGAAGCACGGTGGTCGCGCAGAAGCTGGTCACCGGCAGCGGGGACAGCGAGAAGACGCTCGCCGTCTTCCTGAGCATGGACGGACAGGACCTGTCGAAGGTGGAGTTCATCTGGGACTTCGACCCGAACAAGGAGTACCCGCCGCCGCCCACGGGGGAGACGACCGACGGGACGGCGAAGAAGGACTTGCTGCTCGGCACCCAGGGCGACGACACCCTCAACGGCAAGGCTGGCAAGGACGATCTCTACGGACGCGACGGCGACGACACGCTCAACGGCGACGAGGGTCACGACAAGCTCTACGGCGAGAACGGCAATGACACGCTCTACGGCGGCGACGGCAACGACATCCTGGAGGGCGGCAAGGGCGACGACTTCCTCTACGGCAATGACGGCGATGACGTTCTCAGGGGCGGTTCCGGCAACGACACGCTCGACGGGGACGACGGCGCCGACCGGCTCTTTGGCAGCGGCGGCAACGACACCATGTCCGGCGGCCAGGGCCATGACCGGCTCTATGGCGGCAGCGGCAACGACACGCTCAACGGGGACGACGGCGCCGACCGGCTCGAGGGTGGCGAGGGCAACGACATTCTGGTTGGCGGTAAGCACGACGACCGGCTGATCGGTGACGGCGGCAACGACCGGCTGCAGGGCGGCAAGGACGCCGACTACCTCACCGGGGGCGAGGGGGCCGACGAGTTCCTGTTCAGGAAGGGTGACGGCGTTGACGTCATCACCGACTTCGAGGACGGGACCGACACCATCGTGTTCCTCGCCGAGAAAGAGAACAAGCTGGGGTCGAAGTTCATCGGGTTCGGTGACTTGGTCATTGAGGAGACCGACTACGGCGTCCGCATCACGTCGAAGAAGTTGGTCAAGGGGCACGAGATCCTTCTGCAGGGCGTGACCGCCGACCAGATCGACGCGGAGGACTTCAACTTCGTCACCCTTGAGGAGTACAACGACCTGCTCATCAACGCCTGAGCCGGGCGCACAGCGGCGGAAAAGGCGTCAAGGGGGGTGGCTCGGCGCCCTCCTTCCTGTTTTTCCCGAGGTCGGTCGGCGGAAGTCGGGTTGGCGAAGGGACGGCAAGCTATGTTCGGTCAGATGATGCCGGGGCTATCTACTCATCACGGACGCCCGCCGAACGGTGCGAAATGGTCTCGAAGCGCCTCTCTCATGGCCGGTCGAGACCGGCGGACAAGTGGCCCGGATTATCCCGAAAGTGCCCTGGGGCATCAGGTCCCGCTTGGAAGTGCCCGCTCAACTTGGAAATGAAATATTCCTGACCTAACGGGTCCTTGGGAGGGTATCGGCCACGATTTTCAGGGGCGCAATCCCGGCGCACTCAAGGGGATGCCGGTATTCATAATGGCCTGATAGACCTCCAGCCCGATATAGGCTTCGCTTTGGGCGTCGAGCGGGGCTGCACCGGCGCGGGCATTGCACAGGGCGTACTGCCGGTGCAGTGTGCCCATGGGTTGGCCCTGCACGCTCCAGCGAAGACTGTAAGCCGGATAACCCAGGCCATGCCCCAGGGCTGCACTAAGCACCTGCCCCCGCAGTCGGTTGCCGGCATTATGGACATGGCAGTTGGCGCATGACAGGTTCATTTGACCGCGTTTGGCCCAGAAGTATTGGCGTCCGGTAGCATACAGTCGACGCACTTCTTCCTCGCGGATATCGACATCCAGCGGCAACCCCTGCCAAGGGGACTTGAACACGGCGACCAGTCGCGCCATTGGGTGGCCCATGGGATCCAAAGGGGATTCGCCGTTTTGACTTCGGCACCGGTTGACGTCTCCGACGATCGTGCGAACCTTCCCATCCAGGAAATATGGGTAGGCAAAGGGCGGGGGCTTGCCTCGGAAGCAATCCCGCAGTGACCGCCCGCTGGTCATGGGGGTCTCCCAGGCCGTCCTTCCGGCTTCGACCTCATCGACATAAGGTGGAGCCAATAAGAGGAGATCATGGTTGATCTGGTGCCTGGCGAATTGTGGCAGTGAGATCGCACCATGGCGATAGGCATCCAATGTGACCGACGGAAATCGGGAAAGGAAGAAACGCTGAAACTCCTGTATTTCCTCCCGGATTTGTGCCATTGTCGGGATCTCACTCGCCGCGCCATGGCCCGTCCATACCAGCAAGACGAGAAAAATACAATGGAAAAGTCGCTTGGGTTTTGCTGGGGCGCTGGACAAAACCCAGTCGGCGCAGGCACGGATCATGGCGATTTAATCGGTCTGGCCATCAAATTCTCGGCTGAATGACCCGCTCCGACCGGCCATATCCCGCCAGCTGACCGTGATGGTGTGTCCCGTTTCCAGCGAACTGTAGAGCGTGCCGATCATGGGATGGGGTGAGACATGTCGACCAAGCCGAAACTCGGTCTGCACATTGCCATTCTGCTGGAAGGTGACCTGAGTCAGGTAGTTTTCCTGTGATAGACCATTCGATATCCGGCAGACCACCTCATGCCCGCCTAGGGCCTGATGAATGAAGATGCGCCCTTGAACCATTTCCGGATTCACTGACTCAACTCACGCCAGGTACCGGCGATCCGGACCGGATGCTCCGCCCGCCCCAGCTGTCCATCCCGCCAGGCAAAGCAGATGAGTTGACCATTGCGCTCCAGCCGGATGGAACCGATCATCACGGTCGGATGATTCTGCATTTGCTCCAGGACCATGATCAGCGGTTCGGGATGGGCATCTGTCAACAGTGCGATTTTTTCGACGCCCGGGGCACTGACCCGGAAAGGGACCCATTCACCTTGCAGGACTTCCAGGGGGGCTTCAATGTCAATCGAGGCATCATCCGAGGCTTCACGAACGCCAAAGAGCATTTCCAGGATATCTTCTATCGATTGCGCAGAGAATGATGGTCGGGGATCGGAAGCGGCCAGCGCACGTTTCAGCACTGAACCCGCGCCCAGAAATACAGCCAGTCGGCTCCCGACATTGAGGAACCAGCGTCTGTTTTTTCGGGACTCCCACATGATCGCGATTTACAGGGTCAGCAAAAACCGGATGATCCGGTCGATTTCGTCCGATGTCAGTAGTTCGTGACGTTCATATGGGGGCATGGTGGTCAATGGATTTTGCGACGGGGCGTCTGCGACAATTTGTCTCAGGGCATCCCGCTCGGGAAACCGAAGTTGCATCGCGGCCAATGGGGGCGCGATGTTGCCGGCCTCCGGCAAGGTGTTGGGCCAGGATTTGATATTGAGCTGGTGGCAGGCCACACAATTGCCTTTGTTGCGAGTGATTGCCAAGCACCACCCTTGCAGGATTTCATCGGTGGGGGGACTGGCCAGACACGCCGACTCATCGGGCCATTCAAAGGTGGGCTGGGCTGTTGACTGTGAGGACGACAGACCAAGGCCGAGGAGCAGAAAGAGGATAGGGATGCGCTGAAGCACGCTTCGGTCAAATGGGGGTCAGAAAGAGAAATTGTACAGGCAGTCCATCCGCGCCGACCCCCATGCCTGCTGGCAATTCCATGGCAATATCCTTCCACATTACGGCTCTTCTCGCTTTTCTTCTCCGGCCGCCCACTCGATTTCCTCAATACGTGCTTGGATGGATTGGGTCAGGTAAGCACTTCGGTTGTCGTTTTCACGCAATGCCAGCTTGAGTGCATTCAAAGCTGCGTCATGATCACCGAGAATCATCTGGAATTCTGCATCGGCCTGATGGGCTTCCGCCAACAACCCCAGGGCGACATTATCTGAGACAGCAGGGGATAGATCTCATAGTCTTCAGGTTGACGACGAAGCTGATGACGGGCGATTTTCTTGGCGGCCTCGGCCTGACCTGTCTGATGCAGGATATCCAGATAGGCATAGCGAAGATAGTCCGCGCGAGGATACCGCTCGACCAGTTCCCCATAGATGCGGACCGCCTCGGCCAGGTCACCGGACTGGCGCAGGATCTCGGCGCGAGCGGCTAGGATTTGCGGTAGATCAGATCGTTCGGCCATCACCGCATCAATGAGTGTCATGGCCTGGTTGAATTGCCGATTGTTCATGAGGGCCAGAGACAGACCAAAGCGCCAAGCCATGCGCTCGGTTCCGTGGGACCGATTGACCCGATCTTCCAGTATTTGCAAGGTGTCGGCTTGTGGGTCGCCGTACAATGCCTGCATCCGCGCCCGGGCCAGATAAAAATCCGGGCTGCTGTCGTGATGGACCTCAGGCAAGGCGTTGATCCGGGCTTCTGCTTCGGCTACACGGGTATAGGAAAGGGGATGGGTGCGAAGGTACTCGGGTAGATCCTTTTGTGTCAAAAGACTGAACTGTTGCAGTTTCGCAAAGACGCTGGCAGTCGCACGCGGGTCAAAGCCGCTTTTGGCCATCAGCTCAATCCCAATGGCATCCGCTTCCCGTTCAAACTCGCGCGTGAAGGACAGCTGGTTGGACAGATACGTGGCATTGGCCAAAGTGGCGCCCGCTACGCCTGCCTGACCACCGACCAGGATGGATGCCAGGACGGCGGCTATGGTGGGCAGTTTGCCGGCTTGGCGTTTTGCCATCAAACGGGGGAGGTGGCGTTGGGAGATATGGGCAATTTCGTGTCCGACGATGGCAGCGAGTTCACTTTCACTGTCGGTGGCCAGCAGCAGGCCACTGTTGAAGGTGACATATCCACCCGGGACGGCAAAGGCATTGAACTGGTTCTCCTGGATGAAGTTGAAATGCAAGGTCAGGCTGCCCAGGTCGGCGAATGAACCAATTTTTCGACCCAGTGTATTCAGGTAGTGGCGCAGTTCCGGGTCGGCGATGTAGTTGGGCGACTTCCTCAACTGACGAAAGAAACGCTTGCCAATCATGTCCTCCTGGTCAGGACTCAGGAACCGGCTGGCCGCTTCACCGAGCTCCGGCAAGTGGCCGGTTTGGGCATGGAGAATGGATAGCGATGGGAGCATCATCCCCAGCCACAGCCAGACGACACCATACCGCCATCGGGGAGTAAATCGGAAATGGAGCCGCAACATCATGCAGGGAATGATAGCGTATTGGATGCGAAGGGATGTTGACAGTTTCTTCATTTGGTCATCGCCCGTCAAAATACCATAAAATCGGAAGAATCGTGTCAGTTGAACCGGTTACGATTCCGGCCAGCCGACCCTAGTCAACCATTGTGTCATGAATCCATGAATAGCCCCCATCACGCCATCATCGCCCCTGAAGACCTGAATCATCGTCTGGCCCGACGGGATGACAGCCCGCCTTGGGTGATTGTGGATTGCCGTTTCAACCTGATGCAGCCAGAACAGGGACAGACCGAGTATCATGCCGGACACCTCCCCGGGGCATTCTATGCCCATCTCGACATAGATCTGGCGTCCTCTATCACCGCTGACAGTGGTCGACATCCGTTGCCGAATCGAGCGATTTTTCGTCAACTCGTCGGATCCTGGGGGGTGACACCCGCTACTCAGGTGGTGGTCTACGATCAGGGGTCCGGGGCGATTGCGGCCAGACTCTGGTGGCTGTTACGCTGGATTGGCCATCAATCGGTGTCGGTCCTGGATGGGGGGTTCAAGGCTTGGGCGGCGGTCGGTGGTGCAGTAGAGGCTGAGATGCCGTCAGCTTGTCGCGCGGCCGCTCTGGCAGGCCGGGACGAAGAACATGCCCCATGGATCAGTACGCAGGATCTGATGAAGGTCCTGCCCCAGGTGCAGCTGGTGGATGCCCGGGATGCCCGGCGCTTTCAGGGGCAGGTGGAGCCGATTGATCGGGTCGCGGGTCACGTGCCCGGTGCCATGAATCGACCGTTCAGTTCCAATCTGGATGCCACGGGTCGATTTCTGGACCGAGGCAGATTGAAACAGCAGTTTGACAGTCTGTTGGGAACGAAAAAAGCGACCGACCCGGACAGCCGGGTAGTCCATATGTGTGGCAGTGGGGTCACGGCGTGCCATAACATCCTGGCGATGGAGTGGGCCGGACTGCCCGAGTCCATCCTTTATGTGGGTTCATGGAGTGAATGGATTCGAGATGATGCCAGACCGATTGCGGCCGGAAAGTGAACCGACCCAGGGACGGTGCCCCGGTCAGCCTGAAGGGGCTCGATATCCCCGGCGGGTGATCAGATCGTCTGTACCGCCCCGTCTCCCCCGAGTAACAGCAGGTCTGCCCCTCGGCGGGCAAAAATCCCTACCGTCACCACCCCCGGAATCTGGTTGATCTGCTGTTCCATTTCCACCGGGTTCAGGATGTCCAGATGGTGAACATCCAGGATCACATGGTGATTGTCCGTGACGAACCCGCTCCTCCAGACCGGTTCGCCCCCCATCTGGACCAGCTTTCTGGCCACTAGGCTGCGGGCGATGGGGACGACCTCCACCGGCAACGGGAAGTGACCCAGACGCTCGACCAACTTGTCGGCAGCGGCAATGCAAATGAAGGTGTCCGATGCCTCGGCGACAATCTTTTCCCGGGTCAGTGCCCCTCCACCGCCCTTGATGAGATGCCGGTGTCGGGTGGCTTCGTCCGCGCCATCCACATAAATGCGCAACCGACCGACATCGTTGAGTTCAAGGACCGGAATGCCGTGTATTTTCAGTCGGGCGGTACTGGCGTCGGAGCTGGAGACCGCTCCATCAATACGACTTTTGATCCGGGCGAGTCCTTCAATGAAAAGATTGGTGGTCGAACCCGTCCCCACGCCGACGATGTCCCCGCTATGGATATATTCCAGGGCGGCCTCGGCCGCCCTGTGCTTGGCGTGGTTCCGTGGGTCCTGGGTCATGGGCTGGCAGAAGCCTTAAAATAGAGAGGCACTTAACTGCTTGATCGCATTGAGCATATCCGGATCATCCGTCAGGGTTTCGGAAATGGCGCTGCGACAAGCGACCTCGGGATTGATTCCGGAATGCATCAGCTTGGCGGCATGGACCAGCAGTCGGGTACTGGCCCCTTCTTCCAGGCCGCTGCCCTTGAGATTTCTCGTCATGTTGGCAAATTTGACCAGCTGCGCCGATGGGCCATGGTCAAGACCGGACTCCTTGACCACGATTTGTGTTTCCAGGGCCGCCTCCGGATAGCTGAACTCAATGGAGGCAAACCGTTGGCGAGTGCTCTGCTTGAGGTCCTTGAGGACACTCTGATAACCGGGATTGTATGAAATCGCCAGACAAAAGTTATCCGGGGCCCGGAGCAGTTCACCGGTTTTTTCGATCGGCAACGCCCTGCGGTCGTCTGCCAAGGGATGAATCACGACGGTGGTATCTTTTCTGGCCTCCACGATCTCATCCAGATAGCAGATGCCGCCACTGCGGATGGCCCGTGTGAGGGGCCCATCCGCCCACCGGGTTTCCCCACCGACAAAAAGATAACGCCCGACAAGATCCGATGCCGTCAGGTCATCGTGACAAGAAACGGTCACCAAGGGGCATTGGAGTCGCCAGGCCATGTGTTCCATGAAACGGGTCTTGCCACACCCGGTGGGCCCTTTCAACAGTACCGGGATCCGGTTGGCATAGGCGGCTTCAAACAGGGCGATCTCATCTTGTTGGGGGGCATAGAAGGGTTCCTCCGTCACCAAGTATTCATCCATATGGATATCGATGTTCATCGTCGGGATGGGTTCAGTCGGGGGCGGAGTGTATCAAGATTGATCGGTTGTCGTTGTGGGGGGTGTCTTGCCGCATACGGTGAAGTTATGCCGTGAACGAAAGACTCAACGGCTGATCAGCGGCCCCATCCGGTGCCGAGGATCAGGGTCGGACCCGGCAGGCTGTGCCGACCTCGATCACTCCTTCGGCATCGGGAGTCGCATTCATACCAAAGAAGACTTCTCCTTTCCACTCCCGATAACTCGAGAGGGTGTGGATTGGTTCAGGGCCGGCCAATACCCCGGTTCCCGGGTCCACCGTCGGCACGGAACAGCGAGCACAGGATCTGACTAGGCGAACGGATATGTCCCCAATCGCTATTTCCTGCCAATGATCCTCGTCATAGGCGGCACACCCTGTGATCACAATATTGGGTCGAAAGCGCTGCATGCTGACCGGTTTTGCCAGTCGGCTGTTCAGGTCATCCAGCGACGGTTGGGTGGTGATCAGCAAGGGGAAGCCATCGGCATAGTGCGTATGATCATCTGGATGGGAAACGGAAGGATCACAAGGTCGGGTATCGGTTGCCGGAAACTGGATCAGTCGACAGGGGGTTCCGATGGCCTGACTCAGCCAGGTGGCCGTCTCCTCGCCCAGATCGACTCCGGCGACCTCACTGCCCCACACATCAGACGTGATCTTCGGCTTGGTCGCTTCCGCGGTGGGAACCCGATGAGGGGGCATGCCGAAGGCATCCAGTACCAGCCTCTCCCCATCCAGTGCCGTTTCCACTAAGGCCATCTGGGGGTGGGTGCGTTGGGTCAGCATCCGATGATCGGGTGAGATGACCATCCACTGCCGGTCAAAGGCCAAGCCGGTGAACCGTATGGCGGACGATTCGAGTGAAATTCCGCGCAGGGATTTGACCGGATAGATATGTATTTCCGAAACGTATAAGGTCATGATGCAAGGGATGCCAGGTCACGTGAAGGGACTGCCAAGAATACCGATATATGATACCCTGTGGAAGCATGAACCCTGAAGAAAATACCGCACTCGATATACTCGTCGACCTGATCCGGTTCGATACCACCAGTCGACACTCCAACTTGGCCTTGATCGACTATGTTCTGGCCTATCTTGAACACCGGGATGTGGCCTGTGAGTTGACTTGGAATGCCGAGAAAAGCAAGGCGAATCTCTTCGCCACACTGGGGCACCAGCGGACTCCGGGGATCATCCTGTCGGGGCACACCGATGTCGTCCCGGTCGATGGGCAGGCGTGGTCATCCGATCCCTTTGAGCCCAAAATTCGAAATGGCAGGCTATATGGCCGGGGCAGTTGCGACATGAAGGGGTTCATTGCCTTGTGCCTGGCGAAGGTTGACGATTTTCTGGCGGCTGATCTGCCCATCCCGATCCATTTTGCGTTTTCTTATGATGAAGAAGTCGGCTGTGTGGGGGTTCGGGGCCTGATCGACCACCTGCAAAAGTGCGAGGTGGTGCCCAAGGCCTGTATCATCGGGGAGCCCACCGGGATGTCCATCATCAGGGCGCACAAGGGCATGCTGTTCAAGCGTTGTTTCGTCCATGGCAAATCGGCGCATTCCTCACTGGTCCATCGGGGCGTCAACGCCGTGACGGCCGCGGCCCGAACGATTGCGCATATTGATGATATCAGTGAGCGGATCCGAACCGAAGGACCGTTCGATGCGCAATTCGACCCACCGCACACCACCCTCCATTGTGGTGTGATTCATGGTGGGACTGCCAACAACATCATTCCTGAACTGTGTCAGTTTGATTTTGAAATCCGCAACCTGCCGGATCATCCGGCGCTGCCGCTTTTCGAAGAGGTCAGAGTATTTTCTCAGGCACTGGAACGCCAGATGCAGGGGGTGGATGAGAGCACACGAATTCAATGGGAGACCTTGGCCGAGTTTCCCGGGATGGACACCGCACCGGGGGAATCCGTGATTCGCTGGGTGTCTCAGCTGCTGGATCATTCCCGGGCACCCGGAAAAGTCAGTTATGGCACCGAAGGGGGACATTTCCAGATGGCTGGCATTCCCACCGTGATCTGTGGTCCGGGCCATATTGAACAGGCACATAAACCCGATGAATTTGTGGAACTCGATCAACTCAACCAATGCGAGGCGTTCATTGACGCTCTGATTCAGGATTTGGACACATTACCGACCCAATGACAGTTTACCTGGGTCTGGGCTCCAACCAGGGAAATCGCCTGGACCAACTGGAATGGGCGGTGAGGCGGTTGGTGCGGGCCGGATTCCGGTTGGCCCGGGTATCGCCCGTAGTGGAGTCGCCGGCGATGTTGCCTTCGGGCGCCAAGGGGAGCTGGGACTGTCCCTACCTGAATCTGGTCGTGGCGGGCGAGACCCGCTGGTCCCCCCGGCAAACTCTGACCATTCTTCAGGCCATCGAGAGAGAGGCCGGACGTCAGCCGGGACCCCGCTGGTCCCCCCGGCCATTGGATATCGATATTCTGCTGTGGGGTGAGGAACACATCACGGAGCCGGATCTGGTGATCCCCCACCCCGGTCTTGCCCATCGCGACTTTGTGATTACCCCTCTGGTTCACATTGCCCCCGGTCAGGTGATTCCCGGCATTGAGCGGACAGTGTTTGAGCTCAGTCTGGGCCGTCGCAACATTCCATTGTGGATGGGTGTGATCAATCTTACGCCAGATTCCTTTTCCGATGGCGGAAGCTGGGAGCATCGGGGTCGGCTCACTGCATGGATTGACCGCCTGATGTCGGAATCCATCCAGATCATCGATGTCGGGGCGGAATCCACCCGGCCTCATGCCAAGGCGATCTCAGTCGATGAGGAATGGCGTCGGCTGCAACCGGTACTGGCCTTGTTGAATGAGCGTCTCCAGAGCAAACGGGTGCGTCCCTGGGTCTCTTTGGATAGCCGGCACCCCGCCATTGTCGAAAAGGGTCTCGCGCAGGGAGTGGATCTGGTCAACGATGTCACCGGGCTGGATGACCCGGCCATGGTCTCCGTGGTGCGTCGCGCCGGGTGTGATGTCGTGGCCATGCATGCCATGACAGTACCAGTGGATCCGGCGGTTCGGCTAGCGGATTCGGAACCCGCCATCGGACAGCTTCTTCGCTGGATTGAGCAAAAGAAATCCATCTGGGCGGATCAGGGAATGGATACAGACCGGATTATCTTTGATCCCGGCATTGGTTTTGGCAAGAGTTCCCTGCAGGCCTTGGAACTCATGTCTGATATCCGGACGATGCGTGAAAGTGGATTGCGGGTGTTGATCGGGCATTCCCGAAAATCCTTCATGTCGTCCTTCATGGACCACTCCGCCGAACATCGGGACTTCGAAACCCTGGGCATTTCTCTGGCCCTGGCTGACCAGGGAGTGGACATCATCCGGGTGCATGACCCCTTGATGCATCAGCGGGCATATCGGGCTTGGCGTCACGTCACCCGTCACCGATCGGACCGGCATGGTTGACCACGGTCCGATCAGTGCAACATCACTTCTTCTGATTGTAGGGTGAAAGCTGGGATGGTGGCATCGAACAGGGCTCCCTCGTCGTCCTGCATCTTATAGCTCCCCATCATGGAGCCGACCGGGGTGGGCAGAATCGCCCCACTGGTATATTCATAGAGTTCTCCCGGTTGCAGGTAAGGATGCTCGCCAACGACTCCTGGGCCCCGCACCTCGCGGGTGTCGCCATCGGCATCGGTGATGACCCAGTGCCGAGAAAGCAGGCGGGCGGGGATATTGCCCGTATTTTCCATACGCACCGTATAGGCAAACACGTACTGATTGGCTTCAGGGTCGGACTGTTCCTTCAGGTACTTGGGGGTGACGGTAATGGTAATTTGCTGGATGGTAGGCATAGGGTGGTGGAGTCGTCGTGCCAGTCTGTCAAGGGCCCTGCGATGTCGGTACATCCAAATTATAATCGTTCCCGGGTTCACTTTGGGGTGGGGTTCAGCGGTAATTCCGGTCGTTCCCTTCCATCCCACCTCCTCATCGGCGTGGGTATGAGGACGATATTCCCACCGCCGGTAGGGGGATGGCGTCGGGCAATGGTCGATGAGCCTCGTCGTCAATTGGCTTCGACGGGACCTTTCAGCCGGATGACCGAGGGACATCCGGCAACGGGGCATGTGGGAACTGGAACGATGAAACATCGTGCATTCGTGACTGGAGGTTCTTCTGGGCAAACGGCGAAGGATGCCGGGGGATGAAAAGGGGGCGGCAAGTTTTTTCGGGCATTTATGGCCAAAATGGCTTGAGAGGTTTCCATGGAAGTGATATTGTTCTATTGCGTACAATTTACCCGGGTAGCCGGAACCCCCTTTTGGCCAACCCATTGTTGATCAACGTCCCAAACGAGGAGGCGAGATAAATGCAGCGATCTCTTTCTATTGACCCGGACAAATGTACCGGTTGTCTGCAGTGCGAAATGGCCTGTTCCTTCGAGAATGAGGGTGTTTTCAATCCGGCCAAATCCCGCATCAAGGTGTTCACCTTCCATGAGGAAGGTCGGTTTGTCCCCTACACGTGCACTCAGTGTGACGAGGCTTGGTGCATGCAGGCCTGCCCGGTGGATGCCATCAAGATGAATTTCCAGACGGGGGCGATGGAAGTCAACGAAAAGGTCTGTGTGGGTTGCAAGGTGTGCACCATCGCCTGCCCATTTGGCACGGTGAATTACAACCGGGACACGGGCAAGGTCATCAAGTGCGATCTGTGCGGCGGCGATCCGGCTTGTGCCACGGCTTGTCCGACGCAGGCCATTACCTATGTAGACTCCGATGCTACCGGTCTGGAGAAGATGCGGGCCTGGGCCAGTAAGACCGACAACGCTCAACACGCCGCCAACTAGGCTGGAGGGTAATCCAATGACATGGGCAAAAAAGGTTTTGCGCGTCAACCTGAATGACGGCACCATGCGCAGTGAGCCTCTCAACATGGAGTGGGCTGCGGAATACATCGGTCAGCGTGGGTTGGCCACACGCTATCTGGTCGAAGAAACTGATCCCCAGTGCGACCCCCTGGGTGAGGACAACAAGTTGATCATGGCCACCGGACCTCTCACGGGCACGGCTGTCTCGACCGGCGGACGGTATTCCATCATTACCAAAAGCCCACTGACGGGAGCGGTGGCGTGTTCCAATTCGGGGGGGTTTTTCGGGGCGGAACTCAAATCGGCCGGATGGGACATGATCATCTTTGAAGGGAAATCCCCTCACCCGGTCTGGCTCAATATTGTGGATGACAAGGCGGAACTGCGCTCTGCCGAGGGCCTCTGGGGTCAGTCTGTCTGGGATACTGACAAGGCCATTCACAACATGACCGGTGACCCGCAGACGCGGGTGGCGGCGGTCGGGCGCTCCGCCGAGTCCGGATGTCTGTATTCGGCGGTGATCAACGATCTTCACCGGGCCGCGGGCCGCTCGGGTGTCGGGACTGTGATGGCCTCCAAGAACCTCAAGGCGGTGGCGGTTCGCGGCACTCGTGGTGTCGGCAACATCAAGGATCCGAAGCGTTTCATGCGAAGCGTTGCTGAACAAAAGGTGGTCTTGGCGGAAAATGCGGTCACCGGACAGGGTCTGCCGGCCTTGGGGACCCAAGTTCTGATGAATGTCATCAACGAGATCGGGGCATTGCCTACCAACAACATGCAGCTGACGCAGTTTGAAGGGGCCCACAGTATCTCTGGCGAGGCCATGTTGGAGCCCCGAAAGAGTGATGGCAAGCCCAACCTGACGACCAATGCGGCCTGTTTCGGTTGTACGATCGCCTGCGGGCGGATTTCGACCATCGACCCGACCCACTACTCCATCCAGGACAAGCCGCAGCACCAACATAATTCCGGCGGTTTGGAATACGAAGCGGCTTGGGCGATGGGGGCAGATACCGGGGTGGACGATCTGGATGCCGTCACCTACGCGAATTTCGTCTGTAACGAAGACGGCATGGACCCGATATCATTCGGTGCCACGGTCGCAGCAGCCATGGAACTGTTCGAAAACGGAGCGATCACCACCGAACACACCGGCGGCATGGAACTGAAGTTTGGTTCCGCTGAAGCCTTGACCTGGTGCGCGGAGAAGGTGGGAACCGGTGAGGGGTTCGGCAAGGATCTCGGTTTGGGCTCCAAAAGACTGTGTGAGAAATTTGGCCATCCCGAGCTGTCGATGACCGTGAAAGGGCAGGAGTTCCCGGCTTATGACCCTCGGGGGATTCAAGGCATGGGCCTAACGTATGCCACCTCCAACCGTGGTGCCTGCCATCTTCGCAGCTATACCGTGGCTTCCGAAATCCTGGGGATTCCGGAAAAAACCGACCCGGCGGTGACGGAAGGCAAGGCCGGTCTGGTCAAGGCATTCCAGGATGCGACGGCGGCGGTGGATTCGATGGGCCTGTGTGTGTTCACGACTTTTGCTTGGTCTTTGGACAATATGGCCCCTCAGATGGATGCAGCCTGCGAGGGGGACTGGACCGTGGAAAGGCTACTGGAGGCCGGTGAACGCATCTGGAACCTGGAACGCGATTTCAACATGAAGGCAGGCCTGAAAGGTGCCGATGATACCTTGCCCGAGCGCCTCTTGAAGGAAGCCTCCAAGGCGGCTCCGACGGAAGGTCAGGTCTGCAATCTGGGTGAGATGTTGCCGGAATACTATGCCATTCGGGGCTGGACCGCTGACGGCCAACTGACCGATGAAGTTCGGCAGAAATTCTCGCTGCCGGGATGAAGTATCTGGTGATTGGGGCCGGCCCCGCTGGCGTGGTGGCGGCCGAATCCCTACGCAAGCTTGATCCCTTGTCGGAAATCACCGTTCTGGGGGATGAGCCGGAGCCGCCTTATTCTCGAATGGCGATTCCTTACCTGCTCATTGACAACATCAATGAGCAGGGCACTTACCTGAGAAAGGACGACAACTATTTTGCATCGCGACAGATCGATGTGATGATCGGACGGGCCACTTCCCTCAATGTCCAGGCCAAAACCGTCAATACCGATGGCGGGGATGAACTGGCATACGACAAGGTGCTGGTGGCAACCGGCTCCCGGCCGATCAAGCCACCGGTGGAAGGCATCGACCACGAAAAAGTCACCTCATGCTGGACTCTTGAAGATGCCCGGCGCATCTCTGCGGGAATCCGTCAAGGATCTCCGGTGGTTCTGATCGGCGCCGGCTTTATTGGGTGCATCATTCTGGAGGCACTGGTTTCCGCGGGGGCAGAATTGACTGTCATCGAAATGGGCGACCGCATGGTCCCTCGTATGTTGGATGACAAATGCGGCGCACTCTTGGAAAAATGGTGCCAAAGCAAGGGGGTGACGGTATTGACTGGTACGACTGTGAGCGCTATCGAATCGAGCGGCGACTCGGCCGTGGTGAAAACCAGTGATGGCCAATCCATTGAGGCGGAATTGGTGATTTCAGCCGCCGGGGTCAAGCCCAATGCCGACTTTCTTGCCAATACCGAGGTCCGATTGATGGAAGGCGGTATCGAAGTGGATGGTTATCTTCAATCGTCGATCCCCGATATCTTCGCTGCCGGCGATGTCGCCTACAGCAAGGATTTTTCCACCGGGATTCACGGTATTCAGGCGATTCAGCCTACCGCAGTGGAGCATGGTCGTATTGCAGCCAACAACATGGTGAACCATGGTTCGGTGGAGCATCAGGGAAGTATCAATATGAACGTGCTGGATACGATGGGACTCGTATCAGCTTCCTATGGCCTGTGGCAGGGAGTGGAAGACGGAGAGCTTGCAGAGCTTCTGGATGAGGAAAATTATCGCTATATCTGTTTGCAGTTCGATGGGGATCAGTTGATCGGGGCGAACAGTCTGGGTTTGACACAACATGTCGGTGTGCTACGTGGGCTGATTCAGGGCCGTTTTCATCTCGGGGTGTGGAAAGATCGTCTCCTTCGAAACCCCCTTCTGATCCAGGAAGCCTATCTCGCGGCTTCCCAAGGTGCCTGACCGCCTCGCCGAACCCTCGGGTTTATTTGAAGTCCGGGCATCTACCGGTTCCATTCATGAAGGTTGAACTGAAGTTGTTTGCGACCCTGATGCCCTACTTGCCGCCTGAAGCGCAGAAAAATGCGGTTATTGTCGAAGTCGAAAATGGTTGTACCCTGAATCAATTGATCCGTCGTTTCAAGGTGCCCCACGAGGAAGTGCATCTGGTGTTGTTGAACGGTCTTTACGTTGACCAATGTGAGCGTGACCAACCCATACAGGAAGGGGATACGCTGGCAATCTGGCCCCCGGTGGCCGGGGGATGAGTGACTTTTCCGGACCGGATTTTTCATGGCAGAAACAGATGGGCTATACCCATCGGGAACTGATCCGTGGACTTCCGAGGGCCGTGGAACCCTATCAGATACTGGATGCCGGATTGAATCCGATTGAAATGGCCCTAGATAACCGTATGGTCCGGTTGTACATAGGGCGGGAAGAATGGCGTGCCATGTCTTCCCTGCGGATTCCTTTGCTGTCTGTCAGGTTGGATTTTTTCGATTTCAGCCCGCATCAGTATGAGCAATTTCTGCATCGTTTTCGGACTTATCTGCAAAGGGGAGGGGGTTGATGTCGATCACGTTGAAGCTTTTCTCCAGCCTGATGGAGTATCTTCCTCCTGGTAGCGATGGGAATTCAGTGACGGTATCCGACTTGGACGCTTTGTCTTGCCACCAATTAATTGATCGCTATAAGATACCGCGCGAGGTGGTGCAGGTGACAATGGTCAATGGCCAGTTCCTGCCTCCCGAACAGCGTGATCAGCTCTTGTCAGATGGGGATACGGTGTCGGTCTGGCCCTCCATCCAGGGCGGCTGAACGGGTCCCATCGGCTTGTGTCCAACTTCTTCCATCCATCGTGAATAGTCAGTCCCATTCCATTGCTGATCAATACGGACGTCCGCTTCGAGATCTGAGAATCTCGGTCACTGATCGTTGCAATTTCCGGTGTGGCTATTGCATGCCCAAGCATGTATTCGGCAAGGGATATCAGTTTCTCAAGCAAAGGGAGTTGTTGACATTCGAGGAAATTACGCGGTTGGTGCGACTGTTTTCCCACTTTGGAGTGTGCAAGATTCGTCTGACCGGTGGTGAACCCCTGTTGCGTCGTGAAATCGACACGCTGATCAAGATGTTGACGGAGTTGGAAGGCATCTCGGATATTGCCATGACCACCAATGCCTCGTTGTTGACCATGGAGCGGGCCCGCGCACTCAAAGAAGCAGGTCTGGACCGAATCAACATCAGCCTGGATGCAATCGATCCCAAGGTCTATGCTCGGATCAACGAAGTCAACACGCCACTAGAAGATGTACTGGATGGAATTCAACACGCCCTGTCGGTTGGTTTCAAGACGGTCAAGATCAATATGGTGGTACAGAAGGGAATCAATGAAGAAGAAATCCTGCCGATGGTGAAAAGATTCCATCATAGCCAAGCAATCCTCAGGTTTATTGAATTTATGGATGTGGGGAATCATAATCTGTGGAGTCTTGATCAGGTCTTTACTGCAAAGGAGATAGTGGCATTGATTCACGGCCAATATCCATTGGAACCGGTGGGACCCAATTATCCTGGGGAGGTGGCCAAGCGCTGGCGCTTTTGTGATGGGGGGGGCGAGATCGGTGTGATTTCATCCATCAGTCAACCCTTTTGTCAGGATTGTTCCAGGGCCAGGATGTCGGCGATTGGTGAATTGTTCACCTGCTTGTTTGCGACATCGGGGTTTGATCTAAGAAGCCTGTTGCGGGCGGGATATGATGATCAGGTTATTGCTGAAAGGATTGGCAACATTTGGCAAGCTCGTCACGATCGTTACTCCGAGTTGAGATTGTCTGCCAATCAGGTGGGCCATCAAAAGGCTGTACCAAGCAAGGTGGAAATGTCCTATATCGGGGGATAAACCAGATGACTTCCAATCAGGTGTTCGGGTTGTCTTACAATATTCCCGTCTCGGATATCACTGCACAGCGCATTGTGGGGTTCTCGGTCGGTTTGCAAGCAGCCCTATGATGCCTTGAACCTGTTACAGTGTTTACAGATATGCACTACGTATGTCGGGCATTTGGTGGACAGCATCTATTCAAAATGACCAGCGACTCTTCTCCGCATTCAAGATAGGTTGAGCGCCCCGCACTGATTATCCCAGTCCACCCCCTTGCAACGGAGCGACCTGGGATAACTTTGGTGCAATGTGATAAAACCTCACCCAACGACCAGGGCTTCTTCGCCCGGATATTGTCGGCCTTCGGTTGAGTAAAGAAGAAGGCCGGTAAAACAAAGTGACCCGCAAAAGGTCAGCAAGAAAAAAGTCGGTCCATCAGTGTCGGGTCGATCTCCGGCATCTTCTTCCCCGGATAATCCAGGAGTCTCTCTTGAGCCAGTTCCTTCATCCCCCCGTGGTCCTTCTGGATCCAGTCCGTCTCCGCGAGGTCCTGTTCCAGCATTTTGACCGCCTGTATTTGCGCTTCCACCAGAGCCTCCACCCCCTCTTGGCCCTCGTCCATCCGAAGGGCTGTCAGATACATTGGGTCCTCCTCCTGGATCGTCTCCAATAGGAGCATCCTCATTTCGAGGTTGGTCATCTTTCCCAGGTACTTGATCGGTTTCTTCGGTTTCGGTGTTGTCGGGTTGTTCATCTTGCGTTTCCTCTAGGTATTGTTTAACTTCTTCTGGAGTAGACATGCCAGACGTATCAATGTCTGGGTTCAGTCTAATCGCTTCGTAAAACATCTGTAAATATGGCCGAACCCCTTCGCCCAAATAATGAATCATGCCTTGGGCATAAAGAGCGAAAGATCGAGCACCAGCTTCAACAAGGAATCCCCCCACTCTAAAGGCTGCTGCCATGACATCTGGGTCAATGCCAGCATTCAATTGGCCAAAACCCCCTGCTTTTAGGTATTGATCAACTTCTTCTCGGGTAGACATGCCAGTCGCGTCAAACCCCGGATAATCTCTGACGGCGTTGTAAAAAAGTTTCAGGAATGGCCGAATCCCTTGTCCCAAATCATTGATCATGGCTTGGGCATACGCAGCAAAAGATCG
Source organism: Candidatus Poriferihabitaceae bacterium (assembly GCA_965203365.1). GTDB lineage: Bacteria > Pseudomonadota > Gammaproteobacteria > Arenicellales > Poriferihabitantaceae > VYFG01. The sequence continues at coordinate 178,944 of OZ241878.1, forward strand.
AGCACCGGCTTCAACGTGGTATACCGCGACTCTTATAGCTGCCGTCATTATTTCTGGGGGAATGCCAGCATTGAATTGGCCAAAACCCCCTGCCTTTTTCCATAACTCCATATCCTTTTGAAGCTGCTCATTCGTAAAAATCATATTGGATTTTCCGTAGCCTTTTGTGAGCGGTTGGTCTTGGGCGGTTGTTTCTCCTTTAGGCTTCGGCTGCGGTTCCGGTTCCGGCTCCGGTTTGGGAATAATGCCGCCTTGTTTCAGCGTATCTATCTTGGCCTTGTCCTCTGCCGTCAGTTTGGATTTTGGCTTGGTTCCTGGCTTCAGCTTCGGCGTGACCTTTTTCTTGGTCGTTTTTTTCCTTGCTGACAGGCGCAGGCGATCTGGCCTGTTTGGGCGGTTTGCCTAGCCGAGTGTCATTGTCAGCCAGTTCCCGACTGCTTTGATCTGTTATCGGCATGATAAATCCCTGTACCACGCCGTCACGTTTGACGATGACAGGACGATCCTTATCATCTCTTGACGGCTTGTCGCCTTCATGGAAGGTCAGTTTTTCCTTCTTGGCCAGTTTGGTCACCAGATCGAACAGTTTCTGTCCCACTGATGTACCGTGTATCATCAGGATTCAAGTCAGATTGAATGGTAGGGGTATTTGCCGCCCCGCCATCCGACTTTTTTTCTTGCTGACCTTTTTGCGGGTCGCTTTTTTCTTGCCGGTCTTCTTCTTTCCGGCCTTTTTCTTGCTGACCTTTTTGCGGGTCGCTTTTTTCTTGCCGGTCTTCTTCTTTCCGGCCTTTTTCTTGCTGACCTTTTTGCGGGTCGCTTTTTTCTTGCCGGTCTTCTTCTTTCCGGCCTTTTTCTTGCTGACCTTTTTGCGGGTCGCTTTTTTCTTGCCGGTCTTCTTCTTTCCGGCCTTTTTCTTGCTGACCTTTTTGCGGGTCGCTTTTTTCTTGCCGGCCTTTTTCTTGCTGACCTTTTTGCGGGTCGCTTTTTTCTTGCCGGTCTTCTTCTTTCCGGCCTTTTTCTTGCTGACCTTTTTGCGGGTCGCTTTTTTCTTGCCGGCCTTTTTCTTGCTGACCTTTTTGCGGGTCGCTTTTTTCTTGCCGGTCTTCTTCTTTCCGGCCTTTTTCTTGCTGACCTTTTTGCGGGTCGCTTTTTTCTTGCCGGTCTTCTTCTTTCCGGCCTTTTTCTTGCTGACCTTTTTGCGGGTCGCTTTTTTCTTGCCGGTCTTCTTCTTTCCGGCCTTTTTCTTGCTGACCTTTTTGCGGAAGGTTTTTTTGGTGACTTTCTTCTTGTTGATTTTCTTTTTCGTCGTTTTCTTCTTGCCAACGGAACGCGATGCTGCCTTTTTCGAGGCAGTCTTTTTCCGAGTTGAAGTGGACTTCTTTTTTGCCATGGGAAGTGTTACCTCTAGGTCATTTGGGATAAAGAAATCAATGGTGTTTTCTGAGCGTAAGATGTAAGTGAATGCTTGAAAATGATCATCTTACTGGCACAGGAATTAGCATCAGGCGCAACACTATTTGAAATTGCAAGTGAAGTCAACACAATTCAATCGCCTAGAAGAGATGAATTTCGACCTTCATTCAAGATTCACAGACAGATTATACCTGTAACAGGTTTTGATATGTTCTGGCAAGATCTCTTGACCACTCCACAGTGGGATTTGTTGTCGTTTTCTCAAGAATTGAATTGAATCCTATTTCAATCGCTATTGTGAGCCAGACAAAGTCGCATCTTTGGATGTGGTGGATGATCGTTTCGTATGACACAGACCAAGACATAGACGATGGTTTGAAAGGAAGCACCCGTCATGCCTCGCAAAAACAGCCAACCGCCGATATCATGACGAATGGAACCCCCCAGCGATCGATGGTGTATTCGAAATTGGCAAGGTGCATGAGGAGTATGTGTGTCGACAGGTAGTGTGGTTTGGCATGATTCGCCGAATACGGCAACGACCGCTGGTGAGAGAACGCAAGCGGAAAAGACCCAATCGAGCCATCCCGGTTCTTGTGCGAAGTGCCATGAGGGTTGCCAAATCAGTTCACCCGACCCCTCTGAACCTTGACTGTCTTTGTCGATTTCAATCGCCCTGACACTTCACTACACTGGGATTTAGCACCCAAATCACCGCCCTTTATCCTGAACAAGCCGTGATACCGACTTCGCCCATGTGGCTGACTAGGTTAAAATCGACAGTCCACAAAAATATTGTCGATTCATTTTGATTCCACAAAAAAACCAGTACCATCGGCAGGAATTGCTCGAATGTGGTTATGGCAGACTCTTTGGACCGGGTAATGCGCAATTGCCGCTTCCCAATATGTTGATGTTTGATCGGATCATTGAAATCAACGATCATGGGGGAGAATTCGGCAAGGGAATCGTGACGGCCGAACTGGATATTTCACCGGATATGTGGTTCTTTGACTGCCATTTCCATGGTGACCCGGTCATGCCAGGATGCCTGGGTTTGGATGCCTTGTGGCAATTGGTGGGATTCTCGTTGGGGTGGCGGGGTGGTGAGGGCCATGGGCGTGCGTTGGGTGCCGGTGAGATCAAATTCACCGGCCAGATTACTCCTGAGTCTCAAAAGGTGGTGTATCACGTCATGTTCAAGCGGGTCATCATGCGTCGGCTGATCATGGGAATTGCCGATGGCATCGTCGGGGTGGATGGCCATCAGGTCTATTACTGCAAGGATTTGAGGGTGGGGTTGTTCAAGACCACCAGAACCTTTTGACGAATTGCCACTGATTTGGGTCCTCTTGCGATGTTGTTCTTGACTGACAGTGACTTTGCTTGGGGCCTGTTCGTCTTTTCTTTCATGAGGCAGCCATGAAACGGGTAGTCATCACGGGGTATGGAATTGTTTCCAGTCTCGGTGCGAATTGTTGTGAAGTGCTGGAGAGTTTGCGGGCCGCTCGTTCGGGCATTGTCGCCGCGCCTGAGTATGCTGAACTCGGGATGCGCAGCCAGGTCCATGGAGTGATTGATCTGGACCCTGCCGAGCGGATTAATCGCAAACTCTACCGTTTCATGGGCGATGCGGCGGCATACTCCTACATTGCGATGGAAGAGGCCATTGCTCATGCAGCGCTGAATGAACAACAGGTCAGCAATGAACGGACGGGCCTGTTACTGGGTACTGGAGGGGCCTCGCCGTCAAATATTGTTCTGGCTGCCGACAACCTGCGAGATAAAGGAGTGAAACGGGTCGGCCCCTACATGGTCACCAAGACGATGGCCAGTACGGTCCCAGCCTGTGTCGGAACGGCTTTCAAGATCCGGGGTATATCCTATTCCATTAGTTCCGCTTGCGCCACCAGTGCTCATTGTATTGGCCACGGTAGTGAGTTGATTCAGTGTGGTAAGCAAGATGTGGTTTTTGCGGGCGGGGGAGAAGAGCTGCATTGGTCATTGTCGGTCTTGTTCGACGGCATGGGGGCGCTTTCGTCCCGATACAACGAGACACCGGAACTCGCTTCGCGTCCTTATGATCAGCATCGAGATGGATTCGTGATATCCGGTGGTGCCGGGGTGGTGGTGCTGGAAGATCTTGAGCATGCCAGAGCCCGTAAAGTGCCCATTCTGGCGGAAATAGTGGGTTACGGTGCGACCACTGATGGGTATGATATGGTCCAGCCTTCCGGCGAAGGAGCGGTGCGATGCATGCGTCAGGCCATCGCCGGGTTGGACCGTCCCGTGCAATACATCAACGCCCATGGTACCAGCACGCCGGTGGGTGATGAAAAGGAATTGTGCGCCATCCGAAAGGTGTTTGGGAATGACATCCCGCCCATCTCATCGACCAAGTCCATCAGTGGGCACTCATTGGGTGCGGCCGGAGTCCATGAATCCATCTATACGCTGCTCATGATGCAAAATGGTTTTATTTCCGCTTCCAAGAATATCTTTAACCTGGATCCAGAAGCCGAGGGATTTCCGATTGTGCAAAACAATCTGGAGGGAATTGAACTGGACACGGCAATGAGCAATAGTTTTGGTTTCGGGGGGACCAACTGTTCGTTGGTTTTTCAGCGTTGGCGCGATTGAAAGGGGCCCAGTCAAAGAGCTGTTGAGCATGGAATCCGCCTTGTCTGGAGCCCTCCGATATCGGGCGGCCACTCTATGGCTCTTTCTTTGTTCGGGCCTGGTTTTTGCCATGGTGCTTCTGGGAGGCAGTGTCCGTTTGACCGGGTCCGGTCTCTCCATGGTGGAATGGAAACCATTGATGGGTATTTTCCCTCCGATCGGTTCGGCGGCCTGGGAGGAGGTTTTTGCCAGTTACCAGGAGTATCCCGAATATCAGTTGATCAATAGGGGAATGACACTGTCGTCGTTCCAGTTCATTTACTACATGGAGTACTTGCATCGAATCCTGGGCCGATTGATCGGCCTGGTCTTTGCATTGCCGTTCATCTATTGGTGGCTGCGCAGGAAATTGCCCTCTTGGATCATTCCGCAGCTTTGGATTGTATTCGGTCTGGGGGCCTGCCAGGGACTCCTTGGCTGGTACATGGTGGTGAGCGGCTTGGTGGATGACCCTCGAGTCAGTCAGTATCGCCTGACGGCTCACCTGATGATGGCCATACTCATTTACGCCTGGCTGGTGACGTTGGCCTTTCGATTGCAGGGACAGGACAGCTTGTCGGTTGTGCCTCCCTATCGGCAAGGCAGGTTATACCGGGAATCGGGCTGGGTGATCGTGTTGATATTCATCATGATGGTGACAGGAGGGTTCATGGCCGGCACAAAGGCCGGGTTTATCTTCAACACTTGGCCCATGATGGGAAACCAATGGATGCCGGATCAAACCTGGGCCATCGAGCCTTGGTGGCGCAATTTGACCGACAACCCCTTGGGTATTCAGTTTGTCCATCGTTGGCTGGCCTTTGTCGTGTTGGTTGCCGTGAGTGCGTTTGGGCTATCCGTTATCGGCAGACATGCCGACCGAGTGACCAATCGATTGGGCGTTGCGTTGATTGCCATGGTCTTGCTGCAAGTCGGTCTGGGTATTGCCACACTGCTTTACCGAGTTCCTCTGGCCCTGGGTATCGTGCACCAGGGAGGTGCACTGGTGCTTCTGACCCTGTTGCTTGCCTTGCGCAGTCGCTTTAGACATCGTGTGCTTGACACACGTTGGATGACATCTGATCAAGGTAGCGGCTTGATGCCGAAACCCAACAGCCACTGAATGGTTCCGGGGGTATGGTGAAGAGGTTGCTTGGGCTGATGCCGTGGTTGACATAGAGATCCCCAGCGCCTGGCTCGGGGCCGAAAAGTTCATGCCTTTACGACCGGAGGATTTGACATGGCGCGCATTGCAATAGGGGGTTGGCAGCACGAAACCAATACCTTTTCCACCATCAAGGCCGATTATCAGGCCTTCGAGCGGGCCGATGAATGGCCCCCTCTGTCGAGAGGGGCGGACATGCTGCATCAGGTGAATGGTGTCCATCTTCCCATCACTGGCGCATGGCAACACCTGAAAGGTCGCCATCACGAGATGGTGCCCCTGTTATGGTGCTCGGCCACCCCGTGTGCGCAGGTGACAAAAGACGCGTATGAACGGATTGCCACGATGCTACTGGACAGCATTCGCCAGGCCCTGCCTTTGGATGGGCTCTATCTCGACCTCCATGGTGCCATGGTGTGCGAACACCTGGAAGATGGCGAAGGGGAACTGCTACGCCGGATTAGACAGGTGGTTGGTCAGGATCTTCCGGTGTCGGTTAGTCTTGACCTCCACGCCAATATCACCCCGGAGATGGTCCAACACGCAGACCTGATGGAAGTCTTTCGTACGTACCCCCACGTGGATATGGGAGAAACCGGTGCCAGGGCGGCGAGTCGGCTTGAGCAGATGATCGTCGAAGGTCGAAAATTCCATGTCGCATATCGCCAGATCGGATTTTTGATTGCCTTGAACTGGGGATGCACCGATACCGAACCGTGCCGGAGTATCTATGGTCGGATCCCCGAGTTGATCACCGAAGATGTCGTCTCGGCATCATTTGCCAGTGGGTTTCATCTATCCGACATCCACCATGTGGGTCCGTCCGTGATCAGCTATGCGCGAACGGCAAGGGCCGCATCGCGCGTCGCGGACGAATTGGCGACCTATGTGGCGTCTTGGGAGCATCGGTTTGATGAGAAAATATGGCCTGCGGCAGCGGGCGTCACCGAAGCCTTGCGGTTACGATGCGAGGGGGCGGGCACCATCGTTCTGGCGGACACGCAGGATAATCCCGGGGGAGGCGGTTCTGGCGATACAACCGGACTGCTGCAAGCACTGGTGGAAGGCGGTGCCACCGGTGCGGTATTCGGGATGCTTTGCGACCCGCAGGCGGTCACCGCAGCCCGGGTCGCCGGCGTGGGCCGTGAAATCGAGGTGTCCTTGGGTGGACGGTCGGGATTGCCCGGACAGAAGCCGTATGCGTGTCACGGTCGGGTGCTGGCTTTGGCCGATGGACACGTCACCGCCACCGGCCCCATGTATGATGGGGCTCATATGGTCCTTGGCCCTTGTACCCTGCTGGAAACTCATGGTATCAAGGTCGCAATTTCATCCACCCCGGTACAGGCTGCGGATCAATCCATGTTTCGGCATCTGGGGATTGAGCCATCCTCTGTGCCGATTCTCGCCTTGAAAAGCTCGGTGCACTTTCGCAATGACTTCACCCATCTAGCAGATGCCATCCTGGTGGTGTCCGCACCGGGTGCGGTGCATGTGGATCCGGCCACAGTGGTGTATCACAATAAACGAAAGGAAGTGCGCGTGCCAAGACGCTGACCGAGAATAAGACCGCATGTCGCAATGACGTATTCCCTCGTAAGGATCTTGATCCTATGATCTGGGAGTCGGACTTCGGAATCATTCCCCTGAACCGGACTTTGGATGTCAATCATGAGTCACCTGTCAACCGGTAATATCCTGGTCATCATGGCGGACCAGCTTGCTGCCAGAGCATTGGGCTGCTATGGCAACCGTGATGTGCGTAGCCCCCGAATCGACGAAATCGGGGAAAACGGCGTGCTGTTCGAGGCCGCCTATTCCAGCAGCCCACTGTGCACCCCCGCCCGCTACGCCTTCATGACCGGACAATACGTTTCTCGTTGCGGGGGCTATGATAATGCCGCCTATCTCCCTGCCACGATGCCGACATTTGCCCACTATTTGCGACTGATGGGTTACCACACCTGCTTGGCGGGCAAGATGCATTTCGTTGGTCCGGATCAACTGCACGGCTTTGAGGACCGAGTGACAACAGACATCTATCCATCGGACTTTGGCTGGGTACCGGACTGGACGATTGGCAGCGAACGCATTGATTTTTGGTATCACAATATGTCCAGTGTCAAACAGGCGGGGGTGGCGGCCATCACGAACCAAATCAGCTACGACGAGGAAGTGGGCAATGCGGCACTGCGGGTCATTTACGACCATGCTCGTGGGGAAGATCCTCGTCCCTTGTGCCTTGTCGCCAGTTTCATTCATCCCCATGACCCGTATGCCACCCGGCAGAAATACTGGGACCTCTATGACGGAGTCCCGATTGCCCCCCCGGCCGTACCGAGACCATCGATGGAACAGCAGGATGCCCATGGGCGCCGGCTGGAACGGGTCATTGCCCTGGATGCGGTCGATATTTCGCCCGAGGAGATCATTCGCGCCCGACGGGCCTATTACGGCAACGTGTCCTATTTTGATGAGTGGGTTGGATGCTTGGTGGACGCCTTGGGGGAATGTGGCATGGCTGAGAACACCACGGTGATCATCCTGTCCGACCATGGGGATATGCTGGGAGAGCACGGGCTTTGGTACAAAATGTCTTTTCGTGAATGGTCGGCGCGTATCCCGTTGATCCTGTATCGCCCCGAACGATTTGCCCCTTGTCGAGTGACTCGGCCTGTCTCACAGGTCGACTTGTTGCCCACTTTGCTGGAATTGGCTTCGGAAAATGCGGGCTGTCGACCACCGGATCGAATTGATCCATGGGATGGACGCAGCCTGTTGCCACTGGCTGATGGAAATACTGATGATGCCTCGGCTCCGGTGATTGCCGAGTATCTGGCCGAGGGGACGACCGAACCGATGCTCATGATTCGCTCCGGCACACTGAAATACATCCAGTGTCCGGGGGATCCAGAGCTGTTATTTGATCTGAATGTGGACCCTGAAGAGGAAACCAACCTGGTGGCGAACCCTGATACGGCCGGTGAACTGAAGCGATTGAGAGCCCTTGCCCGGAACCACTGGGACCCCGAAGAGGTGCGTCAACGCGTCATCGCCGACCAAGTTCGGCGTCGGGCAGTGCATGCCGCTTTATGCGTCGGTCGGCATCAGCCTTGGGATTTTCAACCCGAGCGGGATGCCGCCCAGGAGTACACGCGCAGCCACCTTGACCTGACCCACTTCGACCACACATCCCGGTATCCCAGGCCACCAGCGTTCCACCCTCGTTGGAAGTAGGACCCTCTTAGATCCAATAGGCGATGCGGGTCATTATCCGTGACGTCTGCCTCATCAGTTCACGGACCGGGTAGGGCAAAGCCGCGGCGCCAGCCTGTTGAGCCATGTCGGCATGCTTGGCCTCGTCGGCCTGCATTTGTGCCACGACTTCTCGGCTGCGGATGTCGGCCTGAGGCAATACGGCCAGATGGTGCTCCAGATGTTGCACGACTTGCTTCTCGGTTTCCCGGACAAACCCTAGATTCCATTGGTTGCCGATGATGCCGGCCGTTGCCCCGATCACGAAAGAGCCCGCGTACCACAGGGGATTGAGCAGGCTTTTATGTGCATTGAGCTCCTTGAGGCGCCGTTCACACCATGCCAAATGGTCGATTTCCTCGGTCGCAGCGTCCTTCATCAGGACGCGGGTTGACTCCGATTGAGCGATCAGTGCCTGACTTTGATACAGTGCCTGGGCACAAACCTCACCCACATGATTGACCCGCATATAACCCGCCGAACGGCGATGTTCTGACGGGTTCAATCTTGCCTCTTCGGCGTCGGATGGAAAGGGTCTGGTGGCTCGCGCCGGTTGGCATAGGACCGATAGGGCGTTGTTGGCACTGATCAAAAGTCGATCAATACGGCTGTGTTGACGTCGCGGATTCATTTTCTGATTATAATGGAGGTTGATACGGTATACATGGCGCTTGTGGTGGCCGGTCAGTAGCCAATGAAATGATCAGAATTCTGCCCGTTATCCCACTACAATTCCCCATCCATTGCAAAACATTCCAATGTCCGATTCATATTACAAGCATCATGTTTTCTTCTGCCAGAATCGGCGGGAGGATGGTCGACGATGTTGTGCGGCATTTGATTCCGAAGTCATGCGGACCTATACCAAGAATCGACTCAAGGATCTGGGTCATCATGGACCTGGTAAGGTCCGAATCAATCAGGCCGGATGTCTGGACCGATGCGAAGAAGGCCCCGTTTTGGTGGTTTATCCGCGCGAGACTTGGTATACCCATGTGGATCAAGAGGATATCGATGAGATTATTGAAGAGCACCTGATCCACAATCGAGTCGTCCAACGGCTCAGACTGTAGGACTCTCCATGAGATCATGCATCCTGTGAACGTGGCCACTCAGCCGCTTCGTGGAATCGTCAAGTAGTTTGTCTTCCTGTTTCGACAATGGAGTTCAGTCTGACCCAGACCGGTTTTCTCCATACGTAACGCCTCAATGATGATTACGAAGACGATACGTCTCCAGAGGGCCGGGCATTCAGCGTCCGGATGATGGGACGATTCCCATACTTATCGACTGCCCATCGTCATGACGCCTTCCTGCCCCAGGAAGCCATCGACGTCATCCTCACCGCTGGCTGTTCCCAGCGCTGGACCATCTCAACCTCATCCCATCTGATGCTTGGTGGGACTTACTGGGGCTTGTCGGTGAGCAAAATCTTCGACGGGTGCAATACCGACCTCGCCATGACATGCTGAAACGCCTGACTCCATCTCGAAAAGGAAACGGCCCAAGGAAGTGAAACTCCGGGTGAGTGTCTGCTGGCCGGTTGCATCGTCTTCGTCGGCCCGGACCGATCAGGAAACGCACAAAGTCGGATGATCTTGGGTCCAACATTTTCAGGGTCTGTTCATCATGCGATGCTAGAGTAGCCACACTAGAAAAGCCGCATTGTGGCTTTCCCTCTCCTCGAATGGTGATGGTGGTTATTGGGGGCGCAACTCTGATGGGTTGTGCCCATTCTTTCTTTTTGTTCATGGGTATCATGGGCACTGGTTCGATGCCGGGCACAGTGGGGTTTTTGTCATGCTCGCCATTGATTCAACTCTGCCGTGCCATCAGCCTTTTTGGTTGGGTTGGCAGGCTCGAAAAAGATGGGATTCGACCTTGTATCCTGACGAATGCTCAAGTATCATTCGCTGCCTTGTTCTTCTGAAGCCCTCTGCGCCATTTCGACCCTGACCACCTGTCCGATTTCATGAAGACGTTCTCCGCCAAACCAAAGGAAGTCAAGCGCGATTGGTTTGTGATCGACGCGACCGACAAGGTGCTCGGCAGGCTCGCAGCCGAAGTGGCTCGCCGGCTACGTGGTAAGCACAAGCCCGAGTACACACCACATGTCGACACGGGTGACTATATCATCGTGATCAACGCGGAGAAGGTTTCCGTTACCGGCAACAAGGCCAATGCCAAGGTTTACCATCATCACACGGGTCACCCTGGCGGTCTCAAGACGGTTGCCTATCGGGATATGTTGGAGCGTCATCCGACTCGAATCATTGAGAAAGCGGTCAAGGGGATGTTGCCCAAAAACAAGCTTGGGAGAGCCATGTTTTCCAAATTGCGCGTCTATGCCCATGGAGAACATGTCCATGCCGCTCAACAACCCCAACATCTTGAAATCTGAGGTCAATGGTACAAGCACAGCAAACCTACATGGGAACGGGTCGGCGTAAGACTTCCACTGCGAGGATATATATGCAGCGGGGTGTCGGGCAGATACTGATCAATGGGAAGCCCCTGGATGAGTATTTCGGTCGGGAAACCGCTCGGATGATTGTCCGCCAGCCATTGGAACTCGTGGAGATGGCTGACCGGATGGATATCAAGGCGAATGTTTTCGGAGGGGGCAACAGTGGTCAGGCTGGGGCTATCCGGCATGGCATTACGGGGGCTTTGCTGGCATACGATGAAGCGATGCGCCCAGCCCTGCGTCAGGCTGGATTCGTCACCCGGGATGCACGAGAAGTGGAACGAAAAAAGGTGGGTTTGCACAAGGGACGAAAAAGACCGCAATACTCCAAGCGGTAACTTAACGCCATCCAGCCCTGTCGATTGATGGTATGGCTGCCAAGACCGCCAAGACCATTGATGACCAACTACCCCTCCATAGAATCGTCATGGAGTCATTGGATGACGGACCATCGTCACCAATCCGTCAAGGCCGGAAAGAATTGATTGGTAACGAGAAAATCACGCGGTAGAGAGAATGGGTTGATGCAGGCCCGTGGACTGGACCGGTGAATCGAACCTTCACAGCAGTGAGGGGGTTGCCCGGCAGATTCCCTATCAAGGTGATTCCATTGGAATCACCGTACCCGCAATCCGGCGGTCGCTCCTTCGTCTGGCGACAATATGAATAAATCCTTGCCGCCAAGACCGGCCGCAAGGACCATCCCTTCCGATATGCCAAATGACATTTTTCTGGGTGCCAGATTGGCGACCATGATTACATGGCGTCCCACCAATGTTGATGGATCATAGGCGGATTGAATCCCGGCAAACACATTGCGTTGCTCACTGCCCAAATCCAGAGTCAGCCGGATAAGTTTTTCGGAACCCTTCACCTTTGTCGCTGCCTGAACACAGGCCACCCGAAGGTCCACTTTGGAAAAGTCCCCGATTGAGATTTCCGGTGCCAATGGATCATCAGTCAATGGACCAGATGCTCGCTGATCGACGATGCCTTGGGTCGTACGGGTCTCTTGGATCATGGCGTCGACCTGCTGTTGTTCCACCCGGGTGAGCAGGGGTTTGAAACGATTGATCGGGTGACTGAGGAGTGGTTCGCGGGGTGAATCCCAGCGCAAAGGTGTGATGTTCAGGAAGCCCTCCGCCCGCTCGGCAGTCGTTGGCAGGACCGGTTTCAGCAGGCTGATGAGTGCCCGAAACAGGTTGATCCCTTGGGTGCAGATGCCTTGGACCTCTCCCTGCCGGGCTTCGTCCTTGATCAAAACCCATGGTTTGGTGGCATCAATGTACTGATTGGCCTGATCCGCAAGCGCCATGATATCTCGCATGGCCTTGCTGTAACGCCGGTTTTCATAATCGTCGGCAATTCGGTCCAGTGCGGCCACGTAGGTTGCGTACATCCTGGGGTCAGGCAGTTTTGCCGCCAGTTGACCGTCAAACCGGGTCGTGATGAACCCGGCACATCGACTGGCGATGTTGATCAGCTTGCCCACCAGGTCGGCATTGACACGAACACGGAAGTCCTCCAGGTTGAGATCAATGTCATCGATGTTGTTGTCCAGCTTGGCCGCAAAATAATACCTGAGGTACTCTGGATTGAGATGCTTGGCATAGGTTTCTGCCATGATGAAGGTGCCGCGGGACTTGGACATTTTCTGCCCGTTCACCGTCAGGAATCCATGGCACCAAACCGCACTCGGTGGGCGGAATCCAGCCCCATGCAGCTTTGCTGGCCAAAACAGGGTGTGGAACCGGGCGATATCCTTGCCAATGAAGTGGATCATTTCGGCCGAACTATCGGGGTTCAGATATTCATCGAAATCCATGCCCTCTCGGTCGCACAGATTCTGGAAGCTGGCAAGATAGCCGATCGGCGCGTCCAGCCAGACATAGAAGAATTTGTCTTTTTCGCCCGGAATTTCAAAACCCCAATACGGCGCATTGCGGGAAATGTCCCATTGGAACAGTTCTTCATCAAACAGCTCTCGCTGTTTGTTGGCGATTTCAGGCTGTGTACGATTTTCGTTCAACCACTCAGTCAGAAAGTCCCTGAAGTTATCCACTTGGAAAAATAGTTGTTCAGAATCCTTTTCCACCGGTTTTGCACCCGAAACCACGGAATAGGGCTTGATCAGCTCTGTGGGGTCATAGGTGGCGCCACAGACTTCGCAATTGTCGCCATACTGATCCTTGGCCTGGCAGTTCGGGCAGATGCCTCGGACAAAACGATCTGGCAGAAACATGCCCTTTTCCGGGTCGTAGAGTTGCTTGATGGTCCTTCTGGCAATGTGGCCGGCAGCGTCCAAGCGCTGGAAAATCAATTCCGACAACCGCCGATTTTCCTCGGAGTGCGTACTGTAAAAATTATCGAAATCCACCAGAAAGCTGGCGAAGTCGCGGGAATGTTCTTTGTAAACCCGCTCAATCAATTCCTGTGGGCTGATGCCATCGGCTTCAGCGCGCAGCATGATCGGCGTCCCGTGGGCATCATCCGCACACACATACCAGCATTCATTGCCTTGCAACTTCTGGAAACGCACCCAAATATCCGTTTGGATATATTCCACCAAGTGTCCAAGGTGAATTGGACCATTGGCATAGGGCAACGCGCTGGTCACCAGCAGCTTTCTAGGCGTGTCAGACATGCGAGAAGGTATGGAGAATCGTTGAAGCTGGCTAGAATCCGCAGTTGTAGATTGAAAGCCGACTATTATACTCGCTGTTGAAGTGACAATCGCTGACCCCTTGATTTTCGATCACGCCGCGATGCCTGTTGGGGGGTATCACCCGATCACCGAATAAAGATCACCCACCCTGTTTAAGCCCATTCAGCGTCACTTAACCGAACTTTGGGAGTGAAGCTGACACCGAAAGCGCATGCAACACCGGCCACTGGAGGCGGGGTACCGGTTCACAAACCAGCTCAAGAGAAGATACAAACACAGGTAACCCATTATGTCCACCATGACACGAGACGATGTTGAGACCAGGCTGAAAGAGGTCATCGATCCCCATACCGGGCAAGATCTGGTTTCGTCAAAATGCATTGACCATATCTCGGCCCAGGGAGAGGTACCCCGCATTCGGATCGTACTGGGATATCCTGCCAAGAGTTACGTGCCGGAAATGATTCGGTTGGTCCAACAAGTGATCCCCGGTGCCGAAGTGAATGTGACTTCCAACATGGTGTCCCATCAGGTGCAAGAAGGTGTGAAGCCTCTGTCAGGGGTGAAGAACATCATTGCAGTGGCTTCGGGAAAGGGCGGTGTGGGCAAATCCACACTGACGGTCAATCTGGCGTTGGCGCTATCGGCGGAAGGAGCCAAAGTGGGGGTGCTGGATGCGGATATTTATGGGCCCAGTCAGCCCCGTATGCTGGGCATTTCGGGCAAACCGACCTCCAAGGATGGCCGAACTCTGGAACCGATGAAGGGTTATGATATCCAGGCCATGTCCATCGGGTTTCTAGTGGATGAAGAATCGCCCATGATCTGGCGTGGCCCTATGGTGACCCAGGCATTGGAGCAATTGCTGAAAGATACGCAGTGGGATGATCTGGATTATTTGGTGGTCGACATGCCCCCCGGAACGGGTGACATACAATTGACCTTGGCGCAGAAGGTGCCCGTCTCCGGTTCCGTGATTGTGACCACACCACAGGACATTGCGCTTCTGGATGCCAGAAAGGCCTACAAGATGTTCGACAAGGTGGAAATTCCCGTGCTGGGGGTGGTGGAAAATATGAGTACCCATCTTTGCAGTCAATGTGGTCATGAGGAACATATTTTTGGAGCCGGAGGGGGGGCGGCCATGGCCAGCGATTACGGTACCATCCTGTTGGGGGATGTGCCGCTGGATATTCAGATACGGGAAGGAGCCGATGGTGGACGGCCTTCCGTGGTTTCCGATCCCGATGGCCCCATTGCCGAACGGTACAAGTCCATTGCCCGAACCGCAGCGGCCAGATTGGCCATGCGCAAGAAGGACTACAGCGCCAAGTTTCCCAATATCGTCATTCAGCAAAACTGATGTCCATCAAATCGGACCGGTGGATCCGCCACATGGCGGAAACCACTGGCATGATTGATCCGTTCGAGTCGCGGCAGATCAGGGAGTGCAACGGTCATCAGGTGGTTTCCTGGGGTACTTCCAGTTACGGCTATGACATCCGTTGCTCCAACGAGTTCAAGATATTCACCAACATCAATTCCGCGATAGTCGATCCCAAGGCATTTGATGCCAGCAGTTTTGTCGATTTCACAGGGGATATCTGTATTATTCCACCCAACTCTTTCGCCTTGGCTCGAACGGTGGAATATTTCCGGATTCCCCGCAATGTGCTGACCATCTGCTTGGGCAAAAGTACTTATGCGCGTTGTGGGATCATCGTGAACGTGACTCCATTTGAGCCGGAATGGGAAGGCTATGTCACGCTGGAGTTTTCCAATACCACCCCCTTGCCGGCAAAAATCTATGCCAATGAAGGAGTGGCGCAAGTATTATTCTTCGAGTCCGACGAGGTCTGCGAGGAATCCTACAAGGATCGAGGTGGAAAGTATCAGGGGCAAACCGGAGTCACCCTTCCCAAGGCCTGACAGGTGCATCTTTCTACGGTTTGATGGAAAAAGATGACCCATGCGGACCTGTCATGAAATCTCCGGCGGCTGGAATTGATCCTCTGTCGGTCTGGTGAGGTCAGGACAAGATCAGGGCAGAGCCAAAACAGGGGTCATGTTGGCATCGAATCAGGCGCCCCCGACATTCACTGATCATCCCGGGTTGAGGTAAGATAGTCGCTATGAACTTGATGCTCTTTCCCAAACCCCCACCAGCCGATCCTCTGCCCCTCAATGTCTGGCTGGACCAGACGGACCGGGCGGAAGTCGGTCGGGAGCCGTTCTTCCGGGGTCGCGAGGCGGAATTCGATCTCTTTCGCCGCGCCGTCCGCAGTCTTCAGGCGGGACGAGTCGGGGGTGGCACGATGGTGTTCCAGGGGGCACCGGGCGCGGGCAAGTCCGCGCTGATGGCCGAGTGTCTGGAAGCGGTGCGACGGCATTCGACCCCGGAAGCGCCCTGGGTGGCGGTGTCCCTGAACCCTGGCTCCCTGCGATTTCCTGATCGGGTGGTCCGGGCCATGGTGCAAGCCGCCCAGGCGGAGAGTGAACGTCTGCGCGAGCGGGCCTCCGGTGCTGTCTCCAAGGTGCTGGGGGATTGGCGGGAGCGGGGCCGGCAGCTCCTGCGGGAGATCCCGGATCGGGATGTCTCGGTCGGGGGGGTCTCTTGGAGCCGGAGAGAAAAAGAGATGTCGGTCGAAGGATTGTTCGAGCATGTCCGACCGGGGTTGTCGGGGTTCCATTTGGTGGTGTGTGTGGATGAGGCGCAGAATACCCCGGTTGATCGCTTGACCCGGGATGTACTGGATTGCCTGCATCGGGACCCGCGGGGGGTTCCGCTGGTGACGGCGTTTTTCGGCTTGAGTGACACCCAGGACGTGTTGCGTCAGTGCGGGCTGTCGCGCTTCGCCGACGGACGGGTGGTGAACCTGGACCCCTTGCCTGTCGAAGAGGCCGCCGAGGTGATCCGGGCGGCCTTTGATGCCTATGGGTTCACCGGTACCGCCGAGGAACAGGACACCTGGGTCACCCAGTTGGCGGCGTTGTCCCAAGGCTGGCCGCAGCATCTCAACCGGGTGGCGGTGGCGGCAGTCCGGGTGATCCATGACCATGGGGGACCGATGAACGCCTCGCGGCTGGAGGAGGCGCTGGCGCTGGGCCGGGAGCGCAAGGAGGCGTACTATGCCGGACGGCTGGCGGCCGGGTCTCGGCCGCCCTGGGTCTACCGGCAGATGGCGCTGGCGGCTCAGCAGAAGGGGGGCGTGTTGCCCTATGATGATCTCCGGCCGTTTCTGGCGGAAGAAAGCCTGGATGAATTCCTGACCCACGCCCTGCATGCCGGGCTCTTGGCGCCGGTCAAGCAGTTGCCCTACCACTATCGGATCCCGATTCCGTCCTTGGGCGACTATCTGCGGGCCTTGCCGGTGGAGCCCCCACCGACTTGAAGAGGACCATTCCCGCTACAATTGCGGTGCTTGTCACCAGCCGATACTGAACCCTCCCGGAGAAAACCGAGTCCGTCGTAACAGTGCTGGATGCAATGATTTTGCTCGTTGATGGGAATGGGTGGCGTCAAAGAAGAGAGGTGGATGATCTTTATCCCAGCGGATTGCCCACACAATCCGGATGCGGCGGGTACCATGTTGCGCGATGCGTTGGCAGTTGCCTTGAAGCATCCCTTTCCCAAGATCAAAGGTACATTGTACGGAACGCAATCGGACGGCCAAGGACGATGATTTGTTCATCCCGGATCTGGCTGAATGGGCTGGTCCGGTTGGATGGAATGGTGATAATGCGGTCCATGAGACCCCCATTTGAAGCGCAGCATGCCGAACGCCTGACGGCGTTCATTAAGACTACTGTTCCAGTACTTTGCTCTTATCGGGCTGGCTGATGCCAAAAAACGGCTTGGTGTGAGTAATGACCACATTGGGGAGATAGGGTGTGATGCCGATTGCATATTCTCGTATTGATGGACGAGAGACTATTCGGCGATACTGGACGACCATTCTGCATGGCAATCTTCTAGACGGAACTTCATGTGGGGAATTTTCACATAACTCCTTGATATAACACAGGGAAACCTGGTTTTGAAACTCTTCGAACTGGATATTTGTTCCCATGAAAAGATTTCGAAAAATCAGAGGAATGCATCCGATAGAAATGAAATAACTAATTGTTTTATTTTTATGATACGAATTGACACTTGAGACCGACTGGATGACCAGCCATCCATGATGTGCCCATCATGGGATGATGCCCTGGCCTTCCCTATCGAATCGGTTCCCAATCGGTCGGGCAAGCCCGCCATCCTCCTGCGTGAAGCCTGGCGCGAGGGCCGCCGCATTCGCCAGCGGACCGTCGCCCACCTCTCGCGGTTTCCGCCCGAAGTCATCGAGGGGTTTCGGGCGGTGCTCAAAGGCGCTGTCGCCGTCCGGGACATCGACCCACTGATCCAGGTGGAGCGCTCTTGGGGACCTGGGCAGGTCGCGGCGGTCTTGGGCATGGCCCGAGCACTGGGCCTGGAGCGCTGCCTGCACCGCGACGACCGTCGTGAGCGTCAGCTGGCCCTGGCCGCCATCGTCGCCCGGGTGCTGTCGCCCGATTCCCAGCTGGCCACCGCCCGACAGCGGTCACCCCAGACGGCGACGAGCCGCCTCGGGGCGATGCTCGGTCTGGGGGCGGTGAGTGGGAACGAAGTCCTGGGCATGCTCGACTGGCTGCTGGCGCGTCAGCCTGGGATTGAGCGCCATCTCGCCCGCCAGCATCTCCAGGGGGGAACGCTCATGCTCTACGATGTGAGCAGTTCCTACCTGGAAGGTACCCACTGCCCGCTGGCGGAATTCGGAGACCATCGTGACGGAAAGGCGGGCAAACGGCAGATCGTCTATGGATTGCTGTGTGCCGCCGACGGGTGTCCCGTGGCCATCGAAGTCTTTCCGGGAAACCCGGCCGACCCCAAAACGGTGGTCCATCAAATCAACAAGATCCGTCGGCGTTTTGGCATCCATCGCCTGGCTTGGGTGGGAGATCGCCGGATGCTGACCACCGCTCGGATCCGCGAGGACCTGGAGCCAGCGGGCCTGGACTGGATCTCGGCGCTGAAGACCCCGGATATCCGCCCACTACTCCAGCACGGTGCCCCGGGTGAGCCGGCTCCGCTCGTGCCGGAAACCCTGATCCCCGATGCCATCGCCGAGGTCACGGGGCCGGACTTCCCCGGAGAACGCCTGATCGTCTGCCTGAATCCGAGACTGCAGACCGAACGGCGGCGCCAACGCCAGGCTCGGTTGAGGGCGACGGCCAAGGCGCTGGAGCGGATCGCCGCCTCAGTGCGGTCTGGCCGGCTGAAGGGGGTGGGGGCCATTGAACGCCGGGTGGGTCAGGAGATCCCCCGTCACCAGGTCGCCAAGCATTTCGAGATCCAGGTGACCGACCGCCGCTTGGTCTGGCGCCAGCGCCCCGAACGGATCATCGCCGAAGCACGACTCGACGGCATCGATGTCATCCGGACCTCTCTGGAGGCCGAGACGCTGGGAGCCGCCGAGGCGGTGGAGGCCTACAAGCGCCTCGCTGGGGTGGAACGGGCGTTCCGGAGTATGAAGAGCGACCTGAGAATCCGCCCGATCCATGTGTACTCCGCCGATCAGGTCCGTGCCCATATCTTCCTTTGTATGCTGGCCTACTATGTGGAATGGCACCTGCGTCAACGTCTGGCTCCGATGGGGTTCGAGGACGATGACCGGGCCGCGGCGCAGGCCGCCCGGGATACGCCGGTCGCCCCGGCCCAGCCGTCCCCGGCCGCCCAATCCAAGGCCGCGACCCGGGTCACGGCCGAGGGCCTGCCCGTCCACAGCTTCCGTACCCGGCTCGACGACTTGGCCAGCCTAGCCTTGAATCAGGTCCGTCTGCGGGGCCCGGCCAATCGTCGGCTGACGCTGGTCACCCAGCCCACGGCAGTCCAGAAACGGGCCTTCGAACTGCTCGGTGTCAAGCCGGATCGAGGTGTTCCCATCAATATGACAGATTGAACGACAGCCAAAAAACCAAGAAACCAATGAAAATCAGCCAGATGAGATCAGGATACTGCTTTTTTTGCCCGTGAAGTTCCGTCTAGACCCCATGACATCCACCACCTTAACTGCCATCCTATTTCTAATGCGGCTTTATCGCTCGAACAGTTCCCGCTGGCGATATTTCAGGATGGGGCAGGTGACCCGGGGCCGTGAGGTATGGTTTTTCCGGTCACCTTCAAGACATCAATAATCTGCCGGTGAAGCTCCAGACACTTGTTGCGGATGCTGGGCAGTATGGCCTGGTCGTGCGTGGTGGATTCCAGCCTCGGGAGGACGATCGGGTGCCGGATGTATCTTCTGGAGTCCCCGCGAAATTTCTGGTCGTGTTGGGTAATGCAGGTTCGTCAATTTGGTATCATTTCATGAGTTCGCCTGAATATCGGGATGGGGCAGATGATCCTCTGAACAGATGGAGTGAGCGCATTGGTCATGCCTTGGCCGAGCAGTGGCATGGAAAGGCGTTGTTCCCTTTTGGAAAACCCCCATATCACCCGTTCATTCGCTGGGCACAAAAAGCGGAGGGGCTAAGACAATCGGCACTGGGTCTTTTGATGCACCCAGACTATGGTTTGTGGCATGCCTACCGGTTCGCCATCGGCTTGTCAGTGGATTTGGTCGGGTTGCCAACGAGCCAGCGTCAACGGCATGCCTGCGATCATTGCCGAAACCGGCCCTGTCTGACCACTTGTCCGGTGAGGGCATTTGATGGTGTGAGCTATGATGTCGAAGCCTGCTATCGCTATTTGGAGGCGCATCCAGATTCTCCCTGCCGAGCGACCTGTCAGGCACGGGCCGCTTGTCCGGAAGGAGTTGACTACCAATATGAGCCCGCTCATGCGGCCTTTCATATGGAAAAATTCTACCAGTCACTTTCGGTTCGGTTTGATGAATCGTAATAGGATGATCAAGCCAGACAGGGGTGCGTTTCATATCGTCAACCGAACTCTTCCCATCCCGCGCGACGGAAGAATCCGTTTCGACCCTGCCGAATCAGTGAGATGACCTTTCAGCTTGGCGTTGATACGGGTGGCACCTATACCGACGCCGTCCTGTTGGATGGAAATGGTCAGGTGGTGGCCAAGAACAAGAGCTTGACCACGGCCCATGACCTGACCTTGGGTATCGGCAATGCGATTTCCAGTTTGCCATCGAATCTGCTGGCATCCGTCAATCTGGTATCGCTGTCCACCACGTTGTCCACCAATTCGGTGGTGGAAGGACGAGGAGATCCCGTGTCGTTGGTTTTGGCGGGCTACAGCGAAACGCAAGTGGAAAAAAGCGAAGTCTATCGATTTCTTGAACGGGATCAGGTGATCCGGCTGGAAGGGGGGCACGATGCGCTGGGTGTGGAGCTAACGCCCCTGAATCTGAAGCAGGCCCGGCAGAATCTCCTCAATCAGGTCGAAAAGGTCTCTGCATTCGCGGTGTCCTCCATGTTTGGCACGCGAAATACGGCACATGAAATCATCTTGCGGGATCTGATCATTGAACTCACCGGGAAACCGGTGGCTTGCGGCCATGAGTTGGCCTCCTCTCTCGGTGCACCTCGCAGAGCGTTGACGGCTGCACTCAATGCGCGCATGATTCTTCACATCCAGCGACTGATCGATTCGGTGGAGGAAATCCTTCAGCGACATGCGATCCAGGCCCCGCTGATGATCGTAAAAGGTGATGGATCACTGGTCAATGCCGATACGGCGCGGTTGCAACCCGTGGCGACGGTCTTGTCGGGCCCGGCGGCAAGCGTGGTTGGTGCCTGTGCACTGAGCGGACTGAAAGACGGCATTGTGGTGGACATCGGAGGGACCACCACCGACATTGCGATTGTGACCAATGGTCAACCAGAACTTTGTGAAGACGGGGCACAGATTGGCGATTGGCAACCCATGGTCGAAGCGATCAGAGTGTTTTCCATTGGATTGGGGGGGGATAGCGAGGTACGCTTCAGGAATGGACTGGCCATTTCGCCACGAAGGGTGGTGCCCATCAGCTTGCTGGCGCACCAGCATCCCGAGGTGGTGTCAAGGCTGGAAAGACAGTGGTCGGCGGCACCGAACCCTCGAAACAACCGGTTTGCGTTGCGCCTGCAGCAAAGCGATGTTCTGCTGGCCCAGCTTGATAATACCGAATATGACGCCTGGCAGTTGCTGCAGGAAGGGCCGGTTGAAATGGACGAACTGGCGGAACGCGACCGTCGCATGATGAGGGCGATTGCCCGTCTGGAACGCCTCGGTCTGGCGATTTACAGTGGGTTCACGCCCTCGGATGCGACCCATGTCCTTGGTCTGAGTGACCACTGGCACCGTCAAGCGGCGGAATTGGGTGCCCGGATCTGGGCCCGGCAGATGCGTCACCTCTACGGCTGTGGGAACTGGACCATCGGTGACCCGATGGAACCCAGTCGGCAGGTGTTCGAACTGGTCGTGCGTGCCATCAGTGAGAAATTGATTGAGGCCGGTCTCAATCAGCATGGCAAATTACTGGATTCCAGGTCGCGCAACCTCACCCGGTTACTGGCGGACATGATCCTGATACCAAAAGAAGCCGGACCGGCCAAGCCGCTGTTTGAACTGCGTTTCGCGCAGAATTACCCCATCATTGCCGTCGGGGGGCCGGCCGGAGACTATTTCCCGGAAGTGGGACGGATGCTGGACGTAGCCCTGGCATTGCCGGCACACGCGGATACCGCCAATGCCATTGGGGCCGTGATGGGTGCGGTCGTTCAGACATCCCATATCACGGTGACGCAACCGGAATTCGGACTGTTCCTGTTGTTTCACCAACATGCACCTCTTCGTTTCGACAATCTTGAAGTGGCTCTCGGCCGGGCCAGGGAGCTGGCCCGGGCCGAAGCCGAATCCTTGGCCCGCCGCGCTGGCGCCGACAGGGTTGAAACCCATGTGTATGATAATATGAATCGAGTGAGCCATGACATTGACGGTGAATTCTTTGTCAGTGCCACGGTGACAGCCATCGCTTCTGGGCGCCCAGGACATCTCCGTCATACGACCCGATGTCCTGAAGTGCCGAACCAGACCATCACTCCCAGTGACAAAGCGACGGTCAGTGATTTGTGTTCAAGTACATCCTAAGTGTGATTCGATACTGGAGAATATATCCATGGCCTATGCAATGCACGCTACCCGACCAGGGGATGCTGGCGTTTTGGAACAATGTGATTTCACTCCCAAGGCACCTGGAACAGGAGAAGTCCGGATCTGTCACAGTGCGATTGGGGTCAATTTCATCGACATTTATATCCGCACCGGATCCTACCCCTGGCCGGTCAAGGAAAACCTGATACTTGGTTGCGAAGCGGCTGGGGTGGTGGATGCGGTAGGCCCCGGAGTGACCGGATTCAAGGAAGGTGACCGGGTTGCCTATACGCTTCCCAATGGGGCCTACAGCACACATCGGAACATTCCGGTGATCAGTGTGGTGCACCTGCCCGACTTTCTGGATGACAAGACCGCGGCGGCCTGCATGCTCAAGGGGTTGACCTGCTACTACCTGCTGCACAACAGCTTCAAGGTGCGCCAAGGTCACACGATCCTTTTTCATGCCGCAGCGGGTGGAGTTGGGCTGATTGCCGGTCAGTGGTTGGCTTCCATAAAAGCGTTGGCTATTGGTACGGCGGGAAGCGACCGCAAGTGTGCGCTTGCCCTGCAGTATGGTTACGCTCACGCAATCAACTATCGCACCCGGAATTTTTTGGATGAGGTCAAGGCCATCACGAAAGGCGAAATGGTGGACGTGGTGTACGATTCTGTGGGCGCCAGTACTTGGCCGGGCTCCCGTGATTGCCTGAAACGGCATGGCACACTGGTGGCGTTTGGTCAATCATCGGGCCCGGTGAATGGGTTCAAGATCTCTGATCTGGCCGTCGGATCCTTATATCTGACCCGACCCACCCTGTTTCATTTTGTCTCGGATCGAGGGTGGCTGGAAAATGCCGCTACCTCACTATTCGAGATGATTGGCAGCGGACAAATCCGCATTCCGGTCAACCAGACATTCCCGCTGGCTGAAGCCGGCAAGGCCCATGAAGCCTTGGAAGGGCGGCATACCACCGGCTGCACGGTATTGATCCCTTGACAGAAGAGGAAGGGTATCCACCATTGTGCCAACTTGGGCCTTGCAGACATTTCTGCCCATGTCATTGATGCCCGAATTCCACTCCGAAGTGCAACACTCGCCTCGTTCCTGGTAATGAGGGCGTCGCCCGAAGGGAAGGAGCGCGGCGGCGACCAGACCACCAGTCCCCCAAGGGGCAGATGTCGGCCATGGATGGCATCCATCTCGACTCCAAGGAGTCTGACAGAGGCCCTTTCCTGACGCACGGACCAACTCGGGCGTTTCGGGCTGGTGTCGGCCGAGCGGGACCCGGCCCGTCGAGCACGGGCTGGCGGAAGGGGGGGGGATGGGCGAGGAATGACCACCTTTAGGGCTTTTCAACCTAACAAACTTATATCCGAACTCATTCCCGCCTTCTCTCACTGAGGGCATCCCGCACCAGGATGGCCCATTCAGTCGTTCGAGTCCCCGCCACACCTTGTGGTCATGGACTGCCGCAGGGCCGGATATACCAGGCGAAGCGGCGATTTGCGCAGGCTCTGTGGGTCGAGTGG
This sequence comes from Candidatus Poriferihabitaceae bacterium, assembly GCA_965203365.1. Taxonomy (GTDB): domain Bacteria; phylum Pseudomonadota; class Gammaproteobacteria; order Arenicellales; family Poriferihabitantaceae; genus VYFG01. The sequence continues at coordinate 203,221 of OZ241878.1, forward strand.
CAGTTCGGGGTTGGAATGCCGTCGGAAGTCACCACCTGCCTGAATCTCCACCCGCACAGAGGCGATCACATGCGGTTTGTCTGGCTGTTACAAGACCAGTAAATCCGATGTGAACGGCCAGCCCCGGACCAAACCCGTCAGAAGCGGCGGGCGACTATCCCAATGACCAGAATCCACCGTGACATTCGGGGTGGTTTTCCATCCGTCATTCAGTTTGGAGCCGGAATAATTCCGCATGCGATTCGGGGGCCGCCGCCCGGCAGTTCGTCTTCACCATGGGCATGAATCATAATCGACCGCCCGGTGATCTCATCCAAGGTGAGGTGGCCGCTGCTTACGGCTTCGGTGGCGACACCGTTCCTGCCGACCACGAGTTCCGGAAGATCGCCTGCAGCCGTACGGCCATGGTCTTCATGCGAGGGGTGGTCATAGTGAGATCCCGCGGCCAATCCGGCTACCATCTTCCCGTTTCGGGGTGCCGGACCGCAGTCCCCGTTCTCGTGAATGTGAAAGGCATGTCGGCCTGGGTCCAAGCCGTGCAGGTCGGGGATGATCATCAGACCGTGGTCCTCCTCCTTGAGTGTCACCGTGCCGATGGCACCGAGTACGCCATGATCCGAGATCCGGCGAATTGGTACCACCTGTTCGTCTTCGGATGTCGGCACACCCTGCATTTGGTGAGTGTCCTCGGCATCGTGAGTTCTCTGTCCCCAAGGGTGGTTACCAGGCTTGATATGGACCGCCAGATCGATCTCGCCAGCTTTGTCGAGCACCAATGTCAAGCCGAAGCGCTCGCCCTTCACCAAGGGCTGCTTCAACCCGATCAGCATCACGTGCAACCCGTGGGGCTTGAACATCACTTCACTCCGGGCCGGTATCTCGACCGACGTCACCTTTCGCATCTTCATCATCCCGCCTTCCATGTTGTGCGTATGGAATTCCACTTGCTCGGCGATGTCGGTACGGGCTCCGATGATGCGGTCCGGCTGCCAGCCTGAGTTATGGGCCTGGAAATAGACGGCACCGTTGGCCGCAGCTGGCGGCATCTCCCGTGACCACGCGGCGGCAATCGTCACGCTCCCGGGGGTAGCGTTCTGTGCTGACAGTGCCGTGCTGAAAATCGTGATGATCATCAGAACCGCCCGTTGGACAAGCCCTGCTGCATTCTCATACATCATGATGGATCCTCTCCAAGAAAAAGCACCGGGCTTCGTAGCTCCGGAGACACCCTGCCAGTAGAACCTTGGTTGGTTGACCCCCACTTCGACATCGAGAACCGGCATATTTGCAGTTTCGACTATCATGGGTCAGCCCATCCGGCCTACGCCATTTCCCCCCGGGGTAACGACATCACCCCAGTGCAACCGCCGTCGCCGCTGGCGGTCGTTCAGTCTCGTGGACCAGCTGTCACTCCCGAAGCCTGTTCGAACGCTGCGAAAACGCCAAGAGACAATCGGACCAGACTGCCGAGTGCAGAAAGGTCAACGCAATTCAGTGCGCACAGATGGGTGTGTTCACTTCATTAGTCCACACTATCCGTTCGACAGCGCCCGGTCAAGAAAATCCAGGCGGTCTTGTCCCCAGAACAGTTCACCATCGATCACATAGCTCGGGGAGCCGAACACACCAGCGACATGGGCTTCTGCGGTGACACGGGTGAACTGCGCTGTCAACTCCTCGGTTTGTGCTTCGGCCAAAAGGGCCGGGCCGTCCAGCCCACATGTGTCTGCGATGGTCGTCAGGGTATTGGAATCCGCCACATTTTTCTCTTCTGCCCAGACCGCGGTCAGGATGGCGTCGCTGAGTGCGCCAGCGTTCTCCCCCCGATTTCCGGCCGCGAGGACCATTTTCGAACCCAAAGCGGCATCAACCGGAAAAAAAGCTGGTTGGAAGTTGAGGTTGACGCCCAGGTAAGCAGACCAGCGTTTCAGTTCGTCCATGCGATGACGCAATCGTGCGGGATGCCGTTTTGGCAGGGGAACGCCTCCCATGTTCTGAAATGTCGACATGACATTGATGGGCAGGTAGTGAACGGTGACGTCATGGCGTCGGACCATGTCATTGAAACGGCGGATCGCCAGATAACTCCATGGAGACACCACAAAGTGGTAATAATCGACAGTTTTGGACATGACCTTTCAGCATGGTATTGGGTGAGGGACGCAATTATATGTCAGGCAAGTCGGACCCGCCGTCCAGGTTCGGTTGATCGTGTGATTGAATTTGAGGCGAGTCTTGGGTTTAATCCGGCCATTTGACCCGATCGTGCCATGCAGACCCCGCCCCGAAAACGACCCGCCCCGCTGATTGAGGTCCTGATCACTGTCCTCCTGCCGGCGGTCATCTTGATGCAATGGAGCGATCCGGAGCGATTGGGGGCCGTTCAGGCGCTGGTGTTGGCGCTTTCCTTTCCCCTGGGGTATGGCGGTTGGGATCTGGTGCGCCATCGTCACGTGAGCTATCTGGCCCTGTTGGGGTTGCTGAGTGTGTTGCTGACCGGGGGCATTGGCCTTCTGAAGCTGGAGGTCAAATGGTTGGCCATCAAGGAGGCGGCCATTCCGGCCCTGATTGGGCTGGGGGTCCTGATCACCGGGTTGACTCGATCCCCCTTGGTGAAAAAACTGCTGTTCAATCCGCTCATAATGGCCACCGACAAAATACAGCAACAGCTGGACCGGGAACACAAGTCGGCGCTGTTTGACCGAAAGCTCCGGTTCGCCAACTCCTGGCTGGCGGGGACCTTTGGGTTTTCCGCCCTCATGAATTATGGTCTTGCCAAGGTGATCGTGACCAGTCCGACCGGCACGGTGGCGTTCAATGAGGAGTTGGGCCGGTTGACCGTCCTCAGCTACCCGATGATTGCCATCCCGTCCATGCTGATGATTGGGGGCATCATGTGGTATGTGGGCCACACCATCCGGCAGTTGACCGGACTGGAGTGGCAGGAAATCTTTCGCCGAGAAGCGGGGTAGTTCGCATGATGTATTTGCTTCGTCATGCCGAGACCCAGTGGAATTTCGAATGGCGGAAACAGGGACTGAATGACTCGCCACTGACGGATAGAGGCCAATGGCAGGCTCGGACCTACGGGACAGTGCTGCGCTTGTTGATTCCGCCAGACAAAATTCATTCAGGTCAGGTCAGGCTGTATATGAGTCCATTGGCCCGGGCTCGGACAACTGCCCGATATCTGCTGGAAGTGCTTGGGATGTCGACACATGATGTGATTTGTGACGAGCGCCTGATTGAATTCGATTATGGCGATTGGACTGGACTGACCAATGAAGAAATCGAGCAATCTTATCCCGGTGCATTGTCCGCTCGAGAAGCGGACAAATGGAATTATACGGTGCCGGGTGGAGAGTCCTATGCGGATGTCGAGGAAAATGTCGATGATTGGATGGATGGGTTGCCTTTAGGCAAGGTGTTGATCGTCGTGACTCATAATGTGGTCAGCCGGGTGATCCGTAGACGTTTTCTGGGTCAGTCAAGAATGCAAGCAGGGCATCTGGAGCACCCCCAGCACCTGATTTATCGTTTGGCCAATCAATCCGTCGAGGAGATCGATATCCGAAAATTTTTCTCCTCTTGATGGGTGATCAGGGGGCCATCAGAGTCTCCAGCGTGGATATCAAGGATAGTCTGACCCAATGGCTGGCAAAAACAGATCAGGATATTCGTTAAACCGGTGATCTTGATCGGTTGCTTCTGTGCGAGTAGCGGCCAGTGGTATCCACGTGGCCGTCAAGTCGGGCCGTTTCGCGACTCGAATTCGTTCCCAGTGAAAAGCCCAGGCGGCGCCATCGCGAGCACTTTTCGCTTTTCCACTTCGATCACGGCATAGGACCGTATAACCCCGGTCTCGGCCTGACCAGTGGGGGGCTTGAGATTTTCGACAGTCCCTTTCATGGGGACCGGTTCGTTCATCCAGCGGATGTCATCATGGCCACGAGACCTCTTGATTTGTCGGTCTTCTACGACTTGCATGCGACGAATGACCCGCCGGACATGGCGGGTGTAGTGATCCTGTACCGGGTGGCCTCCAACAGCCACTGAAACCTCACCGTGATTGCGGTCAAATGCCGAGATGCCCAGATTGGTGCTTCAACCCCCCCATCGCGAACCATGTCACAGTGAGCGCGAGCCATGCACTAGCCATTGATGGAAATACCCTGTTTGGCACGGGTCAACTTTCCCATGTAAAACCACTGCGTTCACGATCATCATTCTGTCTCCCTGATCGAATCCCTCACCTTAGTAGGCATTTCGAGTTCTTCAGACTCGCTCCGCCCGCAGGGCGGCCAGATTGCGCTGCTCTTGATCAAATACCAATCCCAGCCGATGGACCTCCTTCCCCGGTGTTCGGTACTTGTCCGCATACCCCTTCTCCCGCATCTGTGCCATCGCTTCGTCCAGTGTCTTGTCTACCGCCGCTGCATTCGGGGCCACCTTGCACTCGAACACGAACACCTGCGCCCGATGGATCAACACCAGATCCGACCGCCCCTGATAAGTGACCTCCTCTCCTCGGATGTCGAGTCCCTGCGTCAGCCAGGCGGCATACAGCAACCCGACATAGAATCCCTCCCACCGAAACAACTGCCCCGGGTCCTGCCAAGTAGGCGGAATCCCCGCAAAGAACGCCTGCAGGGCCTGCTCGAAGCCGTCAAAGTCCTGGGCCAGCAGCCGATCGGTCAGGGTCTGGCGGCGCCTCAAGGTCGTCGCCCAATCGCCCAGCACCGACTCCAGCAGTTCCCGGTTCAGGCTGCGACGCACCTCTTCGTTGGGATAGTCCAAAGTGTAGAAATACTCGTCGTAGCGCTCCTGTTCTTCGATGATCGTCAGATAGCCGCACTGGAACAGCAGGGCGTTCACGCTGATGTTCTCCAGGTTGAATCGGGACAGTTCCCCCCGGGACATGTCCAGCCGACTCAAGGTCTGGGGCAGGATGTCGCCTCGGGCCAGTCGATGATAGAGATAGCTCGGGGTGCCGGTCTCGTACCAGTAGGGCAGGAACTTCCGGTTCTGGAAGTACAGCAGGATGTCGAAGGGGTTGTAGACGGTCTCCTGGCCGCGCCACGAATACCCATTGTACCAGTGGCGAATCTTGTCCCGGTCTTCGGCGGATATGTCCGTCAGTTCCGGCGCGAACACGGTGTCGAGGTCGGCCTCGGTATAGCCGCAGATGGTGGCATAACGCGGCATCAGGCTGAGGTCGTTGAGGTTGTTCAGGTTCGAAAACAAGCTCACCTTCGAATACATGCTGATGCCGGTGACAAACACGAATCGCAGCCAGCGGGCACAATCCTTGAGCATCCCGTACAGCCCCCGCAGGGTATCGCGGTGGGCCCGCGCCAAGTCGGGGTCTTCCAGGACATCCAGGATCGGCTTGTCGTATTCGTCCACCAGCACCACCACCTGCTGATCGGTGGCCAACTGCAGCCGATCGATCAGGCTCCGAAGGCGGGTCGGTCCGGTGTCGGATTCGGTATCGGGATCCAGCTGATAGCGGCGTTCAATGCTGTGCAACTGGCGGAGAATGTCCTTGTCCAGTTCGTCCGGTCCACGGAATGTTCCCCCGAAGCTCAGCCGCACCACGGGATGGGTCGTCTCCCAGTCCCATCGGGGGTGGATGTCCAGGCCCCGGAACAGGTCCTCGCTGCCGGCGAACAGTTCGTGCAGCGTATCGACCAGCAGGGTCTTGCCGAAGCGACGCGGGCGCGACAGGAAGTAGTAGCCGGGTTGGCGAGCCAGACACCACAGATGCCGGGTCTTGTCCACATAATAGAAGTTCCACTCCCGCAGGCTACGAAAAGACGCATTGCCGACCGGAAGTTCCGACTGAGTCATGGATACGGCTCTAAATGAGGATTGGCTACATGATAACACACGTCACCGAGGCGAGGGTTCCAGAGCGTGGACCACCTGCACCCGGATGACAACGAACCTTAGCGCGACCATCATAATTGCCACCTCCCTTCTTTCACTGTTATGCGCCGGTTTGGGAACCAGACAGATTCTGGTTCCTATGTGGGTCTGCAGACTGGCCCCTGCCATTTTGATTCTCCAGCACCGGCTCGTCTGACCAATATCTTGGAGGCCGCACACATTATGTCCTCATGTCACCGGGGCGTGCTGATGAACTGGAAGATCGCTGGTGTAGGCAGCGATAATGGCACGGAGTTGCCCACTGGGGTTGCCCCGCTCTCTGGAAGGTCAATGCGCTATTGGAACCGGGTTTAAGTGTTATGGCACCCTCGGCGGCTTCTGTTTGGCCCCCGGGCCGTTGCGGGTGCGCGATGAATAGGTCGGATAACCGAAGGAGACCCATGAAACCAATTATCTCCGACCTGCTTCTTTGCCATCATCGTTTCCTGATGTTTCCTGGGGTGAGTGAGCCGCAAAGTCACTTCGATGTGATGAGTAAAGATAGAGATATCCTGTGTATGCTTCTAAACGACCTTCGGTTGCCAAGGTCATCAGAAGCACTGACGAACGAGTGCTGATGGATACTGATCAGGAAATGATTGGATTGAGGTTGAGTATCTGAGGGGGATCGATTGGTTGTGATTCAACCTGATTGGACTCGCCATCTGGGCTAGGAAGCTTGTCGGTCGTTGAGCTAACAGTGGATTGATGCGTTCGGATTATCAGCACTCAGAAACGATCCAATCAGAACATCATGGAGACATTCATATCAATTGATGTCCGCTCTCGTGGAATCATCATCAGATAAATTTCCCCCCTTCCCGTTGGGGAGCAAACATCGATTCCATCTCTCGGCGGACCCGTCTGGCCTGAGACATGGGCTCTGTTTCAATATCCTCCCAAGTCAGAACCCTGTCCTTTGCCACGGCCGTTCTTATCGTCACATCGTGCGCAAGACCAATCGGCAGGGCCCCGATGGCCAGGCTGTCAGTGGCGCTCATCAGCCGACCGTAGATTGTGAAGCCACCCTCTCCGTCCAGGTGGTCTCCAGGCCGCAGATTCCGTTTGGCGGTAGCGACCACATCACTGCGAAAGCTGTCGGCTTGGCCCGTCGGTTCGCATCGCAAGGCTACCGAGGCGACAGAGATACCCAGTTCCATTCCGATCAAGTGGTACGGTTTCCACATCGCCGAGTACCTGCCCGTTGTGTCGGTCAGCAGTCCGTATTCCCGGAAACACATCCTGACATAGTCGTTCGGGGCCTCAAAAACGACGAATACACCCCAGCGCAAATCCCCGATGATCGGTCGACCGTCGCGTTCGAGGGAAGAAACGACTTCCACCTGTCCCTTGTGATGCAGCCGCCCTCCGTCATGACGGGGTCGCATCATGTGTGGAAGGCCATGCACACCACAGGGAGGAAAGGCCAGGCCTCCAGGCGCGGGCGTCAATCCCGTGGCATTGGAGACAGCGGCCATTTCGATGGCTGACTTGGTGCCATCCAGAAATGAATTGAACATTTTCGGATTCAGGCCGCCAGCCATCGCCTCGTCGGGGTTCAGTCCATAGTGTTGCCAAACTTCATCCGGGGTGACGTAATGATAGGATTCCAGATACTTGGTGCCTTTCCCGGCCGCCACCACCTCGAATCCCGATGCCCGCGCCCAATCCACTTGTTCGGCAATCAAGGCTGGCTGGTCTCCATACGCCATCGAATAGACCAGGTCGGACTGTCGTGCCCGCCTCGCAAGCCATGGGCCTGCCAATGCGTCCGCTTCGACATTGACCATGATGATGTGACGGCCTTGGTCGATAGCGCTGAGCGCGTGTTCGATCCCAGCCGCCGCGTGACCGGTCGCATCTATCACCACGTCCATTCCATCGGCTTGGATGAGAGAGAATGGGTCATCGGTCACATGGGTTGTGCGTGCCTTGTATGCGGCGGTCCAACCGGGAGCGGATGTATCATACCCACCGAGTTGTGCGCATACCTTCTGGGCTTGATCGGGGTCTAGGTCGGCAAGCCCCATCAGGTGAATGCCGGGTGTTCGTGCCGCTTGAGATAGGTACATGGTGCCAAACTTTCCAGCGCCGATCAGGCCCACACGAATCGGATGCCCCGCCTTTTCCCGGTTAAGCAACCTGCGATACAGGTTCATATGAAGTTCATTTTGAATGGAGAGGTATCGTATGATAGTGGCATCTGCCCGATCACTTCTATTCGTATTCCCCCAGTTATCATGTCCATATGGTGAGGCGGACACCGCTTTCGGAGTGAATCCTCCAGTAATTTCCGCCAGATTGGGTAGTCATAAGAACGGCAACTGGATGGGGGCATTCACAAATGATTTTGTTGGCGGAATGAAACGACGGATTGCCAGTGTTCGGTCTCTACGCCGACATCCACCGCCAAGGTTGAGAGTACAGGAAGCTCTTGCGGGTCGTTCGCTACCGATCGCCTACTGCCGCGACAACTCCCTCATAGTCCGCAGCGCAAGCTGGTGACCTTGCATTCATGCAATGTGTAGTCGAGTTGACATGCTTGCCTGCCGACTCTTCTTTCATCTTATTTCATGGTTCCAGATGTGTGATCACAGAGTTTTGTCCGAGACAGCCAAACGGGTATGCTGGCAGAAGGGGCGTCAGTCTTGCAACCCATGAGGGTTCAAGCCACAATTTGACGAGGTACATCCGACGCAAGGGAGCCGTGTCCTGGCTTGGGAACCGCCGCTGATTTTCAATGTGGACGGAGGAGAGTGGAGATAGCGGAATAACAGGCGGGTTGGCTGTAGAACACGGCATTGGAGCAGGATGGCCGCTATGAGCCCGAGACCTTTTCCCAAGCCCCCACTGGCCGACCCCTTGTCGCTGGATATCTGGCTGCGTCGTACGGGTCGGGCCGAAGCGGACCGTGAACGGTTCTTTCAGGGACCGTGATGCGGCATTCGAGGGATTTCGCCAGGCGGAGGCCGTTTCTGGGAAGAGCGACTCCATATCAGAGAATGCAGGAATATCTCGTAATATTTTTCGCTTCCAACTCTGTCTGATATGGAGTGTTGCAGGGAAAAGTTACCCCTCAAAAGCCTTATCCAAGACGACAAGTCCGATCTTGAGAGAAGGCTTTTCATTGCCCATCTCTTCCAGATTGCGCTTTTCCGACTTCCAATTAGCGACCTCTTGACTTCCAATCAGCCGATATGGATCATTCCCATTGTCAAGACTTGGAGATGACATGTTTCAGCGGTTTTTAGAGCACCGGGCCGAGGAGTCTCTCTCGGATACACCCGTGGTGCTTATTGTCGGCCCGCGCCGGGCGGGCAAGACCACGCTCGTCAGGAGCATGGCGAAAGCCGAGCACACCTATATTACGCTTGATGACCAGACAATGCTTGGGGCGGCTCGGTCAGATCCGGCCGGATTCATCCGGGGTTTGGATCAGGCCATCATCGACGAGATTCAGCGCGTACCCGACCTGCTCTTGGCGATCAAGAAGACAGTCGATGAAGATGATCGCCCCGGCCGTTTTCTCCTCACAGGCTCGGCCAATGTGCTGACCTTGCCACGGGTCGCTGACAGTCTCGCCGGTCGGATGGAAACACTCCAGATGCTGCCGCTTGCGCAGGCTGAGGTCAAGGGGCGGACGCCGAGCTTCCTGGAGCGCCTGTTCGAGAGACAACTGCAAAATCAACCCCAGGCGGTTGTCGGTGACGGTCTTGTCCAGACCGTTCTTCTGGGGGGATTTCCTGAAGCAATTGCCCGTAATAGCGAGCGGCGACGGCAGGATTGGGCACGGTCCTACCTCACCTCGATTCTCACACGCGATCTCAGGGACATCGCTGAGGTCGAGAAGCTGGTTGAACTTCCGACATTTGTACGGCGGCTGGCCGAGCATTCCGGTCAACTGGTGAACTATTCTCGATTCGGGGCGCACATTAATGTCAGTCATAAGACGGGGCAGCGTTATGTCGGGCTGCTTGAACAGATCTTTCTGATCACAACATTGCAGCCCTGGTTTGCCAATGTGATGAAACGTACCGCCAAGACGCCAAAGTTGCATTTCCTTGATTCTGGTCTGTTGGCGACTGCACGTGGTCTGACGTTCGACAGAATAAAGGCGTCCCGAGTGAAATTTGGATCACTGCTCGAGAGTTTCGTATTTTCGGAAGTGCTCAAGCTGATGACTGCCTCGAATTTGCGATTGACGCCGTATCATTTCCGTGACCGAGATATGCGCGAAGTCGACATCGTACTGGAGCGCGACGACGGGATGATCGCGGGCATTGAGGTCAAGGCCAGCGCCACGGTTAAGTCGAGTGACTTTACTGGACTGCGGGCGCTGGCAGAGCCGTACGGCGATCAGTTCGCCTTCGGTGTGGTTCTCTATGACAATACGGATGTCGTGTCGTTTGGTGACCGGCTGGCAGCGGTACCATTGTCCTGTCTGTGGAATTGAGCGGATGTGCAGGGGCTATGGGGCGGGATCACGGCATGGTGCGATGCCGGTATTGGGCAGACTATGAGGGGCTGTCTGATCGGTGTTACGATATCAGTCTCAATAGATCAAGCGCAAGCGCTAGTGGATTAAGTCGAGAAAAAGGGTGGTCGCGACGAGATCTCACAATGATTGGGTCGACACTCACACTATAAGGTCGACAAGAACGCATTGCCGTCGACATCAGTCAACTCGGGCATTGATGTAGTGCCTGACAGACAACCTCATCACTTGATCCAATCACATACTATTGGGTGATGCATCCATTCCAACGTCATCATGTGACATATTGCTCGAACGCCTCAAAGAGCGTTCCAAGCGTCTCATGCTCATGTCATTACCGAACCTCGGCAGACCGGGAAAACCACACTCGTCAGGCAGGCTTTGCATCGGACTGGCCTGCCAGGGCGGTACCTCCCGATAAGTGAACCGAAGCCGCAGTCTGATCCCCTAAACCAAGGGATTCCAACAGACAATCTCGAATATGAAGACCAACGGATTGCGATCAGAGTCAAAAGCAGGCCTAGGAAGGGGGCGACCCAAGGACTGGATCAATGCCAACAGAAGCACCGCCTCGTAAAGAGCGTGGTCGTGGGAGAACAAGGTCTTGCGGTGGGGGATTTTCTTCGTCGGCCGGCGATCGAATGGTTTAGTGGAGCCTGATACAGGCCGTTAACCGAACTTGCACGGAAGTGCGATACAACGGAACATGTAGAGAATCCCATCCGTTCTTGGCCGATTCGGATACGCTGGCACATCTGCTGATTGGTCATCCCGAAATAGGAAGGACGACGGTATCAAGAGGAGGGAAGGCGACAGGATGTCTGTTTTGATTGCACTGAACATCCTGGCACTACCAATCCACCCGCATCCAGAATGGCGCAATAAGACGGTGTGAACCGTATGGGGCGGATTGTCGACTCGCCAGACCTCTTGTCTGGACGATCAGATGTCAGGGCAGATCCAGTCCTTGAGCGATCCGGACTGGGGCTTGCTGCTGATAGTACTCGCTAGGGTGCATCCCAAACGTGGTTAAATACGCTTTCTTTACTCCCATTCATATCCAGGATTCATGTCCCGCAATCCTCATATTACCGAGCTATGGCCCGTCTCCATCCTGACGCGCAAATTTGGCAAGTATCAGAAAATCAATCCCGAATTGATACGCTATTTCGAATCCTACCGGACTGCCCACCCGGGCAGTGGTGGACCGGTCTATGCGAGTCCGGACAACTTTTCGGCCAACACGAACAACGAAGCCCTCCAGTCCCTACAAACATTCATTATGGACAGCGTCTTTGAAATCGCCTCCGCAGTGAATGGACCCTACTGGACCCAGAAACAGTCCCTGGATGTCCTGATTACGGGCCTGTGGTTCCAGATCAGCAACCACTATGGTTTTCATGAAACTCATGTGCATGGCAACTGCTCGTGGTCCGGAGTGTATTATGTGCAATCCGGGGACAGCAGCAAGGGCCCCAAGGACCTCGGTGCGAACGGTCAGCCCAATGGAATTACTCGGTTTTATGGCCCCAACATGGAATATCATGCCGGCGGACACGGAGATCTTGGCAACTATTACCTGCAGCAATATGCTTGGGACTCATTTCCCGAAGATGGAAAACTGGTCGTCTTCCCGTCACATATCAAGCATATGGTGTTTCCCTACCAGGGCACGACCGACCGGATCATTGTCTCTTTTCACGCCCAGATCAATCAGGAGGGCGGACTGCGCTATGGCTACTCTGCCTACTGATCCGATGCAAGCGGTGAATGCCGTTCCATCGATCGGTAGTACCCGCCGGAACATCGTCATCATCATGCCTCCTTGTATCCAGTGCTCTCCAGCTACGCTTAGTGTTTGAGAGAAGTCCGTCCTAACTGCCACAGATGGGGCACAGGAGTCATCCGAGAGTTTGTTTCAGGAAAGGGCTTTTTCTTGATAGCCCGAATGGAAAGTCTTTGATGAAGATGGACTGCGAAACGGCTGGCAGTGAAATTATCTGGATTATCTGCCAAACCCCCAGCTGACAAGGATCAGGATATAGATGCCGAGCAGCAGAATGGAGCTGAAGAAAATTTTGCGGAAACAGGCTTCGGATAGCCGACTCCGGAGTGTCTGGCCAAGCCACATACCACAAAATGCTGGCAGCAAGGCCGCACTGGATGCAAGACTCATCTCCCGGTTGAGAAGACCTTGCCCCTGCAGGCAAAAAGCCAATGTGATGGTCGAGATCGTGAACAGGATGCCCATCGCCTGTACCAAGGCATCTCGCCCAAGCCCTATGGCCTGAAGATACAGAACACCGGGTACGACAAATGAACCGGTCATGCCGGTTAGTAGGCCGTTTACGGCCCCCAAAGCCGGCCCGGCCCAGGACTGCCGATGGGATGGAATCGAAACGCTCAGTCCAGCCAGTCCCTGCAACGCATAGAGTGCCAGAAGAAGCCCCAGCAAGCCGGATAGGATCGTCAAATCGGAGTCGATGAGGATACGAGTGCCCATCCCGATGGTGAGAGTCGCCGCGATGAGAAAAGGCCACAGACGACGGACCAGTCCCCACCCGTTGCCACCGATTGTCGCTTGCAGGAGATTTGTGGCAAAAGACGGCACCACCATGAGGGCCATCGCGGTGGTCAGATCAAAAGTCGCTGTCAAGAGTCCAAGGCTGACAGTAGGCAACCCCAAGCCAACCACCCCCTTCACGGCTCCCGAGATCAGGAAAACCATGGCAATGAGTGCGATAGACTCAAGATCTGTCATGATCATATGCCTACGAAAATGATATCCGGCAGCGTGGATCGTATTTGTCTCATCTCCGACGGCATGAATGGCCAGCAGTATCCCTGTTATGTCCGGTTCCATGCCGACAGGGAGCCATACCACGGAGATGGGAACAACCGCTCCTGAGGGGCTTTGTTGGAAAAGAGATCGCCGTTTTGCACCATAAATATCGGATACACGAAGCATCCCAACCCTTGGAGATGGACAAGGCAGCATTCCCCGCATGGGGCAGAAATGACAGGTGATGAGGTTGGCTGTGCATGGTTCAGGAGAGCCAATGAGCGGCGAGGGTCATTAGCCAAAATGATGGCTATGTGGGGCGGAAGTTAGCATGAGTCTCATGGCGTTGGGACTATTGGTGAGAGACAGGAGTGATAAAATCCCCGATGTTTGGCAATTCTTACACACCCTCCGGTCAACTGCCGTTTCTCGTTCACCCGCATTCATGATAAACACCAGCCATTCAGGGCGAGTACCGGAGCAGGTGACGGTCATTGATCTGGCCGACCATGTGGTCGGGGCGCTGCCTCGGAGTGTGGTCAAGGCCCGGGGATACCCTTACCGAGTCACCTATATCCTGGTCTTTAATCGGGCTGGGGAAATCCTGGTCCAGAAGCGTTCGGATACCAAGGACTGGTGCCCGGGATTATATGATCTGGCGGCGGGAGGCATTGTGCAGGAAGGGGAGAGTTATGATCAATCCGCTGGCCGGGAGCTGGAAGAGGAGCTGGGTGTCCGCCCGGAACTGACTTATCATTTTGAACTGTATTATGAGGATTTAACGGCCTTGGTCAGAAATCGGAACTGGGGGCGGGTCTATTCCTGTGTCCATGAGGGGCCCTTTGACCTGCAGCCGGAGGAGGTGGTCGGTGTGGAATTCATGCCGGTCGAGCAGGCCTTGGCACTGGAGATCGACGGCGTGACACCAGACACACGGCAAGTGCTGATGGCGTACCAGATGTAAATGCCTATAGCCCTATCGCATGGGAAGTTCCGAACAAGCGACTTCCGGAGACCATGGGGCGGTTTGGTGTGAGCACTCTGGGGGGTGTCTGATCGGTTGAATTCGGGACGGCGCATTGCCCCGCCGTGACGAGCTTCAGTGCTGGCTGACATCCCGCACCGCCCCATTCGCGGCGCTGGTGGTCAGCAGTCCGTAGGCTTTCAGGGCCTGGCTGACGGTCCGGTCCCGATTGGGCTTCCACGCCTCACTCCCCTTGGATGCCATGGCGGCCCGACGTGATGCCAGGGTGGTTTCGTCCACGGCGAGGTGGATCCGGCGATTGGGAATATCGATTTCGATCGGATCGAATTCCTCCACGAGACCAATCAGTCCGCCTTCCGCCGCTTCCGGGGAAATATGACCAATGGACAGACCGGAGGTTCCCCCGGAAAAGCGCCCATCGGTGATCAGCGCACACACCGTGCCCAAGTTCTTGGACTTGAGATAGGAAGTGGGATAGAGCATTTCCTGCATCCCCGGTCCTCCCTTGGGCCCTTCGTAGCGCACGACCACCACGTCACCGGGTTCGACGTGGTTTCCCAGGATGCCGTCCACGGCGGCTTCCTGACTTTCAAAAACCCGGGCTCTGCCGGTGAATGTCAAGATACTCTCATCGACGCCAGCGGTCTTGACGATACAGCCCTCTTCGGCCAGGTTGCCAAAGAGCACGGCAAGTCCGCCGTCCTGACTGTAGGCGTGCGCCTGATTGCGAATGCAGCCGGTTTCGCGATCCAGATCCACCGAGTGGTAGTGCTGATTTTGACTGAAAGCCACCTGGGTGGGGATCCCCCCCGGCGCGGCCTGATAGAACTCCCGACAGTCGGGCTTCGGGGTGGTGAGCAAATCCCATTGTTCGATGGCCTCGCCCATGCTGGGGGCATGGACGGTGCTGACCTTGCGCTCGATCAGCCCGGCGCGGTCCAGTTCTCCCAGGATGCCGATCACCCCGCCGGCGCGATGGACATCCTCGACATGATACTCCGAGGTCGCTGGGGCGACCTTGCACAAATTGGGAACCTTGCGCGACAGTCGGTCAATGTCTGCCATATGGAAGGGAATTTCACCCTCGCGAGCCGCGGCCAACAGGTGAAGCACCGTGTTGGTCGATCCTCCCATGGCGATGTCCAGGGCCATCGCGTTCTCAAAAGCCGAGAAGCTGGCAATGTTACGTGGAAGTACGCTGTCGTCATCCTCTTCATAATAGCGCCGGGTCAGAGCCACGATCTGCCGGCCCGCCTGGAGGAAAAGTTCCTTGCGTTTGGCGTGGGTGGCCACCAGCGTCCCGTTGCCGGGTAGGGCCAGACCAAGCGCCTCGGTCAGACAGTTCATGGAGTTGGCGGTGAACATGCCCGAACAGGACCCACAGGTCGGGCAGGCGGAGCGTTCCATGGCTTGCGTTTCTTCATCAGACACACTGTCGTCCGCCGCCACGATCATGGCATCAATCAGATCGACGGATCGCTCATGGTCACGCCAAGTCACCTTGCCGGCTTCCATGGGGCCTCCCGAGATGAAGATCGTGGGGATGTTCAACCGCATGGTGGCCATCAACATGCCCGGCGTGATCTTGTCGCAATTGGAAATACACACCATCGCATCGGCGCAGTGCGCATTGACCATATATTCGACGGAGTCGGCGATGATTTCACGCGAAGGCAGGGAATAGAGCATGCCGCCATGTCCCATGGCGATGCCGTCATCCACGGCAATAGTGTTGAATTCCTTGGCGACGCCACCGGCCGCCTCGATTTCTCGGGCGACGAGTTGTCCCAGATCCTTGAGATGCACATGGCCGGGGACAAACTGGGTGAAGGAGTTTGACACCGCAATGATGGGCTTTTCAAAATCTTCCTCGGTCATGCCGGTCGCCCGCCAAAGGGCTCGTGCGCCGGCCATGGTTCGGCCTCGAGTGGTGGTCCAGGAACGGTAATCTGGCATTTTCGGATTCAGTTTAAGGGGGTGTCCAAAGTATAGCAAAGATGCCCCCGTTGCAGGTTCCGGTTATCCAATCATCGCAAGAAACCTTGTGCGCACCGCCACGCGATGCGTGCAAAGGGTTCAGGGACCACCATGGGATGGATGCGTCGACTATGAGAGAAAGATGACGGCGGTCTGGTCGCCCATCGAAAAAAGGGGGGGGGGAGCCCGGTGCTCCGGGGGAGGTTGGAAAAAGCCCATTCGGAATTCATCGCGCAGATCCCGAGAGATCCCTGTGAAAGGCGGTCTATCGACCGGCGTTGCCCGCATCCTACAGCGACCTTCATGAATGCCAGCCATCACACTCACCCCTTGAAGAGCTGATCCTCTATTATCCGGCGGAATGCCCAACAAGGATGGATGGATGGCGATTCTTCGGTCAACCATCGGGACCGCCCAGTCGGTCAGGGCTTGGTTGCCCCCCGACCGTCGCAGGGCCATCGAACGAATCGGGACGAGGGGCGGTCCCCAGGGAATCAAGGGTGGCAGTGGGGAGACTGCTCATCTCTTCAGACTCGCTCCGCCCGCAGGGCGGCCAGATTGCGCTGCTCTTGATCAAATACCAATCCCAGCCGATGGACCTCCTTCCCCGGTGTTCGGTACTTGTCCGCATAGCCTTTCTCCCGCATCTGCGCCATCGCGTCGTCCAGTTTCCTGTCGACTTCCACCTCGCCCTGCGCCACCTTGCATTCGAACACGAACACCTGCGCCCGATGGATCAACACCAGATCCGACCGCCCCCGATGCGTGACCTCCTCTCCTCGGATGTCGAGTCCCTGCGTCAGCCAGGCGGCATACAGCAACCCGACATAGAATCCCTCCCACCGGAACAACTCCCCTGGGTCCTGCCAGGTATGCGGAATTCCCGCGAAGAACGCCTGCAGGGCCTGCTCGAAGCCGTCAAAGTCCTGGGCCAGCAGCCGATCAGTCAGGGTCTGGCGGCGCCTCAAGGTCGTCGCCCAATCGCCCAGCACCGACTCCAGCAGTTCCCGGTTCAGGCTGCGACGCACTTCCTCATTGGGATAGTCCAGGGTGTAGACATACTCTTCGTTGGTGTGCTGCTCCCCGACCATGGTCAGGTAGCCGCACTGGAACAGCAGGGCGTTCACGCTGAGGTTCTCCAGGTTGAAGCGGGACAGTTCCCCCCGGGACATGTCCAGCCGACTCAAGGTCTGGGGCAGGATGTCGCCTCGGGCCAGTCGGTGGTAGAGATAGCTCGGGGTGCCGGTCTCGTACCAGTAGGGCTGGAATTCCCGGTTCTGGAAGTACAGCAGGATGTCGAACGGGTTGTAGACGGTCTCCTGGCCGCGCCACGAATAGCCGTTGTACCAGTGGCGAATCTTGTCCCGGTCTTCGGCGGACACGCCCTCGAGTTCCGGCGCGAACACGGTGTCGAGATCGGTCTCGGTATAGCCGCAGATGGTGGCATAGCGCGGCATCAGGCTGAGGTCGTTGAGGTTGTTCAGGTTCGAAAACAGGCTCACTTTCGAATACATGCTGATGCCGGTGACAAACACGAAGCGCAGCCAGCGGGCACAATCCTTGAGCATCCCGTACAGCCCCCGCAGGGTATCGCGGTGGGCCAGGGCCAACTCGGGGGTTTCCAGGACATCCAGGATCGGCTTGTCGTATTCGTCCACCAGCACCACCACCTGCTGATCGGTGGTCAACTGCAGCCGATCGATCAGGCTCCGAAGGCGGGTCGGGCCGGTGTCGGATTCGGTATCGGGGTCCAGCTGATAGCGGCGTTCAATGCTGTGCAACTGGCGGAGAATGTCCTTGTCCAGTTCGTCCGGTCCACGGAATGTTCCCCCGAAGCTCAGCCGCACCACGGGATGGGTCGTCTGCCAGTCCCATCGGGGGTGGATGGACAGGCCCCGGAACAGGTCCTCGCTGCCGGCGAACAGCTCGTGCAGCGTATCGACCAGCAGGGTCTTGCCGAAACGACGCGGGCGCGACAGGAACCAGTATTCGCCCTCCTCGATCAACTGATGGAGGTGCGGAGTCTTGTCGACATAATAGAACCCCCGGCGGCGAATGTTGCGGAAGGCAGATATGCCGACCGGGAGCGGGTGCTGATTCATGGCCCTGGTCAGTCAGTCAATCGGAGCGGTCCATCATAACATGCTCCGGGCCATCCGTCCCGGGTCAGGTGGAGGATGTCAGACGCACTCTGCCCACAAGACCGTTGGGATCAGTATGCCAGAGGCAACCGCTACCAGGGGAGAGTAGTGACTGCCAACCGGGCAGTCCCCCGGGTCAGGACTTCCCTACCAGGTTGACCAGTTCCAGATCCAGCCGATCAATAATTTCGTCGTAGCGAAATGCCCCGACCTTTTTGCCACGACGTTTCAGGTTGACATAGTTGGGCCCACACCACAGTCCCAGGTCGGCATCATCGGTTTCTCCGGGTCCGTTGACCCGGCAGCCCATCACGGCGATGGTGACCGCATGGTCTTCGGCCCAGCGGGTCCTTTCCTGCACCTGATGGGCCAGTTCAACGAAGGCCTCGTTTTCCACTCGAGAGCAACTGGGACAGCTGATCAGGTTCAAACGGTCCGGGTTAAAGTTCACCACGGTGCGCACCCGGCCCGCCTGGATATCGGCCAGAATCTGGCGGCCGGCGGCAATCTCCTCGTGTTTGCGATCATTGGGTAACGTCAGGGACACCCGGATGGTGTCGCCAAGACCTTTGGCAATGAGCGGCTCGAAGGCGATGCGGGTTTTTTCAATGCCCATGGGGGGAATGCCGGCCTCGGTCACCCCCAGATGCAGCGGGATTTCGGGTCGGCGATCTGCAAAGGCGCTATAGGCGGCAACGGTCTTTTGCGGGTCCGAATCCTTGAGAGAGACGCAGTAGCGGGTAAATCCGAGTTGGTCCAGCCATTCGCTGTGCTCCAGAGCGCTTTCCACCATGGGCGTGACGGAGTCACCGGTGGCATAGGACGACACTTTGTCCGGGTCCACCGAGCCAGCATTGACACCGACACGCAAGGCGCAGTCATTTTCGCCGGCGACATCCACCAGATACGAAACCTTGTCTTGCCAGGATTTGCTGCGCTCGTGATGGTACAGGTGACCGGGGTTGTAGCGGATCTTGTCCACGTGAGGGGCAAGCACCTGGGCGAGTCGATAGTTCTCCTGCAAGTCCACACTGAGCACCGCATCACTTTCTCCCCGTATCCGGATCAGGGCCTGGGCATCCCGATGATTGTCGGCGGCGATCCGGATGATGTCGGCACCGGCTTGTGCCAGGAGACGCACTTGATCCAGCGTGGCCTCCACATCCGTGGTGGGAGTCGCACACATACTCTGGACGGCGATGGGGTGGTTATCACCGATGGGGATGCGCCCGATGTGCACAGCGCGGGTTGGGTTTCGCTGAATCATGGGAGCATCATGCAGGAGGACCATCGCCCCGGCGACTGCCAAACGGCCGTGAGATGGCAAGGGGGCCCGCACCCGTGGGGGGCGGTCGCCTGGAATGAGCTGCGCCCCAGAAGACGGGGAGGGCCAATCTCAGGGGGCAGGAACAGGATACTGTCCTTGGAACCGATCCTCGTGGCCCCAATATGCTGCGGTAGCGTCATGGGAGAGACTGGAAGGCATCTTCGCCCCGGTTGTACAGGGGGCGAAAGACAAGCATCCCGATTCGCCGGTGGTATGGTCCTTGTTCCTGAAAGCATAGGCCAAAGGATAACACACCTCGAACGCCGGTCTCCGACCCATGAATCACCGTTCTCCCTCAGGAGATGGGGGCCAGTCAAAAGGGTTTCCCCCCTTCCCCTGTCATGAGGATGCTGGACCTGAATCGAGTGGAAAGTCGATTTTGGACCGGCTGCTCATGGATTCGAGCCGGTTTCCGAAAGATCATATCCAGGAGAACTGCGGCTCAGAACGAGCTCGCGACCTTGCCTTGAGGAAGTCAAGGAAACATGGCGAAATCAGGCGCAAGCCGGGTTGTCAGTGGATAAAATACGATGCTCCCACACCGGGATCATCTGAGTCAGCCCCACAGCCGATTGACGATACCTGCCACCATGGACCTTCACCGGATTGATCAACAGTTAAGGGCCAAAGGACTTCAGTCGGCCGGCAAACTGCACTGGTTCGAATCCCTGGGCTCTACCAACGACTACCTTCTGTATGAGCTCCAGGATTATCATGCGGCGGTGTGTCTGGCGGCCGAGCAGACGGCGGGTCGTGGGCGTCGCGGGCGACCTTGGCAATCGGCCCCGGGACAGGGAATTTACCTGTCCATGGGATGGGACCTGCGTAGTGCTTCTCCCCATGGACTGTCCCTGGTGTGTGGATTGTCCGTACTGCAGGCCCTGCGTGCGCAGGGTATTCGGACGGTCGCATTGAAATGGCCCAATGACATCTTGCTGCAACACAAGAAGCTGGCTGGCGTTCTGGTGGAACTCAATCGGGGTCGATGTGTGATTGGGGTTGGACTCAATGTTACACTACCGGTGTCCTTGGACCTGACCCAGAAGCCCGTGATGCCCTGGACGGGTCTGGCTGAGCAGGGATATGAGCCGAACTGCGAACTACTGACCGCCGCATTGATTACCCATCTGAATCGTGATTTGACCCGCTTTGGTGAAGAGGGGTTTGCGCCGTATGTCGAGCCCTGGAATGCTTGTCATGCTTTTCAGGATGCCGAAGTGGAAATGGTGACCAGCCACCGGATCCGGGGTCGTGTCAAGGGAGTGAACGCCCAGGGGGCCCTGTGCCTGGAAACCCGGGAGGGGATGCAGGTGTTTCATGCTGGCGAAGTGTCTTTGATCCCGCCCGAACAGAACTGGCATGGTCACTGATGCTGGCTGTTGCTTGCTGGTGGATATGGGCAACCAGCGATTGAAGTGGCGGCTGTTGGACGGAGTCGCTGATATCGATGAAGGTCGGTCCCGGAAGTCAGCGGTCGAGGGGATTGTCAGCCTGCCACCGGACATCACTGGTGACCGAGTGTCGATGGACGCAGAAAGTACGTGGCTCCGTGATCTGGAAAACAGCTTCTGCCACCTGCCAGCGCCCCAGCGGATTCTGTTGAGCGCCGTTTGTCAGAATGAAACCGTTGACCAATTCATACACTGGTGTCGCCGGCACTGGCAGGTCGGTCCGGAATGGCTGGTGGCGCAAAAAGAATTTGATGGATTGACCAATGGCTACGAGAATCCAGCACAGTTGGGTTGTGACCGATGGCTGGCGGCCATTGCCGCCCATCGATTGGTTTGTGGTGAAAGAGCGCACGAAGCGGTCGTGGTGGTGGATGCGGGCACGGCAGTCACGGTGGACTTGGTGGCGCACCATCAATTCATCGGTGGAGCCATTTTCCCCGGCATCATGACCATGATTCGGATCCTGGGTCGAGACACGGGCCAAATCCGCCTGCCATCGTCGGCGGGATGCCTTGCGGGAAGCACGCAGACCGCCAACAGCCCCCCGTCTCCGCTGGCCCGGAACAGTGAGGATGCGGTGATTGCGGGCGCCTATCATGCGGTGTGCGGGGGCGTTGAGCACTGCATTCGCACTATCCGGTCCCGATTGGGCAGCGGGGGGAGCCATTCGGTCCTGATGACCGGAGGAGATGCGCGGACTCTATCAGCGGGCGTTTGTTCTGCTGGCGAGTGTCGCCCCAATCTGGTCCTGGATGGTCTGGCACTGGTCGCGGGGCAGCGTCTCTCATGAAGTGGGTGGCGGCCATTCTGCTGGTGGTCAATGTGCTGATTTTTCTGGGGGTCAGTACACGTCAGGTGGAGACCTCCCCCAGTCAGGGCAGCGCCTTTCCGGATGTCAATCAGGACAGTATGCGGCTATTGGGCGAGCGGCCATCGGATGGGATCTCTTCCTCGCCCCTGCTGATCGACCGACCGAATGCTTCTGGATCGCCGGAGAGCCCCTCCGTGGAACCGCCCGCATCGGAGGTCACAGCGGATCTGATCTGCCTTCGGGTGGGCCCGTTTCGTCAAGCGAACAGCTGGAATGCGGCGCTCGAGTGGATTGAGAAACAACCCGTGACTTGGTCTCAGACTCAGGTCGCTGACCGCGTATTTCGGTCTGTTCACGTCTATCTGGAACCGTATGCGAGTAGGGAGCAGGCGCAGTCAATCATCAATCTTCTGGAGCACAAGCAGCTGGATCACAAGGTCAGTCAGGAGGGTGACGGGGTGCAGGTCTCCTTGGGCTACTTTGCGCAGGAAGAACTGGCCCAAACATATATCAAACGTCTCCAGGATCAGGACATTGATGCCCGACTTCAACTGGAGTATCGTGCTTTGGGTCCTTGGCATTGGATGGATGTGAAGGTGAATCGGGCAGGGCGAGGAGAATGGCTGGCCCGGGACTGGCCAGGGGAGGGGGTCAAGGTGAGGGAGACGGTGTGTGCCGCGCCGTCGGCCCGACGGTCCGACCTGGAGAACCGGGCCGGGTACCGGAACCCATTGATCCTTTTCGTCCACCGGACGGGGGACTAAGGGCCGACGGCGATTGCAGAGAATGGCACTTGATGGTCATCGCATCGACCATCGACTTATCCGTGTGCCAGGGCAGATGATGCGCCCAAGGGATCGATCCCGTGACGGGAATCTCGGCTCTGTGGGGGACGGTCTTGGTGGCACTCAGGACGTCTGTCAGTCATCTGCGGGCGATGCATTCCCATGGAGACCTCGCTGGTTTTCATGTCACGACCAGTCCATTCAATGGATTTCCTCAAAAAAAGTGCGTTTTCGCGTTGCAATCAAAAGGGTATTTTCGGTACAATCGCGCTCCATTTTTTGGTGGGCAACTCGGTGCGGATCATTGGGTGGGTCTGTTGGGCCTGATAAGGCGCGATTATTCCTGTGCGAACGATAGCGCGGGCAGGCGGTCGGGCTGCTTTTTCGCCCGCATAGCTCAGTTGGCTAGAGCAGCTGATTTGTAGACATTGCACCTTCCCGGGGAAACCCGAGAAGTGGAGGTGGCTAAAACGGGGAAACCTGACTCCAGAACGCTGTGGCGGTCGGCCTTACAACGTCGGTGAATGGCAATCCCGTGCTACCTTGTATCGAGTCGCAAGCCCCGGGGCTTGCGTTTCGGATACGGGGGAGTGTAGAGACTTTACACCACCCACCTGCAGCAGGGGGGTACCCAAGGGGCGATCCTGTATGGTGAAGAGAAAGTCCAGACTCCAAACTGGTTGGGCTCTTCGGGCATTCCCTGAGAGCATGGCTGGGCCGCGAAAGTGGTAGTGGGTATGAATCAGCAGGTCGTGGGTTCGAGTCCCTCTGCGGGCTCCATCCGGAGCGGATCCTTGGGGGTCGGTACTACCGGACGGATGCCTTCGTTTGTCGTGAGACCACCCAATGTTGGATCGATCTTTGGAGGGGTTCCCGAGCGGTCAAAGGGGGCAGACTGTAAATCTGCTGGCTCAGCCTTCGGAGGTTCGAATCCTCCCCCCTCCACCAAATTCATGGTTTGGTGACGGAGGGTATAGTGAAAGTGACATGCGGGTGTAGTTCAACGGCCAGAACCTCAGCCTTCCAAGCTGATGATGTGGGTTCGATTCCCATCACCCGCTCCATGGTTCGAACCCGGATCCCTTCGGAGGACGGTCGACCCGGCAGGATACTTGATGCCCATATAGCTCAGTCGGTAGAGCACTTCCTTGGTAAGGAAGAGGTCACCAGTTCAAGTCTGGTTATGGGCTCCAGTCATCTCGTTTCGTAAACCGGCGGGGGGATTGGATCAAACTGGCTCCGAAGCCTTGGCGGGCTTCGGAATTTGCACCGCAACTCGGTAAGTTTCAATTTGGTGAGATTTGACAGATGTCAAAAGCGAGATTTGAGAGAACGAAGCCGCATGTGAATGTGGGGACGATTGGTCATGTGGATCATGGTAAGACGACGTTGACGGCGGCGTTGACGCGGGTGTTGTCGTCGCGTTATGGGGGGTTGGAGAAGGCGTTTGATGAGATTGACAATGCGCCGGAGGAGCGGGCGCGGGGGATTACGATTGCGACGGCGCATGTGGAGTATGAGACGGCGCAGCGGCATTATGCGCATGTGGACTGTCCGGGGCATGCGGATTATGTGAAGAACATGATCACGGGGGCGGCGCAGATGGACGGGGCGATTTTGGTGTGTTCGGCGGCGGATGGGCCGATGCCGCAGACGCGCGAGCATATTTTGCTGGCGCGGCAGGTGGGGGTGCCGTATATCGTGGTATTTTTGAACAAGGCGGACATGGTGGATGATGAGGAGTTGCTGGAGTTGGTGGAGATGGAGGTGCGGGAGTTGTTGGACAGTTATGAGTTTCCGGGGGAGGAGACGCCGATTGTGGTGGGGTCGGCGCTCAAGGCGTTGGAGGGGGATCCGTCGGACTTGGGTGAGGGGTCGATTTTGCGTTTGGCGGAGGCGTTGGACAGTTATATTCCGCAGCCGGAGCGGGCGGTGGATGGGGAATTTTTGATGCCGGTGGAGGATGTGTTTTCGATTTCGGGTCGGGGCACGGTGGTGACGGGACGGATTGAGCGGGGGGTGGTCAAGGTCGGGGATGAGATTGCGGTGGTGGGGATTCATGCCACGACGAAGACGACGTGCACGGGGGTGGAGATGTTTCGCAAGTTGCTGGATGAGGGGCAGGCGGGGGACAATGTCGGGATTTTGTTGCGGGGGACGAAGCGGGATGAGGTGGAGCGGGGTCAGGTGTTGGCGAAGCCGGGGTCGATCACGCCGCACACGCAGTTTGAGGCAGAGGTCTATATTTTGTCGAAGGAGGAGGGGGGTCGGCACACGCCGTTTTTCAAGGGGTATCGGCCGCAGTTTTATTTTCGCACGACGGATGTGACGGGGGCGTGTGTGTTGCCGGAGGGGGTAGAGATGGTGATGCCGGGGGACAATGTGCAGTTGACGGCGGAGTTGATTGCGCCGATTGCGATGGAGGAGGGGTTGCGTTTTGCGATTCGCGAAGGGGGTCGCACGGTGGGGGCGGGCGTCGTGTCCAAAATCCTGGCGTGACCGTCATCATCATGTTGGGTAGGTTGCAACAGTCAGTTCCGACCTGGGTCGGCCCCAGTGGCTGGCCGGGGAGGAGGTACGGCATGTTTCGATGCGAACCGATATCGGTCCGGTTGGCACAGAAGGGTAGGTTTCGAAGGCCAGTAGCTCAATTGGCAGAGCGGCGGTCTCCAAAACCGCAGGTTGGGGGTTCGATTCCCTCCTGGCCTGCCAGATTCGAAACCAGCGCGTTCCCGGGTCTTCGCGCAGGATATTGAATGGGCAACAGTGCATTGAAAGACAAGGCAATTCTGATCGCTGCGGGACTGGTGGTGGCCGCTTCGGTCTTTCTTTACTATTACTTTGAAGACCTCATTCAGGTGGCCAGAGTGGGGTTGGTCCTGGTTGGCGTCGTGGCGGCCCTGGCGATCAGCTACACCAGTGATGCGGGCAAGACCGCCTGGGCATTTGCCCGAGGGGCGAACATCGAACGACAGAAGGTGGTTTGGCCGAATCGTCGAGAGGCGGGCATGGTGACCGTGATGGTCATCATTCTGGTGATTGTGATCGGATTGTTTATTGCCTTGGTGGACAAGCTGCTGTTTGAGACCATTTACGACCTGATCCTGGGAGTGAGTGATTGATCATGAATGAACCATTTGCATCCGAACCGGACCAAGATATGGCGACTTCTGTTCCGCCGAAGCGATGGTATGTGATCCAGTCGTATTCTGGCTACGAAAAAAAGGTCCAACAGTCGTTGCAAGAGCATATTGACCGCAGTGGCATGCAGGACTATTTTGGGGACATTCTTGTGCCCACCGAGGAAGTGGTGGAAATGCGGGCTGGCCAGAAACGGACCAGTGAACGCAAGTTCTTTCCTGGCTATGTGCTGGTGAACATGTCGTTGACGGACGATACCTGGCACTTGGTCAAGCGGGTTCCGAAGGTCGCGGGGTTCATCGGCGGTACGGAAAATCGGCCCATGCCGATTTCTGACCGGGAAGCCAATGAGATTATCCAGCAAGTGACCGCCAGTTCCGATGCGCCGAAAATGAAATTCACGTTTGCCCCCGGAGAACTGGTGCGCATTGTCGATGGGCCATTTGCGGATTTCAATGGGACCGTGGAGGATGCCAATTTTGAAAAAGCCAAACTGCGCGTCTCGGTGACCATTTTTGGCCGCTCCACCCCGGTCGAACTGGACTTTACCCAGGTGGAGAAGGGGTAATCCCGATGCCACCTGATGTTTTTTTATTCCGGGGAGCTCGCCCTGAGAGGGGCTGAATCTCTGGGTTCGCAGCGGTCCGACTCAGTCGGGCATGATCTGTGAATCTGGAACTTTCGGAGCGCTCGTACCCAAACAAGCAAGGCGATCATGGCAAAAAAAATCGATTCCTACATCAAGTTGCAGGTTCCAGCCGGGGAGGCCAAACCGAGTCCCCCGGTCGGGCCGGCTCTGGGCCAGCATGGCGTCAATATCATGGAATTCTGCAAGGCGTTCAATGCGGAGACCGCGGATCTGGACAAGGGGCTGCCGATTCCGGTGGTGATTACGGTCTATGCCGACAAGAGCTTCACCTTTGTCCGGAAGACCCCACCGGCTGCCATCCTGATCCAGAAAGCGGCCGGAATCGCCAAGGGCAGTGGGATACCGAACCGGGACAAGGTGGGCAAGTTGACCCGGAACCAGATCGAGGACATCGCCCGGACCAAGGAGCCCGACCTGAGTGCCTATGACTTGGCGGCGGCGGTTCGCATCATAGCCGGCACAGCCCGCAGCATGGGCGTAGAAGTGGAGGGGGTCTGAGCATGGCAAAGAAAGGCAAGCGTATCCGGGCACTGCACGAAAAGGTGGAGCGGGAAAAGTTGTATCCGCTTGATGAGGCGCTCTCGCTCCTCCAGGAACTGGCGACTGCCCGGTTTGACGAAAGCGTGGAACTGGCCGTCAACCTGGGCGTCAATGCGCGCAAATCGGACCAGAATGTCCGCGGCGCCACTGTCCTGCCCCACGGGACCGGCAAGTCGATTCGGGTGGCGGTGTTTGCGGAGGGGGCGGATGCCGAAGCCGCCCGCGAGGCCGGGGCTGATATCGTGGGATTGCAGGATCTGGCGGACCAGATCAAGGCAGGCCACATCGAGTTTGAACTGTGTATCGCGACCCCGGCGACCATGCGCGTCGTGGGACAACTTGGCCAGATTCTCGGACCGCGAGGCATCATGCCCAACCCCAAAGTGGGTACCGTGACCATGGACGTGGCCAAGGCCGTCGCCGACGCCAAGTCGGGTCAGGTGCAGTATCGAATTGACCGGGCCGGCATCATTCATTGTGCCATTGGCAAGGTCTCGTTCCCCCGGGAAGCGCTCAGGGAAAACCTGAATGCGGTGTTGGGCGCCCTGTGGCGGGCGAAGCCGGCGTCGTCGAAGGGGCAATACATTCGTCATGTCGCGATTTCGAGCTCCATGGGTCCCGGCATCAAGGTGGACCGCGGGTCGATTCCCGCGATTCGTTGACCGGGCCGAATCCACATGGTGTCGAGTCGGTTGAAAGGTTTGGTGTCTATCGTTCCGTATTGGCGAATAAGGGACGGTGGGTTGTCCAAGACCGCTGGTGCGTACGGAGGGAAACTCCGACGCTTAATTGCGCGTCGTTCCGGTGATCCGGTGGGGCGCAAAGCCAGCCCAGACGGTGGCCCAATTCAGGATTTTCCTGAGGCAGGACACCATTTTTCTTACATTGGGAGTTGATTGATGAGTTTAAGTCTCACTCAGAAAAAGGCGGTCATCAATGAAGTCAGTCAGGCCATTGCCTTGGCCAATGCCGGTGTGCTGGCCGAGTATCGCGGAATGACGGTGGCTCAATTGACCCGCCTGCGCCAGGAAGCGCGCCGGGCTGGTGTCTGGATCAAGGTGGTGAAAAACAATCTGGCCAGACGGGCGATCGCCGATACCGGTTTTGCCTGTTTGCGGGAATATTTCATCGGGCCGATTATCTTTTCCGTCTCGGAAGACCCGGTGGCCGTGGCCAAGGTCATGACCCGGTTTGCCAGAGACAACGAACATCTGAAGATCACAGTGGGGGCCATGAATGGCTCCTTGATGGATCCCAGGATGCTGGATGACCTGTCCAAGTTGCCGGGACGAGAAGAATTGCTGGCCAAGCTGATGGGTACCATGCAGGCGCCGATACAACAGTTTGTCGCGACCCTCAACGAAGTGCCCAGCCGGTTTGTCAGGACGCTGTCCGCTGTGGCCGAGTCGAAGGAAGCTGGCGGGCCGTCGTCATGAGTTCACGGGCGACCGACGCTTCGAAACCAATCAATCATTCTTATGTTTTCCTAAATCAGGAGTAAATCCATGGGTATATCCAAAGAAGAGATTCTCGACGCCATTGCCGAGATGAGTGTGCTCGACCTGTCTGCATTGATCAAGGATATGGAAGAGAAGTTCGGTGTCTCTGCGGCCGCGGCCGTGGCGGTGTCCGCTGGTCCTGCGACTGGGGGTGGCGATGCTGAAGCGGGTGGCGCGGAAGAGAAGGATGAGTTTGATGCGATCCTCACCGGATTTGGCGAAAAGAAAGTCGGTGTCATCAAGGTCGTGCGGACCCTCACCGGTCTGGGTCTCAAGGAGGCGAAGGACCTGGTCGAAAGCGCCCCGGCCCCACTGAAAGAGGGGGTCAACAAGCAAGAAGCGGAAGAGATCAAGAAACAGGTCGAAGAGGCGGGTGGTTCCGTCGAGCTGAAATAGATTCCGGTTGCTTTCAGTTCGGGTGGTTTCTCCTGACGAGGCAGGGAGCGGAAGCTTCGCTTCCCTGCTGGGTCGCGGATGCCCGATTTTCGGGCGACAGTGGCGAACTGAAGGGCGCGTTGTATTTTCCATGAGCCAGTCATGGCCCGTTAGGGTCAGTGACGGTTCATCGGAAAGTCGACGGTATCTTACACGGCATCGGGACGCCGTGATCCAGGCTGGGTTGATTTGAGGAGCGACACATGGGTTATTCCTTTACCGAAAAAAAACGTATCCGTAAACATTTCAGCAAGCGGACGGATGATTATCCCGTGCCCTACCTGCTGGAGACGCAAAAAGAATCCTATATCAAGTATCTGCAACGGGATGTGCCCCCCGAGCAGCGAATTGACCAGGGCATTCAGGCGGCTTTCAAATCCGTGTTTCCGATTAAAAGCTACAATGACAGCGTCCACCTGCAATTTGTTCGTTACCGTCTTGACGAACCCCGGTTCGACGTTGAAGAGTGCATGCAGCGCGGGTTGATCTATTCCTGCCCGCTCCGAGTGGTGATGCACCTTGAAATCTACAACAAGGGCGGTAGTGGCAAGAAGATCAAGAAAATCATTGAGGAAGAGGTCTACCTCGGTGAAATGCCGTTGATGACGGACCATGGCACGTTTGTGATCAATGGCACCGAGCGCGTGATTGTTTCCCAACTGCATCGTTCCCCGGGTGTGATCTTCGACCATGATGGCGGGAAGACCCATGCCTCGCGCAAGTTGTTGTTTTCGGCCCGAATCATCCCGTATCGCGGCTCATGGCTGGATATGGAGTTTGACCCCAAGGATCTGCTGTACATTCGGATTGACCGCCGCCGCAAGTTGCCAGCGACGATTATCCTGCGTGCGCTCGGTTCTTCCACCGAGGAGATTCTGGCGATGTTCTACGAGCGTGACCGCATCACGGTCGATGTAGACGGTTGCTACATGGATCTGGTGCCGGAACGCCTGCGGGGACAACAGTTGGAATTCGATCTCAAGGGGCCCAGAGGCAAGGTGATCGTCGAGGCGGAAAAGCGCATTACCGCCCGTCATACCCGTGAGTTGGAGAAGGCGGGCCTGAAGGAAATCGAGGTGCCGGATGAATATATCGTTGATCGCATTCTGGCCAAGCCGATCATTGATACCGAGACCGGTGAACTGCTGGCCGAGGCCAATGCGGAACTGACGGTCGAACTCTTGAAGAAGTTGCGACAGACGGGTGTTCGGGTGGTCGAGACCATCTACACCAACGATTTTGACTGTGGCCCGTTCATTTCCGACACCCTGCGCATCGATACCACCCGCAACGAAGAGGACGCCCAGATCGAGATCTATCGCATGATGCGACCGGGTGAGCCGCCAACCAAGGAAGCTTCCGCTGCCTTGTTCAGCAACCTGTTTTTCAATTCTGAACGCTATGATCTGTCGCATGTGGGTCGGATGAAGCTCAACCGCCGGCTCGGGAAGGAAACCGATGAAGGACCACTGATTCTGCAAAAGCAGGACATCATCGGGGTGATGAAGGAGATCGTGGCCCTGAAGAACGGCAAGGGCGAGGTGGATGACATTGACAATCTGGGCAACCGACGGGTTCGTTCGGTGGGGGAACTGGTGGAGAACCAGTTCCGGATCGGTTTGGTACGGGTAGAACGCGCGGTCAAGGAGCGACTGAATCTGGTGGAGAGTGAGGACCTGAAACCCGTGGACTTGATCAATGCCAAGCCGGTCTCCGCCGTGGTGCGGGAGTTCTTCGGTTCCAGTCAACTGTCGCAGTTCATGGACCAGACCAATCCGCTGTCTGAAGTCACGCACAAGCGCCGGGTCTCGGCGCTCGGTCCGGGGGGGCTGACTCGGGAGCGGGCTGGTTTTGAAGTGCGCGACGTGCATCCGACCCACTATGGTCGGGTCTGTCCCATTGAAACCCCCGAAGGACCCAATATCGGCTTGATCAATTCACTGGCGGTCTATGCCCGAACCAATGAATACGGGTTTCTGGAGACGCCTTACCGCAAGGTGGAAGATGGCCAGGTGACCGACTTTGTTGAGTATTTGTCGGCCATTGAGGAACACAAATATGTGATTGCCCAGGCCAATTCCAGGCTGGATGGCGAGAGCCGGTTTGTCAATGATATGGTGTCCTGCCGGCATAAGAACGAATTCTCACAGTCGGCCCCCGAGAACATTGACTACATTGATGTCGGTCCGCAGCAGATCGTGTCCGTGGCGGCCTCGTTGATCCCCTTTCTGGAGCATGATGACGCCAACCGGGCGCTCATGGGTTCCAACATGCAGCGTCAGGCGGTTCCGGTGCTCCGCAGTGAAAAACCATTGGTCGGTACGGGCATGGAACGCCGGGTGGCCATCGACTCCGGTGTCACCGTTGTCGCCCAGCGGGGGGGCGTGGTGGATTTCGTGGATGCCAACCGGATCGTGGTCCGGGTCGACGAAAAGGAATGGGTCGAAGGTCAGCCCGGAGTGGACATCTACTCCCTGGTCAAATACCGGCGATCCAATCAGAACACCACCATCAACCAGCGCCCGCTGGTGAAATACCATGATGTTGTGGTCCGTGGCGATGTCCTGGCCGATGGGCCCTCGACCGATATGGGGGAATTGTCGCTCGGGCGCAATGTGCTGATTGCCTTCATGCCCTGGAATGGCTACAACTTTGAAGATTCGATTCTCATCTCGGAGCGTCTCGTCAAGGATGATGTCTTCACCTCCATCCATATTCAGGAATTGTCCTGCATCGCACGGGACACCAAACTGGGTCCCGAGGAAATCAGTCGCGATATCCCCAATGTAGGCGAAAGTGCCTTGGCCAAGCTGGATGAATCCGGGATCGTGTATATCGGTGCGGAAGTCAAGCCCGGTGATGTGCTGGTGGGCAAGATCACGCCCAAGGGGGAGACCCAGTTGACCCCGGAGGAGAAGTTGCTTCGGGCCATCTTTGGCGAGAAGGCGTCGGATGTCAAGGATACTTCCCTGCGCATGTCATCGGGGTTGAAGGGCACCGTCATTGATGTTCAGGTATTCACTCGCGAAGGAATGGAGAAGGATGAAAGGGCCAAGGCCAATGATGAAGAGGAACTGGCCCAGGTGCGCAAGAATATGAGGGATCAGTTGCGTATCATGGAAGATGATTTCTATGCCCGTATCCGACGACTGATTGACCAACAGGTGGCAGAAGGCGGCCCGGGCGGCCTGAAGTCGGGAAAGCGGGTCACTGAGGAATATCTGGATGAGTTGCCACGGGCGCAGTGGTTTGAAATTCGCCTTCGCAATGAGGATGTCAATGCCCAACTCGAACGCATTCGCGAGCAGCTTGAGGTGCAGCAGAAGCAGTTCGAGGAACGTCTTGACAGGAAAAGAGAAAAAGTCAGAACGGGGGACGATCTGGCCCCCGGGGTGCAGAAGATTGTCAAGGTCTTCGTGGCGGTCAAGCGCCGGTTGCAACCGGGAGACAAGATGGCGGGCCGGCATGGGAACAAGGGAGTGATTTCCCGGATCGTACCGGTGGAGGACATGCCCTACATGGAGGATGGGACCGCCGTCGACATCTGCCTGAATCCATTGGGCGTTCCGTCGCGCATGAACGTCGGTCAGGTGCTGGAAACGCATCTGGGCTGGGCGGCCAAGAACATCGGCCGACACATTGACGAGATGCTGCGCAAGAACAAGAAGACCGACCAGGTGCGCAAGTTTCTGGGCCGGGTCTACAACTCCAGCGGCAAACAGGAGGAACTGGAGGCGCTCAGTGATACCGAAGTCAGAGAACTGGCCTCCAATCTCACCGCGGGCGTCCCCATGGCGACACCGGTATTTGATGGCGCCCAGGAAGCCGAAATCAAGCACATGCTGAAGCTGGCCGGACTCCCGGACAGTGGACAGACCACGCTTTATGATGGCCGGACCGGTGAGCCATTTGATCGTCCCGTGACCTGTGGCTATATGTATATCCTGAAACTCAATCACTTGGTGGATGACAAGATGCATGCCCGCTCCACGGGGCCCTACGGATTGATCACCCAACAACCCTTGGGGGGCAAGGCCCAGTTCGGTGGCCAACGCTTTGGGGAGATGGAAGTGTGGGCGCTGGAGGCTTACGGGGCCGCCTATACGTTGCAGGAAATGTTGACCGTGAAATCCGACGATGTGGTGGGACGTTCCAAGATTTACGAAAACATCGTCCGCGGTGACCACGGCATGGATGCGGGGATGCCCGAGTCCTTCAACGTTCTGGTCAAGGAAATTCGTGCCTTGGGGCTCAATATCGAGCTCATGGATGATCACGCCTGACATAACCGAAAACCTTACGAGGCGAAAAAATGAGAGACATTTTTAACCTGTTCAAGCAACACGATTCGGTTAAGGATTTTGATTCCATTCGCATCAGTATTGCGTCTCCGGAGAAGATTCGATCCTGGTCCTATGGCGAAGTCAAGAAGCCCGAGACGATCAACTACCGGACCTTCCGGCCTGAGCGCGATGGCCTGTTTTGTGCCAAGTTGTTTGGTCCGGTCAGTGACTACGAGTGTCTGTGCGGAAAATACAAGCGACTGAAGCATCGCGGGGTGATCTGTGAAAAGTGCGGTGTCGAGGTCACCCTGTCCAAGGTGCGGCGTGAACGCATGGGGCATATCGACCTGGCGGCCCCATGTGCCCACATCTGGTTTCTCAAGTCCTTGCCGTCGAGACTCGGGCTGTTGCTGGATATGACCGTCCGGGAGATGGAGCGGGTACTGTATTTCGAGGCGTACGTCATCATCGACCCCGGTGCCACTGATTTCAAGCGGGGGGCTTTGCTGACGGAAGAAACCTATCTCGAAATGATCGAGAAATACGGCGATCAGTTTGAAGCCCGAATGGGGGCGGACGCGATCCGTTCTTTGTTGCAAGAAATTGATCTGGAGGTGGAAGCGGGGTTGCTGCGGGAAGAGCTGGCGGTCACCAAATCCGAGGCCAAGACCAAGAAGCTGACCAGCCGCCTCAAGGTCATGGAAGCGTTCATTAAATCGGCCAATCGCCCGGAATGGATGATCATGGACGTGCTGCCGGTTTTGCCGCCGGACCTGCGTCCTCTGGTACCGCTGGAAGGCGGTCGTTTCGCCACCTCGGATCTGAATGATCTGTATCGGCGGGTGATCAACCGGAATAATCGCCTCAAGCGGCTGCTGGACCTCAATGCGCCCGACCTGATCGTGCGAAATGAAAGGCGGATGTTGCAAGAGGCTGTGGACGCCCTGTTGGACAATGGTCGCCGCGGCAAGGCCATTACCGGGGCCAACAAGCGTCAGCTCAAGTCCATTTCAGACATGATCAAGGGCAAGCAGGGCCGATTCCGCCAGAATCTACTGGGCAAGCGGGTGGATTACTCCGGTCGTTCCGTGATTGTGGTGGGTCCGACGCTCAAGCTCCATCAGTGTGGATTGCCGAAGAAAATGGCGCTGGAACTCTTCAAGCCCTTCATCTTCAACAAGCTGGAACTGCGTGATCTGGCCACGACCATCAAGCATGCGAAAAAGATGGTGGAAATGGAAAGTCCAGAGGTCTGGGACATCCTGGAAGAAGTCATTCGAGAGCATCCGGTGATGTTGAACCGGGCGCCGACCCTTCACCGCCTGGGGGTTCAGTCTTTTGAGCCGGTGCTGGTGGAGGGCAAGGCGATCCAGCTGCACCCGTTGGTGTGCACACCCTACAACGCGGATTTTGACGGGGATCAGATGGCCGTTCATGTGCCCCTGTCGATCGAGGCCCAGTTGGAGGCCCGTTCGTTGATGATGTCCACCAACAATATCCTCTCACCCGCCAACGGCGACCCCATCATTGTTCCTTCTCAGGATATCGTGTTGGGACTCTATTACATGACCCGGGAGGATGCCGCCGCAAAGGGAACTGGCAAGTGGTTTGCTGATCTGGATGATCTCAAGCGGGCTTATGAATCGGGTATTGTCCATCTGCATGCGCGTATTCAAGTCCGCCTGCCGGTGCCGGCCGAAGATGGGGAGAGTATCGGCGAACCTAGGCGGTCAAAACCCGGACCCCTGCGGGAAACCACTGTCGGGCGGGCGTTGCTCGGCGAAATTCTGCCCAAGGGGCTGCCGTTTGAGCTGGTGGACCGGCCGATGAAAAAGAAGACCATTTCGGAGTTGATCAATACCAGCTATCGTGAATGCGACCTCAAGGATACGGTGATCTTTTCGGATCAGTTGATGTATATCGGTTTTCGCATGGCGGCTCTCGCCGGTCTGTCGATTGGGGTGGATGACATGGTGGTCCCGGACCACAAGGAAAGACTCCTGGGGCAAGCCTACAAGGAGGTGAAGTCGATCCAGAATCAATACGACAACGGACTCTTGACGGACGGGGAGCGCTACAACAAGGTGATCGATATTTGGACCCGCACCAGTGAGCAGGTGGCCGAGGCGATGATGGCCAAGATGGCCACGGATCAGGTGCAGGGACCGGACGGACAGATCCTGGACCAGGAGTCCTTCAACTCCATCTACATGATGGCAGACTCCGGGGCCAGAGGATCCCATGCCCAGATTCGGCAGTTGGCCGGTATGCGTGGTCTGATGGCCAAACCGGACGGTTCGATCATTGAAACACCGATCACGGCCAACTTTCGTGAAGGTCTCAATGTGTTGCAGTACTTCATTTCCACTCATGGGGCTCGCAAGGGTCTCGCCGATACGGCTCTCAAGACCGCGAACTCCGGCTATCTGACCCGTCGTCTGGTGGATGTCTGCCAAGACCTCGTCATTACGGAGGAAGACTGTGGTACGACTCAAGGTATTCGTCGGGAGGCACAAGTTCAAGGGGGGGTGGTCATCGTCCCGTTGAGCGATCGGATCCTGGGTCGATACAGCACGGAGGATATTAAGGATCCCGTCACAGACGAGATCTTGGTCAGCAAGGATGAGATGCTGGACGAAAAAAATGTCAAGCGTGTACAGCAGGCTAATATCCATGAAGTCGTCGTCCGCTCGGCGGTGACCTGTGCGACGCGCTATGGCGTGTGCGCGAAATGCTATGGGCGTGACCTGGGCCGGGGCAACAAGATCAACATTGGGGAAGCGGTCGGTGTGATTGCCGCCCAGTCCATTGGTGAGCCCGGCACGCAGTTGACCATGCGGACATTCCACATCGGTGGGGCGGCGTCGGGCTCTGCGGTGATCAGTCAGATCGAGCTGAAGAATGGCGGCAAGATCGCCTTGCGCAACGCCAAGCTGGTGGAGAACAAGGAGGGTAACAGCGTGGTGGTGTCACGCCACGGCGAACTGTTTGTGCTGGATGTCCATGGCCGCAACCTTGAGAAACATACCTTGCCGTATGGGGCCGTGCTTTCCGTGAAAGAGCGTAGTCAGGTCGTCGCAGGCGATATCGTGGCGATCTGGGATCCTCATACTCATCCCATTGTGACGGAAGTGGACGGAAAAGTGGTGTTCACCGACCTCGTCGAGGGAGTGACTGTGAATGTTCAGACCGATGACATCACCGGCAGGACCACCTACGTGGTGATTGATCCGCAACGCCGGCGGGGCAGTGCTCATGACATCAAGCCAACCATCAGCCTGTTGGATCCGGCGGGTCGACCGGCAAAGTTTCCCGGTACCGAAACCGATGCCCGATACCATCTGCCATCGGATGCCATCGTGATGCTGAAGGATGGACAGGAAGTCAGCAAGGGGGACATCATTGCCAGAATCCCCCAGGAATCTTCGAAGACGCGGGATATCACCGGTGGACTGCCCCGAGTGGCGGAATTGTTCGAGGCACGCAAGCCGAAGGAGCCGGCCATCCTGGCCACGGCCTCCGGCATGGTGTCCTTCGGCAAGGAGACCAAGAGCAAGGTTCGTCTGGTCATCAACTCGGACGATGGGGAAAAGCATGAAACCTTGATCCCCAAGACCCGTAAACTGAATGTCTTCGAAGGCGAGACGGTGGAACGGGGAGAGGTCGTGGTTGAAGGCCCCCTCATGGCGAGTGATATCCTGGAATATCGCGGTGTCGCCAGTCTGGCCGATTATATTGTCAATGAAGTGCAGGATGTCTACCAACTTCAGGGTGTCAAGATCAATGACAAGCATATTGAGGTTATTGTTCGTCAGATGTTGCGCAAGGTCCGCATCAAGGAACCCGGCGACAGCACGTTTCTTCCGGGGGAGCAGGTCGAGCGGACGATGTTGCTGGAGTACAATGATCAACTGGTAGCTGACGGCCAGCAACCGGCTACTTATGATCCGGAATTGCTGGGGATTACCAAGGCGTCGTTGACCACCGAATCGTTTATCTCCGCCGCATCGTTCCAGGAAACCACGCGGGTCCTGACCGCCGCCTGCATCAACGGCAAGGTAGACGAGCTTCGCGGGTTGAAAGAAAACGTCATCGTTGGTCGTCTGATTCCCGCCGGAACGGGCCTCGCCTTTCACGAAGAGCGTAAGCGCAACCGGATGGAAAATCGGCAGAACAGCCAGGAAATTGAAGAGTTGCTGGGCAAGGTAGGCAGCGTGGATGACAGTGTCTTGGAACTCGAAATCAGTGAGGCTTGATTGTCGATTCAGGTCAACATGCGTTGTTTCTGTGGCTTGGATCCACCTCGATTCCTTGCGCAGTCATCAGCGAACCATCAAGAGGTAAAGCCAATTGCAAGTTTGCTATATGATGTGCATGACTCCATGGAGGTCTGCTGTGCTCCCGTGTTGCTAATTTCAGGCCTGTCAATTTCCCCGAACACGTTCAAGGTACTTTTGAACCGATTCAGGTAATTTGCCGTCCGATAATTTTCCAATGTCAATCGCTTCGACGTCACCTTTGTCGCCAAGATACCTCATGGTTTCCGATGAGGGATTCCAGTACATTGCCCTAATGCAGTAGTCTATTTTTGGCCAATCTCTCTCACACATATAACCAGCCGTTGTCCATGCAATAAGGGGCACCTCTCCGAGTTGAAACACATCAGGAAATCCGCCAAATATACGATATATATTTTCTTCGAATACAATGTATGAACTGTACCCGCCACTACCGAAATGCCCAAAACATTCAATCTGGATTACTTCTATATTCTTGCCCCCTTGAAGTTTGACATTATTGTACTGTATATCATTGGCCCAACGGCTGCCCGAAGCTTCTATGGCCAATTCGGTGCAAGAACGTTCGTAATGAGACAAAATCGCTGTGGCTTCGTGAGAATGAGACAAAATCGCTGTGACTTCGTGAGAATTCTCATCAGCAGATGAGGTGGAGAGCGAAAGACCGATTCCAAAACACACTGCTCCCAACGCACACCAATTTTTTCTTTGCATATCCAAAAGCTTTTCTCTCATTTCTTGGGCTTTCCGGCCGATGTCCACCAAGCCACGGGTGTAATTCTCAAGCAATTCCCAGCGACGACCTTCCGACAGCCAAGACAGGTCCATGGATACCCGGGGAGACAGGTTGACCTTTGTGGGAACTGGGGTTAGCGTCTCGTCTGAACGATGAGGTGGTGTTTTTTCAGTCATATGACTGGTCAACATACTGGTGACTACGATACCAATTCTATCCAGTATCCAGAACTGATGGCAAGGTTGCGGCTCGGAAACAGCGGTGGACATGGTGCCCAGAGGATACCGAAGAGCCCCTGTACGGTGAGGCTACAGTCATCTTTCACGCATGTAACAGAAGGGGTTTTGCACTGCTCGGATAAGGTGCGGACGCCATGACCGACGACACGATTTGAAAATGACTCATGGCCCCCATTTTGGCCAATGGCCCGGATGTCTGATCGCCATGTTCGGGTCGGTGCGGTGACATCGGCCGACTCGGTTTCCGCTTGCGATTGAATCTGCACAAAAGCTTGACAGATGCCTTCTCGAGTCATAGAATCGGCGCCCCTGTTGGGACTCGGTGAGGTCCGGTTGCCTGATTGATGTCCCCAATTTCCGAATCAGTATCGCGTTGAATGGGGTTCCGGGGATTCCCTATCCTATTTTTCGGTGTCCACCTCATTGATTTGATGGATGATGAGAGAGTTCGGACAAGGGAGAGTTCTCGATAATGTTCCGGAGTGTTAGCCAACATATTATTTGAAGTAGACCGTACGCATGCCCACCATCAATCAACTGGTCAGAAACCCACGTCGGCAACAGGTGAAAAAAACCAATGTGCCGGCCCTGCAGGCTTGCCCGCAGCGTCGTGGGGTCTGTACGCGTGTCTACACCACCACCCCGAAGAAGCCGAATTCAGCGCTGCGGAAGGTGGCGCGGGTAAGACTCACGAACGGACATGAAGTGACCACCTATATTGGTGGGGAAGGCCACAACCTGCAGGAGCATTCCGTGGTGCTGCTTAGGGGGGGGCGAGTAAAAGACCTACCCGGTGTGCGGTATCACACGGTGCGCGGTGCTTTGGACACCTCGGGGGTGTCTGATCGCCGACAGGGGCGGTCGAAATATGGTACCAAGCGGCCGAAGTCCTGACTTCGCTCGCCTCTGGGTCAAGATAAACGACTAAACCAAGGGAAAGATTGAAAGCTGGCCGGTAATTCGCCAGCATTGATGTGGGTATCCCCCTCAAACTCCTGTTTGTGAAGCCCCAGTCAGGGAGTTGATGCCGATGATTCGGTATGTGTGGAAATCACGGCTTCACCGGATGAACTCAATGGGTGTTTCCGGCGCATGGTGCTGAAGTATTTACTGGTGGCCGGAAATATCCAGACCGATCCATCCGTTTTTCCGCGAAAGAGCGATGCGGGAAAGAACGGGTGGATGAGGCATTGACCAAACTCAATAAGCCAACGACATGCCAAGACGCAGAGAAGTACCGAAACGCGAGATTTTGCCGGATCCCAAGTACAAGGATCCGACGGTCGCCAAGTTCATCAACATCATGATGTTGGATGGCAAGAAATCGGTAGCGGAGAAAATCCTGTATGGTGCCTTCGAGATCATGCGCGAGCGGGGCAAGGGCGACCCGGTGGCCGTGTTCAACTCGGCGCTGGAAAATGTCAGCCCCGGGGTCGAGGTTAAAAGTCGGCGCGTCGGCGGGGCCACCTACCAGGTGCCCGTGGAAGTGCGCCCCAGCCGCCAGGTCGCCCTAGCGATGCGATGGTTGATGGATGCGGCCCGCAAGCGCAATGAAAAGTCCATGACGATTCGATTGGCCGGGGAGCTGATTGATGCGGCCGAAGAGCGGGGGACGGCCGTGAAAAGACGAGAGGATATGCACAAGATGGCGGAAGCCAACAAGGCATTCTCGCATTATCGCTTCTGACCCCATTGATTGCCGACCCTGTCCCGAACATGTCCCGTCTCACTGCCATCGAACGTTACCGAAATATCGGCATCATGGCGCATATCGATGCGGGAAAGACCACGACCACCGAGCGCGTGTTGTTCTATACCGGCATCTCCCACAAGATCGGGGAGGTGCATGAAGGGACGGCAATTATGGACTGGATGGAGCAGGAGCAGGAACGGGGAATCACGATTACCTCGGCGGCCACCACCTGCTTCTGGAAGGGCATGTCGGGAGACATGCCGGAGCATCGCATCAACATCATTGATACCCCCGGACATGTCGATTTCACCATTGAGGTGGAACGCTCCCTGCGTGTCTTGGATGGAGCGGTGGCGGTTTTCTGTGCAGTGGGGGGGGTAGAACCCCAGTCGGAGACGGTCTGGCGCCAGGCCAATAAATATCAGGTGCCCAGAATCGCCTTTGTCAACAAGATGGATCGGGTGGGAGCGGATTTCCAGCGCGTGATGGCGCAGATCACGAATCGACTGGGGGCCCATCCGGTGGCGGTACAGTTGCCCATTGGGGTGGAAAGCTCCTTCCGGGGGGTGGTGGATCTGATCACTCTGAAAGCGGTGTACTGGGAAGAAGAAAACCGGGGAATCCGGTTTACGGAAGAGGAGATTCCTGCATCAATGCGGACACGATGTGCGGAATATCACGACCGGTTGGTCGAAGCCGCCGCGGAAGCCAACGATGGCCTGATGGA
This sequence comes from Candidatus Poriferihabitaceae bacterium, assembly GCA_965203365.1. GTDB lineage: Bacteria > Pseudomonadota > Gammaproteobacteria > Arenicellales > Poriferihabitantaceae > VYFG01. Next base: position 244,143 of record OZ241878.1, read on the forward strand.
ACAGTACTTTGAGACCGGACAGCTGGGCGTCGAAGCCATTCGTGAGGGAATTCGCCAGCGCACACTGCGCAATGAACTAGTGCCGGTCCTATGTGGCAGTGCCTTCCGGAACAAGGGAGTGCAGGCGATGCTGGATGCCGTCGTGCACTTCTTGCCGAGCCCGGTTGATGTACCGCCCATTCGGGGCACGGGTTCCGATGGCGAAACCGCCCTAGCCCGTCGCGCGGATGACCATGAACCGTTTTCCGCATTGGGTTTCAAGATCATGACCGATTCCTTTCTGGGGCAATTGGTGTTCCTGCGGGTGTATTCCGGCATTCTCAACACCGGCGATGTCGTCTACAACCCTGTCAAGCAGAAGAAGGAGCGGATCGGGCGCCTGCTCCTGATGCGGGCCAATGACCGCCAGGATCTGAAGGAAGTCCGGGCGGGTGAAATTGCCGCGGCGGTCGGACTCAAGACGGTAGCAACCGGAGAGACATTGTGCGACCCGAATCAGGTCATCGTTCTGGAGCGGATGGAGTTTCCCGAGCCCGTCATCTCCCAGGCCGTGGAACCGAAAACCCGGGCCGACCAGGAAAAGCTGGGCATTGCGCTCGGCAAACTGGCCCAGGAGGATCCGTCATTTACTGTCGCCACCGATGCAGAGTCCGGACAGACCATCATTTCCGGCATGGGGGAACTGCATCTGGAAATTATCATTGACCGGATGAAACGGGAATTCAATGTCGATGCCAAGGTGGGTCAGCCACAGGTTGCGTATCGGGAAACCATCACCCGTTCAGCTGAGCAGGAATACCGCTATGTCAAGCAGACCGGGGGGCGCGGCCAGTATGGGCATGTTTTTTTGCGCATCAAGCCCCAGGAGCCCGGGGCGGGCTATGAATTCATTGACGAGATCAAGGGGGGAGCGGTGCCGCGCGAATATATCCCTGCTGTGGATAAGGGGATCCGGGAAATCATGCAGACTGGCATCTTGGCGGGATTCCCCGTGATTGATGTGAGTGTCACCCTGTATGACGGCTCCTACCACGAAGTGGATTCCTCCGAGCATGCCTTCAGGGCGGCCGGCGGCATGGCTTTCCGGGAGGGATGCCGGAAGGCCGGGCTGCACCTGCTGGAGCCGATGATGGCTGTGGAGGTGGTCATGCCGGAAGAGTACATGGGCAATGTCAATGGGGATCTCAATGCGCGTCGGGGCATGATTTTTGAATTGGATCAGTGCCCGTCCGGCAAGGTGATCCATGCCGAAGTGCCTTTATCCGAAATGTTCGGCTATGCGACCGCCCTGAGATCCGCCACCCAAGGCCGGGCCAGTTACACGATGGAATTCAAGAAGTATGCGCCGGTTCCGGTGAACTTGTCGGAATCCATCCGGGTGGCCTGACGAAACGATCTGGCGACAGATTTTTACTGTATTTTCAAATTCTAAGAGTTCGAGATGTCAAAAGCGAGATTTGAGAGAACGAAGCCGCATGTGAATGTGGGGACGATTGGTCATGTGGATCATGGTAAGACGACGTTGACGGCGGCGTTGACGCGGGTGTTGTCGTCGCGTTATGGGGGGTTGGAGAAGGCGTTTGATGAGATTGACAATGCGCCGGAGGAGCGGGCGCGGGGGATTACGATTGCGACGGCGCATGTGGAGTATGAGACGGCGCAGCGGCATTATGCGCATGTGGACTGTCCGGGGCATGCGGATTATGTGAAGAACATGATCACGGGGGCGGCGCAGATGGACGGGGCGATTTTGGTGTGTTCGGCGGCGGATGGGCCGATGCCGCAGACGCGCGAGCATATTTTGCTGGCGCGGCAGGTGGGGGTGCCGTATATCGTGGTATTTTTGAACAAGGCGGACATGGTGGATGATGAGGAGTTGCTGGAGTTGGTGGAGATGGAGGTGCGGGAGTTGTTGGACAGTTATGAGTTTCCGGGGGAGGAGACGCCGATTGTGGTGGGGTCGGCGCTCAAGGCGTTGGAGGGGGATCCGTCGGACTTGGGTGAGGGGTCGATTTTGCGTTTGGCGGAGGCGTTGGACAGTTATATTCCGCAGCCGGAGCGGGCGGTGGATGGGGAATTTTTGATGCCGGTGGAGGATGTGTTTTCGATTTCGGGTCGGGGCACGGTGGTGACGGGACGGATTGAGCGGGGGGTGGTCAAGGTCGGGGATGAGATTGCGGTGGTGGGGATTCATGCCACGACGAAGACGACGTGCACGGGGGTGGAGATGTTTCGCAAGTTGCTGGATGAGGGGCAGGCGGGGGACAATGTCGGGATTTTGTTGCGGGGGACGAAGCGGGATGAGGTGGAGCGGGGTCAGGTGTTGGCGAAGCCGGGGTCGATCACGCCGCACACGCAGTTTGAGGCAGAGGTCTATATTTTGTCGAAGGAGGAGGGGGGTCGGCACACGCCGTTTTTCAAGGGGTATCGGCCGCAGTTTTATTTTCGCACGACGGATGTGACGGGGGCGTGTGTGTTGCCGGAGGGGGTAGAGATGGTGATGCCGGGGGACAATGTGCAGTTGACGGCGGAGTTGATTGCGCCGATTGCGATGGAGGAGGGGTTGCGTTTTGCGATTCGCGAAGGGGGTCGCACGGTGGGGGCGGGCGTCGTGTCCAAAATCCTGGCGTGACCAACGAAGATCCATTCCACGATTCCATATAGAGTAGTCCCGTGAAGGTCGAAAACCAGAAAATCCGGATCAGCCTGAAAGCCTTCGATCACAAGACGATTGATCGCTCGGCGTTGGAAATTGTCGATACCGCTCGCCGGACCGGTGCGCTGGTCATGGGACCGATCCCCTTGCCGACCAAGATCGAAAAATACACCCTGCTGCGGTCGCCTCATGTTAACAAGAAGGCCCGTGATCAGTTCGAAATCCGAACTCACAAGCGCATTCTGGACATTGTGGAACCGACGGACAAGACGGTCGATGCCTTGATGAAACTGGATCTGGCGGCGGGCGTTGACGTGGAAATCAAACTGAACTGATGATTGACAGGATCGAACAATGTCCATTGGTCTGGTAGGAAAAAAAATCGGGATGACCCGCGTCTTCAATGAAGCTGGTGTCTCTACACCGGTCACCGTGATCGAGGCCACCCCCAACCGGATATGCCAGGTGCGCACCGTCGAGAAGGATGGCTACCATGCCCTTCAGGTGACGGTCGGCCAACGCCGGGCCCACCGCATTACCCAACCGATGAAGGGACACTTTGCGAAAGCCGAAGTGGAACCTGGTCGCAGCGTTTGGGAATTCCGGTTGGAGGGGCCTGCGGAAAACGAAGTCGGCAGTGATCTGACGGTGCAGATGTTTACCGAGGGCCAGAAGGTGGATGTGAGTGGCCGAACCATCGGCAAGGGATTCGCTGGGACGATGAAGCGGCATCATTTCGGGGGCGGTCGGGCGACGCATGGGAATTCGAAAGCACATCGCCTGCCCGGCTCGATTGGCCAGAACCAAGACCCTGGCAAGGTGTTCAAGGGCAAGAAGATGGCCGGGAGTATGGGCAATCGCAACCGGACCCAGCAGAATCTGGATGTGGTGCGGGTCGACAGTGAACGCCACCTGCTGCTGGTCAGTGGTTCGATTCCCGGAGCCCGCGGCTCCGAGGTCGTAGTGCGGCCGGCGACCAAGGCCCGGACACCAGCCGAGATGGCATGAGACCCCGGGAAAATCAGTCTGCGGAAACCTGACAATGTCTGTTCAACTCACAATCACAAATCTTTCCGGTGGCGAGACTGGCACCTTGGATCTGTCCGATGCCTTTAATGCGGACTACAACGAGGCGCTGATTCATCAGGTCGTGGTGTCCTACCTCGCGGGTGCCCGATCCGGCACCAAGGCGCAGAAGAATCGCTCAGCGGTCGCCGGCGGTGGTGCCAAGCCCTGGCGCCAGAAAGGCACGGGCCGGGCACGGGCCGGCACCATCCGAAGTCCGATTTTTCGGGGAGGCGGTGTCACTTTCGCGGCGACCTGCCATGACTACTCCCAAAAAGTAAACCGGAAGATGTATCGTGCAGCGATGCGCTCCATCTGGTCGGAACTGAACCGTCAGGGGGGGCTGATTGTGGTGGACCGCTTGGCCATGGAAGTCCCCAAGACCCGGGAACTGGCGAACACGCTCCAAGGGTTGCAGGCCAAGGATGCCTTGCTGGTGCTGGAGGAAGACAACGACAACATTGTGCTGTCGGCGAGCAATCTGCCCAATGTGGCCGTGATCCATCATCGCCAGGTGAACCCTTTGGCCCTGCTCAGCTTTGACAAGGTTGTGGCCACGGTCCCGGCGGTGAAGAAAATTGATGAGGTGTTGCGATGAGTTCTGCCATGACCATCAAGGACGAGCGCCTTTACCAGGTCATTGTCCACCCATTGATTACGGAAAAGTCGACCATTGCTGCGGACCGGCACAATCAGGTGGTCTTTGCCGTCCTGCCCGACGCGACCAAGCACGAAGTGAAACAGGCGGTGGAAAAATTCTTCGAGGTCAAGGTGGTGGGTATTCAAGTGGCCCGAGTGCGTGGCAAGGCGAAGCGGTTTGGCCGCATACCGGGTCGGCGAAGCCACTGGAAGAAAGCATATGTCAGGCTGCAGGAGGGTCAAGACATTGATTTTCTGGCCCTGTCCGGGGCCTGATGCCCGATTGACCCAGATCAGCCAGAGTTCATAACAAAGTATCCAGTCATGCCATTAGCCAAACTGAAACCAGTCACTCCGGGTCAGCGGGGGATGATTCGGGTAGTCACGCCGGAACTGCACAAGGGCAAGCCCCATGGACCCTTGCTCCAGCCCAAGAAGACCATTGACGGGCGCAACAATGCGGGTCGGATCACGGTCCGTCATCGGGGCGGGGGGCATAAACGCCAATATCGCGTGGTGGATTTCAAGCGGGACAAGGATGGCATTCCGGCCTCGGTCAAGCGGCTGGAGTACGATCCGAACCGAAGTGCGCACATTGCGCTGCTGGTCTATCGTGATGGTGAGTATCGTTATATCATTTCTCCCCGCGGCACCCAGGTGGGGGACACGCTGGTCTCGGGTCCAGGCGCCCCCTATCGAATCGGCAACTGTTTGCCCCTTCGGCACATTCCAGTGGGCACGGTGGTGCACTGTGTCGAGCTGAAACCGGGCAAGGGGGCTCAACTGGCCCGTTCTGCGGGCTCTTCGGTGCAGTTTGTCGGGAAGGAGGGTTCCTATGCCCAACTGAGACTCCGGTCAGGGGAGATGCGCAGGGTCCATCTGGATTGTCGCGCCACGATCGGTCAGGTCGGCAACTCCGAGCACAGCCTCAGAAAGCTCGGCAAGGCCGGTGCCAAGCGATGGCGGGGTGTGCGGCCGACCGTACGGGGGGTCGCCATGAATCCGGTCGATCACCCTCATGGTGGCGGTGAGGGCCGCACCTCGGGGGGACGTCATCCGGTGACGCCATGGGGCGTCCCCACCAAAGGCTATCGGACGCGCAGCAACAAGCGCACTTCATCGATGATCATCCGCCGAAGGAAGAAATAGTCATGCCTCGTTCCATCAAGAAAGGTCCGTTCGTGGATCATCACCTGTGGGCCAAGGTCGAGAAGGCACGTGAGGAAAAATCACGCAAGCCGATCCGGACCTGGTCTCGACGATCCATGATCATGCCGGAATTTATCGGACTGACCATTGCGGTTCACAATGGTCGTCAGCATGTGCCGATTCTGATCAATGAGAACATGGTCGGTCACAAGTTGGGCGAGTTTGTCTCCACCCGGACTTATCGCGGGCATACGGCCGGCAAGAAAGCCAGATAATCATGCAAGCAAAAGCCATTTCACGCTATGTCAAGCTGTCGCCGCAGAAGTGTCGACTAGTGGCCAACCAAGTGCGTCGCTTGCCGGTGGAAAAAGCCCTGGAATTGCTCAACTTCAGTCCCCGCAAGGGGGCACGGCTGGTCCGCAAGACACTGGATTCCGCGATTGCCAATGCGGAGAACAACGAAGGGTTGGACATCGACGAACTCTGGATCAATGAAATCATGGTGGATGAGGCGCCGCTGATGAAACGCTATCGCGCCCGAGCCAAGGGTCGTGGGAGCCAGATTCTCAAACGCAGCTGTCATATTACCGTCAGTGTGTGTGATGACCCCCAACCGAAGCGGAGATAGTCATGGGACAGAAAGTCAATCCGAATGGCATGCGCCTGGGCATTTCACGCGACTGGAATACCAAGTGGTTTGCCCGCAGCCGTGATTATGCCGATACCCTGGCCAGTGATCTGAAGTTGCGTCGGTTCATCATGAAGCGGTTGGCCAATGCGGCGGTCAGCCGGGTGGTCATTGAACGGCCAGCGCAAAATCTCATCATTACCATCTACACAGCGCGGCCGGGCATTGTCATCGGCAAGAAGGGGGAAGACATCGAGCGTCTGCGGGCGGCCCTCATGCGCCTCAACGGCTCCCCGGTCCAGGTCGCGGTGGAAGAGATTCGCAAACCGGAGCTGGATGCCAAGCTGGTGGCCGAGAATGTCTGCCAGCAACTCGAAAAGCGGATCATGTTCCGTCGGGCCATGAAGCGGGCAGTCCAAAATACCATGCGACTGGGGGCCGAAGGGGTCAAGGTGATGGTCTCCGGCCGGCTGAATGGCGCCGAGATTGCCCGCACCGAATGGTATCGTGAAGGCCGGGTGCCATTGCATACCTTGCGTGCCGATATCGACTATGGCGTCCATGAAGCACAGACGACCTACGGCATCATTGGTGTCAAGGTATGGATTTTCAAAGGCGAAGTGTTCTCCGAGGAGACGGCTTCTGCCGACAAACCAGAACCCAGAAACGAGGGCGCCCGTCCGACAGGCCTGTAGACCATGCTCCAACCGAAAAGAACAAAATTCCGCAAACAGCAAAAAGGCCGCAATCGCGGGCTGGCCACTCGGGGACACCGGGTCAGCTTCGGCGAATTCGGTCTGCAGTGCTCTGGGCGGGGGCGGTTGACCGCCCGCCAGATTGAGGCGGCACGTCGGGCGATCACCCGCCATGTCAAGCGCGGTGGCCGCATCTGGATTCGAGTGTTCCCCGACAAGCCGGTGTCCAAGAAGCCGCTGGAAGTCCGCATGGGCAAGGGCAAGGGGAATCCGGAATACTGGGTCGCCCTGGTTCAGCCCGGGACCATGCTGTACGAAATCGAGGGGGTACCGGAGCCGCTGGCTCGTGAGGCCTTTCGCCTTGCCAGTGCGAAATTGCCGGTGCAGACAATCTTTGCCAAGCGTCAGGTGGGTTGATGAACGTGTCGAAATTGAGAGCAATGAGTGTGGAAGAACTCAAGGCGGAGTTGACCGAGCTGCGTCAGGAGCAATTCAACTTGCGGATGCAACGAGGGGTGGGTCAACTGGCCAGTCCGGCCCGCTTCGGATTCGTCCGAAAGCAGATTGCCCGTATCAAGACCCTATTGACCGAAAAAGCCGGAAACTGAGATGACTGCTGACAACCCAGACAAATCCGCTCGTTCGTTGCAGGGCAGTGTGGTCAGTGACTCCCGGGACAAGACCATCACGGTATTGGTTGAGCGTCAGGTCAAACACCCGCTCTACAAGAAATACATCCGCCGCTCGACCAGATTTCATGCGCACGACGAACACAATGAGGGCGCCATGGGAGATGTGGTCCGGATCGAGTCGTGTCGCCCCATCAGCAAGCAGAAGTGCTGGCGCTTGGTGGAAGTGATGCGCAAGGCGGTCTAGGAGCGGTATCATGATCCAGATGCAATCCATTCTCCTGGTGGCCGACAACAGCGGGGCCAAGCGGGTCCAGTGTATCAAGGTCCTGGGTGGCTCCAAGCGGCGGTATGCCGGTATCGGGGACATCATCAAGATTTCGATCAAGGAAGCCCTGCCCAACAGCCGGGTCAAGAAGGGGGATGTCTACAATGCGGTCATCGTACGTACCCGCAGTGGGGTTCGGCGTCCGGATGGTTCCCTGATCCGCTTCGACCGCAATGCGGCTGTGCTGTTGAACGCGAATCACCAGCCCATCGGCACCCGAATATTCGGTCCCGTGACTCGTGAGCTCCGATCGGAGAAATTCATGCGGATCATTTCACTGGCGCCAGAAGTACTGTAATGCCCGGTTTAAGTGGAGATCACTGACATATCAGGAGCAATCACCATGCAGAGAATCAAGAAAGGCGACGAAGTGATCGTGACAACGGGTCGTGACAAGGGAAAACGCGGCAGTGTGCTGCGGGTTCTGGAAGATGGTCGTGCCTTGGTCGACAACGTCAATGTGGTCAAGAAGCATGTCCGCGGCAATCCGAATACCGGCGAGACCAGCGGCATTCGGTCGCAGGAGTCACCGATTCAGTTATCGAATCTGGCGTTGTATAACCCGACGACCCAAAAGGGGGAGCGCATCGGCTACAAGCGTCTTGAGGATGGCCGGAAGGTCCGGTATTTCCGGTCCAATGGCGAAGTCATTGATTTGTCCTGAGCCGTTGGAGTGACCGATCGTGATTGAGAGCATCAAATGACCATGAGCAGACTCGAAGACCTTTATCACCAAGAGATTGCCCCCAAGCTGAATGACCAATTCGGGTTTACGAGCCGGATGCGGATTCCGCGACTGACCAAGATCACGCTGAACATGGGCCTTGGCGAGGCAGTGGCCAACAAGCAGGTGTTGCAGGCGGCTTCAGACGATCTGCAGAAGATTTCCGGTCAGAAACCGGTGATCACCAAAGCCAGGAAGTCCGAGGCGGCATTCAAGATTCGAGAGGGCTGGCCGGTCGGCGCCAAGGTGACCCTGCGGCGAGAGCGCATGTACGAATTTCTGGATCGCCTGATCACGGTGGCCATCCCCCGGATTCGGGATTTTCGGGGTCTGTCTCCAAAATCGTTCGATGGCCGGGGCAACTATGCCTTCGGGATTCGGGAGCAGATCGTCTTTCCCGAGGTCGATTATGACAACATCGACGCGATCCGAGGTCTGGATGTGTGCATCACCACTTCGGCCATGAGCGACGCAGAGGCGATGGCCTTGCTGAAAGCCTTCAATTTTCCGATCAGGAACTGAACATTATGGCAAAAAAATCCATGATTGCCCGGGAACACAAGCGCACCCGGCTGGTGAACAAGTACACCGACCGGCGTGATCGCCTGCGCGACACCATCTCGAACCCCCAGACCAGTGCCGAGGAACAGTGGGAAGCGATGTTGCAGCTGCAGAAACTGCCCAGAGATTCTGCCAAGGTCCGACAGCGCAACCGCTGTGCCTTGACCGGTCGCCCCCATGGGTTTTTTCGCCGGTTCGGCTTGTGCAGAAACCAGCTTCGGGAAGTCATCATGCGGGGCGAAGCCCCGGGTGCCGTCAAGTCTAGTTGGTAGGAGAGGAAAGAGTCATGAGCATGTCTGATCCGATTGCCGATATGTTGACCCGCATCCGAAATGGTCAGCACGCCAGGAAAAAATGGATTTCCATGCCGGCTTCGCGCACCAAGTCATCCATCGCCGAGGTGCTCAAGCAGGAGGGCTACATTCGGGATTATCAGGTTGACGGCGAAGGCACGGGAAAGAGTCTGGAGATCAAACTGAAGTACTTTCAGGGTGCTCCTGTCATTGAGGAGATCAAACGGGTCAGTAAACCGGGTCGGCGCATTTATGCGAACTGTGAAGAGATCCACCCGGTGCGTAATGGACTGGGGGTGGCACTGATTTCCACCTCCAGGGGAATCATGACAGACAAGGCGGCCCGTGCTGACCGGGTCGGTGGTGAGATTATCTGCACGGTATTTTGAGATCAGTTAATCGGGATTGCGCGAGAACGAACCATGTCACGAGTTGCAAGAGCCCCCATTCCGGTACCGACCGGCGTGAAGGTGACCATTGAAGACAGACGATTCAGTGCCAAGGGCCCAAAAGGCGAGTTGGGGCTGGACCTGGTGGAGGGGATCCACCTGACAGAAGCCGATGGGTTTCTCACGGTGTCGGTCGCAAATGCAGGTCATCGGCTGGCCAAAGGGCTGGCGGCCATGTCGGGAACCACACGGGCCCTGGTGAACAATATCCTGATCGGGGTGACCGAGGGGTTTGAGCGGACGCTGCACATTTTCGGGGTCGGATATCGGGCTCAGGCCCAAGGAAGCCGGATTCATCTGACGCTGGGGTTTTCTCATCCTGCGATCTATGACCTGCCCTCCGGCGTGTCGGCGGAAATACCCAACCAAACGACCATCATTCTTCGGTCGCCCGACAAGCAGCTGCTGGGTCAAACGGCCGCTGAAATTCGCGCTTTCCGTCCCCCGGAGCCCTATAAGGGCAAGGGAGTCCGCTATGCCGACGAGTTCGTGATTCGCAAACAGGCGAAGAAGAAGTGAGCGGGCCGGATAGATGACATTTTTCCAGTCGACAGACTTATGAGTGACAAAAAGAAGTCCCGATTACGGCGGGCGCGCCGGACCAGAGCCCGGATTGCCGAACTTCAGGCGATCCGACTGTCGGTGCATCGGACACCGCGTCATTTTTATGCGCAGATTATCGATGCGAGTGGTGCCAGGGTGCTGGCATCCGCATCGACTCTGGAGGTCAGTCTGCGCAAGGAACTCAAGAACACCGGCAATATCGAAGCGGCGGGGGCCGTGGGAAAACGACTGGCGGAAAAAGCGTTGTCGGCCGGTGTGGAAGCGGCGGCATTTGACCGATCCGGTTTTCGTTATCATGGCCGGGTCAAGGCATTTGCCGACGCCGCTCGTGAGGGCGGTCTCAAATTCTAGCGATATTGACAGTAGATTATGGCGAACCCTAAAGACCGGGATAATTCCCGGAAAGACAATTACCAGGAACAACTGATCAATGTCCGCCGGGTCTCCAAGGTGGTCAAGGGCGGTCGTATCTTCGGCTTTTCGGCTCTGACCGTGGTGGGTGACGGTGAGGGGCATGTGGGCATGGGTCGAGGCAAGGCCCGTGAGGTGCCGGTGGCGGTACAAAAGGCCATGGAAGACGCTCGCCGAAATATTTTCAAGGTACAACTGTCCAAAGATACAATCCCCTATGCGCTGGTGGGTTCCCATGGGGCTGCCCGGGTTGTGCTGCGTCCGGCATCTGAAGGCACCGGAATCGTCGCTGGCGGGACGATGCGGGCGGTGTTCGAGGTGCTGGGACTGAAGAATGTGCTGTCCAAGGTGATTGGGACCACCAATCCGGTCAATGTCACCCGGGCGACTATTGATGCACTTCGCAAGATGCGTAGTGCCCACCAGGTGGCGGCCAAGCGTGGAAAGAAACTCAAGGAACTCTAGAACCTCATTGGCAAGCGATTGAATCGATGACAAGGGAACCCAAAAAAATTCAGGTCAAATTGATACGAAGCGTCCATGGCCGATTGAAGAAACATCAAGCCTGCATCCGTGGCTTGGGTCTCCGACGCATGCATCAGACCGTTGAAGTCCTTGATACCCCGGAGAACCGGGGCATGATCAACAAGGTCAGTTACATGCTTGAATGGAAAGCATTGTGAGTGGTCCGCTAATCGAATTACGAGAGTTGAACATGCGACTGAATACCATCAAACCCGCTCCCGGGGCCCGTACGGTGGCCAAACGGGTGGGCCGTGGGACCGCCAGTGGTCATGGCAAGACGGCCGGGCGGGGCACCAAAGGTCAGAATTCCCGTTCCGGCGGATATCACAAGGTCGGATTCGAAGGGGGGCAGATGCCCCTGCAAAGGCGCCTGCCCAAGCGAGGATTCCGCAGCCGGGTGAATCGGAATGCAGCGGAAATCCGATTGCATGAACTGGCCAAGGTGGAGGGCGATGTCGTGGACCTCGGAGCCCTCAAGTCGGCGGGGGTGGTTGGTCTTTATGTGGACCGGGCCAAGGTCATCCTATCCGGACGCCTTGACCGGGCCGTCACGGTGCGTGGTCTGGGAGTGACCAAAGGGGCCCGCGAGGCCATTGAACAGGCGGGCGGGCGGATCGAGGGCTGACCCGACCACCCTTGCAAGAGCGATCAGGTCGCAGAAATCCATGGCAAAGAAACCTGTCCCCACGTCCGGCATGTTGACCAGCATGTCTGAACTGAAACAGCGCATATTGTTTCTTTTAGGGGCGCTGATCGTGTATCGGATCGGCACCTACATCCCGGTTCCCGGCGTGGACTCGAATGCGGTGGCGGAACTGTTCAGCCAGACTCGCGGTTCCATTGTGGATGTGTTCAACATGTTTTCTGGTGGGGCACTGAGTCGCTTGTCCATCTTCGCCTTGGGGGTCATGCCCTATATTTCTGCTTCCATCATCATGCAAATGATGACGGCCATCGTGCCCACACTGGAACAGCTAAAAAAGGAAGGCGAAGCCGGACGCCGCAAGATCACCCAGTACACTCGTTATGGCACTGTGCTGCTGGCGTTGTTTCAGGCCGTGGGCATATCAGTGGCCATCGAAAATATGCAGGTGGCCGGTTCGCCAGTCATTCTCATTCCCGGCATCGGGTTCAAGATCATCGCGGCGGCCAGTCTGGTCGCTGGGACCATGTTCTTGGTCTGGTTGGGAGAGCAGGTGACCGAACGTGGGATTGGCAACGGGATCTCCCTGATCATTTTTGCCTCCATTGTAGCTGGACTGCCTTCCGCCGTGACCGGTACACTGGAACTGGCCCGCACCGGTGCGTTCACTCCCATCTTCGTGCTCTTTCTGCTGGTTGGAGCGATTGTCATCACGTTCTGTGTGGTGTTTGTGGAGCGGGGTCAACGGCGGATTACCGTGAATTATGCCAAACGCCAACAGGGCCGCCGCATGATGGCAGGTCAGTCCAGTCATCTGCCCTTGAAGCTCAACATGGCGGGCGTGATTCCCCCGATTTTTGCTTCCAGCCTGATCCTGTTTCCCGCCAGTCTCGGGAGCTGGTTCGGTCAGGCAGAAGGATTCGGTTGGCTCAGTGACATGGCCACCAAACTGCAACCGGGAGAGCCGGTCTACACCCTGTTGTATGGGGGCATGATCATGTTTTTCTGCTTCTTCTATACGGCGATGGTATTCAACCCCGATGACATTGCTGAAAACCTGAAGAAGTCTGGCGCCTTCATTCCGGGCATTCGGCCGGGGGCGCAAAGTGCGAAATATATCGACGGGGTCGTCTCTCGACTGACTCTGGTGGGGGCGATCTATATCACCATTGTCTGCCTGATTCCGGAATTCCTGATCGTCAGATACAGTGTTCCGTTTTATTTTGGCGGGACATCGCTCCTGATCATCGTCGTGGTCACGATGGATCTGATTTCCCAGGTGCAGTCTCATCTGATGTCCCGTCAGTATGAAAGCATTCTGAAGAAGTCCTCACTCACTGGCAATCTGGGCGGTCTGCGTTAGAAGATCATTCAGGGGGCAAACCGAGAATTGCAATGAAAGTTCGAGCATCAGTCAAGAAAATCTGTCGGAACTGCAAGATTATCCGTCGAAACCGCACGGTACGTGTGATCTGCACCGATCCCCGACATAAGCAACGTCAAGGTTGAGGCAGTTGTCTGTTGGCCGACATGGTGATTGAGAATCATCGTCTATTCCGATAGAATACTGCGCCCCTTGGTGACTCCCAAATCCACTTTTTCCCTGAATTTTGAGATAAGAACGTGGCACGAATTGCTGGAATCAACCTGCCGAACCACAAGCACATCGAGATTGGGTTGACGGCGATCTACGGAATCGGTCGTCCCACCGCACAGAAGATCTGCACTCGTGCCGGCGTGCCCGGCATCACCAAGGTTCAGAACCTGAGTGACGAGCAGGCGGAGAAACTCCGTGCTGAGGTGGCGCAGTACGAAGTGGAAGGGGATTTGCGTCGCGAAGTCTCCATGAACATCAAACGTTTAATGGACCTGGGCTGCTATCGTGGATTGCGGCATCGTCGTGGATTGCCGGTTCACGGACAACGCACCAAGACCAATGCGCGCACCCGTAAGGGGCCCCGTCGACCTGTCAAGAAATGATCACCGCGAGCCATGGCCAAAGGTACCAGTAAAAATCTCCGGACGAAAACCAAGATCCGCAAGAATGTCTCGGAAGGCATCGCACATGTGCATGCCACGTTCAACAATACCATCGTGACGATTACGGATCGGCATGGTGACACGCTGTGCTGGACTTCTGCGGGCCATGTGGGCTTCAAGGGAGCCCGCAAGAGCACACCGTTTGCCGCTCAGACCGCTGCGGAGGCCTGTGGTCGGAAGGCGTTGGAGATGGGTGTCAAGCAGTTGGATATCAAGGTAAAAGGTCCTGGACCGGGCCGCGAGTCGGCGGTGCGGGCATTGAACGCCTTGGGGCTGGAAATTCATGCGATTTCCGATATTACCCCGATCCCGCACAACGGTTGTCGGCCTCCGAAGCGTCGCCGTGTGTAATTCTATTTGCCCCTGAACATATTTCCAGTATTAAGAGATGGCAAGATATCTTGGCCCTACCTGCAAGCTGGCTCGGCGTGAAGGCACCGACCTGTTTTTGAAAAGCCCGCTTCGGGCCATTGAATCGAAGTGCAAGTTTGATCGAGCGCCCGGCGTCAAGTCGGGGATGCGTCGTACCCGAATGACAGTTTATGGGACTCAGTTGAGGGAAAAGCAGAAACTGCGTCGTATGTACGGAGTCTTGGAAAAGCAGTTCCGTTCCTATTATGACGAAGCGGCCCGTCTTACCGGCTCTACCGGACTGAACCTGCTGCAACTGCTGGAGTGTCGCCTCGACAACGTTGTCTATCGCATGGGCTTCGGGGTGACCCGGGCGGAATGCCGACAGCTGGTCAATCATAAGTCCGTGATGGTCAACGAGCGCCGGGTGAACATCCCCTCCTATCAGGTGAAGCCGGGAGATTCCATTAGCATCACGCCGAAGAGCAAGAAACAGCTTCGTATTGCGTCGGCACTTGAGATGGCTGAACAGGTCGGTATCGTGTCGTGGGTCGATGTGGACATCAAGGAGGTGAAGGGAGTGTTCAAGTCACTACCGGAACGTGCTGACCTGCTGCCGGATATTAATGAGGCCCTAGTGGTGGCGCTTTACTCCAAGTAGGCTAAAGCGCATGAGGTACGGATCGCACACCGGCCTCTTGACCCCGGGCGGCGGTACCCGCGGCTCACTTTTGGAATTAACTTTAGTTTGTTCGAGGCTGACATATGCATGATCCCACCATTGAATTCTTGAGACCGCGTCTTGTCGAAGCAAAGAACATTGATGACCGACATTCCCGCATTACCATTGAACCCTTGGAGCGTGGTTTCGGCCACACCTTGGGGAATGCCCTGCGGCGTATTTTGTTGTCATCCATGCCAGGTTGTGCGGTCACTGAAGTCAGAATGGTCGATGTACTCCATGAGTATTCCACTTTGGAGGGTGTTGAGGAGGATGTGATTGATATTCTCATGAACATGAAGACCCTGGCACTCAAGATGCATACCCGTGACCAAGCCACTCTCCACCTGAAGAAAAAAGGTCCGGGCCAGGTCACTGCCGCCGACATTCAGTTGATTGATGATGTGGAAATCGTCGATGAGGATCATCATATCGCCACCTTGGCTGACTCCGGCTCCCTGGACATGGAATTCACTGTCCAGCGTGGCCGCGGTTATGAGACTGCAGAAAGCCGTCAGGGGATCAACGACGAAACGCGTGCGGTGGGGGTGATCCATCTTGATGCGTCCTACAGCCCGATCACCCAGATATCCTATTCTGTGGAAGCGGCTCGGGTCGAACAGCGCACTGATCTGGACCGACTGGTCATGGACATCAAATCCGATGGCTCGATTGACCCTGAGTCCGCTGTTCGTCGGGCAGCCACCATCCTGCACGACCAGATTTCCGTGTTCGTCAATCTGGAAGAATCCATGATCCAGGCCAAGGCGGAAGAAGAACCGAAGATTGATCCCATGTTGATCCGTCCAGTGGATGATCTGGAACTGACGGTCCGCTCGGCCAATTGTCTCAAGGCGGAAAATATCTACTATATTGGCGATCTGGTTCAGCACACCGAGACTGAACTGTTGAAGACACCCAATTTGGGCAAGAAGTCCTTGACTGAAATCAAGGATGTGCTCGCCCAGCGCGGCCTGTCGCTTGGGGTCAAGCTGGAAAACTGGCCGCCAGCTTCTCTTGTCAAGGATATACACCCGACCCGGCTCTCCTCGATCGGGGGTTACGTATGAGACACAGGATATCCGGGCGAAAGCTCAATCGCACCGCCTCACATCGAAAGGCGATGCTGGCGAATATGACCAGTTCGCTGTTGATTCACGAACAGATCAGAACCACACTGCCGAAAGCCAAGGAATTGCGCCGCTACGCAGAGCCGCTGGTCACCCTCGCCAAGAAGCCCAGCGTGGCCAATCGACGCAGGGCATTTGCCTGTCTACGCAATCGCGATGTGGTGCGCAAGCTGTTTGATGAACTCGGTCCCCATTTCGAGACGCGTCCGGGGGGCTATCTTCGGATCCTGAAGTGCGGATTTCGGGCCGGCGACAATGCCCCCATGGCCTATGTGCAGTTAGTGGGTCGGGAATCTCTCCTATCCGATATTGAGGACGACGCATAGCCCCCATCGGTTAACCTCGTCCATGGGGCACCATCGCCATTGAATTCAGTGATGAGGTGTCGGCCTCTTTGCATAGCAAGTTTCTGCCCCAGAGGGCAAGGTAGGTTACGGGCACATCGCCGTGAGCGTCTCCGCAAGAATATCCCCCCGGATGGAATCAGGCTGAAGGGCTGCTTGACCTCTGGTCGTTTTCCCAAGAGGGGAAGCAATCCGTCCCTGAACGTCGTTTTGCGCTCAGGCGGGAGTTGACTTTATGTCGTCGCCAACGGGCGGTATTGCGTTGCCCGAAACCGAGCGATTCTCCTAAGGATCAAGGTCCGGTGTCGTTGCTTGCCGATGGCTGGTGAGGTGGCCGGTCCTGCACTGACCGATGGTCCAGCATCGAAATGAAGCGATGTCCGTCCACTCGCTCCGATGCGATGTGGTAGACCGGATGCGGATATGGGTTGGGTTCTAATTTCAAACTGGCACACTGCTTCTCGATCCATCCATTTCATATCCGGGATTCGACGGTCGAGTCGAGCATGGGGGCGGACCATGGTTCCCTCCACGCATTTCCAGTGCTTATGCCAATCCGGGTCTTGGTGCCACTCGTTTCGGTCCGCATGGCGATTGAATTATGTTCGGGTACCGATGCAAGGGGTGGTGGCCACCGGACCAATCTGGCGTTCCACCTGGTGTCAGGCGCAATGCGTCAACGTCCCATACCATCCGGGGCAGTTGAATGACCGTCATTTGCGTCCCGGTTTCCATCCGGGTACACTGATCCCATGACCTCCAACCCCCCCGCACTCAGCCAATCCCAGCGCACGGCCCTGATTGAGTTCATGGACAGTCGGGACCGTGGTCGCGCCGCGATCTTTGTCGGGCGACAAGCGGAACTGGACCAGGTGCGGCTGTGTGCCCGCCAACTCCTGCGCCGTCTGGACACCTCCGCTCCCGGGGCTGATCTGACCACGGTCATCCAGGGTGCCCCCGGCGCCGGCAAGTCGGCCCTGCTGGAGAAGATCATCGAAGAGTGGCCGTTGGGGGGATCGGAATCCCAGCCCGTGGCGGTCCGGGTGGCGGCCGGTGCCCTGGAACAGCCGATGGCCGATCTGCTGGCCATCATGGCGCGGCAAACGGCGGGTGACCCCGGCATCATCCGGACGCTGGTACGGTTCTTCCGCTCGGTCTCGGTGAATGTCGCGGGCCTGAGCGAGGTCACGCTGGGGCTGAATCCGGATCAATTGACGGGCCAGCCACTCACTCCGGTGATCCTGCTGGTGGACGAGATTCAGTCGCTCTGGGTCGGCCCCGGATCGGAGGCGGCCCGGAAGCAGGTGAGCGACAATCTGCGTTGGCTGCATACCGGCGAGCATGGGGCCCCCGTGTTTCCGGTCTATGGGGGATTGGCGAACAGCGCGGACCTGTTGCAAGCCGCTGGGTTGACCCGCCTTTCGATGGGCGCGGAACGCACCTTGTCTCGGTTGAGTGAGGTCGAGATGGCCGAATGGATGGATCGGTTCGTCGAGGAACACCTGTCGTCGGCCCGACCGGCTCCGACGATCCTGAAGGGCTGGGCAACCGCGTTGCAACGCGACAGTCAGGGTTGGCCGATGCATGGGCGGAATTTCCTCATCGCTTTGGCCGAAGACATCCGCACGCACGACTGGTGTCCGGCGGCGGTGGACTTGGATGCCGTGCGGGAACGGGCGCAGCGCTTGCGTGGTGCCTATTATGGACACCGACTGTCGGGAGAACTGGAAGGACGTCATGCCTTGGTGTCGAGAGTGCTGGAACCATTGGAGCGGTCGGGGGGGTGGGATCGCATCGGCTTGGTGGAGGCGATTGATCGGGCGCATCAAGAGCGTTCCGAGAAGGAAGGAGACCGGGGGGCCTTGCCGGCCGGGATGACGCCGGAGCAGGCGTTGGATCGGATGCTGCATGCCGGACTGGTGCAGAAGACCGGCATCGACAAATTCACCTGTCCGATTCCGTCGCTGGCGAGCTATATCGCGGCCAAGGCCACGCTGCCTCCCAGTCCCTTGCATGAGGCGGTGCTGGACCAGGAGACCGCGGACATGGACCGGGCCTGGGACCGATGTCGGACGGACGCCGAGCGGAAGGAACTGTTGCAGGCGACGGACCCACGGGGTCGCACGGCGCTGATGTTGGCGGTGGAACTGGGTCTGGTGCCGTTGGTGGCCCAGCTGGTGACCTTGGAAAGCCGACTGCCGCCGACGTTGCGGTCGACGGTCTGCCGAGACCGTGCCGGGCGGACCGCGCATGATCATGCCGCGGCGGTGGGAGATGTACGCTTAACTGCCATGCTGGATCGGCTCTTGAATCGGAATTCAGCCCATGATCAATAGGCCGATAGACAGGCAACAATCTGGAACACCGGGGACTGGATCGGGTCAGGACGCATAGTGTGGAGGGCTTCGCCCGCACCGTGGCGCTGTCGGTGCTGGACTTCAACATCCATTGATTGGGGTGTGGGGGCTGCGCCGCCGGATGCGGGACGCCGAGCGACGACAAAGTCGCTGGGCGGCCTGACGGCCGTCAACCTCCCTTCTTAAGGCCTCGAAATCCCCCGGCTGCTGCGCTGGGGTCTGTAGATAGGCGGGCTCGTTTCCGGAAAATCGGGCTGACATCGGCTGGGAGCCGAACGGGATCGGCTTTCGATCGGGAAATCCAATCGGATTCTCTTTTGTATAGATATGGCCGATGGCTTGGCCTGGGGATCTGGCGACGGGGCTAAGTGTTGCACTTCAGAGTGGCACGGGGGACCCCAATGGGATAAGAATCATGCTAATATCAGTCAAGCCAAAGAATGGAAGGCACATTGGTCATTGATATCAACCTGCGAGCTATTCGCCATCGGTTTTATTTCCTGGTGTTCAGACAGGCTTATCCAAATTGATCCATGAGTGCCGTCCAACAGTTTTTAGAGCAACTGGTAGAGTTTCACCTTTTAGAATTGGCTCAAACCCGCACATCGGATGTGATGGCTATATACGGTCCGATGATTCCTGGGTTGCCGCAAGTTGTCCGAACCGAGGTCGAAGAATTATCAAAGAGCAAGGACTTCAACGGCCACTTGACCATTGTGCTGGATACAGAGGGAGGTTTGGTAGATGCCGTAGAACGGACAGTTGACACCATTCGTCATCATTACGACATCGTTGATTTCATGATCCCGGATCAGGCGATGTCCGCCGGGACGGTTTTTGCCTTGTCTGGAGATGGCATCTTCATGGATTATTTTTCCCGCCTGGGTCCGATCGACCCCCAGTTTCTGGTCGGCGACAAATGGGTTCCCGGCTTGGGATATCTGGAAAAATTTCAGGAGTTGAATGAAAAATCCATGAACGGCACACTCACTCCGTTGGAGTATGCACTGGTGGATAAAATGGATTTGGCGGATTTGCATCGGTACGAACAAGCCCGGGAACATTCTGTTGAACTGCTGGAAAAATGGCTGGCAACCTACAAATTCAAACATTGGGATAAAACGCAAACACAGGGTGAGCAAGTGACATCCGAAATGAAACGAGATCGGGCGAATCAGATTGCGATGACACTTAACGATACCAAAAGATGGCATGCGCATTCTCGTGGCATCTCAATGAAATTGCTGGTCGAGGAGGTGCAGTTGAAAATCGAGGATATATCCCGTTCGGAAACTCTTCAAAAGAAACTGCACAAAGCCCATAATTTCATGGTGGATTACATGCAAAGCAATCAGATGTCTGCTTATTTAAAGACCGTACCCTACACTCAACCAACAGAAGAGCCATGAAACAGACCAAATCGACTATCGAGGAACGGCACCGTCAAATCATCAAAAATCCAGGTGACCTCAACTTGAAAAGTTACTATGCACATAAGGAACTTGAAGACAAATTACGGAAGGCAGGCATTGTGAGATCTGATCGAGGACCGAAAATTTCTGATCATGCGCATATGCGTACTGCAATGTACCGATAGCCCGTGTCAGCAGCCCCCCCTTTTTCTCTCGGGGTGATGGCGGGCGACGGTTCGTCCGTTCCGGGGATCGCATGATGACGGACAAACAGGAGCGTTCGTTTATGAGACATTGTCGAGGTGGCAACGCCGCTGACAACCAGACCCGTGAGAGTCACGCCTGTAACCACACCTGAACTTGTAGGTTGCGCGAGGAATGTGGGTGCTGACAGGGATTGGTTCGCGCCCATGGATGGAGCAACCCTGTTGGGCCGACCTCCATCACTCTTGCCGCATGGACGGGCACCCCCGCCGAGGTCTGGGATGTCGTTCGTCACGACGGCCCTCGACGCCGACCGAACCTCCCGATCAATCGGGAGCGATCTTATGGCACCGGATCAGGGTTATCCCATCTCGCCGAATGATGTCCCGAAAGGATTCGTCAATCCTTGCCAGGCGATGATATTCACCCTGAAAGGGGAGGTCGGACTCGCCAAGCTCCTCTGCCAACGCCGATCGAATGTCCACTGCCAAGGGTTCGTCCCCACAGATCGCAAGATCAAGATCGGAATATTCCCTCGCGGTCCGGAAGGTGCTTCCCTAATATTTTCTGGTTCAAGGTCAAATGATCCGGCCGCAAAATCCATACGTAGTACAGAATCGTTCATGTCAGGTGGTCAGGCGACTCGACCAAGTGGTTGCACTTCGGAGTGGAACGGGGGAATCAAAATAAAGTGACCAAAGAAAGCAAGACTGAAAGGAGCGGATGGCGCATGGGGGTGGATGTGGGCGGCACCTTCACGGATGTGGCACTGGAATGTGATCAGCGGTTGTATTCGCACAAGCTGTTGACCACCCATTCAGAGCCGGAGTGTGCTGTCATCAAGGGGGTGGCGACAGTTTGTCGCAAGGCGGGCATTCCCCCCTCGTCCATTGACTTGGTGATCCATGGGACCACACTGGCTGCGAATGCTCTCATTGAACGCCGTGGGGCCCGGACAGCGTTTGTGACCACGGCGGGTTTTCGTGATGTGATCGAAATGCGCAATGAGGGGCGATTCGAACAATATGATCTCAATCTACAGCTACCGCTCCCTTTGGTGCCGCGCGAGCACCGATTCCCCGTGCAGGGGCGGATCGCTGCCAGTGGGAAGGAATTGGTCCCGCTGGATGAAACGGAACTGGAACGATTAGGGCGGATGATACATGAAGGGAGTTACCGGAGCGTGGCCATCGGATTCGTGCACTCGTATGTCAATGGTGATCATGAAGGTCGCGCTCGACAGATCATTCAGGAACAGGCGCCCGATGTTGCCTTGTCGATTTCCAGTGAAGTGTCCCCGCAGGTGCGTGAATTCGAGCGGTTCAGTACTGTCTGTGCGAATGCGTATGTCAAACCGCTCATATCGTCCTATTTGCGACGGCTTGTCTCCGGTCTTCAGGACAGCGGAGTGACGGCTCCGTTGTTCATGATGCATTCTGGCGGTGGATTGGTGTCGGTCGACAGTGCCATTGAGTTTCCCGTGCGGCTGCTGGAATCGGGCCCGGCGGGTGGGGCAATCTTCGCGGCAGACCAAGCCGCCCGACATGGGTTTGACCGAGTCCTTTCCTATGATATGGGCGGGACCACGGCCAAGGTCTGTCTGATCGAAGGTCATCGTCCCATCACCGCACGAACCTTTGAAGTGGCGAGAACCTATCGCTTCAAGAAAGGCTCCGGCATGCCGATTTCCATTCCGGTGATCGAGATGGTGGAAATTGGTGCGGGCGGCGGGTCGATCGGTCGGGTGGACGAAATGCGGCAGATCCGTGTGGGGCCGGAGAGTGCCGGGTCGGAACCGGGTCCGGCCTGTTATCCACACGGCGGAAAAGAGGCGTCGGTCACCGATGCCGATCTGGTGTTGGGACGACTGGATCCTGCCAATTTTGCCGGGGGCGAAATTCCGCTTTCGGTTGCGTGTGCGAAGGAGGCGCTGGACCGTAATATTGGTGACCCACTGGGCATGGAGGCGGCGACCGCAGCGGTCGGAGTCTGTGAAGTGGTCGATGAAAACATGGCCAATGCGGCCAGGGTGCATGCCGTCGAGAGCGGTCGCGACCTGTCCCGCTACACCATGATTGCCTTTGGGGGTGCCGCTCCGTTGCATGCGGCCCGATTGTGCGAAAAACTCGGCATGGATGCGGTCCTGATTCCGCCGGGAGCAGGCGTGGGTTCGGCCATCGGATTTCTGCGTGCCCCGTTTGCCTATGAAGCCGTCCACGGTGCCTTTCTGCGATTGAGCCAATTTGATGCTGCATGGACCAACGATCTGTTGTCGCGGCTTGCCCGGGAGTCGGCTGAGTTTGTCCGCTCGAATGTCCCCCCTGATCATATCGTGTATACCGCCCGAGCCTACATGCGTTATCAGGGTCAGGGTTGGGAGATTGCGGTGGATTTGCCGATGCGGGAATATGGATCAGAGGGGGGCATGCAGTTACGGGAGCTGTTCGAAAGCGCCTATGTCCGCCTCTTTGGTCGAGCCTTGGATGGCCTGGACATCGAGGTGATCAATTGGTCTGTTCAGGCCAGTTCTCCACCCGTTCCCACCCCCAGGACGGATCGGCCAGAGCGCAGGGTGACTGCCTCGCCCGGGGCAGAGCGAACAGTGTATGATGCCGACTTGGGGCGGTGGCTTCAAGTGGCGGTCCATCAACGTCGGGATCTTGCGGAAGGAGCCGTGATCCGTGGTCCGGCGCTGGTGGTGGAGAGGGAAACGACCGTTGTGATCACCTCCAGTTTTGACGCGATGATGCTGGGGGACCGCAGTCTGTTAATCGTTCGAAAGCAACAGGGGGCCTTGCATGACTGACCGATTGTCGGAAGTTCGGATGCAGGTGATGTGGAATCGTCTGTTGTCCGTAGTGGAGGAGCAGGCACTCACCCTGACCCGGATTGCGTTCTCGACTTCTGTGCGGGAAGCAGGGGATTTGTCGGCCGGTGTCTTCGGCCCGGACGGGCGGATGCTGGCACAGGCAGTGACCGGGACACCCGGGCACGTCAATGCCATGGCGGCGGCGGTGAGGCACTTCATTAAGTCGATCGGGCCGGACAACATCTTCGAAGGAGATTCCTATCTGACCAATGATCCCTGGAAGGGGACTGGACATCTGCATGACTTTACGTTCGTTAATCCCTCGTTCCTCAATGGTCGATTGATCGGCTATTTCGCGTGTACTGCCCATGTGGTGGATGTGGGCGGCAGGGGATTCGGACCTGATGCCAATGAAATTTATGAGGAAGGACTCCAGATTCCCATCATGAAATTCGCTGAACGCGGTCAGGTGGATCGCAATCTTCTGAATATCATCCGCCACAATGTCCGTGAACAGGACCAGGTCATCGGTGATCTGCACTCGTTGTCGGCCTGCAATGAGGTCGGCCATCGGCGATTGTTGGACATGATGCAGGAATTCGGACTGCAGCATCTTGAGGATCTCCAGGCGTTCATTTTCGAGCACAGCCGACAGGCCACTCTTAAGCGCTTGAAGTCAGTGCCACAGACCGCCTGCACGCACGCCATGACAGTGGACGGCCATGACGCACCGGTGACCATCCAGCTCAGATTGGCTCTGTCTCCAGAAGGCATCCTGGCAGATTATTCCGGAACCTCCGGCCTCAGTGCATTCGGTATCAATGTGCCGTTGATCTACACGACCGCCTACACCTGTTATGCCCTGAAGTGTGCCTTGGCTCCTGCGATCCCCAACAATCATGCCTCCTTGCAGCCGTTTCGTGTCACGGCACCTGAAAACTGCATTCTCAATGCACAGCACCCCGCCCCGGTTTCGGTTCGCCATGTGCTGGGGCAGTTCCTGCCGGATGTTGTGCTGGGCGCCTTGCATCAGGTGTTGCCCGGAAGTGTGCCGGCGGAAGGAGCCAGCGCACTTTGGAACATACAACTCGGTGTCAGACCCTCGCTGGATGGCCCCCCCCTGCCGGGTTCGAGCCCCCAGAGTCGTCAGATATTGATGTTCAACTCTGGTGGCACGGGAGCAAGACCCCATCTGGATGGCCTAAGTGCGACTGCCTTCCCATCCGGTGTGCACTCGATGTCGGCGGAGGTCATGGAACATGTCGGCCCGATCACGGTCTGGAGGAAAGAGCTGCGAGCAGGGTCAGGGGGGGCGGGTACCCAAAGAGGGGGACTGGGTCAGGTGATAGAGCTATCCGCCAACGAAGGTTACCAGATGTATCTGCACGCCATGTTCGATCGTTGTGACTACCCTGCCCAGGGGCGGGACGGGGGGTTGCCCGGAGCACCAGGAGTCGTGCGCATGGATGATGGCACTCGACTGAAAAGCAAGGGGACGCAGTGGATTCCGCCCGGGCGGCATCTTGTCGTGGAGCTGCCTGGCGGGGGTGGTTATGGTAACCCTGCAGGCCGCTCTGCGCACTTGATCAAGACAGATATCGTCAGAGGGTATATTCATCCGACGCAGGCAGTCGAAGAATACGGATACCCTGAAGACGGATCGAGGACGGCGGGGTGATTCGGTATTCACGGTATAATCGCGCATCGTGATCAAATTCTCCATGGTGAAAGATACCCACTGGTCCTACCTGCGTTCACCGGAAATGCTGTTGATGTTGATGGCATCGGCTGTTCCGCTGTCGTTTGCCACCTGGTCGGCAATGATCAACAATTTCAGCATCGAAATGGCCGGATTTACCGGTAGGGAGTTCGGTATCTTGCAAAGTATCCGGGAAGTACCGGGCTTTCTGGCGTTCGCCGTGGTGTTTTTCCTTCTGCTGATGCGAGAGCAGACCCTGGCGTTGATCTCCCTTCTATTGTTGGGCCTTGGCACGGCCCTGACCGGATTTCTTCCATCCGTCATTGGACTGTACTGTACGACGGTGCTCATGTCGTTCGGGTTTCACTACTATGAGGCCATTCAGGGATCGTTGACCCTGCAGTGGGTGGACAAGGACCGCACGGCACTGTTTTTGGGGCGGATGCTGGCCGTCGGGTCATTCACTTCGCTGGTGGCGTTTGGTTTGATCTACGGTGGACTGGAGCTGTTTTCGCTTTCCTACCATCATGTCCTGTTGGCCGGAGGTGGGATGACTGTCCTGATCGCGGTGGTGGTCTGGCTGGGTTATCCGGCGATCGCTTCCCGGCACCAACAGCACAAGCGGCTGATTCTTCGGCGCAGATACTGGTTGTATTATGCCCTGGTCTTTTTCTCCGGTGCCCGACGGCAGATATTCGTGGTGTTTGCGGGGTTTATGATGGTGGAAAAATTTGGCTATAGTGCGGCCAACTTGACCCTCCTATTCCTGGTGAACTGTGCCATCAACATTTGGCTGGCCCCGGTCATCGGGCGTCTGGTAGGGCGTTGGGGCGACCGCAACGCGCTGGTTTTTGAATATCTGGGACTGATTGTGATCTTCACCAGCTATGCCTTGGTCTCCCATGCCGGGGTGGCGGCGGTACTGTACGTTCTGGATCACCTGTTCTTTGCCTTGGCGATCGCCATCAAAACCTACTTTCAAAAGATTGCCGATCCGAGGGATTTTGCCTCGTCGGCTGGCGTGTCTTTCACTATCAACCATATTGCGGCCGTGATCTTGCCGGCGGCATTGGGCCTGGTCTGGTTGACATCCCCTGCACTGGTTTTTTTGTGTGGTGCCGGTTTCGCGGGGTGTTCCTTGGTGCTGTCGCTCCTGATTCCGTCAACACCAGCGCAGGGACGAGAAACACAGTGGCCCGCCTTCTTGCCGGTTCGCAGGACCCGGGCGATCCGTTGATGAGGCGGCTGCTCGAAATACACTCAGAGTCTCACGGCAATGGACGGACTGTGATAGTGAAACGGCTCAAACCCCGGCCTCCTTGGCACCGGATGACACACCGTTCGCCAGCTTTCAGCGGGACGCATCCTGCTTTCAGCACTCCCAGGCAATGTGACATCAGCCACTTTGGCAATATGTCCAGGCCGATTCGGACCGGGCTGTCTTTCCGGTTCGACTCTTGTGAGTGACTGAATGATGGATACGATCATGGGTAAAGACATTGTTCCAGATGATCCACCATTCATGGGGGGAGACCACTGGCACCAAGGGCCAGGGTGGGTGACGGCTGTCAGGAACATTCCGTTGGACGAAGGGGCTTGCTGAGCGTCAGCCTTTTCCATGCGCTGGGAATGGCTTCGGCCCCCACTTTGTCTGAGCCGGGTCGCTGCAGCTTGGCATCGTGAGTGTCGGTCGCAAGCGACGCAAAACCCGAAGCTGGGTCCGACGTCAGCAAAAGGACAGCTATGTCCGTCGGGCGGCACTTCAAGGCGTCAGGGCCCGGTCGTATTTCAAACTGGCTCAAATTGACCGCCAATATCAACTCATCCGTTCGGCCAGTCACGTCGTAGACCTGGGTAGCTCCCCCGGTGGATGGAGTCAGTATGCTGTCAGTCGGGTGACGTCTTTGGGCCAGATTGTGGCTATGGACCTTCTGCCCATGGAATCGCTTCCTGGCGTGTATTTCGTGCAAGGCGATATCCACCATCCGGAAGCCTGTGAGGAAGTGATGGCCGGTCTCGGCCAACCGACGGCGGATCTTGTATTGTCCGACATGGCCCCCAATATTACGGGTATCCGATCATCAGACGAAGCCAACATGGGAAGAATCCTGTCTTCCGTTTGGGGTTTCTGTGATCGTTATCTGTGCCATGGTGGCGCGTTGCTGATCAAGCTTTTTGAGGGTGAAATGGCGAATGATGGCAGAGGCTGGATGAAACTCCGATTTGAGCAGATACACACCATCAAGCCGGATGCTTCCCGTGCCAAATCGCGGGAGTTCTATCTGTTGGGACGGGGTTATCGTGGGGTTGTCTCTGAAGACAACCCAGTCGCCTGTTGAACAGACAGATGTCTCCATCCCCCTTGATC
This sequence comes from Candidatus Poriferihabitaceae bacterium, assembly GCA_965203365.1. Lineage (GTDB taxonomy): Bacteria > Pseudomonadota > Gammaproteobacteria > Arenicellales > Poriferihabitantaceae > VYFG01. Next base: position 271,537 of record OZ241878.1, read on the forward strand.
ATGAAACCGCGCCTCAATCAGGAACATGGTATGATTGACAAGGTCAGTGGGACCAGGGGTTTACATTTACCGGAGTATCCAACGTGTCCAATTTAACCAAGAACATCCTGCTGTGGTTGGTCATTGCCATGGTGTTGATGTCTGTTTTCGATAACTTCACCTCTCCCAAGGAGAATCGTGGTGGAGAGATGGACTATTCGACCTTCTTGGGCGAAGTGAAGAAAGGGAATATCGCCGCTGTGGAAATCTCGGGTGATACGATCACCGGGGAAACCAACAACAACCGGACATTCATCACCTATGCTCCCAACGATCCCAAGCTGATTGATGACCTGTACTCCAATGGTGTCCGGATTCGGGCCAAGCAGGAGGAGGGCACCTCGCTGTTGATGAGTCTGCTGATCAGTTCGTTTCCCATTCTGCTTTTGATTGGCGTCTGGATTTTCTTCATGAGACAGATGCAGGGCGGCGGTCGCGGGGGGGCGCTCAGTTTCGGCAAGAGCAAGGCCAAGATGCTGACCGAAGACAAGAACCACATTACGTTTGAGGATGTGGCGGGGGTGGATGAAGCCAAGGAAGATGTGGGAGAACTGGTGGAATTCTTGCGTGATCCATCCCGCTTTCACAAGCTGGGGGGTCGGATTCCTCGTGGAGTGTTGATGACGGGAAGTCCGGGGACTGGCAAAACCCTGCTGGCCAAGGCCATCGCCGGAGAAGCCAAGGTGCCTTACTTCACCATTTCGGGTTCGGACTTCGTGGAGATGTTCGTGGGGGTCGGGGCATCCCGGGTGCGGGACATGTTCGACCAGGCAAAGAAGAATTCTCCTTGCATCATTTTCATTGATGAAATCGATGCGGTGGGTCGTCATCGAGGAGCGGGATTCGGTGGTGGGAACGATGAACGCGAGCAGACCCTGAATCAACTGCTGGTTGAAATGGACGGCTTCGAAGAGAATGAAGGGGTGATCGTGATTGCGGCGACCAACCGTCCGGATGTGCTGGATACCGCCCTGTTGCGGCCAGGACGTTTCGACCGCCAGGTGCATGTCCCCCTGCCTGATATCCGAGGTCGTGAGGCCATCCTCAAGGTTCATATGCGCAAGGTGCCGGTCTCCCAGGACGTGGTACCCCGTGATATCGCCCGGGGAACACCGGGCTTTTCGGGAGCGCAAATTGCCAATCTCGTGAATGAAGCGGCGTTGTTGAGTGCGAGACTGACCAAGAAACTGGTGGGAGTGGACGAGTTCTGGGCGGCTCGGGACAAGATTATGATGGGCTCCGAGCGCAAGTCCATGGTGATGAGCAAGGAAGATCTGACCAACACCGCCTACCATGAGTCAGGACACACCGTGGTGGGTTGGGTGCTGCGGGAACTTGTCGACCCCATTCTCAAAGTCACGATCATCCCTAGGGGGCGAGCGTTGGGAACGACTCAATTTCTACCTGAGGTCGACGAACTCAGCCAGGAGAAAGAAAAGTTACTGGCCCAAATCGCAGTGTCCATGGGGGGGCGGATCGCGGAAGAAATCTTCATGAAACAGGTGACCAGTGGGGCCGCCGGGGATATGCAAATGGCCACTCGGACGGCTCAGTCCATGGTCACGGAATGGGGAATGAGCGAACTGCTGGGGCCTCGGATCTACAATCGGGAGAGCACCGATATGTATGGCCGACCGACTGGCGGCTTGAGTCAGGAAACGGCAGAAAAAGTGGAACAAGAAATTACGCGGATCATCTCAGAGCAATATGCCCGTGCCCGTCAGATCATCGAAGACAATCGGGAAAAGCTTGAACTGATGACCCGCAAGCTGCTGGAATGGGAGACTCTGGAGTCGGACCAGATCGAATCGATCATGGAAGGCCAGGAGCCCCGTTCACCGGACGAGACGGACAAGGAGGGGTCATCCCCTTCCGACCAGGGTACGGGTACACAGTCTCAGGGAGACGAATCAGCGTCAGCTCTTTCGGAATCCGATTTCGATCTGCCGAATCCCAACGAAACCACCTAGTCGCGTTGGTCGGTGGCGGAATCCCTCTTCGGCACCGACGGGGTCCGAGGTCCCGTGGGCCGTGAGCCCATTACTCCATGGACTGTGATGAAACTGGGCTGGGCGGTCGGTCGGGTTCTTAGGGATATCGGGCAGAATGACAGGGTGCTTATCGGCAAGGACACGCGGATATCGGGTGATATGCTGGAAGCTGCTCTGAAGGCAGGCCTTTCTGCCATGGGACTGCATGTCGCCTTGTTAGGCACCTTGCCTACGGCAGGCATCGCTTATTTGACCCGCTCGACAAGTGCTTGTGCTGGTGTGGTGATCAGTGCATCGCACAATCTCTATCCAGACAATGGAATCAAGCTATTTTCAGGCCAAGGGACCAAACTGGACGATGACATGCTCGCTGCAATTGATGCGGCCATGCGGGAAGACATCATCTGTGTGGATTCTGAGTGCCTGGGCAGAGTCGAACGATTTCCCGAGGCGAGAGAACAGTATGTCCAACATTGCCTGAGCACCTTTCCACGAGCACTCATCCCGCTGGATCTGAAGATGGTGCTGGATTGCGCTCATGGTGCCTGTTATCAAGTCGCTCCCCAAGTGTTGCGGCAACTTGGGGCGGATGTGGTCGTCATCGGTGACCAGCCGGACGGATTGAATATCAATGCCGGTTGCGGCTCCACCCATCTCGAAACAGTCCGGGAAAGTGTGCTGGAGCACGATGCACAGGTGGGTATGGCTCTGGATGGGGATGGTGATCGTGTGCTCCTGGTGGACGAGACCGGTAGTGTGGTCAATGGAGATCAGATCCTGTATCTTTTGGCGGCGCACCGGCAAAGGAAGGGTATCCTGGGTGGGGGAGTGGTCGGCACACTGATGACCAATCTCGGTCTCCAGGAAGCCTTGGCAAAGCTCGATATTCCCTTTCGACGAACGAAGGTTGGGGACCGTTACGTGCAAGAAACCTTGACCCAGCATGGCTGGTGGCTGGGGGGGGAAACGTCAGGCCATATCCTCTGTCTCGACAAGAGCACCACGGGGGATGGCATTGTCAGTGCTTTGGAGGTGCTTCAGGTGATGCGGGAAACCGGAAACACCTTGTCCGAACTGGTATCCGGTATGCCGGTCTACCCGCAGCAGATCATCAATGTGCCGGTGGAAGATGTCGATGTCCACCGGTTGGTCAGGAACGCCGGCATCCAGGCGTCCGTGCACACTGCCCAAGCCGAACTCGGTCGTCATGGCCGTGTTGTGCTCCATCCTTCGGGGACGGAACCGCTGTTACGGGTGATGATTGAAGGCGGCGATGCCCTGCAGGTGGACCGGCTGGTCAGATTGATTGCCCGGGAAGTGGAAAGCGTCGTGGAGGCGAGTTAGCCCCAACCCCATCCCGTTCTTTGCCCTGTCAGTTTGCTGACCCTTGCAGAAATTGAAGGACCTTGTCAGGATGATCGGCCGCCTTGGACACTTTTTTCCAGTGCTTCAACACCTTGCCGTCGGGGCCGATGATGGTCGTGGAACGGATGACCCCGATCATTCTTTTACCGTACATCACTTTTTCGCCCCAAGCCCCATACTGCTCCATGACTGTCCGGTCCGGATCTGACAAAAGAGTAAAGGGAAGCTGGAATTTTTCGATGAACCGGATATGTGAGTCTGCGGTATCCGAGGACACGCCCAGAATGGTGGCCTCCAGGTCATCAAACTGCCGAATGTTGTCACGAAACCCGCAGGCCTCTTTCGTGCACCCTGGCGTGTCATCTTTAGGATAAAAGTACAAAATCACAGTCCGCCCCCGAAAATCCGACAGTGACACGCGGTTGCCATGCTGGTCATTGAGGGTAAATTCTGGTGCCAACTGGCCTTCTTCAATACTCATAAGGGATTGACCTGGTGATCATATCAAGCAAGTGGGTTCGATCTGCTAGCGCTTGTGACGGGGCGGGATCGTTTGAGGGTGGAGACTCCCCAGTGTGCGAGTCGGGAGGGATTTGGCCTGGGTGTCCACGGGAGATTTTTTCAGTTCCCCCTGCGGATGGGATTTGCTTTCCATGTCAATCATCCCTCTGAACTTGCAGCCGTCATTCAGGATGACACGAGGAGCCTTGATATCCCCGATGACATCTCCAGAAGGTTTGATAGTGACCTGTTCACCGCCACGGAGTTCTCCCTTGACTTCTCCTTCGACCAGGATGGTTTTTGCACTGATGTCGGCATGGGCCTTACCACCTTGGCCAATGATGACATTGTTCTCGCGAAATTCAATGTTTCCTTCCACAGTCCCGTAGATCAGAAGATCTTCCTGACCACTGATATCACCGAGAATTTTCACCTTGCGGCTGATCACCGCCTGCCCATCACATTGTGCGGTGTCGGTATCAGGATCAGGATCAGTATCAGAAGGCAGTGTCAAAGAAGGGTCTGGAAGGCTCATGGCTGATTTTTTCTGGCAGATGAGGAATTCGTCCGGGCGGTAGTGTATCGGTACACAGGATCATCTTACAACATCACTCGCCTCACCGTCACGTGAAACACAAGACCACGGCCTGGCCAGTGGGTAGATGTCTGTTGAGAGGTTGTGGGTGCTGGTGAATGGACCATGACCACGAGACCACCATGTTGCCTGAGATTGAAACACCAGACCAGGCCAACACGGTTGCGGGTGGGCTGATCGGCCTGGGTGCCGGACTCTGGATGGGTAGCAAAACCCATAGCAGGGATCAGACAATTGGGATCGGTCATTCTTGTCAACTTCGTCCCTTGCCGAGAACTGGTCAGTAACCGTCGGTTCGATAATATCCTCCAGAGGCACATTGACCGCATCAATACCGATGCTTGCCTTGCATGCGATGGAGACATCACAATCCTTCAACAGGTTTTGAGTCATCTCAGGCTTGCCGGTAAATTTTTCGAGTGGTCCAAGTGCATCGACCAACACAAGCTTCCTCTCCAATTGATCATGGAAAATCAATGAGTCGTCAGTTTAGTTTCTTCATCGTCGACATATTGTGGCAATGTTATGGCAATATGCCGAGTGAGTGAGGGCAGTTTGGGTGATTGGCTGGAAGCCGTATGATACGGGACCGACGGCGACTCCAATGCCATCATGGTTTTCGAGACGCGGCCTGACCCCGACTTCAGGTTCGCTCCGCCCGCAGAGCCGCCAACTGGCGCTGCTCCCGATCAAACACCAGCGCCAGCAGATGAATCTTCTGTCCCGGCGACCGGTACTTGTCCGCATAGCCTCTCTCCCGCATCTGTTGCATCGCCGCTTCCAGTTGTCTGTCCACGGCCGCCTCGTTCGGCGCGACCTTGCATTCGAGCACGAATACGTGGCCCGGACGGATCAGCACCAGGTCTGATCGTCCGTGACGTGTGGACTCTTCCACCCGGATGTCCAGATCCAGGGTAAACAAGCCCGCATACAGGATCGCGGCATAGAATCCCTCATGGGGGGGCGAGGCACGCTCCTGCCACTGGTAGGGAATTCCGGCAAAGAGGGCTTTCAGTTCTTGGGTAAACCCGTCGAAATCGTGCGCCTCCAACTGTTTGACCCACTGCCAGCCCGGTTCCGAGCCTTCCCCACACACCGCCGCCAGCAGTTCCTCATGCAGGGCCAGTCGGACCTCGTGATTGGGATAGTCCAGGGTGTAGACAAGGCGAGAGCCTCGGGTCGCTTCTTTCACGATCGTCAGATAGCCGCATTGGAACAGCAGGGCATGCACATCGATCCGGTCGGATTCGAAATGAGACAGCGCCCGGTGGGGCAGTTTCATTTGGGACAGGTCCAAGGTGGGGATCATGCCCTGAGCCAGTCGGTGGTACAGATAGCGGGGGGTGCCAGTCTGGTACCAGTAGGGACGGAACTCCCGGTTCTGGAAATACAGCAGGATGTCGAATGGGTTGTAGACTGTCGTCTCACCGCGCCAACGGTAGCCGTTGTACCAGTGGCGAATCTGGGTTCGCTCGGTATCGGACACGCCCTCGAGTTCCGGGGCGAACACCGTGTCGAGATCAGTCTCGGTATAGCCACAGATCGTGGCATAACGGGGCATCAGACTGAGGTCATTGAGATTGTTGAATCCCGAGAATAGACTCACCTTCGAATACATGCTGATGCCGGTGACGAAGACGAAGCGCAGCCACTCGGCACAGTCCTTGAGGATGCCGTACAGTCCCTGCAGGCGATCGCGATGGACCTCGGCCCGCTCGGAGTCCTCCAGCACATCCAGGATCGGCTTGTCGTATTCGTCCACCAGCACCACCACTTGCTGGCCGGTGGTCAGCTGCAGCCGATCGATCAGGCTTCGAAGGCGGGTCGGGCCGGTGTCGGATTCGATGTCGGGCGTCAGTTGGTGACGGCGTTCGATGCCGTGCAACTGGCGGAGAATATCCTTGTCCAGTTCGTCTGGTCCACGGAATGTTCCGCCAAAGCTGAGTCGCACCACGGGGTAGGTCGTCTGCCAGTCCCAACGATCATGGATATGCAGGCCCCGGAACAGCGGCTCGTGGCCCTCGAACAGGGCCTGCAGGGTGGAGATCAGCAGGGTCTTGCCGAAGCGGCGCGGGCGGGACAGGAAGTAGCACCCGGGCCGTTGAGCCAGACGCCACAGATGCGGGGTCTTGTCTACATAATAGAAGTTCCACTCCCGCAGGCTGCGAAAAGACGCATTGCCGACTGGAAGTTCCAACTGGGTCATGATCAGATGGCCTTGCAGTCCCTCTTCAGTTTATCCCCAAGGGAGTGAGTATGTCTTAAGGTTGGTATAGCTGTTCATTGCCTCAATGATTCCTTCCTTGTACCCTAGTCCGGAATCCTTGATGCCACCGAAAGGCGACATTTCGGTCCGATATCCCGGCACTTCCCAGATGTTTACCGTGCCGGTGTGCAATTGATGGATGAATTGGTTGATGTAGCCCAGTTGGTTGGTGCAGACTCCAGCAGACAGACCGAAGGCGGTGGAGTTCGCGACTTCGATTGCGTGGTCAATATTACGTACCCGAATAATGGGAATGGGCGGCCCGAAGGTTTCTTCCACCACTAGCGTACAGTCTGCCGGCACATGATCAAGCACGGTGGGGGAATACAATGCGCCCTGACGGTCATGGCCGTAAAGTAGTTGGGCACCACACCCAATGGCCCCATCGACACGATCCTGGATCAGGCGGGCCGACGTTTCATGGATGACAGTCCCCACATCGGTCTGGCGATTCATGGGGTCACCATAGGTGAGTTTTGCGGCGGCCTCTGTGACCAGCCGGGCAAAACTATCCGCAATGGAATCGATGCAAAGTACCCGCTTGACGGCGGTGCAGCGTTGACCGGAATTCCGAGTGCCGCCGGCGACCGCGAGCTCTGCCGCTTGGGCAAGGTCCGCATCCTCCATGACGATGAGTGGAGAATTACCCCCGAGCTCCAGCACTGTGCGTCGGTATCCTGTCGTTTGAGCAATATGCTTGCCCACCGGTACACTGCCGGTGAAAGTGATCAAATCGATATGAGAGTTGGTGATCATTTCCTCTCCCACCTCTTCCGACAGCCCCGTGACCATTGACAACATTTCCGGAGGTAAGCCGACTTCATACAATATATCCGCCAGCAACAGCGCGGTCAGGGGGGTCAGCTCTGACGGCTTGCAGACCATGCAATTCCCGGTGGCAATGGCTGGTGCGACTTTATGCGCGACCATATTCAGCGGGTGATTGAATGGTGTGATGGCAGAAATTGCTCTCAGGGGTTCTCTTTGGGTGAAAATTTTCCGCTTCTTGCCGTGGGGGGTGAGGTCACAGGAAAAGATTCGGCCATCGTCATGAATAGACAGCTGCCCGGTCAGACTGAACACATCAAATGCACGCACCACCTCATAAAGACTGTCTTTCTTGCTGAGTCCACTTTCCATCGTGATCAGGTCCGATATGTCCTCTTTGCGAGTGGCCAGAGCCTCCGCGGTTTTGGACAGGATCTGCTGACGTTCATAGCGACTCAACTTGGGTTGATAGGAAGCAGCAATCCGGAAGGCCTCGGCCACCTGGGATCGACTGGCTCTGGGGACAGTGCCGATGACCCTTTGGGTATAGGGGTTGACCACTTCCACGACTTGGCCGGTGTCGCCATCGACTTTATCACCGGCGATCCGCATTTTTTCATGGCGCACGAAAGGGGTCATTGGAGAGTCGGCCTCATCCATGGAGACGGTTCAATACGACGTCAAACACATCAAAATTCCGCAGCCGGGGCGCATCGGGGGGGATCGTGACCGGCCGATTGACCAGGAGGGGGACGGTTTGTTCACTGAGGCCCCCATGGGAACGAAGCGGCACATCCAGTCCAGACAGGTCATGTTGATCCTCTCGGGTGCCGATCACGGAATGTTTGGATGACACGAGGATAATGTCCCCTAGGCGGGTCGGGTCGAGTCCGAATTTTCGACAACCTTCCGCATTACCATAAACCAGTTCGATCCCCTCAAGCTCTTGCAGTCTTCCGATAAGGGCATCTTGGTCGACTTCCTGATCAAGGTAGACGGTGGCAAAGGATCCGAGAGCACCATGATGAACAACATAGGGGTCGGTGATGGGCAGGATGACCCGACTTTTTCCGGTTCCAATCCACCGATCCAGCCGCTGCTGCAGATAGATCACATTCGGCCGGCCGTCGGTATCGTGCTTGGCATTCATCCCGTGGTCTGCAGTCATTCCGATCACCGTGTCCAAGGCATCCAGATCTTTCCAGTATCGATCCATCATGGCATAGAACGAATTGGCCCCTTCGCTACCCGGGGGGTATTTATGTTGGATGTAGTCCGTCGTGGACAGGTACATGATCGTCGGCCGCAACGTTTTCATCAGCTGAACCCCAGCGGCAAAGATCAATTCGGAGAGCTCGGCACTGTAGACAGAAGGTGCGGCCATCCCCACCCTGTCCAACACATTCTCGATGCCGTTTTCTTCCAGTGTCACCAGAGCGGCTTTTTCCGAGGAAAAGCAGATGGCTTCGTTCGTCCCCATTTGAAGTCGGTGACCCAATAGTCGGCGCAGTTTGTCCTTGGCAGTGATGATGACCACCCTCGCACCGGCATTTTGAAATGCCTCAAAGATGGTTGGGGTGCGCAGTAAGGAGGGGTCATTCATCATCACTTCCGAGTCACGGTCTCGGTCGTAGTAGTAGTTTCCGCAGATACCGTGGAAAGAGGGCTCCACTCCGGTCACGATGGACAGGTTATTGGGGTTGGTAAAACTCGGAATCACGCAGTCACATCGCAGGTCAGCACCGCGGTCTTCCAGCATCTTTTTCGTCCACGGCATGACTCCGGCACGGACCGCCTCTTCAATGTACGCGGGTTCGGAACCGTCTATGCACACCACAACCACGGGCTTTTCAGGCCAGAGGTAGTTTCGACCATTTACCGTGATCATTTGGGAAGCGACAGGCATGCAACTTGAAGGCTATCAAAAGTGACAATGCATTATAGCGATTCTGACTTGCATTGGCAGCAGGCGGCATCCCATGTATCGCAAAAAAATCACCCGCCCGGGGAAGCATTCCTGTGCGGGCCGCTCATCACCTCATGCTTTTTTCATCACGAGGAAGACATCATGAGCCAATCCAATTCAATTCAATCAATCGCGTGTACAATGTGATCACTATCAGCTTCGGTTTTCTGAACTGGATCTGGGAGGTGCACTGGCTCAAGGGGGCCGCCGTATCTGGCCTTGGACTGCAACCTGATGGAAGGCGTGGTTCGCGGCGGAGATCATGGAGATGTCTCCCATGTGCGGTTCAACGTGATTGTCAAGGGTCAGGCGGTCCGCCAAGTCCTCCACGAACATTTCACGTCAACGGGACGATGACGGTCCCGAAGGAGCCAGTAGTGGCATCGGTGTCTTTATGCCTCCCCCGTGCCACTCTGAAGTGGGGGCTGAATTGATCCGACAAAGTATCGCTCAATGTCGCGTGATTGATGCAGGACACCGATGATATCAATCCGATTGGTATACGAGAGGTAGAAAACGACATGTGACCCCTCTCTATAGCTCCGCAATTCGGGCGCGAGCTCGGGCCTGAATTTGCCAAGCTCTGGATTATCCGCGAGCCATTGGAACCCGTCGAAAAGCGCGTTGATGTAGACCGCCATTTGCTGCGGTCCCCATCCCGCTAAAGTGTAATCTGCGATTTCGTTGAGATGGTCGGATGCCGAATAAGTAATCTTGTAGGTGCCGCTCACGATGCGGACTGATTGCGAAAAACGGCTCCGTCAATGACTTCCTGGGCCGTCAAGCCTTCGGCAAATTCGCCGCGCTCGGATGCCTCTAGTCCAGGCTGCAGAGCGTCTTTCAAGCCTGCAATTTTCTCAGAGCGCACTTCAAGTTCCCGAAGGCCTGCCCGAACGACCTCAGAAGCACTACTGTAGCGGCCCGATTCCAGCTGTTCTTTGATAAAACCCTCCCAATGGGGGCCTAGAGTCATTGATGTATTTGCCATGGATGCAGTCCTGAAACTTGCCCAGTATTCATTTTGAATATACGTCATGCCAGTCAGATTTGCAAGGTGATCGGGGCATCCCTGCCTTACCGGTCGGCCCTAACCCAATAAAAGCACCAAATCCACCGTTAGGGTTTTGATATCCTGTTGAAATGGCGTCCGTATCATCGATTTGGCGTCCCCCAATTTTCGGGGATGTTTTCGGCCTGCCTTATTGGGAAGCCTGATTTCCACTCCGAAGTGCAACACTCGCTGCGCTCCCGGAATGAGGGCGTCGCCCGAAGGAAGGGAACTCGGCGGCAACCGGACCATTCAGCCATCCCAGGGGCTGAAATGAGTTGATTGATCCGGTCGGCCACCGCCCGGATAGATTGGTCGATCCACTCCTTCCCTGCCATCAATTCCCTTGGTTGCTGAAACCGTCCCGCGATGGGCTCCGGGCTCCAGCCTGCCCGCCACCACTCCTCCGCCAACGCCCAGCGCTCGGGCGTTATCTTCCAAGCCACAGCCGAGGCGGCCCGCCGCCGGGATGTCGCCTTCCCCTGGGCGGGCTGGTGACGATCCCCCCGCTGCCCGTGATGGCGCCTCAGCTCTCGGGAAATCGGGCTGACCTCCCGTCCGAGATGCGCGGCCATCGGTCGCTGGGGTCGGCCAGTGGACTTGAGCGCGAAAATGGGTGATCATTCCGAGTCGGTCAGGGGGGTGGTCGCCAGTCGGCATGATAGTTCTCCAGTTGTTGCGAAACTGAGAGGGTCTGCCATCCTCTGGCCCGCTGCCATCTGCTCTATCTCAAGCGATCAGGCGACGGGGCTAAGCGTTGCACTTCAGAGTGGCATGGGGCATTGATAATGGTGAAACCGAATCGCGGGGGAATGATCTCTTTGGATCAGGCTGGACTTTCTCTATCCTTTCAATAAGCACAATTCCTTTTTTGAGCGCCTAGGCAACTGTCAGTGATCCAACCCAAACCATCACTTTCTGAAACGGGCGACCCACTTTTGCTGACTCCGGGACCGCTGACCACATCCCTTTCGGTTAAGCGGGCCATGTTGCATGACTATGGCTCCAGGGATCATGAGTTTCTGAAACTGAATCAGGAGATACTGGAAAGACTGTTACAGATCGTGAATGGGAAGAGTACCCATGTCGCCGTGCCCCTGCAGGGAAGTGGTACTTATGTGGTGGAAGCCATGCTGGGATGCTTTGTGCCCAGAAATGGCAAGCTGCTGATATGCAGCAATGGGGCCTACGGGAAGCGGATGGAAAAAATATGTCAATACCATGGTCGATTGCACACCGTCATTGAGTTCGCGGAGAACGAGCCGGTGGCTCCCAGAGAAGTCGACCTGGCTCTGAAAAAGGATTCCACATTGACTCATGTCGCTGTGGTGCATTCAGAAACTACATCCGGCATCCTGAATCCACTGGATGAAATTGCCGAAGTGGTGGCAAGACATGGCCGGGGACTGCTGGTGGACTCGATGAGTGCCTTGGGCGCTGTCCCTGTGGATGCCAGTCAAATCCCATTTGACGCATTGTGTGCTTCCAGTAATAAGTGTCTCGAAGGAGTTCCTGGTGTGGGGTTTTGCCTTGCAAGACAGGAAGCGCTCATCAACACGATGGGAAATTGTCCGTCCCTAAGCCTGGATCTTTATGACCAGTGGCAAGCCATGCAAACCAATCAGCAATGGCGATTCACCCCTCCCACGCACGTCATTCTGGCCCTTCACCAGGCACTGGATGAACTCGATCGAGAAGGGGGTGTGAACGGACGAGGTGCACGCTACCGTTCCAACTGTACGGTACTCGTGGAGGGGATGCGAGCCATGGGCTTCAGGACCCTGTTGCCGGATGCGCTCCAGGCACCCAACATTGTCACATTTCACATGCCAACGGATGAAAAGTTCGTATTCGCGCATTTCTATGATCTGATGCGGACACAGGGCTTTGTGATTTATCCGGGAAAACTCACCGTGTTGGACAGCTTCCGCATCGGCTGCATCGGTCGTCTGCATGAGGGAGATATGCGCAGGGCACTCACCGCCGTGCGATACGCCCTGAATTGCCTGGGCTGTGAAGGGTCCCTGGGGCAGGTCTGACGTGTAATCGGTTGGGCCAGCACGATGACCATTCGGACCATGTCGTGTCTGGATGCTCCTGCTTCGCAAATCCCACTTCCGGTCTTGGGTTGGCTGACCTAGAATGGGAATGAGTACGGGATTTCAGAACACAGCAATACTCCTTGAGGATTCCCCTATGTCCGTGAAATTGCCTTCCCAAGCCAGCGCCGTCGTGATCGGGGGTGGTGTGATTGGCTCCAGTGTGACGTATCACTTGGCCCAAATGGGCTGGAGCGACGTGGTGCAACTGGAGCGAAGCGAGTTCAGCTGTGGTACCACTTGGCACGCGGCCGGACTCATCGGGACCCTGCGGGCCAATGAAAATCACGCCAAGCTGGCTGAATACTCCATGTCCATCTTGAGGCGGCTGGAAGAGGAAACTGGACAGTCCACCGGGTTTCGGCAAGTCGGTTCTCTTTCCATCGCGCACAGCGCCCCCCGCTTTGAAGAACTGAAGCGCGTGGCTTCGATGAACAATGCGTTTGGTGTGGCTCAAGTGGAGGTCCTGACCCCATCAGAGGTGGCCAATTGCTATCCGTTGCTGAAAACAGATGATCTGCTGGGCGGTACTTGGGTACCCCATGACGGCTATGCCAGTCCTGTTGATGTCACCATGGCGTTTGTCAAGGGGGCAAGAGGGCGGGGCGCACAATGCATCGAAGGAGTCACCGTTCGGGAGGTGTTGGTCCGAAATGGGCGGGTGGTCGGGGTGATCACAGACCATGGGGACATCCAGACGGATTTCATCGTGAACTGTGCCGGACTGTGGGCCCGCCACCTGGCCCAGAAATCCGGAGTCAACATTCCGTTGCATGCTTGTGAACACTACTATGCAGTGACCGAGAAATTGCCCGACCTGCCGGACAATCTGCCGGTGATGCGTGATCATGATCGGTGTGCCTATTACAAGCCCGATGCGGGCAGTCTGTTGGTCGGGGCGTTTGAGAGAAAGGCGATGGCCTGGGGACAGCATGGCATTCCGCAGGACTTCAGTTTCGATGAACTGGAGGGTCATATGGAGGAACAGTTCATGCCGGTTTTGGAAGATGCCATGGAGCGGGTGCCGATGTTGCAGGAAACCGGTTGGCGCAAGTTTTTTTGTGGTCCTGAGAGTTTCACTCCGGATGATCAGTTTCATATCGGGGAGGCTCCCGAGGTGAAAAACTATTTTGTGGCAGCCGGACTCAATTCCATCGGTATTCAGAGTGCCGGAGGCCTCGGCAAGGCGCTGGCGGAGTGGGTCGTCGAGGGTTATCCGACGCTGGACCTTTGGAGCAACGACATTCGGCGGATGCATCGGTTTCAGGGAACCCAGCACTATATTCAGACGCGGGTCACGGAAACCCTGGGGTTGCTGTACGACCATCACTACCCCTATCGCCAGATGGTGACGGCCCGAGATGTCCGTCATTCTCCGGTGCATGAGCGTCTCGTGGCTCATCGCGCCTGCTTCGGCGAGTCAGCTGGGTGGGAACGTCCGAACTGGTTTGCGCCTGAAGGCGTCGAGCCCCGGTATGAATACAGCTTCGGAAGGCAAAATTGGTTCGAATACTCGGCGTCGGAACACCATGCGGCGCGGGAAGGCGTGGTGTTGTTTGATCAGAGCAGTTTTGCCAAATACCTCGTGCAGGGACGTGATAGTTGCCGGGTATTGCAGCGCATTTGCACGGCGGATATCGACGTGCCTCCCGGTCGCATGACCTATACTCACTGGCTTAACGCGCGTGGCGGGATTGAAGCGGATCTGACCGTGACCCGTCTGACCGAAGATTCATATTTTGTGGTGAGTGGGGCGGCGATGTCGGGCAAGGACATGAGCTGGCTTCAGCGGCATGTTCCGGACGATGCCCACTGTATGGTCAATGATGTCACCAATGCCTGGGCTGTCTTCGGGATCATGGGGCCCGGAAGTCGCGCCCTGCTCAGCGACGCCATTATCCATGATTTCTCGACGGAAAATTTCCCGTTTGGCAAAGTCGATACCGTCGAGGTCGGCTCATCGGTGGGTCGAGCTGCCCGAGTGTCTTATGTGGGTGAACTCGGTTGGGAAATTTACCTGCCGGTGGACATGGCACGACATGGTTTCGATTGGCTGTGGCGCCATGGTGAATCGCATGGACTGAAACTGGCGGGCATGCATGCCTTGGACTCCTGTCGTATCGAAAAGAAATTTGTCCACCTGGGTCATGATATCGGCGACGAGGATACCCCACTGGAATGTGGGTTGGGATTCGTCTGCCATATGGACAAGCCGGTACCGTTTATCGGGCACGAAGCGGTCTTCAGACAGCGTGAGACCGGCAACTGGATGGGCAAGCGTCTGGTACAATTTCTGTTGCAGGACCCCGACGTGATGCTTTATCACCATGAACCGATTTTGATGAATGGTCGCCGAGTGGGATACCTGACATCTGGAAACTATGGGCACACCCTGGGCGGTTCTGTTGGTCTCGGCTATGTGTATGAGCCCGACGGGGTCACTGAGGACTACCTGTCTTCGGGCACATTCACCATTGAGGTGGGTGGTCGGCAGGTGCCGGCCAAGGCGAGCCTGCGGCCGATGTACGACCCGGCAGCGCGGCGCATGCGGTCCTGAAACGACCTCACTGAATTTATATTGACAATGTGCCTGACAATTATGACAATGGATGCTTCGGCACCAATGGATGCTTCGGTACCGGGATTGGTGTCCGTCATAAAAACAGTCATATTCATGAAGCAATCGGAGCGTAGTTTATCCCTCCCGGGCACACCTTCACCCTTGACAAACACTGATGAGGACAGCACATGAAAAAGCAAATCATCTTCATGGCACTGATGGGCCTTTATGCAGGTTCCCTTCAGGCCAACTGCCCCGCGGTCACCGTAGCGGACGCCAAAGGCGTTGGGGCTGGAAAATATCCCCAGCAATATGAGCTCGTTGAGTTCGAATCACTCGCCGGATGTCAACTGACATTCAGCGAAAATCCGGACATCGGCACCTTGAATGCCCGCATCCGGGGCAACCCGGATTTACCGCCGTTGGCCGAACGGCTGCCGGCAGAGCCATTGATCTATGCGCCTTACGACTCCATTGGGCAATATGGTGGTACGCTGGATGTCTTGTCGAATGCCACTGAAGCCGGCACCTCCGACTTCCTGTCTGTCCGCCACGTCAATCTGGTGCGGTATCTGGATGACCTCCAGACCATCGTCCCCAACATTGCCAGGGACTGGGAGTGGAATGAGGACTATACCCAACTGACATTTTTCCTGCGCAAAGGGCACAAGTGGTCCGACGGGGCGCCATTTACCGCCGAGGATGTCAAGTTCTGGTATGACAATCTGGCCTTGGACTCCAAGGTGATCGAGAAACCGAAGGACTATGTGTTGGTGTCTGGCCAGCCGATGACGGTAGATGTGCTGGATCCCCAGACCGTCCGCTTCAACCTGCCGGCTCCCAAGCCGGGCCTGTTGGCGCATTTCGCCACTTCCTTTGCCCAAGGCTTTCAACCCAAGCATTTCCTGGGCCGGTATCACCCGGACATCAATCCGGACGCCGATAAACTCGCCCAGGAAGCGGGGTTTGAAAATGGCTTGGCAGTGATCCTGGCCTATTTCGGCAATTCCGACTGGACCGACACGCCCACCCCCATGCTGAATGCGCCTGATCGGGTTGGCAACCTACCGGCCGATACGATGCCCACACTGGAAAGTCATATCTACGTCAGTGATACAACGGAAGGGCGTCACCTGGTCGCCAACCCCTATTTTCACATCGTGGACACCCAGGGCAATCAGTTGCCCTACATCAATGAGCAGGACGAGGTGTATATCAACGACAATGAAGTCCGTATCCTGAAGTTGGTCAATGGGGAGGTGGATTACAAGGCCCAGTCCCTCCAGCTGCCTTCAGCTCCCATCTTGCTGGAAAACCAGGAGAAGGGCAATTACAAGATCCAACTCCGTCCGGAAATCACCTTGCCTTCTTTCGGCTTTAACGTGACCTCGGCGGACCTGGAGAAACGAAAGGTATTCGGGGACTTGCGCTTTCGAGAGGCCATGTCCATTGCCCTGAACCGAGAAGAAATCAATGCCGTCGTCAACTTCGGTCAGGGACAGGCCAAGCAGTATATCGGATTCTCACCGACCCCCGAGTTCGTCGATGCCAAGTGGGAAAGCTACAAGACGGAATATGATCCGGATGCGGCCCGGCAATTGCTGGATGCGGTCGGTATGAACGATACCGATGGTGACGGATTCCGTGAATTGCCCAATGGCGACAAGCTGGTTTTGAACCTTCAGTTCTCCACCCAGGGCGTGGCCGGACAGTTGGTCGAGATGGTGGGGCAATATTGGTCGGATGTCGGCATCCAGACGACGGTCAAGGAAGTCACACCGGATGAATTCCGTTCGGCGCAATCCGCCAACCAACTGGATGTGACGATGTGGCGCAAGAGTCAGCCCCTAGCCATTGTGTTGGGCAACAACGAGTTGTGGGTACCACCCTTTGAAAATTATTTCGGGGTGCGTAACGGCATGTTGTGGGCGGAGTGGGTGGACTCCAACGGTGCACAGGGGGTTGAACCACCGGACTACGTGAAGCAGTTGATTGACGATGTCAACGCCTTCCAGTCCGCTACCACGGGCTCGGACGAGTTCAACGAGATTGGTGCACGCATGGTGGAAAACATGACAGGCAACCTGCTTTTTATCGGTGTGGCCCAGGCGCCGGCACCCATCTATCACCATAACAACCTGAAGAACTTCACCGACTTCAAAACACATTCCTACGAGTATTACCGCACCTATCCTTATCGGGCGACTCAGTGGTGGTTGACCGAGTAGGGCGTTGAGACGGTAACGAAGGAAGCCAATCAGAATGCGAATTCTGGTTGGCTTTTTTCGCATCGGGACAGCCAGATGAATCCAGCCGGCGGGACATAGCCAGACCATGGGTCAGTTTCTCCAGTTTGCCTTGAACCGCGCCCTGATGGCGCTTTTCACGCTGCTATCGGTCTCCCTGATCGTGTTCACGTTGATGGAGATGGTCCCCGGCAACTGTGCCGAGCGATATCTTGCCTTCAAGAATACGCAGGGCCAGCAAATTACGGTGGAGGATATTGAGGCGGAGGAAAGGCGGTTGGGCCTGGATCGGCCCTTTCTGATTCGTTGGGCCAGCTGGGTCGGCAATGTCTTCTTCAAAGGGGAGTTCGGAGACTCCTGCATCCTGCGGTTGAATATCAACCAGTTGCTGAGCGACAAGTTCTGGATCAGTCTGGGGATTTGTCTGGCTGCGTTGATCCTGGCCTACCTGATTGCCATTCCTGTCGGTATCTATTCCGCCTCCTCGCCGAGCCCGGTCACCAACAACGCCTTGCGATTTCTCAGCTATCTTGGCCTGGCGCTGCCGAATTTCCTGTTGGCCTTGATCATCATGCTGATCAGTACGGTTTTGTTTGGAGATTCGCTGACAGGCCTGTTCTCCAAGGAATATCGGGATGCTGCGTGGTCCTTGGCCAAGTTTCAGGATTTCATGTCCCGCGCATGGTTGCCGATCTTCGTGTTGGGGTGGTCTGCGACCGCCTTTGCCATGCAGACGGTACGGGCACTGATGCTGGATGAAATCGGGAAGCTTTATGTCACGGCCGCCTCTGCCCGTGGAATATACGGGCGCAGGCTATTGTGGCGTTATCCGGCCCGTCATGCCATGGGACCCGTGATCAACTCATTGGGGTTTGATTTGAATCGAATCTTCAACGAATTGCCGGTAGTGGCCTTGATTCTGACCCTGACCGAAGCGGGTGCCCTGCTGATTGAGGCACTGGCGCGCTCTAATGACCAGCAATTGGCCGGAGCGATCATTTTTCTCCTCACGGCCAGTATTGTCATTGTGAATTTCGTGACGGATGTTCTGCTGGCGTTGATGGACCCGAGAATTCGCAAGGGTCTGATCGGTTGATTTGAGGTGTTGCCATGCGACTGCTATTCTGGAAGAAAAAGGAACTCGATCAGCAAAGGCTGAAGGAAGCCTATTTCACCGCTTCTCAGGGGCAGTTGATCCGGGCCCGATTCAAAGGGAACAAGACCTCGATGGTGGCGGCTTGGTCGTTGACAATCATGATCCTGATCGGATTGTTTGCCCCCTTTCTTTCCCCTTATGCGCCGGACATTTCCGGCCGGGACAAGGAATACGAAAATGGCCCGCCCCAACTGCCAAAATTCTGGGATGAAAATGGATTTTCCTGGCGTCCGTTCATTTATGCCACGGAACGCAATCGGGGCATCGAAACCAATTTCCGGTGGGTCATTACACAGAACCGGGATGAACGGCGATATCTCCAGTTTTTCGTGGACGGTTGGGGGTACAGTCTTCTGGATATCGACTGGGACCTGCCAGGTGAGGGATTCGATGTGGCTCTGACGCTGTTCACTTCGAACAAGCACCTGTTTGGCGTCGACCAAGGAGGCATTCATATCTTCGGCACCGATGGGGCCGGCAAGGATATCTTCTCACGCACCTTGCATGCCATCTATACATCCCTCGCAGTCGGCACGCTCGGGGTTCTGCTGTCCTTTGTCCTCGCCCTGATTATCGGCGGGGTTGCCGGGTATTTTGGGGGATGGATTGATTCTGTGCTGCAGATGATCACGGATGCCATCCGGACGGTCCCTCCGATTCCATTGTTCATGGCGCTGGCGGCATTCATGCCAGATGAATGGAGTTCGGAAACCCGGTTTTTCTTCATCGCGACGATCCTTGGTCTGATCGGTTGGCCGACTCTGGCCCGCCGGATACGAACCCATCTGTTGACGGAACGTTCCCAGGAATATGTCCTTGCGGCACAGCTCAGCGGGGCGCCTGCAAGTCATATTATCCGAAGGCATCTGTTGCCGAGCTTCACCAGCTATATCATCGTCGACTTGATGATCACCTTTCCGTATGTGGTGCGTTCGGAGACGGCGCTGAGCTTTATCGGACTTGGGCTCACGGATCCGGTCAATTCATTGGGGACGTTGATGCAGAATGTTTCCAAGGCCGATGTCTTGCTGAATTATCAGTGGTACTTCATTCCCGTCATCTTTTTCATCGCCTTCGTGCTGGCTTTCGTGTTCGTTGGCGATGGGTTGCGTGATGCGGCCGACCCTTATTCCAGAACGCGCAAATGACCCTCCTCAAAGTTGACAACCTGACCCTTCAATTCGATACCGATGAAGGTCGGATTCTTGCCGTGGAGGATGTTTCGTTCGAGGTCAATCCGGGGGAGATACTGGGGTTGGTGGGTGAGTCGGGTTCTGGAAAATCCGTTACCGCCAAATCCATCATGCAGTTGAACCCGGATAATGCGGTCTACCACCCCAATAGTCGGATCACCCTGAACCTTGAACAGGGGCCCGTGGATGTCCTGTCGCTCAAGAAAGCGAGGGAAATGCAGGTTGTCCGAGGGGGAGCCGTCTCCATGATCTTTCAGGAACCCATGGCCAGCTTCGCACCGGCGATCACCATCGGCGCCCAGATGGTGGAACAACTGCTGTTGCATAAATCCATCAGTCAACCCGAGGCAGCCCGAATTTCCATCGAAATGCTGGAGCGTGTGGGCATCACCGATGCGCCGCACCGCTTCCACCAGTACGCTTTCGAATTGTCCGGTGGTATGCGTCAGCGCGCAATGATTGCCATGGCCCTTTCCACGAGTCCGCGGCTGTTGATTGCGGATGAGCCGACGACCGCACTGGATGTCACGATCCAGGCTCAGGTCATCGACCTGATGAAGGATCTGGTCGAAGAATATCAAATGGGCATCATCTTCATCACCCATGATTTGGGGGTCATCGCACAAACTGCTGATCAGGTGGCTGTCATGTACCTGGGGCGATTGGCCGAACAGGGGTCAGTGCGGGACGTGATTCTTCGACCTCTTCACCCATATACCCGGGGGCTGCTCAACGCACTGCCCAAGCTGGATGATCTGGACGCTCCGCTCACCCCGGTCCCTGGGGATATTCCAAGTCCTCTGGAACGACCCGATGGATGTGTGTTTCATACGCGCTGCGCTGTCGCTGAGAGTCGCTGCCAGCAGTCCGTACCAGCCATGGTCGGTACGCCACAGGGGCATCGCGCCGCTTGCTTTGTGACGACAGGGACGGGGGTGGCATCATGAGTCGTCAGACATCAGCCGATACCGGCATTCCGGTCCGTGCTCAGCCCAATGGATCAGCCAACATTATCTCAGCCAATGATCTATCGGTTCATTTCCCGATTGGCGGAAGCCTATTCACCAAAAAGCTGATACTGCGTGCAGTCGACAGTGTGAACCTGCAGATTCCCCAGGGATCATTTTTTGGTCTTGTGGGGGAGAGCGGATCAGGCAAGACCACCCTCGGCAGGGCCTTGTTGCGGGCGGCGCCGATTACCACGGGTCAGGTGGATTATCGGGATCAGGAGGTATCCTATGATCTGGTGAATCTGCAGAAGGCCCAGTTGAAGGAATACCGCCGGCGCGCCCAATTGATTTTTCAGGATCCGTATGCTGCCCTGAGCCCAAGGATGACGGTCCGCGACATTATCGCCGAGCCATTGGAGGTGATGGGCCTCACATCGACTCGGGAAGAAACGGATGAGTTGGTCCGTCAAATTGCGGAAAAGTGCCGACTGAACCTGGAGCACCTGCGGCGATTTCCCCATGCGTTTTCCGGCGGTCAAAGACAACGCATTTCGATTGCCAGGGCACTGGTCTGCAATCCGAGATTCGTGGTGGCGGATGAAAGTGTGGCTGCACTGGATGTCTCCATCCAGGCGGACATTCTGAACCTGCTGAAATCACTGCAGGTCGACCTGGGACTGACCTATCTGTTCATCAGCCATGATCTTTCGGTGGTCGCCCATATCACGGACCATGTCGCGGTCATGTATCTGGGGCGGTTGGTGGAGTCGGCCCCGACGCGTCAATTGTTCTCGGCGCCGCGTCACCCCTATACCATTGCCCTGCTGTCGGCGATTCCCTCTCTGGATCCGGATCATGAGGGACAGGCACAGAAGCTCCAGGGCGAAATTCCCTCACCGACCCGTCCGCCTCCCGGTTGCAAGTTTCACACCCGTTGCCCCCATGCGACGAAGATTTGCAGTGAACAGGAACCGGTTCTTCACCACGCGGGCGACGAACACGAAGTGGCTTGCCACCACTGGCAGGAGATCAGCCAGGGTTGATTCAGGTCATTCAGGCCATGAGGGAAAACAATTTTTCAAGTCCCGGTTCAATGTGATCCGTGGCAATGGAAGAGAACCCAAGACGGAAAAATCGCGAGGGTCGGTGGGTGCCGTGAAAAAACACTTTCCCAGGTTCAAACAGGATTCCTTCTGCCAACGCCCGACGTAACAGACCGTCGGCATCCAGGGAGCGCTCCCCCTCCACCCATATGGAGGATCCACCAAATGTGGGCCGGTGACTCGCCCCCGGCAGGTGCTGTTCCAGCAGGTCGCCCATTAACCGCCAGCGTCGATGAAGTGTCTGGCTCAACCGGTTGACCAAGGCATCATGGTACCCTCGTTTCAGGAACTCGGCGACCACAAACTGATTGTTGCTGGGTGGATGACGCAACATCAGCCGCCGAAGGGCTCTGGCCTGATCGATCAGTTCCCTGGAGCCGACCAAGAATCCCATGCGGATTCCCGGGGCCAGGGTTTTCGAAAGACTGCCGAGGTAGATGACGCGGCCATCTTCATCCATGCTTTTGAGTGCTGGCGTCGGTTCCCCCACATAATTGAATTCCGATTCGTAGTCGTCCTCCAGGATCAGGACATCATGATTTTGAGCGACTGCCAGTAATTCCCGACGTCGGTGGTGCGGCATGGTGACCGTGGTCGGATATTGGTGGCTGGGGGTGGTATACACCAGGTCACAGGCGGCGAATTGATGATCAGGAATCAGTCCCTGCGAGTCGACGGGGAGGGGACAGAGATTCGGGGTAAAAAGACGGAATGTATTTTCCGCATCCAGATAACCGGGTGACTCGAATCCCATTCGTCGATCAGGGTTCAAAAGCAACTGTGCGGTGAGAAACAGGCCTTGTTGGGCACCGACCGTTACCAGAATCTGGTCGGGGTCGGCCCAGACGCCACGTCGTGGGAGCAGCTTATGATGAATCTCGTGTATCAGGTCGGGGTAATCACGGTCCACCTGGTCCCGGGCCCAGTTGTGAATATTGCTGATAACGACCGCTTCCCGACAACACTCACGCCAATCGGTGATGGGAAAAAGTTGCCGGTCATATTGTCCGCAGGTGAATGGATAGGGGTACTGGTACCAGTTGATGGGCTTGAGGTTTTGTGGCATGACATTGGGTGTCAGTACCAGTTTGTCGTGCCACGGTATCTGGTCCTTGTTCGAACGACGCTGCGAAGCGGGCTGGAGCCGACCGCGTAGAATTTCCGGGCGGATGAAAAAGCCACTGCGCTCCTTTGAGATCAGAAACCCTTCGTCGACCAGATGTTGATAGGCATGGATCACCGTATTTCTGGCCACCTTGAGTTGGCGTGCCAGCTTGCGGCTGGAAGGCAGAGAGCTGCCCGGAACAAGGTGACCTTCCAGAATGGCATTCACCAGCATGGTCTGAATACGGGTCTGGAGCGTTCCGTGTTTTTCGTCGGGTAATTGGAAAAGGTATGTGGTCACACGCTTAAGGTGGGTCGGGCCCGTGCAGAAATTGTACGCGACAATACGGTCGGAAGAGTAGTTGGATAAGGAGGGATCTGGATGCGCCATGAGTCGAGAAGGAATACCGTCAACGGGTAAGTGACCTCCAGTCATTGACTCGACTCCATCAGCGGGATCAATGGATATGCGAACTTTTCGATGCCACACCGTCCCTCTAGATGATGCTGTTAGGATTCTTCACCCGTGATCGAACCTGATGCCTTGGCAGACATCGACGAGTCTGCGCGGGAAGCGACTGAGGTAAACCGGCTCGCTACTGAGACGACCCGAGCAAATCCTGACAGCAATTCCCGCCAAATCCGGGAAGCCAGTCAATCCGGGGGGTTCAGGGGACTCTGAAACAATCCGTTCGCAGACGGTTCATTGAACAGCGGTCTGATCTGGCGATGTTCTCTCTATCGCAGGATGCATCCTGTCCCGGAACGCGTTTCGCCAACCTCTCAGCGCCCCGGGGTTGCTCCGGCTGGTCCGGGAGGGTTTCGATCGCCTCCCAGACCCCATCGCCCCCCGTGGCCTGGGCCTGACGGACGACCGGAGGTCGGCCCTGGCGAGGTTCCGCCGGCCATCCCCGTCGCGGCTGAGCTTCGAACCCAACGCCCGGGACGAGAACCCGATTCGGTCGCCCCTCAGCAACGGGTATGGGGGGATTCGGGCGCCGTCGGAGTCGGCCCGGCGTGAGCGGCTGGACCCGGGGGACCCGGGGTCGGTTCGTCGCGCCTTCCAGCCGGTCTTCGCCGCTTTGCAGCGAGGCCAGGGCCTGGTGGGCTTCCCTTGGCTGGGCGACCCGCTGCGGTCGGGGGACGGGACGGGATGGTGCTCATCGAAGCCGGGGCCCGGTGATCCGGGCGGTGAGCCGCCTCACCGCGATGGCCGCCCGACCGGGGATCCCTAGATGCGGGGGGCGGTGGGGGGCACCCGGCCCCCCGGGAGGGATGGCCGCTGGCACCGGAGCCGATCCGGCGGGTGGACGGGTCGCGCCAGCACGAGGGCGAGCGAGCGGCCGCCCAGCGGCGGCGGGAGGGGCGGGGGGCGCCTCCGCATCGGAAACGGCGGGTGGGAGAAGACGCGCTGGCCTCGAATGGTCCGCCCATCCGGGGGTTGGAGGAACGGGACAGGCGCTCTGTGCTGGGAGGGAAGCCAGGAGACCGCGGGGAAGGGTGTCGCTGGGTCGATGCCCCCGCAGCGACCCGCCTCGTGGAGAGGACCCGGGGCGGCCACCCGTTCCGCTGCCGGTGCCTCAACGGGGGGCCGCTGAAGGACGCGAATGTCGATGGGGAGGGGAACGGCCTGGAATGCTGGGAAACCCGTCCAGCCGGTCGGACGGGGCCCTTCTCCTGGGTCACGGATCGGGCAGTCACGGCCGCCCATGCGGATCCCCTGAGGCGGGCGGGACGAGCCCGCGGGCGGATTGAGAACGAACCCTTCAACCCCCTGAAGAACCCAGGGGATGGCTGGGTACCCCCCTTCGGTCACGGCCAGCCCCCGCGGGTGGCAGGGTTCGCCCATCGGACGAGGCGGGCCTTCCTCATTGATCCGGTGCAACAGCGGTGCGGTGCGCTGTGCCAGGCCGCCCGGGTGAAGTCGGGTCGTCTCCCCCGCGGGGGGAGACCGTGGCGCGGCGGGTTCGGGGGGTTCCCCCTCCCGGACGGGGAGACGGGGTCCCAAGCCATCGTGTTCGGGCACCGCCCGTCGGAGGGGCCGTCCTGTCCGCAGATTTTCCCCGATGGCGTGGGCGCCAGGACATCCCGCCGAATCCACGGGGGGATGTCCTTGGCGGGAATGGCTGTCGACGGAATGGGCGGCTTGCAATCGGCGTCCGAATCGGCTAGGATGGAAGGATGGTGGGTATCCCAACTCGTCGTGCGAGCGCAAGGGCAGCTTCTTGCGCGGCGCGGCGGTGTGCGCCCACGCACGATTGTTAGTACTGACATGACAAACAGAGTGGCGTCTACCCCCCCCCCCCCCCCCCCGAGGATTCAGCCTCCGGGCGCGGGGCTGATCCGGTGGGCGCCCCAAGGAGACCCGCCCGCCGCCTGAGCGCGGCGCTTGCTGCCTTTTTGCTGCTGACCCTCGCCGCCGCCCTCGCGCCCCAGGCCGTGCAGGCGCAGCAATCCTGCGGCACGCTGTCAACTCCGACGGTATCGACCGCTTCAGGCGCCAAGCAACTGACCGTGAGCTGGGGCGCCCTGAGCGCTGGCCAGAATTTGGTCGGCTCCTGGGAACTTCGATACCGCAAGACGGGAGCAAGCAACTGGATCACGCGAACGGTCCCGGGCGCCAGCGTACGCAGCATAGTGCTCTCCGGACTGGAGGCCGCCACGACCTATCAGGTGCAGCTTCAAGCAATACATCAGACTGGCACTTGCCCACCCAGTAGCTCTTCAGCAATCGCCACCGGCACGACCCTGAGTCCCCTCGTCCTGACCGTCACGCCGGGCGACGAGCAGGTAGGACTTTCCTGGACCTGGAACCGCGCCGGATCCGCACTTCCCAATGCATGGGTGTACCGGCAGAAGCAAGGCTCGGGCAATTACGGCGGTTGGCTGGTCATGACCGGCGGTGCGTCGGCCCGAAGTTTCACCGTGACGGGGCTGAACAACGGTACGGCGTACACCTTCCAGATTGCGCGCCAAGTTGCCGGCCCCCCGGGGGTACAGCCCTCTGTCGCCACACCCTATTCCAACGAAGTCACCGTCACCCCGACAGGCGCCGCCGCGCCGGTGCTGACCGTGGCCACTTCCACCTCCCTGACCAGCGGTTCGAAGATCGACCTGACCTGGACCCATGCCGGAACGAGTGTCTCCGACTTCGTCAGCGGCGCCGCCTCTTTTTACCATTGGGAAGCCTCCCATCGCCTCAAGGGGGCCACCGACTGGACGCTATGGAGCAATCCTTCCCAGGCCGGGGGGACGGCCCGGCGGACGGCGTCGTTCGTCACCGGCGACCGTTATCCGAACGGGGCGGTGGTGCAGGTGCGGGTTCGAGCGAGGGGAACCGCCAGCAACAACGCCTCGGTCTACGGTCCCTGGTCGAACACCCGTGAGGTCACCTACCAGAACGACGACCTGTCCGCCCTGACCCTCGTCGGGGCGCCGGTGACGGTGACACAGAATGCGACGGCCACCTACACGGTGGCGCTGACCAAGGCCTATGCGGGCACGCTCCGGATCACCAGCGGCGCCACCGGCAAGGCGACGGTGGAGCCGGCGACCCTGACTTTCACCACGGGCAACTACAACACGGCGCAGACGGTGACGGTGACCGGGGTCGCAGCGGGGCAGGCGACCATCAACCACGCCTTCCGCCTGACGGGCGCCAGCGCGGACGCGATCCCGGATGCGGGCACGGTGAGCGTGACCGTGGAGGCCCCCGCCGCCGCGCCGGTGCTGACCGTGGCCACTTCCACCTCCCTGACCAGCGGTTCGAAGATCGACCTGACCTGGACCCATGCCGGAACGAGTGTCTCCGACTTCGTCAGCGGCGCCGCCTCTTTTTACCATTGGGAAGCCTCCCATCGCCTCAAGGGGGCCACCGACTGGACGCTATGGAGCAATCCTTCCCAGGCCGGGGGGACGGCCCGGCGGACGGCGTCGTTCGTCACCGGCGACCGTTATCCGAACGGGGCGGTGGTGCAGGTGCGGGTTCGAGCGAGGGGAACCGCCAGCAACAACGCCTCGGTCTACGGTCCCTGGTCGAACACCCGTGAGGTCACCTACCAGAACGACGACCTGTCCGCCCTGACCCTCGTCGGGGCGCCGGTGACGGTGACACAGAATGCGACGGCCACCTACACGGTGGCGCTGACCAAGGCCTATGCGGGCACGCTCCGGCTCACCAGCGGCGCCACCGGCAAGGCGACGGTGGAGCCGGCGACCCTGACTTTCACCACGGGCAACTACAACACGGCGCAGACGGTGACGGTGACCGGGGTCGCAGCGGGGCAGGCGACCATCAACCACGCCTTCCGCCTGACGGGCGCCAGCGCGGACGCGATCCCGGATGCGGGCACGGTGAGCGTGACCGTGGAGGCCCCCGCCGCCGCGCCGGTGCTGATCTCCGACCCTGACAAGCGTGTGACGGCGGGGGCCGGGGGCACGGTGGTGGTGTGCTACAACCTGCTGTCGGTGGCCTATGACGGCACCACCTATCTGGAGAAGCGCACGGGCCGGACCGCCGTGCCGGCGCACAGTGCGCTCAAGGACCCCACCAACGGCGTGTCGATCACGCAGGCGCCCGCCGTCATCAGTGCCCAGGTCGTCGGCACCGGCAACGTCAACTTCGATCCCTGCGCCACGGTGGGCCCCGGCACGCACACCGTCACCTGGGAATGGAATGGTCCTGACGGCACCGCCTCGAAGGGGACGACCTCGACCACGTTCACGGTCGTCGAAGCCCCGAGCACGAAGACCCTCGCGCTGTCGGCGACTTCGACCCGGATCACCGAGGGGGATTCCGGCCACACGGACGTCACCGTCACCATCACGCTCGGCGAGCCGGCACCCGAGGACTTCACGGCCCTGATCTCCGCTGCCGGCGATCCGGGCACGGCGACGGAACCCACGAAATCGCAGGACGCCTGCGAGCCGCCGCTGCAACCGGCGGATACGGATTGGTGCTTTCTGTTGGACAGCGCCGCCGTCGCCATTGCCGAGGGCGAGACCGAGGAAACCGTCAAGATCCGGATTCTCGGCGATACCCGGGACGAAAGCAACGAAACCATCATCCTGCATGTTTCCTCCGAGGAGCCGGGCTGGACCCGGGATGCCACCCTCACGCTGACCATCGTCGACGACGACGGGGTCACCAGCCCCGCGGCCCCGCCCGGCTTCAGGGCTTCGGCGGGCGACCGGCAGGTGACGTTGAACTGGAACGACCCGAACGACGCGACCATCACCGGCTACCAACTGCGCTACGCCAAGACGGGCGTACGGGGCAACGCGGCCTGGGCCCCGATCCCCGGTTCCGGCATCCGCACCCTGACCTACACGGTGAGGAACCTCGACAACGACGCCGAGTACAGTTTCCGGGTGCGGGCGGTGAACAGCGCCGGCAACGGGACCGCCACGACCTGGGTGACGGCGACGCCGACCGCGACGCCGGTCACCTGCCCGACGGCACAGCCGCCGACGGCTCTGTCGGTCACGCCGGGTGCCGACCGACTGTCCCTGACCTGGACCGCCCCGACCCAGGCCGAGCGGAACGGCTGGCAGCTGCAATACCGCAAGACGGGGGGAAGCTGGACCGCGGTCACGGTCTCGAGCGCCGGCGCGACCAGCTACACGATCAGCGGACTGGAGGCCGGCACGGCCTATCAGGTGCGACTTCAGGCCACGGTCGGCGTCCAGGGCGCCAACTGCCCCGGCAGCGCCTTCGCCACCGCCGCCGGCACGACGACGGGGAGCGTCTCCACCCCGCCCACCCCCTCCACCCCCATCTCCACCCCGCCCCCGGGCACGCCGCGGGCGAAGGCCGGGGCGGAGATCGAGGCCGCGCCGGGGGCGCGGGTGAGGCTGGACGGTTCGGGGAGCACGGACCCGGACGGGGGCGAACTGAGGTATGCCTGGCGGCAGGTGCTGGGGTGGAGTTCCCTCTACCACACGGCGGTGGAACTCGAGGACCCGGACACGGCGCGGCCGTCGTTCACGGCGCCGGGCGGACCGGACATCCTGGTCTTCCGCCTCACGGTGACGGACCCGGAGGGGAAGACCGACACGGCCTCGGTGTGGGTGACGGTGCGCGACGAGGCGCCTACCTTCGGCGATGCGTCGGTGGCGGCGCTGGATCTGGCCCCGGACGTGGCGATGACGGCGGTGGTCCTGCCCGAGGCGACCGGCGGCAACGGGGCTTTGACCTACACCCTGACCTCGGCGCCGAGGGGCCTGGCCGGCCTCGCCTTCGACCCGGCGACGCGGCGTCTCTCGGGCACGCCGACGGCGGAGAGCGGCCGGTGGATGTTCACCTACCGGGCGGACGATGTGGATGCGAACCGGTCAAAGGCGGATGCGGCGGTCCTGACCTTCGAGGTGACGGTGCGCGACGAGGCGCCTACCTTCGGCGATGCGTCGGTGGCGGCGCTGGCGCTGGTTCAGGGCGCGGCGATGACGGCGGTGGTCCTGCCCGAGGCGACCGGCGGCAACGGGGCGTTGACCTACACCCTGACCTCCGAGCCGGCGGGGCTGGCGGGCCTCTCGTTCGACCTGTCGACGCGGCGTCTCTCGGGCACCCCCTCGGGGACGGGCCGATACCCATTCACCTACCGGGCGGACGACGCGGATGCGAACCGCTCGGAGGCGGACGCGGCGATCCTGACCTTCGAGGTGAGCGTGGAGGAGGCGCACACGGCGCGGCTGAAGCAGACGGTGCGGCGCACGCTGGTGGCGGTGGCGCACCGGGCGCTGACCGGGGCGCTGGACCAGCTTGGGGCGCGGATGGCGGCGGAGATGCCGATGAACGGCCTGACCCTGGCGGGCGAGACGGTGCCGTTGAGCGGGTCCGGTGCTGGCGCCGGGACGGGCTTCCCGTGGGCGGACCACCCCGCCTGCGCGGTGGGTGCGCCTGGGCGGGACGACCTCGACTGGCGCGGACGGGAGCGCGGGGTCGGCACCGGAATCGCGCACTGCGGCGGCCTTGAGAGTCGGAGCGTGGAATCGGACGAACTGCTGAACGCCAGCGCCTTCTCGCTCAGCCTGGGCGCGGCCGAGGGGGAGGCGGGCTTCGACCCGCAGGCACCGCGCTGGGCGGTGTGGGGCCGGGGTGACTACGGGACCTTCGCCGGGCGTCCTGACGGGATGCATTATGACGGCGAGATGCGCACTGGCTGGCTGGGGGTCGACGCCCGGGCTGGCGCCTGGGTGGCCGGGCTGGCGGTGAGCCACGGCCTCGGCGAGGCGGACTACGGCCTCGACGGTGGCGAGACGGGCCGCCTGGAGACGGACCTGACGGCGGTCTACCCCTACGGGCGGTGGACGGTGTCGGAGGGGGGGGAACTGCGTGGCGTGCTCGGCGCCGGCTGGGGCGAGGCCCGCCACCGGTTGGACGACGGGGCGGAGGAGACGAGCGACCTGACGATGCGGATGGCGTCGCTGGGGCTGCGCCACGCCCTGCCCCCGGTGGCCGGCCTGGAGCTGGCGGTGCGGGCGGAGGCCAGCGCGGTGCGGCTGGAGACCGACGATGGGCCGGACCCGGTCCACGGGCTGACGGCGGACAGCTGGCGGCTGCGGACGGGGTTGGAGGCGTCGTGGCGCTTCGGGCGGGACGATGCCACTTCCCTGACCCCGTTCGTGGAGGCGGCGGCACGGCGGGATGGCGGCGACGGGCTGACCGGGACCGGTCTGGAGATCGTGGGTGGGGTGCGCTGGACGGCGCCGCGGGG
This sequence comes from Candidatus Poriferihabitaceae bacterium, assembly GCA_965203365.1. Lineage (GTDB taxonomy): Bacteria > Pseudomonadota > Gammaproteobacteria > Arenicellales > Poriferihabitantaceae > VYFG01. The sequence continues at coordinate 302,202 of OZ241878.1, forward strand.
GCAGGTCGAGGCGCGGGGCCGGTGGCTGGTGGCGCACACGGAGGATGGGGTTGAGGAGCAAGGCGTGAGCGTGACGGCGCGGGTTGGGCCGGGGGCCGGCGGGCGCGGCCTGTCGCTGCGGCTGAGCCCGCGCTGGGGGGCGGCGGCGGACGGGGCGGAGGCCTTGTGGCGCGATGCGCTGCCGGCGGCCTCGACGACGGACCCGACCGCGGCGCTGGAGGCCCGCCTCGGCTGGGGGATTGGCCTGAGACCGGCTGGCCTGCTGACGCCGTTCGTGGAGACCGGGTGGGCGGAGAACGACCGCCGGCTGCGGCTGGGAGGGCGGTTTGACGCGGATCACGCCGATCTGGCGGTGGAACTGGCGGGCGAGCACCGGGAGGGCGGGGCATCGGGGCCGGAGCAGACGATCCGGCTGGACTTGAGACTGCGGTTCTGAGCGGGAGGGGCGGACGATGACGAAGAGCGCCAGCGGGTTCGGGGCGCAGGGGCCCGCCCTGCGGGCGGCGGCCTTGGCGGCGGCCGCGCTGATCCTGGCGGCCTGCGGCGGCGGGGGATCTCCGGTCACCGGCGGCCCCAAGCCTCCCCCGGTCACGAAGCCGCCGCCGGGTCAGTTGGACCCGGAGGAGGCGCCCTTGGTCCGGCTTCGGGTGCTGCGCGAGCGTGCCGACGCCCTGCGGATGACCGGCCTGCATGGGCGCTGGTCACTCGCCGCCGAGGGAGAGGAGGACCTTGAGGACACATTCGTCGAGAGCGTGACCTGTGCGGGCGCACGCTGTGTGGCGGCGGACGGCCCGGCGACGGCGGCCGGGGAGCTGCTCGGCCCCGCCATCGCTCCGGGCGCGGACCCGGCGCAGACCGGCGAGCGGGGCGGGTTCGACACGGTGAAGATCGTCGGGGGGTTCGCGGTCACGGAGACGCTGCCCGACCTGGCGGTGACCGGGTCGCCGCAGGCGACGACCTGGGGGTTCTGGGGGGCGCACGGCTTCGCGGGGCTGACCCTGGGGGCCGGTTCGCTGTCGGCGGAGACCGACGGGACGACGAGGAGCGGCACCTTCTCGCTGGCGCAGGCCTGGGCGGCGGGTACGGTCAGCGGCGGCCATCCGGCAGGCTCCGGGCGCGCGACCTGGACCGGCCTTGCCGAGGCGAGCCCGAAAGGCACCTTCGGGCGAATTGCAGGCACCGCGACCGTCACCATTGAGGATCTGTCGCGGCCCCGGGTCGATGTCGGCATCGCCCTCGACGGCGTCGAGGCGCCGCTGCGCTGGACCGATTTGCCGCTCGCCGGGGGGCGCTTCAGCGCTGGGACGGCCGGGACCGATCGGCTCGACGGCCACTTTCACGGGCCGGTGCAGGAGGAGGCCTACGGCGTGTTCGACACCGACCGCTGGCTCGGTGCGTTCGGCGCGAAGCGCAGGCCGTGAGCGGCAGCGGGACGGCGCACGGGCCGGCCGGTCCCGGAGTCCATGCGGGCCGGTTTCCACCACTTCGGCCGGCGATTCCCGTCCGGCATGGCCACCCGGTGTCGGCACGGTAGCCACCCCGGAGCGACGCGACCGCGTCGATATCGGCGGGAGTCCCTCCGGCGTTCGTCCATTCCCGACATCGCCGCCGAACGCCTGGCGGCAGTGCATGGGGTGCGCAAGACCGCGGAGAGGCGGCCCGGGACCGATCAAAAATCCATACTTGACCGAATTCTGATTCTGTGCCAATCTCCACTCCATGCCCATTGGCATGAGAATCTTCACCCCGGACACGCTCGACTGGTTTCGCCCAGCGTGTCGGGGACCGACGGAGCGCTGGCGCGGGAGCTGTGCCAACGCGAGCAGGGGTTCAACGCCGCCGGACGACCGGGTGAAGCCAATGCGCACCAGGTCCTGCCGAAGCTGGCCGAGGCCTTGGGCGGGTCGCTGCCGACGACAGACTATCCGGACCGGGAACTGGTCGGTCCGTTGGCCGACTGGGGACCGGTGAGCCTGCGACGGGTCGACCCCGCCGACCATCAGGCGGGGGGCCTTGATGGGGGCCACGCATCATCCCGTGGGCTGCTGCCAGGCGCCCGGAGGACCAGTGCGCCAGGGGATCGACTCGGCCGTCCACGGCGTCCTGGGCGGCATCCGCTTCGGGGCCGCTGGTCTGCAACTGGCCCCGCGCGATCAGAGGATCGGCTGGTCGGCGGATGCGCGGATGGCACACATCGGCCAGGTGCTGTGCCATGATTACTTCTTGATCTGGCCGTCAGTGCGGGGGCCGAAGCTGGCCTCGCAGGGGCTGCGACGGGCGACGGAGCGCGTTGCTGCCGACTGGGCCGAGCGCTATGGCGAAGAAGCGGTTCTAGTGTATCCTCTCACCAGTCCGGAATATTCCGGCCTGAGGGATCGGGCCAGTTGGTTGTGGCTGGCATAGCCGTCGATCTGCTTCTCGCCACTGCGCCTGGGCGCATACTCATAGACCACGCCCGTTCGTCGCGCACCATCGTCCATCAGGTAGCCAGTCTTTGTCTTGCCCGGCCGGTCGAGAACCCGGACGTGGTCTCGTTCAGAGCCAGATGGTTCGACATCTTCAGCGTCGTCTTCATGGATTCGAAACTTGGTTAGAATGTCTTCCGTCAGATCGGTCAACACAACCTCCAATTCGATAAGGATGGGGTTTGCATCGTCGTCGATATAGCGCCGTTCGAAGAAGTCATGCTCATCCACCGGGCTGCTTCGAGACAGGCGGCCCGGCCCGAGCAAGAGATTCAGAGCCTCGCAAAGGGTCGACTTACCGCCGCTGTTTCCGCCCATGACGACCGGATGTCTTGGGAAGACGACCTCGCCATTAGCGATACGGCGGAAGTTTGCGAGCTTTAGTCGATGTATCCTCATCGTTCAGTTCCGTCCGGCCCGGCCCTGTCGCAGGCGGCGATCGCTGCCGGCATCAGATAGGCCGCCAGTGCGCGGACGACGCCGTCGAGCGGACCGGGATCAATCTCCAGATCGCGCTTGAAGCTCTCCCATTGCTGACGCTTTACCGGGTCGTTCGCGAATGTCGGCGACAGCCCGTCCGGCACTTGATCAGGAATCGCCGTACCACGCCGTGCAAAGGTCGCAGAGACCGCCCCTGCGAGGCGCGATCGATCGATCTCGAAGGCCTGACTGATGATCCATAGGCCTTAGTAGTCCTTCATCCGGCTGTTCGCCATGCCCAGATACACCATGGCTTGGAATTTCTCCGCAACCACCGTCTCCCGGGAGTAACCACGCAGCCGCGGTGCCGGCATGTCGAGCAGGACCGGATAGTTGAGCCACACGGTAGAGGGCTCGGTCGCATCGCCAAAGCCGACATCGACACTGACGGTGATGCGAGCACCCGCGATATCTGCTGTCGCCCGCACGCGGAGTCCTCCAAATTCGTCTCCTCACGAATACGGCTGATTCGAGCCGCGCCAGCATCGAACACCACCCCGTCCGGCTGTTCCTGACTGAGCACCTCCCTGAAGATGTCCAGAACAGCGTTCGGTACCGGATCGCCGTAGGCCAGAAGATCGAGATCGCGCGTGCCGCGAACCGGCTCATCAAACCACGTCATCAGCAGCAGGGCGCCCTTGAGTACGAAATGATCGACGTGTCGGGATTGCGCGAGACGATAGAGCAGCCGCTCAATCGCATAATGGGTAAGGACCCCTTCGAAATTCTGCCCTTTTTCCTTGCTGATCCTGAGAAGACGGGCCCGAACGGAGGCGCCGATGTTCCTGACCTCCCTAGGCATTGGCGATGAGTGCTTCGAGATACGGACGGACCACCGTCGCGACGCCACCACGCTCTGCGTGCTGGGTGATCTCGGCGGGACTCGCCTTTCGCTGCCGAAGCGCCTCCTGCAGACCCTCCAGCGCCACCGTCAGCCCGACCTTCCGGCGATGTCGGAAACAGTCTGCGATCGTCTTGGCGACGCCGAAGACCTTCACGGGAACCTTCTCGATGTGCACGGTCAGGATGTCATCGGTGAGCAGCGCGTCCGTGAACCGCACGATCCGCATCGTCGGCGTTCCCTCCTTCGGCATCCAGTGCCTGGTGCCGATCGCCATCCAGACCGCGCCCGGAAGCTGGTCGGTCAGGTCATGGTAGGCCAGCGCGGACACTAGGCAGACGACGCCCCTGGGAACGCGCTTCGCGGCCTCGGCTAGGCTATGGTTGGCGTCGAGCGGTGCGTCGGGCAACTGATAGAGACCGCGCGTAAGGTGGTTCACCTCGCCAGCGTGGGCCATTTTGCCGACCGTGGCCGCGGTGATGCCTGCATCCGTGAATTCGGACAGGCGCACAATTCCCTTAACCCGAAGGAGACTGATCGCCTGATTGCGTTGCGTACCTGTTTTCATCGTTGATATATAACCATGGTACTTTGGATATATTTTCCGAGTATTTGTATCATCATTGTCCGCTCACGTAAAGCTGGAATGACCGGCAACAGCCATTCCCGCTAAGGACATCCCCCGGTGGATTCGGCGGGATGTCCTGGCGCCCACGCCATCGGGGAAAATCTGCGGACAGGACGGCCCCTCCGACGGGCGGTGCCCGAACACGATGGCTTGGGACCCCGTCTCCCCGTCCGGGAGGGGGAACCTCCCGAACCCGCCGCGCCACGGTCTCCCCCCGCGGGGGAGACGACCCGACTTCACCCGGGCGGCCTGGCACAGCGCACCGCACCGCTGTTGCACCGGATCAATGAGGAAGGCCCGCCTCGTCCGATGGGCGAACCCTGCCACCCGAGGGGGCTGGCCGTGACCGAAGGGGGGTACCCAGCCATCCCCTGGGTTCTTCAGGGGGTTGAAGGGTTCGTTCTCAATCCGCCCGCGGGCTCGTCCCGCCCGCCTCAGGGGATCCGCATGGGCGGCCGTGACTGCCCGATCCGTGACCCAGGAGAAGGGCCCCGTCCGACCGGCTGGACGGGTTTCCCAGCATTCCAGGCCGTTCCCCTCCCCATCGACATTCGCGTCCTTCAGCGGCCCCCCGTTGAGGCACCGGCAGCGGAACGGGTGGCCGCCCCGGGTCCTCTCCACGAGGCGGGTCGCTGCGGGGGCATCGACCCAGCGACACCCTTCCCCGCGGTCTCCTGGCTTCCCTCCCAGCACAGAGCGCCTGTCCCGTTCCTCCAACCCCCGGATGGGCGGACCATTCGAGGCCAGCGCGTCTTCTCCCACCCGCCGTTTCCGATGCGGAGGCGCCCCCCGCCCCTCCCGCCGCCGCTGGGCGGCCGCTCGCTCGCCCTCGTGCTGGCGCGACCCGTCCACCCGCCGGATCGGCTCCGGTGCCAGCGGCCATCCCTCCCGGGGGGCCGGGTGCCCCCCACCGCCCCCCGCATCTAGGGATCCCCGGTCGGGCGGCCATCGCGGTGAGGCGGCTCACCGCCCGGATCACCGGGCCCCGGCTTCGATGAGCACCATCCCGTCCCGTCCACCGACCGCAGCGGGTCGCCCAGCCAGGGGAAGCCCCCCCAGCCCTGGCCTCGCTGCAAAGCGGCGAAGACCGGCTGGAAGGCGCGACGAACCGACCGCGGGTCCCCCGGGTCCAGCCGCTCACGCCGGGCCGACTCCGACGGCGCCCGAATCCCCCCCGACCCGTTGCTGAGGGGCGACCGAATCGGATCGGTGTCCCGGGCGTTGGGTTCGAAGCTCAGCCGCGACGGGGATGGCAGGCGGAACCTCGCCAGGGCCGACCTCCGGCCGTCCGTCAGGCCCAGGCCACGGGGGGCGATGGGGTCTGGAAGGCGATCGAACCCCTCCCGGACCAGCCGGAGCCAACCCGGGGCGCTGAGAGGCTGGCGAAACGGGTTCCTGGACAGGATTCATCCTGCGATAGAGAGAACATCGCCAGATCAGACCGCTGTTCAATGAACCGTCTGTGAACAGATTGTTTCAGAGTCCCCTGACCCCCCCGGATTGGCTGGCCTCCCGGATTTAGCGGGAATTGCTGAATCCCGAGCAAAAAACTTGACGACAATGGGATTTGACTGTTAGACTGGTGTAGGTAGGGGCCTCACGACCGGGGCCTCACGACCGGGGCCTCACGACCGGGGCCTCACGACCGGGGCCTCACGACCATTAAGCATAGCGAGGCCCTGATCATGAAACTGAATCGACTTTTCCGCACGCTGTTGACCGCGTTGCTGATTGCGGCGACCTCTTGGGTGCTGTCTGGCTGCGGTGGGGGGAGTGGTCATGGCGGTGGTGTGGGAATGGGAGATGGAACCGGGGATGGGGATGGGGGCACAACGCCTGCCGTCGTCCCGACGCTAAAGAAGGTCTATTCGTCGAGTTCCGCCCCGGAACAGGAACTTGCCCTGATGACGTCGTCTGTACTCCGGATTTCGAATGCCGGTGATACGGAGTATTCTGTGGGCAGTCATGCAGATGATTTGTCTGATCCGGACGATATGCCTTATGTGGTGACGTCGATCAAGCGCAATGCGGGTGGGGGTTATGATTTTTCTGGCTATGACGGTAGCCCGGATGAGTCTTGGACAGTCCGATTCCTCCCGGAGCATTGTGATGAAACCCCGGGGAATGAGGTTTGTCGTGTCAGTAATGACGAAGATACTGTTGATTTCTGGACCATGCTGAGCCCGATTTCAGGCGGTGGTCAATTGGATCTGACCACCGCCTGGGACTATTTGAGCGTCGGTCAGTTAAGTGTCTCTAACAGTGGCAACCCGCAACGCACCCTGATCGTGTTCGGAGTCTCGACACCGCCCGCCTCCGTGCCCACTCAGGGCCGGGCGGTCTACGATGGCGGCCATTTCCGCGCGGATGCCTACCGGGACGACGATGCCTCCAATGATTTTCGGCAGCGCTACTCCGGGACGGTTCGCATCGTGGCCAATTTCGATATGAGTGCTCTGGAAGGCACGATCCATGCAGTCAGCGGCTCCGAGCCGGGATCGAGCAGTCGGGAGTCCTGGCCCACCAGCCGGTTCACGATCTCCGGCGGGCGGATCGAAAATGGTCAGTTCACGGCGACTCTGACGGGGGTGGACAGTGACCCCAATAGGCCATGGGAGGAGAGTGTCCGGGGATTCCTGGGGCAGGTGGTCGGCCGGTTCTTCGGACCGAATGCGGAGGAACTCGGGGGGGTGGTGAGTGCGGTACGCGATGGCTCCGGGACGGAAAATGGCCTGGAGCTCTACGGATATCTCGGGGCGGCCCAGTTGGGGGGGGGCCAGATCGGGGGGGAAGGAATTCGCTCGGGGGTCTTGCGCGATTACAACGAAGGAACCACGACGTTGACCCCGGGCGACGGCATGGCGAGAGTGGAGAGACTCGACGATGGCTGGCGGGTGACCGTGGAGGGTCAAACGGTGCGGATGCGAGACGCAGAGGATTATGGAAGTGAGAGGGGTTATCCACAGACTTATGTCCGAGCCGTGGCGGGCGGCCGAGGATGGTTCTGGAGCCTGGGGAGGGGGTTTGGGGCCGGGGAGTTCGACCATTTCGATATCAAGGGTTGGTCTTTCGAGCAGGGTTGGACTGCTGCCCGGCCCAATTCCGGTGAGGCGACCGACAACTATCTCTACATCGTGCATGGGAATCGAACGCCCCGGGCTGCCGTGCCAACCGATGGCAGGGCCAGCTATGCCGGCCGCATGGAAGTGCGGGAGTTTCCCTCGGATGAGGCGGTCTTTAGCTCCCGGGCCCTTCGCATTCAGGGAAGTGCCCAACTGAGCGCTGATTTCGCCGCCTCCCGCCTGACGGGCCGGTTCCACACACTTCGTTCCAGGGTCGGCAACAGCGGTCCCTATTCGTCGATCACTGGCGGCATGACCTTCGATGCGGCCATCCAGGGGAATCGCATCGCGGCGGACAACCTGAGTGGGACGGGGGTCCTTTCCGGTTATCAGGACGGACAGGTCCGGGGGGCGTTCTTTGGTCCGGCCGCCGAAGAAGCCGGCGGGGTGGTGAATGCCCGCCACCAGACGGACAACCAACTCCTCATCGGTTACTTCGGAACGGACCGGGAGGAGTAGCCGAGCCATCGCATCATCGCCCCGAATGCCCGGGGTGGGGGGCGGTTGAGGGGCGTGGACAGAGGCTCCGCCCGGTCGGGCGGAGCCCATGCGCCCTTTTGGGGAGCCATCGCGGTGGGTCTATGGCTACTCGCCGCCTGCTCCGGCCCCCAGGGCTGGGCGGACGAATCCCCGGAGGTGTTTCACCTGCCGGCCATCGAAGCGGTGAAGGGGCTGATGCAGGCCGAAAAATGGCTGGAGGCCCGGGTGATTCTCGACGCCCTTCAGCCTCGGAACGAGGAGGAGGTCATCCAGCGCCTCTTCCTGCTGGGCCTCGCGGAGACCCGACTGGGCCAGTACCGGTCCGCCGCCGACCGGTTCGAGTCCATCCTGGCTCGTCAGCCTGGATTGACCCGCGTCCGACTGGAATTGGCGCAGGTCTATCACACGATGGGGCGCGAGGCAGAGGCCAGACAGCATTTCACGGCGTCGTTGGCCGACCCCTTGCCCACGACGGTGAAAGAGGCCGTCGAGACCTACCTCGACCGCCTGGATGTGCGCCGCCGGTGGTCGGCCTCCTTGTCCCTGTCCGTGCTGCCGGAGACCAATCCCACCCGGAAGACGCATCAGCGCACCGTCAGGATCGGCGGCCTCCCGTTCACCTTCGAGGAGGATGCCCGGGCGGCCCCGGGAACCGGGTGGCTGATCAACGCAGGCACTCGGTATTCCCCGATGATCGGGGAAGGCCGGCAGGGGTTGCTGGCGGGATCGGTAGCGGGAAAGTTCTACTCGAAAGCCGACTGGAACGAGGTCTCCGTGCAGGGGAAGCTGGGGTGGGTGCAACGGCTCGGTCGCGGCGAGTGCGCCTGGGGGGGGCTCTACCATCGTCGGTGGCTCGGCCAGGCGCATGACCACTCCGGGGTGGGGCCTTGGGCTCGGGTGCGTTGGCGCATGTCGTCGAAAAGCGAGTGGGACGGCTCGCTGCAAGCCACCCATGAGACGTATCGGGAGCGGACGCACCGGGACGGCTGGAACCGGCAACTGGCATTCGGTCTGCGCTATGCCTGGAACGCCAGGACCAGTATCCGGACCGGCGTCGACTGGGGAGACCATGATGCCCAGGCCAGGGCGGATCAGTACCGCCTCTTCGGGATCGCCTGGTCGCTTTCCCATGCGTTTTCAGGCGGGCTGTCGGTGACGTCACGGATTGCCTGGCATCGACGTCGGCATGCCGGGGTGGATCCGTTGCTGCAACAGACCCGCTCTGACCAGCTGGTCAGGTTCTCCGTCGACCTGATCAGCCGCACCCTGCGATTTCGGGGATTCGCCCCCTATGTCGGTTATCACTACGAAGTGAACGATTCCAATCTCGCGGTGAACGCGTATGTCAATCAGGGGATGGTATTCGGCATCACTCGGCACTTCTGATCATCGGCACACCGCCCCGGAAGAGGCGACGGACGAGATCGGAATCGGATTCTGACCAGCAGGATCGTATTTCGGAAGGGATTACCCCAGGAATCAGGCGCAGGATGGGATGTCATCAGGTCACGGGAAATCCAGACTTAAACCATCCGCTCGGTATCGATAGACCATTCAGGGCCGTCCAAGTCCAGTTCGACCATTTTGGCACCCCGCCATCAATTGATACCGGGGGATGAGCCACCTATAATGTATGGGTTGGCAAGAATAACTTGTCATCGAGACATTTTCCTGAAGGTGAGAACATGAACAAAGAAGGAATCCCCTCCTTGCACCACTATATTGGGGGGAACAAGGTGCCAGGCGAGAGTGGTCGGACCGGTCATATTTTTGATCCGGCTACCGGTCAGGTGCAAAAACAGGTCCCATTGGCCAGCCGGGAGGAAGTGGAAAAGGCCATTCGTGTGGCTCAAGATGCCTTCCCGGCCTGGTCAGAGACGCCCGCCGGTCGACGGGCACAGATTCTGTTCAATTTTCGTGACCTCATCCGTTTGAATATGGACCGGCTTGCCGAAGCGGTGTCGACGGAGCATGGAAAGACCCTGGAAGATGCCAAGGGATCGATTACGCGGGGGTTGGAAGTGGTGGAATACGCCTGCGGCATTTCCCAGTTGCTCAAGGGCGAGTATTCCGGCAATGTGGCGACGGGCGTGGACTCCTGGAGTACTCGCCAACCATTGGGGGTTTGTGCCGGGATCACGCCGTTCAATTTTCCGGCCATGGTGCCGATGTGGATGTTTCCTCTGGCGATCGCCTGTGGCAATACATTCGTCCTGAAACCGTCTGAAAAGGATCCATCGTGTCCCTTGTTGCTGGCGGAACTGATGGTGGAAGCCGGATTGCCCGAGGGGGTGCTCAATGTGGTCAATGGGGACAAGGAAGCTGTGGATACTCTGCTGATGGACCCACGGGTTCAGGCGATCAGCTTTGTCGGATCAACCGCCGTGGGCCAGTACATCTATCACACCGGGACAGCACACAATAAACGGGTTCAGGCACTTTGCGGCGCCAAGAATCACATGTTGGTGATGCCGGATGCGGATATGGATCAGGTGGTGGATGCCATTATGGGGGCCGCCTATGGGTCGGCCGGGGAGCGGTGTATGGCCGTTTCCGTTGTCGTCACGGTCGGCGATGACACCGCCGACCGTGTCATTCGTCAACTGGTGCCGCGTGTGGAGACACTGCGGGTCGGGCCGTACTCCGACCCTTCCGCTGAGATGGGACCGGTGATCACATCGGAAGCCCAGTCCCGGGTGTTGGGATACATCGATAAGGGAGTCGAAGAGGGAGCGGAACTGGTTCAGGATGGGCGTGGCATCCAGATTCCGGGGTATGAAGACGGTTTCTTTGTCGGAGCGACCATCTTCGACAAGGTGAAAAGCCATATGAGCATCTACACCGATGAAATCTTCGGCCCGGTCCTGTCGATTGTCCGGGCGGAGTCCTACGAGGAGGCGGTGACGATGATCAACGAACATGAGTATGGAAACGGGACCGCCATCTTTACCCGAGACGGGGATGCGGCCCGGGATTTCAGTCACCGAATCCAAATCGGCATGGTGGGAATCAATGTGCCCATACCAGTCCCTCTGGCCTTCCACAGTTTTGGTGGATGGAAACGGTCCTTGTTTGGCGATCATGCGATTCACGGTCCAGAGGGGGTGCACTTTTATACCAAGCTGAAGACCATCACCTCGAGATGGCCTTCGGGCATTCGCTCAGGCGCGGTCTTCAATTTCCGGGCGGGAGGCGAACATTAAGGGGGTCTGCCGTCAAGATGGAGTCGTGCCGAGGTCATGTTGGGACATAGCAGGGGCATCGTACCGTCTGCACCCACCCCATCGATGGGATGCGTCCTGGCGAGCGCGACCGGCAGGCCAAGTGGCCATCATGTTATGTATTCAGGGCCACCCGCTCCAAGGGCTGGATGCTTCACCAAGACCCACTCCAATTGCCCGAAAATCGGGATGTCGGAATTCGGGGTTGTCCCTGTGTGAGATGCCATGACCTATACTGCACCGGTAAAGGATCTCTACTTCGCCTGTACTGAACTGGCTGACTTGGCTGGGGTAAGGTCGTTGCCGGGATTCGAAGAGGCTTCGGGGGACATGCTGCAAGCCATACTGGATGAAGCGGGGCGATTTGCCAGCGAGATCCTGGCCCCATTGAACGTCGTAGGTGACCGTCAGGGCGCACGACTTGAGCAGGGGCAGGTGGTCACTGCCGATGGGTGGAAGGCGGCGTATGCGCAGTTTGTGGACAGCGGCTGGAACAGTTTGCCATTTTCCCGCGCGATCGGTGGTCAGAACCTGCCATGGCTGTTCGCGACGGCCACCCACGAAATCTGGGAATCCGCCAACATGGCGTTCGCCCTTTGCCCGTTGCTCACGCAAAGTGCGGTGGAAGCGATTTCTCTTCATGGGACATCCGAGCAGAAACAGACGTATTTGGGGAAACTGGTTTCCGGGGAGTGGACCGGAACGATGAATCTGACGGAGCCGCAGTCGGGTTCGGATCTGGCCACGGTCCGTACCTGCGCCCAACCGAATGGGGATCACTATCTGATTACCGGCCAAAAGATATATATCACCTATGGGGATCATGACCTGACTGAGAATATCATTCATCTCGTCTTGGCCCGTATCCCGGGTGCTCCCGACGGCGTGAAGGGAATTTCCCTGTTTATCGTCCCCAAGTTTTTACCCGATTCCGCGGGACACTGGACGGTTCGAAATGATATCGAAACGATATCGCTGGAACACAAACTCGGTATTCATGCGAGCCCCACCGCTGTCTTGGGCTACGGCACCCGAACAGGGGCTATTGGCTATCTGGTCGGACAGGAGCACCAAGGGCTGATATATATGTTCACCATGATGAATCTCGCCCGCCATTCCGTCGGCGTGCAGGGTTATGCCGTGGCAGAGCGGGCTTATCAGAAAGCCGTTCACCATGCGTCCGAGCGATATCAAGGCAAGGCGATTGATGAGCCCACCGATGATCGGGTCGCGATAATCGACCATCCCGATATTCAGCGAAATCTGTGGACACAAAAATGTCGCAATGAAGCCCTGCGGGCACTGGGTCTTGTGACGGCGGGTTGTATGGACAAAGCGAACGGGCATCCGGAAGAAGAGACTCGGAAGGCGGCATCGGATATGGTGGAAATCCTGACCCCGGTGGTGAAAGCGTATGCGACGGAACAAGGCCTTGAAAACGTGTCGCTGGCCTTGCAGGTGCATGGAGGGATGGGATTCATCGAAGAAACGGGCGCCGCCCAGTTTTATCGCGATCAGCGCATCACGACAATCTACGAGGGCACGACTGGCATTCAGGCGCTGGATTTGACAGGACGCAAGCTCCTTCGTGATGGCGGGCAGATGTCATTGCGGGTGATCGACTCTATCCGTCAGGAGGTGGCGGGCTTCGACAGGATCGAAGACAGGATGGCGGATGCAATGAATCGGGCATTGGATGGATTGTCTAGCGTGGTGAATCTGCTGGTCGGCCGGGCATCGTCCTCCATGAGGGAGGTGGCTGCGGTAGCGGACCCCTATCTGAGATTATGGGGAGTGGTCGCTTGCGGCTGGCTGATGGCAAAATCCGCACAGCGAGCGTACTCTTTGCTGGAAAATGGGGCGGAGGGGGATTGGGGGAGTGACTTCTTGAACACGAAGATACGTTGTGCTGAATTCTATTTTGCCACTGAAATGGCTCAGACGGCGAGCCTCTTCGCCGTCATTCAAAATAGTGGGGCACGGGTGGCCGCCAGTCGGACCGAGGACTTTACGATCCGTTGACCTCGCGCACCGGGGTTTGGACGCATCCCGATGCCACCACCTTGGTCAAAGGGTCATCAGACGGTGGATCTGAGAAACACAGTCGAACGAAACCGCCGGGTTGGGGCTTCATAAGCCTACGACAATCGATTTCGGCCATGCCAATCAGCTGACACTCGGGGGACGATCGGTCGAAATTGCATGAGGTGGCCCAGAGGAGGATATCCCGGCCGATTCAGGGGGGCATTGACTTAAGACTGGCGCTCGGCAGCGGCTTTCTCGACCAGGAAATTGATGATATCGACCAACGCATTATGGCTGCCTGCCAAAGACACGCTGGTTCGGTATTTTCCGTCGACAATGATTGATGGCACTCCACTGATACCATAGTTGCGGGTCATGATGCCGGCGAAATTGACCTTGTTGTCCACCGCAAACGAATTGAAAGTGGCCAGAATCGAACTGTCGTCGATGCCTTGTTCTGCCACCCAGTCAGCAAGCGCCTCCGGAGTGGTGAATCGGATCCGATCCTTATGGATGGCATCAAAAAACTTTTTGTGTAGTGCTTGCGTCAGGCCTAACGCTTCAAAGGTGTAATACACCTTGGCATGGAATATCCAGCTGTCGGCCAAGACGGCGGGGATCGGAACGAATTCCGCATATTCCGGTTTTTGATCCTGCCACTTTTCCAGATAGGGCTCCAAGCGATAGCAATGGGGGCAGCGGTACCAGAACATCTCCACGACTTCAATCTGGTCTCCGGTCTGAATCGGCTGGGCTTGTTCCAGCAATTCATAGTGCGCCCCTTCCAGATATTCGCTGTTCTGCGCGGTCGCCGGCAGTGTGACCACCAGACCAATCCAGGCCAGAAGACAGGTAGACAGCATTCTTTTCATGGGTCGTATTCCCTAGGTTCAATGATCCGGTATTTTACTGGATAACAGACATAAGAATAAGGTCACGTGCCCTTGATGCCGCCATCAGAGGGTGACTGATTTCAACGCGTCTTCCAGCTGCTTGGGAATGCCGGCAAATTGACCGTTGCTCATGATCACGATCACGGATCTGGGAATGATCCGTTCCAGTATCAGGGAGATCGCCTGATCGGCATCCTCCGTGATATGAATCGCATTGACCCCGGGAAGGGAAGACGGATCCCAGGACAGCGGGTGACTTAGGTAGAGAATCGTTTCATCCGCCAGTGACAGGGCATGACCCATGATGTCGGGGGCATGTCCGAGCCGCATGGTATTTGAGCGTGGTTCGATAAGGGCAATCAGGCGATGGTCCGGATACTGGGTTCGAACCGCCTCGAGGGTACGCGCAATGGCGGTGGGGTGATGGGCGAAATCCTCAAGCAGAGTGACTCGTGACGATTGAAAGAGACACTGTAGACGCCTGGCGTTGGGGCGGTAATGCGCCAAGGCTTGGCTGGCCGTGGTGACATCCACGCCCGCTTCTGCCACCGCCGCCACCGCGGCCAGAGCATTTTCCATATTGTGCCGTCCGATGCAGTCCCACTGGACAGTGCCGACCATTTTCCCCCGATGCTGTAAACGAAACCGGTTGGCTGAAGGGTTTTCCGCGATGGCATGCCAATGGGCCAATGGGTCGTTCAGGGAGAAACCTACTCTTTTTGACCAAAGTCCCATTGCCATGACCTGGGCGAGGTTTGCATCGTCATGATTCATGACTACACTGCCGTTACCGGGAATGGTACGGATCAAATGATGAAACTGGCGCTGGATCTGGGGCAGATCATCAAAGATATCGGCATGATCAAATTCAAGGTTGTTCAGCACCACGATACGAGGGTGGTAATGCAGGAATTTTGACCGTTTGTCAAAGAAAGCCGTGTCATATTCATCGGCTTCGATGACAAAATTGCTGCCGTTGCCCAATCGGGCGGTTTCCTGGAAATTCCCGGGCTTGCCACCAATCAGGAATCCCGGCGCCTGCCCTGCGTATTGCAGTATCCAGGTGATCATCGAAGCGGTGGATGTCTTGCCATGGGTGCCGGCCACCGCAATCACACGATAATTTGGCAGGATGTTTTCGGCCAGCCAGGCTGGTCCGGAGCGGAACATCATCCCGCTGTTGAGCACGGCTTCGACCAGGGGATTTCCCCGGGACAGGATGTTGGCCATGATCACCTGGTCGGTATCGGCATCAACATGGTCTGGGTCATACCCCGGCCGTACCTGAATGCCGGCGCCGGACAGCACATCGCTCATCGGCGGATAGACGCTGGCATCACACCCCGTCACCCGGTGACCCAGTTCCCGGGCGAGTTGGGCGATACCGGACATAAAAGTACCGCAGATGCCGGCAATGAAAAGATTCAACTGGAGGTCCCGAACAGGATGACCATGGCGATCTGCAAGGCGAAGGACAGCAGGATGCTGACCAAGATGGCCAGCGGCAGGCGAATCTCCAGGGTCTCCCGGATGATTCGTCCCGTGACGGCAATTTCCCATGCCCACAGACCGACGACAATCGATCGGGTGGTTGTATCCACGCCCCCTTCCCCGAATGATGATGGGTCCAGGCTGGCGGTGATGATGGGCAGGGAAATCAGGTGCACAATCGCCAGGGATCCGAACAGGGCACAGGCGGATTGGTGCCAGCGGTCTATTCGTCTGGCGATTTTCAGGATCATCCGCCAGACTACCGCCAGCAAGGCGATATGAGCCGCTGCCAGCAGGACAGGGTGACTGGTGGTTGTCAGCAGGCCGAATCCCGCCCAGATGACCGTGAAGGCCGCCACCACCGACCCGGCAAGGGCGATTCGTGAGGCGGGCAGATCCTGTGGGCGACCGGCCAGAACACAGAGACGGACCAGGATGGAAAGAATGTGCACCATGGGAAAAGAGATTTCGTGAGGCATGATGGTATCATTAGCCGCATGTCAGGATTCATCATCATTGAGCAGGACGATCGTCTGGCTCGTGCTTGTGCGGAATTGTCCGCCACCGGCATGGTGGCACTGGATACGGAATTCATTCGGGTCGAAACCTATTTTCCCGTCCTTTGTCTGGTGCAGATGCAAGGAACCGGCGGCCCTTATTTGGTGGATCCATTGGCGATCAAGAACCTGGGCCCCCTCCATGCACTGATTTCGAATGCCGAAGTTGAAATCATACTGCATTCCTGCCGACAGGACCTGGAGGCGTTGGATACCCGGATGGATGTTGCGATCGGTTCGCTGTTCGATACGCAGGTCGCGGCGGCTTTTTGTGGTTTTGGGGACCAGATCAGTTATGCGGCCATGGTGGAGACGGTGACGGGAATCTCACTGTCCAAGGCGTATACACGAGCCGATTGGGGGCAACGTCCCTTGCCAAAAGATGAGTTGCTGTATGCGGCTGATGACGTACGGTTTCTGCCTCAGTTGCGCGATTGTCTGGGAGAACGGCTTCAGCGGAATGGCAGGATGTCATGGTTCAGGGAAGAATGCCAACGGCAAATCGCCCCCACGGTCTGGCGTCCAGACCCTGAGCAGGCATGGCGGCGGCTCAAAGGGGGGAGCTCTTTGCCCGTCCACGCACAGGAAACCGCCCGTCAGCTGGCCGTTTGGCGTGAGCAGCAGGCCGTCAGGTCAAACCGTCCTAGAGAGTGGATTTTGCCGACCCGGGAATTACTGGCGATCAGTCATGCAGGGTCTGGGTCGATGTGCGAGTTGCATCGGGTGAAGGGGGTCAGCCGGAAGACGCTCCGGCGATATGGCAAAGCGATTGAGCGCATTTGTCGTGAGGCGCCTCGGGAATGTCCGGCTAGAGTCCTCTGGGCAAGAGGCATCCTGACTGCGGAAGATCGAGTGCGGGTAAAGGGCATCATGAATTTGTTGCAAACGGTGGCAGCAGACCTCGGCATCAGTCCGTCCTTGTTGGCCAATCGATCCTCGGTCGAGGAGTTTGTGCGGAGCGCCAGCGAGACCGAATTGTTCCGGGGGTGGCGGTGGGAGGTGGTCGGTGCCAGGGTACTGGCGGAATTTTCCTGAACGCTCGGACCGTGAACCGGAGGCGCAGCATCCAGAGTATCCGGTGATGCAACGGTCATCGGCTCATGGGTCGGCCGGTTGTCGTCGGGCCCTTCATTCGCTCGCAGCCAGTTTAACGCAAAGGGTCAGCACCTCGGCAGCCCGACTGACTTCATCCGGCGCAGGAAAGGTGGGAGCAATCCGGATGTTCCGGTCATTCGGGTCATTGCCGTAGGGGAAGGGGGCCCCGGCCGGCGTCAACTTCACGCCCGCTTCGGCGGCGAGCGATACCACCCGGGCGGCCGTGCCATCCGGCACATCCAGACTGATGAAGTAGCCTCCATCAGGTCGGATCCAATCCGCGATTCCCAGGTGGCCGAGCTCTTGGGTGAGCACTCGGTCCACCGCATCGAATCGGGGGCGCACCAAGGCGGCATGCTTTAGCATATGTTTCCGCAGCCCCTCAACATCTCGAAAGAATTGAAGATGTCTGATTTGATTGACCTTGTCGGGACCGATGGTTTGAACCGACAAATGCCGCCGGGCATCGGCAATGTTCTCATCGCTGGCCGCCATGGCCGCCACGCCGGATCCCGGATGGGTGATTTTCGAGGTGGAGGCGAATTCGATGACCCGGTTGGGATGGCCAGCTTGTGCGCATAACTCAAAAATGTTGGCCAGGGGGGGGGATGCTTCACCTAGGTGGTGTTCGGCATAGGCATTGTCCCAAATGATCCGAAAATCCCGTGCTGCCGGCATGGCAGCCAAACGCCGAACCACCTCTTCGCTGTAGCAACAGCCCGTCGGATTACTATATTTGGGAACGCACCAGATCCCCTTGATGTGGTGATTGGCCGCCACTAGTTCCTCCACTCGGTCCATCACGGGACCACGGTCGGTCATGGGGACGGGAAGGAGGGTGAATCCAAGATGTTCGGTGACTTGGAAGTGACGATCATAACCCGGCACTGGACAGAGAAATGTCCGCTCGTCGATCCGCCTCCAAGGCTGGTCTCCATCCGGAACGCCGAACAGGCATGCCCGTGCCAAGGTGTCGAACATCATGTTGAGGCTGGAGTTGCCCCCCAGGATCACGTTGGAGGCGGGGACCTCAAGAATCTGGGCAAACAGTTCTTTCAACGCCTGGGGACCTTCCCCTCCGTAATTGCGCATATCGGCCCCGTGATCCAGATATTGATCTCCCGGCAGGTTTAACAGTCCGTTCGACAGATTTAACTGGTCGGTCGAGGGCTTACCCCGGGTAATGTCCAGATTGAGCCCAAGGGCTTTGGTGTCTTCAAATTGGGCCAGCAGCTGGTCGTGCTGGTCACGCAGGATTTTCCGGTGACGGGTACGATCTTCGGGAGAAGTCATGATAGTGTGTCTTTCAGGAGATGCGTCATTTTATCGTGGATTGTGTCTCTGAGGGGCGGATGCATTGTCCATCCAGTTGGCAGATGTCTGATTTTCGGGGTAAGGGTCGTCGGTCAATCCACCTTTCCGGACAATCCGCTGTCCTTGTGCGCGATTTTTTCTCGACTTGATGATCGATCCCGAGTACAATCGCGCCCCCGTTAGCACCATCCCCAAGGAGTTGATTGGTCTATGCCATCGGTACAAGTCCGACAAAATGAGCCGTTTGATGTCATCTTGCGTCGCTTTCGTCGCGCCTGTGAGCGGGCGGGCGTTTTTGCGGAATCGCGTCGACGCCAGCATTACGAAAAGCCGACCACCATTCGCAAGCGCAGTGCGGATGCGGCTGTCCGGCGTGAAATGAAACGCGTCTCTCGGCAGCGGGCCAGACGGAAGCGCCTTTATTGATTCCGGCATCTTGCCGGTACCTGATTTGCTCTCATCGGCTGGATTGATCATCAACTGACGAGTGGGCAAACGACCACCTGATCCGGAACGTCGCCACTGATCACATTGTGTACGCCATGTCTGAACTGAAACAGCGTATCTTGGGCGATATGAAAACGGCCATGCGTAACCGGGAGGCGATCACGTTGGAATCCATTCGGCTGCTCCGGGCTGCTATCCAGCGCCGCGAGTTGGACGAGCGGGTCGAACTGGACGATGCCGGGGTGTTGCAAGTTGTCCAGAAGCTGGTCAAGCAATCGACGGAGGCGGCCAGGCAATTCCGTGATGCAGAACGTGAGGATCTGGTGCAGAAAGAACAGGCTTACATCCAAGTCCTGGAACAATACCTTCCAGACAAGATGTCGGACTCGGAACTGACTGAACTGATCCAGTTGGCGCTGGCCGAAACCGGTGCCCAATCGATCAAGGACATGGGCAAGGTCATGGGGTTTCTTCAACTGCGGGTGCAGGGGCGAGCGGACATGGCAGTAATCAGCCAGCGTGTCCGCCAGACGCTCGGCTGAAGTTCGGTTTTGAGTACCACTTTCAGCGAGCCCCCCGTCGTTTGAGCCATCCCTGAAAACGAAACAGGGCGGCGATGGTCTTGGCATCATGAATGGTGCCGTCCTGAGCCATGGAAACGGCCTCCTCCACCGTCAGCCAGTGGGCTTCGAGTTGCTCGTGGGCTTCGGGCTCTGCCGTGCCGCGTTGAGCGTCGGGAGCGACAAAGATATGCAGCCGTTCATTGCAAAACCCCGGAGTGGTCAGGACCGAGCCCAAGGAGATCATGTCTGTTGCGGTACACCCGGTCTCTTCCTTCAGTTCACGGTGTGCGGTGGAAACCGGTTCTTCTTGAGCTTCCAACAATCCTGCGGGCAATTCCCAGATCCAGCCGCCCGCCGCATGTCGAAACTGTCGCAGCATGCAGATTTTCCGGGCATTGTCCATCGCAATGACCACCACTCCGCCAGAATGACGCACAATCTCCAGAGCCAGGATCTCCCCACTTGGCAACCGGACCGTTTCGAGCCCTAGGTTGACCACCGCCCCGGCGTGGAGTTCATGGCGACTCCGGGGCTCTTGAGGGAATTCGATCAGTGATGGCTCATATTGGGATGGGGGCCGGTATCCCAACAGGTTCAGTACCGTCGCTGCCACGTTGGCAAGACCCCCTTCCATGTCACGGCGCAGACGGTAGCAATCATCTTCCGCTGGATCAACGATCACAAACGGAACCGGGTTCAGGCTATGGGCGGTTCGGGGGACCTGCTGTCCATCCTGTCGCTGGAGCATTTCATCCGCATTGCCATGGTCCGAAGTGAAGATCAGGATGCCATTGAGTTCCTTGATGGTCTGCTCCAGGCGGCCGAGGCAACGGTCGACGGTTTCGAGGGCTGAAACGGTGGCAGGGATATCACCAGTGTGCCCGACCATGTCGCCGTTGGCGAGGTTGATTCGTCCGAATCGAAAATCCCCAGTCCGCATCAATTCGATGGTGGCGTTGGTGATTTCTTCCGCCTTCATGGCGGGTGCTTCGTTGAAAGGAACGCTGTCCGAGGGTATCTCCAACCAGGTTTCCAGCGACGCATCCAGGTAGTCAGATCGGTTGCCGTTCCAGAAATAGGTCACATGCCCGAACTTCTGCGTTTCGCTCACGGCAAACGTCTTCAGACCCTCCTGACACAGAAATGCCACCATGGTATCTTGGATCACTGGTGGATTGACCAGATAGTGGACCGGGACCTTGAGGTCGCCATCGTATTCAATCATGCCACAGTAAAAGATATCCGGGTGATCTTTGCGTTCAAACGAATCAAAATGTGGTGATTCCATGGCTTGGGAAAATTCAATCGCCCGGTCCCCGCGGAAATTGAAAAATACCACCGCATCCCCGTCCTTTATCGGGCCGACGGGACGTCCCGTCTTGTCGGTAACCACGAAGGGCTCCAGCGTCTGGTCAGTGACCTGTGCACTGGATTGATATTGGCGTTGGATTTCAGCCATCACATCCGTTATCGGATATCCCTTGCCGAGCACATGCGTTTCGTACCCTCTTTTCACCATGTCCCAGTCGGCTTGGTATCGATCCATGGTAATGGCCATCCGGCCCCCGCCGGAGGCGATCTGGTAGTCAAGTTTCCTTTCTTCCCGAGCGGCGGTCAGAACTGACTGGAGTTGTTCGACATAGTCGGGAGCCGACCGGGGTGCCACATCCCGACCGTCCAGCAGGCAGTGCACACGCACCGTTGGGAGATCGGAATCAGCACACTTTTGGATCATCGCGATTAGGTGATCGATATGGGAGTGGACATTCCCGTCAGACAACAGTCCGACAAAGTGCACGCAGGCACCGGACTGGCCCCTCTCGGCGATCTGTTGCCAACTGGCACTGCGAAAGATCTCTTCGTTGCTGAATGCTTCATTGACCAGTTTGGCACCCTGACTGATGATCTGGCCACTGCCCAAGGCATTGTGCCCGACCTCACTGTTCCCCATGTCCTCTCTTCCGGGTAACCCTACCCAGGGACCATGAGCATGGAGGCGGGTGCTGAGACAAGATGCCATCAGACGGTCCATCACCGGAGTGTGGGCCAGCGAAACCGCATTGCCCGGACCGGGAGGAGCCAGTCCGACACCATCGGCGACGACTAATAACAATGGACCCTTGCGGCCCGGATAGGTCACCAGTTTGCCCTTGGTCATGCGGTCTGACTGAGGTGGACGGGGGGATGGTATGATTTGAGGTGGTGTCTCAACTGCTTCAGTGCCTGACCCCGATGGCTGCGGGCGTTCTTCTGCGCGGGACCGAGTTCCGCAGCCGTCAGGCCAAGTTTCGGTAACAGAAACACGGGGTCATAGCCGAAACCATGGGTCCCTTGTGGCTTTTGGGTGATTTCACCTTCCCAAGTCCCTTCCCAGATTCGAGGAGCAGGATCCATCTCGTCGCGGATAAAGACGAGGATACAACGAAATCGCGCCCTCCGTTGAGTCACACCGTGCATCTCGGTCAGCAGTTTTGCTCGGTTTTCCCCGTCGGTCGCCTGATTCCCCGCATAGCGTGCCGAATGGACGCCGGGCCGACCACCCAGTGCGTCCACTTCCAGACCAGAATCATCGGCCAATGCGGGTAATCCACTGGCTGCACATGCGTGGCGGGCCTTCAAGATGGCGTTCTCAATATACGTCAGACCGATTTCCTCAATGGTTTCCTGAGTGAAATCGAGTTGCGAGACGACATCGAATTCCTGCAACAGTCCTTGCATTTCCCGAAGCTTCCCTGCATTGCCGGTGGCCAGTACGATGCGCATCTTCTGATCCTGGCCAGCCTCTCAAGATTTCAGGGCTTCTTGCTGAATGCCAAACAGAATCTTGCAGGCCTGCTCGGCATGATCCAGCATCAGGTTAAGGGTATGGCGACTGAAAGGTTCGCTTTCGGCGGTCCCCTGCACCTCGATGAACCGGCCTTGATCATCCATGACAATGTTCATGTCGGTTTCTGCTCGACTGTCTTCCGAGTAGTCGAGGTCCGTCACGACCTGTCCTTCAAAGACCCCGACGGAAATCCCACTGACCGCTCGGCATATTGGGTCTGAGTCGATGATATCGTGATAGCGTAACCAGTGAACCGCATCCTTCAGTGCCACCCAGGCACCCGTGATGGCGGCGGTACGGGTACCTCCATCAGCCTGTATGACGTCACAGTCCACCGTGATGGTCCGCTCACCCAGTCGGGTGGTATCGACCGCCGCCCGCAGCGACCGCCCGATCAGCCGCTGGATTTCGAAAGTTCGGCCCGATTGCTTGCCTCTGGCGGCTTCTCGGTCCGTACGGGTGGTGGTGGAACGTGGCAGCAGCCCATACTCCGCGGTGACCCAGCCCCGTTTTCGGTTGCGAAGGAAGGCAGGGACTCGTTCCTCGATGCTGGCATTGCATAGAACACGGGTATCACCAAAGCTGATCAATACGGATCCTTCTGCATGGCGGGTATAGTGGCGAATAATGCTTACCGGTCGTAATTCGTCCGGCCGCCGTTCGCTGGGTCTGGGCATGGTGACAATGCTCTGCAGTTTTTCGGAAGCCGGAGATTATACCCTTGGAAACGGCACCATCAGGGAGCGAATCGTCCGGAGGGGGCTGTAGGCAAGGGTTTTTCGTACCAAGCCACATCGACCCGTCGGCCGAATTTTGTACCGACTTCCCGCAAGACTCCGGCTTGGTGAAATCCGAATTTTTCATGCAAGGCGATCGAGGTGTCATTGGGAAGTGTGATCACTGCATAGGCACGATGCAGTGCCGTCTGATTTAGGTGCGCGAAAAGGGCCTGGTACAAGGTCGTGCCGATACCGGCCGACATCTCGTCAGGCGCCGTGTAGACCGTCACTTCGGTGGATGAGGCATAAGCGTCCTTGGGGCGAAGGGTGCTGTTGTATGCAAATCCAGTCACTTCTCCTGCATGTTCTGCCACCAACAGGAAATACGGGGTGGAAAATTCAAGTATCCATCTTCGTCTTCTTTTGTCGCTCCAGGGCTCAATGTCAAAGGTAGCCGTGGAATGGAGCACATGGTGATTGAATATACGGTTGATCGACACCGTGTCCTCGACATTTCCAGCCCGGATGAGAATTTCTTC
Source organism: Candidatus Poriferihabitaceae bacterium (assembly GCA_965203365.1). Lineage (GTDB taxonomy): Bacteria > Pseudomonadota > Gammaproteobacteria > Arenicellales > Poriferihabitantaceae > VYFG01. Next base: position 325,909 of record OZ241878.1, read on the forward strand.
AGCTTTTTCCACAGAGCATCAGATTCACCAGTTCGAAGGCCAAGGTGGCGGCGGCCAGGGATGTGATTTCTGCATGATCATAGGCCGGAGCCACTTCCACAATATCCCCCCCTACCAGCTGCAGTCCCCGCAGTCCCCTCAGGATGTTGATCAATTCTCGACTGCTCAGCCCGGCGATTTCCGGTGTCCCGGTACCTGGGGCATGAGCCGGGTCCAGCACATCAATGTCGATGGACAAATATAAGGGAGCGTTGCCGACCCGGTCCCGGATCCGGCGAGATACGTGCTCTGGACCGTGCTCTTCCATTTCATCGCAATGGATGATTTTGAAACCCAGTTCCGCATCCCGCTCAAGGTCGTCCCGACTGTACAGGGGGCCACGAATGCCGACATGCATGGATTTCCCGTCATCAAACAATCCTTCCTCGGCGGCCCGACGAAAGGGGGTTCCGTGCGTGTAAGGCGCACCGAAATAGGTGTCCCACGTATCGAGATGGGCATCGAAGTGCACCAGGGCCACCGGACCATGCTGGCGGTACATCGCCCGAAGGAGCGGTACGGCGATGGTATGATCTCCTCCAAGGCTGATGATGTGGCCCACCTTGCCCAACAGGTCGTCGGCAGCCGCCTCAATCTGACTGATCGCCTCTTCGATGTGGTATGGATTGCAAGCGACATCACCAGCATCGGCCACCTGCATTTCCCGAAAGGGCTCGGTACGGTAAGCGGGATGAAAATTGTAGCGCAGGTGGCGAGATGCCTGCCGGATGGCTTGAGGGCCGAAACGGGCACCAGGTCGATAGCTGGTACCGGAATCAAATGGTATGCCGAGAATAGCGATGTCGCAATAGGGCACTTCTCTCAATTCTGGAAGTCGGCAGAATGTGGATGGTCCAGCGTAACGGGGCACCACCGTGCCGCTGACGGGCTGAATGGGTGAGGGCTGGTGTTCGGGCATCAGGAGATTACCGGATTGTTTCCTGGATTTTGTCTTAATCCAGGTTCAGAGAAAAGGGGTTTTGAATTGTGGCGTGGAATTCGGGACAATCCGACCATCGAAAAACTTCATTCCATCCCCTGATTGGATTTTCCCCATGACCAAAACCGTCGTCAATTCCTGGAACGATTTCGATCCATTGAAGCATGTGATTGTGGGTCGGGCTGACCACACCTGTATTCCTCCCAGTGAACCCGCCACAGAAGTGAAAATCCCCGAAGACAGTGATATGCGGGGAATGTGGGGACCCCGTCCACAGGAAACGGTGGAAAGAGCCAATGTGCAGTTGGACCATCTGGCCAAGGTGCTGGAGAACCGCGGGATTCGGGTCGATCGCCCCACACCGATCCAGTGGAATCAGGCAGTGGTCACACCGGATTTCATCACGGGAAGCCAATTCGGCTGTATGCCGCCCCGGGATGTTCTGCTCACTGTGGGAAACGAGATTCTTTGTGCCGCAATGTCCTTTCGGTGTCGCTATTTCGAGTACCTTGCCTACCATGACTTGATGCAGCGGTATTTCGATGAAGACCCCAATTTCCGCTGGGAACAGGCTCCCCGTCCCCGCTTAAGCGAGCGATCCTACAAGGCCGGTTATATGGATGACATTTCCATCCAGGAACGTCTGAAACGAACTGCTTCACTAGACTTTGTGACCACAGAAGTCGAACCGATGTTCGACGCGGCCGATATTCTCCGACTGGGCAAGGATCTGTTCTGTCAGCATGGCCTCACCACCAATCGGCGTGCCATGGCCTGGTTGCAGCGGCATTTCCCTAATCACCGTATTCATGCGGTGAACTTTCCCGGCGACCCGTATCCGATTCACATTGATGCCACGTTTGTGCCGCTTCGGCCCGGACTGATCATGAACAATCCCCAGCGCCGGTTACCGGAAGCGCAGCGGAAAATTTTCGAAGCCAATGATTGGGAAATTGTGGATGCGGCCCCGCCCGCTCATGACACTCCCCCGCCACTTTGCTACTCCAGCGTCTGGTTATCCATGAATTGCTTGGTGCTGGATCACAAGACCGTCGTCGTTGAGGCCAGTGAAGTGCATCAGATGGAACAACTGGACCAATTGGGGATGAATGTGATCCCGGTCCCTTTCCGAGAGGCATATCCCTTTGGCGGAGGTCTTCACTGTTCGACAGGCGATGTGAATCGCGAGGGAGACTGTGAGGATTATTTTCCTAATCAAGTGCCGGGTACCCAGATTAGACCTTGATCCAGAATGGGCGTCGTCGTGCTCGAACAAATCGCAAAAAATCAACTAGCGGCAGGAAATCGCGTACAATCCGGGGCCCACCCGAATCCTTTGCTGAATTTTGCCATGACCGATCAATGGACGCCGTCCAGCTGGCGAAAAAAGCCAATTTGCCAAGTGCCGACTTATCCAGATACGGATGCACTTCACTCCGTTGAAGAGCACATTGCCTCGTGGCCGCCTTTGATTTTTGCAGGCGAGGTGCGCGATCTCAAAGAGGCTCTGGCACAAGTATGTGCAGGCCAGGCATTCCTGTTGCAGGGTGGCGACTGTGCAGAGAGCTTCACCGAACATGGCGCAGATAATATTCGCGACTTCTTTCGTGTCTTTTTGCAAATGTCGATTGTGCTGACCTTTGCAGCGTCCCGCCCGATTGTAAAAGTGGGCCGTATCGCCGGACAGTTTGCCAAGCCCCGCTCCTCGGAAGTCGAAATCCGTGACGGCATTCGGTTGCCTTCCTATCGTGGGGACATCGTCAATGGGATTGAATTCGATGAGGAAGCCCGCATTCCCGACCCGAGACGACAACGGATGGCCTATCGGCAGTCTGCCGCGACGTTGAACCTGCTTCGAGCCTTTGCCCAGGGGGGTTATTCCAATCTGGAAAATGTGCATGAATGGATGCTGGAATTGGTGGCCGGGAGTCCCCAGGCCAGTCGATATCAGGAACTGGCGGACAGGATTTCAGAAGCCATGGCTTTCATGTCGGCTATTGGGATTACTTCGAGAAATAACCCTCAAATCAGGGAAACCAGCTTCTATACCAGCCATGAGGCACTGCTACTGGGTTATGAGGAAGCGCTCACACGGACCGATTCGACCAGCGGAAAATGGTATGCGACTTCAGGGCATATGCTCTGGATCGGGGATCGGACCCGGCAAAAGGATCATGCGCATGTGGAATTTTGTCGTGGCGTGTGCAATCCCATCGGCCTGAAATGCGGCCCGAGCTTGAAACCGGACGATCTGATTGATCTGATCGATATCCTCAATCCGGACAATGATCCCGGGCGGTTGACACTGATCGTGCGCTTTGGCCATGACAAGGTCGAAAGGTACCTGCCGTCACTGATACGTGCGGTAAAGAGAGAGGGACGTCAAGTAGTCTGGTCATGTGATCCCATGCATGGCAACACAATCACTGCAAATGGCTACAAGACCCGCCCGTTTCAACGCATTCTGACCGAGGCACAGCGATTCTTTGATGTGCATAAGGCGGAAGGAACCCACCCGGGTGGAATTCATGTCGAAATGACTGGAAAGAATGTCACCGAATGTACTGGTGGTGCGCGAGATGTCTCAGCGGATTGTTTGTCGGATCGTTATCATACCCACTGTGATCCGCGACTCAATGCCGACCAGTCGGTGGAACTGGCGTTTTCATTGGCAGAGTGGTTAAAGAACGAACGCTCGTTCGAAGCCCCTCGGATTGCGGTCAACGCCTAATTGCCTGGTTACAGGCCATGTGAATTGCCAGTTATTCGGGTAGGGTGTGGGAGGTAAGAGCATATCACTGCATCACGAGTTATCAGCTTTTGCTGATCAGAGGCGGGATGTCACGTGTGCTGGAAAACAGTCCTCGGCCGTTAGTTCAGTCGAGTATACCGAATGCAGGATTTGGTCAGCGGTATCCATCAAATAGTCTTGAGTCTGTATGGGCTTTGGCTTTCATGGCTTGATCAAGGAGATTTCTGGCGTGTACTGTCCAACCCGGTCAATACGTCGACAATTCCATTTCGCAGTCATGACGAAATACAATCGGCAATCATCAGCCATTCCGTTTTTTCGATTGCTCCAATACTGTGAGATGGAGTGGCTTGGGCTGCACAGGCTGTATTGATTCAGAGAATAGAAACTAGTCGTACCTGAACGAGATAGTCTTTGTACCATAGACGACACGACTCACAAGAAATCAAACAGTTTCACTGACCACTGATACACTTCACTCATCATCAGTTCAGCGAAGCAACTCCGCCCATCATGCTTTTGTACTGGAAGGTGGAGGTATTGATCAGATTATCCTGAAATCCATATTGAGGATATGGATCCGCAAGAGGGCATCTGCATTGTGAAAGTGCTCCCAACAGAAAGTGACTGTCGACATATCTGGTTCGGATATGAAGGACAGATGAGTACAACCTCTACTCGATGTGACCAATCGGAGGACTCTGGTTCCCTGATCAATGGAAGATTTAACACGCATTTTCACTTCTCGGCTTCAAATGCAGTCTTATCTGTAACGAGCTGGAACGCCTGACTTCTGCGCATTGGAAAAACGCAGTCAGCCGAGAGGGTGTGTTTGCCGTTATGATAGTCGATTCTGGATATCAGTTTCGGATCATGACAGACAAATCGTTTTTTCGGCGAGTGGCACTGTTCCTATTGGTGCTGCCACTTGCACTGATATTGTCGGAGCGAACGGTTGCTCAGGATGACGTAGTGGATTCCAAATTATGGCATGCGATCAAGGATGGTCGCCACATAGCGATTATGCGCCATGGATTGGCACCGGGAATCGGGGATCCTGAAAATTTTTCGCTAGATGACTGCGAGACCCAGCGCAACCTGTCAGACGTAGGAAGAGAACAGGTCCGGCAAATTGGGAAACAGTTTCGACAGCACGGGATCCGGATGGCCGATGTCTTTTCAAGTCAGTGGTGTCGCTGTCGCGAAACAGCCGAGTTGCTTGACCTTGGTTCAGTCAATGATCTGCCGGAACTCAATTCATTTTTTCGCAATATGGATCAAGCCGCAGAACAGAACGAAAAACTGATGGCTTGGCTGACCACACGACAACCAGAAATCCCTCTGGTTTTGGTCACCCATCAGGTCAACATTCGGGCACTGACCGGCTTGGGAACGGTGTCTGGTGAGGTGGTGGTCTTTCAATTGAATGATACCGGTGGTGTGACGGTCTTGGGCCAGATTGCGATACCATACTGAAACGACTTGAAGAAAACGAACATTTCTGCCTGATAGCTTCTCTCCTTGGGACCGTTTCCTTCCGTTGGCATACTCCTGATGAATTCACTGAGATCGATTGTGAGATATAGAATATCAATAGGGGGTGGAATCCGATTTGGACGACCGCACTATCAGCAGTGCCCGTTCGAAATGGACAATCGCCATGGGGCACTCTCGTAGTCTACCCTCTACCCAGGCAATGGCTCCCGATTCCATGGGCTGGTTGGCCTTGTCGGACAGATCCCTCCTGACCCTTTTGGTGACTTGTCGTCTGGGTCCCGCTGGTAGGACAAATACTATGCCAGCATAAGGAGGATCATGCCCTGTCGGTCATGCGTTATGCTCGGAAAAACTTGGTCGTATGGGACGGCTGATCCCACTGCTGTTTTATTCGTGGTGCAAATGTCAAATCGAGGTGCAGTCAACAAAATGGATCAACTAGATGACAGATGGCAAAGCGAAGGTCATTGAGGTCCGAGGGGTCACAAAATCTTACCGCGAGGGTGGGGGGGTCCGTCAAATTCTTTCTTCGGTGGACTTTGTGGCCGATGCTGGTGAATTTGTCGCCATCGGAGGGCCTAGCGGATCCGGCAAATCCACCTTCTTAAATCTTCTCGCTGGCCTTGACCGTCCTGACAACGGGTCGGTCTGTATAGCGGGCGAGGATATCGCCTTGATGCGAAACGATGCCTGTATCCGGCACAGACGAAAGCACATCGGCCTAGTCTTTCAGTTCTTCAATCTAGTGCCTTCTTTGACGGTGGAAGAAAATCTGAAACTGCCCTTGATGCTCAATGGGATTGGCAGTTCAGAGGAGTATCTCAATGGGATGCTGGAGGCATTTGATTTGAAGCAGAGAAAAAATGCCTACCCCGATACCCTGTCTGGGGGCGAGCAGCAAAGATTAGCTGTGTTACGCGCTGCAGTTCATGATCCCCCGGTCATTCTGGCGGATGAGCCCACAGGCAACCTGGACAGGGAAAGGGGGGCGGCTGTCATCTCGCTTCTGAAGTCTCTGGCCGAGCAAGGAACCTGCGTGGTGATGGCCACGCACAGTCGACAGGCAGCCTTTGCCGCGAGCCGGCGAATGCAACTGGTGGATGGCGACTTGGGTCCATGGGATTGGTGATGACCGCCTTGTTCAGGGATATGCTGAAGCATCCCTGGCAACTGATTCTCACGGTGCTCAGCATTGCATCCGGGGTATGCGTGGTGGTCGGGGTGGATATTGCCAATGAATCCGCCATGTCGGAATTTCGTCGGGCAGAGCGGGTGATTTCCGGTGGTGCCACGCACCGCCTGACGGGTGGCACTCGCAATCTTGACGAGATGATATATCGGATGGTGCGTGTGGATGCGGGTATCCGAGCCGCCGCCCCAGTGATCAATGTGTCGGTATCGCTCCCGCAGACCGGTGGTCGCTGGACCCTGATGGGGATTGATCCGCTCAGTGATTTTCGTTTGCGAGAATATCACCTCGACCGGTGGGATGACACCGAGTTGGAAACGAATGAGCGATTATCTTGGCCCGTGTATGGTCCTGAGACGCTGATGGATAGCCGGAAAACGCCCATTGTAGTCGAATCCGCCGGTCGACGGCAGCCGTTTAATTGGGCGGGCACACTCAAATTACCCGGAGAGGCCACCGCACAACTACTGGTCACAGACATTGCCTGGGCGCAGGGTTTCTTGGAGATGCAAGGCCAGATCAGTTATGTCGACCTTCGGCTGGTCGCCGAGGATGAAATGCGGTTGCGCACGCTGTTGCCGGATGACGTTCAGTTGATTGATCTTGGCATACACCACGGTGCCCGTCAGGATATGAGTCGCGCATTTCGACTGAATCTGACTGCGCTCAGCCTCCTGGCGCTCGTGGTGTCGATGTTCCTGGTTTATGGTGCGGTGAGTTTTCAAGTCGTCCGTCGAAGGAAGTTACTTGGCCTGTTGTGGGCATTGGGTGTCAGCCCGAATACCGTGTTCTTTCTTTTGCTGATGGAACTGGTCACTTTGGGGATGATCGGCACCTTCGGGGGTATTCTGCTCGGCGGATGGTTGGCCGATACGCTGACCATGCTGGTGAGTGACACCATCAACAATCTGTACCATGCCCTGGGTAATCCAATACCTGTCCTGACACCATGGACGCTGTTCAAGGCTGTGGTGGTGGGATTGGTAGGTTGTGTCTTGGCGGGGTGTTTGCCGGTCTTCCGGGCGTGTCAGGAAATGCCGGCAGTGTTGCTCAGTGAATCGACCAAGTTGGAGGGCCAGCGTCGTCTGGCAGCCCTGTTACTGCCGTGCGCATTGGGACTTTCGATTCTCGCGACCTTACTGGTTCTATGGCCGACAGAATCATTGATCATGCCATTTGCCGGACTCTTCATTCTGATTTGTGCACTGTCTCTGCTTGGGCCGTGGCTACTCTACCTGAGCGATCGATGTATCGGTGTATTGGGAAGCAAACATCGACTGCTGATTCCAAAAATGGCGATTGGAAATGCTGGCCGGCACCTCAACCGGACGGGCGTGGCAGTGTCCACTCTGTCGGTAGCCGTTGCGGCAGTTTTGGGGATTGAATTGATGATCCAGAGCTTTCGTTATTCTGTGGAGGATTGGCTGCAACACTATTTACGGGCCGATGTCTACATCAGTATCGGCAGTGCGGGAACATCAACCCTGACAGAAGTATTTCTGGAAGAACTGCGCACATTGCCAGCGTTGCGCTATCTCAGTACTGGGAGACGGGTCGCTATGGAGACGCCGACCGGACCTGTGACCGTGTTTGCACTGGATGTGCCGCCGGAAGGATTTGCTGGATTCCGTGTGATGGATGGTGAATCGGCGAATCTCTGGGACCGTTTTCATTGGGAAGGTCAAGTCCTCGTGACTGAGACTCTTGCCCGTCGGTTGGATCTGATACCGGGAGAAGCGGTGGAATTGCCCACTGACCGAGGAATAAGATCGTTTCATGTTGCAGCGGTTTACCGGGACTATTCCAGTGATCAAGGGCTCATGACCATGGATCTTCGAACTTGGAATCGGTTCTTTGATGATTCCCGACAGACTTCAGCTTCACTTTATCTGACACCGGGTGCAAATGTCACCCAAGCGATACAATCCATTCTGGATCTCTCGGCTGTACCAGACGGTTTGTGGATTCGTTCAAACCGAGACCTCAGGCTGGAAATCATGCGGGTGTTTGAACAAACTTTTCAGATTACCGCTGTCCTTCGATGGCTGGCCATGCTGGTGGCTGTGGTTGGAATCCTCTCGGCCTTGATGGCATTGCTGCTTGAACGACATCGGGAATTCGCTATGCTGTCAGCCATCGGTTTCAATCAAAGACAAGTCGGTGGTTTACTGGTTCTAGAAGCCGGGGTTGCCGGTTTCGTCGCGGGTTTGGTGGCCATACCCATGGGGATACTGTTGTCTATGATTCTGATCAATGTGATCAATGTCCGTTCCTTTGGTTGGTCGATGAATATGACGCTGGATTGGCATCTGGTATGGCAGGCACTGGTATTGTCGGTCACGGCATCTGCTGCGGCCGCCATTTATCCGACCTGGCAGTTCTTGAGCACGGATGTCACCCGAAGGTTGAGTGTGCGTTAACCTCAAGCCGGCACGACACTGCCAGGGGTTAGTGTGATATGGCACGACTCATTTCCCACTCATCATCATGCCAGAAAAAGATACTTCCGCCATGGATATCACATTGAAGCGATCGCCCAATCTGCCTGTTTTGCGGTGCCAAGGTGAAATGCGATGGGATGCCCTGATTAGGGGAGCATCATGACCCGCAAAGCAGTTCTGGTGGGGACCATTTTTCTGGCTGGCTTATGGATCCTGCCATTTCGTGAAATGGTCCATGAGCCGGAACCAGACAAGGCGCCTCGGGATAGTTTAATGACCTATTTCAACGCACCTGCGGAGGAGCACTACGCTCCGGTGGTGCCGGGCCGAGAGTTTGCTTTTCCCAGAGATCACGGCCCTCATCCGAATTTTCGCCAAGAGTGGTGGTATTTCACCGGGCGGGTCGAAAGTTCGAGCGGAAGAGTTTTCGGATATCAGTTGACCTTTTTTCGCTTCGGGACCGAAGTGCCGGAACAGATACCGGACTCCGCGTGGTTTTCTGACCAGACCTGGATGGCGCATCTGGCAGTGACAGATGTCGATGGTGGGCGTTTTGTCAGTCAAGAGGATTTCGCCCGGGGGGCATTGGAGCTTGCCGGAGCACAAGTCGATGCCCTGACGGTTTGGGTGAATGGCTGGTCCGTCAGAAATCACCATGAGACCGAGGGCTGTTCTGGTTGTTTTACCGTGCGACTTGATGCGGCAGGGGATGAAGTGGCGCTTGATCTGGTTTTGGAAGGCAGATTTCCCCCAGTGCTCCAGGGTGAGAAGGGCTACAGCGTTAAGAGTGCCGATGGCCAAGCCGCCAGCTACTACTATTCCATGCCGGGTCTGTTGACCTCTGGAATGCTCCATCTCGGAGAACAAAGCTTCTCCGTGCAGGGAGAGTCCTGGATGGATCGTGAATGGTCGTCTACGGTTCTGGCTTCGGGGCAGAGTGGATGGGACTGGTTTGCGCTGAATCTGAGCAATGGTTACAAGTTGGTGGTTTTTCAGGTCAGGGAGTCAGGTAAACCTCCTTTCTTGTCGGCCACCCTATTGGGAGATGGAAATCGCCGGATACCCCTTGATCCTAGTCGTATCCGCTTAACGCCACTTAGGACTTGGACGAATCCCGGTCGGGATGCCTCATATCCAGTGGATTGGGAGATCAAAGGACATACCGACGAAGGAGAGTGGTCCATTTCCGTGTCTCCGACAATTGACAATCAGGAGTTGGATTTGTCTGTTCGCTACTACGAAGGATTAGTGGCAGTGAAGGGCATCTGGAATCGCATCCCGATTTCCGGCTGGGGATACATGGAACTGACTGGTTACCTGATACCTTGATGACAGATTTGGATGTATCATGTGAAATCGTACAGATTCAACACTGGCACTACCCAAGAAGGGGGTCTACAATTGGCGTTCGATTATGACCTGAATTTTTTGTTTGTCTCATGATGAGGCTCGATTTCATCACCTTGGTAAGATAGCCATGACAGCCAATCCAGAATTACTGCAACCTGTGACCAGCCATCAAACTGTTACTGAAACAAATGAATCGCTGTGGGCCCGGCGTCAGGCGGCAGTCGCGCAGGGAGTGGGTGCCGTTCATCCCATTTTTGTGCAGCGCGCCCAAAATGCTACGATCTGGGATGTGGAATCTCGGGAATACATCGACTTCTCCTCAGGTATCGCAGTACTGAACACCGGACATTTGCACCCCAAGGTGAAGTCGGCGGTTCTTAAGCAGATGGAAGCTTTTTCCCATACCTGCTTTATGGTGTTGGGGTATGAGAGCTATGTTGCGGTTTGCGAAAAGCTCAATGCGTTGGTACCCGGCAAGTTTCCGAAGAAAAGTGCGCTGTTCGTCTCCGGTGCCGAGGCAGTGGAAAATGCCTTGAAAGCTGCCCGGGCTCATACCGGGCGTGGGGGTGTAATTGCCTTTACATCTGGATACCACGGTCGCACTATGGCGACACTGGCATTGACGGGCAAGGTGGATCCCTATCGAACGGGGATGGGCTTGATGCCGGGTCAGGTGTTTCGGGCGGACTATCCTTGTGCACTGCATGGCGTCAGCGAAGATCATGCTATCGACTCGATCTACCGGATATTCAGGAATGATGCAGAGCCCAGTGATATTGCTGCCATTCTGCTGGAGCCTGTTCAGGGAGAAGGGGGGTTCTATGTGGCTTCGCCTTCTTTCATGCAGCGATTGCGTGCCGTGTGTGACGACCACGGAATGCTGCTCATTGCCGATGAGGTGCAAACGGGAGCAGGCCGTACCGGCACTTTCTTCGCCATGGAACAGATGGGAGTCGCGGCCGACATCACGGCTTTTGCCAAGTCAATTGCGGGTGGTTTCCCGTTGTCAGGTATCACCGGCAGAGCTGAGGTGATGGATGCCATCGGAGTGGGTGGTCTTGGTGGGACCTATGGCGGTAGCCCCATTGCCTGCGCGGCAGCATTGGCAGTATTGGAAGCCTTTGAAGAAGAAAACCTCCTGCAGCGGTCCCAAGCGATCGGTATCCGGATAAGAAATTGTCTGGATAAATTGGCCGAGAACTATCGGGAAATCGGTGAGGTTCGGGGGTTAGGGGCCATGGTGGCAATGGAATTGTTTCGTGAGGGCAATGTGCAGCAACCGGACTCGGAACTCACGAAAAAAATCATCTGGGAAGCCCGGAGTCGGGGGTTGATTCTTTTGTCCTGTGGTACCTATGGAAATGTCATTCGTATACTGGTGCCACTCACCGTGCCCGATACTCAACTTGGGAAAGGGCTCGACATCCTTGAAGCGAGCGTTGCAGCCGCATTGGCTTGATTTTGATTCGTGTAATGATGATCAAGCTTTTCGCCATTTTCGGTCGCACTGTCAGCGGGCATTTGTTCACAGTCCATCATCTAATAGCAATCCGTCCTGCGTTAGCAGGGTCGGTACACTGTGCGGATTGACCCAGACTACGGCATTTTGCTGATATTTTCGGCACCATTCGATTGCCAGTGATAAGCTTGGACCCAATACCAGAAAACTCTCTTCATCTGGCCACTCGCCATTTGGATCTTCCGCTTTTGCCGGCAGATGAAAGAGCCCCGCAATTTGTATATCGGCCGAAAGCAGTTTATTCCTTTCACGATTCTCGGTATTTTGCAGCAGTCTGCTATAAGGGTTCCAAGCGGTGATCAGGCATGCGGTTGTCACCCGCAGACGTTTCATGGTCTGCAACAAGAAATCGCTGGTCACCCCGATTTGCAAGGACACCACGTGGTTTTCACTATGCACACGATACACTGTGTGGGTGTAGGCCTTGAGCAGTTTTGGCGGTATCATCGGGTCTGGTGGGAAAAGAGAGCTAAGTGGGTGCCGACTCTCGCGACTGAATTTCTCCGATAAGACAATGAGTGTACCCGGATGGGAAGGATTTCGTTGTTCGATGTTCCAGTGGTGGTACAAGATGGGTTGAGGCTCAGAAATTCCCAAAATTCGGATCAAGTCTACCTTTTCTGCCATGGCAGTTTGGCTTTGCCCCGGTGTTGTGTGAGCAGGTCTTGGGCTTTCTTTCCAGTTTCCATCGAACCGGGCCAACCCTTGACTGATCAGATGCCCATGACTTGGTCGATACTGTCGCAAGAGTCCGTTTTTTCGCAGGTGTCATCCCACCACACATAAGCACCCCGTATTTTCCCGGATGACGGCCAGATTGCAATCTCATGGTCTTGAAGCATCTGAATCGGGAATCACGGACAATATCCGGCACGACAACTGCAACAGAACCGAGCATTTTCATATCTGTGGCTTGCCAATTTGGTAGGATGAGCAGTACGTTGCATGGCGAACATACGATGGTCTCCCCAGTATCCAGCGCCATGGATACTACGGAACTTTCAGTGCCAGGCGATCTTCTCACTCACAATAATCGATTTCGCACACATGGTATCAGGCTTATCAGTCAAAACCCTTACATCCAATCAGGCGAATCGTCAAATCGGGCTTGTTTCGAACCTCTTCGGGGGTATATGATCAATCTCCCGTGGTCAGAGAGTTTCCAGTTTTATAGTGTTCATGAGCTGCATTGGGGGAAGTAAATAGTATATGTTTTACGGGTTTGCATTTCGGGTGGCACTGATATTGGTTCCAATATTAATTATTGGCATCATCACATCCAGTGTGCTGAGCCTCTACAAATTCAGGCAGACTTTCTCAAACATTCTTGATGCGCGGTTTGAATTTGTCACCAGTGAAATAAGAAATGATATCGAGCATCAGATGGACTTGGGGCTGGCACTGGAAAACCTCCAAATCGTCGAGGTGCTGGAGGCCTACTATCTGGATGACAGGCAGATTCTCAGCCTTGAGGTTTTTAATGATAAGGGGGTCGTTCTACACAGTTCTGACTCGAGTTCTATTGGCGACCTTGTTCCAGAGGAATGGGTCAGTCTATGGCAGCTGAATGTAGGTGATGAAGTTTGGTCGGTGCAGGAGATTGATGCCGGAACTGTCGGCACTTCCATCCAGAATAATCTCGGTCAGGATGTCGGGTCTCTTGTGCTGCGATATTCCCGCGACTATCTCGACCAAAAAAATAGTGAACAGGCTCATCGTTTGTTCACCGTGAATTCGATTGCGGCGGGAATTGCGATTTTTGTTGCGTTCATCGGTGCCATGCTTCTGCTGAATCCGGCCAGCAGGGAACTCAAGCTGATGGGGCGGGTTCTGAACTCCCTTTTCACTGAAGAGAAGAAAGATGCTTCTGCCGATCGGGCGTCCATCACCGGCATCCCGACCTTTCGTCGATTTGTGACCAAGGTGCGCAACACCTACCAGGACATGGATAGTACGATCATCAAAGCAAGGGAGTTGGATGAGGACAAGGATAGATGAAGCCGAGTATTGGGAAAATGCCACCCCAAGAATCGTCAATCGCTCGTAAGTCGGACACATATCAGGGGCTTTTTTATCGACTCCTCATGTTGGCTGGGGTTGTGATGTTGGTCAGTCAGATTGTGATCTCCTGGATCGCGCTCAAGGGATTTGAGCAGGACTTGAAACCCGAAATCAACCAAAAATCCATTGCTGTGGGTCGTGCATTGATTTCAGAGTTATCCTATGCGGTGAACGACCTTGGCGTCCCAGTCAACGAGCTGGTGGGAGTGGACGAGTACTTCAAAGGTATCATGGACTCTAATTCGGATATACGATTCTTGGCGATTTTCGATCCTTCCAGCCATCAATTACTGTATGAACGCAATCTGCCGGAGGGGCTACTCAATCAAATTCAGGACAATCTCTCGAACTCGAATACACCTATAGAGCCCCATAGAATCAGGGTCGTCGATCAATTCGTTGATAGTGAATTTCCGATTTATTCAGGAGGAGAGCCGGTCGCAATACTTCATGTGGGTGTCAGTGGAGCCAGTTTACAGAAGCAACTGGCTACGATATTTTATGAAGTGGTGTCAGTCATCGTTGTCTCCATGGTGATTACACTTGAATTCCTGATGCTGTTCATGAGCATGCAGATTCTGGGTCCAACTGCCCACTTGCAAAGGGTCCTTGAGGCGGGTTCCAAGGGAATATTCACTGATCGTGTTCAGCTCAAGCCTCGCAATGAAATCGGGGTGCTGGTTGCCAGCCTGAACCGATTGCTGTATCACTTGGAACAGAGATATCAGGATTTTCAGTTCGAGCTTCGGGAGTTAAGAGATGCACAGATTGACCCACTAATCAGCCAAAAAATTGCGGCACTCAAACAGCAGGCCGAAAAAATTTATCGATTTTCTGACCAGTTCAGGGAAATTGAAAAGACCCCGACCCTGATTCGTGTGCCATTTTTCCTGTTCATTTTTTCTGAAGAGTTGTCCCGTTCTTTCTTTCCTCTCTTTGTCGGGAGCTTGGTGCCCATTGAGCCGGTATTGTCCTATGAGGTCATGATTGGCTTACCCATCACGCTGTTCATGACGGCGACTTTTGCCGCTACACTGTTCGCTGGAGGGTTAACTCATCGGCTGGGTAGTTCCCGCCTTTTTCTTCTGGGCGTCGGTTGTGCGTTTATCGGATATCTGGGCACTTTTCTCAGCGACAGCTATCTTGAATTAGTCGTATGGCGCTGTCTGAATGGTATTGGTTACGGTTTGATTTTCAATGCTTGTGAAACATGGGTCGCTCTGCATGCTAAGGAATCAAATCGTGCCTACAGCGCATCTTCTTTTGTGGGAGCAGTTTTTGCAGGTATCGTATGTGGACCCTCACTGGGTGGAATGTTTGCCGATTATGTGGGACCGCAGGCGACATTTCTGATATCGGCAGGACTTTCTATACTTTCTGGGCTCACGGCTTATCGGTTGCTGGGTTCTTCCAAATCAAAGTCAGTCAGAGAAGAAAACAAGGTCGTTGACACTCCCAGAATACTTCCTTGGAAAGTCTTATTTAGCAATGCCCGTTTCATTGGTGTTGTACTGACCGCGGTACCAACCAAAACCACCCTCTCTGGGTTTCTTTTTTTTATGGTACCCCTGTATCTCAATGAACTGGGATATACGAAAACCCAGACTGGGCAAGTGATGATGCTCTATGGAGCATTAATTCTGGTTGGAACACCATTCGTTTCTCGATTGGCAGACCACACCAGAAGATATACGATGATTTTGTTTTCTGGTTCCTTGATGAGTGGTTTGGGACTCATCATCATACTAACTGGCACTTATCTTAACAACGAGTACTTTGCCGTATTGATAGCAATTATTGCACTCGGTTCTGGTCATTGTCTGATCATGTCCCCGCAGTTTGCGATAGTGCAGGAAATTGTCTACAGCTATCGTGATGTGATTGCGATGCCGGTGTCGATTAGTGTTTACCGATTCGTGGATCGAGTGGGTTTGATCATCGGACCCATGCTCGCAGCCCTATTGGTGCAGAAGATATCCTATCCCCATGCGACTGCAGTATTCGGCATTATGGTACTTGTCTCAATGTTGCTGTCTATGTTTGCCATGTCAGTACACAATCATAAGGCTTCAGGGAGGATAGTATGATTGTGTGGCGGGCGGCAACCTCTGTCCTGGCCAAGATTCTGGCCATACTGCTGGCTTTGCCAGCGGTGGGGTTTGGTCAAGGGATCGAGACAGATGAAAGCATCCGATCCTACAAGATTTTTGCAGTGGTCTGGCGTGGAGAGACTGAAGTGGAAGACGGGTTCAGGGACTATCTGAATCAGCGCGGCATTGCCTATGATCTGACTGTCCGAAGCCTCGAACTTGACCGGGCAAATGCGACCCCAATCATTGCCGAGATTCGGCAAGCCAAACCGGACCTGGTGTATACATGGGGCACGGGCTCGACATTAAGTACTGTCGGCAGCCTTAACTCGGATAGGCCAGAAAAATTCATTCGGGATATTCCAGCGATATTCGTGATGGTAGCTTACCCTCAGGAAGCCCAGATCATTCAAAGCTTTGAAAGTACTGGTCGGCCTGTCTCGGGGGTGTCTTTTCTGGCCCCGATGGATGCCCAGCTCAGTGCCATACAGGCTTATCGCCCTTTTCGGAAACTAGCGGCAATCTATGATGAAACATCCAGCAACTCACGAATCAATATCGAACTGCTCGAAGCGGCTGTTCCTCCCACAGGGATGGAATTCATACCGATGCCGATCCCGCTTTTGGAGAATGGAAAGCCTGATCCTGCCGCATTTCCCAGCTTGGTCCAAAAGGCAAAAGATCAAGGCGTGGATGTGCTGTATCTGGGCCCAGACTCATTTCTGGCCCGGCATGGGAAAGTCTATACCAAGACTGCAATGGAAGCGGGCATCCCCACTTTTTCGTCGACCCAAAACCCCGTAAAGAATGCTCATAGTTTGTTCGGTCTGGTTTCTGATTACTATACACTGGGTAAACTGGCGGGGTTGCAGGCAGAAAGAATTCTGGTAGATGGTATTGCACCAGAGGAGTTGCCGATTGCCCTTTTGAGTCGATTTAAGTTATGGATCAATATTGATGTCGCCCACGCAATGAAGCTTTACCCTCCAATGAACCTGATCCCAATTGCCAGCTTTAATGACAGCGGGCTTGAATAATCCGGATTACGAATAATTTTCGAAAGCATGCTCCTGCGTACACGAATTAGTTTTTTTGTGATCCTGACAATCGGAGTGATTTGCGCCAGTATCGTATTTGTTGGACTTCAGCGTGAGGGCCTGATCAAGGATCAGTATTCGCGGGAATCCGTGAGCGATCAGATCAATCTCTGGAGCAAGATCATCAACGAAATCATCCAGAAAATGCAGGGCAGGGAACTGTATGTATTGGAACACTCTCCCCTGATAGCCGCGATTGAAAATCGAGATTCCATGGCTATCCAGCAACTCGGTGGTGATATTTTTATCGAACTTAGTAGGAGTGGAGCGATTGATCGTCTTGACTTGGTTTATGAAGATGGTTCCTTAGCATTTTCTTCTTTGTCATCGGTTTTTCAGAGCCCGATTATTTCATCCAGCATAGCAAAGCTTCACATCGAAGATGATATTGTGGCTAGGGGAATTGGAAATGATGCCGCGAGGAATACCGGAGTGATCTATGGATTTCCCTTATACGGTAGTCAGGGCAACCCCATCGCCATGGCAGTGTTTTCTACGGATTTATTGACAGCAATTAACGAAATGGAGCGCGTCACGGATTCGACAGTGGTGTTTGTCAATCGGCGTGGACGATTGATTTCATCTTCTGACAGGAAGCTGTGGGATAGTTTGCAAAAACTGGTCGACCTGCGAGAACTTGACGGTCTGCAAACCGCCAACGCGGATGGTAGATATTATTCTGTCTCTGTATTGCCGCAAATGGCTAAACTATCGGGACTAATTGGTCGAACTGTTATTGTCAAGGACATCACGGAACTCGTTACTCAACAGAAGGTAATCAGCCAATCATCTGCAGTCGTGATTGTCGGTATGGTCATTCTCTTGTTGATGGGCTTGAATTATTATATGTCGCGTGCATTTTCTCCCTTGACGGAAAGTGTAGGAGTACTGAACGCTTTGTCCAAGGGGGACCTTGAGGCACAGATGGACGAGACGGCTGCAGACAATGAGGTGGGGCAAATTTCAAATGCCATCAATCGGTTTCGGGCCGACCTCGTCTTATTGAGCCGTTTTCGAAGGTCGAGGGAACGTCAAGCAGCCCGGCAGAAGCGGTTCATCATTCGAGAAATGTCTAACTTGTCGGAGACGCTCGATGGGGAAGAAAGGAACAAAGCACTGACGGAATTGGAGAAACTCAGAACCATTGTTCAAGATGCTTCCTCATATCTGGATCAACAGGCAAGAACTCTGCAGGAATCCGAGAGTAATAGTCAGGATACAGTGGTACAGGAACCTGACAGTCTTGCCATGATGGCCATTGCCTTCCAGCATATGTCAGGAAGAATTCGGGATCAGCATGACCGACTGCGTGAAGCGATACGTACCAAAGAAGCTCTTGCATCAATCCAAAAAGAACTGGATATTGCCACCCGTGTTCAGTATTCACTGATTCCGGATGATTTGAACATTTCAGATCGATTTCCAGCGGCAGGTTTAATGACCCCAGCCAAGGAAGTTGGCGGCGATTTCTTTGATTTATTTCGCCTTGACGATCATCGCATTGGTGTGGCCATTGCGGATGTGTCAGGGAAAGGGGTGCCAGCAGCGTTGTTTATGGTCATGGCAAGAACCTTATTACGTAGCACAGTATTTCATATCAATTCTCCAGCATCTGTGCTCGAATATATGAATCATTTCCTTGAAAGAAACAACGCCGAACAATTGTTTGTGACATTGTTTTATGGAATCCTTGATGAATCAAATGGAACATTGACATACTCCACTGGTGGCCATAATCCACCTATTATTCTGGACAGCAAGGGAGCCCGTGTTATGGAGAAAACTGAAGGGACCGTTCTCGCAATGATGGATGATTTGATTTACGGTGAAACCACCGTGACCTTGGAAAAACAATCACGAATTGTTATGATGACAGATGGGATACCTGAAGCATTTAATTTTGAAGAAGAGGCATTCGGAGATGAACGAACCCTTCAAATGGTTAGCCTTCTGGAGCCTGGTCAGTCTCCAAATTCAGACATCAATCAACTGATTCAAACTGTCAAAGAGTTTGTCGGTGATGCGCCACAATTTGATGATATAACATGTGTGGTTCTTCACTATAATGGATAATCAAATTATGTGTTTATCGTAAGGGAGGAAGATTAATGTCAGGTCAGCACACTCTTACCTTGTCTTTACAGAATAGCTTGTCTGAAATTTCTAGGATTGCAAGCCAAATTACAGATTTTGGAGAAGCTAATGATTGGCCAAAGAAGTGGATAGCCAATACAAATTTGATGCTTGATGAATTGATTACAAATTCAATAAGCTATGGAAATCTGAGTGATAAGAATGATGCAATTCGTATATTATTGAGCGTTGAAAATGGCAAACTGACGATCATCATGGAAGATGAAGGAATTCCATTTAACCCATTTGAAGAAGCGAATAATCCTGATATAGATGCAGATATTGAAGAGCGTTTGATTGGTGGATTGGGTGTATTTTTTGTCAAAGAGTTGTCTAATTTTTTTGATTATCAAAGAATTAATGGCATGAATCGTATAACACTTATTCAGGAAACTGGAGAAGATTAGCATCAGATGACCATCGCTTCTTCCCAGTCTGGTGAACCGATGTTTGATGTAGCACGCATCTCTCAAGAGGCTTTAGCCAAATGGTATGAAATTTGCGGAAGGCCGGCACTTGAAACACTGAGCTGGACGGATTATGAGACTATGGTCAATATTATCCAGTCAGCTTTCAGAAACCAGACAGAATCTCATTCCTTTCGATACCATCATCCGGTGAGGTTGCAGGATCCTGATTTGGGTGTTGGCAAACCGTATAGTGTGCCCATCGTGTACTCCGACGGTCCATATGATCTAGAACCGGTTATTGCCATTGGAGGACTGATCAATACCAAGGAGCGTTTCTATTTTCTGGCAAGCAACACAATTTCGAATCTTCGTATCTTGGCAATTGATCTTTCTGGAAGGGGTGCTAGCGGTTGGTTAGCGGAGTTATCGGATTACCATATCGACACCTACATTGAGCAGATTCGTCAGTTGATGGACCATTTGAGCCTAGATGCGTGTACACTTCTGGGCTCTTCTCTTGGTGGGTCGATTTCAATCAAGTTTGCTGCTCGATACCCTGAGCGAATAAAGCGTATTATTCTGAATGACAATGGTCCTTTCATTGCTGCAACCAGGCGAAAACGACGTGCCAAAGCAGTTGGACGTCACTATGTTTTTGGCACCCCATCAGAATTGTTCAGGAAAACGGCCATTTCAACGAAGAATTCTGGTCCGGCCCCGGATGCAGTACTACTCTACAATCAACATTTCAAGACCCGCTGGTCTGAAGAGGAGCAAGGCAGGGTGTATCGTCATGACATCAGAGCGATGCTCGCATATCGGTCTGAAGCAGTTAGCAATCTGGAACTGTGGAGTGAGTGGGAGCAAGTTCAATGCCCGGTGCTAGTAATACATGGCCTGGAAAGCGACGCTCTCGATAATCAAACCATTGACCATATGAGATCAAACAAGCAACTTTCAGTTATTCATGTCCATGATACCGGACACACTCCGAACCTTGGAGACAAAGAACTGAATAAATTGATTGCAGAATGGGTGCTGGATGATCGCCCATGCGATGATGATATCTATTTTAAAGGTCAATACAGTCCAGATAGGCTGTTCTTGCCTCGTTTATGAATGGAACAGTTGGGTTGATTGACTGTCGTTGCCATTGTGGATATGGGCGATCATTTTTCCTATCACTCGTCAATGACACCCCACGTCCACTTCGAAGTGCAACCCTCGCCGCGATCCCGAAATGAGGGCGTCGCCCGAATGGAAGGACCGCGGCAGCGATCGAAAAATTCAGCGTCTCAAGGGCCCATGTCGGCCATCAATGGCATTCCTCTCGACATCAAAGAAGTCTGATAGACGCCCAGACCGCTCGCGAGTCGTTCCAGCCAAGCGAGGCCTTGCCCGGGAAGCATGGGCTTCCCGGAGGGGAGCGGTGGCGAAGACATCTTGCGGGGTCCGAACTCCCGGTTCTTTCCGGGCCGTCGGTGGATCCGCTCCGCCATCGCTCGGACCTATCAAAAATCCATACTTAACAGAGTTCTGATTCTGTGCCAATCTCTGCTCCATGCCCATTGGCATGAGAATCTTCACGACCGATACGCTCGATTGGTTTCGCCAGACGTGTCGGGGACCGACGCCCTCTTCCCGCGGAGCGCTGGCGCAGGAACTGTGCGCCCCCTGACCGATGGGTCAGGGTGGGGGGGGGGCTGTGGGCGCATTGTGGCAAAACCGGGTCAGCAAGGACCCCCAGTGGGATGGTCTCGGCCGGTCATCGGGAAATTCGATCAGATTCTCTTGTTTTATAGAGATTGCCTATTGTTTTGCTGGGGGAACTGGCGACGGACCGAGCCGGGTCGCCCGAAAAAGAGGCGTTTTCTGCCAGACAACTAGAGTATCTTGACCAGCGCGACGATCAGTCCTCCCTGGGCGATCAGTGCGCTGAACATCCATTTCAGCAGATCCGCCTTGACCTGCGCCATATCGGCCTTGGTCCCCTGTCGCAAGGCTTCGATATCCGCCTTCGTGGCCTGTTTCAGTGCCTCGATATCGGCCCTGATCTGCGCCATATCGGCCTGGGTCCCCTGTCGCAAGGCTTCGATATCAGCCTTCGTGGTCTGTTTCAGTGCCTCGATATCGGCCCTGATCTGCGCCATATCGGCCTTGGTCTCCTGTCGCAAGGCTTCGATATCGACCTTCGTGGCCTGTTTCAGTGCCTCGATATCGGCCCTGATCTGCGCCATATCGGCCTGGGTCCCCTGTCGCAAGGCTTCGATATCGGCCTTCGTGGCCTGTTTCAGTGCCTCGATATCGACCTTGGTCTTCTGTCGCAAGGCTTCGATATCGACCTTCGTGGCCAAATTGGTATTGAGCAGGGCGACCTGCTCCTCAGCCAGCGTTTCCGCCTGCAGCTCAGTGAAGCCGCTGCCCGTCAAACGCTTGACAAAGCGGTGCGTATCAAATGCAATGGCTTCGGTCATGAGGAAATTATAGCCCATCCGCTCCGGCCCAACAAGCCTCGGCCGGGTCGGCTCCCGGCCGGTCCGTCGCGACCCGGTCGACCGTCATTCGCCCCATCCCGGGGCTGTCAAAAATCCATACTTAACCGAATTCTGATTCTGTGCCAATCCCCGCTCCATGCCCATTGGCATGAGAATCTTCACCACGGACACGCTCGACTGGTTTCGTCAGGCGTGCCGGGGACCGACGCCGCCTTCCCGCGGAGCGCTGGCGCGGGAGCTGTGCGCCCGCGAGCAGTGGCTCAACGCCGCCGGTCGTCCCTGCCTCACCAATGCCCGCCGGGTCCTGCCGAAACTGGCTGCGGCCCTGGGCGTGTCGCTGCCGACTCCCCGATCGGCCCCCAACCGGGCGGAGGCGCCGCCGGCGACAGACTACCCGGACCGGGAACTGGTCGGTCCGTTGGCCGACTTGGGACCGGTGAGCCTGCGACGGGTCGACCCCGACGACCCCGACGACCCCGACGACCCCGACGACCGTCAAGCCTGGGCCTCGATGGGGGCCACGCATCATCCCGTGGGCTGCTGCCGGGCGCCCGGAGGACCAGTGCGCTATTGGATCGAGTCGGCCGTCCACGGCGTCTGCCCGGCTCTCGCGGTCCTCCAGACACCCTGACCCTCCAGACCTGGGTGGTCCTGACCGCTGGGCTGGCGGGATGTTGTCCGTCCCAACGTCAGCCGATGCCGGGAACGCAGAAGCTCTGGCAGGGCCTGCAGCGGCTGAAAGCGGATGTGATTGGCGATGAGCCGATGCCGGCGGGGAATGAGAGTGAACCCAAAGACTGGCGAAACGAGGACAATTTCCGTGAAGATAGTACCCTAGTTAGTGCTTGGCAGAAAACGCCATTTTGCCCGATAACAATTTGTTTTTCCATCGCAATTTTCTCCTCTTGTTCGACGAAGATTGACCCGAAACGGAGCCAAATCGGGTCAAATCGGCCGAGAGGGCCCTTGTTTCCCGAATCTTCGCCCTTTTCCACTGGCCATGAGACCCCCCTTGAATCCCCCAGTCGACCTCGGCGCTCCGGTCGATATCGGCTCCATCCGACTCAACCCTCCGTCCCGGGACGATATTCCTGCCTGGTTGATCGGTCTGCAGCCTCTGTCCCGGCACCCGGACTGGCGTGCCCGGTTGTTCGCCGGGCGGGAAGCAGCCGGGGTGGACCGGCACCCCGGTCGCCCGGGCAGGGATCGGTGGCAGATCCTGGTCATGGCCCCAATCCAGCCGGGCGGGGGCGGTGACTGGGACCGGTGGCAGGAACTGGTCACCGAACACCGGACGATCCGGGAGTTTCTGGGACACGGGCTGTCCGGGGGGGGAATATCCACGCCAGCAGGTGATTGACTAGGTGAGTGGGCTTCAGCCCGAGCGACTGGCGCCGGTGAGCGCCTTGGTGGGGGAATCGGGGCAGGCGGTGGCGAAAAAAAGTCGGGCGAACGCGGGCGCGGGCGGGGTGACTCGTTCGTGGTCGAGACCGATGGGCACGGTCCGACGGAGGTCAGTGGGGGGGTGGGACCCTCTGCGTTCTTGGCTGGGGGGTCTGCGCGATGCCCCCGCGGGCGATGGGGTCCGCGGCTGGCGTCAGGCGAAGCCCTGGCGACGAGCACTCAAGCAACGCTTCCATGGCGTCCGCCGCTCCCGACAGGCCCAGGCGTCCCCCGGGCGGGTGGCCGAGTCTCTGCCACTCGGTCGGGCCTGGATGCAGCGGGTCGGGCAGACCGGGGGGGGGAACGGGAGACCCTCGGGGCGGACCTCGCTTGACTGAACCAAATCCAGGGGGTTCTGGAGGGGGCGGAGCGGCTGTCCGATCCGATCGACCGGCGCCGGCTGCCCGGCGAGACCATGCCGTCCCACGAGCCGCTCGATTCGGTCTTTGACCCTCACCCCCGCTGGAATGTCAAAGGCAAGGCGGGTCGTCCAGTGGAGTGGGGCGTCCCGGGGTGCCTTCTGGAAGACCCGTTTGGGTTGATGCTGCCCCATGAAGTGAGGGGGACTGAAAACGAGGTCGATCTGGCGGGACGGATGATCGAGCGAACGCAAGACCAATATCCCGAACGGTCGCGGTGCCGTTTCGACCAGGGGGTTCACCGCCCCAAGAATCGGCGGTGATGGGATGAAGGGCGGGAGCCCCAGGGCCTGCCGCGCCCGGGGCGGGGGTCGGCGGCGGACCGCGAGCGCGAGACGGAAGCGACCTGCCAGGCGGCGCGGCCGCCGCATCCGGCAGTGGAATCCGCGATCAACCATCGGGAGCACCGGGGGTTGGATCGGGTCAGGACGCCTGGTGCTGAGGGCTTTGCCCGCACCGGGGCCGGGTCGATGCGGGCGTTCAATCTGCATCGATTGGGGGGGTTGCTGCGTCGCCGGCTGCGGGAGGCCGAGCGCCGACGAAGTCGCTGGGCGGCCTGACGGCCGCTGACTCCCCTTTCCGGCATCCACCTCCCCTGACCGATGGGTCAGGGTGGGGAGATCGGTGGGCGCATTTTGGCAAAATCGGGTCAGCAAGGACCCCCAGTGGGATGGTCTCGGCCGGTCATCGGGAAATCCGATCAGATTCTCTTGTTTTATAGAGATTGCCTATTGTTTTGCTGGGGGAACTGGCGACGGACCGAGCCGGGTCGCCCGAAAAAGAGGCGTTTTCTGCCAGACACTAGTTAAGTGTGATGAGTTGATAGCGCTCGGACCGGGCTACCGCCCCCTAGCCAAAGTTGGTTTCCTTCGGGAAGTCCTGACGCACCCCACCTTGGGGAGTTCGTTTAGGCCCCGTTCCCAAAGTATCGGAATTCTCCCGGTGCCCTAACAACGCCTAGCCGTGATGAACCCGGTCCGGAAACGGCTTTGGGTGCCGGCGGATGGCCTCGGTCACCGCCTCTGCGGTCTGCCCGTCGATCCGCTCTAGGACCGTCTACTTCAAGTCCCGATTCCCGCCCCTCCAGAGATCAACGCCCCCCGGGAGTACGCCCCGGGGATCGGTTCGAGTTCCCCGTCGCCGATTCGACAACAGTCTTTGATCCTCTAATGACAATCCCCCCGCTGTCCACGGTGGAGTGGGTTGCTCCTGGGAAAATGGGCCGACACCGCGGCCGAGCGGTTCGGCGGTCTGTCGGAGCGATCAACCCGTGGACTAGAGAGCGGCAATCGGTGATCTGTCGGGATGGATCAGGGGGAGATAGCCCATGGACATGACCATTCTCCAGTCATCAACAAACCGAGATGGTCTGCCATCATCTGACCCGCCACAATCCGCTTGGCATCAAGAGATCATGCACCTCAAGCGGGTGTTGCACTTCACACTGGCACGGGGGAGGTCTTCACCGCAGCGGCTGCCCCGCCCTGAAGGTGGTCATCCCCCCCTTCGCCAGCCCGTGTTCGACGGGCAGAGCCCCGCTCGGCCAAAACCCGCCTGACACGGCCCGAGCTGGCCCTTGCGTCGTGAAATCGACTCTGTCAGACTCCCGGAGTCGAGAGGGGTGCCATTAATGGCTGAAATCAGCCTCTTGGGGGCTGAATTTTCCGGTCGCCGCCGTGCTTCCTTCCTTCGGGGGATGCCCTCATTCCGCGAGCACGGCGAGTGTTGCACTTCAGAGTGGAAGTGGGGCATCATTGGAGAATATGATTAAATCATTAAAAACTATATCCCCCCTATCAACGCTAACAACCTGCCTATACCTACTCCCGTCGCGGGTATTTGCTGATGTTGGCCAAGAATCGGTATTTGTTTTCAATACCTTTTCGTTTCTGGTCTGGGGTGCGTTGGTCATGTGGATGTGCGCTGGTTTTACCATGTTGGAAGCCGGTTCTGTCCGAACGAAAAATGCTTCAGTAATCTGCCTCAAGAACATCGGCCTGTACGCAATTGCGAGTATTGCGTACTTCACCGTGGGCTACAATCTGATGTATGTGGATGTTGGCAGTCTGATCGGGTCATTCGATCTGTTCTACAGATCCAGTCCAGCAGAAATCTCACTTTTTGAAGGATCACAGGAGGCAGTTGCGACAGTAGTCAATGCCGACTACTCAACCATGTCAGATTGGTTCTTCCAGATGGTCTTTGTTGCCACCACGGCCTCTATCGTCTCTGGCACACTGGCCGAACGCGTCAAGCTTTGGTCTTTTTTCGTATTCATTTTGGTGCTTACGGCAATAATCTATCCAATCGTAGGTGCATGGACATGGGGGGGCGGGTGGCTGGATAAGATGGGTTTCAAGGATTTCGCTGGTTCAACCATTGTGCATTCTACTGGGGGTTGGGCTGCTTTGGCCGGTGCCGTGTTGGTCGGGGCTAGGAGTAACAAATTCCGCAAAGATGGTACTGTAAAGCCGACTCCCCCATCCAACGTTCCAGCTGTTACCCTAGGGGTATTCATTCTCTGGCTTGGGTGGTTCGGATTTAATGGCGGGTCCCAACTGGCTCTTGGCAGTGCAGCTGATGCGGTTGCCATGAGCATTGTGCTCGTAAACACTAACTTAGCCGCTGCCGCCGGAGTCTTGGTCGCCGTGAGTGTTTCTCGTCCGATTTTTGGTCGAGTGGATTTGCTAAGTGTGCTAAACGGGGCAATCGGGGGCTTGGTTTCAATCACCGCTGGACCGGACTTTATCGAGCATGAATATGCGATACTAATTGGCGGGGTTGGTGGACTGGTTTGCACAGCTGGAATGCGACTGCTTGAGCGATGGAAGGTTGATGATGTCGTCGGGGCTATTTCAGCTCACTTATTTGCCGGAATATGGGGTACCATCGCCGTCTGCATCACGTCAGATGCCAGTCTGATCAAGCAATTGACTGGGATTTTCGCTATCGGTGCATTGGTCTTTATTTGTTCCTACATTACTTGGCTGATTCTGTCCAAAACCATCGGATGTCGTGTATCCAGCACGGTGGAGGAATTGGGACAAGATGCTGCTGAACTGGGAATTGAGGCATATCCAGAATTTGTGTTGATGCCGGATGTCGAGGTTTCTGAATAATATGGAATAACCAGCCTATAAGTGATATATAATTCAAGTGACATATTATTCGTGGAATTCTTTTCCCATCAAAGATATTCCAAGTCATTCTAGAGAGCACAACGATCATGTTGGAAATTGAGTACGAACAAAACACCTTGGTACTGAAAGTCTCTGGCCGTATAGACGGTAGCAACGCCGGGGACTTTCAAACGAAAATCCAGGAATTGATACCAGAGGATGCCAATTCTGCGGTGCTTGACTTGAACGATCTTGCCTACATCAGCAGCGCTGGACTTCGGGTCATTTTGCTATTGGCCAAAAACATGAAAAAAAGGCAAGGCAAACTGGGTATGTGTGCGGTTACTGGGCCGATCAAGGATGTCTTTACCATCAGTGGATTCCACAATATCATCCCTATCTATAATGATCGCCCAAGTGCTATTGAAGCGGTCTCCTAAGATACCAGTTGGTTGTTTCGGGGTTGATTCCCTAACGGGGAATTGTAGCCTTCAGAGCCTCTTGCAAAACTCCGGCGCTGCCCAATCGCTGGGTCTGGCATGGTCTCTCGTTGAAGGCCCCCTCTCTCCCGGCCGCCCGAATCCCCCCGGCTGGGGCATTTGTTCGCCACCAAGAGGATAAAAGAGGGGAAATCGGGTTGATGTCGAGGACCGGGATGGGCGCTGTCGGTTACCGGCTGTCCGACTCCCCAATGGCATTTCCTTAAGGGTCCGAGGCGCTCTCCTGAAGGATTTGTACGGATGCGTGGATGGCTGGGGTGGAGACCAATGAGTGTTCGAGAGATCACTTCGCGGTTCGGGTCTATATGTTTGACGGGTTTTTTGATGAGCGCAGGTCGGGTCGACCCAAACGCATCCCGAAGCGATGCCGCAGGATGTTCTGGTCCTCTGCTCCACGACCTTGGTGATGGCTTGGATTTGGCCAAGGATCCGTTCTTCGAGACTGGCGAATTTGCGCACAGTGCCGGTCTAGGAGCCGGTTTTCTTGAACCAGCTCGGGCTGCGCGACCGTTTTAGCTGGATCAGAGTCTCCAGCGGTGCTGGTCCGCAGCGAGTCCGTCATCTCTCGGGGGGGCACTTAAGGTGTTTGATGTCCGGCTCCCTACTAGTACTCCCGAATCGAGAGGGAAGTCAGCGTATCGGATGCCGACGGTGGGGTTCATTGTCAATCGGTTTGTTCGATGGATCGCACTTTGCGCCCCAACCTCCGCCCGATGAGCTTCTTAAGAGGACAGAGAAAAATCCAGATCAGTTTTCTGGATTAGGAAATACCATTGTCCGGACGGCGGGTTCCGTTGGCCACTTTCCTCCAGACCCCCGCCAGTAGCATCAGATCAAGCCTCGGAGGTGCTAGCCCTCAACCGGCCAACGGGAGAGGACGACCTCGGGCCAGTTATGTGGTGTTGGTGAACCGGATTGGCCACCCGACGGTCCGACCACTGGTGACGAAAGAGTCGATGGATCATCTCGTGCTGAAAAACAGATCGGTTCTGTGGTTGAATGGAAGGACCGGCTGGGGCCGAGACAGTCCTTTGGCGCGGGGCAGCCGAACCGCTGATCTCTTTCATCCCGTAATCACATGACTCCTTGCGTATTGGAACGTCACCACATTGAACACCCTCTTATCAGGGATCAAATCAATAGTTTATTTTGGCGAGACTCATTAGTGGTTTGAATGCATCCATCAGGTACACACCCTGAAGACGATTTTGAGAAGAAAAAAGGGAGAACTCACTCGGGTATTGCCCTGGAAATTCTGAAATCATGGCCTGATGCTAGGTAAACCTTAACCAGTCCACCATTCGGCAGTTCTCGGAAACCTTCACATTCGAATTCCTCTGATAGGATTCTGGCTGTCCCACGACTTCCAATAATAAGTGGCCAATTCTCATAACAATCGGAAAGCCCTCTGAAAAATTCCATCACCCTCCCCCTGAACTTGACATTGCTTTCCCCGTTTGGTGGTGTCATACCATCCCGGATAAATTTATCCGTAATTGTGCTGGGCTGACCGTTCCAGTCACCCAAGAATCGCTCCAACAAGGCCCCATCACTCCAAATATCGAGTTCCAAGGTCTGATTGATTATCTGGGCCGTATTCAGTGTGCGCTTCAGCGGTGCCGCAAATAGGCAACACGGCTTTTGTCCCAACTGATGTAATTTGCGGGCTATCGAATAGGCTTGGTTTTTGCCTAATTCTGTGAGATCCACATCACTGTCTCCACCGCAACTGATTCCCGCAGAATTTGCGACAGACTGACCATGTCTGACAAAGAAAAACCCGCGCACGCTTTCCTGCTCAGTGATAGATGTGGTTAAGAGTTTTCACTGCATCATTCGATGGAGAGCCATCAAGGAACAGCGCTGGTCAAACGTAATGATATGTGAAAACTGTGGACATTCCCGCTTACTCTATCAATGAACTGACTTAACGGCAACAGCTCAAATAGGTTCGACTCCTTGAGTTGATTGGCGGCATCGTCGACCAGTACACAGAGAATTGCAGTGGGGTAAGATAACCTGCCAAAATAACTTTTTTAAAGCCCTGACGATCAATGCGGACTGCGAATCGCTCATGATCGAGGGCTCGACCGCGCGGTTCCCCCAAAACCGATCAGACAGCGGAAACCGTCGACCCCTCCCGCGGGAATTAAGTTCGAAAGTCCTCGTGGTGCGGGAGGCGTGGGCTAAGCCGGCCCTGAAACTCACCTCCGAGACACACCGAAGCGAACACGGGATTGTCCCCGGAAAGGAGAGAGGCCCCCGAGTCGTCTGCCATACCCATCAAACGGCCTGGGCACTGAAGCGAGGCTCGACGACCGGCCAAGGGACGGCGGCTACGGGTCCAGGAAGCACGCCAAGGGCTTCTTGATCCCCCAGGCCAACCCCTGGGGGACTTGCCAAAAAAGCGTGGACCATCTCGTGACGATCTCATGGAGGCTACCGACGATGTTTGAGTTGCTCACGAGGCCAGCCGAGACTTGGGGGCACATCCCAATCATTGATGTCAATCTATAGCATGACCCAGGTCTCCAGGACGCCTTGAACGCGAGGTCCGGGAGTTCAAGACCGTTAGGTTCGGTCCTGTCCGAGGCGGTTCGCAACCGGATTTGTTTTAGGGTCGAACACACGAACGCATGTCCCAAGGACGAGTTCGGGGGAGGCTCACACAGGGGTTCAGCCACCGAATGTTCGGCGTTACTCGCCGCGCTGACCGTGAATCAGCGGATGCGCCTCACGGCGGCGTTTGTCCATCTTCCCGGCATTGGCCGGTCAAGAGGGATTTCTTGCAATGGGAGCCCTTCGCTTGGTCCGGCGGTCGATCAGCACCTACGTTTTGCAAGGGACTCGAGAGTTAAAATTACCCCCGTGCCACTCGGAGGTGCAACACTTAGCCCCGTCGCCTGATTGCTTGAGTTAAGCGGATGGCAGTGGGCCAGATGATGGCAGACCCTATCAGTTGACGAATCACTGGAGAAGAGTCATGCCAACTGGCGACCACCCCCTGACCCACCCGGAAAGATCGCCCATTTCCGCGCTCAAGTCCACCGGTCGATCCCAGCGGCAGATTGCTGAGTAGCTCGGACGGGACGTCAGCCCGATTTCCCGAGAGCTGTCCCGCAACCGCGGACAGCGCGGTTATCGTCACCAACAAGCCCAAGGCAAGGTGACGAGCCGACATCGGGACGCCTCGGCTGTGCCCTGGAAGATGACCCCCGAGCGCTGGGTGGTGGTGAGGACCAGCTACAGGCCGGCTGGAGCCCGGAACCCATCTCGGGCCGGTCTCGACAGCAAGGGGAGGTGATGGCCGGCCGGGAATGGATCGATCAGTCTATCCGGGCGGACCGACCGGCGGGGGGAGATCTTTACCGGTGCCTGCGTCGCTGGGGGAAGCAGCCCAACTGGCGCGGCGGGCGACCTGCGGGACGCGGTCATATTCCCGGTCGGGTGGACATCGCCGAGCGCCCGGCAATCGGGGAGGCCAAGGGCCGGGTCGGGGACGGGGAGCTTGACCTGATCATCGGGGGGATGCCCCGGGGAGCCTGGATTTCCTGGGTAGATCGGGCCTCGAAGTATCGGGTGCTGATCGGGGTGGAAGGGAAGACCGCGGCGGCCGTGACCGAGGCCATTGTCCGGCGGATGGCCCCGATTCGGGACCGGGGGCACACGGGCACGGCGGACAATGGCCAAGAGTTCGCGGGGCACCGGGAGATTGCGGCAGCCCTCGGAGCCGACTTGGACTTTGCCACTCCGGACCACTCCTGGGAGCGGGGCCTGAACGAGCACACCCACGGCCTGGTCCGCCAGTCCTTTCCGCAGGGAACGGACTTCCGTCAGGTAACGGCCTCTCAGGTCCAGGCGGTGGAAGAGCGGATCAACCGCCGGCCCCGGAAAGTCCTGGGGGTTCGAACCCCTCAAGAGGTCTTCACCGCCGTCGCCCCGCCCTGAAGGCGGTCATTCCTCTCCCATCCCCTGCCTTTCCAGAAGCCCGCATTCGACGGGCCGGGCCCCGCTCGGCCAAAACCCGTCTGACACCGCCCGAACGGGCCCTGGCGTCGAGAAATCGCCTCGGTCAGACTCCCTGGCGTCGAGAGGGATGCCATTGATGACCGACATCAGCCCCTTTCAGCCCCTGGGAGGGCTGAATTGTCCGGTCGCCGCCCCGCTCCCGGCATTCGGGGGACGCCCTTATGCCGGGAGCGGGGCGAGTGTTGCACTTCAGACTGGAAGTGGGGTTACCAATCCCTGTTCACTTCTGACTATCAGGACCATTTGATGTTGATTTTGTCGTCGCTTCAGAGAGGAGCAGGGGCAAAGATGATCAGAGCGCAGAAATTTGGATCGTCCCCATTCCAATACAGCGTATTGGCTAAGAAAGATTTTGTTCGGCTTCGTCCAAGCTATGAGCAGTCATCTCACGAGCCCAATGCTTGTGCCAGTGTCATTGTGTTGTGGCGCATCATGTCGAGATAAGTGGCTGCGGGGCCATCTGGATCGGAGAGTGCGCTAGGATACAGCGTACCACCGATGGTAGCTCCAGTTTCGTTCGCGATTTGCTCCAGAAGGCGGCTATCGGTGATGTTTTCAATGAAAGCGGCCGAGACGCTCTCAGCACGCATTTGTTGAATAAGGCGGGCGACATCCTGTGCAGAAGCTTCTGACTCGGTGCTCATGCCTTGGGGCGCCAGAAAAGCTAGCCCATAGTCTCGACCAAAATACTGAAAAGCATCGTGCGCAGTGACGATGGTCCGGCGGTCTGCTGGCAGGTTGGCCACAATCTGCCGGATCTCGGCATCAAGTGCTTGAATTTCGGCAACATAGCTGGCTCGGTTCTGATAGAACAAAGAAGCATTGTCAAGGTCGGTTTGTGCCAGTGCTGCGGTGATGTTGTCCACGTAGGTCACTGCATTGATAAGGCTCTGCCAAGCATGCGGATCGAACGCTCCATGATGATGCCCATGCCCATCGTCATTCTCGTCATGCTCGTCATGCTCGTCATGCCCATCGTCATGCTCGCCTTCGTATGCGATTGGTTTAATCCCATCGGTTGCCACGACACGCATACCATTGAAATCCGACGCATCGACCAGACGGTCAAGCCAGCCCTCGAATTCCAGTCCGTTGACGATCAGCATGTCTGCTTCGCTCACAGAGCGTGCATCGGCAGGTGTCGGTTGATAGACATGCGTGTCACCCTCTGGACCAACTAGGGTCGTAACTATCACTTGCTCCCCACCGATGCGTTTCACCATATCACCGAGGATCGAGAACGTGGCGACTACCCGGGCAAGTTCGGCCGACCGGGCAGTCAATGGACTGGCGAATGGTAGGGCGACCAGGGCGGTGGCAGATTTGCAAAGTGTTCTGCGGGAGATCATAGAATACTTCTTTTAGTTTCAGGGTTCGAAGTGGTGTCGCGGCAGGGTCCGCGTGACAAGGCCACCTACTGGCCCGAACGCTAGCGATGCCCCATAGACGACACCCGCCATAAGAATGATTGCTGGCCCGGACGGTAGGCTGTAATGGTACGAAAGCAAGAGACCGGTCAAGCTCGACAGCATCGCGACGAAGATGGCCGCTACAAGTAGTCCGCCGATGCTCGTGGCCCAGAAGCGCGCAGCGGCAGCGGGTAATATCATGATGCCCACCGCCATTAGCGTGCCGAGTGCATGGAAGCCGCCGACTAGATTTAAAACCACAAGTCCCAGGAAGGTAAAATGCGTCATCGCGCTGAGGCGGCTGACCGAGCGCAGGAATTGAGGATCTGCGCATTCCAAGACCAATGGCCGAAACAAAAGCGCGAGGATCAGCACCGATAGGCTGGTGATCAGACACAACAAGATCAGCGCCGGATTGTCCAATGCGAGAACCGTACCGAACAGCACATGCATAAGGTCCACATTACTGCCGCGCGTCGAAATAATCAGCACCCCAAGTGCTAGCGAAATCATGTAGAAAGCTGCCAGACTGGCATCCTCGCGTAGGGCAGTGACACGAGTCACGAAGCCAGAGGCCAATGCCACAGCCATGCCTGCGATCAGTCCGCCAAGCGTCATTGCACCTAGCGACAGCCCTGCCATCAGATAGCCCACGGCAGCCCCCGGCAAGATTGCATGGGCCATGGCATCGCCAGTCAGGCTCATCTGACGCAACATGAGGAAGACGCCAACCGGCGTGGCTCCGATGGAGATCACGATACAGCCGAGCAGTGCGCGTCTCATGAAGCCGAAATCGACAAATGGTTGCGCAACCAGATCCCAGATCATGGGATGATCCGTTCACAGACATGATGTGGAGCGGCACAGGCCTCACACATCTGCCGAGCGCGAAACCGGTTCGCCGCCGTCAGTACTTGTTCTGTGGGTCCATGCGCGACCAGTTCCCGCGCCAGCATCAGCGTGCGGGGAAAATGTGCCCGGACCGTCTCGTGGTCATGCAGCACCGCTAGCACGGTGCGTCCGTCGCCATGCCAGCGCTGCACTACCCCGATAAGATAGGCTATGGTGCGGGCATCAATGGCGGTGAAAGGTTCGTCCAGCAAAACGAGGGACGCATCTTGCAGCAATAGTCGAGCAAAGAGTGCGCGTTGCATCTGTCCGCCAGAGAGTGAGCCGATAGACCGTCCCTCGAAGCCGGTCAGCCCGACGGCCGCGATCGCTGCGTCGACACGGGCCAGCCGTCGGCGCCCGAGTCGACCCAAAGGACCAATCTCCTGCCACAGCCCCATCGCAACTAGGTCCACCACCGACAGCGGAAAAGACCGGTCGATTTCCGACTGTTGAGGTAAATAGGCGATCTCGGTTCGACTCACCCCGTTTAGGGTCACGTGACCCTCCAGCGGTGCGAGGGTCCCGGTCACCCCTTTCAACAGAGTCGACTTGCCCGCGCCATTGGGACCGACGATGGCGGTCAGACTGCCAGCTTCGATCTCAGTGTAAAGATGATATACTGCCGGACGACGGTCATACCCTAGGCTCACATTTTGGAAGGCAATTGCCGCCATCATAATGCCCCTGGTGTCGAGGTTGCCCAGAAGTAACCAGCCCACAGTACCGCCACCATCAGGACCGCCCCAACGATTCGGGTTCCTGCTCCGATCAGCAGTAGTCTCAGCCGTTCCCGTGGTACCATCAGGCGGATACCATCCCGGCCCAACAGGCCGCACACAGACCATGGATTTCAATCACCGGACGGCGCGCCGCAAATCCTGATGCCCCGATAGTCCACGCGAGCCGTTCCATCAGGTCGGGTACGATATTCTCCTCGACGGAGCCACAATCATCGCAGATCGACATCACGGATGTCTGCTGGTGATGACCGCGCTGGCATGCGATGTAGGCATTCAGGGATTCGATGCGATGCACACGACCACGATCAATCAGGGCGCCGAGAGCACGGTAGATGGTGGGGGGTGCCATCCGGGGATGAGTCTCGCGCATCTCGGCGAGGATATCGTAGGCCGATAGAGGATCACCGCGCTGGCGCAGGATCGTCAGCACATCGGTATGAATCTTTTCGGATCGCTTGATCATCAAATTGCTTCCATCGGTCAAGAACCAACTATGTTATAATATAACACAAATATTGTATAATATAACGCAAATATTGCTCATCATCCAAGTGGCGCATCATGCGACAGACCTATCCCAGTGATGACCACGCGCCGTATTTCTGTTCCAGCCCCGGTACCGCAGCATGTGGGCTTCGAGAATTTGCCAGTCGAATCAAGGAATATTGATTTAGGGCTCGATGGGCAGATTGATCGTAAGATGACGGCAAAAGACGCAACAGGCCGAGGTCTTCGGGTCCCATTGACATTGTGAATCCCACTGATCACCTGCGCCACCTCACGTAGCTTCTCAGGTTCATGGCGGTAAGGGTTTTGGATCTCCTTGCTGTCGGGTGGAGGGTTTGGGCTTGCAGCTTGGTCTTAATCAGCTACCCAAGGTCTTTAAGTCGTGGTGCTATCGAGCCGATGCTGGAACGATTGCCGAAAGTGACACGGGGGCAGAAAATTCAGCGACCAGACAGAGCAGAAAAATCTGATGGATGGGAGAATCGATAGTGTGGAGAGGTATTTGAAATGGTATAATATGATAGAAACCCTTTGGAAAAAAAGGGAAATATAACTCATCATCCCTACGATTACCTATTTGAGAGGCGGGTATTTCGTTTCAAAATGGTGGAGGTGGCGGGAATTGAACCCGCGTCCGCAAGCCCTACGCACACCGGCAACTACATGCTTAGCCTGACTTCGAGTTAACCATTCAGCCAATAGGCAGGCGAATTTGCTGAACGGCGAGCCTGCTTACTTTTAGCAGCTGACTAACAGGCACAGCCAGCGAGCGATCCTGTCTTTTTTGACCTTCCAAGCCCGGACCGACAGGCAAGATCGGTGGAAGGACTAGCGGGTATTAGGCCGCTAGTGCGTAGTTGTCGTCGTTGGCAACTATTGTTATGCAGTTGGTTTAACGAGGGAATCTGCACCTCGGCATGCTCCGATGGTTTCGCGACCGACGTCGAAGCCAATCACCCCCATCAATCCGACGATTATACAATAAACACGCGAATGAGGCGAATTCGAATTTTCTCCTTGGTCAGTTACCGTTTCAGCAATCTGGCCTTGTCGCGCTCCCATTCCCTTTGCTTGATGCTTTGGCGCTTGTCATGCAGTTTCTTACCCTTGGCAAGGGCAATCCGAAGCTTGGCTTTTCCTTTAGTCCAGTAGAGGGATAGCGGTATCAAAGTATATCCTTCCCGCTCTGTCGCTCCGATCAATTTGTTGATTTCCTTCTTGTGAAGAAGAAGCTTTCTGGCTCTGGTTGGATTTGGCTGGATATGGGTACTAGCTTGTATCAAAGGAGAAATGTGAGCACCGACTAGGAACACTTCCGCATTTTGAACAATCACGTAGCTTTCCTTAAGATGGGCACGGCCTTCACGCAGACTTTTCACTTCCCAGCCTTCCAGCACCAATCCTGCTTCGTATTGCTGCTCAATGAAATAGTCGAATGTCGCCCTACGATTGACGCTAATCGTGTTGGGATTATTTTCTGACTTGGCCACGAATCGATTATGAGTGCTGTTTCGATAGTGAAATGTGAGCTAGATGCTATGGCTCTTCTTCTGTTTGGCTGGCGTTGGTTTTCTATCTCGAATTGGCTGATGGTCAACATAAACCGGTACCCGAGTGCCCACCAGTGAAAGCCCGCTCTCTAGACAGGGTGGAGGTGTATCGCAAACACCGATGATGATCAAGTTTTCCAAAACCCAAGTCTCGCTGAATGATCTGTTGGGCTCAATTTATGGGAAGAAAGCAACGAGTAGGCTACCATCCGAAATGGCATGATCCGCTGTTCCTCGACGGCCTCACCAAACTCAGACTTTGATGAGCGATGAAATGCTCTAGCCTGCGCCCCAACATGCGGATTATAAGACCGCCCGCCTTCAGCCCGAAGACATGATAAAGGCATACCGATGCATGCAGCGAGTCGAGTGGCTAACATATGTGGGTGAAAGCCTCGACGAAATGATGTTCCAGTTGGTACTGTAGCATACTCCACTGGTTGCGGGGCGACTAGGGATCAGCAAGCAGGGATGTCAAAGCCATGACTTGGACTGGGTGAAAGCGTGACCTCTGGAGGTTCCGATCCATCAAGGGTGGTGAACCGGGGGGATAGCCGTAGCATAAACGATCTTTCGTGAGAAGCGAAAATCATCCTCCACGTGGAAAAATAGGGTAGGTAGTGAGTATGGTTGGGCCCGCTTTCCCCATTGAGGGTCTGGTGGAAATAGGACTGAACGGAAAGGATGCTGGAAGCCGGACCCGGATAAATCGACGGACATCATGCCAAGGAGGTCGTTTTCCATCGGATCCGTCGCGTAAAGCCCGGAAGCGACAGTGGAGTGCTGGGAGTCACTCATCCAACGTAACGCTGGCTGAACGCAGAAAATGATGTGACGACTCTGGTTCCGCTGATTCTGCTTGGCCCCGTCGGATGTCGAAAAGAACCTGTTGAAATAATAGTGGCGGGTGGCTGGTTCATTTTGCCGACACAAAACGCAGACTTCATCATGGCGATGGCGGCGCACTCAATGTGTATCACCAAAACTTCGACACGGGCAGGGTTCGGCAATGTCGGGACGAGGCTTCGATATCTCCAACATGGGGGACCGGACAGCCCTCGTCGTCTATACCGGAAAGCTGGCGGGTCGATGGGAAATACGAACCACGATGTACCCCGCCGGTTCCTGTTGTATGCCTTGATCCCTTGCCTGGTATTGGATGGTAGTCACCGACTGACGAACGATGTAGGAGTTCATCTTGGAACTGGAAGATCTGACCAAGAGCCAATATGACGACCTAGAGTTTTCCTTGTAATGGTCAACGGACCAAGTGCATGCGATTTGTCCGGTACGCCGCTTTGCAGTGAAGATTGCCTCGCCACTGACGGACTGATTCAATGTTCACTAGACTGGATTGGATGGGAGTGCGCTGAAAGGGCGTCTCCCTGATCGGACGGTCCTGGCTTGGAGATTGTAATCTGGTAGTCAGAACCAGGACCGTTGAACGAACTGGCGCCTTGAGACCGGGTTAGTTCGGATTGAATCACAATCAATTTTGACCAATGTGAGATAAATCTTGCCTAGAGATCGTTCTGGAGAAAATCACCGGCGTCAAACCGGAGTAGATTCGTAGTTGAGTTATAATGGAAGTCTCCTAAGGCTGAATTTTTCGTATGTATCAGGTGGAACGCTCGGCACTGGTAATGCACCCTGCTTGGCATCTGTGTCAGATCGTTAACGATGTAGATCGTTATCGTGAATTCCTTCCTTGGTGTGGCGGGTCACGTGTATTAGAGAAAGATAATGAGAGTTATACTGCATCATTGGATATCGTTTTCAAGGGAATCAGAAAATCTTTCACCACTCGTAACAAAGTCATCGGAAGACAACGCACAGAAATATCTCTTGTCGAAGGTCCGTTCAGTGATTTGTCCGGCATTTGGACATTCAAAGAAATATCTCCGAATGCTTCACGCATTACATTGTCACTGCGATTTGGGTTTTCCAATAAGGTTATTGAGGCGGTAGTGGGTCCGGTCTTCAGAATGATTGCCGATTCAATGGTGGACTCCTTTTGCCGGCGTGCAGACGAACTCTCAGAGCAGGCTAGTTGATGGGTATTGAAGTCGAGGTTGCATATGCCTTGCCGGAAGAACAAGTCGTTATTCCTTTGGTAGTTGAACCACCAGTGACCATTGCGGATGTGGTTTACCAATCCGGCATCTTGAAGCGGTTTCCACAAATTGAACTGAAAGAGCACATGGTGG
Source organism: Candidatus Poriferihabitaceae bacterium (assembly GCA_965203365.1). Lineage (GTDB taxonomy): Bacteria > Pseudomonadota > Gammaproteobacteria > Arenicellales > Poriferihabitantaceae > VYFG01. The sequence continues at coordinate 364,736 of OZ241878.1, forward strand.
GAATCTTTGGTCGTCATCTAACATTGGACCATCCGGTGGAGGCTTATGATCGAGTGGAAATCTACCGGCCCCTCTTGATGAGCCCTACTGATGCCCGCAGAATTCGAGCGGAGAGCCGCCGACGGCAAGGGCACAAAACTTGAAATTGTAGGTTGGCTTATATCAAGGTATATGGTGTGCGAAATCGAAGTGGAAGAAACACAAAATAGCCCGCATTAAGTCCATTGACCTCCCCGTGATGGTTATGTGTGTGAGGTTCGCATGGAAAGACCGATCAATTTTGAAAGAACGAGACAAAACAACCTACTCGGAGCTGACCGGCACTGCGCCGAACTGACTAGTGCAAGGATCAGGGTTCATGTGCAAAATTATGGCAATTTGGTGTCGAACGGTGGATCTGCCTGAAGACCCATGCAGCGAGCAACGGTGCGGAACATCCAGCCATCTACCTGAACCCGTATGGACTTGGAGGATGCCGAACAGTAAGATGCTTGGTGCGGGAAGCCGTACCTGGGAAAAAACTGGATGAGTGGAATCTCAAGGGATGTTGGAAACGTGATCCAAGATGGAATAATAGGCCATCGGTGGGCTCAAACTGAGGGCACTGGGTATGAGTATGGTGTTTGAAGTCGTCCGATCCATGAGATTCAGGCCTCGCTCAACCACCACTACTCACCGGTAGAGGACAAGTTCTCAAGACCGGTCGTGTCATGATTTTCATCCACGGTCTGGTCCGCTGGCTCTCGCCATGGACCTGCCTTGATGCGCCATCTATTAGCATGGCATCATCCGGAACTGGGGAGGTGATGCTGTCGAGCCTTGTTGAACCCGTGCGCCGCATTGCATCTTGATGATTGATTTGGTATAAGGCTGCGCCTTAGATTTTTCGGTCCCCCAATGATTGGGGGGTTAGCTTAACGAACACTCAACTGATCACTCATGTCGCCAAGAAGGAACCCCGTAGTCTTAATTCACGGAATCGCTCCGTACAAACCGAAGAAGAACGAAGAATATATGGGTCCTCACCAAATTGAACACTTTCGCAAGATTCTCGCAGGTTGGCTTGCAGAACTCAAGGATGAGACCTCCCGGACAGTGACCCATATGCAGGATGAAACGGTAAATTATCCAGATCTTACTGATCGGGCGAGTCAAGAAACGGATATGGCTTTGGAATTGCGTGGTCGTGACCGTGACCGAAAGCTGATTCGTAAGATCGAATTTACCATTGCAAGCCTAGGTACGGGAGATTACGGTTATTGCGAGAATTGTGGTGAGGAAATTGGTTTGAAACGCTTGGAGGCCAGACCGACTGCTACACTTTGTATTGACTGTAAAACCATTGACGAAATTCGGGAAAAACAGCTCTCGTAACCTTTGTGCTGTCGAGAAGGCTGTAACATTAGGCGTATAACTTTGGAAAGCGATTAGAAAACCGCTTGTCGGGCTTATACGGAAAGACATCGTAGCGCTTTAGATTTCGGATATCTTTTTGGACCCCTTTCCAATAGGCAGGGTCAAGTAGCTCGGGATGGTGCAGGAGAAAGCGTTCCCGAACTTTGGGATGGTTGATCACGAATTGCCCGAACTCTTCAGGGAAGAAGTCGTTTTTCCCGACATGGTACCAAGGTTCGATGGCTAGTTCCTGTTCCAGTGTCTGGGCTTCTGGAATCGCTCGAATGCGTATTTCATCCATATGGGAGATTTCGTCATAATCATAGAACACGACCCGTCCGTGACGGGTCACCCCGAAATTTTTCAAAAGCATGTCGCCGGGGAAAATATTGGCGGCGACCATCTCCTTGATGGCATTCCCATAGCTAATGACCGATGCCTCAAGTTGCAATTCATCGGCATGATCAAGGTAAATATTGAGTGGTACCATGCGTCGCTCAATGTAAAGATGCTGGATGACCACATACTCATTCTCGATGATCAGATTTTCTGTGACAGACGCTTGCAATTCCTTCAACAGTTCATCTGAGAATCGAGTTAAGGGAAACGCGACATGTGAAAACTCTAATGTGTCCGCCATTCTCCCTACACGATCATGCATTTTTACCATTTGGTATTTCTGTTTTACTGTCTCTCGGTCAATGTTTTTTGGTGGTGCGAAATGGTCCTTGATGACCTTGAAAACGTAGGGGAAAGAGGGCAGCGTAAATACGCTCATCACCATCCCCTTTATTCCAGGAGCGATGATCAGTTTGTCGGAAGAATGTTCTAGATGGTGTAAAAATTCTCTGTAGAATAGCGTCTTTCCCTGTTTCTGCAGACCGATACAGGTATATAGGTCCGCGGTCGTTTTGGTAGGTAACAGGCTCTTGAGGAAACTGACTAGTCCTGATGGGACGTTGGTATCCACCATAAAATAGGCCCGCGTGAAACTGAAAATCAGTGCCAGATCATCGACATCCATAATTAATGTATCAACATACAACTCAAAGTGATCATTGATCAGAATTGGAATGACGAATGGCTGCATCTCCAGACCAATCATGATTCGGCCAACAATATAGGCGGCCTTGTTGCGATAAAACAGGCTCGAAGCGACATGGATTTGACGGTGAGGGGATGGCTTCATATCCATTCCCAATGTCGGTAGCAGATTGTCGGCAAGTAGCTTCACATCACGACTCATGTTCTGCCAAGGTCGGTTTAGTCCAAAAGAAGTAAGCATGCTCTTGAGGCAGGATTCTAGGCCATGCTCATCAGGATAGAGACTGGTATAGACAGGATTTTCCATGTCCAGAAAATCAACAGCCGTTCCAGGCTTGACGAAGATAAAGTCGTTGTTGAAATAGGCACTGTCAAACAAACGACAGAATACGGAGTTGTAAAAGGTTTCGGCCAGTTCGGGCTGCTTGTGGTCATACAGCAGCCAGAGATACCAGCGCTTGACGTCCTGCCAAAGCATCGGGTTGAAGGGAGTGAGGGTGAATTTGTTGCGAAGCGTTTCAATCGCCTCGTTAACCCGCTGGTCGTAGTAGTAGATTCGCTCCTTTCGGGCCTGGATTTCACCTTCCCAGTCCGCACTTTCGAATCGGTCCCGGGCAGTTTGGGTGATTTGCTGGAAAAGCTGAAAATGACGATTGAACCCGGCCAGAATGGTTTCTGCCACCAGATGACTTAGAGACTGGGTGCGGGAAATATGCTCATCATTCATTACAATTCCAATGCAAGGGTAAAAGGGCCATCGTTTACCAAGTGGACTCGCATACGAGCGCCGAATACGCCCGCAGGAACCGGTTTGCATAATGTATTTTCCAATGCGGCCCGAAAGGCATCGAAGGCTGTAGAGGCCATGGAAGGGATCAGAGCATCAGTAAAATCCGGTCGGCGGCCCTTGTGACTGTTGCCGTAGAGAGTGAACTGAGGTACTGCCAGGATATCGCCATGGATAGCGACAACGGAATGATCCAGATGGCCCCGGTCATTAGGAAAAATCCGCAGGTTCACCAACTTCTTTGCGGCATGAGCGACCTTGGGCTGCCAACTGTCCGCATCCACCTTGCCGAAACCGACCAGAAGGAGGAGACCCGGACCGATTGCGGCCACGCATTCACTGTCAATATCGACCGATGCACTGTGTACACGTTGTAAGAGGATCTTCACCTGAACTCGGGCCAGATATGAAGGTTGTTCAGCATATTATCAAACACTTTGGTCGAGTTGCCTGCCATGCGAGAATATCTGTAAATTTGGGCAGAACGGTGCGCCGTTTCGGACTTCTTCTTGGCAAGCGGTCGATATGCCCCCCATCTCTCGAAAACTGCCAGCATCTAGGACATCGAAGTGGCAAGAGTGTTTTCCCATTTTTCGTTACAGACCGATATCGTCAGGGGAACAACTTCCCATTCAATTGTTTACCAGCCCTGATCCGTTTTCTTCGGACATTGATATAAGTGACATCGGCTGTTGCAGCAGGGGTTTATCCCGGTGCACCTAATGCAATGGCCCGATGGCGGGTTGCGGCCGGGTCTCGGGGAGCGGTTGGCCACCCCCCGATGTGCTCCAGTACCAGTTGCTTCATCATTTGGATGTGTTCAGGGGCATCGTTCAGACAGGGAATATAGTCGAAACGTTGGCCACCGGCCTTGAGAAAAATATCCCGATTCTCTATCGCGATCTCTTCCAGCGTCTCCAGGCAGTCCACACTAAAGCCTGGGCAGATTACCTGAACACGGCGAATACCGTCTGAAGGTAGTTCCTCAAGAGTGACATCCGTGTAGGGCTGTAGCCATTGTTTCGGCCCCAGTCTTGATTGGAAGGTGACTTTCCATTCACTTTCGCCCAGACCAAGCTTTTCCGCCAGAAGGCGGGCCGTTTTCTGACATTCACAAAAATACGGGTCTCCTTTCTGAAAGTATTCCTGGGGAATGCCATGAAAGGACATTAGCAATAGATCGGACGTACCGTGTTCGCTCCGAAACTCCTGCACACTGGAAGCCAAGGCGTTGATATAAGCTGGAGTGTCATGATAATGGTTGATAAACCTCAACTCCGGCAGATGTCGTTCCGCTCGCAGGGCTGCGGCCACGGCATCAAATGACGTAGCAGTAGTGGTGGCAGAGTATTGTGGGTAAAGCGGCAAGACCAGGATGCGGTCTGCACCCTGAAGCCTGAGTCGTGCCAGTGCGTCCGCGATGGATGGACTGCCGTACCGCATGGCCAGTTCGACGACAATGGGAACATCTGCCAAGGCAGCCCTCAATGCTTGAGCCTGCCGGATGGAAATGGTCATTAGAGGAGAGCCGTCTTCTTGCCATATCTTGGCATAGTTCTTGGCCGAGCGGGCTGGACGGAAATTTAGAATGACGCCATGCAGGATCAGCCACCACAGAAGCCTGGGGACTTCGACCACCCTGGGGTCACCAAGAAACTCTTTCAGAAATTGACGTACCTCGCTCCTCGTCGGACCCGAGGGCGTGCCAAGATTCGTGAGCAAAACACCAATCACTGGTGTGGTGGCATGGTCGTATTGGATGTGTTCGGTCATTCTCCGATTCGGCCATCAAGCGCAATTTCGTAGCCGATTCTAACTGTTTGGAGACCTGGAATGGCATTTCGATTCTGGAGAATTCCGACCCAATAGTCCCGAGATCATGGGTTCATTATGGAGGAGTCCCAAGGATCAGGTCGAACAGACCGCCCGAGACTGTGTAACCATCAACTGCCCGATATGTTTGATGCGGGCGTTGGCCGAACGGACCCCATGGGATCGGGCGATGGTCTGCCTCACGGCCTCAGGTTTCGAGGGGGCCTGTTCAACCTGAAGATGCGACATCGTCAACTCTAACGACTGGCTGGAACCGACTTGGTCAGATGGGCAACCAAGCGGTCCTACCGGTTGTTGGGTATGCAGTTCCTGTTATTGAGAGGCTCTTGTTCGGCGTGCCATGGACATGGCCGATACCATCAAGGACCCCGGGGGCGTCACCTTTGCCAAGGTCACCCCATCCGGTCAGCGTCAGATATGTCGGGTGGGAAGAGAACATGGGACTTCGGCCGCTGGAGCGGTCATCATGAAAGCTGCCCGAGAGGAATGCCTTCGCTGCCAGCTTTCCGGGAGAAGGTGTTTTCGATATCCTCGCCTGCCATCACCGACGCGGGATCATCGGGGTTTGGGTGGCCATCTGTCTGGAATGCGACTGATGACGAGGATCAGCGCCGAAGGACTAGACCCCCGTCAATTCCGTGTCGAACGGAGCATTTCTTTCGATAACCCCCCTCCGAATCGCTGACTCGTTCCTGTGTGAAGTGCAACCCCGGTGGGCTCGCCTTTTTGCTGGATGGAGAGCGGGTGGCGGCGGGTCGGCGGATGGTCAAACCGTTTGGTTTTTTCCCTCGGCGCTGACGACTGACTGACGGATGGGAAACCGACTGACGAAACGAGGGGATGGATGGAGACAGCTGGGCGGGAAGAGGGGGGGGCGGTGTGATGAGTCGATAAGACTGGGGCTAGTGGGGCCAGGTGGTATCCGGACGATTGGCCGACGGCCGGGTTCGGGAACCGGTCTTCCAACCGGGCGATGGAGAGGGCGGTACCCGCCATGCTGCCTGCGGGCCGCCGGAGGGATTGAACCGACGGTCCCCAGCGGACAGTCGAGGACCAGATCAAGGACGTGGATGCCTGGACAGGCCTGAGGACAGGGCACTTCTGGGGTTGACCCCCCCCCCCCCCCCATGCTACAAACGCGGTTGGATCGTCTGCCCTGCACTGAGGAGTCTGGACCCGAGGGGGCGGCGGATGAAGACAAAGCATCTTGTTTTAGTTTAGTTTTGAGGCATGATCATATGAGTGGAATAACGTGGAGAGGCACCGACGGCGATGACTTTAAGACCGGCACCGACGGCAGCGACAGGCTGACCGGCCGCAAGGGCAACGACACGCTGAAGGGCGGCAAAGGCAGCGACTTCCTGTACGGCAACGAAGGCAACGACACGCTCGAAGGCGGCGACGGCCTCGACTGGCTCGACGGCGGCGACGGCAACGACACACTCGAAGGCGGCGCCGGCGTCGACACGCTGTGGGGCCAAGACGGCGACGACATTCTGGACGGTGGCAAGGGCAGCGACGTGCTGTGGGGTGGACGGGGCAGGGACACCTTCAAGTTCTCGCTCGGGGACTCGCTAGCCGGTGACACGATCAACGACTTCGATCATGGCAACGACACCATTGAATTCGATTTCGCCGGTTCGTTCTCCGACCTGATAATATTGAAGTACTTCAACGGGGCCAAAATCTTTTACGGCAGAGGGGGCGACTATATCGTGACGGAAAGAGTCGCGCCCTCGACCTTCAGCGCGAGCGACTTCGTCTTCAAGAACGCGCCTGCCGGCAACGGGGTCGGTGGTGCCCAGGGCGCACAGGAGCAGACTGGCTTCAACATGCTGGAGGCCACCTCCGGCGCTGACACGCCGAGCGGCACCGCCGGAAACGACAAGTTCAACGGTGGCGACGGCAACGACACCGTCGACGGCGGAGCGGGCAAGGACAAGTTGCGCGGCGACGGCGGTGACGACAGGCTCACAGGCGGTGACGGCGACGACCACCTGCGCGGCGGCATGGGCAATGACACGCTCATCGCCGGGGCCGGCAACGACAAGCTGAAGGGTGGCAAGGGCAACGACACGCTGAAGGGCGGCAAGGGCGATGACAAGCTGAGCGGCGGCGCGGGGGACGACACCCTCACCGGCGGGGCGGGGGACGATGTCTTCGTCTACCACGGTGGCCACGACACCATCACGGACTTCACGGATGGGGACACGATCCGCCTGAGGGGGATCGACGGCGTCGATCAGTTCAGCGATCTGACCCTCACGCCAGGCGACGGCACCATCACGATCACCTTCAGTCCAGGGAACTCCCTGACCATCACGACAAGCGAAACGCTGGACGCCAACGACTTCGAGATTCTTGACCTGGTTGACGCCTGACACACGCCGATCCCCCGGTGGCTGCGGCGGGACCGCGCTCCGGGGGATAGCGGATCGCCCAGTGAATGTGGCTGGCCCCCGACTGCGAACGGGATTTTCCGGAGGGACCTTCCGGTGCCGCTGCCACCCTATCGCTTACACACACTTAACAATCGATCGGGGAGGGGGATCATGGAGCCGGGGGGTCATGGCCGGGTACAGGGTTGTGGAGTTCATCCGCAACATCATGGGCTGCCAAGGTTTCGCCGTGCCGGGGCTGATGGCTGGAGGGGGGAAACCCGACCCGCCGGGCGAGGTTAACCCCATAGGTCGCCAAGGTGAGGGGTCATCCGGTGGCCACTGGTCGGTGCGGATTGCGTCGACGGACCGCCACTCGGCAGCGGACGGTTTCAGGGGTGTTGCGGGCTGCACATTGCCGATCGAACACGTTTCAGGCGACGATGGCATCCAAGGCTAGGCACTGGCGTTAGCCCGCAGACTCATCCCGGCGACGGGTCGGCTGTCCAGGCGACATAGCGACTCCAGACATTCCCTGACACCCGAGTCGGATCCGGTGCCACGATCCCTCCATGCGGGTGAGACCTCATTCCGGGGTCGTGGCGAGTATGGCACTTCGGAGTGGGAGCAGGGCTGGAAACGATATCCTTGTCAAGCGATTGTTTTTGTGAATTCCGGGTAAGCCTCGATCCCACAATCCACCTTGTCCATCCCGTCATATTCGTTTTCGTCGCTGACCCGGATGCCGATGGAGTATTTCAGAATCCCCCAAACCACCAGACTGGCAACAAACACCCAGACAAAAATGGTTATGGCACCGATGATCTGCCCTGACATTGTGGCGCTGTCGTTGGTCAGTGGCACCAACAGCAAACCGAGTACACCACAAGTCCCATGTACGGATATCGCACCGACCGGATCATCAATCCGTAACTTGTCCAGCATGGAGATACTGAACACGACCACGACCCCACCAAGTGCTCCCCATAGGGTCGCCTGAAGGGCGGATGGAGTGGAAGGTTCGGCGGTAATTGCGACCAAGCCCGCCAGTGCCCCATTCAGCAACATCGTGATGTCTGCCTTTCCATAAAGTAATTTGGCCAGAACCAGTGCCGCAATGGCACCGCCGGCAGCGGCAGTATTCGTGTTGAGGAATACCATGGCGACCGCATGCGCATTGGCGATATCTCCTAGTTTGAGGACAGAACCCCCGTTAAATCCAAACCAACCCATCCACAAGATGAATGTGCCAATCGTAGCTAAAGGCATGTTCGCCCCTGGCATGGCACGGATGCTGCCATCGGGTGCATATTTCCCCTTGCGAGGTCCCAACAGTAGCACTCCGGCCAATGCGGCCGAAGCGCCAGCCAAATGCACGATACCGGATCCGGCAAAATCACTGAATCCCAGGTCACCCAAATGGTAAAGACCAAACACGGAGTGACCCCCCCAGGTCCAGCTACCTTCCATGGGGTAGATGACGGCCGTCATCACGACGGCAAACAAGAGGAATGTCCAGAGCTTCATTCTCTCGGCCACCGCTCCTGAAACAATGGACATGGCGGTGGCGACGAAGACGACCTGAAAGAAAAAATCAGATGCTGGGGAGTAGATTGCCCCCCCCGTGAAGCCATCTTCCCGGCCGATGAAAGAAGTGAGTACTTCATCCGTGTCGATTGACCCCATACCGCTCAGAAACCATTCTCCTCCGTACATAATTCCGTAACCACAGATTAGATACATAATGCAGGAGATGGCGTAGAGAGCCATGTTTTTGGTCAGGATTTCGGTGGTGTTCTTGGCTCGAACCATGCCCGCTTCCAGCATGGAGAATCCAGCGGCCATCCACATGACAAGGGCGCCACAGACCAAGAAGTAGAACGTGTCGATGGCGTATTGAATATGAAAGAGATTGTTTTCCACGTTGATAGTCCTCGTAAATCAGATTGCGTCCAGGTTGGATTCACCCGTACGGATACGGATGACCTGTTCAATGTCATAGATAAATACCTTGCCATCCCCAACCTTGCCGGTGGACGCGGCCTGGATGATGGCCTCCACCACTTGGTCCAGGAGGGCGCTGTCGATCGCGATTTCCAGCTTGACTTTGGGCAGAAAATCGACGACGTATTCCGCTCCTCGATACAACTCGGAATGCCCTTTCTGCCGGCCGAAACCCTTGACCTCGGTGAGTGTCATCCCGTTGACTCCCACTTGGGAAAGGGCGGTCCGCACATCGTCCACCTTGAAGGGTTTGATAATTGCTACAATCAGCTTCATGTGCTTGCACCTTGTGAATAAATTAAATTGTTAACCCGTCCGGGCTCTTTCCTAACCTGCAAGCAAAAAGCATGCCAACTTTCATTGACCCTAAATCAACCTTGATAAACAGTGATATGTTTTGTGGTGGTTTAGAATGGTCTGCCGGTGTGCGCCAAATCAGTGCGTCAATGTTTCATCTTGGTGCGGGGTTTCGACAGCGTGAACCAAGGCAATATCGGAACAATGCTGACGGTGCTTCGTTCTCCAAGATGTCAGGCCCATGATTGAAGTACCCGATCAGGCAGTGTCCGCCAAAACGCTGTTTGGATTTGACACCGACCTTCGAGTGCCTGCATTCAGAGAGCGCGATGCTCATGTGCCGGAGATTGATCCGGCTTACTGTTTTAATCCGAGCGTCACGTTGGCCATCTTGGCAGGATTTATGAATGATCGTCGGGTCATGGTGCAAGGATTCCATGGCACTGGCAAATCCACCCATATCGAACAGGTGGCGGCCAGACTCAACTGGCCTTGTGTCAGGGTGAACTTGGATGGTCATATCAGCCGTCTGGATCTCGTCGGACGAGATGTGATCACCATTCGAGAGGGGCGCCAGGTGACGGAATTTCAGGAAGGCATCATTCCTTGGGCATTACAAAGACCCGTGGCATTGATCTTTGATGAATTTGATGCGGGGCGCCCGGATGTTATGTTTGTGATCCACCGAATTCTGGAACGGAACGGAAAATTTACCCTGCTGGACCAGAACCGGGTCATCAGTCCTCATCCGGCGTTCCGATTGTTCTCGACGGCCAATACCGTGGGACTCGGCAATCTCAACAATCTTTATCATGGAACCCAAGTGTTGAATCAGGCCCAGGTTGATCGCTGGAATATTGTGGCTACACTGAATTATCTGGAACCGGAAGACGAGATTCGTATAGTTCTAGCCCAGGTTCCGACTCTTGCCAATCGAAGAGAACTGGTCAAGAGGATGGTTGCCATGGCTGACTGTACGCGAAGGGGGTTCGCGGCAGGTGATCTTTCGACCGTGATGTCACCCCGCACGGTGATTACCTGGGCGGAAAATTCGGAAATCTTCAATGATCTGGCGCACTCGTTCCGGCTGTCTTTTTTGAATAAGTGTGATGATGCCGAACGGTCCATTATTGCGGAATACTATCAGCGCGTCATGGGGGAAGAACTGGAATACTCGATCGCATTTGCCGTGTCGTCCCAGTGACAGGGAGCAGATGGCCTGATGAATCAGCAAATGACCGAGCAGGCGCGAAAACGCCTGATTGAACGGCACTGCGCTGCTGCCATTCGGGCCATTGCGGGAATGCCGGCCGCTGAACTCCGACACGCACTGCTGTATTGTGGTGATCAGCGCGTCCCATTTCTCACCCCTTATCTGGCTTTCGACGCCACCGAAGACCCCGTCTCTCGATGTCGGGGCAGTACCGATGCCATGGCATTGCGACTGACACACTCTGACCGCGCATTGCATGCGGCTTTGTTACCCGAAGGGACGGTTGCCGCCATCGTGTTCGATACCTTGGAGCAGATTCGAGTGGAAAGTCTGGCACCGAAAACGCTGCCTGGACTGCAACAAAATCTTGACGACACATTCAAGATATGGTGTCGGAAAAGTCGGAGCAGCGGACTGCCAGAGCATGAAATTGGCCTGCTGATCTACAGCATCATCCAAATGGTACGTTCACGCTTCACCGGGGCGTCGCTGGAGGAAGAAGTGGAGGGACTGATCGAGGCGACCCGTTTCAGCTTGGGACCGTTGATCGGGCCGGCATTGAAGTCATTGTCCGGGTTGTGTCATGACCAGACGGCTTATGCCCGCCCCGCATTGGCCATCGCCTGCAAAGTGCAGGCGATGGCCGGTGTCTTGGCTGGCGGCAAGGTGAGTGCCAACACTGTTCGTATCATCCGGCAATTGATGTTGCCCCACCAGCCGGAAGAGATCGACAGTCCACTCCAAGCCGGTCAGGGAGAGCCGACAGCGGTTGAACTGGGGCAGTCTCCGCCAAAGTATGATGTCTTTTGTCGCCAATATGATCGTGAAGTCAGCGGTTGGGAAGTGGTTCCCGTCGGATCCCGGCGTCGCGCACTTCGTGAAGAGCTGGACCGACTGGCAAGAGCACAGACCGTCAGCATTCCCCGGCTGGCCCAACGATTGAAATCCCTGTTTTCGGGCTTTGTTCAAGCGGGGTGGAATTTTGGTGAAGAAGATGGATATCTGGATGGCCGACGATTGTCCCAGATGGTGGCCAACCCGGCATATCGTCGTATTTTTCGTCATCATCAGACGTTGCCCAAATCGGAGACGGTGGTCAGTTTCCTGATTGACAATTCAGGCTCAATGAAACGCCAGCACTATGTGTCGGTCGCTGTATTGGTGGATATCTATAGTCGTGCGCTGGACTTGGCCGGTATTCCCCATGAAATACTTGGATACACTACCGCGGGCTGGAATGGTGGACAATCGATTCGGGTCTGGCGCAGGGCGGGTCAGCCTGAATTCCCGGGTCGACTGAATGATCGGCTGCATGTGGTCTACAAGGATGTCAAATCCCCTTGGCGCCGGGCTCGCGAGAGCATCGCGTCACTGATTTCAACCCATCATTTTCGTGAAGGGCTAGATGGTGAGGCATTGGAGTGGGCAGTCGAACGACTGCGGCGCTATCCGGCCAAGCGTCGCTGTTTGGTGATGATTTCGGATGGTGCCCCGATGGATACGGTCACCACTCAATATAATCCTCAAGGGTTTCTCGACAATCATTTCCGAGAGATCATTCGGCAGGTTGAGAAAGGGGGGGAGATTGAGCTGCGGGCCATCGGAAATCATCTGGACCTGGACGAGTATTTTTCTCGGTCGTTGGTGTTGGATTTTACGGGTACTTTGGGGAATAGCGAATTCAATGCGTTGGAAACGCTTTACCGGGGGCGTCAACTCCATTGACCGGATTCGTTACGATTCACTTGTTTTTGATGGAATTTCACGGCGAGATGATTACGAGATGAGGGAAGAAAACGGTTGAATCAGCGAATGTTCCCGTCGTCGTGGTTCGAATTTCCAGTTCTTGTCTCTCTGGAGAGACTCGAAAGACTGGTCCGACCCCGCATGGGAAGCCAGGCTGGGACGACCCTGCCATCCCTTTCATGGCGAGTCACCGGTGCAACACAAACAAATGACACACCATTTTTCAGTTGCCGTTTGCCATGGAGTTGCCGCCTGGTCGCCATCGGCCACCCGCCTGCTGCAGTTATCCGAATGTGATGGCACCGCAGTGAGGAATCAGGTCGATGCTGACATGACGGCCGGACGGGGGCGACAAAGCAGTTCAGGATCGAATGGACGACGGCCGACCTGATCGCCCGGGGATATCGGGTGTCTTGAACCGGTCGGTGTCGCAGGGCTACACTCGCAGTTTTCCGGCTCTGGGAGAAACCATCATGGCCACGAGGGCCGCCATCCGATCAACGTCATCGTTCTCCAAGGCGACCTACCAGGATGTGCTCGACGCGCCGCCGCACAAAGTCGCGGAGGTTGTCGACGGCACACTCCACTTGAATCCCCGTCCGGGTTCCAGGCATACGATGGCGAGTTCGGGACTCGGAGCCAGGATAGGCACTGCGTACCGATTTGGCAGTGGCGGTCCGGGCGGCTGGTGGATTCTCGACGAGCCGGAGCTACACTTGGGGGAAGATATCCTAGTGCCCGATCTGGCTGGCTGGCGCCGGGAACGAATGCCGGCATATCCGGATGTGCCGTTTTTCACCTTGGCTCCAGACTGGGTGTGCGAAGTGCTCTCGCCCTCGACGAGGTCTCTGGATAGGCGGAAAAAGCGGGCGACCTACGCCCGTGAAGTGGTGGCCCATCTTTGGTTCGTCGACCCGGATGCCCGTACTCTGGAGACCTTTGAGTGGTGGGATGGTCAATGGCGACTGCTGACGACCCTGACGGGCAATGATCCGGTCTGCGTCCTGCCATTCGAGGCGACCCGCTTCAGCTTGGGTGACCTTTGGCCGGGCGACGGCCCGACGGCGGATGACGACCCCGCCGACACGGAACAAACGCAAAGTTGAGGACTGGTCGAGACGGTCCGGTTTGGGGTGGATGATACGTCCCGTTGCACGCCAGTGGCGACCCGGGGTGGAGATCTGCTGGCCTTGGCAGAGACGCGAGGCGGCTGGCGCCTGAAGACATGATCGCTTTCACACAGCCCGGCTCTTTCAATGAACCCTAATTGCTTCCGCCCGTTGCCAAAGCCTGTCACTCAGCGACATATTTCGTGCGAAGATTGTCGTCGTGCCCGCGCCAGCTTTGGGCTTCAATAAAGACTCGAGTGATTTCCGGGTGGGCGGACTTGATTTCTGCCTCCATCAGGGAAATGCTGGATTCCACTTCACTGGCTGAGATTCCGTCAACGAAATCCACACTGAGGCAGAGCAGGATATCACGGGGGCCGAAATGCATGGTCAACAATTCGTTGATGCTGATGATGCCTTCGTGTTCGTTGGCGATCCTGCGGATACTGCCGATCACCCTGGGGCGTGCTGCTTCTCCAATGAGCAGACCCTTACTTTCATAGGCAAGCACTGCCGCGGTGCAGGCGAGAATGATGCCGATGGCAATCGAGGCCAACGCATCGAAGACGGGATTGCCGGTCAGATGGGACAGACTCACACCAATCAGGGCCGCCGTCAAGCCTAGCATGGCTGCGCTGTCCTCGAACAGGACCGTGAACACGGTAGGGTCCTTGCTGCGTTGAACCGCCTTGATATAGCTCAGGGCTCCCTTGGTTTTTCGAAACTCATGAAATGCCACGATCCAGGAAGCGCCTTCGAACAGCATGGCGAAACCGAGTACGATGTAATTCACCACCGGTTTCCTGATTTCTTGAAGATTCTGCAGTTTGTTCACTCCCTCATAAATTGAAAAGCCGGATCCCAACGAGAAAATCAAAATGGCGACGACAAAAGTCCAGAAGTAAAGCTCCATGCTGTAGCCGAACGGGTGACGCGCATCCGCCGGTTTTCTGGAACGTTTCAGGCCATACAACAGGAGGCATTGATTGCCGGTATCCACCACGGAATGGATGGCTTCACTGAACATGGCGGAACTGCCGGTGATGCTGGCGGCGATGAACTTTGTGATGGCAATCAAGGTGTTGCCTGCCAACGCCGCGAAAATGACCTTGAGGGATCCGTGGACGGAAGACATGGGTAACTGGTGATACGTAGACGAGACGGGTTTCTCAGATGGGGTCATGAAAAATAATCAGGCATTCCGTGGCGGGAAGAATCGGACCGTCTGATGGTCAGGTGGATTCCCCATCGACGCTCTGTGAGGGTCGACAGTTCCTTCGCTCCATGACGCTGGCCCACGGAAGATTAGGCTGGATGTGCATTTTTCGTTGATCCTTATTGGTTGAGAGGGGTCAGCTGGATGCAGGACGGCCGCCTTGGTCATGGTACTGGCTGGAGTGTACCTTGGCAAGAACGGGCGGCACTGAAAGCAGATCATCAAGGGCGGCTTGTTCGAATCAAGTGGTCAGTCGACGGTAGATATCCGCGACTTTCAGCGGGAGCTTTTGAATTTCGTCGACCACCACGAAGCTGGCGGGACCGTACATATGTGGAAGATATTCTCCCGCTTCGCTATCAATGGTAATGCAAAATGGAGAGATGCCGGTGTTGCGGGCTTCCAGCAGGGCTTGTCGGGTATCTTCAATGCCGTACTGTCCACGGTATCCATCATAGTCATCAGGCTTGCCATCAGAGAGAGTGATCAGTATTCTGGTTCTGGCCTCGATCCGATTGAGAATCCTGGTTAAGTGTCGGATGGTGACTCCCATGCGCGTATAGTCCCGGGGATGCAGTCCGCTGATCCGGGCTTGGATTTCGGAGTTGTACGGGTGCGTGAAGGACTTGATCCGATAAATCTCGCATCGATTGCGGGTCATGCCAGAAAATCCATAGATGGCATACTGGTCACCGAGTGTTTCCAAGGCTTCACAAAGCAGGATCAGGCTTTCTCGTTCGGCTTCATTGATCCATCCCTTGGTGGAGCCACTGCTGTCGACCATGAAGACGACCGCCAGATCCCGCTCCACTTTCTGTTTGCGGGTATACACCCGCTCATTCATTTCCACCCCCGTTTGTGTATCCACATAGGCGGTGATCAGGGCGTCAAGGTCCACGTTGTCCCCAGTGAGTTCCGCTTTGAGAACTCGGTCATCAAATCGCAGTGCTTCGAAGTGGCGCCGAATCTCCTTCACGAGATGGGTATATCGCGTCAGGGTGCGTTCGTAGAAACCATCGTAAAGTGGTTGGGTCGGCATCTCCCGAAGCGTGCACCATTTCTTTCGATAGGTCTGGCGACGATAATCCCATTCGTCGTAGGTGAAGGTGTCTTCGCCTTGTGCACTGCGTGGGGTGTATTGCGGCTGTGCATCCCCCTCATCGGCGTGATAAGCCTCCTCCCCCCCGGAGGACAGCCAGTCTTCCGGGATATTGTCGAGGTCCTGGAGCAGTGAACCCAACAGATTCTTGAGTTCCTGGGAGATCGTCACGGACTGCTCATTGACGGACAGTGTGGGTTCGGATTCCGCATCCTGTTTCAGATCGAATGCGAAGGGTTCTTCTGCATCGGCCGTGTCCTTGGGCTCCGGGGCTTGATGCAACAGCTCGTCAAGAGCGGCCTGGAGTTCATTTTTCTCCAATGCAAGACGTTGTTCGATGCCTTCCTTAGCGGCATCAAGGTTGAAATCGCCCTGATAGATCAGCGGTTCAGGCCAGGGCATCTGCAAGGGGTAGAGTCTGGTCGTGGCCGACAGCGTATCCACCACCGTGGCATCGCTGGATTCCAGTGCTTTGAAGTAATGGTTCCACGTGGCATCATGTGACGGAGTTGTGCCTTGCAACTTGATCATTTCCCTGGCGAGTCCGGGGAGCTCCCGACGGATACAGGCGTTGAGCCGAGTGGTTTCCAATAAATTGAACAACCGCAGAGCACGTCCGTTGTCTGGAAATTCGGACAAGAGTTCGACTAGATGGGGGGAGTCGGGTGTGCGGCGCCGAAAGGTTCCAAACCGGGTTTGAGCCCACAGTTGCACGGCGATGAGCTTATACAGACGATAGTTCTGTGCGCGGTCACGAAATCGGTTGATTTGAGCCGGGAGGTAGATGGTATGGGTATCCGTGTAGATGTGGTTGCCGGATTCCAGTTTCAGCGGGCGTCCTGCCAGACCGGCAATGAAGATTTCCAGCACCGGTCGGATAGTGTCCAAGCTGACGGTGAGGTGGCTGAGACGAAATTCGGATGCGAATCGATCCAGATCCTCCAGAGCATTGCTTCCGGGATACAGTCCCTCCTTATCATAGATGTCCATGGCGTGTAGCAGCCAACGACGAGTCCCCTCCAGCCCCATTGACCGGATTGCCTTGGGGGCATGGCTGACAAACTGGAAGGCCATCTCGGCATTTGACCGACGGATGACATCTGTCCAGTGCAGGGTAAATTCCCGTTCACTGTCGTTGAGTGACAACAGGTTCCGTGCTGGTATCGCCGAAGTGCGACGAGTGGAGACCACGGGGTCGAGATATTCATCTAGCCGGGCAGTGATGCTGTCGAGGGTCGTAGTAATGGAACTTTCTCCAGATGTCATGCCGTCAAAACCTGAGCCTGTTCGGGGCCGTGGCTATACGTTGAACCGGAAGTGCATGATGTCGCCGTCCTGTACGATGTAGTCCCGTCCTTCCAGTCGCAACTTCCCTGCCTCGCGGGCACCGACCTCACCACCGCAATGAACGAAATCATGGAACGCTATCGTGTCGGCTCGAATGAATCCCCGCTCAAAGTCCGTGTGTATTATGCCAGCGGCCGTAGGCGCGGTGGCTCCACTGCGGACTGTCCATGCCCGGACTTCTTTCGGCCCAGCGGTAAAAAAGGTCAGCAGCCGTAGCAGGCGATAACCCGCCCGAATCACCCGATCGAGGCCCGCTTCCTCCAGCCCCATGTCGTCCAGGAAGGCCTTCGTATCTTCGGGCGGCAATTGGGACAGTTCCTCTTCCATGACCGCACAGACCGGTACGACATCGGTCACTTCATTGTCTGCATAGGCCCGGATGGCCTCCAGGTGCGGATTGCCTTCCAGACCATGGTCGCTGACGTTCGCGATATAGAGTTGGGGTTTGAGGGTCAGAAAGCACAGGGATTTGAGTTTTTGACGCGCTGGCGGATCCAATGCAAGGCTTTGCAGGGGGTATCCTTCGTGGAGGTGTGACTGAACCCGCCGTAACAGTGCCGCCATGTCCTTTTGTGACTTGTCTCCGGACTTGTTGTTCTTCTCCACCCGATGCAGTGCCCGGTTCGTGGTCTCCATGTCGGCGAGGACCAGTTCGGTATTGACGATTTCGATGTCCCAGACCGGATCGATTCGTTCGGTTACATGAGTGATGTTGTGATCTTCGAACGCCCGTACGACATGGGCAATCGCGTCGACTTCACGGATATGGGACAAAAATCGGTTGCCGAGTCCCTCACCCTGGGATGCCCCGGTCACCAGACCAGCAATGTCCACAAATTCGATGGTGGTGGGGATGATCTTTTGTGGCTGGATGATTTTCCCAATCTGGTCCAAGCGGGCATCTGGGACGGAAACGATGCCAACATTCGGGTCAATCGTGCAAAAAGCATAATTTGCCGCCTGCGCCAAGTTGGACTGGGTCAGGGCATTGAACAAAGTCGACTTGCCCACATTGGGAAGTCCGACGATTCCGCATTTAAAGCCCACAGTTAATCCGTGTGCAAAAACTGCATGATCTTGGGAAAGTCCCCGGCCAGAAACGCCGGAAATACCATCACTGCCCGATCAATGGCCGACTGGATGGCCACTCGGTCTTCTGGTGTGGGTCTAGTCAAGACATAACCGGATACCGGAAGACTGCCCTTGGGATGACCGATGCCGATCCGCAGACGCTTCATGTCGCGAGCCCCGGTTTTCTGCATGATATCCCGAAGGCCATTATGCCCTCCGTGCCCCCCATTCTGCTTGAACCGAATGGAACCCGGCGGCAGGTCCAGTTCATCATGAGCCACCAGGATCTGTTCGGTGCGAATGCGGAAAAATCGCGCATAGGGGACCACACTGTCTCCACTTAGATTCATGAATGTGTGTGGTGCGAGCACCCTGACGGTCAAATCCTGATGGGAGAAGCTGCCCATCATGCCCTTGTAGCGGCTACCTTCCTGAAGGCTGAAGCCAAAAGATTTCTGCAGCGTTTGGAGAAACCAGAAACCGGCATTGTGTCGAGTTTCTGCATATTGTCGGCCGGGATTGCCCAGCCCGACAATCAGGGCAATAGCCGGGGATGGCATGGTTGAATCGGGCCTGGGGATATGCTGGAGCGATCTGCTTTTTGATTTGCCATCTGGTTGGGGAGGTGGTCGGTCACCTAGTCTTCCGCCTCCATGTCAGTCGCCGTGTCATCGGTCGTCACATCACTTCCTTCGGATTTCGTTAGTCGCGTGGTTTGCACCGCGACCACCGCATTATCGTGCTCATGGATATCGCCATGAGTAAAGGCTGTAATCTGCACCCCTTCGGGCAGACGGATGTCCGAGAGGTGGAGTGATTCCCCGACACGCAGAGACCTCACATCCATTTCGATATTTTCAGGCAGATCTTTGGGAAGACAGGTCACTTCCACTTCATTCATCAGGTGGGAAACCATGCCCCCGTCGATGCGGACCCCAACGCATTCCTCCTCACCGGTAAAGTGGATGGGCAAGGCAATGTGGATGGGCTTGTCTTCTTCTACCCGCTGGAAATCCGCATGTAGAATTCGGGCCTTGTGGGGATGACGCTGGACTGCACGCAAAATAGCCCTTTCTTTCTTGCCAGCGGTATTGATGGTGATGACTTGGGAGAAGAACTCCTCGCGCTCTAGGTTGTGGAACAGGAGATCATGATTCACCGCAATACTCAGATTCTCTTCACCGGCGCCATAAAGAATGGCGGGCACATCGCCCTCCTTGCGCAGGCGACGGACTGGGCTGGTACCGGTTCGTGCCCTAAGTCGGGCTTGCAGAACGACTTCTTCACTCATAATGTGTCTCACTCGTGCTCATCGGCCCTTGAGGCCTTGGGTTTAAACAGTTGGGTAGGTCCAGAGACATGATTCTGGGATCCAGACGGATGATCCTGTGCGGTCAATCAATGAACAGATTGCTGATGGAATCACCGGTCGATATCCGGCGAATGGACTCCGCAAGCAATGCCGCTACACTGATCTGCGTGATCATGGGGCAATTTTTCGCCTCCGGGCCGAGTGGAATTGAATTGGTCACCAGCAACTCATCCAGTGCGGAGTCCTGGATTCGCTCCACGGCGTGGCCGGACAGCACTGGATGAGTGCAGGTGGCCACCACCTTGCGGGCACCCTGGTCTTTCAGGGCGGCGGCGGCCTCGCACAGGGTGTTGGCAGTATCCACGATGTCATCGATCATAATGCAGGAACGGTCTTCCACTTCTCCGATGATATGCATGACCTTGGCTTCATTGGCTCTGGGTCGCCGCTTGTCAATAATGGCCAGATCGGTCTCAAGCTGTTTGGCCATGGCCCGGGCCCGGACGACACCACCTACATCCGGGGAAACGACGGTGGGATTGGACAGGCGCTTGCGCCAGATTTCCCCCATCAGGACCGGGGAGCCATAGATGTTGTCACAGGGGATATCAAAAAACCCCTGAATTTGGTCGGCGTGTAGATCCATGGTCAGAACACGATTCGCTCCGGCCGTCTGGATCATGGATGCCACCAGCTTGGCCGTGATGGCCACCCGCGCAGTTCGGGGTCGTCGGTCTTGGCGGGAATAGCCCAAATACGGGATAACCGCGGTAATCTGTCCCGCAGAGGAGCGGTTCAACGCATCCACCATCACTAACAGTTCCATCAGATTGCTGTTGGCGGGGGCGCAAGTGGGCTGAATCACGAAAACATCCCGACCTCGGACGTTTTCCATCACTTCCACGTTAATTTCGCCGTCGCTAAAAGTTCCGATCATGATTCGGCCTAGAGGCAGGCCGAGACATTGAACGACTTCTTGCGCCAGTTCAGGATTTGCGTTTCCCGCAAACACCGAGAGATTGTCCAACGACACGAAGATTCCTCTCACAATCAATGGCTGGGGTGGGAGGATTCGAACCTCCGAATGCCGGGATCAAAACCCGGTGCCTTAGGCCGCTTGGCTACACCCCAATATCTGGTTACAGGTTGGATGCGGAAATTCCCGGAGTGTGAAAAAAACGATTGGGCCGATAAGTCATCTTAACGTATTTCCAATGATTTTTCAGGTCGTGGAACCCATTTTTTGCCACCTGGATTCACCGAATTAGAAGAAATGGGACGGATGCGACCCTCACCTGAAAAGTGCGGTATTCTCAATATCTGGTCGGCCCATGTCAACGATTGGTTTTTTCTGCAGCCATTCCCGCCAAGGACATCCCCCTGTGGATTCGGCGTGATTTCAGGCGCCAACGCCAGCGTGGGTAATCTGCGGACAGGACGACTCCTCTGGTGGGCTTGCCGGATCGACGATTGGCCATGGGGTTTTCTGAAGAACCGGCTGGTCACCCACTCGGTCAGGCGACCGGGTCAGGATGTGTCGAAGGGCACCCCACCGGGTGGGTGGTGCCCGAACGCGATGCCCTTTAGCGGGAATTGCGTCATGATGTCTGATAAACTTGCGTGGTAACTTTCTCATAGCATATTTATCCGTAACCAACGGTAATCTCGGGCGAAACAAATGATCAGAACTGCCCCGTGCCACTCCGAAGTGCCAAACTGGTCGGGGCGCCTGATCGCCTTGAGATCATGAGAGGATGACATGACCGGATCATTGGCAGGGTGGATGGTGTCTGGTGTGACGACGTGGCCACCCGGGAGAATCCTATGGATTTGTGGACGGGCCCATCGGGCCAGCATCCATCCTACTGACCACACTGACATGCTTCCTGCCCACAAGCTCCACAGGGTCTATCACTCCTAGCCTTTTCAGTCCTTGGGGGACTGAAAAGGTGAATCTCCGTGCAGGCCCCAGACATGGGGGTATCGGTCTGGAAGGTGAACCGATGGTGATTCAGGGGCAGGCCATCCACCGATTCGATCACCTCATTTTCGATCACCTCATTACGGCAAGATCCGTGATCGCGTCGGATTTTTCCACAGCATATCCGCTGATTTCGGCTATTGTCACGCGATTTTGGTCATGATATGCTGAACAGAAGAATTAGCATTGAATTATTATTAAGAACCCCAAGAAGGGTTCGTCATTCCAAACGCTTAATCTCGACTATGGAGTCCGTTATTCGCATGACAAAACAAACCTCTCTCTTCGCGCTTCTAGCGGCCCTTCTGGTGTGGTTGCCGGGCAGTTATCCCACGGTGACGAGTGCTGACGAGGCCCTGATCGCCAAGGGGAAGCAAGTCGCCGAAAATCGCCGAAAAGGTAACTGTCTGGCCTGCCACGTCATGGGCGACGGCCCGTTGCCCGGGAATCAAGGGCCGCCTCTGATCGCGATGAAGATCCGCTTTCCGGACCGGGATGTATTGAGGGCGCAGGTGTACAATGCCCTGCAATTCAATCCGAATTCGCTGATGCCGCCCTTCGGCTTGCACAATATCATCAGCGACGATGAGATTGACGCGATCGTCGAGTATCTGTATACACTTTAGAAATGCACGGTATGACTATGAATAGAAGAGATTTCAACAAGACTCTGATGTTGCTGACCGGTGTCAGTGCCGGCGCAACCATGAGTGCTATCCCACTCAAGGCGCTGGCTGCCTGGCCGTCAGATGCCTTCAGCGCAGACACCATCGAAGCAGCGGTGACCGCAGTCTACGGGACCGCGAATGCGGAGCCGTCGGATGCGATCCAGATGAAAGGACCCGACATTGCGGAAAACGGTGCGGTCGTTCCGGTCTCGGTGTCCACCTCAATTGAAGGGACAGACAGCATCGTGTTGCTGGTCGCCAACAATCCATCTCCCCTGGTCGCCACATTTGCTGGAACGATGGCCGCCAGTACCCGAATCAAGATGGGCAAGTCATCACCCTTGGTCGCCTATGTCCGTGCGGGGGGCAAACTCTACACAGCGACCAGTAAAGAAATCAAAGTCACCATTGGTGGTTGTGGTGGATAAGCGAGGTATTGATCATGGCAATTAAAAGCAAAGCGAAAGTAAAAGGCGACTCCGTGGAGGTCAAGGTATTGATGAAGCACGCCATGGAGACTGGCCTGCGAAAGGACAGCAAGACGGGTGAATTGATCCCGGCACATCACATTACTGAAGTGTCCTGTGTCCACAACGGGAAGGAGGCATTCCATTGCAACATGGGGCCTGCCATTGCAAAGAATCCCTACCTGGCCTTCACCATTCAAGGACCGTCCCAAGGGGATATGCTGACCATCCACACGCTGGACAACACGGGTATCACGGATGTCGGGGAAACCATGGTCAAATAGGACCATCGGTGGTCCCTTTTCCCTGACTGAACCCGCTATCCAATTACCCTGATCTCTATCACACTGACATCCACTGGAGCCCCAATATGAGAAAGCTTCTGGCAGTTCTCGTGGTGGCGATGATTGCGGTTGGCGGGTCGGCTTTGCATGCCGACCCGGAATCGGATCGAGCCGCTTTCGAGAAGTTTTTCACGACCAAGTTTCCGAGCACTCCGAAAGAAGACTTCAAAAACGGAATCTATTCCATTGACCAAGCCTCTCGCCAAGAGTGGATGGCCATTGAGGAATTTCCACCCTATGAACTGGCGATTGATGCCGGAAAAGTCCAGTTCGAGACTCCTTTTGCCAATGGGGCCAGCTATGCGGACTGTTTCGAAAATGACGGGGCGGTTCGCGGCCAATATCCATACTGGGATGCGGAACGCAAGGAAGTCATTACCATGGAGTTGGCCATCAATGAATGCCGTGTCGCCAATGGGGAAAAACCGCTTAAGTACAACCGTGGCAAGATTGCGGAACTATCCGCCTATATGTCCTATATGTCTCGTGGCCAGAAGGTGAATGTAGTGATCCCTGCGGACGACCCCGATGCGTTGGCGGCCTATGAGCGTGGCAAGGAGTTCTATTACCGCAAGCGGGGGCAACTGAATTTTGCCTGCATCGACTGCCACGGGATCGGTTCCGGCCAACGAGTCCGGTCGGAAATGCTGAGTCCGGCTTTCGGTCATGCGACGGGCTGGCCGGTGTATCGTTCCAAGTGGGGCAACATAGGCACGTTGCACCGTCGTTTCGGTGGGTGCAATCGCCAAGTGCGGGCGGCATCCTTCAAGTCGCAGGGGCATGAATACCGTAATCTCGAATTTTTCCTCACCTATATGAGCAACGGTTTGGAATTCAATGGCCCCAGTGCCCGCCGATAAAGGAGTCCTGATATGTTGAAACCACTGATTCTCGCACCGGCCCTGGGTATTTTGCTGGCCTCGTGCGCATCCGTACACAACCATGATCCCGCTGAAGCATTCCAGTCTGCCTGGGATGCCTCTGATGCCAAGCGCCAGGAAGCGGCGGCCGTCGGCTACGAGTGGCGTGATACCAAAAAGATGCTCAAAAAAGCCCAGGAGGAGTTTGAGGCGGGTAATACGGAAGCGGCGCTGAAACTGGTCGCTCGGGCTCGGGAAGAGTCCGAAGATGCCATTGCCCAGCATACACGGGAAACGAATGCCTGGGCCAGTCGTGTGATTCAATAGGCGCTCCAAGGGTTGCACACCGTTTACGATCCATCGGCTATATGGGACGGGTGCCGTCGCTGTTGGTGCCCGTCGGTTCCGGTGATGTCGCTTCCCATCCGACCTCATCATGGTGATGGACAAGATTGACAACTGGGAGGCAATTCGTGATTTCGCGCGGCAGAGCCTTCGGCCGGTGGTCATTTTGATTGATCAGGAAGATTGTCCCTATTGTCGAGTAGTGGAAGGGGAGTTCTTTTCCGCCATCCTGGCGGGAGGAGAATTTGCCCAAACCGCCATGTTTGGCAAGATTTCCATTGACCCCGGTGAAACCATTACCCTGTCGGGTGGTCGCCGGGTCTCCACACGGGAATTCCTGCAACCCTACACCACTGGAATGACGCCCACCGTGATTTTTCTGGATCCCGAGGGCAACGAACTGGTGGACAGCATGGTGGGTCTGTCCACTCCGGACTTCTACGGATTTTACCTCGAACAGTCCATCCGAAAGGCACACGCACGGTTAAACAGTTAGTTCCAATTTCAGAGCAAGTGGATGCTGGGGTGGGGACATGCGGTGCACCGGAAGCCATGAAGGAAGACCAGTCCATGCGATCGGAAAGAGGCCGAGTCCATCACTGGGTGGCTTGTGTGATCGGATGGCTGCTTTGCTCGACGGCAGCTTTTGCACAGCCGACCCTGTCCAACCATCTCTCTCCCTACCTGCAAAGCCATGCGGATGATTCTGTACGTTGGTGGCCCCCAGAGCCCTTTCGTTCCCATGCGGCCCGGGCTGACAACGTTCCGTTTCTCGTCTCCAGCGGCTACCTTTCCTGCTACTGGTGCTATCGTTTCAAACACGATACCCTGCAGGACATGGATCTGGCTGGGCTGATCAATGAGGCTTTCATCCCAGTCCTGCTGGACCGGGAAATGCATGCCGAGGATGACCGACTGCTGCAGGATTTCCTGAGGAACTCTCTGGGCATCAGTGGCTGGCCCGCTACCGCCGTGGTGACGCCTGAAGGCGTGCCGGTCATGGCGTGGACTTATGTGTCGGCATCGACCCTTCGGTCCGCCCTGGAACGCTTTTCCGAGGCATGGAGGCAAGATCCAGAAGCGACTCGCCAGCTCGTTTCACATTCGGATGCGGCTCCGGAGAAAGGAGCGACCCCATCGGAGGTGGACCGGACAGGCCAACCGACCTTGGGGCAATTGTTGCATGGGTTTCTTGAGCAGGCCAGCCAAATTTCGGATACACGGTTTGGAGGCTTCGGTACCGATTCGAAATATCCCTTTGCTCCGCAAATCCTGGCGCTCCTGGACTTGCATCAACTGAACTCCAGTGATGCAATGGCTGTCTTTGTTCAGCATAGTCTGGATTCCATGATGTCAGGCACCCTGATGGACCCAGTCGAGGGAGGCGTCTTTCGCTATACGGAAAACCGGGACTGGACAGAACCCCATTTCGAGCAGATGCTGTACACTCAGGCCTTGATGGCCCGGGTTTATTTCCGGGCAGCTACTGCCTTGAATCGACCTGAATACGGGACCGTCGCAGACCGGATTCTGGATCACATGTTGGCGCGTTTCTCCACTCGCAATGGGGGGTTTGTCACCTCGCTTTCGGCTACAGGAGAGCAGGGATTGAACGGGGCTTACTACCTGGTGTCGGAACGGGACCTAGCCAATCTTTTGGGTGAAAACTGGCAGGCTGTCGTGCAGGTCAGGCAGCAGATTGGTGATCGGCTACTGGTGGCTCCAGTTGGGCCATTGGCGGATGTCACCCGGCAGGCACTGAAGTGGCTTCGACGCGAACAAAGCCCAGAACGAGACGACAAGCAGTTGTTGTCTGGAAATGGTCTGGCCTTGTCGGCATTGAGTCATGGGGCATTCCGACGTTCGGAATTTCGATCAGCTGCCATGAAACTGGCCAACCTCCTCATGGATGCGACCGATCGTCCTTCCCCTGGACTGCTGATTGGGGTAGATGCATCGGATGCGCCCGCCGACCTGGATACCTTGGTCCATGCGGCCGCCGGACTGTTCGATTGGTGGCAGGTCTCCGGTGATGCCAAGGTGATTGCACGGGTCAGGCAACTCCTGGAACGGGCCGTGGAACAGTTTCATCGTGGATCCGGCTGGAGCCGGGCAACTTCCTACCTGCTGGCCAGTCCCGGAGATGTCTGGCACATTCCCGATGATCAGATACCGTCGCCAACGGCCGAATGGTTTCGCCTGACGGTTGGCCTCAGAGCAGCCGATATTCCCCTTGGCGAGAAAACCCTGGCGATTGCGGATCGGATGGCCAAGCAATGGACACCCTCGGTGGACCAATCCGCCTTTTTTCATTCTACCCAGATCAGTGCGCTGGTCCAAGGCCGTTTTCTTGGTCTGTATTGAACGGATGAAAACCCGGAGCACATTATGGTCCTCACTGATCGGGCGCGGACGGGCCACAATCCGAGAAGAACCTTTGTTGCCATTTTACGCTTGGATGCTAGTGAGTGGATTGCTCCTGTTCGGTGCGTTTTTGCTTTGGCGTTTCGATTATTTTTCTCAGGTCCTGGCAGCTGACCGGACTTGGCTTTCGGTGGTGATCATGGTGCTGTTCGTATTGGTGGTCGGATATCTGGGACAGGCTTCCTGGCGACTGTCCCGGCTTCGTCGGGCGCTGATGGAGGTGGCCTGCCAGACATCTTCCGATGTTGCCACCAGCAAAAAGGCGGCGGATGAGATCAAGGAGCACTTCTCGCTGCTGGAGACCGATTCAGGTAACGGTCTTGGTGATGCACCGCATGCCCGTCTGGTAGAGCGGGTTCATCGAGGACATCAGATGGGATGGTTCACTGCCGACATGCTGATTCGTATTGGTTTGATCGGTACGGTGATCGGGTTCATCATGATGTTGGGTACTGCATACCAGTTGCGGCAGGATGATATCGCTGGACTGAAAGAACTACTCGGCACCATGGGAGAGGGGATGCAAGTCGCTCTGTACACCACTCTCAGTGGAATCAGCGGTTCCCTTTTGTTGAGCATCTATTGCAAGATACTGGATCGCTATGCGGATGACTTGGTGGCCGAGATAATCCGTCTGGTCGCCCTTCAAAATGCCAGGACCCGACATGGGCAGCCTCTACCGGACTCGCCATAAATTCACCCTGAACGCAGACCCGTTCATTGATCTGCTGTTCAATTGTCTGCTCGGGTTTTCGTTTCTTTATCTGATTACCCTCTTGTACATCCATCCGGAAGCCAAGCTGGCAAACGTGGATAAGCAGGCGGAACTCATCATTACCGCGACCTGGCCCGAACATCTAGCAGATGATATCGACCTCTGGGTCAAGGGGCCAGATGGGCGAACCGCATCCTATCTCAACAAGGAGGCGGGCTGGCTGCATCTTGACCGGGATGACCGTGGTGAGATCAACGATATCCTGATTATTGATGGGCAGGAAAAGGTGTATCCGGTCAACGAGGAAATCATGACGGTACGCAAGGCACATCCCGGGGAGTACATTGTGAATCTGTATTTTTATCATGCGATTTCCAAGGCACCTGTCCCCGTTGACCTTCGCATTGACAAGGTGAACCCCAAATTTCAGACGGTATTTCAGAAGGATTTGGAATTACTGAGAGTAGACCACGAATTGACAGCGGTCCGGTTCTCCATTGATGAGGACGGACAAGTCGGGCAGTTCAGCACCTTGCCGGCCACGCTCACCCCATATGCACTGGAACATATGCCTTCATGGGCAAACTAGCGATCAGCCTGGGTTACATCGTCCCTTTGCTGGTGGCCTGCTGGATCTGGCTCAGCCAGCGGTTCCAGCCTCGGTTCCGGTTCGCAGTATTGGCATTATTACCGATCGTATATGCGGGTCAGTGGATTGGGATGGAAAGTCTGGAAGGCTGGCCGACTCGAACCCCGCTGCCACCGTCTTTTGAGCTGTTGAGTTCCGATGTACGTGAGCCCGATCCCGCCGGGAAAGATCAGGGTGCGATTGCTCTTTGGGTGCGGTTCGAGGGGGAGCATCGTCCACGTGCCTACCTGCTGCCCTATGATCGTGGTCTGCATGAAAAGCTGCATGCTGCGCGTCAACGTCTCCAGCAAGGGTTTCGACAGATGGGCAAGGTGGGAGGCAGAGAGCGATCAGGGAGTGGCGCCCAAACTGACCAAGCGCTGGAGTTGGTGATTGAAGATGCTCCTCCAGTTGTCCTGCCCCCCAAGTTTTGACCGTGTAATTCCTCTTATCCATCCGGCTGGCTGATTTCTTGCATTGCGTCTGTCGGGTGTGGTGTCGATGTGGCTGAATCTCGTGCTGTGTGACGGTCCTCGAAGGGGGCAGTGAGCTTGGAGCTGGCCGAAGGGGCTGTTCAGGCGATGGGTTCGTTGACCGGACAGTGATTCTGTCCCCAAAGACAGGTTCAGGATGGTCAGGGATGGCTGAAGAGAGCACGGTTATGACCGAGTTAGGGCTGTCCTTGATCAAGAATCTGTTGTCGGTCGGTGACGTAGTCATGATTCCTGGTGCATTGCCAGTTTCAGAGGGATCCGTGGTGTCCATCGTAGAGATGAGCCTCATGGAACGACCACCCACGATACCCTTACCGGAAGAGTCAATGAGCCGATGGAATGTTTGTCTTCAGCCGCGATAGCGGTACCGATAGCATGACCGATTCTGAGCATTCCCTAGACCATATCCCCATTGTCGGTAGTCAGCATGGCGCACCCCTGAAAATCCCCCGGTCGAATGACACCTTGCGCACTGACCACCCGGCGCCACCGGACTGATCCCGATAGTTTCTGGATTCCGATCCGGAGGATCAATCCCATACTGAGGCGGGGGACTGGGGCTTTCACCTGGGAATGATCATCAGCCTGACTCCAGCGAGAGTCGAGGGGGCAAGGCGGCCCATCCAGGATCGCGTGACCGCGCTTCGTGGGAATGGACAGTCTAACGACGGCCTGCCCGAAGCAGACAGGAACGACAATCAAAATACAAGTCTAATATTTTGAAAGCTCGTCGGCCGGGTCAGCCACCCCCCCTTCCAGCGGCGCCGTGCCCGGGCGGGGGGAGGGCTGGCCGGGACAGGGAGTCATTTTTTCCCTGAAAAGTCTTGATCCGGGGTTGATTTTTCGGGGGGGGGGGGGGTAGGATCAATTCTTCTTGCCTTTGTCCATCCCCTTGACCCGGAGGTCTTGTCATGATGTCCCGAACGAACCGATGCTTTCCTTTCTTCCTCGCCGTGATCCTGGCCCTGACCCTGGCGGGTTGCGGCGGCGGGAACTCGAAACCGAAGCCCCCTCCCCCGCCGCCCCCGGCCCCCATGACGGTGGACATGTCTTCCGTGTCCGCGGACGCCGATAAGGAAGCCGGCACGCTGGAGATCGCCGCCGGGGCCTCGAAGACGCTCGGCGAGGTCACCTACCGCTGTGCGGCGGGGGGCGATGGCTGCACGGTCACGGTCAAGGACGATGGCACGGCCACCTACACCGGGGGGCGGGTGACGGCGGCGGACTCGGCCGGCTACACGGCTGAGGTGGCCGCGGCGGTGGCGGCGAAGGCCAAGGCCGATGCCGACGCGGCGGCTGAGCAGGCCAAGGCCGCCGAGGCCGAGGAGAAGCTGGCCGCCGAGGCGAACAAAGTGTATCCGGCCCTGCTGGAACTCGGGATGGACGGCAATAGCGACCTGACCCTCCGGGGGCTCTACTCTCGTCCGGGGGGCACCCAATCGGGGACGCCCCCATACAAAGTGGCCGAGGTCCTGGTTAAGCATGGCCAGCCGCTGCCGCTGCAGGCGCTGTTGTCGGACCGGGCGCTCGACTTCAAGTCCGTTCTCGGATCGCCGGTGGAACGCAACGGGCGCTGGGCGGTTACGGAGGTGGCGGCGTTCACCGATCCGCAGACGGGCCACACCTACCGGCTCCGGTTCCTCAACGACATCGAGCCCCCGGAGATGATCACGGTCCGGAAGAAGTACGGAGCCGATGGCGAAAACATTCTGCGCGATGCCACCCGCAACCCCACTTTCCGGGTCGATCTCATCGATCTGCCGGAAGATGTCGGCACCCGGCTCCAGTCGGCCGGCCTGCCGGCGGTGAGCGAGCCGAGACGGGAGATCGAGGCGAACGACAACGGCAACGTCTCCCTGCGGGGAACGTTTGACGGCATTCCGGGCAAGCTACTCTGCGTCGGGGGTGGCAGCAACTGCGAGGTGACCAACGCGAAAGGGGGGGCGAGGACGCTGTCCAATGGCTGGCGATTCCAGCCGGACAACTGGGAGCAGAAGGTGCCGGGGGAGCCGGACGAATCCTACATCACCTTTGGCTGGTGGCTGAGGACGGGGGTGGGGACGGCCGAGGCCGAGACCTACGCCTTGGGATCGGGTCTGAAACTAAAGAATTACAAGAGTTGGGATGCGTTCCGCCGCCAGAATCTTCACCAGATCGGCGGTCGGGCGAGTTACGAGGGGCCGGCGATCGGGGTCTACGCCCTGCAGCCGGCGCCGGGAACCGGCCGGCCGTCGTGGGGCTCATTTACCGCGAAGGCGGCGTTCGAGGTCGACTTCGGGGGTGTCGGTGACAAAGATGCAGAGGGGAGCTATGGCCCGGTCACGGGCACGATCACGGAGTTCACCTCCGGGGGCGAGAGTCTGCCTTGGCGGGTCGACCTGACGGTCGGTGACCAAGCCAACAACATGGGAAACGATAAGCCGAGCGTGGAGGGCGATGCGGTCTGGAGCATCAACGATGTCAAGACCAGCGACAAGAAATCCCAATGGCAGGCCAACTTCTATGCCTCGAAGCAGGATTACAATGACACCCTGGGCGAGGCGCCGGACAGCCTGGCCGGCAAGTTTTCGGTGAAATATGGCACCTATGGGCAGATGGACGGCGCCTTCGGCGCCTACATCAAGGAGTAGCAGGGGAAATGGACGATGGTCGGTTCCGGTTTCCCGGCAGGCCCAATAGGGGAGAGGGCATGGCCGGATCCCGGACCTATCAAGAATCCATGCGGAGCCTGTGCCCGAGGGCTGTCACTTAAATTCACTTAACAAATGGTCAGGAAGGGGGATCCCGGAGCCGGGGTTTCATGGCCTGGTACATGATGGTGGAGTGCATCAGCAACCCCATGGCCTGCCAGAGTTTCGCTGCGCCGGGCATCGGCTGGCGTTGGGAGGGATGAAACCCGACCCACCGGGCGAGGTCGACCACGCTGGTCGCCTAGGGGAGGGGGTTATCCGACGACTGCCGACCGGGGCGGAGGCCATGGGGGTCGAGCCGCCCCCGGGCGGTCGGGATGGAGTCCTCGGACAGCCAATCGGTGGCGGACTGTTCGGGTGTGTCCCGAGCCTCTCAGGATGACAGATCTGTATTTTAATTTCAGTTTCTGTCTGCTTCAGGGATGCAGATCGGATGACGCCATTTCGACACCGCCAAGCTGGCGTGGCTGACCTAGGCCTTGCGCACGGGTGACCTGTCATGCCTTGGCGCGGGGCTTGTGTGAGCGCACCGATTGGCGCAACGCGGAAGGCCGATGGAGTATCCCGGCGGCGTCGAAGGCCCTGCCGATCTTGGTCGACCGGCTGGGGCTGGCCTTGCCGCCGGGGCAGTCGGCCCCGATAGATTGGTAGATCCACTCCTTCCCCGCCATCACTTCCCTTGGTTGCTGAAAGCGGCCCGAGATGGGTTCCGGGCTCCATCCGGCCTGCAGCCAGTCCTCAATCGCATTCCAGCGCTCGGGGGTCATCTTCCGGGGCACGGCCGAGGCGGCCCGGCGCCGACTCATCGCCTTGCTCTGGGCCGGCTGGTGACGATCCCCCCGCTGTTCGCGGTGGCGGGACAGCTCCCGGTCGCTGGGACCGACCGGTGGACTTGAGCGCGAAAATGGGCGATCTTTCCGAGTGGATCAGGGAGTGGTCGCCAGTCGGCATGACCCTTCTCCGTTGATTGGTCAACTGAAAGGATCTGCCATCCTCTGGCCTGCTGCCATCCGCTTACCTTAAGCGATCAGGCGACTGGGGCTAAGTGTTGCACTTCAGAGTGGAATGGGGGTTTGATCATTTGAGTCGTTTCATAGCGTCAAATGGATCTGTCCTGATGGGTTGTCGAGGGGCTTCACAACGTCACGATTTCCCTTGATAATGGGTTCCGCTCGATTCACTTAAGTCGATCCATTTGCCATGCGTCCAACTTTCTCAAACGGTCATTTCCATGACAGAACAAGCAACATTTGATTTTCCCAATGCGCCCCGAGGGTGGTCGACAGATTTTGCCACTGATCATGCACGGCAGTCGGGTCTGATCCTGACTAATGACCACTGGGAAGCCATAGCGGGACTTCAGGAATATTTCTCGCGCCATGAGTTTGGCAAGCGCAGGGAATTGACGGATGCTTTGAACGAAAAGTTCCATCATAAGGGGGGGATGAAATATCTGTATGAACTGTTCCCCGGCGGTCCGGTCGCCCAGGGTTGTGTGATCGCTGGACTCAAACCACCCCCGGGTAGCGTGGACCATTCATTTGGTAGTGTGGTCTGAAGCTGAAAAGGACATATTTTCGGAAGCTGCTGGGTGAAACCAATGCAGTTTCTGATGCAGCGTGACCACAGTGCCGACGATCAGTATCGTTGGAGGACGGATTTTCAGTGCCCCCAATATTGTCGGCATACTAGCAATGGTGGCACAGTGGATCTTCTGTGAGGGCATGGTGCCATGCTCAATGAGCGCAACCGGCATGTCAGGATGCATCCCAGCTTCCATGAGTTTCTCGGAGATAATTGGCAGTCCTTTCAGTCCCATGTAGATGACCACGGTCTGACCGGGATGGACCAGTTGATCCCAAGGTAGGCTTACACTGCCATCTCGCAACTGGCCGGTCACGAATCGGACCGATTGGGCGTGATCACGGTGGGTCAGGGGGATACCACTATAGGAGGCGCACCCGGATGCAGCCGTAATGCCGGGTACGACCTGAAATGGGATCTGATGGTTAGCCAGCAGCTCGATTTCTTCTCCGCCTCGGCCGAAGATGAAAGGATCTCCACCTTTGAGCCTTGCCACGCGTCGTCCGCTGAGGGCGTATTGGACCAATGCATGATTGATTTCATTTTGAGGCACGGCGTGTTTGGCTCGTTGCTTGCCCACATAGACCATTTCCGCTTCAGGATTGATCAGACCGAGTATCCGTTCTGAAACCAGACGATCATAAAGAACCACCTCGGACTGTTGGAGCAGGCGCCAGGCCCGGAATGTGAGTAGGTCCGGGTCGCCAGGTCCAGCACCAATCAGATAAGCTTCGCCGGTGGGAATGTTGTCATGATGGTTTTCGAGTTCATATGTCAATAATGCTTCTGCTGCATCTGGATTTCCGGAAAAAATACACTCTGCAACGTTTCCAGTTAAGATACGTTCCCAGAATCGCTTTCGGGCTTCCGGGATGCGGATTTTTTTTCTGACCGAGTGACGAAATTTGCTTATCAGTGTTGACAGCAGTCCATATCCTACCGGGATCAAGGCATCAATTCGTTCACCCAGAATCTTTGCCAGCAATGGTGAAGCGCTGCCGCTCGAAACCGCTACCGTGAGTGGGTCACGATCAATCACATAGGGAAATGTGATTGTGGACAGCTCTGCGCTGGTGACAACATGTACAGGTATTCCCTTGTCATGGGCTACGAATGCGACCGCGGCGTTGGTCACGGGATTGTCCGTGGCCGCGATGACAAGAACATGGTGTTCGGACTGATCATCGGTCTGCCACAGGCGTTCTGCAATCCGCCCTCCGGTGGCTTTGGCTCTTTCCCGAAGTGATGGTTCAATGCTCGGGGCAATAATGTCCACGATGGCGCCGGCTTCGAACATCGCATCTGCCCGTCTTGTGGCCATTTTGCCGCCTCCGACTAGCAGACATCGGCGGTTTTTGATATCGAAAAACAGTGGCAGAGTATTCATCAATCGATTGATCGTGACCAGAATGATTGCGAAACACCATCAGTCCCCCGTGCCACTCTGAAGTGCAACACTTGGCCCCGTCGCCTGATCGCTTGAGTTAGGCGGATGGCAGTGGGCCAGATGATGGCAGACAATCTCAGTTTGCTAACAACTGGAGAAGGGTCATGCCGAATGGCTACCACCCCCTGACCCACCCGGAAAGATCGCAGATTTTTG
This sequence comes from Candidatus Poriferihabitaceae bacterium, assembly GCA_965203365.1. Taxonomy (GTDB): domain Bacteria; phylum Pseudomonadota; class Gammaproteobacteria; order Arenicellales; family Poriferihabitantaceae; genus VYFG01. The sequence goes on from OZ241878.1 coordinate 399,390, forward strand.
CGCTCAAGTCCACTGGTCGATCCCAGCGGTAGATTGCCGCGCAGCTCGGACGGGACGTTAGCACGATTGCGCGGGAGACGTCCCGCCACTGCGAGCAGCGGGGCTATCGACATCAACCCGCCCAGGGCAAGGCGACGAGTCGGCGCCGGGAAGCCTCGGCTGTGCCCTGGAAGATGACCCCGGAGCGCTGGGCGGTGGCGGAGGAGTGGTGGCGGGCAGGCTGGAGCCCAGAGCAGGTCTCGGGCCGGTTTCAGCAACCAGGGGAGGTGATGGCCGGGCGGGAATGGATCTACCCATCGGTGAGAGCGGACCGACAGGCGGGGGGCGACCTTGACCGGTGCCTGCACCGCCGCGGGAAGAAGCCCAACTGGCGGGGAGGGCGACCTGCGGGACGCGGTCATCTTCCCGGTCGGGTGGACATCGCCGAGCGCCCGTCGATCGTGGAGGCCAAGGGCCGGATCGGGGACTGGGAGCTCGACCTGATCATCGGGGTGAAGTACCGGGGAGCCTTGATTTCCTGGGTAGATCGGGCCTCGAAGTATCTGGTGCTGGTCGGGGTGGAAGGGAAGACGGCGGCGGCCGTGACTGAAGCCATGGTCCGGCGAATGGGGCCGATTCGGGATCGAGTGCACACTTGCACGGCGGACAACGGCAAGGAGTTCGCGGGGCACCGGGAGATCGCCAAGGCCCTGGGAGCCAACTTCTATTTTGCCACTCCTTACCATTCCTGGGAGCGGGGCCTGAACGAGCACACCAACGGTCTGGTCCGCCAGTACTTTCCGAAGGGGACCGACTTCCGTCAGGTGACGCTGGCCCAGGTTCGGGCGGTGGAAGAGCGGATCAACCGCCGGCCCCGCAAGGTGCTGGGGTATCGGACCCCGGAAGAGGTCTTCACCGCCGTCGCCCCGCCCTGAAGGCGGTCATTCCTCTCCCCTCCCCTGCCTTTCCAGAAGCCCGTGTTCGACGGGCAGGGCCCCGCTCGGCCGAAGTCAGCCTGAAACGGCCGAGTGGGCCCTGGCGTCGTGAAATCGCCTCTGTCAGACTCCCTGGCGTCGAGATGGATGCCATCGATGGCCGAAATCAGCCCCTTGGGGGCTGAATTTTCCGGTCGCCGCCCCGCTCCCTTCCTTCGGGGGATGCCCTCATGCCGGGAGCGGGGCGAGTGTTGCACTTCAGAGTGGAAGTGGGGAGTGTATATTAAGTGAATCCATCGAAATACCATGCCATGGAGATATGATGATCAAGATGCCCCATCGATAGGCACTTTCTTTCTTTCTTTCTTTCAGGTTTCGACGATGTCGTTCCAATCGGTTGTGATGGTATGAAACCCATCAATTCATCTATCGTGTGGGCATCATAGCCTAGCTGCTTTCTGGACACGAGTATGGGGGGTTATCTCCGATGCTGTCTCACTCGGCGGCCGGTCTGGCTATCGACCCGGGTGTAGTTGTGGCGCTGGTGCGCCCGGGACTGGGTGCACTCGACCCCGCCGCGTCTCCCAGGGCCCCGGCCCCCTTTGGTGGAGTCCACCAAGGCCGTGGGCGTGCAAAGCGAGGAGGGGGAACGCAGACGCCTTAAGGAGCTTCTCCAGCTTGGGCCCGCATCGACCGCTCGCCGATGTGTTTGAACCCCGATCGGTCTCAGCCGGGGCCCCGTGGTAGGGAGCGCAGCTGGCGGCGCGAGGCCTCAATCCCGCCATCGACATGCCCTCCGTGGGGTGACTCAATGTCCAGGAGGGGCATCGTCGTCCCAGACAGAGTCGTTGGAGGGTCGTTTCACGATCCCCCTTGATGATCCCGAAACCGGCTCCTTCAGTCCCATGTTCCGTTGGACAATGCTCAAGTTGCGGTATCATCAACTGTTTAGTATATTAGTTGCCATTGATATACAGATCACCTGCAGGTGATGGGCGTTCATCATGTTCTATCAGAATTCGTTGTGGGCAGTTTTTGCCACGTTGCTCGCTTTTCTCCCGGTTCAGGGATTGACGGAAGATGACATCAATATCAATGAGCTGGCGGAAAGTGCAGAGGACTTTTTTGACGTCTCTTTTGGTGACCTGCAGGAAGAACTGGAAATCATTCAAGAGGAAGACAAGACCGCCTTGTTAGTTATGTTCGAGACCAAGGATTGTCCTTGGTGTATGCGAATGAAGCAGACTGTGCTGAACAGGCAGGCGGTACAGGATTTTTATCATACCCACTTTCGCGTCCTCAGCCTGGATGCCGAAGGGGATGTTCTCATCACGGATTTTGACGGCAATGATCTAACCACCAAGGAATTTTCCCTGAAAGCCATGCGAGTCAGAGCGACCCCAGTCTTCGCCTTCTTTGATTATCAGGGCAAATTGATCACGCGTTACACTGGAGCACTGAAGAATGCTCATGATTTTCTTCTGTTGGGACGTTACGTGGTAGATGGTCATTACCGCACTACCCGCTTTAGCCAATTCCGACGGGAAAATCAGTCAAGTTGATTTTCAAGGCTTGAAGAATTGCCGATTGATTTTTCCGGATCACCATGGGCTCAAGGTCTACTGTTCGTTGGATAATCCTGACGGCGACCTGCTTGACCAATACCCTCGGGGGCATCTCAGGCGCTGAAGAACGCCTTCAGCAACAGCCATTCCCGCGTACCCTGACCTTGGGGCAGGCACTCGCCATGTTGGATGAAAATGATCCGGCATTAAGGCAGGTGGACGCCACCATGGCGATGAATCGTGCGGCCAAGGCTCGATTGGACGGGCGCAATGCATTAACGGTCTCTTTCGACCTGGAGTTGCGAGGGTCGGATCGGATTGCGCAGCCAGGACATGATTTTACCAATGATAGTCGTATGTTCTTGACCTTGGACAAGCCGCTGTCCCGGTTCGGCTTGGACAGTGCAATGTATGATGCTCTGGAAACCGGTGCCAAGGCAATCTCAGTACACTGGGACCAGACGCAGGCAAAGATCAGGCATAAGGTCGTTCGGGCGTTCTTTGCGGTCATCCTGGCGGATTATGCCTATGCGGCCCAGGATGAAGTGATGACTCTGGCGTTTTTGGCATATGATCGGCAACGCGAACGGATGGAACGGTTCAATGAGGCATCGCTCGTGGAGGTTCATCAGCTGGAGGCGACCTATCTGGACGCTTTTGCTGAGCGGACGCGCCTGGGGCTTGAACGCAGGGCGAGTCGGCTCCACTTGGCCTTGGCACTGAACCGGGCCGATGCCTATCCTGATCGGATGGTGGAGCCGGACCTGTCGGGTTATCAGAGAGAGACCCCAGATTATGATGAAGCACTCGCCAAGGTACTCGAAAACAGTCCTGCACTGCAGGTGATTCGTCTTGAAACCCAAGCCGCGCACCAACATCGTGCGGGGTTGTCAATTGGTGTCAAACCCGTGCTTGGCACACGCTTTGAAGGGGGAGAGTATCATTTCCGGACTCCATCCACCCGGGATCAATTCCGGGCATCAATCTATCTGAAAATTCCGGTAGTCAGTGACCTGCAAAGGCGGGGTGAAATGGAAACGACTTCTGCCAGGGTGCTGGAATTGGAGGCGAAGAAAATGGCGCTGGAGAATGAATTGCGGGAAGAGGTTCTACGACTGGTGCAGCGATTGGCCTATTTGGACACTGAAATTCGGGCGGCCGAAGCCGAGTTGTTGTACAGCGAACTGGAACTGGATCGGGTACGATCGCTTTATGAAATGGAGGTACGGACAAGGATCGGCTCGGCCAATGCCATGGTGGCAACTGCGGTCCATCGTGTCGCCCGAGCACGTTATTTACGTGCATTGGTCTGGGACGAACTGGACATCCTGATGAATAACGAGCCGGTACAGTTTCAATGAGCGATAGACCATTCTTAATATCTGGCAGGGACTTCGAGCCAGCCGTGATACACCATATCGGTCTCACTGTGCGTGGTTTGGTGGGATTCCTGCTCCTTTTACTGTCACTCACCGCAAGTGCGGAATCCGTCATGGGTCGAGTAGACTATGCCTACCTGCAACACCTGAATTTTGGAGTGGATGGTGAAGTTTCTTCGCTGCACGTTCAGGTAGGTGACAGAGTACAAAAAGGAGCAATTCTTATCCAACTGGATGAAGCGCATCTGACGGCAGATCTGGAAGCGGCCAAGGCGGAAATGGTCTGGAAAAAAGCCGTGTTGGAAGAAGCGACACGGAATTGGGAGCGTGACAACATATTATATGAGGAAGGGTCGTTGTCCCAAGTGGAGTTGGATTTGAGTTATATCGAACAACTCAGGGCAGAGTCAGAATACCGTCGAAGTGCCGCCCATCATGTGACTCGGGAAAGTCGGTTGCGGTACAGTCGAATCATCGCCCCCCAGTCGGGGGTGGTTTTGAACGTCAATGTCTACCCCGGAGACCGAATCAATCTGCAACGGGCCGAGAGGCCGGCACTTGTTCTGGGGTCGGAAAAAGCCGTGGTTCGTGCCCTGCTGACAACGGACATCGTAGCCCCTGAAGTGGGAGACATGTTGATTGTGGTCGACGGAGGAGACGCTACCTCTGGGCAGGTGAAATCCATCATTCCTGCCGGTCAAGACGGGAGTAGGCTAGTGACCGTGGAAAGCAGTGAGGCACTGCCACCGGTGGGCCACCGTGTGGAAGTTCGTTATTAATTCAGATGGAGTCAGTCTGCACGGTATCCAGTGCAGTCGCCAGATAGTTGACGGTTCGGTCAATATGTGACAATTTGTCCAATCCAAACAGACCGATACGGAAACTGCGGTAGTCGGCCGGCTCATCACACATCAATGGCACGCCGGCCGCGACCTGCAGTCCGGCCGAGGCAAAACGGCTCCCGTTGTGTATCGCCGGATCCCGGGTATGGGATACCACCACACTCGGCGCCTTGAAGCCTTCAGCGGACACGCTGTGAAAGCCGCGGTTCTCAAGCAGGGCTCGGACCTGACCTCCCAGATTCCACTGGGCCTGCCTAGCGTGTTCGAAGCCGAAATCTCGCAACTCCAGCATGGTATCCCGAAACATGGTCAATGCGTCTGTGGGCAAGGTGGCATGATAGGCATGTCCACCATGTTCGTAGGCACGCATGATTTCCAACCACTTGGCGAGGTCGGCAGAAAAGCTGGAACTGCGCGTATCTACAATGCGTTCCAGTGCCCTGTCGCCGAGCATGACGATGCCACTGCATGGAGAGGCACTCCAGCCTTTTTGGGGTGCACTGATCAGGATGTCAACCCCCGTCTTGACCATGTCCACCCAGACTGCACCTGAGGCAATACAGTCGAGAACCATCAGCCCACCGGATTCCCGCACAGCGGCCGTTATCGTAGCCAGGTACTCATCCGGGAGGATGATGCCACTCGATGTTTCGACATGGGGAGCAAACACCATGTCCGGTTTTTCCCGTCGAATTGATGCCACTACCTTTTCGGCCGGCATGGGAGAAAAAGATGACTCAGGGGCCTCTGATGCCCGGGCTGCTTTCAGTACCATGGCAGATGCCGGAATATTACCCGCTTCCAGGATCTGGGTCCAACGATAACTGAACCACCCATTCCGAATGATCAAGCACTTGCGCTGACTGGCAAATTGCCGTGCGACCGCTTCCATGGCAAAGGTCCCGCCACCGGGTACCAAGACGGTGGCATTGGCCTGGTATACCTCCTTTAGGGTGGTCGACAGATCGTTCATCACCTGCTGGAACCGCTGTGACATATGATTGAGTGAACGGTCTGTAAACACCACGGAGTATTCAAGCAGACCATGCGGGTCAAGCTTCGGCAGTAGTGATGGCATCAAATCCTCGTCGTGGCTTGGCGGGCAGGATAGGTGAAAAATAAAATCACAAGGCGAATCCGATCAACTAACAATATACTGTTGAAGATGATCGATGGTGTCTTTTTGTTCCTTGATGATGGATGAAATCAGGTCTCCCGTGGACACCATGCCTACCACCCGGTCGTCGACCTTGACAGGCAAATGGCGAAAACCATGTTGGTTCATCAAGGCGAGACACTCATCCACGTTGTTCGAAGGGGACGTGCAGATCACATTGGTGGTCATGATCTCGCTGACTGGGGTGTCATGGGAAGTCTTTCCTGCCAGTATCATCTTGCGGGCATAGTCACGTTCACTCAGTATTCCTACCAGGTGGTCATCTTCCATAACCATGACACAGCCAATATCGTGTTCTTTCATCAGTTCCAAGGCGGAACGCACCATTTGGTCGGGTCGGACGCTGTGAATCACCGGATTGTCGGACTTGGTACGGATCAGATTTCCTACGGTGGTCATATGTCGGTCACTCCTTTATTTGGTTGCCTTGGCTATGATAACAAAACCTGTCCTGTGGTGGTATTTCGTGTGATACCTTGAATCCGTCTTCTCAGGGTATGTGGTCTCATTCAGGTGTCTAGATTCATGCCTCATGTTGAAAAAAGGGAAGCTGCCAGAGCGAACACCAAAAAGGGCAGCCGAAGCTGCCCTTGGATCCTGATTGATATTTTGGGTTAAGGCTTTGCGGTGGTAAAACCCAGAATTTCCCATGACTGCATACCGTCACGGTACCATTTGATTTTCTCCGCCGGATAGCCGTATTTGAGCAATGTTGTGATGCTGGCAGGTGACTGACCGCACCACATGCCGTTGCAGAACATGACTAGGGTTTTGGCCCGGTTGTAGTCGAAGACCTCACTGACCCGGTTGTTGGCAATGGCATCATCAATTTCGATGAAATCCACGCCATCGGCCAATTGCACATTAAACTGCTCGGTCATGGTATTGGTAATCACTTCGGTGGTGGCTCCCTTGGATGGGGTCAACAGGGTCCAGGGTATGTTGACGGCACCGGGAATGGTCCCTTTGGCTACCCAGTCAGGAGTCCGGGAATCAACCAGCATGATGTTGCTGTCACCAGCCGACATCTTTGCGGCATAGTCAAGCACCTCCACCTCTCCAAGTGTTTCCACTCCTTCTGCCAGGACCATGGGTTGGATGCAAAATGGAGGGCAGGGGCGGGAAGTTTTGGCGAATGCGTCAATGACGATATTCTTGTTGTCTTGGTTGCGCATCACCTCCACTGGCTGACCGTTGTGGATCACTGTGACCGACATGATGTCTGGAGTGATTCCCACCGGCTTATTTTCCGCAAAAATGGTGGTCGAAAGGGTGGCTGCAAACAGGGCAGGCAGCCAGATGTGATGAAGTTTCATATCAAAGTCCTCTACAATTTCAGTTGGTTGGATTGACGGTTGGTTGGGTGTGCTGCAAAACGATCTCCGCTCGCTACAGAAGGCTGTGATAGAGGCATCGGTGGAAGCAGATAGGGCATCACACACCCGAATTAGCAATCTGGCTCTTCTTCCTCTTCCTCCCCCTTGTTTTCCGGCTGCTCTTCAGTCGGGGTGGAATCGGCCTGGAAATAGGTATCGGGCGAAGCCGCCCTGTCCTTGCTGGTCTCGACAGCAGCGAAGGTGGTCGAGACTCCCAAGAAGAGCATGGTAAACACAAAAACTACGAAAATCTTAATGGATAACAGGCGTCTGGTTTGCATGATCGGTATCTCGTTCGGTTGGTTGAAGTGAGATGGTGTAAAACGGCCCATTGTCCGCCCTCACCGCTCCTTCGGAGTTAGTTCCTTCTCTTATCGGCATCTCTGTCATCACAGAGACATTCCCTGGTTACAGGTCGCCGATTCGGTTTCTGTCGCCATGCCCATCAGTCTTCCCGCCGCAGCTCAATTAGTTCGTCCAGAAACACCATAAAGGATGTTTGATCCAATTATAATGCCATATCACTAGTACTTCCAGATATCCACATCCACCCCCCTTTCACGGATCGTTTCGGCACGAGCACTGAGATATCGTTGAAAACTGGGCTCGTTTCGGTAAGCTCCGTCAGCAGCATAGGCCAGGGCTCCCAGAATGTGAAAGGTGCGAAACTGCGCGTTGACTTTCAGAATGATTTTGCCATCTGGGTCAAACAGGACCATGGCGGGGATGAAACTGATTTCGAGTTCCCCTGCCCATTGGGAAGCTGTGGTGGAAGTTCCATCTTGGCGCTTGATCGGGGTGTCAGCCCAGCGATTGAGCTGGATGATGTCAAACGCTTTCAGCAATGGATCTGCGTCCGGGTGACGGAAGGATTTTTCGTGGAGGAGTCGGCAGTTCTCGCAGTCCGGTTCTTCAAAAAATACCGCCAAGGGCCGGCCTTTTGCAGTCTTGGTAAGATCATAAGGTGGAGCCAGGGCACGGTTCATCACCGTGGTCAGTTCCCCCGAGACAGGCCGTTGGCGTTTCGCCAGATGGTCCGCCCATGAGATGTGGGATTCCAGTCGATTAGCGACATATCCCAAGGCCAAGTCGAATTCTTCCGGTGGGAGATATCCATCTAGACGCAGAACCACTTGGCGGGCTTCATCAAAGAACAGCAAGGTGGGGGTGAAATTCACATCCAATGCGGCGGCCAGCGTTTTTTCGGTGAACGGTCGACCACCTACCTGTACAACTTCCCGGTCTCCCCACATATTGATGGCGACCACATCGAAGTGTTGTTGCACTTTTTTCCCCAAGATCCCGTCAGTGAAGTTGTGCTCAACGAGCAGGTTGCAATAGGGGCATCCATCTTGGTGGAAATAGAGCACGAGGCGCCGTCCTGCTGCAGTCGCTTCATCAATGTCTTCCTCGAATTCGAGAAAACTCTCTTTGAACCAATCGGGGTGAATGGTATTCTTGGCTCCCAAAAAGGCCCCCATCGGAGTTTTCGCATGTTGGGTAGCACTTATGGGGTCTTCCGAAGACTTCTGATCGGTGGCTGGCACGGGTAGCGACAGTAACGTGACCATGCACAGGAGCAGGTAGTGTGGGATGTTGTTCCTCATTGGTTGCTGAAAATGGTGGACGATGTCGAGATATTAGACCAACTTTTCGCAGATTGGTTGTCGGTTGAATGCGTCGTTGGAACTTTTCATGTCAGAGCCTCTTGCAAAGCTCAGGTGCCAATCGACCGCCGGGCCGAGCTTAAATTTCTGTTGAAAGAAACTCCCTCCTGACCGCCCCAATTCCCCCATGGGGTGCGTTTGTTCGCTTCCAACAGAGAAAAAGAAAGAAAATCAGGCTGAGGGCGAGCGCCTCCGTGGGCTGGCTATCCGGCCCCTGCAGAGCGGTACCGCGAGGCACATCCACGGATCGACGGTCAAGGGTCAGCATGTCGACCATCCGATACCTGAACACGTTCAGTGACCCTGGAACGAATTTGGTAACGGACGGTTTCCGGCATCACGAACCTGCTCGCCTTGGGCGCTTGGGCCTCCCGCTGGCTTTCGTCCTTGAGAGGCTTGTCTGGTCGTGGATGGAGGTCGATGATTGGGATGTGCCCAATCGCTGGGCATCGGTGCCACTCGGGACCATCTGCTCAGTTGGCGCCGTGGGGCATCCTCCCGGAAGCGGTCGATACAGTCTCGCGTCGTCGGCAGGTTCCACCCGCCTTGGCGATGAAGGTGCACGCCAAGGCCTGATGGTCCCTTCAGCGGTCGGGCACCGCCGGAGGTCTCCCGGATGAATCGTTCGATCTCGACCTAGTCGAGTCCCTGGACCCCCTGCCGGAGCTTCTGCCGTCACGGATCGGCTTGAAATCCTTGCCAGAGGTTTGGTAGAGTGGCGAAATAGGACAGGGGAGTCTCCTTCGATCAGTGGGTAGTGCGCCCCTCTCAGTGGGTAGTGCGCTCCTCTGATAGACCGCAGGAGCGACCCCAAGTCCAGCCCGCGCTAAAATAATGACCTGATTCAAGGAAAACCCGCTCGACTGCGGTATTTTGCAAGAGGCTCTGCAGGGCATGGCCGCCTCAAATCCCTGGTCCTTGTGATAAGTATTCAATTTCATGACACTGAAAATGAAGGCGGGTGAAGGACTGACTTTTGATGAATTGACTGGTGCCATGGACAGTCGTGCTATTGAGGAAACCCTCAAGCGTCTCGGCCCAGGCCAGATATCGAAAGAGAGTGCCGCCAAAGAATGCGAGTCAGACTTCGGGAGAGAATTCAGGGACTCGTTCCAGAGCGAGGCCGTGCGATACCCGACTAATGACAATCCAAGACCATTTCATGGGTGGATTCTGGGAGGGATCATCCGAGGACCATTCAGTTCGTGAGTATGAGCCAGCATCTGCCTCCAGACCAGCGTATGAGGGAATATCTCCAGTTGGTTGCCACCGGGCCCGAATTGAGCAAGTCCTTGAACCAAGAGCAGGCGAAGGATGCAATGGGCATTATCCTCCGGAGAGAAACGGGCGCCATTCGGAGTGGGATTTTCCTCATTGCTATGAGAATGAAACGGGAGACGGATGAGGAGAACATTGGGATTCTGAATGCGTTGACAGCTGTCATGTCCTCGACCAAGACACGCTTATCGACCGTCCTGGCGATGACGGATCCATTCAACGGCTTTTTGCGCAGTATTCCTGCCACCCCTTTTGTGCCAGCGGTCTTGGCAGCTTGCGGACTGCCGACTTATATTCATGGAATTGAGTCCACTGGTCCGAAATATGGCCTGACACCACACAAGATCCTGTTGGCGGCCGGGCGGCCGGTGGACTTGGATATTGGTAGTGCACGTGATCGTCTGGATAATCCGGACATCGGCTGGACCTATCTGGACCAACGTCAATATGCCCCCAAACTGCATGATCTCATGGCCCTTCGAGATGCCATGGTCAAGCGTAGTTGTCTTTCCACAATTGAGGTCGTGCTCAGGCCCATTGCGGGAGCTGAAACCAGCCATCTGATGACAGGGTACGTGCACAAGGCCTATCCCCCCGTTTACGCAGCTCTGGCCGAGCATGCGGGGTTTCAGTCGGCTGCGATTGTCCGGGGGGTGGAAGGCGGGTGTATTCCGTCAATAAGTCAACTCTCCCGGTATTTTGCCGTAGACGGGGGAGAACCCCAACTTAGGCGTCTGTCCCCTCAGGAATTGGGAATCCACCAGACAGAACGCGCCATTCCGGTTCCGGAACGATTTGCGGGTGATCTGGCAGCGTCGACCTACCGCCAAACGGATGTTCTCATGCCGGTGGCCGAATACGCTACCCGACTGGGCCTTGCGGCCTTGAAGGGATCACCTGGACCGATGTTGGACAGTCTGGTCTATTCGGCTGCGATTGCGTTATCCCATACCGGCATTGCAGGGAACCTGCTGGAGGGTGTCACAATGGCTAGGAAAGCCATTGACCAAGGTGAGGCGCTGCGTCGCTTCTGTGCTGGCTGAGCTCCAAAGATGGTGATTCCTGTGTTATCCATAGAACAATTCGTTTCGCTGCAAAAAAGTGCCGGGAGGATCCGGCACGGAAGACCACGTAAGAGAGCAAGTAAAGGCATCGCGCTGGTGGAGTCTTCGAGAGGAAAGGCGGTGGGCGATTGGGAGCTACTAGCTTCACTGTCAGACATTTTGTCGTCTGATTGATTGACAGAGGTGGTAGCAGTCAGGAAATTGGCAGGATCCATCATCCGAGTGTAGGTATTGGGATTCATCCAGGACAGAAATATTGGCCGAATTCATCCAGGCAAGGCAATTGTTCATGTTGAATATGCCGAAATATGCCTGGATTCATGAATTCCATGCCCCCGTGCCACTTCGAAGTGGCACGGGGGGCACGTTCCAGACAGTGCATCGACAAAATATAGTGCGCCTGTAGCTTGTTCCCCTCGGTGCCGAATGTCGCCGCAGGATGAGAGAAATGTTGCGACGGCCTCACGAGAGTAGCGATTCGACCTCGTTCCTGTGACGAACCCGGCATCTTCCGACCGGGGATATCGAGCATAGCTTGTGTCCCTTCACCAACCCGGCCCTTGCCGACCGACCTCGGGAAAAACAGAAGGAGGGCGGCCGAGCCGCCCCCCTGACGCCTTTTCCGCCGCTGGGCGCCCGGCTCAGGCGTTGATCAGCAGGTCGTTGTACTCCTGGATGGTGACGAAGCTGAAGTCGTCCGCGTCGATCTGGTCGGCGGTCACGCCCTGCAGAAGGATCTCGTGCCCCTTGACCAACTTCTTCGACGTGATGCGGACGCCGTAGTCGGTCTCCTCAATGACCAAGTCACCGAACCCGATGAACTTCGACCCCAGCTTGTTCTCTTTCTCGGCGAGGAACACGATGGTGTCGGTCCCGTCCTCGAAGTCGGTGATGACATCGACGCCGTCGCCCTTGCGAAACAGGAACTCGTCGGCCCCCTCGCCGCCGGTGAGGTGGTCGGCGTCCTTGCCACCTTCCAGCCGGTCGTTGCCGCCGTCACCGATCAGCCGGTCGTCGTGCTTACCGCCAACCAGAATGTCGTTGCCCTCGCCACCCTCGAGCCGGTCGGCGCCGTCGTCCCCGTTGAGCGTGTCGTTGCCGCTGCCGCCATAGAGCCGGTCATGGCCGTCGCCGCCGGACATCGTGTCGTTGCCCGCCCCGCCGAAGAGCCGATCGTCGCCGTCGTCGCCGTCGATCTTGTCGTCGCCAGCCCCGCCCCGGGCCACATCATCGCCCTGGCCGCCGTAGAGTTCGTCGTTCCCACTGCCGCCTTCGAGCACATCGTTGCCGTTGTGACCGTTGAGCGTGTCATTGCCGTTCTCGCCGTAGAGGCGGTCATGGCCCTCGTCACCATTGAGCGTGTCGTCGCCGTCGCGCCCGTAGAGGGCGTCCTTGCCTTTTTTGCCGTTGAGGGTGTCGTCGCCGCGGGTGCCGAGCAGCAAGTCCTTCTTCGCCGTCCCGTCGATCGTCTTGCCCGTGGGCGGCGGCGCAGACTCCTGGTTCGGGTCGAAGTCCCAGATGAACTCCACGTTGCTGAAGTCCTGTCCGTCCCGGTTCAGGAAGATGGCCAGCGTCTTCTGACTGTCCCCGCTGCCGGTGACGAGCTTCTGTGCCGCCGTCGGCTGGTTGACGCCTAGCGTCGTGAACTCCTCCACGGCGACAAAGCGCACATCGGCCTGGGCCAGACCCAGCGGCAGGCGCACATAGTCCTTCTTGACGTCGAAGTCGACGATGATGTCGGGCGTCTCGCCGCTCGGGTCGATGACGAAGATGTCCCGCCCGACGCCCCCGACCAGCCAGTCGCGGCCGGCGCCGCCGTCGATCCGGTCGTTGCCGCCGCCGCCGAAGATCGCGTCGTCGCCGGCGCCGCCGTAGAGCACATCGTTGCCGTGGTCCCCCTCAAGGGAGTCGTTGCCGTCACCGCCCCAGAGGGTGTCATTGCCGTGCCCACCGTGGAGCGTGTCGTCGCCCTGGTTGCCGCGCAGCGTGTCGTTGCCGGCGCCGCCGTCGATCCGGTCGTTGCCGCCGCCGGCATCCATCCAGTCATCCCCGCCCCAGCCCCACATATGATCTTCGAACGCGGTGCCGTTCACCTCGTCATTGCCCAGCCCCCCGTTCCAGTATTCCCCCTGCAAGCCATCGATGTTGGCCCGGATCGCATCGATCGCCCTTTGGACCTGTGCCTCGTCTTTCGGGTCGAAATCGGCGGGGGAGATGCCCAGGGAGCGGTAGCCGTTGATCTCCGCCAGGACGATGTTGCCGTCGAGAATGATCCGGAAGTGGGTGTTCCCGAAATATCCTGAAGGGTGGTGCACCACCTGGATGGACTCGTCCAGGGTGTGGTCCCCCAGTTCGGAGATGACGATGCGGTCCTCGCCCGGGCGGAAGTCGACGATATGAACGTAGCTGTCGCGGTTCAGCACGAACGTGTCGTAACCGTCGCCGCCCCACATGAAGTTGCCCTTCGACTGGAGGTTCCACCAATCGGGTTCACTGGGCAGCGGGCCGACCCGCTTGGTATCGCCGATCGGGCCCTCGTTATCGCGGCTCATAGCGGCCACGCGACCCGCGATCAGCGTGTCGTCGCCATTGTCGCCGAACATCCGGTCGAAGAACGCATCGTGCTGATTGCCGACGAGGATGTCATTCCACCCCCCGCCCTTGAGGAGGTTCGCGCCCCGGCCGCCGGCGAGGTAGTCCTCGCCCTTGCCGCCCTCGGCAATGTCGGTGCCGTCGCGGCCCGCGCCGCCCTGGTACCAGTCGCCCCGATGGCCTCCGTAGAACCAGTTGTTGCCGGTGCCGCCGAGGACTTTCATCGGAGCGGTCGAGCCCTCCGCGTGGCGGTAGCTGCGGTCTCCGCCCTCGTCCCTGTGATCAACGACCCCGCCGGAAACCGAGAATTCCTGTCGTTCGCTCATGATGCACCCCTCCCCCCAGATGGAATTGTTTCAGGAAATACCGAGTCTACCCCCCCCCCCCCCTTTTTTCAACCCCCCACTCCCACTCCGACGGCTCCCCCGCTGCGCTCATGGCATGAGGGCGTCGCCCGCAGGGACAGAGCACGGAGGCGAGCGGGACAGGCGCCATGAACACGGGGGTCGAGCGATCAGCTGCGCTGTGCGGCGGTCGACTCCGCCACCGGCAGATGGGTGGACAGGGCCATCAGTCCCGTCCGCCCTGCAGGATGCCGACGGCCCGTGAACAGGATCAGAACCGGAATCACGACCGACAGGGTCACTCCTCGCGAAAGGCGTGGCGGAGGTAGTCGGTGAAGGGGTCGAGCAGGAAGGCGAGCGGTGTGCGGGCGCCGGTGCGGATAAACGCTTCGACCGGCATCCCGGGCACGATGCCGCGGGCTAGGGCCTCCGCCCCGGACTCCGCATTCAGGGCAATCTCGGCGGTGTAATAGCGCGCCCCCGTGGCTTCGTCCACCAGCGCGTCGGCCGACACGGTGCCTACCCGTCCGATGAACTCCGGGGCACTGCGGAGGTTGAAGGCGGGAAACAGCACCGTCACCTCCTGTCCAACCCGGACTTCGTCGACCTGCCCCGCCTCGATCCGGACCCGTAGCACCAGCGGTACGCCCTCGGGCACGATGGTCGCCACCTCCGCTCCCGCCGGGATCACCCCGCCTACGGTGAACACCCGCAGCCCGTGCACCACGCCCGCCATCGGCGCCCGTAGCACGAGCCGGGCGAGCCGGGTCTCCACCACCTGCAGGCGCTCGGCAAGTTCCGCCTCGCGCGGCTGCAGCGTGCGCATCTCGTTCAGCGCCGTCTCGCGCCGCCCCGCCAAGAGACGCAGTCGCTCAATCTCGTAGGAAGCCAGGGTGCTCCGGCCCCGCGCCGCCTCCGCCTCCAGTCGGCCGAGCTCCCCCTTGAGCCGCGCCACCTCCCGTAGCAGCCGCGACACCTCCGGCCGGGGGATCAGGTTCTGCTCTAGCAGCCGCTGCTTGTCACGGGCTTCCGCTTCCACCAGAGTCAGCTGGTTGCCGACGGCCTCCTGCTGAAGCCGCAGCCCCTTGATCCAGGTCGCCGTTTGGGTCTTGCGCTCCCTGATCTGAGCCACCGTCTGCATCAGCAACTCGCGCCCGGTCTCGAACAGCCCCCGTTCGTCCGCCAGCAATGCCGCCACCGCTGGGGCGTCCGCCGCCGCGTCTGCATCGCGGAACGCCACGGTGTCCCCGGACCGAGCCTCGGCCCCGAGACGATCAATGCGCGCCCGCGTCTCCTGCCATTGCCGCCACAGCAACGCCTTCTCGGCGGCCAGCTCGGTGGCATCGAGTTCCAGAATCGCCGCCCCGGCCGCCACCCGGGCCCCGTCCCGCACTGGCAGCGCCGCCACGATGCCCCCGTCGGGATGTTGGATCGCTTGGCGCCGCGACTCCGGTTCCACGCTGCCCGGCGCAATCACCGCCCCGTGGATCTCCGCCACCGCCGCCCAGCCCAGCGCTCCGGCAAACCCGATGCCGAGCACCAGCAGCCCAAGACGGACCGGACCGCGCGTCGGCCAGCCTCTAACCACCGTCTCAGTCATCACCGTCCGCCTCCTCCCGTCCGGCCCCATCTGCCCCCGCTGCCGCCAGTTGCGGCCGCGCCCGCTCGCCGCTCCCCCGCGGAGGATGTCCCGGACCGGACAGCCGCGCCAGCACCTCCCCCACCGGACCGAACATCCTGAGCCGCCCTCTCTCCAGCACCGCCACTCGCCCGCACTCCGCCAGCATCGACCGTCGGTGCGCCATCACCACCACCGCCCGCCCCGCCGCCTTCGCCCCGGCAATCGCCCGGTTCAGCGCCACCACCCCGGCATCGTCCAGACTCGCGTCCGGTTCGTCCAGCACCAGCAGCGCCGGGGCCCCATAAAGCGCCCGCGCCAAGCCGATGCGCTGGCGCTGCCCGCCCGACACCCCGCCGCCGCCCATCAGCATCGTGTCGTACGCGTCCGGCAGCGACAGGATCATCTCGTGCGCCCCGGCTGCCTTTGCCGCCTGCACCACCGCCGCATCCGCCGCCGCCGGGTCGAAGCGGGCGATATTCTCCGCCACGCTGCCCGCCAGCAACACCACTTCCTGCGGCAGGTAGCCCAGATGCTCCCGCCACAGCGCCTCCCCCCAGGCTGACAGTTCCCCCCCGCCCAGGCGAATCTCCCCCTGCGTCGCCGGCCACAGCCCCGCCAGTGCCTTCGCCAGTGTCGATTTGCCCGCCCCGCTCGGACCCACCACCGCCACCGCCTCCCCCGGCGCCACATCCATCGTCACGCCCCGCAGCAGCACCTCCCGACGGTCTGGCGACAGCACCGTCAACTCGTGCACTCGCAGATGCGCCGCCGGACGCGGCAGCGCCATCGGCGACACCGTCGGCGGTATCTCAGCCAGCAGCCGCGATACCGCCAGCCAGCCCGACCGCGCCCGATGGATCGCCGCCCACTGCGCCACCGTCTGCTCCAGCGGTTGCAATGCCCGCCCCAGCAGAATCGACGCCGCAATCATCGCTCCCGGTGTCAACTCCCCCTCCAGCACCAGCCATGCCCCCAGCGCCAGTATCGCCGACTGCAGCAGTAGCCGGAACGCCCGGCTCGCCGCCGCATAACCCCCGCCCGCATCCGCCGCCTGCATCGACCGGTCCAGCGCTGCCTCCCGCAACCCCTTCCAGCGCGCCCGCAACGGCCCCCCCATACCGAGACCCGTCACCGTCTCCGCCTCACGGCGTACCTCCTCCGCGCAGATGGCCGCCTCCATGGACAACCGGGTCGCCCCTTCCTGCGGCTGGCGCACCGCCCGCCGGTTAGCCAGCGCCAGACCCAACAGCACAACCCCCCCCGCCACCGACAGCCACCCCAGCAGAGGATGGAAAATGAAGATCACTCCCATGAAAAACGGTGTCCACGGCAGGTCCAGCAACGCCCCAGGCGCTGGCGAGGCCAAAAACCCACGCACTGCCTCCAGATCCTGGAGTGCCTGCCCCGGCTGGCCGCGTCGGGACGGGTCCAGCGCTCCCCGGTGCGCGGCGTCGAACACCCGTTCGTCCAGCGCGTCCTGAAACCCCGCGCCCACCCGCGACAGGATGCGCCCGCGCAGACCATCCAACAGCCCCTTCAGCCCGTACAGATAGACTACGATAGCAAACAGAGCCGCCAGCGTCGCCTCCGAACGACTGGTCAACACCCGGTCGTAGATCTGCAGCATGAACAGCGGACCTGCCAGCATCAGCAGGTTCACCACCGCACTCAGCGCACCGACGACAATCAGTGCGCCGCGATATCGGGCCAGAACCGGGCGCGGTCCGTGTGGTTGCCGGTCTCCGGGGGAGGGAAGCTCAGGACGCATCAAGAATCACAGGCCTTGGCAAATGTCCAGGCTTTCCCGAACCGCCTGGGTGAGGAGTTGCCGTGCGGGTCGTTGGGCGACGGGGCGTCCAGCCACATGTCCCCACTCGAGATTGGCCCGACCGCGGTAGTTCGCCGACATGGCGCTCACGCCGACGACGCAGCCTTCGGATGGGCTCAAGTCGGTCCTGTCGGACTTTGCATGAACGGGAAGTGCGCAGACCGGCATGGTTTTGCCGCCATGGAAGCAGATCATCCGGCGCTTCCCCTGCTTGCCACGGCCCCGAGCGGCGAAGCGCAACGTTCCAATACCAGATGAAGGTCGGAGTCTCGGCGGCCAGTCTGCATCCGACGGAATATACCCCATTGGGTATGAGAATCAAGCCCCGCCACCACCCGCTCTCCATCCAGCCATCAGGCGACCCGACCCGGGTGGCACTTCGCACTGGAACGGGGGAACATAAAATACTGGCAATGATTTCATGGTGTTATGTCAGCGTCAGGTCACAAGCCTGTTTCAGGATAAGAGGGATCATCTCAGTGGACTTTCCGAGATGACTCGTAATCCTGACCGGTATGTCGGGATGCTGTTGTCGAATGCATCTGACATCCTTGGGAACATCTTTCACAACGTGTCTTCCAGCCACTAGGAAGTAGGGCATCACATATAATTCCGTGGCGCCGCGTTCAATGAGATTGTGGCCGCCAGTGGTGATATCTGGCTCTGCGAGTTCCAAGAAGGCGCAGTCAACCAGGTCGTATTCAGTGGTGACTTCTGCCAAGGTACGGGTCAAGGTCCTGATTTCCTCGTTCGAGGATTCCAGTCGGCTGCCATGAGCCACCAGGAGGAGGGCTTTTTTACATTGTTTCATGGTCTGGATTCAGCGATAAGAAATGTTTGGTGTGTCGATCAGTGACAATGATTGTTCATGACGCATCTATTGTGGCGAAACTGCGCCCCGGGAAGTTGGATCCCCCTGCGCTGTCCCAATGAGTAGATTCAACGACAAATTCATCTTTGATCCCGGTGAATTGGGCCTGATCGAGCAGACTCTCATAAGCAAGAGGCGACCATGCGACTGGCACCTGATACCGCCATGGAGCCAGAGCGAGAGACCGTGTATCGGGTCGGATCCGCCAGTTACTTGGCAAGTTGCATCACCGGAAGATGGTCTATTTCCACACATACTCTGATGGCAGCTTGCTGGGATAGTCATTTTGTTGAGTGGCCTTATCAGGTCACATTGATCCATATCGATGAGTTGGTGCCTCCTTTGCTCAGTTGCCCGATCGGGTAACCAGCATTTTCTTCAGTAGTCGTTCCACCGGCGCATAGTTGTCGGTGATGGAAATCGCTTCGTGCTCCCGGGCTTGCTGGCTGACGAATTCCACGATATTGAACCACTGACGCTTGGTTCCGGAAATAGACTGGATGGTATCTGCCGGAACCGGACGGCTGGACGCGGACAGTACAAAGGTAAGGCGAGTCTCGTTGTCGGGCGGTTTCTCGATCCAGATGCCGATGTGAGGAAATGTGCCCTGCAGTGTCTGCAGAATGGATTGTAACAGTCTGTTCAGGGGAAACACGTCGATGATGTTGATCAGATAGAGTCCGTCGTCCGTCAGGGACCGACGTACCAGCCGATTGAACTCCCGGGTTGTGAGATACCAGGGGATCCCGATGTCATGAAATACGTCTGTCACGATCACCTCGAAAGATTGTTCCTCAGCCCGTCGCAGCAGATTGCGCACATTTCCATGGTGGATGGTCATCCGTGAGGTGTACAGGAAAAGCTGGCTCCGGGCAATGTCTGTCACGGCCGGATCAATTTCACTGACGGAAACCGTGACATCGGAGTCTCGGTGCAGTACGGCTCTTGGCAGGGTATACGCCCCCCCACCGCCGAACAGGAAAGAATTTGGGGGCTCCTTGGCAAAATAAAGTTGGATCAACGTATCCATGAGTTGGACATAGGGGACTGTCAGCAATCCCGGGTCGTGGCGACTGTTGGTACCGTGGATCATGTGATCGATAACCAAACTTCGGCCCCACACCTGTCCGAGGGCATCTTGTTCATTCACCACTCGCAGACAGTAGTAGTTGCTCTCCACATGGCAGGGACTGGTGAACCCATTCTTATGCCAAGTCAGCAGAATCAGCAACAAAGCCGCCAACGTCCCCGAAACCAGGACCATGCCTCCCTTGGTGCGATCAACCAGAAATGGCAAGGCCATCGCAAAAAGAATCGCAGCACAGGACCCGATAATCGCCCGAGTCCCGAACCACTGGATCAACCAGTAGCCACAGACGAAAGTACCGAGGATGCTGCCTGTTGCGGAGAGGGCATGCATGCGACCCACCACGCTGCCGGGTTTGTGTTCCAGTTGCAAGGCCAAGGTGGTCAGCAGTGGGGAGAGCACACCGATGGCGGTGGCCGGCAGAAAGAACAGAACCAGAACATAAATGAAACTGGCATCCAGCAGCCCCAAATCATGGCCTTGAACGACGGCTCCGATCATCATCAGTAGGGGCAAGACACTCAGGGTAGATACTGATGCGATGATGAGCACGACACCGACCGTCAGATGCCCGGCACCATGGTCGGCCAGCTTTCCGCCCATCCAGTGACCCAGGGAAAGGCCCGCCAAGATAATCCCGATGATTGATGTCCAGGTGTACAGGGAGACACCAATATAGGGTGCAAGCAAGCGGCCAGCGACAATTTCCAGTACGAGAAGGATGGCCGCTGAGAGGAAAACCACCAGACCGTACAACCGGGACAGAACTCGTGACTTCATGATGTTATGAAACGGATTGGGTGCGAGTGTAGCAACGGCCTGCCATTGGTTGCTACCCGGGATGGTGCCGGGCGAAATCTCAGGATTCGGAGGGTCGGCAGTTTCGGCCTGAAAACGTTTGAATGGTGACTAACCCTCCTTCATTATGGGATTCGGGCGACCCACCAACCTGATCGATTCGGTATCAGATGACGGCATTGATTCGAGTCAACATACGATGTGATCAATCCTGTGCAGCCATAGACGACAGATGCGATGTCGTCACATCCCAGTCGTCCGACTCGACTCGCCGACGGCGCGTGCGATAATTATCAGGAAGTCAGGAGGAAAATTAAGAGATATATCGGATCTTTTCGTCATGTGCCATGAGCAAGGAACTCATGGGAGTTTTCCCAGGGTCGTGTCACTGTAGTCAATCTGCACTGATGGCAACCTTGGCGGTTACTCGAAGACATCGTACCTTGCAACCTGGCAAGGAGGATGAGACGAAGGGCGAAGTCGAAACCTGAGATCCTGATGAAAGAGGCCATTGGGCACCAAGTACGAAGACGGCCATTCTATGATGAAACAAAAAACAATCCGACTCAGAAGTGTCGGGTCGATAGGGGATTCTGGCCCACACTTCAGACCTCGAACAGACCTCTGGACTGATTGATGCCAACCGTGGCAAGCAGTATACATTCAGGGCCTTCCTGCCTCTGGACAGGAATGTGACAACACATTGCGGGCGTTTTGCGGTATTTCTTGCTACAGGTTTAGGATGGTGCAGTTTTGGTCCTTCTCGGATGGGTGGTTTCAAGGTAATATTTCCTCTCAATCATCATCATGATCATTTCAACCCAATGGAGGATTCAATGACACCATCCTACCCTAAATCGTTGGCAGCCGTGCTGTCGGCAATTTGTTTGTTTTTGACAACTGGTTCTGCCATGGCAGACAGCAGTGAACCCATCAAGATTCCGATCAAGAACTGGTCCAGCCAGATCGTGATGGCCTACGTGATCGGCGGCATGTTTGAAAGCATGGGGAATAACGTCGAGTATGTTCCGGTGGACAATCAGGCCAGTTTTGAGGCTGTGCGCACCGGGGATCTGACCATTGTCCATGAGGTCTGGCAATCCACTATGCAGAATACCTATTACAATGCCATGGAAACAGGCGGTTTGATTGATGCGGGAACGCATGCGGCTGAAACGCTGGAGGAGATGGGTGTTCCGAATTGGGTGATTGACAAAGGACTTTGCCCGGGATTGCCGAACTGGGAAGCCTTGAAAGATTGTCATGAAAACTTCGTCACACCGGATTCAGATGGCAAGGGACGTTGGCTGGAAGGGCCGCAGAGCTGGCACGGTGATGTGATGCCGAACCGGATCAAGGGACTGGGGCTGGACGATAAATGGGTCGTCAAGTTCGCCGGTGCCGCCGATGCGCTTTGGACGGAATTGAAAGCGGCGGAAAAAGAGGGTCGTGGTACCATCATCTTCAACTGGACGCCCAATTTCACGGATGCTTCGGGATTTACCTTCATCGAATTCCCGCCGTACTATGACGGTTGCCGGATCGCGGATGGTGGGGATCTGACCACGACAGGCTGTGGTTCTCCGACAGGCTGGCTCAAGAAGGGGGCCAACTACCGGTTCCCGAGGTCACATCCTCAAGCCTACACGGCATTTACCAAACTGTCCTTCACCACGCCCCAAATCGGCTCCATGGCGGCACTGGTGGATGTCGAAGGCATGACCCATCAAGATGCAGCGACCAAGTGGCTGGCGGACAATGAAGCGGTTTGGAAGCCATGGACCGTATCCGTGCTCGGGGCGAGCAACTGACGGAGCATGGAGCCGATGTCAGGTCATCACGACCTGACATCGGCCCCTCGGATTCCACCTGCCCCCTCCTGCTTTTTCGGGAGGGGGCTTAACTTTCAGGCATGTTCTTCGCATCCGGGGGAAAATCGGGTACGCTATCTCCGTTTTCCAAGGGCGATTATCATGTCGAACATGTCTTCTTCAGTTCATCCTGCGCAGCAATCCGCGATTATCCGCTGCGAATCGGTCTACAAGATCTTTGGCCATAATGCCAAGGGCATGTTGCGGGAGTCTCAGGGCATCGTAGACAGCAAACGATTCATGGAGGCGGGGTTGATTGTCGGAGTGAACAATGTGTCGTTTGAGGTCATCAAGGGTGAGATTCTGGTGATCATGGGATTGTCCGGCTCGGGGAAGTCCACCTTGCTGCGCTGTATTTCGAGATTGACGGATGCCACGGCTGGCAGGATATTCATCGAAGGACAGAATCTTTTGGACATGAATCACAAGCAGCTGATTGAACTGCGAAGAAACCGGATGGGCATGGTCTTCCAGAACTTTGGGTTGTTGCCACATAAGACCGTATTGGAGAACATTGCCTTTCCCCTGCAGGTCAAGGGCATCAGCACCCGGGACAGCGTCCAAAAGGCCATGGAAATGGTCCATCTAGTGGGTCTTGAAGGGCGGGAGAACTATTTTCCGCGGGAACTGTCCGGCGGTCAGCAACAACGGGTGGGGATTGCACGCTCCCTGGCAGTCGAACCGGATATTTGGTTCCTGGACGAACCATTCTCTGCCTTGGACCCTTTGATCCGCAAGGAAATGCAGGATGAATTCTTGCGTCTTCAGGGGGTGTTGGGCAAGACCATCTTGTTTGTGACTCATGACTTTGACGAGGCCCTGCGTCTGGCCGACCGGATCGCTATCATGAAGGATGGGGTAGTTGAGCAGTTGGATACACCGGCGGACATCGTGCTGAATCCGGCCACAGAATATGTACGAAAATTCACGGAGGATGTGCCCAGGGAAAAGGTGTTGAAGGTCCACAGCGTCATGGATCCGGTTTCCGATACGGAGGTGCTGAGCGACTTCAGGGTGCCCATGGACGCCGTCATTGAATCCGTGGCGGAACATATCCTGGGACAGGACAGGCCTGTGGCGGTTGTGGATTCGGACAATGAGGTGGTAGGTACCCTGCATGCCTCTCATGTGCTCAAGGTACTGTTTGGAGGCCGGTCCGAAGAAAAAGAGCCCCATTGATGCCTGTCGCATGACCTTTCTGAACAAGCATTCGAGGGCCGTTCAGCTTGCTGTCCT
This sequence comes from Candidatus Poriferihabitaceae bacterium, assembly GCA_965203365.1. Lineage (GTDB taxonomy): Bacteria > Pseudomonadota > Gammaproteobacteria > Arenicellales > Poriferihabitantaceae > VYFG01. Next base: position 422,900 of record OZ241878.1, read on the forward strand.
CATGGCGGTGTTTGTCCTGCTTTGTGTGGCCATCAGCCCGTCAGAGTCAAATTATTTGTGGCGCTTGCCACCCTTGCTCAAGGAACTGCCGACCATCATCAACGAATCGGTTCGGTATCTGATGTTTGATTGGTGGCCCGTCCCGGTGTACGACCCGATCATTGAGGACTACGAGGAGAAACCACTGTTTCGTGAATTCACCCGCACGGTCTCGGGAATCTTTCTGTTTGTCATCAATTTCGTGCGTGAAATCTTCCTGGGTGGGAACAAGACCGTGGTGGCCTTTACCAGTTGGGATTTTGTCAAGGAAAATCCATGGGCCCGCTGGCCCGCATTGCCGTGGACGGTGATTGCCGGCTGGGCGATTCTCCTTGGATACAAACTGCAGGGCATGCGACTGGCCATGCTGACCGCGGTTTGTACGACATTCATCGCGCTGTTCGGTCAGTGGAAGCCGTCGATGGAGACATTGTCATTTGTGCTGATTGCCGCGCCGGTATCCGTGGTCCTGGGTCTCGTCCTGGGGATTTGGGCGTACAGAAGTCGGTGGGTGGAGGAGGCGCTGAACCCGCTTCTCAACGTAGCCCAGGCCATGCCGCACTATTCCTATCTGGTCCCGGTGATCGTGTTGTTCGGGGTCGGGGATCATGCGGCGGCGATAGCAACCATCGTCTTCGCCTCTCCCCCCATGGTCCGTTTAACGTTGTTGGGATTGAAGAAGATTCCGGCAGATGTCGTGGATTCTGGCCTGATGAGCGGGTGTAACGGATTTCAACTCATGTTCCGGGTGCTGATGCCTTCCGCAAGGCGGGATATCCTGATCGGGGTAAACCAGGTCGTCATGCAATGTCTGGCCATGACCGTGATCGCTTCATTCATTGGAGCCCAGGGGCTGGGCTCGAATTTGATGATTGCCCTGAACTCCCTCCGGATTGGTACCGGGATCGAGATCGGGGTGTGTATCGTGCTGATTGCAGTGGTGCTGGACAAGATGTCCCTGGCTTGGGCCAACAAGCAGACGGATTATTTTTCCGATCTGACATTCCTGCAACGAAACCGGCACACCCTACTGGCCTTGATGATCCTTGTGGTGGGTGCGACGCTGGCATTTATCGGCAGTTTCCTGTTCCGGGATGGCTCCAATTATCTGTATATTGTTCCACATAACAAGGGTATCACCACCGCCCCGTTGTGGCAGGCTGCGGTCGATTGGGTCTGGGATACGTTCTTCTACACGCTGAATGCCTTCAACCAATTTCTCATCACGAAGATCCTGGTGCCGATGAAGGACTTGTACCTCAACATGCCTGTGGCAGCCACCTTTTTGTTGATGATGGGAATGGGATATATCCTAGCCGGGATCAGGCAGGCGCTGATCATTGGCGGATTTCTGCTCTTTATTGCCTTTTCCGAATACTGGGACCGAGCCTTGATCACAGCCTACATGGCGTCTTTTTCCGTGATTGTCTCAACGGTACTTGGCGTGACGATGGGCTCACTGTGTGCGCAAAGTTCGGTTGCCAGCAAGGGAGTGCTGCTGATTTGTGATTTTTTGCAGACGTTTCCCTCGTTCATTTATCTGATTCCGGTCATCATGTTGTTCGGAATCACCGACACCTCCGTGATTATCGCGGCGATCGTGTACGCCACGGTTCCGGCGACACGATATACCGTCGAAGGACTTCGCAGCGTTCCACCCGTTCTGCATGATACTGGATCCATGCTCGGCGTTTCGCGCTTGCAACGATGGCTGTCGATCGAATTGCCCCTGGCCTTTCCGCATATCATGTTGGGGGTTAATCAGACAGTCATCTTTGCATTGTTCATGGTCATCATCGGAGCCTTCATCGGCACAACGGATCTCGGACAGTTGATTCTGAAAGCCATCTCGGAACCACAGGGAACGGGCATCGGATTGACGTTGGGGATTTGTGTGGCCTTCATGGCGCTGGCCGTGGACCAGATCATTCGAACTTGGGCGAATGAACGAAAAAAAGCACTCGATATGAAATGATGTCCCACTTTGACGAGGGCCGACCCGCCATGGCTTCCATGGCAGGTGGGATGGCACCGGGTCAACTGCTGACGTAGCGAAATCGTCTGGACGGGGCCGGTATCAGTCCATTCAGTACCCGATCCCCTCTCTGGACCGGATCATTGTGGAATCAGTAGCAGTGTGCCCAACGCATCAGCCTGAACCTGTGAGCGATCCCAGAGCATCGGCAGGTACTTTCCATCGCGCCAGTCGGTGGCCAGGTTCCGGTAGTGAGTGGAGAGTGGATGGCCGGATTGTCCAGTGCTGGTCATGAAGACCGACCGTTCCGGGTGGGCTAGGTCGTAGACAGCCCGATACCCGGCACCATGGTTTTGTGCGAATGGGGCCTTGTCATCCGTTACATCAAAGCCCCCGGCGTTGACGGTCTCTCTGGCACCCCCCGTGGACATTCGAATGTTGAACCAGGCGCCGATCAGGGGAATTTCTCCCAGGAATCGATTGGTCATACGAACGCCATGGGCATCGCCCCACTGCCACATCGCCATGTCCGGGCCATACCGAGCATTGAGAAATGTCAATGCGGTCTTCAACGCACCGGTGACCTGGTCGCGACAGGATTCCGGCTCGCGGGTCACGATGTTGTCGCACCATGATTGCCGCTGTGTGAGTGCGCGGTGAATGACTTCAATGCGAATGTCCCACCAGTCTTCGAAGTGGTCGCCGAGTTCATCCGCAAAGAGGGAACGCATCAATTCTCGAATCCAGGCCATGAATAGGAGGGGTTCGGCTTTATTTGGGTCCATTTGGTAGTTCCAACCAGTCAGCTGGTCGAGGGCTTGCTGCTCAGCAGGGGAAGTTGCTGGACTGGTCAACGCCAGCAACACAGGCAGCAGGCGGGCGGCCGCCAGAGAAACGATGTCCTGCTGGATGACTGTAAAGCTTTCAACCGTATGTCGGTCTTGATTTTCCAGGAGCTGCTCAATCCGCTTCGCTCGATAGGGGGGCGCCCAATTGTCTGTGATGAAGTACGGATAATCCAACGGGATGATGCGGTGATTGGCGCTGACAATCTGTCCAGAAGGGGGATTCTCCACTCGTGGCAGTTGGTCGTAGGGGATATATCCCATCCAGCGATGGGTGTTGGACCATCCGGGAGCAGGCAAATGACCTCGACCAAGATTCCGAATCGGTATGCGTCCGGGTGCCATGAATCCGATATTGCCTTCGCGGTTAGCAAACAGGGTGTTCATTTGCGGAGCCCCCAGTTTCTGCATGGCTTGTACAAAGCTTTCGGTCGATTGGGCAGTGGGAGCCAGCACCACCGCCTCGCCACTTCGATCATCCTCACTGAGTGCCGTCCACGCAAACGACAGGAGCTGACCAGATTTCAGGGACTCCGTATCCATTGGAATTACGTCCGAGACCACAGGTCCATGCCGGGTTTCTCGAACGGTGAATTCAATCGGCTCTTCGCCTCGTACGAAGATCACCTCGTTGCGGGTCGCAAAGGGCAGGCTTCCTGTGGGAGTCAGATAGCGGTCCGGATCCTGTGGATCAGTTCGTTCAATGAAAAGATCCTGCACGTCAGGGGCGGTATTGGTAAAACCCCAGGCAAAATGTCGCGTTTGACCCAGTAAAGGAAATGGCAGTCCCGGTAGGGTAGCCCCCATCACTGCAAAGTCAGGGGTATGGAGGTGGGCAAGATACCAAAAACCAGGAATCGTCAGCATCAGATGGGGGTCATTCGCCAGCAGGGGTTGGCCGGACTGGGTTCGATGGCCGGCAAGCACCCAACTATTGGAGCCCAGTCCGAATCCGGCTTGGCCAGAAGAAGTCGCCGTCAGCGCTGTCAGGTCGATGTCCATGTCGGTGGCGGTCATTTCCAGGAACGGACCGGGGGGTGGGTCATCGGGATGCTGTGCCCATAGATCCTGTAACTGCTCCTGGCTGAGCTGACTGGCGAGGCGTGCCCGCAACAATTCATCCCGGTAGTTGTCGCCCAGTGTCCAGGCCATCATCTTGAGCCAGACCAGACTGTCGGCAGGCTGCCAGGGTTCCGGCGTGTGGTCGAGCAAATGGAACTCCGGGGGCAGAACCCTCGTGTCCGATTCCAGCCAGGCATTGACGCCGGCAGCATAGGCCTCATAGATTTGACGAATGTTCGGAGAGAGTTGCCGGAAATTACGCTGAGCCACCCGGTACAGGTTGAGTGTCCGAATAAATCGGTCGGTTTCAATCGCCCGCTCTCCCACAATTTCCGCCAGCCGCCCCGCCCCGACCCGGCGCTGCGTTTCCATTTGCCAGAGCCGATCTTGGGCATGCGCGTACCCCATGGCAAATGCAGCATCTGTCGGCGACTGTGCGTAGATATGGGGAATGGCGTGGACATCACGGACAATCTCTATGGATGCTTGGATGCCCTTGACGGTTTCGGTTCCATGATAGGTTGGCAGTAAAACGCGATACAGCAGGCCCGCCGCAATCAGCAGGATCAACGCCACCCCCCCTGCAATCAATGACCATTTCCGATAACGTGATCGGCCGTGCGTAGTGGGTTGGGTCGGGACTTTGGCCTTCACAGGCGGCTCAATGATGATCGAAGGAGGAGGCGTAAGCTCTGTGCGCTTTTATGGGTGCTTTGCGGAAGATGCATTCGGAATGAACGGTTTTGCGGGATCACTCTTCGGAATATTGCGCAAGACACCGATCTTTCAAGAGGTATCGTGTGGACGATGCATTTTCCCGGGAGCCGAGGGTTGTGACAATCCACATTTAGGCCTGTTCCAAGAGGCTGAAATACATCTTCCGATTGAGTGAATTCGAGTCACCGTCCTGGTCTACCGCGTATTGTACTGCCTGCCCTGCGTTTCGAGGGTTTGCCAATATAGGAAGAACAGAGCGTAAACACTCATGCGGGATTATCCTGAATGGTGTTGGCGGTAACAACCATGGTGACAAAGGCCGGGATATCTCTTGGCACCTTTTGTGGCGAAAAGAGCCACGACCGCCACGAGGGGATTTTCTGTGGTCTTCAGGAAGAGACACCCTGTCCCATCCCCCCCCCCATCGACGGCGATCGCAGTTCCCGCCATTCGATGGGGCCATCGGTCACCCAATCCCCACCCTTGGCGATTCATGAACTGAATAGAGAAGTCCGGCAGCCCCATCCACTGCAAGTGGGGCATGAACGAGAGACTGTCACCAGCCCCTACCCAGCAAGCTCGCCTGATGAGTCGTCATCCCTTGGAGCGCTTCGGAAAATCTCACGCCTGACAGGAAACTACAACTCATTTCCGCACAACGAACTCACTGTGCGTGGTCATTGTGGGCGTGTGGCTTATGCCACAATCGGTGCGTATCATTTTACTGAATATAGGAAACATTATTTTGTTGACATGAGCTGATTATCTGTATAGAAAGTGACTGCTTTTTATACAGGTTGAGGATGACAAGGGGCGCACAATGACTGAACATGGAATCTCAATGTTGCCGCCTGAAGTGGTGTTGGAAACATAAGCCGTGCTGAAGGCACTGGCCTCGGCGCCCCGCTACTTGGCCGAACTCAAGAGACTGACCGCTACCATTCCCAATAATACATTCTGATCAATGCGCTTGCCTTGCAGGGAGCCAACAACAGTGCCGAGATTGAGAATGTGACTACCACCCATGATGAACCCTACAAGACAGATCTGTTCGAGGTGTACATCAAGAACCCGACGACAAAGAAAGTCAGCCGATATGCCCTTTCTCTGAAGACGGCTTTCGACCAGGTTAAGTGTGATCAGTTGATCAGCGTTAACCGGATCATGCATATCCACTCGATGCTGGAACAGAACAATGCCAGCATCCGCAGGTTGCGGGCACCGGATTTAAATGAACAAGCGAACTGGTGAAACCATGGGCACTTCACTGCATGACCATCCTGAGATCATTCGTTTGGCAAAATCCAATCGGAGCGGAGCTTTCAAGAGACTCGGACGACTATGACATTATTTTCTTTACCGCACATAAGGAGAGATTCGAATGAAATATCTTGCAATCTTTTGCATGGTGCTTGTCCTGAGTGCTTGCGCCGGAGGGGGGAGAGAGACTATTGTCCCTCCAGGACATAATCCGCCTGAAGTAACTCCAGACCCACCGAAGGTAACTCCAGATCCACCGAAGGTAACTCCAGATCCTCCAGTAATCAGGATCTGTACTAACGGAGCAGCGGGGGCAGATAGTCCTAACTCCTGCAGGCGGGGGCCGTGGGCGATTAGTGGTATCAATCGCATTCCCCTGTCTGCGGTGAAACTGACCAACAAACAGATGCAGCGGTTGTTTGCGATTGGTGATGAGCCGGGCGGCGGGGGTGGGCCGCATGGAAAAAGAGTCGGAACTACTGCCTGCAATAGTTACATCACTGAGTGTAACCCACAAGACTGGGTCGGGATAGAACGAACAGGTGCAGCTGATCCGTATTCAGTGAGCAGACGAACCGGCACTACCCCCTTTCGATTCATTACCAATCTGGAGGGAAACTGGGAACCTGGCTCATGGAACCGCCAGGAGTTTCAGGGTGTAAAGATTGCGTCATTCGCTTCAGTGCTGGGTGTTAACATCCAACCACAACTTGTAATGGGTGCTGCAACGCCCTTTCTCACCGTGCAGTCGGCGGGAAACAATGGTGAGGATTCAGTTTTTTTCATCGGACAAATGTCCAATCATTGGGACAACCTGCAAGCGGCAATCCGAGCCAACAAGACCCTCATTGTGGCGGGATACGCCAAGGAGGGGGGCAGGTATGTTCGGAACCCATATTCAAGCGGCTGTAAGGGAGTGGACAGCGGGTGTCTGTGGGGTCGGTTTGATTTTCCTCATGCAAAAGGCACCTCACTCACCGCCCCAAGCATTGCCGCAGCTCTTGCTTCAGTCCTTGCGGTATTCCCTGACACTGAACCCGCTGAATTAGCCCAGTTCGCCAAGGCCTGTGCCAAGAAAAAGGGGGAGGGGATAGAGCAGTTGCTCGCCAAGTCAGGAGGAGTCGGTGTCGCCGACTTCACCTGTATGGGCACGGTAACTGCAGCACTCAATGCGCTTCCAACCAACGGAAGAACCACAAGCACCATCAACGGCACGGGGGTAAGTATCGGGGCCAGAGACCTCATGATATCCTTCACCCCCCCAACTGATCCCTTCAGGCCAAGAGATACCTTCCACCTCTTCCCCCACTACCAAGACGGAGATTTCTCGCTCCTGGGTGTCATAAGAGCGGGCAATCTGTTCTTCTCAACCGCAGCGGGCATCCGTGATGACTTCTATGGCTACAGTAACGGCCATGGAGCAGTAACCACCACCTCTCTTGGTGTGGGCTATAGACACATCCACACGTCCCTTACCCGTCAGGAGTCAACCAACGGAGAACTCATACACAAAGCAGTGGGTTACTCACTGGGTATTGAGGCGACAAAAGGCTTCGCTCTCTCAGCACAGACCATCCTCACCATCGCTGCCCGTACTGACCGGTTCCTGAAAGGAAGGGCAACGATTCAATATGGTGATGTCATCCTCAATAAGGGCTCATGGAGCCATCAGATATCCCTCACAGGAGCACATCGGTTCACAGACAAAAAACAGATGTACCTCGGTACAACAATCCATGCTCCGCAAGATGGAGACACAAAACACACCGTACAGGCAACCTACAAGTACTTGTATTAGACTGGAAAAGTCTCACCAGAAAATGGAATGGAGCCTTGATTTGTCGGAGCATATGATGGGATGCGATCACTGACATGGAGCCAGCCAAGAGGTCCGATGACTTCAGAGTGTCCGCCCATGTCACTCGAATTTCATGCCAGTCGCCGCCAACCGCTCGACACCAGGATCAGGCGACTTGACTAGGTGTTGCACGTCGGAGTGGAACGGGGGGCCTGAAGAACCAAGGTTACGGATTTGAACACCCCTTCGGTCACGGCCGGCCACCTTGGGTGACGGGGTTCGCCCACCGGATGAGGTGGGCGTTCGGGATCGACCCGATGCCGCCGTCCGGGCGAAGTCGGGCAGTTTGCCCCGCCAGTGGAGAAAGTTGCGCATATTGTTCCTGGGCTTTCACATTCCGGACGGGCAGACGCGGTACCAGGGCATTGCGTTCGACCACCACCCGCCCGACCGGGCGCCTTTCGACACGGCCTGACCTGGTGGCCGTAACCGAGTGGGTGACCGGCCGGCTCTTCAGGAGACCTCATGGCCCACCGCCGGAGGAGCGCCCTGTCCGCTCACCCCAGAGTGATGCGTTCAGGTCGCCAGTCCCCATCCAGTCCCGGGTCTGATGACCCTGGGCGGGAACGGCTGTCGCTTGCATGAGGTATTTGACTTGCCAATGCTAGCTTGATAGCATGTCGTCATAATTATTAGAAAAATGATGACAACATGACAAAAAAGCTCTATCCAAGACTGATCCAGCCTCCTGGGCAAAGCTTCTTTCTTCTGGGTGTCCGTGGGGTCGGCAAGAGCACTTGGGCGCGGCAGCAGTTTCCAGATGTGCCACGAATCGATCTCCTGGATGAGGCACGCTACCAAGACTACCTCGCCGACCCCTCCCTGTTCACGGCGGATCTCCAGGCCTTATCGCCGGGCAGTTGGGTTGTGGTCGATGAGATTCAGCGTCTTCCCAATCTCCTCAACGAAGTGCACCGTCATATTGAGGACCGCCAACTGAAGTTTGCCTTGCTCGGATCAAGCGCCCGAAAACTCAAAGCGGCCGGTGTTAATCTGCTCGCTGGCCGTGCGCTGCACAAGACCCTGCATCCACTAACCCCGATCGAACTGGGTGAAGATTTCGACCTCGAGGTGGCTCTCGATACAGGAACCGTCCCCCTGGTTCAAGTCGCCCCCGAACGGCGGCCTGTGCTCGAGAGCTACGTTCGGCTCTATCTCCGCGAGGAGATTCGAGCCGAAGGGTTGGTTCGGAATCTGCCGGGGTTCGCGCGGTTCCTGCCGATTGCCGCACTGTACCATGGTCAGGTCGTGAACATCTCCGGTATTGCCCGAGACTGCGGAGTCGCACGCACCACCGTGCAGGGTTATCTGGACATCCTGGAAGACACACTGCTCGCCTTTCGTCTTCCCGCCTTTCAGCCGCGGCTGCGGGTACGTGAGCGACGCCATCCGAAGCTCTACTGGGTCGATCCAGGCCTGGTTCGTGCAGTGAAGAAGCTGCACGGACCCATCGCACCCGAGGAACGGGGCGCACTCCTGGAAGGCTGGATCCTGCATCTCTTGCGGGCGCATGCTGAGGAGGGCGGGTTGTTCGATGAACTTCACTATTGGGAGCCCCACCCGGTGAACCGCACTGAGGTCGACTTCCTGCTCCGCCGAGAAGGCGAGTTGGCAGCGATCGAGGTCAAGTCACAGCCTCGTTACCATACCGGCATGCTACCGGGGCTGCGTGCAATCTCGACCATCCCGAAAATCGTGCGTCGCGTGTTGATCTACGGGGGCCAGCGGTCTTTCCGTACCGAAGACGGGATTGATGTATGGTCCATCGACCGATTCCAACAAGCCCTCACCGAGTGCACCCTGTGGCCTTAAGCCTCACTCTCATGATGCGCCCGGTCTGGGGTTCGCCATGCCGAGCGTTGGCCCAGCTTGAGCTGACGTGAGCGGTTGCGAATTGCCCAATCGAGATTCACGGGGGGGTTGAATTGGCAGGCTGTTCCCGGTGTCGTCGAATGAAGATTAAGTTGGTCATGTCATCAATCGACGACCTTCAAGAATAGGGCACCATGGGTTTATGCCTCCCGAGCAGGTTCGGCCATCTGACTGATCTGCGCCGGCACCATCGGGTCAGTGAACCCGGCATCGACATGATCCAGACCGACATGGTGCGATCCAAATACGAATAATGATCGGAAAAAGAACAAGAAAATCTGGTCGGGGTGAGTGGATTTGAACCACCGGCCCCTGCCTCCCGAAGGCAGTACTCTACCAGGCTGAGCTACACCCCGACGGTAGCGGCCTATTGTACTGATCCGGCCAAATAAGGTGAAGGGCCTGTAAAATATTCGTCGATGATCCTGATTCTGTGAACACGGGCAGGTACAATTCCTGTTTTTCCCTGGATTTCAGGCATGAGTAGCCACAATACCCCATCGACTTGTCCGCCAGTGGCGGTGATCATGGGTTCACGCAGTGACTGGAAAACGATGTCTGCGTCATGTGTCGTACTGGACGAACTGGAAGTCCCCTATCATTGTGAAGTGGTGTCGGCTCACCGGACACCGGAAAAAATGCTGGCCTTTGCGACCGGAGCACGCAAAGCGGGATTTCGGGTGATCATTGCTGGTGCAGGAGGGGCGGCCCATTTGCCAGGCATGGTGGCGGCGGCCACCCCACTTCCCGTCTTAGGAGTGCCGGTGGAAAGCCAGAGCCTGAATGGGATGGACAGCCTGTTTTCGATGGTTCAAATGCCCCGAGGCATCGCGGTGGGAACCCTCGCTATTGGCAGGGCCGGTGCCAGCAATGCTGGCCTTCTGGCGTGCCAGATTCTGGCACTGATGGATGACGATTTGGCCCGGCGGTTGGATAATCACCGTACCACGGCCACCCAACAGGTGCTGGAACAACCCGACCCACGGGTCTGACATGGGGGATATTCTGGTTGTTGGGGCGGGCCAGCTGGGCCTGATGATGGCGGCCGCCGGGGCACGACTGGGCATTTCGGTGGACCGGATCGACCACCTCAGTGGTGAGATTCTGCCGGGCACTTCGGCCAGCCGATTTCATCTTTCCCATGAGGAAGTTCGGTCACGGTACCGGATTGTCACGGCGGAACTGGAACATCTGTTGGGCAATGCCATGGTGGAGGGATTGCGTGGCGAACCGGGATGGTGCAACGCCCGGGCCATGACCGTGCTGCCCGCCCGGGATCAGCAAAAGGCGCTGCTGGATCAACTGCATGTGATGACCGCCCCTTGGCAGATCATCCGCTCCCGTGAGGATTTGCGGCAGGCCCACCAGCAGATCGGCGACGAATTGGTCTTAAAGAGCATTCGGGACGGTTATGATGGCCGGGGGCAATGGAGAGTCAGCACCCATCATGAGGAAGAAATCCCGGAAACGGCCTATGGTGAGATCATTGCCGAGCGACGGATACCCTTTGATCGGGAGGTATCCCTGGTGGGTGCGAGATTTCGCGATGGCAGCCAGGCCTTCTATCCGCTGGTGGAAAATTATCACCAAGCGGGCATGTTGCGCTATACCTTGGCACCGGCTGGTGCCGACCCATCCTTACAGGATACGGCCCAGACCATGCTGGGTAAGATCATGGGGCATCTGGATTACGTCGGGGTGATGGCGATGGAGTGTTTTCAGACCCGGGGGGATCTGCTGGTCAACGAACTGGCGCCCAGGGTCCATAACAGTGGGCACTGGACCCAGGTGGGAGCTGGGATCAGCCAGTTCGACCTCCATCTGTTCGCTCTGCTGGATCGTCCAGTGAGGTCTCTTTCGCCCAGGCCGGGGTTGACCCTGATGCTGAACCTCATCGGTTGTCAGTGGCATCCGTCATGGCAAGGATTGGCAGCAGCCCAATGCTGGTGGTATGGGAAATCCTGGCGGGAAAACCGCAAGCTGGGGCATATCCATATTCATGGAACCACCCGCACCGAGGTGATTCAGGAGGCGGGGCAACTGATGGAGACCCTGGACCCGTTTCACCGGGAGATGTTGGCCCGGGCGATCGCCCGCATCAGATCGACTTGACCTGATCATGGAACCCGGCGGGGAATTGACCGAACGCGTTGAGAGTGCTGTGGGAGGAAGGAACAGGGAACCAAGGCAACCGACGGCATCGGCTTTGACTTCGATGGGGGTCGATAGCGATCATGTGTGGTTGTGCGGTTTCAGAACCGGACTAGAATGGGGGGTGTCGTATCCCATCCGATGCCGAAGAGTGCTGGAAGAGAAAGGGCGACTGGACTTCGTTCAGCCCGGATGGAATGGATTGTATGACGCAAAAAAGAAGGCATCTGTGGTCTATCGGGTACTTCACCGGTTGAGTACTGTGGTCTAATGCGGTCCGCTGTCCTGACCCCGCATGATGCCGAAACGTCCCCGAAACCTTGATCTGTTGCTGTCCAGGTTGGCGGCTTTGGCCAAATTGCCGCTGCATCAAGCCTCCGCCATGGACCCAGGCGTCTATACGTCCGAAGAGTTTCTTGTGCGTGAAAGGGAAAGGATTTTCTGCCGACAATGGATTTGCCTCGGTCTATCGGCGGCCGTTTCAGCACCCGGTGACTATCTCTGTGACGATTTTGCCGGACAGCCCGTGATCGTGGTGCGTCAGTCGGACGGCACCTTGGCCGCCTTTGCCAATGTTTGTCGCCACCGCATGATGACATTACTGCAAGGCCATGGGAACTGCCGTCGGATCGTGTGTCCCTATCACGCTTGGAGCTATGGCATGGATGGCCGCCTGATATCGGCTCCCCATATGGCCCAGTCCGAAGGATTTGACCGTCGAGAAGTGGCTCTTGAATCCATCCGTTGTGAAGAATGGCATGGCTGGATCTACGTCACGCTGGATTCCGGGATTCCTCCTGTCAATGAGCAACTGGCGCGGCTCGAACCCTTGCTGGCTCACTATCAGTTGGCCAGTTACATTCCGATTGACCGCAAGACGCACATCTGGGAGACCAACTGGAAGCAACTGACGGAGAATTTCATGGAAGGCTATCATTTGCCGGTGACGCATCGTGCGACCGTCGGGGCCTGGTTCCCCGTCGAGGAGACCCGTTTCGACCAAGGTCCGCCCGATCCGTCATTCACCTACCAGTTTTTCACTAAGGCCGAGGATGCCAAAGTGGGTGTGGCCCACCCGGACAATACTCATCTGCAGGGCGACCAGCGTCGGACGTCAATTTTACCCACGGTATTTCCCGCGCACATGTATGCGCTTGCGCCCGACCACTTGTGGTATCTGTCGCTGGAACCGGTTTCTCCGGGACAGGTGAAGGTACGCTATGGTGCGGCCATGGCCCCGGAGGTCTTGGCGGCCAGTCAAGATGCGGACGCCTTGCTAGAGGAAACCCGGGAGTTTCTGGATCGTGTCAACGAGGAAGATCGCCAAGTGGTGGAAGGCATCCACCGGGGAGCCAAGGCCCCTTTGTCAACTCCCGGTCGGCTGAGTTGGCTTGAATGCGAGAATCATGAGTTTGCCCAGTACCTGGCCCGCATGCTCTGTGACCCGGACATTCGACCGGAGTCGGCAGATGAAGACAAACCCACCCATCTCGTCTAAACCGCTTGGTTCCATACCACCCGGATTCGTTTGGCAAGCAGGGGCGGGCTGTTCTTACACCGGAGTTGAGACCAACTGCGAGTAGACAAGGCCCATCAGTCCGCCGAACACGCCTCCCCATACCACCAACCACCCCAGATGTTCCCGGATCATTTCCTGGACAATCTGTTTCACCATCTCGGGCGTCAGTTCGTTCAGCCGATTTTCGATGATTGCCTCGACACGCTCACGGACTGAATCCGGGCGATGGCCGTCGATATGGTCTTGGATGGCCTGTTGAACGGGGGCACTGGCGGCAATTTGCTTCAATGAGGCTTTCATTTTCTGGATGTAGGGTGCCCTTAGTCCTGACAATCCTTGCGCCCCTCCGGCCATGGCAAGAAAGCTACCAAATGAGGATTCCTCAATGGTGCTGATCAAGCTGTCGAAAGTGGGGGAGAGGTCCATTTCCTCAATGACCGGATCCAGGTCGATCTGGCCGGATTCTGGCCCATCAGCCAAAAAGCGTTCGATATTTTCTGTCGTGAAGAACTGTGTCAGGATCAGTGCGCGGATACCACGTCGGAAGTCATCAAAATGCAGGGGCACGACTCCAGAACCATACAGGCCCGGTATGCGCTCAAACAGCATATGGACCGCCAGCCAGTTGGTGATGGCACCCGAAACCGCAAACAGCCCCACCGCCTGAAGAACCGGGTGGGACAGGATCCATCCTGCCAGCAGAATGACCCCGGCGAAGAGATTGGTTAACAGGCTTTTGTTCATCGGATCGAAGAGGGTGAGCCGAGCCCATTATGGGCATCGAACATCGAAGGTCAACTGGGACCCAGTGATATTTTTTCGGTGGGCTGCGCCTGTTCCAATCTCCCGGATGATGATTGGTCCGTCAGCCTCCCAGCCAGCCTGTTCGGACATCCGAACGGACGACCCGTTCTGTTTGGGAAATGGGGTGGGCAACCGGCAGAGCAGGGGCATCAGGAGTGGTCGTTTTACCGGACATATCGGTGAAGACGCAAAGCGACGCACGGAGACTGCCTCACATACATCAGAAATCCAAGACAGGGGGGCACTCGGCACATTGAACGTCCGGTGGGGCGCAAGACAAAAGAGCACTTTCAGTAGGCTCGCATCTGACCCACGACGACGCCCTGAATCAGGACTCGGTCTGCGGGGAAACGCATTGACGACATATTTCGGTTCTCGGGCACCAGTTCAATCAGATGGTCGGACAAGGGGAGATAGCGTTTCAATGTGGCTTCATCGCCATCAACCAATGCCACGACGATATCCCCCCGGCGCGGCGTGCTGGACCGCTGCACCACCACATAGTCCTGATCATGGATGCCCGCCTCGATCATGGAATCCCCTTGCACCTGCAATACAAAGCGCTCGGGGCCGGCAAAGAGCCGGGTGACATCCAGTTCGGTGGTTTCCGGAATCGCCTCAATGGGCCTGCCCGCGGCGATTCGACCCAGTAGCGGGATCGTCAGATCCGAGCGGGACTTGGGGGTACACTGGAGGTTGCGATTGGCGCCTTCCGAAGAGAGATAACCCGCTTCGATCAGGGATTTGACATACCGGTGTACGGATCCTCTGGAACGATAGCCAATTCCTTTGGCGATTTCCGCCAACGTCGGAGAGCGTTGCGTCTCAAGGCAAAATCTGGCGACAAAATCCAGGATTTTCTCTTCGATGATGCGCATGGGTATGTCACTGGGGATGTTCTCCATAATGAGAACATAGACGGATACGCTCTGTCAATTCCTTACGGTCGACTGACGGAGTGGGGGGCTTGTCGAGTTGGAGGGTCAAGTCGACTGGTGGTGATGCCAGTCCCCGATATGGGCACCTGTCGACCCATTGGGCAATCGACTATCCCCGCCGCAGGCAACCGGGAAAACTGCACAGCATTTCAAACACCAGATTCGCCGCCAGCAAAGCGGTATTGCCGGTTGTGTCATAAGGCGGTGAGACTTCCACCAGGTCGGCCCCGACGAGGTTGAGGTGCCACATCCCCCGAATGATCTCAATCCCTTGTGAAGCGGTCAGTCCTCCCGGTTCCGGTGTACCGGTACCCGGAGCGACGGACGGGTCAAGTCCGTCGATATCAAAACTGAGATAGGTGGGGGTATCGGGGCCAATGACATGGCGGATTTCCGTCATCAATGGGGTCAGGGACTGGTACCAGCACTCCTCTGCAGGCACGACACGGGCTCCCTGTTCCCGGGACCAGTCAAAGTCCTCGGCACTGTATCCGGTAGTGCGCAGTCCGATTTGGAACATCTTCGGACCTTGGACCAGGCCTTCTTCAAGGGCTCGGCGAAAAATGGTGCCATGGGCGATTTTTTCGCCGAACATAACATCGTTGATATCGGCATGGGCGTCCACATGCACCAAGGCCACCGGACCCCACACTTTTCGCAAGGCCCGCAGAATCGGCAGCGCGATGGTGTGGTCGCCTCCCAGGGTGATGGGTTTGGCCCCACATGACAGAATACCGTCATACACCGTCTGGATGATGTCGATGGATTTGAGCAGATTGAAGGTATTGAGGGCCACGTCCCCAATATCCGCGACCTGAAAACTGTCAAACGGAGCAGCGCGGGTATACATTCCATAGGGTCGTACCAGGACCGATTCGTTCCGGATTTGCCTGGGGCCGTATCGGGTACCGGAACGGTTGCTGGTTCCAATATCCAATGGAACGCCAATGATGGCGATGTCGACCCCATCCGCACTGGGTTGGGCTGGCAGACGAAACAGGGTGCCCGGACCCGCGAAACGCGGCATTTGATTGCCGCCCAGCGGTTGGTTGAATTCAGGTGGCATGTTGGTCAGTAGACGCTTGGCCAGAACGGGCCTGACCTTGGGATGTCCGCATTCCCGCATCGGGGGAGATCGATTTTCGAAGGTGGCACAGCGGCAGCATTCGCAATAGATTCCATCCAAAACGGGTTGAGGGGGATCACTTATGGAATATATTCCGATTTTGCCCCATGATCCGACTTTTCATCCAGAGTTGGCGCATGAATTTTGCCAATGCGCGACTCTCCTGTACAAATCGTTTTCAATCACCCATGAAATCTCAAGCCCGGGTCGTCATTATCGGTGGTGGTATCGGGGGCGTCTCCACCCTGTACCACCTGACCGATGAAGGTTGGACCGATGTCGTTCTGGTCGAGCGGGACGAGTTGACTTCCGGGTCCACTTGGCATGCCGCCGCCCAGGTGACGCAGTTTGGTGCCAACCAGACCATGGTGGCTCTCAAGCGTCATTCCATCAATCTGTACCGGCAATTGGCATCCGATGACGAATTTCCCATCAACTATCATATTACCGGCGGAATGCGTCTGGCTCACACCCCGGCTCAAGTCGACACCTATCGCCACTATGTGGGCATGGCCGCCGGCGTGGGGGTGGAGATGGAATTTATCGATGCCAGGGAGGCGGGGCGACGGCACCCTCTGATGCAGACGGCTGGGCTGCTGGGGGCTTGGTGGGATCCACTGGACGGGGATATTGATCCGGCGCAACTGGTGTTCGCCCTGGCTCGGAAGGCACGCGCGAAAGGGGCTGAAGTGTACCGTGCCAACCCGGTGGAAGGCATCACCCGCCAATCCGGGGGCGAGTTCATCGTGCATACCAAGCACGGAGACATCGGTTGCGAAATGGTGGTCAATGCCTCCGGGTATCGCGTGAATGAAGTGGGCGCAATGCTCGGGGTTCGTCACCCGGTGACGTCCATGGAGCATATGTACTTCCTGACCGAACCGATTGCCGACATCGAGGCGCTGGATCATCGCGTGCCGATCATCCGTGACCCAGGTGGGGACTTCTACAGTCGTCAGGAAAAAACCGGCTTGCTGGTCGGAGTCTATGAGCAGTCTTGCCGGGCGTTTGGCATGGACGGTATTGATGCGAACTTCACCCGTTCATTGTGCCCGTCTGACTTGGACCGATGCCTGGATAATATGGATCGGATTTTCCACCGGCTGCCTTGTCTTTCGACGACCGGAATTCATACCGTGATCAATGGCCCCATCACCTACAGTGCCGACGGAGCGCCCCTGGTCGGTCCGATACCTGGGGTGCCGAATGCGTTTGCCTGCTTGGGGTTGCGGGCAGGGATCGGAGAGGGAGGGGGCCTTGGCAAGGTGCTGGCCCAGATCATGGTGCATGGAGAATGTGAGTGGGATGCCTGGTATCTCGACCCGCGTCGGTTCACCAGCTGGGCCAATACGGAAGCCACCTGTCTCAAGGCCATTGAGGACTACCAGTACGAATTCCACTATCCGCTTCCCCATGAGCACCGCCCGGCCGCCCGGCTGACGCGCACCACCCCGCTGTATGTCGAACTGGACCGACAGCAGGCCTGCTGGGGAGTGGTCAATGGGTGGGAACGGGTCCTGTTCTTCAAACCCTCGCCCGAGTTCCGGGAAGAACATGCCTACCGGTTTACGCCCACTCGGGCGGTTGTGTCGGGCGAAGTGACCCGAACTGCACAGGCGGTCGGGCTGATGGAGGTGTCGGGTTTCAATCGATACGAAATCAAGGGAGTAGGCGCCCGGGAGGGCCTGGACCGACTGACCTGCAGTGCCCTCCCGAACGCTGATGGCAAGATCTCACTGTGTTATTTTCTGACGCCGAAGGGGCATGTTCTCTGCGAGGCGACCGTCGCCAGATTAGGAGAGGAGCACTATTGGTATGGCTCGGCGGCCGCCGCCGAATGGCATGACCGGGATTGGCTTCGTCAGCATCTGCCCGACACGGTCAGTTTGCGCGGATTGACCCGCAGTCATACCACTTTGGTGTTGTCGGGGCCTCAATCCAGGAATCTGCTGCAGTCTCTGTCGCCGCGAAATGACTGGTCCCATGACGGTTTTTCGACGATGCGTGTCAGGCACATGTTCATCGGACATGCGCACGTGGTGGCCATGCGGGTCAGCTTCTCGGGTGAGCTGGCCTATGAACTGCATGTACCCAATGAACAGTTGCTGTTGGTCTATCGGCTGCTGGTGCAGGCGGGCCAAGCCTACGACTTGGGCCAGTTTGGCCTGTATGCGGCCGAATCCATGCGACTGGAAAAGGGTTATCTCCATTGGAAGACGGATTTGATCCAGGAATACAACCCCATGGAGGCGGGTCTGGAACGATTTGTGCGGATGGACAAGCCGGACTTTGTTGGTCGATCAGCCCTGATGAATCAGATCCAGCGGGGAAACCGCCGTCAACTGGTGGTGATGACGGTGAATTGTGACCATGCTCCAGCCCATGCCGGGGATCCGGTCTGTCTGGATGACCGGCCGGTAGGTTCGGTGACTTCCGGTGGATACGGACATCGGATCCAAAAGAACATTGCCTATGCCTATGTCGACCCCTGCGCCTCGGGACCGGGAACCGCTTTGAGGGTCGGTATTCTGGGGGGCTGGTATCCCGCGCAGGTCACACCGGCCTGTCTTTATGATCCGGACCACCTTCGGGTGAAAGCCGGATGAGACGACGACACAACCGGCGCGGCGGGCTCTCCAGCCGGGAGGCGATGCATGCACTGCGGGCCCGACCGCCAGCTACGGACCCCTGTCCACCGGGACCGGTCGGCGGCCGATATCAACCCCTGGATGAGAAGGAGATCGAGGCCATCTACCGTACCGCACTGCGCATCCTGGCGGAAATCGGCATGGGTCAGGCCCCGGCCGTGCTGACGAAAAAAGCCCTGGCCGCTGGGGCCCGGATCGGAGGGGACGGCCGGCTGTGCTTTCCCCACAGTATGGTGGAGGACATCATCGCCCAGGCTTGCCGACAGTTCATCTTGCATGGACGTGATTCGAAGTACGACTTCCAGGTGGGCGGGGACCGGGTGTATTTTGGCACGGGGGGTGCGGCCGTGCAGACCCTGGATCTGGACAGCGGTGACTATCGGCCATCGACATTGCGAGATCTGTACGATTTTACACGCCTTGCGGATACCCTCAAGAACGTGGCGTGGTTTACCCGGTGCTGTGTGGCCACGGATGTGCCGGATAATTTCGACCTGGATATCAACACCGCCTATGTTCTGGTCCGCGGCACCACCAAGCCGGTCGGGACCAGTTTCTTCATCGCCGACCATGTGGATCCGGTCGTCACCCTGTTCGACCGTGTGTTGGGGGGTGAAGGACGGTTCCGGCAAAGACCCTTTTGCAAAGCCCATATCAGCCCGGTGATTTCTCCGCTGCGATATGGCGAGGATGCCGTGCAGGTCGCTCTGGCTGCTATGCGGCACCGGATGCCGATCAACAGTATTGTGGCCGCCCAATCCGGCGCGACAGCTCCCGCCCCCCTGGCGGGCATGCTGGCCTCGACCCTGGCGGAGACGCTGGCGGCATTGGTGATGGTCAATGTGTTTGAGCGAGGCTATCCGATGATCTTCTCGAACTGGCCATTCGTGATCGATTTGCGAACCGGTTCGTTTGCCGGCAGTGGGGCCGAGATATCGCTTCTCAATGCGGCATCCGTCCAATTGAGCAACTGGCTGGGGCTTCCTTCCGGCGCGGCCTGCAGCATGGCGGACGCCAAGGCGATCGATTCGCAGATGGGCCTGGAAAAGGCGTTGTCTGCCACGGTGGCGGGCTTGGCGGGCGGCAATCTGCTCTATGAATCCTCGGGTATGATGGCCAGCTTGCTCGGCGCCTCCTTCGAGGCGTTTGTCATTGATGATGAGATGTTGTCGATCGTGTATCGATTGGTGCGGGGGATCGAGGTCGATGAAGAGACCTTGGGGTTTGATGCCATCCGGGAGGCGGTGTATGGTGAGGGTCATTTCCTGGGTGGACACGACACGATGAAGGCCATGGAGCGGGACTATCATTATCCCGGCTTGTCCGACCGCCAGGATCCGGTCTCATGGATGACCGCCGGCAAGCCGACCATCCGGGAGAAGGCCAACGCCCGGGCACGGCAGATCCTCTCGGAACATCATCCCGAGTATCTCTCTTCGGCGGCTGATGCGGATCTGCGTCGGCGTTTTCACATCCGGTTGCCCCCGGTTCCTGGCTGATAGCACTGCCCGGTTAGGTGAGTTGTTGCCGTACCCAGTTTTCGGGATCGTGGATGCGGTTCCTGCCCGCAAGGTAATCCTCAATCAGTTGGATCAGTTGTGCTTGACCGAAAGAGGCTTCATGACCGCCATGGACGACCTGGACGGGTAGTTTGCGCAGGCGTTCCAGACTTTGCCGGTACAGTGCTCTGTCCGAGTGGTAGACGGTGTCGTAAAGAGCGCCATTGTAGATGGTGTCGCCAGAAAACAAGATGCCGGTGGATTCCTCGTACAGGGCAATGGAGCCGGGTGAATGGCCAGGCAGGTGAAATATCCGGAAGTGACGATTACCGAGGTCGACCACATCCCCTTCGTCCAGATAGCCGGTCAACGGCGCGGGGGTGATACGGTATTGGTGATAATCGAAGCCGGCATAGGGCAGGGCCTGGAAGGTTTCCGCCCGCAGGAACGCTCCCCAGTCGGCGGCGTTGGTCCGGGTCGGGGCGGCGTGGATGTCCGCCTCACTGGCATGCCCCAACCGAATGTCAAATTCATGTTGCCCCCCAATGTGGTCAAAGTGGGCATGGGTGGCAATACAGGTCACGGGGCGTTCTGTGAGCAGGCTGACGGCTCTTTTCAGGGGACGAAGACCCATGCCGGAATCGATCAGCAAGTCGTGGGTTCGCCCGCGCACATGCCACATGTTGCAGCGAAGCCAGGCGGCAATATGGGTTTCCCGAATCAGGCTGATATCATCGCCCATGGAGTGGACTTCGTACCACTCGCCCGGGGAGATTTGGGTTGAAATTTTCGCCATCCAGCGGGTGACTGTCGGTTTGCAAGGAGTCGATGGGGGGCAGTTTGCCTGAACACGACCGTCCAGACAATGGTGGTCTCGGGAAAACCACTGCTGGAGATGCCGGCACATGCCTCGGTGATAAAGGCATTGGACCCATGACAGGCCCTCGCTCGGATGGTGGCGACGATGGCAAATATCAGTTGCCCGGACAATTCTTAAGTGGTATGGTTTTCCGTGAAGTCGTTTTATCCGAAATGACCTTTCATCCAAGTCAGTCAATCAATCGCTTAGAGGGTAGGAAAAATGAATTTGAGAAGTCAATTATGGGGACTGGCCATGTGTCTACTGGGTTCTGCCCATGCGCTGGCTGCCAATGGCTCTTCGGATCCCATCAAGATTGCGATCAATGAATGGACCGGACAACACATTTCGGCCCATATTGCCGGACAACTGTTGCAAAAGGCGGGATTCAATATCGAATACGTGACCGCCGGAGCCGTCCCGCAGTTTGCGGCCCTTCAACAGGGAAATCTTCACCTGCAACCCGAGGTCTGGGATAACAATGTGGGAGAAATCTACCCCAAGGCGGTGGAGGCGGGGGAAATCATCAAGGTGGGTCCCCTCGGTCTGGAACCCAGGGAAGGCTGGATGTATCCTGCGTATATGAAAGAAAAATGCCCCGGACTTCCTTCTCACGAAGCCTTGATTGAATGTGCCCAGGCGTTTGCCGGACCGGACACCTTTCCCAAGGGCCGATTGATTACCTATCCGGCCGACTGGGGAACCCGATCAAAGGATCTGGTCGAGATTGCGAACCTGCCTTTCCAACCCATTGCAGGGGGCAGTGAAGGGGCCATGATCGCTGAGCTCAAGGCGGCCTACGCCGCAAAGGAACCGGCACTCATGATGTTCTGGGCACCGCACTGGCTGCACGCCGAAATGGATATGGACTGGGTCGACCTGCCGGCCGCCCATCCGAACTGCGATACCGAGCCCGCGCATGGATTTGACCCCAACAAGACCAATGACTGTGGCTTTGCACAGGCCAATATCGGCAAGATTGTCTGGCATGGCTTTGGTGACAAATGGCCTGGGGCCCTGAAGCTGGTGGAAGCCTTGACCATTGACAATGCCACTCAGAATGCGCTGATGCTGGAAGTGGACAACAACAAACGGGATCTGGAAGAAGTCGTGACCGAATGGGTCAACGCCAACGAGGCCGTCTGGTCTGACTGGGTCGCCGCGGCCCAGTAATTCGGCGGAACATTCTGCGACGACAAGGTCGGGACATGCCATCGGGCATGTCCCTTGTCGTTCCCGGGCTCATGCGCCCTCCGCGTTGCCACACAAAGCCATCATGGTGGGGTCCGGCATGAACCGGCCGGTCAAGCTTGCCTGCCACCATCTCTGGAAAGTCTATGGTGATCAACCCGACCGATTCTTCGATCGGGGAAATGGGCAGGTTCCCGATGCCACTGGTCATGCGGCCAGCATCCGCCAATCCGACCATATCGTGGCGTGTGGCGATGTCAGCTTCGAGGTGCATGTGGGGGAGATCTTCGTCATCATGGGCCTGTCGGGTTCGGGAAAGTCGACGGTCGTCCGCTGCCTCTCCCGTCTGGTGGAGCCCACAGCCGGAGAAGTGTTGCTGGATGGCGAGGATCTGCTCCAGAAAAACCCGGCCCAACTGATCGAAATCCGTCGGCACAAGATGGGCATGGTGTTCCAGAGCTTTGGACTCCTGCCCCACCTGAATGTCCTGGACAACATCGCCTTTCCGCTCAAACTCCAGGGTCTGGCGGTGACGGAAAGACGCGAGCGGGCGCAGCGGGTCATTGATTTGGTCGGTCTGACCGGGCGGGAAAGCAGCTATCCCCGCCAGCTGTCGGGAGGACAGCAGCAGCGGGTTGGGATTGCCCGCTCCTTGGCGGTCGAACCGGACATCTGGTTTCTGGATGAACCCTTTTCCGCGCTGGATCCCCTGATTCGACGGGAAATGCAGAACGAATTCCTGCACATCCAGAATCAGTTGCAAAAATCCATTGTCTTCATTACCCATGACTTTCTTGAGGCGCTGCGGATTGCGGACCGAATGTTGATCATGCGGGATGGACAGATCGTGCAGATGGGGACACCGGCGGAACTGATTGTGAATCCGGCGGATGATTACGTCGCTGAATTCACCCATGATGTCCCGGTGACACGGGTGTTGACGGCCCGGTCGGTTGTCAGTGCGCTGCCAGAGCCCGATCACGGTGCCGACCTGCCGGTGGTGGATGCGCAATGCTGCATTGAGGATCTGCTGCCCGTGCTCGCCAAGGCGCCGGGAGTGCGGGTTTGTGGCGAACAGGGGGATATCCTCGGCTTGGCCACTGCCGACAACGTGATCCGAGCCTTGGCACGTGAAAACACCTCGCATGAGCACTGATCCCCGGCGCCGGGGGCTTTGGGTCTTCTTCATTGGTCTTTTGCTGTGGCTGCAACTCGGGGGCAGCACCGGGGACTGGTTCATTGCCTATCCTGAGCATTGGGTCCTTCCGCTGACTCCGATTCTCAACAGCGGCATGGCCTCGCTCATCGACTGGACCGGCTGGTTTTTCCGGGGGGTGGCCAACATTCTGGCGATACCGGTTGCGGGGGTCCAACAGTTTTTGCAATGGGTGCCTTGGCCGGTCGTTTTGGTCGTGACGGCCGTGATATCCTGGGCGGCATCGGGTTGGAAGCTGGCACTGTTTTCCACCTTGGCGCTGCTGTACATGGTCGTCGTGGGATACTGGCCGGAAAGCATGAACTCTCTTTCGCTGGTCATCATTTCGGTTCCCTTGGCGATTGCCGTCGGATTTTTGTTCGGAATCTGGGGCTTTCGCTCTGCCCGCGCCGAAAAAGTCATCTTGCCCATGCTGGATATGCTGCAGACGATTCCTGCCTTCGCGTACCTGTTGCCGATCCTGCTTCTGTTCGGATTTGGTCCGGTGGTGGGGTTGATTGCCAGTGTGCTGTTTGCGTTTCCTCCCATGGTGCGCAACACCATGCTGGGTTTACGGAGTGTGGCGGTGGAGATGATCGAGTCCGGTCTGATGTCCGGTGCGACACCACGTCAACTGTTCTGGCAGGTTCGTATTCCTTCCGCCTCACGCCAGTTGTTGTTGGGGGCCAATCAGACCACCATGGCTGCCGTGTCCATGGTCATTATCGCCTCAATCATCGGCGGGACCGCGGATATCGGATGGGAAGTGTTGTCCCGTATCCGCAAGGCGCAGTTTGGGGAAAGCATTCTGGCCGGAATCGTGATTGCCCTGCTCGCCATGGTGATTGATCGGATCACCTACGGTCTGGCCGGAGATGACCACCGGATCTCTGACCAGGGAGAAGGGGTTTTCCGGCGACACCGGTATCTGGTGATCGGCATGGTGGCCACGATGCTGGCTTTCGTTTTATCCGGTATGGTGCCAGCTTTGCGCGAGTGGCCCCGGGAATGGGTGATTTATCCGGCCGATGTCATGAACCAGTGGCTGGAGGGGTTCATTATCCGCTGGAGTGGCCTGATCGGGACCTTTAAGACAGTCGCCTTCTACTACCTCATGTTGCCTGTCCGCGAAGGTCTGATTGATACCATCAGTCCCTACTCCTGGGGGATGGAATTTACGTTAACGATGCGGTGGGGGTATGCGGTGGGGGTCGTTGCACTGGCGCTCTGGTCGTGGTTCAGGGGACGGACCAATCTGGCGCTGACGGTGCTGTTCACCGGCATTTTGCTGTTCTTTGGCCTGACGAAGCTGTCCTGGCTGATCCTGGTTTTGATGGCGGCTTATCTCGGGTTTGAGTTGGGTGGAGTGAAGCTGGGTCTGGGCACCTTGCTGGCGTTGCTGTCCCTGGTGCTGGCGGGGGTCTGGCCACAGGCCATGCTGTCGGTCTATCTGTGTGGCATCGCGGTTCTGATTTCCTTCCTGCTGGGAGGATTGATTGGCGTGATTGCCTCGGAGGTGGACATGGTCTCCAAAGTGATGCGTCCGATCAATGACACCCTGCAGACCATGCCCTTGTTCGTGATTCTGATTCCCTTCGTCATGATTTTCAAGATTGGCGAGTTCAGTGCGCTGCTGGCCATCATTGCATATGCCATTGTGCCGGCGATTCGGTACACGGAGCACGGTCTCAGAAACCTCCCCGACGATATCATTGAGGTATCCAACGGCATGGGCTGCACGCGCTGGCAGTTGTTAACCCAGGTCAAGCTGCCACTGGCCCTGCCGGTCATTATGCTTGGCCTCAATCAGACCATCATGTATGCCATCGCCATGCTGGTGATTGCGGCCTTGGTGGGAA
The DNA here is from genome assembly GCA_965203365.1 of Candidatus Poriferihabitaceae bacterium. GTDB lineage: Bacteria > Pseudomonadota > Gammaproteobacteria > Arenicellales > Poriferihabitantaceae > VYFG01. The sequence continues at coordinate 448,317 of OZ241878.1, forward strand.
CCAATGGCCTGGGACAGCAAGTGTATATTGGACTCGGCGATGGTGATTTTGGGATTGGGATCATCGCGGGCATTGGCATGGCCATCATTGCCATGATCGCGGACCGCTTTACCCGGGGGTGGAATCACAAACGTCAGTCGGCCTACTCCTGAACCCATCTGTCGTGTGGGTATGGTCTTGGCGGCTGGAAGGGCATGCCTCAAGCGTGAAGTCATCCCGCTGGATCCCCCATCGCCTGACACTGGCTTGCCCTGTGTTTCATGAAATAGTCCGACGTCGACCGCGAAACACTCGGCCGGGTGATCGAAGGATCTGACTGAAGTCTGTGGCCACCTTTCATCTAGCAGAGCCCTGAAAAGGCACTGCGACGGGTTGTTTCCCGCCTGTCTCCCGCGCACAAGGAATGAGTCAGTCAAGTGAAACCGGACTGACATTGCCGGGCGAATTGGAGAATGGGTTGGCGGGGTGGGATGAAGTGGACCGGCTTGCTTGTCTGCAGCATCCGAATGGCATTGAACCAGCCCGCATGCCAATATCCGAAAAGCGTTGTGCTATAGTGTCACCACCCTGTCGGCCAGAACCCAGAGTGCCTATCTTCCATTTTGTCCATATTGGCCCAGCCGCTTCATGAAACTCGACAGAAAATGGGATTGGATTCGGGGTCAGCGGGGGCATTCGCTTTCCCGCCGCCACTTCATTGCCGGGACCGCAGCCGGGATGCTGTTTCCGATCGTCTCGAAGGCCATGGAACCACTGGGTCAGTCTTATACGCTAACGGCCGCGAAGGGGTATCAGCGTCTTGATCCGACACTGCCATTTGATACGGAAACCTGGTCATTCAATGGCCGTGTGCCGGGACCACTGCTTCGGGTCAGGCAAGGGGAACGACTCGCCGTTGATTTTCGCAATGAGCTGGAAGAGGGCAGTGCGATTCACTGGCATGGCATTCGGATCGATAATGCGATGGATGGGGTCGTGGGCCTGACCCAGGCGAGTGTTCTGCCGCGTCAGACGTTTCACTATCACTTCCGGGTTCCCGATGCGGGGACCTACTGGTATCACGCTCACCAACGATCTTCCGAACAGGTTGGGCGTGGGCTGTACGGGGTTCTGGTGGTCGAGGAGTCCAGTCCGCCGGATGTGGACGACGATCTGGTTTTGGCATTGGACGACTGGCGCCTGGATGACAAGGGGGTCATCCAGCCATCCTTCGATAATCTGCACGATATCGCCCACGCCGGTCGTATTGGCAATTGGTTGACCGTGAATGGCAAAGGCAGTGAAACGGTGCAGGTCACCCAAGGGGCCCGACTGCGATGCCGATTGTTGAATACGGCCAATTCCCTGGTCATGCCGCTTCAGTTGCCCCCATGGAAAACCTGGGTGGTTGCGCTGGATGGAATGCCGTTGGACACTCCCATACCCACCGAACGTGAAGTGGTCCTGGCGCCGGGACAACGAATGGATTTGGTGGTGGATGTGCCGCTCGGCACAGCTGCGAATGCCACCTTGGATTTCCGTCATCGGGACACCCTGATTCCTTTGGTGCATTTTTCACCGTCGTCCAGCACCCAGAAATCGCCTCGTCGGCATCCGCCGCAAGCTCTTCCCCCGAATCCGGTTTCACCCACGTCCACCGTCCCCGATGGCAGTGTCTCACTGGTGATGAGAGGAGGCGCGATGGGAGACCTGCAGCAAGCGGAATACCAAGGTCAGAGGCGGGATCTGCGGACATTGGCCCGCAGCGGGAAGGTGTGGGCACAAAACGGTGTCGTCGGGCGGTCGGGGACACCCTTGTTGTCGGCATCTTTGGGCAGCACGCAGGAAATTTTGTTCGATAACCGCACCGCATGGCCCCATGCGATGCATCTTCATGGTCACCATTTCGAGGTGCCGGGTTCGTTGGCCGGGATTGGGGCGGGTCGGGACGGTGCAGTGCTGAGAGATACGGTATTGATTGGCCCTCGAGAAGCTCTGGCGGTGAGGTTCTGCGCCGACAATCCGGGGAAGTGGCTTCTACATTGTCATATGCTGGAGCATCAAAGCGGGGGGATGGTGACCTGGGTCGACGTGGGTTGATCGTGGCGAAATACTGAAGGAACAGGGTCTTGCCTGCCATTCTGATTGTCGCCAATTGCCCTTCGGATAATTGTATCGCGTTGCGCGATGCGGTTGTAAAGGGGGCCGGGAACGACACATTTGACCATGTTCACTTGGTTGTGAAGGAGCCATTGGAAGTCGGTCCGCAGGATGTGCTGATGGCGAACGGGGTGATTATTGGCACCACGGAAAATTTCGGTTACATGAGTGGTCTGATCAAGGACTTTTTCGAGCGTATCTATTATCCCTGTCTGGAAAAAACCGAGGCCATGCCATGTGCGCTGTATGTCAAGGGGGGACTGGACGGCCAGGGAGCCAAGACCAGCATGGAAAGGATCATCACTGGCTTGCGCTGGAAGCCAATTGCAGAAACCCTGGTGATGAAGGGCCCGTTTCGCCACGAATTTCTGGATGCGTGTGAAGAGCTCGGCATGACGATGGCGGCCGGACTGGATGCGGGCATCTATGGATAGATCGGGTCGAAACCATTCCGTGGCATGAGGACCTTGGTGGCTCGCGTCCATCTTGACAGATGATCTTCATCACCCGAGTTCTTGTGTGCTCCCGTTCCATTCTATCGTGTTGGCCAGAGTGACGAGAAGGTGCTGGCGCGGTTCGAGAACCTGCAAGGTCAGGAAAAGCAACTTCAGAGCAGCCCCGCCTTGAGACAACCATATCAAGCATCCGCAACCTTTTTCAAGACCCCCCTGCTCGCCCTTCACTGGCGAGGAGGCAGACCGTCCGGGGTCGTCGAGGGAGATCCGGTTATGCTCCCTCAGGCCCGAAACGCCTCGGTTTTTTCCGGTTCTGCCGACCGACCTGGGGATCATTCGGCTGTTGGTTTCGGGGCAGGTGTACCTCCCTGAGTGGCGAAAATGTACCGCGTGCAGACGCGGTCGAAGGACCAGTCCCGAAGGATCACCCTCGGTCGCCATGGGCTGGTATCGGCGGACCGACGGGCCTAGATAGCCCGGCGGGTCGCCCCGATCAAGGCGGACGGCCATCCAGAACGGCAACCCGTCGACTGCGCTGTTTCGTGAATGGGCCGTTCGGGTCTTCCCTTGCCGGTGAATGTGTCGCTTGAAAACCATGGTGAAGGTTGGATATAGTCGTTGCCAAGGGGATAGGGACGGTGCTGGGGAAATCGTGTGGCCGTGGACTGACGATCCCACCATGGCCAGCTCCACTGCCCTGCTGGCAACCGCCTCCGGCCAGGCGAAAGCCAGTTGGCCGGGAAATGTGGCAAGGGCCTTCAAGACAGCATTGATCCGACAAACCGGGGCAGCTCACATACATATGGGGGACTGGGTTTTTTCATACATCACTGTACGATCGTTGGTTTTCATGCGGCGTCACATCATTTGGGTTGCCTTGCTGGCAGTGTCATTGTCAACGGTTCAGGCACAATCCACCGGTCCGAATTCGACTGCAGAAGAATCCGGATTCTTGGAAAATCTTTTGGAACGCGCCCAGCAGGGAGATGCCGCCGCGCAATTCAATCTTGGGGTGAGGTATGCCAATGGGGAAGGAGTTCCGGAAGATAATGCCGAGGCGGTGCGCTGGTTCACGTTGGCCGCCCAGCAGGGACTTGCCGAGGCGCAATCCAATCTTGGGGTGATGTATGCCACCGGGCGAGGGGTTCCGGAAGACGATGTCGAGGCAGTGCGCTGGTACACCTTGGCCGCCCAGCAGGGAAATGCCTGGGCGCAATTCAATCTTGGGTTGATGTATGCCAATGGGGAAGGAGTTCCGGAAGATAATGCCGAGGCGGTGCGCTGGTTCACCTTGGCCGCCGAGCAGGGACATGCCCTAGCGCAATCCAATCTTGGGGTGATGTATGCCACCGGGCGAGGGGTTCCGGAAGACGATGTCGAGGCAGTGCGCTGGTACACCTTGGCCGCCCAGCAGGGACTTGCCCTAGCGCAATTCAATCTTGGGTTGATGTATGCCGACGGGCAAGGGGTTCCCGAAGACGATGCCGAGGCGGTGCGCTGGTTCACGTTGGCCGCCCAGCAGGGACTTGCCCTAGCGCAATTCATGCTTGGGCTGATGTATGCCGACGGGGAAGGGGTTCCGGAAAATTCAATCATGGCCTATGCCTGGATTAACGTCGCAGCCGCTCAGGGGGTTGAACAGGCCAGGGATGCCCGGGAGACAATCAAAGAGACCATGACCCCAAAGTCGATTGCTGAGGCACAGGAGTTGTCGAACCGATATTGGCAATCCTACGGTCCCGACAGCCAGAATCGCTGAATGCAGTGAACCTGCCGGTGGCTGCACCAACCGGTTATCACATGCCACGCTACCAAGCATCTTGCACAGGCCGGTCGATGGGATGCGGTTCTGCCAGGGAACAGGACCGTACAGATGCGCGGTGTTACGACCGTGCCAACCCGTCAGATCACGGGTCTGCAGAGAAGGGGGGTGATCCCGGAGAGTATCCGGTCGGAAACGGGCTCCGCTACCGACAGGGCATGGAGCGGATGCGTAGATTGTCATTCATTCCCGCTTGCCATATGCTGATGGCGAATATTTTTTATTTAAATTCAGTCATTTATGCCAATCTATTTTCTATCCACCCGTACCCGGTTCTCGACATCCGTCGACGATGAGCTTCATGCGACCTGCTGTCAAGGATTGGCTCTCCCAATACGCCGACGCACAATCGCTATCATTCTGATCTGATTCTGATAGTATTGAAAATGTCTTTATTGAATTTGGTCAACCCAACCGGAGCATCATTGTGAATCCAGTCATAAAATTCCTGTCAGGTGCTGTCTTGATCTGTGCAGTCATGCTGACGTCAATTCCTGCATCCCATGCGGAGGATGCGATCGACAAGGCCATCAAGGCACGGCGTGGAGCCATGCAACTGTATAGCCACTATGCCGGCCCCTTGTTTGCAATGGCAAAAGGCGACATGGAATATGATGCCGCACTTGCGGCATCACTGGCGGAGAACCTGAGTATAGTGGTGAACCTGAGTCAAGCCAGAATGTGGCCGCCAGACTCGCACCAGAGTGCGCGTGAGGGAAAAACCCGGGCCAGAGCAGTCATCTGGGAATCCGGGCCTGAGGTGGCTGACAAATCCCAGGCAATGAAGGATGCTGCGCTTGAGATCTCTTTGGTGGCAGGTGACGGACTCGATAGTTTGCGCGATGCGGTCAGGAGTGTGGGGCAGTCGTGCAAGGGTTGCCATGATGATTATCGCCACAAGAACTTCTAGGTGTGAGCCGCCTGCCTGAAAGCCCTTCCCGATGCATCACGGAACCCTGGCGCACCCGAGACGGCCAGGTTCCTGCGACATGACTCCATCTTGCAGCGATGTCAAGTGAACTGGTCCCGCAAAAAGTCTGGGATCCACTGATCAGAATCTGGCATTGGACCCTGGTCATCGTGGTCTCGGTCGGCTGGTTGCTGGGCCAGTACCGGGATTTTGAGACCATCAACTATCATATCTACCTGGGCTATGCGACAGGCGGGCTTTTGTTCATCAGAATCGTCTGGGGGATGATCGGACCTCCTCCGGTTCGATTTCGTGCACTGTGGGTGACTCCCGCTACCTTGATGAACTACCTGCGTGGTATGTTCAGGCGTTCACCGAGTGGCATGCCTGGCCACAACCCTGTGGGCGCTTTGTCCGTGATCCTGATCCTGTTATCGCTGACCTTGCAGGTGATGACCGGTCTGTTTTCGGAAGATGACGGCTTGTTCACAGAGGGCCCTCTGGCCGGGCTGGTGTCCGCTGGAACACGCGGTTTGTTGGGGGAAATCCACCATATCAATGCCCGCTTCCTCCTGTGGCTGGTGGGATTGCATGTGGCGGCGATCGGGTTCTATCTGGTCTGGAAGCGGGAGAATCTGATCAAGCCGATGATCACCGGCTGGAAAATGGTCCGAAAAGATGGGAGTTCCTAGTCGGGCACCATGGGCTATCGCTGGGTATCTTCCGAGGGAGAGCCCACCTTGGTCTGGTCGTTTGTACCTTGGTTCGTCGGGGTGCAGGCGGCTTCGCCCGTCGATCATGACGAACCGTCCGCCGTTGGTCTGACAGGAGATTCGGTCAGTGCGTTGGCTCGAAAGACGGCAGAACTTCCGGAATCTTCTCACTGGCCGATCCTGCGTCTATCCCGCCTCGGTATTTGATCCGGTATCTGCTCGAATCGCCGCCAGTCTGGGTTTCGAATGTGGGATGTTTGCCGGTTCGGTGGCGTCCATGACCGTGCTGGGTGACCCAGATCATATGGTGCTGACTCTGAGTGAATTGTCCGCGCAGACCCATCGCATCTGTCGAGGGTCCCCACTGCCGGTGTTGGTGGATGCCGATCACGGATACGGAAATGCGCTCAACGTGATGCGTACCGTCGAAGAGTTGGAGAATGCCGGGGTCGCCGGGTTGTCCATTGAAGATACCGAACTGCCCCGTTCGTTCGGTCGGGGTGAAAGCCCATCCCTGGTTTCTCTGGAAGAAGGGATTGGCAAGATGAAGTCGGCGGTAGCGGCGCGCCAGTCTCATGATCTGGTGATTGCGGCTCGTACCAGCGCGGTCTCCTTGAGTGGGTTGGACGATGCCGTCAAACGAGTGTGTGCCTATCAAGATCTGGGGGTCGATGCCTTGTTCCTAGTGGGCGTGCAGGAGACGGGACAGCTTGAGGCATTGGCCCGAGTGGCCAAATTACCCCTGATTCTGGGTGGGATCAGTGGGAAGATGATGGATCGTCATCATCTCGCCTCCTGCGGTGTCCGGATATGCCTGCAAGGCCACCAGCCCATCCTGGCGGCATACGCTGCGGTTCACCAGACCATGCAGTCATTACGGGAAGGAGCCATGCCTGAAGACTTATCGGGATTGCCCGGCAAGGCCTGGTTGGCTCATTTCACGCGAGAAGACACCTATGCACACCGGATCAGGAATTTCCTGGAATGAATGGGATCCCAATCCGCCTTGACTTTTCCAGCCATTGAAATGATCCGCGTCGGGCAGATTGTCGCCTTGCTGTCGAAGGTGCGGGGACTGGAGAGGCATCGGGGGATGTGACTGGGCGGCCAGATGGTTGAGGTCTGGGTCTCGGCGAGCATGTGTGTCCCGATCCAGGCCAGGCTGGAAAGGATTCCATGAAGTGGATCAAGGCCCATCCCAGCGATGCGGTCACCGAAATCTATGTGTTGACGGATGACGTGATATCTCCACTCCACGCCCGTTGAATCTCAACCCGGCCCATGAGCCCATGCCCCTATCTGGGCTAGCGGGTCAGGTGTTCCAGCCGCTTTCGAACAATCAGACCAGCCGGACAAAGGCCCGTCCCGAGGGCGATCTTGACCTTGACGTTGGTCTGGTTCGATTGGGGTCATACTGGGGAAAAATGATCCATCGGTCGACTCGACTGGAATAAGTTCTGTGAATAAAATCATCAGATAATATTATGGTTTTTGATCGTTTTCATCGGATCTGGGTTGATTCTCCCAGAGATTGTGCCGAATGAAAATCGTTCTGATAAAAAAGAAGTATCTCCATATTATATCATAAATTCAGCATATTATATCCCTGTCGAATGGGGTTTTTGGTTGGGATAAACTATCCATCCCACCATTCAGTGCGACTTGTTGACCAGCCAAAGTCTCTTTTCAGAAATTCATTAATCATAAGAAATTCTGACTGAAAAAGAGAAACATTACAAGAAATTTAGGTTGCGATTTCTCCTATTCTGCTGATAATTCAGTCTCAGGTTATCGTTTTCTATATCAGCCATGATAAGTAATGAGAAAGATGACTCCCTGATGGACGAAGAGTCTGATCTGTACAACGATGATGAAGGTTCCGGTGCCCACACGGATCTTGAATTCCCGGAAGAAGATGGAACGGAAGAAATCGTGCAAGAGGACACTCCCTCTCCCCCCATGCATTCAAGTAGTCCCTGCAAGATGGAGACCCGGCGTCGACTGGATGCCTATCTGGAGCGCAAGTGGTTTCGTGATCAAGGGTGGGAAGATGATGAATTTTTCAACGACGAGTATTTTGTCGATACTCTGGGTCCCTTGCGTCATTCTGTCTGAACCGTTGATCGTCGGGTAAAGCCGGATTTTTTCAACTCGTGATTGCATTTGTCTGCCGGTCTGTTCGGGGTCGCTAGCTTGCAAATCGAAAAGGTCAGGGCGTGGGGGCGGTTGGATTGGTCGCTCTGATCCGACCCGACCCATGTCCCATGCTTGTGCAACGGAGCAGTCCCATGTCGCCAGTTGGAACAACCCGGCGAAGAAACAAAGGTGGCCGAGGGTTGCGCCCAGAGCGTGTTGCCCCAACGGCATCGCCCTATATTTCACGACGCATTCCCTTTTACGAATTTCTGGATGAGGAGGGACTCGTCCGTCTGGAACGTCAAGCGGACTGGTTGATCGAGGAAATCGGCATCGAATTTCGGGGTGATCCGGACGCCCTGCGCCTGTGGAGGGAAGCTGGGGCGGAGGTCGATGGGTCGTGCGTCCGCTCATCCGCGGAATTGATCCGGTCACTGTGTGGCACTGCGCCAGCGGAATTCACCCAGCACGCACGAAATCCGGCGCACAGTGTGGTCATTGGGGGTATTCACCAGGTCTTCGCGCCCGTTTATGGTCCCCCATTCGTCCGGGATCTGGAGGGGGGTCGCCGCTATGGCACCCTTCAGGATCATGTCAACCTGGTCAAGCTGGCCTGGTCCATGCCCGCGTTGCATCACATGGGGCTCGTGGTCTGTGAACCGTGCGATGTGCCGGTTTCCAAGCGGCATCTGGATATGGTCTACAACCACCTGGTCTACAGTGACAAACCCTTTCTGGGGGCCATCACGGAAATGTCGCGTGCGCAGGATTCCGTGGATATGATGCGGGTGGTGTTTGGTGAGGCCTTCGTGCAGCAGCACTGCGTGATTATGGGAAATGTCAACACCAACTCACCGCTGATGGTGGATAAGGTCGTGACCGAGGCCGCCAGAGTCTATTGTGGGGCCGGGCAGGGTCTGGTGGCGGTGCCGTTCATCCTCAGTGGTGCCATGGGACCGGTCACCACCGCCGCCTCGATTGCACAGGCTCTCGCCGAGGCCATGATGGTGTGCGCATTCACCCAGATCATCCGTCCGGGAGCACCGTTCGTGCTCGGAAACTTCCTGTCTTCCATGAATCTTCGCAGTGGCGCACCGACTTTCGGCATGCCGGAGCCGGTGATGTCCAATTTGGTGATTGGTCAACTGGCCCGTCGACTGAAGCTGCCCCTGCGTTGTGGTGGTTCACTGACGGCCTCCAAGTTGCCGGATGCGCAGGCGGCGGCGGAAAGTGCCGATTCAATGTTATCGACGATTCTCGGCGGCGCCAATTTTGTGCTGCAAGCAGCGGGCTGGTTGGAAGGCGGCCTGGTGACCGGCTATGAAAAGCTGATCATGGATGCGGATCGACTGAGCGCCTATCAGGTTTTTCTGGATGGAATGCGCCTGGATGAAAATGCCCTGGCTCGCGATGCGTACTCGGAGGTCAGCCCGGCGGGTCATTTCCTGGGATGCGGACATACCATGAGAAATTACGAGACCGCCTTTTTTGAATCCTCGCTTTCAGATAGTGACAGTTTTGAGCAATGGGAAAGTGCCGGGGCTCGGGATACGGCCCGTCGGGCCTTTGAGCGCTGGAATGACATTCTGGCCACTTATGAGGCACCTTCTATGGAGGGGGCGGTCAAGGAAGCCTTGGATGAGTTTCTGGCCCAAAGAAAACGGGAATTGCCGGACACTTGGTACTGAATCCCACTGATCGGCTCCATTGACCGAAGGAAACCGGCACGAAAATCGGCGGAATGAGCGGCCAGGAGGGTGTCTTGAATCCGATTTGCCGGGTATGCCATATTGCCCATCGTCCTTTTTTCCAGTATCCCTGACATGCCCCATTCCACCTATCTGCCCCATAAGATGGGCAGCGCTTCGGTGTCGCCTACTGGCTGTTTCGAGGCAGGCTCTTTCCAGGAATTCACCGTGGTCTATACCGCCGGGTATTTTGGGATTGATGATACCGGTTCGATCAAGATCGCGCATCGCTTTGCCTCGGACATGGCGCGTCCTCAGTTTGAGGATCCCGCCGCACCGGGATACACCACCGTGGAAGCCAGCAACGGAGCGGTCCTCCAAGTGGAATATTTTCCCAAAAGGAACATCCGTCCCTGGGACAAGGTGATCTACATTCAGGTGATGCGTGGGTTCCTTCGCGAAGGAGATCAGATTGTCGTTCGTTTCGGTGACCGACGCTGGGGGTCACCGGGCATCCGTCTGCAGACCTTTTGCGAGCATACGTTTGAGTTCCGCGTGCTGGTGGACGCCATGGCCACCTATCACTATGTGGAATTGCCGAAATCGCCTTGGGTTGCGATCGTCCCGGGACCACCGGTACGCTACCAGGCGGTCATGCCCACCTCCGTCGGTGTGGGAGAGATGTTCCGGCTGGCCATCAAGGGAGAGGATCGCTGGGGCAATCCCTCTGACCGTTGCGATGCCACGTTTCGCCTGAAGCCCTCCCAGGCTGTCGACGGGTTGCCAAGTGAGGTCACTCTTCACAGGGGTGAATATGCCACCATGATTGAGGGGTTGCGGGCGCATCAAGTCGGTGACCTCACCATTTCGTTGTGGGGAGTCGATGGGCAACTGGTGTGTGAGACCAATCCCAATCGAATTGCCGGGGAAATGGCCATGAGACCTTTTTGGGGGGATCTGCATGGCCAGTCGGAAGAGACCATTGGCACCAATTCGGCCAGGGATTTCTATACCTTCGCCCGGGACAGGGCGTTCCTGGATGTCTGTGCCCACCAAGGCAATGACTTTCAGATCACGACATCTTTCTGGGAGCATCTCAATGAACTGTCCAGGGAGTTCGACCAGGATCATCGGTTTGTGGTGTTTCCCGGCTGGGAGTGGTCCGGGAATACTGGGCTGGGCGGGGACCGCAATGTCCTCATGATGCAGGAAGGGCGACCGATCCATCGTTCGTCTCATGCGCTGGTCGAGGATCTCTCTGACGCCGATTCCGACGCTCACTCTGCCAGCGCATTATTTGAGAAGCTCAAGGAGGAGGATTGTGTGGTGTTCGCCCATATCGGCGGACGCTATGCCGATATCAAGGTGGCCCATGATCAACGGCTGGAGCGCGGCGTTGAAATTCACTCGGCCTGGGGTACGTTTGAGTGGCTGGTGCGTGATGCCTTCGAGCAGGGATATCGGGTGGGCATCTTGTCCAACTCGGATGGTCACAAGGGGCGTCCGGGGGCATCCCATCCCGGGGCCACCAAGTTCGGCGCCTACGGAGGATTGACCTGCATGCTGGCCACGGAGCTGACTCGGTCCGGGATCATGGAGGCATTGCGCAAACGGCACCATTATGGGACCACCGGCCAGCGCCTGATACTGGATACCCGCGTGGTCCTGCAAGCTCCCGGCCGACTGTACTCCGAGGACCCTCTTTGGGGCAACACCCGGTATGCCGACACTCGGCAGGCGATGATGGGAGACATTGTGGGAACCGAAGAAAGTCAGGTTACCTTCCATATTGAGGTGGTCGCCAGCAGCCCGATCGAGCGGATTGAGATTCGTAATGGCCTTGATCCCCTGGAAACCTGGCGGCCGTTTCAGGAAAACGAGACGGGGGATCGGATCCGCGTCATCTGGGAGGGTTCGGAATATCGGGGCCGCGGCCGGGAAACCATCTGGGACGGCTGCGCCCAACTACGTGGTAACCGGTTCCGCTCCGTTCAACCGATCAATCGATATAACCTCGACAAGCGTTTCGAGCTATCAGGAGATCAGCGGGTCGAGTGGACCGCCCTGACCACCGGAGGATTTGGCGGGTTCGAGGCGGTCCTCGAACAGCCCCAGGACGGCACCCTGGTTCTGGACACCGCCTTGATCAAGACGGAAATTCCCGTATGTGAGATCGGTCGAGAGGATCGGGTCTATGAAAACGGCGGGATCGACCGTCGTATCCGGGTGTTTCGTCTGCCCGATCACAATCCGGTCCGCAAAGCTTGCCTTGAACGGGACATCGAACTGCACCCTCATCAAGATAACCCGCTGTATGTTCGGGTCACCACCGAAGATGGCCACCTGGCCTGGTCAAGCCCCATTTACCTGATTGCGCCGGTCTAGACGGCAGGGCGCCGGCATGCTGGCTCCTCATGCCGTGGTGGTCTTTTCGAAGTGGGAGAAAGCCTCGGCAAATTGCTCCCGAAGCTGGTTTTTCTGTACCTTACCCATACTGTTGCGGGGCAGTTCAGCCAGATAAAACACCTTCTTCGGTTGTTTGAAGCGGGCCAGTCGCGTCGAGACCAGAGCGTGTACCGTGGATTCATTCGGGGGAGAATCGCCCGTCAACACGGCGACCACGCCTTCCCCGAAATCTGGATGGGGGACACCGATCACGGCCGATTCATCAACTCCGGGCAGGGTGTCCAGGATCCTCTCGATTTCCTTCGGATAGACATTGTAGCCGCCGCTGATGATCAGATCCTTGCTGCGTCCGACAATGGTCAGGTAGCCATCTTCGCTCAAGGTGCCGATATCGCCGGTAACAAAAAACCCGTCATCCGTGAACTCTTCCCGGGTCTTTTCCGGCATGCGCCAGTAGCCGACGAATACATTGGGTCCCTTGACCTGCACCGAGCCGATGCCCTGGCCAGGTCGGGACGCATTACCGTCCGAATCCGACACCCGGAGAGTGATACCGGGCAGGGCTGTCCCCACCGTACCGGCCCGTCGCTCACCTTGATAGGGGTTGGAGGTGTTCATGCCGGTTTCCGTCATGCCATAGCGTTCAAGAATCCGGTGCCCGGTGCGTTGTTGAAAGGCCAAGTGCGTTTCCGTGAGCAGGGGCGCACTGCCGGACACGAAAAGACGGATATGGTGGACGAAATCATGGTCCAGTCGGGGGTCGCTTAGCAGGCGGGTATAAAAGGTGGGTACCCCCATCATGCAAGTGGCTTTCGGGAGCCAGTGGATCACATCATCAATCTGGAATCTGGGCAGAAAGATCATACGGCCGCCACTGGCCATCAAGACATGGGTGGCCACGAACAGGCCATGGGTATGAAAGATCGGCAGGGCGTGCAGTAGCACATCGTTCGGCGTGAATTGCCAGCAGTCGGTGAGTACAGCGGCATTTGACCAGAGGTTCTCATGGGTCAGCATCGCCCCTTTGGAACGGCCTGTCGTGCCGGAGGTGTACAAGATGGCGGCGAGGTCGGCCGCCGACCGGGACACGGCCGCAAAGTGGTCATCGTAGCGCCGGGCCGCTTCCGTCAGCTGGCCTTCCCCATGGGCATCCAGGGTGAGAATGGCCCGGTCGACCGACTTCGAACTGATGGATTCCATCATGGCCCGAAACCGGGATGCCTGGTCAGGTGGACAAACCACCAAGCGGGGCTCGGCGTTCTCGACAAAATAGCCGACTTCGTCAGCGGTATAGGCTGGATTCAGCGGCAGGTAGATGCCGCCTGCCTTGATGGTGCCTAGGTACAAGGCGAGAGCGGTCCAGCTCTTCGACACTTGGGCGACCACGCGGTCTCCAGGCGCCATCCCCCGGCTGGTGAGTAGCTGGGCGATCTGGTTGACCCGGACACCAAACGCATGATAACTCACCGTAGTGCCATCCGGCAGGAGCAAGAGCGTCTTCTCCGAATCACAGAGCGGGGTGAGAAGCCGGTCAATCAGGTAGTTGGTCATGTTGTGTTGGGCATCGGCGGGTTCAGGTAGAAGAGAGCCATTTACGGACTTGGGTACTGCAGGTCACCTTGTGATTCTTCATATAGTGCTCGTGATTTTCCTCCACCCGTCCCAGGTCGTACACATAGTTCACCATCAGTCCCCACGACTGCTTCATGCCATTCGGCGAGTCATCGGCATTCGCATTTAGCCGTTCGAGCCGGGCTCCGTTCTTGAGGTGAAATCGGGCCACCGGATCCAGTGGCTCGCCAGTGGGCAGCTTGCCTTGCAGGAAATAACGGGCCGCCCATGGGAGCAGTGATTTCGATGATTCAGTGATTGCCGCCTTGGGTTGTTTGAGACGGGCTGCCTTTTGGGTGTGCAGCCAGGACCGGAAACCGGGGGCTGGAGAAATGGTGACGAAAGACTTCAGGGACGGATAGTGTCGCTGGAGGTGGACGGCCACCTGCTTGATCAGGAAGTTGCCGAAGGAAATGCCGGCCAGTCCCCGGTGGCAGTTGGAAATCGAGTAAAACACGGCATGGGTCGCCTCTTCGGGCACCACGGGCTTTCGTTCGTGGTCCAGAATCTCGTCGATGCGTGAGGGCATGTCCATCATCAGGGCCACCTCCACGAACACCAGCGGTTCATCTTCCATCACCGGATGGAAAAAGGCGTAACAGTGGCGGTCTGTCGGTTCCAGACGTCGACGCAACTCATCCCAACTGCGGATTTCATGCACCGCTTCATAGGCAATGATCTTGTCCAGAATGTGTGCCGGTGAAGCCCAGTTCACCGGTCGCAGCACGAGGAACCCCCGATTGAACCAGGAAGACAGCAGGTGGCGAAAATCCAGGTCCAGCCGTTCGAGATCTGGTTGCCGTTTGACCAGGGCCAGCAGGTCTTCGCGCATCCGGACCAGGTGACGGGTGCCGCCGGACATCAAATTCAGACGCCGGAAGAGTTCCTGTCGGCTGGGCTCTGCGGCCCGGGTCAGTGCCCGGAATGTGTCGGATGTGGGATCTTCGGCATATTTTCGCGCCAGAGCGATCACCTCGACCGGGTCCAGATCGTAATCCTGGTTAAGGCCATTGAAAAATTCGAGTTTCTCGGTCTCGTCAAGCCGCGCATAGGTGTCGAGAATCTGTTCGGCAATAATCAAGCTGGAATAATCGCCATCCGATTCCATCATCATCCGGCACAAGGTGCTCAGGTCATGTCGGTGGGTGCCGAAAAGACGTTTTTTCAGGGCGGAAGGATGCCAGCCGGCATCCCGAATACCCGGCCAGAGATCACCTAGCAGACTCATTGTGCTCCTCGGACATACCGGTCCAGACCCGCGGTTCGATAACCACTTCGATGCCAGACGATCGGAAAATAGCTCTCATCCATGTGATCGGAATCCAGTTGGGCATAGCGGGAATAGATCGGACCGGTGCCTTGGGCAAACCCCTCGCGACGATACCGGACATCGGCAGGCATGGCATGGATCACCAGACTGCGTCGGGGCGCATGGCCCAGGTTGGGTCCCGAGCCGTGCCAGATATTGCCATGGTGAATGGAACCGTCTCCCCTGGGCACGGCTACATACAGAATGTCCGGTTCCACCCCGATGGATTGGGCCCGCTGTTTCATGGGGGCCCGGTAATCCTCGGGGGCATGAAAGGTGCCCTCCGGTTCCGACAGGCCCCAGAGATGGGAACCGGGGATCAATTCCATGGTTCCGTTCCTGGCCTCGATATCATCCAGGGCAATCCAGACCGTACAGATTTCGCCCGGTTCAAGCCATTGCAGATAGGCATTGTCCTGATGGTAGTTGAATGACCGGGCCCCCACGGGCTTGTAGATCACATTGTCCTGCATGATTCGGGTACCAGGCCATCCCATGAGTCCCGCCACCGCACAGGCAATATCTTCTCGTAGGACCGTCCGCGCCACGGT
This sequence comes from Candidatus Poriferihabitaceae bacterium, assembly GCA_965203365.1. Classification (GTDB taxonomy): domain Bacteria; phylum Pseudomonadota; class Gammaproteobacteria; order Arenicellales; family Poriferihabitantaceae; genus VYFG01. The sequence goes on from OZ241878.1 coordinate 464,057, forward strand.
CCGGTCGGCGCGCCACCCATTGCAGATCTGACGGGCGAGACTCGGGTCCGATTTTCCGGCCTGCCAGTTCACCTCGTCAGGCATGGTACCATTCTCGAATTCTCCGCGAAACAGACAATCGAAGCGGTGTCGCAGTGAGTCCACCTCTTCGGCGCTTACCAGCCCTTCGACGAGCGTCACACCGTTTTGGTGGAATTCCTTCGTCTGGGCGGTGGATAACGTGAACTGGGGATGTGTCGTGGGCACCATGGTGGCAATCGGATCAGGAAAAACTGCGGCCCGGCTGGGTCGGAGAATACTCATTTTTTGAATATTGTGCATGAATTGATTGAACAAGGATTCCTCCTGACTCGTTCCAGCCGCGACCGGAACGGGAGCACACAGATCGAATACTGGGTCGCCACCGATGATGGACCCGTCAGACTCCGGGTCAACGGGGAGCGGACCGTCTGTTTTGTCCCGGCGGACGAGATGATGCGCAGTCGGGAGGTCCTGAACGCTCTGGGTGATACGGTTTGTGTGGAGCCATTGGACCTGAAAACCTTCTCGGGGCACCCGGTCTGTGCGGTCTACACGAAGACCATCCAGAGCCGTCACCTTGCGCTGGAAAGGTTGCAGGAGGCGCGAATCGAGGTGTTTGAAGGCGACATCCGCCTCCACGACCGCTATCTGATGGAGCGATTTGTCCGGGGTGGTCTGTCCTTTACCGGACGACTGGTGCCAAAAAACGGATATCGTGAAGTGCAGGACTGTCGGCTGAAACCCGCGGACTACCGACCGAGACTCCGGTTGTTGTCACTGGATATCGAGTGTGACCTGGACGGTAGTTTATGGTCTGTCGGTCTGGCCGGAGAGGGGTTGGGGGAGGGGGAGGTTCTGGTGATCGGTGACGAAGAGCCCTGTCCTCATACGCGAGTGATCTGGTGTCGGGACGAGGCGGTCTTGCTGGCACGGCTGGTGGAGCGGATCGTCGAGGTGGACCCTGATTTGATTGTGGGCTGGAATCTGGTGAACTTTGACCTGCGGATCATCCTGCAGCGGGCCCGACACCATGACATTGCCATGCGTTTCGGGCGAGGCGGAGATCTGGTTCAGTGGCGCAGCACCGGTGGCCGTTCGGACAAGGGGTGGGTGTCCATGCCGGGTCGAGTGGCTGTGGACGGCATCGAGGCCCTGCGGTCCGCGACCTGGCAGTTTTCCAGTTTTTCCCTGGAGAACGTGTCGCGGGAGCTCTTGGGAAGAGGCAAGAAAGTGGAACAGGATGTGGATGACCTGTTTGCCGAAATCCGCCATAATTTTCATCACGACAAGCCGGCGCTGGTGGCCTACAATGTGGAGGATTGCCGTTTGGTGCTGGATATTTTCCAGGCCACCAACATCATGGATTACCTGGAACTGCGCAGCCAGTTGACGGGGCTGGAACTGGACAAGACCGGGGGCTCGGTGGCCGCATTCACCAACCTGTATTTGCCCCGACTCCATCGCGGCGGCTACGTGGCGCCCAATCTTCCGGCAGAGGGGGGTCTCGCGAGTCCCGGCGGGTATGTGATGGATTCCAAACCCGGGCTTTACTACAATGTGCTGGTACTGGATTTCAAAAGCCTGTACCCGTCCATCATCCGGACCTTCCGCATTGACCCCATGGGCCTGGTGGAGGGATTGCAGCATCCCAAGGACGCCATCGCCGGGTTTCTCGGGGCCCGGTTTCACCGTACCCGCCATTTTCTGCCCGACATCATCACCGACCTGTGGCGTCAGCGGGATCAGGCCAAGCGGGACCAGGATCGCCCTCGCTCCCAGGCGATCAAGATTCTGATGAACTCATTCTATGGCGTGCTGGGTTCCGGGGGCTGTCGGTTCTACGATGCCAGACTGGCCAGTTCCATCACGCTGCGCGGACACGAAATCCTGCAATCCACCAGTCAGTGGATTGGCGAACAGGGATACCAGGTGATCTACGGCGATACGGATTCCCTGTTTGTCGCCCTGGATGACACTCTGTCCTCCCGGCAGTGTCGCGCCATCGGCGAGGAGCTGTCTACTCGTATCACCGACTGGTGGCAGCGCCATATTCGGGATGAGTTCGCTCTCGACAGTTTGCTGGAGTTGGAGTTCGAGACTTTTTTCCGCCGGTTCCTGATGCCCACGGTACGCGGTTCGGATGCGGGCAGCAAGAAGCGCTATGCCGGTCTGATCGAGGGAGACACCGGCACCCCCGACCGAGTCGTTTTCAAGGGGCTGGAGAATGTGCGAACGGATTGGACCCGGTTGGCCAGGAACTTTCAGGAGGCCCTTTATGACCATGTGTTCCACGATCGTGATCCCACCGAACTGATTCGCCAGACGGTGGCCGCCGTGCTGGCTGGTCAACATGATGAGGATCTGGTGTACCGAAAGCGATTGCGGCGCCATCTGTCGGATTATGAGCATAATGTGCCGCCCCATGTGCGGGCGGCCCGGTTGGCTGATGAGCACAACCGGTCCCAGGGCAAGCGCCTTCGCTATCAAAACGGGGGGTGGATCCGCTATATTATCACCGTGGCGGGACCCGAGCCCCTGGAACATCGCCAACATCCGTTGGATTACGATCATTATGTGGACCGGCAATTGAAACCGATTGCCGATGCGGTCTTGCCGTTCATCGGACTGGGATTCGATGCCGTATTGAGTCGGCAGATGGCCCTGTTCTGATGGGGCGATTCAGCCCGGCATCCGGATCGGATGATTGGGAACTTCGCCTCGGTCCTGCCGACCGTTGACGCAGGGTGCGATCAACGACATTTCGAGAAGTGGAAGTTGCGGAGAGTAGGTTCATGTTCCAGTCCGTCGACAAGGCTTTTTTCAAAGAACACGGTTATCTGGTGGTCGAAGGGGCGGTCCCTCCGGCCTTGCTGGGGAAAATCCAGGCCCGATTTCTGGCCTGGGTGGAGGAAAGTCGACATCATGCGACCCCTTGGGGCTCCACCGTCAATGGTCAACCGCGATTTGACCTGGAGCTTGGCCATACGCCAGATGCCCCGGCACTGCGCAGAGTGAATGCTCCGGTCGAGATATCCGACTGTTATCGGCAAGTGATGTCCGAGGGTCGAGTGCCCCGGATCATCGCCGAGCTCATTGGGCCAGACGTTCGGTTTCATCACAGCAAGATCAATTCCAAACTGCCCGGGAGTGCCACTACGGTCAAATGGCACCAGGACTTCAGCTTTACCCCACACAGTAATGATGATGTGGTCACCGCCTTGATATTCGTGGATGATGTCACCGTCGACAATGGCCCCCTGAAGGTGCTGCCGGGGTCTCATCGGGGCGTGCTCCACAGTCTGTGGCACGATGGGGTCTTTACCGGTGCCATTGCAGACCCCGTTGCGGCGGATTGCGAAAACAAGGCGATGACCTGTACCGGATCCGCCGGTTCGGTCTGCTTCATGCACACCCGGCTGTTGCATGGCTCGTCTGACAACCGCTCCAGCACTCCCCGAACGTTGTTTATCTGCGTCTATTCATCGGATGATGCCGTGCCGTTGTCTTCGAATCCTATGCCGAGTCGACTGGAAGGTCTGTTGGTGGCGGGCCAGTGCCGGGGGCGGATCCGGTCGATGGCCTTTGACATGGACCGGCCGGAATTGCCTCGGACGGCTTCATTTTTTGATCAACAGGCGCGTCAGCGATGAGGTGGAATGACTCGGCCTACCCATGCCCGGTCCGTGATGGGCTCGGAGGCGGTGACTGGGGCGAACCCCTCCCCGCCATGATCATCCGGCCTGTCACGGCTTCTGCCGACCATTTGCCATGAGCCTTCATCCGGCCGAACCGGGACCCTTTCAGAAATACCTGTTCTCCGGGGCTTGTTATGTGAGCTTGGGGGAGTGTTATACCCGCCTGGTCGAACTCCAGGGGCGGCCAGCTGTCTGGTCGGAACACACCGAGTTGCAGACCCGGTTGACGGATCTCTGGCAGCAGATCTTCGGGCAGCATCTGGCGGTCGCCGGCACCATTGGGGGTGTCCCCCCACTGGCCGCATTGTCAGGATTGGACGCCGAAATTCAGGCATGGCAAGCTCAGGCTTTCAGTCGGGTGGGGGCATCCATGCAGTCTCTGGTTGAGATGTTCCTGTCCGACCCGCAACGGCCGCCGGACTTTCCCTCATTCTTCCAGGCTTGGATCACGGCCTGTGACCGCGATTGGCAACATCTGGTGCACACCGAGACCTTTTCCCAGATCATCGGCCGAGTCGTGAATGATGGCCTCCTTCCGGCCACCGCCGGAACGGCCAAATGAGTCCGGGGGGCCACCCGGGACCAGCCCTGGAGATCGAACGCTTCAAAAAACAGTACCAGTCTTTCCACCAACGATTATCACAAAGCCAAGTCGACCAAGGCTGGTGTACCCCCAACCGGATACTGTTTCGCCAAGGTCCGGTGGAGGTGCGCGAATTTACGCAAGTCACGGATGCCAAGGCCTTGCCGGTATTGATTGTCTATTCCCATGTCAACCGACCCGCGGTGGTCGATCTGGAGGCGGATCATTCCCTGGTGCGTCGCCTGATTGAAACGGGCAATCGGGTGTATCTGATGGACTGGCTCCCGGTCCAGGAAGCGGACCGGAACAATGATCTGTCGGTGTATGTGATGGATGCGATTGGCGATGCCTTGGACTGTGTCTTCAGGGAGACGGGCTCGGGACGAATCAATCTGGTGGGAATCTGTCAAGGCGGCACTTTCGCCTTGTGTCATGCCTGTCTTCGACCCCAGCGAGTGAGGAAACTTGCTCTGATGGTGACCCCGGTCGACTTTCATGCCGGTGACAGTCTGATTCGGCACTGGTCACGGCACATTGACTTCGACCGGTTGGTAGCCAATCCGATCAATATTCCCGGAGGGTTGATTACGCTGATGTTTCGCTGGGTTCGTCCGTTCAATGACCTTCAAAGGCACATTCGGCAGATTGATCAACTGGGGGCCGATGCCGAGTTCGACTTCGCGTTGCGGGTGGATCAATGGGCGCATGACTGTCCAGATCAGCCCGGCCGGGCCTTTGCACAGTTCATGGGGGCGCTTTATGGGCAGAATCGCCTGGTGGAGGGCACATTCGGGATGCAGGGCGAGGTGGTGGACCTGTCTTCCTTGCGGCGACCGGTCCTCAATATCTTTGCGGGCCGGGATCATCTCGTGCCCCCGGCTTCATCGGCGGCACTGTCCGCCCATGTGGCCCCGGAGTGGTACTCTGAATTGCAGTACTGCGGCGGGCATATTGGCCTGATTGTCAGCGCCAGGGCGCAACAGGCCGTGCACCGGAAGCTGGGACACTGGTTGGCATCGGCGGTATAGCCCCGGAAGACACCGGGGCTCCGGTCTTCGACGACTTCCGGCGCTTTAGTACATGTGTTGTCCGCCGTTGATGCTGAGTGTGGAACCGGTGATGAATCCGGCATCCTCTGCCACCAGGAACAGGACCGAACGGGCGATGTCCTGGGGATCCCCCAGGCGGCCCACCGGAATGGTGGCGATGATTTTTTCCAGCACCTTCTCGGGGACCGCCCGGACCATGTCGGTCAAGACATACCCCGGGGCGATGGCATTCACCGTAATGCCCTTGGCCGCCCCTTCCAGCGCCAGCGCCTTGGTCAATCCATGGATCCCGGACTTGGCGGCGGCATAGTTCGCCTGGCCATACTGTCCGGCCTGCCCGTTGACCGAGCCGATATTGACGATGCGGCCGAACCCGCGTTCCCGCATGCCCTCAATCACCAGGCGGCTCATGTTGAAGCAGGAAGAGAGATTGGTCTGAATCACGGCATTCCACTGGTCGAAGCTCATGCGGTGCAAGGTGCCGTCTCGGGTAATGCCGGCGTTGTTGACCAGAATCTCAATGGGGCCGAGGTCCTGCACGACATGTTCAATGGCCGCCTGGCAGGCCTTGAAATCGGAGACGTCGAACTTGTAGGTGGGAATACCGGTATTCTGGGTGAAGGTGTGTGCGGCCTGTTCATTGCCCGCATAGTTGGCGGCGACCTGATAGCCCGCTTCTTTCAGGCTGACACTGATGGCTTCACCGATGCCTCGGGTGCCGCCGGTCACGACTGCGACTCTACTCATGGGATATCCTCCTTTGGGGGTCTGTAAGATTCTAGTGATTGGCGTCTGTGGATTGGCTGGGCGAGGAGGTTTCCCGGTCCAAGCGTACCTTGACATAACTGCCCGGTGCGTCTTCGATCGCTTTCAACCCCCCGTCTCCGGGTTGTCTGGGAAGCACCTTGCGGCCCGCCTTTCGGCTGATCCAGCGTTGCCATTCTTCCCACCAGGATCCTGCCTGAACGGGGGCATTTTGAAACCATCTTTCCGGATCCTTGGGGGGGCGATTGGTCACTCGATAACCGTATTTTCCTCTTGAGGGGGGATTGACGATGCCGGCAATATGGCCGGAACCGCCCAGGATGAACTTGACGGGTCCAGCCAACAGGTGCACCCCCGCGTAGGTCGATTTCCAAGGTGCAATATGGTCGTCGATCGTGGAGACAAAACAGGCCGGTACTTCAATGCGGCCCAGATCAATCGGCACGTCGTTGATTTCGATACCGCCGGGCTCCTTGAGCTGGTTGTCGATATAGAATTTCTGCAGATACCAGCGATGCATCCTGGCAGGCATGCGTGTGGAATCCGAATTCCAGAACAGCAGGTCGAAGGGCTTCGGCTGATTGCCCAAGAGGTAGTTGTTGATGTAGAAAGACCAGATCAGATCGTTGGCCCTCAAGAGGTTGAAGGTACCCGCCATGGAACTGCCCTCCAGATAGCCCTTTTCCTGCATCTTCTGGTCGAGATCGTCCAGTTGCTGTTGGTCCACAAACACCCCGAGTTCGCCGGGGTCGGAGTAGTCCAGCATCGTGGTCAGGAAGGTGGCACTGGCAATGCGGTCATCCCCGGTGACTTTGAAATAGGCCAGCGCCGCCGCCAGCAAGCTGCCCCCGATGCAATACCCGATGGCATTCACCCGGTTTTCTCCCGTGGCCTGCTCAATCGCATCCAGTGCCGCTCCGACGCCTTCCAGGAGGTAGGCGTCAAAACCCACATCCCGATAGGAGGCATCCGGGTTGATCCAGGACACCACAAACACCGTATGGCCTTGGTCCACCAGCCAGCGGATGAAGGAATTTTCCGGCTGCAGATCCAGGATGTAGTACTTGTTGATCCACGGGGGAATGATCAGCAGTGGTTGGCTGAATACCTGTTCTGTCGTCGGCTGGTACTGCAGCAACTCCAGCATGCGATTGCGAAAGATCACCTTGCCCGGTGTGGTGGCGACATTGCGTCCGAGCTCAAACGCCTGGGTATCGGTCATGCTGATCTGCAACTGACCATCGCTTTTTTTCAGGTCGCTGAGGAGGTTTCTGAGGCCCTGGACCAGATTGTCTCCATTGGACTCGATCGTCTTTTCGATGACCGCCGGGTTGGTCAGGGCAAAATTGGTGGGCGAGAGGCTTTCCAGATAGCGTTCGGTGAAAAAAGCCACTTTCTCGGCGTCCTGATGCGCTAATCCGTTCACGTCCGACACCAGATCACGCGCCCAGCGAGCCGTCAGCAGATAGGATTGCTTGATTAGGTTGAAGACCGGCTGGTTTTGCCAGGCCTCGTGACGGAACCGCCGATCTCCCCGGGATTCGGTGATGACCGACTCGGATTCCATGCCCATCAGTGCCAAGGCCCCTTGCTGATAAAGCTGCAGTGCGTCTTGCCAGTATTGCAGGCTGGCATCCAGCACCTTCTGTGGGTCGGTGGCGATGGCTTTGAACCAGGCCGTACAGGCATCCGTCAGATGAAACGGGTCCACCTCCAAGGTGGGGGTAGTGGTGGAAATCTCCCGGAGAATCGACTCGATTTCCTTGAGATTGCCTAACAGTATCTGTCCGGGATCATTCGTTCCGGAAGCGGGCTGGGTTTCAGGTTCGGACATGATCGCGCTCGTGGGATAAGGAGAATCATTCGGAATTGTGCAATGCACAAATTTCGATTGTATCTGATTTTTTGACTTGAGTCATGATTAAGAGTGTCCCATTCGGCATGTAGTGTATCATCCCATTCTGAAACGATTGTCGCCGTATTTTGATGATGAGTAAAGATCACCCCCGTATTATCAAGAAATACCCGAATCGTCGCATCTATGATACGGCGCAAAGCAAGTACATCACCCTGGCCGATGTGCGTGACATGGTGGTGCGGGGAGTCGACTTCCAGGTGATTGACACTCAGACCAAGGAGGATATCACTCGCAGTATCCTGCTGCAGATTATCATTGAGCAGGAATCGGAAAACGACCCCCTGTTTTCGACCGATAATCTGCAGAACTTTATTCGCTACTATGGTGAAAGGCAACACCAGGGGTTTTCAGAATTCATCAACCAGAGTCTCTCGTTCTTCGCTCAGCAACAGGAACAGTTTCAAAGCAGCATGAATGAACTGATGGAACAAAATCCGGTGCAGGTGTGGAGTGACCTGGGTCGGCAGCGCATGGAGATGTGGCAAGAGATTGTGGGGGCCTGGCTGGGCGGGCTGCCGCCAGAGCCACCTGATGAGGCCCAAGAAGCATCCCAGCCCCAGCCTGACCGGGAACATCGCCCGCGCCCCACCAGTCGGCGCAAGAAAGGTTAAGCGTCGGTCCATTCACCACCGGTCCAACCGGTTCTTGACAAGAACCACACTTTTGATTATGTTGCATTGCACAATGATGCCATGCAGCCCAGTCTTGGGTATGGCTAAGTCCTGGTTCACCGTCAACCGCCAAACTGGAGAAAATGAAGATGCCAAAGCGTGTTGCCTTGATTACGGGTGGGATTGGAGGGATTGGAACCGCCGTGTGCAGGGAGTTGTCTGACTGTGGCTGTGTTGTGGTGGCCTGCTATTATCCCCCGGAGCAGGCGGCGGCGGAGGCCTGGCAAGTACAGCATCGCGAACAAGGATACGACTTTACGATCATTCCGGTGGATGTGGCGGATTTCGACAGTGCGCGTACCATGGTGGAAGCGGTGGAACAGCTATATGGCAGTATCGACATTCTCGTCAATGCGGCCGGGATTACACGAGACAAGACGCTTCGGCGGATGACGCCTGAGCAGTGGCGTCAGGTGATTAACACCAACCTGGACAGTGCCTTCAATATCACCCAGCCTGTGGTGCAGGGAATGATTGCCCGAGGATTTGGTCGGATCATCAACATTGCCTCGGTCAACGGTCAAAAGGGACAGTTCGGTCAGGCGAACTATTCCGCGGCCAAGGCCGGGTTGCATGGCTTTACCATGGCGGTGGCTCAGGAAACTGCGGCCAGCGGGGTCACGGTCAACACGATCTCGCCGGGTTATGTGAGTACTCCGATGACCCTGGCGATGCCAGCGGAGATACTGGAACAAATTGTCCGTCAGGTCCCGGTGGGCCGAATGGGGACACCCGAAGAGATTGCGTTTACCGTATCCTGGCTGGCCGATGAGCGTAATGGATATACCACCGGGGCGAACATTCCGGTCAATGGTGGCATGTATATGAGTGCCTGACGCCCGCGTTGATGTGAGGGCCCATGGACTGCGCCATCATCTCCTCGTCACCTCGCTATGGCAGGTGGATTGAGCTGATCTTTTGCTCAATCGACTGACCGGACCGCGGATGTGTCGTCAGCCCGGCAGTCCGTATTGTTTTTTGTGACCCCCTTTCAGCAAGAGACCTGCAGAGTGGGATATCGGGTCTCCCGGAAGCCGAATCATTCACTCTCCCTGGTGGAGAAGCCAGCGTATCCAGTCACTGAGGGGGGCGCTGTCCCGCCGCGGACTCCCATGATACTCTGGAATTCACCCCCTCGCTCCCTTTGTCGTGTTGTCCTCAGACGTCGCATCATCCGACACCGACTGGCGGAAGGAGAAGCATTTCTGCAGCCAGAGGGTTGGGACGATGAGGGTGGTTTGTTCCCAACAGAACACTCCTTGACCAGATGGCCGGGCTGGACATTTCACAGGACAGCTGTTCGGTGTAGACTTTGTGGTATATGGGAGTCTCGACCGAGTTCGACAAAAAAAAGCCACTGCCGGGCAGTGGCTTGAATGCAGACCGACTAACGAGGCCGGTCTGGACCTGGAGGTTATTGGTCAGGCGGCCTTGGCCGTTTCTGCCGCCGCCTTGAGATTGGATTCAGTCAAGGTCCGAGCCTCTTCCAGGAAACGGGCATTGAGTTCACCGAATGCCTTGACATCAGCTGTGACCTGCGTGGTGAAATTCTTGGCCACATCCTTTTGTTTCTCGGCATAGACCCTGAAATCCTCGACGTTGCGCACTTCCAGTCCGGCGTTCAGGTTGTCGAGGCCCAATTTCGCATAGGCCTGAAGGCTGTTGATTTGCATTTGGAAAGCTTGTTCGGCGTTCCGGATCATCAGCTTGTTGAAGGCGACCACCGGGGCCAGTGCAGATTCCAACGGTTTGGTATCGATAGCTTTAACCATGATTGTTCTCCCAATTCAAAGGTTGTGTAGAGTGAAAATTCATCGAATGAATCGATTCGAAAGCTTTGTGCGGCGCAGCATAACGTAAAAAATTGTGCAATGCAACATTTTTTTAAAAAATATTTTCAACCCGGCCCTCACCCATGAATCCGCCATGAAGCGCTCCTCGTCTTTCACACCGAGGAGCGGGTTCGTCCGCTCCCACACGCCGGCTGGCGCCGAACATCGGGTCCGATGGGTGGAATGGGGCGACCCAACCGCTGCCCGAGTACTGATCTGCGCTCATGGCCTGTCTCGCAATGGGCGTGACTTCGACTTCTTGGCCCAAGCGATGATGGACCGGTATCGAGTGATCTGTCCGGATTTTCCCGGTCGGGGACAAAGCGACTGGTTATCGGATCCCTGCCATTACCACAACATCCAGTATCTTCACGACAGTTGGGCGTTGATCGGGTCGATTTCCTACGAACACCTGGATTGGGTGGGCACCTCGATGGGGGGCCTGATCGCCCTCGGATTGGCGTCCGGTGCGACGAACCCGCTGCGCCGGATGGTGATCAACGATATCGGTCCCTATATTCCGGGAAAAGCGCTGGCCGAGATTGGAAAATATCTTGTCCGGCATCCCCGGTTTGCCAATCTGGCGGAAGCAAAAGACGATTTTCGTTCGGTCTATGCCTCTTTTGGTCCATTGGAGGATCGGCATTATGACCACTTGGTTCGCCATGGCGTTCGACCGGCACCCGATGGGGGTTACGTGTTGGGTCTGGATCCTGCGATCATTGATCAGTTTGTGGCCTTGCCATTCGAGGACATTGCCTTGTGGGAATATTGGGACCCAGTCCGAATCCCTACGCTGATCCTCAGGGGTGAGCAATCGACCATCTTGCCCCGAGCCATCCTGGATGAAATGGTGACACGCCATCCCGGTGCCGAATCGATTGAAATCCCCGGTTGTGCCCATGCGCCCTCCCTGATGGTCGATGATCAAATCCAGCTGATTCGGGCATGGCTGCTCGAGGATGATGTCTGCTGATCCCATCAGTTCGATGGTTGCCCAGCTTTTTGATGAAGGGTCAAGGTATGCGATTCGAAAATCCCGGTCCACTCTACGAGCATGCCTGCCCGTTTCGACTCGTCCGCCGACCTGCGGGCCCAATGGTCCGTCCGATTCTGAAAATGTGCTTCAATCGGGATAGCGTTAATTGACCGTCGCCGCAGATGAAACGCTCCTGGAATCGTGCCTCACCCAGCCCCGACTGCTGAATGTGTTGTCATCGGGATGACCGGTCTGGCATTCAAAGACCGATATCGGAATGTGACCCAGAATGTCGTCCATTGTCATTTGCGATGGTCAAGACCGAATGCCAAACCGCCATCTTGTTTTCTTTGGCATTGCCTTTACCCTTCGGGGCAAATCGGGACCCCGAGCGGATCGTGTTAGAGTATCGTTTTCGGGCATAATCTCTGATGCCCGGGAACAAGAAACCCGAAGCCTATTATGATCAAAGAACCTCTCATTTGTGACCGGCCATGGTGATGAGCCAGCGCAGGCTCCCGGTCGGCACATCCGCCTTCCGCAACATTCGCCGCCGGGGGTTCTATTATGTCGACAAGACTCCGCACCTCCATCAGTTGATCGAGGAGGGCGAATACTGGTTCCTGTCGCGCCCGCGTCGCTTCGGCAAGACCCTGCTGGTCGATACCCTGCACGAATTGTTCGAAGGCAACGAAGAGTTGTTCCGGGGCCTGCATATCCATCCCCGTTGGGACTGGGAGACGCGATATCCGGTCGTGCGGCTGAGCTTCGATAACACCTACCAGCAGCCGGGTGAACTGGCACACGACATCCGGGATCAGCTGGAACGGATTGAGCAGCAATCCGAACTGCCCCCGGCCCCCGCCGCCGACAGTGGCCCTAGACGCCTGCGCAAGCTGATCCATCAGTTGGCCGACAAAACGGGGCAGCAGGTGGTGGTGCTGGTGGACGAATACGACAAGCCGATCCTGGATGTGCTGGAAACCCCCGAGTTGGCCCTGGCCCACCGCGACAGCCTACGGGGTCTGTATGGCATCCTCAAGGGCTGCGCCCGCTATCTGCGCTTCGTGTTCGTCACCGGCATCAGCATGTATTCGCGGGTGAGCCTGTTTTCGAACCTGAACAACCTCAACGACCTCAGTCTGGTGCCTCGTTATGCCACGATCTGTGGCTATACCGAGACCGATCTGGAGACGGTGTTCGCGCCGGAACTCGAAGGCGTGTCCGCCAAAGACCGGGCCCGGATTCGCCGCTGGTACAATGGCTATTCGTGGCTGGGTAAAGAGAAAGTCTACAACCCGTTCGACATCCTGCTGTACTTTCAGAACCGGAAGTTCCTGCCTTACTGGTACCAGACCGGCACGCCCCACTATCTGTATCGCCAGCTGGCCCAAGGCACCATCTCGACCCTGGATCTGTCTCATCTGGAACTGCCCCACCAGTCGTTGTCTCATTTCGAGCCCGACCGGATTCATGTCAACGCCCTGCTGTTCCAGTGTGGGTATCTGACCTTGGTCAAGGAAAAAGTCCGGGGCTCTCGCCTGATCTACACCTTGGACTATCCCAATCACGAGGTCCGGCTGGCCCTGAACGAGGAACTGCTGACGGCGGTGAGTGGGGAGGGGAGGAAACACTCGGCACCCGGCCGACAGTGGGTTGAACAACTGGAGGCGCAGGATTTCGAGGGGTTCACCCAGGCACTGAAAGCCCTCTTTGCCGGCATTCCCTACCAGTGGCAGGAGCGGGCCTCGCCTCCCCATGAGGGGTTCTATGCCACCTTGCTGTATGCGGGGTTTTTCACCGAGGATTTCGACATTCGGGCGGAGGAATCGACGCGTTGGGGTCGGTCGGACCTGGTATTGGTCCGTCCGGGCCAAGTCTTCGTGTTCGAATGCAAGGTGGCCCAGAACGAAGCGGATGTGGAAAGGCGGCTCAACGAAGCGATGGGGCAGATGCGGGAGAAGGGCTATGCGGACAAGTACCGGACGCCGGGACAGGTGATTCACCGGTTGGCGCTGGTGTTTGATCGGGAGCAGCACCAACTGGCGGCCTGGCGAGCAGAAAAAGCATGAAAGCATCATGAGGTGAGAGCCCCGAAACTCGGAATCCTTGCGGGTTTTTGCCCGTCATCCATGCCAGAATTGGCGATCGCCAACGGACAATGGGAGATCCCTCGGTCTGTGGTATGTCCAAGCACCGTTCCCGAGTAAAATCCAATCCGATTTCGAGAAACCGACAAATTAGGTCGATGGATCGCTAGGGATATCCGTGGGTATCGGATATGATTGTATTACGATCCAAGCCAATTTCATTTTGACCTTTCGTTTTCAGCACATCACGATCTGACGATGACCCGTTATTCGGCATGGAGTGTTTTCAAACAGGGTCTCCTGGGGCAGCGTGGCTGGAAGCGGGCATGGCGCGACCCAGAGCCCAAACCGCACTACGATATCGTGATTGTCGGTGCCGGTTTGCACGGTTTGGCCACCGCATTTTATCTGGCGGAAAACCATGGACTTCGAAATGTAGCGGTGGTGGAAAAGGGTTGGCTCGGCGGCGGCAACGGAGGCCGCAATACCACCATTGTTCGGTCCAACTACATGCTGGAAGGCAACCGGTTTTTCTACGAGCATTCGCTGAAACTGTGGGAAAACCTGAGCCATACCCTGAATTACAACGTCATGTTCAGTCAGCGGTCGCATGTCACGCTGCTGCACAGCCCCGCCGCCCGGGATGCGGCAGCACGGCGCTACAACACCCTGCGACTGACCGAGAGCGATGGTGAATTGTGGGATCTCGACCTGCTCAAACGCGAGATTCCCCATCTGAATTTCCATCAGGCCCGCTTTCCGATCATTGGGGCCTCGGTACAACGCCGTGCGGGGACAGCCCGTCATGATGCGGTGGCGTGGGGGTATGCACGGGGGGCCGACAGCCGGGGAGTGGATATCATCCAGAACTGTGAAGTCACGGGGCTATGCCGGGAGGGGGATCGTGTGACGGGCATTGAGACCACTCGCGGAGTGATCCGGGCGGGCCGGATCGGTCTGGCCGTGGCGGGCAATACCTCCCGCCTCTGGCAGATGGCGGGTCTCGGCCAGTTGCCCATCGAGACTCATCTTCTCCAGGCGTTTGTTTCGGAACCGTTGAAGCCGCTCCTTGATCATGTGGTCGTGTTCGGGGTCGGCGGGGCCCATTTCTACATTTCCCAGTCTGACAAGGGGGGGATGGTGTTCGGTGGAGACCTGGACTGGTATAAATCCTATGCCCAACGAGGCAATCTGCCCATTGTCCAGGATGTCTGCGAATGCGCCACCTCCATCTTGCCTTGTCTGGGTCGGGTGCGGTTGTTGCGCCATTGGGCTGGTGTGATGGACATGTCCATGGATGGTTCCCCTTTCATCTGCAAGACCCCCTTGACCAATCTCTACCTCAATGCCGGCTGGAACTATGGCGGTTTCAAGGCCAGTCCTGCTTCCGGTTGGTTCTTTGCCGATCTGATCGCCAACAATCGACCGGATCCGGTCATCCAGCATTTCGACCTGCATCGTTTCGAGCGGGGACACCACCTGGATGAGCGAGGGGCGGGCTCGGACCCCAAACTGCACGGTTAGGCGACCTACGCATGCTTCGAATCCACTGCCCATTTTGTGGTGAACGCGACCACAGTGAGTTCACCTACGGCGGGGATGCCTCCGTGCAGTATCCTCCACTGGATGGGTCTGCCGAAGAATGGCATGAGGCGGTGTTTCTTCGGCAAAATATCCGTGGAGTGCAGCTGGAAACCTGGCATCATGTCCATGGCTGTCGAATGTGGCTGATCGTGGAGCGTGATACGATGACCCACGAAATCCATTCGGTCCGGCCCGCTCACGAGGGAATGGCCAGGGTCTTGTCCTCCAAGGCGGAAGATTCCCAATGAGTGCCAAACGTCTCATTCAGGGCGGTTATGTCGACCGGAGTCGAGTGCTGCGCTTTACCTGGGACGATCGGACCCTGTCGGGTCATCCCGGTGACAGCCTGGCGTCCGCCTTGCTGGTGAGCAATGAATGGGTGCTTGGACGCAGCTTCAAGTACCATCGGCCGAGAGGGATCATGTCGGCCGGTGTCGAGGAATCCGGCGCCCTCGTCACCGTGGGTGAGGGTAGCCGGCGGACTCCCAATACCCCGGCGACCACCCAGGAGTTGTACAACGGACTGGTGGCATGCGGACAGAATGCTTGGCCGAATGTCCGGCATGATGCACTCGCCGTGAACGGCTTGTTCGGCCGTTTCCTGGCGGCTGGGTTCTACTACAAGACCTTCATGGGTCTTCCCCCCTTCGAGTGGGGACGCGGCACTGGCATCTGGATGTGGTATGAGCGGTTTATCCGTCGGGCGGCCGGCATGGGCACGGCTTCTCGGAACCCGGACCCGGACCACTACGAATCGGTACACGGATTCACGGATGTGCTGGTGGTGGGTTCCGGCATCGCCGGCATGTCAGCCGCGCTGGCGGCCGCAGAAGCGGGCCTGGAAGTCGTGTTGGTGGAACAGGACTGGGAACTGGGCGGTGACCTGCTGGGACAGTATGGTGGGGAGATCAAGCGCAAGCGGCAGGATCTGGTGCGCGACCTGCAACAGGCGGGGGTCCGGCTGCTGCTGCGCACCACGGCCTTTGGTCTGTATGATCACGGCGTCGTCGGACTGTTGGAACAGGTCACGGATCATGTGCCGGAGCCTCATCCAGACCTGCCGCGCCAGAGACTCCATCTTCTCCGCACGCGCCAGATCGTACTGGCCACCGGAGCCCTGGAGCGGCACATCGCCTTTGGAAACAACGACTTTCCAGGCGTGATGACAGCTGATGCGGCCAGTGTCTACCTTAACCGTTATGGTATCTTGGCTGGCGAGCAGGTGGTGGTGGCGACCAACAATGATTCCGCCTATAACGTGGCCATGGACTTGGCCGTTGCCGGGGCGGAAGTGGTCCTGCTGGATGCCCGGCCGAAGGTGGCGGGCGAGTTGTTCGAATTGACTGCCGATGCGGGCGTCAGCCTGCGGTACAACTGTACGGTTCTGCGGGCCAACGGACGGCATGGGGTGAAATCGGTCATGACCACCACGATGTCGCGAAAGGGTTGGAAGTCCAGTTCCCGACAGTCCTGTGATCTGCTGCTGGTTTCGGGCGGCTGGTCCCCGGTGATCCACCTGATGTCCCATCGGGGGGTCAAGCCGATCTGGGATGCCGACAACGCGTGTTTTCGGACCGAGAGCACCCATGAAGGGATCCACATGGCCGGATCGGCCGCCGGTTTCTGGCGGGTCCGGGATTGTGAACAGTCTGGATTGGCCGCCGGCCGGAGTGTGGCCCGCGCCTTGGGGCGCGATGTGACGCATGTCGACTGGCCCGTCACGGGGGGTTGGGTCACCCCCATCAAGCCCTTGTATGAGATCAAGGGCTCGCGCATCAAAACCAAGTCGATGGTGGATCCTCAGCATGATGTGACCACGGAGGATGTCCGGTTGGCCCATCGGGAAGGGTATGTCTCGGTGGAACACCTCAAACGCTATACCACTCTGGGGATGGCGACCGATGGCGGCAAGATGGGCAATGTAATCGGCTTGGCCTTGATGGCCGAGGTGTCCGGTCGGGATATTCCCGCCGTGGGCACGACCACTTTCCGCCCGCCCTTTAGACCGGTTTCCATCGGTGCGCTGCGCGGTCATAGTGTGGACCAGCATTTCCGTCCCCTGCGAAGAACGCCACTGCATGACTGGAATCTGAAACAGGGGGCGACCATGACCATGGCGGGACTGTGGCATCGACCCTGGTATTTTGCCCGTCCGGGGGAAGGCATCGAGGAAGCCTATGTGAGAGAGATGACCATCACGCGTCAGAGCGTCGGGCTGTGCGATGTCACGTCTCTGGGCAAGATTGCGATCCAGGGACCGGATGCGACCGAGTTGTTGAATCGGGTCTATACCAACCCATTTGCCAAGTTGCCCATCGGCAAGGCGCGATACGGCATCATGTTGCGGGATGATGGCTTCGTGATGGATGATGGCACCACTTGGCGTCTGGACGACACGGAATATTTCATGACGACTACGACCGCTCATGCGGCCAAGGTGATGGCTTGGCTGGAGGAATTGCTCCAGGTGCGGTGGTCGGATCTTCGGGTCCAGGTCACGTCGGTGTCCGAACAATGGGCGGGCTGTGCCGTGGCCGGGCCCAAATCCCGACAGGTGCTGGCGGCCTGTGTCGACGATCCGACTGTGATGGAAAATGACCGGTTTCCGTTCATGGGGGTGATTCAAGCGCGGTTCAAAGAGGATCTGCCTTGTCGGATTGCCCGGATCAGCTTTTCCGGCGAGCTGGCCTATGAGGCCTACGTGCCGTCGGATTACGGGCCTGCCATGATGGCGCTGTTGTGGGATGCAGCCCGACAGGAAAAAGGGTGTCTCTACGGTTTGGAAGCGCTGGGTGGCCTGCGCATTGAGAAAGGACATGTCACCGGGGCCGAACTGGATGGCCGGGTGACGATCGAAGATGCCGGTCTCGGTCGCATGGCCTCGGACCGGAAATCCTATATTGGCAGCACCCTCCGGAAGCGGCCGGCATTGCAGCAACCGGATCGCCCTCGGCTGGTGGGGATTTTTCCGAAGGACCGGACCCAGACCTTCCAGGCGGGAGCGATTCTCTGCCGTGCCGACCAGGTCTCCGGCCTGGGAGAGGGCTGGGTGACTGGCGTGACCCATTCGCCCACCCTGGGGCACTGGATCGGCATTGGATTCATCTCCGGCGGAGAGGAATCTTGGTCCGGAAAAACCGCGGTGGCCTCCGACCCGGTGCGAAAGGGCGACGTGGAGGTGGAGATTGTCTCGCCGCACATGATTGACCCCGATGGAGAGAGAATGCATGGCTGAGCGCACTTCTGCCCTTGATGGCCATCTGACCCCGGGGATTCATGGTCTGGAACCGGAAGAGGGCCCGGGCGTGACGCTGACGCTTCTGCGGGATCTGATCCTGTCCCAGGTGGCGGCCTGGCCGGATACGGTGGAGACGGCGGCGGCCACCGTGCTGGAAACGACCCGGGCGACTCATGTTCCAGCTCCGGGTGGTGCGGTGGAAGTGGGCGACATCGCCTTGCTGCGAGTGGAACCCCTGAAATGCTGGATCGTCGGTGCAGACGTGCCCTCCCTGGACCCCACCCTTGGAACCAGCTTGGACCTGTCCCATTCGCGGACCCGGATTCGGGTGAGCGGACCGCAGACGGCGGCCTTGCTGAATCGGTTTCTGCCCCTGGACCTGCGCGAGAGTGCCTTTCCCGTCGGTTCGGTCGCGACCTCGGTCTTGCACCATGTCGGTGTGACCCTTTGGCGACGTTCGGTCGGGTATGAGCTGTTCATCCCCAGAGGGTTCGCCCTGTCCTGCTGGGAAGTGCTGTTCGCCACGGCACGTCAGTTCGGGGTTCGGGTCAGCGAATCCGTGTGTCCGGGCGCCGGTGAAGCCGAGGCCCTCGAACCGGGATCGGGTCCGACGGTGCAGACCGGATGATATGATGTCCAGACGGGATCAGGCCCTTGGTTCGCCATGAGTGAAGCGAGGCCCTTCACTTGAATGCCCTGTTTCCCAAGCCAGGGGGGATCGCGCTCGTTCGTCAGCGACGCTATCTCGTGGAAAATGTCACGCCCCCCGCTCATGGGGATGCCACCCTGGTGGCCCTGTCCTGTCTAGACGATGATGCCCAAGGCGAGCCCCTTTCCGTCCTGTGGGAACATGAGCTGGATGCGCACATGCTGGCCGATGATGGCTGGCAGACCCTCGCCGACAGGGGATTTGACGAACCGTCCCTGTTCGCGGCCTACCTGCATACCCTGTCCTGGAACTGTGTCACCGCCACGGATCCGAACCTTTTTCAATCACCGTTCCGGGCGGGCATCCGCATTGATGCCTACCAACTCGGCCCGCTCCGCAAGGCCCTGCGGTTGCCGCGTGTCAACCTGTTCATTGCTGATGATGTCGGATTGGGCAAGACCATCGAGGCGGGACTGATCGCGCGGGAACTCCTGCTGCGTCGGCGCATTGACCGGATCGTCGTGGCTTGTCCTCCGGCGGTCCTCGAGCAGTGGCAGGATGAGATGGAGATGCGATTCGGACTGACTTTTGCCATACTGGATCGCCGGTACATCACTCGGATGCGTCGCGAGCGGGGATTCTCGGTCAACCCCTGGACTACGCACTCCCGGTTCCTGGTCTCCCATCGACTGCTCATCGACGAAGCCTATGCGTCCGGATTGCGTGACTGGCTGGGACCATTTGCCCCGCAAACGCTGCTGATCCTGGATGAAGCGCACAACGCCGCGCCAGCCAGTGGATCGCGTTATGCCATTGACTCGCAGACCACGCGGGCGGTACGGGATATCGCCCCTAGGTTCGAGCACCGTCTGTTCCTCTCGGCGACACCGCACAACGGCCATTCGAACAGCTTTTCCGCCTTGCTGGAAATTCTGGATCCACAGCGGTTCTGCCGTGGCGTGCGGGTGCGCAAGGAGCAGCTTGATGAGATTCTGGTTCGACGGCTTAAGTCCGACATTCGCGAAATCGAAGGCGGCTTCCCGAGAAGAACGGTCGACTGTATCGAAATTGACGCACTGCCCCAGGAGGCCCCCGAACTGGTCCTCCCCCGGATGCTGGATACCTATCGGCTGGCCAGGGAAAAAAGGCTCCACCACGAATCCCGATCGCAACAGGTGGCGGGGGGATTGGTGATCGGAGGACTGCAAAAACGCCTGCTGTCGTCGATTGAGGCGTTTGCCAAAACCCTTTCGGTGCATCGCAAGAGTGTGGAGCGGGCACTCGAAAAGGCGTCCATGGCATCGCCTGTTTCGGACGCCCTGCAGGCGGATCTCGAAAGGCTGACGGGGGGCCTCGAGATGGATGTCGACAGGGACGATCCCATGCTGACATCGGATCGGGACAGTGAGATGAATCCGATGGACGAGACGGAACCAACTGATCCGCATGAGAGGGAACTGTCCGAACTGATGGCGACCGCCACCGCCGCCTCTACCGATGCACATCGGGAACGGACTCGTGAAGCCCTGATCCGAGAACTGGAACTGGTGAACGGGATGGCTGACATCGCCGAGGCCCATCGTTACGATGTCGATCCCCGCGTGCGCTGGATTGTCCAGTGGATTCACGATCAGATGTGCCCTGTACTGTCGTCATCGGCGGACATCATTCCGCAATGGAATCACCGTCGCTTGCTGATTTTTACGGAATACGAAGATACGCGGCGTTGGTTGCAGCGCTGTCTGGAAGAAGCGATTGCCCATTCTGACAAGGCGTCAGAGCGCATTGCGGCCTTTACCGGCATGACGTCTCCTATGCGCAGAGAAGAGATCAAGCACGCATTCAATACCGAGCCTGGCGATGCTTCGCTACGCATTCTCATTGCGACGGATGCCGCCCGTGAGGGGATCAATCTCCAGCGACACTGTCAGGATTTGCTGCATTTTGACTTGCCGTGGAATCCAAGTCGGCTGGATCAGCGTAATGGGCGGATTGATCGGAAACTCCAGCCCGCCGACGAAGTGTTCTGTCGATATTTCGTATTTGGGCAGCGGCCGGAAGATCGTGTCTTGAGCGTACTGGTGGACAAGGTGGAACGCATCCGTGAAGAACTCGGCAGTGTGGCCCAAGTCATTGAGAAGCGGATCGGAACCGCCATCGGGGAACAAGGCATCCGCCGTGATGAACTTGACCGCCTGGCATCTGTTATTTCCAATATGACGACGGGACAACCATCCGCTGCCCAAGAGGAACTGGAAGAGGCCCGTCTTCGTCTGGACCGCTTAAAAGCTGACATGGATGTTCTGCGAAACCGGTTGGAAGCCTCTCGAAAACGTATTGGGTTGTCCACGACCCAGTTGCACCAGACCCTCTCGACGAGCCTCAAGCTATCCGGTGCGTCAGGCATCGTCGAGTGTCAATCCCATGACCATCTGTCTGATGATACGCCGTGCCGGTTCGTTTTCCCGTCCGATGAAGACGCCATTGCCCGCGATGCCAGCTGGATCCCCGCTCTGGATACCTTGCGAGTCCGACGGCGGCGAGGTGAGAGTCTGGCAGAATGGCGAAAACGGTCGGCGATCCGCCCCGTGACCTTTGAAGACACCGGTCGATTGGGCGACAATGCGGTTCAACTCCACCTGGAACATCGGTTGGTGCGGCGCTTGCTGGGTCGGTTTACCTCGCAGGGACTCCTCCATCATGACCTGTCCAAGGCCTGCCTGACTGCGGCGGATGATGCCATTCCGCGGGTGGTCCTGCTGGGTCGACTCGCCTTGTTTGGTTCTCATGCCGCCCGATTGCACGAAGAGATCGTTCCAGTGACCGCCCGCTGGGTGGAACCTGACCGTCGACATGGCCCCCTGATCCCTTACAAGGAGACCACCGAGCAGACCACCCTGATATCTTTGCAGTCGGCCTTGGACGAAGTGGGACGTTATTCGGTACCCGATCCAGTGAAGACTCGCCTTGTGGCCTGCGTATCGCAGGACATCCAGGACCTGAAACCGCATCTGGAACGGCGCGCACACGAATCGGCCGATGAAGCCAAGGCACGACTGGCCCAACGGGCGCAGGTCGAAGGACGCAACATGATTCAGTTGCTGAACAGCCAGAAAAAGAGAATTCTCAAAGCCATCGAAAAGGATGAACCGTGTCAACAGGTGATTTTCAATGACGAGGAAAAGAAGCAACGTGAAGCGGACCGACGGGCTTGGCACAAGCGACTGGAGGCCATTGAAAAAGAATTTGAATCGGAACCGAAGCGGATTGAGTCGACCTACACCGTCTGTGCGGTCCGTGTCGATCTGATTGGGCTGGTCTATCTCTGGCCGAGGACGGGGTAGGGGATGGGAGACTGGGAACGCAGCCGTTTGTTGTCTGCTCATCAGGAGTGGTTGGGATTTGTGCAGGCGGTGGGGCTCGTGGTCTCCCCGTCCGTCATGGTCAACGCCCAGGTGGTGCCGGATCGCAACATGGCGGGGCGTCAGCGGGTCTTTCGGGAAATTCTCGCGGAGGGCGATGCGCCGATACCCATGCTGCGGCGTGTGTTCATTGAGTTTTTGGATTGGGAGCCTAGTGATCTGGTGGAGGCAGCGGATCATCGGGACACTCTCGAATGTTCGCTTCCCGAACTGGAGGTCGTGCTCTCGCCCACCTGGGCGGTGCCGCCCGGGAAAAATGCGGGGGGGCGGCAAGGTACTGATTGGTTGATGCTGATCCGGGTGGAAGACCCGGGAGTCGATCTGGATCAGTCACCGCCCGAAGCGCGATGGAATGCCACCCATCATGCCCGTTTCGAGCGTCTGCTGCGTGAGACCGGGGTGGCCATCGGGCTGCTTGTGTACCCACGAGTGCATTCGCCTGATCTACGCCCCCCGGGGCGAGTCATCGGGCTATCTCACCTTCGTCTTCTCGCAGATGGCCCAGCCGGCTGGGCGCCCCATCCTGGCCGCCCTGGACATGCTCCTGTCAGCCGAGGCCCTGTTCCTCTCGGCTACTCCCGCCTGCTTGCCATCGCTCCTGACAGAGAGCCGGAACGCCCAGGCCGAGGTGTCCACCCAACTGTCCCGGCAGGTGCTGGCCGCCTTGCATGAACTGTTGAGGGGATTCCATGTCGCCGACACCCGGGGTTCTGGAACCGTCACCACACTGGCCCATCGGGATCCGATGCATCTGTATGGTGGACTGATCACCACCCTGATGCGTCTCGTCTTTGTGCTGTATGCCGAAGACCGGGGGTTGATGCCCGACCATCCGGTGTATCAGCAGCACTATTCACTCGGGGGACTGTTCAATCGGCTACGCATGGATGCCGCCGCCTGGCCGGACACCATGGACCAGCGCTTCGGTGCCTGGGCGCAGTTGCTGGCTCTTTTTCGGTTGGTGTATGGCGGTGGCCGTCATGACCACTTTCATTTTGTGGCGAGAAGGGGCGCCTTGTTCGACCCTGATCGCTTTTCCTTCCTGGAAGGACGGGAAGAGGGTGGAGCCCCCGAGATCCCGATGGTTCCGGATGCGACCATCTGGAAGATTCTGCAATCGCTGGTCATGCTGAAAGGTGAGCGTCTGTCCTATCGCACGCTGGATGTCGAGCAGATCGGCTCGGTCTATGAGGCGATCATGGGATTTCGGGTCGAGATGACGACAGGGCACTCCATTGCCATCAAATCCCCGAAAAAGACCGGCGCAGCGGTCATTATTGATCTTGACCAACTGCTCAATACGGAACCGAAGAAACGGGCGAAAGCGCTGAAGGATCAGACAGACCGGAATCTGGCAAGCAATGACCTCACGGCGCTTCAAGAAGCCTCGGCCCACTCCGATCTGGTGGCGGCCTTGGACAGGCACGTGGATCGTGATGTGACCCCGGACTTGGTACCGGTGGGAGTACCCGTTTTACAGCCGACGGACGAGCGCCGTCGGTCTGGCAGCCACTACACGCCCCGTACCCTGACCGAACCGATTGTGTCCGAAGCCCTGCGGCCGATATGGCAGCGGTTGGGGCCGGATGCGCGGCCGGAAGCCATCCTGGACATCAAGGTCCTTGATCCGGCCACCGGATCCGGCGCCTTTTTGGTCGAGACTTGCCGTCAAGTGTCGGCACGCCTGGTCCAGGCCTGGGCAATTCATGGCCGTCCGATGGATCTGGCGGTGGATGAAGATGAATTGGTGCATGCGCGGCGTCTGGTGGCTCAGCACTGTCTGTACGGCGTTGATCGAAACCCCATGGCCATCGAGCTGGCTCGGCTGTCGATCTGGCTGGTGACCTTGGCGCACCATCATGAGTTCACGTTCATAGATCATGCCTTGCGCCATGGGGATGCCTTGGTTGGACTAACGCGCCGACAGATCGAGGGATTTCATTGGAAAGCGGACGAATCGGGCTTTCAGTTTCATATGGACTTTCTGGTAGGGCGAGATCGAGTGAAAGAGGTATTTGCACTGCGCCATCTCATTCGCGAGACCGGTGTGGAAATGCCCGAACAGGAACTTCGGGAAATATTGAATGAGGCTGATAAGGAACAGAGGCCATTACGAGACATTGCCAATCTGGTACTGCGGGCATTTTTTGAAGGGGCCAAACCGAAGGAACGCGAAAGCAAGTTGGCGACCTATAGGACTTTAGCCAATTCGGTCATCCAAGCGAACAACAGTGAATATTCCCTAACCTCCAATCTTCCAGTGACCCCCTTCCATTGGGAGTTGGAGTTCCCCGAGGTGTTCGACCGAGAAAACGCAGGCTTTGACGCCGTGGTGGGCAATCCGCCCTTTGCCGGGAAGAACACGGTGGCGGGCGCCAATCCGCCAAACTATCCGGATTGGCTGAAGCAAATGCATGCGGAAAGCCACGGCAATTCCGACCTGGTGGCGCACTTTTTTCGCCGGTCCTTCGACTTGATCAGGGAGGGAGGGGCGCTTGGACTCATCGCCACCAATACCATCAGCCAAGGGGACACGCGCTCGACCGGCCTGCGCTGGATTTGTCAAAACGGTGGTGAAATCTATCGGGTCGTCCGTCGCCTGAAATGGCCTGGGGAGGCGGCCGTCGTCGTCAGTGTGGTGCATGTTGCCAAGGGTGCCCATCCCGGACCATACAGGCTGGATGGCAAGGAGGTGGATCGCATCACGGCTTTTTTCTTTCACGATGGTGGACACGAAGATCCAGTCCGCCTGACCGCCAATGAAAATAAGAGTTTCGTGGGCAGCTATATTCTCGGGATGGGCTTCACCTTCGACGATACCGACCGCAAGGGAGTGGCGACGCCACTGTCCGAAATGGATCGTTTGATTGAGACGAACCCGGACAATCAGGCCGTCATCTTTCCCTATATGGGTGGAGAGGAAGTCAACACTCATCCAACACATGGCCACCACCGATATGTCATCAACTTCCGTGACTGGCCTTTGCGACGTGCCGACCTGGGAGAAACTTGGCAAGCAGCGAACGAAGACAAAAGATGGGATTGGCGACGAACCGGAATCGTTCCGCTCGACTATCCGGAATCGGTGGCAGCCGACTGGCCGGATTTGCTAGCGATTGTCGAGAGATATGTGAAACCAATTCGGGATATCCAGAAACGGGAGGCTTTACGTGAACGGTGGTGGCACTATGCTGAAAAGCGTCCCGGCCTTTACTCGACCATCCAAGACCTTGATCGGGCGCTGGTAACTTCCATGGTGAGCCAACATCGCTCCTTTACATTCTTGCCCATGGGTCTGGTCTATGCAATGACTATGATTGTCTTTCCTTTTGACACCTATGCAGCTTTTTGTGCTCTACAGTCCCGCCCCCATGAAATCTGGGCCCGCTTCTTCGGTTCGTCTCTTGAAGACCGACTCCGCTACACTCCTTCCGACTGTTTCGAAACCTTTCCCTTCCCGGCGGGCTGGGATACACATCCCGATCTCGAAATGGTTGGAAAAAGCTATTACGATTTTCGCGCGAAATGGATGGTGGGCCACAATGAAGGCCTGACCCAAATATACAATCGGTTCCACGACCCGAACGAAACTGAGCCACAGGTCAGCCGATTGCGAGAATTGCATGCAGAGATGGACCGTGCGGTGCTGGACGCCTATGGTTGGCGGGATATCCCCACGGAATGCGAGTTCTTGCTCGACTATGAAATCGACGAAGAAACGCAAGGAAAAAAGAAGCGACCCTGGCGCTATCGCTGGCCGGATGAGGTGCATGATGAAGTGCTCGCGCGTCTGCTGGCCTTGAACGCCCAGCGGGCTGACGAAGAGCGGTCCGCTGGTAAATCGACCCACCCCCCGGCAAACCGGAGCGACTGAATCCATGACCGTTTCGACCCAAACCGCCCTGGCCGACAGCGCGGCGGTCCGTGACTACCTGATGGTGGCTCTGCGACAAGACCTGATCGGCCCGGGTATCGACGACGAATTCTTGCAGCAGGAAAAGCTGCTGGAAGCCCCCTCCCGAGCATATCTGACCGGTTTTCTGGTGCCGTCAGGCGCCCCGCCAGAGCAGCGGGCCCGGGATCTGGAGGAAGAACCGGACCAGCCGGGTGAACCGGCACACGGTGCGGATGACGGCAAGGCGCCGGAGCGCGGCAGCGGCAAGCGGGTCTACCTGCCATCGTCCATGGGACTGAGTGTGCTCCTGGAGCCTCTGACCGCTCGACTGGAGATCACGCTGCACTGGGGCGACTATGCGCCGCAGGAGATGGAGGCGAATCGACCAGAGGAGGAGGCGAACCCCATCGCCGACGATCGAACGGACAAGCCCGTTCGCCCCCGTCGTTCGGTATGGGTTCGCAGTCCGCATACGTCCCGGGTGACGTTTGACCTCGCCTCGTTCGAGTGGGGACAACCCACAACGCAGAGTGTTCCGGAAAGTGAGGGTCTGGAAGCGGTCTGTCTGGTGCGACAAACCCGGTTGCACCGATCCGAGGAGATCGTGGACGCTTTGGCCGCCTCGGTGTTTGTGGTCAACCGGCGAACGGCCATCGAGGGTGACCTGGCCGACACCCGCTTCGCCTTTCAGGTGGAAATGACGGTCGAGTCGGATCGACCCTTCCTGAAACGCTATGACCCCCGTGGCTTGAAGAGTGAGGATTGGGATGAGCGACTGGCCGACCTGCATTATCGGGATGTGGCCGAGTATGCCGTCGGACACAATGTCTCGGTGCGGGCGGACGGGCGGGACGGCGAATGCCGCCAGGTACGCACGACATGGACCCCGGTGGCGGCTGTGGAGCGGGTCGAGTCCGCCGGGATTCCCCAGGTTGAGTTTGGCATGGAGGCATTGGGGACACTCTCGGACAGCGCAGAGGCCCAGCGTCGGCTGGAACCGTTGATCAGCGCATACCGAGCCTGGATTCAGGCCGAAGACGAGAAGGCACAGACCCTTGCCGGTCGACGCCGAGAAGTGGCGGATGAGCTGGTTCGCCGAGCCAATGTGGCCTGCCAACGAATGGAGGCGGGGATCGATCTTCTGGACATCCCGGACGTATGGGAAGCGTTTCGCATCGCCAATCGGGCCATGGCCGCGGCAGCCAGAAGACGCATCGCCCAAGAGCAGGACAGTGCTCCAGCGACGATGGATCCCCCGCGGTGGCGACCGTTCCAGCTCGCCTATCTCCTGATGAACCTTCGCGGCATCGCCGAGCCGACCCACGTTGACCGCGAAATGGTCGACCTCCTGTTCTTCCCCACCGGTGGAGGCAAGACGGAGGCCTATCTCGGTCTGGCGGCGTTCACCCTGGTCCTGCGTCGCCTGCGCGACCCGGATCCGATACATCGCGGGTTGTCCGTGCTCATGCGCTACACACTCCGGCTTCTGACCCTGGATCAGCTGGGTCGTGCGGCGGCCTTGATGTGTGCGCTTGAGCTGGAACGCGAGGCGGACCCGAGCCGTCTGGGCAACTGGCCCTTTGAGATTGGCCTTTGGGTGGGACGAGCCGCCACCCCCAACCATATGGGGCAGAAGGGGCACCGTTCCGACCAGACCGCTCGCACCAAGGCCCTGCGCTTTTCGCGTGATACCACGCAGGATCCGCCCCTGCCGCTGGAACAATGTCCCTGGTGTGGTACGAAATTTGGCAAGCGTTCCTTCCAGTTGTATCCGGATATCCATCATCCCACCGATCTATGGGTATTCTGCGCCAATCGACATTGCGATTTCTCGGGCAATCGCCATCTGCCCATAGTCGCGGTGGATGAGCCCATCTACCGGCGCTTGCCAGCGTTCTTGATCGCGACCGTGGACAAGTTTGCCGCCCTGCCGTGGACCGGTGAGACCGCCGGCTTCTTTCGGGGCGGTGACCCAGATCACCCGCGTCCCCCCGACCTCATCATTCAGGACGAACTGCACCTTATTTCTGGCCCACTGGGCACGATGGCCGGGCTCTATGAAACCGCCATTGATCAGCTGTGCCAGCGCCAGATTGATGGTCAGACTGTCTCGCCCAAGATTGTTGCGTCGACCGCGACCGTTCGTTTGGCCCAACAACAGATTCGGGCCCTGTTTGGTCGCCAATCCGTGGCAGTCTTTCCATCTCCGGGCATCGACCGGCAGGATGCCTTCTTTGCCAGGCAGGCCTCACGGGACGAGGTGCATCCCCGGCTGTATCTCGGCATTGCGGCCCAGGGCCGCGGACCGAAACTGATTTTTCTGCGCTGCGCCATCACCTTGATGGCGGCGGCCCAGGTGGCCTGGGACGCTGCATCTCAAGCCGGTTCCCCCAATCCGGCGGATCCCTATATGACCGTCGTGGCCTACTTCAATGCCTTGCGGGAACTGGGCAGTGCGCGCCGCATCGTCGAGGATGAGATCAGTTCCCGTCTTCAGACCTACGGGCAGGAAAAGCGCCTCAATGGATTGGTGGAGCCATTTGTCGGCAGAAAGATCGCGTTCGAGCCCGTGGAGCTGACTTCGCGGGTCAGCACCGCCTTGGTGGCCGATGCCAAACGTCGGCTCTCGCTGGATTTCGGGCAACGGGAGCGGGTGGATATCGCGCTGGCGACCAATATGATTTCGGTCGGGCTCGATATCTCCCGACTTGGACTGATGCTTGTCTCTGGTCAGCCCAAGTCCACTTCGGAATACATTCAGGCCACCAGCCGCGTGGGTCGGGATGCCGAGCGCCCGGGACTCGTGGTCACCCTCCTCAATATGCACCGACCGCGTGATCGTTCCCATTACGAGCGATTCACGGCGTGGCATGAATCATTTTATCGAGGGGTGGAGGCCACCGGGGCGACCCCATTCGCTCCCCGGGCGCTGGATCGGGGGCTGCCGGCGGTCACGATCGCCTTGGCCCGACTCGGGATTCCTCAACTGACAGGCCTGCCAGCCGCCAGCGCGGTCGAGCGGTTTGGCCCACAGACCAAAACCCTCGCCAAGGCGATCGGTGAGCGGGCTCAAGGTCATGCCACTGGGTTGCCTGACCATTTTGGTGATCATGTCACCCAGCGGGTGCAGAGCCTGATCGACGACTGGGCCGCGCTGGCCGAACAGGCGGCTCAGGACGGTGTGACATTTGGCTACACCAGTGGCCGTGATGATCGGATTTCGGTGCCGCTGTTGCGGGAGATGATTGATCCGGACCGCGCCACCCTGAGCCACAAGGCGCTTCAGTTTCGCGCTCCCCGTTCACTGCGGGATGTGGAGCCCTGTGTGCTGCTTGGCATCAAGACCCCCGAAGGACAGGACATCCCATAAGCCCCATGACAGACAACATACTCCGCCAAAGCCAATTGATCACGACCTATGGTCCCGGTGCGATGGTCGACCTGCCCGATTATTCGGTCATCGTCTCTGGCCTGCAGGAATGGTCCCATCGGTGTCGCGAGAAGATCGAAGAGCCCCGATTGACTGCCAAGTTGCGTCGGCTGCTGGACATTCCCGAGCTGGAATTGTGGACGCCGCCGCGTCATGAAGAAGCTGCGCGACAGGTGGCGACCGTGGGAGGCCGCATCTTTCCGACCTGGTTCATTGTGAAGGAATCCTGCCGTTCGCCCCGCCATCCCCACTGGCATCGTCGACGATTGGTGCGCTATCACCATCTGTCGAGAATGCGATTTCGGGATGACCAGGATGGCAAGTCGAAGCCGGTGGTGCCGGTCCGATTCGTCTGTGGTTGTCGGCGTGGACACATTGACGATATCGACTGGCGACGGTTTGTCCACCCGATCGGAAAAACCTGCCACCGTCCGCTGTGGCTGGAAGAGCGCGGGACAGGCGCCGATATCAGCGACATTTTCTGTGTGTGTGATTGTGGTGAGGAGCGGTCGCTGTATGAAGCCTCCATACTCGGCACCGGTGCTCTGGGTCAGTGTGAGGGCAAGCGGCCTTGGATCGGTCAGCATGCCAAGGAAAGCTGCGGCGAACCCTATCGGTTGCTGGTGCGCACCGCGAGCAATGCCTACTTTCCGCAGAATATGAGTGTCATTTCACTACCCGAAACCGACAGCCAGTTGGCGGAGAGGGTGGCCCGATATTACAGACTCCTGAAAGGGGCAGACGAATTTGGCATGCTGTCGAGCTTCAGAACCATTACAGAACTCAATGCGGCATTTGAAGGCACGGATGACGATAGCGTGTTGGCTGAATACCGCCGCCAAAAAGGTGGGGGAGAAGAGGATGGGCGTTCGGTCAAGGCCGCCGAATTCGATCTGCTCAACCAAGGCCGAGATATGCTCGGTCAAGACGATTCGCGCTCGCGATTTCACGCCCAAACGTTACCTCGTTCAGATTGGGATCCAGATCAAGACAGCGATCTTTCTCCTATCGAACGGGTCGTACTGGTCCATCGGCTGCGTGAAGTGGTGGCCCTGCTGGGGTTTACCCGGTTTGAGGCGATCAGTCCCGACAAGGACGGCGAGCTGGACTATCAGGTCATCCGGGCGTCGCTGGCGGAAACTCCCACCTGGTTGCCGGCGGTGGAGAACCGGGGGGAGGGGATTTTTCTGTCGTTCAGCGCACAAGCGATTGAGGACTGGCTGACGAAACCCGGTGTGCAGCAACGTGGGCAACGGATCCTGGCGGGTTGGAAAGTCTGGGCGGCGGAACATCACCGCGCCGAGGATGATTTTCCCGGCCTGCCGTACATGATGCTGCACTCGCTGTCGCATCTGCTGATGACGTCCATTGCGCTGGACTGCGGCTATCCCGCCAGTTCGCTGCGCGAACGGGTCTATTCGGTCGACAGCGGCTATGGCGTGTTGATCTACACGGGCTCGTCCGATTCGGAAGGCACATTGGGGGGACTGATCGAGGCCGGGCGTCGACTTCGCCTGCATATTCGACGCGCCCTGGAGGATGGCCGGTTGTGTTCGAATGACCCGGTATGCGCAGATCATAGTCCAGACTCCCAACTTGAGGGACGATCGTTACTCGGAGCCGCCTGTCATGGCTGTCTCTTGATCGCTGAAACGAGCTGTGAGCAACGCAACGATTTTCTGGACCGCGCTCTGGTGGTGCCGACCGTCTCCGTACCAGATGCCGCATTCTTCCCTCTCGACATGTCCCAATCGTGACGGGATTTGAAGCCCTGATGGCGGTGGGTCGCAGCGACATCCTCCATCTCGCCAGTCTGATGGAAGCCGGTCACCTGATCTCGCCATTCGGTGAGCTGGCTTTGCGTCACCATCTCCGGGATGACCACACAGCGGCCGTAGCAGAGTTTTTCAGGCAACTGGACCATCAAGGAATGACCGCCACACAGATCGCCTTGCTATTGCGGGCATTTGTGGCGGGTCAGGTAAACAATGAGCAATCTCACTCCACTGAGGTGGTTATCAGTGGACCCGATATGCCGGGCACGGCTCGTGAGACTGGCGTCGTGATGCGACAACTGTTCAACGAGGTACAGCGTCACATACTGGTGGTGGGCTTTGTGGTCAATCAGGGAAAGTCCGTGTTCAGCGTACTGGCTGAACGTCTGGATAACGACCATTCGATTCAGGCGAAACTTTGCATTGATGTGCGCCGGGAACATGGCAATACCACTGAAACCGACGGGATTGTGCGACGCTTTGCGCAGGATTTCGTTCGTTATCAATGGCCCGGTGACCGGCTGCCGGAGGTATACTACGACCCGCGGTCCCTGGATCCGACCCAGCACAAGAGAAGCGCATTACACGCTAAGTGCGTCTCAATCGATGGGCAGGCGGCGTTGGTGACTTCCGCCAACTTCACGGAGGCTGCTCAGCAGCGCAACATTGAACTGGGTGTGCTGATTCGCTCCAGAGACATTGCTCGTCGGATTGAAGAGCATTTCACCCACCTCATTCAAGGATCGCATCTGGTTCGACTGATCCTGTCGTAACCCATGTCGGCCAGAAAACCCTGTGATGACCCACCATGGCGTGGGGTGAAGCCGACTCGGGCCATTTCAATGGGGGGCCTGATGGAACCCGACACCGACCTCTTCCTCATCAAGGTACCTTGCCCATCGTGGGGCGCAATGACGGGTCACCTCAACTGGAGTCCAACCGAAAACCTAACACATATCCATTCCCCTACCGGACCGGCTACCGGTACAATGGGGGATCGTCGTCGCCGTTATGGCTGAGAGCCTGCCCCATGATGGCCGTTGAACTTGGAGGGGTGGGGTCAGTCGTCGCTGCGGTAAGATCAATTTCCAACGGCTTTTGGGGAGTTCAGATATGAATACACCGAATCGGATTGAAGTGGATGCGGATCGCTTGTGGCAGTCCCTGATGGACATGGCCAGGATCGGAGCGACGGACAAGGGCGGAGTCTGCCGGCTCGCCATGACCGATCTGGATCAGGAGGGGAGAAACCTGCTGTTGGAATGGTGCCGCCCTTTGGGCTGTCGCCATGCCCTGGATCGGGCCGGCAACCTGTTCATCCGACGGCCCGGCCAAGACGACACCCTCCCGGCGGTCATGACGGGCAGTCATCTGGACAGTCAGCCCACCGGGGGTCGGTTTGACGGGGTGTATGGGGTGCTCGCCGGCCTGGAGGTGTTCCGGGCCTTGGCGGATCAGGGCGTGACGACCCGGGCGCCACTGGAACTGGCGGTCTGGAACAATGAGGAAGGCTGCCGATTCTCTCCCCCCATGATGGGGTCAGGCGCCTATGCGGGGGTGTTCGAACTGGATTGGGTCTATGCCCTGAAAGACGAGCAGGGTCGGACGGTGGGAGAGGAGTTGGAGCGATTGCAATGGGTCGGGGAAGGATTGGGTGACCGCTCTGTCGATGCCTATTTCGAGGCCCACATCGAGCAGGGCCCGGTGCTGGAGAACGAGGCCAAGACCATCGGCGTGGTGACCGGGGGCCATGGGCAACGCTGGTATGAACTGAATGTGTACGGACAGGAAGCCCATGCGGGACCGACCCCGATGCCGCTGCGAAAGGATGCCTTGGTCTGTGCGTCCGAGATGATCGGCACCGTCAATCGTCTGGGGCATGATCATGCGCCCGACGCGGCCTTGACCTGCGGCTTGATCAAGGTGATTCCGGGCAGTCGCAATGTGATTCCGGGACATGTCTGGGTGACCATCGACACCCGGCACCCGGAAGATCAGGTCCTGTCGACCATCGAGCAGTCTCTGCGCGAGCGTTTCGATGCCATTGCCGAACGGCATGGATGTCGTTATGACCTGTCCGTCTTCTGGGTGTCACCGTCAACGGCATTCGACCCGGACTGTGTCGATCTGGTCCGACAAGGGGCGCAGCGGGGAGGCTACGGTCACCGCGATATCATCAGTGGGGCCGGGCATGATGCGATCTACATGGCGCGAAAAGTGCCCACGGCGATGATCTTCGTGCCCTGTGAAGGCGGGATCAGTCACAACGAGATCGAGAACGCGCAACCGGCGGATTTGGGGGCTGGTTGTCAGGTGCTGCTGGAGGCCATGGTAGCCCGGGCGGGAACAGTCTGATCTCTGTCGCCCTTTTCTGAAAATCGCGTCGCCGCTTTTTTTCAGGGCCACTGAAGCCAGGTGCGGGGATCCGGCAACTCGGGCCGGAAATAGCAGATCATGCGTCCGTCGGGACCGGCCCTTGAGTCCGCTCGCCAAGGCGCAATTCCATGCAGGGCCATGCGGTGCAGCAGATAACATTGCCCCGGCTGGGCATGAATCTCCCTTCGAGGACAACGCTCGAAGATCTCGCGTCGAAGTGCATGATACGCATCGGTCAGGTCCAGATCTTTCCAGGTGCTGACCTCCCGATCGGCCAGCAGCCGTCGGAACCATTGCTGGGCCATGCGGTGTGAACCCTCCCAGACCACCAAGGGCGAGGCACCTGCCGGGACATCCACCAAGGGGATACCGAGAATGTAGGCGTGGTGTTCTCCGAGATACCGTCGGCGGTTGGATCCGCGTCTTAGCAGCCCGTCAAGATGCGCGGCATCCTGATGTTGCCGATAACGATGGCTGGCGGCCGATTCCTCATCCGATCGGGCCGGATAACCGGGCAGGCAAACGGAAATCTGGGCCTTGTCCAGAGGCAATTCCCGGAAAGCCGAGGTGCCGGCAAGATAAGTCAAGGCCCGACCGGTCAGTGCCGGTCCATTCCCCACCGCGCCATAGCGGTCATTGTCCAGGGCATTGACGCCCACAAACCAGGTCTGCCCATGTCGCCACCCATGGCGATGCGCCGAGTCTTTCAGAGTCTGTCGCGCGGCCGGCAGCGCATGGTGGATCCACTGAAGCACGGCCGGGTCGTGGTCGAACAGGACCCAACCGGCTTGCTGGAAAGCGCGGTCGATTTCCGAGTGGAGATTCGGAGCCCCGGGCGTTGACCGGGGTTGGGGGGTGTTCACGTCGTCGGGCCTGCTATAATCTGGATCACGAATTGAAACATCATGGCTGTCGTCAATTTTACTGCCAATTTGAGACGTCACGTATCGTGCCCTCGCACAGAGGCAGAGGGGGACACGGTCTGTGAAGTCCTGGACAACGTGTTCGCCCGATTTCCGTTCCTGCGGGGATATGTGGTGGATGAACACGGGGCCCTGAGACAGCACATGGCGGTCTTTCTGGATGGGGTCGCGGTCTCCGATCGGCAGCGTCTGAGCGATCCGGTGCCAGCACCAGGCTCGGAGATCCACGTGTTCCAGGCCCTTTCCGGGGGGTGATGGAACCATGATGAGACTATGACAGGAGGCTTCCGATGATTCAGCCGATTCTCCGAGTCGCCACCCGCAAGGGGCTTTTCCGGGTCACCCGACCCGGGGGCCACTGGCAGGCGCAGGAACCAGCCTTTCTGGGCGATAATGTCAGTGCCGTGCTGCATCATCCGGTCAGCGGATATCTGTACGCAGCGCTGGACCACGGCCATTTCGGGGTGAAACTGCAACGATCCACCGATGGGGGGGAGAACTGGCAGGAAATTCCGGTGCCGGAAAACCCACCGAGACCGGAAGGGACGGATCCCTGGGTGGATTTTTTGGGTCGGACGATCCCCGATGCCTTGCAACTGATCTGGTGCCTGGAAGCCGGTCACCCATCCCAAGGAGGGCGGCTTTGGGCCGGCACCGCGCCGGGCGGGCTGTTTCGCAGCGAGGATCATGGTGACAGCTGGGATCTGGTCGACTCCCTTTGGAACCATCCCGGGCGCCAGCAGTGGGTGGGGGGCGGGTTGGATTCGCCGGGTATTCACTCCATTTTGATCCACCCTGATCATCCGTCGGACATTACCCTCGCCGTGTCTTGTGGGGGCATCTGGCACAGCCCGGACGATGGGGAAACCTGGGAAAACATCGGTCAGGGCATGGTGGCCCCTTATACACCCCCCGAGTACGCCCATGATCCGGGTTCCCAGGATGTGCACCGTCTGGTTCGTTGTCGGGCTGAACCGGACCGGATGTGGCTGCAGCATCATGACGGCATCTACCGGTCCGATGATGGCGGGCGCCAGTGGCGCCGGATCCAGCCGGTCTCTCCGGGGGATTTTGGCTTCCCGGTCGTGGTGGATGACACCCATCCAGACCGAGCCTGGTTCGTGCCGGCCATCAAGGATGAGCACCGGGTCCCACCGAACGGCCAGATGGCGGTCAACCGGACTGATGATGGAGGACAGACCTTTACCACCTATCGGGAGGGGCTGCCGGGACCCTTGGCGTATGATCTGGTCTTCCGGCATGCATTGGATCGTGACCCGGTGACGGGCTTTTTGGCCATGGGGAGTACCACCGGATCCCTGTGGGTTAGTGAGAATGACGGCGAGTCCTGGCAGACGGTATCCCACCATTTGCCACCGGTATACGCCCTGCGGTTCGACTGACCGCGAAGTCCCCATGCTCCGATGACCAATTCTGCGCCATGGGTGATGCCTCCTCCGGCCGCCCCCTGGTTGCCGGTCCAGGGCAGCGAGGCACGTTTTCCGGTCCATCGAATCTATTGTGTCGGGCGCAATTATGCAGCCCATGCCCGGGAAATGGGGCATGATCCCGATCGGGAAAGGCCGTTTTTCTTTCTCAAGAGCCCGGACAACCTGCTGCGGGATGGGCAGAATTTTCCCTATCCGTCGAAATCCTCGAATGTGCACCATGAAATCGAACTGGTGGTGGCCATTGGCCAGGGGGGGCACGACATCCAGGTGCCCCATGCGCTCGATCATGTCTGGGGGTATGCGGTCGGTCTGGACATGACGCGAAGAGACCTTCAGGCGGACATGAAGCATGCCGGTCGGCCTTGGGAAATTGGCAAGGCCTTCGAACATTCCGCTCCCTGCAGCGCGGTGATGCCCGCCGACCGGACCGGCCATCCGGTCGAAGGCCAGGTGGAACTCCGGGTCAATGGTGAAGTGCGTCAGCAAGGGAATCTGGATCAACTGATCTGGACAGTGCCGGAGATTGTCGCCTGCCTGTCCGGTTGGTTTGTTCTCAGACCCGGTGACTTGATCATGACCGGAACACCAGCGGGCGTCGGGCCGGTCATCTGCGGAGATGTGATGGAAGGCTCCATTGAGAGAGTGGGAACCATCACTACCCGGGTGGTTTGAATCGCCGGTCAGGGGCTTGTCATGGCACTCCATTATCTTGACTGTACCGATGAAATCACCCCGATTCGCGAGATTCCTGCGGATCGGAGAGCGTGGTTGGCCCACGACATCGTGGAATCGGACTGGCGATTCACTCTGGACGACCGCCTGCGTCAGGAACTGGATCGCCTGGCGGAATTCCTGGAGGCCAACCCGTTGCAGAATCTTCAGCGTCGGGTGTCGGAACTGTCCTTGCCGAGCTGTGAGGCCCTGATGGGAAAAATGAAGGAAACCCTGGACCAGGGGGTGGGCTTTGCGGTGTTGCACCAGATGCCCATGGATGATTATTCCCTGGAGATCATGGTGGAAATCTACTGGTTGCTCGGCCAGTTCATTGGCCGTCCGGTGGCCCAGAAGTGGAATGGGGAAATGATCTATAGCGTGCGGGATACCGGGCAGGCCTATCAGTATGGCGTGCGGGGATCTCATACCTCGGTGGAACTGGTCTTCCACACCGACAATGCGTTTGCGAAGAGGGTGCCGGATTATGTGGGCCTGTTGTGCCGTCATCCGGCGGCGGCCGGTGGCGCCAGTCGATTCTGCAGTTTGTATACCGTGCATCAATGCCTGCAGGAACAATTCCCCGACGAACTGGCCAGATTATACCGGCCAATGTATTTTGATCGTCAGAAGGAGCATCGGGAAGGGGCTGCCCCGGTATGTCTGGCCCCCTATTTCAGCTGGCATGGCGACCGGCTGAATGCCCGGGCCAATTCGTCCTTGGTCAGAAAGGGGTATGAAGTGGTGGGAGAGGTATTGGATCCAGCCCTTTCGGATGCTCTGGATGCCATTGATGCGGTCTGTGCCCGGAACGAAATCTGGTACGAAGCCCCACTGGAACGTGGAGAGATCCAATACCTCAACAACCATGAAGTGGGGCATTACCGCTCGGCATTCCGCGATCACGACGATCCTGAAAAAAGACGTCACCTATTCCGCCTGTGGCATCGTGAGCACGGTTCGACCAGCTACGACGGTGAGTACTTGTAGCGGTATGGGACCCCATGGTCCTGGTCCAGATACGGGGCGGGATTCAGGCTGACTGACTGGACGGCAGATCCAGCAACAGCTTCCCCCGACTTTGACGACTTTCCAGGTAGTCCATCGCTTCGCCGGCGGACTCGAGGGGGAAGCGACGGTCGGTGGAGAGGATGAGGTCGCCTTGTCGGACGGCCTCAAACAGGTCGTTCGTGCGCCAGGCGATTTCAGCCCGGTCCGCCAGATAGTGGGCAAGGTGGGGACGGGTAAAGAAAACCGAACCGGCTTCGGCCAAGGCCAGGGGGCGGATGGATTTCACCAGCCCGGACGCCCCGCCGTAGTTCACGATGGTGCCCCGAGAGCGCAGACAACGGATGCTGCGATCGATGGTCTCGGCGCCGACCGCATCATAGACGACCTGAACGCCGTTGCCTTCGGTGATGTCGACCACGGCGGGCAGAAAATCAATGTCGCGGTACAAGAGGGTGTGTTCAGCCCCCAAGGCCGAAGCGATCCGGGCTTTTTCTGGACTGCCTACCGTGGTGATGACGCGGAGGCCTTTTCGCACCAGCAGCTGAATCAGGATCTGGCCCACACCACCCGCTCCGGCATGAACCAGACTCCACTGCCCCGGCTCAAGGGGAACCACGGAATGGGACAGATAATGGGCAGTACAGCCCTGGAGCATCAGGGTGGTACCTGTATCGAAGTCGATATCCGGCGGCAGCTTGACCAGCTTCCAGGCCGGCACACAGGCGGCTTCGGCGTAGCTACCGCGTGAGAGGCACCACGCCACTCGATCTCCCTCCTGGCAATCGCCGGACCGGTGGGTCTCGGTGACCACTCCGGCCCCTTCCATACCCAAGGTAAAGGGAAGGGGCGTGCCGTAGGTTTTGGAATTGCGATACTGACCTTCGCGCATGTAGACATCGATGAAGTTCACTCCCGCTACCATGAGCTCGACACGGACCTCACCGGGTTTCGGGGTCGGTAAGGGAACCATGCCCAGCGCGATGCGATCGCTCCCGCCATAGGCATGCACCTGAATCGCTCGCATGGCCCTACGGCTTTTGGATCAGGTCCGGCAACCGCAGCCGTTGGATCTTGCCGGATGGGCCCTTGGGCAGATCATCCAGAAAAAAGATCGATTTGGGACATTTGACGTGGCCGACCGCTTGTTCGCAAAACCGTTTCAATTCCTCCTCGGTGACGTGGTGTCCATCCCGTATCACCACACAGGCCACCACTTCCTGTCCGTAGTGCTCGTGGTCGACCCCGACCGCCGCCGCTTCCAAAATCGCATCATGTTGATAGAGCACCTCATCAATTTCGCGCGGAGCGATATTCTCGCCGCCCCGGATGATGAGTTCCTTCGATCGACCCGTGATGAACAGATAACCCTCCTCATCTTGGTTTCCGAGGTCGCCGGTGCGGAACCATTCACCGTCCCAAAATGCGGAGGCCGTGATCTCGGGGCTGCGGTAATAGCCCTCCATCACGTTGTTGCCCCGGACCACCAGCTCGCCGGTGACATGGGGTGGGCAATCGTTTCCCTTGGGGTCCACCACCCGAATCTGATTGCCACAGGCCAGGCCGACCGAGCCGGGTTTTCGTTCACGTGGCGGCATCGGATTGGTGGCGACGGTGCCAGCGGTCTCGGTCAGACCGAGGGTTTCGATCATGGGCACCTGGTAGGTGTCCTCCCACTGTCGCAGGACCGTGGCCGGCAAGGGGGCGGAGGCCGAGCGGGCAAACCGGAAGGCAGACAGGCGCGGGTCCGCGCCGAAACGGAAGTTCTCTTCCGCCACGCGGTCCAGCAGATACTGGATGATGGTCGGTACCAGACTCGACCAGGTGCAACCCTGCTCGGCGACCAGATTCCAGAACTGACTGGCCCGAAAGCGCGACGGCATGACCACACTGCCAGCGCTGATCAATGGGGCCATCACCGTGACCATGGCCCCATTGATGTGGTAGATGGGCAGCACGCAAAGCGCTCGGTCCTCAGTTCTGAGACCATGCCCCCGAATGACATTTTCGCCGCCGGCATGAATGGACCGGTGGTTCATGACCGCCCCCTTGGGCAGCCCGGTGGAACCTGAAGTGTAGAGCAGCAGGGCCGGATCCCTTTCCGCCAATTCGATGGAAGTATCCGGGATGGCACGGAGGCCCTCGGCCAACCAGTCCGGTTCCCGGTCGTCATCCAGCTCGACCACCCGGATATGTCGGTCGACAGAGGCGATCAGTTCCTTCAATCGCTGACGGTAGACGGATGAGACGAACACCAGTTCCGTGTCGGAATGTCCTAGTACATGTTCAAGTTGCCGGGGGCCTGACACTGCGTTGAGTGGCACGACCACCCGGCCGGCCGCCATGATGCCGAGAAAGATCTGAGTGGTCCAGTAGCCGTTGTCCAGCAGGAAAGCCACCTTGGCACCGGCTGGCACCCCCGACTGCGCCAGATACCCCCGCAAGGCATCCGTGTGGGCCTTGAGTTGGCGGAACGTCAATGTCCGTTCATGTTCCGGGTCCACCAGGAAGCAGCGGTCGCCATGGGCAACGGAAAGGTGGCGGATGACCGCCTCAAGGGTCCGGGTAACCATCAGTGACGCCCATACTTGGCGAAGTGGGCACCGAACAGCGCCTCTTCGGAAGGCTTGTCCTCGGCCACTGTGGTCACCAGGTGGGTGATGTTGATAAAGTGGCGATAGTTGAGATTTTCGGAGATGCTGTTTCCACCCCAAGTGCCGCATCCCATTGAGAGAGTAAAATTAAGGGCATTGCTGAAACTGCCCCCGTTGCCGAAAGTATGAGCCTGGTTGACCAGGACGCGCACCACATCAATCGTTTCTGCCAGACGTTCAGGATGACCGGGGGTGTGGGTATGGATACCACAGGAATGGCCCTTGCCTTGTACCGTGAGCACATCCTGGACCAGCGAAACCGCGTGCTCGAAATCGCGGGCTCGATAAACCGTGAGCACCAGAGAAAGCTTTTCATCCGCAAACAGGGACTTCGGATCGAATCCGGGTTCCTCGACCAGAAAAAATCGACGGTTTTCCGCCTCGGGCGGCAATCCGACCTGGCGGGCAAACACCTCGGCATCGCGGGCAATGAGATCTCGGTTGAGTTGGCCGTCCAACCACAGCGTCTGGGCAATGCGTTCGCGTTCTTCGGCCGTGGAGCGGTACGCCCCGACTTGGACCAGGGCGGCCATCGCGGCTTCATAGATCGCATCCAGCACGATGATCGCATTTTCCGATGAGCAGGAAGTGGAATTGTCGAAGGTCTTCGAGACCAGAATTTTTTCGGCCGCATCGATCAGGTCGGCACTGGCATCAATGATCACCGGAACATTGCCGGCCCCGACCCCAATCGCTGGCGTGCCGCTGGCATAGGCCCGGCGAACATTGTTTTGCGAGCCGGTGGTCACCACCAGGTCTGCCTGTTGCATCAGCACTTGCGTTTTGTGGCGCGATACAGGGGCCGGGAGCACTTGCACCAGGTCCTTGGGGGCCCCGACTCGGCCCAGGGCCTCGCGCATCAGTTCCCCGACGAAATGGGTCGTGGACCACCCCGCCGGAGAAGGGGCGATGAGAATGGCGTTGGCACCCTTGAGGGCCATCATGGCCTTGTTGACGGGCGTGGCCGCTGGATTGGTGGAGGGGGTCACCGCCGCAACGACACCGACTGGTTTGGCATAACGCACAAGCCCTCGGGCCGGATCATTTTCGATCATGCCCACCGTCTTCGCCCGGAGCAGATCCCTGAGGGTACCGAAGGTCTTGCGCTGATTTTTGATCACCTTGTCCGCCACATTGCCAATGCCGGTATCCGCGACGGCCATTTCCGCCAGTCGTCGGGCATTGTCTGGTTTGTAGAGCGACCAGGCCACGGCCGTGACCAGTTCATCAATTCGGGACTGATCAGCCTGGGCGATGTCGGCCATGGCGGCCTGGGCACGCTGGATCAGCTGCCTGATCCCCGTGGACTCGGGATCATCAGCCACGTTGGGTGAATGGATGGGTGGAGCCATGAGTTGGCGTGGGTCGGACGTATTGAAAATCGGAAAGAGCGAGGAGCGATAGTGTAGTGACCCTGTGGCTGAATCTCAATCGGTGTTCGACGCCAGCGGGAAGAGGGGCCTGTATAATGGCCCGTACTTTTGTCGGGGGGGTGAATGCAGGCGTTGTGGGCAGGGGGGGCAGGATAAGATGAATCGCGGTACTCTCCCATCCCCACGCACCATCAAATGTATCGTATCCCCCTCGGCTGGAGTTTTCCACGACCGTTGATGGTCCCCCCATTGCTTGCCTTTGCATCCCGATTGATTTCCTGATCCGTGCCCCTTCTGCTTGAAACCGAACCCTGGATTTTGGCTTGGTGCTTTGTGGCTTTGCTATCCGGGGGGCTGGTCAAGGGAGCGTTGGGGGTCGGCACGCCTTTGTTGCCCGTCCCGCTGATGTCCTGGGTATTGCCTCCGCAACTGGCCGTGGCGATGATGGCGATGCCGGTGGTGGTGGCGAATCTGGTGCAGGTTTCAGAGGCCGGACGCCCGGTTGAGACCATCCGCCGATTCTGGCCAGCCTTCGTTTTTCTTCTGTTCGGAACCTGGATCGGAGTTAAGGTCCTGTCCATTATTGATGATCGCTGGCTACTCGGTCTCGTGGGGATGTTGGTGGTGGGCTTTGGGGTATGGCAGGGATCCCGGCAGCGGTTTCATATCCCCCGCAGGGTGGAAAAGGTGGCGGGCGCCGGTTTCGGGTTGGCTGCTGGCGTGATCGGGGGAATCAGTTCCTTTTTTGGTCCCATGCTGATCATCTTTCTGGTCTCCATTCCCGGGTTGAGCAAGGAACGTTTTGTCGGCTCCATCAGCTTTCTCTATGTTGCCGCGGTCATTCCCTGGACCATCAGTCTATTTGTCTACGGAGTGCTGGATGCATCGAACGTGATCTGGTCTGTACTGGCCATTATGCCCGTCACGTTGGGGTTGTACCTGGGTAAGTGCCTGCGAGATCACGTCAGTGAGCAACGGTTCCACCGCATGGTGATCGTGGTATTGGTCGGCTCCGGCCTCACCATGTTGTGGAGGGCCCTGCACTGAGACCTGATCCGGGAACCGGATACGGGTGGTCTGATATCGGCCGGGGCACCAATGAAGTCGCCAGGTCTTGGCTGTAGGGAGGTTGAGCACTGCGGCCAATGCCGACCGGCCTTCCATCAAGAATTCCAGCCTTCGATATGATTTGCTGGGACCTTGGCCTTTGGTCCGATCAAGTCCCATGATTCCGTCTGGTACGATGCCAGCGGATCGTTCTCCGTGATCAACCGACTGTAGGAAGTCAGTCGTTTGCCGACAAACCAACAGCACAAACCTGCATCGGCTGGACCATCGTAGGCCAGCCCGGAACCCAATGGAGACACCCAGCCGGATCAGGAACCTGTCCGGGGTAGATTCTGGTCCGATATGGATGGATTCCTCGCCACCCGCAAGACGGCGGGCTTCGCCTGGAGATTGGCCTTGACTTAACGGAATTCATCAAAGTATCCTCAAATGGGGCCCATTGATAGGGAGGCGCTTGATCGACACGCCTTTGCATCGGCGGTCCCAAGCAGTTCAAATGTCGTTTGAAATTATCATATAAGCCTTGGGGGGGAGAATGAAGAGACTACCATTGATGGCGATTGGCCTCGCAGTGGCTGCGGGATGGCTGGCGACGATCAGTGACGAAGTGATCGGCCAAATGAATGCATGGATGTCCCAAAGCAACCACAATCGGGTGGTCCAGATCCAGAATGAAGGGGGGGTCCGTGACTCCACGGGGACAGTTGAAATTTCCTATTACAGCAATTCATCTTTCAAGATCACATCGCCCAAGGGCATGACGATGATCGTGGATCCTTGGCGGAACGACCCTTCCGGGGCCTGGGGTCTTTGGTATCGGATGGAATTTCCCATGACCGAAGTGGATATCGGACTGTCTACCCATGCACATTTTGATCATGACGCCTTGGACCGACTGGATGCCAACATGCTGCTTGACAGGATGGCGGGCACATTCGAGCTCGGCGATGTCAAGATCACGGGTATTGCCGATAAGCATGTGTGCGTGGCGCCCGGCATCATTCCCTGGACTGATGCCGTCAAGCAGTTCGAGGGGCGTGATGATCCGTGTCCGCCGACCAACATGAGGCATCTGGACAATAATCTCTATGTCATTGAGACTGGCGGCCTGCGGTTGCTGATGTGGGGAGATAACCGGGCCGATCCCCCCGCCGAAGTCCTGGAGAAAGTCGGGCAGGTGGATGTGGTGTTCGTCCCGGTGGACGGCTCACGGCACATTC
Organism: Candidatus Poriferihabitaceae bacterium; assembly: GCA_965203365.1. Taxonomy (GTDB): domain Bacteria; phylum Pseudomonadota; class Gammaproteobacteria; order Arenicellales; family Poriferihabitantaceae; genus VYFG01. Next base: position 508,437 of record OZ241878.1, read on the forward strand.
TGGACTACGAGCAGGCAGACCGTGTCGTTGAGATGACCGGGGCCAAAGTCGCGATTCCGCACCACTATCTGGTGCCGGAGACGACCTTTGTGACCTCCACCCTGATGCCGGCTCTCGAATGGGCCGAGCGACATCCGCATACTGTCCTGGACAGTCCGACGGTCCAGCTGAGTGCGACGGAAATCGCCAATATGAAAGGTCATGTGATGTATTTCGGCTCGCACAACATGGTTTCCGGCGAAGGATAGAACTCTCCTATCCACCGGCCATACGGAACAAGTCCTGGCACCGCTTGGGCTTGTTCCGTCCTTCCAATTGATCTGATCATCCCAAGGACCCAAGGATTCGGTGGGACATCGTTCCCTGATGGGCCATCTGAGCTTTCGGATGATGGTTGTTGTGCCGCCGGCATGACGGGTGCCCGCCTGATAGATTCCGCGTTATCTGTGGAACAATGGCATGGTAGTCGTGCGGGCCGCTTGGTGAAAACATCCTCTTCATGCTCCCATGCCGTCTTCCAGTACTGCATGGTCCCTTGTCGGCACCGCCCTCGTTGAGACTGTGATCGGGAATCAATTCTTCAGGGTCGTATGGCTTCTCCTTCTGCTAGTCCTTTTTTCATGGCCTTGTCAGGCACATTTCAGGCTGGATCTGAATATCCGCACGATGCATGTCGTCCACACCGAGTTCGGTCTGGATGTCTACATGCGGTTGCCGACTTCGCTCTTCCTCGCCGGTCTCGTGGGTGACATGGATCACGATGGCCTCCCGACGCCCGCCCCATTCACCTACAACCGCATCGAATCGGGCACCCTGATGCATTACCTTGATCTGGAGGCCATCCGTGAACAGCCCATGGTCTTTGCGGCGCTGGCCGAGCGCGGTCAGGTGATTGCAGTGGATGGCAGAGTGCTGCAGGCACAGATATTGGACATCGGTGTGCATCCCGGGCTCCAGCAGCCGCCGTTCTCGTCTCTGGAAGAAGCCTGGCGTTCGTTGGCCCAGGACGTGTTTCCCTATGCCGTTCAAGAAATCCCTGTCGGTGAAACCGTCACGGACCTGTTTCTTCAATACCGTGATGACGATCCTATCGACACCTTTTCCTACCAGAGTACATTCAATCCCGGGCTGGAAGGACAAGAAGAGACCGCCAACCTGATCCTGGACTATTATCCGGGAGAAGTCCGGGTGCATCGATTGACGGGGCTTTTGAACGATCCGGTCACGATTCACCGTTCGCAGTGGCAGGCGGTCAGCACCTTTTTACAGCAGGGGGTGATTCATATCCTCGAAGGTCTTGATCACGTGCTGTATGTACTGTGCCTGACAGTGGGTGCGTCGACAATGGTGGGGCTTTTATGGCGAATCACCGGCTTCACCTTGGGGCATACCATCACCCTGATTCTTGGTTTTCTGGGTTATGTACCCTCTGGGGTCTGGTTTATTCCCATGGTGGAAACATTGATTGCTCTGACCATTATCTATGCCGGCACCATGATCCTGTTAGCCAATCGGCATGGCTCGGATTCCATCGTCTCCTACTCGGTGACCACCGGAATCGGGTTTGTCCACGGGCTGGGGTTCTCGTTCGTGCTCCACGAATTGCTGCTGCCGGGCAGTGCCCATCTCTGGAAGTCGCTGATCGCCTTCAACATCGGCGTTGAAATCGGCCAGATTCTGATCGTGGTGACGGTCTGGTGTGCCCTTTTGATTCTTGCCCGAATTCATCTCAATGTTCTGGTCGCCATACGCTGGACGGTGGCACTGTCCTGCATTGCGGTGGCATCCTACTGGACAGTGGAGAGAGCCACCCTGTTGACTGGAATGCTTTGATCGAGCGAGCCGTGCACAACCATACCCCTTTTGTAACGTGTTTCTCGTTTCAAGGGGCGAAGTGGCCTCGGACGGTCGTGTGGACAGAAAAGCGCCTGAAATCGTCCGCGCGACTCATGACGCCTCATCCACTGGAACTGCCGGTCGGAGAATCTGCTTTTTGGGTCATCCACAGCCGGGGCTTCTACGATGTGGACAAGACGCCCCACCTGCACAGCCTGACCAGTAAAAGCAGCTACTGATTCTTGTCGCATCCGCAACGCTTTGGCAAGACCCTGTTGGGATTGGTGTTTGATCCGACATAGCGTAATCTGGCGGCGGTCCTGGCGGAACGGGATTGACAAGGGGAGATGCCTCGCCCAGACCGGCGCTCTCCTGGGACTCGCATCCCGTCCCGGAGCATTTGCTTTTCCTGTGGTATATGGAGTTCGAAAAGAGTACTGGCCCACTATGCGGTCCCGAGACCGACAGGGAACCGTTGCCAATCACCTCTCGGCATTCGGTGACTCCCTCGAAAAGACGGGTGCAATCAATCAAGGTGTGAGATGTGGTGCTCGACTCTATGTTGGCTACCACCATGGAATGGGCACATATTTCAAATTGTCATCCGACTGATGGGAAATGACACAGGCTGGAATTTGTCTCAAGGTGTTGGATCGGCATGTTTCCATGATGACGTAACCTGTTATACTTATTTTTTGGTGATGTGGTTTCGGGAGTCAGTGGGTTGGAGTGGCGGTGGAGACTTGACAACGACAACATGAAGCGTCAATTTCCACCAGACCCAAGTTGGCTTGCCGTCGACAGGTGCTGTCCCGACTATCGAAGTGACACCAAAACTTTCAAACAGACAATAATCCTGAGGTGAACCGTCATGCAATTCAGAAAATTCCTTAACCCCGCCGTAATTTGGACCGGCTCCATGGTGCTCGGCGCAAATCTGGCCTATGCCGCCTGCACCACCGACGGGCTGCCAGCGACCATGGAGGGACCAGGAGGCTATCCCGAGCGAGCCCTGGCGATGATCGTGCCATATGGACCCGCCGGAGGGTCTGGTCAGGTCGCCCAGGCGATGGCCCAGGCCGTCACCGAACTGACTGGCGTCGCCATCAACCGGGATCACAAGCCGGGTGGTTCCGGCACAGTCGGCATGACGGCGTACATGGCGACTCCCGCAGATGGATACACGGTCCTGGAACACATTGATGATGCTTCCAGCGCCCATGCCCTGGATTCTGGTCGTCCCAACCCGGCGGAAGACCTGATCCCCTTGGTCACATCCCAGATTACCTTTTCACAGGTGTATATCCGAAGCAATGAAGATCGGTTTACGGACTGGGCATCCTTTGTCGAGTGGGTGAAGGCCCAAGATGGCAAGGCTACCATTGCCAATGTTTCCAAGGAAGGTTCCATGGAGCGGGTCACGATGAAGTTCATCACGGATGCCACGGGGATGCAGATCCAGCAAATCTCCTTTGACAAGGGGGCTCCGCGGTATGGTGCTTTGGCGGGAGGACAGGTCGATGCACTGTTCGAGCAACCCGGGGATGTGCGCAAGTTCCTGGATGCGGGGACCTTCAAGCCCATCCTGACCATCCTCAAGGAAGCACCGGCCGCTTTTGCCGATGTGCCCTCCTTGAGTGATGCCGGACTGGACTTCGAGCCGCTGCTGCGGTTTCGTGGCTTCTACGTTCACAAGGATGCCCCGGCAGACCGTGTCGAATGGCTCCAGTGGGCTTTCCAGAAGGCTTTCTGTGAGGAAAGCTATCAGAAATACAACGAGAGCAAGTTCATGAACCTCATCGACAGCTATCGCGACACGGAGGGCTCACGAGAACTCATCACTTCCACTATCCAGCAGTACCGCGATGTGTACAAGGAAATGGGATTGGAGGTGAAGTAATCCTTCCTTGATGCGAACCGACAACCCCGGCGAATGAAAGATTTGCCGGGGTTTTTTCTGCTCGTTATCCACTTCCCCACTTCCTGAGGTGCTCCAATGGGAAAACTGAGAACCGGTCAAATCGTCGAATCGGTCCTCTGGATCGGCTTCGCGACGTTTCTTTTCGTCTATACGTTCGAGTTTGACCGGGAAATCGAGATCTACAAGTACGGGGCATCCACCTGGCCTCGCGCGGTTCTCCTGCTGGTGGTCATGGCGGCGGTGGGGCAATTGTTGCAGCAGTGGTTCCGGGGCGAGGAGGGATCATCTGACATGGTGCGTCAGGCGACGGATGACGGCGCCCATGAAGCCGCGCAAGAGGCCCACCACAATACCCTGGCCTGGTATCTCGGCACGTTCTCCATCCTGGCGGTCCCCTTTGCCTATATTCTGGTTCCGGACTGGGTGGTCGGTGCACTGGAACTTGAGAAGACGGGTCAACATACTACACAACTGATTCTCGCGGGTTTGCTGATCGTTCTTTTCCTGTTGCTGGTTCGCCGGAATCAGTTGGGGGGGATGCTGGCTCTGCCGATCCTGTTTGCAGCGATGTTGCAGGATCTGGGATTCTATGGCTTGGCCCCGTTTTTCATCATGGGTGTGATGTATCTGATGGGAGAGCGGCGTCTTCGTCATATGCTGGTGATCTCTGCCGGAATTTATGGGGTTTTGCTCGCTTTGTTTGTCAGCCTGCTGTACCTGGGCCTGCCCACGGGCAACATCAGCCCGTTCTATGAGTTCGGGACGGGGTTGGTGAATATTCTGCAATAGGGGGCTGATCCGTGGAGACCTTCAACAATTTCATGGGCGGGACGGTGGCCCTGTTCAGTGATCCGATCGGGATTCTGATTTTTCTCGGTGGGGTGATCGGCGGGATGCTGTTCGGAGCCATTCCGGGTGTCAGCATGCTGACACTGGCGGCCATTCTTCTGCCGTTCACGGCACATCTGGCCCCGGAACACGGCATCATGCTGTTCTCGGTGATCTACTGCACCGGGGTCTATGGGGGGGCCATCACGGCGATCCTGTTCAATATTCCCGGTGCTCCCGAGAATGCCCCCACCGCTTTCGATGGCTATCCGATGACGCGTAACGGACAGGCCGGCAAGGCGGTGGGAGCGGCGGTCATGTGTTCCGCCCTGGGGGGGACGATCTCGGCGGTGATCATGATGATCGCCACCGCGCCCATTGCCAATTGGGCGATTCGGGTCTTTGGCCCCCCCGAGATTTTTGCGCTGGTCTTTTTTGGCCTGGCCGTCGCCTCGTCTGTGGGCGCAAAAACCTTCTGGAAAGGCTGGCTGTCCATTCTGGTGGGGCTTCTGATTGCGATTGTGGGTCTGGATCCGGTGGGGGGGATCGAACGGTGGGATTTCGATATGCCTTATCTTCTGGCAGGGATTCATTTCATCCCCGTCATCCTGGGTTTTTTTGCCGTCTCCGAAATCTTCGTCCAGGCCGAAAAGAAAGTGACCGGCGCCTACAAAGCCCCGGAACTGAGTGTGGACTTTCCGACCCTCACGGAACTGGTCGCGCACAAGATTGCGGTGATCCGTTCTATCGTGATTGGTTTCTTTTGTGGCATCCTACCCGGGATCGGAGCCACTTTGGCTGCATTCATGGGCTACAACGAAGCTGTCCGCTGGTCCAAGGATAAGTCTGGTTTCGGCAAGGGGAAGATGGAGGGGGTCATCTCTTCTGAAACCGCCAACAATGCCGCGACGGGTGCTGCCATGATTCCGTTGCTGGCCCTGGGTCTTCCCGGCGGGGCACTGACGGCCATGATGGTCGGCGTCTTCCAGATGCACGATATGGAACCGGGTCCGCTGGTGTTCCTGAACAGCGCGGATCTGGTCTGGGTGGTCTTCTCGGCCATGTTCTTTGCCAACCTGTCGATTCTGTTGATCGGCTGGCTGGAGACGAAGACCATCATCAACCTGCTTCGGATTCCGTTTCAGTTTCTGGCACCACTCATTCTTTGCCTGGCGACGGTGGGATCCTACGCCGTTCGGGGCCTGACCATTGATGTGCTCGTGATGTTCATCGCTGGCACCGCGGCCTTTTTCCTGCGGCGTTCCGGCTATTCCGTGGCGGGGATGGTGCTGGGTCTGATACTTGGCCGCATCGGGGAACAGACCTTTGCTCAGGCCATGCAGATGTTGCATTTTGAATGGAGCGGTTTTTTCGGTCGACCCATTGCCTTGGTGTTGTTGATCGCGGGGTTTGCCACCTTATTTGCCAGTGCGTACGGGGCTTTCCGCCAACACCGTCACTGACGTTGCAGTGGCTGCCTCATGGTGCAAAATCGGATCGGGATTCGATCGGAGGTCATAGTCATCGGCGGTGGGTTGGCTGGGCTGTGCGTAGCGATGGCAGCTTGTTGTGCTGGCCGTCAGGTGGTGATGGTCTCGCGGTAGGACGGAATCTACGTTTTGGCGGGATTCCCCGGCATTGACTGGGATCAACTGGGATTCCCGTCAGCATTGCCGGGGCGGTTCCGGTGTCCCTGATCACCTAGGTTCCAAGCCTCCCTCGGTCCCTCGCGGCGATGGCGCGAAGCCGCCGAGGAGCCATGCACCGGGCGCATGACTGAGAGGCCGATTTAGCCCGCTTCATGCTCCCCGGCGATCCGCCGCCACCAGCGCCAGATCGCCGACTTGCCGGGTGTGCGCTCCGGTCCGAAGCCGTCGCGCACTTGGCGGACGATCTCGGCGACGGGGACTGTGCCCAGCCGCTTCCGCACGAATGCCCTGACCTCGGGGTCGCGGTCCAGCTGTGACAGCAAGCCGGGTCGGTGTCCGGGTCGAACGTCCGCCAGCGCAGCCGGGGAAGATCGTCGACTTTGCGGTCGAGCGCGGTGCGCACGCGGCCGGCGGAGTCGAGGATCTCCGCCTCGGGCCGTTCAAGCGTCTCGGCGTCCATGGTACCTCCCCTCCGTTCCTGGTCGCCCGGCCCCGCGCGGTGGACCCGCTGTGCCGCTCGCAGCCCAGCATCGCAAGGATCGTCCGGTCCGTGATGGCGGGGAAGGCCGCCCGGGCGAGGATTGCGGGGATGAACGCGGCGCCGCCCTGCGAATCGGTTGAGCGTAGGCGGCGCGGAAAACGTTTAGGCTGAAGTTTTTCGCAAATATCCAAGGTTTCCCTTTTTTATTTTAGGGTACGGGGGGACCGTGGCCGGTCTGGCCACCATCTATCCCAGCTCCCCCAAGCGTCCGAGACGGGAGCTCTCTCGACCATGATAGCCGAGAGGGCACCGTTATATCTATGCATGATTCCGATTGCGCCATTCACAACGCGCCAGACTAAGAACCGGGCGAATGCGACTGTGGGCTCGTCAAAGCTGAGCGAAGATCCCCCCCCTTCATTGCGCTATCGCCCCGACGATACTCGGGACGAGGCCCATCAAACCTCTCATTCAGCACCGTCAGCGAGTTGATCCGGTCGACCCGGAACAGTTTCCAGTCATGGTGTACGCCCGATGCGCTGGCACCGCTGACCTGGAAAGCGCGGAGAAGTTCGTCTCCCTTGGAACTGAGCCCGTAAGCGTGCGGTTCGATGAGGCGCTGTCCGGGTTCGTAGTCAAGGCGTATCAGACGGCGTTCATTGATTGCGTTTTGCATAGAGTAGTTCATGGCGACCATCCGCCCAGTAGGTTGGACGGTGCGCTTGACTAGCCCGCGGGAATCGTTAGGATTGCCACGTTCACACGCTGTCCCGTGCGCCGTCCAGGGTTTCACGGGACTGCCATTTCAGAAGGTCGGGTGACAGCCCGACCTTCTTTTTTGGCAGTCCGAAATACTCTGCTACAGCGGTTCTCGTATGTACAAGAACCTATAGCTTGAATCAGCAATTCCCGCTAAGGGCATCCCTCCGTGGATTCGGTGGGATTTCCAGGCGCCAACACCAGCATGGGAAATCTACGGACAGGACGGGCCCCTCCAGCGGACGGGTGGGTCGACGAGTGGCCATGGTTTTCCTGAAGAACCGGCCGATCACACACTCGGTCACGGCAGCCTGTTCAGGATGTGTCGAAGGGTGCCCCATCGGGTTTGTGGTGCCCGTACGCGATGCCCTGGCACCCGGTCTCCCCGTCCGGCATGGGAAACCCAGGAACCAACTGCGCCACTGTCTCCACCCGCGGGGTAAACTACCCGCCTTCGCCCGGGCGGCCTAGAACCGCGAGCCACACCGCTGCGGCATCGGGTCGATGAGGAATGCCAGCATCATCCGATGGGCGAACCCCGTCGCCCGAGGGGGCTTGCCATGACCGAAGGGGTGTTCAAAGCCGTCCCCTGGGTTCTTCAGGGGTTTGAAAGTTTCGTTCTTGATGCGCCAACGGGCTCGTCCCGCCCGCATCAATTCGTATGCATTAGATTCCGTGACCTCCCGACCTGTGACCCAGGAGAAGGGCAGCGTCCGACCGTCCGGGTGAACCTCCCAGCAGGCCAGGAAGTTCACTTCCCCATCGCAATTCGCATCATTGAGCGGCACGCCGTTGAGGAACCGGAATCGGAACGGGTGGCCGCCCCGGGTCATCTCCACGAGGCGGGTGGCCGCGGTGGCATCGACCCAGCGAAACCCTTCCCCATGATCTCCCGGCTTCACTCCCAGCACAGAGCGCCTGTCCCGTGCCTCCAGCCCCCGGATGGGCGGACCGTTCGAGGCCAGCGCGTCCTCCACCACCAGCAGTTTCCGGTGCGGATGCTCCCGCCGCTTGGCGGCCTCTCTCTCGCAGTCGTTCTTGCGCGACCCGTCCGCCCGCCTGATCGGCTCCGGGGCCAGCGGAAACCCCTCTCGGTGTGCCGGGTGCACCCCGCATCGGGTGGTACCAGGTAGTACTGCCATCGCGGTGAGGCTTCTCACAGCCCTGATCACAATGCCCCCCCTTCGACGAGAAATACCCCGTGCATCCACCGACAGCATAGGGTAGCCCAGCCCGACACAGCCCACTAGCCCCTTGCCCCGCTGCTCGGCAGCAAACACGGACTTGAAGGCCCGGCGGACTGAGCGTGGGTCCACCGGGTCTTCGATTCTGTCGAAATGGTCACGCACCAACCGGAGCAACCCCGGGGCACTGAGGGTCTTGCGAAACCGGGTCTTGGACAGGATTGATCATCCAATTTGGGGAAATCAGCCTGACCCCACTTCCACTCCGAAGTGCTACACTCGCCCCGCTCCCGGCATGAGGGCACCCCCCGAAGGGAGGGAGCACGGCGGCGACCGGACCATTCAGCCCTCCCAGGGGCTGATTTCGGCCACCGATGGCATCCATCTCGACGCCAGAGAGTCTGACCGAGGCGATTTCACGACGCCAGGGCCCGCTCGGGCCGTGTCAGGCGGGTTTTGGCCGAGCGGGGCCCGGCCCGCCGAATACGGGCTTCTGGAAAGGGGGAAGATGGGGGAGGAATGACCGCCTTCAGGGCGGGGCGACGGCGGTGAAGGCCTCTTCCGGGGTCCGAACCCCCAGCACCTTCCGGGGCCGGCGGTTGATCCGCTCTTCCACCGCCCGAACCTGGGCCAGCGTCACCTGACGGAAGTCGGTCCCCTTCGGAAAGGACTGGCGCACCAAGCCGTTGGCCTGTTCGTTCAGACCCCGCTCCCCGGAGTGGTCCGGAGTGGCAAAATCCAAGTCGGCCCCGAGGGCCTTGGCGATCTCCCGGTGCCCCGCGAACTCCTGGCCGTGGTCCGCCGTACCCACCTGCACCCGGTCTCGAATCAGCCCCATCCGCCGGACAATGGCCTCGGTCACGGCCGCCGCGGTCTGCCCGGCCACCCCGATCAGGACCCGATACTTCGAGGCCCGATCCCCCCACGAAATCCAGGTCCCCCGGGGCATCCCCCCGATGATCAGGTCGAGTTCCCCGTCCCCGATCCGGCCCTTGGCCTCCCCGATCGCCGGGCGCTCGGCGATGTCCACCCGACCGGGAAGATGACCGCGTCCCGCAGGTCGCCCTCCCCGCCCGTTCGGCTGCTTCCCCCGGCGCCGCAGGCACCGGTCAAGGTCCCCACCCGCCGGTCGGTCTGCCCGGATGTGCTGATCGATCCATTCCCGCCCGGCCATCAACTCCCCTGGTTGCTGAAACCGGCCCGCAATGGGTTCCGGGCTCCAGCCTGCCCGCCACCACTCCTCCGCCACCGCCCAGCGCTCGGGGGTCATCTTCCAGGGCACAGCCGAGGCGGCCCGGCGTCGGGATGTCGCCTTGCCCTGGGCTGGCTGGTGACGATACCCGCGCTGTCCGCGGTTGCGCCTCAGCTCTCGGGAAATCGGGCTGACGTCCCGCCCGAGTGGCTCAGCCATCGGTCGCTGGGATCGACCGGTGGACTGGAGTGCGCAATGGGCAATCTTTCCGGGTGGGTCAGGGGGTGGTCGCCAGTTGGCATGACCCTTCTCCGTTGATTGGTCAACTGAGAGGGTCGGCCATCCTCTGGCCCGCTGCCATCCGCCTAACTCAATCAATCAGGCGACGGGGCCAAGGGTTGCACTTCAGAGTGGCACGGGGGCTTTCATAACGAGTCGCAATGCGACGAAAGTGCTTCAGCTTCTAAAACAGGCGTTCCACCAGATTTGCGCCCTTGGTAAATTTCTCGATCATCGTCTCGGGGTGCTTGACGATGGCCTTGCCAGCGAAGGCGGTCCGCAACAGAACGGCAGCATCGACGGCCTGCTGGTCGGCGAAAAAGGTCTCGCCGTTCACCTTGAATTCGAACTCGTCCATCTCAGTGTCCTCTGATCTGTGGGTTCTCCGGCACCATTGCGTGGTTCATGCCCAAGGCGACTGACTCCGGCAGCAGGTGACAATCTAGGGTTTATATTACCGTAAAATATGTATATTATGCCAACCATTGATTAACGAGAGGGGAGGATAGGATGTTCGGACAACGACTCCGGCTCGCCCGGAAGCGGGCAGGTCTATCGATGCGGGAGCTCGCGGACGCGATGAGCCCGAAGGTGACCGCTCAGGCGATCAGCAAGTACGAGGCGGGCAAGATGCTGCCCTCCTCGGCCGTGCTGGTCGGTCTCGGGAAGGCTCTCGACGTCTCGCTGGATTTCCTGATGAGTGCGCAGGTCGAGGCGCTCGAAGCGATTGAGTTCCGAAAGCACTCCCGTGCTTCGGCCCGCGATCGTGCAAAGACCGAGGCGGTCGTGATTGATATCCTAGAACGGTATCTGGCGATTGAGCACATCCTCGACATCGGGACCAGCGTCGACTGGATTGAGGGGCGGCGCTACGACAGCGTGGCGAGCGAACCCCAGATCGACGAGAGGGCCGATGATCTCCGTGATGCCTGGAATCTCGGCCTCGGCCCCATCCCCAGCTTGTGCGAGCTGCTCGAAGACAAGGGAATCAAGGTGGTGGAAGTCGATCTCCCGGAGAGCATCAACGGGCTCTCGTGCCATGTTCTCCGGGGTGGCGAGATCGTCGCCGAGGCTGTCGTCGTGTCCAGCCGGATCAATTTGGAGCGCAAGCGCTTCACTCTGGCTCATGAGCTCGCGCACAGGATCATCCGCTCAACCGGGAATCCGGCGATCGACCTCGAACGGGCGATAAACCGCTTCGCCGGTGCGTTCCTGGTTCCCGGCCAGTGCCTTCGGGAGGAAGTTGGCGCCAATCGTCACAGGATCACCTACTACGAGATCGTCCGCCTGAAACAAATCTACGGTGTGTCGGCTGCGGCTCTGCTGATGCGTCTCGGGCAGGTAGGCGTTCTGTCAGAGCGTGCCGTGAAGCACGCCTTCGCGACCTTCGCCAGGTCCTGGCGAAGGTCGGAACCGGACCCGATCCAACCCGACCATGGATTCGCGGCCTTCGAGAAGCCTCGTCGCTTCAAGCGGCTCGTTTGGCGAGCGGTGGGCGAGGGCCTGATCTCGCCCGTGCGCGCGGCCGCGTTTCTCAACCTGCCGCTCGAATCAGTCGAGCGGCAGATCAGCGGTCCAGCCATCCAGTGACCTGCTTTATCGTCAACGATGCTTCGGGGCTGATCGACCTCCGCAAGGGAGGCCTGCTGGGTGTCATTTGCGATCTGCCCTACCGACTCGTGATCCCGTTGCCCGTGCGGGCCTTCGAAATACTCGACCTTTCGGAGGCTGATTGGAAGGCCCTCGACGAGGCCGGCATGATCACGTACGATCTGACGGAGGAGGAAGTCGGTCAGGCGCTCGTGGTGAAGGGGCATCACCCGGGGCTCTCCACAAACGACTGCTTCTGCCTGGTTACCGCAACGGTCTATTCCGGCATCTTGCTCACGGGCGACGCCTTGCTACGCAGGGTTGCTGTGGGAAGCGGAATGCGGGTGCATGGCGTGCTCTGGGTGGTCGACGAGCTTGAGGCAGCGGCGGTTTGCAGCAGATCGCTTCTCATTCGGGCGCTCAAGGCGTGGCAGTCGGACGACACGGTGTTCCTGCCCCCAATAGAAATCAGCGCACGGCTTGAGCATTTGGTGGAAGCCGGGCCACGGCGGGGGAGGCGAGGATGAACGGGCTTCTCGGTCCCCCTCAGGTCGATGCCGACCTCGGAAAGCAGCGTCTTCAGGTGCGGCCAGAGGCAAGCGATGGCTCGACGCGCTGCGCAAACGCCCAATCGTAGCGAAAGCCCGCTGAGGCGGGTGCGGGAGTTAGAAAAAGCCTCGGAAAAAGAAGAACTCAGATCCCTGTCTGCCGGATACTCCACGTCCGTCAGTTCGCGATTCCGTCGATCCGGCTGGCGATGCAGTTGGCCGCGGACTTGACCGGGTCGTTGGCCAGATGGGCATAGCGGGCGGTGCTCTGGACTTGGGTATGGCCGAGGAGCTTGCCGATCATCGGCAGGCCTTCGCCGACTAGCAGGCCGCCGCTGACGAAGCTGTGGCGCAGGTCGTGAAGGCGCACATCGTCGAGTCTGGCCCGGGCGCGGATCTTTCAATCTAACACACCCCGACTTCCACTCCGAAGTGCAACACTCGCCATGTTCCCGGAATGAGTGCGTAGCCCGAGAAGGGGGGGAGCGTGGCGGCTGTTGATGTGCTCGTGATGTTCATCGCTGGCACCGCGGCCTTTTTCCTGCGGCGTTCCGGCTATTCCGTGGCGGGGATGGTGCTGGGTCTGATACTTGGCCGCATCGGGGAACAGACCTTTGCTCAGGCCATGCAGATGTTGCATTTTGAATGGAGCGGTTTTTTCGGTCGACCCATTGCCTTGGTGTTGTTGATCGCGGGGTTTGCCACCTTATTTGCCAGTGCGTACGGGGCTTTCCGCCAACACCGTCACTGACGTTGCAGTGGCTGCCTCATGGTGCAAAATCGGATCGGGATTCGATCGGAGGTCATAGTCATCGGCGGTGGGTTGGCTGGGCTGTGCGTAGCGATGGCAGCTTGTTGTGCTGGCCGTCAGGTGGTGATGGTCTCGCGGGGTCGAATGGGCAGGGGAGGGTGTTCTGTTCGGGCATCCGGTGGGTTCGTCGCATCCATTGCTCCAGAAGATGACCCAGCTTTCCATTACCGGGACACGGGGCATGGCGGATACGATGTGGGCGACCCGGAACTGATCCGGCGGATGGTGCGAGAAGCACCCACATTGCTTTAGCACCTTGCCATGGAGGTGGGGGGATTTTCACGAAACGAAGACCGACTCCTCGGGGGAGTGGCGCCCGGTTATGGAGTGCCCCGTTCGGTTCAGTTTCTGAAAGGCATGCCCCGATTGCTGAGGTATCTTCGTGCACATCTACAGTACAATGGCTTCGGATGCTGGATGGTCAGCGTTGCGTCCGGGTGGACCGACCGGGCCATGGACAAGTGCGGGGGCTATGGCTTTTTAATGAGACGGCATGGACGCCGCGGTATCACGCTGCCGGAGTTGTGGTGCTGGCGGTTGGCGGCGGCGGCAGATTATATCCGGTGACGTCGAATGGGCCCGATGTTACGGGCGATGCCTACGCATTGGCCCTAGATGTGGTGGCATCCTGCGGGACATGGAATTCATTCAGTTCACTCCGACGGCATTCGCCGCCCCCGAATTCATTCGGGGCAGCACAATCGTTGGAACTTTGCTGACTCTCCCGGGGGTGGCGATCACCAATGCCAACGGTGAGCGATTCATGCGACGTTATGATCCGAGTCATATGAAGAAGACTGATCGGGCCACTCTTACCAGAGCGATGACAAAGGAAATCCTGGCTGAACGTGGATCACCCCATTCCGGCGTTTTTCTGGATCTACGGTCTGTTACACCCGCGGAAATGGATCAGCATCGACCGGGATTCTACCGCTTTTGTCGTCAGGCCAGCCTAGATCCGCAGACGCAGTTACTGGAGGCAGCCCCCTAAGCCCATACGTGCCTAGGTGGTTTGGTGGTGAACGGGTGACATGCGGGTTTGTGAGGGGCTCTATGCGGCGGGCGAAGCGGCAGGTGGCGTATATGGGGCCCATCGACTTTCCTCGAACAGTTTGACCGATGCACTGGTGGGTGGGTGGCGGGCAGGCAGGAGAAGCCGCTGTGGAAACTTGCCAAGCGACCAATCAATCATATCCGGTTGTTCAGCCGCCCAAAATTCCCGGGTTGGGTGGTGCAGATCCCCGCGCTTTGCTGACTTGGCTGCGGCAAGTGATGGGTAACTGCGCTGGGGTAGTGCGAGCGGGTATCAGCCTGACCAGCGGACTGGACGAGATGGCTGCCATTCGCGAGCAGATGCAATTGATGACTCGGCAGGGCTTGAGCGATCCGAGGGCATGGCTGGAACTTCATCGCCTCACCATGACGGCCGACGCCGTCTTGCCCGCATCACTCCAACATGAGGAATCGCGGGGGTCGCACTACCGTGAAGATTTTCCCCAACGGGATGATCGGGTCTGGCCAGGGTAGTCTAGCCTGAATTCCCAACACTATCCCGTCACATGACAATTTCTCCGGACTGGCGGTAAGCGGCTTGGCCGCGGATTTCGCCTAGAGCCTTGCCAGGACTGTGTCCGCACGTCTAAGATACTCCTGTGCTGCTGCAAGCTGAATGGCCGGATGTCAGGTTAACCACAGCAGTAAGCGGTTACATCCACATCATCATGACTGTTTTCTGCCGATTCGCCGCCGGCAGTTCTCCGCCGCACCGGGATACCTGAATCCCGTCTCAGGCCCCTTTTCAGCCACAGATACCGAGAAAAAGCGACCGGAGGGGCTAAGTGTTGCACTTCAGAGTGGCACGAGGGCCTCAGGAAACATTGCCAAATAGGGACAAATGGTATGAAAGTGATGTCTCATATCGACAGCTCCGCCACGATACGTTGAAGACAAAGATCTAACCACTTGTTAGGCTGGCAAAGGTCTTCTACATAATGAAGCAATGCGTTATTTTTGTTGATTAGATTAAAGCCGGATTGTGCGAATTTGGGCATTCTCAACCTATGACAAAGATGACCGAGGCTTCGAGTCAGGTACACAGCATCGGGATTTTTAATGGTGGCAGGAAAGAAAAGTGCTCCCTTGGTATTAGCAGGTCGCTTATCAAACCAAATCTCCATAAACCGTTCTATCTCATTGATGATGGGTTTGCTTTTGTAGTTTTCTCCTGCTGCTGATTGGCAAAACCAGAATATGCGATGCGGCGGGCCGTCTGCTTCCTGGTGAACAGCTAGAACATCAATGCCATCATCGTTGGCGGCGCCAGATGCGGAAGGATGAATTTGGGTTCGCGCAGACCCCTCTCCCACAATGTGACACAGATCTGCTATACGTTGAAGTAGACCTTCAGCTCCCTGTCTGTTTGTCCCGAGAAGAAAAGAAGGCCCGGTTGCGAGACCGACGGCGGATACGGCTGTCAACACCTCGAAATGATTCCGCGCGTTCCGGAGTTCCTCTTCGGTGAGGCGAGCAGGGGACATCAATTTTCCGGACCTCCATGACTGTGAAATCAAGAGGCAGGAAAGATAGGTGAGGTGGCCGAAGGTCCGCTCATCGCGTAGATGGAGGGATTCCCCGTTCACTGAAATGACAAAAGGGTATGCGTCGGTGCCAAGAGCAGACACGCGTCTTACAACTTCCTCACTAATTGTCTGTACCAGTGACTCGCGTAGCACGTCATGTGCAGCGATATCTTCAATTTCAGCATCTTCAGCAATGTCAGCGGAATCAAGAACATGGTCGATATATCCGATCTTGGCATGAGACAAAATCGTGACGAGTTCAAGCCAGTCAGCCAGCACTTCTGGCTCATCACTGACCAGTGGAGGTTCGATCATCTATTCCGCAGCGGAGCTTGCAGAAGATTTCATTACCAGAAGGAGATTGCTCACATTCTTGTAGGTTTCCTTTGCTATATCCATTAGAGTAATATCGTCTCCCGTATATGCCGAGACTTTCTTCAGGCATTCTTCGCTCGCTCCGTGTGTTTCGACTAGACGACGTTCAAATTGCTGTTGAGGAGAATCAACCTCTGCGAATGCTCTCCCTAGGTCTCTGCTTTCCAGCATGATAGTGCGGGCCTTGGAATGTTCCAATACCTCGCCTAATTGACGGAGGTGTGGATTCTGAGAGCGTACGACTGCGGGAATGTGGTCGGGTTCTGACCCGAAGAGCCAAAGTAATACTTGCTTGAGCTGTGGCAAGTGATCAGAATCGATAGGGTTGGTCTTGGGTTCTGCAGACCTTTGTTCATCTTGGAGTCCAAGATATTGGCGATACCCCGGTCGGGTTAAAGCGGTGTAGAGATGGGAGAAAAAAAACTTCTTGCCTTCTTCTCTATCCTCAATACTGAAAATACCCTGCTCCTCTGCTTGCTGTAGCACATAGAAACCACTGACCATACGTTGTAGCGTCGAGTGTCGATCACCCATACGTCGGGCGATCTCTCTCAGCGTTAGTCCATCTTCGCCTTTCCTGCGCTCCTCGCTTAACCAGAAAGCAGCATAGCGAGCCTTTGCGATGGAGTCCCAGCGGTGCGCACCGTTAATGTGCTTGAAACCGATAAAATCGCGAGCGTCATTCCTATTTTCAACGCGGTAAACTGATACTTTCCAAAAGGTAGGCTTCTTATCGGGAGCAACCGTTGGAGGCGTTATTCCACAACTTGCAGCGAGTGCAGGGTCGGTCAGGAGGCGGAGGGCCGCAAGACGTCGGTTTCCTTCGAGTACAATCAGTTCTTCTTGTTGACCCATTACAATGAGAGGTTCTATGTCCACATAGCCGCTTGTCGATATTGATTGGAGCAACTCTCCAAGATCAGAGGAATCGTAAAGAAATGTAACAATTTCCACGTCATTATCGTAGGAAAGGCCTCTATCGCTGTAATAGCGGGGGTTAAGAGGGTCAAATCGCAATCGGGCAGTCTCGACTTGGGCAGTCTGAGCTGTAGGTATATCTTGCCACCAAGGCATATTATCGGCCTCCCGGCTTGGCAAGATCTTGCCTTGGCGATTCAATGGCTGGCTTTCCCGTAAGGAAATCAGCAAGGGTAGCTGCTGAAATTAACTGACCAATTGCTTCGGCTCTTGAGCGGAGTCGTTTCGCGAAGGCCCAGTCGTCGAGGCGTTGGAGTTCTGTTGACATCATCATGAGGGTTACGTGTTGGCCTTTCTTTTCGTCCGCCGTGTGCATAGCTTGCGACCTACTATACTGATGTAAGTTTAACATGCTGATCGCTTCGTGCAATGTCCAAGAGGCGAGAACCAGCGAGCCGGACATGGTTGCGTCATGGACTGGGCGAGCCGGTTAAGTCTTAGCTTTGCGGCTGTCGAATACGCTGGACGCAGGCTCCTGCCCGGACGCACTCGAAGGAGCGCTTGACCGCATCATAAGGAAGGGATAGGGTGCTGCAATATCCCCCGACTTTCACTCCGAAGTGCAACACTCGCTACGCTCCCGGAATGAGGGCGTAGCCCGAGAAGGGAGGGAGCGTGGCGGCTGTGAAGACCTCTTGATGGGTCCGATATCCCATGACCTTGCGGGGCCGGCGGTTGATTCGCTCTTCCACCGCTCGGACCTAGTACTTTATCAAAATGATAATGACGGTAAAGACTTTTGAGTCGGATTCGAGCTTCGTCGGTCGTCAATCGCCAGCTGCGGTCACAGCCGCCCGGTTGCGTGCATTCGCCCAGGCACTCACTTCTTTTTCTACCGTGGTCCGTTCAGGAATACGCCGATGGAAGCATGGTCTCGACAAGACACTGAATTCGCATTCCGCCAGATTGAGCCAGCTCCCCTGTCTGGGCGTGTAGACGAATTTCCCTCTGTCTAGCAGTGTCCGGGGACACCGCAGGCTCAAACGCCTGGTCAAGGGAAGCCCCGGTGTGGGTGTTCAAATGATCCATCACCAAGGTAATTCTCTTGGCCTGTGCAAAGTCGTTTTCCACCAATATCCGTACGCTTTGTGCCCATTGTCGTGCGGCATGATGGTCCGCGACATCGATTCGGCACCAGCCGATAAACGGCGCATCAAAAGGAATCAGGTGGGCCACCCCATGGCGTTCATACTCGACATCGTACCGTTCAATCCGTCCGGGTCGGGCCGGCACGACCGGCCGCCCCTCCTTCACCCACGGCACGCGGGGTTCATCCAGGCAGACGACCGGGTCGTCTGGGTCGCCGGGTCGTTTGTCTACCGCCAGTACCGGCTCCATGGCACAGACCAACGCGGCATCGGGTTTCGGCGGAATACACCACCTCTCCTTGCGCTAGGGGTTCAACGGGTTTTTTTAGAACTTGGCGGACCGATTCAGGCGAGACCGACTCGACCACGCCCAGTTCGACCAAGCGATCACGCAACAGATGCAGGGTCCATCGGGACTGACCGGTGGGGGGGTCACGACCCATCAGGGCGATCAAGTGTGCTTCGCCGTCCCCATTGAGAACGCGCGACCTTTCCCGGACCCACGGCTTACGCTCCCCGGCAGCCTCCAGTCCTTCCTCGACGCCCCGTGGTCGTCACCGCCAGACGGTCTTCTCGGAAACACCGACCCGATGCGCCACCTCGCGGTCGATCAGGCCAAGACCCTGATCACCCTCATCGGCCCACAGCAGCACTTGGGCGTGAGTACGACGATAGGCCGCCGCCTTGCCTTTGCGGACCAGCGCTTAGCGTTCCGCCTCGACCAAACGAACCACATACTTCTTTTTCATATTCATACTCAACCGGTTGTCGGACCAGGTTGAGAAAGCAGTTTAACGTTAGTCAGAATCAATTTGAAGCAGTGCTAGACCGGCACCGGACATCGCCTTCTCTTGGGCTTGGGGTGACGATTACCCCGCTGTCCGCGGTGGCGGCCCGTCTCCTGGGATATCGTGTCGGGGTCTCCGGGTGATCTCGCGTTTCGACAGACCCCGATGCAACTAGGCGTGAAGCTGGCCTCTTTCGCCATGGGCCAGGTGGTGGTAGCCAGTAGGCATCTGCATTCTCCGTTGGTGATAAACAGAGATGGTTCGCCATCATATGGTCCATTGCAACCCTCTCTACATCAGGCAATTAGGCGACCCGGCCACTGTTGAACTTCGGAGCCGCACGGGGGAGGGAAAAGCCCGCTTGAATGCGGAGCTTTGTA
Organism: Candidatus Poriferihabitaceae bacterium; assembly: GCA_965203365.1. Lineage (GTDB taxonomy): Bacteria > Pseudomonadota > Gammaproteobacteria > Arenicellales > Poriferihabitantaceae > VYFG01. The sequence continues at coordinate 527,703 of OZ241878.1, forward strand.
AAAAGGCCCAGTTCTTCAGCATTATTCTGGCTCATATGTCCGGCGGGATTCCCGGCGGAAGATATAGATGCCTGAACTGACGATGACGACGATGCCGACCCATGTGATCGTGTCTGGGAAATCGTTGAAGAAAATCAGTCCCAGCAAGGTGGCACCAATGATTTCGACGTATTGAAAGGGAGCCAGGATGCCGACCGGTGCTCTTTGAAATGCATATACCACCAGTAGATGTCCAGTGGTGGCAATCAGGCCAAGGGCTGACAGCATCAACCATTGAGTCCAGTTGGGCCAAACGGCTTCCAAGGGCGCAAAGCTGGTTTGGTTGCCCACAGTGACCGCGACCCCCATCACCATCAAACCAAAGATGCCGGCTAGGAATTGCAATCGGACCGGTTCTTCCACCATGACCAGCTTTCGGGTGAGCAGGATGTAAAACGAAAAGCTGATCGCTGCCCCGACGGGATAGAGCACCGCCCAGCCGACTGTGGCAAAGGTGGGGCGGATGATGATCAAGGCACCGAGGAAACCGACAACGATGGCGCAGATTCGTCGCCACCCGACCTGCTCACCGAGCAGGACTGCCGACAGCAGGGTCACGAGCATGGGTTCAATGAAAAAAATGGAGATGGCATCGGCTAGAGGAAGATAAGCCAGCCCCGAAAAGAACAAGACGGTGGCCAAAGCAATCAGGCTGCCTCTGATGGCATGCAACCAGAGCCGCTGATTGAAAAGCGGCCCTCGGGTTTGCAGTATCCAAGGTAGCATGAACAGCACCTGGAACAGAAAGCGGCAAAGAACCGCCTGACCGGCAGAGATTTGACCGGAAAGGGATTTTGCAATGGCATCAATACCCGGCAAGAGCAACATGGCGAGTATCATGAGCCCCATAGCTTGGGCGTGTTGGTTCTTTTCGGTGGGGTCCACGAATGGGCTGTCGGAATACAGAAGCTTGGGTGGTTTCTTGAGTGTATCGCCCCGGATCAGTCGATCCATGCCACCGAATCGTTCAGGTGGCATTTCATCCGGCCTGGTTTCGGATTTGAAACCAAGCCATTCAACCGCAATATGATCGCATGGAAATCCAGATTACCGCATGATAGGGAAGTCGTTCCCAACATACGGCCTGATCAGGGTGTTTGCAACTTAGTCCGTCACGTAGGAATTAGAAATGTGTGGACGCAGGATGACGGAAAACAAAACTGGTTCGATCACCTTTGCCGGGTGCGATATGACCCAGACAAGGAGGGGAAGGGGTGGAATGGATGCAAGTCGACCGTCGGTCCAGAGCCGGGAATCACGACCAAAACCCGAGCGGCCCGCTTTTGATCGCAGTTGACACATTCTGGAGATGGCCTCACCACTGCCCGACTCACACGATATCCCGTGACGGGAGGGTCATCCAACGGCGTCAGTGCCTGGATGGCTACCCTCTCGGTCATCCCAAGCACATCCGCCGTACTTCCCGCCGGGGAAGGTCCAGTGTATGGAAGTTGTCGTCGTTGGTGACCTGCCCGGACTGAATCGTCAGATGCCCCGGACCGGCACCGCAACGCCTTGATCCCTCTACTTCTCAAAGTGTTAACCGTTGACGGAAGGGGAGTCCCTGGATGGAGGCTGGACGAGTACCGACCAGAGGCCATGCCGTATATTGTGATCTGGGGATCAGACAGGCAAAAATGACGAGGCGGGTGATCTGTCCCAGCAGTCGTATCCTCTATACTCCGACATCATGTTCCCCTCAAATCCGGGCACGCCCCTCTTTACGGTCAAACGAACTCCGAACCCATGTCTAACATGACCTTTTTCTGGCACGACTACGAAACATTTGGCGTCAATCCGTCTAGAGATCAGCCTGCGCAATTTGCCGGACAGCGGACAGATAGCCACTTGAATCCGACCGGCCCACCCGTTGTGCTCTACTGTGTGCCCACGGTGGATCGTTTGCCATCTCCCCAAGCCTGTCTTGTCAATGGCATCACCCCCCAGGTGGCTTGTCAAAAAGGGATCATTGAGATGCAATTCATCGCTCGAATTCTGGCGGAGTTGTCTGCTCCCGGCACCTGTAGTGTGGGTTACAACTCCATTCGGTTTGATGACGAAATGACGCGTCATACCCTGTTCCGGAATTTTCACGACCCCTATGTGCGGGAGTGGAAAAATGGGTGCTCCCGCTGGGATATCATTGATCTTGTCCGCATGGCGGCGGCCTTGCGGCCGGAAGGCATCCAATGGCCGGAAAAAGCGGATGGAAGTCCCAGTTTTCAGCTGGTCGACCTGGCAGAAGCGAACGGTCTGGCACATGAGGAGGCGCATGATGCCCTGTCGGACGTTCAGGCGACCATTGCGCTGGCGCATCTCCTGCAAACCAAGCAGTCGCGTCTGTTCAATTGGTTGCTGAATTTGCGCCAGAAAAAAAGTGTGATCAAGTTGATCAACTCCCAAGTGGGAAAGCCACTGGTCCATACCCATTGGGCCCATAACGCCACTAACCGATATACCTCACTGGTGCTGCCCCTGCGATTCGAATCCCGTAATCGGAGCAGTCTGCTGGTCTATGACCTCAGGGTGGACCCGGCGCCATTTCTGGACTTGTCCTGGGAAGAGTTGCATCAAAGGTTGTATCTGCCTATCAAGGAACTCGGGGATCCCAGTATGAGGTTGCCGGTCTCCTCCCTCAAGATCAATCAAAGTCCGGCGGTCGCACCGGTATCGACCTTGGATGATGGGTCCATCAATCGGATTGGCCTGGACATGACCATCTGCCTTCGTCATCAGGAAAAGATCAGTGACCGCACGGATTTCGCCGACCGGGTTGAGCAGGCGGTGGCGGCTCGTGAGTTTCTTCAGGGTGACGATGTGGATGAGTCCCTGTATAATGGATTTCTGAATGACCATGACCGAAATCTGTGTCAGCGCGTGGTGGAGGCATCGCCCATGGAATTGGCCACTGGCAGTTTTCCGTTTCATGACGAACGGCTGCCGGAACTGTTATTTCGGTATCGCGCACGGAACTGGCCGGATACCCTGAATGCCACGGAAAAGGAACAGTGGCAGCTCCATTGCCAGCAACGGCTTGAAGATCCTACATCAGGACTGGAACCGTTTTTCGAAAGTCTGGCCAAATTGCGCGTCGAGACGGGGGATGATCCGTCCTCAGCCAAAATCCTGGATGATCTGGAAGCGTGGGTGGATTCCCTGGTGGCCGGTGCATGAGACGAGATATGAAGACCAGTCCAATTCGGATGGTGTCAAGGTCGTTTCCCATGACTTTTCCAAAAAGACGGCAGTCGTCACATTCCCGCCATGGACGGATGAGTTAAAATTGACCCGGCCAAGTTGTGGTCCTCCTGTGAATCCTGACTGTCCCTATATCCTGTAAGACGTTTGAATTGTCCATTGACCATGCCCACTATTCATTACATCCTTCACGACGGAACCGAGCATGTGATCGACGCCCCACTGGGAGACAGCGTGATGATTGTCGCGGTGCGTCACAACCTGCAAGGCATCTTGGCGGAGTGTGGGGGGGCCTGCAGTTGTGCCACCTGCCATGTGCATGTGGATGCGCAGTGGGTAGACAAATTGCCGCCCATGGATTTGATGGAGCAGGAAATGCTGGATTTTGCCGAAGGGGTGGATGACACCAGCCGCCTGAGTTGTCAACTCAAGGTGTCGCGGGCGCTGGACGGACTGATCGTTCACGTGCCGGAAAAGCAGTATTAGCCTCTGGAGATGGTGCCATCATGATGCCTGGAGCAACTGGCCGATGGATATCTTTCCGCCGTCGCCATCCAGCCTGTGTATCATGACGGGTCCCGCTGAGCGCCCTATCGGTGAATTGCTGTGGCAACCGGACGCCACCATGATAAAAAAAACGAATCTTTATCGCTTTGCGGAAAGAATCTCGAAAAAATATCGGATCGATTCAGACTACGATGCGATCTATGAATGGAGCACGGAGCACAGTGACAACTTCTGGGCAGAGATCTGGGATGAAGAACAGGTGATTGGAGAGCGGGTGATTGGCCGGGTACTGGATCAGCCCGATGCGATGCCCGGTGCGCGATGGTTCGACGGAAGTGAATTGAACTTTGCCGAGAATCTGTTGCGATTCCGGGATGACCGCTGCGCCCTCATTTTTCGTTCCGAGGGCGGTCACGAGGTCAGCTACACCTATCAAGCGGTGTTCCGTGAAGTGGCCCGTCATGCCGCCATGCTGCGGGCACTGGGCGTGGAAGCTGGTGACCGGGTGGTGGGCTATATGGCCAATGTGCCGGACACGGTATTTGCCATGTTGGGAGCGACCAGCCTAGGTGCCATCTGGTCATCGTGTTCACCGGATTTCGGCACCCGGGGTGTGCTCGAACGCTTTGCGCAGATTGGCCCCAAGGTGCTGTACTGTGTGGACGGTTATCAGTACAACGGCAAGCCTTTCCGGATTCTTCAATCCGCTGTCGACATTGTGTTGGAATTGCCGTCACTGGAACAGGTGATTGTCGTGCCATTCCTGGAAACCAATCCGACCCTTCCCGACGACCCACGATTTACGCTCCTTGCCGATATCCTGTCTGCTTATCAATCAGTGACGGATCTGGAATTTGTCCGCAAGCCATTTGACCATCCACTCTACATCCTGTACTCATCCGGGACCACCGGTCCACCCAAGTGCATTGTCCATGGGGCAGGTGGCACGTTGTTGCAACACCTCAAGGAACATCGGTTGCATTGTGATCTGGGGCGCGAGGACACGCTGTTTTTTTTTACCACCTGTGGCTGGATGATGTGGAACTGGCTGGTGAGTGGGCTGGCATCGGGTTGTACGGTGGTGTTGTACGACGGCTCGCCCACTCATCCTCATCCTCAAAGTCTTTGGCAGATGGCCGAAGAACTCGGAATTACGGCTTTCGGGACCAGTGCTCGTTATATTGCTTCTTGTGCCAAAGCCGGGTTGAGTCCGGCCCGGGAATGCAATCTGTCCGCCATCCGCGCCATTCTGTCGACTGGTTCACCCTTGGCGCCTGAGAGTTATGATTATGTCTACGAGCATATTGGTCAGGATCTGATGCTGTCGTCCATGTCAGGCGGGACGGATATCGTTTCTTGCTTCGTGCTCGGCAATCCCATGTTACCGGTGCGTCGAGGTGAGATTCAATGTCGAGGACTGGGCATGGCCGTGGCAGTCTATGGTGAGGATGGGCCGGTGCGAGAGGAACGGGGTGAACTGGTATGTACTCGACCTTTCCCTTCCATGCCACTGGGGTTTTGGGGCGAGCCGGATGACCGTCGGTTCCTGGACGCCTATTTCTCACGCTTTCCGGGCATCTGGACGCACGGCGACTATGCGGAATTGACGGCCTCCAATGGAATTGTAATCCATGGACGCTCGGATGCCGTCCTGAATCCGGGGGGGGTTCGCATCGGCACGGCGGAGATTTATCGTCAGGTCGACAAGGTCGATGAAGTGCTGGAAGGCCTGTGCATTGCTCAGCACTGGTCCAATGATGTTCGGGTCATCCTGTTCGTGCTGCTGCGTGAAGGCGTGGAACTGACCGAGGACATCCAATCCCGGATCCGTCGGGTGATCCGCCACAATGCCAGTCCCCGCCATGTGCCCGCCAAGATCATCTCGGTACCGGATATTCCCCGGACGTTGAGCGGGAAGATCGTCGAGTTGGCGGTAAAGAACGTGGTGCATGGTCAACCGGTCCGCAATCTGGATGCCTTGGCCAACCCACAGGCCTTGCAACATTACCGGGATCTGCCTGAATTGCAAAGGGATTGAATTCAAGATGGCGATCCAAATTTCTTTCATTCGAATGATAGGAGATTTCAATGCAAATCAATAACGTATATTTGGTCAGTGGTGTGCGCACCGCCGTGGGCGACTATGGTGGGAGTCTCAAGGGTCTGCGTCCGGGTGACCTGGGTGCGACAGTGATTCGAGAAGCCGTCTCCCGGGCTGGCATCCCGCCTAAGTCCGTCGGTCATTGCGCTATCGGCAATGTGATCCATACGGAAGCTCAGGATATGTACATTTCCCGGGTTGCCTGCCTGAATGGTGGACTGTCTTACGAGACTCCGGCGTTGACTGTCAATCGGCTTTGTGGCAGTGGTTTGCAGGCGATCATTACGGCCACTCAACAGATTCAACTGGGACTGTGCGATGTTGCCGTGGGGGGTGGTGTTGAATCCATGAGCCGGGCAGGATACCTCGCCGAAGGTGCCCGCTTTGGCAACCGCATGGGAGACGCCAAACTGATCGACATGATGGTAGCCGCCCTGAACTGCCCCATGGAGTTGTACCACATGGGTATCACGGCGGAAAATGTCGCCGAAAAATGGGATGTCAGCCGTGAGGATCAGGACAAATTGGCGATTTCGAGCCATCAGCGGGCCCAGAACGCCATTGAGAATGGCTATTTCAAGGACCAGATTGTTCCGGTCGAACTCAAAAGCCGAAAAGGCACCACGATCTTTGAGCAGGACGAGCATGTCCGCTTTAATGCCTCAATGGAAGATATGGCCAAACTGAGGACGGTCTTCAAGAAGGACGGCACCGTGACGGCAGGCAATGCGTCCGGCATCAATGATGGGGCGGCCGCCGTCGTACTGATGTCGGAGTCTGCCATGGCAGCTCAGGGTGTGACGCCACGAGCCAAATTGCTTAAATATGCCTATGCCGGAGTTGAACCCAAGTATATGGGCATCGGTCCGGTTCCTGCGGTGCGGAATCTGCTCGAAGGGACCGACTACTCGGTCAAGGATATCGATGTTTGGGAGGTCAACGAGGCTTTTGCCGCCCAGGCGATTGCCGTCGCCAGGGATCTGGATTTGCCGGATGACAAGCTCAATCCGAACGGAAGTGGGATCGCTCTCGGGCATCCCATTGGGGCGACGGGGGCCATCATTACCGTGAAGGCCATCTCGGAACTCGAACGAACCGGTGGTCGGTTGGCGGTGGTCACGATGTGCATCGGTGGCGGTCAAGGGATCGCCGCCCTGTTTGAGCGTGTCTAATCGGCGGACATCCATCTGAAATGGAAGGACCGCTGTCCGGTATCCGGGTCATTGACCTGACCCGGATACTGGCCGGCCCTTGGTGTACCCAGCTGTTGGGGGATCTGGGTGCCGAGGTCATCAAGGTCGAACATCCAACCCGGGGTGATGACACGCGCCAGTGGGGGCCGCCCTGGCTGAATGACCGACATGGCCACCCTACGGGAGAATCCTCCTATTACCTGTCGGCCAATCGCAACAAGTCCTCCTTGGCACTGGATATCTCCCGACTGGAAGGGCAGCAACTGCTGCGGCAGCTCATCGCCAAGAGCGATGTGTTGATCGAAAACTTCAAGGTCGGTGGGTTGGCCAAATACGGACTGGACTACGATTCACTTCTGCCGAAACACCCTGGACTGATCTATCTCTCGATTACCGGGTTTGGTCAAACGGGTCCGATGGCCAGCCAACCGGGATATGATTACCTCATCCAGGGGCTCTCTGGCTTGATGAGCATCACCGGGCAGCCCGAAGATGCCCCGGGTGGCGGTCCTCAGCGCGTCGGTGTCGCCATTTCCGACATTACCACAGGGCTTTATGCCACTATTGGCGTGTTGTCGGCTTTGCATCATCGAGAACGGACCGGTGAGGGGCAGTACATTGATCTGGCGCTACTGGACACGGTCGTCGGTTGGTTGGCGAATCAGGCCTCCAGCTATCTGACGGGCGGCGTGTTACCAGGGTTGACCGGAAACTGGCATCCTAATCTGGCTCCTTATCAGCCGTTTCGAACGGCGGATGGCAACATGATCATTGCCGTCGGGAATGACCTGCAATTTGGCCAGCTATGTTGCTTTATTGGTCGCCCGGACTTAGCCCATGACAAACGGTTTCGAACCAATCCAGACCGCAACCGCCACCGGGAAGCCCTTGAGCGGGAACTTCAGCCGTTGTTTGAGCAAAAAAAGAGCAGCTACTGGCTCGAACATCTTCCGGGAGAAGGTGTTCCGGTGTCGTCCATCAATGATATTGCCCAGATGTTCGCCATGCCCCAAGTGCAGGCCCGTGGCTTGCGGATTGAACTGGACCATCCCTTGTCCGGTCAGGTGGCGGGACTGGCCAATCCATTGAAGTTTTCCCGAACGCCAGTCACTTATCGTCGATCTGCTCCGCTACATGGACAAGATAGCGAACGGATACTCCGGGAAGTTCTTGAACTCGACGGGGCGGAAATTGTACAACTGTCCCGGTTAGGTGTGCTGGGTGATATGGCGGACGGATCGGTTCAATCCATCTCTTCGGATGAACCACCATTGTGAGGAAAAAGGATACTTATCAAAACGCTGATCAGATGGAGGTAGCGGTCAAGGGCATCGCACCCGGTCATCAATCAATGGTTTTTTCTGGAGGAGTTGGTTCAGATATACGCCTCCACACCCTGACATCGATCAGGAGTCTCGCCCAAATAAACTGTTGCTACCATGATACAGATGGGTGTTCAATGCGGTGACATTCCAATTCACAGGGGATCATGTGGTCACGGGATGAAGAAGATCAGCGGTTCGGCTGCCCTTTGCCAAGGGACTGTCTCGGCCTCCGCCTACTGATAGGTCCGGTGTCCCAGCCGTTTCCCTTCCCGAGTCGCCACGACTCGACCGCAAAGAATGTGGTGTCCTGATTGACGCTCCCACTAACCCATCCGGCGTCACGGGTCACATATAATCAAAAAATGGTTTGTTTTGACGAGAGCCCACCGTATCCATCTGGGTGCTACGGTAGGTATGTAGGGGACGATTAGTGCCGACCGCTTTTGTTGACGATCATATCTCTCTATGCTCACCGACACTCCATGCTGAAGTGAACCCGTTTCGCTTCGACCGGCGTGATGGTTTCAGGGTGTAGCAGGCCGCTTTTGATGATCTGGTCACTGTAGCTCTGAAAAGCCGTGTTATAAAATGATGCCAAAATGAACTCGACGAATTTGGAAGGACCAAGAGCGGAGCGCACTGGAATTCTACAATTCTGATATTGGCCGATGGTAACGTGACTTTTCGGGTGCTCACCCTCGACGAAAGCAGCGGCATCGAAATCAAAACGTAATGGAGTCGTCATGACGTAGCTACTGATAACATCAGCATAGACCAAATCTTCCTCGTATATTGCCGGATCGTTCTGAAATTCCGAAAGGTCGGGTGATGGAAAAAATCCCAATCGGTGCTTGATGACTTCGTCTTGATCAAATCTATATTGTAACTGAATCAGTCCACCATCTGGTAGAGAGATATTGTAGTCACGATTTGTCTTGATCTCCGCATAGATTTCCGGGTAGGGATGGTTTTTGAGAGCATAGGATATTCCAGTATCACTATCGTAAGTCACTTCGAAGCAGTCTGCATGCACCTCCTTGAGCACGGCAAAGTTCTGGTCATCAGACAGACCCAGTTCAATGAGTTGCCTGGTTATCTGGTTGATTTCATCTCGCGTTATCGTTGAATTAGACATTGCTTTCCACACCACCAAACCAATGTCGTAGACCTTCAGTGACTTTTGGCGGCAGGTCCTCAATCCTGACTCGTCCTGCATCGATATCGTCCAATAACTGACTTAATTTTTCTTCGGTTTCCTTGGTGGTTTGTTTTTCTATGGCCGTCATGTCACGATTGATGATTCGTATCGTTTTCCTAACCTCTTCAGTTGGATAAGTGAATTTCAGTCTGAAATTAGCATCTTTTACCGCTTGGTATTCATCCATCAATGTTTGCATGCCCTGGCCAATGCCAAGAACCCTGACCCAGGACTTACTCCTTGTGATTGCGGTAAATAGCTGGTTGCGAATACGGGTCAGGCTCCCATATGATTCGGCACAGTCTTGGGCATTCATGATGTACACCATTCCGGCTTCATTTCCCTTGGCCCGGAAGATGCCAGTAAATGCAATTGATTTTTTCTTGTTATGAAAAAAAGTGTCAGCGGAAAGATCGACACCTGCCAGGTGTGAATCGATTCCCATGTCAAACAATATCCTTCTCGGTCTGCCAACTGCAGAACGGGTTGAAATCGGATCGGGATTGATCACGATGATGTCGTCAGCATCCAGTTCATCTTCATTCAGATTGCAATGGATCTGTTTTGCCAGCCACTGTGCTTGTTCTTGCCGGGAGTCAAATGGAATAAATTGAATCAAATCATTGATATCGGAGTGATCTTCGAGAAAACTTGGACTGGTTTCGGTTGAGCGTGTCAGGGTGACATCCTGCCCTTCTTTCAGTGCACCGGATTCTTCGCAGTATCCAATCTCACGCCACAAATTGGGCTGGTCGAACATCTGGACCAAACCGGTACCGGCCTTCTCATCCGATTGGCGGTAAATCCCGAAGCCCAGTGCATGTGCAGCCACCAACACTGGACGAGAGTTGCGATAGCACTTTTGCAAGATGATATCCCGTTTTGTCTGATCAGCTTGTGCTGGACTGAATACGACCCGGGGTGATCCATCGTTATTCTGACCAAACAACTCTTCTGGCGGTGGCAAATATGATTCGGTCAATGATTGCAGCTCATCGTAGGCATATACCAGTCGTTTTTTTGTAGTGAGCATCAAATAGCACATCTGAAAGAACGGTGGCGCAAAATCCTGGGCCTCGTCAATCAGAATAATATCGAAGAGGGACATTTGAGCGGAATCCATCGTCTCTTCTATGGCTTTTGCGCAGACACTGGCGAATTCGCTGGTATCAGGGTATCGCTCTCTGGCAGTCCGAAAATCCACATACTCCAGTCCATGGGCTGATACATACTGATGGTAAAGACCACTGTTTTCAGCCGAGCCCCGCCCACCCCATGCATTCAAGATAGAAATTTTGGACCAGTTTGGCTCTTCGTTGGCTTGCGAAATGACAAAAGTGTTGATCAGCCGCCGAAATTGTTCTTTCAATGAGCGCGTATTGAACGTTACCGCAATTTTCCAGTCCGGGTTTTGCATATGCAAATAGGCAGCCTTTAATGCCAAGACGATTGTTTTTCCAGACCCAGCCAGTCCTCTTATGCGCTGAACGCCATCCACCAACTCGATCACAGCTTTAGACTGTTGATTGTCAAGGTTAGCAATGGAGTCTTCAAGTCTCTTAAGCTTTGCTCCTCTGGAATCTATCTTATTGATCTCACGCTGCTCACGTCTTTGCCGTATTGTGGAAATAGATTGAATGATGGACAGCACTTTTTCGAAGAGATCCGAGTTTTCCCAGCATATACTGTCTATTCTCTCGTCAACGGTATTCAGATCACATAAAGGAAACCCTTCCACTTCGTGTTTGGATATGTCGGCGACAGGTGCAAAAGTGATGACTTCAGGAACTGCAAGCAGGTCTCGGCCATTCATCAACTCGCTGTAGCCACGGAGCTTCGTTTCAAGTCGGTTTGCGCTGTTGTTTTGTTCGCAAGCGTAGTCGTCAATATTTCTTCCTTCTATGAGGTTGAAGATCACAAGCCCTTTCTCGCGGCTGATCATCAACGCATCAATGGCAAACTTACCTTCTGGAGTATTAATAATGGGGTACCCTATGTAGAGTTCACCTTGCAGGTCAGGGTATCTGCTTTGGAGATGCTTTGCCAACTGCTGGCTGGATACAGGTTTGCAAGTTGCCCCCTTGGTGACGTTTATCATTTTGTTAAATTCTGTTGCTTGTTGTACTAAAGATTCCCCACTTCCTGTCTGAAGTGCAACACTCGCCCCACTCCCGGAATGAGGGCATCCCCCGAAGGGAGGGAGCGCGGCGGCGACCGAAAAATTCAGCCCTCCCAAGGGCTGAAAGGAGCTGATTTCGGCTATCAATGGCAGCAATCCCGACTCCGGGGAGTCTGACAGAGGCGATTTCACGACGCAAGGTCCAGCTCGGGAGTTTCCAGTACATCCAGGGTCGGCTTGTCGTACTCATCCACTAGCACTACCACAGGCTGGCCGGTGGTCAGCTGCACCCGATCAATCAGGCTTCTAAAACGAGTCAGGCCGGGTCGGATTCGGTCTCGGGCGTCAGTTGGTGACGGCGTTCGATGCCGTGCAACTGGCGGAGAATGTCCTTGTCCAGTTCGCCCGGCCCACGGCATGTTCCGCCGCTGAGCCGCACCACGGGTAGGTGTCTGCCAGTCCCAACGATCATGGATATGCAGGCCCCGGAACAGCGGCTCGTGGCCCTCGAACAGGGCCTGCAGGGTGGAGATCAGCAGGGTCTTGCCGAAGCGACGCGGGCGGGACAGGAAGTAGTACCCGGGCCGTTGAGCCAGATGCCACAGATGCGGGGTCTTGTCTACATAATAGAAGTTCCACTCCCGCAGGCTGCGAAAAGACGCATTGCCGACCGCAAGTCCCAGTGGGTCATGATCAGATGGTCTTGCAGGATAGGATTCGAACATAGCACGGCATGAGGCCATCCGTCAGGGATGGACGGGCGATGCCAGGGGCTCTTCTTCCCACACGGCCGTTGGGATCAGTATGCTAGAGGCAACCGCTACACGGACCAGCAATTCCCGCCAAGGACATTCCCGCGTGGATTCGGCGGGATTTCCGGGTGCAGAGACATGCGTGGGCAGCCTGCGAACAGGGCGGTTCCTCCGACGAATTACCGGATCGGCGGTTGACCACTAGATGCCCTGAAGAACCGGCCGATCACCCATTCGGTCACGGCATCAAGTCAGGCGGTGTCGAAGGTCACCCGATCGGGCTTTGGGTGCCCGAACGCGATGCCCTGATACAATGTCTCCCCGTCCGGGATGTGCAATCCCATGAACAGTCCGCGCAGCCGCTCCCACACCGGGCTCCCGAACTGCCCGCCTTCGCCCGGGTAGCCCAAAACAGCGAGCCGCATCGCGGCGGCACCGGATCAATGAGAACCGCCCGCCTCATCAGTTGGGCGAACCCCGTCGCCCGATGCCGCCGGCCGTGACCGAAGTGGTGTTCAAAGCCGTCGCCGGGGGGCTTCAGGGGTTTGAAGGGTTGATTCCCGATGCGCCAGCGGGCCCGTCCCCCCCCCCCGCCTCAGATCATAGGCGTTGGACGCCGTGACCGCCCGGTCCGTGACCCAACAGAAGTGCCGTATCCGGCCGTGCGGGCGGACCGCCCGGCAGGCCAGGAAATTCACCTTAAGATCCGGATGCGCGTGATTCAGCGGCACGCCTTTCAGGAACCGGAAGCAGAACCGATGGCCGTCGTTCTTCCTCTCCACGGTGCGGGTCGCCGCCCAAACGCAGGCCCGGTGGTACTGCCATTGCGGTGATGTTGCTCGCCGCAGTGATCACCATGCACTGTCTTCGATGAGAAAACCCCCGCGCCGTTCACCGACAGCAGGCGGTGGCCCAGCCCGGTGAAGCCCGCCAGACCCTGCCCCGCTGCCCGGCGGCAACCACCTGCTTGAAGGCGCAGCGGACCGAGCGTGGGTCCACTGGGTCCAGGCGCTCACGCAGGGCCGACTCCGATGGCGCACGGACCACTCCGTACAGCTTCCTGAGGGTCGACCGGATGCGGTTCTCGTCTCGCGCATCGGGCTCGAAGCGCAACAGCGACGGGTATTTCAGGCGGAACCTGGCCCGTGCCGACATCCGGCCGTCCGTCAGGCCCAGGCCCCGGCTGGTGACGGGGTCTTGGGCATGGTTCATCATCCGATAGAGAGAAAACGACCTTGGCATACCGCTTGTTGATGAACAGTCTGCGAAAGGATTTTTTCAGTCCTCTGCCCCCCCCCCCGGATTGACTGGCCTCCCGGATTTAGCGGGAATTGCTGTACACGGACCGAGTAATTCCCACGGATCAGCCAACCCGGTCGGTTAGTTTCCAACAGTCAACATATTCTCGAAGCACATCATCGAAAGCGGATACAAAGGCATCCAAATCGGTCTCGGTATGGGATAGCATCAGGGAGCCGATTTAAGTGCCATGGCCTTCCAGTGCGCATTCCTAGCCCCGGCCGAGAAGACAGTCGGGAGGGCATGCGTCTTTACCAGCAGCACTGGATAAAATACTCGGCAGCGGTCAAATCGGTTTTGTGTCGGAACTGAATCCTCAGACCGCTCCCGGCTCGGCGATGGCATTTGCGAGCGCCTTTTTCTTTTTGGTTCGTCGAAACGCCGTAACAACCTTGTTGCGGGCACTGTGACGGCTACTAGAAACGGGCTACTTGAAATAGTCACCTGGAAGAAAAGCGTCCTGCTTTCCAAAAAGTCTGCGAAAAGATTTTTTGCCAGTCCCCTGATCCCCACGGATTTGCTGATCCGGTAGGCTTGGCGGGAATTGCTGATAGTTCCATATTAATATAGAATTAATGTATATTTAATTGTTGATTTTGGCAAAAAATGTCATTTTAAGATCAAAAAACATCATGCTAATCGAATTTAGTGTAACTAACTATCGCTCCTTCCGGGATCGCCAGGAGTTCAGCCTCGTCAAGGCCAAGGGCGACGAACTATTGAACACGAACACCATCCAAGTGGATGAACCGAGCAAGATCAGCCTGCTCAGATCTGCAGTTATCTATGGCCCGAATGCTGGTGGCAAATCCAATTTTCTGCTGGCGTTGCAGGTCATGAAGAAAATCGTATTGGAATCGGCGACAGCGCTGCAGCATGGTGACAACCTCCCCGTGGTTCCGTTTCGTCTGGATCCGGCCGCACGAAAGTCCCCGAGCGAATTCGAGGTGACCTTCCTTGTGGACGGTGTCCGCTACCAGTATGGCTTTGCCGCCACAGATAAGCGGATTCACGAGGAGTGGTTGCTCGCCTATCCCAGAGGCAGGCCACAGCACTGGCTCGGGCGAAGATGGGATGAGTCGGCCCGCAGCTACGCTTGGGAGCTTGGCAACCGTCTCATTGGTGAGAAACAGCTATGGAAAGGTTCGACACGGGAGAACGCCCTGTTTCTTTCGACTGCTGTGCAACTCAACAGCGAACAGCTGAAGCCAGTCTATGACTGGTTCAGGCGCACCTTGCATACGGCAAACATCGCCAGCTGGGGACCGGATTTCAGCGCTTCGCTTTGCGAAGAGGATGCCGCGGGGAAATCACGTGTTATAGATTTCCTGCGTGCGGCAGATCTGGGCATCCAGGATGTTGTCGTAGAAAAGAAACCGTTTGATACCGACGACTTGCCAGACGATATGCCTGACTCTATGAAAAAAGAGATCGGTAACAGGTTAAAGGGGAAGCAGTTTCTTGAAATCAGGACGTCACATAAGGATATCGAAGGCAGGGTTGAGAATTTTGCCTTTGAAGACGAATCTGGTGGGACCCAAAAGCTGTTCGCCCTTGCCGGTCCCTGGATCCACGGCTTCGACAACGGATTCGTGCTGTGCATTGATGAACTGCATGACAATCTGCACCCTCACCTAGTGCAATTCCTGGTCAAATTGTTTCATTCTGATGAGACAAATCCGAAAAATGCGCAGTTGGTCTTCACTACTCATGAAACCTCGATTCTCAATCAAAAGGTATTCCGGCGCGATCAGGTCTGGTTCTGTGAGAAAGCCGAAGACCACGCAACAAGGCTTTATCCGCTGACAGACTTCAGTCCTCGAAAGAGGCGCGAAAACCTGGAACTGGCATACCTTGCCGGACGATATGGGGCTTTGCCCTACGTGCGCTCACTGCGCCTGAATGACTGATGGGAACGGACAATCTGTTCCACAAGCGAAGGGCAAAAAAGGCTGCGGATCTCAAGCGGAAAAAAGCCATCAGGCAGCCTTACCCCAAGGTGTTGGTCGTTTGCGAGGGCGAAAAAACCGAACCCCGCTATTTTGCCGGTTTGAAGGACCATTACCACCTCAACAGCGCCAATATCGAGATTTGTGGTGACTGCGGATCAGAGCCGCTCAAAATCTTCCATGAAGCCCGGGACCGTTACCGGGATGAGAAAGCCAACGGGGATCCCTTTGATCGTGTCTACTGCGTATTCGATAAAGACAGCCATGGCACTTATCAACGGGCCATGGTGTGATGCAATCTGTTACACCCAGGAACACGTTTTTCGCCATCAACTCGGTACCCTGCTTCGAATACTGGCTGCTGCTTCATTTCAAAGATACGACCAAGCCCTATTCCCCCTTGCCGCAGAACAGCGCATGCAATCAGGTGTTGACAGACCTCAGAATATACTTGCCAGGCTATTCAAAGGGAAACAATGGGATTTTCTCGCTGCTCGTGGATAAAATGGATTTTGCAACCAAGAATGCTGAATGCGCCGCTCAAATTGCCGGGGAAGCCGGTACCGACAATCCGTCAACACGCGTACATGAACTGGTGGGGTATCTGCGGCATATCAAGGGACAGCCATAATCCGATGCCTTTCAACCGGGCACTGTTGACTCAACCGGGAAGTGGTCGCGCATGACCCGGTAGTTTTCGACGAAGAGTGACAGGATCAGATATCCCTCCCAGAGCTTGTGGGTTCCCGGCAGCGGTTGCCGTTTCGATGGAATAAAGCTGGCGAGGCAGCGGCGCACCTCCTGGAGCAAGGCGTGAAGTCATAACTTCATCAAAGATCAGGAGGATGCGAGCCTGTTGGCTTTCCTCCCGCAACATCTGCAAAAACTCCGGCTCGGCAGGCAGGCAGCCGCCGAGCCCAGCATCGGTTCCACCAGGATACAGGCCAGCGAATCGGCATGAGATCGGATCAGGTTCCGAGTGGGTTCGATCTGATTGAACCTTCCCAGCACAAATTCATAAGGTGCATTGATGGGGATGCCCCACCCCCGAAATACAGCAAGCCACCATGCATGACCATGACTTTGCCCCGACCAGAATGATGACGGGCGGTGGCGATGGACATCAGATTCGCCTCGGTGCCCGAGTTGGTGAAGCGAACGGAGTCAATCGAAGGGAATCGCCGACAGATCAGTTCCGCCAGACGGACTTCATGCGGGTTGTGAGCACTGAGGTTGATCCCATGATCCAGAGCCCTGTCAATGGCAGTTCGGATCACGGGGTCCGAATGGCCGAACAGTCCGGCGGTATATTCCCCCAGGAGATTCAGGAATGCGTGACCGTCTGCATCGGTGATGTAGGCGCCGTGGCCGGAGAGGATGCGAAGGGGAAACGGGTCGTGAAACAGCACGCTTCGTGTGTTGCCACCGGGCATGAACTGTCGGGCCCGACGATGTGCAGATTGAGACTTCGGATGCTGGCTGACATATCGCGCACGCGCTTTCGCCAAGGCGTCCTCAAGATGAGGTCGATCGGTGTCTGGGAGCGAAATGGCTGATATTGCGTTCAACGGCCTTCAAATCCGGTCAGGACATTCACTGTGTTGATGCCAATTTCCTCCACCGCATAACCACCTTCCATGAGGAACAGGGTCGGAAGATTCAGTTCCGCTATGACGCCCCCATAGCGCTGAAAGTCTTCGCTGGTGAGTCGAAAAAAGGAAATCGGGTCATGTTCGAAGGTATCCACCCCGAGTGAGATCACCAGGGAGTCTGGTGAAAATCGCCGGATTTTTTGGCAGGCATCGGTGAGCGCTTCGCACCACGTTTCATAGGCTGTGCCGGGGCCCATGGGATAATTGTGGTTATACTCTTCACCGGTCCCGGTCCCGGTTTCATCGGCATAACCGAGAAAGTGCGGAAACGCGGCTCTGGGATCGCCATGCAGTGAGACGAACAGGACATCCTTGCGGCCGTAGAAGATGCTCTGCGTGCCGTTGCCGTGGTGAAAGTCCACATCCAGGATCGCGACTCTGGATGCTCCCTGGTCCAGAAATGCCTGGGCACACACGGCAGCGTTGTTGATGAAGCAATACCCTCCATACTGATCCTGGGAAGCATGATGTCCCGGCGGACGGCAAAGGGCAAAGACCGCATCTTCGTCCCTTCCGACTTTGGACTGCGCCGTGAGTGCCACATTCACACTGGCCCGTGCGGCAGGCCAGGTCCCTTCGCTGATCGAAGTTTCCAGCGCCATGGCATAGTAACCCATGCGGCCCTCAATATGATCCGGAATGCGTTGCTGCATCCCGCGGGCCGGAAACACACAGGGGATCGCCTCGCCTCGAAATCCCTCTGCCTGCCAATCGATCCAGCACGAATGCAGGAAGTCGACGAATCCCGGATCGTGCACTCGCAGGACGGGATCAAGACTGAAGTCTTCGGGCGTAATGATCTCTCCGAGATGCACTTCCTGGATGCGGTCAAGCACATATTGCATGCGCTCCGGACACTCGAAGGGTGGGACCAGTTCCCCTCCATACAACTCGGTTTTCGCGTTTCGCAGGGCATGGTCGGCACTGTAGACGGTCAACATATCATCCTCCAGGTCGTGTCGGGTAATGGGTTCATCGAGCAAGCGTTTCGGCCTCGGTCCGCCAGTTGGGTATGGCATTGGCATGAGCCTCGAAAACCTTGCCCGCCTCAATCACCTTGTGGTCCGCATAGGTGCGGGCGACCAACTGAATGCTGGTGGGGACTCCATTTTGGCCTAATCCCGAAGGGACGGCCAGGGCTGGGCAGCGACTCAGCAGGTTGAATGGATAGGTCAGGGACCAGTGTTCTTCGTCGGTGGTGACGGTTTGGTGATTGATCGTGACTTCGCTGTCCGGCCAGGTGAATTCCGCCGGGATCCGGTTGGTGGCCAGGGTGGGGCAGACAAACAGATCGTAATGATCCATCATTGGCCCAAACGTTCGATACATATTCACCATGGTTTGCAGGGAATGAAGGTAGTCGGTCGGGGTGGACTGACCTGCCCGCTCAAGAAAGAAAATAGCGTAGTCGGTCAGGTCTTGGCGATGTGTGTCCAGCAGCGAAGCGAAGGTCACCGCCCAGTTATGGGACCAATACGCATGGGCTGCGTCAATGATGTCAGGACTCCATCCGAGGTCGACATGGGTTACGGAAGCGCCCAATGCACGAAACCGGTCCAATGCCTGCAGCGTATTGCGTTCCACATCCTGATCGATCTCCATGAACCCGAGATCCATCGACCAGGCGATCTTCCAGCCCTGAAGGTCGGAAAGAACGTGATCCGGGTCCAGCCGGACACGGCGGCGCAAAGTGGCGATATCCTGATTGTGTGGCCCGGAGATCACGTTTTGCATCAACGCAATGTCGTGGACCGAACGGGCCATGGGGCCGGAATGACTGCAAAAATCCAGATTGAAAACCGGCACCTCGGGGTTGCGGCCATAAGGCGGCTTGTACCCCACCACACCGCACTGTGCGGCAGGAATCCGGATGGATCCGCCGATATCCGTACCGGTGCCCAGTGTAGCCATGCCTGCGGCCAGAGCCGCACCGGTTCCCCCGGAGGAACCGCCGGGGGTCAGATCCAGTTTCCAGGGATTGCGCGTCACTCCGAAAAGCCGGGAATGGCACGAGCCCAGCAGGCAGAACTCCGGTGTGGCTGTCTTGGCAATCGGAATGGCCCCGGCTCGCAGCAGACGGTCAATGATGACATCCGATTCATCATCCACACGATCCTGGAAGACCAGGGAGGAAGAGGTACGGCGCTTTCCCCGCAGGCGCAATTCATCCTTGATCGCTACCGGCAACCCCTCCAGTGGGCGTGGGCGACCTTTGCGGTAACGTTTTTCCGCTGCACCGGCCGCCTCAAGGGCTTCGTCGTAATAGGAGTCCGTAAATGCATTGACAGAAGGCTGCAGCGTCTCTGCCCGTTGTATGATGGCTTGCATCAGTTCCACGGGTGAGAGGTCACCACAGCGGAAATGGCCCAATGCCTCGAGGCCAGTGAGATAACACAGTTCGGCGCCGCTCATGGGTTCAGTGCGGGTTGATTTGCAGAAAGGATAGGCAGAACTTCCCCCCCAACTTTCGGACTGAACTGATGGTCATAAATTGAACAAATCTCCTGCCCGGTTATCAGTTGACGATTCTGGCGATGGCCCAAGCGACGCCAACTCCGTGCAAGCAGTTCTCCCATATCGGCACTCACATGCATGGAATTCACACACCATGAAGTCCGGATGGCGCAATCATTCGGCTGGCTTCATGAGGTGGTCGTTGGTTCGACCATGGAGGTGATGCAGCGTTGGGCATCACCCAGATTGATCCGTTCCTGAAGCAGAGTGGCCGCAGACCGTGTCAGGGCGAGATGCACACCGAGATCGGCTGCGGTGTCAGCGGCACCTCGCAAGTCTTTCAGCATGGTTTCGATCTTGATGGAAACCGGTGTTTCCCGCCGGTTGGCCATGCGGGGACCGAAAATCTGGAAAGGCAGCGAATCCGCAAATCCTCCCTGCAGGGCCTCGGGCAGCAAGGTGGAGTCGACTCCCGCCTCGCGGGCCAGACGAAATGCCTCTCCGATGGCCGTGATATTGCAACCGACGATGATCTGGTTGCAGAGCTTGGCCGTTTGGCCTGCCCCCACCGGTCCCATATGAGTAATGCGCTGGGACAGAGGGGACAGGACGGGTCGAACACGCTCCAGGATTTCGGCATCGCCTCCGACCATGATGACCAGTTCGCCCGTTTCGGCTCCGGGAACGCCTCCGGAGACTGGTGCATCCAACCACGGCGTGCCAGAGGCTTGCTTGATTCGGCCAGCCAAGGATCGGGTGACATCCGGCGAGATGCTGGAAAGGTCCACCACGATTTTTCCAGCGTCCAGGCTGTCGATGAAATCGCTTTGGCCGATCACGGATTCCACTGCGTTGGTGTTGGCCAGACACAGCATGATGATGTCAGATGCGCCTGCCAGTTCGGCCGTGGACTCACAAGCCACGGCACCCGCCGATGTCAGCGTTGGGAGCGGATGCGGACTGCGGTTCCAGATATGCACCTCGAAATTGGTCATCAATAGCCTCTGGACCATGGGTTTGCCCATCAAGCCGAGGCCGATGAATCCGATCCGAGGAGAACCTTTAAGAGACATAACAGTAGGAACTAGGGTCTGGCCGGGGGATGTGGCAACGGATTATACATCGCGGGCTGATAGGTTGCCCCACTTCCAGTCTGAAGTAGACCACTCCCCAGTCATCCTGAAGACTTCGGACCCAGTCGTTTGAGAGCCTTCATGTGGCTGATCCATTATTGACAGTCGGTAGGCAATTGTTGCCCCACTTCCAGTCTGAAGTGCAACACTCGCCCCGCCCCCAGCATGAGGGCGTCCCCCGAAGGAAAGGAGCGGGGCGGCAACCGGACCATTCAGCCCTCCCAGGGGCTGAAAGGGGCTGATGTCGGTCATTGATGGCATCCCTCTCGACGCCAAGGAGTCTGACCGAGGCGATTTCACGACGCCAAGGCCAACTCGGGCCTCGAACACGGGTTTCTGGAGAGGGGGGATGGGCGAGAAATGACCGCCTTCAGGGCGGGGCGACGGCGGTGAAGACCTCTTCCGGGGTTTGAACCCCCAGCACCTTCCGGGGCCGGCGGTTGGTCCGCTCTTCCACCGCCCGAACCTGGGCCGGCGTCACCTAACGGAAGTCCGTTCCCTTCGGAAAGGACTGGCGGACCAAGCCGTGGATGTGCTCGTTCAGGCCCCACTCCCAGAAGTGGTCCGGAGTAGCAAAATCCAAGTCGACCCCGAGGGCTGCCGCAATCTCCCGGTGCCCGGCAAACTCTTGGCCGTGGACCGCCGTGCCCGTGTGCCCCCGGTCCCGAATCGGGGCCATCCGCTGGACAATGGCCTCGGTCACGGCCGCCGCCGTCTTCCCTTCCACCCAGATCAGCCCCATGAACTTCGAGGCCCGATCCCCCCACACAATCCAGGCTCCCCGGTGCTTCACCCCGATGATCAGGTCGAGCTCCCAGTCCCCGGTCCGGCCCTTGGCCTCCCCAATCCGCTGGGCGCTCGGCGATGTCCACCCGACCGGGAATATGACCGCGTTCTGCATGTCGCCCTCCCCGCCAGTTGGGCTTCTTCCCCCGGCGGCGCAGGCACCGGTAAAGGTCTCCACCCGCTTGTCGGTCCTCCCGGATGGACTGATCGATTCACTCTCGACCGGCCATCCCTTCCCCGGGTTGTTGAAACCGGCCCGTGATGAGCTCCGGGCTCCAGCCGGCCTGCAGCCGGTCCTCGACCACCGCCCAGCGCTCGGGGGTCATCTTCCAGGGCCTGGCCGAGGCGGCCCGGCGCCGACTCGTCGCCTTCCCCTGGGCGGGTTGATGTCGATAGCCCCGCTGCTCGCAGTGGCGGGACGTCTCCCGCGCAATCGTGCTAACGTCCCGTCCGAGTTGCGCGGCAATCTACCGCTGGGATCGACCAGTGGACTTGAGCGCGAAAATGGGCGATCTTTCCGGGTGGGTCAGGGGGTGGTCGCCAGTTGGCATGACCCTTCTCCAGTTGTTCGCAAACTGAGAGGGTCTGCCATCCTCTGGCCCACTGCCATCCGCCTGACTCAATCAATCAGGCGACGGGGCCAAGTGTTGCACTTCAGAGTGGCACGGGGGTTGTCTTATGCATCTTGAAATGTACTGAACTGTTTGAGGGATCGAATCAAGTGTTGACCGCTAGCGAGCAGATTCTGGAAAAGCTCATCGCTTTTCCGACCGTCAGTCGTGACAGTAACTCGGAACTGATTGACTATGTCCGGAAATACCTAATGCAGTTCGGGATCGAAGCCATGCACATTCCCAATGAGAGCGGTGAAAAAGCCAATCTCTATGCCCGCATTGGTCCCGACTGCCATGGGGGAGTCGTTCTCTCCGGGCATACCGATGTCGTGCCCATTGACGGGCAGAAATGGACTCGGGAAGCCTTCCGGATGACCTTGGAGGCCGGGCGACTGTATGGTCGAGGCACGGCGGATATGAAGGGATTCATCGCCTGCGTGCTGGCGTTGGTACCGGTCGCCGTGCAATCCAAACTGAAGGTGCCTTTGCATCTCGCCTTTTCGTATGATGAGGAAGTGGGCTGCATTGGGGTGCATAGCCTGCTGGACAGGCTGCAGGGCAAGCAGATCAGCCCGGCGTACTGCATTATCGGAGAGCCGACCGAGATGCGGGTTGGCATTGCCCACAAGGGCAAGCTGGCGGCCATCTGCACTTGTCGAGGGGTCGAGGCCCATTCCGCGTTGGCGAATCAAGGGCTTAATGCCATTTATCTGGCCTCGGAAATGATCCAGGCGTTACGGGAGATACAGGATCACATGATCGCCGACCATTCACCGGACCGCCATTTCAGTGTTCCGTGGAGTACGATGCAGGTCGGGACGATCCAGGGGGGTACGGCACTGAACATCATCCCTGGGGAGTGTGTGTTCGCCCTGGAAATCCGCACGACCCCTCAGGACGATGCCCAAGGACTGCTGTCTCATCTCCAGCAGGCGGCTGACCGGATCATCGCCGGGTACCGGGCGGATTTTCCAGAAGCCGCGATCGACATCCAGGTCACCAACCAGTATCCTGCTTTGCATACTTCCCCCGAAGCGGAGGTGGTCCGATGGGTCCAGGATCTGACCGTCGCCGAGGACCAGATCAAGCTGGCTTTTGGAACCGAAGGGGGGTTGTTTCAGCAATACTTGGGAGTCCCCACGGTGATTTGTGGCCCCGGTTCCATGGATCAGGGCCATAAGCCGGACGAATACGTCGCCCGGAGTGAATTGGCCCAATGCGACGCCTTTCTGAGGAAATTGCTGGACTGGATGAGCGGACCATGAGCTGTCAAAGCCGGGCGATATTGGGCCCATCCTTTTGTTGAAATCTGTGGATCACGGGGAACTGAACCATTGAGTTCTGAGGATCTTCCCTAGACCGGCAGTCAGGTGTCGGTTGGATTTGCCCGGGTGTCTCCAGACGAAAAATCGGTGACTGATCGGTCCGGGATCAGGTTCGAATATCACCCCGTTGGGCAATGCGCCGAAAAGACAGACTGATCCGTGGGCCACTGCCTGGCTCGGGCAGGATGCCGTGTTGCCAGACGGACTGGGAAGCGTCATCCAGATATAGGCCGGATCCGGGTTGAAGGGCGTAGTGATAACGGATCGTTGGGTCGTGGATTCGTCTCAGGACCAGATGACGCACGGCACCCAGAGAGAGGATGACGATCCCGGTGCCCGGGTGCCATTCCATCGGGGAGTCTGAATGAAAGCCGATGCCCTGTTTTCCAGTTCGATAATGGTTGGCCACACAGTTGTTCGGAAGAAATCCGAACTGGTTCTGAATCGCCAAGGCCAGTGGTCCCAGAAAGTCCGGCCAAGACAGGCGGGTCCGAATTAGGTGTCGTGACAGCCCGGGCTGCCCCCATGTGATGGTTTCCCGGGTGGAATAATGGGTGTGCCAGCGGACGGTGGCGGACAGTTTCCGAAACAATGGCTCGTGCTTCGATTCCGGCAGCAGATCCGCGATATAGGAGATGCCGACAGGTGGGTCGAATCGACTCTCGGCGGGGCTGAACAGTTCCCGTTGGACGGGGCGGTTGTCGGGGTAGACGTGATAGTTCAGGGTCATCGACCAGATACCATTGTTCTCAAAATAGAGAACAATGGTATCATAGGTTCGGGACGGTTGTCGTGCCGGACCGAAGTCAGATACCCCAATGAGAGAAAAATTCCCGCGTGTGCTCGACGAACCGTTCCACCAGCGGAGAGTGAGCCTGCAGTGCCCTGCGACGCAGGATCAGTCGACCGGGCGTCACCGTCTCCTGCAGAGGGCGAGTGACCAGTGCTCCGCCATCGTAGCTCATGGCACTCGCCGGTCGGGACACCAAAATGGAATAGCCGAGTCCATTGGCCACCAACCCCCGCACGGTTTCAAAGGAGGGGGAGCGAAAACGGATACTGGGTCGCAGGCCATGTTCGGCAAACAGGGAAGTAAAAAAATCCCGACTGGGCGAGAGGTCCAGCAGCACCATGGGCTGTTCGGCCAGTTCTCGAAGCGAGATGTGATGGTGTTGGCACAACGGATGACCGGAGGGGAGAAGCACATGGGGGCTGACCGTGGCCAGCGTCTCTCGAGGACAGTCGGTCAGGGCGGGTGAGTCATACATAAGAATGAGGTCGAACGGAGTGACCTGATGCGCCTGTTCGATTTCCCGCTCGCTGCCTTCGAAGAACCGGAACTGGGTATTGGGTGCCCTTTCCAGGAAAGTCCGCACCAGACCGGGGATGAAGAAGGGGCCGATGGTGGCAAAGCAGGCGACATGCAGGATATTGCCTTCGCTGTGGCCATCCTGTTCGGCCACAAAGGCATCCAGTTTGCGGGTCACCCCATAGGCCCGGTTGGCATAGATCAGCGCATTTCCCTGTTGGCGAATATGGATATCCAAGGGTTCGGCAATGAAAATGAAGTGGGTACCGACCTGGAAGTGATTGCGGACCAGACAGTCGAACGTGATCAGGGCCTTTTCGAGGTTGGGTGCTCCAGTGGTTCGTGTGATCCATTCGGCGCAACTGAATTTATCCGTGACCGGAATCCGGCCGGCGAAGGTGTCGGAAATCTCCGACTGGTCTTCACTGAGCACATT
The DNA here is from genome assembly GCA_965203365.1 of Candidatus Poriferihabitaceae bacterium. GTDB lineage: Bacteria > Pseudomonadota > Gammaproteobacteria > Arenicellales > Poriferihabitantaceae > VYFG01. Next base: position 553,092 of record OZ241878.1, read on the forward strand.
GACGCACAGCACCCCATTGGCTTTCAGTTTCTCGCAGGCGGGGCTCAGATGATGCACACAGACCAACAGGGTGGGTGGGTCGGCGGAAACCGATGTCATGGCACTCACGGTGACGCCCGCCCGTCCACCCGGACCATCCGTGGTAATGACAGACACGGTACAAGCCGCATGGCTCATGCCTTCAAGGAACAATTGTTGCTTCATGAGCGAATTCGGGATGGCATTGCCTATCGGTATACTGATTCACCCAAGGACTCAATGCAAGGAAAATCTGGGGTTTTGCATGGGGATTGCTGAATCAAGGGGGGCGCCACGGCCAGGATGATTCAACATTCCCGAAGCAATGTGCTGGAAAAAAATGGTTTACAGACGCAGCCCGGATCAGTGAAACTTGATTTATTTTCCATTGTAGTGTGAGAACATGATTCGAACCGGTAACGACTATCGTGCCTCATTGCAAGACGGCAGAGAGGTGTACATGGACGGCCAGCGGGTGGATGACATCACGGCCCATCCGAAATTCCGTCCGATCATTGATGTCCGTGCACGCATCTACGACATGCAGCATGAGGAGGCCACGAAGGACATCATGACCTTTGAGGAAAACGGGGAGCGGTTTCCAGTGGGCAATCAGATTCCCAAGGAGCCGGAACACTGGCATGCGAAGCGTCGAGCGGTGGATCGGGTGATGAAGGATATCCGCGGGGTCGTTACTCGAGTGGGGGATGAGACGGTCGGGGAAATGTGGTCCCTGGCCGACGGAGCGGACATCCTCAATGAAATCGACCCTCGCTTTGCCGAGAACATCAATCGTCACATCCGACTGGCGGTGGAGGAAGACCCGTTCCATGTGTCGGCCAACACCGACCCGAAAGGAGACCGATCCTTGCGACCCCAGGACCAGGACCCAGACATGCTGACCCATGTCGTCCGAGAAACGGATCAGGGGATCATTATTCGCGGTGCTAAGTACGAAACGGCCGCGGCGTATTCCAATCAGGCGTTCCTCAAGCCCACCATTGCCAACTGGGGGGATGCGCGGTATTCCGACTATGCGCTGGGCTGCATTGTCAAAATGAATGCCCCCGGGGTCAAGCATATCTGCCGTGCCGGATTCCAGAAGGACGGTACCGAAGCGGATTTTCCATTATCCAACCGTTTTGATGAAGTCGATACGATGATGGTGCTGGAGGACGTGCTGATTCCCTGGGAGGATGTGCTGTTCTATCAGCACACCCGGGCCGCCGCCTTCATTCGCACGACATTGCATCGGTATTCGGCCTTGCCGTTCGTGCAGCGCCTGATTACCTATGCGGACATGATGATCGGGGCGGCGTTGTGGAATGTGAGACAGACCGGGCTGGAGAAACAGCCGGCCGTGCAGGAAAAACTGGCCCAGTTGGCGGTCTACCGGGAAGGGATCCATGCCCATCTGACGGCATCGATCGCCCTGGCCGAGGAAAGTCCCGGAGGGTTTCTGATGCCGAATCAGTCCTTGCTGATGACGGGGCGGGTGCATGCCTGCACCCAGTTGCCCGCCATGATGCACCTGGCGCGGGAGCTGTGTGGGGGGCAGATTTGCGTGACGCCGGATCTGGAGACCTTTGAGGGGCCAGAGACCGGTCCCTGGATGAAAAAGTTCTACAGTATCAACCAGTCCTGGGAATCCGAGGACCGGCGCAAGCTGCTGGCCTTTGCCCGGGATCTGCTGAACTCGGGATATGCGGGCCATCGGTTGACATTCCACCTGTTTGCCCAGTCTCCCCCTTTCGCCCATCTGGCGGCGGTCTATCGGAATTTTGGTTGGAATGGTCCGCTGGAATTCGTCAAGGACGCGGCTGGCCTGTCGGACCAGATTTGGGGCGAATAACCGGTCCAGGGTAGTCATCCGATGGCCAGGGATCCACGATACGATATTCTGTTTGAACCCTTGGACATTGGTCCGGTTCAGGCCAAGAACCGGTTTTATCAGGTGCCCCATTGCAATGGAGGGGGCTACCGTGACCCATCGGCCGTGGCGGCCATGCGTCGAGTCAAGGCGGAAGGAGGCTGGGGAGTCGTCTTTACCGAGCAGGTGGAACTGCATCACACCTCGGAAATCACCCCCTACATTGAATTGCGGATCTGGGATGATGACGATCTCCCCATGTTGGCGCACATGGCGGAGGGGATTCATGAACATGGCGCACTCGCCGGGGTCGAACTGGCCTATCCCGGCATCAACGGCCCCAATCTCTATACCCGAGAGGTGCCGATGGCCCCCACCGCCCTCCCGATTCGGACCTTCACCCATGATCCGGTCTCCGCCCGGAGCATGACCAAGCGGGATATCCGGGATCTGCGTCGCTGGCATCGTGAGGCCTGTCGGCGGGCCCAAACGGCGGGCTATGATCTCATCTGCCTGTATGGGGCCCATGGATTCGGAGTGATTCAGCATTTCCTGTCCACCCTGACCAACCATCGACAGGACGAATATGGGGGGTCTTTGCCAAATCGTTCCCGTCTGATGCAGGAACTGGTCGAGGAGTGTCGGGATGCAGTCGGTGACCGCTGCGCGATTGCGCTGCGACTATCTCTGGAAGAGATGACGGGTGACCTAGGCTTTAGCAACCGGGAACTGCACGACCTGATCGGCTTGCATGCCGCCTTACCGGATCTGTGGGATCTGGCGCATGGCAGCTGGGAGGATTGCTCCGCCACCTCTCGTTTTCGGGAAGAGGCCTCGCAGCAGGCCCTGGTGGCTGGCATTCGCTCATTGACCGACCGACCGGTGGTCGGAGTGGGGCGCTTTACGTCCCCGGATGTCATGGCACAGCAGATTCGATCCGGCGTGCTGGATCTGATCGGATGCGCCCGGCCGTCGATTGCCGACCCGTTCCTGCCCCGAAAAATCGAACAGGGAAGCGTGGACGAGATTCGCGAGTGTATCGGTTGCAACATTTGCGTGGCGGGCGATATGACCATGTCCGTGTCGCGTTGCACCCAGAATCCGACTTTCATGGAGGAATGGCGCCGGGGATGGCATCCGGAAAAATTTGCGCCGAAAGGGGCGAGTGAGTCCGTCCTGATCATCGGGGCCGGTCCGGCCGGCCTGGAGGCGGCGAGGGTATTGGGTGAGCGGGGCTATGCGGTGACGGTCGCGGAAGCCGAAGACGAGATTGGCGGTCGAGTCCGTCGAGAGCGAAATTTACCCGGGTTGTCGGCTTGGGGGAGAGTCGTGGATTACCGTCGCTACCAACTGGAGCGGATGGCGAACGTGAACATTTATCTGGGCAGTGCGCTGGATGACCATCAGGTGCTGGAGTTCGGGTTCACCCAGGTCGCGGTAGCCACCGGAGCGGTCTGGCGCCGCGATGGAGTGGCCCGTTTTCATGTCCGGCCGATTCCGATGGCCGAATCCAGCATTCGGGTGTATACCCCCGATGATCTGATGCAGGGCCATCTGCCCCCGGGCCGCGTGATTCTGTATGACGACGATCATTACTACATGGGGAGTGTCTTGGCCGAACTGCTCGTGCAAAACGGGGCCGAGGTGACATTGGTCACCCCCGCGGCTTCTGTGGCCGACTGGACCCACCATACGCTTGAGCAAGGCACCATTCATCGCCATCTGGTGGCATTGGGGGTCGACCTGATTCTCAATCGGGCCGTGTCCAGCATCAGCCCAGACGGGGTGATGACGGTTTGCCGCTATACCGGCGACCCGCGGTTCCTGGGTGCCGATGCACTGGTCATGGTGACTGCCCAGCAAAGCAACGACACGCTCTGGCACGCGTTGGAAGACCGACAATCCGAATGGAGGGATGCTGGCATCCGCTCCATTCAGGTCATCGGCGATGCAGCGGCCCCGGCTCCCATTGCCTGGGCCACGTTCGCCGGTCATCGGTATGCCCGGGAGCTGGATTCGACACCGTCTGATCGAGTCCTGCCCTTTCTCCGGGAGGTACACCAGCCCGCTGGCGACCAGTCACTGACCCAAGGTCAGTAGGAATGTGGTCACCAGCAAGGCGATGAAAAGCAACAGGACCCCCGCCATCGCGATCAGGACCTTTCGCCCCCGGTGGGAACTTCCTTGATATTCCAGCAAAGTCAAGGCGGCCACCAGAGGCAAAATGGTGGCCACCACGCTGATATCTGCGGGCAGGGACAACGCTTGTATGATCAGGTGCACGCCCAGCACCGAGCCGGTCAGGGCGAGCACCCAGCCCAGAAAGCTTCCGATTTCTCTCATCAGGGAGTCCTCATCGGACGGAATCGGTTCCGGTCCTGTCCCGCAGGGTTCCGAGCCCGATCACTTCTTCAGGTTGGTCCAGATGGCATCGTACAATTTCTGGGTGGCTTCTTCGCACACCTGGACAAATTGACCCGCCGGGGCATCGGCTGGCGGGTTGAGTTCCGGTGAAGCCTTGAGTTCCGCATCCAGCAGTGCATCGACCCCGCCCACACCAGCGGTATATTGGGCGAAGTTGGTGACCGCCGCGGCATTTTCCGGTTCCAGCAGAAAATCCATGAACTTGAGGGCGTTGTCTCGATTGGGGGCGTCTTTCAACAGCACCACATTGTCCATCCAGACGAGGTACCCCTGTCGGGGATAGGCGTATTCCAGCACCGGATTCTCGCCCCGGGCCTTGGCCGAAAACCCGTTCCAGATCATGCCAGCGGCCGCCTCCCCGGAGACCAGGACATCCTTGGCGCCATCGGAGATGAAAGAGGCCCAATGGGGTTTGGCATCTTGTACCAGCGCATTGAGTTGCCGCAGCTTTTCCCGGTCATTGCTGCACTGTTCAATGCCGAGGTGGATCGATGCCAGGGCCAGCAGTTCACCCTGACTGTCCAGCACATTGATCTTGCCAGACAGTTCGGCCGGGGGATCAAAGAGAATGTCGGTGGTGCGGATGTCTCCTTGGTAGATGTCCCGATTGACGGTAAAGCTGGTGGACCCCCACTGGTAGGGGATCGAATGATGGCGACCGCGGTCGAAGGAGACATCGACCCACTGCGGCAGGATATTGCCCTTGTTCTGGAGTTCTCCGTCGGCGATGGTATCCAGCATGCCCTCCTTGATCAGGATTTCCACCATATAGTCACCGGGAACCGCCACGTCGTAGCTGCCCAGTCGACCGCCTTTCAAGGCTGCCAGCAGGGCTTCGTTGGAGTCATAGGTGTCCATGGTCACTTCGACATCATGTTCAGCTGCGAATTTGTCCAACAGTTCCTGTGGGATATATTCGAACCAGTGGTAGACCGACAGTTTTCCGGCGGCTATTGCAGGGCCGGTGATCAGAGCCAGTGCAGCCGCAAGAAGCAGGGTAGCAAGAGTCTTTTTCATGATGGTTTCCTCAGTTTGTCAAGTAGATGAAGGTGGTTTGGTCCCCATCTGGCCAGCCAGCCAGGAGAGGGTCACAACCACGACGGAAAGTAACAGAAGCAGGGTTGAGATGGCCATGATGTTGGGTTTGATTCCCTGCTTCACCGCCCCAAAAATGGCGGTTGGGAGGGTTTCAATGCCAGCCCCTTTGACGAAATTCGTGATAATGAAGTCATCGAGCGAAATGACGAAAGCCAGCAAGAAGCCGGAAATGATGCCGGGCAGCAGCAGAGGCATCAACACTTGAAAGAAAGCCTGTGCTCGACTGGCATAGAGATCCATGGCCGCCTCTTCGTAGATCTTTTCGATCCCCTCCAACCTCGCCGCAATGGGAAGATAGGCAAAGGGGATGCAAAACACGATGTGGGCCACCAGAATGGTGGCATAGCCGGTGGCGAATCCGATGGTGGTGAAAAAGATCAACGTGGCGACCGCCGTGACAATTTCCGGCACCATCAGGGGCAGGCTGATGAGGGTGAAACTGGCGGTCTTGGCCCGAAAGGGACCGCCTCGAATCATGCCGACCGCCGCCGCCACGGCGATGGTTGTCGCCGTGGTCGCGGCCATGATGGCAATGGTGAAGGAATTGAAAGCCGCCTTCTGAAACTTGGGTGCTTCCAACCCGAAAAAAACATCATGGTACCAGCGCAAGCTGAATCCTCCCCAGCGGGTAATGGAGAGAGAGTCGTTGAAGGAATAGATCATCACGATGATCAGTGGCCCATACAGCAGGATCAGGCACAACACGGTCATGGAGAAAAACCCCCGGTAACGCCGGATGTCCAGTTTCTTCGTCATCACTCAATGCCCCCCGCCGGATGCCGAGGCCGTCCGGTTACGGGCGTTGACCAGCAGGACTCCCAGCACCACGCTCAACAGGATCATGGAAGCCGCCGCGCCAAAGGGCCAATTGCCCGCCGTTCCCTTGAACTGCTCCTCAATCAGGGAGCCGATCATGAAGTTTTTGGCCCCGCCCAGCAGGTCCGGGGCCAGAAACGCTCCCAGACTGGGAATGAACACGAGGATGCTGCCTGCGACAATGCCGGGACGGACGTTTGGCAGAATGATATGCCATAGGGCATACCAGCGGCCGGCGTACAGGTCGGCCGCGGCTTCGCACAGCGAAAAATCGAATCGTTCAATCGCGGCATAGATCGGCAAGACCATGAACGGCAGATAGCTGTAGAACAGCCCCAATTGAACGGCGACGGGGGTATTGATGAGATGAATGGGTTCCGAGATCAGACCGGCGGACAGCAGCCATTCGTTGATGGGACCATTGTCGCGGATCAGGAATTTCATCGACACGGTGCGGATCAGAAGATTGACCCAGTAGGGAATGGTGATCAGGAAGACCCAGATATTTCGGGTTGAGACGGGTCGGGTAGCAATATAGTAGGCGGTCGGGAATCCAATCAGCAGGCAGAACACGGTGGCCAGTCCCGCCTGCCAGGCCGAACGCCAGAAGATACCGATGTAGGTCCATTCGATGGTGGGGGGCTCATCCCCAAACAGTCCCCGATCCAGAAAAAACTGATCATAGGCCGCCAGGGTGAATTCCCAAACCACGCCACCTCGAAATTCCTTGGTCAGGAAGGAGTACACCAGCATGATGCATACCGGGGTCACCATGAAACAGCCAATGGTCAGCCAGGATGGCAACAGCAGCCAGGTGCGCAAAGGAGTGAAGACTCCCTGAAATGACTCTGGGTGATGGGATCTGGCCATGAGATTCAGTCGCCCAGCAGGACTATCCGATGCGGGTCGATCATCAGGCGAACCGGCTCGCCGGGTGACAGGGAGGTCAGGTCGGCCGAGGCACTTTGCACCCGGGCCATCAGCGCTTCACCCGTTGGAAGACGGCAGGCCATCTGAACATCGGTCCCCAGAAAGGTCTTGTGTTCCACGACGGCTGGGAGTCCTTGCTCATGTTCTTCGTTGGGTATGATACGGATATGTTCCGGGCGGATGGACATCTGGGCGATTTCTCCGGGTTGATGGTCCTGGCCGGGATTGATGGTACATGACAGAAGATGACCGGCAAAATTGACGGTCGCGCCCTGGGCATCGAGACGTTCGACCTGGACTTCCACCAGATTGGTCTCGCCGATAAAATCGGCGACAAATCGATTCCGTGGATGGTTGTAGATTGCTTCTGGGGTTCCGACCTGTTGCACCGACCCTTGGGACATCACGGCAATCCGGTCGGACATAATCAGGGCCTCCTCCTGATCATGTGTGACGAAAATGAACGTGATACCGAGTTTTTCGCGAATTTGCTTGAGTTCGTACCGCATGGACTGGCGCAGCTTCAGATCCAGGGCGGACAGCGGTTCGTCCAGCAGCAGCACCTTGGGTTCCGGGGCCAGGGCCCTGGCCAGCGCAACCCGTTGTCTTTGTCCTCCCGACAATTGGGCGGGTCGACGGTTGGCATATTCCGACAGGCGCACCAATTCGAGCATCTGGGTGGCACGCCGGTGAATCTCTGACCGGGATTTGCCTTTCATCTTCAGCCCGAATCCCACATTGTCCCGGATGTTGAGGTGGGGAAAGAGGGCGTAATGCTGGAAGACGGTGTTGACAGGTCGCTGGTTGGGTGGCAGGTTCTGGATGTCCTCTCCGAACAGTCTCAGCGCCCCCTGACGGAATCCTTCAAATCCGCCAATGATTCTCAGCAGCGTGGTCTTGCCACAGCCCGAAGGACCAAGCAGGGTAAAAAATTCGTTATGCCTGATCTCGAAATGAACATCATGGAGTGCCCGGACCGCATCTGCTCCGGTCCCGTAGTATTTTGTAATGCGATCAATGTGAATGGCGGCCTGATTCATGATCGGATGGCTTTTCCCGGAGAAGAAACGGTATCAGACTTCGGTGCATCAGGACGGACCTAACAGTTTGGATTCGCCGATCCATTGCATCGGGTTCGACTAGTCAAAGTCCAATGCCATGCCCGGGACGACCTGGTCATTCACGCAGGTGCGGCAGTGACTCATGAAAGCTGTTTTCAGGGAGTTCGATGCGCTGGCGGCGAGGGTGGCAATGCCCAGGGTCAGTGCGGGCAGATCGCCTTTGAGTGGAATGTAACGCAGGGATTTGCCATCCAGCGAACGACGATTGACAGGGCGTACATTGGCTAGACTGTACCCGCTGCCGGAGGCGACGAGCGAACGTTGGACTTCGGTTAATTGGGTACGAGCCCGAATCAGAGGTTTCAGTCCCTGCTGACTGAACAGGGACATGAAATACTCACTACTCAGAGGCAGGTCCAAGAGAATGAAGGGTTCCTTTTCCAGTTCCTTCAGGTCCAGAGACGGTCGCGAAGCCAGCGGGTGGCATTCACCGAGCAATGCGTAGGGAGGCAAGGCCGCCAAAGGCTGAAAATTGATATCTCCTTGGAGTTGCAGGTCATAGGTCAGTGCCAGATCAATGCTTCCCTGACGCAGCAATCGCAGCAACTCGGCCTGATGGGCCTCCCGAACCCGGATATCCGTCTTCGGATGCTGTCGCATGAACCCGAAGCACAGCTCCGGCGTAATGATCGGCGCCAGGGGGTTGAAACAGCCGACCTCAATGTGGCCGAACACCCGGCCGGCCAGTTCGCCCGCAAAGCCTTGAAGTCGTTCCGCCTGGACGAGCAGGGCCTTGGCTTCACGAAACATCTCTTGGCCTGCGGTGGTCAGGGTCATCCCTTGGGCGTGATGGCGAATAAATAACTGCACTTCGAACGTCTGTTCCAGATGAGTGATGGCACTGGAGATGGAGGGTTGTGAAACATGGATATTTTCCGAGGCTTTCAGAATACTGCTGGCTTCACCGGTCGCGACGAAGTAGGCAAGTTGTCTGAGTGTATATCGCATGAAATGGGACCACAAAAGGGATCGTTCGTGAAGTCCGGCTGACCGTCATGGTTCCGTACCACGAGGTCATTGGCCATCCAGAGTATACAAGGGAGGGCATGGTGGTGACCGGCACCGTTCACTTTTTTCGCGACCATGGTCCCGTTCGACGAGCTCACCGCCGGTAGCTAACCTACTAACCTATCGGTCGAGTCAAATGAACCGAGGTCCGCTGCTTTCTAATGAGGCCATCGTGTGGTCCAATGCCGATCAAGCAGACATCATGCATTCAGGTGCCGAGGCTGATTTTTTGAGCGGACTGATCCAGCCAGCAAAAGGTATTGATCAGCTTCATCTGTGCGACCGTTTGGCATGGAATCTCCAACAAGCGAGGGTTCATGATCACGATGGCCAGACACTGTGCTCGGGAGATGGCTACATTCAGACGATTTCGACTATACAGAAACTCAATGTGGCGTGGGAGGTCTTCTGCGCTGGATGTGACCATCGAAATCAACACAATGGGCGCTTCCTGCCCCTGGAATTTGTCAATGGTGCCCACCCGGGCTGGTTTCGGCAGGATGGAACGCAGATGGTTCACCTGCACGTTGTAAGGGGCGATGACCAGAATATCCTCCTCGGTGATGAGACGTGTGTCGTGATCACCATCGACATAGGACTGCCCCAGCAATGTCTGAAACGTGGACTGGATAATCTGACCTTCTTCGACCGATTTTTGTGAACACGCTTCATGATCCGCTGGGATGACCACCACCCCGTCATTGGGCAGGTTCGCCGCCTTCAGGTTGAGACGACGATTGGCCGTGCAGCGATGAGACGTCAGGCGACTGTCATAAAACGCCTCGGAGACAAATCGACAAAGACGCGGTCGCATGCGTCGGGTCTGGTCGAGAAAAAAGCCCCGTTCCGGGGGGATGGTGGCTTGGTCGGCAAGCAGAAACTCCAGCACCGACAGCCCGGCTTCCCCCGGATGGGTGCCCTGGATAGGCTGGCCTAGTTGCATCTGATCGCCCACCAGAATCAGGTTCTTTGTCGCATTGGCCATGGCCACCACATTGGCCAGAGACACTTGCCCGGCCTCGTCAATGAACAGATAGTCCAGATGACGATGAAAGTGTTGATGGGAAAAGGCCCAGGCGGTGCCGGCAAACAGGTTCGCTCCCAGGGGGATGTCCGCCGTTGTGAATTCAGAATGAATGAAATGACCTGCAAAGACCGTCTCCTCCTTACCCTTGGTGGATTTCTTGATCCCCAGGAAGGAAACATCTTGGTTGGTAGCAACTTGTTCCACCCTGTCCAGCAGGTTGTGGATGGCCTTGTGGGAGTTGGAGGTGATGCCGACCTTTTTTCCACGCCGGACCAGTTCGACGATGACATGGCTGCAGGTGTGGGTCTTGCCCGAACCAGGCGGGCCCTGAATGAGGAGGTAGCTGTTGTCCAATGCCGCCACGCCGTTCAGGATATCGTCTGGCAAGTCGGCTGTTGTCCGAAGCACCACGCCAGGGGGCTTGTCTCGAAGACGAGGTAAATGGCGCATCAGCAGCTCCGTGGCCACATGGGGGGTGTCGAACGAGTGCAGGATGTGGTTTGCATAACGATAGATGGCGGAGCGGATGACCTGCGTACGATAGGGTTTTGGAGGACCGATCGACAGGCGTTCGAGCAGTGGCTCATGGTTTGGTCCGCACTGGATCTTGACGATTCCGGCCGTTTCATCGAGACTGACAATCGTCCCGGCGGATTCCAGGGTGGCGACCACCACGGGCTGGTCATCGACCTTGAGCTTGTGCTCCTGTGGCGGGAATTGATAGGTGTACACCAATGCGTCTTGGATCACCTTCGGCTTCCCTATCCTCTGCAGACCCCCAATGCACTCCACATCGTCGATCAGTTCATCTTCAAGCTTGTCCTGACGAGCGAAGGCGTTCCACCATTGGGGCTTGGCCTCCCGGTTATGAAACTCCAGCAGATGAGCCACGGTCTCTCGGAGCGGTTGGGGCACTCTGCTCGCGATTTCCAACAAGTCCCGAGTCATTTCATATTCGATTTCCCAGGGCTTGCGTGACCGGCTATCCTCCTCAAAGCATGCTGCTGGCTTCTTGAGTTCACAGACCTCGTCAGGCAGCAGGGTCATCAGCCAATCGCGCAGCTTTCGTGTCGAGAGACAATCCTTCTGGTTGTAGTCGGCAATGGCCTGCAACAGATGATCTGCCCGCGTTATTCGCCATTCGTTGTAGGCGATGAGGCTGTCGATGGTGGTTGACACGATATCGGTTCGCCGACCCATATAGAAGGTCTCCAGATGCTTGATGGAAAGACCGGGTTCGGATGTTCGCAGGCTCTCACGCACGACGGGATACAGGTCGACGAACTTGTGAGCCCTGAGCAGATTGTCCAGAAACTCCTCGCACACGGCATGACGACAGGCCAGTCGCTTGAGTGCGGTCGTTTCATAATGATGATAGTGGTAGATGTGGGCGTGGGCATGACGGGCCAGATGTTGTTTCACAAAGGCCATGAATCGTTTGAAGGTCGCTTTTTCTTCGTCGGGGTTGTGCGCCCAGAATGGATGAAAGACGACGGTTCCATTCTCGGCATGACAGACTCCGAACAGGTACTCCAGACCGTTGGGGTAGAGTGGGTCTCCTTCCATATCGAAGAACAGGTCGCCCGCCTCCGGGTCCGGCAGCCGGGTGAGACCCTTTCCGGGTGGGAACGGGACCAACTCATATCTGTCCTGACCGGTCGTGGCCTTGTGATGCTGCAAGATAGCCTGAGAGCGTAATCGCGAGAAGACTTCAGTATTCAAGTTGGGAATGCTCGTATCAGGTGAGGTCTCGGATAGATCGGTGACAGTCTCGATGCCGTCTTTGCGTAGTTTATTGATCTGTGAACGGCGGATGTTGGCGATGAGGCTGAGATGATCGTCTGCCTGCCATTGGACCTCGCACCGGTCTTGCCAACGGCAATACAGGCAATGGTGGCAGGGTTCCGGGGAGGAATTCGACGGCAAGTGCTGGAGGTAGCGCTCAAAGTGCGCTTTGGCATGCAGGCTGTAATGGAGATAATCTGCGACTCGGTAGGCATGTTCCTGACCTTCTCCAGTGACTACATACAGGGTTTTGGGGCAGATACCCTGCTGTTGGGCCAGTAGGTCGCAATACACACATAATTGGAGGATGTGTCGGGGTGCCACGCTTCGGGCGAGTTTGGTATCCAGTGCCTCATAGCTGAAATTGCCCAAATCCGATGGGGTGTCGCATCTCATCAGAAAATCGGCCACTCCCCGCCAGGGCACCTTGATGAGCGCCGCCTGATAGATGACTTCTGCGCCGGATCGGATAGCGTCTTGGGTGAGTCCGACGCGTTCCGAAAAACTCCGTTCAGCGGGAATTTCAATGACGGTCCGGCCGGTGTCTTTCAGATGTCGCAGGTAGGCGGCTTCATGTTCCAGGCCTTTCCTTTGCAACAGCTGGGCGGTCGGTCGGACTTCGGCAGGTTCCATGTCTCCTTCGAGTGCCTTGAGGTCCAGAAAAGTGGCATGGTGGCATCCGAGAAAGGTGACCAGATCCGACGGCGAGTAGAGAGTCTGATCATGATCGTTACGTTGCATCATGATGCCTGTTCACAAGCATGGGACGAGTCACTGTTGATTCGCGGTCTCCGTTTTGATGTGCGTCGACTGTTGAATTTGAAAAGCACGGCATTGAGAACATTTTCCAGCGGGATCAACTGTCCCGACTCGATAGGCGGTTTCAGACCAGATCGGTTTTGTACTCTGATTCCTCGTTGGTTATGAGTGGATCTTTGAGGTAGCCATGGTGATATGTTACCGCATTTGATCAGTCTGTCGATCAAGGCAATCGGCAGGGCAGCGATATGGGAACGCCCTTCAAAGACTCAGGAGCGCTTTGCTCAGGTAGTGGGTCGGGTGGAAGGGTTCGAATCGTCCTTCGGGATTGAATGCCGACCAACGGTGCACTGGTTTCTTGTCCACCATGCCCCGGAATCGCTGGGGGACATGATGGATCAGATCCATGGCTGGAATAAGTGCAAGAAGCGCTTCACTCCAGAGTAAATTGCTCCGGCGGTTGGCAAGCAAGGCTTGGATGGACAGGACGGTGTCGCTTTTCACAGGGTGAGTGCCGCTTGGAGGATTGGCTGTGACGCATCCCGGGAGCCATATCAGCCTGAACTCTGGATTCGATTCTGATGGGGGCCGGAACCAGATTCGATTGGAACCGTCCATGGGTTTGTGCCCCTTGAGAGGCTTCGTCAACACTGCCGGGGGCGAGGAACTGATCTCATTGATGGGTACGGCCACGCTTTTCTACCCATCACTCGAATCGGTAGAGCGGCGGATGGCCCTATTTGGAGTTTGGTGCGAGGGTTATCTGGATTATTTTCACTCATTCTGTTATTTTCACCATATGGTGAAACATAGTGAAATTGCGAAACCAGGACAGATTGTGGCAGCAGATGCGGTCCGTACCCTGCTAGAGCACATCCCTGACATACAGATTATCTGTGTCCGCCATGAGCATCTTGAGTCTAGCGTTCAGATTGATTTAGAGCATGATGGAAACCACTATGCGCTGCTCATGGAGTTCCAGTCAAATGGAGCCCCGCGCTTTGTTCGGTCCATGGTCTATCAACTTAAGGGATATCTGGCGCATTGGCATCCATCCGAACACCAAAATGATACACAGCAGTTCATTCCGATGCTGGTGAGTTCCTACCTGTCACCGGGGTCGCGCTCCATCTGTCGCGAGCACAATGTGGCCTACCTAGATCTGTATGGTAATGCTCACCTTGCTTTCGGCTCCGTCTATATTGAACGATCCGTCGAGGGCAAGCCGCAGTCCGAGGTCCGCGCTCAGCGGTCAGTGTTCAGCCCAAAAGCGGGTGCGGTCTTGCGGGTTCTCCTGCGCGAACCGGTTCGCGCCTGGCGTGTCGCAGACCTGGCCAAAGCCGCCAAGGTCAGTCTGGGCCATGTCAGCAAAATCCGCAAAGCGCTGATCGACAGGGAATGGGGTGAAATACAGGGGAGCGGTCTCGTCCTCACCCAGCCGGGAGCGCTGTTGAAGTCCTGGCGTACGAACTATCGTCAAGCCGTCAGCCAGAAAATCATCGGATACACAGTGCTCCATGGGCGTCAATTGCGCGATTGTCTCTCGGGAATCCTGAACCCGGGACCACAATCACCCCGCATGATCTGTGCGGCAAACTCGGCGGCCGAGTGGATTGCGCCATATGCCCGGGGTGGCACACAGATCTTCTATGTCGACGAACCCGGGACATGGGAATTGCAGGCGGCACTTCAACTGACCAGTGCCGCACAAGGAGCCAACGTGATCCTGCATCTCCTCAACGATGAAACCCTGTTCGAAGACGCCGTCGAGCCGGTCCCGGGCATTTTCTGCACCCATCCGATCGTCACCTACCTTGATTTGTGGAATGGCAACGAACGGGATCGTGATGCCGCCGATTATATTGCAGCGAAGTGCTTTCCTTGGGTATGAGAGGCCCCCAGACCGCCAGTGACTATGATGACCGAACGACAGCGGCCGTTAAGTCGGTACTCATTGAGATCGGTCAGATCCTCGGTAGCTTTGAAGGCAAGTTCGCGATCATCGGTGGTGCCGTGCCTTGGCTGTTGCTGAGCGAAGCCGAGATGCCACACGTCGGGACGGCAGATGTAGATCTCGGCCTTGATCCATCCGCCATGAGCGATGGTGAATATGCTCGCCTCGTCGAAGTCCTTCAGGAACACGGCTATCTTCAGCGGGATAATCTGAGGCGATTCCAACTCATACGGACTGTCCCTACCACCGACAATGGGTCTGACATCGAGATCGTGGTTGACTTCATGATGCCGCGTGACGCCAAGATCGTCAGGAATATCCCACCGCTGATCAGCCAGTTTGCGGTTCAGAAGGCGGGCGGTGTGGATTTGGCGATCAGGTTTTATAAAATGGTGGCCGTTGATGGCTACATGCCGGACGGTGACCGCAATTGCGTCAGCATCGCCGTGGCATCCATCCCGGCCCTTCTGGCCATGAAGGGATACGCCATTGCCAATCGCCTGAAACGCAAAGATGCCTACGACATCTACTATTCCGTGAGGAATTTCCCAGACGGAATCGACGCTCTCGTCGCAGCCACCCGAGCACTTCTTGATGCCGAGTCCGCCCTCCAAGGGTACCGCTTGATCTCCGACAAGTTCCGACATGCCGAGGATTTTGGACCGGCGAGTGTGAGAAGATTCGTCGAAAGCTCACACCTGCTCGGCGAACGCACAGCAGATCAGTGGCAGCAAGATGCCTTTGGACAGATCGACGCTTGGCTCAGAGGCCTTGGCTTGAGATAGCCATGACCGGCAATTCGAGGCTCTGGAACGATACCATAGTCCGCGATTCGCGACGATCAAGCCGAGGACAGTCAGCTAACGCCGGACTTCGGAAGCTCTCGAGCATTCAATCACAAGCGACACTGCGCTCGCCCCTGCATCGACTAGTGTCCTGTCAACGATCAAGTGTCGGATACAGCAATTCCTGCTAAATCCGGGAAGCCAGCAGATCCGGTGGGTTCAGGAGTCTCTAAAATAATCTTTTTTGCAGACTTTTCCATGCAAAAACGGTCTAATCGGGCTGGTTTCCCTAAATTGGATGATTAATCATGCCCAAGACCTGGTTTCGCCAGACTATCAGCGCCCCGGGTTTGCTCCGGCTGGTTCGTGACTGTTTCGATCGCATCGAAGACCCCATCGCCCCCGTAGACTTTCAAGATGACAGACTCATATTTGGATTTTCGTTCCTGTCTGCTTCAGGTATGCAGGTCGGATGACGTTATGTCGTCGACCCCGCCACGCTGGCGTGGCTGACCAGGCCTTGCGAGCGGGCGAGCTGACCCGTCATGCCCTGGCCGAGCTGGGGTCGGTGTAGGGGAGCTGGTGGACGACCTCACCGACCGACGACGCTGGGAGGCAATGAGGGCGCGGCATCACCCGCCCGCCCGGCCGGGTGCTTCACTTCTCCCGAGTCACGGACCGGGAAGTCACGGCCTCCAACGCCTATCAGCTGATGCGGGTGGGACGAGCCCGCTGGCGCCTCGAGAATGAGACTTTCAAACCCCTGAAGCACCCGGGGACGGCTTGTTAACCCCCTTCGGCCATGGCCAGCCCCTCGGCGATGGGGTTCGCCCATCGGATGAGGCGGGCGTTGGGGATCGACCCGATGCCGCCGCGGGTGGCTCGCTGTTCCAGGCCGCCCGGGCGAAGGTGGGCAGTTTGCCCCGCCGGTGGAGACAGTGGCACGGAGGGTGCCCGGGGTTCCCCATTCCGGACGCGGAGACCCGGGTACCAAGGCATCGCATTCGGGCGTCATAAGCCCGATGGGGTGCCTTTCGACACGTCCTGACTCAATGCCGAGACCGAGTGGGTGACCGGCCGGTTCTTCAGCAGCTACAGTGGCCAAACGACGGTCCGGCAGCCCGCCGGAGGGGCCACCCTGTCCGCAGATTCCCCACGCTGACGTTGGCGCCAGGAAATCACGCCGAATCTACGAGGGGATGCCCTTAGCGGGAATTACTGTTTCGTTCTCGTCTTGGTCGCTGTTGCAGCCATTGGCGGCGAATCGGGCCCAGCCGTTACGCTGCAGGTGCCACTTGCGCCTATTTTTGAAATCGGGTAGGGTGTACCGATGGTCAGAGTCGTGTTCTTCAGCTTCGACTACGACGACGTATGGCGCGTCAATCAGGTCCGCAACTCGAGTGCGTTCATCGGCAAGAAACGCTCGGGCTTCCGGGACAAGGCGGAGTACGAGCAAGTTAAGCGAGACGGCGACGCCGCGATCAGCAGCTGGATCCGAACGCAGATGAAAGGGTGCTCGGTCACATGCGTTCTGATCGGCGCGGCCACCTACAAGAGCAGATGGGTCAACTTCGAGATCAAGGAATCCATCGCCAATCGCATGGGGCTTCTCGGCGTGAACATCCACAAGTTGAAGGATGAGGTGGGTAAAATCTCCAGCCTGATCCCGCCACCCAATCCATTGGGTATGCATACGGTGCCGTCCCAGAACGCATTCGGTATGCAATACTCGGTCAATGCCTGCGACTTCTTCGAAACCCATACTTGGGAGCCATCCAATGCGTTATCCCTCCGGTTCGATAGGCAAAATTCCCTCGGAGCCTGGGTCGAGGAGGCCGCCAGACGGGTGGGTCGGTGACCGCTGGCAACTGGCAACTTCAGATTACGATCACATCCCCCGATTTTCACGATCCTGCGGGAGCAACTTTCACGATATTTCTGGTACGCTGCGGGGTCGGTAACCAACTGACTTCGAAAAAGTGTCGAACAAATGAAGGTCTCAGAAAAGTCACTAGAACTAAACATCGGGGCGGAATTGCTGATGTGGATGCGCTCGAAGGGTAAGCGAAAAGCCTATCTCCGGGGGCTCACGCAGCGCGAGGAAAGTCAAGAGGGCGTGGATTCCTTTCTCCAGCTACCCGTAACAACAAGAATCTTTGCATTTCAGTTCAAGGCACCCAAGAAGCGATGGGAAGGGGAACCTTACAAGTTCACCATTCAGCTCCGACAACATCAGTTGCTCTCGCAACTCGCGGCTGTTTCGCTGGGGAGCGTGTTCTACGTGTTGCCGTACTATGTGTCGTACACTAAACTGGAGAAAGATGTTCCCCGCCTACTTGATGATACTTGGTTTCTGCCGGTGGACACCATGCAGGGCAACAATCTGTTCGGCACCCATAAGACACGGACCGTGAGCTGCGAACAGGGAACAGCGTACATCAATCCCAATTATGAACTCCTAGGGATATCGGAGCTGGATTCAGGTGCCGGGGTACCGGCCCACAGTTTCGCGGAGTGGTGTGCGAATCTGCATGTGCGGCGGGATGAGCCGAACAGCGGTCGCGAACGCAAGAATCCGTGGCTCGTACGCGGACTACGTTTGGTGATCGTGCAGCCAGAGAATATACTCTAACGATAGGGTAGAACGGTAATGGTAGGCCGGAGTTACGCGAGACCGTCGGGGTCTTTTTCTGCCCCGTGCCACTCCGAAGTGCAACACTTAGCCCCGTCGCATGATCGCTTGAGGTAGAGCAGGTTATGGCGGGCCAGATGATGGCAGATTATCTCAGTTCACCAATGACTGGAGAATTCTCATGCCGACTGGCTACCACCACCTGACCTGTCACTTACACACACTTAACACAGCCCTGATTCTGTGCCAACATTCGCTCCATGCCCATTGGCATTAGAATCTTCACGACGGATACGCCCGACTGGTCTCGCCTAGCGTGTCGGGGACCGATGGCCCCTTCCTGCGGGGCGCTGGCGCGGGAGCTGTGTGCCCGCGAGCAGTGGTTCAACTCCGCCGAGCGTCCGTGCGAAGCCCATGTGCGCCGGGTCCTGCCGAAGCTGGCCGCGGCCTTGGGCGGCTCGCTGCCGATTGTCCGACTGGCAACTGATTGGTACTTTGGCTGACCTGGGCCGGTGACCTTGCGACCTGTGCTTCCCGACGACTCGGCCGACCGTCAGGCCGGGCCTCGATGCTGGCCACCATCATCCTGCGGGCATCTGCCGCACTCTGGCGATGCGAACCCTTGGCCGTGATGGCCGACAGTTATTTCCTCTCCGCCTTCTCCAATGTCACCACATCCCGCTTTATGCATTGGTCTCCGTTATGAAAGGACAGAAACCTGATCGCAGAATAGACGACATATCATGATTGACATGACACTAGTCACTTGAGGCCATCTGACAGCCTTTTGATGAATCGTTACCGCCGACATCCCCTTGATAGACTCTGGAGTCATTGGCAAAGTTCGGTATATTGATATGGGATGGTATGCCAGTATCATCATGGAAAAAGGGCTTATGGATCAGATTTTGCACCTTGAATCATTTCAGTAGCAAAGCCAAGATATCTGGTGGTGCCACCGAAGCCATGACTGGTGCTGAATCCGTGATTAGTCAATTCATCATGATGGACAACAGATTCCCTTGCCATCGTTCCGATACCTGATTTTTCCATAACCTGCTTGTTGAGGCGATCCAACATGACGACTCCCCCAGACCCGTTGTTACAGCCCTTTCGGCTAAAACACCTGCTCCTCAAAAATCGTATCGTCAGTACTCCCCATTCCCCGGCCTTTGCGAAAGAAGGACTGCCGACAGAACGTTATCAGCGCTATCACGAAGAGAAGGCCCGAGGCGGAATCGGCATGACCATGTTCGGGGGCTCTTCCTGCGTGGGTTTGGATTCGCCTTCGGTATTTGGTCAGTTGGATGTGAGTACGGATACCATCATTCCCTGCTTTCAGGCACTGTCCGAGAGGGTCCATCGTCATGGGGCAAAAATCATCTGCCAGATTTCCCACCTCGGTCGGCGCAGCACTTGGAACGCGGGTCATTGGCTGCCAATCGTCGCCCCGTCCCGAGTTCGTGAGCCTGCCCACCGGGGCTTTCCCAAGGCCATGGATCAGTGGGATATCCGCCGGGTGACCGCAGATTATGCGGCAGCGGCGAAACGCTGCCAGGAAGGTGGGCTCGACGGCGTGGAAGTGTTGCAGAATGGCCATCTGCCGGGTCAGTTTCTGTCCCTGCATACCAATCAACGGCAGGATGGTTACGGCGGTTCGCTCAAAAACCGGGTCCGATTCGCGCTGGAGGTCCTGGAGGCGATTCGTGACGCCGTCGGAGAGGACTTCGTGATCGGTGCCCGGGTGGACACCGACAGTAAGCTGGCGGACGGCCTAAGACCTGAGGAATCTTTGGAAGCCTTGGCATTGATGCAAGCGCAGGGCTGCGTGGACTATTTCAATCTGAATGTCGGCCGGTTCGACAACGATTTTGAACTCGCCTGGTTTGCCGTCCCGGCGATGTTTCAGAAACTGGCTCCCTGGCTCCAGACGGTGCAGTTTTTCAAGCAGGAACTGAGCCTGCCGGTGATACACGCGACCCGGATTCTGGACCTGTCCACTGCGCGGTATGCCATTACGGAGGGCATACTGGATCTGGTCGGCATGACCCGGGCGCATATCGCTGACCCTGAAATCGTCCGCAAACTGCAAGCCGGTGAGGAGTCCCGAATCCGTCCCTGCGTGGGGGCCGGGTACTGTATTGATCGAATCTACAACGAAGGGGACATGGTGTGTATTCACAATGTGGCCACCGGCCGGGAAAAGGCAGTTCCTCAGCAGATTGTGGTGGCCAGCACCCCCGGTCGCAAGGTCGTGGTGGTCGGTGGGGGTCCATCCGGCATGGAAGCGGCGAGAGTGTGTGCCGAAAGAGGGCATCAGGTGGTCCTGTTTGAAGCCAGCGGTCAATTGGGAGGGCAGGTCCAACTGGCTGCCAGGGCAAAAGTGCGACGGGACATATTGGGGATCACCGACTGGCTGGCTGGCGAATTGAATCATCTGGGAGTCGAAATCCGGTGGAACGTGGTGGCGGAAGAAGCAATCGTCCTGGCGGAGGAACCGGATGTGATCATCTTGGCGACCGGTGGGCTTCCTGACACCCAGTTGGCCCCAGGCACTGAGGCGTGTCTCAGTACGTGGGATGTTCTGTCGGGTACACCGATTTCAGGTGATGTGTTGGTGTATGATGACCATGGCCAGCATCAGGGGGCTTCCACCGTGGCCGAAATTGCCGAAGGCGGTCTCCGCGTGGAACTGGTCACACCGGACCGGCATGCTTGCGCAGAAATGGGAGCGTCCAATTTTCCCATGTATATGCGACGGTTCCATCAAAACGGCGTGGTGGTGACACCGGGTTATCGGCTGCGTCGGGTAGAGAAGACCAATGGGCGTCTGAAAGCAGTGTTTGAAAACGAGTTCGGGGGCGGTAAATTCATCGAACGGGTGGTGGATTTCATGGTCGTCGAGCATGGCACGATCCCCAATGACACGTTGTATCAATCACTTCGGCCCCACAGTACCAATGATGGCGTGACAGATTATGAGGCGCTCCTTTCTGGCCAGCCCCAGCCCCAATGGGGCACTCCCGGGCTGTATCGGGTCGGCGATGCGGTGGCCAGTCGCAACATTCATGCGGCCATTTTGGATTCGAGGCGGTTGTGTCAGTCGATGTAGGAGTGAGACGGCGACTTTTTGAAATGACGATGATGCTGCTCGATAGGGGAAGGTCGGCGGGGTCGGAATTGATTCATCAGTTCCGACCGAGGTCTCGACGAAGATAAATGGTGTTGAGCAGGGTCGGGTTGTCGCTTAATGGTACTTCTTTGACGATCCGCCATTGGTGAGGGTCGATGCGGGGAAAGGTGACGGGTTCAGCGGAATCGACCGGGTCTGGTACCCAGGTGACATCCATCAAATTGGCGTGTGGTAGCGCCGCCGAATAGATTTGACCGCCGCCGATGATCCAGAGGTCCCGCTGCGCACAAGCGGCCAAGGCGTCCTGGATCTGGCGATAGCATTCGACATGAGGGACCCCCTTTCGGCTGATGACGATATTGCGACGCCCCGGCAAGGGGGTGGCCCCGATGGACTCCCAGGTTTTTCTTCCCATCAGGAGGGCGCATCCCATCGTCCGCTGCTTGAAGTGCTTCAGATCCGCTGGGTAGTGCCAGGGAAGTCCACCATTCACCCCGATCACATGGTCACGGTTCATCGCGACGATCACCCCACAAAGCGGTACGGGAGTCTCCATTCGGTTTCAGGCCATCGTGGGTGCCGGGGAATTACACGGCCACTTTGAAGTGAATGGCTGGATGCGGGTGGTAATCATGCAGCCGAAACCGGTTCAGGATTTCTGCCGTATCCAGTGCGAGCAGCGGTTCGATATCATCCAGCGACTGGATGGACTCGTCAATCTCAAGCCTGGGAAGCGGCCGCGGCTGACGCCCCAGCTGTTCTGTGAGGCCCGGGATGTGGTCATATTCGGCCAGGCTCCCGTCCGCCCGCGCCGTGTAGATATGGGCATCAATCAGGGTATGAGCAAAGATGCCGGCGGGAATGTCGCTGAAGCGGGCAAACAGTTTCAGCAAGAACGAGTAACCAGCGATGTTGTAGGGAACCCCCAGGGCGATATCACAACTGCGTTGGGTCAGATGCAGGCAAAGATGGGGGTTGCCGTCAGGGTCCATTTGCACGTTGACCACCCAAAAGGCATGACAAGGTGGCAGACCACTGCATTGGGCGTTGCCGGGCGCCCAGGCGGAAACGACCATCCGTCGACTCATCGGGTTGGTTTTGAGACACTCGACGACATAGGCGATCTGGTCATTGGTGTCGTTGTTTGGCAAGGGAAAATGTCGCCAGAAGTTGCCGTATGCGCTGGGAACGGTTCCGTCCGAATTCGCCCAAGGATCCCAGAACTTGCAGTCGTGTTTTCGCAACAGGGAAATGTCGGTTCGACCGGACAAGAACCAGAGATTTTCAATGACAATGTTCTTCCAGGAAATTTCCTTGGTGGTTAACAGAGGAAAACCTTTCCGGAGATCAATTTCGTAATTGATGTTGAACGTGGACAGCGTATCGACGCCCGTCCGGTTTTCTTTGCGTGTGCCTTTTTCCAGGGTTTCCAGGACAGCATCCAGATATTGTTTCATGAAGGGCGCGGGGGGTTCGGATTTACGTGGCGGGTTGAAAATAATGTTCGATCAGTTCGCGTGAGAGGTGGGCGGACCTGACGTACCATTTCTCCTTGTTGATGCACAAGATGGCGAAGGCAATCTTGCGCTCTCCTTGTTCGGCAAAACCGACGAACCAGTCATAACGTCCTCGCGGATTGGTGCCGGTCAGCGAACCGGTCTTGCCGCCTACGACCACGTCTTGATAGGCCTTCTTGTGGAAATTGCGAAACGCTTTTTTCGCAGATCCCATGGTGACCGTCGCCGTCATCAACTGCTTGAGCTTTGCCGCGGTTTCCGCTGCCATCGCGGGCGAGACCGCCGGGTTGTCATAGACATAGAGCGGGATGCCATGCGGTCCGGTCACGCGCTCGACCAGAACCGGGGCAATCATGTTTCCGCCGTTCACTACCGCTGCCGACAAGGTGGCCGCATGCATCGGCGAAAGCGTGTTCTGTCTCGTGTACCCGGAAGCACTTTCCGCCACCTGCCAGTCGTTTGACGGATCGAGCTCAACGGTTCCGTTGGAAAACCGGAAATCCGAGGTGAACTGGGCATTGAATCCCATCCGCTGGAAATATTCCAGCAACCGTTCTCCCCCTAGCGTCACCGCGCCGACTCGGCCGAAGACCGTATTGTTGGATTTCGCAAACGATTCCCGGAAAGTGGGTGTGCGGGTCCATCGGTTGTTCTGGTGCCGGAAGACATTTTTCCTGAACAGGCTGGTGGTCTTTCCATTAAATGGAATCACCGTGTCGATATCCACTTCGCCCTGGTCGAGGGCACTCACTGCGGTGATCACCTTGGAGATGGAGGCGGCAGGGAAAGTATTGCGAAGCGCGAGAGACTCTTTCGGCAACGGCAACCGGCTGCTGTCGGCCATGGCCAGCACGCGGCCATTGTCGGGGTCCAGGACCACGATCACCGCGTAGTCGGGATTGTATTTTTTCAGTAGGCGCTTGGCTTCTTGCTGCAGGCTGGGATCCAAGGTGAAATGCAGTCCCAGGTCTCCCTCAATGTCGAGATGGGGGATGTGGGTGACTGCGGGGAAAATCCGTCGGGTGACATCGGGACTGATCCGTTCCGCAATGTCCGCGGTGCGAATGGGGAAGTAACGCTGCTCCCGGGGGCCGGCGTGATTGATGTGATCGGGCCACATCGAGCCCAGAATCAGCCCAGACAGGAGCGCGAGTTTCGACCAAGTGTGGAGGTTGAGCCAGGACAGGGGGGTGCCTCAAGTGACGGGATGTGGGTAAAATCACCAATGGTGGATTATTTTAACGCATCCTCTCCGAGGTGGACGCCGATTTTTCGTGGGTCTCACGGAACGCCGGAAATCCAGGTGGGGCAGCGAAAAGGCCGATGACGAGAAATCATGTCAATCAGCATCCTGGGCATCCATGGGCTTTTTCTCAAAATCATGCTCTCGATGTCACTGCAATGAGGGGATTTCGATAAGAATGGACGGCTGATGGATCGACAGAGTCAATCGTTGTCAAGCAATACCTTGCGCGCCTGGTTGATACTTTGGGCCAAATGGTCTGATCCCCCCTTGTCGGGGTGGACTTTCGCTATCAGCTTGCGGTGGGCTTGAATGATTTCCTGTCGGGTGGCTCCCGGCTGAAGACCTAATATTTCCAGAGCTTCCTGGCGTGTCATGGAGTCGATCGGGCGCGGTCCTCGTTGTCGACTTCCCGCAGCGCCCCCCGGGCCTTGGGTTTGCCAATGGCGAAAGAACCCCCAAGCCCGTCTCGCAACCAGGATACGGTTGATCCAAGGAACCGCCGCACTGAACAGGGCAAACAGCCAAGGGATTTTTCCGGTGATGACCAGTAACAGAAGGCCAATTCCGATTCCGTACAGTGTGACTGTGCGAAGCGAGCGAAGGCGCGTTTCCTGATCTGCCTTGTGATACCAGGAGAGATACCACATGATGCCGGCAATCGCCGCCAAAGCCAGAAAAAGTCGAACTGCCATAATGTTGAACGATTCAGGGGGTCAATCAAATGCCAATGGGAATCTTCCGGAGATATGGTAGGGTCATTGGCCGTCGACCACTCCCTGTTCAGTTTAGGGGTTTAATACGACGATTGTAGACGATTCTATCCACTCCAGCCGCAGAGATTGATTGCCATGACTGAACCCAATCATGAAACCATCGACAGCATTTTAGCCTTTTGGTTCGGTGAGGGGGCGACCGCCACTGAAATCAGTCACTCCCGCAAGAAGATCTGGTGGGAAAAGGATGCGCAGATAGACCAGATCATTCGTGAACGGTTTGAACCGGTCACCCAGGCGGTCTTCCGTGGACAGCTGGACCATTGGCGGGCCACCCCCCGGGGGATGCTGGCATGTATCCTCTGCTGTGATCAGTTCCCGCGGAACATGTACCGCTCTACCCCGGAGTCGTTTGCCTATGATCAGGTGGCTCTGGCGCTGGCAGAACGGTTGGTTGGTGCTGGCATGGACCAGAAGCTGGAGCCGATACAGCGCGTCTTCGCCTACCTTCCTTATGAGCACAGTGAGGATATCGCGATGCAGGACAAGTCCATGACACTCTACCAGACCCTGCTGGAAGGCGCGGATGCCGAAGATCATGAACTGTTCTCGACTTATCTGGACTTTGCTCGTCGGCACCGAGACATCATTGAACGCTTCGGAAGATACCCGCACCGAAACGACATCCTTGGCCGACAGTCCACGAACGAGGAAAAGGCATTCCTTGCGCAGCCCGCCTCTTCATTTTGATCCGAGGCATGGGCAGGCGCATTGTTCCAGACCGGTACACCATTGTGTCCAGAGCCTGTCTTTCTGGAGCACTGCATCGCCATGGTTATGCCAAGAAGCCGACCAACCTTGAAGAGGGTGCGTCCATCATCCAAGGGTGGGATGCTTGCATGGAGCCATCGGCCAACACCCCCGGAGATGGCTCGGGATAAGTCCGTCATCCGCTGCCGAATCCGGTTAGCTTCTGTCGCCCTGGGTGAGGGGATTCAACGCGTCGATGCTTTGGTGAACATGGGCGTCTTTCCGACTTCTCAAGGCTGCTACTGATCGTCGTCGCTGGTCAGGGTATGGTCCATATACAGGGCCGGCTGAGCGCTCTTGCAACTGCCCACCGGTTTGGCCGGAACCCCCGCCACGGTGCTGTGAGGGCCGACATCATTCAGGACCACACTACCCGCCCCGATCTTGGCGCCCTTGCCCACCTTGACATTACCGAGAATCTTGGCCCCGGCACCGATCAGCACGCCGCTGGCAATTTTCGGGTGGCGATCACCGGTATCCTTTCCCGTCCCCCCCAAAGTGACCTCATGGAGCATGGATACATCGTCACCCACCACGGCCGTTTCACCGATGACGATCGAGTGAGCATGGTCAATCATGATGCCACATCCGATTCGAGCGGCCGGATGAATATCAATGGAAAAGACGGTGCTGATACGGCTTTGCAGATAGGCGGCCAGATCCCGTCGTCCATGCTGCCATAGCCAGTGGGTGATCCGATAGGACTGTAGTCCCTGGTATCCCTTGTAGTAGAGAAAGGGCTCGGAATATCGATAGCAGGCTGGGTCTCGATGACAGACCGCGACCAAATCCTCTTGTGCCGCAATACTGATGCCCGGTTCGTAGATCAGAGTATGGAGAGCTGTCTGTTTGATTTGTTCCTCCGGCAGGAACAATGTCCCGAGTTTTTTGGCCAACATTCCCGCCAGCGCCTGTTCGAAATCGGGATGGTCCAGAATCATCGACTGCATATATCCCGCCAGGGAGGCCTCGGTGGAAATGAGTTCCTCTGCTTCCATGCGCATGGATTGCCAAACCGTATTCAGAACGAAAGAGGATGTCATGGGCTGGACTGGGTCGGGTCTTGAAAATCACTTCGGGACAGTGTAGCGCAAATCGACTCTCTGATGTGACGAGCGTCATGATTTGATTGGGCGACGAGCGAGTCGATCATATTCAAGACCGGGTACAGACAGTCGTCATCTTTTCCCTGCTGCTACGGCGAAGTGCCACACTCGTCGCGGTCCCGGAACGAGGGCGTACTCGTTATCCCAAGCGAGTCGTCATATGCCGATTTTTCCGAAACCTTCTTATCGGCCATCGGCACCGCATCGGGGGTGACGACTCTTTCCGGACTCCACTGTCGCAGGCACATCGAACACTTCGGGACTGGATGCGAGTTCGGGGAGAGTGCCGTTCTGGACGGGGCCTCCCGACGCCTTCAGACCCGCTCTGCCCGCAATGCAGCCAGATTGTGCTGGTCCCGATCAAACACCAAGGCCCGGCCGATGATTCTCCTGCCCCGGCGTTAGGTACTTGCCCACATCATCCCTCTGTCGCCTCGTGACCGCGCTGCGTTCAGCGTCTTTTCCACTTCCGCCTTGCCCTGTAGCCATCTGGCACTCAGAGTACGAACACCTGATCCTGATGGATCCACACCAGATCCGACCGGCCCTGATGGGTGATTTCCGGTGCCCGCCTGTCGAGGCCCATGGCGGCCAATCCCGCCTACATAATGATCTGCATACAGCCCATCATACCGGGCCAGATCCCCTGGGTCCTGCAAGCTGTGCGGCATTCCAGCCAGGAACGCCGCCGCCACGGCGGCGTCCTTGGTTGGTTAATACGGCCAATACCGATTACAGATCCAACGGAATGACGATGAAGCGTACCCGACCCGCCTGTTCCACGAGCATCAGTACGGACTGCTTGCCTTCATTGATGGCTCTGCGGATACCTTGGCTCACATCATCCGGGGACTCAACGTATTCGTTGCCGATCCGGGTGATCAATTCACCCCGCACCATGCCCCGTTCCGCAGCGGGGCTGCCCGGCTCCACACCGACAATCAGGGCGCCTTCGCTGTCTTCGCTGATCCGGTACTGTTTTCTGGACACGTCATCCAACACCCCCAGATTGAGACCCAGCATGCTCAGTTCGGCATTGTCCTCGGCATCTGAATGCCCACGGGGTTCACTGGCTCGCGCTTCATTGCTTTCGGTATTCCCCCCGACCGACACACGAATGGTGGTTTTCTTCTGATTGCGCCAGACGACCACATCGACCACCTTCCCCCGTTCCGTCAGAGCCACCACCTTGGGCAATTCCCGCATCCGCGGGATGTTCTTGCCGTCAAATTCGAGAACGATATCACCAGCCTCAAGCCCGGCCGCATCCGCTGGACTGCCGGGAATGACTTGAGTGATCAGCGCTCCTTGGGCTTCTTCCAGTCCCAGGCTATCTGCGATTTCATCATTGACCGACTGGATTTGCACTCCCAGATAACCGCGCTTGACGGTCCCTGTACTCTGCAACTGGCTGATCACGTTGCTGGCCAAGGCGGAGGGGATCGCAAAACCGATCCCTACGCTGCCCCCATTGGGTGAATAGATGGCGCTGTTGATCCCAATCACTTCCCCCTTCATGTTGAAAAGCGGGCCACCGGAGTTGCCGCGGTTGATGGGCGCATCGATCTGGATGAAGTCATCCAGCGGCCCCGAGCGGATATCCCTGCCCCGGGCGGAGATGATGCCTTGGGTGGTGGTCCCCCCCAGTCCGAACGGGTTGCCAATCGCCACGACCCAGTCACCGACTTTGGCCTGCTCGGAATCCCCGAAAATGACGTAGGGAAAAGGTTCCTTTCCATCAATCTCCAGCAAGGCGAGATCAGTCTTGCTGTCGGTTCCCCGGAGTCGGGCCGGCATGCGGGTCCCGTCATCAAACACCACTTCAATCTCGTCGGCGTCTTCAATCACATGATTGTTAGTGACCACCAGTCCACTCGCATCGATAATAAAACCAGAACCGACGGCCGTGGTTTTTCTTTCAACCGGTGCTCTGTCCGGCATGTCGAACCGATCTCCGAAGAAGCGACGAAAGAACTCTTCCATTTCCGGCGGAGGGTTGCGGAAGGGTGATGACCGACGTGAGGAGGTGACGGTTCCGGTGACAGAAATGTTCACCACCGCGGGTTTCACGGCTTCCACCAAAGTGGAAAATCCATCCACAATGTTGACTTCCGGTAGATTGGCCGCCGCATGGCCTTCATCGGCCATGGTGACGGGGGATAACAGGGTGCCTAACAGACTGACCGACACGATGGCGGCCAGATAATGACGTCGACTTGTTATCAGGAGAAAAATATTCATGGTTAATTCAAATCACAGATTGAGATGACAATGCCAGCACCGTAACAACCCCTGGCTTGCTGCAATCTGAACATGGGATTAAATTCTTGTAATTCCAACGCAGACCTCCCCCACAATGATCCTGATCATATTAGGGTCTGCCCGTTCCGGGCATCTTTTCCGGTCTCGCCGGATACTCAAAGGCCGAAGTCTGCGTGCTGAAAAGTGAGTTTTCCGGACGACATCGTCGCGTGCACGCGGCCGATCATTTCCTGGCCGAGAAAGGGGGAATTGTGGCCGCGGCTGTGGATGAATTCGGGCGTGAACGGCCAGCGATATTCCGGGTCCACGATACAAAGGTCGGCTCGACCGCCGGGGGACAAATGTCCAGCGTCGATGCCCGTCACGCGGGCAGGATGGGTCGTCAGGGTGGCGACGGCCTGATTCAGGGAGAGCACTTTTGACCGGACCAGGGAAAGGGTGAGCGGTAGCAAACACTCCAGCCCGGCCATGCCCGTGGCGGCTTCTCCGAAAGGCGCCAGCTTGGCGTCGGCGTCGTGGGGTTGATGGTCGGAGCAGATGGCGTCGATGGTGCCGTCGCGAACGCCTTCGATCAGGGCTTCCCGATCTTTTTCGGTGCGTAGGGGAGGGATGACCTTGTACTGGGTGTCGAATGCGCCAACATTTCGTTCAGTGAGGAGCAACTGATGAATGGCGACGCTGGCACTCACTGGCAGGCCGGATTCGCGAGCCTCTCGGATCATCTCGACGGAACGAGCGCAGGACAGCAGATTGATGTGAGATCGGGCCCCACTGGTTTCAATCAGGGCGAGGTCACGGGCTACGCCCACCGTTTCCGCTGCTTCCGGAATCGCCGGCAGCCCCAGGCGAGTGCTGATCTCCCCTTCATGCACGACTCCGTTTCCCATCAGCCAGGGATCCTGAGGAGTCAAGAACACCGGGATGTCGAAGGTGGAGGCATATTGCATGGCGCGGCGCATGACCAGGGTATTTTCCACGGGTACCAGACCATTGCTCACGCCCACACAGCCGGCATCTGCCAGCATGGCCATATCGGTGAGTCGTTTGCCGGCCAGACCGACTGTCAATGCGCCCAGGGGATGGACCTGACAATAGCCACATGCATCGGCGCGGTCGTGGATCATGTTCACCATGGCCGGCGTATCGACGACCGGATATGTGTCGGGTGGACAAATCAGGTGGGTGATCCCGCCAGCCGCCGCCGCGGCCGTCTCGCTGGCGATGGTGGCTGTGTGCTCCTCCCCGGGCTCCCGGAGACGGGCGCATAGATCCAGCATGCCGGGTAAAATCCAGTGACCGGAAGCATCCAGGATTCGGTCCGGTGTGAAGCCAGAATGTTGCCGACCCACAAATCGTATCCGCTCTCCCTCGATGCCCACATCCGCCACCCGGTTGACGGCGTTGGCCGGGTCCACGACGAGACCGCCCGTGATCAGGAGCTTCATGTCGTGGTTGTCCCCTCGTTGCGGCCGGAGCCGCCCATCAGGGTGGCCATGATGGACATGCGGACAGCGATGCCATTGGTGACCTGGGCCAGAATCACGGAGCGGTCCCCGTCGGCGACACTGGACGCAATCTCCAGCCCCCGGTTGATGGGTCCCGGATGCATGACAATGGCATCGGGTTTGGCGCACTGCAGTTTTTCTTCGGTGAGGCCGAAGCGATTGAAATATTCCTGTTCACTGGGGACCAGTTGTCCCTCCATGCGCTCGCGCTGCAAGCGAAGCATGATGATGACATCGGCATCCTTCAGGCCACTTCGCAGATCCGAAAACACCCGCACTCCCATGGCTTCCACTTCGGTGGGAATGAGGGTTCGGGGGGCAATCACCCGGATGTCGTCCACGTCCAGTATCTTGAGGGCGTGAATCTGTGATCGGGCGACCCGAGAGTGCAGGATATCGCCCACAATGGCGACCTGGAGGTCGTCAAACCCTCCCTTTTCGCGACGGATGGTGAACATATCCAGCATCGCCTGAGTCGGATGGGCATGGCGACCATCACCGGCATTGATCACTCGGACATGCGGGGACAGGTGTTGCGCAATCAAGTGGGCCGCTCCACTGGCGGAATCCCGGACCACGAACATGTCCGTGTGCATGGCCTCCAGGGTGCGTACCGTGTCGAGAATGGTTTCTCCCTTGGAGGTGGACATCCGGGTCGCGCTCATGTTGATCACATCGGCCGACAGTCGCTTGGCCGCAATCTCGAATGTGGTGCGGGTTCGAGTGCTGGGCTCGAAAAACAGATTGACGAGCGTCTTTCCACGCAATAACGGCACCTTGCGAATTTCACGATGAGCGAAACCGATGAAGGATTCGGCCGTGTCGAGGATCTCCAGCAAGGTTTCCCGAGGCAGGCCGTGGAGGGTCAGAAAATGCCGCAGTCGCCCCTGCGCATCGAATTGTATGGCACTGTCAGAAGGCACCTTCATGGGGGGGCTCATGTCGCTCGGGCCACGACCTCGAAAAACAACAGTCCCCGGTCATCACGGGACAGTTTGGCCTGCTGGTCGGCCCGGAGATCGATTTGCTGACCCACCACCTCCGCCTGGATGGGCAGTTCACGTCCAGGTCGGTCGAGCGCGACGGCCAGCCGTACCACGGCCGGGCGGCCCCAAGAGAAGATCTCGTGGAGTGCGGCACGAATGGTGCGCCCGGTGTGGAGGACATCATCCACCAAAATCACCTCCCGGTCTTCGACGCTGACCGGCAATGAAGAAGAGCGCACCTTGGGGTTCATTCCCACCCGGCTGAAGTCATCCCGGTAAAAGGAAATATCCAGACTGCCCAGTGGGGTATTGATCGCGAGGGAACGATGCAGGCGTTCGGCCACCCAAGCCCCGCCGGTATGGATGCCGATCATCAGGGGATCATGCAGGGCCAGGTCACGGATATCCTGGTCCATGCGAAGAAGTAGGGAATCCAGTGTAATCGGGTTCATGCCGGGGATGAATTGTCCGTCAGATAGGTCTTCAAAATCAACTCCGCCGCGAGACTGTCCTTGTGCGTTCGCCGCCGCCGCCAGCGGGATTTGCCCGGTCTGGAGCCGAGGTCCAGAACCTGTTCGGCCGCATGGGAACTGAGTCGTTCATCGACCAGGGTGACCGGCAGGCCGGTGCGTCGGGCAAACTCTTCACCGAACCGTCGGGCGGCGTGGCTGATGGGGCTTTCGCTGCCATCCATATTCAGAGGCAGGCCGACGACCAATTCCTCTGCCCGCCACTCGTCCACCAGATCAACCAGCCGAGCCCAGTTTGGCCCCTTTTTTGAGCAGGCAATGGCCGTCAGCGGCTCGGTCGTGCCTGTGGTGAGATTGCCACTGGCGGTGCCAATTCTTTTGCGGCCAAAATCGAAGGCGAGCACTCGATCTTTCACGCGTGGCCCACTTGGCCCGTCAGCTTGTTCAGATCCATGCCGATGAGCCCGGCGGCCAGGTCCCACTTGTTGTCCACTTGGGTGTCAAACAGGAGCTGCGTTTCCACCGGGGTGCTGAACCAGGAATTCTGCCGGATCTCGAATTCCAGTTGCCCCGGCCCCCAACCCGCATAGCCGAGGCTCATCAGGCAATCTTTTGGGCCATGGCCTCGGGCCATATCGATCAGAATGTCGCGCGACGACGTGAGCGCCAACCCCTCGCCGATGGCCAGGGTGGATTCCCAGCCATCGGTGGCCTCCGTGGAATGGACCACCAGTCCGAACTCACGGTGGACCGGGCCACCATCAAAGACCGGTTGGGCTGCACTGTGTCGGTCCTGCACTTCAATATCGAGTTGCAGGTAAATCTCGCCCAGGGTATGCGAGCTGAGTCGATTGATAATGATCCCAAGGGCACCGTCGGAACCGTGGTGGCAGATCAGCGTGACGGTGCGGGCAAAATTCGCATCCGCCAACTGGGGCATGGAGACCAAAAAGTGGTTGGTGAGATAACCTTCCTTCATGAGCGGACCCGGAACGGGCGGACAGTGGTGTCAACGGGTGACATCGGTGAGGGTGTTCTGACTGAATTTCCAGGTACGGATGATGTGCAGGATATCATAGTCCCGACGCAGGCGATCGGGAAAGGGGTCAAAGGGAGCGGCGATTCGCACGATGTGCTCCGCACTGTCGTCAAGGACCCAATGACCGGATGATCGCAGCACCGTCATGTCGGCCACGGAGCCATCCGCCCGGACGGCCACATCCAGAACCAGTTCTCCTTCCAGGTTGTCTCTTCGGGCTGCCTCTGGGTAATGCAGGTTGCCCACCCGCTCTACCAGCAGTCGCCATTTTTCCAAATAGGGGGCCAACTCGGACGCCTTGGAACGGGCATGCACAAAGCGCTTTCGGGTATTTTTCAGCGTGTGGCGATGGGCGGACTGGAGGTGGTGTCTCAGTTCAGCCCGGTCTACGGGTCGGGTATCCCCCATGTCACTGGAGGGGATCCGAGGCCGAACAGCGGGGCGGGAAGAGTCCCTGTCCACGGACAGGATGCGGTGCGGTTCGGCAGGTGCCGGGCGGCGGGCCTTCGTGGCCATGGCCCACGGCTGCTGCTCATCCACATCCGTCCCGTCGCGGTTGCTCTGCGCGAGGGCTTTGGGGAAGTCCGGTTCACTTTCAGGCGGGGCGGCGACCAGCATGATGGTCATGGGCGGCGGCGGGCTTCGGTTTTCGGCCTGGGTGGGCAGGATGAAGGAAATGCCGAACAGGACGATACCATGCACCAGGACAGACACGACCATGACACCGCCAAACCAGCGACGCGGCCAAGGAGGTTTGGTGGTGGATGATGGGGGTGGGGGCATGTCGTCGCTTCAGTGGCCGGTTTGATGGAGACCGAGGAGATTATAATGGCCCCCACCGGGCGCGAGACGAGGATACGGCCTCGGGGGACTGGCGGACGCAGTCGTCTGGCTTGATTTGGTCTTCACTGGCCTGGTCCTCGAAAGGGATGGCCCCTGTCCGAATCCATCCGCTGCGGTCTGGTGGGCTGGGCAACAGCCCGCCTGTTCAATCGCCATATTTTCCCCTGAAGTATATGCGCCGACGCCTGTCCAGTCAGGGCCCGGAACGACATGTCGCGACGGGGGGTGTCAAGCGCTGATAGCCTGCAATTATACTCACTGAAGCGATTACAATAGGGCATTGTCCTGACACTCTCAAGGGTCCTGTGAACCAGTCGCCGCTTACCCCGTTGGATCATCTGCATGCCCTGGCCCAATGCTCTTTGGGCAGACAGGCGCTTGATCTGGCCACGACGGCGGATCATGGCTGGCGGGGCTATGCCTTTCAGGTGGGTGACTGGCATTGTGTCTTTCCTTTTTCGAATGGCTTTGAGATGGTGTCCAGTCAGGATGTCCAGCCCATTCCCTGGACGGTTCACTGGGTTCGGGGCGTGACGAACCTTGGGGGTGAAATCCACTCGGTGATCGACTTTTCCGACTTTCTGGGGCTGGGCGCCGTGGCGGTGCCACCCCCTGCCATGCTACTCAAGCTCCCCGACGATCAACTGAAAAGTGCCCTGTTGTTGGAACAGGGGGTGACCCTCCGCTCTTTTCCCGGCCACCTCCCGCCGACGGAAGTGTCGGGGATCTCGCCATTGCTGGCCTCATTTGTGAGTGAGACCTTGGCAGAAAATGAACAGGTCTGGGTGGTGCTGGATGTCGATAAACTCTGTCAACTGTCTGAATTCGTCTCCATCTCCAACCGGACCGGAACGCATTGACGACCCAGTTCACCCATGCCGGCACATCCCCTGGTGCGCATTCGGCCTGTGCTGGATCACATGGATTTCGTCAATGTTGCCACATCCGGGGAACCAGATTTCGAAATTGCTCATTTGAGGATCAGCCATGACCGTGAAGGCCATTGACGGACGATGAACCGAACCAGAGCTGCTGACGTGAAACTGAACTGGCTGGCCCTGATGTTTTGGGGGCTGATGCTGTTGGCGTCGGTCGTGACGTTGCTTTATGGCGCGGTGCTGGCTGCCCGGGAAGATCAGCATACGACCCGATTACAGCACACTCTACAGGGTCTGGAACTCCATGTCCGGGACATGGCCTATCAGTCCCGGCGGGTTTATGACGGCAGTGATGACGCCATGGATCGGCTGTCGGATCTACGGATCGAAGTCGGACAGCGATTGTCGTGGCTGGATTTCCGGGAACCGGCCGGATTGGACCGTCGACTCCAGACAGAATGGCAAACGATGTCGGAGGTGTGGACTCGCCTGGCCGCTCGGATAGAGCAACTGACTCGGACCGCGATGGACCGTGGCGTGGTGCGTGACGTCGACACCTATCTCAATGAAATACGTGATGTGACAGCGGCCTTGGAGGAACCACTGGATACGCTGGCAAACCGGTTGATGGAAGTCAGCGCCCCCCGGTCAATGATCGACCTGGGTTACCGGTTGTCGTGGCAGACACAAAAAGTTCTGGACCGGGTCCATGCTGTCAAATGGGGGGAAGGCGATTCGAGACGGATGGTGGACACTTTGCGCGACGACTTGCAGCAGCTGAGCGAAATCCTGTTTCAGATGCAAGACCGGGCGGGAGTGGATATTGCCCCGCAGGTGGATGCCGTGGCCATGGCCTTCCAACCCATGTTGGCTCCGACGGCTGCGGTCATGACGCTGGCCGGAGATTACAGGATGATTCGAAATTTGGCCCTGACCATCGATCAGTTGTCGGTTTCCCTACTGGAGCATGTGCGGACCTTGAATGCGAGGGTGCGTTCTGAGAGCCATCAGTCCATCGGGATGGCCGGGTGGTTCGACGTGGAAGGCAAGCCCTGGCGGCGGGAACTTCCCTGGCTGGTCGGTGTGTCGGGATTGCTGGGGCTGGTCGGATGTGTCTGGACTGTGACCCAATTTGTCCGCCGTCGTCAGCGGGCTGTGGCGATTCGCCACCGGCAATCCCGGGAAGCCATGAATCGTCTGTTGGCTTGGCTGAACCGTCTGGGGCAGAAAGATCTGACCATGGAAGCGACAGTGACCGACGAGATTCCGGGGGAGTGGGTGGATTCCATGAACCGGGCCATCAGAGAGTGGCGTCAATGGGTGCACCGCATTCGCACGGCCTGCAGTGAGTTGTCTGGTGCGATCGCCCGGTCCGAGCCGCTCATGACCGGGCTGCAGTCCGACCATCGGGCACAGGCCGATGGTCTGCGAAATGTCGTGACCGCCATGGGCAGAATCCGCGAAACCCTGGAGGGCGTGGGTCGAGCCGTGGATCAATCCTCCGGATATGCCCGCCAGACAGACCAGGCTGCCGAAGACAGTGACCCGTTGATGGACCGTATCGTGACTGATATGAGTCGACTCCAAGGTCGGATCGAGCAGACGGGAGATGGCCTGAATCGGCTGGGAGACAGGGCTCGACAGGTCAGCGAGACGGTCACCGTGATGGAGGAAGTGACCGAGCAGGCCCAGGTATTGGCTCTGAATGCGTCGATACAGGCTTCCATGGCGGGTGAGGCTGAAAATGGGTTTACCGTAATGGCCAATGAAGCCAGACGGCTGGCGGAACGATTTACCGAAGCGACAGGGAGAATCATCGGGATTGCCCGAATCATCCAGCAGGAGGCGGCCGCCGTCATCCAGGAGTGGGAGTCCACGAGCGGGGAGGTCGTCGACGGATCCCGGCGGATGGCCCAGGTCCGTCAGTCCCAGCACGAACTGAGACGAATTGTGCGGGAATGGCAAGGGGGGATTGATCCACTGGCGAATCTGGCGTCGGTGGGCATCGACTCTGCCCATCAGGCTTCCACGGATCTGGCGGATATGGATCAGGCCGTGGAAAAAGCGGAACGCGCGGTTCGGCAAGCGGCACTCACCCTGGGGGAGATCCAGTCGGCTCTGGAGCAGTTGGAGTGGTCTGCCAGCGAGTTTCGTTTGCCCGACTGATGATGTCTGCAGGCCATTGGGGTTGGATGCTTTTTCTGCCGGGATCGTTGGGGGTGAACACGCTTCCGCCTCTTGTTCGGCCCCCTGGGGGGGACCGCAGTCCACCCGGGTCCAGGATCCGCCTCGGGTTGGCCTGGAGGCGGGATCAAGGGAGGGACGACCGACCCGATCATCTTCTTCAAGGGCCGTTCGCCACCGAATGGTCGATCCCCGGGCGATGCCAAGGAAGGATCGGGGGGAGACAGCGGTTCGTATCGGAGTCGAGAAGGGCGGTATCCGAAGCCGCCCTAGCGCTCTGGGCCCACTCCCTATCCGGCCGGTGCGACACCGAACGCGACCCCAAGGAATCCAGATGCTGTTGGTCGTGGTTCGTCGCACAGCCTCTCGGAAGGTTGATCAAGACGTTGCCGATTCGCGGATGGCTGGCTTTCAGGTCACGATCTGGCGGTGGTTCGAACCGGTCTTGGGCGCCAGGATGCGGCGCGTCATGAATCATCCGCCTGACCGACCCGACAACGCGACCGGTACTGGGACGGTCCCGCGGAGTCCTGCCATGCGGGCCAGGGCGCTGGGCGCAGCCGCTCGTCAGGGCAATCAGGCCGCCTTGTCGTCGGGCTTTCATGAACTGGCGGCTGAACCGGGAAACCGTTATCCGACTGAGGTCAGTGGGCTGGCCGGACTGGGAGCCCAATTGCTGGACTTCGGCCAAACACAGGGCCGATCCCTCACGGCTGCAGAACAGGATTTTGCGGCCTTGCTGATTCGAAAGATCGGGGGTCTCCTGGAGGCAGTGGATGGTGAGCAGGACGATCTCAATCTGCCCGCCTGGCGGGCTCGGCTGACCGGACTGTGTCCGGCGAAGTCCCCGGATCCGCTGTCGGCCGACCAGCGGGATTCGGCGGTCTGGGGGGACGAGACCGAGTCGTCTGCCCAAGGTCTGGTCCGTCTGAACCGGGATTTGAATGAGATCTTTTCCGAGGAGTTCAGTCGTCAGCTGTCCACTTTGGAAGCGTTGCTGGAGACACTGCAGCAAGGCTCGGCACAGGGTCAATCAGTGGACAAGATCCAGGAGGAGATCGATGAATGCGTCCATACGATCAGTGGAAACTGTCGCAATCTGCATTTCGACGAATTGGCGGTCTGTGTTGAGGCCAGCCTGACCGGTCTGACCTCAGCG
Organism: Candidatus Poriferihabitaceae bacterium; assembly: GCA_965203365.1. Lineage (GTDB taxonomy): Bacteria > Pseudomonadota > Gammaproteobacteria > Arenicellales > Poriferihabitantaceae > VYFG01. Next base: position 591,170 of record OZ241878.1, read on the forward strand.
CATGGCGAGGCCGAGTTCCAGAGCGTCTATGCGGATTTCCGCCACCGCCTGGCGTTGCTGCGTACCGCCTGGCAGGAAATCACGGAGACGGGAACCTACTCGTCGGCGCTGGCGGCGAGATTGGTGGCCGCCGGGGCCTCGAGTGATCCGCCGAGGCGCGAAACGGGAGACGACCCCCCCATCATGACGGCGGATATCCCGCCGCTGGCGCTGGCCTCGGGGGCAGTGGCGGGGAAGGGGGGGGCTGACCCAGAATTGCCCGAAGGGGATGTCCGGTCGGTTTTTCTGGCCGAGACCGAAAGCATCCTGGGACGGATCGGTCAGGTGTTGCAGCACTGGCAAGAAAAGGGCCCCAGTGATACCACCTGGTCGGTAGTGCGCCGGGAACTCCATTCCCTCAAAGGGGCGGTGACTGCTGTCGGCCGAGACGAGGTGTCCCATTTCATCCACGACGTGGAGACGTTCTTTGCCCAGCTTCGCCAGCCGGACTACCATGAGCGGGGGGAAGTGCCGGAACTGCTGGCCGACATTCACCGCACCTTGCTGTCCACACTGGGCCTGCAGGCATCCCGGGAATCTCCGCGGCTGCCGGATGTGCGTCGCCGGATGGCCAGGTTTCTTTCGACAGGCAAGATGGATGCCCAAGAAGATGAACATCGACGGGTACAGGAAGGCATGGTGGGATCCTGGCGGGGCTGGATGCCCGATTCAGCGGTTTCTCCCGAGGGAGACGGAAACGGTTCTCCTGCCCATGCCCATCCCGTCAGCCTGATGGAACTGATCCATGCTTCCGGGGAATTGGATCTGGTCTGGTCCCAGTTGCAGCATACCCTGGACGCCACCCGAATGAATCTGGAACTGCTGCGGGTCGGCCGGCTATCCATTGTCGAAGGACTGCAGGCGATGGCGGCGGAGGCTGGAATCGAGACCGGCGCAACCCCACGAAACCTCATGATGACCGGGGACTTGGCCGGGTCGGCCTCTCTCCAGGATGAACACCGGCACCAGGGTTTCCGGGAATTGTCGGGGCGACTGAGCCAGCTGGAGAAAGTCGAGCAGGAACTGGTTCGACATGCATCCGACCTGGAAGGCGTGCTGACCAAACAGCGGAATCTGGGGGATCGGCTAAAAAGTGGATTGAAAGGAGCGCGGATGGTGTCCCTGGGCGACTATCTTCCACATCTCCGATATCTGGTTCGGGAAATTGCGAAAAAGGCGGGCAAGGAGGTCGATTTGCGCTTCGAGGGGGGGGATCTCCAAATCGACCGTTTGGTGATTGAGTCCATGATGACTTGCTTCGGGCACTTGATTCGAAACGCAGTCGTCCATGGGATTGAGTCCAGTGCGGAGCGCCAGCAAGCGGGCAAGGTGCCTCGGGGGACAGTGGTCATCCGCCTGTCCATGCAGGGTTCGGAACTGATGGTTCGTTTCAGCGACGATGGGAGCGGACTGCCGATGGATCGGATCTTGGCCCGGGCAATGGAGCAGGGATGGGTGGATCCGTTTGGGCAGGTCAGTCAAACCCACATGTTGCGGATCCTCACGCAGCCCGGTTTCAGCACGGCCCCGACATTGCAACTGGAATCGGGACGGGGGATGGGTCTGGATATTGTGTACCAGGCCGTGCGACAGATGGGAGGCTCCATGCAAATCCTCTCGTCACCGGAGGCGGGATTGGGGTTCCTGTTCCGATTGCCGGCCACTCTGGCCGTCACACCGGCACTGCTCGTGCGGGTCGGTCCGTGGCGTTTTGCGTTTCGGTCTCATTGTGTCGAGCGCCTGCTGCGAGTATCCCGGGATGACCTGCTGGTGTTCGGTGATCAGCGGATGCTGACGGTCGATGGCGTGCGGGTGCCGGTGGGGTTGCTCCATCCTCAAAGGAGGGAGGCCGGTGATGATCAGGCCGATTCATCGACCCTATCAGTCGTCATCGTGCGGCTGGTCAGCCGCCTGGCGGCTTTCGAGGTGGATGAATTCATTGATTCCCGGGATCTGCTGGGTCGCAGTCCCGGTACCCAGTTGCTGTCCCTGCCGGAAATTGCTGGCGTGACGGTTCTGCCCGACTCCAGCATCATTCCCATTCTGGACCCCGAGGCATTCGTCGACCGGGTCACCCAGGAGGCAGGCATGCCGAACGAAGAGGCGTCGGTGACCTGCCAGGAAGATCCTCGGCGGGTGTTGGTCGTCGACGATTCGGCCGTGGTTCGTACGGTGATGCAGCAGGAACTGGAACTTGAGGGCATGGTGGTGCACACGGCGGAGGATGGACTGAGTGCATTGGAGATGTTGGAAAGGAATGCGTACGATCTGATGTTGGTGGACATCGAGATGCCTCGTATGAACGGCTTTGAGTTGCTTCGGCAATGGCAGGCCACCCCCGAAGAACGTCGCCCGGCGACCATAGTCATGACATCCGAATCCGGGGAAGCCTACCGCCAGCAGGCCATGGAACTGGGCGCCGATGGTTATATGATCCGCCCCTATGACCTCTCGGCGCTGAGACGGATGATCGACCAAACCCTGGCCGGAAAAAGGACGGCAGACTGATGCAGATCCTGTCGATTCCGGCGAGGGGATTCCAGCTGCTGGTGCCGGTGAGCATGGTGGCGCAGGTCATTGCCCGAGTCGCATCGACGCCGACGGCACTGGAGATCCAGGGGCTGGACGGGATGATCCGGTGGAATGACTTGAGATTGCCGTTGTTCCGCACCTCGGAACTGATGGGAGGAAAGCCGTCTGACGACGGGGATTATCGCCAAATCGTGGTGCTGTGGCCCATGCGATCCGCTGGCCGCCAGTCCTATCTGGCGCTGACCAGTCTGGATACGCCTGAGGTGGTCCCGGCCGCCGATTGGCTGGAAGCGGAAGGCGTGATGCCGAGGCCGTGGGCCTTGGCGTATGCGGCGATGCCGAATGGTCTCGGGGTGATTCCGGACCTGGATGCCCTGGCTCGTCGCGCCTGGCTACCGGACCATGAGGGGGTTGCTCCCCTATGAGTGATCGGCATTGCCCTCCCTTGCCCGCCGTGGCAGATCTGCGCGAACTGGTGGTGAAGGTCGCCGAGGAAGCCATCGGTCTTCGGGATACCGCCCCGGTGATTACGAAAAAGCTCGATGGCAGTTATGTGACTTCCGTCGATCAAGACCTGCAGAAACGATTGATGGATGCCCTTGTGATCCGTTGGCCGGACTTTGGAGTCATCGGAGAAGAAATGTCTCATGCGGACCAGGTGTCCATTGCCCGCACCTGTGCCCAGGGCTACTGGGTTCTTGATCCGCTGGATGGGACGACCAATTTTACGTCTGGCTTTCCCTGTTACGGCATTTCCGTGGCGTTGGTGATTGAACGGCGCCTACAGTTGGGCGTCGTGTATGATCCGGTCAGAAAGGAATGTTTCTCCGCTCAAGTGGGGCAGGGTGCCTGGTTGAACGGGGTGGCCATTCGATGCCGGGGTCCCCTGACGCTGGATGACTGCATTGCCAATGTGGACTACAAGCGCCTGGTGGGCGAATTGGCGGTGCGACTGGTGCAGTCCCCCCCTTATCGGTCTCAACGCAATATCGGTGCCTCGGTACTGGAGTGGTGCTGGCTGGCGGCCGGCCGGATACAGCTCTATCTGCATGGGGGACAACGGCTCTGGGATTATGCTGCCGGCTACCTGATTCTCACGGAAGCTGGTGGAGCGGCGACGACGTTGACCGGGGTGCCACTGGATGGTGGCAGTCTGCAGAAGCGATCTGTGGTGGCGGCTTCCAGTCAGGAACTGCTGGCCGAGTGGAGTGCCTGGATTCAGCTCAACCGGTTTGATGCGCCGGCGCCGTCACGACCACCGAGCGATTTGTTATGATTCTGGATGACAGGGATCAGTCGATTGATTTTCGGGGGCACCGAACTTCTGTGATGTTCACGCGGCGGCCCAGCCGGCTGTCTGGCGTCGATACCGGATGTTTCGGCGTGCGGGGAAGAACACTGACCATTTGAAATTTTACGTATGCGAGTTGAAGCCAGCCGGCGGGACAAAGCCAACGCCATTCGCGCTCTCAGCATGGACGCGGTGCAAGCCGCCCACAGCGGCCATCCGGGCGCCCCCATGGGGATGGCGGATATTGCCGAAGTCCTGTGGAGCGACTATCTGCGGCACAATCCGGCCAATCCGGACTGGATCGACCGCGACCGGTTCATTCTGTCGAATGGGCATGGATCCATGTTGCTGTATTCCCTGTTGCATCTGACGGGGTACCCGTTGTCGATGACCGAGTTGAGGCACTTTCGGCAGCTGCATTCAAAAACGCCCGGGCATCCGGAATATGGTGAAACCCCCGGAGTGGAAACGACCACGGGTCCGCTGGGGCAGGGGTTGGCCAATGCGGTGGGCATGGCGGTTGCGGAACGGACGCTGGGGGCGCAGTTCAATCGCCCCGGGCACGAAATCATCAATCATCGGACGTGGGTCTTTTTGGGGGATGGCTGCCTGATGGAGGGCATTTCCCACGAGGTGTGCTCGTTGGCCGGGACGCTGGGTCTCGGCAAATTGATTGCCTTTTATGACGACAATGGTATTTCCATTGACGGACCGGTCGAAGGCTGGTTCACTGATGACACCGTGCAGCGATTCGAAGCCTATGGCTGGCAGGTCATTCCGACAGTCGATGGCCATGATCCGGCGGCGATCGGACCCGCCATTGACGCGGCGCTGGCGGACCATGCGCGTCCGAGCCTGATTGTCTGTCAGACCGTGATCGGCTATGGGGCCCCGTCCAAGCAGGGTCAGGCCGTCTGCCACGGGGCTCCGTTGGGGGAAGACGAGATCCGTCTGGCTCGGGAAAGGCTGGGATGGCCCCATCCGCCGTTTGTCGTGCCGGAATCGATTGCCCGGGCCTGGGATGCCCGGACTCGGGGGGCGCAGTGGGAAACCGACTGGCAACAGGGCATGAAGGCTTATGCCCAGGCGTACCCGGCGGAGGCGCAAGAGCTGTCCCGTCGACTCCATCGGGCGATGCCGGCGTCCTGGGAGGCGACATCGCATCACCTGATTGCCGAAATCAACGACCAGGCGCAGTCCATCGCGTCTCGCAAGGCTTCGTTGAACGCTCTTAATGCGTTTGGGCCGCAGTTGCCGGAGCTGATCGGAGGGTCGGCTGATCTGGCGGGTTCGAACTATAGCATCTGGTCCGGTTCCCGGGATATCCAGCAGGACCCGGACGGGAACTACCTCTATTTCGGAGTGCGGGAATTTGGCATGGCCGCCATGGTGAACGGGCTGGTGCTGCATGGGGGGTTTCGCGGGTACGCCGCGACTTTTCTCATCTTCTCCGATTATGCCCGCAACGCGCTGAGAATGGCGGCGCTGATGCGATTGCCGAGCATCTTCTTGTTGACGCACGATTCTATTGGGGTTGGCGAGGATGGCCCCACCCACCAACCCGTCGAACAGGCGGCCACCCTGCGGATGATCCCCGGCCTGTCCGTCTGGCGACCCTGCGATGCGGTGGAATCGGCGGTGACCTGGCAGCAAGCCCTGCAGTCCGTGGATCAACCCTTCAGCCTGATTTTTTCCCGCCAGAGTCTGGCGCATCAAATCCGGACCGAGGACCAGGTCGCGGCCATCGCCCGGGGCGGCTATGTACTGCGTGACTGTGAAGGGGAACCCGATGCCATCGTGATTGCCACGGGGTCGGAAGTGAGCCTGGCCATGGAAGCCTCCCGGAATGTCTCGGGACGAAAAATCCGGGTCGTATCGATGCCCAGCACGGACCGGTTCGATGCCCAGGAGGTGGCCTACCGGGAGTCCGTCCTGCCGTCCGGGGTCCGATGCCGCCTGGCGGTGGAAGCCGGCGTGACCGCCAGCTGGTGGAAGTATGTCGGCACGGACGGCGAGGTCATCGGGATCGATTCGTTCGGGGCCTGTGGTCCCGCTCAGGAAGTCTTCGCCCATTTTGAACTGACGGTGGATCGGATCCGGGCGACACTGGAACGATTGCTGACCGATCGCTGAGGTCATCGTGGCCGTGGTGTGCATGGATGATCTGTCCCTGGGGGGGCAGCGGGTGCTGATACGCCAGGATCTCAATGTCCCCCTGTCGGACGGCCGCATTGTTTCAGACCAGAGAATTCGTCAATCCCTGCCGACGACCCTTCGGGCGCTGGAAGCGGGCGCTGGCGTGATGTTAATGTCTCATTTGGGACGACCTGAGGAAGGATGTCCTGACCCCGCATTTTCGCTCGCCCCGGTGGCGGAACACTTATCGAGTCTGCTGGACCGGTCGGTGCCGCTCGTCACCGATTATCTGGACCGGCCGGTGCCGTGCTTGCCGGGGGACATAGTGATGCTGGAAAACGTCCGTTTCAATCGGGGTGAAGCCTCTGATGATGCGTCACTGGCCCGTCAGTACGCTTCGCTGTGTGACTTATTTGTCATGGATGCCTTCGGGGCGGCACATCGTACGCAGGCTTCCACGCATGGGGTGACGAGGTTTGCGTCCCGGGCCTGTGCGGGGCGGCTGTTGCAGGCGGAACTGGATGCCTTGGACATGGCCCTGACGGATCCCAGCCCTCCCTTGGTCGCGATCGTCGGAGGGGCCAAGGTCTCCACCAAGCTGACCTTGCTGCACCGCCTCTGCGACCGGGTCGATGTTCTGGTTCCCGGAGGGGGCATCGCCAATACCTTTCTGGCGGCGACGGGCATTCCCATGGGGCAGTCCCTGTATGAGCCGGATCTGCTGATGGAGGCTCGGGCCGTGCTGGCGCGGGCGCAGTCGGTCGGAGTGGAGATTCCACTGCCCAGGGATGTGGTCACCGCCCGACAGTTCGATGCCGACCGTGTTCCGAGGGTGTGCCGACCACAGGAGGTCGGATCGGATGAGAGGATCCTGGATGTGGGTCCCCAGACGTCCGGGGGGTACGCCAGAATCATGCAATCGGCCGGCACGATCATCTGGAATGGGCCCGTGGGGGTGTTTGAATTCACCGCATTCAGTGAGGGCACCCGAGTGTTGGGTGAAGCCATCGCCGCCTCAAAGGCCTATTCCATTGCGGGTGGTGGCGATACCCTGGCGGCCGTGGAGCGGTTTCATCTGACGGACCGGATCTCCTATATTTCCACTGGCGGGGGAGCCTTTTTGGCGTTCCTGGAAGGACAGACACTGCCAGCGGTCTCGGTGCTTGAGTCCCGATACAGGGAGGGGTAGCCGGACCAATGGTACAATTCGACTGGATTCAGGCATCGGACCAGCGTTCCGGACCGATGGAACGGCTGTCGTTGCGACACCAGGACAGACTACCACCAAGAGGTTTTTGATATGGCGATAATTTCCTTGCGACAACTCCTGGACCATGCAGCCGAGCATCAGTACGGGTGTCCCGCTTTCAATGTGAACAATATGGAGCAGATGCAGGCCATCATGCAGGCAGCGGACCACACCGATTCGCCGGTGATCGTCCAGGCTTCCGCTGGCGCCCGCCAGTATGCCGGCGCGTCGTTCTTACGCCATCTGATCCAGGCTGCCGTGGAACAGTACCCCCATATTCCCATCGTGGTGCATCAAGACCATGGGACTTCCCCTGCGGTCTGCCAGCGTTCCATTCAGTTGGGATTTTCCTCGGTGATGATGGATGGTTCCTTGGAAGAGGATGGCAAGACCCCCGCGAGCTACGACTACAACGTGGATGTCACTTCCCTTGCGGTGGCCATGGCGCATGCCTGCGGTGTCTCCGTTGAAGGAGAACTGGGCTGCCTGGGTTCATTGGAATCCGGCATGGCCGGAGAGGAGGATGGCATCGGAGCGCAAGGGACGCTGGATCACTCGCAACTGCTGACCGATCCGGAGGAGGCGGCGGATTTTGTCCGCAAGACCCATGTGGATGCCTTGGCCATTGCCATTGGCACATCCCATGGGGCCTATAAGTTTACCCGCCCCCCCACGGGCGACATTTTGGCCATTGACCGGATCAAGGCCATTCATGCGCGGATTCCGAATACCCATCTAGTGATGCATGGGTCCTCGTCTGTCCCGCAGGAGTGGCTGGACACCATCAACGAGTATGGCGGGGACATGGGAGAAACCTATGGCGTACCGATGGATGAAATTGCCGAGGGGATTCGCCACGGTGTCCGCAAGGTGAATATCGATACGGACCTGCGGATGGCATCGACCGGGGCGATTCGCCAATATCTGGCGAAAAACCCCTCGGTGTTCGATCCGAGAAAGTATCTACAAGCGGCGACCCAGGCGATGAAAGCGATCTGCATCGCCCGTTATGAAGCGTTTGGCACCGCGGGCCATGCGTCCCGAATCGTGCCTGTCAACTTGGAAGTGATGACCAAACGCTATGAACGCGGAGACCTGGACCCCAAGGTTCACTGATGAGGTAGGATCAGAGGATTCCCCACCTCACAGAAATCGCACCGAGCACTGCATCGGCTTCGTGCGCCATCATCGCCGGAAGCCCCTTCGTCGAGGCATGCGCCAAGCCGGTCTTGGGGGGTTGGGGTCAGATGAACTGGTACGCGATGCCCTCGGGGAGAAAAAGCGGGCATGAGTTCGGATATCATTGTGGGAGGTTGAAAGTCCCGGCGCCAGACGGTGTCCGGCCGATTGGCCGACGGTCGGTTCGGGAACCGGCCTTCCAACCGGGCGATGGAGAGGGCGGTACCCGCCATGCTGCCTGCGGGCCGCCGGAGGGATTGAACCGACGGTCCCCAGCGGACAGTCGAGGACCAGATCAAGGACGTGGATGCCTGGACAGGCCTGAGGACAGGGCACTTCTGGGGTTGACCCCCCCCCCCCCCCCATGCTACAAACGCGGTTGGATCGTCTGCCCTGCACTGAGGAGTCTGGACCCGAGGGGGCGGCGGATGAAGACAAAGCATCTTGTTTTAGTTTAGTTTTGAGGCATGATCATATGAGTGGAATAACGTGGAGAGGCACCGACGGCGATGACTTTAAGACCGGCACCGACGGCAGCGACAGGCTGACCGGCCGCAAGGGCAACGACACGCTGAAGGGCGGCAAAGGCAGCGACTTCCTGTACGGCAACGAAGGCAACGACACGCTCGAAGGCGGCGACGGCCTCGACTGGCTCGACGGCGGCGACGGCAACGACACACTCGAAGGCGGCGCCGGCGTCGACACGCTGTGGGGCCAAGACGGCGACGACATTCTGGACGGTGGCAAGGGCAGCGACGTGCTGTGGGGTGGACGGGGCAGGGACACCTTCAAGTTCTCGCTCGGGGACTCGCTAGCCGGTGACACGATCAACGACTTCGATCATGGCAACGACACCATTGAATTCGATTTCGCCGGTTCGTTCTCCGACCTGATAATATTGAAGTACTTCAACGGGGCCAAAATCTTTTACGGCAGAGGGGGCGACTATATCGTGACGGAAAGAGTCGCGCCCTCGACCTTCAGCGCGAGCGACTTCGTCTTCAAGAACGCGCCTGCCGGCAACGGGGTCGGTGGTGCCCAGGGCGCACAGGAGCAGACTGGCTTCAACATGCTGGAGGCCACCTCCGGCGCTGACACGCCGAGCGGCACCGCCGGAAACGACAAGTTCAACGGTGGCGACGGCAACGACACCGTCGACGGCGGAGCGGGCAAGGACAAGTTGCGCGGCGACGGCGGTGACGACAGGCTCACAGGCGGTGACGGCGACGACCACCTGCGCGGCGGCATGGGCAATGACACGCTCATCGCCGGGGCCGGCAACGACAAGCTGAAGGGTGGCAAGGGCAACGACACGCTGAAGGGCGGCAAGGGCGATGACAAGCTGAGCGGCGGCGCGGGGGACGACACCCTCACCGGCGGGGCGGGGGACGATGTCTTCGTCTACCACGGTGGCCACGACACCATCACGGACTTCACGGATGGGGACACGATCCGCCTGAGGGGGATCGACGGCGTCGATCAGTTCAGCGATCTGACCCTCACGCCAGGCGACGGCACCATCACGATCACCTTCAGTCCAGGGAACTCCCTGACCATCACGACAAGCGAAACGCTGGACGCCAACGACTTCGAGATTCTTGACCTGGTTGACGCCTGACACACGCCGATCCCCCGGTGGCTGCGGCGGGACCGTGCTCCGGGGGATAGCGGATCTCTTGGCGAAGGCCATCAACCCCCGACTGCGAACGGGATTTTTCAGACGGGGATCCCGGCATTCCCGTTGCCACGGCCATGCGGACACGGGGGGGAAATCCGTAAGCGGTTGGCCGACCGCAAATATCGCTGTTTCCCGTGCTCTCGCAGCAGACGCTAGGCGAGCCGGTTGCCGTGTCTTACACAAAAAGATTGAAGGCGGGATCGCCAAATGGCAATCAATCCGATCGGCTTGTTGTTAGGGAGGCGCTCGCAGTCGGTCGATCTTCCCTTCGCGTTCGCTCACCGTGACCGCCCGGATACCCGAGGAGTGGCTGATCCTCATCAATGAGCATGGCGGAGATATGGGGGAAACCTATGGCGTGTCCACGGATGAAATTGTCGAGGGGATTCGCCACGTTGTCCGCAAGGTGAATATTGATACGGACCTGCGGATGGCCTCCGCCGGGGCGATCCGCCAATCTCTCGCCAACCATCCTTCGGTGTTCCACCCGAGAAAGTATTTGCAAGCGGCGACACAGTCGATGCAACAGGTTTGCATGGATCGTTACGAAGCGTTTGGCACTGCGGGCAATGCATCACTCCTATCAATCTGGAGGTGATGACAGAACGCGGTGACTGCGGAGTGCTGGACCCCAAGATTCACTGATCAAGCAGGGGCTGAGGGCTTCATAACGTGTAGAAAATCGCACCGGGTGTCGTGTCAGCCTGTGCGCCATGCAGGTTGGAAACCCCATCGCTGACCGATCTGGGGGCTTTCGGTTCGATGGACCACATCGGGTAACCGCAGGAGTCAAGGGCCAACCCGGATTCGGGACGGGTAGCTCAATGGTGTCATCTTGGCCTCGATATACCCAATCCTGCGGCGGTCAATGATTTCTGGGGAAGAGCCCTCTGAAAGGGGTTCCGGTCCGACATCATGCTGGCACGATCACCATCCGGTCCCCGTAGGGGTTGCCGGTATCTTGAGCTTATGCGCAGCATGATTGTAAAATATCGTTGCAGATTCTTCTGAATGTCGTTCATTTATCAAAACAATCACCGGGTTTTATGATCGGCTCATGCGGCTTCTTGATTTAGTCCGTGCAAGCTGCCAAGTTCGGAAGATCCGATTTGTGACATCCACCGCTGGGCTCCTGTTGGGTGAAGGATTGGAACGAGGGTATGAAACAGCCTGGAACGAAGCTGTGAAGAGAACGGAGAAAGGTTTCACAGTGGATTCCGCAGGCCCAATGGGGTCGAATTGACGGCGTTGAATCGTCATATCCTTGAAGAGGCACAAATTCTTGGACAATTCTGAAGACAGGCAGAACCTATCCAATCCCGTTATCGTTGCTCCCTACGACGAACCGGACCGGCATTGGCGGCTGGACAAGAGGTTCCGTACCACCGATACCATCGACGGGGGTCGTCGGCTCAGCGGCAGATATTTGAGTGTGCCAAAGACAGGCGGACGCGTCGACCCCGCAGACACTTTTGCCGAGGCGGAGGCTACCGGAGTTCAGCCCCATAAACTTATCAACAGCATTCGTAAAGGAGTGACAGCCTGGCGGAATAAAAACTATCCACGTGCACCCAACAGCACCCGCCGGCTGTTGCAGCATTGGGCAGGGGAGCACTCGGTCCCCCGCCCGTTCTTCGCCCAACGTGATGCGGTCGAGACATTGGCCTTCATCAGGCACGGACGGAACAAGACAGCCGATGAAGCCAGGACGAGGCTTGACTATGTCAACGAAACCTATAATGACAGCCTGCCGCGCATGGCTGTCAAGATGGCGACCGGAACAGGAAAGACCCTTGCGATGGCGATGTGGGCCTGTTGCTTGGCAGCGCACCAGAAGCGGCGCGTGAACATTCTGGTGCTGACCCCCAATCTGACGGTGACGTCGAGGCTGAAGGAACTTGACCCATCGACCGACGAGGGTGCGGCTCTCTATCGGAACCTTCTCCCGAGGGGCATGTCGCTGTCGGGGAAACTGAACGTTGTGGTCACGAACTACCATAAATGGCAGCGGCGAGACGCCAGCGGATTCAGCGGCGATCCCGGCGACCTGAAGCCGTTCCTCAACGCTAAGCGCCGGGAGTTCTACGGAGACGGCGGCGATGGCGTACTGGAAACCGATGACCAGATGCTGTCCCGCATTCTCGGACCGGGTGGAGCGAACGAGAGGTGGTTTGTCTTCAACGATGAGGCCCATCACTGCTATCGACCTCCGGCAGTCCCCAAGGGCGCAGACGAACAGGCAGCCCTATGGTATAACGCTCTCAGGACGCTACAGTCCAACGACCGACTGGCCAGCGTTTACGACTTCTCGGCCACGCCGATGTATCTGAAACTTCCGCAGGGTTTGGCACACCCGCTGTTTCCCTGGATCATCTCGGACTATCCACTGATTGATGCCGTGGAAGCGGGACTGACCAAGATCCCCCGTGTGCCGGTGTCCGATGACCAGACCGCCGACAAGCCGATGTACCGGAACATTTTCGCCGAGTTGAAACCGGGTGAACGTAAGCTACAGGCATTCGATCTTCCCGGTCGGTTGAGGACACTGATCGATATGATCTACAAAGACTACTGTGTGTTGAACAGGGCTTATGAAGGCCATGGCATCAAGCCGGTCTTCATTGTTGTCGCCAACACCAAGAGCAACGCCAAGGCAATCTGGGAGACAATCGCGGGACGTTGGGGCGTGGAGGGATCACCCAACAGCCCAGGCATCCACCCGTTGTGGTCGAATGTTGCGGAGGACAGAACCCTGAAGCGGGTGCCGCCGACACTTCTCACCTATTCAGTGGAGTCCAAAGACGGAGAAGCGACTGTCGGCGGCCAGGCCGATGATGCCTTGAAGCGCCAGCGAACCCTGTTCTGCCGAGGAGACGGAGTCACTGCCAAGGATGCCGATGCGCATGTGAACAGACTGTTCGACACGGTGGGTAAGCCCGGCCAGCCGGGAGAGCACATTCGCTGCGTGGTCTCCGTCAATCAGTTGACCGAGGGATGGGATGCGCGTACGGTAACCCACATACTGGGATTCAGGGCCTTCGGGAGCGAGCTGCTTTGCGAACAGGTGGCCGGGCGGGCGTTGAGACGAACATCGTTCCCTGGAGGGGAATCGGGGAAGTTGCAGCCAGAATACGCCCGCATTTTCGGAGTTCCCTTCAACTTTATGCGGGGAAGCGGCCCACCTCCACCCCCTCCTGTGAGCTACCGGGTCCACACGCTTCCCGGTCGAAAAGCGCAACGGATCGAGTTTCCGAATGTGCTTGCATTCAGGCCTGTGAACCGTATCGAACCCGTAGACTTCAGCCTGTCACTTGAGCGCACAGAGCCCATTGACCTAGCTGATCCTGCAACGCCCACGGAAACTCGGTTGGAAGGGTCTGCCGGCGAGGCACAAACTGCGGAAACCCAACCCTGGACCCGAACGCGTGTGCACTACGTGATCGCCAGTGATGTGGCGAGGCGCGTCATCAACGATCGGCAGGGGGAACCTGTTCCACGGGCCCAACTGTTCGCGACTGCCCTGAAAGTGGTTGTTCAGTGGATGGAGATAACAGGCATGATTCACCATAGTCCCGACTTGCTGCGTGAAGACGGAAACCGATCGCGGGTTGCCGAAGCGATCTTTGAAGCTTGCCTGCCTGTCACGGTGGAGGACGGCTCGCCACTTAGAGCGGTATTTGCATCCGAGGTAAACCCGGCCGATGAGGACTGGCTCGATACATCAGGCATCGACTACACGACGAGCCTTGTATACCGATATCCGCTGCATGAGAATGACTGCACAAAGAAATCGGAGATCAGCGTCGCGGCCTGCCACACTGAACAGGAATCGACCACCGCACGGATATTGGATGGGCACGACCGGGTTGTCGCCTGGGCGCGGAACTACAGACTCGGCTGGCAAATTCCCTATCTGGACGCTCACAGTGCGCTGACCCGCTGGTATGTGCCGGATTTCGTGGCGCAACTGAATGGTGCCAATGGGTCGAAAGTCCATCTGGTGATCGAATGCAAAGGCAATTACGATGCCGACGCTGCGGCCAAGGAGGATGGTGCAAGGCGTTGGTGCGAAGCGCTGTCCAACGACCCCCGGGGACGTGGTCGATGGGAATACGCGGTTATCGAGGATAAATCCGTTTTTCCGCAGTTGGACGATGCGATTCGAGGCGCCCTGAAGCCGCCTGCCAAAGTAAATTGAGGAGATTGACCCATGGCCAATACCAAGGCATACCGGCATCCGACCGCCAAACGCCGCAACTTACCGACCCACGAGACGGCGACGCTCATGGACGGCACGGACACCGCTCCGGTCCATCATCGTCCCGAAACACGTCCCGGAACCGGAGAGGTGCGGTTGCACTGGGGGCGCGACGAGGCTGCCCTTGAGGCGAAAACTCTTGCCACGCCGCTGTTCATCCAGGAGAAGATTCATCCCGGCGCATTCGCGAATTCGTTGATGCAGGACGAGGACAATCGCCAGCGGGGGCTGTTCGAGGAATTCAACAACCTGCCCGAGGGAGCTGCGTACAAATGGTACGAGTATGACGGCAACTGGTCGAACCGCCTGATCCGCGGGCCAAGCGTCGAGGTCATGGCGTCCCTGCTCGCCAAGGAGGACATGGCGGGCAAGGTGCAGATGGTCTATTTCGACCCGCCCTACGGCATCAACTACAAGGCGAATGTGCAGGTCAGGACCGACAAGCGGCGCGACGCGGACGGCATCCCTCTTGATGAAGGCCAGATCACCGCTTTCTGCGACACCTATAAGTCAGGCATCCATTCGTACCTCGACACCATCCACCGGGTTGCGGTGTATGCCCGGGAACTGCTTGCGGATTCGGGCAGCCTGTTCCTTCAGATCGGCGCCGAGAATGTCCACCGCCTTGCCATAGTGCTTGATGAGGTGTTCGGCGCCGAAAACCGCGTTGCCACCATCATGTTCAAGAAGAGCGGCGCGACATCGGCGAATACCCTGCCTGAAGTTGGTGACTTCCTGCTTTGGTATGCCAAGGACCGGAGCCGAGTGAAATTCCGGCAGCTCTACGAACCGCTTACCCGGCAACAAAAAGTTGAGCACATGGGTTGGGACGCGATGCTGGAACTTGCGGACGGAACGAAACGCCAGTTGACGAAAGACGATCGGGAGGATCCGGACCGTCATTTGCCCCAAGACGCGAGGCTCTACAGGAGGATGCGCTTGGCATCTGGGGGAATTTCAAAGGACCGCTCCGGGCCGTTCGTCTGGGAAGGCACCGAATACCCTTGTCCGCCGGGGGAGCATTGGCGCGTCAGCCCGGAAGGAATGTTACGTCTGGCGGAACTTGGGCGACTTGATGCGGCATCGGGAAGGGGCTGGCTGGGTTGGAAGCGTTACGAGGAAGAGGTGCCGGGTCGACAAATCAACAATTTCTGGGATGCGACCATGTCGCCGAGCGAACTGCATTACGTCGTTGAAACGGCCGAATCGGTCATTGAGCGGTGTGTCCTCATGGCAACGGACCCGGGCGATCTGGTGTTCGATCCCACCTGTGGTTCCGGAACGACCGCATATGTCGCCGAGCAGTGGGGACGGAGGTGGATCACGGTTGATACCGGCACGTTGGCCGTGACGCTGGCTCGACAGCGCCTAGCCTGCGCTGTCTTCGACTACTACCTGCTTTTGGACTCGCCGGATGGGGCCAAGGAAGAGGCGAGGCGGTCCGGCAAACCCTACCAGATACAGTCATACAACGAAGACCCATCCGCCGGCTTCGTCTATGAGCGGTGCCGAACCGTCAGCGCCCGCATTCTGGCTTATGACCTTGATGAACCTCCGACGCTGCTGGTGAACCAACCGGTCAGGAAGTCTGGCGTGAAGCGTGTCAGTGCGGCGTTCACCGTCGAAAGCCATGCCCCATTCAAGGTCCTGAATCCGGAATTGGACAGTCTTGGAGATGCGGAACTGTCAGCCAACGTCGAGCGCAATGTCGTTGCGGCGCTGGAAGGAGCGATCATGGCGATCAATGGCAATACCGACAGTCTGGAGGATGTGCAGCCCAATCCATATAGTCATGCGAAACTGGTCACCCACATCGCCCGGCATGGGGAGAGGGATGTGGGTGTGGCGGTGGTGCCACCGGAAGTACCTGTCGGTTCGCACTTAATCGACAGGGCGGCGGTAGAACTCGGAAAGCAGACCTTGGAGATCAATGTTCTGTGCATAGTGGCCTTCAGCTATGACAGCGAACAGATGGGCACGGGCGGCGAGGAGCGGCGCGGGCGTATCCAAGTACTGAAGTTCCAGGCAGAACAGAATCTCCGCATCGGCGAGCTTGACCGCAGCCGAAGCACTGCCGACAAAACCGCTGGGCTGCAGTTGTTGGGTGAACCTGAGGTGCATCTGTTGCAGGTCGACAGCGAGAACGACCAGTATATTGTCGAAATCACCGGATTCACCACCTACGACCCAGCGACTGGTGCGACACGACCCGGCAGCAACAGGGAAATCGCCTGTTGGATGCTTGATACGGACCACGATTCGTTGCAGTTCAGGGTTGACAGACTTCATTTCCCCAATGGCGCTGATGACAAGCAGATTGTTCGATACCGCAAGGCCCTTGGCAGGCATGTCGCACCTGACAGGTGGGCAAGTGTGTTGTCTTGCCGAAGTGCGCCGTTTCCCAGGCCGAAGACGGGGACCATCGCTGTCCGGTTGGTCACGACTGCCTGCCTGGAACTTTTCTGTCAACGCAGCATCGACGGGTCCGCATGATCCAGTCGAAACAGGCTCGATAGCCGGTCAACCGCACCAAGTCCTTGATATAAGTGGAACGAGAAATGACCGAAGAATCCATCGACTGGTTCCTGGCCAGACCCAGAATACTGGCTTGCTGGCGTCAGTTCTGATGCGGGAACTACATGACCATTACGACATTCCTATTTTATTCTATGGAGACTGTCTGTGGGCTTTACCGGTGTAGCCACCGACTGCATGAACCGGGTCATTTCCATTGTTACCCACTATGGATCAAGACATCCAGAAGACCAATCTGAACTTAATGAACCCCTTGCCTAATTTCGATATTTCCGAGGCGATTTCTACTGGGAACTAATATGACTATGAACTATTCCATGAGGATCTCCCGGCTTACAGTCGACAAACTGGGAGTCAATCTGTACGACAAGGTATCAGCCGTCATCGCGAAACTAATCGCCAATGCTTACGACGCTGATGCCACGGAAGTAGCTGTACATGCACCTATGGGTCAATACTTGGCAACCAAAGCTGGTGGCACCATTTCCGACAAGGGGTTCAAGATTGAGATTATCGACAATGGCACCGGAATGACCCCACAACAGATGCAGGATTTCTTCGTGGTTGTAGGTGCAGAACGACGAAAGATCCAATTCGTGGAGACAAATCTTCTCGATTTAATCGAATGGTGATGGGTCGTAAGGGTGTAGGCAAACTGGCTCCATTCGGCATTTGCAAAACCATCGAAGTTATTAGTGCTGGCGGAGAACTAATTTCAGATGATGATAAAGAGATCTCAAGCGTCGGTTATCTGACGTCTCACATCATTCTCTGCTATGATGAGATTGTGAATCTCGGTGTCGAGCATGATGACCGTTACAAGCCAACTATTGGCAAACAGGATGGATCGCTATCGGAATCACCGGGTACTAGAGTCATTTTGGCGAATTTCAACTATCGGAAAGTACCTGACATGCAAACCCTCGGTCGCCAGATTTCACAACGCTTTGGTATCCAATCAGATGACTGGCACATCCGACTCTCCGATAACACGAAATGCGGACTTCAGCCAGTAACTGTGGGCCAGTTCCATATTGATACCATGCCGAGCACCAAAATCTCGTTTCAAGCGGATGGGAAGGTAATCGGCCC
Organism: Candidatus Poriferihabitaceae bacterium; assembly: GCA_965203365.1. Lineage (GTDB taxonomy): Bacteria > Pseudomonadota > Gammaproteobacteria > Arenicellales > Poriferihabitantaceae > VYFG01. The sequence continues at coordinate 609,159 of OZ241878.1, forward strand.
GGATGGGAAGCCTGAAGCAGGTCTTCAGGCTGGCTTCGATCATGAGGAAAAATTCCATCCGGTTTCCGGATGGGTAGCTTATTCAAAGACTCCCTATAGTGATGAACTTATGGCGGGCGTGAGAATTTATTGTCGTGGCAAGATTGCCTCTCAGACATCGATTTTCAACCAGCGCGCTGGCTTCACGGGTGAACACAACATTCGTTCCTATCTCGTCGGAGAGCTTCATGCAGACTGGATTGATCAAGATGATGATCTCATTCAAACAGATCGACGTGATATCTTATGGTCAGACGATCTCGCTACTGCCTTTCAGAATTGGGGGCAATGTATCATCAAGCGGGTTGGGTCTCTGTCAAGGGATCCTTTGCAAAAGGCGACCCTAGATCTATTCCTTGAGACAGGCAATGTCGATGAGCGAATTCTTGATGCATTTCCTGGGCACAGTCACAAAGATATTCGTGACTGTGCCAGTGAGTTCGTCCGTTCATTCGGTCGTAAGATTAGTCGCGGTGAGGCCGGTGATCCGGAAACTGTGAAGCAAATGGTCGATCTCGGCATCAGTCTTGCTCCACACATCACTCTCAATTCAATTATGAGAGAAGCTATTAACCGAGCCGATACTCCACTCTCTGTTCTAGGTAACTTCCTGAGCACTGCAAGACTAGCGGAACTGTCTTCATTTGGTCGAATAGCCGAAGATCGCCTGAAGGTGGTGGATCGCTTGGACTTCCTCAAGAACGCCAAAGACACGGATGAAAATGACCTTCAAAAACTTATCACTGAAGCACCTTGGCTAGTCAATCCGGAGTGGGCCCCGGTCACTGAAAACCAGACATTCACCAGCCTTCGCAGAGAGTTCGAGAATTACTATAAGGAAAAGACGGGGAACCAAATATCGCTTGCCGAATTTGAGAACACGAATCGGCGACCGGATTTCGTTCTCTCTAGCCAAGAAGGTGTTGTCCAGATCATTGAGATCAAGAAACCCCATCATGAACTAACCAATCCTGAAATGGATAGGATTGTGGTCTACCATGATAATATGGAAGCTTTCCTCAAAGAAAATCCATTTAATGATTATTTTAGAGACTTCCACATCACTCTCGTTTGTGATGGTTCTAAACTAACCGGGTCACCTCGTGCAGCCTTTAATGGTTATCGCGACTCTGGAAAGATGACCTTGATGAACTGGACTGACTTCCTCTTAAGGACGAAGCAGGTTCACCAAGACTTCCTAGAAGAGGCAATGCGGCAGAGAGAATTGACATCTGCCGCATCCAGCTAAGGATGAATGACATCGCCTTGAAGGCTATTGATGTATTTTCCGGTGCGGGTGGGCTTTCCGTTGGCCTAAAACGTGCGGGTTTCAATGTTGTGCTGGCGATTGAGCTGGAACATCATGCGTTCAACACATACAAGGCCAATCACCCCGAAGTTCTATGTCTGAACCAAGACATAACGACAATATCCGGTACTGAAATCTTACGGCACTCTGAAATTGGGCAGGTAGACCTTCTGGCTGGTTGCCCACCTTGCCAGGGATTCACGAGCCTTACATCCAAGTATAAGAAAGATCCTCGCAATGAACTTGTTCTTGAGGTCGCGCGTCTCGCAGAGGAGACACTTCCGAAAGCGATAATGATGAAGAATGTCCCTATGTTAACCAAAAGGGGAAAATCTCTGTACGATCAACTGTGTGTCCGTCTGAGAAATCTCGGATACCTACTGACTGAAAAGGTCTTACAGGTTGCCGATTTTGGAGTTCCTCAAATCCGAAAAAGACTCGTTCTAATCGGAGGGTTGGGGTTTCATATTCCGCTGCCTGACACTACACACTCAAGATTTCAGTCGGATGGTATCATGCCATGGCGGACCGTAAGAGATGCAATTTCCAACATGTCTAATCCAATAACGTTATCACAGGCCAAAACCTACGGTGATATCGAACAATCAGACTGGCATGTGGTCCGTGACATCTCAACCAAGAATCTTGAACGGCTACGTGTTGCTAGAGCCGGGTCGAGTTGGGAGTGGATACCCGAGCATTTACGACCCGCATGCCATCGTAATGGCTACATTGGATTCACCAATGTTTATGGTAGGATGGAGTGGGACAGGCCTGCTCCGACCATCACTGGAGGGTGCACAACCTTCAGCAAAGGTCGCTTCGGCCATCCAGAGGCTGACAGGACAATCTCTGTTCGAGAAGCAGCATTGCTCCAGACTTTCCCATATGACTACCGTCTTGATTCACCATATATGAATCATGTCTGCAATATGATTGGGAACGCCTTACCATGCGATTTTGCAGAAGCTATATCAAGACAGTGTGCTCGGCGATTACAACATATATAGGAGATTCACGGTTCTTCTTGAATTAATATGCAATGCCATCAATGCGGATGATTGAGCTGGTTTTGCTCTGGGGTTGAATCATGCTAATCTAAAAGAATGCTTGGTAGCGTCTTGAACGCTTGGGACGAGACTGCTAAGGGGGATATGCTGAACGAGAACATATTCGTTGAGGTGGTCGCGAATCACCTTTGGAATGCGCTTGGCAAATTGAACGCTCCATCTATACTAAGAAGTACACCTCTTATGTTTTGACAATGGGAGGCATGAACGCGCTTATGGTTGAGGCAAAGGGGGGGAGGACATCATTGGTCGGCTGCGGCCATAACGGCGAGGTGGATGGAGTTGGTAGTTTTGCCGGAACCACCCTTGATTCCCCTATAATGAAGATCATATAAGTAAGGGCAATGGCCCGCAACCTGGAATCAATTGAATCGGTTTTCAGTTTGCATTTTTCCAATTTTCATCGAGGTGACAAAATGTTCGGCAACATCACCATCCCTTATGGGTCGAAGATGCTCTTCAATGTGGTTCAACTTAAGGAACAGCACACCCTGGAGGAGGCCGAACTGAAGGTCGGCGAGCTCTGCAATGTCGTCAAGAACGAATACGGCAACGAAGCCGGCGGATTCATCGCCGGTCAAGTATTCGAATTTCGTGGATTCATCTCGCAGGAAGGAACGTTTGAAAAATCTGAAGGGGATGCGAGGATCCAACCTCATATTGCCATCGTGACATACTGGAACTCATTCGATCAGCACGAAAGATCCCATACGGATGACCTGTTCAAGAAACATTTCGGGGCACTGGAAGCAATGTGCGAAAGCACCTACGAGATCGGCTATGACCTGCTATGGCAGGGCGAAGCAGAGTAGTCGCTTCGCCGGTTACCGAATTGCCTTCTTCATCCGACTTGTCAATCGAAGGACGCTGTCTGCCAAGAAGACCCCACTTCCAGTCTGAAGTGCAACACTCGCCCCGCTCCCGGCATGAGGGCGTCCCCCGAAGGAAGGGAGCGGGGCGGCAACCGGACAATTCAGCCCCCAAGGGGCTGAAAGAGGCTGATGTCGGCCATCAATGGCATCCATCTCGACGCCAGGGGAGTCTGACCGAGGCGATTTCACGACGCAAGGGCCCGCTCGGGCCGTTTCAGGCTGACTTCGGCCGAGCGGGGCCCTGCCCGTCGAATGCGGGCTTCTGGAAAGGGAGTGGAGTGGAGAGGAATGACCGCCTTCAGGGCGGGTCGGCGGCGGTGAAGACCTCTTCCGGGGTCCGATACCCCAGCACCTTCCGGGGCCGGCGGTTGATCCGCTCTTCCACCGCCCGAACCTGGGCCAGCGTCACCTGACGGAAGTCGGTCCCCTTCGGGAAATACTGGCGGACCAGACCGTTGGTATGTTCGTTCAGACCCCGCTCCCAAGAGTGATAGGGGGTGGCAAAATAGAAGTCAGCTCCGAGGGCCTTGGCGATCTCTCGGTGCCCCGCAAACTCCTTGCCATTGTCCGCCGTGCAGGTATGCACCCAGTCCCGAATCGGGGCCATCCGCCGGACAATGGCCTCGGTCACGGCCGCCGCGGTCTTCCCTTCCACCCCGATCAGCACCAGATACTTCGAGGCCCGATCTACCAAGGAAATCAAGGCCCCCGGTGCTTCACCCCGATGATCAAGTCAAGCTCCCAGTCCCCGATCCGGCCCTTGGCCTCCACGATCAACGGGCGCTCGGCGATGTCTACCCGACCGGGAATCTGACCGCGTCCTGCAGGTCGCCCACCCCGCCAGTTGGGCTTCTTCCCGCGGCGCCGCAGGCACCGGTAAAGGTCTCCCCCCGCCTGTCGGTCCGCTCTCATAGATTGGTAGATCCATTCCCGCCCGGCCATCACCTCTCCTTGCTGCTGAAACCGGCCCGAGATCTGCTCCGGGCTCCAGCCTGCCCGCAACCACTCCTCCGCCATTGCCCAGCGCTCGGGGGTCATCTTCCAGGGCCCGGCCGAGGCTTCCCGGCGCCGACTCGTCGCTTTGCCCTGGGCTTGCTGGTGACGATACCCGCGCTGTCCGCGGTTGCGGGACAGCTCTCGGGAAATCGTGCTGACGTCCCGCCCGAGCTGCGCGGCAATCTGTCGCTGGGATCGACCAGTGGACTTGAGAGCGGAAATCTGCGATCTTTCCGGGTGGGTCAGGTGGTGGTAGCCATTCGGCATGACAGTTCTCCAGTTGTTCGTAAACTGAGATTGTCTGCCATCGCCTGGCCCGCTGCCATCCGCCCTACATCAAGTGATCAGGCGACGGGGCCAAGTGTTGCACTTCAGAGTGGCACGGGGGAGATAAGAGGTTTTCGCGACTGCTACCAGTGCTTGACCGACAGGGCAGGGATCCTGCTGTTTTCCTGAGTGGCCGAGTTGTGTTCGAGTGCTTGGTTGATCAGGGAAGCGCGATTGCCGGTCTCCCCAAGAGCCTGCATGACCAAGGAGTGTACGGTCCATCCCGACTCCGTCGACTGACCGAGCCGGTAATGGTAACGACCACCGAGCACCCCAAGCGCATCACCGATCTGGTGTGTCGCGGTGAAATCCGCTTTGGCGGTCGCCGTGTCGGGGCCGGTGCGGTTCATCGTGTGATTCGTGACCATGAGATGGGTGTTGTCGAATCCCGGTAGGAAAGCGGCCCAGCTCTGGATCAGTTCATCCGCTGACTGGGTTGCTGGCTTCACCGCCGAAGAGACGGGTATAGTCGGCAGTGATCGTGTCGGACATTGCCGAGCGGACACGGCGCCAGTCATGGTGGTCCGCCCCGGTGGCAATATGAGTGATCGTCTCGATGTTTTCCCCATGCAGTTCGGGCTCAATGGCGGCCACGGAAGTTGTCATCAGAAGGCCAGCGCAGACCATTGGGAGAAGGGTTTTCATGATGGATATCCCTTGGTAGTTGGTCCTTTGATGCATCTCGCCAACTGGCCATCAGGGTTGGCGGAAATGCAGGGCCACGACATCGGCAGCCTGCTGGACATCCTCGGGATTGTCATAGAAGTCGAACTGAGTGACATCCTCAAGCCATTTCAACGTCGCTTCACTGGCCAATTCGCTGACGAACATCTTCACCCCATCGGGAATTGCGGCAGCCTCGGAATGGACGATGGCGAGCGGTTTGTCCAGCCGTTGCGGATGGTCGGCTGGATGATAGGTCAGCCAGCCCTCCCAGGAAGCCTGGTTCCACTTGTTATCGTATTCCGGAATCGCTCCACGACTGGGGTCAAAGTAGTAGCCGCCGATCGGCATCAAGACACCCTCGGCCCCCACGGGTCCTGCCGCCGGGATGATCTCACCACCCTTCGCCTCAGCCGCCCGACTCACTGAAATCAGGCCTTCGACCCCTTCGTCTCCTCCATAGACGGCCTTGACCAGCTCGTCATTCTGCAGCCAGGGGGCGACCAGACCGATACGATGGATCAGTGGATTACCCGCCGCGGCATCGACCATATAGCCCGAGGAGGCGCAGATGCCAAGTCCATTGATCTGGCTGGCATCGACTTCTGGCAGGGTGGAAACAAACCGGACCGCTGCTCGGATGTCCGATATCTTGGCGGTTGGATCCTCCTTGTAGCGAACCTGATTGGCCAGATCACCGGACTTCCCCCAGCCGCGGAAGTCGAAGGTGAAGGCGGCAAAGCCCCGTTGGGCCATCTCTTGGGCATAGATCCGTGGCATTTGCTCTTGAACGCTGGTCCAGGCGCCCGTGACGACCACGACCGGCAAGGGTTGTCTCGATGCGGCAGCGGGCAAATAGAGCGTCCCCGACAAGGTGGCCCCTTCGTTCTCGAAGCTCACTGTGCGGACAGTGATGTCGGCCAGCGCCTGCGATGCGGTGAGGCTAACGGCGATGGTGATGGCGGTCAGATGTTTCATCCGGTTTCTCCTGAAAAGAGGTATTCGTACAGTCTTAAGATACCACTTACTCTGACTGGTCCGTACCCGCGATTCTTGCGCATTTACCAATGTTTCCTGCGCTGTAACTCTACTCACCCCCCTAAATGGTGTACCCGGGAAACTACTCACTCCTTGAAGACTGTCACCGAACTGATCCGGCGGAGTGCTCAGCACGGAATGCTGGCGGGTTCCCGGTCCACCATCGGGCCGCCTCAGGACCGTTCCGCCCGCAAGACGGCCAACTGGCGCTGCGCTTGATCAAACACCAGAGCCAGCAGATGGATCTCTTTGCCCGGTGTTCGGTATTTGTCCGCCTAGCCTTTCTGGCGTATCGCTTCGTGGAGCCTTTTGTCCACGGCCGCCTCGTTCGGCGCGACCTTGCATTCGAGCACAAAGACCTGGCCCGTACGAATCAGCACCAGATCCGACCGACCATGACGCGTCGATTCCTCGAACACCCCTTCGGTCACGGCCAGCCCCCTCGGGCGATGGGGTTCGCCCACCGGAAGAGGCGGGCATTCCTCATCGATCCGGTGTCGCCGCGGGGTGGTGCGCTGTGCCAGGCCGCCCGGGCGAAGTCGGGTCGTCTCCCCCGCGGGGGGAGACCGTGGCGCGGCGGGTTCGGGGGGTTCCCCATGCCAAACGGAGAGACGGGGTACCAAGCAATCGTGTTCGGGCACCGCCCGCCTGATGGGGAGCCTTTCGACCCCTCCTGACTCGATGCCGTGACCGAGTGGGTGATCGGCCGGTTCTTCAGGAAACCAGGGCCCATCGTCGATCCGGCCGCCCGCCGGCGGGGCCGTCCTGTCCGCAGATTTCCCCCGCGGGCGTGGGTGCCCGGACATCCCGCCGAATCCACAGGGGGATGTCCTTGGCGGGAATGGTTGCGCACTAGAGGCGGTATTGTATTGGAGGCTGCCAGATCCAGTATAATGGTCGTAATTTACTCGTCAAGACTCTATTCCTATGAAGCTGGTGGCTGCGATTATCAAACCGTTCAAGCTGGATGATGTCCGCGATGCGCTTGGCGATATCGGTGTGCAGGGCATGACGGTGACTGAAGTCAAGGGATTTGGACGTCAAAAAGGACATACCGAACTGTATCGCGGTGCAGAGTACGTGGTGGATTTTGTACCGAAAGTGAAACTGGAAGTGGCGGTCGAAGAGTCCAAAGTAGACCAGGTGGTGGATGTCATCATTCAAGCGGCCCAAACGGGTAAGGTGGGTGATGGGAAGATCTTTGTCTATGAATTGAACAAGGCTGTCCGTATTCGTACGGGCGAACTCAACGACGACGCCCTCTGATCCTCTCACAGAAAGCCGCTCACCGGTTAGACGGTTAGGGGGGCAGTCAACCTGTATCCGCTCTTCAGGCTTCCGTCCTGTTCCCGCTTGGTCTGTTCAATCGGTACGTACGCCGTAGCGTTCCTGGTATTGAGCAATCAAGCCGGAGAGGTGGGCCATCTCTGGTTGACTGTCCAGATAGGTCACCAGATCGGACAATCGGGCGATGGAGTACACGGGCATTCCATGCAATGATGCGACGGTCTGTACGGCGGACAGTCCGAGGTCGCCGGTGATCTCCTCCCGGTCCAGCGCGATCACGACTGCCACGGGTTCCGCTCCAGCAGACTGGATGACTTCGACCGACTCATCAATCGAGGTGCCTGCCGTGATCACGTCATCCGTAATGATGACCTTTCCTGACAGTTTTGCTCCAACGATGAGACCGCCTTCGGCATGGTCCTTGGCTTCTTTTCGATTGAATGCATAAGGAATGTTGAGACCGAACTGGTCCCATAGCCTGATGGCACAGGCTGTTGCCAAGGGGATCCCCTTGTAGGCGGGGCCATACAGCATGTGTTGACCCACTCGTCCAGAAAGGATTCGGTGAATCAGGGTCGCATAGTGGCTGGCCAGACTGCCCAGCAACAATCCGTCGCAAAATCGCCCAGCATTGAAAAAATACGGGCTGACCCGCCCGGACTTGAGTGTGAATTCACCGAAGGCGAGAATATCGTGTTGAATGCACAGGTCAAAAAACTCGCTGGGACAGTGAGACATGGAGCCGGATCGGGCCATATCGAAAGGCGTCACTGACATCGTGACAGGTTATGATCGGATCCCAATCATACCATCTGCCACCGTTCATCGCCTTGACCACGATCAGACTGTATCTTGCTGCCGTCTCGGACCGCCGAGTGTGGGTCATGCTCTTGCTCGGATTTTCCGCCGGTCTACCCCTGTTGCTGATTTTTGGAACCCTGTCACTCTGGTTGCGGGAGGCGGGCGTGGAAAGGAATGTCGTGACCATGTTCAGTTGGGCGGCGCTGGGCTATTCCTTCAAATTTGTCTGGGCTCCACTGGTCGATCAATTACCGTTACCGATGGTGACCCAATGGCTGGGAAAGCGGCGCAGTTGGTTATTGTGTTCCCAGTGCCTGATCATGTTGGCTTTGTGCCTGATGTCATTCGTCAATCCGGCGACAGGAGGCTGGTCTTTGCAATATATGGCTTTCGCAGCGGTTCTTCTCGGCTTTTCGTCGGCCACGCAGGACATTGTCATTGATGCGTTTCGCATTGAGTCTGCTGAACCCAAGATGCAGGCTTTGCTGTCGTCGACTTACATTGCCGGATATCGTATTGCCATGTTGGTCGCCGGGGCCGGTGCACTGCTGCTGGCCGAAGGATTGGGTTCGGTATCCACGGCCTACGATCATTCGGCCTGGCGAAGTACCTACCAGATCATGGCACTTTGCATGCTTATCGGGGTTGTCACCACGTTATGGGTGTCCGAACCGGACCACCCGGTCAGTGTGGAGCGGTCCACACGCCAGAACCTGCAACTACTGCTGTTATTTGGCTGCTCGGTTCTCGGATTTGTTCTGTCCTATCTCTTGGGAGCGGAAATGGCTGCCGAAGCGAAGTTGGGTCTGACGGCAGGCTTCCGGAATGCAGCGCTGGCTGGATTGATGGTGGAGTTCGGCCGCCTGGGGGTTGGCTTGGGCATAGTCTGGCTGGTGGCTCGGTTACTGTCCAGCCTCTCCCTCGTACCGGTAAGTATCGTACAAAGGGCCTATCTCGCTCCGTTGCAGGAATTTTTCCAACGACATGGAATCGGCCTGGCGTGTCTGGTGCTGGGACTGATCGGCCTGTACCGCATTTCCGATATTGTGCTCGGGATTATTGCCAATGTCTTTTATTATGATCTCGGATTCACAAAATCCGAGGTGGCCATTGTCTCCAAGAGCTTTGGCCTTGGCATGACCATTCTCGGGGGGTTCGCGGGGGGGTTGTTGGCCTTCCGTTACGGCGTCTTGCGAATCCTGCTGCTAGGTGCGATTCTTGCTGCCGCCACCAACCTCCTGTTCATGGTTCTTGCCGAGACGGGCAGGAACCTGACCCTGCTATATGCGGTGATCGCTGCAGACAATCTGTCAGCCGGACTGGCCAGCACCGCCTTTGTCGCCTTCCTTTCCGCTCTGACGAATATCCGGTTTACCGCCGTACAATATGCCATTTTCTCTTCCTTGATGACTCTGTTGCCCAAGGTGGTCGGTGGCTATTCCGGGGCAATCGTGGATCGTATGGAGTATCAGGGCTTCTTTTTTCTGACAGCCGTTATGGGGATTCCGGTCATCTTATTGATCCTGTTGGCGATGCGAAAGTTGGTGCTGAAGATTCCGGAGTGACGGCTGCATCGGCCATCATCTGACCTGCGCTCACATCAGGGAGCGACTTAAGTCCAACATGGGTTCGACCACCAGTCTTTGCACCAGACTGATCCCCAAAATGGCAAAGATCGGTGAAATGTCGAGTCCACCCAGATTCGGCATCAATCGACGAAATGGCAGCAGGACCGGAGCGCTCACATCTTCCAGAACTTTGGCCGCTGGATGGAAGCTTCGGGGAGCGATCCAACTGAGGATGGCGGAACCGAATATGGCAATCAGCAGTATCCAGCAAGTGATGTTGATGGACTTGCCCAAGGCATAAATCAGCATGCCGAGTACTTGGACATCATATCCAGCGAGTGTAAACAACAGAAAGTACTTCAGGAAAGCCACGACCAGAATCAGGCACCCTAATGCCAGATCAAAGCCGTACAGTCCCGGAATGAAGCGGCGAAACACGCCAAGGACCGGGTTGGTGACATGAATAACGCTGCCGACGATGGGATTGCGGAAATCCACACGCAGTGATTGAAACAGAAATCGACAGATCACGGCAATCAGAAACAGTCCCAGCAGAACCTCCACCAGCAGACTGATCGCATCCTGGAAGTAAGACATCATATCTCTCCGTACTGATCAGATAGTTCGTTGGAACGCTTCACCGCCGCACTGATTCCCGAGCGGATGGCATCCTCCAGCCCAAGTTCTTCCATTCGGCAGATGCCGGCTTCGGTGGTGCCGCCAGGAGAGGTTACTTGACGGCACAGCACTTCAGGATCCTGTTGGTTTTGGCATATCAGGGATGCCGCTCCCAAGGCTGTTTTCAGTACCAGGGGTCTTGCCAGTGTCGGGTCAAGGCCCTGCTCCGTGGCCGCTTTGATCATCAGTTCCATCAGCTTGAAAAAGTAAGCCGGACCACTACCAGAAATCCCGGTGACGATGTCGATTTCCGACTCTGCATTGACCCAGACCACATCACCGACGGCCCCCATGGTTTCCTCGGCCATATCGCGCTGGACCGGGACTGTCCACACGTTGGCCCATAACCCCGAGACACCTTTTCGGATCAGGGCAGGGGTGTTGGGCATGACCCGGACGAACGCCAGTTCTCTACCCACCCATCTCAGGATATCCGTACTGCGGATTCCGGCCGCAATGGAGATCAGCAGTGGACATTCATGCTGCAAGACGGTTCTCAGGGGTATGACGACTTCTTTCATGACCTGGGGTTTCACCGACAGGATGACCGCGTCAACTCCTTGGATGCAACGGACATTGTCTGCGAGACAAGTCACCCCGTAGTGTTGGGCCAGCATCTTGCGTCGTTCGGGGTCCGGGTCGCTCACCCGAATGTTTTCCACGGGCCAGCCGGATGCAACCAGCCCGCCGATGATGCTGCCCGCCATGTTCCCGCCGCCAACAAAAGCGATGACGGTTGTTTTTTGATGTTCGGATTCCATTTGCACAGGAAAGAGGAGAGGTGGATACCGGGTCATGATGTGGGTCGAGGACCAAACAGGGCCGTGCCGATACGAATCAGGGTAGCCCCTTCGGCAATGGCTGCTTCCATATCGGCAGTCATGCCCATGGACAGTTGGTCCAGGTCCAATCCATCTTGCACAAGCGATGCTTGCAATTCACGACATCTGGCGAAGGTGGCCCGTTGCCGTTCGAACGAATCTTGGAATCGGGGAATGATCATGAGTCCACGCAGGCGGAGATTCGGTAGTTGGCTGATCTCACCCGCCAGTTCCGCCAGTGCGTCAACCCGGATACCGGCCTTGGTGGGTTCGTTGTCAATATTGACCTGGATCAGCACGTTGAGTCGACCGTTGGTGGTGTACTGATTCAGGCGCATCGCCACCATCAGCGAGTCCACAGTGTGTACCCAATCAAACCGTTCCGCGATTGACCGGCATTTGCGACTTTGAATCTGCCCAATGAAATGCCATACAAGGTCACTTTGGCTCAATGCTGTCTGCTCACGGTACCAATCCATTTTTTCGCTCGCCTCCTGGAGATAATTTTCGGCAAAGTCCTGTTGGCCGAGAGAGGCCAGAGTGGCAACGGATTGGACTGGATGTTTCTTGCCGACGGCAACGAGTCGAACGCTCTGGGGCGCACGGCCATACTCTTCACAGGAGAGTCGAATCCTGTTGCGCACCTCCTGAAGCCGGTGTTCGAGACAACCCGTCTGGGAGTTTGTTTCGGCCAAGGCGGAACGGTTCATCAAGGGGGCAATTGAAATTGGTTGGATCAGCATTTCGACACATTATCATTATATCCATACTCTGGGAGGATTGACCATGATGCGGCTCATTTCACCCATGGGAGCACATCTACATCTATTTTTTATTTCCCCACTGACCGACAACACCGCTGTCGCATTGTTTCACTATTTGACGTTAAGTCGGACTCGATTCCATCACTGATATCAGCTAGGTCGGCCAGTCAGGATAGTTTCTGCAAGACTTGCACTAGGGTACACTTAATTCCTATTCCAATAATTTCGGGAAAGTGGTGAATATGAAGAAGGTGATGGTTGGCATCTTGGGGGGCACAGGATATACCGGGATCGAACTGCTACGCATACTCGGGCAACATCCGGCAGTGGAACTGACATGCATCACATCACGCGGTGAATATGGAAAGTCGGTAGCGGGTCTTTTCCCTTCCCTTCGGGGGGTGGTGGATTTGGCTTTTTCGGATCCGGACGATAGGGTACTCTCATCCTGTGATGTGGTTTTCTGTGCCACTCCCAACGGGGTGGCGATGAATCATGTCCCGACTCTCTTGGCTGCTGGAGCCAGGGTCATTGACCTGTCAGCCGATTTCCGGCTGCAGGATGCGACCGAGTGGGAGAGATGGTATGGCATGACCCATACTTGCCCGGAATTGCTCACAGAGGCGGTTTATGGATTGCCGGAAATTCACCGGACCGCCGTTCGCCAGGCCCGTCTGGTGGCGAATCCCGGGTGTTATCCCACGTCGGTCCTGCTGGGCTATCTACCGCTCATCGAGAAGGGACTGGTCGATGTGAACGGCCTGATTGCAGACGTGAAGTCGGGTGTGTCGGGGGCTGGACGTTCAGCGAGCATCGACCATGCCTTCTGCGAGACGGGGGACTCGTTTCGCGCCTATGGGGTGGCAGGGCATCGGCATCTGCCTGAAATTTGCCAGGAACTTGGCCAAATCGGCGGAAAGCCGGTTGATCTCGTGTTTACGCCGCACCTCCTGCCGATGATTCGTGGCATTCATGCCACTTTATATGCTCGCCTTGATGGCCTTGGGGGGGCAGATATCCAGACCATTTACGAAAACCGGTTTTTGGGGGAACCGTTCGTGGATGTCATGCCACCGGGCTCCCATCCCGATACCCGTAGCGTGCGGGGTTCCAACACTTGTCGCATTGCGGTTCATCGTCCCCAGAATGGCGATGTCGTGGTGGTATTGTCTGTGGAAGACAATCTGGTCAAGGGGGCTGCGGGTCAGGCGGTCCAGAATATGAATCTGATGTTGGGCCTGGATGAAACCGCGGGATTGGGTCAGGTCGCACTGGTCCCCTGATCCCATCGTGTTGGCAAAGTTCTATTTCATTGGGTTCATGGTGTTGGCATTTGCTGCTGGCTTTTTCATGGGCCGACCGGGCCATGAGATGGTCATGGTGGATCAGGCACATCTGCGCACCCTGGAGGAAGAGCGCGATCACCTCAAGGCACGGAATCGGGATCTTGAGATCACTTTGGGGCTAGTCAAAAGGCAGATCCAGACCGATCGCATAGCCTATGGCAACCTCCAGCGTACCGTGGAAGCATCGGAACAAGAGCGAATGCGGATCCAGAAGCAGGTCGAAGTCCTGAGGGAAATCCTGGAACATCTCCGCAATCGTCTCAAGGCGTCGCGAGATCATGATTGACATGGAACGCATCCGGATCGACACCCCCGCCACCACCCGGATCGCCCACTTGAACAACGCAGGCGCTTCACTGATGCCGGCCCCGGCATTCCATGCCATGATCGACTATCTGCAGACCGAGCAGATGGTCGGAGGTTATGAGGCGGCTATGGAACGGACGGCAGATACGGCCTGCTTCTATGAACAGGCCGCTCAGCTGTACGGTTGCGCGTCGGATGAAATTGCCTTTTGCGAGAGCGATTCCCAGGCATGGCTGAAGTTCTTCCATTCCCTGACATTTGTTCCAGGAGACCGGATCGTGACCACCCAACTGAACTACGGCACTCACTTTGTCAGCTTCATCCAGAAGGCACGAAAGGGAGTGGAAACCGTGGTGATAGGATGTGATGCTCATGGGGACATCGACCTTCATGCCTTGGAAAAATCTCTGGATGAGCGGACCCGGCTGATCACTCTGTGTCATATTCCGACCAGTGGGGGGACTGTCAGTCCGGCCGCCAAGGTAGGGCAGATTGCCCGGGAGGCAGAGGTGCCTTTCGTGCTGGATGCCTGCCAGTCCAGTGGTCAAATTCCGGTAAACGTCCGTGAGATTGGCTGCACCGCAATGACCGCTACTGGCCGCAAATATTTGCGCGGGCCCCGGGGGACTGGACTGTTGTATGTCAAACGGTCATTTCTTGAGGAGCTGGAACCCTTTGCGCTGGATCAATACGGAGTTGAGTTGCTGGATTCATCCCATTTCAGGCTGTTGGACGATGCCAGACGCTTCGAGAACTTTGAGGTGAATCATGCTGCCCGGGTGGGACTGGAGGCGGCGATGGCCTATGCCAATGAAATCGGCTTGGATCATATTGGCGAACGAATCATGTCGCTGGGGAACGACTGTCGGGAGATGCTCAAGGAAGTTCCATCGGTCACCTTGCATGATCATGGCCGCCAACTGGGTGGAACGGTCACTTTCAGTCTGTCCGGTCATACACCGGATGAGATCCGGCAATATTTGAAAGCTCATGGAGTGAATATCTCGGTGACGTCAGGCCCCGGCGGATTGATCGACCTGCAGGCACGAGGGGTGGAGAGTCTTGCCCGAGCCTCCGTGCATTATTTCAACACTACAGAGGAAATCAGGGAGATGACACGGCTGTTGGGCCGGATGAACTGAACTGATCAAACAATTTTCGGTTCGCTGGATTTCCTTCGAGGAGCGGCCCGGATCCAGGTTTCCGCGGGAGCTGACTGTTCAGCAGATGGGTCACGCAGGATAAATCGGTCAAAGTCAAACAGGTTGGTATCGCCGAGGTGAGAAGGTGACACATTGCAGATGGCCCGAGAAATGGATTCCACCCGCCCCGGCAAGTGTTTCCATTGTTGCAGCATGGCCTTGATCTGTTTCCTCTGCAGTCGCTCCTGGGAGCCGCAGAGTGTGCAGGGAATGATGGGAAACTCCCTGGTCTCGGCGTAGGACGATATGTCTTCTTCGGTGCAATAGGCCAAGGGACGAATGAGGGTGTTCTTTCCGTTGTCGCTCTGCCGTTTGGGTGCCATGGCCGCGAGGCGGCCGCCATAGAACAGGTTCAGGAACAGGGTTTCAATGATGTCATCACGATGGTGCCCAAGGGCGATCTTGGTAAAACCATGCTGCTCGGCATAGCCATACAGATTTCCCCGGCGCAAACGCGAACACAGGCTACACATGGTACGCCCCTCGGGGATAATGCGTTTGACAATACTGTAGGTATCTCTTTCGATCACATCGTAGTCTATACCTCTGGATTTCAGGTATTTGGGTAACGTATCTTGGGGGAATCCGGGTTGTTTCTGGTCCAGGTTGACGGCCACCAACTCGAAATCGACCGGGGCTTTAGCCTGTAGGACCAAGAGGATATCCAGTAGAGTATGGGAATCCTTCCCGCCCGAAAGGCAGACCATGACCCGATCTCCCTGTTCAATCATATGATAGTCTTCAATCGCCCTTCCCACCTGACGACGAAGCCGTTTGCTCAATTTGTCGAAATGTCTTTTCCTCTTGGACGGTTTGTCATGATGAGAGCGAGACGCTGCGGTAGAATCGGCCTTGCCATTCCGATCATCGCCTGGGGGTTGGTGGGTTGTGACCACAGGACTCGGCACCCCCTCCCCCAGATAGGGGAAAAGCGACGAGATGTCCGTGGGTTCTGACGTGTTCATCCTGATCATTATAGCTGACTTCAATACATTAAGGATTTGCACGAAGATATGAAGATGCTCTTCAAGTGGTTCATTCGCCCGTTGTTCTATGTGGTGCTGTTGGCCGTTGTTGTGTCACTGGCGGGGACTTTCTATCTGAATTTCTACCTGAAAGAGAGTGACTACAAATCGATCATCGAAGGCTGGGTTGAAGGTCGGACAGGAAGAAAGCTTGAAATCATGGGAGCGCTGGGTATTCAGGCGGGGACAGGATTGATCCTTTATGCAGAAGATATCCGTCTGGAGAACGTATCGTGGAGTGACCATCGAGACCTTTTTCGGGCCAGCCGCCTAGAATCGCGTCTTTCCCTGTCGAAGTTGCTCCAGGGCCGCCTTGTGGTGGAACATGTCTTGTTCCAAGGAGTGGATTTGCTGGTGGAACAGGATTCGGATGGTCGGTTCAACTTGAACAGGCGAACCGCCGCTGGCACGCAAGATGGTTTTCCTTTGGTGTTGCCAGGATGGCTTGATATTCGGTTCGTTGCCCTGGAAGATGTCCGAATTCTTGCTGATTTGCGATGGCGACAATGGGATATCCAGATCGACGAGGGGAAACTGTCGGCGAATCGCCCGGATGTCCCAGTGCAGGTGGATGCGAGAGGCAGTCTGAACACGGTGCCAGCCGGGATCACGGGAACGCTCGGGACCCTCGCCACTTGGTTGCAACGCCAGGAATCGGAGGCCGATCTCCTTTTGACTGTACACGATGTGGATCATTTCAGGGCCACTGGAACGGTCGGGGATGTATTGGGCTGGCGAGACATTCAAGCCAACGTTGAAGGCGAGATTGGCCATCTGAGAAACATTACGCCTTGGTTTCGATACCGACCGCTGAATCTTGACCATGTCAAGTTGACCGGCCGTCTTGTCCAGCCCGGCACATTTTCCACGATGTCGTTTGAGGACTTCTCCGGGAGTGCGGACTATTATGGGATACCGTTCAAGGCCCATGGTCGGGTTGGACGTCTTTCCCGCTTGAGTGGACTCGAAGTCAAGGTGAATGCTGATACCGATTGGGAACTTGAGGGACTCCCCTTGGGAGTTTTTACGGCACTCAGGCCGACGGTGAAAATCGAGGCCTTTTTCACGGGAGCGACCTATGAGTTGGATATGGATGTCGATCTCCTTGCGACCACGGCGAGTGGGATGACCATCCAGGGTACGGGTCAGGTTGGCAATGCCAGTCGTTTTTGGGAACAGGGTCTTCCGATACAATTCACTTTGGACAGTATCCACGGTCTGGGCAATGCTCTGGGTCGGAACTGGCCCAAGGCGGGCGGGATACGGGGTCATGGAATTCTGATCAAGGACAAAACCGGATTTGTGCTTCAGTCCATCGACCTTGAAACGACAGGAGAATGGCTTTCACTGAGAGGTATGGGCAGTATTCAGGGCATTGGTCGGCAACCGCAGGGCATCGTCAGCATCCGGGGTACGACTGGTCGGGAGTTTTTTCATCAAAATGATTATTTTGTATTTTTCCAGCCCGGTTTTGCAGAAGTAGACGCTCGCTGGCATCTGGAAGAAGACAGGCACCGATTGGAGATAGAAGACCTGTTGCTGGAAATTCCGGGTGGAAAATTTCAGGGACGAGGCCAGATTCCGGATCTCAATGCACCAGGTGAATTGACTCTGAAACTGGATGGGGCCTTACTGGATCCCATCGCATTCGGAGCCCTTCATGATGTGGAGTTGCCAGCGCTGCCACCAGTTGCTGCCCGTATTCTGGTACATGGTAAAGGACTGGGCCACTGGACGATAAATGCCACTGATTTCCCCGAAAGTCCCGGCCCCTGGCCGTTGTCGATGACAGGAGCAGTGGAACTGTCGCCAAAATACCGGGCGATTGACCTGCATTTTGCGGGCCCGGTGACAGCGGATACGCTGAAGCCCTGGCTCGGTGGGGATACGGCAGGAGACATCTTGTTGGAACATCTCGGCCCGATACAGGTCGCATTCGATTTGCGGTCGACCTCGAGAGACCCGCTCGTCATGGAAAACCTGAGCTTGCAGTCGGACTGGGCCGGGGTGGGTCTGAAAGTGTCGGGGAAAGTGCTTGCCCTGAACCCTCTCGGGGGAAATCTGGATATTTCCGCGTCGGGCCAATTAACCGAACGGCTCGATCTTTTGCCAGACTGGTCGCCGATCTTGGAGGAAGTGGATCTATCCTTTCGGATTCCCCTGCCTTGGGACGATCAACGCGTGGAAGGACTGCAACTCAAAGCCCGTTCTGATACGGTCATGCTGTCGCTAGTGGGAGATATTGATCGGCTGGAACCACTGCGTTTTGACAGGCTGCATTTGTTGACGGAATTGACCGATGTCACGAAGATTGCTTTTTTGAAACGTATCATCATGCCGGGAAATGTGTTTTCGACCGATGCATGGCTAAAGGTGGACTCGGGCACTTTGGCAGTCGAAGGTGCTGGATGGTTTGGATCAAGTCGATATGAGGGCGCAATTCGTTGGAAAGGAGCCGAGGAAGACGCGAGGGCAGTACTGAATGCTGATCTGGAGATTGAGGAACTGGATCTGAAAAGCCTGTTTCTCAACAACAAGAAACCCAAACAGAAGTTTACGCAAAGGCCACTGCTGCCCACATGGATGTACAACATGGATGGTCATCTGAATCTGGAAGTTGATGACTTTTGGGGGCGGAGTGTCCATTTGAAAGGGCTGGCCATCCAGTCCGACCTGAACGCGGGTTCTGTTGGTACGGACTTCCACGCATCCCTGGGTCAAGGGGTGATCAAGGGCGCAATCCATTCGTCAACCGAAGGAGATATGGGTATCCGGCTGGTTGTAGAGCGGCTTCCGGCTGAATCACTACGGACATTGGCCGACAGTGATGTGTTGATAGGGGGGTACATTGATGCTGCTGTCATGATTCAGGGAGAGGCGCATACCATTGCTGATCTATTGGATCGGGGAAAAGGACAAGTCCGACTGGATGTCCAGAACTCCCGGTTTGATGGCAGGAAACTGGGAACAGTGGGGGGGGACCTGCTCACCAATCTTCTGGGGGCATTTCGATTCGTTGACAATGAAACACCCCATACGGTTCTGGAATGTGCGGTTTTATATCTGGATGTTAGTGGAGGCAAGGCGGTCACGCCAAATGGTCTCGCTCTCAAGACAGATCGGGTGACTGTGGTGGGTGGGGGAGAGATCGATTTTCCCGGTGACAAAATCGATTTTGTTCTGACACCCAAGGCTCGGGAGGGGTTGGGCATCAGTGCGTCTTCTCTGGCGAGGGCCGTCTACCTCGGTGGATCTTTGAAGGATCCGAAAATTGAAATAAAGCCCAGGGGCCTGATCACGACCGGTGTGAACATTGCTTCGGCTCTTGCCTCCGGGGGGATGACGCTGGTTGCCCTCGGCCTGTATGATCGTGTGCACGCCAATTCGGATGTCTGTGACATTGCTCGGGGCAGGAAGAAAGACGACATGGAAGATGAGCGCTCGACTCTTTCGATCGGCCAGGAAAATAAGTAGGAGAAGCACGTGAGCCAACCATTCTGCAGCTTGGCATCGGAAAGGAACAAGCATCCAATTCTGAACGTTTTGCGCCCACGCCTGCAGTCGGGACAGTCGATTTTGGAAATCGGCTCTGGGACCGGACAACATGTGGTTCATTTTGCCCATGCGCTTCCCGATGTGCGTTGGTTGCCGACGGAATTGCCGTCATCCATAGATGTGCTTCGAGACCGGGTGGAGAAGGCCAATTTGCCGAATATTGATCCCCCCAGGATTCTGGATGTGGCCTCGGCTTGGCCTTCCCTTTGTGTGGATGGGGTCTATTCCGCCAACACGGCGCATATCATGGGCTGGCGAGAGGTCCAATGTATGTTTCGGGGGGTTGGATTTTTACTGCAGTCCGGGCGATTTTATCTGTATGGACCCTTCAATCGTCAAGGACAGTTCACCAGTGAGGGCAATCAGGCATTCGACCGAAGTCTTCGGCAACAGGATCCACAGATGGGTCTACGTGATGATGAAGATCTGATGACCTTGGGTGAACAATGGGGTCTGACCTTGGAGGAAGACCTCGACCTGCCGTCCAATAATCGTCTTTTGGTTTGGAACAGAACCCCTGCATTTCCTTAGGATATGGGTTCAAACGAGTTGGCTGGCCGTGTGATCCGGCATGGAAACATTCAAACGCTGTCCCGTCCTGTAGATTCCCCAGAAAGCACATTGCGTTTATGGAGTCAAACTGGAAATTGATTGCGTACCTGTTAGAGACTATGTCTGAGAGAGCTGTACCGTGTGGGATAGTCATCAGTAGTTGCTCAATGATCAAAGTAATTGGCGAGGGTCTTGGAACTGAAGACTCTGGTCAAGGGTTTGTTCTTGGGATTATAGATGCGGTTCAAGTGGGGGGGCTGAATCGGGTGAGAATACGGAAACATAATAAAATATGCGATGGTTCAATTGGGTAAAATGAGGTAACTGCAATATGGTGGACTCACCGGCAACAGACCTGTCAAAACACTTGGGCAGCATGACGTTTGGGACCATCCTGGCCGATCCACCGTGGCGTTTCGCTAACCGTTCGGGCAAGGTCGCCCCGGAACATCATCGACTGTCCCGGTATGGCACGCTGTCTTTCGACGAAATTGCGAGCCTGCCGGTCGCTGATCATGTGGCTGAAAGGGCACATTGTTATCTGTGGGTTCCCAATGCCATCTTGCCATGGGGCTTGCATGTACTCAATGCTTGGGGGTTCGAGTACAAAACCAACCTTATCTGGCACAAAATTCGCAAGGATGGTGGATCAGATGGACGAGGAGTTGGGTTCTATTTTCGCAATGTCACCGAAATCATCCTTTTCGGAGTGCGTGGAAAGAATGTTCGCACACTCAGTCCCGGACGCAGACAGGTCAATGTCATTGCCAGCCGAAAACGGGAGCACTCTCGAAAACCCGATGAGTTATATCAAATTATCGAGGATTGTAGTTGGGGTCCTTATCTGGAATTGTTTGGTCGAGGCACTCGTAACGAATGGACGGTATGGGGTAATCAAGCGAATTTGAATTATCAACCAGACTGGGCGACATACGCCTACAACTCTGCGGTTGTCACCAATTGAATCTATCGAATTTGATAGGGGCTGGCTTCGATAGACTGCCGGAGTCATGCGTTCAGGCCGCCCATTCCCATCGCGTCCCGGGTGAGACCATTGGCGGGAATTGCTGTATGTGGTCTGACGGACATCGGATTGCCTACCCGACAGATTGCCCGGCATAACGGGGTAGGCATATCACAGCCCGCAGTGTGGGGACTTTCTTCCCGTAGCGAGCAAAGACCGTGGTCATGCCCTGACCGATATCTTTTGAACGACTGGTCACGATGACGCTTCCGTCAGCAAGGGATGTGAATATGTGAGCCCCCTGATGAGTTTAGTGCAGGTTGTGTGAATGTGCCCCGTAGGATGTATTGACCTATGCCCTGTTCGATCAAATTAGCACCAAAACAGTGCAGCTTTTATTGTATGATGCACCATTTGGTGGCGCTTGGGTGTCAACAGTCAGGATATGTCGCTATAGCTGCTTGAAAAGTCGGAAAATAATGATCTGGCATGAGATTTGCTTGGTTTAAATGTCAAGCCGGAATTTCTGGTCTGCACTGTCGTTTGGTTTATTTGTCCAATCCTATAACCTTAAGAAGAGGGTTTTCAGAATGTCTTCAGAAGTGATGAAATTATTGCAGGAGAGTGAAGCTAGGTTTGTTGATCTTCGCTTTACTGATACCAAGGGAAAAGAGCAACATGTCACCATACCGGCGTCGGTAGTGGACGAGGACCTGTTCGAGGACGGCAAGATGTTTGATGGTTCGTCTATCGCTGGGTGGAAAGGCATCAACGAATCCGACATGATCCTGATGCCGGATACTGAAACGGCTATTGTGGATCCGTTCTCTGAAATCTGCACTGTGAATATCCGCTGTGATGTCATTGATCCGTCTGATATGCAGGGCTATGATCGGGACCCGCGATCCATTGCCAAGCGCGCCGAAAACTATCTGGCGTCGACGGGCGTCGGTGACACTGCCTATTTCGGCCCGGAAAATGAATTCTTTCTGTTCGATTCGGTGCATTGGGGCACTGAAATGGGCAACACGTTCTATGAAATTGATTCGAGCGAGGCGGCATGGAATTCCGCCAAGGAATATGAAGAAGGGAACACCGGGCACCGACCGGGCATCAAGGGAGGATACTTTCCGGTCTCTCCGGTGGACAGCCAGGGCGATGTACGATCGCAGATGTGCCTGACTATGGCCCAGATGGGACTCAACGTGGAAGTCCATCACCATGAAGTGGGCACGGCCGGTCAAGGTGAGATCGGGGCTCGTTTCAATACGCTGGTGAAAAAGGCGGATGAAGTGCAGGTGTATAAGTATGTGGTGCATAATGTGGCTCACCAAAATGGACTGACGGCCACCTTCATGCCCAAGCCCATTGTCGGTGACAACGGCAGTGGTATGCATGTCCACCAATCCATCGCCCGAAATGGTGAAAACCTGTTTGTGGGAGATCTTTATGGGGGGCTCAGTGAAATCGCCTTGTACTACATCGGCGGAATTTTCAAGCATGCGCGGGCCCTGAATGCATTTACCAACGCCAGTACCAACAGCTATAAGCGGTTGGTGCCGGGGTTTGAAGCCCCGGTGCTTCTGGCGTACTCGGCTCGCAACCGCTCCGCTTCCTGTCGCATCCCTTACGTCTCGAACCCCAAAGGGCGCAGAATTGAGATCCGGTTCCCGGATTCTACCGCCAACCCCTATCTGGCCTTTGCTGCGATGCTGATGGCGGGCCTTGACGGCATTTTGAACAAATACCATCCCGGCGACCCCGGCGACAAAGATCTCTATGACTTGGCCCCGGAAGAGGAGAAGGGTATTCCGACTGTTGCTCACAGCCTGGATGTGGCCTTGGAGGCCCTGGATCAGGACCGGAGCTTCCTGATGGCGGGCGATGTCTTCAGCAATGACTTCCTCGACTCCTACATTGAGCTCAAGATGGAAGAAGTCACCCGTCTGCGGATGGCGACCCACCCAGTTGAATTCGACATGTACTACAGCGTCTGATCGATACTCCAAGCGTCCTCGTTTGATCAACGGGGACGCTTTTGTTGCATACCATCACTGGCACGGGTTCGCCTCCAATGCCATGCCTCCAGATGCGCTCCGGATTCTTCAGCAGCAATCGACGAGCCTTGTCGTGCTCGATGAAAAGCTCGTGGTAGTGTTTTTAAACGAATCGGCAGAATCCTTGTTGAATACCAGCCTCAGGCGGGCTGACGGGAAGCTTCTGGCAGGGCTCATCCGGGATGGGGAGACCCTGCTGGGTGCCTGTCAGCGGGTCATCCTTGGCGGTGGACAAGTTCGGTTACGCAATCATGAAGTAGTACTTTTTCCCTCCTTGTCAAAAAAGAGAATGGATTGCACCATCAATTGGATCCATTGCCAATCCGGCGGAAGACTGCTGCTTGAGATGCAACAAATTCAGCCGATTGGTCCACATGTTCTAGATGAGGAATTGTTGCATCGTCAACAGTCCAATCAGGCCGTCATTCGTGGGATGGCCCATGAGATTCGCAACCCGTTGGGAGGCATCCGAGGGGCTGCACAACTGCTTGCCGATGAGGCGGGGAGCGAGGCGTTTGCGGATTACACGGCGATCATCCTGCAGGAAACGGACCGTCTCGCCAAGCTGGTGGACCGGATGCAGGCCCGTACCCGAGCCAACTTGGACGAGCCGGTCAATATCCATCGAGTGGTTGAGCATGTCCGCAAACTGCTGGAAGCGGAAGAGGGTGGATCGGTACAGTTTCTACAAAACTATGATCCAAGCCTTCCACGGGTTCGGGGCAATCGTGATCTTCTGGTTCAGGCGCTGCTCAATGTCATGCGAAATGCGGTTGAGGCGCTGACGGAACAGACCGGGGAAAAATGCATTGTGGTCCATACCCGAATCGACCACTTGGCCTTCCTGGACGGTTCGAGACAAGTGGTCCGGGTCGACGTGGAAGACAACGGTCCGGGAATTGCTTCTGGCATGGAAACCCGGATTTTTGATCCGATGGTCACAGACAAGACCAATGGAACCGGAATGGGTCTGGCGATCACGGCTGAAATCATCACACAACATGGGGGAGGCATTGATTGTGTCAGCAAGCCCGGGAAGACGGTGTTCAGAGTGTATCTACCCACCATTCGGGAATGGCATCACTGATGCAAAACGGACGATCCAGCGTCTGGGTAGTGGATGATGATGTGTCCATTTCCTGGGTTCTGGAGAAGGCGCTTGGGAAGGCAGGATACATGGTGAGACGGTTCTCCAGTGCCGAATCCATGCTGTCCGCATTGGACCGACATCCCGGACAGCCGCCTGATGTGGTGCTCTCGGACATTCGTATCGATGGGATGAGTGGTTTCGAACTGATGGAGGTGCTACGGGATAAGGCCAGAATTCCGATCATCATCATGACCGCCTATGGCGATCTGGACAGTGCGGTGGATGCCTATCGTCATGGGGCTTTCGAGTATCTCACCAAGCCCTTTGACATCCAGGAAATGTTGTCTTTAGTGGAAAGGGCTTGTCAGCAGGACATCATCACCGGCGCGGTTTCCAAGGAAGTCCCGCGTGACCATGCGATGCTGGGCGACAGCGCGAAGATGCAGGAAGTCTTCCGGATGATCGGCCGATTGTCTTCGTCGGACGTCAATGTCTTGATTCGGGGTGAATCCGGTACCGGTAAGGAATTGGTGGCTCATGCCATTCACCGCAATAGCCCCCGGTTTGATCAGTCGATGATTGCGATCAATACGGCAGCGATTCCAGGCGAGCTGTTGGAGTCTGAGCTCTTCGGTCATGAAAAGGGGGCTTTTACCGGTGCCCACCACCGTCATATCGGCCGCTTTGAGCAGGCGCACGGTGGCACGCTATTTTTGGATGAGATTGGGGATATGCCTGCTGGCCTGCAAACCCGGCTGTTGCGGGTGCTATCCGAAGGTCGATTCTATCGAGTAGGTGGCCGGGATGAAGTGCAGGTCGATGTCCGGGTCATGGCGGCCACGAATCAGGATCTTGAGCTACTGGTATCAAATGGAGTGTTCCGAAATGACCTGTTCCATCGTCTCAACGTCGTCACGGTATACACTCCCGCACTTCGCGACCGACCCGAAGACATTCCCCAGATGGTCGGGCATTTCCTGCAGCAGACAGCAAGGAAGTCCGGTCTGGAAGTCAAGCAATGTGCATCCGAGGTTTTGGCGGTGTTGCAATCGCATTCCTGGCCGGGCAATGTTCGAGAACTGGAAAATGTAGTTCGTCGTCTGGCGATTCTCGCTCCCAGTCAAGTCATTCAAATGGAGGACCTGCCGGCGGAATTACAGCACCGACCAGTGGGTCGGGAGGAGTGGGCATGTTCCCTGTTCAAACGGGCCACAGAACGCCTGCGCCAGGGCGACAAGCAGCTGGCCCATAGCCTGGGTGCCGAGTTCGAGACGGTCCTGATCCGTTCTGCTCTGGCCCACAGCCAAGGACACCGGCAAAGGGCGGCTGAATTGCTGGGCTGGGGTCGTAATACTCTGACCCGTAAAATTCGGGCGCTCCATCTGGAATAAATATATCTTTCCGATGATGGGTTTTTGACTTGAAGCCCATCATGGTATCCCCATTTTGAAGTACAATCTTGTAATCCTTATCTGACCAGTTAGCCCTATGCCATGGAATCAACCCGGACCCGATGGGGACGAACGTGACCCTTGGGGACGTACGAACAGTGGTGGCAATGGCCGCCGCCGAGGCGGTCGAGAATCCCCCCCCGACCTAGATGAAATGCTGCGGGACGTTCGGCGTCGCGTCGATGCAATTTTTGGCGGCCGTGGTGGTGGTGGCGGCGGAAAAAAGAATCGTTCCGACGGGGGCTCGGCCATGAGTTCTACCGTGGTCGCCATTTTAGTCCTGGTGGGGCTGGGGGCTTGGGGATTTAGCGGCTTCTATACCGTTCAGCAGGGCGAACAAGCCATTGAGCTTCGATTTGGCGCTTATTCCGAGACCAAGGGAGCGGGTCTCAGGTGGCACTGGCCCACTCCCTTTGAAAAAGCTGAAATCGTCAACACCGACAAGCTGAACACCGTTTTCGTTGGCTACCGCGAGTCCGCAAGAGGCAAGCAGTTGGTCCCGATCGAGTCCCTGATGCTGACCCAGGACGAAAACATCATTGATATTCAGTTCGCCGTGCAGTACGACATCAAGGATCCTCGTGACCTGTTGTTCAATGTGAGTGAATACAATGCTCGGGAGGTGGCCGAAAGCGTGGTTCGAGGAGCGACCGAAAGTGCGGTTCGCGAGATCGTCGGCCGCAATACGATGGACTTCGCCATTACGGAAGGTCGTGCGGAACTGGCTGCAGAAACCAAGACGCTGGTCCAGGAGATACTGGACCGCTATGATTCCGGTATCAACATTCGGGCGGTCGAGATGCAGGACGCTCAACCCCCTGCCCAGGTAAAGGATGCCTTTGATGATGCCGTGAAAGCTCGAGAAGATGAACAGCGCCTGAAGAACCTTGCGGAAGCCTATGCCAATGATGTGATCCCGCGCGCTCGGGGGGCAGCCGCCCGAATTACTCAAGAAGCAGAAGCCTACAAGGCCACGGTGATTGCTCGGGCCGATGGTGAAGCAGCTCGTTTCAATCAGGTGCTGAACGAATATCAAAAGGCCCCAGCGGTCACCCGGGACCGTCTCTATCTGGAAACGATGGAAGGGGTTTTGTCCCGTTCCAGCAAGATTGTGATCGATCAGCAAGGAGGGGGCAACAGCCTGATGTATCTGCCTCTTGACCAGATACTCAACCGACGGTCCTCCAATGCTACGGCCGGTAGCATCCCCGAGAACTTCACCGGGCAGAATGATGTTGACAACACATCGACTTTCAGTCAGGGGATTCGTACCACATCACGTAATAGCGAGAGGACCGGAAGGAATTAGGCCATGAAAACAAAAAGCACCTTGCTCTTGATCGTTGGGGCGCTGGTCATCGCCAGCCTTTTTTCGATCTTTTACTATGTGGATGAACGCGAACGGGCCATCAAGTTCAAGTTCGGTGAAATTGTGGATTCGGACATCCAGCCGGGATTGAACTGGAAGATGCCATTCATCAACAATATCCGTTATTTTGATGCTCGGGTACAGACGATGGACTCGGCACCGGAAAGCTATCTCACTGTCGAGAAGAAAACCCTAGTGGTCGACTCCATCGTGAAATGGCGCATTGATGATGTGCATGAATACTTCACCCGACTGCAGGGTCGGATCAGCAATGCCCGTTCACGTCTGGCCCAGCGGGTCAATGACAGTCTGCGTCAGGAATTCGGCAAACGAACGTTGCAAGAAGTCATTTCCGGAGATCGTGCCGTCATCATGGAAGCAGTTCGTCAAGCGATGGTGCAAGAAGCGAAGCAATTCGGCATTGAAGTGATCGATGTCCGGCTCAAGCGCGTGGATCTGGATCCGGCGATCAGTGAGGGGGTCTATGCCCGGATGCAGGCCGAACGCCAACGGGTGGCCAAGGAACTTCGGGCCCAGGGAGAAGAACAAGCCGAGAAGATTCGTGCCGATGCGGACCGTCAGCGGGATATACTGTTGGCCAATGCCCGTCGGGATGCGGAACAGGTTCGAGGGGAAGGCGATGCGATTGCCACCGCCACGTATGCCAATGCGTTCAGCATGGATCGGGACTTCTATAACCTGTATCGCAGCCTGAATGCGTACGCCACGACGTTTGGTGGCAAAGACGATTTGATCGTCCTGGATCCAAGTTCCGAGTTCTTTCGATTTTTCAAGCAATCTGGCTCTGAAACGGTTCCTTCATCCACATCTGAAGAGGGCTGATTCCCAAGGCCCCCCGCCACTGCGATCGACCGATTCCCATTCCTCGACGCAGTGATATGCGCATCATGCGGTATGAATCGGTCAAGCCTTGAGAGGCGATTGCCATGAACTGGACGGACCTGTTGGCAGCGTTTGCCCTCTATTTGGTGCTGGAGGGTATTTTGCCCTTCCTGAGTCCGCGAGGATTTTCTCACACGATGCGCCGGCTGGCCCAGATGCCGGAAAATCGGCTGCGACGCATGGGATTTGGCAGCATGCTGGCGGGGGTGCTGCTCTTGTATTTTGTCCGTTCCTGAATCCTGTCCTGACTGTTTTCCTGGCTGATCATGTCAAAGAACGTGGTTTTGCTTGGGACCCAGTGGGGGGATGAGGGCAAGGGCAAGATTGTGGACTTGTTAACCAAAAAGGCGGATGCGGTAGTCCGTTTCCAGGGAGGACATAATGCAGGCCACACGCTGGTGATCCATGGCCAAAAGACCGTGTTGCATCTGGTGCCATCCGGTGCGATGAGACATGGGGTGGAGTGTCTGATCGGCAATGGTGTGGTGGTGAATGTGGAGCAATTGCTCCGTGAATTGGATCAACTGGAGGCGGTTGGTGTTTCCATCAGGGATCGGTTGATGGTCAGTCCGGCGTGTCCGATCATTCTCTCGCATCATATTGCCCTGGATCTGGCCCGGGAATCAGCCCGCGGCCACCAGGCCATTGGCACGACGGGTCGGGGGATTGGACCATGTTATGAGGACAAGGTGGCCCGACGGGGTCTTAGACTGGCCGACCTTCTGCAACCGGCCCTCTTTTCCGACAAGCTGCAGGCGGTCATGGAGTACCATAATTTCATTCTGGAACGATATTTTCAGGTGGACAAGGTGGACTTTGCACAGACTCTGGATCAGGCCATGGCACAGGCCGACCGGATATCGAATCTGCTCGGAGATGTCTCTGCCCGTCTGTGCGATCTGCGCCGAGAAGATAAATCCGTCCTGTTCGAAGGGGCTCAGGGCATGCTGCTGGACATTGATCATGGTACCTACCCTTATGTGACGTCCTCAAATACGACCGCCGCGGCCGCGGCAGTGGGCAGTGGTATCGGACCACTGGAATTGGACCATGTGCTGGGTATCGTCAAAGCCTATACGACACGGGTCGGTTCCGGGCCGTTTCCCACGGAACTGTTTGACCAGATCGGCCAGCATCTGGGGACACGGGGTCATGAATTCGGTGCGACCACCGGACGTCCCCGTCGATGTGGCTGGCTGGACATTGTCGCTCTGCGCAGGACCGCTCAGGTTTGTGGATTGAGTGCTCTTTGTGTGACCAAGCTGGATGTCATGGATGGGCTGGAAAAAGTCCGGGTCTGTACTCGCTATGCCCTGGACGGGCAGGAGGTCGACCTGCCGCCTTATGGCGCCGAAGCCATGTCCCGATGCCGTCCCGTCTACGAAGAGTGGCCTGGTTGGACGCAAAGTACCGCTGGCGTGCGGGAGTACAGCGAGCTTCCGGCCAATGCCAAAGCCTATCTGGAACGGATGGCGGTCCTGAGTGGACTTCCCATTGATATCGTGTCAACGGGAGCAGAACGTGACGACACCATCATCATACGAAACCCGTTCAGTTGACGGGTCAATGCAACCGAGTCGATTCTGATTATGCTGGATTCAAGCTTACAACTTATGCAACCTTCGCTCTTTCGTCAGCAGGGCTATATCCATGGGAAGTGGCAAGATGCCCACAGTGGCAAAACCCTCCCGATATCGAATCCGGCCAATGGGCAAATCATTGCCCATGTACCGAACATGGAGACCACTGATGTCAGGGAAGCCATCCAGAGTGCCCGAGACGCACAAGTGGGATGGAGTGGCCTGCTAGCCAAGGAGCGTGCTGCGATCTTGCGTCGCTGGTATGAACTCATGATGGCACACCAGGAGGATCTGGCCCAACTGATGACTTTGGAGCAAGGCAAGCCATTGCTGGAGTCCCGGGGGGAGATCGCCTATGCCGCCTCGTTTCTCGAATGGTTTGCCGAAGAAGCCAAACGAGTCAATGGCGAGACGATTCCACAGCACCAGAACGACAAGCGAATCGTGGTGCTGCGCCAGCCGGTCGGGGTCTGTGTCGCCATCACCCCATGGAATTTCCCCTCGGCCATGATCACACGCAA
This sequence comes from Candidatus Poriferihabitaceae bacterium, assembly GCA_965203365.1. Lineage (GTDB taxonomy): Bacteria > Pseudomonadota > Gammaproteobacteria > Arenicellales > Poriferihabitantaceae > VYFG01. The sequence continues at coordinate 639,313 of OZ241878.1, forward strand.
GGTCGGCCCTGCACTGGCGGCGGGTTGTACCATGATCGTCAAACCGGCCATCCAGACTCCGTTGTCCGCCTTGGCATTGTGTGAACTGGCCGAGCAGGCCGGTTTGCCAGGGGGGGTGCTCAACGTGGTGACCGGCCCTTCGGATATCATCGGTGATGAGATGACATCGAATGCGCATGTACGCCATCTCAGCTTCACCGGTTCCACGGAGGTGGGTCGGTTGCTGATGAAGAAATGTGCACAGTCCATCATCAAGGTATCACTGGAACTGGGTGGCAATGCTCCTTTCATCGTGTTTGACGATGCGGACTTGGATGCGGCCGTGGAAGGCGCGGTCATGTCAAAGTACCGCAACGCCGGTCAAACATGCGTCTGCAGCAACCGGCTCTATGTACACGATAAGGTGTATGACGAGTTTGCCGACAAGCTGATCAAGGCGGTGGCTGTCATGCAGGTGGGGGATGGATTGGCCGAAGGGACCCAACAAGGACCGTTGATCGACAAGTCTGCCGTGTCAAAAGTCGAGGAACATATTGCCGATGCAGTGGCCCAAGGCGCGGAAGTGAGACTGGGTGGGGAACTCCATAGTCTGGGTGGCACTTTTTTTCAACCCACCATCTTGACCAATGTGACCGCTGGGATGAAAGTGGCTCGTGAAGAGACATTCGGCCCCTTGGCCCCGCTTTTTCGGTTTTTCGATGAGGATGACGTCATCCGTCAGGCCAACGATACTGAATTTGGACTGGCCGCTTACTTTTATAGCCGCGACCTGTCCCGCGCCTGGCGTGTCTCCGAAGCACTGGAATATGGCATGGTGGGAATTAATACCGGCATCATTTCCAATGAGGTGGCCCCCTTCGGTGGAATTAAACAGTCTGGCATTGGTCGGGAAGGCTCTACCCACGGAATTGACGAGTACCTGGAAATGAAATATCTTTGTCTTGGAGGTATGGGATGATTTTGTCCCGAGTCGGGGGGTGAATGAAACACGTTGTGATTGATCGATTTGGACCTGCAAGGCGTATTGATATTGACCACCATTCAACCTACAATGTGTCTATCTTATGGTGACTGGTTGTGATAACATCTTCCAGACAAAATCTGACAACCGAAAAAAAGGTCTATCGTATGTCCACTATCTCAACCGATCCAATGAAATCAAGGTTGAAACTGATTGCCATACTCATGGCGGCAGCCATGGCCACGGGTTGTATCAGTGCGAAAAGCAAGCCTACCGCAGAAGCCGAACCCGCCGCTGCCCCACCTGTTCCGGTCGAACCGGAACCGCCGGCTCCTGAACCAACCCCTGAACCGATCGCTCAACCCGAAAAAGAAGTCCTGACCGAATGGACTGTGGTCCGAGGCAATAACCTTTGGTCCATTTCCAGTCATGAGGAAGTCTATGATCTCCCTGAACAGTGGCCGTTGATCTACAAGGCCAATCTTGATCAGATCAATGATGCAGACCTGATCTACCCAGGGCAGGTCTTGACGATTCCCCGCAAGATGTCTCAGCAAGACATTGACGGTGCGATCGCTCATGCCAGGAACCGGGGGGCATGGTCCTTGGGTCCAATTGAAGCCTCCGATTTGGAATACATCAAGCATTCCTCTCTCTGATTGAATCGTCGCGTGCACTGAGGTGGAGTGCGCCATTGGTGAGAGGATCAGTACCCGTTTTCGTTTGATGGTCCCTCAAGCTGGAGAGGGAGTCTGACTCCGGCCTATCACGTCTGAATGGTTATTCAGGGACGGAGTATGGGCAACTGGGCTTTTTTGATGCGCGATGGGCCGACTTCAAGCCATCCCATCAGATGCCGGTTGGTGTCGTGGTGCTTTCATCAGTGTGACCTTCAGGATAGTCGAAGACGATAAGCGTCTTTTTCCCCACTCTCGGCGCCCGTGGGTCAAAGCACCATTTTTTGGAGTTCAAATTCCAGGATGCCTTCGGCTCCCACCGATTTCAGGGCCGGGATGAGGTCACGCACATGGTGACGTCCAACGACCGTTTCGACCGCCATCCAGTCATCTCCATACAGCCGGTTGATGGTCGGAGCATGCAAACTCGGCAACTTTTCCACCACAGCTTCCAGCTGGTTCGAAGGAACGTTCATTTTCAACATCACCTTGTCTCTGGCCAACAATGCGCTGTGGAGGAGTAAGGCGATTTTGTCGATTTTCGATTTCTTCCAGGGATTCGCCAGAGCTTGACGGTTTGCCACCAGGATCGTGTGGGTCAGTAGCAGATTACAGAGAATTCGCAGTCCATTCGCTCGGATCGTAGAGCCCGTTTCCGTGATTTCGACAGCCGCATCGGCTAGGCCCTCGACCACCTTGGCCTCTGTCGCACCCCAGGAAAACTGGACCTCGGCTTCCACTCCATGTTCCGCCAGATATTTCCGGGTAAAACGAACCAGTTCTGTGGAGACCACTTTTCCTTGCAGGTCGGTGATGCTCTGAATGGGGGAGTCATTCCTGACGACCAATACCCAGCGACAGGGTTGATCGGAAGCCTTCGAGTACACTAGGTCGGCAACCGTGACCACATCGGCACCTGTCTCCAGAATCCAGTCTTGTCCCGTCAGGCCCAAGTCCAGTGTGCCGTTGGCGACATACGTCCCCATCTCTTGGGAACGAACCAGGGAGCAGGAGATCTCGGCGTCATTGATGGATGGGAAATAGTTACGTGCCTTGGTGCGGATTCGCCATCCGGCCTGATCGAACAGTTCCAGTGTCGCTGATTCGAGACTGCCTTTGGGTATCCCAAGCTTAAGTGGATCGGACATCGTTTCAAGACAGATTCGAGACGATGGTATCAATGCTTTGCTTGGCATCTCCAAACAGCATCCGGGTGTTCTCTCGGAAAAACAGGGGATTTTCCACCCCGGCGTATCCACTGGCCATTGAGCGCTTCAAGACGATCACTGTCTTGGCGTGCCACACTTGCAGGACTGGCATACCGGCGATGGGACTGTCCGGTTCTTCCAGGGCGGATGGATTCACGATGTCGTTGGCACCAATGACCATCACCACATCGGTTTGCGGGAAGTCCTCATTGATCTCGTCCATTTCCAGTACGATGTCGTAAGGGACCTTGGCCTCTGCCAGCAATACATTCATATGTCCGGGCATCCGACCAGCAACTGGATGGATGCCAAACCGGACCGTGATCCCCTTGTTCCGTATCTTCCGAGTCATTTCGGATACTGGGTGCTGGGCATGTGCGACCGCCATGCCGTATCCTGGCACGATGATCATGGAATCGATATTGCCCAGCAGTTCGGCTGTTTCTTCCGCGGAAATCGGGATGACTTCGCCTTGTTCACCCTCCGCACGGCTCCCCCCGGTGCTGGTCGTGCCGAATCCCCCCATGATGACGCTGACGAACCGGCGGTTCATGGCACGGCACATGATGTAGGACAAAATGGCCCCGGATGAGCCCACCAAGGCACCTGTGACGATGAGAAGGTCATTGGACAGCATAAATCCGGTGGCTGCGGCCGCCCAACCCGAGTAGCTGTTCAGCATGGAAATGACCACTGGCATATCGGCACCACCAATGGCCATCACCATGTGGACGCCAAAGATCAAGGCCAGTGCGGTCATGAGGATCAAAGGCCACAGGCCATCTGCGATCGTGTCGGCACTCAGGAACAGATGACCGAGCCAGATGCAGACCAGCAAGATGGCCAGATTCAGCCAGTGTCGCGCCGGTAGAATCAATGCTCGGCTGCCGATCCGCGCACTCAGCTTGCCAAACGCGATCACCGACCCGGTAAACGTCACAGCCCCGATCAGGATGCCCAGATAGACCTCCACTGAATGGATGGTTTTTTCCACTCCGGTAAGGTGGTTGTCCGGATCGATATAAGTCGCGAAACCCACCAGGACGGCGGCTAGTCCCACAAAGCTGTGCAGGATCGCCACCAGCTCCGGCATCGCGGTCATTTTCACTCTCGACGCGACCCAGGTGCCGATCGCTCCTCCGATGACCATGCACCCGATGATCAAGCTGTAATTTCCCACCCGGTCCGAGAGCAGGGTCGCCACAATGGCGATGGCCATGCCGACCATGCCATAGACATTCCCGCGTCGGGCGGTCTCCTGGTGGCTCAGACCACCGAGACTCAGGATAAAGAGAATGCTGGACAGGATGTAGGCAGCTATCAGAAATCCTTCGTTCACATTCGTCTCCTGTTATTTTTGAAACATTTTCAACATCCGCTGGGTGACCAGAAATCCACCCGCGATATTGATGGAGGCGATGGTGACGGCAATGACGGCCAGGGTCACGCCGATCCATCCCGGTGAAGCCGCCTGTAACAAGGCACCGATCACAATGATGCTGCTGATCGCATTGGTCACACTCATCAGCGGCGTATGCAGCGCCGGGGTCACGTTCCAGATCACCTGCCAGCCCACGAAACACGCCAGGACGAAAACGATGAAATGGTTCATGAAGCTTGACGGAGCGACAGATCCCATGGCCAGGATGACAGCGCCCACGACGGCCATCCCCACCGCCGTGGTCAGGATGCGCTGTTTCGAGTCCTTCCCGACCTGGGGCTGGGGTTCTGCAGGTTGGGGCTTGGTGGGCGGCCTTGCCGACAGTTTGACCGGGGGCGGCGGCCAGGTGATCTCGCCATCCTTGACGACCGTCGCACTGCGAATGACCTCGTCGTCCATGTTGAGGTGGAGTACGCCATCTTTTTCCGGCGTCATGTCGGTGAGAAGATGACGAAGGTTGGTGGCGTACAGTTGGCTCGACTGGGAAGCCATTCGACTGGGCAGGTCCGTATATCCGACGATGGTGATGTTCTGATGGCGTACGACCTTGTCCGCTTCGGTCAGTTCACAATTCCCTCCCTGCTCGGCTGCCAGATCGACGATGACACTACCGGCTTTCATGGATTCCACCATTTCTCGGGTGATCAGCTTGGGAGCGGGTTTGCCTGGGATCAGTGCCGTAGTGATGATGATGTCGACCTCCTTGGCCTGTGCGGCGAAAAGGGCCATTTCTGCCTGGATGAATTCATCGCTCATCACTTTGGCATAACCCCCTTCGCCACTGCCGTCTTCCTCGAAATCCAGTTCCAGAAACTCGGCATTCATGCTTTCAATTTGTTCCTTGACCTCGGGGCGGGTGTCAAAAGCCCGGACGATAGCTCCGAGACTGACTGCGACCCCGATGGCGGCGAGACCGGCCACACCGGCCCCAATCACCATGACTTTGGCCGGAGGAACTTTGCCCGCCGCCGTAATTTGACCGGTAAAGAAACGGTCAAAATGTTGCCCCGCCTCCATGACCGCCCGGTAGCCAGCCACATTCGCCATCGACGACAGCACATCCATTTTCTGTGCACGTGAAATCCGTGGAATCGCCTCCATCGCAATGGCGGTTGCCTTTTGGCGGGCAATCGAATTCAGCAATTCTTGGTTTTGCGCTGGGGCCAGCATGGCGATCAGGATTTTCCCATCATTCAACAGTTCGGTTTCGTGCCGGCCCAGTCCTTCGTGCTGATGTGGTGCACGAACCTTGCAGATCAGGTCTGCGCTTTGCCACAGTTTTAAGGTATCATTGACAATCTCGGCACCCGCTTCGATGTACTCGTTGTCAGAGAACCCTGCGGCTTGTCCGGCCCCGCCTTCCACCCGCACATCATGTCCCAACAGGATCAGCTTTCGGGTCTCATCTGGAGTACAGGCGACTCGTCGTTCGTTGGTTTGGATTTCCTTCGGGATGCCGATTTTCATAGACTTAAGTCAATTCGAAAGTAATAAAAGAAGCAAGAAACCCCGATATCTAGCCAGTGGTCCGGATTTTTCAGGTCAAGCAGCACCACATAGGCTGTAGGGCAGGGGGCGTTTCCTGACCGATCCATTCCGATTGTCGGATGTTTCCAGATGGGGATCAATGCTACCAAGGAAGGATTCGATTTACCAATATTCACAATGCGATAGACAAGTGACTGATCCCGAGTACAGGATAGCCGATGAGTCCGGCATTCCAGTCCCTTCACGGCACCAAATCATTGGCTACCTGGCTGAAGTCGACCAGCCTGTGAGCATTGGAGAATTGGTTCGTCATTTCAGGATCGAAGGGGAAAGCGCCTTACAGGCCGTCAGCGCACGGATCCAAAGACTGAAGCGTCTGGGCGTGGTGACGCAAGACAGTCATGATCATATGTGGCTGCCCGACCAACATATGATTGTCTCGGGTGTCGTGATCGGCCATGCCAGCGGCCATGGTTTTGTGCGTCCTGATCGCGGTGGGGAGGATGTCTATCTTCCTTACCAGCAAATGCTGCGAGTTTTGCATGGTGACCGGGTCTTGATCAAGGTGAAAACCGTCCGGGACGATGGATCTGATCAAGCCATGATTGTCGAGGTCAAGGTGAATCCGGATCGCCAATTTGTGGGCTACTTTCGTCAAGGGGAAAAAGTCTCTTTCGTCACTCCCATGGATCAACGTCTGACTCGGGAAATTCGGATTCCAGCCGATCAGTGTCGCAACGCTTGCCCTGGGGATCTGGTCGTGGTGAAGATTACCCAGCACCCGGTGCAATACCGAGAGGTGGTGGGCTGCATTCAGAGGGTGCTGGATCACGAAATGACACCGGGGATGGAGACGACGCTCGCCATCTACAGACATGACATTCCTGATGAATGGCCTCAAGCAGTGCAAGATCAACTGGAACAGGAACGACACCGGTGGACCAGGGCCAGTCCGCATCGGTCTCGCAGAGACCTGCGAGATTTGCCCCTCGTCACCATAGACGGTGAGGACGCTCGCGACTTCGATGATGCAGTGTTTTGCCGGCGTAGTCGCCGGGGATGGCGATTGGTGGTGGCCATCGCCGATGTGGGGCACTATGTTCGTGTCAACACGCCATTGGACATTGAGGCATCGATTCGGGGGAATTCAGTCTATTTTCCCCACCGGGTCGTCCCCATGCTGCCGGAGGTCCTGTCCACTGACATCTGCTCGCTCAAGCCCGATGAGGACCGCTACTGCATGGTATGCGACATGCAGGTCAGTCGCATCGGGAATATTCTGGATTATGAATTCTATCCGGCTGTGATTCGTTCCAGAGCACGCCTGACCTATGATGAAGTGGCCAGTGTCGTATCTGACCGGGATTCACCAATGCGTCAGAAGTGGGTTTCTGTGGCTCATGAACTGGATAATCTGCTTCAGTTGCAGGGTGTGCTTGCGCTCCAAAGAAATCATCGAGGCGCGATAAATTTCGAATTTGTTGAGCCGCGGCTGCACTTCAATGAGCATCAACGCATCCAACAAATCACTCAATGTGAGCGCCACATCGCTCATCGCATCATCGAGGAGTGCATGCTGGCTGCGAATATCTGTGCCGGCCAACTGATCAAGGACCATCTCGGTGGGACTGGCATCTTCCGGAATCATGGAGGGCCGGATTCCACCATGCTGTCGGATTTGAATTTATTCCTTCAGGAAATCGGGTTGCATCTGTCGGGGGGGGATTCCCCAGAAGCGGCTGACTTTGCGGCCGTGTTGGAAAAAGCTGCCGAAAGACCGGCCATTTTCAACACCGTTCAGACTCTGTTGTTGCGCAGCCTCAGCCAGGCGGAATACGCCTGTGAATGCAAAGGGCATTTTGCACTGGCCTATCCCGTCTACACGCACTTCACTTCACCCATCCGCCGTTATCCCGACCTGATAGTCCATCGGCTGATTTCCAACATCCTCACTGGGTCGAAAGACCATGCGGTGCCGGATGACACCTCGTTGACCCAGGTCGCCGCGCATTGTTCCCGGACAGAACGGCGTGCGGATGAAGCCGTGCGTGACGTGATATCCTGGCTCAAGACGGAGTACATGCAAGATCATGTGGGAGAGGAATATGATGGAGTCGTTTCGGCAGTCAAAAAATTCGGGCTGTTCGTGCAATTGGACTCCCTGTTTGTCGACGGTCTGGTCCATGTACGTACCTTGACGGATGATTGGTATGACTTTGATCCTGTGCACCATACGCTGACCGGCAGGCAAGGAGGGGGGCGATTCAAGGTGGGGGACCGGCTGCGGGTGAAGGTCATCGAGGCGGACCTGGATCTTGTCCGGGTGAATTTCGCCCTCGCTGCGAAGGCTGGTCCATTTCGTCGTGGAAAGCCCACAGGGCACCGTGGCAGGGGTGGTCGAACCCATGCCAAACAGAATTCATCTGAACCCTATGGGTTGCGACGTGGCAAGAGATCCCGACCACCCTGACGGTAATCAGCATCTGACTGGATTTCACTCGGTTCAATCAGTGCTTCGTCGCCATGTGAGGAATGTCCGTGAGCTTTGGGTCGATCAGTCTCGCCGCGATTCCCGCATGACATCCTTGGTGCAACTTGCCGAAGACGCGGGGGTCACGGTTCATCGCGTGCCCCGCCGACAACTGGACACACGGTCGGGTGGTATTCGACATCAAGGAGTCCTTGCGGTCTGCCGTTGGCCCTTGGTGAACAAGTCACAGGGGTGGGAATCCTTTCTCGCCACCTTGCATTCCGCCCCATTTTTATTGGTTCTTGATCAGGTTCAGGACCCGCATAATCTGGGAGCATGTATTCGAACGGCGGAATGCGCCGGTGTGGATGGGGTCATTCTCCCTCGTGATGGAGCGGCACCTGTCAATGATACTGTCCGGCGGGTAGCCGCTGGTGCGGCGGAACGAATGCCGGTTCACTATGTGACCAATCTGGCGCGAAGCCTTGACAGTTTGAAGAGTCGGGGGATTTGGATCATTGGCACTTCGGACCGTGCGGAGTGTTCATTGCATCGGGCCGATCTCTCAGGACCGGTGGCACTCGTGCTGGGTGCGGAAGACAAGGGCATGCGGAGATTGACGTGGGAAGCCTGTGATCGGGTGGTTCGGATCCCCATGATGGGGACAGTGTCCAGTCTGAATGTTTCCGTTGCGGCCGGGGTCGTTTTGTTTGAGGCCAAAAGACAACGTGATATTGGGTATGGCAGACAGATCTGAACGCACGGGCTGATTTGGTGCAATGGCCAGCTTATGATACAGTGCCTGTCCGGTTCACACTTACCATTCACCATGGGTCAGAATACACCATCTCTCTCTGGGCGAAGCGAAAGCCCGGCGGAGTCGCTACCGGAAGAAGGCGCTGCGCTCCAACCGGCATCGGTGGAGGCGAAAGCGATTGATGCCTTTGAAAATGGAGAGTACCCTTATTCGGACCACTTGAAAAGGCATCTTTATGAGCAGCAGAAGGCAGTTTTGCAGGTCGAGTTGCTCAAGGTCCAGCGGTGGGTGAAGAAAACCAACCAAAAGATTGTGGTGCTCTTCGAGGGCCGGGATGCGGCGGGGAAGGGCGGCACCATCAAGCGATTCATGGAGCATCTCAATCCTCGCGGGGCCCGCGTGGTGGCCTTGGAAAAGCCCACTGAAGCGGAAAGGACGCAGTGGTTTTTCCAGCGCTATATCAGTCACCTGCCATCAGGGGGGGAAATCGTTCTGTTCGACCGTTCATGGTACAACCGGGCTGGCGTCGAGCGGGTGATGGGCTTTTGTACCCCGATGGAGTACCTGGAATTCATGCGCCAATGTCCTGACTTGGAGCGGATGTTGGTCCGTTCGGGCATGCACCTGTTCAAGTACTGGTTCTCGGTGACGAAAACAGCACAAAGGATGCGGTTCGATTCACGAAGAGGCGACCCGTTGAAGCAATGGAAACTGTCACCTGTGGATATCGAATCCCTGGACAAGTGGGGGGACTATACGGAAGCCAAGGAAGCCATGTTTTTCTACACCGATACGGCGGATGCCCCTTGGGTGGTGGTCAAGTCCGACGACAAGAAACGGGCGCGCCTGGCCTGTATGAGACATTTCCTGTCTTTACTGGAGTATGATGACAAGGATGCTTCCGTGGTGGGTCATCCAGATCCGCTACTGGTGACCACCAGCACTCGTGCCATCACCAACAGCGACCATATTTTCGGTTCGAGTCTGCATCCTGATCTGCGACGATAACTCCAACTACCCTGATCAGGGGGTTGATATAGACAGGTCCCCGCCAGCAGTGGTTGTATGGAGCATGAGCGGTTGTGGAACGCCCTTGCCTTCTGTGCAAGGGGTCGGACTTCAGCAGCACACTGTCATCCGACCATGGGCTGGGATGTCCCTGTCGATCCACCGAAACTATTTGAACCGAGAGTTACTGATTGAACAGGCTGAGGTATTCGTTATATCCGGTGGAGACCAATTCTTCCTTGGGGATGAATCGAAGAGCGGCTGAATTGATGCAGTAGCGAAGACCGGTGGGAGCCGGCCCGTCTTTGAAGACATGACCGAGATGAGCGTCACCATAGCGACTTCTCACTTCAGTCCGCGGCAATCCCAATCTGAGGTCCAGCTTTTCTGTGACGAAATGCTGATCAATGGGACGGGTAAAACTAGGCCACCCAGTGCGAGAATCATACTTATCGGTGGACGAAAACAAAGGTTCCCCACTGGTAATATCGACATAAATGCCATCCGCCTTATGGTTCCAGTACTCGTTTTGAAACGGTCTCTCGGTGCCTTCGTGCTGCGTGACCTTGTACTGGAGAGGGGTCAACATTGTGCGCAGTTCCTCGTCACTCGGCTTCGAGTAGGCATATTGCGATTCGGCTGGTTGACCGATTTCGTTCGCACTGGATTCGGATTCCTCCCCTTCAGGCACCCGATAAGCCGACTTCAGGTCTTTTCCCCAGACATGGTTAAGAAACTGATCGCGTCCTGAACCATGGCGATAGATCTTGTAGCGCAGGGCACTTTTTTTATAGTAATCCTGGTGATAGTCTTCAGCCTCCCAGAATTTTTCGTAAGGAAGCACTTCCACGGCCAGTGGCCGGTCATACCGTCCGGAAGCTTCCAATGCCGCCAACGATTCCTCGATCCAACGCTTTTGGCGGTCATCATGGTAGAACACTGCTGGGCGGTACATGCTGCCACGATCCACGAATTGGCCCTCTGCGTCCGTGGGATCGATTTCACGCCAGAACCAGTGCAATAACTCAGGATAGGTAATCTGGGAAGGATCGTAGTGGATCTGTACGGTTTCGGTATGATCGGTCTTGCCGCGGCCGACCTGTTGATAGGTCGGATTCTCGGTTTGTCCACCAGCATATCCGGAAACCGCTTCGACCACACCGTCGATCTGCTCAAAAGTGGATTCGACACACCAGAAACAGCCACCGGCGAAGGTGGCGACCTCTAGTGATGATGGATTTTCCGGTTGCGAGGACGCAATGGCCGGTGACAGGGCACCTCGCTCAAGGGGTATCTGGCCGAATCCAATAACCAACGCTGCGGCCATACCCAGTGAGGCTAGAACAGTCAATATGGGATTTTTCATATTCAGGATTTGGATAGCTGTAGGCTCATAGAAACTGAAATCATGGAAAAGTTCCATTGGTCTCATCTTGGGATGTGAGTCGATTGTGATCCCTTTTGATCCGTCGGTAACATGGTTGATGCCATGAGGCTGGTTCAGTCGCCGGAATCAAGTGATGGTCGCGAGGCTTGCGATTTCGACGCGATCCTGCACAATAGTCACATTTTGAGCGACCATCACGATGACCTGCCTCAGCGTCAACCTGAACAAGATCGCCCTTCTTCGAAATTCACGGGGAAGGGATTACCCCAATGTGCTGCAGTATGCCCAAAAGTTGATTGATTGGGGGGTTCAGGGCATTACGGTCCACCCCAGGCAAGATGAGCGTCACATCACGCGAAAGGACACATTGGAACTGGGAGAACTGCTGGCGGACATCGATTCCGTGGAATTCAATATTGAAGGCTATCCTTCCGAGGAGTTTTTGGTATTGATTTCCCGAGCAAGACCAGACCAAGTGACCCTGGTGCCTGACAGTGCGGACCAACTGACCTCGGATCATGGCTGGCAGGTTTCGGCCAGTATGGATACGCTGGGTCCGGCGCTGGCAAGAATCCGTGCGGCTGGGGCCCGAGGGGCTTTGTTCCTGGACCCGGACATTTCTCAGGTGGAAGCCGTTGCGGTCAGCGGCTATGAGCGGATCGAGTTGTATACTGAGCACTATGCGGCCACTTGGGGGACACCACAAAAAGAAACGGTCCTGGCCACTTATCGTCACGCCAAGGACCGGGCCGTCTTGCTGGGACTTGGGGTGAATGCGGGACATGACCTTAATTTGGATAATCTTCCTGATTTTCTCTCCATGGGAGATATCCTGGAAGTTTCCATTGGTCATGCGCTGACTGTCGAAGCCATTAATGTGGGTTTAGAGTCGGTCGTCAGACAGTATCTCGATATTTGTCGTGACCAGCCTGTCTATCAACGCTAATCTTCATCTAGGCGAACCGGAAGAACTGATACCGCAGAGCAAGGGATATTTCCAATTCAACCCTTGACATAGGGCTAAATCGGAGGATATCCCCACAGGTGGTGTCATGGCAAAGGGTCATAGTGCTCTAACTATCTAATAAAAAAGGATAAAGAGGCTTGAGCCCGAACCGTGTATCTTCTGTCATAAACCGCCAATTCACTCGCCGGTTAGCCGGATGGCGTTGTTGTGTCCCTGTCGGTACTGCGGTGGCGATCGTCTCCCACCCCGGACATTACCATCCCAGGGCACGGAATACGCATGCGGCGATTTGGAGCCAACTGCCCTGTCTAGGCATGTTGACACATACCAGTTTATTTGAGAGTACGTTATCAAGACTCCTCGAGCGTCTGCAATCGTTGAGGATGAAGGTTAAGCACCAGATTTTGATAATCGTAATATCGATTTTAGTTGGACTGTCCTTAATTCGATAAAAACAGGGTTTATTTTAAAAAATATTGAATAATTAACAAAATATTGTTAAAAAGTCTATTTTGACTATAGAATTAGTGTCATGTTACATAAATTCATATTCAAAAACTTTTTCTCGTTTGCAGACGAAACGGAAGTGTCATTTAGATTCAATCGACAGGTCGCGGCCTCGGAATTGACATTCATGAGCCCCAGTGGTGTTTGCCTATCGAAAATCTTGGCGGCGATTGGTCCAAATGCTTCCGGCAAAACCAATGTACTGAAACCGCTGACCTTCCTGAGTTGGTTTGTTTCGCATTCGTTCACTTCCACGAAACCAGAGAATGATAATCCCGTTCAGGCACATTTTTTCTCTGACTCGAAAGACAGCGAGTTTGAGATTGAATTCGAGCACAATGACCAACATTACCGCTATCGACTTTGTATTAATCCGAAGCGGGTGGTGCATGAATCCCTGTATTGCCGAACCAGCCAGCATTTCAGTATTGTATTTCGGAGAAATTACCTTGAGCAGGGCTCAACCTATGTCATACGTCAACAGAACTTTGGCCTTACGCCCCGGGAAGCTGAAAAAGTTCGGCCAAATGCTTCATTGATTGCGACAGCAGCCCAGTACAATGTGTTGTTGGCCAAGGAACTGGTAAGTTATTTTTATCGGTTTCATTCAAATGTGAATTACATTGGTCGAGACCATTTCGAAGGAAATAACGTGCTTGATGCAGCGAATTTTTTCTTTGATCGGCCCGCCTTGTATGCACGAATATCCGAAATCCTGACTCGTCTGGATTTTGGTCTGGCTGAAGTTGTCATTGAGTCACATGATTTTATGGATAAGGATTCCGGAAAGAACGAAGATGTCAGGGTGCCTTATGGTATTCATCGTAAGGGGAAGAGAAAACACAAAATCCCTTTTTGGCTTGAATCCAGTGGTACCCAAGCGGTATTTGTTTTACTGGAAAAGATTCTGCCTGCCCTGGAACAGGGTGGAGTTGTCATTATCGATGAAATGGAAGCAGGCCTACATCCCGAAATGATTATGGCGATACTTGATCTGTTTATCGACTCTGATTGTAACCCGCACAATACGCAAATCATCTTCACCTGCCATGCCCACGAGATTCTTGATGATCTGCAGAAGGAACAGATACTGCTCGTCGAAAAAGATTCCGATGGGTTCAGTAAAGCCTGGCGACTGAGTGATATGAGAGGTATTAGGAGAGACGATAATCTATATACGAAGTATCGTGCGGGTGCGTACGGCGCTGTTCCAAATCTATAAGATAGCTGTCTATTAATGGATGATTCTAAATCAGGTAAGTAAGGCAATTTCAATAGCAAAATTCTTCTTGTCTGAAGAATGATCAAGAAGTTTTTTTGAAATTTGCATTTCAGCTGATATGTTGATATTTTTCTATTATATGGTCATCAATATTGATAGTGATTTCATAGGAAATCACCTGCATGGCAGCTATAGAATTCATCATATGATGATAGTTCGATGCTTTAATCGACGCACGAGATTGCTTATGAATCATCGTATTAGGGGTCTACTTGGTTCTCAGCGACGATTTTTGAATCACTTTTGAGCTGCAGTGATGTAATCGAAAGCTGTTTTTCATGTCGAGTTTAACATGATGACATCAGCAACTGATGAGTCGATTCAAAGTGTATGATTTTCGTGACAGCTACCCACTATTTCTGGACATGGGTTGTTGCGCATCCCCATTCGCAGTGCACCATGAGATACAGTAGCCAATGCTGCCGGTTGGGTAGTGCAGGGTAGCAGATGAACAGTGGGAGACATCCCTGACAGAGTGTAATATGGGGCGCCTATCGAAACGGGAATGGATCGTACCCCACCATGAGGCACTGCTGGCAGAAACTCAAGTTGGTCAGTCACTTAAATGAACCTATGTTGATTCGAGTGACAGGATGGCCCGGGCTCTATAAAATCAACATTGCGACCACCTTCCGTCCATCGCTGGCCAGAATGTTATAAGTCCGAGCGGCGGCCGGAGTATCCATAATCTCCACGCCAATTCCTTTTTCCACCAAAGAGCGATAGACTCCGGGAGGTGGAAAAATGATTCGGGAACCTGTCCCGATCAGCACGACTTCCACCTCCCATTCCAAAATCGCATCGAAATCCCGTTCCGTGAGGTTGGAAACAGTTTTCACGCGCCACAATTGGAGGGTGAGCGGTGATATGATCACGCTCTCTCGGTAGGTCTTGTCCCGGGTGGTGATACGCAAACCATCGTCATCGGACTCAAGATGGCGGATGAAATGATCACATCCCGGTGGTTCGAGTTGAATCTGCATCAGACAGTGACATAACGGATGGCTAAACGGCTGATTGGACGGCCCGTGCAGGCTGCGAATCGGGGGGCAAACATCCTAATTGAAATCAATTCTTAATTCTATGGTAAAAGCGGTCAATATCGGTCTGATCGGCCTAGGTACTGTGGGTAGCGGTACGGTCGAGATTTTAAGACGCAACAGTCAGGATATCTCCGGTCGGGCGGGTCGGGCTATTCGGGTCAGCAGAATTGCCGTGCGTAACCTAGATAAGCCCAGGAATGTGGATGTCAGCGGCATTCTCATGGAAGACGATCCGCTGGCCCTGGTCACGGATCCTGATCTCGATATCGTGGTCGAGCTGGCGGGGGGTGAGTCCCAGGCCCGTCAGGTCGTACTCCGTGCGATCGAAAGCGGCAAGCATGTGGTGACAGCCAACAAGGCGCTGATCGCCCTGCATGGAAACGAAATTTTTGACCGGGCGCAGAAAAAAGGCGTCATGGTCGCTTTCGAGGCGGCTGTTGCCGGCGGCATACCCATTATCAAATCCCTGCGGGAGGGGCTTTCCGCCAACCGCATCGAATGGGTGACCGGTATCATCAACGGCACCTGTAATTACATCCTGTCCCGTATGGAAAGTGACAATATGGATTTTGCGGATGTCCTTCGTGATGCCCAGGCTCTGGGTTATGCTGAAGCGGATCCGGCATTTGATATCAACGGAACCGATGCCGCTCACAAGCTGACGATTCTGGCGTCTGTTGCACTCGGCATCCCATTGCAGTTTGACCGTGTTCACGTAGAAGGGATTGCCAGCATCAGTATCGACGATATCCGTTATGCCAGAGAACTTGGCTATCGAATCAAGCATCTGGGGGTTGTGATGCGGCAACATCATGGCATTGAACTCAGGGTGCATCCGGTCATGGTACCGGTAGACCACCTGCTCGCCAACGTCAACGGCGTCATGAATGCGGTGTTGGTGCAAGCCGATGCGGTGGGTCCGACGCTATACTATGGTGCAGGAGCTGGTGCCGAACCGACCGGCTCGGCGGTGGTGGCCGATATTGTGGATGTCGTTAGGGCCTTGACCAGCGATCCAGACAATCGAGTTCCCCACTTGGCATTTCAGCCTGGTGCACTGGCCAGCTTACCGATCTTGCCGATGGATGAAGTGATAACCGCCAGCTATTTACGCCTGCGGGTCAAAAATCGTCCCGGTGTTCTGGCGAGCATTACGCAGATATTCGGTCAGCGGAACATTTCCATTGATACGGTATTGCAGAAAGGTCATGACGAAATCAATGGCGAAGTAACCATCATCCTGTTGACTCAGGAAACGCCGGATTCGAACCTGGCGGGTGCCATCGCGCAGATGGAAAGTCTGTCTGTGGTGGACGGAAAGATTCGCCAGATTCGTCTGATGCATCTTGACTAGTCCGCATCGTCCCAGCATCTCTCATGGGGCAGCTGACGAAATCGAGATAGGCGGGACCCGCTTGAGGGGGGCAGGATGTACCATATGAAACCCTTGGCCTAATCACCACCTCCAACGATGAGTCCGGAGTCTTCTGAAGTCAGGTCGGGTGGCGCCATGACCCTGTCACTCCCGAAACGAGCAATGGTACGCAGGGATCCCAACGAAGGTGAGCGGAGCACAATCCCGGCAATCCACCCGCTTCTGCAACGGATATTTGCCACTCGGGGTGTCAGACATTCAGCGGAACTGAATCATTCACTGGACGAACTGCCCTCTCCAGACCTTTTCAAGGATATTTCCCTGGCAGTCAATCGCTTACTCCAGGCCTTGGACCAGGATGAACTCATCTTGATCCTGGGAGACTATGATACCGATGGAGCCACCGCCGCGGCACTGGCTGTTCTCGGGTTGCGTTCCCTGGGGGCAGCGAACGTGGATTATCTGATGCCGAACCGGTTCGTGCACGGTTACGGACTCTCACCGAAATTTGCCCAGGTCGCGATCGACCAATCCCCATCGCTGGTGATCACCGTCGACAATGGCATTACCAGCGTGGAGGGGGTGCGGGTTCTGAAAGATGCCGGGATTGATGTGATTATCACCGACCATCATCTGCCGGGAGACAGATTGCCTGAAGCGACCGCGATCATCAACCCGAACCAGGCGGACTGCTCCTTTCCCTCCGGTAAGATTGCCGGTGTCGGGGTCTTGTTTTATCTCCTGTCGGCTCTTCGAGCCGCCATGCGAGAGCGTGGCGATTTTTGCCAAGGACGATCAGAGCCGAATTTGGCACAGTTTCTTGATCTGGTGGCATTGGGCACGGTGGCCGATGTCGTCCCGTTGGACCGGGTGAACCGAACGCTGGTTACCCAAGGCATCGCTCGCATCCAGAAAGGGCGCTGTCGACCCGGAATCCGAGCCTTGTTGGAGGTCGCGGGAAAAAGTCTGGCCGACATCAACACGGCAGACCTGGGATTTGTGGTCGCTCCGAGACTGAATGCAGCCGGCCGGCTGGATGATATCAGCCTGGGAGTCGAGTGCCTGCTCATGGAGGATGAATCCAAGGCGGTCAAATATGCGAAAGACCTGCACCGAATCAATGCCGAGCGGCGCCAGGTTGAGCAGCAAATGCAACAGGAAGCTCAGTCCATCACTGCCGAACTGACGCTCGAAAACGACACGGCCCGTGGAATTTGCTTATATGGCAAAGAATGGAATCAAGGGCTGACGGGTCTGATTGCCTCCAGAATCAAGGATCAGTATTTTGAGCCGGTGATCGCCTTTGCACCCAGTTCCGAGGGAATGCTCTCAGGTTCGGCCCGGTCCATTCCTGGATTGAATATCCGTGACCTGCTGTCTGATATGGCCGCCGTCAATCCCAAGCTGATGGAGAAATTTGGGGGCCATGCCATGGCGGCTGGATTATCTCTTCGGGTGGAAAATCTGGAGCTTTTTCGATCCACGTTCCATGAGGCGATTCAGCGTCATTTTGAGCACGTACCCAGGAGCAACATCCTCCTCACCGATGGTCCTTTGGAGCCCGAGTATTTCACGCCAAGCGTCGCCACCATGCTCCGAAATGCTGCCCCTTGGGGGCAGCAGTTTCCAGCCCCGGTATTTGACAATGAGTTCATCGTTGTTTCCAAAAAGGTATTGGACGAGCGACATTTGAAGCTGTCTTTGCGAACGCGAGATCGGGTGGTGAACGCCATTGTCTTTCGCGCACTGGAACCTGGTCAGTTGCCCACACTTCCAGATCGCATACGCGCTGCCTTCCAGCTGGATATCAATCACTTTCGGGGTGAAAGTCAATTGCAGTTGATCATTGAACATCTTGAACCTGTCGTGTCCAAGACCGAATCCACCGAACATAGGACTACAGATCGGGTTTGAATTTTAAGAATCATCCAATATATACTGAATCGAATGTCTGCTGCTGATATGCGATATTTTGGTAAACCTTCGCAATGGAAACTGATCAAAATGATGCTGCTCTCGTGGAGCGGGTTCAAACAGGTGACAAGCAGGCATTCAATCTACTGGTGGCGCGGTACCAATACAGGATCCAGAATTTAGTTGCCCGATTGATCAGCAATCCGATAGAACAAGAAGATGTCGCCCAGGAAGCGTTCCTCAAAGCCTACCGGGCTCTGGGCAGTTTTCGGGGTGACAGTGCCTTTTACACCTGGCTTCATCGGATTGCCATCAATACGGCCAAAAATCACTTGGCCAGTCTTTCACGAAGACCGCCCAGTCAGGATGTGGCCTTGGATGAACCGTCTGAAGCCTCTGGCTTGGCGGCAATGAACGGTTTGGTGGAGTTGAACTCGCCGGAAGCTAGTTATCAGAATGATCAACTGGTGACGATCATCAAACAGACCATCGCGAATCTGCCTCAAGAGCTCAGACAAGCGATCATGCTGCGTGAATTCGATGGGCTGAGTTATGAAGATATCGCCGAAGCCATGGAGTGTCCGGTCGGTACCGTTCGTTCGCGAATTTTTCGGGCAAGGGACGCGATTGAGCAAGCCATGGGAGTCACCTTGAAATGATCGTGGGACGGGGGGCATCGGCCAGGAGGCTCCGACCAGGATGGATCTTTTGCATTTCGGTGAACTTATCCGCATATTAACTGACCAATTCAGATAACCGCCGACTGATGTAGACTGGTTGAGCCAATGAAAGAGATCATATCCGACATTATTGATCAAAACCTGAACCCGGAAATGGTGCCCGAAGCACTCGAACGCATCGCGGCCGATGCTGATGGGTGTCGCGTGTGGCGCAATTATCATTTGATTGGAGCGGTTATTCGCGGGGAGGTGAGAGGTCAGGGCACCTGCTTGATGGACCGAGTACGGGTCCAATTGGAGCAGGAACCCGTGGTGCCGGGTGCCCGTGTTCTGCACAACCCGCTGCGCCCAACACAGCAAGGCATTGTGCCACCAGCACGGTCAGGGGGGCGGTTTCGTCAAGCGGATGCTCTGAAAGCGGCTGGACTGTTTTCCTTGGCGGCTTCCTTGGCATTGGTTTCGGTGATCACCCTGGTACCCCAGAACCAAGACTCGAGCCCGACTGCGTTAGCGTCCCGGTCCATTGGCCAGGAATCTGGATCCTCCGTGATCGAGACTTCCACGATGACCGCAACGGGGGCGTGGTCTCAAGCTGAATTCGGTCAGATGTTAGCCGGACATGGTGAATTTACCGGAGCGGCCGCACTCAATGGGCTGCTGGCATACGCCAAGTTTGTCAGTAACGAGCCATTGGGAGAGTAATTCATTCCCTGTCGACTTTCTTCGTGTATTCTGGCCAGCCCCGAAGTGTCATGCTGAGGATGATCAGTCCGCTCGCCTTGGCGGTGGTGATGCTCATCGGGTTGCGTTCTGCTGAAGCCTCGGAGGCGGAGGCTTGGTTGATGCGGATCAATGAAGCGGCTGCCACCCACAGTTTTGTGGGAAATTTCGTCTACCTGCACGACCACCGGATTGAGGCAATGCAGGTGATCAGGCGTATCCAGAATGGCATGATGCAAGAAAGGCTCTATGCCCTCAATGGGGAGGCCAGAGAAGTGGTTCGCGATGCCGACCGGGTCTGGTGCTTTATCCCGGACATGAAAGTGGGTCTGCAAGATTATCGCCAAATACTCGAAGGCGGATTTCCCCAGATTCTGCCGGGCGATCTTGAATCACTGGGCAGAAACTATCAGTTTGCCATGGGCGTCAAAGCGCGGATCGCCAAGCGGACGGTACAACAGGTCAAGATCATGCCGACGGACCGCTATCGGTATGGGTATCATCTTTGGGCTGACCATGAAACAGGGTTGGTGCTTCGGTCGGACCTGATTGATGATAATGAACAGATCGTCGAGCGCACCATGTTTGTGGATATCCAGATCGATCCAGAGATTCCGGACGAGGCACTCCAACCCACCACTAACCTGGATGGTCTCAAATGGTTCGGTATGGGCATGCCCAAGGTCAATGCTTCCATCCAGACCAGTGCCTGGCAGGTCGACTCACTGCCTGCTGGATATTGGCTCAGCAATCATATTCGACGTATGAACCCGATGAGCATGGAAGAAGAAGAGCACATGGTATTGACTGATGGGCTGTCTTCGGTTTCGGTGTTTGTCAAGAAACCGTTGATGGGACAACCGGTCATGGCAGGTCCTTCCAGGATGGGGGCCGTGCATGCCTATCGAGTGGTGATGGCAGATCATTGGGTCACCGTGATGGGCGAAGTCCCCCCGGCCACTGTCGAGCACCTGGCTCAATCGATTCGCTATCGTCCCTGACTTCCGCCTTCTTTTCGGCCGGTACGATGTCACCTCGGTTGGTCAGCGGGTGTTATCCACTCCGGGACTGACTTCCATCCTGACGACGAATGACTCCGCCTGAACCGTCTACTGGGCAGATCCTGGCGGCCCTGGATCTGGGTTCCAACAGCTTCCACATGATCATCGCACAGCAGGATGTGGAAGGCGGGTTGATCATCATGGATCAGATGAAGGAGATGGTTCGACTCAATGCGGGTCTGGACGAATCCGGCAACCTGTCCGAGGAGTCCCAACTCAAGGCGATGGATTGTCTGCAAAGATTCAGTCAGCGTTTGCGGAACATCCCGCCCAATCGGGTGCGGGCGGTGGGTACGAATACGTTTCGAGTCGCTCACAATTCAGTCGAATTTATCAGCCAGGCGGAGAAGGTGCTTGGTCACCACATCTCCATCATATCCGGCCATGAAGAGGCGCGCCTGATCTATCTCGGTGCCGCTTTCGGTTTGGAGGTTCGAGGCCGAGCGCGACTGGTCATTGATATCGGGGGTGGTAGTACCGAACTGATCATCGGCCGGGGTTATGATGCTGAGTTGATGGATTCTCTGTACATGGGGTGTGTCAGCATGTCACGAAGATTCTTCCCGGATGGAAACATCACCGCAGATCGTCTGGAACAGGCACGGGCCACCGCCGATCAAGAGTTGGCGCCAATCGTCAAACGGTATCTGGCGGCTGGATGGGAAGAGGTGGTCGGGACTTCTGGGAGTATCCGGGCGGTGGATGGCCTGTCCCGCTCATTGGGTATTCCACATGACTGGGTCAGCCGGGAGAGTTTCGAGTGTATTGACGAATGGATTTTGAAGCGTGGACATATCGACCGTTTGGATCTGCTCACAGAGCAACGACGTCCCGTCTTCGTCGGGGGATATGCCATCATCTCGTCAATTTTCAGTGCCCTTGGACTGCATCGACTCGAGTCTACCGGCGGTGCCTTGCGAGAAGGGGTCTTGTATGACCTCAATGGACGCCTCAGGGATCGGGACTCTCGTGACCAGGGAGTCAAGGCGATGGTTGCACGCTTCAATCTCGATCTGGATCAGGCACGACGGGTTCAGAATACCTGTCTGAACTTGTTGAGCCACGTGGAAAAATCGTGGAATCTGGAGGAAATCATCTGGCATAAAATGCTGGTCTGGGCCTGTCAGTTACACGAAATCGGTACCATTATCGCATTCAGTCAAAATCATAAGCATGGTGGATATATTATTGAAAATACCGATATTGATGGCTTTTCAAGGCAACAACAGCGGATCCTTTCGCTTTTGGTCCGCAGCCATCGTCAGAAATTTCCGCTGGCTTTGTTCAACGCAATTCCCGAGGCCCTGCGTGATCAGGCCATCCATGCTGCCATTTTGTTGCGTTTGGCAATGGCTTTCAATCGAGGCAGGACGGAAGCACCCAAGCCCCATTCCATCCTCAACGTTTCTGATCGGAAACTCACCCTGGAACTGGATAAGCACTGGTGCGATCAGCACCCACTAACGATGATGGATCTGAAGACGGAAGCGAATTTCCTTCATCAGGTCGGTTTTTGCCTGGACATCCGGCAGCGTTGATATTCTGCCCGGTCGATCAGATGTCGTATTGCCGCGCCAGCGTTCTGATCCGACTCTTATAGCGCACGGCCAAGGTGTCCGTCACCATCTTGCAAATTTCCGTGGCGGTCTCATCAATGTCCATACTGTCCACGATCTCGATGTCGGCAGCATCCGCATCCGACAAAATGGCCGTCTGGAGTTGCCAGATCTCGTCAAAATGATTCAAATATCGCTTGGCTGCCCGTTTTTCGCCCGCCCGTTCGCGAATATTTTGTCGTAGACGTTTTTGCTGGAGAACGGCCAGAATCACCGGTACCACCACGGCATCCGTGACTTTGTCGAGGCGTCGGAACAGGTCGGGACGCATGTGGACGCCCTCCAGGATCAATGAGACCCGCTCATTCACGGCGCGGTTCAGCACAGCCTCACAGGCGACGGCGACCATGTCGCTTTGCATCTGATATCCACTGAGAAGAGTGTCGAGGTTCTTGGTCTTTCGTATCGAAGACCGGAACTGTGCCTTGCCGGCATTGAAGGAAGATTCATGCAGGGAGGGAGAAACCCGTTTGGGAATCAGGGCTCTCATGACCTCACGGAGCATGTCGGTCGACTGGGTTCGGACAATGGAAAGACGGCTGGCCAGTTCGGTGGCAATGGTGCTTTTGCCACTGCCAGGGACTCCGCCAATGAGGATGATGAGGGGAATTTCGTTGCGAATGACATCACACCAGACCAGATATTCATCCGCGACCTTTTGGTTCCCATTGGTTCTCAGCGATTGGTAGGTCAGGGCAATGAGTTCACGGGTGGTGATCTGATGTGTCGGGTGGTTGATCAGATGATCGTGAATTTCCCGCGTGACGGTGCCATATAGGTCCGGTGACATGCCACAGCCCAGCAGTCTTCGGGAGAAGGTTCCCCGGGAAAAGGGCTTCACATGACCACTTTCATCGATCACCTCGATAGGCTCGATATAAGGGGTCTGCCGTTGATACCGGCGCAGCACGACATCCGGATAGTCCTCCTCCAGTGCCTCGGCGATCCGTTGGCGAAGGTCGTCCGTCGTCACTGTTCCCAGTTCTTCAAGGTCCTCTCGAATTTCGGTGGCCAGTCGATAGGCGTCGACGAACTCCAATCCAGACCGCTGCAGTGATTTGATCAACATGCCGCGCAGAAAAGGGATCCGCGTATCGGCCGTTTCGTCGACGACTATCAGCTTGGACATGTGCGCTTCGGGGTTGGCGGTAGGGCGAAGTGGTGAGCTTTCCCTTCGTATGCCATCCGGACCTCTTCCGCAATCACTGAAAGACCATGCATGAGGCGGTCCTTCGGGGCGGCATAGCTCACCCGAATGCATTCATGCTTGTGATGCCATTTTCCGACCAGGCCCGGGAAGAAATGATGACCGGAAAGGATATAGACACCACGGGATTTCAACCGTTGATAGAGTGTTTCACTGTCGATGGGCATCCCATCGAACCAGAGCCAGAGAAAGATGGATCCCTCCGAGATATGTATCCTGCAAGGTAAGCCCTCCATCAGTTGGGAAGCGATTTCGATGGCCAGATGAGATCGTTTTCGGTACCAGGGTCGAATCACATTCCGGGACAAGTCGAGTATTTTTCCCGACCGGACCAGATGAGTGGCCAGTGTGGGACCGAATCGTCCCGGAGCCAGATTGAATATGGCGTTGGCGCCGGTGACCAGCTTAATGACGGGCTCATCTGCGATGATGATGCCGGTTCTGACACCGGGCAGGCCCAGCTTGGACAGGCTCATGCATAAAATGATGTCGCGATTCCAGAGGGGTTGGGTGTCGGTGAAGATGATATCCGGGAAGGGTTGTCCGTAGGCACAATCCAGAATCAGCGGAATGTCTTTGGCGGAGGCGAGCTGGATCAGTTGATTGAGTTCCTCGTCGGTGACCACATTCCCGGTTGGGTTCGTCGGACGAGAAAGACATAGCGCACCGATGTCGTCTCCGAGCACCAGTTGGTCAAAATCGATTCGATATTTGAAAAACCGCTCACCCTGTAATTCGATCTGGGGCTGAATGGCAGTGAAAATGGACTGTTCTGCCCAACCGATGTCCCCGTATCCAATATATTCCGGTGTCACAGGAAAGAGGACCCGATGAAACTGTCCATCGTCGGATGGACCACCAAACAGGTTAAACAGCACGGCGAAGCTGGATTGGCTGCCATTGGTAATGCCAATGTTCCGGGCCGTGAGGGGCCAGCCATACTGCTCGGCGAGTAGTTCGGCGAGCGCTTCGATGAACGCTTGATTGCCCTTGGGTGCATCATAGGCACCCAACATGGTTTCGAATTCGCGCCCGCTGGCCATGATACGATTCATTTCTACGCGAAATGCCGTTTCAATTTCTGGGATCATGGCAGGATTTCCCCCTCCCAGCATGCAGGTCGGAGCGTCTTGCGAGGTGACACTGCCCAGATCACGCATCAACTGCAGGATGCCACTGTCAGAATCGAACTGTCTTGCAAATCGGGTGAGTTTCAATGGGAATTGGCGAATCTGGATCTGGTGTTGCCGCACATGATGGAATCGCCTCCCTGTGCGGTATGCAACTAAAGAGTAGCATCCGGGTTACATTCGGAAGGTGTTTTCGACTCTGGTTCGCGTAGGACAGCGGCGGGTCGACACGGCCTTAAGCACCGTTTTCAGCTGTCTCAAATGGCGATATTCCATTCGGCGGGTGACGAAAAATTGATTTCCTGCGATTTCGGGTACCATCCGTCTCCGGTGCAGACTCGCATTCGTGATGAGAGATCGCCTGTTGGCCATGGCATTGACAACACGAATGAAATGACAAATTGAGGGAATCGGTTAACTGTGAACGTGAGCCAACGAGAGCTTGGAGGCGGATTAGTGAGTGGTGGAGTGTTTGGCCACAATACTGCCTTGTCCTGACGGGTGTATCCGGGAAAAATACACATAGTCACTGAGTATCCGAGCCGATTCCTTCGCGAAGAAGTCTGCGCGTCGTTCGGTCCCCGCCTGTTCTTCGTACTCTGTATCCAGTTCCCCCAATGCGTCAATGCTCAAGATAGGGCGTTCCCCCAAGGCCCGGCGCTTCCGGTTTTCCAGCTGGATTCGTTGATTGTTTAGTGCCGTACGCTCCTGGCTGCGGGTGGCTTCGTGCAAGGAGACGGTTTTTAGTTGACGTTGCTGCTGGTTTATCCGGGAAGTTTCGTTGTAGTAACGAAACTCAGGATCCTCTGCGATTCGTTGTTGATGGACCTGCCTTGTCATTTCCAGCACCCTTTTCCTGGAGTCATCGGTCACCCCAAACGGCGTGTAAGTGGTCTTGCGGATTTGCTGCCATGGAATCGCATGGTCAAAGGAGCGCTCACCAAAATCTTCGTCCGTGGTCATTAAAATGAAGTCAGGAGTCACGCCACGGAACTGGGTGCTGTCACCATTCACACGGAAAAACTGGGCAATGGTCAGCTTGAGTTGCCCCAAATCCCCCTCGCTTTTGACAAACCGCTCCAGATCAAACAGGTTTTGCACCGTGCCTTTGCCAAAGGTTGGTTCACCGATGATGAGGCCGCGATGGTAGTCTTGGATGGCCCCGGCAAAGATCTCGGATGCGGAAGCACTGTAACCGTCCACCAGCACCGCCAGGGGACCGTCATAGACAATTTCCGGATCCGGGTCCTGATCGACCTTGATTTTTCCATTGGAACTTTTCACCTGGACCACGGGGCCCTGATGAATGAACAGGCCGGTCAGTTCGATCGCTTCTCTCAGAGAGCCCCCCCCATTGCCACGCAGGTCAATAACTAGACCACTGATATCTTCCGTTTGGAATTCCTTCAACAGTCGGCGGACATCACGGGTCGTACTTCGGTATTCCGGATCCCCGTTGTACATGCCCTCAAAATCAATGTAAAAAGAGGGAAGCTGGATCAGTCCGATCTGGGCGGTATGGTGGTGGGTCTCCACGGTCAGCACTTCTTTTCGGGCGGCTTGTTCCTCTAACCGGATCTCATCCCGGACCAGGGAGATGATTCGTGTTTTGCCATTCAGGCCGGATTCTCCGGGTAGGATCTGAAGCCGCACGATGGAATTTTTTGGACCCCGGATGAGGCCGACGACATCATCCAGCCTCCAGCCGATCACATCCACAATGTCTTCATCTCCTTGGCCGACACCAAGGATCCGATCTTTCGACTGCAGCTCGCCACTCAGATCGGCAGGACCGCCCGGAACGACACGTCGGATTTGCGTATATTCATTGTCGTTCTGCAGCACTGCCCCAATACCTTCCAGGGACAATCGCATGTTGATCTTGAAGTTCTCGGTCGCTCTTGGGGAGTAGTAGCTGGTATGGGGCTCAATGGAATTGACATAAGCGTTGGTGAAGATCTGGAAGATGTCTTCAGACTCAAGCTGGTTTGTTCGTCGGGAGATATGAAAGTATCGACTTTCCAGCGTTTCCAGAATCTCGTCGTGATCTTTTCCAGTCAGACGCAGATTGAGCATGTCGTTTTTGATTCGCTTGCGCCAGATATCCTGCAACTCTTCCTTGGCCTCGGGCCAGTCGGCCTGTTGACGATCCAGAGCAAATTCCTCGTGCCTGCTGAAATCAAACGGTTGCTTTAGCCGCTTCGTCGCATAATCCACAATCTGATCGACTCGGTTACGATAAATTTTGTAGATGAGGAACGCTGGCTGCAGATTGCCTTGCTGGATGAAGTCATCCATGCGATCTTCAAAACGATAGAACTGCTCGATATCTTCAGCCAGGAAAAAGCTCTTGGTGGGATCCAGTTGATCAAGATACTCGACCAGAACCCTCGCGGAAAATTCATCATCCAGGTCCACGGATCGGTAGTGTGATTTGCTGATCAGATAATTGATGACCTTCAGTGTCGTTTCCTGCTTTGTCGTACTGACCGGATCTTCTTTCTCCGTCTGGCCGATGATTTCCGTGGCCAGTGCTATCCCGGGAGAAAGCCCCCAGGTGAAGGCCAAGATCAGGCTCACCGGATGAATCCACTGCCGGCAGGCCGAGAAAAAAGATAAACCACTCAAAAGATTCTTCAATGCGATGTTTCCTTTGGGATATCCAGACAAGACAGGATTTGGTCATTCATCATTGATCCGGTTACCGTAGAGGATGTGATCGGAATGAACGGTGACTGTTTGTCCACAGACTTCATTGGAATCATACACGAATTTCCTTGAGATAAAACCCACTTAAGCCGGTTCAGCCTATTGTGAACCATTCTGTGGGCTCCGGGGGCCATTTTGTTTGACAATTTCCCACACTCCCACAGTCAATGTCGGCTGTCCACCCGGTGCATGATGAGTCAGGGTCTCGTGACGGGAAACTGTCAGATCATGGATTTCGCACCAGTTCGAGATGGTGTCAGGTGCAAATCCCAAGCGCTGGTGTGCATGGAGTTCTCGCAGGAATTCCATGTCGTGAGGCAGGAAATCCACGATCAAGAGTTGACCGCCGGGATGGAGCAGCCGACCTGCTTCCCCGATCGCCTTGTCCGGTTGGTCGCAATAATGCAGTACTTGGTGGATCGTGATGAGGTCGGCGCAATCGTTTGGCAAGTCGATGTTGCAGATATCGCTCCGGCGAACCGCGCAGTTGTGGATGCCGGCATTTTCAAGCTTGCTGCGGGCCACACTGAGCATGGCCCGACTGAGATCGTAGCCCACTCCCTTGCGGATTTGCGAGCTGAAGATTTCCAAAATGCGACCGGTTCCGGTGCCGAGATCCAGAAAGAGCTCAGCGGGGGGTCGTTTGGCGAATTGCAAGAGGCGATTTTCGACCGCCGTATCAGATACGATGAGTGAGCGAATGGTATCCCATTCCTCGGCATGTTCGCTGAAGTATTGATCAGCGCGTCGGGTTTTTTCCGCCCGAATGTCGCGCAGTTTCTTCTGGTCTCTTTGGAGGGCGAGGTCGGTGAGATCAATGAGATTCACGATCCCATCCGTGATGTTTCGCATGTCGGTTCGGTCGGACACTCTATGAAACACCCAGGCGCCCTCCTGGTACCGTTCCAGCAGACCAGAATCACACAGCAATTTCAGATGTCGGCTCACCCTGGGTTGGCTCTGGTCCAGGATATAGGTCAGTTCACTGACCGTGAGTTCACTTTGCTTAAGCGCAGCCAGAATCCTGAGTCGGGTCGACTCACCAGCGGCGCGCAGAGCTTGGAGTAATTGATTCAAAGTGCCTAGGCAAAATCCCTCCTGCCTCCGGAGGTTGATGGAGTCATGCCGGATTTATATCAGCGTCGGTTGTCTCGAATCAAGCCGCTTTCGGATGCATCGTGCCGGTTTGCGATTGATGAGGGTGAATCCGGCTGGATATCTGGCCCGAAGAGAAATATCGGCCAGGATGATATTGCAGAGGCGAAGAATCTGGCATGAACCCATCTAGGGTATTCCAGTGGAATCACCGGTTCCTGTATAATCTTTCGATGGAACCTATACTGACTGCACTGACCTTCGACGACATTCTGCTCGTCCCTGCCAAATCGGATATCTTGCCCCGGGACGCGGATCTCAGCACGCGATTTACCCGCAGGCTGTCGCTCAACATACCCCTCCTTTCAGCCGCCATGGACACCGTGACCGGTGCACGTGCGGCTATCTGTCTGGCGCAAGCCGGTGGAGTCGGCGTGATCCATCGCAACTGCCCGCCGAAATTACAGGCACAGGAAGTGACCCAAGTCAAAAAATATGAAAGCGGTGTCATCACGGATCCGGTAACAGTCGACCTGTCGGCCCGGGTCCGCGATGTGCTCGCCCTGATGAGAAAGCATGCCATTTCGGGAGTCCCAGTGATCAGTGGCCAACAACCTATCGGGATTGTCACTAGTCGGGACCTGCGATTCGAGCGCAACATGGACACTCCCGTCGAGCAGGTGATGACTCAGCAATCCGATCTGGTCACCGTGCAGGAAGGGGCCTCACCGGATGAGATTGAGCGACTGCTGCATCAGCATCGGATTGAGAAAGTTCTGGTCGTGGACGACAAGGGAGATCTGGTCGGGTTGGTGACGGTGAAAGATATACAAAAATCCAGTGATCACCCTAATGCCTGTCGGGACAGCTTTGGTCGGCTGTTGGCCGCCGCGGCCGTCGGCGTCGGTCAGGATGCGGATGAACGGGTCGAGAGGTTGGTGGATGCTGGTGTGGATGCGATTGTCGTTGATACGGCCCATGGTCATTCACGCGATGTGCTTGAACGAGTGACACAAATCAAGCAAGCATATGATGTCGAGGTGATCGGCGGCAATATTGCCACTCGGGAAGCCGCACTGGATCTTCTGGAGGCGGGGGCCGATGGTGTCAAGGTCGGTATTGGACCCGGTTCGATCTGTACCACCCGTATGGTCGCCGGGGTCGGGGTTCCACAGGTTCACGCCATTATGGAAGTGGCAAAGGCCTTGGAAGGGACCGATGTGCCGGTTATCGCCGATGGGGGAATCCGTTATTCCGGCGATATTGCGAAGAGCATTGCGGTGGGTGCCTCATCGGTCATGGTCGGAAGTATGCTGGCCGGCACGGATGAATCCCCCGGGGACATTGAGATATACCAAGGCCGTTCCTATAAGTCCTACCGTGGCATGGGTTCCTTGGGTGCGATGCAAAAAGGTTCCCGGGACCGTTACTTTCAGGACAGTGTCGACAGTGCCGACAAACTGGTGCCGGAGGGGATTGAAGGGCGAGTGCCGTACAAGGGCCCCATGACGCACATCATTCATCAGTTGATGGGGGGGTTACGGGCCAGTATGGGGTATACCGGACATCACTCTATCGATAGCATGCGGGGCCAGGTCAGATTGGTTCGCATCACCAACGCAGGGATCGCCGAAAGCCATGTGCATGATGTCTCGATTGTCAAAGAGGCACCGAACTACCACCGATAGCCCGTGCCCGCAACTCGTTTGGACGGGCCGGTTCCTCTTCTTTCGTCCTGACTTATTTTAAGGTATGCCTGATTCCCAGAACCTGCACCAGGACCAGATATTGATCCTGGATTTCGGGGCACAGTATACCCAACTGATCGGGCGGGTCGTTCGTGAATGTGGGGTGTATTGTGAAATCCATCCATGGAACGTGGATGACTCGGTCATCGGGGAGTTTCGGCCGAAGGGAGTGATTCTCTCCGGTGGGCCCGAGTCGGCCTATGAAGAGGGAATGCCGTCGGTGCCGGAATTTCTGCTTCAGACCGGATTACCCCTCCTCGGCATATGCTACGGGATGCAGACGCTGGTCACCCAACTGGGGGGGCAGGTGGAAAATGCGGATTGCCAGGAATATGGTCATGCTGAGGTCAAGACAATTCGACCGTGTCGACTGTTGGGTGAGTCCGACAGGCGCCTTGATGTTTGGATGAGCCACGGGGATCGGGTGATTGAATTGCCGGCTGGCTTTGAAGTGGTCGCTGTCAGTGCCAGTTCGCCATACGCCGCTGTTGCCGATGATGAACGTCAATACTATGGAGTGCAGTTTCATCCCGAGGTCACCCATACTCCAGAAGGCCGGGATATCCTGTCTCGGTTTGTCCATGACATCTGTGGTTGTGCCTCGGATTGGGTGCCGGCAAACATTATTCGATCCATTCTGCGGGAGACACGTGATGTGGTGGGTCGAGATGAAGTCATTTTGGGTATTTCGGGGGGGGTGGACTCTTCCGTCCTCGCCACGCTGTTGCATCAGGCCATTGGAGATCAATTGATCTGTATTTTTGTTGACACCGGACTTCTTCGACTGCATGAGGGCGAACAGGTCATGGATACGTTTGCCCAACATTTGGGGGTACGTGTCGACAGGGTCGATGCCGAAGAAGAGTTCCTTGAACGACTGACCGGTGTCACAGATCCGGAAGTTAAGCGCAAGATCATCGGAAATCTGTTCGTCGAAATTTTCGAGCGCGAGGCCACCCGCTTTCGAGGTGCCCGTTGGTTGGCTCAGGGGACTATTTATCCAGATGTCATCGAGTCTGCCGGCAGTCAACATGGTCAAGCGAGGGTCATCAAGTCCCATCACAATGTGGGGGGGCTTCCGGACACCATGGAACTGCGACTTCTTGAACCGCTAAGGGAACTGTTCAAGGATGAGGTACGACGGATTGGTATGGATCTGGGGTTGCCCAAATGGATGGTATATCGTCATCCATTCCCCGGTCCGGGTCTCGGTGTTCGGATTCTCGGTGAAGTGAAAAAGGAGTATGCCGATATCCTGCGCAAGGCCGATCATATCTTCATTGAGGAACTGGAAAAAAACGACCTCTATGACCAGATCAGCCAAGCCTTTGCGGTCTTTCTTCCCGTTCAGTCTGTGGGGGTGGTCGGCGACAATCGTGCCTATGAATATGTGATCGCCCTGCGTGCTGTCGAAACGGTGGATTTCATGACAGCGAACTGGGCCCATTTACCCTATGAGATACTGTCCACCATTTCCAGCCGGATCATCAATGAAGTCCGGGGAATTAGCCGGGTGACTTACGATATTTCTGGAAAGCCTCCGGCGACCATCGAGTGGGAATGATTCCACGTCTGGCACCTGCAGGCATCAAACAGCATATAAAATATCTCCCGTGCCACTCTGAAGTGCAACACTTAGCTCCGTCGCCTGATCGTTTGAGTTAAGCGGATTGCGGTGGGCCAGATGATGGCAGACAATCTCAAGTTTGCGTATCCATCTGCGGACGAGCAACTGGAAATTCTAGAACACATCCAGGAAAAGTCGGCCGAGATCGACCAGGCCATATCCCGCGCTCAACGCGAAGTCGAACTGAACTGATGCGCGAATATCGCACCCGGCTGATTTCCGATATAGTCACCGGCCAGGTCGATGTGCGTGGCATCGAAGTGCCGGAGGTTGCCGAGGACGAGCTGCTGGCGCTGGATGCCGATGTGAGAGACAACGAAGAACTGATCGAAGACGAGGCCGAATCGGAGGCTGAGACATGACAGTCCCCGCACAACCCAAGATCTACCACATCGTGCATGTGGATAGACTGCCATCAATTATTCAAAGTGATGGGCTGTGGTGTGATGCAGAGATTGTGAAGTATTCGGGGCTGGGAACGACGATAGGAATGAGCACTATCAAAGCAAGACGCCTCAATGAACTGACCCTGGATAGTCATCTTGGGTTATATGTGGGCGAGTGTGTACCTTTCTATTTTTGTCCCCGCTCGATCATGCTTTACCTGATTTATCAAGCTAATCATCCCGAGCTTACCTATCATGGTGGCCAAGGCTCAATCGTGCATCTGGAGTTCGATCTTCAGGCGGCCGTTGCATGGGCCGATGCGAACGATCGACGTTGGGCTTTTACACTCTCGAATGCGGGTTCTTATTTTTTCGAAGATCGTTGTGATCTGGCCCAATTGAATGAAGTTAATTGGGATGCAGTCGGAGCCAATCGTTGGAGAGGAGTAGGAATTTCACCTATAGTCAAAGAAGGTAAGCAGGCGGAGTTTCTGGTAGAAACTAGTTTCCCATGGAGTCTGGTTGAACGTATTGGCGTGCGTACCAATGCGACATATTACCAGGTGGTCCATGCACTAACTGATAGCGCCCATAAACCGCAGTTCGAGATTAAGACCGAATGGTATTATTGAGGGGGATTCTATAATGATTGAATATAAGACAGGCAATATCCTCACCGAAGACGCCGAGGCGATCATCAATACCGTGAATTGTGTCGGCGTGATGGGGCGCGGGATTGCACTTCAGTTCAAAAAGGCCTTCCCGGATAACTTCAAGGCCTATGCTGTTGCCTGTAAGCGAGAGGAAGTCCAGCCAGGGCGCATGTTCGTTTTCGATGTGGGCGGCTTGACCAACCCCCGGTACGTCATCAACTTTCCCACCAAGCGTCATTGGCGGGGCAAGAGCCGTATAGCGGATATCGAATCAGGCCTTGAAGCACTTGCTACAGAGATCAAGACGCGAGGTATTCGCTCTATTGCTATTCCGCCGCTGGGTAGTGGACTGGGTGGATTGGATTGGGCGGAAGTAAGGCAACGCATTGAGCGGGCGCTTGCCGATATGGACAACGTCCGCATCATTATCTATGAGCCCAAGGGTGCGCCAGCGGCTGAAAAGATGGTGCATAACAGGGAAGTACCCAACATGACTCCGGGCCGGGCGGCGCTTGTAGAGTTGATGCACCGCTATTTGAGTGGACTACTCGATCCATTTATAACGCTGCTTGAAGTTCACAAGCTGATGTACTTCATGCAGGAAGCGGGTGAACCGTTAAAGCTCCGTTATCAGAAAGCTCCTTATGGACCCTATGCCGAGAATCTTCGGCATGTTTTGAATGCCATTGAGGGACATCTGGTTTCCGGCTATGCCGATGGCGGAGACGCGCCGGACAAGCCACTTCAGCTTGTGCCGGGAGCTATAGAGGATGCTGCCGAATTCATTAGTGAGCACGCTGAGACCAGGCAACGAATTGAACAAGTCACAAAATTGGTAGAGGGCTTTGAATCTCCCTTCGGGCTGGAGTTGCTAGCCACTGTGCACTGGGTGATGAAGCATGAACAGGCCGACACTGTGGAAGAAGTGGTTCGCCGTATTCATGCCTGGAATGAGCGCAAGCTGCAATTCACCCCGCGCCAGATTGGTCTTGCTGTCGATGTGTTGTCGCAAAAGGGCTGGGTTAACCCACATTAGCCGCAAGGGAGCACATGAAACCAAACAGACACCAGTGAAAAGGGTTTGGAATCTATCATCGTCGCCTCTCTGGTGAATGATGTAGGTTACCAGCAGGGAGACCCAAGGGACTACGATCGTGAACATGCGGTTGATTGGGGCAAGCTGTTGGAATTCCTGACCGTGACACAACCCGACACGTTGGATGATTTGAGTATAGGGCAGGAAGGCCCTAAACGCCCTCAATTTCTGCACCGTCTGCAGGGAGAGATCGCCAAGCGCGGCCTGGTAGAGGTGCTGCGCGGCGCCATCAAGCACGGCCAAGTCCATGTGGATCTTTTTCTACGGCACGCCGACGCCGGGTAATGTGAAGACGGCGGAACGGTTCGCGGCCAACACCGTCAGCGTGACACGTCAACTCCGTTACAGCCGTAACGAGACAACGCTATCCCTCGATATGGGTGTATTTAGTGCTTGGCAGAAAACGCCATTTTTCCCGATAACAATTTGTTTTTCCATCGCAATTTTCTCCTCTTGTTCTACGAAGATTGACCTGAAACGGGGCCAAATCGGGCCCCACTTCCAGTCTGAAGTGGGGGGCACATGAAATCAATATCTTGATAGTTCCTGGCGGACACTAACTATGGGCTTAGGAGATGCATAGCCGTAAAACAATATGGGTCTTCAAACGGTGCTGGTGAAGGTGAGAAGGAAGAGGGGGTTGCTGCCGTTCACTCTCAGAAGGAAGAGGGATCGGGAAGAACAAGGCCAGGTACATGGTCAGTTGATGCTGTGAATATGGGCCGGTGGCAACGTCTAAAGAGCTTGACGAAACGTCGTTCTCTGGTAGCTAAAGAATTACCTAAGAGGATGAAGTAATTATTCATTTTGGTGAGCAAACCAGCTATTATGACAGATTAGGAGGGGAGACTGAAACATGGCAACGGCTGAACAAATCAAGGCGCTTTTAAAGAGCCACGCGGATCGAGATGATCAGCGGTTCTACTCTATTGCCTTGCAAGTTGCCGCAAAAGAAGCACGTCAAGGCCACCATAAGCTCGCTAATGAGCTAAAGGCCTTAGTGGAGAGTTCCCAAAGGACTTCAAAATTAGGTATCGCGGCACAAAGCCCCACTCCGCTGAAGAAACAGCTAGTAGGCGAGCTGAAAGGCTTGCTGGATTTGACTCCGGCTTTCGTTCGAAAAAATGAACTGGTTCTGTCGGTGGACATCAGCACTCGTTTGGAGCAAGTCCTGCTCGAACAGCGGCAAAAGGACAAATTGTCTCAGTTTGGTCTTCTTCCTCGCCGTAAGTTGTTATTCACTGGCCCGCCTGGCACGGGGAAAACCATGTCTGCGGCAGCTCTAGCTACGGAGATCAAGCTACCTCTCTATACAGTGGTTCTAGATAGTTTGACTACTCGTTTCATGGGAGAAGCGGCGGCAAAATTCCGTTTGATTTTCGACTATATCAAGCAAACAAGAGCCGTTTATCTATTTGATGAGTTCGATGCGATCGGTACCCAGCGGGGTGCGCAGAATGATGTGGGAGAAATCAGGCGAGTACTGAATTCTTTTCTCCTATTTGTTGAACAAGACGCCTCGGAAAGCATCATCGTTGCAGCCACGAATCATCCTGAGTTATTAGACAAAGCGCTCTATCGCCGTTTTGATGATATCATTCGCTTTGAGAGGCCTAGTCAAGAACAAATAAAGCACCTTGTCGAAAATCGACTGTCTATGTTCTATACAGACCAATTGGCATGGAGTGAAATAAGTGCAGCGGCAAACAACCTAAGTTTGGCCGAGATAACCCGGGCCTGTGAAGATGCTGCAAAAGAAGTGGTACTGAATCATAAAGCGAAAATCACTTCTTCTTTACTGATTAGGGCAATCGAACGCCGTCAAACAGGAAAAAAATAAAACGAAATGCCGGGTCGGAAGCTGCACATTCTTATCGAAGGCTTCGCAGACCGCGAAGACTTTAGTTCACGAAGGCGGGGTCGAAACCCGGTCATTCCACTTCAAGACCGGCATCAGCATGGTCAATCCATATCTGGCATTAAAGATATGATCGGCTCCCAGGTCACGAAGGGGATGCACATCCTTGCGCGTTTTGTGCCGACGATAGTGGAGTGCGGTGTCTGGAGTAACGGCAAGAATCTAGCCGCCATTGAGGCGTATCCTCTGGCCTGCAAACGATCAGAAACCATTCAGACTCTGCACCGACCAGACTCCGCACTCAGTCATGCAGACTGGGAGGATGCACTGACCTGCGCCTTGGTCTCCAGTCTGTTGGCGGAAAAGCGGAGCGCTCTTATGCCGCCAGCGGCTGGCGTTTCCCCAAGCGAGGGCTGGGTAGGGCTGCCCAGGGAAGCTTTTGCTCAGGATGCGGCGTCATCAGACTGCACTGAGTGCTGTGGGTCTGCTACGCTCCTGTTTCAGAAAAACAATACGGTTTATCTGAAAAAAGAAGTATTCGAAAATGTCTCAAAGTATTGAAAACAAAGTTATTTCACGGATATATGGCCGTGGTAGGGGTTGGGCCTTTACCAAGACCGACTTTGTGGCCGAATTTGATGAGGTCAATCTCCATCGGGCACTCTCCAGCCTGACCAAGGCTGGCAAGATTCGCCGTGTCTGTCGAGGGGTCTACGACTATCCTCGCTATAGCGCACTACTGGACCGTCAATTGAGCCCGGATCTCGACCAAGTGGCTCATGCGTTGGCTCGCAAATTCAACTGGCGCATTCAACCTGCCGGCGATGCGGCTCTAAACCTGCTGGGTCTCTCCACCCAAGTTCCGGGGCGTTGGATTTACCTCTCCGACGGTCCAAGCCGTGAGTATGAAATCGGGAAACATTCCTTGGTGTTCAAGTCCCCATGCAACTCCGAAGTGCGACACCTGGTCGAGTCGCCTGATGTTCGCGCTCAAGTCCACGGGTCGACCACTGCGGCCGGTCGCCGAGCCACGCGGCCGCTCCGTCGGTCCGATTGCCCGCGAGCGCCGAACTTATCGGTCGGCACGGCGCTGTGTCCATTCGGGCGATGCCCTCATTACCGGGAGTGCGGCGAGTATGGCACTTCGGAATGGAAGTGAGGTAAGAAAAAGCGATGGAACTCCCATATTTCCATCAGAGAAATTTCTCCAGTCTTCGAAGACGCCGCATGATTTCGTTTCTGGGGAGAAAGACAAGATCATCATCGTGGAAAAGTAGCAGGGCGTCATAGAGCCGGGGCAGTGGGACGATATCATGCTTCTCTAGTTCATCTGTAATCCACAGTACACCACGAACTTCTACCCCATTGCCGCTGGATATGTCTCGAAGCGGTCCGTCTCCTGTTAGCAGGATGCTGTCTTCAATGTCTTCGACGAGAGTCAACGCGAAACAGTCATTCAATTTCAGCCGATTGTGTTCGTTGAAATATCGTTGTGCTCTTGTAACCGAAGTCCCGGCAATTCGCGGACCTCCAGTCCACGCCGTCGCAGAGAAATCTTTTCGCCATCACTGATGCATAGCCACTCATCTTCGAACAGAACGTCGGGCATGACGAACGAATAGGGCAGACGCCGGAAATCCTCCAGCAGGGACACCTTTCGAAGATCGATCATACATGATGTATCACTGACGACTATCCGCATTGCACTCAGCGGGCCCCTTTAATCCTTCTTCGATTATTGGTACGGGCTGCTGTAGCAATTCAGTTGCCTTGCCCAATGAAATCAGCCCTTCCGCCAAAGCTCGATAGCAAAGCCTTTCAAAACGCCGAGGAAGTTCAAATGTTCCCTCACTGCCGGGCCCTTCCATTGGGACGGGTTCGGTTTTTCTCCACTTTCTAGCAACCGTCTGAAAAGCATACGCAAGAGTAGAACTGTCGATGACGCCGATTTGCTTCAAGCGTACAAGCAATGCAGCGGCGCTCACACGATACAGGCGTTTTAGTTGGATGAGTTCGTTGTAGCCAAGCGCATTGCGATGTCGTCCGATTTCTCTGACAAGGTGCTCCTGCGGAATGAGGAAAGCGCCGGCAAATACGTTCGACGCTTTCTCGTGGTCCACAGGCGATACTTCGTCAAGCAGTCGATGGGCCAACTCATGTGCAAGCGTGAGTCTGCGTCGTTCAAGCGAAATAGCCTGATTGACGATAATGACTGGGATCTTCTTTTTGTGCCGTGGTCGGCGAACAAGGCAGGTCAAGCCGGAAACCTTGTCCGGCAGAGGAATCACAAGTACTTTAATCCCCTGATCCTCCAGCAGGGCAGTCATGTTGGGGATAGGGTCCAGCCCCAGCTTCCATTCTTTGCGCAAGTCTTCGGAGAGCGTTTCACCGTCACCTTCCTGGTCGAGACGGCGATTCCCGCATCAAGGCTCCTTCCATGCGCCACTGTCGACATCCAGGATTTCCTCGACTGCAAGGTATCTTTGCAAGCGGTCGATGACGGTTGCCTCGACTTTTGCGCGGTCTCTCGCACTCGCTCTGGACAGCTTGCGAAACTCGACAGCTTCAAGTTCCTCAAGCTGATCACTAAGCAGGTATTCGATTGATACATCCAGAAGCTTCGTCAGGCGCAGCAAAACACCTGAACTCGGCATCATTTCGCCGCGCTCGTATTTTCCGATCGCTTGCGCCGAAACCGCTTTCTCTAGTGCCTTTGCCAAGTCTCGCAAGGAGTATCCGGCCTTCTTTCTGGCGAGCCTTAACCGATCTCCAAACATTATTATCCCTTTAATATCACTTGGGGTTTACAGAAAACAATTTATAGTTTAAATTGTAAATCAAAAGATCTAGTCGTATCAATATATTTGAGCGCTTCCCAGCAATTCCCGCCAAGGATCTCAGGCCCGGGAAGGGATAGGATGAGGACTAGCGACCTGCGGGGAGTGTGGACAATGCGCCCCCTCCGGCGGTTGGCCGGACTGACGATTGGCCATGGGTTTTCCTGAAGAACCGGCCGGTCACCCACTCGGTCACGACACCGGGTCAGGATGTGTCGAAGGACTCCAGATCAGGCTGGCGGTGCTCGAACGCGATGGCCGGTACAGCGTCTCCCAGTCCGGCATGTGGAACCCAAGAACCATCCGCGTCACTGTCTCCATCCGCGGGGTAACCCGCCCGCCTTCACCCGGGTGGCCTGGAACAGCGAGCAACGACCGGGGACATCGTGCAGTGTTTGGAGCCGATTTAGGACCGGGTGCATACCGGCACAGCGGACCATGGCAAGGAATTCGCTGAACACCAGCAGACCGCCGAAGCGTTGGAGATGGGCTTTGACTTCGCCACCCCCGACCATTCCTAGGAGCGGGGTCTAAACGAGCACACCAACGGCCTGATACGCCAAGACTTCCTGAAAGGGACGGACTTCCGCTAGGTGATAGCGTATCAGGTCCGGGTGGTGGAAGATCGGATCAACTGCCGGTCCCGGAAGGGACTGGGGGTTTGGACCTCTCAAGAGGTCTTCACCGCCGCGGCCCTCCTTTGAAGCTGGTCACCCCTCGCTGATTCGGGATTCTCGTGACCCACGGGAGTGGGTTCGCTCGGCCGGACGGGGTAAGTGTTGCACTTCAGACTGGAAGTGGGGTCGCATTGGGATGAGAAGGATGATGGTCTTTCAGAGGCTGATGTGTCCCGCTTGGCCGAAGGGACGCTTGCATTCTTCCTGGCCAATGATCAGAAAAAGGAGCATATCCACGAGTTGTTTCAGCTTCTCGCTGGGAACATCTCCGCAAATATCGCCGATCCGGCTCGCCGTATAATCTACGGCAGAACACTTTATGGTGTTCAGGATGCCCAAGCCATTGAGGAATGGGTTCAGGCGAACGCTGAGTGCCTGCTTTCGATTGTTGATGAAACAGAGACGCTGGACCTTGTTTGGCCCTTAATCACCCGGCATATCAGCAGCGGTATATTCACAAAGTTCGATAAACCGGAGGTGCTTGAGGAAATCGCGCTTGGATGGATCAGTGGTCTGCCTTTCAGAGACTTACTGGAAATCATCCGTCAGCACAAAGTGAAAATGATATGGGGCACACGAAGGCGGGAGTTCAAGATCGATCATGTTGTTGACGTCTGTGAAGGAACGCTCGCTTATGACGGCGAACTGCTGGTAGGCGCATTGTGTAAATTCATTGGAACGCTTGGCCAAGATGGCGCCGGAGACCTAGTCGACCGTCTGCAGGTTTTTCAAAAGCGCCTTAAATATGGTCTACCAACAGAAACCACCATTGCCCTTTATGAGCTTGGAATTTCGGACCGTGTTATCTCACAGAACCTCGCCACATCATTGAATCTGGCTGCGACCCAGAAGACTGATCTCGTGAAGGAGCTTAAACAAACCCGGGACGTGACCAAAGCGAT
Organism: Candidatus Poriferihabitaceae bacterium; assembly: GCA_965203365.1. Taxonomy (GTDB): domain Bacteria; phylum Pseudomonadota; class Gammaproteobacteria; order Arenicellales; family Poriferihabitantaceae; genus VYFG01. The sequence goes on from OZ241878.1 coordinate 679,800, forward strand.
GATGGGGAAATACCCAAGCTATTTTCAGGAGCGAATGAATGAACCCTGCAGTAGAAATCATGATCAGCGATTCGAACTGCCCCGAGCTCAGCAAATGCTTCGTGGTCAGCTTGAAAAGAGCAAGATGGAAGAAACGCCATTCGTTGGAAAACTTTAAGAACTTAAGGGCGCATCTTACTTATGCGCGATAGACTGATATGAGTTATGACATCATTGGCGATATATACGGGCATAGCCAAAGCCTGGGATCGATTCTGACCAAGCTTGGGTATGAGAACCAATCCGGCATCTATCGTCATCCTTCGCGCAAAGTAATCTTCCTGGGTGATTTTATCGATCGTGGCAATTACCAGCGTGAGGTGATCGATATTGCGAGAGCGATGATCGATTCTGGAAATGCACTCGCAGTGTGATGGGTAACCATGAGTTCAATGCAATTGCGTATTACATCGCCGACCACGAAGGAGAAGGTTGCCTCAGGCCGTATTCTGAGAAGAATACAGGACAGCATCAAGCATTCCTTGATGCCTACCAAGGCTCCCCTGCTGCTTATGAAGATACCATTAACTGGCTCAAGACCTTGCTGCTCTGGCTAGATCTTGGCGATTTGAGAGTCATTCATGCTGGCTGGGATAAAGATGTCCCGTCCGAGTTGCGCGGCAATCTGCGACCTTTCCAAGTGGGTCAGTGGGTGGTCGCCAGTCGGCATGGCCCTTCTCCGTTGATTGGTCAACTGAGAGGGTCTGCCATCCTCTGGCCCGCTGCCATCCGCCTAACTCAAGCGATCCGGAGACGGGGCTAATGGTTGCACTTCAGAGTGGTACGAGGGGCGTGATTAAGTGCTAGAATCACGCTATGAGATGGAGATGGCCACTATCTGACTGGCCCGATTTTCGCCATGACGAGCGCCCGGTCGAAAATCGGCAATTCGAATTTTGCCTGAAATCAGAACGTCTAACTGGCTGCTTTGCAGTCCTGCCGGTGGAGTCCCAAAAGGATGCCACGATGTATTTGATGTTGTCAGAGGCGATCAAAACCCGTGCTATTGAAGGCGACGAGTTGGATAGAGAATCGGTCCGATCATCTCTGCTTTCCTGGATGACATCCGAAACCCTGTCGGACAACCCGGACCAGAAAGCGACCGGAGCGGCTGCGCTGCTGGTGAGTGTGCGCCAGCATTGGCAAGCCTCCTTGACATATGACTGGTTAGGGGAGTGGCAATCCATGGCGGTTCCAGAGCAGCGCTGCACTGATATTCTACGGGGTCCATATCGCAACGACCGTTCCGCCCATGCAGGTCGTGAGTGGTCCGTACGGTCGACAAACTGTGCACTATACAGCTCCGCCAGCGACCCAAGTGCCAGAAGACATGGTGCGGTTCAAGAACTGGTACAACCAGCCCTACCCAATGCATGACGACCAGATGATGTCCGGGCGGGCACGAGCAGGGATTGCCCATCTCTGGTTTGGGACGATTCATCCATTTGATGATGAGAATGGACGCGTTGGCCGGGCGATCTCTGACCATGCCCTGTCGCAGTCGCTGGGCGGTCCGACCACCGCATGTCGCTCCATGGTGATAAGGGAAGACAACCAGTTCTATTATCTGCAAATGGAGAAAGCGAGCCGTAGCAGCTTGGATGCGAATGACTGGCTTGATTACTTTGCGGATCGAGTTATCAAGGCACAGGCTATCGCCTAGGAAGAAGTGGACTTTGTGTTGTTCAAGACACGTTTCTATGCCACCTGCGGTGATCAATTGAATGACCGGCAAGCCAAGATGATATGGTGGGTATTTTCGGAAGGTCGTCAGAGCTTCGATGGGGGAATCACGACCAAGAAATATGAAGCGATCACCCAGTGTCCCAATCGAACAGCGAGTCTTGACCTTTCAGATCTGGTGGCCAAGGGAATTATTACCGCGTTATCAGGCGGTGGCAGAACCACCCGCTATGATTTGACATCGGTCGAGTCGGTTCGCTCGGATTCTAGGACAACAACCTAGAGAGGTCATATGGCCTACACCGTTCCATCTGACCTGTCCCGCCTAGCCCTGTCCGGGGCTCGCAACGCCGAACTCAAGGTGTTGCGAATGCTAAAGGCAGAGCTTTCCAATGATTTTACGGTTTTCCATGGGGTGCATTGGTCACGGGAGTATGAATCCCGGACGCAGTTTGGTGAAATTGATTTCGTTGTGCTGAATCGGTCTGGAGAAGTCCTGTTCGTCGAACAGAAGAATGGCCCTCTGGAAGAAATCAACGAGAGACTCGTCAAGCGATATGGAACTGACGAGAAGGATGTGGCTCAACAGATTCATCGGTCCATTAACAAGGTGCGGGAAAAATTCAATCGCCTGCATGGTAAAAATCGAAGACTGGTCGTGAATTACCTCATTTACTGTCCTGACTATCGGATAAAACAGGTCAATGCCGCCGGGCTGAATGCAGAGCGTATTGTCGACGCCACGGCCAAAGATGGGTTGTCAATAAGAATTCAGACATTATTGGGACCCGGTCAGAAAACGCGGGACGGTTGGTACCAAAAAGTTGAAAATTTCTTTTATCAAACATTTGATTTGGTGCCCGATATCCACACCCATATCGGGTCACAGGAAAAGCGGTTCGTGCGCCAAAGTGGGGCGCTGGCCGATATTTTGATCAATCTCAAGATGGAGCCTTTCCGGCTCAAGATATCGGGGGCGGCGGGCAGTGGTAAGAGCCTGTTCGCCAGGCGGTTCTTGGATCGTGAGATCGCCGATGACCGAGCGGTATTGCTGATTTGTTTTAATCGTCCATTGGCCGAGCGGTTCATACAAAGTGTTGGCAATGCGGGAACAGTCAATACATTTCATGGATTCTGTAAAGAGTTTCTGGAATCTGTCGGACAGGGGGTGAACTTTGAGTCGACGAAAACAGATTCGGTCTTCTGGCAAGGTGTCCTAGAGCAGGTCATGGACCAGAAAATCGAAGATAAGAACAAATATGACACGCTGATTGTGGATGAAGGTCAGGATTTTGAACAAGAATGGTTTGAGATTATCCAGCTCTTCCTTCGTGAAAGCGCGAACATTCTCTGGCTGGAGGATGTCGATCAGAATCTATACAACAAGCCACCCGTATCACTGGATGGGTTTGTTGGCTACAGTATTAAACTCAACTACCGTTCGCCGGAATCGATTGCACGATTCATTAAGGACTCACTGCCCATTGATTTTGATCAGGGGAATGATTTACCGGGTTTGGGTGTCGGTATTCACGGCTATACCCATGCCGATGAGCAGCCAAAAATCGTCGGTAAGATCGTTCAGCAATTGATTCATGATGGGTTCAGACCGGATGAGATTGTCGTGATCTCATGTCGCAGTGCGCAAAAGTCAGTGCTCGGCCAATGTGATCAGGTTGGTGGAGTAGGTTTGCGACGTTATACCAATACGTACGATGAGAGCGGACATCAGGTCATGACAGATGGTGACTTGCTATTCGACAGCGTTTATCGATTCAAGGGGCAAGAGGCACCTGCTGTCATTTTGGTGGATGTGGATCCGAATACAGCGCACCAGACGCGCGACGAAAAGGTACTGTTTTGCGGAATGACGCGAGCGACAGTCCGACTGGAAGTGGTCGTAAACAGTGAAAACGACTATTGCAGCCGATTTTTCGACAAACTGAAATAGAAAACTGGCAGGTTAAGAGAGCGGATTGTCTCAACACATTCTTCAATTCCTATTGGTACCCGATTCGGGCGCCGCGCGGCGCCTGCGACGCCGCTTGGCCTTGCGCAGTGCGCGTTCGGGTATTGTCGTCGGCACCTGGTCGGAGTTGATGGTAAGGGCGTGTCACGCCTATCTGGTCCCGGAAAGGATTGATGATCACGACAAAGGCTTCAGTCATGCGTTGGAACAACTCGAAGATGCTTTTTGGACTGAGAGCCTTTCGGTAGCCCCTGTGGCCACCGCCGCAGCCGTCAAATCGGCGCTGATCCAGGTCGTGTCGGCGACCGATCCCTCAGACAATGGGGAAATTGCCAGTTTTAAGGGGTTATCTCAAAGACCACAGCGACACCTTGAAGATCTGTTCCGTCTAGCCAAGTGGTTCCAAGGACAATGGCCACAGGAACTGTCAGCAATGCAGTCGGTGCTGGCGGCTGATGCAAATGATGCCCTGCATACGATTCGGGTGTATCGCCATGAAGGGATGCCCCGGTTGACCCGATGGCAGACTGCGCTGGTCGAGAAACTCAATCAGGATGCAGACCAGTCCAAGGAACATCACGATGAGGAATTGTCCGGGATGCTGAACGCAATGCTGGGCAGTGATTTCGCGGCGGAACCGGGAAGTAGCCTGCGGGTCCTCCAGGAGCGGCTGTTCGACTCTGTCCCCGACAAAGGTGAGCTTGACACCTTGATACAGTGGGTCGGTACCCGAGACTTCCTGCAAGAAGCAGAAGTCGCGGCGGGCATGGTACAGACTCTGCTGATGGAGACTCCCGACCTTGAGCCCGCCGAGATCGGCCTGTTAATTCCTGACAGTTTCGAGTACGCCACGGCGTTGGAGGAGGTGTGTGCGCTTGGTGGCATCGGGCTTTCGGGGTTGCCCGTGGAGCGTTGGCGCCGTGATCTGGGCGCTGAGGTGGTTTTTCATTTTCTGTATTGTCGGCAAACGCCTGCACCCGCCATGGCTCTGGCAGTATGTTTGTCATCGCCACTGATGCCCTGGTCTCGTGAAGAAGGGGCGGTACTGGCACAAGCGGTGATGGATGGGGATTACCGATTGCACCCGTTGTCCTCCACCCACCGGGACGGGCGAATCATGCTGAATCTATTGCGAAACGGCGATAGCGAGCCTGCTTCTTTAGTCAAGGCACTACGGGATTTCGTGTCTTTGCTACGGGCCGATGAGGGACTCGTCGGTCATATTCAACAAGCCAAGGCGGCGGTGGAACAGATCAGAGTCGCACTGGAAAGTGCCACCTCCATCGATTGGACCGGGTTGCGTCGAACCGTCAGTCCGGGCTTCATGACCTCGGGGGAATCTCCCGACTTCAATTGCGAAGGTGTGACGGTGTGGCGCGAATCCCAGGAAATTTGGCGACCCGTGCAGCACTTGATTGTACTGGGCTTTGCCCAGGGGCATTATCCCTCCGCCCTGACGAGCGATCCGGTTTTCTCGGTCGACGACTTTGTCTCCATTCGTGAGTGCACTGGCCTGACCGTCAGCACCCCTACGGAAGTGCTGGAAGAGCGGCGTCTGCGATTCAAACGGCAACTCGGTGCCGTCAGCGAATCGGTCACCTTCCTCGTGCCACGCCATGCCCCGACAGGCGAAACACAAGCGCCTTCGGAGAGCCTGGTGTTCATGCACCAGTTGTTTGCCGGCCCGGACTCAGCCGAAGACAGGCTCTTCGAGTTGGATTCGGTAGACGATCATGGGCAGATCAGACATCTCGCCTTGGCGCCCCCTGTCTCGCCACAACCTTCCCGAACGTTTCTTGTAGAGGATCTGAATTTCGACCGGGACTTGCTGACTCTGAGACTCGACGGGGAAGGTCAGTTGAAGCCCGAGTCACCAAGCAGTCTAGAGACGCTGATGGTCTCAAGGCTGGCTTGGTTGCTGCGTCGCCTCAAGGCGGAGCCCTTGCTGTGGGCACCGGAATCGGCCAACGCGGCCTTGCTGGGGACGCTGGCGCACAAGGTATTTGAAGACCTGTTTCGTCCCGAAGAGGCGCTGCTGGATGCAGACGAGATTCCGGGGCGTGTGGAAACGCTGCTCGACAGCGCCAGTCGCCGGCTGGCTCCATTTCTCCGCTCTTCCCAATGGCTGGTTGAACGACGGCATTTCACAAACGAAACGATCAAGGCTGCACGGGCCTGGCATGATGTACTGGTTCGATTGGATGCGGAGGTCCTCGCCAGCGAGGTCTGGCTACAAGGAATCTGGTCTGGTATTCCCATTCATGGCCAGAGCGACCTGCTTCTAGGCTTGCCTGGAGACCAGCTGTTGGTCGTGGACTACAAACGCTCAAAGTCGACCAGTCGTCGGCCGCGCATGGCGAAAGGCTACGATAGCCAGGTGAACCTTTATCGGGCCATGTTGGAAACGGGTGGACTGAAGGATGACACAGACGAACCGCTGCGAGGCAGGATTCGCAGCGCGGCTCGGACCGGGATCGTATACTACATGCTGAACGATCAGGTCTCCTTGTCCGATTCGGTACTGCCAGAATCCGGTATCGTTCCGGGTTGGCAGATGCTGGGAAACGATGTGGCCAGTCGGGCCATGGCGCTGATTCAGCGGCGGCTTGGTGAAGTCAAAGGTGGCGAGGTGCGGCTTAATCGGTCGGGTGATGCCGAATTTTTCGAGAAACAAGCTGGGATAAGGCCCTATGCCTTGGGCAACAGCCCGCTGATCGATTTGTTTACTGTGGCGGATGAGGCGGAGGAAGCACGATGGCCATCCCTGCCTTGACGGTGATTCCTGCCGGTGCGGGCTCGGGGAAGACCCACACGATCCAGCAGCAATTGGGGGACTGGGTTCGCGACGGCTGGGTGGCACCGGAACGGATCGTCGCGGTGACCTTTGCCGAAGCCGCTGCGGCCGAGTTGCGGGAACGGATCCGTGCGACATTGCTGGCCATGGGACACGCACAAGATGCGCTGCGCCTCGACCAGGCCTATATCTCCACCATACATAGTTTGGGTTTGCGGGTGCTGACCGAATTCGCCTTTGAGGCCGGTTCATCACCTCAGCCTCGACTGCTCAATGAAGATGAGAAAAATGCTCTGGTCCGCTTGGCCTTATCCCGTACGGACAAGGCGGACAGGATGATGTCCAATCTTGCGGCCTACGGTTACCGTTATGACTTCGTCACCCAAAAAAGTGCTGAGGATAGTTTCCGCGACGACCTGCTACGAATCGTCGAGCTGTTACGGGCGTTGGGATGGCAGGACTACACCGATGGCTACGCCACCGAAGCCGCCACCTATATCTCGGAACGTTACGGGCCCACCTCGGATGGCGATGAACTGAGTCATGGCCTACGGCAAAGCGTCAAGGTCCTGCTCAAGGCATACCCCAAAAGTCTGGGTCCGGTGTATGGCACCAGTGCCGCCGCTGCCCGCGCGTTATTCAACGACTTTCAACATCTGAATCGGGCACTTGATGGGGATGCCCTGGACACGGATTGGAAACTTTGGAAAGGTCTGCGTACGCTGCGCCAGTCGAAGCGCGGAACAGAACTGCCGGAAAGGTATGACATGTTGTCGTCTGCGGTCATCGCAGCAGCCAATGCGCTACCATGCCACCCCGGCCCGTTGGCCCATGCGATTGCACACGTGCAGGCCCTCCTGTCAGCGGGACAGGAAGTGCTGGTTTACTACGATGAGGCCAAGCATGAGGCGGGTTTGGTGGATTACAGCGACATGATCACCAGGACGGGGCAATTGCTCCGTTCGCGCCCCGATGTGCTTCGGATGCTGGTGCAGCAAGTGGACTGTCTGGTGGTCGATGAGTTCCAGGACACCAACCCGATTCAATTCACCCTGTTATGGCAATTGAAAGCGGCCGGCGTACCAACCATGGTGGTTGGCGACCTGAAGCAGGCCATCATGGGATTCCAGGGAGCGGATCCGCGATTGTTCGAAGCCCTGATCAGGCAATATCCGCACGCATCCCGGCCGTTGACGCGAAACTGGCGCTCTCAACCCCGGCTGGTGGATTTCGTCAATGCGCTTGGGATCAGCCTGTTTCGCGAAGACTACGTCGCATTGGAACCGCAGGGCAAGGATAGCGCCTTGGCACCACTCGATGTGTTGTCATTCCCGGCGAAGGCCAGGAAGAGTCAGCACGCCATTCGGGCAGTAGCCGTGGGTGAACGGTTGAAGGCGTTGCTTGATGATGACGACCAGCAGATTCTGGATCGGAGAACGAAAAAGCGCCGGCGACTTCGCGCGGGTGACATGGCGGTGCTTTGTCCGACCAACCCCATGTTGGCTACATACGCCGAAGTGCTTCGGGCGCAGGGACTGCGCGTCCGGCTGCAGGCAGACGGTTGGTTTTCCTCGCGGCCTGTGCAAATTGCCTGGCACGCATTGGCTTATCTGGCCAATTCCGCAGATCGCCACGCAGCGCTGTATCTGGCGGTAACCGAGTTGGGTTCCTTGAGTCTTCAGGATGCGTTGGCTCAGTTGATGGATCAAGGCCGGATTGATGAGCCATTGCTAACGAGGCTTGACGAACTGGCAGAGGGGGTGACTGAGCGAACCGTTTATGCCTTGGTTGCGGACATGATTCGCGCCTTGGGCCTATTCGACGTGGTGGCACTCTGGTCAGACGGGGAGCAGGCTCGTGCGAATCTGCTGCGTCTGCTGGCGGAAGCGGGTGAGTTTATGGACGCCAACCGAGAAGCCATGGCGAGCGGTGGTTATTTCGGCTCCGGAATTCAGACCTTTCTGGCCTGGATGGCCGCTCGGGTAGAGGAAAAGGATGGCGATCAGCAGCCGGATCCACGGGTGCTTGATGAGAACGCGATCGTACTCACGACTTGGCATGGTTCCAAGGGACGGGAATGGCCGGTGGTTGCAGTCTGTGGACTTGATCGAGAGATCAAGGCACGGTTACCCCAGGTCGAACTGGGTTACCGTACCTTCGACGAGTTGTCGCGACTGCTTGAGCATGCCCGGATCGAGTACGCCCCGGCTTTCGCTGCTCCGGAAACGAATGATCGGTTTCTGTCCGAACTTCAGGAAAACGAGGATATCGGGGCGAGGCGGCTATTGTATGTTGCGCTGACACGGGCCAGGGATAAGATGGTCCTGGAGTGGCCCGGCTATCTGGCTGGAAAGGACCGCTTTACCTTTTGGTCGATCCTGACCGGAGATTGTGGGCTCACTCTGGACGCAGAAAAGTTCCAGGTCGGTGACCGGGACTTCTCCTGTACTGTGATCGAAGGATCGGATCAGCTTCCGGATGACCTGGATATCGGAGCGGTTTCGGCGAGTCTGGAACTGTCGGTCACGGGTCGGCGTGCGATCCGGGCTGCTACGGTTTCGGAAACGGTCACCCCGGACAGCCGTGCCCCTTCAGCAGCGGAAGTGGTGGCCGATGCGTCGATCAGGGAAGGTTTGATCCTTGAGCGGTATGGCTTGGGGCTGGAGGTTGATGTCGGTCTGGCAGGGGTGGATTTCGGGACCTTCGCTCACCGATGCTTCGAGGTATTGGGAGTGAAGCCTCATCTCAAGGAGAGAATCCCTGAGATTACCGGCGTGAAAATCAACCCGGATGCATTGGAGAAAATCACTGTGGCCGTGGGGCAATTTGAGACCTGGCTGGTGGATTACCTTGACAGCACATCGGTGCTGCGGGAGTGGCCAATCCTGGCGCTGGACGAGCAGGGGACTGTCGTATCTGGAACGGCCGACTTGATTGTGGAAACTACGGAAGGTATCTGGGTGATCGACCATAAGTCCGATCAGGTCGATGATCCGGAGACAGCGTTTAGCAATTACAGACCACAGCTTGAGTCTTATGCCAACGCCCTCACAAACGCTGGGCAGCAGGTGTTGGGCACAGGGATTAACTGGATACGGCGTGGTGAGGTGGTATTACATCGATCAGGCAGGTTGTTAGAAGAGTAATCGAGACCTAGCAAATGGAGCGGTAGGGAAAACCATGAGCGACGAGATAAAGAAAATAGACTTGATCAAAAACATGGCAGTTTTCCAAGACTTTCGATAGGCATCATCCGTAAGAGCCGGATGGTATGCCCGGTCGCAGACATGGCGACACCGTTGGATGTTGAGTATGTGTTATCTTGTGAAAGAGACACCGAACCAGACACCGACACTGATGCCATGAAAGAGTCAGACAGTCGGGTGCCACCGCCCTGGCGCAGCCAACGTCAGTCCAGAGGCGCTGTTCTTGAACGCTTTCGGGGCTGTCTGCTCGGTGGGGCAGTCGGCGATGCTCTGGGTGCCTCAGTCGAGTTCATGCAACGCACTGAGATTCTCCGTCGCTTTGGCCCGAAGGGCATCACCCGGTATGCCCCCATTTATGGGGGTCTGGGGAAGATCACCGACGACACCCAGATGACCCTGTTCACCGCGGAGGGATTGATCCGAGGCTGGGTGCAGGGCTGTTTCAAGGGTATGACCAACTATCCCAAGGTGACCGCTCATGCCTACTTGCGCTGGCTGCAAACCCAGGGCGATTGGTCAAGCTGCAACATCGACTTTGGTATTCATGAGCCGGGCTGGCTTTTTCAGCAGCATGAGTTGCACAATTGCCGGGCGCCAGGTACTACCTGTCTGTCTGCGCTGCGAACAATGCGTTCACTTGGAGAGCCAGCCCGAAATCGCAGCAAAGGTTGCGGTGGTGTTATGCGCATGGCGCCAGTGGGATTGTTCACTTGGCGCTTACGCGAGCACGAATCACCCCGAGACACTTTTCAACTGGGCAACGTGTTGGCCGCGCTGACCCATGGCCATCCCACCGGGTCACTGACTGGCGGCGTTCTGGCTGTGTTGATTCTGGCTCTGGTTGACGGCGCTTCGCTGACGGATGCGCTGGCGACTTCGAAAGCCATCCTTCGAGATGAGTCCAGTTATGAGGAAACGTTGCGAGCCATCGAGCGAGCCGAGGAGCTGGCTGTCTCTGGATTGCCGCATGCAGAGGTGATTACCCAGTTGGGCGAGGGCTGGATTGCCGAGGAAGCCTTGGCGATCGCAATCTATTGCGCCTTGGTTGCCCCTAATTTCCAACAGGGTGTCATCCTGGCAGTGAATCATGATGGTGACTCGGACTCGACCGGAGCCATTGCGGGCAACTTGCTGGGAACGATGCATGGCGTGAAGGCGATCCCTGCCGAGTGGCTCAAGCCACTGGAGATGCGTGAGGTCATTACCGAGCTGGCGGATGATCTCTACGCATTCAAGGATTGGAATGTGGCCGAGTACAGCGACAATGAAGAGTTGAACCAGCGGATATGGCAGAAGTACCCGGGATTCTGATATGGAATGAATCAGCTTGGTCAGAAATCCACGCGGCTAGAACACGGACATTGAGCACCATGAAAACAAGCTTGATCGACAGGTACGCGCTGATTCTCTGTGGGGCGAGGCGTCTGGTTGTGCGGACCTACGGCAACTCATGGATGCAAGCGACGCTATGTTCATCTAACGCACCATTCGAATCCATCATTTCGTGTGTGCGGATCGTTCTGGTCGGGATCACATCAGGCTTCACTCAGATGGTCAATGCTAATCACGAAGCACGGCATATGCTTCGTGCTGGCGGGTCGATTATTGAAGCTGTCCAAGCCGCCAAGAATGTCGGAGCTTTTGGTAAAGAGGAATGGAATGATGGCATGGTGTTGTGGTGTACTGGCACGAAAATTTGATGCAAATATTGGCAATAAACGGATTGTCTCATAGAGGAAATCACTGGGACGATATGAGAAAGGAGGCGAGGCTTCCTCGAGGTGTTTCACAGATTCTGGATTTTGTCGTGGGCCCTGAAAAGGCATGGAATGATCGAGTCAACATGCATGCCAGTCAGCGTGATGGCTCAATTACACAGCCTGTACCATCCGTTCAGAGTGCATTTCATTCCAGGGCACAATCGTGACATCAGAGCGTGTTTGCCGGAGGTCACCGCCATAAATCAGCCATGACCGTTGGGTGGATTCGCCGGTCAGTCTGCACCAGAAGTTCAGCCCTTTGAAGTAGTCTTTGTTGATGGTTTGCCCGGATTTGATTTCCAGAGGTGATAGGTAGGTACCATGGTCGATCAGCAGGTCGATCTCATTTCCTGAACGATCACGCCAGAAGTAAAGGTTCGAGGACTCACCGGTGTTATATCGGGACTTGAGCAACTCGCTTACCACCCAGGTTTCGAATAATGCCCCTCTTTGAATATGAGTCGTCAGTTGTTTGCTGTCCTGGATGCCGAGCAGCCATGTAGCCAGACCGGTATCTAAAAAATACAGTTTGGGAGTTTTGATGAGGCGCTTGTTGAAATTCTGGTGATACGGTGGCAACAGATGCACGATATAACTGGCTTCCAATACGGATATCCAAGCCTTGGCTGTATTGTGTGTCATACCACAATCGTCGGCTAGAGAGGAGAGGTTGAGCAGTTGTCCACTTCGACCTGCACACAGCCGCATAAAGCGTTGAAAGGTTCTTAAGTCCTGTACATTGATCAATTGCCGAACGTCTCGTTCCAGGTAGGTGCGGACATAGTTTCCATACCAGGGATGGGATTCAAGTGCGCGGTCGAAAATGGGGGGGAAAGCGCCATCAAAGAGTATCGTATCGAGATTTTGCCCTACTTTGTTCGCATGCCGTAATTCGTCATAAGTCATGGGGAGCAGGGTCAGCAAGGCGGCCCGGCCAGCCAGACTCTGTGTGATGCCCGATAACAAGCCAAACTGCTGGGATCCCGTGAGGATGAATTTGCCCACCTTTTTCGTCTCATCGACGCGAGTCTGAAGGTAGGAAAATAGGTCGGGACAACGTTGCGCCTCATCCAGGATGATACCTTCATGGAACTGGTTCAAAAAGCCACGTGGGTCGGCTTGCGCAAACTCCCTTTGGTCGAGATCTTCAAGCGACACATAACGATGGGAGGGAAAGGCATGTCGTACCAAAGTGGACTTTCCAGACTGGCGTGGGCCGGTGACGACCAGCACCGGGTAGCCGTTGGCGTAGTGTTTCAGTCGGGATTCCGCATGACGCGGGATATAGGTGGTGTAGGGTTTGTATTGGCTTTCCATGTGCGTATTATGGAATCAGTTGGCAAAATATCAATACAAATCTCAATTAGCGATATAATGGATTGACTCTACGGGTATAATTTTGGCTTGTAGAACTCTAATTTTGAAGTGCATCACTCCTGTGTTGGGTGACTTGAAGAATCGGTGGATGGATCGCGGGTCGGTGTTGATCCGGTCGCTGAATTTCGGAGAGTCTTGTCGCTATTTTTCAAATGCTATCTGCCCAAGTGCTTTTTTCAGCCGTTGTCACTCGTCCAGAATAGATGGTTTTCGTTCATGCTATGGTCGTCGGGCGGATGGAGATCAAGAGGACTGATTTCCATCTCCCCGCTACATCATTTGATGGTGTTCAATAAGTAAAAAGCCCCGTTTCACCGTTGAAAAATGGGTGTGCCATGATCTGGCATGAGCTTGATAAATCAGCGATTCAGGAGGCACCAAAGTGCAGATGGGCGATCCGGGTCGAAGCATCGACCAAGGGCATTTTGCCGAACCGAACAGGCAACAAGTGATGGGTATCAGCTGGGATTCGATTTTCCAGTCGCCCAATCGATATGTGCTTTTTCGCTTGACCGGTCTGCTCATTCGCTTGGATTAAGATAATGAAACAGTCATACCGTAGGCCGTTAGAATCGAATGGCAAGACATAGTGGATTGAGACACAGTCGAAATGCCAAGAACTATAATGCTGCCTACGAAAGTGTTAAAGTCCATGTTGGGAGCCATGGTGAAATGCGTCCTGCGATTTTTTGATGCGTTCACTGGCGCCGCTACTGCGGATAGGGATCGATTTGAGGTCGCATTCCCGAGCGGTAGTGGAATTAGCCGACTGTGATTTATGACGAGCTTCTGTCGATAATCACACAATTTCCAATCAACAGCATCGTACTTGATACTGAAACTGTGGCCTCTGCTGACGATTGCGGGACCGGTAAGAGACATTCAAATAAGTCTGCCCGGCCCAAGACAGGGGCTACCTCAAGGCGCAATCAATATTCAAGTATGATGTTTGTTGAACCACGAAAAAAATTGCTCGACTGGGTACGCCGACAACTTGTTGGACCACCCGAACTCACGACTGATGATCCGACCATCAGGGGGGTGCTTCCTACAGAACGTTTCCCCTGTGGAGCTCTCTATCCCATATCCCAGTGGGGGGAAGGGATCGACCCGGCCAGCGAAGATGTCGATGAGGCGGAGACGCCAGTTGATGAGACAAGCGAAAACGTTGCTGAACCGATTGTTGTACGACGTTACATTCCGCCCTCGTCACTGGGCTTTTCGTTCTTTATCAAAGGTGAAGATATACGGTTTCAGGTGTTGAGCCGAGCCGTCCGGTATGAGCGTACAGATACAGGACGAGATGCGCAAGGTCAATATACAAGAAATGAATGGATACGACGGGATTTGGCCGCAGGTCAGGGAAATGACGAAGAGTTTGAGAACATCAGTTTTCCTGGGCAGGAACGGCGTCAGCGCTTTTCGAGTCTGGCCGATAGGGCGCATGTGGATGTGCAGTGGCGCCAGCTTGCCGATGGATGGATCGTCACGGTTTCTCTTTGCAATTCGCAGGAGATTGGAGACAGCACATCTGGCAAGGGATATGTGTATCAACGTGCGGAAAAGACGTTGTTCGAAGCCAGTCTCCGTTGTGTGATCGGCGCTGGCGAAGTCGGTGTCTATCCCCGTGTGGACAGAAATCTGCTAAGCCGTGAAGAACAAGAAATCGAATTGCAGTACGCTCATCGGCTCATCTACGCCATTGGTCATGGCTGTGCAGCCAACTGGGTAATACAGGACGGTAAGGTCGTCGAACTATGCTCTGACACCATGCCAATGGTGGAAGTACCGCAGATGACGGCCGATACTGACTCGGGGGGTTCCCCTGTACTGTCGCTGGCGCGGCTGGCTGATATTGACCACGACCACGCCACACTTCTGCCTGAGCTGAATGAATTCATAAACGGATATATGCACTGGGTTGTCGGTCAACAGGAGCACATCTCCCAAATTCCAGTTGATGGTCGGGCCGTCGCAGTCCGCATGGTTGAGCGTATGAACACGACGGTGTTACGTATGCGTATGGGGCTGCGCCTGCTGGGGGACAATGTGCAGGTAAGGCAAGCCTTTGCCTTGGCCCATCGTGCCATGTTGGATCAGATGCGCCGACATGATCACATTCAGGGTAAGCACTGCAGCGACGATATCTATTGTTGGCGCCCGTTCCAGTTGGCTTTCCTGTTGACGGCTTTGGAGGCCACAGCGAATGAGGATAGCGAATTTCGCGATACGGTGGATCTGATCTGGTTTCCGACAGGTGGCGGCAAGACCGAAGCCTATCTTGGGCTGATTGCCTTTCAGATTATCCTGAGGCGTCTTCGTCACCCTGATACCGGGGGCGGAACGGCGGTCCTGATGCGCTATACCTTGCGACTGTTGACCCGCGACCAGTACTTGCGTGCCACCCGGCTTATCTGTGCGTTGGAGCTTATTCGACGTGAGTGCAGCGATCTCGGTTCCTTGCCGATTACCATAGGCATGTGGGTGGGAGGAGCCAGTAGCCCTAACACCTTTCAGAAGGCGGCTGAAATGGTCAATCAAGCTATTGATGCCAGTGAAAGCCCCGAACTGGTACTCAATCAATGTCCGTGGTGTGGCCAAGATTTCGAGGCTGATCGAAACTACGACAGCACCACCAGCCATTTCTATTTTCTTTGCCGGAATTTAGTCTGTAGCTTTGGCATGTCTCCAGATGGGGTGCTACCGTGTAATATCGTTGATGAAGCCTTGTATGCTGAACCACCAACTATGTTGGTCGCTACGGTGGATAAGTTCGCGAGACTAGCTTGGGAAGAGCGTGCCAATACGTTTTTTGGGGGCGTGCAACATCGACCGCCAGAACTCATCATCCAGGATGAATTGCACCTGATCGCCAGTGCGTTGGGTTCGGTGGCGGGTCTGTATGAGGCCGCTGTCGACACGGTACTTCAATTGCGTGGGGTGTATCCAAAATATATTGCATCGACTGCCACCATTCGTATGGCGGATCAGCAGGTGAAACGACTGTATGGACGCGAAGTCGCCGTGTTTCCACCGCCGGGGCTGAGTTGCGATGATGCCTACTTTGCTTGTTCCGTACCCTTGGATCAACGCCCAGGTCGAATCTACGTAGGCTATCTGGCGCCGATATTGAATCGTCAGCAATCGTTGGCGCCACTGGTGGCGACATTATTGTTGGCCCCGTCTATCCTATTCGAGGGTAATCAGCAAGAGCGGGAACTGATGGATGCCTGGTGGACGCAGGTGGTGTATCACACGAGCCTTAAGGCAGTAGGGAACAGCCACACGTCTTTTGCGAGTGATGTACGCGATTTCATGCGGTTGTTGCCCAATTCAACGGATGCGCCGGATCAAGATGACGGCACAGGGCAGGGGCGAGAGCGTTTTACACCGACCATTGCACAATTAACCAGTTTGCAGACAGCGGTGGAAAATGCAGAAATTTTCTCCCGATTGAGCAAAACTCATGAAGAGGAAGGCTGCCTGGATGCCGTTCTGGCGACTAATATGATTTCTGTCGGACTGGATGTGGCACGATTGGCATTGATGATTATCAACGGCCAACCGTTGACTACGGCTGAATATATCCAAGCCAGCAGCCGTGTGGGGCGCAGTGATGTCCCCGGCGTCGTGTTTGCGAACTACTACCGTGAACAGGTACGCAGTTTGTCACATTATGAGAGCTTTCGCCCTTACCATGAGGCTTTCTACCGTTTCGTTGAGCCCACCAGTGTGACACCCTATACCTATCAAGCCCGTCTACGCGCCTTGCCGGCGGCACTGGTCATCGTGATGCGACATGGCAGGTTGGAGTTGCTGAACAACGATGACGCCGCCAAATTAGATTTGGATGATCTTCCGGTTGCCAAGGCCGTGGCACAATTCAAACGACGTTGCGCAAGGTCAGCGCCCGATCAGATTAATGAGGTAAGCCAGCACATTGATGCCCTGATTGTCGCTTGGCAGAACGAAATCGAACGCTGTCGAATCACTCACAGAAAGTTGGAATATCAAGTACCTGACAAAGATAATGGGCGTGATAGGCTGATGTCCAACCATGATGATCAGATTCGGGGTTTGTGGCCGGTCTTGCAATCCATGCGCTACGTCGAAAATACTGCCTGGCTCAAACCGCTATGACTTCTGAAGCGATCCCGATCCGCCTGTCACACCTGCTCGGTCATAGCGGTGTCGGGGCCATTGTGCGAGGAGCGAATGGGTTGGTGGTTGTTCAAGATATCCGGCAGTGGACAGATCACCAGGACAACCCATCCGGTCGACTGATTCCGTATGTGGAGCGTGTGCGTGCTGCACTGGGCATTGAAGAGCAATTACGTGAGCCACCGGTGGCGAAAAAACTGCCTAATGGAGCGTTTCATGGTACCTGCGTGTTGGCGATGCGTTTTCCTACCTGGATGCGCTGTCCGACCTGCGGCAGATTGGTTCGTTGGCCGTGGAGAAACCTTCCGCCCGATGGGATACTCCGCTGTACCCATCAGGATTGCCAACGTCACCCGAAGCTGGAACAGGTTACTTGGGTGCTTGTACACCCCCAGGGCTATCTTGCCGATGTGCCATGGCATTTTCTGGCGCATCAGGGGGTACGCGAACTCGCCCAACGCAACTGTAAAATGCCAGACCAGTTATGGTTGGTTGAACGTGGCTATGAACAGCGCACCTTGCGGTGTGGTGCCTGTCAAGCTGAAACCCCGTTTCGTGGCGATGAGAGAGTGGGTTTTGGCCAGGGTCGGAAACAGCCATGGACCAAAGACGATCTGGCCTCTCCAATGCATTTCACAGAAGAAGGTGGTGATAGTCAGGCCCAGGTTCTGGCAATCCATGACACGCGGGTTTACCTGCCAGTCGCTGAATCCGTTTTAGTGATTCCACCGGAATCCCGCATACGCAAGGGAACTGTGGTGGATCGTTTATACCGCAATTCCACTGATCGCAGTCGCATCGACAACGCACGAACAAAATTGGCGAAAAAATCCATTATGCGGACATTGGCCACGGCATATCGTTGTACCGTCGATGATCTAGACACCGCACTGACGGATATTGAACACGGATATCCCCTGTACGGGGAGAACCTGACACCTGGTCAATTACGCGAAAGCGAGTTCCAGGCATTCCTGGAGGTGTTGCCCGACCAGCGCGATGATGAGGATCTGGTCACCTGCAATCGAAGCGACGAGTGGCAGACGCTGGGGAAGGGAAATGATCTGGAGGCGGATGAGCGAAAAATTATCCACGCTATTCGTCACCTTGTCCGTGTGGACCGACTCAAGGCAGTGAAAGTGTTCAAGGGGTTTTCCCGATTGGATGGAAAGGAAATCGTGCCACCTGACATCGTCGGGAAATCCGAGTGGCTGCCGGCTATTGAGATGTATGGAGAGGGCATCTTCCTTACGCTTGATGAGGAACGGCTCAATGTGTGGGAGAAAACACCGGCGGTGGTATCGCGATTGAATCGATTGCTGCCCCGATTTGCCGCATCCGGTCGTGATGCGCCCAATCCGCTGACAGCACGTTTCATGTTATTGCATACGTTGTCACACCTGCTGATGCGGCAAATCGAGTCCGAATGCGGCTATCCCGCCGCATCGCTGATTGAGCGTATCTATTGTGCCGATGCCCCCGAGCCTTTGGCTGGCATACTCATCCATGTTGTCGTTCCCGACATCGCAGGTTCACTCGGCGGTCTGGCGGAACTAAGCGAGCCTCGACGCTTTCTGGGCATCCTGACTCGAGCGCTGGAGCATTCCCGTTGGTGTTCGCTTGACCCAGTCTGCAGCGAGCATGAAGGCCAAGGACTGGGCTTGCTGAATCGAGCCGCCTGCCATGCCTGTGCACTGGTACCCGAACCGGCCTGCGAATACGGCAATACCCTGCTGGACCGCGGCTTCATCAAAGACGATGCGGACAATGGATTGCCTTCATTCTTTGGCATTGTCTGAATATGTCAGTTGATCGTACTCGTCGATTCGACCTCCCCGGCATTCATGACCTGAACAAGGATCAGGATGCAGCGCTGGCATTGCCAGATGAGGGGCAGCATCTGATCGTTGGTGGCCCGGGTACTGGGAAATCGGTCGTGGTGTTGTTACGGGCCAGACGTTTCGCACAAAACGGCAAGCCCTACCAAACTCTCGTATACAATCATTTACTGGATCATGCCAATCGACATTTATTCGGCAGTGAACAGACCATTTGCGCTAATACCTGGCATTCTTGGTTTTACAAAATCTATCGGCGTTTTGTTGGATTTGTTCCTCAACTTCCCCCTGATAAGAAAGGAGGATTTCGTCCAATTGACTGGAAAAAAGTTGAACAGCAGATCCAATCCCATGAACATATCGAAATTGGAAGCGAGAGAGATCAATTCTTGGTAATTGATGAAGGACAGGATATGCCGCCTGCGTTTTATCGCACGCTGACCCAACTGGGTTTCGAGAATTTCTACGTGACGCTTGACCAGAATCAGCAGATTCATCCCGACCGATGTAGCTCACGTCAACAGGTCGAAAATGCGCTTGCAGTGGGACCGGACGATACGCTGGAACTCAAAATCAACTACCGCAATACCCGTCCAATCGCACAGCTGGCCCAACACTTTTATCCGGAAGATCCGGCCAGTCCAAGACCTGACTTGCCCGATCTCTTACCAGCCACGGCGACGCCAGAGTTATGGGCCTATGGTACGGCCAATACGGCGACACTGGCGGTAATGGCAGATCATATTCTCCAGTTGAGCGACCGTAATCCACGCAAACTGATTGGGATCATTGCGCCAGACAATGAAGTGCGCAATAAATTCTATCAAGCACTTCGTCGTGCCCATCCCAAGCTGGACTATGGTAGACCATCGGTCCAGACCTTTGTTTCTGGCCAAGACGGTGAACTGCCGAATTTTGATCAAGGAGGGCTAATGATCATCAACGCCCAATCCTGCAAGGGACTGGAATTTGATATCGCCATCTTGGCGGATATTGATAAACACCAACCCAAGAACGACCTTCATGCGCTCAAGGCACGCTTCTATGTCATGGTAGCGCGAGCTAGAGAACAAGTATTACTCCTTCGTACTGGTGATGTTTGTCCCGTCGTGGATGGATTATTACCTGCTGATCCCACCATTCTTGTTAGGAAGTAGTGATGACCATCAAAACAGACACCCCTAAAGAGTCTAGAAGTCGACGAAGACCGAGGCGTAAATGGCACATGGTCACTAACCACCAAAATATGTTGTATATGCTGGCGGCTGGCATGGTAATGGGTCCCGTGGGTTTTCGAGGCAAGCACTATTCGGATTCCTTGAGTGTCTATCCGGGCTGGATTCCCTTGTTTCGGGACAAGATGAAGATTCCGGCCACTGTATTGCAGCAAGCGGTCAGTGAACGAAAGCACTTGCGACCCTGCGTTGCATCCTTCGATTTGAGTGACCTGTCCAGTCCTGTTCGGATGTTGTCGTGCGATGGCCGTCTGCGAGACGTCACCTCACCGGCGGTAAGAAAACATAAAGACGACATTGCCATTCTCGTCCATGCGCCATTGCCACTCAACTTGCTGCTCAACATTCAATTTCGCACCATTGATGACCGGCAAGCATTCGAAAGGGCTGCGGCTGATGTCTCGAATGTTGATCTGCGTTCTCATCGGATCGAAGTGGTGGAATCCATGTTTGCAACCGATGCGGACGTCATATGGCCAGTAGAACCATCAAGACAAGAACAGTTGTTCCCCAGTGAAGATGATAATTTTCCCGCGACGGGATTGGCACTTGGCGGCGCACTGACGATGCTGTACCACACTGCGAATTACAGCGATCTGGGACTTGCAGTGTTCAGGTTGATCACTGAAACCGCATGCTACCGAGATGTTGACTTGGTCCAGAGAGATCCCATACTGGCCGAGATTCGAAACTGGATCCATCGAAGGGAAATATCCCGGCAAGCGGATACTCGTGCTCAACTCTTTTGGGGGGTCATTCAATCATTGATGACCGAGCAGACCAAGAAACATCCTCAAGCACCCATCAGTGTGGTGCTGGCGTATCTGGAAGATCAGCTGGCTGGACTATCGGAAGTGGAAACTCGGCCGCATCTGGAACGGTTGATGGAGGATATGCGAGCTGTTGGTAGCTTCGGTGGTGGAACGATCACCGCACTGCTTGAGCGTCATAATGAACCGTTATCGAGATCCTTGTTGTTGTTCTGTCTGCGTGAACATTGCACGGAATTGCTGGAATTTTCTCATTCATTATTGAAAGACACCGAGTATCTTCTTGCGGGCATCCTGTTTGGTGTGCGCGATAGCTGGTTGCGGTTGCCTACGGAACTGCGTAGTGCTGTGTTGTGCGACTATGTGACGTATCGGATGACAGATGTCGAGCACCGAAACTTGGGGGATGCCTTTACCTTGGATGCGCCGCCATGTCCGAAGCCCTTGCGAGAGTTCTTTACTTTGTCCGATGGGGAGTGGAGCAACTGGCAGAAAGATGTCGCTTTAGAGTTGGCGCATGACTGCGAGTGGGAAGATTGCATTCAGACACGAATCACTTTGGCAAAAGGTGATTATCCGCACCATTTCGAACGATCTGGGCAGCAAATCCTGTTGCCAGGTAGGATAGAGAACACCGTCGAGATTATTCAGGAAAATCGATTTTTAAAGCGGCTGGCTCAATGGCCACCTATATCCTGCTGCATCGAATCCAAAGTGCGCAAGAAGTTGGCAAGACTGCAAGAATCCACAGAGCCAGAAAGTGGGAAGCGTTCGTTATGCGGATGATTCCCCAACAACCTTTGCACACCGGCAGTTCGGCCGAAATGCGCCTGTTCGACCAGTTGCAGGCCGCGTTTTCCAGTGCGAATCAAAGCGGTTGGTTTTCCATGCACTCACTCAATCTCCCATGGCATGAGTACAAGCGTTTTGGCGAGATCGACTTTGTCGTCTGCGGACCAGAAGGCTTGTTCGTGCTGGAGGTGAAGGGTGGTGGGGTTTCCTGTCATGAAGGCATCTGGGAGACGACGAACCGTTTCGGTAAAACCAATCGACTGCGGGAGTCGCCATTCAAACAAGCTGAGGGAGCATTGCATGGGTTGCGAAAAAAACTTCCGGCCTCTCTCGCCAATGTGTTTGTCATTGGGTATGGTGTGGTCATGCCGGACATTGAGCGACTGCCGGACAGCGCGGAGTGGGACCGAGAGATTCTCGCGGATGGACGAGATTTCAGACAGTTCGAAAAGTGGCTGAATCGACTGATTCGCTACTGGGGTGCGAAAGACCCCGGCAAGAATCCGGCGGACCGTTCGCAGTTAACTGCACTGAAGCAATATTTGCGCCCCGATTTCGAGGCGGTGATGCCATTGCATGCTTTTGCCCATGATGTCGAAATCCGTATCGCTCGATTGACGGAAGATCAACTGAAGTTGATTGATGTGGTGGAAGCCAACCCGCGGGTGATTTGTTCGGGCGGGGCGGGAACCGGAAAAACCATGTTGGCACTCGAATTGGCCAAGCGCTGGAGCGCTTCAGGAAGGAAGACGGTGCTCGCCTGCCATTCGCCATGGCTGAAACATTATCTGGAAAAAATGGCGGTTCCCGGATTGGTGGTCAGCAGGGTGGAGTCGATTCATATTGCGGCTAGACGTGCCGACATCGAAAAATTCGATGCCTTGATCGTGGATGAGGGGCAAGACATCTTGAACATGGATGCTCTGGACCGACTGGACCACTGTCTAGTCGGTGGGATTGGTGAAGGTAGTTGGTGTTTTTTTCATGATATCAACAATCAGTCTGGCCTGTGTGGCTCCTATATGCCTGATGCCTATGACTACCTGGAAAGTTTTTGCCCGGTGCGAATCCCACTGAAGACGAATTGTCGCAACACACTGCCCATCCTGCAACGGATACAAGTTGACCTGAACGCTGATATGGGAAATTCGGGAGTTGGCGAGGGGCCGGCAGTGCGGGAAATCAATGCTCATAACACCGAAGATGCTGTCCAGTCTTTAGAGCATGAGTTACAGAAACTCGTGGATGATGAGGGATTCAATCCCGGTGATATTGTGGTGCTTTCTCCCATTTCGTATACGCTGTCCTGCATATCTTTCTTATCCCAGCACTGGCGACATGCCATCGCCATTCTGGACGATACCTCATCGCGTGCCCTGCATCGTCATGCGATTGGTTTTGCACGGATTGAGGATTTCAAGGGGCTGGAGAGCGAAGTCGTGGTTCTTGTCGATATGCCGAGGCCTGGATATAGCGAAGCCCTGCGTTCATTGCACTATGTTGGGATGAGTAGGGCGCGTGCCTTGTTGAGCATGATTTGTTGTTGATGGGGGTTGTGGTCAGGATATTTGGAAATGGAACGAGGATAACAGCCAATACGTCGGCATATCCTTGCCCACCAGAAGGTGATGGTATCGATGCGGTTCCGCATGCCTGAATGGAAGCTGTCGAATAATGCCCATGGCCAATGAAGCAGGCGTAAAAATGAGTCGGTGGAGGGAAGAAGATTACATGATGATGGCCCTTGAGGAAGCTGACTTGGCCGAGTCCAAGGGTGAAGTCCCGGTCGGAGCCGTGGTGGTGATGGAGGGTGCCGTGGTCGCCCGGGATCATAACCGGACTATTTCTGCCTGTGATCCGACGGCCCATGCAGAAATTTTGGCTCTGAGGAACGCTGCGGCTTTCACTGGCAATCATCGACTCTCGGGAGCTGATCTGTATGTTACGTTGGAGCCATGTATCATGTGCGCGGGCGCCATTCTACACGCTCGTATCAGCCGTCTTTTCTATGCCACGCCGGACTGGCGTTTCGGTGCGACAGGCAGTGCCTTGAACCTCCTGGATTCGCCATTTCTGAATCACCGCACGAAAGTCGTTTCGGGAATCAAGCAACAGCAGGCCCGGGAAAAACTGGAGCGGTTTTTCCTCCGGCGTCGAGGTCACCCGAACGATCGTGGGGCCGGTTAGCTGTTCGCCATGAAACGGCGAACGGCCAGCAGATCACTGGCCAGTTTCCTGGCTTCAAAGGGAGGCTGGAGCAGGGCGGCCAATCGGGTTTCTGGAG
The DNA here is from genome assembly GCA_965203365.1 of Candidatus Poriferihabitaceae bacterium. Lineage (GTDB taxonomy): Bacteria > Pseudomonadota > Gammaproteobacteria > Arenicellales > Poriferihabitantaceae > VYFG01. Next base: position 703,708 of record OZ241878.1, read on the forward strand.
AGATGAGAAACAAGGCGCCCGTATGGTACACCAAATAGTTGACGGCTCCGGGCTCATGGTCTTCAATGGCATAGGGGACTCCCAATTGATCGGTGAGACTATCCACCTGATCGCTGTTGCCGGAAGCCGCCACCCACTGGTCATTGTAAAACCGGATGTAGCCGGCCAACTGTTCGGGCGTATCGCGCTGGCCATCCACGGATATGAAAGCCACCTGCAGATTGGCCAGCGTTGCTGGAGCTTCCGCCTGATAGTACACCATGGCTTCTTGGATCAGGGACATGGTGATCGGGCAGATGTCCGGGCAGAATGTGTAGCCAAAGAAAATCAGCGTCCATTGATCCTGTAGCTGTTCCAGTGTGAAAGGGGTATTGTGGTGGTCCGTCAATTCGAAAGCCTGCAAGGCCTTTTGCTCCGGCCAGAAAAACCCCTGGACCGGCGGTGGAGATTGTCGGGACCAAGGCCAGTCCCACTTTGGCTGTGCCAGCCAGATGCCGGTCAACAAAGCCACAAGACAGCCAAGGAGCATCCCTCCGAGACGAAGTTTCATGTTGTCGCTCATCAATGGCATGGATGATTTATGAAAGTCTACATTCGAACCTAGTGTTCAGAGTATACTGGATCGTGCAAACAACAACTTCAGAGGTCGCAATACCCATGAACACCCAATATCAGACAAACACCACCCCCCGAAAGTTCTCTTTCGATAAATCAATGCTCCTGGGACTGATGCTAGGACTCATCTTCAGCCCGATGGCTTGGGCTGAGGGCGAACTTTACGTCACCAACTGGGCTGAATACATTGGAGAGGAAACCATCTCCAATTTCGAGAAAGAGTACAATATCAAGGTGATATACGACACCTATGATTCGGTGGAGGCCATTGATTCCAAGCTGTTGGCCGGAAACTCGGGTTATGACGTGGTCAGCCATTCCAGCACTCCAGTGGCACGGATGATTCCGGCCGGAATTCTGCAGCCGGTCGACAAGTCCAGACTGGATAATTTCAAGCATCTGCGCCAGGACATCCTGCAGTCCCTTTCTGCCGAAAAAGATCCAGGGAATCAGTACTTTGTCCCCTATATGTGGGGCACTCATGGTGTGACCTACAACGAAGCGTTTGTCCGTGAGGTTTTTCCCGACGCGCCCATCGGTTCGATGGACCTGGTCTTTAAACCGGAAAACATGGAAAAACTGGCACAATGCGGGGTGTCCTTTCTGGATTCTCCCACCGATGTCATCCCGATGGCACTGGCCTATCTGGGCCTCGACCCGGCATCGACCAATCCGGATGACTACGCCAAGGTGCAGGAGTTGCTGCTCAAGGTTCGTCCCTATATCAAGACGTTCGATAACTATGCATATCAACGCATGCCACAGAAGGAGTTCTGTGTGGCCGTGACATGGGGACCCGATGGACTTTTGGCCATGTCCGGTGCCCGGGAAGCCAATACCGGCGTGGTATTGGATTTCTTCTTGCCGGAGGGGGACGGGGCAGCCAATATCTGGGTGGATGGTTGGGTGATCCCGGCGGACGCGCGCAATGTGGACAATGCGCATTTATTTCTGAATTACATGATGCGTCCGGAGGTTGCCGCTCAAGACAGCAATTTCACTTGGTACGCGACGGCAAATGCCGACGCCTTTCCCTTGGTGGACGAGGAAGTGACCAGCAGTCCCGCCGCCTATCCACCCGAAGAAGAAGTGGTGAAAATGTATTCCCTGAACCCGGTTCCACCCCGTGTGGAACGGATTCGAACTCGAACCTGGACCAATATCAAGTCAGGTAATTGAGTTGGGCCGGAAGCGTGGTCCATCACTCCATGGCGTATCGCGTGGCACGCCATGGAGTCTCCCAAGGTATTATGGTCTTGTTCTCTTGATCGGAAAGTAGCGTGTCAACGGAATCCCAACACGACCTTTCCCAGACACCCTGGCTGGACCCCGAACAGGAACCCTTTATTCGAATTCAGGGCGTCACGAAGCAGTTCGGCGCCTTCGTGGCGGTGGACAATGTGGATCTGGACATCTATCGTGGCGAACTGTTTGCCCTGCTCGGGGGCTCCGGTTGTGGCAAGACCACCTTGCTCAGGATGATCGCTGGTTTCGAGACGCCCACCAGCGGGCGGATTGTCATTGACAATGAGGATATGCAGGCAGTCCCCGCCTATGAGCGCCCGGTGAACATGATGTTCCAGTCATATGCCCTCTTCCCTCACATGACGGTTGAGCAAAATGTGGCCTATGGCCTGAAACGAGATGGGGTGGTCAAGGGGGAAATCCGTATTCGAGTCGCTGCGATGCTGGATATGGTGGAACTGAGCCCGTTTCGCAAGCGGAAGCCCCATCAATTGTCAGGCGGTCAGAGACAACGAGTGGCCTTGGCGCGCTCGTTGGTGAAAAATCCGAAAGTGTTGTTGCTGGATGAGCCGTTGGGGGCGCTCGATAAGCGGTTGCGGGAGCAAACCCAGTATGAACTGATGAACATTCAGGATCAGTTGGGCGTGACGTTCATCGTGGTGACGCATGATCAGGAAGAGGCCATGACCCTGTCCACGCGGATTGCCGTTATGGAACAGGGTTGGTTCCAGCAGATCGGCACTCCGACGGAAATCTATGAGTATCCCGAATCCCGGTTTGTCGCCGACTTTATCGGGTCGGCCAATATGTTCGAAGGGAGGATTGCCGAGCAGTCAGGGAGTATCGTGACCGTTGGTGTGAAGGAACTGGCCCAGCCCATCCGGGTCGAACACACCACGTCCCTGCAGGAAGGGACTCAGGTCTGGGTCGCAGTGCGACCGGAAAAAATTCGCATTGCAAGAGAGCCATTTGAATCCCCTCATCTCAATACCCTCCAAGGCAAGGTGGAGGATATCGGATATTATGGCAATAGTTCCACTTACCGCATCCGCATCCACGCTGAGATGCTGCTGCAAATTACCCATCCCAACCTGCACCGTCCACGAGACGGCCGTCATCTGGCGGAATGGGACGAAATGGTCTGGGTGGGATGGGAACCGGAAGCGGGTGTGGTCCTGACGCGCTAGATCATGCGACGGTCCAAAGTGGGTCATCTGCTGGAACGGCTCCAGGCCAGTTGGAAGTTTCTGGTCGTGTTCATCCCCTATGTGTGGCTACTGATCTTCTTTCTGGCCCCGTTTTTTATGGTGCTCAAGATCAGTCTGGCGGAACTCAGGATTGCCTCCCCCCCGTTCACGCCCCTGATCAGTACCGATGGCACCGGAGCGACCATCATTCGACTGATGTTCGACAACTTCCGTTATCTGTGGGAGGACAGCCTTTACGTCAACACCTATCTCAACTCTCTGAAAATCTCGATCACGTCAACCCTCGCATGCCTCCTGATCGGCTATCCCATGGCTTACGCCATTGTGCGTTCGACTCCGACGGTCCGATATATCCTGCTGTTGCTGATCATCCTGCCCTTTTGGACCTCATTCCTCCTGCGAGTGTATGCGTGGATGGGTCTTCTGGCGGATCAGGGAACCATCAACGATCTGTTGATCTGGATCAGAGTGATTGAATCGCCGATTCGATTGCTATACACCGAATTCGCCGTGTATGTGGGGATTGTGTATACCTATCTTCCATTCATGATCTTGCCACTGTACGCCAACATGGAAAAGTTGGACATCACGCTGCTGGAGGCCGCTTCCGATCTCGGCGCCAGACCCATGACCACGTTTCTGACGGTCATCCTGCCATTGACAATGCCGGGAATTGCTGCCGGTTCTCTGTTGGTCTTCATTCCGGCCACCGGTGAATATGTGATTCCGGATCTTCTGGGCGGTGGGAATGTGCTGATGATCGGTCGAGTGCTCTACAATGAATTCAACGCCAATACCGACTGGCCGGTCGCCTCCGCGGTCGCCATAGTGCTGCTGTTCCTGCTGGTCTTGCCGATGATGCTGTATCAGCATATTCAATCCAGGGAGACGAGGTAAATGAACTCGAAACGTTCCCGTTTCCATTTCAGTGTCCTGTGTTTTGGCCTGGCTTTCTTATATGTGCCGATGGTGCTGTTGGTGTTCTACTCCTTCAATCACTCGAAAATTGTGCCCATCTGGGGAGGATTTTCCTTGCGTTGGTACAAGGTCCTGTTTCAGAGCGAAGAGGTTTGGTCGGCGGCGACACTCAGTTTCAAGATTGCCTTTGTCAATGCCACGTTTGCCATGATGATGGGTACGTTGGCGGGTCTGGCCTTGGTCCGGTTCGGTCGTTTTCGGGGCCGTACCTTGTTCACCGGATTGATCACCGCCCCCTTGGTCATGCCCGAGGTCATTACGGGCTTGTCGTTACTCCTTCTGTTCATCGGTCTGCAGGGCTTGATCGGATGGCCATCAGAACGGGGATTCACGACCATCACGATCGCCCACATCACTTTTTCCATGGCCTATGTGGCGGTCATCATTCAGTCTCGGCTTTCTGGCATGCAGGAAGATCTGGAGGAGGCGGCGCAGGACCTGGGGGCACGGCCGATCAGGGTCCTGTTCGACATCACCCTGCCACGCCTAGCCCCGGGCATGCTGGCGGGTTGGTTGCTGGCCTTCACCCTGTCTCTGGATGATCTCGTGATCGCTTCTTTCACTACCGGGCCGGGTTCGAATACGTTACCGATCCTGATTTATTCCCGGATTCGTCTGGGACTCAGACCCGACATCAATGCACTGGCCACCATCATCATTCTCGCGATCACGAGCGGTGTCATCATTTTTGGCTGGATCATGTTCCGACAGCAACGTCAACGTCAACGGGATCTGCATCCCGCCGACTTGTCTTGACGAGGCGTTCGTCGGTTTTGGTGGGTCGCCCCTCAGGATTCGGGTCCGGGGCGACTGGCTCACGGGGTGGGTGGCCGGTCAAGGCGTCATTGATGCGTTGCATGGTGTAACGTGCCCGTCTTCCGGTTCATGCAGGAGTTGGGCCACTGGCAATACTTTTTGGATGGCTTTGTGGAAATGGCGCACCCCCTGTTCCCGGCTTGACAGGGTCTGCTTCGGAAATGCGCTGGAACGAAGTCCATTTTGCATGGCTTGGACATATTGCTCGTCCTCCCGGTCCGTGATCTCGTTGATGCGGCGATTGAGGTATCTCACCGCCCGCATTTCTCGACGTTGGTCGGGCAGGGCATAGGCGTTTCCCAGAAACCAGGTGGTATCCGGTGTCTTGGGAAGCGTCATATAGAACTCGATGGAGTCTGGATAGAGCCCAATGACCATGTTGGGGAAAATTCCGATGTAGAGCCAGAGTTTCTGATTTTCTTCAGGCAGGTGTTCGAATCGGGGCAATAGCTGTTGGTAATTTCTCACACTCCAGATCGTGGCGAGCCGTTCATTGATCCGGGCGGTCGACACCGGGATATTGCCGATGCGGGAATCCCGATAGCTTGGTCCATAGAGTTGCTGCAAGGCAGGATGGCCGACCGGGATATGATACCCCTCGTTGTCGATATCATGGATGACCTTCCAGTTATAGGGCCGGTGTTCGCGTGATTCGGCCTGGGGTAGGGCCACCATCTTTTCGACTTGATATGGTGAGATCAGTTCTTCCACCGGGGCCATGAGTTGTTTCATGGACGCCCCACCGGACCGAAAACGAAAGAACACGAATCCCATCCAGATTTCGATCTCCAAAGGCACCAGGCCGTTATCTTCCAGGGACAGTGCCTCGAATGTCTCGCGGGCCGGCACACTGATCAGTTGGCCGAGCGTGTCGTAGGTCCAGCCATGGAAAGGGCAAGAGAGCGTTCGATGGCAGTGCCCCCGCGGCTTGTCGAGCAGGAACGCTCCTCGATGTCGACAGATATTGTGAAAGGCGCGTAATTCTCCATCTTCGCCGCGAATGATCATGGCCCGCTCTCCAAACCCCTCGAAGGTCAAGTAATCCCCGGGCTGTGCGACATCGCTGACGTGACCGGCCAACATCCAGTTCGGTTTGAACAGGTTGTCCAGTTCCAGTTCAAAGAACTCGGGGTTGCGATAAGTCCAGCGAGGCAGGAGGTCGCTCATTTCGGATTGCGCTGGCTGGATGTGGACAGGGAGTGTCTGTGGGGTGGAAGTCATTTTATCGCCCGTGGATCAGGAATGGTGGCGCCGGATTGCGTGTGGAATGGTCACTGTCTGTTCCGAACCGGAATTGACGGGTGCTGGCAGGGTTGTCTTTGCAGGTGAAGTGGCCGGACCCGCCACTTCGCTGACCCGTGAGGCCGTGTCCATCGGAGGATGAGTGGGCGGTCGACAGCATACCGAGCCGAGGACGGTCCGGGTTTGTCAGCAGGCCAGATTCGGCGGAACGTTCATGGTGTCTTGACGGCCGATTCATTGTGGGCACCGTTACACCATAGACCATCTCGTTCGGCATCCCTCATGGCCAATGCAATCCCCTGACGCAACTTGCTGACCAGTTCGTCGATTTGACGTTCGGTGATGATCAACGGGGGCGACATGACACACATATTGATCAATGGCCGCACCAGCAAGCCCAGCGTCTGGCAGTGGGCATCAATCCGGTTCCCAATTTCATAATCCAGGGACAGTTCCTGTTTCCGGTCCTTGTTGATGTCACACTCCACACAACCCATGAGTCCCATGCCACGGACATCGACCACACCCGGGAGGTCTCGCAGGGATTGCAACTGTTGCTGAAAATAAGGTGCGATCTCCCTCACATGTTGAAGCAGGTCCTCCCTTTCCATGATTTCGATGTTTTTCAGGGCGGCGGCACAGGCGACGGGATGGCCTGAATAAGTAAATCCATTGGAAAAGCTGGCATGGGTTCCCGCTGTTTGAATGGCATGGAGCAACCGATCTGAAACCAGGAAGGCTCCCAAGGGGACATAGCCTGACGTGATCCCCTTGGCGCAAGTAATGATGTCGGGCTGTATGTCGAAAACGGCCTCTGAAGCGAAAAAATGCCCCAGACGTCCAAATCCTGTCACCACTTCATCCGAGATGTACAGTACATCATATTTCCGGCAGACCGCCAGGCAAGCGGCCTGGTACCCATCCGGCGCCAGAATCACGCCGCCGGATGCCTGTATGGGCTCTGTGATGAAGGCGGCCACCCGGTCTGGGCCGATTTCCTGAATCTTTCGCTCCAGTGCGCCCGCCAGACCCTCCTTGATCATTCTATCGGGGGCATGTCGGCTGGGGACCGGAATGTGGTGAATAGTGTCCGTCTTGAGATCCAGGTAGGATTTGTCTCGGGCCTTGCCCGATGCGGATGCGCTGAGATAGGTACTGCCGTGGTAGGCCTTTTGATGGGCGATCACCTGTTTTTTGTCCGGCCGACCAAGGACATTGTGGTAGAACATGATAAACCGCAGGGCAGAATCCACCGCCGTGGAGCCCCCAGTGGTAAAAAACACATGGTTCAGGTCGCCGGGTGATATCTCGGCGAGTTTCCGAGCCAGTTCGACCGCAGGTTCATTCGTCATGCTCCAGGGACTGACATACGTCAGGGCCATGATCTGGTTGGCCACGACATCCGCCATTTCCTTGCGACGATGGCCGATGTTGACGCACCACATGCCTCCGGGTCCATCCAGCAACCGGTTCCCTTCCGAGTCGTGCACATAGACGCCATCGCCCTGGGCAATGACGGTACGCTGCTGCTTGCCCAGATTGTCCATATCCTCCCAGGGATGCAGGAAATGATGATCGCTGGTTTGCAGTTGTTCAGTTCGGGTGCGGGTCATGATTCATTGTCAGGTGGGATGTCGTCTTCAAGAGATCGGACAAGAGATTTAGGTTGGTGAAAAATCAGTTTCGGTCGAACTGTTCGTACATGCTAGCATACAGCCCGCCCCGAGACAGCAGTTCCAGGTGGGTGCCGACCTCGATGACTTTTCCCTGATCCAGCACCACGATTTGATCGGCATTTTCGATGGTACTCAAGCGGTGAGCGATGATCAGGCTGGTGCGGTCTCGCATCAATTCCTGGATGGCCAGCTGGACCAGTCGTTCGGAATGGTTGTCCAGCGCCGATGTAGCTTCGTCTAGTATCAGGATGGGGGCGTTTTTCAAAAATGCACGGGCGATGGCGATTCTTTGCCGCTGCCCCCCGGACAGGTTGATCCCAGCTTCTCCAATCTGTGTATTCAATCCGTCTGGCATCGCCGAGGCGAATTCCATGACCTGGGCATGCTCGGCCGCTTGGACCACTTGGTCAAATGAGGTATCCCGCATAGCCCCATAGGCAATATTGTCCGCAATCGACGCATTGAACAAGGAGATGTTCTGATTCACCAGCGCGATATTTTCTCGCAGGTTGGCGATACGGATTTCGGGCAGGTCAATATTATCGATGCGGACGACCCCCTCTTTTGGTTCATAAAATCTGGCTACCAGTCGAGCGAGAGTGGTTTTGCCGCTGCCCGAGGGTCCGACCAAGGCACAAGTGGAACCCGCCGGAATGTGCAGGTCCACCTTATCGATCACCCAGGAACGGATGTGTTTTTCATTGTGGCCATAGTGGAATCGGACCTGGTCGAAATGGATCTCACCACGACAGTTCACCAACTCATGGATTCCCTGGTCCTGTTCAAGCAGCATGTCCAATACGGCAAAGATGCTGTCGGCGGCCGCAATGCCTTGTTGAATGATCGCGTTGATCTGGGTGAGCTGTAGAATCGGACGCGATATGAAGCCGGCGGCGGTGACGAAAGAGACGAATTCACCGGGTGACATGGTCTTCAGGATGTCGGGCTGCATCGCGATCAGAATCAGGGCAGACAGTGCCAGGGCAAATATCAGTTGGATGAGCATGGCACTGGCCTCGCTCATGAGCACCAGCTTGATCCGGAGCTGACGGTCCTTGCGGTTCACCAGGTCAAACGCCTGTTCCTCGTGATGATAGCCATCGAAAATCTTGATGACTTCAAAGCCTCGGAGCACTTCACCGGCCCGTTCGCTGACATTCCCCATGCCATGCTGAATGCGTTGGCTCAGGGAACGGAACCGACGCGTCACCATCAGGATGATCAAGGCCATGATCGGGCTGATGATGAGGAACACGCTGCATAGCTTCCAGTTGATGTAGACCATGAAACCGAGCAGGCCAAGCACGGTAAAGCCCCCGCGGACCAGGATGCGCAGGGCGTTGGTGGTGGCATCGGCCACCCTCTCGACATTGAACAGGAGCTTGGCAAGCACGCTGCCGGAGGAGTATTGCTCATAGAATGTGCTGGGAAGACGCAGGATGTGGGTAAACATTTGGCTGCGCAGGGTATTGGTGACCTGACGGGCGACATATTCCATACAATACCCCCCCACAATGCCTCCCAGACCCCGAATAACAAAGATCCCGATGATCAGAGCGGACAGCTCGATTCGGCGATCAGACAATCCTTCCTGGATGCTGTCGACCAACTGCTTCATCCACCAGGCAAAGGCGGAATCACCGGCGGCATAGATGAAAAAGCCCGCAAATCCGATCAGCAGGACCGTTCGATTCGGTCGAAGATAGCCGAGGAGCCGCAGGTAGGTTTCGGTACCACTGGGGGACGGATGCGATTCAGGCATATTTCATGCTGGCCTTATACACCACGGTCGCTCGCAAAGCCCTCCGAAGCGGGAGCCTTGCGCTGTAATTTTCTGTGCCTTGTGCCATAATTTGTGAAAAGATCGCAGAAACTTTTAGTGGTGTCACCAGTTCAGTCGCCTGAACGGCCAAGGTTACCGTAAATTGCCCCTCGAAAGAAAAAACTCGTTCCGTCAATGGACCGTTGAGTCGATGACGGTCGGGTTGCTGGTTGTTCTCTGGTGTGTCAATTTACTGCCCTTTCGAGCCAAGATCTGGTGCGGGTTGACGGCGGGGGGGTGGCTCTATCGTCTTTCCAGTTCCCGAGTTTCCATTGCCCGCGTCAATATTGCCATTTGCTTTCCCGATCTGTCAGATAGTCAACGTGAACGGATGGTGAAAGACACCTTCCGACATCTGGGGGCGGGACTGGTGGAGACGGCCATTTCCTGGTGGGACGATTCTCGCAAGATTCATGCCATGACCGAAATCAGAGGAATGGAATATCTTGAAAAGGCTGAATCGGTGGGTCGGGGAGTCATCCTGCTCGGCGCTCATTACTCGACACTCGATCTCGGTGCCATGCTGGTCGCCAAGTGTCGACCGGTCTATGCAGTGTATCGTGAGCAGAATAATCGGGTGATCAATTATTTCATGATGCGTGGCCGCAAAAAGCACCTTCTTGGATGCATTTCCCATGAATCGATGCGGGGAGCGGCAAAGCGTCTCAGGGATGGCAAGATCGTCTGGTTTTCCGCAGATCAGGATATGGGCGAGGAACGATCAGTATATGCCCCTTTTTTTGGTCATCCGGCCGCCACGATCAAGAGCGTTTCCCGATTGGCCAAGCTTGCCAGGACGCCGCTCGTAATGTTGGTCACCCGACGTAGGGAGGATAATACCGGCTATATCATGGAATTTCTCCCGGCCCCGGACGGTTATCCGTTCGACGAGGAGGTGAAAAACGCCGCCACCATCAACCAACTGACCGAACGAGGGATTCTTTTTGCGCCTTCGCAATACTACTGGTTTCATCGCCGATTCAAAACCCAGCCCGATCGAAATAGAGGAGAATTATATGGTCAACGGGTTTGATCAAGCAGTTTTTCGACTGTCGACTCAATGATGCTGACAGATTGAATAATACTGTTGGAATTGGGCTGTGGTGTGGAATAGGATGCGATTGATCCAATCAGCATCCGAGACTGTGATGATAAACGGCCGCGAACTGAAGGGTAGCCATTGCCTCCATTTGAAACGACATTTCGATGCATGATTTTCGGCCGAACAAGCGATTGATTATTCGCCATAGTTCCAACAATACCATGAAGCCGACGATGCTACAAAATGATTCTGAAAGATCGATTTGATCACCCGGACCCTACGATCAGAAAAGGTCTCTAATGAAATGGTATCATTGTCCCAGCGAGACCAATTTGCCATGACTCCATCCGAATCCGCCCCCCCGACACGTCGTCAGCTCCCCATTGGCCTCCAGGCCTTCCGAGCCCTCCGGGAATCCGGTTGCTACTATGTGGACAAGACCTCGCTCATCCGGAATCTGGTGGAGGGGGGGAGGTACTATTTCCTGTCCCGTCCCCGCCGGTTCGGCAAGAGCCTGCTGGTCGATACCCTGCAGGAACTGTTCGAGGGTCGGCAGGATCTGTTCCGGGGACTGGCTATCCACGACTACTGGGACTGGTCCATCCAGCATCCCGTGGTGCGGCTCAGCTTCGGTGGCCAATATCACGACCCGAGGGAGATCGAGGGCGACATCATTGAGCAACTGGAGAGCGTCGAGCGTCATTACGATCTGGCGCCGGCCCAGGCATCCAATACGGCCCCCCGACGGCTGCGGAACATTCTGGACCGGCTGCATCATCAGACCGACCGGGAGGTGGTGGTACTGGTGGACGAGTACGACAAGCCGATCCTGGATGTGATTGAGCAGCCCGAGCAGGCCGAACGAGCCCTCGCCAACCGGGACTACCTGCGGGGCTTCTACGGCATCATCAAGGACAGTGCCCGCCATGTCCGCTTCGTCCTGGTCACCGGGGTGAGTCGGTTTTCCAAGGTCAGCCTGTTTTCGGGGCTGAACAACCTCGAGGACATCAGCCTGAATCCGGAGTATGCCACGATCTGTGGCTATACCGAGACGGACCTGGACACCGTGTTCGCCCCGGAACTGGCTGGCCTGGACCGGGACGAGATTCGGCGCTGGTACAACGGCTATCACTGGCTGGGGGAAGAAAAGCTCTACAACCCGTTCGACGTGCTGCTGTTGTTTCGGAGCCGGAAGTTCAAGCCCCACTGGTTCGAGACCGGATCGCCGGCGTTCTTGTACCGGCTGTTGCTGGAGCGGGGGGTGAGTCCGATGGAACTGGAGCGGCGGGTGGCGGACGAGGCGTTGGTGTCGACGTTCGATGTGGGGGACATCGGGGTGGACGCGTTGTTGTTCCAGACCGGGTATCTGACCATCGTTGGTGAAGAACAGCGGGGTCTGCGGACTCGATACCGGCTGGACTATCCCAATCTGGAGGTCCGGCAGAGTCTGAACCAGGGTCTGCTGGAGCATGTGACGCGTCGCGGGTCATGGGCCGGGGACCAAGGGGAGAAGCTGGTGCAGCGGCTTGCCGAGCGGGATTTCGAGGGGTTCGCAGCGCAACTGCAGTCCTATCTGGCAGGGGTGCCCTATGCGTGGCATGACCATGGGGGGCTGAGTCGCTATGAGGCGTGGTATGCGAGTCTGGTGTACATGGGGTTTCGGACCATTGAGGTGGACTTGCGGGTGGAGGCGATGTCGAGCCATGGTCGGGCGGACCTGGTGGTGTTGCAGTCGGGGCAGGTGTTTGTGCTGGAGTTCAAGGTGGTGCGGGAGGTGGGGGAAGGGAGTGTGGACAAGACGCTGGACCGGGCGATGGTCCAGATGCGCGAGCGGGGGTATGGGGAGCCATACCGGGATCGGGGCGAGCCGATTCACTTGGTCGCGATAGTGTTCGGGGGCGCGGAGCGCAACCTGCTGGGCATCCGGGTCGACACATTGTGACCTGAAGCCTCAGTTCCTGGTAGTCGAATGACTAGGGAGTTTCTGTCAAGCACTAGGTAGCCACTTCTTCATGGAATCGACAGTCAATTTCATTAGAGTAACCATCCCATGATGGATTGTCTGATCATCAATCTTGCTGCCGAAACGAGTCGCATGGCATTCATGGGCTCTCAACTCAAGCGATTAGGAATAGGATTCGAACGCATTGAAGCTGTGCCTGCCAGCAGGATGTTGCCAACTTGTAGTGAAGATTACTGGAACAGTTGGGAGCGTCCTTTGAAGCTCACTGAACGAGCTTGCTTGCTGAGTCACCGATCAGTCTGGATGCGTATCGCGGCGAATAAGAATCATGATCCGGTGCTCGTGTTGGAAGATGACGCAATCCTATCAAACCGCTTGCCTGAGGTGTTAGATGCCGCTCGGTCATTGAACGGAGTTGATCATCTGACGCTTGAAGTAGCACTCCGACGAAAAGTTTTGGCTCGGATGGGGCAGGAGTTGATGGGAGGCGTGTCGGTCTTTCGCCTCTACCAAGACCGCAATGGTGCTGGTGCCTATCTACTATGGCCGTCTGGAGCCAGGAAGTTGGTGGCGGAATCATCAGCCACGGCTGGGCTGGCAGATTCGATCATTAATCGAACTGCCCGACTCATGAGTTATCAGATCGAACCGGCTTGTGCCGTACAAGTGGTTTTGGCTTCTCGATATGGTTTGGCTAAACCCATCGTGACTCAGTCTTCGATCGCCGCTGAATCGCCAGTCCATGTTAGGTGTGGTACCAAGTTCAAAATTCGAAGAGTTAGAAGACAATTCGAAATGGGAGTACGAGCGTTAGCGGTTTTGCATCGGTCCGTACGGCGACATATAGAGATTGACCCCAATGATTTCGCTAATCTTCACGAATGAACCATGATTCGGAGTTGACAAAAAATGCAAGCGAGTCCAAGCATTTTGCTGATTGGATAGCACTCGAGACATTCAAGATATCCCCACTTCCAGTCTGAAGTCCAACACTCGTCGCGCTGCCCTCAGTTTCGTACCAGTTCCCGGGGGATCGGGCTGAAGTGACGTCCGAGCTGCGCGGTGGTCTGCTGGAGTGATCGACTCGTCGACTTGAGAGCGGAAATCGGCGATATTTCCGGGCGGGTAGGTGGGGGTGGCCAGTCGGCATGACCATTCTCCATTCATTGGCACACTGAGATGGTCTGCCATCATCTGACCCGCCACAATTTGCTCGACATCCAGCGAGCAGTCGACGGATCTAAGGTGTTGCACTTCACACTGGCACGGGGGAATCAATTCGAATAAAGATTCACGATGATAGTGTCGAACACAGAATGCAAGTGATGGCAATTTTCCTTGTTTCCACCTAGAATCCTGAACTGAAGGCAGAAATATCAGAGCAAAAATAGGAATCATATTGACAAGCCCACGCTCGCTTGACATAGTTGTTACCAACCTGCACCGAAACTATACTGGGGTGTCGGCAACAGCAGCAGCCGTCGTCCAGAGACAAGCAAAGTGCTATTGTATGCTGCTTGCCGGTCAAGCGCTTCCAGATTGTGTGACTCCAGTGTCACTTATGCAGGCACTCAAACGCTCACGGAATCCAACAAAAGGCCACCGTTATGTTCTTTGGCACGTTCGACGGAACAACGAAATTCTTGCTGCTCTTGTGGCGCGTGATGTCCTGCGGCTTCCGATACGCATCGTCTTTACATCTGCGGCCCAACGCCGCCATTCTGCGGTTCCCCGCTGGCTGATTTCTCAAGTGGACGCAGTGATAGCTACGAGCGAGACAGCAGCATCATTCGTTCCGAATGTTCATGCAGTCGTTCATCATGGCGTGGACACAGATCGGTTTTGTCCAGCGGACGATCGCCTTACCGCATGGAAGCTTGGGAATTATCCGGGTAGATTTGGGATAGCCACGATTGGGCGGGTTCGACCGGAGAAAGGGACTGATCTTTTTGTCGAGACCATGATCTCGCTGCTTCCTCATTATCCTGAAGCGACGGCACTCATCGTTGGCAAGACTGCAGCCGCCCAGCGCAGTTTCCAGGTGGGACTCCAACGACGAATTGAGGCTGCGGGCATGTCCAAACGAATCTTGTTCACCGGCGAGATCGCACCCGAACAGCTCCCGCAACTGGTCAGAAGTCTCTCATTACTCGTTGCCACGCCTCGCTACGAGGGATATGGATTGACGCTTTTGGAGGCGATGGCGAGTGGAGTTCCCGTCATAGCAACCGATACCGGGTATTTCAATGGCTTCGTTGGCACTAACGAGGCTGGAATCATTGTCAAGAGCGCGGATTCAGCACAATTATATTTGACAGCCCGAAAATTAATCGATAATCCTGTTAAAATGATTCACATGGGGATTCGAGCACGACAGCGAGCCGTGAGCTTGTTTGGAATTGAATCCGAGACTAATGGGATCCATAAAGTGTATGAAAGTTTGTGGGCCTAGTCACAGCTATTTCATCATGGCTTGGGACACGGTCTAAATGAAAACGCATTTACTGTATTTGTCGGGATTTTACGCCCTACTGATCCTAGCTCTGCCGCCCGTATACGAATCAGTGACATCGTACGTGGCCTTGCCCGGTTATCAAGAAGCTGCTGTCAAACCGGAAAGTGCCGAGTTTGGGACATTGAAGGAGGCGGAAGCTGTCTGGGAGGAACGTGTTATCGACCCGGGAGGACGTGCCATGGCACACAGCGCGAGTCTGATCAAACTGGCCGATGGAGGAGTTCGGGTGTTCTGGTACGGGGGAAGCAGGGAGGGGGCCCGTGACGTGGCGATCTATACAGCGGATCTGCAACCGAACCAGAGATCATGGAGTCCTGCACGTGCAATCATCAACAGAACGGAGCTTTCAAAGCAGCTGGGCAGATACATCAAGAAACTGGGTAACCCGGTCGGGTTTGTTGATGCCGAAGGACGGGTTTGGCTCTTTTTTGTCAGTGTTTCATTAGGAGGATGGTCCGGCAGCGCGATCAACGTGATGGTATCCCGAGATGACGGTGAAACGTTTGGTCGAGTGAAGCGGCTGATCAGCAGCCCAGTATTCAATGTAAGCACACTGGTACGAGGTCGACCTTTCCAAATGCAGGATGGTAGCATCCTGCTTCCTGTCTACCATGAGTTTGTGGGCAAGTTTGCTGAACTGCTGCGATTGGATTCAGACGGGACGGTGCTCGGGAAGAAGAGACTATCGACAGGACGGGACCACATTCAGCCAATACTGGTTACCTTGGATGCACAAACTTCGCATGTGTTCCTGCGTGATGCTGGCACGGAGAATCGGCGGATTCACTATGTCAGCACATCCGATGCGGGGTCGAGTTTTACTTCTCCAGAGCCTTCGAACCTGCCCAACTCGGACAGCGCGATTGATGCGATTCAGTTGGCAGGTAATGCGATACTTATGGTCTACAATAATTCGGAGACGGCACGGAACATCCTGTCACTGGCAATTTCCGAACGGGGCCCGGCCGAGTGGTATTGGATTCATGACTTGGAAGGCCCTGATGCAAATGGCGGTGGTAGGTTTTCCTATCCCTCAATCGTTCAGGATTCGGGAGGACGGATCCACGTCGTCTATACGTATAATCGCCAGTATATCAAGCATGTTACGTTTAACGACGCTTGGCTTGCAAACATACGACGAGATGGAGTTGCGGGAGAATGACCGCCTATGGCTCTATCGGCTGGGCATTTGTGCTGGCTTCTTTGGCGGTCTTTTGCTCGGCCCGCTACACGAATCGCTGGCCAATCATGTGGGGGGGGGGCGTTGCGACCGTAGCTGCGGCGTTCACGATTCAATTTGACCAAATTCCCGCCATTGGCTTCGTGGCCGCAATCCAAAACGAGCCCAGTGTGGCCTTGTTGTTGATTTCAGGAAGCTATGCCGTAAGAAGGGTGTGGCCTGAAAGGATGATCCGAGAAGCCATCAGCCGACTGTGCGTATGCGTTTTCTGGTTGTGCCTCGTGATTTATCCCCTCGCGGAGATGGGTCCCGTCGACCTCTATTCTGTCGGATACCATCCGTATGCGCAATTGGGGCTATTGTTTCTGGCCTTGCTGTTCGTCAGATTCGAGACCACTCGGCTGCTCGCGGTCTGGGTGGCCTTGGCGCTATTGGGGCACACCTATGGTGTCGGGGAAAGTGACAATGCATGGGATTACTTGATGGATCCGATGGTATTCTTCTATTCATCATGGCATGTGCTCACACGTGCCTGGAGGAGATTTTCCGATGCCTGTTGAGAAAGCCGAAAAATTTATCTTGGTCAATGCTGCGGTCATCTTCGGTTTGGGAGTATTTCTTGGCATTGCGAATCCCGATTACTTCCATGGTGTCTATACGGCCGAGGACGGGCTGCTGGAGTGGCTGACTGTCTTTGCAATGGGCTCGGTAGCCGCGCTGCTGACGGGCCGCCTGTGGAACTACAGACATCTTCTCAACTGGAGGCAGGGGGCATTACTGGCAGCGCTGGTGGTGCTGGCAATTTTTGGTGCAGGCGAAGAAATCTCGTGGGGGCAACGGCTGCTTGGAATCGATAGTCCGGATTTCTTTCTGACCCACAATCAACAGCAGGAAATCAATCTGCATAATCTCACCGTGGGGAATATTTCGATCAACAAGGATGTCTTTTCGAAGGGAATCTCGTTGCTGTTTCTTCTATACTTGGGCTTGATCAAGCCGCTGTATCATACTTCCGCGGCCGCACGGCGATTTCTCGACAACCAGGGAATCCCGATTCCGAAGCGATACCAATATATCAGTTATTTGCTCGTGATCATCTTCGTGGAAGGGCTGGTGAATCTGACGACGGGCGCCCCGAGGCGGGGAGAACTCACGGAATTCGCCGTCACGATATTAGCAGCACTGAACCTGCTTTATCCGTTGAACCGGCTGGAAGACATGCTACCCAAGCCGTAGTTCGGTGGCCCGCCTAAGGGGAGATGAGGATGTGAGGCCAGCTCCGATTGCAGAGGAGGCGGGCCATGATCCATACTTACACCGATGGAACAATTGTACGGGTCGACCGCCCGGTGGCGTAATGGCATTATATGACCCGCCCCGGTTTAATTGATGGAGAGACAGGCTGCTGCGGGATGTGCGGCGGGAGCATCCGCACCTGAAGCTGCTGGTGGCCAATGCGCTGGTCTCGAACGGTCCGCCCATCCGGGGACTGGGGAATGGGACCTGCGGTTTTGTGCTGGGGGTGAAGTCGGGAGATTACGGGGAATTGTTTCGCTGGGTCGATGCCACATCAGCAACCCGCCCGTGGAGCGGGAGCAGGACGGTACCCGGTTCCGTTTTCAGTTCCTGAACGGCGTACCGCTGAATGGCGCGAATTTCGATGGGGATGTGAACTTACTGGAGTACTGGGAGATTCGCCCGGACGGTCGGACACGGCACTTCTCTTGGGTCACGGACCGGGAAGTCACGGCCTCCAACGCCGTCGAACTGATGCGGACGGGTCGGGCCCGCCTGGCGCATCGAGAACGAGACATTCAAACCACCTACAGAAACGAGTCGCATGGCATTCATGGGCTCTCAACTCAAGCGATTAGGAATAGGATTCGAACGCATTGAAGCTGTGCCTGCCAGCAGGATGTTGCCAACTTGTAGTGAAGATTACTGGAACAGTTGGGAGCGTCCTTTGAAGCTCACTGAACGAGCTTGCTTGCTGAGTCACCGATCAGTCTGGATGCGTATCGCGGCGAATAAGAATCATGATCCGGTGCTCGTGTTGGAAGATGACGCAATCCTATCAAACCGCTTGCCTGAGGTGTTAGATGCCGCTCGGTCATTGAACGGAGTTGATCATCTGACGCTTGAAGTAGCACTCCGACGAAAAGTTTTGGCTCGGATGGGGCAGGAGTTGATGGGAGGCGTGTCGGTCTTTCGCCTCTACCAAGACCGCAATGGTGCTGGTGCCTATCTACTATGGCCGTCTGGAGCCAGGAAGTTGGTGGCGGAATCATCAGCCACGGCTGGGCTGGCAGATTCGATCATTAATCGAACTGCCCGACTCATGAGTTATCAGATCGAACCGGCTTGTGCCGTACAAGTGGTTTTGGCTTCTCGATATGGTTTGGCTAAACCCATCGTGACTCAGTCTTCGATCGCCGCTGAATCGCCAGTCCATGTTAGGTGTGGTACCAAGTTCAAAATTCGAAGAGTTAGAAGACAATTCGAAATGGGAGTACGAGCGTTAGCGGTTTTGCATCGGTCCGTACGGCGACATATAGAGATTGACCCCAATGATTTCGCTAATCTTCACGAATGAACCATGATTCGGAGTTGACAAAAAATGCAAGCGAGTCCAAGCATTTTGCTGATTGGATAGCACTCGAGACAACATTCAGGATGTCATGTAAAAGGAAAAGATACTGCTTTAAGTCAACCTCGCGTGTTTTGGACGCCGTTGCCGGGTGTTCCGCTCAGGGACGGATGCGTTTGGCTCGCGAGCGACCGGACGGTCCGGCGCAGTGCCATTCGATGCACGATTTTCGGGCACAAAGGTGATTAATTAATAACAATAGTTCCGATGATATCACTAATCCGACGATGTCATACCGCGAGGCCGCAGGTGCCGGTACAAGGTGCCTCCCGCCCAACGGTCCGCCAAGATAGACTGATAGATCCACTCCTTCCCTGCCATCGCTTCCCCGGGTTGCCGATACCGGCCCGCGGTTTGTTCCGGACACCATCCCGCCTTCAGCCAGTCCTCGACCACTTCCCAGCGCTCGGGGAGCATCTTCCATGGCACCTAGGCGACTGCCTGACGCCGGCTGGTCACCTTCCCCTAGGCCTGCTGGTGACGGTCACCCCGCTGTCCGCGGTGGCGCGACGTCTCCCGGGAGATCGTGGTAGGGTCCCGTTCGAGCGGGCGGCTGACCTCGCGTTTCGACAAACCCCTATGCAACCGGGCGTGAATCTGGCATCTTTCGAAATGGGTCAGGTGGTGGTAGCCAGTCGGCATGAGCATTCTCCGTTGTGGTGAACAGAGATGGTTAGCTATCATCTGGTCCACTGCAACCCGCTCGGCATCAGGATCAGTCGATCAGGCGACTCGACCAAGACCAAGTGTTGCACTTCCGAGTGGAACGGGGGCTGATAATTCAGAGGCCGCGTTTATCATGTTTCGAAATGAACGGCGTTTTCTGTCCTATCATGCTCATATATTGAACTATTGAGCGGAAGATTGGTGCCGGAGTTATAAATGATGACATTGCATTGATTCTCCGGTGACAAGATGATTTCGACGGCCTGTTATTCTGTCCGGAGTACGGGCGTTATTATTTCATGGAAATGCCAAAACCTGCCGATATTTTTTGTAACCACTAAAGTAGTCACGTAAATTGATGCGTTGTATCGTAATAAATATGGCAAATGCTTCAGAGCGACGAAAAGCCATTCAAGAACAATTCGACAAGGTGAATCTAGCCTACGAACTATGGCCTGCTACGGAAAGCTTGACACCTGAACAGATACAAATGGTTGATCATCGAAAACGAGCTAATTCTGGTCTCTATCCCATAGATATGGGGGCTTTGGCCTGCCTAATGAGCCATTTTTCTGTGTTACGTGACCTGACTCAAAGTCGATCTGATATGGTGGCAGTGTTCGAAGACGATGCAATTTTGCATACTGACCTACCCGAATTTTTCAAAGCTCTTGAAAATAAGTCACATAAATTTGATATCATTATGCTGCAGCAAAATACGAAATCGAAGCCGTACTATCCTATCTACCAAGTCACGACTTCCCATACCATGGGTCGGATTCGCTATGCTGATTGGGGTGCTTATGGATATGTCATTACTAGAACGGCCGCTTCCCACATATTGAAACGATTTCCTCACCCAGTTTATGAAATTGATCTGATTTTGCCCCGATTCTGGATCAATGGATTACGAAACGTGATGTGGGTCAACCCGCCATTGGTGTTCCATAACGATCTTTTTCCTTCTCAGATTGAGAATAGTCGTAGACCGATGATAATTGAACATCGATTAAAGGTGCGACACTCTCCAATACTTTTATTTAAACGTTATTGGTCTATGATCAAACAAACTCTAGTACGCCGAAACTGCTTTCGTCAGTTACGGAAGCAGGATTGTGTCATTGATCCCTTTAGCTTCTAAATGTATAAAACACATTATTACTAGCATATGATCTACCAATTTTTTCATCTTTTCTGGCCGAAGAAATAAGGAAGCTTAGACCAGTGATCCCTATACTGATCGCATCAAAGAAGGCATCCCAGATGACCCTGATACCATAGAGAAATAACATTCTTCCAAATTGGCAGTGGCTCAACACTCGTCTTCATGTGATTAAACGGTGACAGAGTATTTGAGGGTAGTACGGAGGTGCCACCAGACGGCAAGATAGCTTCAAGTCTTCACCGATATTGCCAGCGTTGCGCATTGTTTAGTTGCCAGATTACGGCTGATCTCTAGTGGATGATCAGGAGATCGATTCGTCCTAGCTGTTCGACATACACTATCCGGATCTAACAGGTTGAGTTTTTTGTGTGAATCAAAAGCAATGCACCCCTGACAGTGAACTGCATTGTATATTCACCGACGGTAGACTCCACATTTTGCACACCTACGGGGACGAATAAGACCTAACAGCCCCGAAACGACCCGGGGATGCCTTGCACTGATCAAGAAATCTAAGTGGCTATCGAGGTCGTAAGCACGATCCAGTACCGCAAACTAGATCACGTGGCATGGGTAAATCCGACTGCGAAGCACCATTTTAGACCATGAAATCAGATTCCAGGCTGGAAAGAAGTCCACATTGTGGTAGCCAACAGGCTCGCGTTGCTACCCGGATTTATCATGAGTCGGTAACGCAAAATACCAAACTGATCTATGAATGGGAAAATAATTTTTAGCAGAATCTGTTGATTGGGGTAGCTGACTCATGTTCCAAATTTTCGGATAATGGTAAACTGTTCTCAGATCAATTTAATGACCATCAAGATGGGGACGAGAGTGTGCACCTGTGAAAGCTCGAATCATCGAATCAACCGAAACCAGATTTCACATAGGAGGATGACTTGACTGAGACATTGCACCTGACCGGTGAAATGGTGGCAGTCATGGGCATTTTACTGTTCACGATTTGTCTGTTCGCCTTCGAGGTGGTGCGGGTGGATGTGGCGGCGGTGCTGGTCATGGTGCTGATCGGTCTGTCTGGATTGATTCCCGGGT
This sequence comes from Candidatus Poriferihabitaceae bacterium, assembly GCA_965203365.1. Classification (GTDB taxonomy): domain Bacteria; phylum Pseudomonadota; class Gammaproteobacteria; order Arenicellales; family Poriferihabitantaceae; genus VYFG01. The sequence continues at coordinate 725,544 of OZ241878.1, forward strand.
ATGATGGGTTGGTGCCGATGGAGAACCTGTTTGATGGATACTCCAGCAATGCCGTCATGTCCATCATTGCGGTGATGATCATTGGTGCCGGACTTGATCGAACCGGCATGATGGGCCAGTTGGCCGGGAAGATATTGCGATACGGCGGACAAACCGAGGGTCGAGTCATTACTCTCATTTCCTCTGTGGTCGGGATCATCTCCAGTTTCATGCAGAACATCGGAGCAGCCGCCTTGTTTCTGCCGGTTGTCAATCGGATTGCCCGTCGTGGAGACCTCGCGATCTCCCGATTGCTGATGCCGATGGGCTTTTGTGCCATTTTGGGGGGAACCATCACCATGATTGGATCGAGCCCCCTGATCCTGCTCAATGACCTTATCATCAGTGCCAATCGGGTATTGCCCGCGAGTGTAGACCAGATGGAGACGTTTGACCTGTTTGATGTCACGCCGGTCGGGCTCGCGTTGCTGGCATGCGGAGTCGGATATTTTGTCGTGGCGGGACGCTTTGTGTTGCCAGTGGTCAAGGACAAGCCTAGTGAATCTGGCAGCATGCTGCAATATTTCAAGGAAGTGTATGGAATTGAGGGCGAGGTCTATGAATGTCGCATCACCCGGGACAGTCCGCTAATCGGAAAGTTGTTGTCGGATGTGGATGCTGCTGGCCGGGCCGGATGGATTGTGGCAGTTCGAGATGGGAATGAGATGACGGTCGCCCCTAGGGGCGATACCGAATTTTGGATCGGTGGAGAATTGGCCATTATGGGACGCCGCGAGGCCGTCATGAAATTCGCGGATGAGTACGCACTGCGCGTGAAAAGCGAACTGGATGTCTTTGCCGAGGTGCTGAGTTCGAGCAGTGCGGGAATTGCCGAGGTGGTCATTCCACCGGACTCCGCCATGATCGGCAAAACCATCAAGGAAATCGAGATCCGAAAGCGATATGGAGCCACGGTGCTGGCATTATTTCGTGCGGATGACGTGATTGACACGGAACTGCCCGAAATGGTCCTTCAGTCCGGGGATACTCTGGTCTTGCATGTGCGCTGGAATGACCTCAAGGAGATTGCCGATAATCGGAACGATTTTGTGGTGGTGACGGACTTTCCGAGAGAGGATGAACGCCCGGAAAAAACCAAGTACGCGATTGGTTTTTTCCTCCTCACCCTGGCGATGATCCTGTTCACGGAAATTCGCTTGTCGGTGGCCCTCATGGCGGGTGCCGTGGGGATGATTGTCAGCGGGGTGATCAAGATTGACGAAGCCTATCGCTCCATTGGCTGGCAGAGCGTGTTCTTGCTGGCCAGCCTGATTCCACTTGGGATGGCGGTGGATCAGTCAGGCACCGCCACCTGGATCGCGCAGCAGGTTCTGTTGTTGCTTGACGGAGTTCCCATCTGGGTGTTGCAATCGGTGGTGGCGGTTCTGGCCACCGTCTTCACTTTGGTGATGTCCAACGTGGGCGCGACGGTACTGCTGGTGCCCCTCGCCGTGAACATGGCTATTGGGGCCGGGGCCAACCCGGCGGTATTCGCCCTGACGGTGGCCCTGTCCACCAGTAATTCCTTTTTGATTCCGACCCATCAGGTCAACGCTCTGATCATGGGCCCCGGGGGCTATCGTGTGGTGGATTTCATTCGGGCTGGTGGGATTATGACCATCATGTTTCTGGTGGCCGAAATCGTGATGTTGAACCTGATTTTCTGAATCCTTGTCTTCTTCACCGACCAGTCCATCCATGGTAACTGCCTCGTCTGCCGAGGTTGAATCCGATCGAGCGATTATCAGGCAGATACTACTCCGCGGCTATTTTCCGGGGCCTTTTCCCTTTCTTCGATATCGATCATGAGGAGACATCGCAAGGCGAAGATCGTGGCCACTTTGGGGCCGGTGAGTTCCAGTCGACAGGTGATCCGACAACTTTTCGAGGCGGGTGTGGATGTCTTTCGGCTGAATTTCAGTCACGGTACCCACGAGGAACATGGCAGGCGTCACCAGATCATTCGCCAGATTGAACAAGAAACCGGCCGGCCCATTGGAATTTTGCTGGATATTCAGGGCCCCAAGTTGCGATTGGGAGAATTTGCTAGGGGCCCGGTTTGGCTGAACAAGGGTCAACGGTTCACTTTGGACCTGGACCCGTCTTTGGGTAATCAGGAAAGGGTTTGTCTGCCTCATCCGGAGATATTTCCTTGCCTGCATCATGGCAGTGAATTGCTCGTCAATGATGGTCGGGTAAAGCTGGGGGTGCTGGAATCTGACGGGGATACTTCCCTGACCGAGGTTCTAGTCGGTGGTGAGGTGAACAGCTATAAGGGCGTCAACATTCCGGGCGTCATCTTGCCGATTTCGGTGATTACCGACAAGGACCGTCGGGATCTCGTTCACGGACTGTCGCTGGGCATTGACTGGGTGGCACAATCATTTGTGCAGCAGCCTGACGATGTGCAGGAACTGCGTGACCTGGTCGGTGATGAAGTGGCCATCATGGTGAAGCTGGAAAAGCCTTCCGCACTGACCCACCTCGACGACATCCTGGCACTTTGTGACGGTGTGATGGTGGCACGGGGAGACTTGGGAGTGGAATTGCCACCACAGCAAGTGCCCGTTGCACAGAAGGAGATCGTACGTCGCTGTCGACGGGACGGCAAACCGGTGGTGATTGCAACCCACATGCTCGATTCGATGGTCAACGCACCGGTCCCCACGCGCGCCGAGGCATCGGATGTGGCCAATTCGGTTTATGATGGTGCGGATGCCGTGATGCTGTCAGCCGAATCCGCTGCCGGAGACTATCCGGTGGAGTCCGTGGCCATGATGGACCGCATAATTCATGCCGTGGAACAAGATGCCCTGTACCGCAGCATCCTGGATGCCCAGCGACCACCGCCTGAATGTACTGCCGCCGATGCCATCTGCCATGCCTTGCAAAGTGCGGCCGGTATCTTGTCCTCAATGGTCACGGTGACGTATACCAGTTCCGGCAGCACCAGTATACGGGCCGCCCGAGAACGACCGGATGCTCCGATTCTCGGCATTACCCCCAATCTGCAAACTGCGCGTTATCTCACCATGGCGTGGGGAGTCCATCCCGTGGTCACGGATATCGCCAACGTGGATGCGGCTCTGTTATCCGTTATTGAGGCCGCCAAGAAAATCTCGGCGAAAGAGGGATTTGCGACCTCTGGAGAGAACATCATCATTGCGGCCGGCATTCCCTTCGGCATCTCTGGTACGACGAATACCCTGCATGTGGCTACCCTGGATTGAATGATGAAAGCGATTGTTCTGGATCGTTTCGGCGGCCCCGAGTGTCTACATTGCCGTGATATCCGAATGCCGGAGCCAGGTCCGCATCAGGTTTTGATCCGGGTCGTTGCCACCTCTATCAACCGACCGGATATTGTTCAGCGTCAGGGAAATTACCATCCCCCACCGGGCGAATCGGAGATCCTGGGACTGGAGGTGGCCGGCATTGTCGAGAAGGTCGGTGAACATGTGGTCCGCTGGCAGGAAGGGGATCGGGTCATGGCCCTCATTGGCGGGGGAGGTTATGCCGAATTTGCCGTGGCCCACGAGGGGCATATGATGCTTATCCCGGAGAACTTGACATATGTCCAGGCGGCCTGTATTTGCGAGACGTACATTACCGCCTATTTGAATCTTTTCCGTCTGGCGGATTTGACCGATGGCGAGTCTGTTCTACTCCATGGCGGCGGCGGTGGAGTCAATACGGCGGCAATACAGATTTGCCAACAACGGGTGCCGAGCAGCTTGCTGTTCGTGACGGCCTCCAGAGGGAAGGTCGAGAGGGTCCAAGAACTGGGTGTCCAGCACGTCATCAACTATCAAGACAAGGCCTTTGATCAGGAGATCCGGGAGGTCACCTCCGGTCGGGGGGTTGATGTGATTTTGGATCATGTGGGAGCGGATTATCTGCAGCCAAATCTGAAGTCGCTGGCAATTGGCGGACGCCTGGTCATTATCGGCGTAATCAGTGGTGCCCGCCAGGCATTCAATCTGGCGCAGTTGATGGTCAAACGTCAGAAAATCATCGGATCTGTACTTCGGCCGAGACCGACAGAGGAAAAAACGACCATCATTGCCGATTTTCAAGACCAGGTACTGGGTCTATTTGCGGCCGGAACGATCACGCCGCGGATTGATCGGATCTTCCCAATTGAAGAAGCCGCCGAGGCGCATCGACTCATGGAGACATCGGGGCATTTCGGAAAAATTGTACTGCGCATCTAGTTCCCGCATAATTCACGATTAAGAAGAGATGAAATGGGGTCACTAGCCCAAGACCAGGACCATACCGCCGACCGGATGAAACAACCAAATCTCAACGCATGAATCTTCACGAATATCAGGCCAAGAAGTTGCTTCGGGAGCATGGGGTGCGGGTCCCGAAGGGGCAGCTGGCAGAGACCGCCCAAGAGGCCGAAGTGGCGGCAAGGGCCATTGGCGGTGAACAGTGGATGGTCAAGGCGCAGATCCTTGCTGGGGGACGGGCTGAAGGGACCATCCAAGGTCAGGACAACCGGTCGGGCATCAGCGTGGTGAACCATCTGGATCATGTCAGCCGGGAGGCCCGTGGCATGCTGGGTCGAAATCTTGTGACTCGCCAGACGGCCGCTGCCGGGATGCCAGTGGACTGTGTCTATGTGGAACAGGCCATGCAGGTGGACCGGGAAGTATCGTTGTCACTTCTTATGGATGAATTCCACCAATCCCTGACCCTGCTGATGTCGCCTCAAGGGGGTACAGGCATCGAACAGATTTTACGGGAAACCCCGGACGCTGTAGCGGTCATTCCCGTTTCCCCGGACCGTGGGCCGGATGGAGACCAGCTGAATGCCGCACTGGATCGGTTCGCATTTCAGAATCAGGAAGCGGATGCAATCAGGGATCTAGCCGGCAAGATGGCCTCCATGGTCAGCACATTGGACTTGACGCTTCTTGAGATCAATCCTGTTGGTATGGTGAACGGCGAATGCGTTGCCCTTGATGCCAAGATGGTCGCAGACGACAATGCACTGTACCGACAGGCAGAGCTGCGTCAGTTGGAAGAGGGCGACTCTGGGGGCGACCATCGTTTACGAGCCAGCCGCGATGGATTCAATTACATCCGGATGGGCGGAGAGATCGCCTGCATGACGGTCGGGGCTGGTCTTTCCATGGCAACGCTGGATGCTTTGGTTCAAATCGGGGGAAGACCGGCAAACTTCCTTGACTTGCCGCCGGATTCGAAAGTCAACCGGGTGACGAGTGCCCTTGAGTTGTTGCTGGGAGGAGATGGCATTCGATGCCTGTTCATCAACGTGTTTGGCGGCGGTATCATGCGCTGCGATACCGTGTCAGATGCGATCCAGGTGATCAATCGCGTGCGTCCATTTCGGAGTCCCCTGGTAGTTCGACTGGCCGGGACCAATGCCGAACTGGCGAACCGACGACTTCGGGAAAGCATGCCGGGGGTGGCACTTGCAGGCAATATGGCCGAAGGGGCTCAATTGGCCGTCCAACTGGCCCGTACCGGAAAGACCGCCGATCCACGAACGATGGACAGTTGGCTGCAGAAGGTCATTCAGCGGGTCACAGGTCAGACATCGGAGAGCAGGGGATAATGTCGATTCTAGTCAGCCGTGAAACACGGGTTCTATGCCAGGGGATAACCGGCAATCAGGCGAGTTTCTACACGGAACGCGCCATTTCATTCGGTACCCGCATGGTGGGAGGAGTCCGGCCCGGCAAGGGAGGCAGTCGCCATTTGGGCTTGCCCGTGTATGATGATGTGTCTTCTGCCCGTTCGGATACCGGCGCCGATGCCTCGGTCATATTTGTCCCGAAAGAGACGGCCGCAGAGGCGATCATTGAATCGATCAAGGCTCAAATGCCCCTGATCATCTGCATCACGGAGCATATCCCGATCCTTGATATGGTCCGGGTTCTGGCGAAACTGAAAGATAGTGGCAGTGTACTGCTGGGTCCCAACACGCCTGGGATCATCACGCCAGATGAATGCCGTATCGGGATCATGCCACGGCAGATTTTCCATCGCGGGCGCGTGGGAATCATTTCTCGGTCCAGCACACTGACTTACGAAGCCGTGTGGCAGACCACTAATGTGGGATTGGGACAGTCCACCTGTGTCGGGATTGGGGGTGATCCGTTGCATGGTCTCGGTTTCGTCGATTGTTTGAAGTTGTTCGGAGAAGATGAGGAGACGGACCTGGTGGTGTTGGTGGGTGAAATCGGTGGGACGGAAGAGGAGCGTGCAGCGGAATACCTGACCACTCATCAGTATGGGAAGCCGGTGATGGCCTACATTGCCGGTGAGTATGCCCCAGTGGAAACCCGCATGGGACATGCTGGCGCCATTATCCAGTCCGGTAGTGGAACCGCCGCATCCAAAAAATCGGCGTTGGCGAAAGCGGGTGTGCATATAGTACATAGCCCGGTGGAGGTGGGTGCCACAGCCAGATCCCTGCTGGAATGAGCGACATTCCCGTCGACAGACACTCACCCATCCAACGACCAAACGGCCACCGGGCGTGTGGAGGTGGTGGAGTTTTTTGTCCGACCAAGCCCAGCTACCACCGGTGATCAGACCCATTTGATTCGCCACTTTACAATTGACCTTCGACGAAGTATTCTCTGGTATCTGGTATGCCATATACCAGAATCTACCAAAATCCACCAAAATCATTTTCCCAATTTCCTGGAGGAAAAACCGATGTCCAACCTGTTATCGAAGCTGAAAAAATTCACGATGCCAGCTGTCATTGTGGCGGCAATGTCGTGGGTAGTGGCCCCAGCAGCCATGGCCGACTGGTCGCCGAAAAAACCGATTGAACTCATCATTATGGCGGGAGCCGGTGGTGGTGCCGACCAAATTGCCCGACTGCTGCAGGGTCTGGTCGAGAAAAAAAATCTTTCACCTCGTCCGATCATTCCGATCAACAAGCCTGGCGGTTCCGGTGCGGAAGCCCTTCGCTACATCCAGGACAAGGAGGGAGATGACCATATCATCCTGGTGACATTGAACAGCTTCTACACGACTCCCGTGATTCAAAAAGGCATTGGCGTGGATGTGTCCAACTTCACCCCCATCGGGCGGATGGCCATCGACAACTTTCTGCTTTGGGTCAACTCCTCACGGGACGATATCACCGACCTCGACAGCTATGTCGCCGCCGTCAAAGCTGCGGGTAACAGTTGGAAGGTGGGGGGTACCGGAACCGGCCAGGAGGATTCCATCCTGACCGCGATGATGGAAAAGGAATTTGGGTACGATGTGACCTATATTCCATTCCCCGGTGGTGGCACCGTGGCCAAGAACCTCGTCGGCGGTCACGTCGATTCCACGGTCAACAATCCCGCCGAGCAGAATGAGTTCTATCGGGCGGGTCAGACAAAACCCCTGGTACAGTTCACGGCCGAGCGCCTCCCGGCTTATCCCGATATTCCGACCGCGAACGAATTGGGCGTCAACATGGAGTACTACATGCAGCGCTCTATCAACGGACCGCCGGGAATGTCCGCAGAAGCGCAGGAGTGGTACATCAATCTGTTCAAGACGCTGTTTGATTCGGAAGAATGGCAACAGTTCTGTACGGATGATGGTCTGGCCTGCAACCAGTGGCTCGCAGGGGATGATCTGGGGACCTACCACACCCAGCAGATTGCCTTGCACAAGGAGTTGATTGAGTCCGTCGGAGCGACGGCCATTACCGGCGAATGATCCGCTCGAATACCGATCACGACTCGCAAATCGGACATGACTGGCGGGGCTTGCCCCGTCCAGTCAACACCATCTTGCAAAACCAATGATGTCGAAGGCCAAAGTCCATTCAGTCTCATGATGCTGGCCGAGAAGGGCAGGGCGATGGAAGACGCACCACCGAGGATGCGACCATGACCGTCCGAACCGCAGAACTTCTGTTCGCCGTCCTGTTGGCGCTGTGCTCCATTGGCCTGATGATGAAAAGTGCCGAACTGAAAATCGGCTGGGTACCGGATCGTGGACCGGGGTCCGGTGCCTGGCCGTTTTGGCTGTCTACCGGTATGCTGTTGACTTGTGGGGCGACAATCTGGCGCTGGTTTCGCCGAGTGACCCCGGAGTCCAATGATCTGACCCCCTACATGTCCAGGGAAACTGCCCTGATCGTGGGGATCTCAGCGGGTTCCATCGTGTTTCTTCTGGTGGTGACACATCTGGTGGGGATCTATATTGCGCTGTTCCTGTTCCTGCTGTTTTATCTTAAATTCGTTGGCCGTCATACTTGGCTGATCACCGGGACCATGATGATTCTGGTGCCGATCTTTATTTTCTGTCTGTTTGAATGGGCCCTCAAGATCCCGTTGCCCAAGTCGGTCTCGGAACCGCTTTTCTATCCGATTTATGACCTCATGTATTCCTGAAACAGTCTGATGGCGATCATCCGGATAACGCACATGATCTGGGCCCGAATCCGGGCCCTGGGCGGGCTTTGGGGACCGAAGATATCCGCATGCCATCTGGATTATGGCCGAATTCGAGATAATCAAAGGAATCCGGTGTCCGGGCAATGGGGTGGGGTACAGAAAGCCGCATCAGAGAATATGGAACGTCAGAGAAACCTCCATGGAGGATGCGTCAAACGGGGGACCGTTATAAGTCACTGGGCCCCGTTGATTCCCAACACAGTGAGAGGGGGTCGGGCCGGTTCCCTTGAGCGGATGGTCAGGCGCCCGAATTGGGTGGTGGGGGCGATGAGGGCGATGAGGGCGATGAGGGCGATGAGGGCGTGTCATCCGGCGCCTGTCTGCCCATGATCGACAACGGGAACCCGCAGATGGGAACTGTGATCGGTCAATAACGGCAGCGCACGAGGTTTGTTGTGGAAGACATCCTGATCCATCTGGCTGGCGGCCTCGCGGACGCCATGCAGCCGCTTAACCTGACGATGATCATCATTGGCTGTGCGCTGGGTTTGCTGATTGGCGCCATGCCTGGCTTGGGTTCGGTCAACGGGGTGGCCATTTTGCTGCCCATCACGTTTCTCGTCCCTCCCACATCAGCAATCATTTTTCTGGCGGCGATCTATTATGGTGCCATGTATGGGGGGGCCATCAGTTCGATCACGCTTGGGATTCCCGGCGCATCGACGGCCGTGGCGACGGTTTTTGACGGCAGGCCACTCGCCCAGTCCGGGCACGCAGACCGGGCATTGACGGCCGCCGCGGTGGCATCCTTTGTCGGGGGTACCCTGTCGGTGGTGCTGTTTACCCTGTTTGCTCCTCCATTGGCTTCATTCGCCCTTAAATTCGGACCGGCCGAAGAGTTTGCCTTGATGGTATTGGCCTTTGCCACGTTTATTGGGCTGGGCGGGGATGACATTCCCAAGACCATTTTTTCCATCCTCATTGGCTTGGTCCTCGCGGCCGTCGGACTGGATATCATATCCGGCCAGCCCCGACTGATATTCATGGACATTGATGGGTTTCTGCATGGGGTCAATTTCCTGGTCCTGGCGATTGGAATCTATGGTATCGGTGAGATGCTGTGGACCCTGGAAACCACCAAAGGAAAAGTCACGGTCCACAAGGTCCAGATCTCCTGGGAACGCATGAAAGCCAATTTCCGGGATATCCGCAACTATCTCAAGACCACTTCTCTTGGCTCGATACTCGGCTATTTCGTCGGCACATTGCCTGCTGCTGGCGCCACGCCGGCCTCCCTGATGTCCTATGGTCTTGCGAAAACCTTCAGCAAGGACCCCGACAGTTTCGGCAAGGGCAATGTGGCTGGTGTGGCTGCGCCCGAGGCCGCCAACAATGCCGCGTCCACCGGTTCCATGTTGCCCATGATCACATTGGGCATTCCGGGTTCCCCGACTACCGCCATCTTGTTGGGTGGCATGATCATCTGGGGTCTGCGCCCCGGCCCACTGCTGTTTACAGAAAATCCGGAGTTTGTCTGGGGTCTGATCGGGTCACTGTACATTGCCAATTTCGCGACCCTGCTGATTAACCTGGCGTTCATCCCGCTCTTTGTCAAGATTCTGACCTTGCCGTTTACCATCCTGGCTCCGATCATCTACATACTTTGCGTCGTGGGCGGTTACGCACCGACCCAGACCATGCATGATGTATGGCTCATGCTGCTCTTTGGTGTGGTCGGATATCTGCTAAGAAAGCTCAATTATCCGGTTGCTCCCGCAGTGCTTGCCATCGTCCTGGGTCCTCTGGCTGAGCGTTCCCTGCGTCAGTCTCTGTTAGGCTCTCAGGGCGATGTCTCGATTTTTCTCACTCGTCCTATATCCGCTGTGTGTATTGTCATTGCACTGGCGTTGATTCTCTATCCCGTTTACCAGAAGATGTCCCATCGAAGGCGCAAGGGCATGGGGATGGGGACCGGGCAGGGATGAGACGGATCTTGCCGGGATGATTGCAGTTCCATTTGTATACCAGATACCAGCAGAATGAGAAATCCATGAGTTCTCAGAGCATGGTACAGGTCAAGCCCCTGGAAGTCGCCCCGGGTCTGAAGGAATCGGTGTATCAGGCGATACGAAATGCCATTTCAGAAATGGACATCTATTCGGGGAAAGAACCGCCCCGACTGGACGAACGGAAGCTGGCTTTCAGTCTGGGGGTGAGCAGAACACCCATACGAGAAGCGATCACACGTCTCGAGCAAGAAGGCCTGGTCAGAACCTACCCCAGACGTGGTGCGTTTGTGGTACGAAAATCCAAGGCAGACATTCTGGAGGTTGTGTGTGTCTGGGCGGGGTTGGAGAGTATGGCGGCCCGGTTGGCAACTCAATACGCCAGCGATGAGGAAATCGCTTCCATGCGCCAGATGTTTGCCACATTTGATGGCCGTCACGAAGCCAAGGCCCATATTGACGAATATTCGGAAACCAACATCCTGTTTCATTCGCGGCTGATCGAGCTCAGCCAGTGCCGCCTGTTGAAGGAAATAACGGATTCGCTTTTCATGCATATGCGTGCCATTCGCCGGAAGACCATCGGTGAAAGGGATCGGGCTGCTGAATCCATCATTGATCACATGCGCATCATACGGGCTCTGGAATCACGGGATGCTGCCTTGGCGGAACAGCTGGTACGCGAGCATGCCATGAACCTTGCCAAGCACATCCAGCAGTATGTCGAATATCTCGACTGATCAGTACCACCCATACACCTGAAAGGAGACTTGAAAATATGACTAACCGCCAAAGAGATACCGCTTCTGACACCTTGGCACAAAAGGATAAGAGCGGGGCCGTGATTTCGGGCGGCCATCTGGTTGCGAAGGCTCTGTCCAACGAAGGGGTCGATACGATTTTCACCCTTTGCGGGGGACACATCATCGACATTTATGACGGATGTATTGATGAGGGGATTCGCATCGTGGATGTTCGCCATGAGCAAACCGCCGCTCATGCGGCAGATGGATATGCCCGCCAAACTGGCAAGTTGGGATGTGTAGTGACTACTGCGGGTCCCGGGTGTACCAACGCGGTCACCGGCATCGCGACCGCCTTTCGCTCGGAAAGTCCCGTACTCCATATCGGTGGACAGAGTTCACTGACTCAGCACAAGATGGGTTCTCTGCAGGATCTGCCCCATGTGGATATGATGTCGCCCATCACGAAGTTTGCCTCCGGGGTCTTTTCCACGGAACGAGTAGCGGACATGATTTCCATGGCCGCGAGGGAGTGTTTCAGCGGCGCCTATGGCCCGGCCTACCTAGAAATCCCTCGGGACATCCTGGATGCGGAAATTCCGGTGGAAAAGGCCGTCATTCCGCAGTCCGGTCATTATCGCTCTTCGACAAGAAGCATCGGCGACCCGGCAGATATCGAGAAACTGGCAGACATCCTGATCCAGGCCGAAAGGCCAGCCGTACTCTTCGGGCAGCAGGTCTGGGCGTCACAGAGTCATGAACAGGCGATCGAATTCGTTCGGGCGCTGGAGATTCCGGCCTATATGAATGGCGCCAGTCGAGGTATGTTGGCAGAAGACGACCCGCATCATTTTGACCGAACACGTCGTGACGCATTCTCTCATGCGGATGTCATTGTGATTGTCGGCACCCCGTTTGATTTTCGGATGGGGTATGGCAAGCGCATCTCAAGCCACCTGACCCTGGTGCAAATCGATCAAAGCTACACGACAGTTGGCAAGAACCGTGACATAGATCTCGGCATTGCGGGTGACCCGGGCGCCATCCTGGCCGCCGTGTCCCAGGCGGCATCGGGACGGATCCACCAGGGCGCACGTCAAAAACGTCAAGAATGGATGCGAGAACTGCGCAAGACAGAAGCGCAGAAGTTGGAAAAGCTGACCCCCATGTTTACGACTGACCAGCATCCGATTCATCCCTACCGTCTAGCGTATGAGATCAATCGCTTTTTGGAGGACCATACCATCTATATCGGGGATGGCGGGGATATCGTGACGATATCCGCCCAGGCCGTGCGTCCACGCCAACCTGGCCAATGGATGGATCCGGGTGCACTCGGTTCGCTGGGGGTCGGTACCGGGTTCGCCATGGCCGCTAAACTGGCTCATCCCCAGAAGGAGGTGGTTTGCCTATATGGAGATGGTTCATTTGGCATGACCGCTTTTGACATGGAAACTTCCCAACGCTTTGGTGCTCCGTATCTCGCGATCATCGGCAACAATTCTGCCATGAACCAGATTCGCTATGGTCAGTTGGCCAAGTACGGGGCGGAGCGCGGGGATGTGGGCAACAAGTTGGGCGATGTGCCCTTCAGCCTGTTTGGGCAGATGATCGGAGGGTATGGCGAAGAGGTGCATGAGGCACGTGAGATCCAGCCCGCACTGCAACGGGCCAGGGAAGCCATTGCCAAAACCGGCCATTGCGCGGTGGTGAACATTTGGGTAGACCCAAATGAATATGCGCCCGGCACCAAGGCCCAGACCATGTACAAGTAACCCGGTTCATTATCTACAGGTGGAGTTTCCAACTATGAAGGCACTTGAAGGGGTCAAGATTCTCGATTTCACCCATGTTCAGTCGGGTCCAACTTGTACTCAGTTGTTGGCATGGTTCGGTGCGGATGTCATCAAGGTCGAGCGTCCGGGTGTCGGTGACGCCACGCGCAAGCAATTGGTGGATGTGCCGGGCGCGGATTCCCTGTATTTCACCATGCTGAATCACAACAAACGCTCCCTGACCCTAAACACCAAGACCGTAGAAGGGAAGGAAGTGCTGGAACGGTTGATACAGGATTGTGACGTTCTGGTAGAGAATTTTGCCCCCGGTGCACTCGATCGAATGGGCTTTGGCTGGGATCGGGTACAAGAAATCAATCCCCGCATGATCATGGCCTCGGTCAAGGGGTTTGGTCCAGGACCCTATGAAAACTGCAAGGTCTATGAAAATGTCGCCCAGTGTGCGGGAGGGTCGGCGTCCACTACCGGCTTTCTGGATGGCCCTCCTCTGGTCACCGGGGCACAGATCGGTGACTCCGGCACCGGACTGCATCTGGCACTTGGGATTGTGACGGCCCTGTATCAGCGGACCAGAACAGGCCGTGGACAGCGGGTTCTGGCACCGATGCAAGATGGTGTGCTGAATCTTTGCCGGGTGAAGCTCCGTGACCAGCAGCGTCTGGCGGCCGGCCCACTCAAGGAGTATTCACAGTATGCGGAAGGCATTCCCTTCAAGGACGCCACCCCCCGGTCCGGCAACGATTCGGGGGGCGGTCAACCGGGCCGCATTCTCAAATGCAAGGGCTGGGAGGCTGATCCGAACGCGTACACCTACTTCATTACTCAAGCGGCGGTCTGGACGAAAATCTGTGATGTGATCGGGCGACCCGAATGGAAAGAAGATCCAGACTACGCGACTCCGGATGCCCGTCTACCCAGATTGAACGCGGTATTTGATGCCATTGAGCAATGGACCATGACCAAGACCAAGTTCGAAGTCATGGAAATCTGCAATCCCTTGGATATCCCTGTGGGTCCGATCCTCTCCATGTTGGAGCTGTCCGTGGAACCGTCACTACGCGATACCGGCACGATCGTCGAGGTTGAGCATCCGGAACGTGGGGCATATCTGACGGTGGGCTGTCCGGTCAAGCTGTCGGATTCCCCAGTTCAGGTGGAACGCTCCCCCTTGCTGGGTGAACACAGCCGGGCTGTGTTGTTGCAACTCGGCTATTCCGAATCGGATGTCGCTGCCTTGCAAGAATCCGGTGTCGTCTGAAATGCGGTCCCCACCCAGGTGATGCCGGGACCTGGACCAATCCGGTCATCCATTAGGAGAACAAGAGATGCGAATCGTGATACATGGACAGCAGGCTTTCGGACGTGCGGTGCTCGAAAAAATGCTGGAAAGAGGAGAAAACGTGGTGGCGGTCTGCACCGCCCCAGACCGTGAGGGTCGGCCCATGGATCCGTTGAAGGAGCTCGCGCAGGAAAAGGGCTTGCCGATCTATCAGCCCACGTCCTGGAAAACGGATGAAGCCCTCGAACTGATGCGCTCCTTTGATGCGGATATCTGCATGATGGCCTATGTCCTCTTGTTTGTGCCCTCGCGAGTGCTCGATACGCCAAGGCATGGTTCTTTCCAATATCACCCCTCTTTGCTGCCGATGCATCGGGGACCGTCATCCATCAACTGGCCCATCGCGCTGGGCGCTACTCACACGGGCTTGACCATCTTCTGGCCAGATGATGGGCTCGACGAGGGACCGATTCTGCTGCAGAAAACCTGTGAAATCGGTCCAGATGAAACCTTGGGCGATGTCTATTTTCAGAAGTTGTTCCCCATGGGTGTGGATGCCATGATTGAGTCATTTGATTTGGTCCGGCTTGGCCAAGCCCCACGGATAAAGCAAAATCTGGAGGAAGGCTCCTATGAGTCGTGGTTTGGCAAACAGGAGGCGAAGCTGGATTGGACACAACCCGTCACCGGCGTATATAACATCATCCGCGCCGCCAACCCCCAACCGGGTGCCTGGACGCTGTACAAGGGAGCGGAACTGAAGATTTTCGACTCCAAGATCGGTACGAGACAAGGAAGACCGGGAGAAGTCTTGATCGTGGATGAAAGTGGGGTTGAGGTCGCTGCTGATGGGGGATCTATCCGGATCGCAAGAGTGCGTGCGGATGGTGGCAAGACCGCCGCCACCGAATATGCGGCCCAGGTGGGTCTCAAGGCCGGTGATCGGTTGGGGGAATAATCCCAACGGTGGGGCACCACCGGCAGCATCCTGTAAATTGATAGCCACTGAACAACCGAATGAGAAGCAAGGTAATGAGCGACATCGAAATTGCACGGGCAGCCAACATACTCCCGATCGGACAAATTGCCGAAAAGCTCCGTATTCCCAACGAATCATTGATGCCCTACGGTCACTACAAGGCCAAGATTGGCCTGGATTACATCAACACCCTTCGGGACCAGCCCAGCGGCAAGTTGATCTTAGTGACCGCCATTACGCCGACGCCGGCCGGAGAAGGCAAGACGACCACATCAGTCGGTTTGACTGATGGACTCAATCGAATCGGCAAAAAAGCCATGGTATGCCTTCGTGAACCTTCCTTAGGTCCCTGTTTCGGGATGAAGGGGGGGGCAGCGGGCGGCGGCCATGCCCAGGTGGTGCCGATGGAAGACATCAACTTGCATTTCACCGGAGATTTTCATGCCATCACCTCGGCACACAGCTTGCTGTCGGCTCTCATCGACAATCACATCTATTGGGGAAATGAGTCGGGGATTGACACTCGCCGGGTGGCTTGGAAGCGAGTGGTGGACATGAACGACCGGGCATTGCGTCAGATCACTAGTTCTTTGGGCGGAATCGCCAATGGATTTCCCAGAGAAGATGGATTTGACATTACGGTGGCATCGGAGGTTATGGCCATTTTCTGCCTTTCGAAAAGTCTGGAAGATCTTCAGGACCGTCTTGGCCGGATTGTGATCGGCTACGCTCGTGACCGAAAACCTGTGCGGGCCGAAGCGGTCAATGCACCCGGCCCCATGACCGTATTGCTGAAAGATGCGTTGGCCCCCAACCTTGTGCAGACATTGGAACACAATCCCGCATTCATCCACGGGGGCCCTTTTGCCAATATTGCCCATGGATGCAACTCGGTCCTCGCAACGCATACCGCACTCAAGCTGGCCGATTATGTTGTTACGGAAGCCGGATTTGGCGCTGATTTGGGCGCGGAGAAATTTTTTGACATTAAATGCCGCAGTGCTGGCCTGTCACCGGATGCGGCGGTGATTGTCGCAACCGTCCGGGCTCTCAAGATGCATGGGGGAGTCGCCAAGGATGATCTTGGTCAAGAGAATGTCCAGGCCGTGCAGGAGGGTTGCATCAACCTCAAACGCCATATTGAGAATGTCAAGTCCTATGGGGTCCCGGTTCTGGTCGCCATTAATCGGTTCAGTGCGGATACCGATGCAGAAATGAGAGCGATTCGCGAGGCGGCCGCCAGTCAGGGGGTCAATGCCATTGATGCGACCCATTGGGCGGAGGGTGGGGCGGGCACCGTGGCATTGGCGGAGGAAGCGGCCAGACTGGCGGATAGTGGCGAAAGCCAGTTCGCCCCACTGTATCCGGATGAAATGTCATTATGGGAGAAGATCCAGACGGTGGCGAGGCGAATCTATCGAGCCGATGAGGTGGTCGCGGACCAGAAAATCCGCAATCAGATCCGTGACCTGCAAAATGAGGGTTTTGGTCATTTGCCGGTCTGCATTGCCAAGACGCAGTATAGCTTTTCCTCAGACCCGAACCGGAAAGGGGCTCCCACGGGACATGTCCTGCCAGTCAGAGAAATCCGGCTGTCGGCCGGGGCGGGTTTCATCGTGGTGGTCTGTGGCGATATCATGACCATGCCGGGCTTGCCGAGAGTGCCCGCTGCCAACAGCATTCGAATCAACCCGGCGGGGCAAGTCGAAGGTCTGTTCTGATTGCGGCGCCGATAGGCCAATTACCAGTCTTCATGAGGTCTTACGGATCAGAGCGGCGACCTTGAGAAAGCATCGAGGCTCCATGATCCGTCCTCTTGGTTGCGATTTCTCCCTCCGGATGAGAGTGGTTCCCCTGATATGCTTTCAGTACACTCTAGGCACAGTGAAGCTTGTATCGCTTCCGTGAATTCTTGAGAATCAAACTTTTTGTCGGATAATGCCATGAAAATCTGCGTTGTGGGTGCGGGTGCCATCGGTGGGCTGATGGGGGTCAGGCTTGCCCAGCAAAATCATGAGATTTCCCTGATCGCACGGGGGGAACATCTGGCGGCTATTCGGAAAAGCGGACTGAAGCTGTGGCAGGATGGTGCCGAGATCGTGGCTCGCGATGTGCTGGCCACAGATGACCTCGCCGTGTTGCCGGTGCAGGATATCGTCATCCTTGCCTTGAAATCCCATCAAATAGCGGCGCTGCTGGACAAGTTGCCGGGCATCATTGGACCCAATACGGTGATGGTCACCCTGCAAAATGGTATTCCTTGGTGGTATTTCCAGAAGTTGCCGGGTGACTACGAAAACCGCATCGTCGAAACGGTTGATCCAGGTGGATTGCTTCTGCACGGTATCGACCCTGACTGCCTCCTTGGTTGTATTGCGTATCCGGCGGCCGTGATTGCGGAACCGGGTGTTGTTCGACATGTGGAAGGGATTCGATTTCCGGTCGGTGAACTGGATGGCAGCCTGTCCGAGCGTGCTCATCGAGTGTCTGAAGCCTTCATTGCCGCCGGATTCAAGTCACCGGTGCTGGAGGATATCCGTTCTGAAATCTGGCTGAAGCTGTGGGGTAACCTGACCTTCAACCCGATCAGTGCCATGACCCATTCCACCTTGGAGGACATTTGTCGGTATTCGTTGACCCGGGAACTGGCGGCGACCATGATGACTGAAGCCCAGCAGGTTGCGGAGACATTTGGTGCGAGCTTCCGGGTTTCCCTTGAACGCCGGATTGAGGGAGCAGAAAAGGTGGGTCAGCACAAGACTTCCATGTTGCAGGATGTCGAAGCCGGCAAACCGCTGGAAATTGATGGTATGTTGGGTGTGGTGATTGAACTGGCCAAGATGGCCGGGACACCGGTCCCCACCTTGAAGGCCATCTATGCTTGTGTGTCGCTGTTGAACCATACCATGGCAGAGCAGGGGATTTTCATCAAGGGAGAAGCGGTTTAATGCTGCTTTTGAAAAGACGCAAATCAAATATTGTCTCAACCTTTACCAGTTGTACTGCTCTTGAATATATCAGTCCCCACTTCCAGTCTGAAGTGCAACACTCGCCCCGCTCCCGGAATGAGGGCGTCCCCCGAATGAAGGGAGCGGGGCGGCGACCGGAAAATTCAGCCCTCCCAGGGGCTGAAAGGAGAGGTTTCAGCCCGGTCAATGCTCCGATGCCGCTAGCGGTGTAACTGACCAACATTTCGAGCATCGGAACCTTCAGGTTTATGTTTCACTATCGTCAGCCGTCTCCGCCTCAGTCAACCGGTTGCGAACCGTAGCCAGCAACGCTTCGACCTGTTCGATGGCCTGGGGACGGTCGAGCGTGCCGGCACCGGGCTCGGCACCAGCATAACGCAGTCGAACTGCATAGGGGGTGTAGTCCACTAGTCCGTCGAAACGGGCGACATTCGCTCCGCTATCACTCAACATGTCCAGCAACTGCGCCAGATCGTGTGACAACGGATAGGTCTCACCCTGCGAGGCGAGCCAAGCCTTGAGTAGCTTCTCTGCGGCCTGCTGGGAATGGAAGCCGAAAATCTCGTCGGCGAAGACGGTTGTATCACCCATGCCGCGGAGCGCCGAAATGTCTCTCTCCGCCGCGCCTACCAACTCCCGCGCCTGCTCAAGGTCGCTTATAGAGGATACTGCCTTCACGCAGCGCACGGGAAAGAACATGGTTGCGGGAGCTGCGCCAGCGCTCGGCCTCGTCCAGGCTGTAGACCAAGATATCCTTTGGGACATGGAATTTCGCGAGTGCGCGCCACAGGCGCGTCTCTTCTGCGCCGCGGCTCCGGCCCGGGCCGAACGGCTGAGCCTCTAGGACCACCAGATCGACATCCGAGTCCGCCCCCGCCTCGCCACGGGCGCGGGAGCCGAACAGGATCACCTGTTCGGGATCGACCGTCTCGACGATTACCGCCGTCATTCGCTGCAAGAGCGCATCGTCAACCTGTGTCATGCTCGTCCCCCTTCGGTCAGTCGGTTCTTCCATATCTGCCGACAGTAAGAGTGGTGCCCTTCGCCTGAATGTAGGGAACCCATTATAGTGCCAAGCAGAAAACTCCATTTTGCCCGATAACGATTTGTTTTTCCATCTCGATTGTCTCCTCCTGTTGCCCGAAGATTGACCCGAAACCCGCCTAGATAGGGTTGCCTCCCTTTCTCCGGGCGTGCGCCGCGGCAGCTTGCCGATGCCGTGGCCGCGCAGAACGCGGTGCACACTCGTCGTGCCGGTGGGCATCCCCTCTTCGGCGAGCCTTTCGCTGATCTCCCTGACCGAGAGGTCCGCGGTCCGGCGGAGTGTCAGGATGCGCCGCTCCCGTCGCTGCCTGAGCGGCTCTTCGGGAGTCGGGCTCGGGCCTGGGTCTGGGGACGGTGAACAGGGTAGAGGCATCGCCGTCACGGCGCAGTCGGGTGCACAGATTGCGGAAGGACCCGAGACGGTAGCCGAAGCGTTCGGCGGCCGTCGCGGCATCGAGCCCCTCGAAGAAGTGGACCCGGAGGGCTTCTTACTGAATCTGGGACCGGGAGGCCGGATGGCGGAAGAGTTCGGCGAGATCGTTCATGGCAATCCGTGTTGTTTAGTCACATTAACCACTATGTAACATGTTGATGCAGGGCACAAGTGGAAAAGACGACGGTTCCGTTTCGGGCGGGTTGCCCGGGGACACTTCTTCAGTAATTCATTTAATAACAATCTCTTGCAGCCCTGACATGGCGGCTGGCGACGCCCGGCATCAGCCCGAATCAGCCATCGGGCGTGCAAAACGAACTTCGCTATAATTCAGTGACAATTGTTCCCAATTTCGTTGATTCCAATGATTCAGAACCTGCTGGCACAGGAACACCAGCGCTACGCCACGCCGCACGCGGTGAGGCTCATTCGAGGTGGAAATCGCATCAACGGGAGCTGACGGACAGACTCCCCGGCCAAGCTCCCGGCAAAGGAATGCCTTCGACGGGCTCACATCAATTTATGCGTTGGGAATCAAGGCTAGTCTAGCCTTGAATCAGGTCCGTCTGCGGGACCCGGCCGATCGTCGACTGACGCTGGTCACCCAGCCCACGGCAATCCAGAAACGGGCCTTCGAACTGCTCGGTGTCAAGCCGGATCGAGGTGTTCCCATCAATATGACAGGTTGAACGACAGCCAAGAAACCAATGAAAAACAGCCAGATGAGATCAGGATACCGCTTTTTTTGCCCATGAAGTTCCGGTTAACTGAGATGGTCTGCTGTCATCTGGCCCGCTACAATCCGCCCGACATCAAGCGATCGGGCGACGGGACCAAGTGTTGCACTTCAGAGTGGCACGGGGCCTTATAAACAACTGCCATAATGACACGATGAATATACATAAGAAAGGACTGGAACCGATTGCCGATGTAAAGTCCCGTATCCTGATTCTCGGCTCCTTTCCTGGTAATGCCTCGCTGGTCGCGCGTGAATACTATGCAAACCCCCGAAACCATTTCTGGCAGATCCTCTCCTGCATCTATAATGAGCCCATCGGAGTCGAATACAAATCGAGACTGGACTTTCTCAGCCGACACGGAATCGCGCTGTGGGATGTGTTGCAAACCGCCGAAAGGTGTGGAAGCCTCGATTCGAATATACGATTACGATCCTCAACTATCAATGATATTGAGAGCCTGATTAAACAACATCCACGGATCAGAGCAATCGGGTTGAATGGGACAAAGGCTTGGAAAATTTTCCACCAGCATTGGCTCGGTACAAAGCAGAATTCGATCTTGAGTTCAGACCACATATATACGTGCCGTCTTCCGTCTTCAAGCCCAACACCTGGAAAGAACGTGAAATCGTTTAAGCAAAAAGTTCAGGACTGGCAGATATTTGTTGAGCCGGCAATCTGACACAACCGAAAATCTGGATTTGGGTTCGTTGTGTTCTGTGGATGGCAGTGAAGGGTTCCTACCTTGGCGACAACTTCCTGTCTCTCCGCCGGCGACTTGGATGTTTACCCGAGACTACTACCCTTGCCTTATTCTGGTGATATTCAAAACGCTCTTTTTTCAATGAGGAAAAATCACCAAATGGCACCGTATTCAGTTCCAGATTGGAGTCGATTTCGATGGTTCCCGGTCGGGAACAGAGAGATGGATAATCTCTTGCAGCCTCGAATAGGAATAATGCCCGTGTCATGGATGGGTGACGTAGAATACGTGCCTTCAACTGATTTTTTTCACCCCCATGGATTACAAGAAGCTTGCGCTTGACTATCATTCACTACCCCGACCCGGGAAAACCTCAATTCAACCAACCAAACCCTTTGAGGGGCAGCACGACCTTTCCTTGGCCTATACCCCGGGCGTTGCCGGGCCGGTGGAGGCCATTGCGGCTGACACAGGCGCGGCGTATCGTTATACCAACAAGGGGAATCTGGTCGCTGTCGTGACGGATGGTTCCGCGGTTCTGGGTCTCGGCGATGTGGGTGCCGTGGCGGGAAAGCCAGTCATGGAGGGCAAGTCGGTGCTGTTCAAGCTGTTTGCGGATATTGACGTTTTCGATATTGAAATCGAGGCGGCCAGCACCGAAGGGTTTATCGAGACGGTGGCGAACATTGCCCCTACGTTTGGTGGCATCAATCTGGAAGATATTGCCGCCCCCAAGTGCTTTACCATTGAGGAAGCACTGAAGGAAAGGTTGGAAATCCCGGTGTTTCATGATGATCAGCATGGCACGGCCATTGTCGTCTGTGCCGGTCTCGTCAATGCGCTGGAAATCCAGGGAAAGCGGCTGGAGGATGTGCGCATCGTGTTGCTGGGTGCCGGGGCTGCCGGGATTGCCACCGCCAAACTGCTGTGTAGTCTGGGGGCGAACAAGCAGCATATCGTGATGGTGGACAGCAAGGGCGTCATCCATACCGGCCGGCAGGATATCAATGTCTACAAGCAGGCTTTTGCCGTCAACACCCCCCTTCGCACATCAGCGGAAGCCATGATTGACGCCGATGTGCTGATCGGGCTTTCTGGTCCCAAGATGATCACTCCGGCGATGGTCCAGTCCATGGCCAAGCGCTCGATCATTTTTGCACTGTCGAATCCGGATCCGGAAATTTATCCAGAAGAAATTCTGGCAGTCAGCCGCCAGATTGTGGTTGCCACCGGTCGATCCGATTATCCGAATCAAGTGAACAATTCCTTGGTGTTCCCCTTTATCTTTCGGGCGGCCCTGGATGAAAAACTGACGACGATTGATACGCCGTTGTTGAGTGCGGCAGTGCGGTGTCTGGCCTTGCTTGCCAAGGAAAAGGCACCGGAGGCCGTCAAGAAGATTTACCCTCGGGAGACTTTGTCGTTCGGTCCAGGCTACATTCTGCCGAAGCAATTCGACCCGCGCCTGTGTGAATTTATGGTCGGCGGGCTCAAGGCCTTTATTCGTAGCGCATCGGCCGCGGCCTGATCAAGTCGCAAAAAAGCACGGCCCCCAAGAGGCGCCTGGGATCGAATCGAACGCTTCAGAACTGATCTTCTTCGGTGGATCCTGCCATCGCGGTGACGGACGAGGCACTTCCCTGGATGGTGGTGGTAATATCGTCAAAGTAGCCGGCCCCCACCTCCTGTTGATGGGCCACGAATGTGTAGCCTCGGTCCAGTGCGGCAAACTCTGGCTCTTGCACCTGGTTGACGTAGTGCTTCATCCCTTCACCGGCCGCATAATCCTTGGCGAGATGGAACATGCTGTACCACATGTTGTGGATGCCAGCGAGAGTGATGAACTGGTATGCGTATCCCATGGCCGCCAATTCATCCTGAAATCGGGCGATGGTGCTGTCGTCGAGATTCTTTTTCCAGTTGAACGACGGTGAACAGTTGTAGGCCAGAAGCTGTCCGGGATTGTTCGCCCGGACAGCCTGCGCCCATTCCCGGGCAAAGCCCAGATCCGGTGTGCCGGTCTCACACCAGACCATGTCGGCGTAGGGCGCATATGCCACGCCTCGGGCAATGGATTGTTCCAAGCCGTTCTTAACGCGATAGAAACCTTCGGCGGTGCGTTCACCGGTCAGAAACGGGCGATCTCGGTCGTCAAAGTCCGAGGTCAACAGATTGGCAGCCTCGGCATCGGTTCGAGCCAGAATGAGAGTCGAGACGCCCGCCACGTCACAGGCCAGTCGAGCCGCCACGAGCTTCTGCACGGCTTCTTCGGTGGGCACCAGAACTTTCCCCCCCATATGGCCACATTTCTTGACCGCTGCCAACTGATCCTCAAAATGGACGCCGGCCGCCCCGGCGCTGATCATGTTGCGGGTGAGTTCATAGGCATTGAGCACACCACCAAAGCCGGCTTCGCCATCCGCCACAATCGGCAGGAAGTAATCGATATAGGCGTCGTCACCCGGTTCAATGCCCCGCTGCCACTGTATCTGATCCGCCCGGGCAAACGCATTATTGATCCGGCGCACCATCGTCGGTACCGAATCGTAGGCATAGAGCGACTGGTCTGGATACATGGTTTCCGAGGTATTGGCATCCGCAGCGACCTGCCAGCCGGACAGATAAATCGCTTCGATTCCCGCCTTGGCCTGCTGGACGGCCTGACCGCCGGTCAACGCCCCGAGGCAGTTCACGTACCCCTTGTGCGCGGCCCCATGAATCAGACGGAACAGCTTTTCTGCACCACGTTGGGCATAGGTCAGTTCCGGCTGCATGGACCCACGTAGCCGAACCACGTCGTGGGCACTGTAATTTCGCTTGACGTTCTTCCATCGAGGGTTGTCGGCCCAGTCCTTTTCGATGGCGGAAACCTGTTCCAGTCGAGACATATTTCGAGTCATGGCGTGCTTTCGCAATTGTACAATCCAGAGTGACTATCATCCATTATCCGTTGCAACCGAGCAAGTTTCGAATAATTCAATTCCTTCAATCCCAATGATTGAAAAAACAAATCATTTGTGTTTTCTGATGTTCCGGGCCGGATGCCGGAATTTCGGGTCTTGTTCCAGGTGGGGGATCGAGCAGACGCCAGTCAACGGGAATGTGCTCGGTCCGGATACATCTCATGGATGATCCGACACCGGATAAGTGGGATTTCGTGGCCGATTTGGTCTTGGATGAGTTTTACCAGTTTTATTTTCAATTCAAGGATATACCCAATCTTTCCAAAAGAGCTTTTGAAGAACGTGATCATGCCAGTTCCCTGCGTCTGAGCAGTCGCCGGTTGCAACTGTACAGTATCAGCATTCGGGATTTCAGTGACCGCATCAAGCGGGAATACCCCGCACTGGTGGCTGACGAGTGGGCTTGGGATGAGGTAGAAAAAAGGTATCTGAACACCGTGTCAGAGGAATATGCGGCGGACCTGTCGATGGCCTATCTGCACTCGATCCGTCGCAAGATCTATGAAGGGGAGTGGCGTGTCAACGATTATGCCCATTATCGCAGCAAGTACGAAACCGACGAGGTCATGGCCGACCAATTGATTCGTTACGACATTCGGCAGGAACTGGCGACGGAAACGATCCGGAAGATTCTCATGATGGAACCGTTCCGGGTGGGATTTGCCGATATTGAGCGCGATGCCCGGCAAATTGTGCAGCGGGCCTACCGGAATCTGGATCTCAGGACACGCCTTGAGAACAGTCCTCTAGTCATCGAAATGTTCCGCGGCGGCTTCTATCGCAACCGGGGGGCATACCTCGTGGGACGGGTAACCTTCGACGATGCGCACTTTCGCCCCTTCATCATCGCCCTGCTGAATGGCCCCCACGGGCTTTTTGTGGATGCGCTGTTGACCAGTGCAACCTATGCCCACAACATGTTCAGTTCCACCCTGGCGAACTTTCATGTCACCAATTTCTATTACCACGAACTGTGTCGCTTCTTGCGCAGCATCATGCCGATGCGGCCACTGGGTTTGCATTATTCCACCGTGGGATACAACCATCTTGGCAAGGTGGCCGTCATGAACGAGCTCGAAGGGGAATTTGAAGCCGGCGGACAGCCCATGGCCCTGGCGCCCGGGAAACCGGGCACCGTGGCGATCGGATTTTGCATGCCGGATTCGGCCTATGTGCTGAAAGTGATTCGCAACACACCGACCGAGGGCTACAAATGGGGCCAATTCGAGGGCGTGGCATCTGTCTTGCGAAAGTACACCCGGGTTCACGAAATCAACCGGACAGACAGCATGCTCGATGCCATGATCTTTTACCATCTGCGACTGGACCGCTCCTGGTTTTCCCCGGACCTGCTGGCGCTATTGCTGGAGTCGGCGAGCGAGAGTGTCCATTGGGACGGGGATGCGCTGGTGTTCCGATATCTCATTGTTCAGCGACGACTGACACCGTTGCCGGTCTATCTTGAGCATGCCACGCCACGACAGGCACAGACCGCGATGACCAATCTGGGTTATTGCATCAAGAACAATGCGGCCGGCAACATCTTCAATCGGGATCTGGATGCGCGGAATTACGGGGTGACATCCTATCTCAAGGTTTACCTGTATGACTATGATGCGTTGGAGGAACTGACAGACGTCAAGATTCGTACCAACCTCCATCGCATTGACGGTGAGGAGGATATCCCCGACTGGTATTTCGAAGATGGTGTGATATTTCTACCCGAGGAACTGATTGCGGGGCTGTGTTTGCCGTATCGGGCCTTGCGTCGGCACTTTGCTTCCGAGCATTCGATGTTGCTGACCGTCGAATATTGGGAATCGATCCAGCAGGACCTGCGGGCTGGACAGGTTCCTGTGGTGAGTGTCTATCCCGACAGTGAGCGTTTGGTAGCGGAAGACACCTAATCGAGATCGGTCAATATACGACCCAGTACGCAAAGGCCCATTGTGTCAGATAATAGACCGACAGCAGTTGACACAACAGAACCAAGGTGCCCGAGTGATGGATAATGGCGGGAGCCCAATCCGCAAACGACCGGTCAGCACGTTCCGCCATCCACCGGATCAGTTTTTGGTGTCCATAGGTGAGCAAGGCGCCGATGAGGTGACCGCTCACGATGAGGCCGCACAGCAAAAACAACAGCCCCTGCCAGCTGAATAAGTCAGACCAGGTGTCATATCGCCAAGTCAGAAAACCGGTGACGCCGAGAAAGACCATGGCGGCAAAATTCAGGACCAGTCGATTGGCGATGCCGCGGGCATGCCGTTTCATCCACCGCCGCATCACCGAGCGTCATAGCGGTTGATCAACTCACCCACGCCTCCAATCGCGATGCGGACATTCCAGCCATCTTTCATCGCACCGGCCCCGACGGATGTCCCACAGGCAATCATGTCCCCGGGATCCAGTGTCATGTCGTGTGACAATCGGCTCACAATCTCCCGTGGACCATAAATCATATCGCTGACCGGATAGTTCTGCCGTTCCTGTGTCGAGTCATCGCCTTCCAGGTATGTTCGAATGACCAGATTGTCCGGGTTGACCCCTTGGGTGATTCCTGGTCCGAAAACACCAAACCCGTCAAAGCACTTGGCCCGTGCCCAGTGCGCGAAATTTTCTTCCTGGAAAAGATATTCCACCGCGGTGACATCGTTGACACAGGTATAGCCGAAAATATGTTCATCGGCCATCTCGACGGAAATATTCCGGCAGTGTTTCCCGATGACCACCCCCAGTTCACCCTCAAACAATATCTTGCCATGACAGGCTTCCGGTCGACGAATGACAGAATGGCCCGGTGCGTAGGTATTGGGCGTCTTGACGAAGTACCAAGGATGCTTCGGTTTGGGCAGCCCGGTTTTTTCCATGGTGGCATGGAAATTGTTCCATAGCGCCAGCATCTTTCCCGGCGTGCAGGGAGTTCGCAGGATGATATCATCCAGCCCCACCGTCCTGCCGGTCATTGACTTTTCCCCGAAAAGGTCACCCTGATAGATATGAACCCTCGTGCCGTCGACCCGACCGAAACCAGATTCACCAGAAGATTCAAATCGGATCCAGGTTGTCATAAAGAAACTCCGGGTTGAAGTACGGTGGAGAGGGAAGTGGAGAAAATGAGCGCGGCGGGTCCGCCGTTTCCGAGCCGACAAACCGCATGCCACGGAAGATATCATCGGCAGGGAGCATTTTGTAGGCCCGATTCGGGTGAAATTGAGGGCATGTGGTATACAATATACCAAAAATGGGGATATCCGCCGGAAACGGGCGGCCCCCGCCCCTTGATGCCCTCATTGTTCATGATCTGGTCACCATTTGTCGATACCCAGACGGTTCGCTGGAGTATGATAGCGATTTCATCAGTCTTCATTCTATTGATTATCGAAGATGAATATCCATGAGTATCAGGCCAAGCAGTTGCTGGCCGCATATGGGGTCGCAGTCCCTCGTGGCCAACCGGCATTCAGTGTGGCCGAGGCAGTCGAGGCTGCAGAAGAACTGGGTGGCTCGCATTGGGTCGTCAAGGCCCAGATCCACGCTGGTGGACGAGGCAAGGCGGGAGGGGTCAAGGTAGTGGATTCCATTGACAAGGTACGAGAAGCGGCTGGCTGGTTGCTCGGCAGGTGCCTGATCACCCACCAGACCGGTCCGCAAGGTAAGCAAGTCAAGCGACTGTACATTGAAGAAGGGTGTGACATTGCCAGAGAGCTCTATCTGGGCCTTCTGATTGATCGAGCGACCAGCCGGGTCACCCTGATGGCCTCGACAGAAGGCGGCATGGAGATTGAGGAGGTTGCGGCCGAGACCCCGGAAAAAATTCAGACGGTCACCGTGGATCCCATCATCGGCCTGCAGCCTTTTCATGCCCGTCAGCTGGCCTTCGGGTTGGAACTGGAGGGGTCGCAGATCCAACCCGCCGTCAAGTTTTTCAATGCGATGTATCAAGCATTTGTGGGCCTGGATGCCAGCATGGTGGAAGTCAATCCACTGGTCGTTCAGACAGACGGCACACTGGTGGCACTGGATGCGAAAATGAATTTCGACAGCAATGCCCTGTATCGCCATCCCGATGTCATGGCCCTGCGGGATGAGGATGAGGAAGATCCGGCCGAAATCGAAGCTAGTCGACATGGCCTCAGCTACATCAAGCTTGATGGGTCGATTGGATGCATGGTCAATGGTGCTGGTCTGGCTATGGCGACGATGGATATCATCCAGCTTTATGGCAGTTCACCGGCTAACTTTCTGGATGTCGGGGGCGGTGCGACTTCCGAGAAGGTCACAGTAGCATTCAAGATCATCTTGGCAGATGATCATGTGAAAGGGATACTGGTGAACATTTTCGGGGGTATCATGCGCTGTGACGTCATTGCGGAGGGGATTGTCGCGGCCGCCAAAGAGGTGGACTTGGATCGACCCTTGGTGGTCCGACTGGAGGGGACCAATGTGGAAAAAGGCAAGAAGATTCTGGAGGAATCCGGTTTGCCCATTCTTTCGGCTGAAAATCTGGCGGATGCCGCCAAGAAAGCGGTTCATGCCGTACAGGAGGTGGCGTAATGTCGATCTTGGTCAATCAGGCGACTCGGGTGATCTGTCAGGGGTTTACCGGCTCCACGGCGACATTTCACAGCGAACAGGCGATTGCCTATGGCACGAGAATGGTCGGTGGAGTGACCCCGGGCAAGGGAGGACGACTCCATCTGGGTCTGCCGGTGTTCGATACGGTCCGCGATGCGGTCGCTCAGACCGGGGCCAATGCCTCCGTGATTTATGTGCCGCCACCGTTTGCTGCGGATGCCATCATGGAGGCGGTGGATGCGGAAATCCCGTTGATCGTCTGCATTACCGAGGGGGTGCCGGTACAGGATATGGTCCGGGTCAAGCGCATGCTTCAGGGATCCGGGAGCCGTCTGGTGGGACCCAACTGCCCCGGGGTCATCACACCGACCGAATGCAAGATCGGAATCATGCCGGGTCATATCCACCGCAAGGGCAGTGTGGGCATCGTGTCTCGCTCGGGCACTCTGACATACGAGGCAGTGGCTCAGACGACAGCGGCTGGCATGGGGCAGAGTACGTGTATCGGGATTGGAGGAGACCCCATCCATGGCACCAACTTCGTGGACTGCCTGGAAATGTTTCTGGCCGATCCCGAGACGGGTTCCATCATCATGATCGGGGAAATCGGGGGGACCGCTGAAGAGGAAGCGGCCGAGTTTTTCCGCCAGAGCAAGGTCAAGAAACCCATATGTGGCTTCATTGCCGGACGGACGGCCCCCCCCGGCCGTCGTATGGGCCATGCGGGCGCCATCATCGCCGGTGGCAAAGGCAGTGCCGAGGATAAGATCGAAGCACTGAAATCTGCCGGGATCGCCGTGGCGGACTCTCCGGCATCCCTCGGCACCACGCTCCGAACCGCTCTGGAACATTGATCGCCACCATGGGGGAATTCGCCGCCGGTTCGGTGTCACTGCCACACCCAGCGTTCGACCGGTGCGGCTTTGTCAGTCCGTGGGGAAGGGCACATGATCTCCTATTCTGGCGGCATTGCCGCTTCGTCGCGAACCGGTTTCCGACCGGCGGACAAGCCCTGAAGCCATTACCACACAGGAATTACGAATGGGCATAGCACAAAGGGAACCACAAAAGCGCGGTCACCCGGGTCGAGCGAAGACCCATACCCGCAAGCATCCGAAAGGACGTCAGACCAATCCGGCGATATGCGCTGAAATTCGCGCACTGATTGGGTCCCCCCCCCGGCGTGACCTGCTGCTGGAGTATCTTCACCATATTCAGGACCAGTATGGTCATATTCACCCCGATCATGTCGCCGCACTGGCCGACATCATGGGGTTGGCCCAGACGGAAGTGTATGAGGTGGCCACGTTTTATGCCCATTTCGATGTGCTGAGAGAAGATGAGGCCCCACCACCGGAGGTGACCATCCGCGTCTGTGACAGCATTGCCTGCCAACTGGCAGGGGCCGAACAGTTGATTCAGGATCTTTCACAACACGTTCCTTCCGATGTGCGGGTGTTGAGGGCACCGTGCATGGGACGCTGTGATACCGCGCCGGTGGCCGAGGTGGGCCATCGTCATGTTTCCCCGGCGAATTGTGCGGGACTGCTGGAGACCGTGTCTGCGCGTGATTTTCATCCCAGGATGCCCGACTTTCGGGATCTGGCCGCCTATGTGGCCGATGGAGGGTATTCGTTGCTGAAGGATTGTCTGTCTGGCCGCCGCAGCGCGGGCGACATCCTAGACGCGCTGAATCAGTCCAGTCTCAGGGGACTCGGCGGGGCCGGATTCCCCACCGGACGGAAATGGAGCATTGTCAACAGCTACCCCGGTCCCCGCCTGATGGCCGTCAATGGCGATGAGGGAGAGCCGGGCACCTTCAAGGATCGGGTGTATCTGGAAACGGATCCTCATCGCTTTCTCGAAGGCGTACTGATTGCGGCCTGTATGGTGGAGGTGGAGAAGTGCTTTATCTATATTCGGGATGAATATCCTGCGGTGGTACAGTTGCTCAAAACGGAAATTGACCGGGTGAAGGAAGCTGGCTTGGCCGATCATGTCGAGATTGAGGTGCGAAGGGGGGCGGGTGCCTATATCTGCGGTGAGGAATCCTCGATGATCGAATCCATCGAGGGCAAGCGGGGACTACCCCGCAATCGACCCCCCTATGTCGCGGAAGTGGGCCTCTTTGGCCGTCCCACCCTCGTGAATAATGTCGAGACCCTGTATTGGGTCCGTGACATTGTCGAGAAGGGCGCATCATGGTTTGCGGATGCCGGGACCCGAGGTCGCAAGGGATGGCGTTCCTATTCCGTATCCGGACGCATCAACCACCCGGGAATGGTGTTGGCCCCGGCGGGGACCACGGCCAATGAATTGATTCAAGACTATTGCGGTGGCATGCAGGCTGGCCACACGTTCAAGGGCTATCTGCCGGGTGGGGCATCAGGTGGCATTCTGCCTGCGAGTCTCGGCGATGTCCCTCTGGATTTCGGCACCCTGCAAGAATACGACTGCTTCATTGGGTCCGCGGCGGTGGTGATTTTCAGTGATCGGGACAACATGAAGGATGTTGCCCTCAATCTCATGCGGTTTTTCGAGGATGAAAGCTGCGGACAGTGTACCCCCTGCCGAGTGGGGACGGAAAAGGCCGTGCAACTGATGCAAAAGCCCAGGTGGGATACCAGTCTGTTACAGGAGTTGAGTACGGTGATGGCCGATGCGTCGATCTGTGGGTTAGGTCAGGCCGCGGGAAATCCCATTCATTGTGTTCTAAAGTACTTTAAAGAAGATATATAAATGGACGATAAAATTAAATTCTTTATCAATGATAAAGACGTCGAGGCCAATCCGGGAGAGACGATCTGGCAAATTGCCAGAACCATGGACATCAAAATTCCCCATTTGTGCTATGCCCCGACACCCTCCTATCGTCCAGATGGCAACTGTCGGGCCTGCATGGTGGAAATTGAAGGAGAGCGGGTGCTGACGGCCTCTTGCCTGAGAACGCCGACCGAGGGAATGAAGGTGTTCACGCACAGCCTTCGGGCCAAATCGGCGCAGCGGATGGTGATGGAAATGCTGGTCACGGACCAACCCCCCCGGGAACGGGCCCATGACCAGGCCAGTGCGTTTTGGCAATGGGCCGACCATCTGGGGGTCCGGGAAAGCCGTATGGAGCCTCGAACTCCCATGGCGACGGACCGCAGTCATCCGGCCATGCAGGTGGCCCTGGATGCCTGCATTCAATGCAATTTGTGCGTTCGTGCCTGTCGTGAGGTACAGGTCAATGATGTGATCGGCATGGCTTATCGTGGGGCACGGGCGAAGATTGTGTTCGATCAGGACGACCCGATGGGAGCAAGCACTTGCGTCGCTTGCGGTGAATGTGTCCAGGCCTGTCCAACCGGCGCCCTGATGGAGTCGGCATTGGTGGATTCGGCGGGTGTGGACCGAAAACTGGAACTGGAGGAAGTGAACAGCGTTTGCCCGTATTGTGGGGTGGGTTGTCAATTAACGTACCGGATCCGGAACAACGAGGTGGTGGCGGTGGATGGACGCGACGGTCCCGCCAATGCCAACCGATTGTGTGTGAAAGGTCGATTTGGTTTCGACTATGTGACACATCCCCATCGGCTGACCACACCGCTGATACGCAAGGATCAAGTGGGAAAATGTGGCGACCTGGATCTGGACCCGGCCAATCCGTGGACCCATTTTCGCGAGGCGACATGGCAGGAAGCCCTGGACCTGGCCAGTGCTGGCCTGCGCCGCATACGGGATGAAAGGGGAGGGGGGGCGCTGGCTGGTTTTGGTTCGGCCAAGGGATCGAACGAAGAGGCCTACCTGTTCCAGAAACTGGTGCGGACCGGCTTCGGCACCAACAATGTCGATCATTGCACACGGCTGTGTCATGCCTCGTCCGTGGCCGCCTTGCTCGAAGGGGTCGGCTCGGGGGCCGTCTCCGCCCCGTTTACGGCCGTGAAGGAGAGTGACTGTATCTTGGTCATCGGCGCCAATCCGGTGGAAAACCATCCCGTGGCCGCGACGTTCTTCAAGCAGGCGGCCCAGCATGCTGAACTGATCGTGATGGACCCGCGTGGAACGGCCTTGAAACGCCATGCCACTCATATGCTCCAGTTCAAGGCGGGCACCGATGTCTCCATGTTGAACGCCCTGCTGAATGTCATCATCACCGAAGATCTGGTCAATGAGCATTTCATCGAGTGTTATACGGAGGGTTATGAAAACCTGAAGAAACATCTGACGGAGTTTACTCCGGAAGCCATGGCGCCCATCTGTGGCATTGATGCCCAGACCTTGCGGACTGTGGCACGAAAGTATGCGACCGCCAAGGCCTCGATCATATTTTGGGGAATGGGGGTTTCCCAACATGTACATGGCACGGACAACGCGCGCTGTCTGATTGCCTTGGCGTTGATTACGGGTCAAGTCGGGCGGCCGGGTACGGGACTGCATCCTCTGCGGGGACAAAACAACGTCCAGGGTGCATCCGATGCCGGATTGATTCCCATGATGCTGCCGGACTACAACCTGGTGGATGTACCGGATATCAGGTCACGTTTTGAAGATGCCTGGAGGACGACTCTGGATCCTCAGCGCGGGCTGACTGTGGTGGAGATCATGGAGGCGATTCATGCTGGACAAATTACCGGTATGTACATCATGGGGGAAAATCCGGCCATGTCGGATCCCGATGTGCAACATGCCCGGGACGCCTTGGCCAAGCTGGATCATTTGGTGGTTCAGGACCTGTTCCTGACGGAGACCGCGTTTTATGCCGATGTCATCCTGCCCGCATCGGCATGGCCTGAGAAGGACGGTACGGTGACCAATACCAATCGTCAAATCCAGCTTGGGCGACAGGCACTGACAATGCCTGGACAGACCCGTCAGGATTGGTGGCTGATACAGGAGATCGCCCGCCGTCTCGGGTTGGACTGGCAGTATACCCACCCCTCCGATGTCTTTGCCGAGATGAGCCAGGTGATGCCATCGTTACGAAACATCACCTGGGAGCGGCTGGAAAGCGAGAGTTCGGTGACCTATCCGTGCGATGCCCCCGACCGTCCGGGTCATGAGATTGTCTTTCAGCAGGGGTTTCCAACCACCAGTGGCCGAGGCAAGCTGGTGCCTGCCAACCTGGTGCCACCGGATGAGCAGCCGGATGCGGATTTTCCCATGGTGCTGACCACCGGACGTCAGTTAGAGCACTGGCATACCGGAGCCATGACACGGCGGTCCCATGTGTTGGATGCAATCGAGCCGGAAGCGGTGGCCGCATTGTCGCCGAGATGGCTGGAAAAAATGGCCCTCAAGGCAGGTGACATGGTCCGTGTGTCGACCCGACGGGGAGCGATCGATCTGAAAGCCCGAGCCGACCGGGCCATTCCGGAAGGCATGGTGTTCATCCCGTTTTGTTATGTGGAAGCCGCCGCCAACACACTCACCAATCCGGCGCTGGATCCGTACGGAAAGATTCCGGAATTCAAGTACTGTGCCGCGAGAGTCGAAGCGGTTGCCTGAAACACACTGACGGGCGGTCCCGGTCCCGATGACTGTCATCGCCGCCGTTTGGGCCTGATGCCGGTCGCGGCGGGATCCGATGCGTCGGGTTTCGGGGAATGAGCTCCGGCCGGCAGGGCTAACCGGTCGAGCAAATGGGACGGTTGGCCAGTGACGGCTCCCGTTCGAGTATCGGCTTCAGAAACCTTCCCGTATGGGATTCCGGGTATTGGATCAAGGTCTCCGGGGGACCCGCCGCCACGACCCGGCCCCCGCCGTCTCCGCCCTCGGGTCCCAAATCGATAATCCAGTCAGCGGTCTTGATGACATCCAGGTTGTGTTCGATGATGATGATCGTATTGCCGAGATCCCTGAGGTGGTGCAATACGCCCAGCAGTTGTCGGATATCATGAAAGTGCAATCCTGTGGTGGGTTCATCCAGCACGTACAGGGTCCGGCCGGTATCCCGCTTGGACAGTTCTCGAGACAGCTTGATGCGCTGGGCTTCCCCTCCGGACAGGGTTGTGGCACTCTGGCCCAAGGTGATATAACCGAGGCCGACATTCAGTAGCGTATCCAGTTTCCGCTTGATCTTCGGCACGGCTGAGAAGAAATCCGCGGCCTCTTCCACCGTCATCTTCAGGACTTCGCTGATGGTTCGCTCCTTGAATCGCACCTCCAGCGTTTCCCGGTTATAGCGTTCACCTTGGCAAATGTCGCAGGCGACATAAATATCCGGCAGAAAATGCATTTCCACCCGGATCAATCCGTCTCCCTGGCAAGCCTCACATCGTCCGCCCTTGACGTTGAATGAAAACCGACCCGGGAAATATCCTCGGGTTCGGGCTTCCTGGGTTTGGGCAAAAATATCGCGAATATGAGTGAACAGACCGGTATAGGTGGCCGGATTCGAACGAGGTGTTCGACCAATGGGACTTTGATCAATCATGATGATCTTGTCGAAGTGGTCCAGTCCGTCGATGCTCTCATAGGGCATCGGACTGGCCCGTTGAAGACGCAGTTGATGTGCGATGGCCGGATAGAGCGTTCCATTGATCAACGTCGACTTGCCGGAACCGGACACACCGGTAATACAGGTCAACAGTCCGACCGGAATGTCTGCGTGCAGTTCCTGGAGATTATTGCCAGTTGCCCCCTTGATGGATAGACGTTTCCGGGGGTCCATCACCGTCCGGACCGGCGGGATCGGAATCGATTCTCGACCACTCAAAAACCGGGCGGTAATGGATTGCTCACTGTGGATGAGTTGGTCCGGCGGCCCCTCGGCTACCACTGACCCACCATGCTTGCCAGCGCCTGGACCCAGATCCACGATATGGTCTGCACTGAGGATGGCTTCCTCGTCGTGTTCCACCATAATGACCGTGTTGCCGAGATCCCGCAAATGGAACAGGGTTTGCAAGAGACGGTGGTTGTCGCGCTGATGAAGACCAATCGAGGGTTCATCCAGGACATACATCACGCCCACGAGACCGGAACCAATTTGGGAGGCTAGGCGGATTCTCTGTGCTTCCCCACCTGAAAGGGTTTCGGCCGCCCGGGCGAGGGTCAGGTAGTTGAGACCGACATTGGCCAGAAAGCTCAGCCGGGACTCGATTTCCTGGACGATCTTGGTCGCCACTTCCGCCCGCCAGCCTTCCAGGTCGAGCGTCATGAACAGGGCCAGTGCCTGATCCACTGTCATGGCGGTGATATCCTGAATGGTGTGTTGGCCGACAAAGACATTGCGGGCCCCTCTTCTGATCCGACTACCTCCACACCCGCTGCAGGCCCGGGTGCTCATGTTGCGGGCAATTTCTTCTCTCGCGGTGTTGGAATCCGTTTCTCGGTAACGGCGTTCATAATTGGGGATGATGCCTTCGAAGACATCCTGCTTCTCAAATGATCGCCCATGTCGGTAGTAAACGAATCGGATTTTTTCCTGATCGCTGCCATAGAGCACCCGGTTTTGCTGTGCTTTGGTCAGGGACTGAAAGGACTGGTCCACGCTGAATCCATAGTGCTTTGCCAGACAGGATAACTGCGTGAAAAAATAGACGTTTCTTCGGTCCCAGCCCCGGATGGCCCCAGCAGCAAGCGACAGTTCCGGCTCCACGACGATCCGTTCCGGGTCGAAAAACTGCATAACCCCCAACCCATCACAATCCGGGCAGGCTCCCGCGGGATTGTTGAACGAAAACAACCGAGGCTCCAGGGCGGTGAGGCTGTAGCCACAGTGGGGGCAGGCAAACTTGCTGGAAAACACCAGAGTTTTCGACCCTTGACCCTCATTGCCGAGAATGGCGACCCGCACCAAACCATCCGTCAAACCGAGCGCGGTTTCAAATGATTCGGCCAGACGCTGCTGATTGTCCGGTCGAACCACCACCCGGTCCACGACCACCTCGATCGTGTGCTTGTATTTCTTGTCCAATTTGGGAGGATCGTTCAGTTCGACCGTATTTCCGTCGATTACAGCCCGAATGTAACCCTGTGAATGAAGCTCTTCCAACAGTTTCTGGAATTCTCCCTTGCGGTCATTCACCACCGGTGCCAACAGCATCAGGCGTGTCCCCTCTTGGAGCGCCAGCACCTGATCGACCATTTGGCTGATGGTCTGTACCTCCAGGATAGTGCCGTGGTCCGGACAGCGGGGCACACCAATACGAGCAAACAACAGTCGTAGATAATCATAGATTTCTGTCACGGTGCCCACTGTCGAGCGGGGATTGTGCGAAGAGGATTTCTGTTCGATGCTGATGGCGGGTGACAATCCTTCAATCAGGTCCACTTCGGGCTTTTCCATCATGGAGAGGAATTGACGGGCATAAGTGGAAAGGGACTCGACATACCGTCTTTGCCCCTCGGCATAGACCGTGTCGAATGCCAACGAGGACTTGCCCGAGCCTGACAGCCCGGTAATCACCGTGAGTCGATCCCGGGGCAGATCCAGATCAATGGCCTTGAGGTTGTGGGTACGGGCGCCCCGAATGCGGATAGTTTCCATAAAATAAAAGCGGAAGGACGGTCTGGACAAACCTGATACTATACGCTGTCTTTGTGACCTGAGCGAACCCCGATTGCGTGAAATGCTGACTGCGTCTGGTCCCATGAATGGGACCGAGCGACGCTCTGTGCTGGCACTGGCCAGTGTGATCGCGATGCGCATGCTCGGGCTTTTTTTACTGTTGCCCGTCCTGGCCCTGTATGCGGCGTCCATGCCTGGCAGCACGCCGCTGCTGGTGGGACTGGCACTGGGAGCGTACGGACTCACTCAAGCCCTGTTCCAGTTGACGTTCGGTATCTGTTCGGACCGGTTTCATCGCAAGGGCGTGATCACCGTCGGACTGCTCATTTTCGTGATGGGCAGTGTGGTCGCCGCACTCGCCGACACCCTGACCTGGTTGATCATCGGACGGGCCATTCAAGGGGCCGGAGCCGTGTCGTCGGCGGTTCTCGCCCTGACCGCAGACCTCACCCGGGAAGAGCAGCGCACCAAAGCCATGGCCTTGCTCGGCATGAGCATCGGGGCGATGTTTCTGCTTTCCATGGCGGCTGCGCCGCCCCTGTCCCGCCATATCGGAGTCCCCGGCTTGTTCTGGTTTACCGCTGCGCTGGGCCTGTTGGCGCTGTTGCTACTGCATGGTGTCGTGCCGACTCCCTCCCGATATCTACGCCATCGTGATGTGACACCGACGATCGAACGGATGTGGGCGGTGCTTCGGAACCGGCCTCTGTGGCACCTGAACGTGGGAATCTTTGTTCTTCATCTGGTCCTGACGGGACTCTTTGTGGTGTTGCCAGCCGATTTGAACCGGTTGGGCGACCTGCCGCTACATGATCATTGGAAGGTCTATTTGCCGGTTCTGCTGCTGTCGGTCATCGGGATGGTCCCCTTGGTGATCCTGGGTTCCGGGACAGGTCGGGCGACCTCCCTGTTCCGCTTGGCCATCGCCGTGCTGTTGACTGGAATGATCGGTCTGGTCCTGTTGCAGGTGGGCGATCATCTTCGGTTTATATGGCTACCGATTTTTCTATGTATCTTCTTCATCGGATTCAATGCCTTGGAGGCCATGTTGCCGGCTCTGGTGTCCAGAATCTCACCCGCCGCGGATAAGGGAACGGCTCTCGGTGTATTCAGCACATTCCAGTTTGCCGGCGTTTTTCTGGGCGGCCTGTTGTCGGGTTGGTTGTCCGGTCAATTGGGTTCCGTTTCGGTGTATGTGATGTGTATGGTGTGGATATTGATCTGGTTGGGGCTGGCTCTGGGTGCGCCATCCTTTCGTCTGTCATCTTCCCGAGTGCTCCGGATTGGCAATTCTTCCGACCACTCGCATGTTGAGGCATTAATTGATAAAATCCGGTCCGTCCGAGGTGTTCAGGAAGTGACGGTGGTGCCAGGGGAGGCATTGGCATACCTCAAGGTGGATGACAGAGAGCTGGATGTCGTCGCGCTTCAGCAACTTGACTAAAATATTTATATTTAGGGAGATACGATCCCATGTCCAGTAGAGGTGTCAACAAGGTGATCCTGGTGGGTCATCTGGGGCGTGATCCCGAGATACGCTACACGCAAAGTGGTGACCCAATCGCCAACATTACGGTCGCCACCAGTGAATCCTGGAAAGACAAAAATACCGGAGAGACCCGGGAAAATACGGAATGGCATCGGGTGGTCATGTTTGGTGGTCTGGCCAAAGTCACCGGCGACTGGCTCAAGAAGGGGCAGCAAGTCTATATTGAAGGCCGCCTGCAAACCCGCAAATGGCAGGATCAGAGCGGACAGGACCGCTACACGACGGAAATCGTGGCCAATAATATGCAGATGCTGGGTTCTCGAAGTGGCGGTGGCAGTGGCAGCCATGGTGACTATCACCAAGCTCCTGATCAGGCCCCTGCCAGACCCACGTCAGGCACACAAAGCGGGAGCAATCAGCAGCCCCCGGGGGCTTTTGACGATTTCGATGACGATATCCCGTTCTGACCGATGGACAGCCCACACCCGTGGTTATGTCGGGTTTCATCCCCTGTCAACCGGGTCAGTTGGCAGATAAACAACCGATATCACATTCGAACGGGATTCAGGAAACTGATGCCGGGGTTCCGGAAGACAGAAGTTTCTGCCAGCAAATTTCCTGAACTGTCGGGGGGCAATCACACGTCGGGGCGTCGACATGGCCTTGCGCATAGCGCATAGAGTATCCCTCCATGGAAAAAGACTTTTTTCGTCATAAGGCTGATGCATATGATCTGTCAGCCGATCATATCAATACTGTTAATCATATCGCCAATGCCATCCAGCGCCAGATCCGCTTTCATCCGAAGATGCATCTTCTCGACTTCGGGTCCGGGACGGGCTTGTTGCTTCAGAAGATGGCCCCCTTGGTGGAGCACATCACCGCAGTGGACATCTCGCCCTCCATGAATGCGCAACTGGAGCGCAAGCGGGGCCAACTGCCCTGTGAAATTGAAATCAGGAAAACGGACTTAACCCAAGAAACGTTGGATCTGAGGGTGGATGGGGTCATTTCCTCGATGACACTGCATCATATTGAGGATATCCCCGGCTTGTTTTCCAGATTGCATGGGTTGCTGAAACCCCATGGGTTCATCGCTCTAGCGGATCTCGAAGAGGAAGACGGTACGTTTCATGAGGAAGATACCGGCGTATTTCACTTGGGGTTTGACCCTCTTTCGATGGCAGGCGTCGCCAAAAAAACCGGTTTTGATCACATCAGGACCATGTCGGCCGGCGTCATCCGCAAGCCGTCTCGTGAATATCCGATATTCCTGCTGACCGCCATTGCCCAGGATTCGATGACAGTCAGCAATTGATTTCGTCAGGATGTTGATGGTCATGAAACGAAAGCTCAATTCCTTTTTCGCTCTTCATTGGTTTGTCATATCATTTCCGACGCGATGGGTCACCTCGGGTATCCCGGCCGTCTGTGCAGGGGCAATCATATGCCCAAGCGTCAAGGCCACACCGGGTCCTTTTGATATCATATCCTCGTCACTCCTCTTGAGTCAGATTCCACTCATCCATGCGCAACAATGATACCCTGTCCCACCGTAGCGAGGACTTGGCTGCGGTGCTTCACCGAGACACCTTGCCAACCAATCCCTTTGAGTTGTTTTCGGATTGGTTTGATCAGACCCTGAATTCCGAGTGGCCAGATGTCAACGGAATGGTCGTTGCGACGGTCGGTGAGAACGGACTACCGAGTCAGCGGACGGTGTTGATGAAATCGTTTGATGCCGACAGTCTCTATTTCTATACGAATTATCACAGCCGGAAGGCCAGAGCACTGGAACACAACCCCGAAGTCAGCTGCCTGTTTTTCTGGCCTGTCCTATCCAGACAGGTGGAATTTCAGGGCATCGTCCACAAGGTGGAGCCGGAAAACTCGGCTCAGTATTTTGCCACTCGACCACGGAGCAGTCAGGTGGGTGCCTGGGCTTCTCGACAAAGCGAGGAGCTGCCGGACCGGAAAACCCTGGAAGACAGGGTACACAAGATCGAGAAGCGCTTCGCCGGTGAGAAGGTGCCCTTGCCGGATTTCTGGGGAGGGTATCGTGTCGTACCGGACCGGGTGGAGTTTTGGCAGGGAAGGGCGAGTCGGTTGCATGACCGATTTGCCTATACCCGAGACCGGTCCGATGCCTCGAAATGGTCTCTTGTTCGGCTGTATCCCTGATCCTGACCCCGACTGGGACTGTCGGGTGGGTGGGTTTTTGTCTACGGAGACAAGAACATTCATGCCGCATCGAAGAATGTTCAAAGAAAAGTCGGACCTGATGATTGCACCCGGAAGGCGATGGAGTGGGTGGCACATTTGCCCGGAGGTGGATGTGGGACCAGCACATATGCATTCGGGTATGTCTTGGTATAATCTTCCCAGCGGACTTTCTGTGGCTTGATGACATGCTGCAGGGCGGTCCGGATGTCAAGTGGAGAGGTGTCTGAGTGGTCGAAAGAGCACGCCTGGAAAGCGTGTGTACGTTAATAGCGTACCGGGGGTTCGAATCCCCCTCTCTCCGCCATCTTAAGCAAGACTTCCAGCGGGTGGAATATATGGCATGCCCATAGTGGGATAAGGTTCCGAGGACACAGGTATCATGTTGCACCCGAAATCATTGAAATCGGTCGCTGGTTTGCAGACTCTCGGCTTTGAGGGTTTCGTGCCTGTTTCCCGGTTGCGCCACCGACGCGATGATGTTCCCAATGTGCCGGGGGTCTACCTGGTCGTGAGCCACCCCGGGTCAACGCCGGCATTCCTGGCCGTGGGGACTGGCGGCCACTTCAAGGGGAAGAACCCGAACGAACCGATCATACGGTTGCAGGAGGAGTGGGTCAAAGGGGCGATCATCCTGTACATCGGCCAGACGGAGAGAACCCTGAAAAAACGGATTGATGAACTGATTCGTTTCGGCCAAGCGGAAGCCATCGGGCATCGGGGGGGGTAGGCTGATCTGGCAGATCGCCCAGTCGGAGCGGTTGGTGTGTGCTTGGAAAGTCGTTCCGGATGAGAATCCAGGACGAGTCAAGAAAGCGTTGATTCAAGCCTTCAAGCAAGAGCATGGGGGCAAGCGGCCCTTTGCCAATTTGCAGGACTGATGTCGACTTGATCTTCTGATTCCGAACCCCGTTTTCCTCACAACCTATGTGTGGACGATTCACCCAGCAGTTCTCCTGGCGGCAGGCCCAAAATATGTTTGCCCTGGACGGGCCGGAGATGACCCTGCGTCCGCGCTACAATCTGGCCCCGAGCCAGCTGGCCGCTGTGGTGCGGAACTCCCCCCACGGACGCGAACTGGTCTGGCTGCGTTGGGGGCTCATCCCCTCGTGGGCCAAGGACCCGCGCATCGGCCACCGACTGATCAATGCCCGCGCCGAGACGGTGGCGGACCAGCCGGCGTTTCGGGATGCTGATGCCCGGCGGTGCTGCTTGGTCCCGGCCGAGGGATGCTACGAGTGGCCACGACACGGGTCGGTTCGTCAGCCCTGGTGGATCGCTCGACGTGATGGCCTGGGCTGGCCTGTGGGAAGCTTGGCGCCTATCGGACGACCGGGCAAGGTGCGGGTCTCTGGCCACATACCGAGTCGGGGAGTGGATCCAAACCTTCACGATCCTGACTACCGAAGCTCAGGCCTCGTTGCAGTCGATCCATGCCCGGATGCCGGTGATGCTCTGGCCTGAACAGTATGCGGCCTGGCTGTCGGGGGGCACTGTCCTCCTCGGCTCCGCTCTTGATATCGATCTCACCAGCCACCCGGTCAGCCCTCGAGTCAATGATCCACGCCACGATGATCCGGCACTCCTGATGCGTGTGGAACTGATGGGGGCTGAGGACACCGGTCCGGTTTCGGATCAAGCGTGCACGACCGGCATGTCGGACTCGCGGGTGGTATAGGCCGGGGAGGGGTACTGTTGGCGCATGCCCAAGGCCGGGATGCCCTGGGCCGCTGGGAACACGGCCCCCGTCGAAGGCGGATGCGAAGGGTTTTTCGGATGACCGTGACCGGTGGGCACCCCGTCGGGGGCTTCATCCTCCACTGACCGGCCCGGTTGAGGTAAGATGG
Source organism: Candidatus Poriferihabitaceae bacterium (assembly GCA_965203365.1). Classification (GTDB taxonomy): domain Bacteria; phylum Pseudomonadota; class Gammaproteobacteria; order Arenicellales; family Poriferihabitantaceae; genus VYFG01. Next base: position 768,253 of record OZ241878.1, read on the forward strand.
CCGGTATGATGAACTTGATGCCCTTTCCCAAGCCGCCGCCGGCCGATCCCCTGCCCCTTGATGTCTGGCTGAAACGGACTGACCGGGCCGAGGCGGGCCGGGAGCCGTTCTTCCGGGGACGCGAGGCGGAATACGGAGTGTACCGGTCGGCTGTCAGCAGTCTCGGCGAAGGCATCGTGGGAGGTGGGACGATGGTGTTCCAGGGCGCTCCCGGCGCTGGTAAGTCCGCCCTGATGGCCGAATGTCTGGAGGCGGTGCGACATCACTCGACGCCAGACGATCCCTGGGTGGCCGTGTCTCTGAACCCTGGTTCTCTGCGATTTCCTGATCGGGTGGTCCGGGCCATGATGCAAGCCGCCCAGGCGGAGAGTGAACGTCTGCGCGAGCGGGCATTCGGTGCCGTTTCGAAGCGGTTGGGGAACTGGTGGAATCGGGGTCGACAACTCCTGCGGGAGATCCCGGGTCGGGATGTCTCGGTCGGGGGTGTCTCTTGGAGCCGGAGAGAAAAAGAGATGTCGGTCGAAGGATTGTTCGAGCATGCCCGACCGGGGTTGTCGGGGTTCCATTTGGTGGTGTGTGTGGATGAGGCGCAGAATATCCCGGTTGATCGCTTGACCCGAGAGGTGCTGGATTGTCTGCATCGGGACGCCCAGGGGATTCCGCTGGTGGCGGCGTTTTTCGGATTGAGTGACACCCAGGATGTGTTGCGTCAGTGCGGGCTGTCGCGCTTCGCCGACGGACGGGTGGTGAACCTGGAGCCCTTGCCTGTGGAAGAGGCCGCCGCGGTGATCCGGGCGGCCTTTGATGCCTATGGGTTCACCGGTACCGCCGAGGAACAGGACACCTGGGTCACCCAGTTGGCGGCGTTGTCCCAAGGCTGGCCGCAGCACCTCAACAGTGTGTCGGTGGCGGCAGGGGAGGTGCTCCAGGCCCACGGGGGATGCATGAATTCGGCGGGTCTGGCGGAGGCCATGGCCTTGGCCGAAGAATCCAAGCGGGAGTACTATGCCGGACGGCTGGCGGCCGGGTCTCGGCCGCCCTGGGTCTACCGGCAGATGGCGCTGGCGGCTCAGCAGAAGGGGGGCGTGTTGCCCTATGATGATCTCCGGCCGTTTCTGGCGGAAGAAACCCTGGACGAATTCCTGACCCACGCCCTGCATGCCGGCTTGCTGGCGCCGGTCAAGCAGTTGCCCTACCACTATCGGATTCCGATTCCGTCCTTCGGCGACTATCTGCGGGCCTTGCCGGTGGAACCGCCAGCGGACTGAATCGGATTGTTCCTGCGGCGGTTCGTCGAAGATCTCGATTTCCCGGCGGAGGCTCTCACCGCATTGAACCCAATGAGCCTTGGGCCAATTTCCGATATCCCGAACCGGGGAGGCCGGAGGGGGGAGTCGCTTGTGGTCGTGCACCTTGGCCCCGTCGAAGGCGGGTACGAAGGGTTTTTCGGATGACCGTGACCGGTGGGCACCCCGTCGGGGGGCTTCATGCCCCACTGACCGGCTCGGTTAGGGTAAGATGACCGGTATGATGAACTCGGCATCCTTTCCCAAGCCCCCGCCGATTGATCCTCTGCCCCTCGACGTCTGGCTGAAACGGACCGACCGGGCCGAGGCGGGCCGGGAGCCGTTCTTCCGGGGACGCGAGGCGGAATACGGAGTGTACCGGTCGGCCGTCAGCAGTCTCGGCGAAGGCATCGTCGGCAGTGGCACGATGATCTTCCAAGGGGCGCCGGGCGCCGGCAAGTCCGCCCTGATGGCCGAGTGCCGAGAGGCGGTGCGACGCCATTCGACCCCGGAAGCGCCTTGGGTCGCGGTGGAGCTGGACCCGCATTCCCTCCTGTCGCCGGTTGCGGTCGTTCGGACCTTGGTCCAGGCGGCCAGTACCGAAAGCGGACGGCTCCGGGAACAGGCCTCTGGGCCCTCGGGGATCAAGCGGCTGGAGGCGTTGCGGGATCTGGGCCGCACCCTGTTTCGCGAACTGTCCGATCGGGGCGGGGGGGCCGGGGGGCTGTCGGGAGGGGGTCGTCGTGAGAGGGCGGACGACATCACGGCCAGTTGGGTGTTTCAGGATGTGGCGGCGCTGCTGGAGAGGTTTCGGATCGTGGTGTGTGTGGACGAGGCGCAGAATATGCCGGTGGCCGAGTCCACGAAGGGGGTGATGGACTGTCTGCACCGGGACCCGCAGGGGATTCCGCTGGTGGCGGCGTTTTTCGGCTTGAGTGACACCCAGGAGGTGCTGCGCCAGTGCGGTCTGTCGCGCTTTGCTGGGGGTCGGGTGGTCAATCTGGAACCGCTGGCGCAAGAGGCGGCGGCCGAGGTCTTCCGGGCAGTATTCGATACCTATGAATTCAAGGGAACCCCTGAGGAGCGGGACACCTGGGTGATTCGTCTGGCCGAGTTGTCCCAGGGATGGCCCCAGCATATCAACCGGGTGGCGGTGGCGGCGGCCCGGGTGATACAGGATCATGGCGGCCAGATAGAACGACCTTGGCTGGAGCAGGCACTGGCGCAGGGTCGGGAGCGCAAGGAGGAATATTACGCGGAACGGCTGGCGGCGGGCTCCCGGCCTCCTTGGGTGTATCGACAGATGGCGCTGGCGGCTCAGCAGAAGGGGGGCGTGTTGCCCTATGATGATCTCAGACAGTTTCTGGCGGAAGAAAGCCTGGATGAATTCCTGATCAATGCGCTGCATGCGGGTTTGCTGACACAGCTCAAGCATCTGCCCTATCATTACCGCATTCCCATTCCGTCTTTCGGCGACTATCTGCGGACCTTGCCGGTGGAACCGCCATCGGACTGAACCGAATCGTTTCTGCTGCGGTTCGTCGAAGATCTCGATTTCCCGGCTGGGCTTCTCACCGCATCAAACCCAAACGAGAGCGAACCGGCTGATAGGAACGGATCGAGTGGATCACCACCCCATCGATTACCCGGTCGGCCTCGGGACCAAGCGGGATGGGCGGATAGTCCGGGTGGATGGCCAACACGATACCCGCATGCGAGGCCCAGACTGCCTGATTGACGATCCACAGATCGCCGTCGAAGATGCTGGCCACCCGGTAGTGGAAGGTAGCGCTCCGGATGACGGATCAGGTGTTCGTTCAGTTCCAGGCCTTCTTCTGGCTGATCAGTGCAGAGTATGTCATGATACCCATCTGGAACCGCTTCAGGAGCGTCTCTTCCGTATGAACCAATTCGTCTACAACGATTGCCGTTGCGGTCGCGAGCCTTATACCGACTTTGAAGGCCTATCGTATATTCCTCATGGATGGCATGACGGTGCGGTTGTGGATGACAAGCCGAAAAAAGAGCGTAGACCATGATCGTATGATCGACCCATGAAAACATTTGTGATTCATCTTTCCAGCAGCCAATCGAGGCATGCCAACGTGGCTCAATTACTGGCCACACTCCCGCACGCTGAGGTCGTCGATGCGGTGGATGGTAGGCACTCGCAAGAGGCCTCGCGAATTCCAGTACATTGTGGAGACTTATTTCAGCCAAATTACCCGTTTCCGCTTAATCCGGGAGAAATCGGAGCATTTCTCAGCCATCGAAAATGTTACCACCGGGTGGTGGAATCCGGGCTGGACTGGGTGCTGATCGTTGAAGATGATCTGAGAGTGGATAACAAGATATTCCGCCAAGTACTTGATTTGTTGGATGAGTATATGACGCCTGATATGCTGGTCAGAATCCCTGTCAAGGCTGGCGAACGCCCCCTGCGTGTGATTGCCCAGAAAAACGACATACAGCTTTTCCTGCCGGAGAATATCGGACTGGTGATGGCGTGTCTCGCCATTGGGGCCCGGGCCGCCAGCAACATTTTGCAAAAAACGACGCAAATCGACCGTCCGGTGGACACATTTCTACAAATGCATTGGGTGACCCATCAGCCCGTACATGTCATTTTTCCCAATGGGTGCACTGAAATATCCGATGCCATCGGAGGTTCCACAATACATACCAAAAAATCGGGCAACCGACTGTCCAGAGAATGGCATCGGGCCATTTACCGATACCGGATTTCTTGTCGTCCGCAGACCGTGTCAGGATAGCCATCGAAGATCATCCCGGCATGTTCTGGTGTTCTGGAACATGTCGGGTTCGATGTCTCTGCAAAAGCACATCACCGATCTCTGTCCGTTCTGTGGGTGGGGTTTGAACCTTGTCCATGATACGGACGACTTCAAACGGCCCTTGGAGATCCCATCGGGAGTTGACATGGTCACCCCGATAGCTGGGATGCGGGGGGGATGTAGGCACATGGATACAGACCCCCGCATACGGCGCCAGGACACCCCTTACCCTCGTTCTGTGAAAATCGATGGGTACCAACCAAACCGGGCAACGGACAGTGTTGTCGTTCCAATCGATGCCGTGTCCCTGTGGCAGGGAGACTGTTGACCAAGGGGATGACGGTATCTTGTAATACGAGGCTCCGGCAGAAATGGTCGGAACTTGTCAACTTCCGGCAACAGGCTGCTTCACGCAAGCTCAATGAATTTCTCCGCCTGGAGTCACTGGCGACCCCAAGCGGTTGCCCGCATTCATGAGATGGATTCCACCATACCGTGAGAGGGGCGGGCCACGCTACCCGAGGGGTACAGGATGACCCCAGCCAATGGGGGTTCGTGAGAACCGTTCTGGGCACACCAGTTCAATCACTGTGGGCCCTGGTGTATGTTTGCACAACATGGTCGAAGTTCTCCACTCCCCTCAACCGGACACCTCGAACAGAGCATCAGGCTTCGAGTTTTATTCGCAGAATCTCGTTGGTCTGTTTCGGGTCGACCTTGCCTTGGGTTTTTTTCATGATCTGTCCCACCAGATACCCCATCACTTTCTGATTGCCCTGGCGATACTGCTGCACCTGATCGGGACAGGAGGCCAGGACTTCATCTACCAGTGATTCAATGGTTCCAGAGTCTGTAATTTGTTTGAGTCCTCGGGAGGCAATGATGGTGTCGGCATTCCCCATCCCATTCCACATGGCCTGAAACACTTCCTTGGCCATCTTGCCGGAAATGGTGTGGTCGACCATCCGGTTCAGTAGTTCGGCCAAGGCACTGCTCGATACCCTGGACTCTTCGATGGAAAGATCAGATTGGTTCAATGCCGCCCCCAGTTCCCCGATCACCCAATGGCAGATCATCCGGGGAGGCATGTTGGAGGCCTTCACGACCGCCTCGAAATAATCCGCCAGTGCCCGTTCGTTGGTCAGCTGCATGGCATCGGCCGGCGTCAGATCGAACTGGTCGATAAAGCGATGGCGCCGACCTTGCGGCAATTCGGGTAGCCCATCGCGCACTTCGGCCAGGAAATCGTCGTCAAGCACCATCGGTGGCAGGTCCGGGTCGGGAAAATAGCGATAGTCGTGGGATGCTTCCTTGGAACGCATGGACCGGGTTTCGTCTCGGTCGGCGTCGTACAATCGGGTTTCCTGAAGAACGGTCCCACCCTCTTCAAGCAGTTCAATCTGGCGATTGACCTCAAAGAGAATGGCTTTTTCCACAAATCGGAACGAGTTGATATTTTTCAGTTCCGTCCGGGTCCCGAGCTTTTCCGCTCCCTGAGGGCGGACGGAGACATTGGCATCACAGCGAAAGGACCCTTCCTGCATGTTGCCATCAGAGATGCCCAGATAACGTACCAAGGCGTGCAGCTGTTTCAGATAGGCCACAGCTTCAGCGGCGGAGCGTATGTCCGGTTCGGAAACGATTTCCAGGAGCGGTGTGCCAGCACGATTCAGATCAATGCCGGAAAACTCGGGAAACAGGTCGTGCAGGGACTTGCCCGCATCTTCCTCAAGATGAGCCCGGGTAATCCCGATCATCTTGGAGCGATTCTTCACCAGAATTTCCAACGATCCCCGGCCCACGATGGGTGCCTCGAATTGACTGATCTGATAGCCCTTCGGCAAGTCCGGATAAAAATAGTTCTTGCGCGCGAAGATCGATACCCGGTTGATTTCGGCGTTGATGGCCAGGCCGAACCGGACCGCCAGTTTGGCGGCTTCTCGATTCATCACCGGAAGCACGCCGGGCAGGGCGATGCTGAATTCGCATGCTTGGGTGTTGGGTTCTGCCCCGTAGGCCGTCGATGCACCTGAAAAGATCTTGCTGCCAGTCTGCAGTTGTACATGGACTTCCAGCCCGATGACCGTTTCCCATTCCATCATGCACATCCTGCCGGTACTTTCGTATGCCAGTCGGTGGCTTGTTGAAACTGATGTGCCACATTCAAGATAGTGGCTTCGTCCAGATAGCGGCCGATGAGGTGAAGCCCAATGGGAAGTCCGGTGCGGTCAAATCCCGCATTGATCGAAATGCCCGGCAGTCCGGCCAGGTTGACCGAATTGGTGAAAATATCATTCAGATACATGGCCACAGGGTCATCATTCTTGGTGCCGATGGGAAATGCCGTGCCCGGTGTGGTGGGGCCAATGAGAAGATCGCACTTCTCAAAGGCGCGTGAAAAGTCATTGGCAATCAGGCGCCGCAGTTTTTGCGCCTTGATGTAGTAGGCATCATAGTATCCGCTCGACAGGACATAGGTTCCGATCATGATCCGCCGTTGGACTTCTTCACCAAACCCTTCTGTCCGACTGCGTTCGTACAGGTCGATCAGGTCGTCGTACTGCGTTGCACGATGGCCGTATCGTACGCCATCGAACCGGGACAGGTTGGAACTGGCTTCCGCCGGGGCCAGGACATAATAGCAAGGAATCCCGAGTTCACTGTTGGGCAGTTCCACTTCAATGGTTCGAGCTCCCAGTGTTTCCAGAATCCGAATTGCGTCCTCAATCGCGTCGGCCACATCCGGATCCACCCCCGCTCCGAAGAATTCCTTCGGTCGGCCGATCACCCGGCCTTTGAGAGAATTTCCAAGCGTGGCATGGTAGTCCGGTACCGCGACATCCAGGCTGGTCGAGTCGTGTGGATCAAATCCGGACATGGCTTGCAGTACCAAGGCGGCATCTTCAGCATTAGTCGTCAGGACCCCGCCCTGATCCAGGGAAGACGCAAAGGCGATCATCCCGTATCGGGACACTCGACCATAACTGGGCTTGATCCCCGTGATGCCACACAAGGCCGCTGGCTGGCGGATCGAACCTCCGGTGTCCGTGGCGGTGGCGGCCGGTGAAAGCCGAGCGGCCACGGCCGTAGCCGACCCACCGGAACTCCCTCCGGGTACCCGGTCCGTATCCCAAGGGTTTCGCACGGCCCCGAAGTAACTGTTTTCGTTCGAGGAACCCATGGCAAATTCGTCCATGTTGGTCTTCCCCATGCAAACCATGCCAGCGTCGCTCAGGCGTGATACCACGGTCGCATCATAGGGAGAAATGAAGCCGGACAGCATCCTGGACCCACAGGTCGTCAGGACATTTCGGGTACAGAAGATATCCTTATGGACCATCGGGATGCCGGTCAAAGGACCCGCATGCCCAGATTGGATTCGTCGGTCGGCGTCTTGCGCTTGCTGGAGGGCCCGTTCCGGAGTGAGGGTAATAAAGGCATTGAGGTGTGGTGCCTTCTCGATGCGAGCAAGCAGATTCTGTGTGAGTTCCACACTAGTGTATTCACCCTTCGCCAAGGCACGGGCATGAGCAGGAATCGATTGGCTTTGCATGCGTTAGGGCAGTGGTGGGCAGTCGGCTCAAGGGGCCTGGCCGGATTCGTAACGTCGCGGCGGGTCTGGTCAGGGTGACTGAATGACCTGAGGCACCAGATACAGGCCCTCCTTCGCCAAGGGGGCTAGTGCCTGATAGTCGTCCCGACGATTGGTGGAAGTCACACCATCTTCCCGCAGTCTCAAGACCGCATCCTGGGGGTGGGCCATGGGCTTGATCGAATCGGTCTCCACCTGGTTCATTTGCTCGACCAGATCCAGGATTCGGGAAATTTGCCGGGCAAAACGGTTGGCTTGAGACTCACTGGGCTTCAGTCGGGCCAGTCGGGCAATATGCGTGATCTGCTCACTGTTGATAGAAGACATGGTTCGCTGGCAATTCATCAGATGAGGTCATGATTCGCCATGCTGACACTCGGACATCATGGCACCACCATCTGACTGTAAAAGGATATACAGCATTTATGCAACAACTTACCATAGCTTTGTGCGGTTGAATAGTCCGGTCTCGGTTGTTAAGCTACGCCGCTATGGTTTTCCGGGATTTCCGGAACGCCCGTCCCTGATTTCCAACTATTCCAACTTCATTATGTTGCGACGCCTAGCGGGCCTGTTTTCCAATGATCTGGCCATTGATCTTGGAACGGCCAATACCTTAATTTATGTGCGAAACAAGGGGATCGTATTGAACGAACCCTCGGTCGTGGCTATCAAGGAAGCGGGGTTTGGTGGAGTGGGCAGAAGTGTGCTGGCCGTGGGCCATGAAGCCAAGCAAATGCTGGGGCGCACGCCCGGCACCATTCGGGCCGTCCGACCTATGCGAGACGGCGTGATCGCGGACTTCAACGTCACGGAGGACATGCTCAAATACTTTATCCGCAAGGTGCAGGAGAACCGCTTTTTTTTTAGTCCCCGGATCATTATCTGTGTGCCTTGCGGTTCCACCCAAGTGGAACGTCGGGCCATCCGGGAATCGGCCATCAGTGCGGGCGCACGGGAAGTGTATCTGATCGAAGAACCCATGGCGGTCGCCATTGGCGCGAACCTGCCGGTGGCCGAACCCACGGGGTCCATGGTGGTGGATATCGGTGGAGGGACCACGGAAGTCGGGATTATTTCCCTTGGGGGGATGGTGTATTCGAATTCGCTCAGAGTGGCAGGAAACACATACGATGATTCCATCATCAACTATATCCGGCGTCGTCATGGCGTGCTGATCGGAGAATCGACCGCCGAACGGATCAAGCAGACGATTGGCACAGCCTGTCTTGAGTCCGAACATATGGAAATGGAAATCAAGGGACGGGATATTTCCGAAGGGATGGCTCGAAGCCTGGTCATCACCAGTGAGGAGATTTTCGAGGCGATCGATCATGCCTTGGTGATGATCATGCAGGCCATTCGTCAGGCCCTGGAAAAGACGCCGCCGGAGCTTTCGGCGGACATCGGCGAAAAGGGGATGGTCATTGCGGGTGGGGGGGCCTTGCTTCGAGATATGGAGCGGCGCCTGATGCAAGACACCGACCTGCCTGTGGTCATCGCCGAGGACCCACTGGCCTGTGTCGTGCGCGGCTGTGGACGGGCCCTGGAGGAAATGGATGCCCTCAATACGGTGTTCTCCCGCGACAGCTGAGCGCTCTTCGGACCCCGGCAGCGGGCATTTCCATTGATTTGTCGCCGACCGCTCTTCGGTCCTCCCGACCTGTCTCCCTTCGTGATTCACGAGTCACTTTATCCCCCGTCTTTCTCGCCAGCGTCATGATCTTCGGACATGTCAACATGCTGTACCGTTTCATCCTGCTGGCCATGGTGTCATTTGGACTGATGATGGTGGACCAGCGCAGTGATCTGTTGCGACCGGTACGTTCGATGGTATCGATTCTTTCCAAGCCATTTTATGCGATAACCACCTTGCCCGGTAACCTGTATGAAACCCTGCTGTCTCTTTACCCCGACAGTCGGCTCCATAACGAACTGGCGCAGCTGCAAGAGGAGAACCTGAAGCTCCAGGGCCAACTCCAGACATTTGACGCTTTGGTGTTGGAAAACAACCGTCTGTCCCAATTGTTGGCCGCTTCACGCCGGTCTGATCTGCCCATGATCATGGCCGAAATCATTCACATCAATCTGGATCCATTCAGTCATCGCATCATCATTAACCGGGGCGTTGAATCGGGTGTGTTCGAAGGACAGCCGGTGATCGTCTCGGAGGGGGTGGTGGGCCAGATTTCGCAAGTCGGCATGTTTCAGAGTGTGGTCACCCTGATTACGGACCGGACCCACGGCATCCCGGTGCAGGTACAGCGAAACGGACTTCGAACCATTGTACTGGGCAAGGGCGAGGTGGATCGGGTCGTCGTACCCTATCTGTTGCAGCAGGCGGATATTCGCAAGGGCGATATCCTGATCACCTCGGGTATGGGGGGTCGTTTTCCTGCCGGATACAAGGTCGCCAAGGTCGAAGAGATCCTGACGGAAGCCAACGAATCCTTTCTCACCATCAATGCCATGACGACATCCCGTCTGGACTTCATCAAGCAGGTCTTGTTGGTGTGGGACCGGCCGCCAAATCCTGCCCCCCATTGAGCATGGTCCTGACGAAGCCAGCGATTCCAGACAATTCCGTTCATGCCCACTCCTCAATCGACCAACGGGAAGTACTCCCGCGCATCCCGAGGCACTCGTTGGTGGGTGATCCCAGGTTCATTGGCCACCGCCTTGCTGCTGACCCTGATTCCCTATCCGGACTGGTTCCGTTTTGCCGAACCCCATTGGGTCAGTCTGGTGTTGTTTTACTGGTGTCTGGCGGTCCCGGAACGGGTGGGCGTGGGGGTGGGCTGGGCGATGGGTCTATTGATGGATCTGATGCTACATACGCTGTTCGGGATGCACGCCATGAGGTTGGCATTCATTGCCTTGATTGGAGTGACTTTTCATCGCAAGATTCGGATTTACCCATTGTGGCAGCAATGTCTGGTGATTTTGGCGCTCTCGACGCTTGAGATCTTGTTCGTTGGCTGGATCTTCAAAATGACACATCATGCAGAATTCCGGTTGATCTACTGGCAGGCGGCCTTGTCCTCGACTTTGGTCTGGCCAGTCATCTACAGTATTTTAAGGTTTGCCAGACGGCACAGTGGTATCGTGAGAGTGAAGTAGGCCGATGTCACCGGTTCAGACTTATCTGCGCGAGCATGGGATTATGTACGATCGCATCGTATTGATTTGCCTGCTCGTGGTTGCCTTGACGCTGATTCTGATCCTTCGGTTGGGTTATCTGCAGATCGTCAAGCATGGTGAGTTTGCCGACTTGTCCCAGAAAAACCGCATCGAACAAGTGCCGATTCCTCCGGTCCGCGGCTTGATCTATGATCGTAACGGAGAAGTGCTGGCTCGGAACATGCAAGTCTACAACCTGGAGATTTTGCCGAACCAAGTGAATGACATGGACTGGTTGCTGGAACAACTGGGCCAGATCGTGGAATTGACGGACAAGGATCTGAATCGGTTCAAGGCCTTGCTGAAAAAGCGCCCTGCCTTCGAGCGTCAGACCCTGCGAGCCAACCTCAGTGAAAAGGAAGCTTCCCGTCTGGCCGTCAATCAGCATCGCTTTCCCGGCACCGAGTTCAGGGCGAGGCTGCAGCGCCTGTATACCTGGGGTGAGTCGACCACTCATGCGGTGGGGTATGTTGGGAGAATCAGCGCACAGGATCTGGAGCAGATCGACAACCAGCAATATCGTGGGCTGGAGTATATCGGTAAAATGGGTATTGAAGCCTTCTACGAATCTACGTTGCTGGGTCATTCAGGTGTCGAGGAAGTGGAAAACAATGCCCATGGCATGGTGACCCGTAGCCTGGATCAGGTCCCCCCCCTGGCCGGTCAGACCCTGCATCTCAGTCTGGATATCCACCTGCAGGAAAAGGCCATGGAACTCTTGGCAGGGTATGAGGGCGCGATGGTGGCGATTGAGCCGACCACCGGGGATGTGCTTGCTCTGGTCAGTGCCCCCAGTTATGACCCCAATCCGTTCGTCAATGGAATCAGCCAGAATGCCTACGATCAATTGCGGACATCGGAACGTCGGCCGCTTCTGAACCGGGCCCTATATGGTCGATATGCCCCCGGGTCCACGATCAAGGCGTTCATGAGCCTGGTCGGCATGCAGTATGGAGTGAATTCGGAAGACCGGGTCTATTGTCCTGGTTACTTCCAATTGCCCAACAGCAAGCGACGCTATCGGGACTGGAAAAAAACCGGACATGGCAGCATGAATGGACAGGAGGCCATTGAACAGTCCTGTAATGTGTACTATTACCAACTGGCCAAGCGACTGGGCATTGATTCCATCCACGAGGGCATGAGTATCTTCGGGTTTGGGCAGCCCACCGGCATTGATTTGTTGGATGAGCCCAGCGGCCTCCTGCCCACTCCCGAATGGAAAAAGACGGTACACGGTCAACCCTGGACACCGGGCGAAACCATCATCGTGGGGATTGGTCAGGGGTACTGGCTGACCACGCCCCTGCAACTGGCTGCAGCCACGGCGATATTGGCCAATCGCGGGCAGCGGATTCTACCCCGGCTTCTCACCGCGGTGGAAAATCCGCAAGCCCCGAATCTTCAGCATCTGGACCCCATGGATGTCGGACGGATCAATGCCCACCGCCCCGAAGACTACGCCTACGTGATTCAAGGCATGCGAAATGTCATGCATGGTGACAAGGGTACAGCCCGCCAATCCGCGACGGGGATTCGCTATGAGATGGCCGGCAAAACCGGCACAGCACAGGTCAAGAACATCGGCCAGAATGAAACCTATCGTGAGAAGGAAACCGAAAAGCGGTTTCGGGACCACTCGCTGTTTGTCGGCTTCGCCCCGTTGGAAGAACCCCAGATCGCGATCGCCGTGATCGTCGAGCATGGGGGCGGAGGAAGTCGAACGGCGGCTCCCATGGCCCGAAAGCTGGTGGACTACTACCTCATCGAGCGTCTGGGCATGTACCAGTCCGAAGAGCAGAGTCATCAACCAGAACAGCGCCGGGGGCGATCGATTTCGGGATGATTTCCACCGCGACACTGCAGGGGATGGTCACGCGGTTCCGAAGCCGGAATCGTGACACCATTTTGTTTCCGGTGGATATGCCGCTGCTGATTGCGCTACTGATGTTGTTGTCGCTTGGTCTGGTCGTGATCTACAGTGCCAGCGGTGAGAACACCGACCTCTTGGTGCGACAGTCCGTCCGTATCGGATTTTCTTTGCTGATCCTGTTGCTCTGCTGTCGCTTGTCGCCCATCACGCTGAAGCGTTGGTCGCCGCTCCTCTATGGGATTGGGCTCGGGCTGTTGTGTGTCGTCCTGGTCTATGGCTTTATCGGCAAGGGGGCACAACGTTGGATCGATATCGGGTTTTTCCGATTTCAACCCTCGGAAATCATGAAGTTGGCGGTGCCGATGATGATGGCCTGGGTCATTACACAACCGGTCTTTCCATCGAGATTTCCGTTTCTCATCGCCTGCCTCGTGATCGTTTTGTTACCAGTGACCCTGGTGGTCCTGCAACCGGATCTGGGCACGGCAGTCCTGTTGGCATCGTCCGGGGCGATCGTGATTTTCATGGCGGGCATTAGCTGGAAGTTGATCGTGTCGGCCTTGGTGATCCTCGGGGGATCCGCCGTCCCCATCTGGCATTTCCTGTTGCACGATTACCAACAACGCCGCATATTGACCCTGTTTGATCCTTGGGGAGACCGCTTGGGAGACGGCTATCACGTGGTTCAGTCGATGATCGCCATCGGGTCCGGTGGGCTGCGCGGCAAGAGTTGGCTGGCCGGCACGCAGTCCCAACTGGAATTCATCCCGGAACGCTCCACTGATTTCATCTTCGCCGTCTATGCCGAGGAGTTTGGCTGGATCGGGGCCATGGTGCTGCTGGGTCTGTACCTGTTTTTGGTCTTGCGCGGACTGATGATCGCGTTTCAAGCCACGGACCCGTATTCCCGCTTGGTGGCCGGGGCGTTGTCGATGACGTTTTTCTTCTATGTCTTTGTCAACATTGGCATGGTTTCAGGCATCCTCCCGGTGGTCGGAGTGCCCCTGCCGCTGGTGAGCTATGGAGGCACATCCATGGTCACCCTGATGATCGGATTTGGTATCCTGATGAGTATCCAACACAGCAAGAAACCCTAACGAGGTTGTGATGAAGATTTATCATCAATGCATTGTCTGGTCCATGCTCGGCATGCTCAGCATGCACCCTTCCTTTGCCTTGGAGGTTGAGCGTTATCCTGCCTTGGAGGAACTGGTCACGGTCATGGTGCGGGAAGATGGGTATCTCCGCGAAGAACTGTTGGCGGTGCTTTCCGCCAGCCAATTCGACCAGAAGATCATTGATCTCATGGATCGACCCTATGAATCATTGCCTTGGCACCGATATCGGAAACTCTTTGTCAAGGAATCCCGCATCAAGAAAGGGGTCCGGTTCTGGCAACTCAATCGGCGCACCCTCGAAGCCGCTGAAGCACGGTATGGCGTGCCCCCCGCTATCATTGTGGCCTTGATTGGGGTCGAGACCCATTATGGCACCAATCTCGGCAACCGACGGGTGCTGAACAGTCTGGTCACACTCACGGCCGGCTACCCCCGTCGCAGCCAGTATTTTGGCCAGGAACTGAGAACCTTTTTGAATACGGCCCGAAGGGAAAACATTGATGAGCACAGTGTGCTGGGCTCCTACGCCGGAGCCATCGGGATTCCGCAGTTCATGCCCTCCAGTTACGAAGCCTATGCCGTCGATTTCAACGGCAATGGCAAGCGAGATCTGGTCAATGAGATGGAAGACGCGATTGGCAGTGTAGCCAATTATCTGAAAGCGCATGGATGGAACCGGGGTGAATCCCTCTATGCCGAGGTGACGGCCCGTCTGCCGGCGTCTGCGACCGAATTGGTCAGTCGTCGGGCCAAGCCGGCGCATTTCGTGACGGATCTGACCAAAGCCGGGGTCCAATTTGATCCGCAGGGCGGCAGTGAGAAAGCCGCCCTGATCGCATTGACCGAGAAAACCGGTGACCGACATGTGGTCGTCTTTCGTAATTTTCATGTGATCACCCGTTACAACACCAGTAACAACTACGCCATGGCCGTCATTCACCTGTCCCGGCAAATCGCGGGTCGTGTGGACCGGTGAGGCGTTGAATTCGAAAAGGATCCGGTCGATGTCATTTCGATCCACCTGTTTCACGGTCTGCGTTGCCATGGTCTGGGCATTGTCGGGTTGTCAGTTGACGCCTGACCGATGGACGCCAGAACGAGAAAAGGACGAGGGCGGTTTTTTTGGGGGCGACCGGCCACCTGACGTCATTCCCGTCGATCTGGCCTCGGTCCCGGATGCCGTTCCGGAGCCTTTGCCACGGAGCCAGACCGGCAACGCGCCGTATGAAGTGTTTGGCCGTTCCTGGACTCCGCTGGCCAGCGCGAAGGGGTATCGGGAACGGGGCATCGCCTCTTGGTATGGACGCAAATTTCATGGGCGCCGCACGTCGAGTGGAGAGACGTATGACATGTTTGCCATGACGGCCGCCCACCCGGTCTTGCCCTTGCCGACATTCGTGCGCGTGACGAGTCTCGCCAATGGTCACAGTGTGGTCGTGAAGGTGAATGACCGGGGGCCGTTTCTGCATGGCCGGATCATTGATCTGTCCTATGTTGCCGCCTGGAAACTGGGCATTACCCGGACGGGTACCGGCCGCGTCGAGGTGGTGGCCCTAGATCCATCCGATCAAGGATCAATCCAGCCCACACAGCCGGTCCGCCCGCAAACCTGGGCTGGGGTGGCTGGTGCCTCCACGCCGCCGCCCAGCGATTCGCCGAGTCCCGAAGAGGGAAATTATATGGTTCAGGTCGGTTCGTTCAATGACTTGGACAATGCGCTCGTTCTGCGAGATCAGCTCCGCCGGGCTGGATATGATCTGATCCCGGTCCGCGATGAGTCACTGACGCATCAGGAGGCACCGTTTCAGGTGATTGTCGGACCGTTTGCGGATTGGAATCGCGCGGATCAGGTACGCCTTGAGCAGGAACGAATTACCGGTCTGCCCGGTCTGTTGCGTGAAAAATGATCTGCTGGCATATAAAAGGGGACATCGACAAATCGCCATTTTCATGAGAGCCATTCTAACTCCAGGCTATAAATTCATGATTTTTCGAATTTTTATGGGATGGTTGCTGGCGGGTTTGCTGTGTCTGCCTTCGCTGGCCCAAGAGGATGAGTCGGCAGTGGACCGGCCGCAGAATCCATCGACTGGATCATTGCAGGATATCCCAGAGCCCGTCCGGGCGGCCATACCGGCTCCCGATGTGGCGGCAAAGTCTTGGATGCTGGTCGATTTCGAAAGCGGCTGGATTCTGGGCAGCAAGGCTCGAAATCTGCGCATTGAACCGGCCAGCCTGACCAAGCTGATGACGGGCTATCTGGTTTTCGAGGCACTCGACAAGGGGGAAATCCACCTGACCGATCAGGTGTATGTCAGCCGGAAGGCGTGGAGAACCGGCGGTTCACGCATGTTCATCCAGGTCGATACCCATGTCGACCTGGAAAGCCTGTTGAAGGGATTGATCATCCAGTCCGGCAATGATGCGGCGGTGGCTTTGGCGGAGTATCTCGGGGGAAGTGAACAAGGGTTTGCCCAACGCATGAACCAAAAGGCGGCGGAATTGGGCATGTTGCACACCCACTTTACCAACAGTCATGGTCTGCCGGACGAGAATCACTATTCCACCACGGAAGACATTCTCATTCTGAGCCGGGCCCTGATCCGGCATTTTCCGAACCGGCTTTCGTTTTATTCCACCCGGGAGTATACCTACAACGAGATTACGCAAAAAAACCGCAATGTCCTGTTGTGGAGAGATCCCACCGTGGACGGATTGAAGACCGGCTACACGCGCGCCGCCGGATATTGTCTGATTGGCACCGCGAACCGAGAGGGGATGCGATTGCTGGCGATTGTGGTGGGTGCCGAGAGCCGAAAGATACGTGCCGATGCCGTGCAGTCCCTCCTGCGCTACGGCTATGCGACCTATGAGAGCGTCTTGCTGTATCGCCCCGGCGATGAAGTGACCCAAGTCAAACTATGGATGGGAGAAGAGCCACAAGCCAGCGTGGGGGTCATCAGCCCCCTGGGTCTGATCTATCCGAAGGGGAAAAATGACCTGCTGTCCGCCGCCTTGGATCTGCCAGAAAGCCTGATTGCCCCACGACTGGCCGGGGAGGCAGTGGGCCACATCGAAGTGAAGTACGACCGTGTGCCCCTTTTGCGGCGTCCTTTGCAACTGAACCTGGACTATCCCAGCGGACCGTGGTGGTCAAGACTCAAGGACGCCATCCTGAGACGGTTCTTGTGACGTCTAACAACGGGGGGAATGGTCGTGTCCCGGCTGAGGGGGAGGGATTGCTGACATTTCCCTGCGAGGTGGACATCAAGGTATTTGTCGCGGCTTCGGAGAAAGTGGACCAGCACGTGCAGGCATTGCTTCTCATCCATCTTGAACCGGATCAGGTGCTGGCTATCCGGCGCAAGGTCAGTCGAAAAGGCAACTACCACTCATTGAGTTGTCGGGTTCTCGCTCGGGGGAGACAGGAGTTGGATGCGGTCTATCGCACGCTGTCTGACCATCCGGACATTCTCATGGTGATATGACGGCGGTCTGTCGATTCCGCTGGTTGGGTCGGTGTGATTATGCGGGGGTGGCGGACCGCATGTTGCGGTTCACCGATGATCGCGACCCCCACAGTGAGGATGAAATCTGGTTTCTGGAACACCCTCGGGTATTTACGCTGGGGACCAGCAGCCAACTTGCCCCCCGGATCAATCCGGACCGAATTCCGCTGATACGCAGCAACCGAGGTGGACAGATCACCTTTCATGCCCCGGGTCAGTTGATTGCCTATTGCCTGCTGGATCTCCGCCGCATGGGCATCGGGCCCCGTCGATTGGTGGAGTGGATCGAAGACAGCATCCTGAAGCTGTTGAGGGAGTATGGGCTGGCGGGTGAAAGGAGACCCGGTGCCCCCGGCGTCTACGTGGATGGGGCGAAAATCGCGGCGGTCGGTCTTCGGATTCGCAACGGGTGCAGTTTTCATGGCTTCAGTCTGAATGTGAACCTGGACACGACCCCGTTTGACTGGATCGACCCTTGCGGTCATCCCGGCCTGTTGGTGACCACCCTGGCCAGGCAGGGCGTGGATTACGCCATCGACCGGGTGTGTATTGACCTGAAGCGGGCCTTGCTGGGCACCTTCGGCATGATGGAATCGAAGCGTCCGATCCCGCCGAGCCCACTCCGGGACTCCTTCAAATCGTGCAGGTCACGGTAAACGACTTATCCGGACCTGAATGCAAACCGACATGATTCACGTCGGGCCAAGGCGAGGCGAACAGGATCTCCGACATCCATCCAATAGCCGTCATACTGTTCCCCGGTCGCTTGCTCTTTCTCAATGCCGTGTCGAATCAATGGGGCCAGGGGACGGCGGCCCGCCGCCAGGTGTTGGAAAACCTCTGGGTGAAATATCCCGATGCCGGCATAGGTCAAGTTTTGACCGGTGGGAGAAGCGGATACCAGGCGATGCGGCGTTGAAGAGCGATCGAGCTGGAAGTCTCCGTTGGGGTGATGCGGGGGGTTGGGCACCAACACCAGATGCATTTGATTCGGAGCGACCAGGGACAGAGTGTCGAGGCTCAGATCGCACAGCACATCCCCATTCATGACCAAAAAAGGATCATGGCCCAGCAGAGGCAACGCCTGATGGATGCCACCAGCGGTTTCCAGTGCGCCAGGGGGTTCGGACGAGTAGAGGATTTCCATGTCGTAACGCGAACCCTCCCCGATCGTGGATCGAATGAGGTCAGCCAGATGAGCGATGTTGATGACCACCCGATGGACCCCGATGGATGACAGGGCCATCAGATGGTACTCAATCAGACGATACGGTCCGACATGAATCAGGGGTTTGGGGATTGTGTCCGTCAAGGGGCGCAGGCGTCGACCCCGGCCGGCCGCAAGCACCATCGCGGTGGTAATGGTCATCTAAAGCGAGTTCGACTGAGGTCCGGTCCAAATGGATTATAGGGACCCCGGGTCGTATAATCCACCCGACGAGCATGAAGGGGCAAGCAGTTGTTGAACCTGATCCGCGCCGCGCCGTTTTCGTTCGTGACGGTCGCATTGATCCCACTTTGGTTGAGTTCTCTTCCAGCGATGGCTCAATCCCGTTCGACTGTCACTCATGAGGCGGCTGACGCTCGCTTTTGCCAACCGTTCAAGATTCATCTTCCCCGTCAGTTGATGACTGCCTCTGAAGGACCGGTCGACAGTCTTCCGATCATTATGGAAGCCAACGAAATCCAGCGTGCCGAGGCGGACATGATCCTGCTGCTGGGCGATGTGGTGATTCAGCAGGGCAAAAGAACGATCCATGCGAATGCCATCACCTATTTCCCGGAGTCCCAGCATGCCGATGCCCGCGGCCAGGTGGTGCTCTACACGGTAGCAGGCGACGAACTGCGGGCTGAATCCCTGAATGTTCAACTCGAGACGAGGAGGGTGGTTGCCGATACGATCTCGATTCGTATCGCGGATACTCGTTCCCCCCCGCGTGATCAGCCCATTCCACTCACCGGTGATCGCGGAAACGGCTCCACGGAAAAAACGGTCAATCAACGGGCCCGGGTGATGGGGGATCGCCTGGAGATGCAGGGTAGGGACAAGATGGTGCTGACGAATGCCTCCATGACCACCTGTCCCGAGGGGAATCAGGATGTCGTTTTCCAAGCCAGCAAACTGGAACTCGATCATGCAACGGGTATTGGGACGGCGAGTGGAATGCGTGTGCAACTGAAGGGCATCCCGGTGTTCTATTTTCCGAGACTCTCCTTTCCCATCAACGAGGCCCGTAAAACCGGATTTCTGTCGCCTTCCATCGGGCATGAAGGATCGTCCGGGGTGGTGTTTGAGTGGCCATTTTATCTCAACCTGGCCCCTGCCATGGACGCCACGGTCACGCCGCGGTTCCTGAGTCAACGGGGGGGGCAGGTTTGGGGAGAGTTCCGCTATTTGGGCAGACAATCGAGTGGGATGGTCCAGACCGAATACCTGCCGTCCGATAATCAGTCTGGGGGGAGGGACCGCTATGCTCTGAACTTCGATCACTCCCAGGCATTCGGCGAGCATTGGCAATGGGGAATCGATCTTCAGGATGTGTCCGACCTGGAGTACATCCGGGATTTTTCCAGTGACCTCGACACGAGGGCCTCCAGTCTGATCACGAGACGTAGCCGGCTTGAAGGATATGGCCACTGGCTTGACTTTCACATTCAACTCCGAGCACAGGAATCCGTGAACCGGCGAATCTACACCTCACAAACTCCCTACCGGACATTGCCCGAAGTGGGGCTTCGTCTGAGACCGAGAAGGTTTGGGATCTTCCAGGGTGGAGGCGCAGTTCGATGGACCCGGTTCGATCACCAGGATGACCGCCTGGTGCGGGGGGTTCGTACGCTTATCCGACCCTATCTTTCCATTCCGCTGCAAAGACCCTATGGTTCACTCGAACCCAGAGTTTCTCTTCAGAGTGTCCATTATCGTCTTGATAATGCGCCAGATCACTCTCTGGCAGAGTCGATCCCCATTTTCAGTCTGGACGGGAAACTGGTGTTCGAACGGCTGTTTGACCGAGGGGGCAAAACGTATTACCAGACCCTGGAACCAAGACTGTATTATCTGAACATCCCGGAAAGGTCGGCCCAGAGCACCTTCCCAGACTTTGATACTCAGGAAATCCAGCCGAGACGTTACGATCATTTCTTCCGGGAAGGGCGATTTCTGGGCGGTGACCGGGTGGGGGACACAGAACACGTTGCGGTGGGATTGACCAGCCGAGTGATGGATCAAGACACGGGAATTCAACGACTCAAACTGAACCTGGGACAGATTTTTTATCTGAAAGACCGCCACATCCGCCTGAACGCCTCGGAAGGACCGATGACCGGCAGGCGTTCCGATGTCATGGCGAATATGACGGCGATGTTCCACCAGCACTGGAGTGTGGACGGTTTCGCCCTTTGGGGAATGGAATCAGGTCATCTTGATCGGTACTGGCTGTCAGTGGACTATCGCCCGGGCTGGCGCCGCAAGGCGACCTTGGCCTTTTCAGAAGGAGATGAATCCCGCAAATTGATGCAACTGGAACTGTCCGTTCCTTGGGGACCAAGGTGGCAAATGGACCTGAACACTGCCTACTCGGTGGAAGAAAACGAATTCCGGTTCTCCACCATCGGGATGTCTCATCATGGTTGTTGCTGGGCCATGCGTCTTGAATACCGGCATTTTCCGGATGAAGGGGGAGGGCACCGCGATCAGGTGCGCATGACCTTGCAACTGGATGGTCTTGGGAAGATGCGTTCCCCGTTGGGGTCCGGCGTGTGAATCATTTACAATAAGAATTTTATCTGGATGAAATCCGTGCAAACACCGTTGGCTTTGATTCTGGCCGGGCTCCTGTGGATACCGCAGGGTATTTGGGCTCAATCGTCTATTGATCGGGTTCTGGTCGCCGTGGACAATGTGCCGTTGACATTGAGTGAATACCGAGTCCGTCATCGGCAAGAAATCATCAACGGGGCTCCCCTCGATCCGTTTGAAGGACAAGTCGATTCGGGGCTGCTGGAGCGAATGATCAACGAACGTTTGCAGCTCGCCCAGGCCCAACAGCGGGGACTGTCGGTTGCCGACACGGAGATTGACGCCGCGGTGGCCTTCATTGCCCAACAGAACAACCTGCCGGTCGAACGTCTGGTATCCCGACTGGAAAGGGGAGGGCTTTCCGAGTCGGATTTACGCAACAATGTCCGCGATCAGCAGTTGATTCAAAAACTCGTCAATGCGGTGGCGAATTCCCGTGTCGTGGTCAGTGATCAGGAAATCGAAAACTTCCTCAATGCCCGTGATGAATATCAGGTTCGGGCGATGTCATTCGAGATTTCCCACTTGCTCGTGGAAACCGGCAACAAGTCGGAATCTCAACTGGCATCAGATCGAGAAAATCTGCAGTTGATCCGACAGCGAGTGCTGGATGGACTGCCCTTTGATCAGGCAGCGCGAGATTATTCCGATTCGTTGTCCGGTGAGGCCGGAGGATATCTGGGTTGGCGAAATACCGATCAGTTGCCCGAGTTGTTTGTTCGGGCACTGGAAAACCTGGATCCTGCTTCGAATCGCCTGTCGCCGGTCCTGGAAGGGGGGAATGGGCTGCATCTGTTGATGCTGCATGATCGCAAGGAAGAAGGAGAAATGGTGGAGCAGCAGTGGGTTCAGCATATTCTCATTTCCCCCGATGAGCAAAACAATCTGGAGGAATCCCGTTTGCTGGCGATGACGATTTATGACCAACTGGCGGACGGAGAGCCTTTCGAAAAAATGGCTCGCCTGTATTCCATGGATGGCCAATCGAGAAACGAGGGCGGTTCACTCGGGTGGGTGAATCCCGGGACTCTGGTGCCTGCAGTTGAAAATGCGGCCAAGGAGCTCCCCATCGGCGAGGTCAGTCGACCGGTGCTTTCGCCCTATGGACTTCACCTGATTCGGGTCATGGATCGCCGAAAGGTGAATTGGAACCATGAGATGGCGGTGGACAGGGCCCGGCAGGAGATCTTCCGACGCAAGTCGGAGGAAGTCTACTTCAAGTGGCTACAATCCATTCGTCAACGAGCTTTCATTGAATATGTCGACGCTCCCAAGGTATCCAGCAATTGAACGAGCCACTTTCCCACCTCATTGATCGTCTGCTCCCGCCTGAGGTCGGTGAGGAGTTACGGAACAACATCCATGCCGTGATCCAATCCTATCTGGAGCGCATGAATCTGGCGACGCGGGAAGAACTCCAGGTACAGGAAAAGATCCTGCGGCGAACCCGGGAGCGTGTCGATGAACTGGAACGGCGACTGCAGGCCATGGAGGATGTGGAGTCCCTACCTCCCGAGACTTCATGACTGGGTCCATGACGATGCATGCCGGAACGGACCCTCATCCATCGGCCATTTTGCCAGGGTAGGTCCTCGATATCACCAATGAAGTGGGTCTGCCTGTTTCAGCAGACGACTATATGACCTTTCCCTTGGCATTCCATGATGACCATCACAGGGGTCTGCTTCTCGTATGCATGAGCTTCTCCATTGCCGAGCGAGAGACGAATCTTCGCATACGGAACGCATTTTGAAGACCCAGAATTCCTCGTCGATGAGCCATAGCCCACGTTGGGTTACAGACGTAAGGGCATTGTCTGAATCACAGACTTGTTGAATAATCCGATCCCCTCCGATTTTCTCACACTTTTTGAATTCATGTTGCGACAATCCCGAATCAGCATTCAGGATTTCCAGGAACTGGCGGAATCCGAACTTCCCTTCCTGTCACAATTGGCAGTGGATCTAGTGGAGTTGGACCCGATTAAGACGGTGCTGTGTGCACGCTGTGATCAGCATACCCTGCGTCCGGGGGGCACTGTGGCTGGCCCCGTCATGATGGCGTTGGCGGATGCTGCATTCTTTGCCGTGATCATGGCCAACATTGGCATGGTCAAGCTGGCCGTGACTACGAATCTATCGATTAACTTTCTGCGAAAACCCAATCCAGGTGACCTTTACTGTGAAGCAAGCATCCTGAAGCTGGGCAAGCGGCTGGCTGTTTGTGAGGCAATATTGCACATGGCTGAATTTGGCTATGACAAACCAGTAGCACATGCCACCGGTACGTATTCGATCCCTCCCTATTGAATATGGATATTGTAGATTTCAATTCGAATCAGTAGTGTCAAGCCATCACACCGGTCTCATCTCAAAGACCCACATCGTTGTGCATATCCATCTGGACACGGTGAGTTGGGCTGACGGACGTGACCACAACTGAGTCAGCATCACTCTTCGGCTCGTATAACAAGACCCCAGTATGGATTCCCCGTCTTGATGTGTTTCTGCCCTGAACGCACGTTATCTTTGTATCCGAAGTTTATTCTCCCCAGATCCCCCCGTTCCGGCAGCCCATGCTTCGACGGGCAAGGTTCCGCTCGGCCGAAACGGCCCGGATCGACTCTTGCGTCGTGAAAGCGTTTCTGTCAGACTCCCTTGGAGTCGAGATGGGTGCCATTGATGGCCGACATCTGCCCCTTGGGGGGACTGAATTGTTCGGTCGCCGCCGTGCGCTCTCTTCGGGCTACGCCCTTATTCCGGGAGCGCGGCGAGTGTTTCACTTCGGAGTGGAAGTCGGGTCCTAAAGAGTAGCCACAAAATACTACTACAAGCAATTAGAGTCATTAGTCATGCCCGAATTGACCCTACGTGACCTCAAAAAAGCCGTTGGCGGACGGGCCGCCGCCTTTCGCTGTGTCACCAGCTATCAACCGGTCGGAGGTGCGGGAGACAAGATATTTCCTCCGACCTACAAAGGTGGCAAATACGCTACCGAGGATCGTGTAAACCCCGAGACTGGAGAGATTACCCCCTGTGTTCTGCTGGACTCGGTGCAGTCCCAAGCTAACCGTATGGAACTGGCGCTGCTGGAAGCACATCGGCGGCAAGAGATTCAGCTCCCACTACTGATCACCAGGTTTGATGATGATTCGCTGCGAAAGAAATTCACTGTTAGTAGCCTAGAGGCACCTCATCGGATTGCTGACGCATTGTTTCGCGATAGCCTTCTTGATGGGGTGATTTTTCGAAAATCAGACAAAGGCCGAGTGCTGGATAATGTCGAGGTCCGAAATGCCACCGGCTTGTTTGGTCTGTGCCCAACGGCGCTGGTATTCGGCGTGTGGGATTCAACTGGCCCACGTGGCGGTCTCGGCGCAAAGTTCCAGCGGGCTCTCGTATCCGAGATTATCGGTTATGGCGCACAGGCGGGCGTGAAGACAAGCAGCAGAATCGACCCGGCCCAAATCATGTTGGGCGCAGGTCCAATTTACGAACGTCAGCAGGAAACATCCGTAGCGCCAAACTGGACATTGGGTTCTACTGGAAACAAAATGCTTGGTAAGGGAAAGCCTTCCGAAGCAAACCACGGCAATGTAACTCCCAGCATTCTGGAAGGCGGATTTACTATTTCAAAAGGCGTGCAGACAACCGTGCTTTCTCTCAGCACACTGCGTCGCCAAATCTTTCCACTGAATGGGGCCGTCGCATCCGACTCCCAATCGGACCTGCTTGCCCGTACCGCACTGGCAGCTTTGGGTCTAGCTGCGGCTACCCTGACGAGAGACGATGGCGACCTCCGTTCCCGATGTCATCTGTTCCCGCTACAGGAACCCGTCTGGGAGTTGCTGGACCGTCCGGGTACCGAGCCAACCAGCTACGAACTGACATCCGAAAGTGCGATAACGCTTCTGAATGAAGCTGTCTCCGAGGCTAAAAGTGTCGGTTTGCCATGGGAAAATGAAATCGAACTCAATCCATCGGAAGAACTGCTTGAGTTGGTACGGCGCAGCCAGGAATTCGCGGCAAGCAAGTCAGGCTCGGAACCGGAATAATGTTCGCCATTGCCATTCGTTACCTTAACGGTTGGGCGATGGCGGCGACGGATGGGGCAAAAAAAGAACAGGCTGAATGGCCCCCCCACCCCGACCGCGTATTCATGGCGCTGGCTGCGGCCTGGTTTGAAACCGGTGAGGACATCGCGGAAGGTGCTGCGTTGCGCTGGCTGGAAGAACAGGACCCTCCCGCTATTGCTGCATCGGATGCCGACCGGCGAGAAGTGTTCACCAGCTTTGTGCCAGTCAATGATACTCGCGTCAGCAAGAAAGAACCAGATAGTTCCGACATTGATAAACTGAAGGACAAAGGACTGGGTATCCTGCCTGAGTATCGATCCCGCCAACCCCGCTTTTTTCCGGCCGTCATCCCCCATGACCCGGTCGTCCACTTTATTTGGACGGAATCCCTTCCCTTGCAACATCGGGCGGCCATGGATAGCTTGCTGCCCCACGTCACTTATGTGGGGTGCTCGGCTTCGCTGGTTCAAGCGTGGATTGCCGATCATGCACCAACCCCGCGCTGGCTGCCCACGAATGGTCTGGCTAGGTATCGTTTGCGCATTCCACACTCACGCCGCTTGACAACTCTGAAACAGCGACTCAATCGCGATAATCTACTGTCCTACTACGACCTTTCGGGAGAAATCAGCGAAATCAAGGAGACGTTGAAAGAAATTAAGAATGCACAGCCTCATCGCGCCGAGTGGAAAGACTTTCCAGATGTGCTGATCCTGAAAGAGGAATCGGCGGTTAAGCAAGATTCGCTCTATTTCGCATCAAAGGATGGTGACGCTACAGTCGCGGCAACCATGCTCAAAAATATGCTGACCCCCGCTGATATCTTCCGAATACGCCGGTTCATCGATAAGAATGCCGATGGTGCGAAACCTAGACTGGCAGCGGTTCATGCATATGAAAAAAACCTTAACGCCATCCCAGCTGCGCTAACGAAAATCATTAGCCAGTACTGCTGGAGTAACTATGCATTAGAGTTAAGGCAAAGCAATATCGTCTCGCATACTGGCGCGGATGGATTCGGCCGACTCGCCCGCCAAGCATTGTTCACCGGTCCAGTGGAAAAGGGAGAAACCTATATCCTGGTCGATGATTTCGTCGGCCAAGGCGGCACCTTGGCAAACCTTCGCGGCTATATTCTCAAGCGGGGCGGTCATGTGGCTGCTGCGATTGTGTTAACCGCCAAACCTTTTTCTGCTAAACTCACACCCAGCGATGAACAACTTGAGGAATTGAGAAAAACCCATGGACAAGCCTTTGAGCGATGGTGGCGAGACTACTTCGGCCACACCTTCGATCGACTCACTCAATCGGAAGCTCGGTACCTCTCCCGCTCCCCGGATGCTGACCGAATCCGAGAGCGAATTATTGCGGCGAAGTGCCCACGAGATATCCAGGGTCACCGTCGAGGTCCTCAGGCACAAAGACAACGACTAAAACAACTGGACAACCAACTGAAACAGCGTTTTCCAGATGGGACTCCATCTAGTCAGCGGCCCACCGCCGGGCATTGGCAAGGATACAGTGGGTCTAAATCCGCCTATGTCACGGAACTCTCTTCCAATCACTTCGACCCCAATCTGATCGTTCTTCGTTTTTTCGGGCAGCGGAGTGCTCTACCTGCCACACTTAAACTGACTAAAGCGTTGCATGGCAGTTTGTTGAAGCACTGCTTGGTGCAGCCGCCGCCTGAGTGGCTCTCGGGACATGCTCCCGATGGTCATCCTAGCAAGAAGTTGCATCTTGCCTTGGTACCCATGCCTTTTGTGGGTGCGCAACACGCCGATGGGAGCATCTTGGGCGTTGCCTTGGTCTTGCCGCTGGGGCTGGACGAAAGGGAAGTTGCCGATTGTCTGGGCCCATTTCTGTACGACGAGAACAGTCTTTCCATTCCCCGTCGTCTGTTCGATGGTAAGTGGCTAGAATGCGAAGTCGAGCAGGAAACACGCGAACGGCCGCCCTTGGCATTGCAAACGGAACGCTGGATACGCAAGTCGCGAATTTGGGCAAGCGTGACTCCGATTGTCCTAGACCGCCACCACGATGGCAAGGACCGCTGGCAACACGCCGCCGAGGATATCAAGACGGCCTGTGAACGCGTTGGGTTGCCCAGTCCTGATGAAGTGATGCTGCATCCCGTTTCACTTGTGGAAGGCGTTCCCCATACTCGAGAGTTCCCTCGCATGAAACGAAAATCCGGCGGTGGCGCTCGTAGTCACAGTCATGCCGTGTTGATTTTCAGGCAGCCAGTGGTGGGTCCGGTACTCGTTGGTGCAGGACGTTTCCGTGGCTATGGCCTGTGTTTGCCGATTGACAGGGAAAGCTGAAGGATGGCCGATTCGATCGCACCTCGTTTCGCCGACTTTTTTCAGGCTCTCTGGGGTTACAGCCCCTTTGACTGGCAACAGGCGCTGGCTGAACGGGTTATGGAGAATTTTGATCGCCCTTGGCCTGATGCCATCGCTTTACCTACCGCCGCCGGAAAGACAGCCTGTATTGACATAGCCGTATTCGCACTGGCTGTCCAGGCCTCGAAATTGGCAACCGGCGGTGTCGTCACTGCACCGCGCCGCATTTTTTTCGTGGTAGACCGGCGCATTATCGTTGACGAAGCCTATTCCCGGGCGGAACGACTAGCAAGGGAACTGGCGAATGCGGAAACCGGTATCCTCAGCGAGGTTGCGAATGCCCTGCGCACGATTGCTACTGGTAGCGAAGAAGCACCCCAGCGGGATGAACCCCCTCTTACCGTCCATACCTTACGGGGCGCCAGCTACCGCTCTGATTCTTGGGCACGGAGTCCGTTGCAACCTGCCGTAATCGCATCCACGGTCGACCAGGTCGGCTCGCGCTTGCTTTTCCGCGCCTATGGGCGCGGCTCCGGCATGTGGCCCATTTATGCGGGAATGATTGCCAACGACAGTTTACTTCTGCTCGACGAAGCCCATTGTGCCCAACCGTTTCTTGAAACCCTTCAGGCAGTTCAGCAATACCGCAAGTGGGGCAGGGCTTCGCTGCATAGGAGTTTTCATGCCGTGGTCCTTTCCGCCACTCCGCCTCTCGGTCTGGAAGATGTTTTCAAGGACGATTCGGAGCAAGGGAGTCATCATGACCATCCTTTGGGGCGCCGCCAGTTGGCACGCAAATCGGCGTTGCTGGAGAAAGTCAAGACAGCAAAAGGTCGTGATGCAACCCTTCGTTTCGCCGCAGCGCTTGCTGTGAAAGCCGAAACGCTTGCTGAAGAATTCAGGACTCAGAACAGTGGAACCAATCCGGCGGTAGCTGTCTTTGCTAACCGTGTCGCAACTGCTCGGGCTGTACGTGATTATCTTGTCAGACACCACAAGAGCAGACTGACGCTTCTGACCGGACGAATGCGCAGCATCGACAAGGCCAGTGTGATCACCGCGATTGAAGAACTGCGATTAACATCGGATGCATCAGATAACCGCAAGCTTGATGCACCGCATTTCGTTGTGACTACCCAGACACTGGAGGTCGGCGCTGACTTGGACTTCGATGTCCTCGTCACGGAATGTGCCGCGCTTGATGCCCTTCGTCAACGGTTCGGCCGTCTGAATCGTATGGGCCGTACCATTGCGACCAGTGCCGCAATCCTCCTGAGAGAAGATCAGAAAGACGACGATCCAGTTTACG
The DNA here is from genome assembly GCA_965203365.1 of Candidatus Poriferihabitaceae bacterium. Classification (GTDB taxonomy): domain Bacteria; phylum Pseudomonadota; class Gammaproteobacteria; order Arenicellales; family Poriferihabitantaceae; genus VYFG01. Next base: position 797,137 of record OZ241878.1, read on the forward strand.
GACCAGCGATCGTCAATACATTCGAATGGCTGAACAAACAGTTGGATGAAGTAGGCACTTTGGATTTCGGGATTGCGCACCTGCGACTGCCAGATAAAGATGAACTTCAGGAATTGAACAGTCCAACACGTCACGCGCCCGTAATGCTGCCCACTCATCTGGATTGCTTGGCACAAACGAGACCGGAACCTGAACCGTCGCCCGAGGTGAATCTATTCCTGCATGGACGGCATGAAACTCGGACCGATGTTCAAGTTTGCTGGCGCGTTGCCCCTCTGCAGATTACCTGCAGCTCTGTCCGCCCGTATCTAGCGAGATGCTTCCTGTACAGGTGGGAGTTTTCCGGCACTGGCTCAAGGGGGAGAGAGTGGAAGACGTCAGCAGCGACGTAGAGGGAGATGCCAATATCGACGACATGGGCGAGGCTGCGACAGACATCTCCGGACATAGTCTGGCTTTCCTTTGGAAAAAGTCATCGTCAGGAATGGAGTTGGTGCGTATTAACCATCCGGATGAGATAATACCGGGCGATATCGTCGTTATTGAAGCGGGCAATGCGGACCACTCGAATTACAAAGATTTCCGGTGCTTGGGCGAAATTCCTGACTTTCAGGACAGTCCGGCCAGAATTGACGCAAGTCAGCAGTCGTACCTAGAGAGTCACGCGAAGGCACTGTTGCGTCTGCACGATGGGCTGATTGGTCTGTGGCCCCCTGGGGATTCTAGGCAACTAGCCGGGGAACTACTTGTTGAAGCCGAGCTCGAAGATCCTGATCCAGATGCACAGCTATATCTGATGCGTCGCATGCTTGATGTCCTCGTGGAAGATTCTAGGAGTGATCCACGATTTGCATGGCTCCATGACACAGCGAGACAACTCCGGGCGGAAGCGAAGTCGCAGGCATTTCTGCAGAATCTCTATCGCATCGGAAGTAAAGATCTTGTCCTGACTGGGCGACGCCTGCTGCGCAAATATATAAGACAGGCGGAAACTTTCAATGACGAGGATGACCAGAACTCCTCGGGTACTGCTCATAGGCTAGGCCAACCTGTTCCGTTGAAAAAGCACTTGTCGGGGGTCGAAGCCTGGGCTCGCCACTTCGCTCTTGGTTGCGGCCTGCCGGACGAACTCGTTGAGGCTGTGGCCCGTGCGGGATTGCTACACGATACCGGCAAGGCAGACCCGCGTTTCCAGGCACTGCTCAATGGCGGTCGACCCTTGCTAGTGGCAAAAGAGCCGCTGGCCAAATCCGCCTCCATGAACCGAACGAGAGCCGCGTTACAGACTGCGCACAAAAAGGCTGGCTATCCCGTTGGCTGTCGTCATGAATTGCTGTCTGTGCGATTGGCAGAAAGTGCCCCCGGATTGTTGCCCGACGATCCCCTGATGAGAGAACTGACACTGCATCTTGTTGCCAGCCATCATGGTCACTGTCGTCCCTTCGCGCCAGTTGTTATCGACGAGGATGCGCCTGAAGTCAGATATCGGCTCTGTGGTCATGAAATGACATGGGCAGGCTCGACGCGCCTGGAACATCTTGCAGAAGGCGCGACACAGCGGTTCTGGACCTTGAATGAGGCTTATGGATGGTGGGGTTTGGCATGGCTGGAGTCGATTCTTCGCTTGGCAGATCACCGCCGCAGCGAATGGGAAGAACTGTCCGATGCAACCAGAAACGACAAGTGATTGATATGCTTCTGGACGGTCTTTCCGCGGATAATCCGCTCGGCTACCTTGCGGCGCTTGGCGTTCTTCGAACAGCAACGCTGGCTGCGCAGGAGAACCGATTCGAAATGAGTTGGAATCTCGTAAATGGTCACTGGAAGCCACGGCTGCGGTCTGCGACTGAAATCAATCGTGCGGCACTGATCAACTTGCTCGATAGACAATTGAAAGAAAGCGCCGGTCTGGCAGCTTTCAGTCTCGGCAATAATCTTACAATCAATGCTGCAGACTTCCGCGACGCGCTGGTCAGAGGCCAGTCTTCCACCTCGGCCGAAGATCGTCGTAATGTGGATTTTCTTGTTGCTTTCGGTAGCGACATCATCGAATCGCAGTCCAACGGCAAGCCGACTGGTCAAATAGCCGACACGGATTTTCGAACGATGAGTGGAGCGGGCCATCAACATTTTTTGAAAACGATGCGGACATTCATCGACGACACGAGTTCCTGCCACTTGGAAAAAGCCTTATTTGAGCCTTGGGTATATGATGATCCTTGGAAAAACCATAGCATGCGCTGGGATCCGGTGGACAATAACCGATATGCGTTGCGCTGGGACGATCCAGCCAAAGACTCAAGCAAGAATCAGTCGGGCAGCGTTTGGGGTGGAAACCGCCTCGCCATAGAGGCGTTGCCCCTGTTTCCCACTCAGCCCCGTCAACGAAGGCTCGAAACTACCGGGTTTTTGAAACGCAATCGAATGGTAGTGTTGTCTTGGCCGGTGTGGTTGCCTGCCATTGAACTTCCGGTAGTCCGCTCATTACTCTCACTCTCACAAATTCAGAAAGATCAACCTGACCGGAAATTTCTCATTCGCATGGGTATTGTGGAAGTTTTTCGAAGCCAGAGGATTACGCAAGGTAAGTACCGGAACTTTGTCACAGCCAAGTCCATTTGAAGTGGGGTTTTCAGCATAGTCTATGGTTCAGGGCAACCATTCGGCGCAACCCAACACTCTGAATTGTGCAATCGTCGGTCGTTCCCTATCCAATCCTTGTTTCCCACTGGAGCTTTTAGCCGCAAAAAGCCCTCACCGATAAGCCCTGTTCCGACTTCGCATGTCATGTAGACATTCCCCTCATGCCTACTGAAACGATCCGCCCCATTCCATCCCATCTGATGATCGAGGCCGAGGAGCCCGAATGGTCCGAGCGGCCCCCGCTGCAGCTTTCCCTGCCGCTGAAGGTTGGGCGGCATCCGGACAGTCCGTTGATCCCGGCGCGGATGCTGAACGAGTTCGTCTATTGCCCGCGGCTGGCCTATCTCGAATGGGTGCAGAAGGAATGGGCGGATTCATCGGATACGGTCGAGGGTCGCCATGTTCATCGTCGGGTGGACCGAAAGCCCAAGCCCCTGCCGGATCCTGACACCGAGATCGAACCCGAGGATCTCAAGCCGGCCCGTTCCGTCGAACTGTCATCGACGAAGCTGGATTTGGTGGCGAAAATCGATCTGGTTGAACCCACGTCGGACGGGGCGGTCGTGCCGGTGGAATACAAGCGCGGCAAGCGGCCCCACGTCAAGCAGCAGGCCTACGACCCGGAACGCGTGCAGCTATGCGCCCAGGGCCTGTTGCTGGAGGAACATGGGTATCGCTGCCCCGAAGGCCTGCTGTACTTTGCGGGCTCAAAGGAGCGGGTTCGTGTGGTCTTTGACGAGTCGCTGCGGCAACTGACCAGGCAATCGATCGATACCCTGCGCTGGGTGGTCGAGGGTGGACAGATTCCTCCCCCGTTGCAGGACAGTCCCAAGTGCAACCGGTGTTCCCTGGTCGGCATCTGTCTGCCGGACGAAGTCAATTGGTTGCGGGCGACCAGCAGTGAGGTGCGTCCTCTCGCGGTACGCCGCACCCAGGCCTTGCCGGTCTATGTCCAGGCCCACCGGGCGAAGGTCGCCAAGCAAGGGGATCGGCTGGCGATCGCCTTGGATGATGCGGAACCGGTCCATGCGCGGCTGGCGGAAGTCTCCCAATTGGTGCTGATGGGGAATGTGTATGTCACCACCCCCACCCTGCACGAGTTGATGCGGCGCGAGATTCCGATTACTTGGCATTCCTATGGGGGATGGTTTCTTGGCCATTCCATGGGGGCGGGGCAGGCGAATGTCGAACTGCGAACGGCGCAGTATCGGACCTCATTTGACGAGTCGGCCTGCCTGCGGCTGGCGAAAGGCTGGGTGCAGGCGAAAATCCGAAATAGCCGGGTGCTGCTGCGCCGAAACGGGACCGACCCGGCGGCGGCTGCGCCGGTGTTGCAGGCCATGAAGCGGCTTGCCCACAAGGCGGGGCGGGTCAAGGATGTCGAATCCCTGTTGGGAGTCGAGGGGGCGGCGGCGGCCCTTTACTTTCAGGCTTTTCCGGGCGTGTTGAAGGCAGCGGGAGATTCGCCGTGGCGGTTCAGCCTGGAAGGTCGAAACCGGCGCCCCCCGACCGATCCGGTCAACGCGATGCTTTCGTTTGGTTACGCCCTGCTGACCCGCACGTTCGTGGTGACGCTGTCGGCGGTCGGATTCGACCCGTTTCGGGGTTTCTTGCATCAGCCTCGATATGGCCGGCCGGCCTTGGCGCTGGACATGATGGAGCCCTTTCGGTCGCTGATCGTCGATTCGTGTGTCCTCACCGCGATCAACAATGGCCAAATCGACCGGTCGGACTTCATTGAAACCCCGGTTGGCGTGAACCTGACGGACAAGGGACGGAAGGGATTCATCGCGATGTTTGAACGCCGCCTGGATCGGGAGGTGATTCATCCTGTGTTTGGCTATGCGGTGGAATACCGGCGCCTGTTCGAGATGCAGGCCAGACTGTTGGCGCGCTTTTTGCTGGGGGAAATACCGGAGTACCCGAACTTCCTCACGCGTTGATCGCGTCGGTCGAAGAACGGCTTCCCGAAGAAGGGGTCACGAAATTGAAGGGTCACGAAAAAATCTATTTCGTCGTGTATGATATTGCTGACAGCAGGCGTTGGCGCAAGGTCTACAAGCTGATGCAGGGATATGGGGAGTGGGTGCAGCTGTCGGTGTTTCAGTGTCAGCTGTCACCGACTCGCTACGCGCAGCTGCTGGCAGACTGTGACCAATTGATTCATCATGGTGATGATCATATCGTGATCATTGATGTGGGCACGGCGGACTGGCTGGAGCCTCGCATTGTGTCGCTGGGCAAGAAAAAAGTGTCTCCGGTGCAGCGGGAGGTGATCATTGTTTGACGCTTTGCTGCTGGCTGACGAGAGGCGCTGTAGTGGCCAATATCCCGGGCCCTGCTCGCATCCACAATTGTTCTTTGAAAATAGGGAGTTAAATGGGTTGACGATTCTGGTTGCCCACAACAGCAGCCAATTGGGTTATCATGACCTGAGCCTCTCGCAAATCCCTGCGGGAGTCGTTGGTGCGACTTGCGTTGCAAGGGCGCTGTATCCGCCGCTTTAAAGCGGCGGCCTCATTGAAGCTGGAGATGAATCCCGACCACTTGCACGAATTCGACCGTATCCGCCGCTTTAAAGCGGCGGCCTCATTGAAGCCGTTGGAGAACACTGTCCCCTGAACACTGGGCGAGAAGTATCCGCCGCTTTAAAGCGGCGGCCTCATTGAAGCAAAATCGTTAAATTGAAGTTCAGAAAGGATGTTAAGCGTATCCGCCGCTTTAAAGCGGCGGCCTCATTGAAGCTCGACAAAGCAAAGGAGCATGGCTTCATCTTTGATCGTATCCGCCGCTTTAAAGCGGCGGCCTCATTGAAGCTTCTTCCCTGCGCCTAGTACCACTTGGGGCTTACCGTATCCGCCGCTTTAAAGCGGCGGCCTCATTGAAGCCGTTGATTTTCATGTTTCTGCCCTCCGGGGGCTGGTGGTATCCGCCGCTTTAAAGCGGCGGCCTCATTGAAGCGGCTGGCGCAACTGGCGGCCGGGGCCAAGCCCGACGGGTATCCGCCGCTTTAAAGCGGCGGCCTCATTGAAGCTGGATAATTTTTAGAAGTCCTAATTAAACTTGAAGTGGTATCCGCCGCTTTAAAGCGGCGGCCTCATTGAAGCATTAAATCGCCAAAGGCAGGGTCATACGGATGATTGGTATCCGCCGCTTTAAAGCGGCGGCCTCATTGAAGCTGCCAAAAACAAGGGCAGAAAAGAGCGCAATGAAGTGTATCCGCCGCTTTAAAGCGGCGGCCTCATTGAAGCTGGGAAAAGGAAAACAACGGCAAATGAATGCCATTAGTATCCGCCGCTTTAAAGCGGCGGCCTCATTGAAGCACGGCGTTTGTTTGCAGCCACAATGGCTGCTATCTCGTATCCGCCGCTTTAAAGCGGCGGCCTCATTGAAGCAAGCAGACGGTATTGAGTGGATGCGGCCGCCAGGGCGTATCCGCCGCTTTAAAGCGGCGGCCTCATTGAAGCCAGGGGCAGTCGAGAGCCGATGACAGTAGGCAGATGGTATCCGCCGCTTTAAAGCGGCGGCCTCATTGAAGCTTCACAGGAGATTCATATGACAAATGCCAACTTTAGTATCCGCCGCTTTAAAGCGGCGGCCTCATTGAAGCTTTGGGAATCACGGCAAGCGCCACACATCGGCACATGTATCCGCCGCTTTAAAGCGGCGGCCTCATTGAAGCTTTCGCAGTGACCACATTGAGCAGGCGATTGACTTTCGTATCCGCCGCTTTAAAGCGGCGGCCTCATTGAAGCAAGGTGACGGTCATGAGGGTGTCTCCTGGCTGATGCGGTATCCGCCGCTTTAAAGCGGCGGCCTCATTGAAGCCGGCCTGGCCGCCGACAGTCGCTTCTCCGTCTTTGGAGTGTATCCGCCGCTTTAAAGCGGCGGCCTCATTGAAGCGGTCGGGGGCGATCACCTGACATGGCCGAGCGCAATGTATCCGCCGCTTTAAAGCGGCGGCCTCATTGAAGCGGAGACGTGTTGCCGACAATCGGGATCAGCATGGCCGGTATCCGCCGCTTTAAAGCGGCGGCCTCATTGAAGCGGAGACGTGTTGCCGACAATCGGGATCAGCATGGCCGGTATCCGCCGCTTTAAAGCGGCGGCCTCATTGAAGCTTGGCCGTGTGGTTGAATATCGAGCAGTTGAGGGGGGTATCCGCCGCTTTAAAGCGGCGGCCTCATTGAAGCAAGGAACTGGCGCGGGCCGCCCTGGATTTGGGAATGTATCCGCCGCTTTAAAGCGGCGGCCTCATTGAAGCGTGGAATCCTATTTGCAGCTGGCGAAAAGCGGCGAATGGTATCCGCCGCTTTAAAGCGGCGGCCTCATTGAAGCATTGATGATCTGCTTGCCGTGGCTAACCCTGGTGAGGTATCCGCCGCTTTAAAGCGGCGGCCTCATTGAAGCGTGATGGCTAAATGGAAGCCTTCCTTTTTTTAGCCCGTATCCGCCGCTTTAAAGCGGCGGCCTCATTGAAGCCTCGAATCGGATGTGCTGATTGGGGATCGTCGGGCCAGTATCCGCCGCTTTAAAGCGGCGGCCTCATTGAAGCAAACTGGAGGGCCGCTCACCGGGCGGTATTCCGGCCAGTATCCGCCGCTTTAAAGCGGCGGCCTCATTGAAGCATTTGTCTATGCTTTTGGTGTGTCTGACAACTGCGCGTATCCGCCGCTTTAAAGCGGCGGCCTCATTGAAGCGAAGAAGCCTATCAATCTCTGTTTGTCGATGATCCTGTATCCGCCGCTTTAAAGCGGCGGCCTCATTGAAGCCGCAGGTTACGTATCTCCATCTGATTCTGCATCATCTGTATCCGCCCCGTCTGAAATAGGCGTAACTGATTGCATGGTTCAGTTGGTGAGGCAATGGTCGGAAAACTTACCAATAACAGACAGCATCTTGATATATTATCTCCATTTGTGCTTGGTCCACCTCACGTGGGGCGTTATTGATGGCTCGCGTTTGACGAATGGATGATTCAGCGAGAGATTTCACATTGTTCTGCCCAAATCCCACCTCGCTCAACCCATTGGGGGCATTGGTCTCTCGCATAAGCTGAATCATCCGATTTGCGACAATTTCGCCTGCATCTTCCAGAGTCGCTCCTCCGACTTCTGAGCCCAGACAAGTGGCCGCCTCCAAGTGTCGTTTTGGTGCTCCGTCTGCAAGATACCGCACGATCGCTGGAGCACTGACGACCACGCTGATCCCGTGCGGGATAAATGGAGACTCCACCCCATATCCCTCCGTCGTGATGTCGTGCATCAGATGGGTGATTCCATATGACATGGCATGGGGCAGGTGGGTGCCACTGTTGCCGAAAGCCATGCCCGCCAACGTCGCTCCCCACATAAGTTGGTCTCGGGCTTCGCGGTCCGCGACATCGTGCACCCCCCGGACCAGATACCGGCCGACAATTTCCAAAGCCTGACGGGCAGCTAAGTCGCTCCAGGGATTGGCTCCTTGTAGCAGTGTACGGCGGTTGGGATCCTCGACTCGATGCCATTGGGTATAGGCTTTTGCCGTGTAGCATTCAAGCGCATGACACATCAGGTCATACCCGGTCGAGGCGACCACATTCCCAGGTAATGTGTCGGTACAGGCGGGATCGACCAAAGCCTCCACGGGCAACAGATAAGGGGAGCCCAATACAAATTTGGTATTGAGATGATTGAGTCGAATGACGGAGACAGAAGTGCATTCCGAACCGGTGCCGGATGTCGTGGGGCAGGCAATGTGCGGCAGCAGGGGACCCGGCACAGGTTGTCCAGCCCCGACGGGCGGTCCAAAATAGTTTGTGAATTCGGCTGGATATTGAGCGTAGACCATGGCTGCCTTCGCCGTATCCATGGATGAACCGCCGCCCACTGAGACCACGCTGTCGAAGTGACCGTCACGCAGAAAATCCGCCGCTGCCAAGATGGTCCTGTCATCGGGCTCAATCCGGATGTCGGAAAAGACAGCGACATCGACGTGATGTGCCTTCAACCCGGCCAGGGCCAGATGTACATAAGGGCCTGCTCGCAGATTGGTGTCGGTAAACAGCGCCACGCGGGAAAAATTCCGGGCCTTGGCACGCTGGCCCAGTTCGGCCAGACAGCCTCGACCAAAAGTGAGCTTGGGCATCATCACGGTGAAGGTCCCCGCACCGTGTTCACAGGGGGCAAAATACTGACAGGCCATCTTGTGGGTGGATCAACCAGACAATGGGGGAATGATACACCAGGACACCGGGTGTCGACGATGCGTCGTTCCATTGGGTTCGTCCGTGTGACCCAGACCCACATGGATGTTTGCGAGACAGTGGCCGCATGACCCATGATCAGGACCCTCTCTCAATGGTCTCACTCAAAAACCCTCGGCGTTTGGCGGCCCCTCAGCGCATATTCGATCCACCCCCCAAGACCCTGCTTCATGACTGCGACATGATGGTGAGGGAATCGGTAGTGGGGTTGGGGCAGCGATGCGTATGACGGCGGTTCTTGGTCCCATGGATGGCGACCACGCCAGCCATACTCCAGCCGTCGTACGACAGACGGTATCGCTTGTCATGATTCCGCCAATGTCCTTACAATCAGCGGTGCGGTCACAACTTGACCCATAATCCCCATCATTTGTGTAATCCATGCTCGACAAGGTCCAGACATCGTTGGCGGAGGTCGATTCTTCTCATCAGGTGCCGCATATCCGATTCATCACGGCCGCTAGTCTGTTTGATGGACACGATGCCGCCATCAATATCATGCGTCGGATCCTCCAGGATCAGCGGGTCGAGGTGATTCACCTGGGACACAACCGTTCGGTCGAGGAGATCGTGACCGCTGCACTTCAGGAAGATGCCCAGGCGATCGCCGTCAGTTCCTATCAGGGCGGTCATATCGAATATCTCAAGTACATGGTGGACCGACTGCATGAGCGCGGCGGCGAGGATATCCGGATTTTTGCAGGTGGGGGCGGTGTCATCATTCCGGCGGAAATCCGGGAACTGCAGGAATATGGGTTGACGCGGGTATATTCCCCCGAAGACGGCCAAACCTTGGGGTTGGAGGGGATGATCCAGGAGACGGTCCAGCTCAGCGCATTTGATCCCGGTGAAAGAGCCCCTCGCGAAATTGGTGAATTGTCGGCCACAAACTGGCGGCCGCTGGCGCATTTTCTGACGGCGCTCGAAAACGGAACACTCGACCCAGTTGTGCTGAATCGATTGTGGCAAGCACACGAGGCTATGGACCGGCCGGTCCCAGTGCTGGGAATCACCGGAACGGGGGGCGCAGGAAAATCCTCGCTGACGGACGAACTGATTCTCCGGTGTCGTCTGGGACAGAATGAAGGACTGAAGATCGCGCTCATTGCGGTGGATCCATCGCGCCGCCGAACCGGGGGAGCCTTGCTGGGGGACCGGATTCGCATGAATGCGATCAGCCATCCCAATATCTTCATGCGGTCAATCGCCACACGCGGGTCCACATCCGACCTGCCCCCGGCGATGTCCGACATGATCGCCGCCTGTCAGGTGGCGGGCTTTGATCTCGTCATCGTCGAAACGCCGGGAATTGGCCAAGGCAGTACTGCCATCACAGATTTGGTCAATGTCTCGTTATATGTGATGACTCCAGAGTACGGGGCCCAGAGTCAACTGGAAAAGATCGACATGCTGGATTTCGCGGATCTCGTGGCGATCAACAAGTTCGACCGTCGAGGCGCCCAGGATGCCTATCGGGATGTGTGCAAGCAGGTGCAGCGCAATCGGAAACGGTTCGATTTGCCGGTCGATGCCATGCCGGTTTTCGGCACCATTGCCGCACGGTTCAACGATGACGGCATGACGGCCCTATACCATGAAATCCTGGATCGTCTCTCGGAGGTGGGCTTGTCCGTCCAGGAGGATCGTCTGCCTCGCCCGGGTCAACGCTGCGCCACCGACCAAACGCCACTGATCCCCCCAGCACGTATCCGCTATCTGAGTGAAATTGCCCAGACGGTTCGGGAGTACAAGACCACGGTTCGTGACCGGGCGGTCCAGGCCAGGGAACGCCAGCAGTTGCTGGCCTCGAAATCCCTCCTCAAGGCCGCAGGGGAGCCGATGCCCGAGGCTCTGGATGCCTTGGTGGCTGTCCGGGAAAAGGCCATGGGCGAAGAAGCTCTGGCCCTGCTCAGGGATTGGCCTGATCGCGTTCAGAGGAATCGGCAGGATGAACTGATGATCCGGGTCCGTGATCAGGAGATCTGCAGTCCACTCAAACGTACCACATTGTCGGGCACACGCTTATCTCGAGTCGCCTTGCCACCCTATGAGGACCATGGCGAATTGCTGCGCTGGCTGATGCTGGAAAATCTCCCCGGCAGTTTTCCGTTTACCGCTGGCGTCTTTGCATTCAAGCGGGAGAATGAAGCCCCGACCCGAATGTTTGCCGGAGAAGGCGATGCCTTTCGGACCAACCAACGGTTTCGACAACTATCGGCTCATGCGCCAGCCAAACGGTTGTCGACGGCATTCGATTCGGTCACGCTGTACGGATGTGATCCGGATACGCGTCCCGACATCTATGGCAAGGTCGGCAATTCGGGCGTTTCCATCGCCACCCTGGACGACATGAAGGGACTCTATGACGGCTTCGACCTGTGCGATCCCATGACCTCCGTATCGATGACGATCAATGGTCCGGCTCCCATGATCCTGGCGATGTTCCTCAATGCTGCCATCGATCAGCAGATGGCACAGTTCCAAGCCCAAAACGAACGGGAACCGACTCATCAGGAAGTCGAATCCCTGCGTCGATGGACATTGGAAAATGTCCGGGGCACCGTGCAGGCCGATATCCTGAAAGAGGATCAGGGACAAAACACCTGCATCTTCTCCACGGAGTTTGCCCTCAAGCTGATGGGGGACATTCAGGAATATTTTGTCGAACACCGGATCCGCAACTTCTACTCGGTCTCCATCTCCGGTTACCACATTGCCGAAGCGGGGGCCAATCCCATTTCCCAACTGGCCTTCACGCTCTCCAATGGATTTACGTATGTGGAGAGTTATCTGGCCCGGGGCATGGCGATTGATGACTTTGCCCCCAATCTGTCGTTCTTCTTCAGTAACGGGATGGATCCCGAATACACCGTGATGGGCCGGGTGGCCCGTCGGATCTGGGCGGTCACCCTGCGGGACCGCTACGGGGCGAACGAACGTTCCCAGAAGCTCAAATATCATATCCAGACCTCTGGAAGGTCCCTGCATGCCCAAGAGATGGATTTCAATGATATTCGCACCACCCTGCAGGCATTGATTGCCGTGTACGATCACTGCAACAGCCTGCATACCAATGCCTATGACGAAGCGATTACCACGCCGACGGAAGCATCGGTTCGTCGGGCGCTGGCCATCCAGATGATCATCAATCAGGAATGGGGGCTGGCTGGTAACGAAAACCCGAACCAAGGTAGCTTCATCATCGAGGAACTGACCGAGCTAGTGGAAGAGGCGGTGCTGATGGAGTTTGAGCGAATTTGCGAACGGGGCGGTGTGCTGGGGGCCATGGAGACCGGTTATCAGCGTGGCCAGATCCAGGATCAGTCCTTGGAATACGAACATCGCAAGCATGATCGGTCATTGCCCATCATTGGCGTCAATACCTTCGTGCGCAAGGGCGAAACGGAGAGAAGAGAGGTCGAATTGGCCCGGTCCAGCGAGGAGGAAAAGCAAAGTCAGATAAGACGTCTGCGGGAATTTCACACGCGGAACCAGGATCAGGCCGAAGATGCGCTCCAAAAGGTCCGTCTGGCAGTGCTGGAGAACCGGAATATCTTCACCGAGTTGATGGAGGCTGTCCGACATTGCTCCCTGGGCCAGATTTCCGAGGTGCTCTACCAGGTGGGTGGCCAGTACCGAAGGAATATGTAATTCGGGGATGTTGGCTCGCAATCAGGTGAATTGCCGGGGCACAATGCGTCGGGAACAATGGCATACTGCCATAATCTGCGCTATGATGAAGCCCCTCGAAAGGATGATAAAAATCGTGCGGCTGTTTGGCCGAATCGATGGCACATCACAATGACCGATCACCCACCCGCCCTGATGAACATCTCCTCCGGGATGCCAGATACCTTCCCCAAGCTGTTGATCCGCAATGCACAACAGTTCTCGGATCGGCCAGCCGTGAGGGAAAAGGAATACGGCATCTGGCAGACCTGGACCTGGCGGCAAGTCAAGGAGGAGGTCTTCGTCCTGGCGGCCGGATTGCATACCCTGGGGTTTCTTGCCGGGGACAAGCTGGCCATCATCGGTCGCAATCGTCCCCGACTGTACTGGGGGATCACCGCAGCGCAGTGTCTGGGAGGCATCCCGGTGCCGATCTACGCCGACTCGGTCGCGGAAGAAATGGAGTATGTGCTCAACCATGCCGGGGTTCGTTTTGTACTGGCGGAAGATCAGGAACAGGTGGACAAGGTGCTGGAGGTCGCAGGGCGTGTGGACGGCCTGGAGCAGATCATTTACGATGACCCACGGGGACTGCGGGACTATGATCAAGACAATTTGCAGGCTTATGCTGCTGTACAACATCAGGGGCGGGAACGGCTGACTGAGGGAGCGGGCTGGCTTGATGAATCCATTGCCAACGGTCAGGGAGCCGATGTCGGTATTTTCCTGTACACCTCAGGGACTACCGGCCAGCCCAAGGGAGTGGTGCTGACCAATGACAACATTATCATCACTTCCCGTAATAGCGTGGTGTTCGACCACTTGACCGAGAATGAGGAAACGCTGAGTTACTTACCCATGGCTTGGGTCGGGGACCACATTTTTTCCTATGGCCAAGCCTATGTGGCTGGCTTTTGCATCAACTGCCCCGAAAGTGAGGAAACGGTCTCTACCGACCTGCGGGAAATCGGTCCAACGTACTATTTCGCTCCCCCTCGAGTCTTTGAAGGAATCTTGACCCATGTGATGATCCGTATGGAAGATGCCAGTCGGTTCAAGCAGAAACTGTTCCATTACTTCATGCAGGTCGCTCGAAAAACCGGCGTTCAGCTGCTCAACGGGGAATCAGTGTCGTGGGTGGATAAACTGCAATACTGGGTGGGCAATCTCTTGATCTATGCGCCCTTGAAAAACACCATGGGGTTCAGTCGGATCAAGTTGGCCTACACCGCCGGTGAGGCGATCGGTCCGGAGATCTTTGACTTCTATCGATCCCTCGGCATCAATATCAAGCAACTCTACGGCCAGACCGAAGCGGCGGTCTTTGTCACCATCCAACCCGATGGCGAGGTGTTCGCCGATACGGTGGGAATACCGGCCCCGGAAGTGGAAATCAAGATCACGGAAGCCGGTGAAGTGGTCTATCACGGCCCGGGAGTGTTTCAGCATTATCACAAGAACCCGGAAGCGACCCGGGAAACCAAGGATGCCGAGGGTTGGGTCCATACGGGGGATGCCGGTTATTTTGATGACCGGGGACATCTGCACATCATCGACCGGGCCAAGGATGTCGGCCGACTGAATGATGGTTCCCTGTTTGCCCCCAAGTATCTGGAAAACAAGCTGAAGTTCTTCCCACAGATCAAGGAGGCGGTGACCTTCGGTCATGGTCGCGACTATGTGACGGCTTTTGTCAATATCGACCTCGACGCGGTCGGCAACTGGGCGGAGCGCAACAGCATTCCCTATGCCAGCTATCAGGAATTGGCGGGGCGGGCTGAGGTGTACCGCATGATGGAAGCCAATATCCGCCAGACCAATGCCGGTCTGGCCGCCGACTCCCAGATGTGCGGCTCGCAGATTCGTCGGTTTCTGATTCTGCACAAGGAATTGGACCCGGACGATGGGGAAATGACGCGCACCCGCAAGGTCAGACGAAACATCATCCAGGACAAATATCAGACCTTGGTGGAATCCTTGTATGAGGGTCAAACCTCCTGTCCGATTCGCACCGAAGTGACATTCGAAGACGGTCGCAAGGGATACATTGAGGCGGATGTGAAAATTCACGACGTGGAAGTTTTTCCACCCACCAAGAAGTCTGCGTAAGACTCACCAGATGAATTCATCCGCTCCGGCCAGCGAAATTCTTTTGGATCTGCGGAATCTTTCCCTGTCCTTTGGCGGGGTCAAGGCACTGGTCGATATCAGTTTCAATATTTACAAGGGCGAGATTCGGGCCATCATCGGACCCAATGGAGCCGGGAAGAGTTCCATGCTCAATGTGATCAATGGGTTTTATCATCCCCAGCAAGGCGAAGTCTGGTTTGATGGTCAACTGCGCGGTCCCTTGAAACCCCATCAAATTGCCCGTCAGGGCATTGCACGGACATTCCAGAATATTGCGCTTTTTCGCGGCATGAGCACGCTGGACAACCTGATGACCGGTCGGATGACCCACATGCGGGAGAACCTGTTCTGGCAGGCTCTCTGGAAGGGGCGGGCGGAAAAAGAAGAACTGGCCCACCGAGAACGGGTGGAACACATCATTGACTTTCTGGAAATCCAGTCCATCCGTAAGACGCCGGTGGGAAAGCTCGCCTATGGTCTGCAAAAACGAGTCGAACTCGGCCGGGCCCTGGCCGCAGAATCCAAGTTGCTGCTGCTCGACGAACCCATGGCCGGGATGAATCTGGAGGAAAAGGAAGATATGTGCCGGTTCGTGCTCGATGTCCACGACCAGTTCGGGACCACCATTGCCTTGATCGAGCATGACATGGGGGTCGTGATGGATATCGCAGATCGGGTGGTGGTCCTGGATTATGGCCGGAAAATCGGGGATGGGTTGCCGGACGAAGTGCGCAACAACAAGGATGTGATCGATGCCTATCTGGGTGTGGCCCACGACTGAATCATGAGTCCGACTGTTCTGTATACCATTGAGGTGATCCTGAACGGCCTGATGGCCGGGGTGATGTATTCCTTGGTGGCCTTGGGCTTTGTGTTGATTTTCAAGGCGTCGGCCATTTTCAATTACGCCCAGGGGGTGATGTGTCTGTTCGCGGCCTTGACGCTGGTTGGCTTCCAGACCGGTCAAATCCCGTTCTCGCATTTGATCAATGTGATTTTCGGCACCGACTATCATCATTGGGGCTCCGGGATGAATACCGCCCTGGCGATACTGCTCACCATGTTGGTCATGATTCTCCTCGCCTGGCTCGTGGAAAAGCTGGTCTTGCGATTCCTCGTTAACCAGGAGCCCATCATTCTTTTCATGGCGACCATTGGTTTGGCCTTTTTCCTGGAAGGTCTCGGTGACCTGATGTGGGGGGCGAATATCAAGGTGCTGGATGTCGGTCTGCCATCCGGGGGATCGTTCTGGTGGGAGGATGTCACCAAGACGTGGGCGGCGGCGGGTTCGGAGTACTACGGCATGTACATTGATGTCCTGGATGTCTGGGCAGCGGTCATTGCGATCGTGCTGGTGATTATCCTGACCGTGTTTTCCCAAGTGACCAAGACCGGTCGGGCCCTGCGGGCGGTCGCTGATGATCACCAGGCGGCCTTGACCGTCGGCATCTCCCTTCGCACCATTTGGGTGGTGGTCTGGGCGATCGCCGGATTTGTGGCCTTGGTGGCCGGCATCATGTGGGGTGCCAAGTCGGGGGTTCAGTTCTCGCTGTCCCTGATTGCCCTCAAGGCGTTGCCGGTGTTGATTCTAGGGGGCTTCACCTCCATCCCCGGGGCGATCATCGGGGGACTGATTATCGGTGTCGGGGAGAAGCTGTTTGAGTTTACCATTGGCCCCATGATCGGTGGGGCGACAGAAAACTGGTTTGCCTACGTGCTGGCGCTGGTGTTCCTGATGTTCCGTCCTCAGGGTCTGTTTGGTGAAAAAATCATTGAGAGGGTATAGATGTTTTATCGGGAAGTCGGCGATTTCAAGACCAGCTACGCGGCAGACCAGCAGACGTTTCCCATTGTGTTTGACCGCTGGTCGGTCCGGGTACTGGTGCTGGCGGCTTTTCTGGTGGTTCCGTTCCTGATCAACGACTACTGGGAAAAATCCATCCTGCTGCCCTTCTTGATCTGGTCTCTGGCAGCTTTGGGGCTGAACATCCTGACCGGTTATTGCGGTCAGCTGAGTCTGGGGACCGGGGGGTTTATGGCAGTGGGGGCCTATGCCTGCTACAAGATCACCACCGGGATGCCGGAGTTGAACCTCCTGCTGGTGATCCTGCTGTCGGGCGGGGTGACCGCCCTGGTCGGCATTGTGTTCGGCTTGCCCAGCCTGAGAATCAAGGGCTTCTATCTGGCGGTCGCGACGCTCGCCTCGCAGTTCTTCTTGGTGTGGCTGTTCAACAAGGTTCCCTGGTTCTACAACTATTCGGCCTCCGGACAGATCAACATGCCGGAACGGGAACTCTTCGGCATCATTGTCAGTGGACCCAAGGCCGAACCCTGGGCCACCTATCTCCTGGCACTGATAATCGTGGCCGTTTTTGCGATGGTCGCCCGAAATCTTACGCGGGGCCGACTGGGTCGGTCCTGGATGGCGATTCGAGACATGGATATTGCGGCGGAAATTATCGGTGTTCCGCCCCTGCAGACCAAGCTGTTGGCTTTCGCCATCAGTTCGTTTTATATCGGCTTGGCGGGCGCCCTGTTTTTTGGCATCTATCTGGGGGCGATCGAGCCGACCGAGGCCTTCGGAATCGACAAGTCCTTTCTGGTGCTGTTCATGATCATCATTGGCGGTCTGGGCTCCATTGCTGGGTCGTTCATTGGGGCCGCGTTTATGGTACTTTTACCGGTCTTGTTCAAAAATGTGATGGTCGGTAGTTTCGGCTGGCCCACGGATACCGTGCAGCATTTTATTTTCATGCTGGTAGGGGGTCTGATCATGTTTTTCCTGATTGTGGAACCCCACGGTCTCGCGCAATTGTGGCGTGTCACGCGGGAAAAACTGCGTCTCTGGCCCTTTCCGCATTAAATCTTAAGCAAACAAATACTATACAAATCAATATTATAGGAGAATCATGATGAAAATTAGACAACTGACAGCTGGACTCTTGGCTGCGGCCATGATCGGCGGTAGTGGCACCGTCTCCGCCGATCTGACCTTCCCGTCGCTCAGCTACCGCACGGGCCCGTATGCCCCGAACGGAATTCCGTTTGCCGATGGGTATGCGGACTACTTTACGCTGCTCAACGAACGCGACGGCGGGATAGGAGGTGAACGGGTCAATCTGATCGAATGTGAAACGGGGTACAACACTGAAAAGGGCGTGGAATGCTACGAATCGACCAAGGGGCAGGGATCGCTGGTTTATCAGCCATTGTCCACCGGCATCACCTATCAGTTGATCCCCAAGGCCACGGCCGATGATATCCCGGTGCTTTCCAGTGGTTATGGGCGGACTTCAGCGGCCAATGGCACGGTCTTCAGCCACATCTTCAATTTCCCCGGAACCTATTGGGATGCGGCTTCCATCATCGTCAAGCATATTCTGGATGAGGAAGAAGGGGATCTGAAAGGCAAATCGTTGGCACTGGTCTATCACAACTCGGCGTATGGCAAGGAACCCATCCGCACGTTGGAAGAACTCTCCAAAAAGCATGGCTTCAACCTGACGTTGTTGCCGGTCGACCATCCGGGACAGGAGCAGAAATCCCAATGGCTGCAAATCCGCCGGGAACGCCCGGACTATGTGCTCATGTGGGGTTGGGGGGTCATGAATCAGGTCGCGATCCAGGAAGCCGCGAACATTCGCTATCCGATGGATCATTTCATTGGCGTGTGGTGGTCGGCCTCCGAAAACGATGTGCTTCCGGCTGGTGAAGGTTCCCATGGCTACAAGGCGATCAACTTTCACAATGTGGGCGGTGACTTTCCCATCTATGACGATATGAGGAAATATGTCGTCGATGCGGGTAAGGCAGCCGGCGACGGCACGAATCTGGGGACGGTGCTGTATAACCGCGGAGTGTATGCGGCGGTGCTGGCTTCCGAAGCGGCTCGGACTGCGCAGCGCATCCACGGCGTGACCGATATTACCCCCGCCCAGATGCGTGACGGGCTGGAAGCCTTGAAGATTGACCAAAACCGGATGGCGGAGCTGGGACTGCCCAACTTCGGTCCGGATATCCACGTGACCTGCGCCAGTCATGGAGGTCCCGGCCAAGCGGCCATTCAGCAGTGGGATGCGTCGACCCAGACCTGGTCGCTCATCACCGAGTTCACCGGAGCGGACCGAGAGGTGGTGGATGCCTTGATCATGGAAGACTCCGCAGCCTATGCGGCCGAGAACGAAATTACCCCTCGGGAGTGCTGACCGGGGGCCTGTCTCTGGGAGGCAAGCGATGGCCGGTCTTCATCGGCCGTCGCTCTCTCCGTCAAGTACTCCTGTCACCTGACCACCGCCGCTGGCCATGAGCAGAACGGGCATTGTCCTGAGTGTCCACAATATCGAAGTGATCTATGATCATGTGATTTTGGTATTGAAAGGCGTCTCGTTGGAAGTGCCCAAAGGTGGCATCGTGGCGCTGTTGGGAGCAAACGGCGCTGGCAAGACCACCACGATCAAATCCATTTCCAACATTCTGGGCACAGAAAGAGGGGAAGTCACCAAGGGGTCCATCGAGTATCTTGGTGAAAGGGTGGATGCGCTTTCACCCAATGAGTTGGTTCGACGGGGGGTTATTCAGGTTATGGAAGGTCGTCATTGCTTTGAGCATCTCACGGTGGAAGAAAACCTCTTGACCGGCGCCTACACCCGCAAGGTGGGTCGCAAGGAAATCCACCACGATTTGGAGTTGGTGTACAGTTATTTCCCTCGTCTGAAGGAGCGTCGAAAAAGTCAGGCGGGGTACACTTCCGGTGGAGAACAACAGATGATTGCGCTTGGTCGAGCGTTGATGGCGAAACCGAGCGTGATCTTGCTGGACGAACCGTCCATGGGACTGGCTCCCCAGTTGGTCGAAGAGATCTTCGGCATCGTCAAGGCCTTGAATGAGCAGGAAGGAGTGACTTTTCTTTTGGCGGAACAAAACACCACGGTTGCGTTGCGGTATGCCACCCATGGATACATCCTGGAAAATGGTCGGGTGGTCATGGACGGAGACGCCCCTTCTCTGGCACAGAATGAAGACGTCAAGGAGTTCTATCTGGGGATGAGTGGAGGCGATCGAAGAAGTTTTCGTGACGTTAAGCATTATCGTCGACGCAAGCGCTGGTTGGCTTGACTCACCGATGGTTTTTGACCCCTTTGGGATCTTTTTCTCATGACCCCTTTCTATGACACGCGAGAAACCCGATCAAGTGAACAGCGGATGGCTGAGCTGACTCGGGATGTCCTGGCGCACATTGCTCATGCCAAGGCCCACGCTCCCGCGATGGCAGTCATGCTCAAGGATATCGATGTCGATGATCTGAAGACACTGGACGATATCGCGGGTCTGCCCTTGGTGCGAAAGTCCGAACTGTTGGAACGCCAACGAGAAACTCCACCATTTGGTGGTCTGGATGCACTGGTGGGGGAACCCCTGACCCAGATTTTCACGTCACCCGGGCCGATATTTGAACCTCAAACGGCCAGACCCAATTACTGGCGCATGGCCAGGGCCTTGTTCGCGCTCGGTATCCGAAAGGGCAACTTGATCCATAACAGCTTTGCCTATCACCTGACACCAGCGGGCATGATGCTGGAGTCGGGTTGCCATACCTTGGGGGCGGCCGTGATACCCGGTGGGGTGGGCAATACTCGGCAGCAATTGGAAACGATTCACTTGTTGCAACCGGATGCCTACTGTGGCACGCCGTCCTTTCTCCAGATTCTGCTGGAACGAGAGGATCCCACCCACCGGGAACTCCAGTCGTTGAACAAGGCGTTGGTGAGTGGAGAAGCCTTTCTGCCTCCGTTGAGAAAAAAGCTGACCGACCGCGGCATCCGGGGTCTTCAATGTTTTGCCACCGCGGATGTGGGTCTGATCGCTTATGAATCCTCTGAAACTTCGGGCCTGATCCTGGATGAGGATGTGTATCTCGAAATCGTTCGACCAGGAACTGGCGAGGTGTTGCCCGATGGAGAAGTGGGAGAAGTGGTCGTCACGGCGCTCAACCCGGACTATCCGCTGATTCGTTTTGCGACGGGTGACTTGTCGAAGGTGGTGCCGGGTACCAGTCCATGTGGCCGGACCAATCGGCGTATTCAGGGCTGGATGGGCAGGGCAGACCAAACGGTCAAGGTGCGCGGGATGTTCGTCCACCCATCCCAGGTGGACCGGGTGATGAAACGCCATCCAGAAATCCAGCGGGTGCGGATGGTGGTGCAATCCGTCAATCAGTCGGATCACCTGCGTTTGCAATGTGAGTGCCATCGCCCAATACCGGGTCTTGCCGAAGCGGTCGAAAACTCAATCCGTGAGGTCTGTCACTTGCGCGGAGAGGTCGAATTGGTTTGCTGCGATACATTACCCAATGATGGAATCGTGATCGAAGACCAGCGCACTGTCCCCTGAGTGTCTGGTGCTGCCGCGGCCATCCGCTTGAAGCCAGCAGAGTGATCGGTATCCTTGCATTTGAAAATGGCTATTCTCAGTATTTCATGGGGTTGTCACCAACAATTGTTAAAAGACATGATGATAAAGGGATTCTCTTGGTCAGATACCCAAAAGCACCTGACCGGAAAAAACCGTCTCGGCACGATGAGCAGTCGGGCATGCCGATGGAGTCAACGGTCGGAGGCCTGAATGAAATGGATCGACGCCCCTTGCGCCTTGATTCTTTCTTCATCTCGGCAGTCCTATTCCGGGATCTCAGACAGGGTCCGCTGAGGGTATTTTCTGGGCGAACAACGCAGGCCATTGCGATGCGTGCAATGGATTCTTCATGAACCGTGGAGTGGGCATGTGCGATCAGTTCGCAGCAGGCATTCCGGTCAGTCAAGAGCACAAAAATCCATGGTCTGGCATCGGATGGGGGGGGGGTGATCCAAGCGTGTCACGGCGATGACTGAGCCGAAGTTCATACCACCTTTGACCGGCATCCGAGTGCTGGATTTCAGTCAGTACTTACCAGGCCCCTACGCCACCCGAAGACTGTGTGATCTGGGAGCGGACGTCATCAAGGTCGAGCCTCCCGCTGGCGATCCGCTGCGAACCATGTTCGGGGGAACTTCGGGCCGGGATTCGATGGTGTATCGGCTGCTGAATCAGGGCAAAGTCGTCGCACGTTTGAACCTGAAAGATCGCCAGACCGCCAACGCCTTGTTGCCGGTGATCACACAGGCCGACGTGCTGCTCGAATCCTTTCGACCGGGGGTAATGGCGCGATTAGGCCTGGATTATCCCCGATTGCGTTCGCACCACCCAGGCTTGGTGTATTGTTCTCTGTCCGGGTATGGACAAGACGGTCCCTTGAGACTGGCGGGGGGCCATGACATCAATTATTGTGCAGCAGCCGGCCTGTTTAGTCATGCCGATGTCAATTCGCCCCCGGGTGTCCTGATGGCCGACCATAGCGGGGCCGTCAATGCGGTCAATACCATTCTGGCGGCATTGGTGGGGAGAAGGCAGCACGATCAGGGGAGTTTTCTGGATGTGTCTCTGTATGAGTCGATCCTGTCCTACCAGTATCCGGCATTGATCGGTGCCGCCGAGGCAGTTCCCGACCTGTCGGTCCTCACAGGGGCGGCGGCATGCTACAACTTTTACCATACCTCGGATCAGCGGACGGTGACCTTGGGGGCGTTGGAACCGATATTCTGGAGGCGATTTTGTCAATCCATGGAGAAGGTGGAATGGATCGACCGACAATACGAAGCGATCCCGCAGACAGCACTGATGGGTGAGGTTCAAGAAGCGGTGGGTGAACTGACTTTGGCCCAGCTGACCAATCGTCTGGAAGGCGTCGATTGTTGCTTCGAACCGGTACCCCAGTCGGATGAAATCCATTTGCACCGTCAGACGCAGGCACGACAACTCTTTGCCTGCCATAAACTGGCTTATCCGGCTAGAATCAATGATATTCAACCCATGAGTCCATCATCCTTTCGAGACCTGCCGGTCGGTGATCTCCCCACTTGGACTACTTGCCACAACGAATCAAGGAGCCGTCGTGATATTTGACACCCTCCATCTTGAGACCGACTCACGGGGTATTGCCACCCTGACGCTCAATCGTCCCAAAAAACATAATGCGATGAGTTCCCGCATGATGTCGGAAATCCGGACCGCCATTCGACAGCTGGATCAGGATGCGTCGATTCGGGCGGTGATACTCGCTGGCAATGGACCGAGTTTCTGTGCTGGGGCCGACCTCGAATGGATGCGAGCCAACTTTTCCCGCAATCGGGAGGAACGACAGGCCGAAAGCGAGGTGTTGAGCGACATGCTGCTGGAGATGGATATGCTCTCCAAACCCTTGGTGGCGAAAGTTCATGGGCAGGCGTATGCCGGTGGAATCGGGCTGATCTGCGTCTGTGACATTGTGATCGGTGTCCCCACTGCCCGCTTTTCCGTCACGGAAGTGCGTCTCGGTTTGACGCCAGCCAACATATGCGCATACCTGATGGCCCGGGTCGGCACGCGCAATGCGCGCCGTCTATTCCTGAACGCCCATTTTTTCGACGGTGAAGAGGCGTTGCAATACGGTTTGCTGGACAAGGTGGTATCGGTGGACGAATTGGACCATGCGATCGAATTGGAGATCAGGGAAATACTGAACTGCGCTCCGGGAGCGGTCGCCCTGACCAAAAAACTGATCAGCTATGTCGAGAGCCATGACCGGGAATCTAATCGCCAGCACACGGTGGCCTTATTGGCGGATTGCTGGGAAGGCGAAGAGGCACAGGTGGCGATCGCTAACTTCTTCGAGAAGAAACCGCCACCCTGGGCACCTAATCGACGCTGAACTGATGCGTCTGACCGAAGAAGAAAATGCGATGTTGGCCGGGGATCTGGGATATCCCCGACAATGGGCGATGGAGCATCTGCTGCAAGTCGGGGAGTTTTTTGACGCGAATTGTCTGTTGGAGGTCACACAGGCCCATCTGATGGCCGACACGGAGTCCCTTGGAGAATCGGGCGTTGCATTTCTGGAAAACCTGGCATCCTACTCAGAACAAGACCGGACGGTCCGCATTCCGGTCATCACCGATCCCCGGGGAATCGATTTTGCCCACTATCGAGCATTGGGTCAGGAAGACTGGATGGCCAGCCTGGAACAACGGGCTATCGATGCGCTTGAATCCCTGGGAATCTTGATGACGAATACCTGTATCAATTATCAGACCATTCAGCCGCCTGTCCGCGGAGAACATCTGGCATTTGGAGACACAGGAGTGGTCATTTACTGCAACAGCGTCTTGGGAGCCTATTCCAATTTCGAAGGGGGGCCTTCCGCCTTGGCGGCGGGACTGACCGGTCGGGTACCGTGTTACGGTTTGCATCTGGATAAAAATCGACAAGCAACACGACGGTTCAAGGTCGAATATCAACCCCAGAACTTGACCGAGTGGGGCGTGTTGGGAGCACTTGTGGGTCGTGCCACAGGTTCCTATTGGGACGTGCCCGTCATTGAGTCCCTGGAAAGTTCGGCCAGTTCGGATGCACTCAAGCATCTTGGGGCGGCCATGGCCAGTTTCGGTTCCGTGCCATTGTTTCATCTGGTGGGTATCACCCCTGAAGCCCCGGAATTATCAGCGGTCTGTCATCCAGATCAACTGATTCAGGAAATCATTACCCAGCAGGATTTTTTGGATTTCTTCGCTGGTTATCCTCGACGGGGAGACTCGATCGATGTCGTGGTGTTTTCCGCCCCCCAGTTATCCTTGCTGGAAATGGCGGAAATTGCCCATCTGCTGGAAGGAAAAACGGTACATAAGGAGACGACCCTGCTGGTGGTCACCTCGCCGACGGTGGCGTCCGATGCCCGTCGTCTGGGGATTGCTCAACGGATTGAAGTGTCGGGAGGACGTGTCCTCGAAGGCATGTGCTTCTATCAGAGCTATGCGAGGGAAATGCGGGAGACGAATGGTTGGACCACCTTGCTGAGCAACTCTGCCAAATTAGTGAATATCATCGGTGGCTATGGCTATCTTCCGATCTTGGCCAATATGCGCGATTGCGTGACGGCGGCGACAACAGGACAGATGGTTGGAGGCATATCCGTTGCGCTTGAGTGACGAAAGCGGGGCGATTTTTCCAGGAAGAGATTCATATTTTCAGATGAGTATCGAATGAAAACGATTCGAGTTCTTAAATGTCATGTCGGTATCGGGTCTCGAGTGACTGGGGTCGCATTGGTCACGGACGACAATTTCTCAGCGCGGTACGATTTGGACCGTATCCAGGGAATTTTTTCCCGGCCACAGCACGAACTGTTCGGCAAAAGTTACGTCAATAGAATTCTGGTGGTCAATACGGCGAAGGGGGGCGTGGCGAGTGCTTGGATGTTGCATGAAATGATCAAGCGGAAAATGGCGCCCAAGGCGATCTTGTTCAATCGGGTCAACCCGATTCTGGTCCAGGGAGGAGCACTGGCCCAGATGGCACTGTGTGATCGATTCGAGGAAGGCGATGTCACCCGATTAATTCAAACCGGGGAATCGGTAACCGTGGATCCTTCTATCGGAGAAGTCACTGTTCAATCCTGTTAATGATATCGAACAAAATCTATGTTCTTTGAGAATTCGCAGATTGCTCCATATGCCCAGTAGTGCATGGGTGATGACGCTCAAGTGCAAATGGTTAAACGGTGACATCGATCATGCTTATTTCAGCACATACACATTGAGAACGATGGAGGCAGGAGTCATCAAGAGCGAGGTGCGTGACTACAATCTCGACATGGCGACCCCATCGGCCAAACCCAACGCCCTGTTTGTTGGAGACACTGACGATCAGCAAGATACTCGTCGACGCATCGGGAAATTGGATCATGCATAAAGTCATTGCCGATAAAAGGGAAGAACTAACGGTACTTTGTCAACGCTACGATGTCGTCCGCCTTGAGGTTTTCGGATCAATGTCCGAGGTGTGGGTTTCGATTCGGCTACGAGCGATATCGACTTCTTATTCGAGTTCAGCTTGGACAACAACCTTATCGAATTAATTCAATGTGTTCTGGGCTGTTCCGTCAATCTACTTCAAATGAGAGTAGTCATCAATCCTTACCTGCGCAGTGAAATCAACAAGTCTCGTGAATTGGTCTATGCGTCTTGACTCTCGTTTCTGTTTTTGGGACGCCAAACTAGGTAGTTGTCGGTATCAAGTGCTTCACCCCAAAGGCATCAAGCATGATCACCGGCTTGGCTTCGTGCCTGGTTCGTCGGATGTGGTTCGGAACCCCTGACAAGGTTTTGTTGGGCCGATGTGGGAAATTCTTCCGGACACTATATTCAGAAACAACAAGATGTGACGACTTCACTCCTAAAGGGAATACCTCACCCCACTTCCACTTCAGAGTGGCACGGGGGAATCGAAATCAGTAACTGCTCACACCTTCAAGAACACACCCGCCGTCCTCCATTGGAATACCAAGCGAGGAATTCTGGCGATCCCCCGATCAACCATCGGGACCGCCCAGTCGGTCAGGGCTTGGCTACCTCCCGACCGTCGCCGGACATCGAACGGCTCGGGACGAGGGGCGGTCCCTAGGGAATCAAGGGTGGCAGTGGGGAGACTGCTCATCTCTTCAGGCCCGCTCCGCCCGCAGGGCGGCCAGATTACGCTGCTCCTGATCAAACACCAAAGCCAGCCGATGGACCTCCTTCCCCGGTGTTCGGTACTTGTCCGCATACCCCTTCTCCCGCATCTGCGCCATCGCGTCGTCCAGTTTCCTGTCGACTTCCGCCTCGCCCTGCGCTACCTTGCACTCGAACACGAACACCTGATGGCGATGGATCAACACCAGATCCGACCGCCCCTGATAAGTGACCTCCTCTCCCCGGATGTCGAGTCCCTGCGTCAGCCAGGCGGCATACAGCAACCCGACATAGAATCCCTCCCATCGAAACAACTGCCCCGGGTCCTGCCAGGTATACGGAATTCCCGCAAAGAACGCCTGCAGGGCCTGCTCGAAGCCGTCGAAGTCCTGGGCCAGCAGCCGATCGGTCAGGGTCTGGCGGCGTCTCGCGGTCGTCGCCCAATCACCCAGCACCGCCTCCAGCAGTTCCCGGTTCAGGCTGCGACGCACCTCTTCGTTGGGATAGTCCAGGGTGTAGAAATACTCGTCGTAGCGCTCCTGTTCTCCGACCATGGTCAGGTAGCCGCACTGGAACAGCAGGGCGTTCACGCTGAGGTTCTCCAGGTTGAAGCGGGACAGTTCCCCCCGGGACATGTCCAGCCGACTCAAGGTCTGGGGCAGGATGTCGCCTCGGGCCAGTCGGTGGTAGAGATAGCTCGGGGTGCCGGTCTCGTACCAGTAGGGCAGGAACTCCCGGTTCTGGAAGTACAGCAGGATGTCGAAGGGGTTGTAGACGGTCTCCTGGCCGCGCCACGAATACCCATTGTACCAGTGGCGAATCTTGTTCCGGTCTTCGGCGGATACGTCTGTCAGTTCCGGGGCGAACACCGTCTCCAGGTCGGTCTCGGTATAGCCACAGATGGTGGCATAGCGCGGCATCAGGCTGAGGTCGTTGAGGTTGTTCAGGTTTGAAAACAGGCTCACTTTCGAATACATGCTGATGCCGGTGACAAACACGAATCGCAGCCAGCGGGCACAATCCTTGAGCATCCCGTACAGTCCCCGCAGGGTATCGCGGTGGGCCAGGGCCAACTCGGGGGTTTCCAGGACATCCAGGATCGGCTTGTCGTATTCGTCCACCAGCACCACCACCTGCTGATCGGTGGCCAGCTGCAGCCGATCGATCAGGCTCCGAAGGCGGGTCGGTCCGGTGTCGGATTCGGTATCGGGGTCCAGCTGATAGCGGCGTTCAATGCTGTGCAACTGGCGGAGAATGTCCTTGTCCAGTTCGTCCGGTCCACGGAATGTTCCCCCGAAGCTCAGCCGCACCACGGGATG
This sequence comes from Candidatus Poriferihabitaceae bacterium, assembly GCA_965203365.1. Lineage (GTDB taxonomy): Bacteria > Pseudomonadota > Gammaproteobacteria > Arenicellales > Poriferihabitantaceae > VYFG01. The sequence goes on from OZ241878.1 coordinate 824,718, forward strand.
GGTCGTCTGCCAGTCCCATTGGGGGTGGATGGACAGGCCCCGGAACAGGTCCTCGCTGCCGGCGAACAGCTCGTGCAGCGTATCGACCAGCAGGCTCTTGCCGAAGCGACGCGGGCGGGACAGGAACCAGTAGCGTCCGGCCTGGGTCAGTTGCTGGAGGTGGGCGGTCTTGTCCACATAGTAGCAACCCGAAGTCCGGAGATTCCGGAAGGAGGAATCCCCGATCGGCAGCTGTAGGCGGTTCATGATCAGTTGGTCTTGGCAGGACAATATTCGATCATAGCACGCTCCGGGCCACCTCATAAGTCGGGCGGAGGATCTGACACGCGCTCTGCCCACACGACTGTTGGGATCACTATCCCAAGGGTTGTAGCGATTGACAAGGAGCGGGAGGATACGAAATCAGAAAAAATCCATCCCAGTACGCACTTCACGTATTACCAGTATAAAACTCGGGCCACTTTATTTTCACCACGTTCGTATGGCTGGCCAGAGAGTGACACTGGTTGATAATGGGTGGGGGAGGGGGGACTGTCAAACCCTCTCGACGTTTTTCCAATGCAATATGCATGCTTTGGTAGGCGGTAGTCGCAATAGGCTTGAGTAAATCCATCAAATGCGTGCAGCTTTCTTCTCGGAGCACTCGATTTCTGACCTCTTCTTGCCATCCGGGACCGATGTGTATCCCCTCAAGCCGCTTCATATTTCTCTCAACATTTCGACAGATCGCGAAGGGTGTGTCATCCATGGAAACTTCCACTCGATGAATGAGCAAGTCGAGATCCAGAGTGACGCACAAACTGAATTGATGAATAGGTTCATGGGCATCAACACCATTTTTTTCATGGTTGGGGAACCAGTAGGGTTTGGTGTCCAGCAGGTGCGCTTCGACTTCCCAGAGGCCGTCAGAACGTTCATAACCCTGAAGTTTCAGTTGCCTTGTGTGGTGAAGTTTGCGTTCAGAAGAATGGGGAAGAGGCATGAAATCCGATGCATTTGAAGTGAATGGAATGGATTGTATCGCAGAGTCTTCTTGTTATTCGGGTTAAATCCTGCCTGATTTTCGACTCTTCAAGGATAAGAATAATCGCATATACAAAGATATGGCCTTGATTTAGAGAAAGTAGATTGGCTGGCCTTCAAATGGTCATACCATTTTGTGGTGGCGACTGCACAGACCAAAGAAAACTGCAGGCGAACAATGCCGGTATCGGTCGGGACAGGAACTTGGTGGGCAGCCAGCACAGCATTGCCTGGTGAGAATGGCATCAGAACAGTCGTTCCATGGCGATCGCGGTGGCTTCGCCCCCGCCGATGCATATCCCCGCCATACCGAGTCGGGCGTTTCGCGCCTTCATGGCACCGAGTAGAGTGACCAGGATGCGGGCACCGGAAGCCCCGATGGGATGGCCCAATGCGCAGGCACCGCCATGCACATTGACACGGTCTGCATCCAGTTCGAGTTCCTGCATGGCTACCATCGTGACCACAGCGAAAGCCTCATTGATTTCAAACAGTTCAATCTCGCTGCTCTTTTTTCCGATTTGAGTCAGACATTTCTGGATGGCACCGACGGGGGCTGTCGTAAACCAACCTGGTTCCTGGGCATGTGTCGTATGCGCCAGAATACGCGCAAGCGGTTGTATTTGTTGGCGTTCCGCTTCGGATTCTCGCATCAAGATCAGAGCTGCGGCTCCATCAGATATCGAACTGGAATTCGCCGCGGTGACACTCCCTTTCGGGCGAAATGCGGGCTTTAGAGTGGAAATTTTCTCGATATTGGCTCGGAAGGGCGTTTCGTCCTGCACCAAGGTATCAGTCTTCTTGTTGTTGATCACTTCGACAGGCACGATTTCTTCGTCAAAAAGCCCATCGAGGCTGCTTTTTCTGGCCCGCTTCAGGGAACGGACAGTGAATGCGTCCTGCGAGGAGCGGGAGAACCGATATCGGTCGGCACAATCTTCCGCAAACTCCCCCATCAAGCGTCCCTTGTCATAGGCATCTTCCAGCCCATCCAGAAACATATGGTCCAGGACTTGAGCATGGCCCATACGCAGACCCTGTCGTACTCTGGGGAGCAGGTAAGGGGCATTGGACATACTTTCCATACCACCTGCGACAAAGCTCCTGCCTGTGCCAGCCTTCAAGAGATCATGGGCGAGCATCACCGCTTTCATCCCGGAACCGCACATCTTGTTGATGGTGGTACAACCTGTCGAAAGCGGCAGGCCTGCCCCCAACGCTGCCTGACGGGCTGGGGCTTGTCCCTGGCCAGCTGACAAAACATTTCCCATAATCACCTCGTCGATTTGTGCTGCGTTGATCCCGGATCGTTTCACGGCCGCCTTGATCGCGACGGCACCCAGCTCGGCCGCCGTGAATTGTGACAACCCACCCTGAAAACACCCCATCGGTGTTCGGGACGATGATACGATGACAATTGAATCAGACATCAGTTTGAAAAAGATTTCTAACCAATAGAAAAATAGATATTTTGATCGAAAAATTTACCTGAACTGGTGGTCATGTCCCACCCCGAAGGGCGTACCGGCCATTGGCCGACGCATCACCGAATGCCAAGGGGTGATGGGTGATTGTTCCCTTGTCAGCCATCGGGATTAAATGGTTGGTCATTGCTTTTTTTCGTACTTCTGTTGGCCGCAAGAAAGCCAGTCTGTCTGGAAGGAGATGCACATCCAGTGAGATTACCGATCTGGGCGAGGCATCTCCCCTCGCTAATCCTGTTCCGTCCGGACCATCGCCTGTTGGTGATGCACATGATCAAACACCAGCGCACCGCCGATCAATCGCCCGCTCCGGCGTTCGGTAACTTGCCTGCATAATCCTGCTCCTGCTCCTGCATCTGGGCCACCGTCGCGTCCAGTTGCCTGTCGACCGCCGCGTCGTCTTGTGCCACCTTGCCTTTATCTGCCCATGATGAATCAACACCCAACCTGATCGGCCCTGATGGGTAATCTCGTCCGACCGGATGTCGAGGCCCATCGCCACTCAAGTCAGAATACCGCAAACTGACATAAAATCCGTCCCACCGGTCCTCGCTGCCGGCGAACAGCTCGTGCAGCGTATCGACCAGCAGGGTCTTGCCGAAGCGACGCGGGCGGGACAGGAACCAGTAGCGTCCGGCCTAGGTCAGTTGCTGGAGGTGGGCGGTCTTGTCCACATAGTAGCAACCCGAAGTCCGGAGATTCCGGAAGGAGGAATCCCCGATCGGCAATTGCAGTCGATTCATGATCAGTTGGCTTCGCGAATATGGTGTCACATCATAGCATGGCTCTGTGCTATCCGTCATGGCCGAAAAGACGATTCCAGGTACGCACTTACTACGGCTGGGGCGTGACGATGGCGGGGGCAACATGTTATCGGAGGCGAGCCGTTACCTCAACTGAATCAGTTCAACCAGATCACCAAGATCGGAGATGGTTTGGGTTGGCTGAAATTCCCAAGGATCAAAAATCGTGGTTGGTTCACGCTGCACCCAAAAGGCGGGCAGTCCCGCAGCCACCGCGCCGCAGATATCAAACATATTGCTGGAGACCAGATAGGTGTCCTGGGGCTTGGAGCCACCGCGTTCGACCATGTATTGATAGAGCAGGGGGTTCGGTTTGAAGGTCCTTTTGTCATCGACACTGACGATCCCATCCAAGCAATCCATCAAGCCGGCATTGTGCAGGAGCACTTCCAGGTCGGATCGAACGCCATTGGAAAAGGCATACAGCCCGACATTGAGTTTTCGGAGTCTTTCAAGTCCCTCGGGGACATCATCAAAAGGGGGCAATTCCAGGTAAAGTGCCATTAGACTTTCCTTGTCTGATACATTGATTTCAAAGCCAAACTGCTGACAAGTCCAGTCGAGTGCCTGACGGGTGCATTGTCTGAAATCACGGTACTGATCCATCAAGCCATAGCGCCAGGTATATTCGAGTTGTTTCAGACGCCATTGGGTCGAAAAATCCTTGGCACGGTGACCCACCAGTGCGGTCAGGCCCTTGGTCATCCCAGTGGTATCAATGAGTGTTCCGTAGACATCAAATGCCAGCGTGGTCATGGTTCGTAGTGAGTCAATGACAAAGGAGCGGTAGGGTCGTGATGACACGGACCCACTGGCTGGTTTTCAGGCGGTTATAGGTTTCGGGATGCTCCCGGGAAATCACGACAATCAGCAGGTCATCAATGAAGGTGGGCAGGGTGGACAGCACTCCTTCCTCGGATTCCAGCCATGGCTGGAGTTTCTCGATATCGGTCGAAGAGACATAATAGGATATGCCACCATTCGATAGTGCCGTCCGGGTCTGGTATTGATTCAGATAGGCCAGACGGAAGGCATCCGCTACCCACTGGCCACCGCCGGTGGACAAAAATCCTCCCATCCAACCGATACCCAGCATGCTCACCAGCAGTAACATCAGTTGGACGGCATGAAGCTTTTGGAACCTTTCGCTGAAAGTTACCCACATAAGGTCGGTTGGAGATGAGCATACACGGGCGAAGTTTGATCATCGATAGTTTACCAAGCCTCATCTGCCGAGTGACTGCTGTTGGTTAGAAAGATTGCCTGAGGGTCCAGGCGTTCATCACGCCATTCTCATGATCCGGAGCGGGGTGGTTCAGTGAAATTTCGGGCCGGAAGGTATTCATACGAGGTCATCAGTCGACCGAATGGTGATAGGATTAACTTCGCATAAGGTATATTATGTTAAATTAAATGATCGAATGATGATCGAAGTCGAATTGTGGCAGACGGCGGGTATCGACACTCACGCCCCCGTGTTGCTCATATCGATGGTGGCACGACGAATCCCAGGCGATGGAGCTCTGGCCGAAACGCCTGTCTTTCAAATCAACCGACTCGGGATCAACGTGGATGGCGATATGGGAAATCTGAAATGACCAGGCGGCGGTTGAAGGGAACCTGGAAGTTGCCAGTCATTCTTTCCGAAGTTCGTCCTGCCAATCGGAAATGGGCAACGACTCCACCACTTCGATGGTCATGACATTGCTGAAGAGCCGGCCATACCGGTCTGTTGTGGACACGGTCATTGCATGCACGCCGACTGGAAGATCGACCGGCAGATCGGCGCGCCACAGATGGCTGGAATGATCCGAAAGCATCCAGGCATAAAATGGACCCGGATGCTCTCCGACCCATGGAACCTCACCCCAGATGGTGAGGCCGGCGGTCTCGTCATCCCCCTCGGTGGACCGAAAGGCAATTCGACCGACAGTCGATTGCATCGCTAGTGCCACCGGGTCTGCATATTTGACACCCTTGAGCTTCGCTTCGCCACTGCCCATCTGGGTCCTCGTCGCCGGGATCACAATACCATTGATCTTCACAGTCACCCGACTGTCTCTGGAACCGTTCCAGACATTGACGGCGACCCAGCTGCCATCGGTCAGATCTTTGGCTGTCAGCATGCGGGTATCCCCGAGATCATTCACTGTAACAGCGGGCTCGACATCCCATTGGCCCCGATGTTGGTCAGCATGATCCAACAGCTTCTGTGCCCATGTGCGGAATCGGGGGGTGTTCAATCCCGCATGCAACTGAGTGTTCTCGTCCGTATGGAATGTCTTGTACGTGTCGGTATACTGACTGCCCGCGAAGTCGATCTGATAATAACCGCGGGGGGACCCGAGACGCTGAATCGAACGCGGAACCCCCTGATCATTGATATCTCCCGCCCACCAGCTGCCCGAAATTCCACCCGTGATAATCTGGTGAAATTGTGCGGCTCCGGTACCCGTCTGTTCAATCCACCCCTCAAAATACTCTCCGGGCAGGATCTGCTCTGTCGTGTGGGTATGGCCGACAAGGCCAAGCACCTTGCGGCCATCCACGATGTGGTAGAGTTCGTGAAGGTTGTCCGTTTGGTGCTTGGCAGACGTATTGTCGGTGAAGGAAACAAACGGAATATGCGCGATCAGCACAATCAGCTTGTCATCAGGGACATGGGTCAGGTCCTCTCGCAGCCAGTCCAGTTGACGCTGTGAGATCACACCGTTGTAGGTGTGTCGTCTGTCGGGTGAGCAGAACGGATGTGGGTCGACACCGTTGCAGGGATAACGGACATTGTCAAGCCCGACAAAATGCACCTCGCCGATATCGAAAGAGTAATATTCTGGCCCCCATTCGCGGCGGAAAGTATCGAAAGAGTCCTGGTCGCTGTCGGCATCCAGATCAAGATCATGGTTGCCGCCCACAAAATACTGTGGCACCCCACCCACGGACACGATGCGTTTGAATCTGGGATACAGGGACAGATCATCGCCCAATATATCGCCTGCGAACATCAGGCATTCGGTGTCCGAATTATCGCGTGCCGCAAGCAGTCGTCCGGCGGTTTCACGGACATATCCGAGTTCCATGTGGGTGTAGGCTTGCGCATCGCCGAAAACCAGACAAGAAAAGCGGTCACCGACATCATCGACAATCAGCGGAAAGTTGATTCTCTGCGGCAGCGGTCCGGTCGGTGGAATTCCGCCAAAACGCAGGGAGGGAGACCCGGCTTCCTTATGGATGTAATAAAATTGCGGCACCATTTCATCACTGACCGGAGTCGTATAACCGGCAGGTTTCGTTATGAACAGGTTCATGTCACCGTAAGCAGGCAGTCGGAATTCACCCCGGCTATTGGTTGTCATGACTTCGCGTCCGTTAGACACCATAACATCCGCAATGCCCGGCTCACCGGAGTCGAGACGGGAATTTCGGTTCACATCCAGAAATACCGTGCCTTGGGCATCGGTCGGTGGGTGAGCCCCTCGGATTGTCTCAACGGACCCGATATAAGTCGTCTCTTTCGCCCAGGCACTGGTGGTGGATACCACGAGACCCAGACAGATGATGGGAAGATATTTCATGGCAAGTTTTGCTGTGATATGAAGACAGTCCGGATAATGCTGATCCATCGATTGATTGGATGAAAGCTGTTTTGAGCGGAACTGGTTTGGTCAGTGATCGACCAATCCCATCTAAAATCTATCCTCAGATATTGCACGCATAAAGCCAAAGTCGGGCAGCATGCGGGGTTGAGGTCATCAAGATTTTCCATTTCCGTATTCTGTTGGTGATCCGCTCATCAGCAGGTTTGACCCTATCTTGGCCACATCTCCCCTTCCACCATTGTTCGCGTCCGATGGCCCAAGCAGGAGATGAGTTAAGGATGACGGGTATATGTTCGGCCCTTTTCAGTACAGTTGGGGGGCATGGGGGCAAGTTTCCAGTAAATCGAATGATATTTCGCGTCCGTTGGGATGTCACGTTTTAAGTTCGATTGATGAGTTCATTTTGTCCTGGTTTCAGACGAATCCTCGTCACCGAAAATCGAAAAAATCGAGCTGTAAAACAATCTATTTTCGTTCATAATCGGTTTTTCATTAGAGTTATGTCAGCACCAGACTCGCAACAATATACCTTACTGTTATACCTATGGGTCTGAATCTAGGAATCAATGGTTTCGGTCGAATCGGAAGACTCATTTTCCGTATTGCGATGGACAGCACAGATGTCAAGGTGATTCAAATCAATGACCCTGCCGGAAATACGGAGACATTCTCACATCTGGTGAACTTCGATTCTGTGCATGGCCGATGGAATCGACAGACTGGATATAACCCAGAGGGTCTGCTGATAGATGACCTGCATGTACGACATTCCAAAAATGGTGATTTGCAGAAAACCGACTGGTCGGGATGCGATGTGGTGATCGAAGCTTCCGGCCAGTTTCGGTCTGTCGAAAAACTGAGATCATATGGTCAACAAGGTGTCCGGCAAGTTGTGGTTACGGCTCCGTTGGTGGATGATGAAATATTGAATGTGGTCATGGGAGTGAATGACCATTTGTACTTGCCTGAAAAACATAGCATCGTGACGGCCGCCTCCTGTACGACAAACTGTTTGGCTCCGATTGTCAAGGTGATCCATGAAAACCTGGGAATTTGTCATGGGAGCATGACGACGATTCATGCGGTCACGACTTCTCAGCGTATACTTGATGCGCCCCATTCGGATTTGCGCAGGGCAAGAGCCTGTGGAATGAGCCTGATCCCCACCACGACCGGTTCGGCGAGAGCGATTGGCCGCATTTTTCCTGATTTGAAGGAAAAACTGAATGGTCATGCGATTAGGGTTCCACTGGCCAATGCATCACTGACCGACTGTGTGTTTGAAGTGAAAACCCCCACTACTGTGAACGAGGTCAATGGACTGCTCGCGACAGCCGCTGACGGCCCTCTTCGGGGCATATTGGGGTATGAAGAGCGTCCGTTGGTCTCTATCGATTATCGGACTGACCCTCGCTCCAGTATTGTAGATGCCCTTTCCACCATGGTCATCAATCAATCGCAAATCAAGATTTATGCCTGGTATGACAATGAATGGGGATATGCCAATCGTGTGGTTGACTTGGTTCAACTCATAGGACGCAAATGCGGATTAGTCCGTGGAGTGGCTTGAAGGGTTCCAAGGCCTCATCAGCCAACCGGGTAGTACCTGATCGTTACAGGGAATTACTGAGTATTCATAATGACGGATGAGGCACACTAAAGATGTGGGTGGTGCTGTATTTTCACCCCACGTCCACTCCGAAGTGCCACACTCGCCCCGCTCCCGGCATGAGGGCATCCCCCGAAGGAAGGGAGCACGTTGGCAACCGGACCATTCAGCCCTCCCAGGGGCTGAATGGGTCTGATTTCGGTTATCAATGGCATCCATCTCGACGCCAGGGTCGACTCGGGCCGGTTTCGGCCGAGCGAGGCCCTGCCCGTCGAATACAGGCTTCTGGAAAGGGAGGGGATGGGCGAGAAATGACCGACTTCAGGGCGGGGCGACGGCGCTGGTGAAGACCTCTTCCGGGGTCCAAACCCCCAGCACCTTCCGGGGCCGGTGGTTGATCCGGTCGGCCACCGCCCAAACTTGGGCCGGCGTCCCCTGACGAAAGTTCGTCCCCTTCGGACAGTCCCGGCGTACCAAGCCGTGGGTCTGCTCTATCAGGCCCCGCTCCCCGGAGTGGTAAGGAGTGGCAAAATCCAAGTCAGTCCCGAGGGCCTTGGCGATCGCTCGGTGCCCGGCGAACTCCTGGCCGTGGTCCGCCGTGCCCGGGTGCACCCGGTCCCGAATCGGGGCCATCCGCCGGACAATGGCCTCGGTCACGGCCGCCGCGGTCTTCCCTTCCACCCAGACCAGCCCCATGAACTTCGAGGCCCGATCACCCCAGGAAATCCAGGCTCCCCGGGGCATCCCCCCGATGATCAGGTCAAGCTCCCCGTCCCCGATCCGGCCCTTGGCCTCCCCCATCCGCCGGGCGCTCGGCGATGTCCACCCGACCGGGAAGTTGACCGCGTCCCGCAGGTCGCCCTCCCCGCCCGTTCGGCTGCTTCCCCCGGCGGCGCAGACACCGGGACCGCGTGCCTCCCGCTTGCCGGCCTGCCCGGATAGACTGATAGATCCCCGTCTTCCCGGCCATCGCTTCCCCGGGTTGCCAAAACCGGCCCGCGATGGGTTCCGGCTCCAGCCTTCCCGGCACCGCCCAGCGCTCCGGGGCCATCTTCCAGGGCACGGCCGGGGCGGCCCGGTGTCGGGATGTCGCCTTGCTCTGGGCGGGCTGATGTCGATCCCCCCGCTGTCCGCGATGGCGGGACAGCTCCCGGGAAATCGTGCTGACATCCCGTCCGAGTGGCTCAGCCATCGGCCGCTGGGGTCGACCCGTGGACTGGAGCGCGAAAATGGGCGATCTTTCCGGGTGGATCAGGGGGTGGTCGCCAGTCGGCATGGCCCTTCTCCGTTGATTGGTCAACCGAGAGGGTCTGCCATCCTCTGGCCCGCTGCCATCCGCCTGACTCAAGCAATCAGGCGACGGGGCCAAGTGCTGCACTTCAGAACGACACAGGGGTCATCGGTTGGGATATGCGCCACTTGAAATTGCCCTACCCTTTCGATTTCACGAATTTTTTCGGCATTGCCACCAACATGGCGAAGGCGACAGGGAGGTTGATCGGAACGATTCTGGCTGGTGGTTTCAGGTCAGTGGAATTCGAGGCATGTTTACTCGGTTGCAAAGCCTTGGTCGCATTGACCGCAATCTTGTCCCCCGCTATTTTTATGAGTACACAGGCAAGACCGCTTCGGGGCCACTTCCTATCGAGTCATCATACCCTGCGACACATTGCCCAACAATATGAAATCAGCAACCCACCACTGGCCAGAACCATGAGCAAACTCATCACAATCAGTGCCTCGGCCATAGTGATTCCAAAAAACAAAAATGGAGTATATCCGCAGGGTTCATGAATTTTGAATAGCCAAGGCAACCATTCTTCCAGAGCTAGCCATTCCGGCAGACCGGACTGCATCCGGCATTCATCGAATATCCATCCCCGCTCAGTCGCAAGCAATCGATAGGATCGTTCGCCTATCCACATCCAGGTGCCCGTCACTGCAAGCATAAATAGACCCACGACTGACGGATATTGCCGTAGAATCAAGCCAAAAAAACCGATGACCATCAAGAGGAATAGCAACATGCGTACATGGACACATAATACGCATGGAAGTTGATCCAGAATATATTGATAGTAAAGAGCCACTCCTTCGAGCCAGAGGCATAGAAGCAATAGGCCAATCCACCAGATTCTGAATCGGGGAATCCAGATTTCGTGATTCATAAGGCAAGGAAAGAAACGTTTGCTTGTTCAGTGAATTTCTACGAAACTTACAGCGGAACATTAAATTCTTTGACCATCCTATGATTCCTGGATGGATCTGACGATGACATCGATACCTTCGTGGCGCACATCACGCCCCAATTTGATGAACACCAAATGGCCGGCGATGTTTTTTGCATGCCCTCCAAATCGTTCCAGTGCCCTGATTCCCAGTACGATATCCACAAAATTTCCTACATTACGTGAGTCCTCCAGGATGAATGTACTCAGATGTCTCAGAACAGACTGCAACTGATCATCAAGTCGAAGGCTCATATTGAGTACTTCTACTGCACCGTTCAGGTCGAGATTATCGAAAACAATCATACTTTGTTCGAGCATCTCCGAAACATATTCTGCCAAGGTGTAGATGGCGTGGAGAATCTCATCACGGGGCGGCCGGTGTGATCCCTCGAAAAATCGAATGGTCAGCCCGGCAATCTTTCGAGCTTCGTCCCCTGCTCTTTCTAGATCACTGACAATTTTACCGACGGCAATCAATTCCCGCAGATCCTTGGCCACTGGTGCACGTTTGGCGATGATCGTAGTGATCTGATCATCTGCATCAATATCTAACCGATTCAACTCAGCATCCTTGTTGATGACCTTATAGGCTTGATCCGTATCCTCAGTCCGCAAGGTTTCGACCGCATCATGCAATTGGTTGACCGCAAGTTCCCCCATCTCCACAACGGTCTTATGCAACTGCTTCATCTCTTCATCGAAGCGGGTAAAAATATGTCCTTCACCTTGTATTGTGGTCATGATTGAAATGCTCACGTGAAATGTTCAATATCAGCCAAAACGTCCAGTAATGTATCCTTCGGTCAATCCATGCATCGGTTTGGTGAATATATCATTTGTAGTCCCCACTTCGACGAGTTTACCCAAATGGAAGTAGGCTGTCCGTTGAGAGACCCGTGCAGCCTGCTGCATTGAGTGGGTCACGATAGCAATCGAATACTGCTGTCTCAACTCGTCAATCAAACCCTCGATCTTTGCTGTTGCGATCGGGTCCAATGCTGAGCAGGGTTCATCCATCAAGATGAGTTCGGGGCTGATTGCAATGGCTCGGGCAATACACAATCGCTGTTGTTGCCCACCAGATAGGCCAGTACCTGGTTTGTCCAGCCGATCATTGACCTCATCCCACAACCCAGCCTTCTGCAGGCTATTTTCCACAATATCATCCAGTTCAGACTTGCTATGGGCAAGTCCATGCAGTTTAACCCCATAGGCAACGTTGTCATATATCGATTTGGGAAATGGGTTGGGTTTTTGAAATACCATGCCCACTCGGGCACGTAATAGCACCACGTCCATGGAACGTGCATGAATATCCTCTCCTTCAAGGGAGATATGTCCGGTCACACGACAGATATCGATAGTGTCATTCATGCGATTCAGGCAGCGCAGAAACGTGGACTTACCACAACCCGATGGTCCAATCATGGCGATGACTTCATTTCGACCGATATCGACCGACACGTTGAAAATAGCCTGCTTGTCGCCATAGAACACATTCACATCCCGACAGGACATGGCTGGATTGTCGACAGTCACCTCTCCTACCGTAGTGAAATTCGGGTTTTCGATCACCTCCTTCTCGAAGAGGTTGGCAGGATCACGGGTAGTTGCCTCTTGGCTCATGGATCTATCCAGATTTGAATTAATTTACCAGCGTCTTTCGAGTTTTTGTCGCACCAGAACAATCAAACTGTTGAGCAACACCAAAAATCCCAAAAGGATCAGAATTGCTGCTGAAGTGCGCTCAACAAATGCTCTTTCGGGACTGTCTGACCAAAGATAGATCTGGACCGGCAAGGCAGTTCCGGGATCCAAGGGGCCACCGGGCACATCGACAATGAATGCCACCATTCCGATGACCAGAAGCGGCGCGGTCTCCCCTAGTGCCTGTGCAATGCCGATGATGGAGCCTGTCAGCATGCCCGGCATCGCCAAGGGGAGCACATGGTGTAGCACGGTCTGGGTAGGAGAAGCGCCGATGCCGAGCGCAGCTTCCCGAATACTGGGTGGAACAGCAGCCAGAGCAGCTCGACTGGAAATGATGATTGTTGGCAAAGTCATCAGGGAAAGCACCATTCCACCAACCAGGGGTACCGACCTGGGCAGACCGAAGACATTCAGGAAAATCGCCAGGCCCAGAAGCCCGAAAATGATGGATGGTACGGCCGCAAGATTGTTGATGTTGACCTCAATCAGGTCCGTTATTCGGTTCTTCGGGGCAAATTCCTGTAGGTACAGTGCGGCGGCTACCCCGATGGGAAAAGCCAACAGCATGCAAATCATGATGGTAAAAAATGATCCCATGACGGCTCCGAAAATGCCAGCCTGCTCTGGTTCTCGTGAATCACCATGGGTGAAAAACGGAACATTGAAATGCTTTTCGACCCGACCCTGCTCCACCAATTGATCAATCCAGCCAATGGCATTGTCTTTGATTCGCCGGTTGGTCTCCGGCTGATTGCGGTCAATCCGGCCTTTCATGAAGACATCCACCTCGTCATCCGCCAGTAGCCAAATCGGGGTGACGCGGCCTGCGATTTCAGGCTCTTCCAGTAGCATTTCCCTCAAATCATATTGAGCGCCACTACTGATCAATCTATAGAGTGATCTTTTATCTCTGCGCCCCGTAACATCCGGAAACTCCGCAAGCAAACTAGTCTTGATAATCGAGTTGTAATTGGCGTCTGCGATCGATTCTCTGGTGATTCTTCCACCAAATTGTTCGGGTGTCAGATCCACATCCAGTAAGATATATGTCTGCATGATCGCCTGATAACCATTGACAATCGTCGTGACTAGAAGAAATCCCAGAAATAGTATGCCGACCAGGATGGACAAACGCCCATACCACTGAAATCGAGTTTCCCGCGCGTAGCGTTTCGCTAGGGTCGCTTCGACCTTCTGACGCTGGGTTGTCATTCGTACTGCTCCTTGTACTTCCGAACCACATATAATGCAATGATGTTCAGGAGCAAGGTGATGACAAAGAGCACCAGACCCAGAGCAAATGCCGCCAGGGTCTTGGGACTGTCGAATTCCTGATCTCCAATCAGAAGCGTGACGACCTGCACTGTCACGGTGGTCACAGACTCAAAGGGATTGGCTGTCAGGTTGGCGGCTAGCCCTGCCGCCATCACCACGATCATGGTTTCTCCAATGGCTCGGGAAACAGCCAGCAGAAAACTGCCCACAATGCCGGGTAATGCGGCGGGCAGTATCACCTTGCGAATGGTTTCCGAACGAGTGGCCCCCAACCCATAAGAGCCATCACGCATCGATTGGGGGACCGCATTGATGACATCGTCGGAAAGCGAGGAAACAAATGGCAGTATCATGATCCCCATAACAACACCTGCCGACAAAGCACTTTCACTGGATACACTCAATCCAAAGGATTCCATGCTGCGCCGAATCATCGGTGCCACGGTCAGCGCAGCGAAAAAACCGTATACCACGGTCGGTATACCCGCGAGAATCTCCAGCAGCGGCTTGGCAAATGTCCGGATGGTCGGCCCGGCATATTCAGATAGATAAATTGCTGACATCAATCCCAGAGGTGCAGCAATGATCATGGCAATGACCGTGATGAGGAAAGTACCGGCAAAAAGCGGTACCGCTCCGAATGCCCCAGAAGAACCTACCTGATCTTCTCGTATCGCGGTTTGTGGAGACCATTCGAGTCCGAAAAGAAACTCGGTGACAGGAACCGCTTGAAAGAATCGAATGGATTCAAACAAGACAGAAAGAATAATCCCAATAGTTGTGAATATGGCAAGACAGGAACAAATGATCAGAAATGTCTTGATCAGTTTCTCCATGTGTTTCCTGAGCGTCCGGTTGTTTCGGGCGAGATTCAACACCAAGATCAGGGAGGCTGGCCCCAGAACGAAGAATATGAATAACAAAGTCAGAATACTCATGATCTGAACAAAGTGGACTCACCCGATACGATACCCGAAACGATCCCTGAAATGATCAGTTTCAGGGAAATCTGATCAGTGAAAGGAAAAAGGAGCTGCCGAATGGATTCGACGAGCCCCTGACGAATATTTAATTTGGGTGGGTTGGGAAATCCTGATTACATGGCCAACGAAACTCGATTCCTGACGGTCGCTTGAAATTGCTTGCGTTCCTCTGCCGACATCGGAATCAGACCTTTATCAGTCAGGTATCCCTCATCACCGAATGCAGCGTCATCCGTGAATGCGTCCATATATTCCTGAATGCCGGGTACCACACCGATGTGGGCAGTCTTCGTATAGAAATACAATGGGCGAGAAATGGGGTAGGAACCATCCGCAATCAACTCGAATTCCGGAACAACTTCATCCACGGTAGCCCCCTGAATCACATCAGCGTTCTGGTCCAGGAAACTGAACCCAAACACTCCCAGTGCATTGGGATTTTCCCGGAGCTTCTGGATGATGAGGTTGTCGTTTTCACCAGTTTCAATGTAGGCACCATCCTCCCGCACCGTATGACAAGCGGCCTTGTAGGCATTCTTGTCCGATTTTTTCATCGCATTGACCCAATCAAAGGATTTGCAGCCTCCTTCAAGGGCCAGCTCAGCGAAAGCGTCCCGAGTACCCGAAGTGGGCGGAGGACCAAGAACTTCGATGTTGATCGCGGGAAGTTTTGCATTGACCTGTGCCCAGGTTTGATAAGGATTGGGGACCAAAGTTTCACCGCTTGCTGGATCCGGAACATTTTTTGCCAAGGCCAGGAAAATGTCACGCCGGGTGAGGCTTAAGCGCGGGGCCTCCTTGGAATTTCCCAGTACGATTCCATCATAACCCACCTTGACTTCAACAATATCTCTGACACCATTCGCCTGACACTTGTCAAATTCGGATTTCTTGATCCGGCGCGAAGCATTGGCAATGTCCGGATGCTGGACCCCGACCCCGGAACAAAACAGTTTCATCCCACCACCTGATCCGGTCGATTCGATGATGGGGGTTTTGAAGTTGCTGGTCTTGCCGAAGTATTCAGCAACAACAGTCGCAAAAGGATAGACGGTTGACGAGCCGACTATCATGATGTTATCGCGAGCTTGAGAGTAATTTGTTGCAGTCAGCAAGCAGAGTGCCACCAGTGGTAACGTAAGTCTACGCATTGGAAGAGTCTCCCTAGAAGATTTGATTTTAATGTGAAGTTGCAGAAATCCGGTAAACCGAATAAGCATTTGCGATTCAAATCTTCGCAATTTATTGTTACATAAAGATGACAAATCACTCGCATTTTTTCTGTCGAAAGCGCTCAGATTATTTCCGAATGATGAAGGAAATATATGGGCTTGCCGCAGTACTAGAGGCTAGTTTTCACCTAGATGGATAACAAGCTTTCTTTGGAACATGCACAATATGACGGATTCCTGACCAGCAGCATGGGCACTACTGGCCGTGATTGATCGCGTCCCGGATGCTGGCATTCGTGCGCTGGTGCTGCCATCTTGATCCAATTGGATCGCGGATTGATGGCGGAGCAAAACACGCCCGACTGATAGAATCTGGTGAAGCGGCGCGGGATCGGTGGCCGGGCCATAACGGGTCGAGACACTATTGTTCAAGGGGGTGCGCAGGTCGGTCAGGTACAATTGGCGGGCGTGTGCCAACAAGACCTGATGTTCCGATAAGGGTATATGGCGGCTCGCCAGATCGTCCGGCCTCTCGCGCACCAACCGTATCAGTTCCTGGCCCTGAAAGGTGGTGATGGTGTCAAATATTGGATACTTATGCAGGTCGTTGGCCTCGTTGAGGTGACGGTTCTTGATGCGGGAGCCTCCCCTGAATGCATGAAAAACCGATCCAACTTATGAAACAAATATACCAAGAGCACTTGCAGATCCTTTGTCATCGTTAGAGTCGGTACACGATAGGAAGGTGCGTCTCCAAGGATTCGAGAGAGACACAGATAATCATCCAGGATCAAAACTGGCTATCTGACGAACACATCAGGGAACCCACTTTATCTGTAACTCCTGCACTGACGCAAAATTCACATTAATTCAGCAACAACTTCACCTGATCATGATCTGCATGGATTGATTCAGATGGAAACCGTACCATGAAGATGCTGCCCTTACCCACCTTGCTGTTGATCAGCAACTGAGCGTTATGTCGGTTCACAATGTGATTGACAATGGCGAGGCCGAGGCCCGTTCCACCGGCGGCTCGAGAGCGAGCTGAATCCGTTCGATAGAATCTTTCCGTCAGACGGGGGATGTTTTCTTCTTCGATACCAATGCCAGTATCCTCAACACTGAGCTTCCCACCTGACAAATCCACTTCCCACTTGATGAGGATATTGCCACCTTCTTGGGTATAACGGACCGCATTGGAAATCAGATTGTTGATCAGACTTTGTATTTCATTGATATTACAAAACAACGTATAGTTCTCATCAATCTCACAAATTACGTTCTGGTTTTTGGGAGATGACAGTGCCTTGGCGTCCTTGTAGGCATTGTGCATGATCGGGGCGATGGCGACATGTTGTTGTTCCAATGTTGCATCCACATCCTCCAATCGAGACAGGAACATCATGTCATCAATGATTTGCTTGATCCGAGATGTCTGTTCAAACATCTGTTGCACAGCAGGTTTCCACTGGGGACTGATACTGTCATTTGGTTCATCTTGCATCATTTCGAGATAACCATACAGAATGCTGAGTGGAGTGCGCAGTTCATGGGATGCATTCGATACAAAATCTCGCCTGATCTGCTCTAACTGATGGAGTTTGGTGATATCCCTGCCTTGTAATAGGTACTGACCACTACGGTAGGGGGCCACTCGTATTCCAAGACGAATGCTGGAATCAGCTGGCGCAATACATTCAAAGGATTCGCTGTAATTCTTCCGGGAAAGGAATAGATCCAGCCCGGGGATATCCATGACCTGATTGACCGGCGTGTCCATGTGATGGCTCAGGTCGAGCCCGAACCATTTGCAGGCTGTGTCGTTTGCCCATCTGAGTTGCCACTTTCCATCGGTAAGTAATACAGCGTCCGATGAAGCCAACATGCTGGTTTGCAGGTTGGTAACATCCATGTTTTCCGACTCTCCGACATCCTTTTCGGAAACCGAGTCATGGTCTTGAGTGAAAGTCCGATCTTGAGAATTTCGATATTGAATCCAATGGTATAGGAGGTAGACGGTACCAATTGCGGCAGCACCCAGGGCCAAACCGCCCCAGACGGCTAGTCCCATATGTTCCATGACCGACGCGATTTAATTGACCGATGCCCCGTAACCGACTCCGCGCACGGTCTTAACCAGTGTGGCATGACCATACTTTTCCAGTATGGAGCGTAATCGACGGATATAGACATCTACGGTGCGTTCGTCAATATAGCTGTCTTTTCCCCAAATTCGGTCCAGCAGTTCGGTCCGCTTGTAAATTCGGCCAGGTTTGCGCAAGATAAGGTACAGCATTTGGTATTCCTTGGTCCCGATATTCACGAGTTGATCATCAATTTCCAAAGTAAAGCTATCTGGATCAAGTCGTATACTACCAAAACTGACAACCTCACCGGACTTTTGTGGTTTACTGCGTCGAATTGCCGCACGAACTCTGGCCATCAGTTCATTATTCGAAAACGGTTTCGTGACATAATCGTCAGCCCCATGGTTTAGTCCTTTGATCTTGTCCTCTTCTTCACCTCGGGCAGTCACCATGATGATCGGGATGTCAGAGGTCAGAGGATGGGATTTGAGCTTCCGAGCATAGTCTATCCCATCGCAACCAGGTAACATCCAGTCAAGCAAGATCAAATCAGGAATCTGCTTTGCGATATGCTGGTCAGCAATTCGGGTGTCCTCAGCTTGTATCGCTTTGAAACCATTCCGGTTCAAGACAAAACGCAACATTTCATTGAGGGCACGATCATCTTCAACGATTAGTACGATATCTCTTTTCATGACTGGATTTCACCTGGGTATTGTTACAACCACATTACAAAGTGGTTCAATCTTCCTCTATATTGAAAAACAGGATTGAAAAAACGGGGTGAATGATGGTGGATCTGGATATAGACTGTGTTGTGACAGTGGAGGAGTTGCTCCACTAAGGTCGATTGATCTGTGTTCTGGGGTCTCATTGCGCATGGTCCGAACATTTCCCCCAAGTGACAACCGGGTTTGAGTTTGTGGTCAGCGAGAGTCCATCCTCATGGCTGTACCGGTATACTGTGTTCAATATGCCGCCATGGCCGCATCCAATTTGACAAACAACACTCATGTCGAGACCCATCCACTTGCACAGCACCCACGAGGGAAATCCTGCCAATCCCCCCCTAGTTATTCTTCATGGGCTGTTCGGATCTACCAGCAACTGGCGTCGAATCGCCAAGGCACTGTCAACCGAATATTACGTAACCTGCCTGGATTTACGTAATCATGGCAATTCGCCTTGGACAGAGACCATGAACTATACCTCAATGACCTGGGATGTGGCAGAAACATTGTCTCGAAAAGGCATTCATCATCCGGTAGTGCTAGGGCACAGCATGGGCGGGAAAACTGCTATGGCCCTGGCTCAGCAGAAGCTGATCCCCCTTCGGGCGATAATTATCGCCGATATCGCCCCGATACCCTATTCTCATGATCATGGCGACCTCATCACCGCTATGGAGAGTGTAGAACTGGATTCGATTGTCCGAAGAGCGGATGCAGACCAACAGCTTGCCCAGTACTTGGTTCCCGCTGCCGTCCGCCAGTTTCTTTTACAGAATCTGATACGTAAGTCCGAATATTTTCACTGGCGCATCAACCTGCCAGCCATCCGACGGAGCCTCCCAGCCCTGCTGGATTGGGAGTTTGATACAGTAACCCAGGTCCAGTCACTGTTCGTATATGGGGCGAAATCCGACTATTTGACTGAGCTGAGCCGTGTCGCCATTTATCGGTATTTTCCTAATTCCACTCTGAATTCGATTCCCCATGCCGGGCATTGGCTACATGTGGAGCAGCCCGACCGATTTATGGCTTGCATATTGGCCTTTCTACGCCAACTGCGTTGCTCACCTTCCTTGACAAGCCCACTATCGTCAGGAACCTGATCCAAGAAAACCCTTAAAAATCAACGGATGATATCTATTTTGGGATAATGAGCAACGGCTTATGGCCACGGTCGATGCCATGCTTGCCATGTTATCTTCTCCGATACCCTGAAATTCAATTGTTTTCGATATGGAAAGCAGACCGATCTAGTCAAACGAAGCCATATCTCCTAGTACGGAAATGTTTGACTGTCAACAGACCACTCATTCACTATCGATAACCGATTCAGTGTTTGACGGTAGCCTATGACAACTGGGTATGAGAGCATGCGATGGATTCCGTCGAGGTCCATGCATCAATTGGCTTATCATGATGTCGATGAGTTAGCCACCATTTCGGTTGGCAATCAAATCATCCACAACGGACGGATCCGCCAAGGTGCTGGTATCGCCTAGTGAGTCGATTTCGTTTTCGGCAATTTTTCGGAGTATACGGCGCATGATCTTCCCGGACCGGGTCTTGGGTAAGCCCGGTGCCCATTGGATGACATCCGGTTTGGCAATAGGGCCGATTTCCTTGCGGACCAGCGTCACTAGTTCAGATTTAAGTTCTTCACTTGGTGTCTCACCGGCCATCAGGGTTACATAGGCATAAATGCCCTGCCCCTTGATTTCATGGGGATAGCCCACTACGGCGGCTTCGGCGACTTGATCATGCAAGACCAAGGCACTTTCGACCTCCGCCGTCCCCATCCGATGGCCGGATACATTGATCACATCGTCGACTCGCCCGGTGATCCAATAATTTCCGTTTGCATCCCTACGGGCTCCATCTCCTGTGGTGTAATAACCCTTGTAAGTGGAAAAGTACGTATCAAAAAAACGTTGGTGGTCACCATAAACGGTTCGCATCTGGCCTGGCCAGGACTGTTTGATCACCAGATTGCCCGATACAGGTCCTTCCAGTTCGTTGGCTTCCGCATCCAACAAGGCGGGCTGGATTCCGAAAAATGGGCGAGTGGCCGAGCCCGGCAGAAGATCGGTTGCACCGGCGAGGGGGGTGATGCAAATCCCTCCCGTCTCCGTCTGCCACCATGTATCCACGATCGGACAACGGCCGTCCCCGACGACATGGTAATACCATTCCCAGGCCTCGGGATTGATGGGTTCACCCACTGACCCCAGCAAACGAAGACTCTTCCGGCTGTATTGTTTGACCAAGTCGTCGCCCTGACCCATAAGAGCACGAATAGCCGTGGGGGCCGTGTAAAAGATGTTGACATGGTGCTTGTCCACGACTTGCCAAAAGCGTCCAGCATCGGGGTAGGTCGGAACTCCTTCAAACATCAGGGTGGTGGCCCCATTGGCGAGAGGGCCATAAACAATGTATGAATGACCGGTGACCCATCCAACATCCGCCGTACACCAGTAGATATCCCCGTCATGATAATCGAAGACATACTTATGGGTGATCGCAGCGTAGAGTTGATAGCCACCGGTAGTATGGAGCACTCCTTTCGGTTTTCCCGTCGAACCGGAGGTGTAGAGAATGAACAATGGGTCTTCAGCGTCCATTTCTGCCGGAGGGCATTCTGCAGATGCGGCCGCTATGGCTTCGTGGTAACAGACATCCCTTTTAGCCTGTCCGGGAACCGGATTTCCGGTCCGTTTGACACAAACCACCGTGTGCACATCGGGACAACTTTTCAAAGCCTGCTCCACATTGGCCTTGATCGGAACATTCTTCCCTCCCCGGGGACCTTCATCGGCGGTAATCACCACCTGGCAATCGGCATCAAGAATTCTGTCCTTGAGTGCATCGGGAGAGAAACCGCCAAAAACGATTGAGTGTACGGCACCAATCCGGGCACAAGCCAGCATCGCCACGGCCGCTTCGGGAATCATCGGCATGTAGATGGACACCCGGTCTCCTTTCTTAACCCCCCGGCTTTTGAGAACATTACCGAGCTTGCTGACTTCTTCGAAGAGTTCGTTATAGGTTATTGCCCGATCATCCTCGCGGTCATCGCCTTCCCAGAGAATGGCGACTTGGTCACCTCGGTGCTTCAGATGCCGGTCGACACAGTTATAACAGACATTGAGCTTGCCGCCGTCAAACCATCTGATATGTGCTCTATGATAGTCGACATCCATCACACTGTCCCAAGGTTTGAACCAAGTCAGGAACTTTTCAGCCTGATCGGCCCAGAACCCCTCGGGATCCTCAATGGAGCGTTGATACATTTCCTGGTAAAGAGCCTGATCCACGTGAGCGTGAGCAGCCACTTCCGCAGAGACTGGATAAGTTTTCACTTCAGACATGTTATTTCCTGTTTAGGTATTTGTTTTTTTATAAAATAAAATGCATAAAATCCTACCATCGGACAGAAGGTGACATCAATGGCTCCGAGCGGAACGTGCGGTTTCAGTCAACCTTCCATCCTATCTGACCCATTATAATGAATTTTGGCAGTGACTGCCTAACCTGTGCAAACTGAAATCACACGACAAATCGGGCAGTGTCAGCAGAGGACCGGGGAATGTCTACCGGTATGCAAGGCACATGGGGGTACGTCGAAATGATCTATCTTGGGGCCTGAGATGAATTGCAGGGGCTATATCAGCCTGGATCCGCTTCATCCAGTAACTCCACCCAGTGCCTGACGGGCACACTGACCGCACTTTCAAGGTGAAGTTGACACCCGATATTGGCGGTTGCGATCACATCCGGGTTGCCTTCCATCAAGGCTTCGACCTTCTGACGTCTCAGGCGCATGGAAATCTCCTTCTCCAAGATGGAATAGGCACCGGCGGAACCGCAACAAAGGTGTGGGTTTGATATCGGGATCACGGTATGTCCGTGCCTTTCAAGCAATGCTTCCACGCGTCCGGCAAGTTGTTGTCCATGTTGCAGGGTGCAGGGAGACTGAAAAGCGATTTTCAGACTTTTGTGCGAGGATACCCGTTGCGGGGGGACATCCGAGAGGAATTCCACGGCGTCCAGACAAAGCGAACTGACTTTAGACGCCTTTTCGGCATACTCGGTGTCATTTTTCAAGGCATGTGCATAGTCCTTGACCATCACACCACAACCGCTGGCGCTGCTGATGATCGCCTCGGCCCCCGATTCCAGATAAGACCACCAGACATCAATATTGGAACGCATCAGGTTCAGCGCTTCCGCCTCTGCATCCAGGTGAAAACTCAGGGCCCCACAGCAACGCTCACCCTTAACCCGAATGGCATCGACGCCTGCTTTATGCAGTACACGAGCCAAGGTCGCATTGGTCGCCGGTTTGTAGGCGGGTTGTACACAGCCTTCCAACAGGATGACTTTTCGGTGATTGGTTGGAGAGGGAATGGCAGGCGGAATTTGCTTTGTAGGTATTTTTTCTTTCAGGATTGATGGCAAAACGGGCCGGACCAGTCGACCCAAGGTCAGTATCAGTGGAAACACCCCAGGCAAAATCATGCTTTTGCGAAGAAACCATCGGATCACGCGTTGATGTGCCGGACGATGTAATTGCTCGGCAACCACGGATCGGCCAATATCAACCAGTCTGCCATAGCGAACTCCTGAAGGGCAGGTTGTTTCACAACTGCGGCAAGTCAGACAACGGTCGAGGTGTTTTCGGATGGATTGATCGGCCGGGACCCCTTCCAGCACTTGCTTGATCTGATAGATGCGACCCCGGGGGCCATCTAGCTCGTCCCCCAACAGCTGATAAGTTGGACAGGTCGCTGTGCATAAACCACAATGGACACACGAGCGAAGAATTGCATCTGCTTCCTGGCCTTTCGGAGTGTCCTTGATAAAATCGGCAAGCCGTGTTTCCATTCTCAGTGAGCGTCTGTTTTGGTTGACACGCTAGCTGGATTGAAGATGCCCTTCGGGTCAAAAGCCAGTCGGATCCGCTCCTGCAGTGTCGCCATCGGGGCGGGAAGTCGCTGAAACACATCACTTTCCCGGTTCTCACCCCGAAATCGGGTTGCATGCCCGCCAACGGCTGAAACGGAACTGCGAATGGCTTCAGTGAGGGCATTCGAGCGCAACCACCATTGGTGCCCCCCCCAGTCGATCAAGACTTCACCCGGGAGGTCGAGATTGGTGCGAATTGGCAATGAAAGACGCCACAAGGAAAGGTCGGTCTGAAAGAATGGATGCGTAAATTCCCGAAGCCCTTGCCAGAAGTTTTCCCCGCGGGGGAATACGTCCCCGCCTACTTGTCCCATGGCCTCCCGCACCCCTGCTTCGCTGCCACACAATCTCAGATAGAGTCTGGATTCGAAAAGGACCGCTCCATTGATCGGCAATGGCTGTGAACCCAGCCTTGCCATGAATTCGAGACCTTGTTCCCGGTTCATCGCAAGGGTGACGGTGACCTGGGTCTGTGGTTTGGGCAGGACTTTGACGGATGCTTCCAAAATCACGCCGAGAGTGCCCATGGAGCCAACCATCAGTCTGGACACATCATATCCGGCGACATTTTTCATCACTTCTCCGCCAAATCGCAGTACTTGCCCTCGCCCATTCAGGATACGAACCCCGAGGACATGGTCACGGGCCGCACCGGACCAAGGACGTGCTGGTCCAGAAAATCCGCTGGCCAGAGTGCCTCCCCAGGTCGCTTGGCCATTCATCTCGGGAGGTTCAAAGGCCAGTTGTTGATTCTGCTCGGCCAAGACTGTGTTGATGTCGCTGACGCGCGTCCCGGCACGGGCAGTTACGACCAGTTCGGTGGGCTCGTAGTACACAATCCCCTCATGTGGGCCGGTTTGCAACAAAGGGAGAGCCGGTTTGGGATGCTGGCCATAGAATGCCTTGCTGTTGCCGCCTTGAATTGCCAGCGGTGTTCCCTGGGAATAGGCGTCTTGGACCTGAACTCTCAAATCTTCTGTTCGGTCCACTCCCCTCTCCTCATCAGAACCGTTCCAGTTCAGGAAATGGCAGTTCCCCGTGATGCACATGCATCCCCCCAAGCTCGGCACAGCGCTGCAAGGTCGGAACCGCCTTTCCCGGATTCAACAATCCATCTGGGTCGAATGCGGCTTTCAGTGCATGCAATTGATCCAGTTCCTCTTCGTTGAATTGTGTGCACATATGATCGATCTTCTCGACCCCGACCCCATGCTCTCCCGTAATGGTCCCACCGACCTGCACACATAGCTCCAGAATTTTGCCGGCGAATTGCTCGGCTCGTTCCAGTTCTCCGGGTATATTCGCGTCGTACAATATCAAAGGGTGCAAATTCCCATCTCCGGCATGAAATACGTTCGCCACTCGAAGACCATATTCCTTTGACCACTGATACATTCTTTGCAGAACATCCGGGAGGAATTTGCGGGGTATGGTGCCATCAATGCAATAGTAGTCTGGAGAGATGCGCCCCATCGCGGGAAATGCCATCTTGCGACCTTTCCAAAAGAGCAGGCGTTCTTCCTCGTTTTGCGCAATCCGGATTTCGGTTGCCTGGTGTTGGTGCATCACTGCTTCCACACATTCGAGCTGTGCCTCGACATCGGACTTGACTCCATCCACCTCACACAGCAGGATTGCCTCAGCGTCCACTGGATAACCGCAGTGGGCAAATTCCTCAGTGGCCCGAATGGCAAAGTTGTCCATCATTTCCAGACCCGCTGGAATAATGCCATTGGCAATAATGCTGCCCACTGCCGCACCAGCCGATTTCACCGTGTCGAATGCGGCCAGCACGAGACTGGTATGACTTGGCTTCGGCAGTAACTTGACGGTCACTTCCAGCACAACCCCCAACAGTCCTTCTGACCCTGCCATCACCGCCAAAAGGTCATATCCCGGAGCATCAAGAGCGTCTGAGCCAATCGTCAGCAATTCCCCTTCCATGGTGGCAATCCGAAGTCTCAATATATTGTGCACAGTGAGACCATATTTCAGACAATGCACTCCACCTGAGTTTTCTGCCACGTTGCCCCCGATGGAACAGGCAATCTGGGAACTTGGGTCCGGGGCATAATACAGCCCGTAGGGAGCCGCGGCTTCGGAAATCGCCAAATTCCGGACACCGGGCTGAACCCGTGCGACCTGTCGGTCAGGATCAACCTGGAGAATCCGATTGAATTTAGACAGCCCCAACAAAACGCCATTGGCCAACGGCAGGGCCCCGCCGGAAAGGCCGGTGCCAGCCCCTCTAGCCACCACCGGTACCCCATATGAACGACAGAGTTTCAACACTTGGACGACCTGTTCCTCGGTTTCCGGCAACACCACGACCATCGGACACTGACGATAGGCACTCAGTCCGTCACACTCATAGGGGGTCAGCTGAGATGGTTCCGTGAGTACACATTCCCCAGGTAACCGGGTCCGTAGGGTGGTCACAAAATCGGTGTGCGGGGAAACTTTCGAGGTCATGTCGCGATGCTAGGCTGTTTCCTGATAAGCTGTCGTAGTGAATTATTATAAATTGTTTTTTGTTCGCAAATACCGGTTATAATTTGATTGCACAGGGTTCGATTCAGTATCGAATACCGCAAAATCGTCCGCATGCCCCCGGTTCTGCCATAAGGTATTCCTGATTGATCAGGCCGGAGAGGCTGTACGGGGCGCGACCCAAATCACATCAATGTTGGAGGATCAGTTACATGAAAAAGCAAGACGTCGAACCTAATTCACGTCGCAACTTCCTGAAAACCGCGACGGTGGGAACCACCGCAGCCGTCGCTGCTGTTCCCTATCTGGCCCAGGCACAGACGGTGCTCAAGGTACAGGCCGCGTGGGGAGGCGGTATCTTTCTGGAGTTTGCCCAGGATTATGTCAACAAGGTCAATGAAATGTCCGGCGGCTCCCTGAAGATTGATTTGCTGGCCGTGAATGCCGTGGTCAAAACCGCCGAAATGCAAACGGCGGTACATCGGGGAGTCCTCGACGGTGCCCACTTGGTCACCGCCTACTGGTATTCGAAAAGCCCTACCGCTTCATTGTTTGGCACCGGTCCGTGTTTCGGCTGGAATGCCAACCAGCTCTTGGGATGGATCAAATATGGGGGGGGCTCTGAACTCTACTATGAGTTGATGGATGCCCTTAAACTGGACATCGTGGGTTTCTTCAATAGCCCGATGCCTGCACAGCCGCTGGGTTGGTTCAAGGAGCAAATCAAGGACTCCAGCCAAATGAAAGGCCTCAAGTACCGTACGGTAGGTTTGGCTGCTGATGTATTGCAGGAAATGGGCATGTCCGTCGTTCAGTTGCCTGGGGGGGAAATCCAGCCCTCCATGAAAACTGGCCTGATTGATGCCGCCGAGTTCAACAACCCGACCTCAGACAAGGACTTCGGTATGCAGGATGTGTCCAAGCACTATCATCTCGGCAGTTTTCATCAGAGTCAGGAAGCTTTTGAGGTCATCTTCAACAAGAGTCTGTTCGACAAGCTTTCGACCGAGCATCAGAAGATTCTCGAATATGCCTCTGAAGCCGCTTCCACGGACTTCACCTGGAAATACCAGGATCGTTATTCCAATGACTTGATTGCACTTCAGGAAGACTTCGGGGTCAACATCTACAAGACACCTGATTCGGTCATGATGGAACAACTCAAGGCTTGGGATGTGGTGGCGGGCCGTATCGCTGAGGAAGATCCTTTCTTTGCTAAAGTGATCGAGTCACAAAAGGCGTGGGCGAAGCGCGTGGTGCGCTACGAACTGCTCAATTCCCCCAATTACGGGGCCGCCTACGAGCATTACTTCGGTGCTATGACCTAAGTTCGGGGGCGCCATCTGTTTTCATCCGGGTCGACATTCGTCGATCCGGATGATGTCGTCTAGACCAAAGAGTCCTGCAATGGCGAAACGGCCATGACATCGCCCCGTTGATTACCTTGGTGTTATGAACCGATTTCTTCATTTTGTTGATAGTCTGAGCGTTTGGGTGGGTAAATGTTTTGCCTGGTGCATTCTTGTGCTGACCCTTGCCACCTGTTATGAGGTATTTGTCCGCTACGTACTGAATGCGCCCACGGTTTGGGCGTTTGATATGAGCGTGCAGATGTACGGGTCATTATTCTTGATGGCCGGTGCCTATGCTCTTGCCCAAGATGCGCATGTCCGAGGAGATGTCTTGTACCGCCTTTTGACACCCAGGAAGCAGGCGACCATTGATCTGGTCCTGTACATCGTGTTTTTGCTGCCTGCTGTATTTGCCCTGACTTGGTATGGATATGGATTTGCTGCAGATTCCTGGTTCTACAAGGAGGTTAGCTGGAGCAGTCCGGCCCGCATCCAGATCTATTTTTTCAAGACATTGATCCCGGTTTCAGGCATCCTGATTTTTCTGCAGGGATTGGCCGAATCGATTCGGTGCATTATGTGTATTCGTGACGGGCATTGGCCCAAGCGTATGCATGATGTCGAGGAAACAGAAGACATGATGCTGCAGCAGGGTAAAACCTTGCCGGTGTCACGATAAGCCTTGAACTGCCTATCGGAATCGATAGCAGCGCTAGTCTACTCCACCATATTCCGATCTCTTCCGACATCTGACACGACATTTGTGGTCGCAACCCTTCTTGTTGATTGCCTCTTCATCGACAATTGAACAATCATGAGAACGTGGTCTATGACAAGGCCTGCCGGAAAAGATAGATTCTCACAAGCATGAACGATCCGACCTCCAAATGACCGATCCACAAATTGCCATCTTGATGTTGGCTCTGTTCATTTTTATGGTTCTGCTGGGGTTTCCCATCGCCTTTACCCTTCTGGCCATGGGGCTGGCTTTTGGCTATTACGCCTACTATGACGAACTTCGTATGGATACGATTTTCGACAATCGAATTTTTGATCTCACCGTACAGAATACCTTTTCCGTCATGTCCAATGACGTTCTGGTCGCTATCCCCCTGTTCCTCTTTATGGGCTATGTGGTTGAGCGGGCCAACATCGTCAACCGGCTTTTCTTTTCCCTGCAACTGGCGGCACGACATTTGCCAGGGTCCATGGCTGTGGCCGCCCTATTGACCTGTGCGATTTTCGCGACTGCCACCGGCATCATCGGTGCCGTGGTCACCCTGATGGGAATGCTCGCCTTTCCGGCCATGCTGAAGGCGGGTTACAACAACAGTTTCGCCTCCGGTGTCATTTGTGCGGGGGGCTGCCTCGGCATTCTGATACCACCCAGCATCATGCTGATTGTCTATGCGGCGATCGCTGAACTGTCTCCGTTACGTCTATATGCCGCGGCCATGTTTCCGGGGTTGATATTGGCTGCATTTTACATGATCTATGTCACTGTCCGGGCGATTTTGAATCCTTCGCTGGCCCCGAAACCTCGCGAAGAAGACATACCATCGGCATCCATGATCGTATTGCAGGTTTTGACATCTGTGGTCCCACTGGCCGTTTTGATTCTGGCGGTTCTGGGATGCATCTTGTTGGGTCTGGCCACCCCGGCCGAAGCCGCTGGGGTCGGTGCCATGGGGGGACTGGTTCTTGCCTTGGCTTATCGCTCTCTCACCTGGGAACGTCTGAAGGAATCTGTATTTCTCACTGCGAAGACCTCTGCAATGGTCTGTTGGCTTTTTGTCGGCTCCTGGACTTTCGCCTCTGTATTTTCCTATCTGGGCGGACATGCCTTGATTGAACACTGGATCCTCAGTTTGAGCCTGGGTACGGTAGGGTTCCTGATCCTTGCGCAAGTGGTGATCTTTCTTCTCGGTTGGCCGCTCGAATGGACCGAGATTCTGATTATCTTCGTTCCGATTTTTCTGCCGATGCTCGATACATTCGGTGTGAATCCCTATATGTTTGCCATGCTGATCGCATTGAACCTGCAGACTTCCTTTTTGACCCCGCCCATGGCCATGTCGGCGTACTATCTCAAGGGGGTCGCACCACCCCATATTCAACTCGTTGAGATATTTCGTGGCATTATGCCCTATCTCGGGATCGTGATTTTCACCATGGTCCTGGTGTATCTCTTTCCGGGAATCGCTCTTTGGCTGCCTGATTACTTCTTCGGTGCGATACCATCCTGATCCCTTCTGCGGACATTTGGAACTCCATGTCGCTGCATTCACTCGGCCTGTGTCAGGCAGCAGAACTTCTGTCAACTGGCCACATCAGTGCCCGGGAACTGGCTGATCACTGTCTGGAGCGCATTGCCGAGTTCAATTCTACCATTCAGGCATGGGCTTGGTTCAACCCAGAGCATGTGGGTCGACAGGCTGACCGACTTGATGAGGAACGCCGGCGGGGTAAAGCCATCGGTCGATTGCATGGCATCCCTTTGGGGATCAAGGACATCATCGATACCGCACTGATCCCGACAGAGCATGGTTTTCCCCTGTTTGCCGGAAGAGTCCCTAATAAAAATGCGGTGATTGTGGATAAGTTGCAGCAGCAAGGATGCGTGATTATGGGTAAAACCGTTACTGCTGCATTGGCGACTTTCATGCCGGGCAAGACTGCCAATCCTCATAACATTGATCATACGCCGGGGGGGTCCAGTAGCGGCAGTGCGGCCGCAGTGGCTTCGTATATGGTCCCTGGCGCGGTCGGTACACAAACCAATGGCTCGGTGATTCGCCCCGCAGCCTTTTGTGGCGTCGTTGGTTTCAAGCCCAGCTATGGACTGATTTCCCGAACCGGCATTTTGCGCCAGTCACCATTTCTGGATCAGGTGGGTGTGTTTGCCCGCTGTGTCGAGGATGCAGCGCTGCTGGCCGAAGTGATGATGGGTACGGACCCAGAAGACCCCTCCACGACTGGTCAAGGTGCGGTTCCCCCACTCCTCGAGATATGCCGGTCGGAGCCTCCATTGCCCCCACGATTCGCTTTTTTGCGGACCAATCGCTGGGACCGACTGGAAAACAGTTCCAAGGCCGGGCTTGATCAAGTGGTGGACGCACTGGGGAGTCAAGTGACGGAAATTACCATGGGGCCATCTTTCGATACGGTCTGGAAAGCACTGGATATAGTCAATGCTGCCGAAATGGCGACTTGGTATGGAACCATACATCAGCAGGGTCGACAGTATTTCGAATCGGCAGTCGATGACATGATCGCACGGGGCAAGGGTATTGCCGCATGTGACTACATCAATGCCATGGCTTCACGGGCCCTTCTGAACCGTGTATTGGATGAATATTTCGAGAATTACGATGCCATTCTCACCCCTGCCGCATTGGGTGAGGCTCCTCGGGGATTACAGACCACCGGGGATCCCATATTTTCCACTCCCTGGACATTTTGCGGAGTGCCGGCATTGACCCTGCCTCTGTTACAGGGTGAAACCGGGCTACCAGTTGGCGTACAGTTGGTAGGGCAACGGATAGATGATGCCCGGCTACTCCGCACGGGGAGATGGTTAGAGCGAACCTTGAACAGTGAAGATTGCAACACCGCCACACACCCCTCATACTAACGGTTCGATTATTGTCAGACACAAGCCGTTTGAGATTGTCATGAAAAACGAAGTCATCGCCGGATTGATCGGCATGCTCCTGCTGAGTGCTTTTCTTTTAGGGCTGGCGAACTCCATTGGAAAAACCCCTTTCTGGGTGATCGTGACCTTGGTCTTGGCGGGTGCCTGGACTGCATGGTTTCAGGATGCCGTGATAAATCCAGAAGCGGAGTAATCGGAAAATCCCTCTGTCCCAAGTGGTTGGGTACAGCCGTTAGACCACTCGGTCTGTAGGTTCTTTTCCGGCAAAGTAGGCGTTCAGGTTGTCCAGCACCCGGAAACCCATCGCATTCCGAGTCTCAACCGTGGCACTGCCCAGATGTGGTAGCACAAATACATTCGGCAGGCTACGGTATGCTGGATGTATGCCTGTAGGCTCATCGTTGAAGACATCCAGTCCGGCAGCTTTCACTTGACCCGTCTTCAGTGCAGTCACCAAGGCATCGTCATCCACCACAGCCCCACGGGCAGTGTTTACGACAATGGCACCTTCTGGCAACTGTCCAAGTCGGGTCGCATTCAACAGTCCGTGGGACCCTGGATTGTTCGGACAGTGCAATGTCAGAACATCACTGACTGAAAGCAACTCTTCCAGTGACGGGTGATAAATTGCCCCCTGATCTACTTCTGCAGGCAATCGTCGACGATTGTGATAATGAATGACCATATCAAATCCTCGGGCTCTGCGAGCCATTACTTGACCGACACGCCCCATACCCACTACGCCCAGACGCTTGCCGGTGACTTGGCTACCGAGCATAAAGGTCGGACTCCAGTCATGCCATTCGTCCCGCCGCACCATCTCAAACCCTTCCCCAGCTCTCCTCGCGGCACCCAACATGCAAAGCATGGCAATTTCTGCCGTGGCATCGGAAAGCACATCCGGGGTGTTGGTGACCACGATCCCTTTGTTACGGGCAGCGTCCAGGTCACAGTGATCGACTCCAACAGAGAAATTTGCGATGATCTTAATGCTGTCTGGAAGTCGATCAATAATTTGTTGATTAAATTGCTCCGTGTGACAAGCGACAATGGCATTCATCCCATTTGCCCATTCCACCAGCGCATCCGCATCAAGCAATCGATCATCGGGATTGAGCCTGCTGTCGTAATCCTGATCTATCTGATCCTCCACGGCTCGAGGCAATCTACGCGTGACCAGAATCGATGGACGAGGTTTCTTGTGGTTCATGCAGACAATCTGATGAAAAGTTGTCGTGGTATTGGTTGCGGCGTATTCGGGTGAGACCAGAAGTTTTGTTTTTCAAAGCTCCGATTGTGGTTGGTGGGTCGTAATTATTGTCGTTTCGATCCAGTATTGTCAGTGAAAAAATAGATTCGAGGCTATTTCGGTTTGAGTGACCACGGACATACTTTAGAAGAAGCGGTGTTGAAAGCCAAGCTGGTGCAACTACCCAAAGCCTCTTCGAAATCAAGAAAAAGGCATGGCAGACATCAGGAAAGTGTAATTTGATTGCAAGCCTTCGGGTGAGGTGTCTCGTTTATACTACAATGGTCCTGCCGCTTGGTACACCATGGGCGACCTGCTATCTGCACCGTCGGGAAACTGAGGCTTGGCTTCATCGTAAGTACTGCGTGTGATTTGCTACCCAAAGTATCACTTTGGAATCGATATGGATGATTTTTTCACTTCACATCAAATGATGAATCGGCAGGTACGAACTGAACGACCCCTTACGCTCGGTCATCGTTGACAGTGAACCGGGATGGCCGGCAGGGGGTGCGACCGCGCACCCCCTGGATACTGGGATGGCGATGCTGGTTGTTGTCGGGCATTGATCCGGATTGGGGCGAGTGGAACGACATGAACGCCGTGCTCAGCATGGGGGCGCCACGAGCGCCGGGGGTCGCCTGATCCTGGGAACGTCTCCCCTCGGGAACACATCCGTCTCTTCCCATTGAGATGCGGGATGTGATGTTTCTGATGTTCATTGTCCTCGCGCCCATCGTGGAGGCATTCCGATCAGGCCAACAGACCCTAGAACAGCAGACCGTAGGCCAGCAACGCGAGACAAAGAAACAAAAGGGCCGTCCGAAAAATCCGCTCATGGGGCGCCGTCACGCACAGCGGCGTGTCAAACGCTTCCGGCTGCGCTTGGTACAAGAGGGCATCTCTTCGATAGATGCTCCGGCCAGACACCACCAGACGACGAGGCACCGACATATCACCCGTCGGTCCACACCGGGGGGTGATTCGAGGGGCTACTCACTCGGTTTTTCGTGCCGCCCTCCCTGACAGCGACGCGGGGCAGTCGGTGAATGAAAGCACACGAAGCCAACACGCATTGCAGTTGCCTGGGCCGCTCCACTGATCAGTATTCAAGAGGGCCCGCTTCAGGATCAATATGAAGGGGTGACCGTATTAAACTTGCTATATTCACTACCATGCGTAATTGTCACCTTTGTCTGTATAAGTCCCGCTCCCCCCGGCGGCGTCACGCATTGCCTCGTCCGAAATCTGCCCGCCCGCTGGCGGCAGGACGATATGAAAGTCGGTCGCACTCTCCTCGTGGACATTCACATTGAACGTCTCGGGAATGGTCAGGCCGGTGGCCTCCTTGATCGCGTCCCGCGGATCGGCCAGCAGCCTAGCCCGGAATGCGGCGTCCTCATCGGCCTTGGCCTTGAGTTGAGCCTCGATTTCAATCGCCGTGTTCATAACCCCCTCCTCTCGTTATCATCAATCGATTAGGAACCGCCAGGATTCTGTGCGTTCCATTCTACCCCCCCCCCCCCCCCCTCCTGTCAAGCCTCAGGACCATTCTGTTTTCGACTTCGAGGGGGGGGGGGCGAAAGGGTGAAGGGCGTCTCGGAAGCGTCCCGGGCGGTCTGCCCGGGGTCTGCGGGATCGGCCAAACGATCCCGTGGCGCCGCTCAGCGGCACCTCGTGGCGAGGTCAGGGTCGACGGATCAGGGGCTCGGTGGGATCCCGACCGCGTCGAGGGCTCTGATGAGCATTCATGTCCAGGGTTGAGGCGGCGTTGCCTGGTCTCGGAGCAATCCCGGAGGCCAGACCGGTACCACCCTGCCCTGGGGACCGGCATGGCAATTCGCCTTTTCAGGCCCCCAGAGACTGAAACGGCCCGCAGTGACAGATCCGGTGGAGCGGGTGGACGGGAAGCTGTCCACACGGTCGGCAGGCGGCCTGTTGGCCCGCCGGGCCCGTCCACCAATCCACCGGGTCCTCCCGGGTGGCCACGTCGTCACACCAGGCACCACCAACCCCCCCTGCCAATCATCCAGTCATGTCATCATGTCGTCCGATCAGAACCCGCCAGGGCTTCACCGCCGGGCTCTCGTAGTCAGCCGGCCACCAGCCCCATCCCCCCAGTCCACCGGAGGAACCGGCTTCACGGGGGCAGGCGGCACAGATCCGGGCGGAACGCGGCTCACGGACGGCCCATGTCAACGCAGGGCACCCCACTCTTATCCGGCTCGGAAGCGGATCGACGATCCGATTCACGACCCCCAGGCCTCATTCTGAGCACACCGCGTTCCCGGGGGATGGGACCTATCCACTCATCCCACTTAACCCCGCCCTCTTTCCCCCCTGATTGTCATCGTCAATCCCCTCGTTTGATCAATCGTTGAGTTCACGTTCGTTCCCCGCTGGCATCGCCTCATCGCCCATCCCATCGGCCGTCAACCGCTGCTGGCCCTGCCAGAGCGCCTGCGTCCCGG
This sequence comes from Candidatus Poriferihabitaceae bacterium, assembly GCA_965203365.1. Classification (GTDB taxonomy): domain Bacteria; phylum Pseudomonadota; class Gammaproteobacteria; order Arenicellales; family Poriferihabitantaceae; genus VYFG01. Next base: position 859,604 of record OZ241878.1, read on the forward strand.
GCATCGACTGACGTTGGGACGGATAACCTCCCGCCTGCCCGGCGGTCAGGACCCCCCAGGGCTGAATCGTCATCGTGTCGGGAGGACCGCGCGAGCCGGGCAGGCGCCGTGGTCGGGCGCGGGCCAGCCACCCCCGGTGTTCCGACGGGGGCACCTGGCGCCCCGCCAGATCGTCCGGTCGCTCGCGTCGGGCCTCCGGGATTGCTCCGAGACCAGGCAACGCCGCCTCAACCCTGGACATGAATGCTCATCAGAGCCCTCGACGCGGTCGGGATCCCACCGAGCCCCTGATCCGTCGACCCTGACCTCGCCACGAGGTGCCGCTGAGCGGCGCCACGGGATCGTTTGGCCGATCCCGCAGACCCCGGGCAGACCGCCCGGGACGCTTCCGAGACGCCCTTCACCCTTTCGCCCCCCCCCCTCGAAGTCGAAAACAGAATGGTCAGCAATTCCCGCTAAATCTGGGAAGCCAGCCAATCCGGGGGGGGTCAGGGGACTCTGAAACAATCTGTTCACAGACGGTTCATTGAACAGCGGTCTGATCTGGCGATGTTCTCTCTATCGCAGGATGCATCCTGTCCCGGAACGGGTTTCGCCAACCTCTCAGCGCCCCGGGTTGGCTCCGGCTGGTCCGGGAGGGTTTCGATCGCCTCCCAGACCCCATCGCCCCCCGTGGCCTGGGCCTGACGGACGGCCTGAGGTCGGCCCTGGCGAGGTTCCGCCTGCCATCCCCGTCGCGGCTGGGCTTCGAACCCGACGCCCGGGACGAGAACCCGATTCGGTCGCCCCTCAGCAACGGGTATGGGGGGGGGATTCGGGCGCCGTCGGAGTCGGCCCGGCGTGAGCGGCTGGACCCGGGGGACCCGCGGTCGGTTCGTCGCGCCTTTAAGCCGGTCGTCGCCGCGGGGCAGCGAGGCCAGGGCTGGGGGGGCTTCCCTTGGCAGGGCGACCCGCTGCGGTCGGTGGACGGGACGGGATGGTGCTCATCGAAGCCGGGGCCCGGTGATCCGGGCGGTGAGCCGCCTCACCGCGATGGCCGCGCGACCGGGGATCCCCCGAGGCGGGGGGCGGTGGGGGGGCACCCGGCCCCCCGGGAGGGATGGCCGCTGGCACCGGAGCCGATCCGGTGGGCGGACGGGTCGCGCCAGCACGAGGGCGAGCGAGCGGCCGCCCAGCGGCGGCGGGAGGGGCGGCGGGCGCCTCCGCATCGGAAACGGCGGGTGGGGGAAGACGCGCTGGCCTCGAATGGTCCGTCCATCCGGGGGCTGGAGGAACGGGACAGGCGGTCTGTGCTGGGGGGGAAGCCAGGGGACCCTGGGGAAGGGTGTCGCTGGGTCGATGCCACCGCAGCGACCCGCCCCGTGGAGAGGACCCGGGGCGGCCATCTGTTCCGCTGCCGGTGCCTCAACGGGGGGCCGCTGAAGGACGCGAATGTCGATGGGGAGGGGAACGGCCTGGAATGCTGGGAAACCCGTCCAGCCGGTCGGACGGGGCCCTTCTCCTGGGTCACGGATCGGGCAGTCACGGCCGCCCATGCGGATCCCCTGAGGCGGGCGGGACGAGTCCGCGGGCGGATTGAGAACGAACCCTTCAACCCCCTGAAGAACCCAGGGGATGGCTGGGTACCCCCCTTCGGTCACGGCCAGCCCCCGCGGGTGGAGACCGTGGCGCGGCTTGTTCGGGGGGTTCCCCCTCCCGGACGGGGAGACGGGGTCCCAGGCCATCGTGTTCGGGCACCGCCCGCCTGATGGGGAGCCCTTCGACCCGGCCTGACTTGATGCCGTGACCGAGTGGGAGATCGGCCGGTTCTTCAGGAAAACCAGGGTCCATCATCGATCCGGCCGCCCGCCGGAGGGGCCGTCCTGTCCGCAGATTTCCCCCGCGGGCGTGGGCGCCCAGACATCCCGCCGAATCCGTAGGGGGATATCCTTAGCGGGAATTGCTGCTCCGAAGTGGAATGGGGGATTTTTTAACAGGCACTCAGTTAGAATTCCAGTATTCGTCACTTGTGAGACCCACCGTTCATGCCACATCCCATCCGCACCCGATTCGACACCCTTGCATTACATGCAGGACAAGTGCCAGATCCCAAAACCGGTGCTCGGGCGGTCCCGATTTACCAGACTGCCAGCTATGTTTTTCAGGACAGTGAGCACGCCGCATCCTTGTTTAATATGGAGCGGCCGGGACATGCTTACTCCCGTCTTTCCAACCCAACTGTTGCGGTGCTTGAAGAGCGTGTGGCGGCCCTTGAAGAGGGCGTGGGTGGCATTGCGACTGCCAGCGGTCAGGCTGCACTGCATCTTGCGATTGCAACCCTCATGGATGCCGGTTCCCATATCGTCTCATCAAGTGCTATTTATGGGGGAAGTCACAATCTGTTGCAGTACACACTGCCCCGCTTCGACATCACAACCACTTTCGTATCTCCGCGTGATATTGACGGGATGAGAGCCGCCATCCGACCACAAACCCGGATGATATTCGGTGAGGTACTGGGCAATCCCGGAAATGATGTGTTGAATCTACCCCTGGTTGCTGAACTGGCACATGAAAATCGAATACCACTGATCATTGATTCCACCTTTACGACGCCTTATCTGATGCAGCCGTTTGCACATGGTGCTGACATCATCATGCATTCTGCCACCAAGTTTCTTTGCGGTCATGGCACCATAATTGGGGGGCTTCTGGTGGACAATGGTCGTTTCAATTGGGCGCAAAGTGGCAAGTTTCCGACGCTTAGCGATCCTTATGCGGGCTTTCACCAAATGTCATTCGATGAGGAATCCTCAACGGGCGCATTCCTACTACGCGCACGACGGGAAGGCCTTCGGGATTTTGGTGCCTGCATGAGTCCCACTACGGCCTTCTACGTACTCCAGGGACTGGAGACTCTGTCCATCCGAATGGACCGCCATGTCGCGAACACCCGTAGGGTGGTCGCGTTCTTGCAGGATCATGATGCGGTGGAAGCAGTCAGTTATCCAGAGTTGTCGGATCATCCTGACTATTATCTGGCCCAAACACTACTCCCCAAGGGAGCGGGTGCTGTTTTCAGTTTCACTCTGAAGGGTGGGCGCGAAGCCGGTCGTAAATTCGTCGAAAGTCTTCAAATTTTTTCTCATCTTGCCAATGTGGGAGATGCCAAGAGCCTGGTCATACATCCTGCCAGCACCACCCATTACCGGATGACAGAAAAAGACTTGCTAAACGCCGGTATTGATCCAGGAACTATCCGGCTTTCGATTGGGCTTGAAGACATCAATGACTTGCTGGATGACCTTTCACGGGCGATGCACCGGTTAAGCAAGACCAATACCTGACTTTCAGAGAACAAGATGAAATTGTGGCTGGAACAACAGCAGTATTTTGCCTATACTGCGGCAAACTGCCTTGAGCCGACCCGTGATTTGGTCGTCTTTGTCCATGGAGCCGCTATGGACCATTCAGTCTGGGCCTATCAAAGTCGCTATTTCGCCTATCATGGCTACAATGTCTTGGCCCTTGACCTTCCGGGTCACGGTCAAAGTGAGGGGGAGGCTCAAGACAGCATTGAGTGCTATGCCCGATGGCTGAATGAGTTAATCGGTCCCGAACACGGGGCGCGTCATCATTTGGTTGGCCATAGCATGGGAGCATTAATTTGCCTTGCGGCAGCTGGCAGTCGGCTGTCATCCGCCCCACCACTTGTCTCATTGTCCTTGGTCGGATTCAGTTATCCCATGCGAGTTTCCCCTGTTCTGATGGACGCCGCCAAGGATGAACCAACCAAAGCTTATGAGATGATGACTCAATGGAGCCATGCCTCTCCAATTGGTGGGGAGCCGAACCCTGGGTTTTGGTCTGCCGGTAGTCAGTATCGCCTGATGGAAAATAGTCCATCAGGTGTCCTGTTCCAAGACCTCACTGCTTGCCATTTTTATCAGGATGGACCGAATGCCTTTGAAAACATTACCTGTCCAATACTGTTCATCAGTGGTGTTGAGGATCGAATGGCGCCCTGCAAGCTGGCAAAAAAGGCTGCGGAAGCCCAAGTTGGTGCTGAAATAGTCATGTTGTCGGAATGCGGGCACAACCTGATGTCAGAAAATCCCGACGGTGTGAGGGATGCCCTCATTCGGTTTATCCGTGAGCATCCATAATTCTCGATTAGACGAAGTCATTCCAGCCCCCATTTTGAAAGCGTCATCGTTCGAAGTGACTACGATCAGGACTTATACTCATGCCCCAGGCGGGTTGGGACACCATCAGTTCCCTGTTCCTGCGTAGTTGGCTGCACTGGGTCGGTACTATGTGGTGGTCAAGGTATTTTTGAATGGCATTGAGACTGTCCTGATCTGTCTAAATGCATCTGATTCTACCTTCCGATGGAATTGCCTCCGCGACTGCAAAATTATGGCTGGATCCAGAAAGCACGGAGCTGATAATCAGATTATCCGGTACCATTGGCACCAACATGGTAGCCTATGTATACCTTTTCCCTGCATATCGATTCATGATGCCATCACACTTGATGCTATAAGAGTACCCCGCGAAGTGGATGCAGGGCATCGGGCTCCGACACGAAACATTCAGTGTGACTGTATTCACTGGACCGGAAACCCAAGGACACCTCGCACCTGGGGCACTTATTGAAAATTCTGCAGTCGGCTTTTTGATAGTAAGAGTTTTGCCAACATATCTGCAGACCCTGGTCGGAAAGTACAACCATGAATGAAGCGGATCAAATTCTCTTGCCACACTGGGTCATCCCGTTATCAAGTCAGGACGATCGGGATTCCGCCACGACACTGGAGAACCATGCCATTGTCATCCTGGGGGACAGGATTGCTGCGGTCGGTACCCGCTCCGAGATCCTTGAGGCATGGTCATCGGACGATATTGTGGATCTGGATGAACATATACTTATTCCCGGACTCGTCAACGCCCATACGCATGCGCCAATGTCACTGTATCGGGGGTATGCCGATGACCTGCCACTCATGCAATGGCTGACGGAACACATCTGGCCCGCCGAGTCGCACTGGACCAGTCCGGACTTTGTTTCAGTGGGGACTGACTTGGCGATGCTGGAGATGGTGCGGGGGGGAACCACCTGCTTTCAGGATATGTATTTTTTTCCTGATACGGTTGCCACCCGAGCACAGGAAGCAGGTATGCGCGCTACGGTGGGGATGATCGTCATTGAAATGCCCTCTGCTTGGGCCTCCTCGCCGTCCGAATATTTGGAACGGGGGCTGGAAACGTGGGACTCGTTACGTCATTCCGACCTGATCAGTGCGGTCTTTGCCCCCCATGCGCCTTACACTGTGGCTGATGAAAGTCTGGAGAAAATTGCCACTTTGGCCGAAGAACTCGATTGTCAGGTTCATATTCATCTCCACGAAACAGAGCAGGAAATCAATGAATCCAACGCACGTTTTGGCATTCGCCCCCTGGAGAGGTTGGACAGGTTGGGTCTTGTCAGTCCGCGTCTGGAGGCAGTCCATATGACCCAGCTGCTGGAGATTGAAATCGAGCATATTGCATCTCGGGGAGTCCATGTGATCCACTGCCCCCAATCCAACCTTAAACTGGCCAGTGGAATGTGTCGTGTCGACTCCCTGCTCCAGGCGGGCGTGAATGTGGCCATCGGAACCGATGGAGCATCCAGTAATAATGATCTGGATATGTTTGACGAGATGCAGACAGCTTCACTTCTGGCCAAGGGCGTTTCCGGTAATCCTTCGGCTATGAACGTCTCCCAATCCCTCTGGTGTGCCACCATGGGGGGGGCGAAATCGCTCGGGCTGGAAGATCGTATTGGATCTATCGAAACCGGGAAACTGGCTGATCTGGTGGCGATTGATCTTTCTTTTGCAACATCCCAACCCATTTACCACCCTATCAGCCAAGTGGTTTATGGCTGTGCCAGTCATCAGGTCAGTGATGTCTGGATCGGCGGATTTCAGGTTCTAAAAGGCAGAAAACATACCCGGCTAGATGAGCAACGTATTCTGGCCGACGCTAGGCAGTGGGGGGTCCGAATTGCCGCAAAGGCCAAATCGTCAAAATCATGATTTTCATCTTGTCCAATGACATGACCTGCGACACAATTTGATGAATTTGTCAGCTCGGTGACCGAGCCCAGCCTATGAATCAATAGGTAATGGAAACCCTACTCCTTTGTATTTTCTCAATGTTCTGATGCTCGCCACCACATTGTTTATATCCATTCAGGGCTCCTCCGAAAATTTTGTCATTCTGGAGAAGATTTTGCTTACCGATAGACTTTACACTGAGTATATATGCCTTCTCAATCAACCTATTCGGAGTAAAAGTGCTGCAATGGTCTGTGTTAGATGACACTTGATCAGATTTCCGCGATCGTGGCTGCTGGTGAGTCGGATACAATTGAGTGCAAAGCCACCACCGGAACTCGGCGCGAGGCCGCAGCAACCGTCTGTGCCATGTTGAACCAGCGTGGGGGATTTGTGTTCTTCGGTGTGGCACCAGACGGTCATATCGCAGGACAGCAGGTCTCGGAGCAAACCATCGAGGAAATCAGTGCCGAATTACAACGGATTGACCCACCCGCATTCCCTGAAATCGAGAGGGTTAGATTAGACTGCAATTTGGAAGTGATTGTGATACGCGTGAGTCCCGGAACTGTGGCGCCTTACCGGTATCGTGGAACTGCTTACCTTCGGGTTGGCAACACAACGCAAAGTATGTCTGCGGAAGAACATAACTGTATTCTCTTTGAGCGTATGCACAGTGAGAGGCGTTGGGAAAACCAGATCGCCAGGGGATGGTCGATTGATGATCTTGATGTGGCAGAAGTTCGTAATACGGTTGCTGAGGCAGTCCGTATTGGTCGCCTGAACGAACCGGGTACCCGTGAACCTGAAGACTTGCTGATGGGGTTGGGGTTGCTTCGAGAAGGGGTCCTGTTTCGAGCTGCGGTGGTGCTGTTCGGTAACATGGAGCATATCGAGTATGATATGCCGCAATGCCTGTTGCGTATCGCTCGCTTTCGTGGTCTAGACCGTTCCGAATTTATGGATAACCGGCAGTTTTATGGACATGCTTTCTCGCTGCTTGCCAATGCTGAGCGATTCCTTCGGGAAACCCTGCCCATCACCAGCCGGTTTGAATCGGGACGCATGGCCAGAATTGATGAGCCCCTTTACCCTCCCCTGGCAATTCGCGAGGCTTTGTCCAATGCACTCTGCCATCGGGATTACGCACTCGGGGGTGGCTCAATTGGATTGGCTGTCTACGATGATCGTTTGGAGATAACGTCAACCGGCCCCCTGCACTTTGGACTGACCCCTGCCGATCTTTTCACCCGACACGAGTCCCGTCCCTGGAACCCGATGATCGCCAGAACGTTCTATCGACGGGGACTGATTGAGGAATGGGGACGAGGGACTATCAGGATGGCAGAGCTGTCGACATTCGCAGGACTTCCCCGTCCCGAAATCAATCAATCCGGTGACTGCGTGACGGTCTGTTTTCGAAAACATCATGGCGCATCTATTCGGCCACTTGAAGCCGACCTGACAAATCAACAACGTGCCATTCTCCAATTGTTGCGAGATTCTGACCGCGCTCTGTCGCTGAGAGAGGTTCAGTCATTGGCAGGACAGCAAACAACCCAAAGGCGCATACGCGAAGACCTCGCCATTTTGAAGTCGCAACACTTAGTTGAATTGGCCGGATATGGTCGCGGGGCGCGCTGGAAACCCATGTAAATCAATCCTCCACTCATTCTGGCTCATTCTGGCTCATTCTGGCTCATTCTGGCTCATTCTGGCTCATTCTGGCTCATTCTGGCTCATTGTAGATAACATTCAATTTGGGGAACCGGTCAGATACCCACTTCTCTCATGGTCACGAAAAATTAACCCCATCTAATACACAAGATAAACATCCAATCTCTTATGCTAAGGGCTTGTAAGTATCACCACATGGAGATTAGTTGGTTAAATCCGGGACAAGCCGACGAATGTTCTGGTATCGCCTTGGCATTTCGAGTGAATCCGAATATTCGTTTGCTGGTTGATTGAAGCGATACAAATATTGACAGGATGACCATGATCGCTAATGTGCACTCGAAATCGTATCTCAAGGCAATAGCCCGAGGACGGTTGTGGCACCATTTTTTCAATATGTTGCAATTGGAATGATAGGCATGACCTATGACAATGTAGATGCAGGGGAAATCGAGAAGTTCTCCGAACTGGCTAGTCGCTGGTGGGATCCTGATTCTGAGTTCAAACCACTCCATCAAATCAACCCATTGCGTCTGACATTTATTAATGAGCGCTCACCGGTGAATGGAAAGCGTGTTCTGGATGTGGGATGCGGTGGTGGACTATTGAGTGAAGCCATGGTCAGGGAAGGTGCCCGGGTGACTGGCATCGATTTGGCCGAGGCACCACTCAATGTTGCCCGAGCGCATGCGATGGAAATGAACGTAGAAATGGATTATCGTCAAATTACCGCCGAAGAGCTGGCCGAATCGGAAGCAGGTGAATATGATGTGGTGACTTGCCTGGAAATGCTGGAGCATGTGCCGGACCCGGCAAGTGTGGTGACTGCCTGTGCGTCCCTGACCAGGCCGGGGGGGGCGATTTACTTCTCTACGATCAACCGTAACCCAAAATCCTTTCTGTTCGCGATTGTTGGTGCTGAATACTTCTTGCGGCTTCTTCCCAAGGGTACACATCAGTATGAAAAATTTATCAAACCTTCCGAGCTATGTCACTGGTGTGATCAGGCGGGATTACGCGTGTCGGAAATGACTGGCTTACATTACAACCCCCTGTTCCGGAAGTATTGGCTGGCGCCGGGTGTCGATGTCAACTATATGATTCACACGACTGCCGATTGAGCACGAAATGACATATGTTTCAAACACCCGGTTGCCCGATGCGATTTTGTTCGATTTGGATGGGACGTTGCTGGATACCGCGAGGGACCTGATCAACGCTGTCAATATCATACGGAAAGAAGACAGTCTAGCACCGATTCCAATGCACACCCTTCGTCCTTGGGTATCGCAAGGCGGACTCCAGTTGATCAGCAAGGCTTATGGCCTGTCACCAGACAGTGACGAAGCCGATGTACTTTGGCGCCGCTATCTGATCGCCTATGAATCCAATATCAGCCAGTATTCCCGATTGTTTGATGGTATGGACGAGATTCTCAAAGAACTGGAAACCATGTCCATACCATGGGGTATCGTCACCAACAAACCCACCTATCTGACGGACCGACTGCTACGCAATCTAGGCATGCGGAATCGTCCAGCTTGCATGATATGCAGTGACAGTGCGAGTCGTCCCAAACCATGGCCGGACCCCGTGTGGATGGCATGCAGAACCATTGGAGTCAGCACGAAGAAGACGCTGATGATAGGCGATGATAAACGAGATGTGATGGCTGCCCGGTCTGCCGGGGCGGATGCAGTGGCTGCTGCATGGGGCTATATCCAGTCGGATGATGACCCCACCTTATGGGGGGCCTCTGCAGTCCTGTCGCACCCCTCGGCACTGTGGGACTGGATCAGCGAACGTTCCCCCATAGGATCATGCTGAACTTTTTCAATACGCCAAGGGAAGCGCGTCATTGGTGTGACCGAAGAAGACAAGAAGGATGTTCCATCGGCTTTGTGCCGACCATGGGGGCACTGCATGATGGACACCGCTCCTTGGTAGCCAAAGCAGTGTCACAAAACGACGCAAGCTGTGCCAGCATATTTGTCAATCCATTGCAGTTTAATTCGCAACGGGATTTTGAGCATTACCCCACCACGCTGCAGGAAGACCTGAATCTCCTGGAGACCACTGGGTGCCTTATGGCTTTCACAGGGACTCTCGAGACTTTCTTTCCTGACATTCAGGACATCAGTCAATTGGCTCCGGTTCAACCCTTACCGGCCATCACCGGGCTGGAAGCTGATTTTCGACCTGGCCACTTAGATGGGGTGCAGGCCATCGTGGAGCGCTTGTTCCAAACGGTCGGATCCTGCCGTGCCTACTTTGGTGAGAAAGACTTTCAGCAATCCCTGCTGGTGCGTCAGATTGCAGCACAAATGGATAACATCACCGTCATTGTTTGCCCAACGGTCCGGGAACCCGGGGGGCTTGCGCTGTCGTCTCGTAACTTGCACCTGAATGCAGAGGACCGGGTATTGGCCCGGATGCTGTTCAAGGCGCTTCAGAGAGCGTCTGATGCCTGGCGCAGTGGGATGAAAGATCCTGAAACTCTGGAGGATTTGATGAGGCAAACGCTTTCCATCCCCGGGATTCGGTTAGAATATACGGCTATCCGAGACCCGAGCCATTGGACCGCAAAGACCCCGAGGGGGACATTGAGTCAGGGTCGGGCTCTAGTGGCCGCCTGGGTCGGCGGAGTGCGTCTTATCGACAATCTGGCCTTGGATTCTTCCGAGGAAGACAGTTTTTCCACCCTAGGATCTGGACACATTCCAAGCCAATCCGCACCTCCATCAGAAGACCGTCTGCGGGTCCAGGAACCGGCTCCAAGCGACCGGAACCAACATGGATTTCCATCATCAAGTGAGAATGGACGTCTGTAAACCACGCATCCATCCACCCATACAGTCCAGATTGACAACCGGCACGGCGAATCTCATGATGGATCGATTACGGCTCTTCAACGAATGGCATTCCGTGACCCATCGATATGGCCAACCTGGCAGTTCTCGACCCTATGTCTTGGTTTTGGAATCGGTTCGCAGTGATTCCAACAGGTTGTTATAGCCCTCGTCATATCACGTCCGTCAGGGTCTCTTACGTCTCGATCAACACCCAGTATTTCGGCTTCGCTTGTGAATGATCAAGTTGACATTTTCACCCATGGCGTCCCTGATGTTGTGATTGATGATCTGGTCAAGTCACTGCTTCGGGGCGATGTCGGGCAAACACGTCAACTGCTGGACCGGCATCATGGAAGGGAAATCGATGATCACCAGCACCAATTTGCGATGGTGCTGACCAGAGTTCTGGAGTTGCCAGTCCCCGTCAATGTGGAACAAGGACTGGAATTCATGGAACGCATGGATCATGAATGGCAGCCTGCCGCAAGAGGATTGCTCGGCATGTACCAACACCAATACTTGTCATCCATTTGGAAAAACATTGGCCAAGCACTGGAATCATTGGAATTTGATCCGAACCACCCTAACCGTCATGCTTCCAGGGCATATTGGGAAGGGCGCCATTGGAACCGGGTGAAGCGTTGCATTGTGCAGGTGCCTGACTACACCAGTCAACCAGCATTGCTGATCCGCTTTGCCGATGCGGATTATCGGCTGCACAACCGGGCTAACGCCATATCATCATGGTTTTTGCTCTGTCGGCTCGCTCCCCTCATATTCAAGGAAATGATTGAAAATAAGGACATCCCGGATCAGAAGCTGTATCAGTGTGGTTAATTTCCCAAGAACCGGAAATGGAACCAGAATTAACATCAGAATGGTTCCCGGCCTGGATGTTAATGGAAGAACCCGGCTTGGCTACTGTACTGGAACCTTGTCCATGAGACGGTCCGCCATCATGTGCATTCAATGCCGTACTAAACCTGATTAGACATGCGGATTTGGATGACGAAGGATTAAAACATCGTCAACATCTCCATACCATCCACCCTGGTCTATTCGAACGGTTCTTGGCGAAAAGGACATAAACCCTGGTCATTGACCGCTGACCCGGAAATTCAATCCACCACGTCTGCTCCATTCATCGGTCACTCGCTGTCATCGGAAACTGCATGGTTTGTTTTATGGGCTGCCGGCCACCAACGCACGATTCCCTGTTGCAAGTCAGGAATCGGCAATCTTGTTTGAATCCCACTCGCCAACACCGACCCAGAACACCCTAAGCTATTATGCGGTATCGAAATCCTATCCGGGCCTTGTCCCTTTGTGCCACATTGGCTCCTCTGTCTCTCCAGGCGCTGGATATCCCGTTGGAACCCGATGGATGGCAGGTTCTGGCGTACCGGAATATTCCGAACAATCAAGTCCGGTTCCTCAAGGAAGGCATGGAAGTCCAGGTAGACGGATCAGCTGGTGCCATCATCTTTCCGTTATCAGCGCCTGACCGATTCAACAAACTGCATGTCCGGGCCAAGATTCAGGGCACTATCAATCTGGATGGTCACATCCAGGGGGAAAGGGGAAGTGACGATTTTCGGTTACGTATCGGATTGGTCTACGCTGGCCAAAAGACACTGAATTTCCTGCAATGGTCTATCGCGCCCCGATGGATCAGAAAACTGTATGCGTTGGCACCAAAAGATACCGGAATCAGTCGGGTGGAGTTCTACAATACGTGGCAGCATCCTTCATTGAAAGGACAACAGCGGTTCCATCCCACCACGTCACTATGGCGTGAGCATTTTCTTTTGATGACCGATCCAGAAGGCGGAATCGATCAAAGTCTGGTCGTGCCGACCGACGCCGATGTCATAGCGGTCTGGATCAGTATTGACGGAGATGATACTGACTCGTCCTACCAGGTGACAATTCAATCTCTGGTGCTCGACCTTGTGTAAGACCATTGGGGTATCCTTGCTGTCAGATAAAGCAGAAAAACTCCTCCCCTCCATAGACAACACATACAGCAATGCTGACGCACTCATCGTGCAGCCAATGACTGAAATTTCGGGTGTATGGAATAACGGATTCAAAGTCCCCGACCTCGCATCAGAAGCTTCTTGCCGAATCGCAGACGCACATCATCCGTCAGGCGGTCCAGTATTGCCTGGCGGTTCTTGGAGGATTGCATCTGACGCTCCGACCTTTCCGATAACTCAAACATGTCCATTTGAGAGTCTCCGATGGAAGAATCGTGGTCGCTAAAATGACTCACACCCACACCCACCAAACGCACAGAGAACGTCTGATCGCCCAGCAATCGCTCAAGCTGATAACGAAGTGCACGCCAGATTTCCAGCGTGCTATCGGTATGAAACGAGAGGCGATAGGCACGGGTAACCGTGGAAAAATCATGGAACCGAACCTTGAGGTTCACCGTTCTGGCCTGGTGCCCAGCCTGTCGCAGGCGATAACAGACCCCTTCGGTGAGGGATGCCGCAACGGACATCAGCACAGAAAGATCAGCAATATCCGTACTGAAAGTCGTCTCATGCGAAAACGACTTGGCTTCGCTGTCGGTCACCACCGGCCTATGGTCAATTCCGTGACACAGTTCCCACAATCGAAAACCGGATTTGCCGAACTGCTTTTCCAGCCACCCCTGCGATGTCTTTCGAAGGTCGCGAACGGTGACGAGGCCTGCCGCATGCAGTCGTCCTTGAGCCACCTTTCCCACACCCCATATCCGTTCGACCGGCAGGGAATCCAGAAATCCCTGCACTTCCTGCGAGCGAATCACCGTAAACCCATCCGGCTTGCCCTGATCATTCGCCAGCTTGGCAAGGAATTTGTTTGGACCGATGCCAATGGAGGCCACGAGTCCGAGCTGATCAAGAATTTCTTGCTTGATTCCCCGAGCGATGGTTTCTGTTGATCCGAACAGCCGCTCGGAAGCCCCGACATCAAGAAAGGCCTCATCCAGGGAAAGAGATTCAATCTGCGCAGTGTACTGCTGTAAGATGGCATGTATCTGACCGGAAACATGTCGATAGATATTCCCTCTGGGCGGCACAATGATAAGATCAGTACAAAGCTTGACCGCCCTGCTCATTGGCATGGCACTGTAGACGCCGAAAGCTCTCGCCGGGTAATTTGCAGCCGCCACCACACCGCGTTCTTCTGGTCGGCTTCCGACTACCAGCGGCCGGCCTTTTAGACTCGGATTGTCCCTTTCTTCCACAGAAGCAAAGAAAGCATCCATATCGATATGCAAGATCATGCCTCGATTGTACCTCTATGAGAAACGTTCGATGTTGGATGATGACCCGATGACTGTGACTCTTTCTCGACTTTCCTGACGATTGAAGCGATTTCTCAAATTTCCGCCGGATAACAGACTGGAAGTCCGTGAACTGGAAGGCCTGCGAGGGTCGCAGTGTCTGTTCCGTGACCTTTCTCTGACATTGGAGGCTGGGGCGGGCTTGCAGGTCAAAGGCGCAAATGGCTGCGGCAAGACCACGTTCTTGCGGACTCTTTGTGGGCTTACATTGGCCGAATCCGGCACCATTCGCTGGAACGGAACCGACATTCGCCATGCTGTCACCGAATATCATTCCAAAATTTGTTATCTCGGACACAAATCGGCACTCAAAGACGAGCTGACTCCAGCGGAAAACCTGACCGCCTGGATGGCACTGCAGGGTAGATCCCCTAAAAGAGGCCATATCGCTGAAATATTGGAACTCGTGGGGATACATCCGCAACATGAACGACCCAGCCGCACTCTTTCCGCCGGACAGCAACAAAGAGTCGCTTTGGCACGAATATTGCTCGGTGACGCTCCGCTCTGGATTCTTGACGAACCGGCGACCGCATTGGACGGTCCCGGCATGGGCATGTTAAACGACATCTTGCAAGATCATGTCCATCGCGGGGGGCTACTTATATTTTCCAGTCATCAGCGACTTCTAGACTCTTTGTCACGACAAGAAATTCGGTTATCCGAGACTCATGACTAAGTCCGATCAAACACCATTTCCACCATCGATTTGGTTGGGCTTTCGTTCCCTACTGTTGCGCGACCTGCGCATAACCTTCAGAGAACGCAGCCAAGCGATCCAACCCGTGTTGTTTTTCGTCGTAGTCGTCAGTCTGTTTCCATTATCGATGGCTGCGGATATCGAACTGCTTCGGAGCATTGGCCCGGGGGTCATATGGGTCGCCGCCTTGCTGGCTACGCTTCTGGCCTTGGACAGCATCTTTCGTCCTGATTATGACGATGGTAGTCTGGAACAGGTCGCGCTCAGTCCACAGCCTCTCAGCCTGTTGGTATTGGCCAAGGCTGTTGCTCATTGGCTGGCCAGTTCACTTCCGCTCATTCTGATATCCCCATTGTTGGCGGTGTGGATGCAGCTTCCCATCAACGCCATCACTGTGTTGGTCGAGAGCCTGATGCTGGGTACGATATCACTGAGCCTGATCGGTTCGGTCGGTGCGGGGCTGACCCTGGGGATCCGGCGCAATGGAGTACTGTTAAGCCTACTGGTCTTGCCATTGTACGTTCCGGCCCTCATATTCGGTTCGAGTGCCGTCCAAGCCGCCATGGTGGGCCAGAGTGCCACACCACATCTGTTACTGCTGGCCGCATACTCACTGTTCTCGCTGAGCGTTTGCCCACTGGCGGCAGCGGCGGCCGTTCGGATCAGTCTGAACTGATTGGGAGCAAGGCGGAAAACCCACATCGGTCTGGTAAAATCGAATTTTATTTTCAGAACACAATGGGTTCTATCGGGCCTAATTTTTGACATCCATGGTCAGTTCAGATTCCACCCGCCCTCTTGTCCGTCGCTGGGTCTGGTTTCACCGATTCGGATCCCCTGCATGGATTTACCGCTTTTCGACGATCTGGGCACCCGTGTGCGGCTGGATTGCGTTGTTTCTTTTTGGGGTTGGCCTGTATCTCGGGCTGGTCCTGGCTCCGCCGGATTATCAGATGGGAGACAGCTATCGAATCATTTTTATTCATGTCCCATCGGCCTGGCTATCCATGTCAAGCTATGCCCTGATGGCATGTGCGGCCGGGGTCGGTCTCGTATGGAACCTCAAAGTCGCTCATATGACGGCGCGGGCCATTGCTCCGCTGGGCGCCACGTTGACATTCTGTGCCTTGGTAACAGGCTCTCTTTGGGGCAAGCCAACCTGGGGCACCTACTGGGTGTGGGATGCCCGGCTGACATCGGAGTTGATATTGCTGTTCCTTTTCTTCGGTTTCATGGCCCTGTCGGCGGCCATTGAAGACCGGCGCACAGCGGACCGCGCAGCGGCCGTTTTGGCCCTGATCGGTGTGATCAACCTGCCCATCATCCACTTCTCCGTAGAATGGTGGCATACCCTACATCAGGGGGCGACTGTGACCCGACTTGGCCAACCTACCATGGACATCCAGATGTTGATTCCCTTGCTGGTGATGTTTCTGGCCTTCAATTTCTATTTTGCCGCCGTGGTCTTTAATCGATTACGGGCGGAACTTCTCTCGCATGAACGACGCACTCGATGGGTGCAGGAAATCGTCCATGGCTGAATTTCTGCATATGGGCGGTTATGCCTTCTATGTCTGGACCAGCTATCTGCTGGTTCTGGTCCTTCTCCTTTGGCATTATTTTTCCCCGCTGGTCCAGACCCGTATTCTGATCAGGATGCTGTCCTTGTCGGCAGGCCACGATGGCAGCAGGAAAAAAGGAGACCGCCGATGATGACAAAGCGCCGGCAACGTCTGCTGCTAGTGGCTATTTTACTGCTGGGAGTCAGCGGTGCCGTGGCGCTGGCCCTAACCGCCCTCAATCAGAACATCAATTTGTTCTACAGCCCCAGTCAGGTAGTGGCTGGCGAAGTGCCCAACGGCGTGACCTTCCGTCTCGGAGGCATGGTGGTCGATAACAGTGTGCAACGCAGCTTCGGCGACCTGACCGTCCGGTTCGACCTGACGGACACCTCTGAAGTGGTGACCGTACACTATGACGGCATCCTGCCCGACCTGTTTCGAGAGGGACAGGGGATTGTGACGACAGGTACGCTGGTGCAAGGGACCTTCGTTGCGCAGCAAGTCTTGGCAAAGCACGATGAAACCTACATGCCACCCGAGGTCAGCGAAGCGCTAAGACAGGCCAATGCAGGCATCTATCACCAAGAAGCTGAAACCGTCACTGTCCAATGATTCCCGAAATCGGCCATTTTGCCTTGATCCTCGCGTTCGTACTGTCCCTGCTTTTGGGGGTGGTTCCCTTGGTAGGCTCATTGCGAGGCATTACCAGTTGGGTGCTGTTGGCCCGGCCACTGGCCTTGAACCTGCTGCTGATGGTAGCGGTCTCCTATGCCTGCCTCACCTGGGCCAGCGTGAACAGTGATTTTTCCGTTGCGTATCTCGCCAATCATTCCAATTCCCAACTACCCTTGATTTATCGAATCTCTGGCGTATGGGGTGGACATGAAGGCTCCTTGCTGTTATGGGCTCTGGTCCTGGCTGGCTGGACAGGTGCCGTCGCCTGGAGAACCCGAGGGTTGCCTGATTTGATGAGTGCCAGGGTTCTGGCCGTGATGGGTCTGATTTCGGTAGGCATACTGCTGTTCTTGCTGTTGACATCGAATCCCTTCGAGCGACTCTTCCCGATCCCTCCAGAAGGCCGCGACCTCAATCCCCTGTTACAGGACATTGGGCTGGCCATCCACCCACCCATGCTCTACATGGGGTATGTTGGGTTCTCGGTACCCTTTGCCTTTGCCATTGCCGCCATGATCGGCGGACGGCTGGATGCGGCCTGGTCCCGGTGGTCCCGTCCTTGGACCAACTTCGCCTGGATGTGTCTGACCATCGGTATTGCTCTCGGTTCCTGGTGGGCTTACTACGAACTCGGATGGGGTGGCTGGTGGTTCTGGGACCCCGTGGAAAACGCTTCTTTCATGCCTTGGTTGATCGGGACGGCATTGATCCATTCACTGGCCGCGACCGAAAAACGAGGCGCTTTCACCGCTTGGAGTGTTCTGCTGGCGATCATGGCGTTTTCGCTTTCACTGCTGGGCACATTTCTCGTTCGCTCCGGGGTTCTGACCTCGGTACATGCGTTTGCCAACGACCCGACCCGAGGGCTCTTTATTCTGATCTTTCTATGCATTCTGATCGGCAGTTCTCTTCTGCTTTACGCTTGGCGGGCACCAAGGATCCGCAGTTTTGTCCGCTTCGAATTGGTCTCGCGAGAGACCGCCCTGTTGATCAATAATATCCTGTTTGCGGTACTGTGTTTCGCTGTCCTGTTAGGCACACTTTACCCCCTGATCCTGGATGCGGTCACTGGCGCCAAAATTTCGGTCGGCTCTCCCTATTTCGACCTGCTGTTTGTGATACTGGGGGTTCCCTTGATCATGTTGTTGGCAACCGGTTCCACGCTGCGCTGGAAACGTGATCGGTGGTCCCGGACCTTGCGTGATCATCTGATACCCGGTGGGCTGGCCTTGCTCATCGGGTTGGTGGCGCCCTTGAAGATGACACATTATTCTCTCTTTGCTGCGCTGGGTATCGCACTTGGAGTCTGGGTCGTGCTGGAAAGCCTGGCTGGGCTGCTTTCGCGCACCAGAAGAGGCCAGCGATTGCGAGATTTGATCCATATACCGAGGGGATACAAAGGCATGCACCTGGCACATCTTGGCGTCGGTGTCTTTATTGTCGGTGTGGCGATGGTCAAGGGGTTCAGTATCGAGAAGGATATTCGTATGGTGCCCGGGGAGGAGTTCACGGTTTCTGGATATACCTTTCGATTCCAGGGTGTTCGGGATGCGACCGGTCCCAACTATCGTTCCCGAATGGGAGAATTCGAGGTGTATTCTGCAGGACGCCTTCTTGGGCGGCTGCATCCCGAGAAACGAACCTACCTTGTGCAGCAAAGCCCAATGACCGAGGCTGCCATTGATCCGGGATTTACCCGGGATCTCTATGTTGCGTTGGGAGAACCACTGGACGACCAAGGTTCCTGGGCGGTACGAATCTACTTCAAGCCTTATATCCGCTGGATCTGGCTGGGTGCCCTACTGATGGGGTTCGGTGGGCTGATTGCCGCCACCGACGCACGCTACCGACGCCAAAAGAAAGCTCATTTTGTGGAAATTTCAAGTCAGACGGCATGAATCGTTTTGTGTTGCCATTGGTTGTTTTTGTTGGTCTGGCGGCCCTGCTCTGGAAAGGACTGGAACTGGACCCGAGAAAAATTCCTTCCGCCCTGCTCGCCCAACCTGCTCCGGATTTTGTCTTAAGTCACTTGGATAACCCAGAGGCGACATTCAGTCCTTCCGATATGGCTGGAAAAGTCTGGCTCCTGAACGTCTGGGCTTCCTGGTGTGTCGCTTGCCGACAAGAACATCCGATCATCACCACATTGTCAAGAGAAGTGGAGATCGTTGGGCTGAACTACAAGGACGACCGTCACGATGCCGAAGTCTGGCTGGCGACATGGGGAAATCCTTATCTGGTGAGTGCCTTTGACAGACAAGGCGATGTGGGGATTGATTATGGGGTGTATGGTGTACCGGAAACCTTTGTGATTGATCAAGAGGGTCTGATTCGACACAAACACATCGGACCAGTCAGCGAGTCCGATGCCGATGACATCCTGCTACCTCTGATTAGAAAGCTGGCGGGAGGCGACGTGTGATCAGGCGGCAAACCTCCGGAATATGGGCTCTGGTCCTCGTGACGTGGATTCTTTGGTCCGGACCTTTGATCGCCAAGGTGGAAGTCTTCGGTTTCGATGAACCCGCCAAGGAATCCCTGTATCAAGAGATGATCCGTGAACTGCGATGTCTGGTCTGTCAGAACCAGAATCTGGCCGATTCCAACGCCGAGTTGGCACAGGATCTGAGGCGAAAAACCAGAGATCTGATTCTGGACGGCAAGAGTCGCCGTCAAATCATTGATTATATGGTTTCACGCTATGGAGATTTTGTCCTGTACCGACCCCGCTTCAACCTCATGACGGCTTTTCTTTGGTTATCCCCTGTATGCCTGTTTGTTTTTCTCCTGTGGTGGATTCTGCGTTGGCGCAGGCGAGTTTCCACTGTTATCAGTGGATACAGTGAGGACGATCATCTGCGTGCCCGATCCCTCCTCCGAGAACCACCACCACATGACGCCACCCCGCTCTCAGGGGAATCAAAATGACCGGGTTTGTCCTGATCATCTCTGGACTGACCCTGCTCTGTCTTTTTCTGCTGTTTCGATCCCTGATTAGTCCGAGGCAGGTGGTACGGGTCGATATGGAGCGCGAAAATCTGGCCATCGCGAGGGAACGACTGAACGAAGCCGGAGTTGAGACTCATCTTGAGAATGGAGATATGACGGAACTGGAAGCTACCTTGCTGGCAGACCTGTCCGGCCCGGACTATCGGCTGCAGAACCACTCATCCCGTGGACGGTGGAGTGCTATCGGTCTACTGCTGGTGACACCCATTGTCGCTGGGTGGATTTATACTCAGGTGGGAGACACGCGTTGGTTGGCACAGACTGAAACGCACTCCGCCGCCGGAGCACCACTAACAGAAATGGATGTCCAGAATCTGTTGACCAAGCTGGAGCAGAACCTGGAACGCCATCCGGAAAATGCTGATCAATGGGCTATTGCCGGGCGAACCTATATGGTCTTGAACCAATTTGCAAAAGCAGAAGCCGCCTATGCCCAGGTGCATGCCTTGGTGGGCGATGATCCAGATATCCTGACGGCCTGGGCAGATGCCAGCCTGATGCATAACGGTGGTCTCTACACTCCCAATATTTTCTCGCGCATCGAACGGGCGCTGGAGTTGGACCCAGTCCAGGTGAACGCGCTCTGGCTTGGCGCATTTGGCTCAAGATCCCTCGGCGATCATGAGTCGGCAAGGGATTACCTGGTGCGCCTTCGTCCTTTGCTGGCTAATCATCCAGACGCCTTGGCCCAGTTGGAATCACACTTCAAGGCACTGCCAGTCACGGAATCGGCCGAGATGTCGAATGGAGACATTCGGGTAACCGACCAATCGACTTCATCCGCTCAATCCGCACCGGCCCGGATCCCTGTGGAAATTTCGATTGTTCCTGAACTGCAGCCAGATCTGGACCCCAATACGCCAGTCTTCGTATTTGCCAGAGCCATCCAGGGTTCTCGTTTGCCCTTGGCGGTCAAACGAATGGCGGTTGGCGATCTCCCCCAGACAGCCTATCTGGATGATGAAAGTGCCATGGTCGAAGGCAGAACCTTGTCCAGCCAGAAACGAGTGGTTGTCACGGCCAGAGTGTCTCTTTCCGGCAACCCGATGGCCCAAAGAGGAGACCTGACAAGTGAATCCATCGAAGTCGCCGCCCGAAGTAAGGAGCCGGTTCGATTGTCGATCGCCCGGCGCATACCCTGAATCCGGATGATTCCGATCTACCCGGGCCCACTCTCCTGCCAACGCTGTCAAGACCAGCTTGGTGGGTCATGAAGAAAGTCAGTCGTATTTCAACTGACGGGCTTCTTGGCCTTGTCGGTTGTAAGAGTCGCCTTGGACGGTAAATCCGATGTGAAATCCAACAGTTTGGTGTTATCCCCCTGCTTGCGTCGGATACTCTCTCCTTCAAAGAAACTGTTGGAGTCAATGGTCAGATCCGCCGAAATGAGTTTTCCTTCCGCTTCCCCCCCCGATGTCAATTCAATCTGGTCGCAATCTGCGGTTCCGAAAAAGCGTCCACAAACAATCAGTTTTTGTGCCTTCAATGTACATTTGAGCACACCCGACTGGATCACCTTGACGGTATTTTTGGCGTGAATTTCACCTTCAAATTCTCCCGCAATGTGCAAGTCGCAATCGGAGTCGATTTTTCCTACCACACTGGTCCCCTCTGCGATGGTAGTGATGTGGGTGGAAAAATCCGCTGAATCTAATTTGTCAGACTTATCAAAAATGGCCATTGTTTTATCCCTCTTGCTAGGTTAAAGAATGTTCAGGGGTGAATGTTACATGTCGATTCCAACACTTGAATGCAGCGGGGTGACAGGATTGAGTTCTATCCGTGCGGGTCCAAGACTCACTCATTACATATTGGATGGTGATGCAGAACCTTGTTGTTCTATGGTGCTATGCATGAAAATTCATGGACTGCGTCTATCGATGAGGAAGCAATCCTGATTTCGACTATCACGGGAGGTTGACAGGAGCCGGAGGTTAAGCCGGTCAGTGTCTAAAACCTCGTATTTTCCCCACTTAAGTATCAAAGCTTATCTGATTCGGTGGTGGATTAGAATATCGATAAGAACATAGCATTTGGCATTGTCGCCAATTCTCGCATCAAAACGAAACAACTCCAACTCGGTAATGCGTATTTATTTAAAGTAATACATATTATTAATTATGAATAATATTGAAAAAATTATTGAAAAATCATGGGAACAACGATCTGCTATCACCCCGCAGAATGTCACTGCCGACGTGCGTTCAGCCGTCAATGATGCCCTCAGCCAGCTTGACTGTGGCGCGGTGCGCGTTGCTGAACCTGACGGAATGGGCTGGAAGGTCAATGAATGGCTGAAAAAGGCAGTGTTGTTGTCCTTTCGAATGGAAGAAAATCGCCTGATCAAGGATGGATTCACCAATTTCTACGATAAGGTGCCACTTAAGTTTTCCAATTTCAGTAACGAGGACTTTGCCAACGGCGGCTATCGAGTAGTGCCCCCTGCGTTGGTACGACGCGGGTGTTATTTGGCTCCAGATGTCGTGTTAATGCCAAGTTATGTCAATATCGGGGCTTGGGTGGGTGCGGGAACCATGGTGGATACTTGGGCCACCGTGGGTTCCTGCGCACAGATCGGTGCAAACGTCCACCTCTCTGGGGGGGTCGGTATTGGAGGGGTTCTTGAACCCTTGCAGGCATCTCCGACGATTATTGAGGACAACTGTTTTATTGGAGCCCGCAGTGAGATTGTCGAGGGTGTCATCGTGGGCAAAGGGTCTGTGATCTCAATGGGGGTCTATATCGGGCAGAGTACTCGAATCTATGATCGTGAAACCGGCACGATCAGTTATGGAAAAGTCCCACCCGGTTCGGTCGTGGTTTCAGGATCCCTGCCCGCTGCCGATGGCAGCCATAGCCTCTACAGCGCCGTGATCGTCAAAAAGGTGGATGAAAGGACTCGCGCAAAGGTAGGTATCAATGAACTTCTCCGGGGGGTATGATCCATATCAATGCACGATTCGAAGAAGAGTGCGACCATGACACTGTCAAGAACCAAGGCAGTGGCCTTGTCGAACGAGTTCGTGAGGGCTACTTGTACGGAAACTCACTGAATCTGACCTCTAGGCCGGCGAAAAGCGGATCAGTCGATCATGAGGTTTCGCAGAGTCACGGTAACGGCTGCACCGCCATAGGCGCTGTCACCAATCATCAGATTGCCTCGGTATGCATCGACAATTTCTTGGCAAACTGACAAGCCAATTCCTTGTCCGTCCCTGCGCTGACCTACTCGCACACCACGCCGAAGAACTTCTGCCCGATTTTCTGGATCAATTCCGGGGCCATCATCCTCGATGACAATACGAATCCCGTGATGTTCTGTGTGCGGATTTTCCGACAGGGTAATTTTGCAATAGACCGTGCTTCGAGCCCATTTGCAGGCGTTATCCAA
This sequence comes from Candidatus Poriferihabitaceae bacterium, assembly GCA_965203365.1. Classification (GTDB taxonomy): domain Bacteria; phylum Pseudomonadota; class Gammaproteobacteria; order Arenicellales; family Poriferihabitantaceae; genus VYFG01. Next base: position 882,893 of record OZ241878.1, read on the forward strand.
GAGATTTCCAAGAATTTCCATCAGGTCTGATTCGTCACCATCGAACTTGAGTTTGGGTGTGACAGTGGATTGGAACTGGAGATCATGGTCCACATAAACTTTCTCCAAGGATCGAAACACCCGGTCCACTAAAGACGGCATATCGACTTGGTTATGGATTAGTGTCAGGTGGGATGGGCCCGCTCGATTCAGTTGGTAGTTAACAATATTCCTCATTTGACCCACATATTCTGCCAACTCTCTGGCCGGAACCGGCTGATCCCCCTCCGCCATACCCTGGATTACCGTAAGTGGCGTTTTCAGGCTGTGTGCCAAATCTGCCAACGTATTTTTATGACGAATCAAGTTGGCCCGTTCATTGCGAATAAATTGATTGATTCTCTCACTCAGTTGAGAAATTTCAGTTGGGTAATGACCGGTGATCCCCTCTTGCTGTCCCGACTCTACTTGATCGATTTCCTGCCGGACTCGTTGCAACGGTGCCAGGCTCCAACGCAGAGCCAACATCAGCGTGAATAACAGAAATGCCCCTACCAATCCAAGCCAGAGAATAATCTTGTTCTGGTGGTTAGCAACGGATGTTACAAACTGGTCGCCTGTTTCATGCAAGACTAGCGTGAAGCGCTGCACCAGACCCTCCTCCGTTTCCCAAGTGATAGGAAGAATGTATTGAAAGGGGCCTGAGAAGGCATCACTTGTACGTGAAAAAGTTGCCATCTCCGCCGGTTCGAAAATCGAGCGGGGAAATTCCTCTCCCAATGAAGAAACCGACTGCCAAACCAGATGTCGGTCTTGATTGATGATAAAGGCACTCAGTCCAGAATAGGGCACCATCAACCGTGCATCAGGGACCAATTCCGGCATCACGAAATCCCCATCAGGCTCCAATTCAAGTACGGATAACAGGGCAAATGCTTGGTTGTGGAGTTGATTTTGCAGAGAGAATTCAGCACTGCTGACAAAAGCCTTGTCCAAGACAAATCCCGCCAAGCCAAGAAATGTCACCAAGATGACAGAGGCGGCCAGAAGTAGCCGCTTTCTGAGGGACAGCGCACTCAAATTGGCAAGGACAACCGGTATCCCCTCCCCCGCAATGTCTCAATCGGGTTGAGCGAACCATCCAGATCGAGCTTCTTTCGCAACCGGCCGACAAACACTTCGATCACGTTGCTGTCTCGATCAGCATCTTCATCATACAGATGCTCGGTCAATTCCATCTTTGAGACGACTTTACCCGGATGCAGCATGAAGTAATGGAGCAATCGATACTCGAAAGCGGTCAGATCAAGATTGCGCTCATATACCGATACCCGTTGGGAGCGGGTGTCCATTCTAACGGGACCGTTCTGAAGGATTGGACTGGGCAATCCAGCAGACCGGCGAATCAGCGCCGATACTCGGGCAGACAATTCCTCGAAATAGAACGGCTTGGTCAGATAGTCATCGGCACCGGCGTCCAGCCCTTCCACTTTTTCTTGCCATCGTGACTTGGCAGTGAGAAGGATGATCGGGTATTTGAAACCGTCTTTGCGCAATTGATGAACCACTTCGATACCCGACATCTTGGGCAACCGGATATCAATGATCGCTACATCCACAGGGTATTCCCTGCCATAGTACAAGGCCTCTTGCCCATCAGCCGCTTCGTCAACAGCAAAGCCGCCTTGTCGAAACTTCTTGACCAGTTGCGCACGTAATGTGTGTTCATCTTCGACGATCAGGATGCGCATAAGACTGTACCATGTCTATAATTCGGGAGATGTGGTCGTTTATTGTACGAGTTTCTTCAAATTGGGCTGCCTGGGATTCACAGTGAGAATCATGACTTTTCCAGACTTGTTAATCAATTTAAAACGATAGAGTAACTGGCCATTACTCTGACGTGGTCTGGCATCAAGAATCTTCCAATACGTGCTACTGCGAATCTGCTGTGCAATGGCCCCCATACTGACGGTATTCGAGTAGAGGATTTCACCATTCACTATCGGACGATGAGAAAAATTCGGGTCGATAGCCACAACCAGACTCGGTACGAGTGCCAGCATGAACCATGATAATATCCCACGCGAATAGAATCTGCGGAACCTACTGTTTAACTGCATCTTGGTCGTGGACAATGTGGTGATTCATCGTAGCCATGGATTCCCCCCGATACCACTGTCAGGATATCATTCACGCTTTCACGAACACAGAATAGAATGAGAGGTTTTACCTACAAGCCACAGCAATATCAAGGAAAAAATGTAGCGCCGAATGATCAAGATGCCGATTCGAATGCCTTCTTTGATCAGTCTATTGCACAGGTAGAATGCTGACGCTGAGAGTCAGGGTCGAACCGGGGTCATTATCGGTGAAAGTGGAATAAGTATGACCGTTATATCGATAGGTGACATCGTAGCCGAGCAGTCGCTCCTCGGTATGAAACCGATCAACTAAGGCACAACGCTTCTCATATACAATTCGACTGCCTTGTTTGCGAGCGTTGCTTTCTTGGACATCCTTACCAATGGAACCACCAAGAACCGCCCCAGCCACGGTTGCCAAGTCCTTACCTCGACCACTACCGAATTCGTTACCGACGGCTGCACCCACGATCGCCCCCAGAATTTTGGGAGTATGAGACTCGTACCCATCGTTATCCGGGACCCGGACTTGTTCATTCCAGCATTCCTCAACGGGCTGATTGATTTGAACCGTGCGGTAGACCGGGTTGGCTTTGAGTACGGACGCTTCATCCATGAACTGCTGTTCATTGGCATAGGCGATCCCACCCGTCGTGGCGAATAAGATAACCGCTAGTGTGAATTTTTTCATTTCAACCTCCCGAAAAATGAATTGACATGAGGGAAGACTAACCTGCCAAAGCTGAAGCCAGCCTGAATCGATGGATCATTGTGTGATGGGTAGCCATTGTTCTTATTGACTTTTGACTTCCAGCAGTTCGATTTCAAAAAGGAGCGTCTCGTTGGGTCCAATTGCCCCAGAACCTTGTTCTGCGTATGCCAGTTCCGGTGGGATGACCACGTTCCATTTGTCACCAGGACGCATAAGTTGCAATACCTCTCTCCATCCCGGGATGATCCCACTCAACGGGAAGATAGCCGGCACCCCACGCATATAGGAACTGTCAAACTCTCGACCATCCAAAAAGGCACCGCGGTAATGGACAACAACGGTATCATCGGGCCCCGGACTGACTCCAGAGGCTTCGCCGCTGTGGCTGATCGAATACTGCACACCGGATTGCGTTTCGGTGACTCCTTCCTTTTTCCGATTTTCAGCCCGCCATTCGTCACCTGCCTTGGCCGCTGCTTCTGCACGGGCCTGAGCCTGTATTTGCAGGGACATCTGTCTGGCTTCAATCACTTCGATCGCCTCTTGATCCGTCATCTGTTGTTCCACTCTCTGGATGACATCACTGATTCCAGCCAAGAGAGCTGGCAGGTCCACGCCCGCATTTTCGTGACTGAACTGATCCATGAGTTGGGCCCCCACCCGGGTCCCCACCGCATAACCATATTTTTGCTCATCGGTCTTAAGACTGACCGTCTGGGCTTCGACGGATATCGTAGAGACCAGGAATACCGGGAGGCACGGCAGGAGAAATCGAAAGGAACGCATGATGTTATTTCAAAAAGTCAGTAGGCTGAATACTGGATCATACATCAAACAACGCTATCGCGTCGTCAATCCGACGTGCGGAGATGATTTCGAGACCACGTAATCCCTCCGCAACGTGCTCCTCCGGGGTATTCGCCGCCGGTATCAGTGCCCGTTCGAAGCCCAGTTTCTTTGCTTCTCTCAGCCTGTCCAGTCCTCTTTGTACCGGGCGCAATTCACCGGCCAGCCCCACCTCACCGAACACCACAAGGTCACTGCCGACCGCACGATTCTTAACACTGGATAAAATCGCCATCATCAGGGCCAGATCCGTGCCGGTCTCGCTAATTCGAACCCCTCCCGCTATGTTAGCAAACACATCGTAACTGTTGAGGGAAATACCGGCATGACGGTGTATGATCGCCAGCAGCATGGCCAAACGATTCTGTTCCAGACCCACACATAACCGTCGTGGATTGGCCAGACTGCTGTCATCCACCAAAGCCTGGACTTCCAACAGCAGCGGTCGGGTACCTTCCTGGGTAGCCAATACGGCCGTTCCGGGGTTTTCCGCCCCATGTCGACTGACAAACATAGCCGAAGGGTTATGCACATCCCGCAACCCCTGCTCGGTCATGGCGAACACGCCAATCTCATTGACGGTGCCGAAACGATTCTTGACCGCCCGAATCAGACGAAACAAGCTACCCGTGTCGCCCTCAAAGTACAATACACTATCCACCATGTGTTCGAGTATCCGTGGTCCGGCCAAGGCCCCCTCTTTGGTCACATGCCCTACCAGAACGACTGCAGCACCACTTTGTTTGGCATGACGCACCAATCGGGTCGCACATTCGCGTACCTGAGAAACGCTTCCGGGTGCCGCACTCAACACATCACTGTAGAAGGTCTGAATGGAATCGACCACTACCACCGAAGGCTGTTTCAAGGTAGCAGCTTCCAGCAACTCTTCGACACGGTTTTCCGACAAAAGGAGAACATTGCCCCCATCAATCCCCAGACGCCGGGCACGGGCGGCAATCTGTTCCGCCGACTCCTCACCACTGGCATAAAGTACCACGTGACTCTGACCAATCGCGGAAAGATACTGCAACAACAAAGTGGATTTTCCGATACCCGGGTCGCCCCCAATTAAAACCACGGAGCCGGGTACCAGTCCCCCCCCTAGAACCCGGTCCAACTCTTCACTGCCACAAGGCAGTCTGTGCAGGTCGGCACTTTCAACCTGATCCAGATGTAACACCTGCGGCTTTGAAGTCCGGTCAGAAAACCGTGACATCTGTCCACCCCCCTGGACCAGAAATTCTGTCAGTGAATTCCATGCGCCACAATCATTGCATTGTCCCGCCCATTTCACTGACTCCGCTCCGCACTCATTACAGACAAAGCGACTTTTGACCGTATTTTTTGCCATGAGTCGGGCAGTATCAGTTTAAAATGAGTCGAGGGACCCTTGCGGATACTCGACACAGCAGTTCATACGCAATCGTGTCAGCCCAAACGGCCACCTTGGCGACGCCCAGATGTTCTCCCCACAGCTCGACCGGTTCACCGACTGTCACTGAACCACATTCCGTGATATCCAAAGCGAGAGTATCCATGGATACTCGTCCGATAACGGCAGCTGGTTGACCCTTGACCAGTGCATGCCCCTTGTTTCCAATCTCTCGAGGGTATCCATCTCCATAGCCAGCCCCCGCAATCGCCAGGATGCGGGGCGTGTGATTTTGCCAAGTGGCGCCATAACCCACCGAACTGCCCGGAGGCAAGTGCTTGACGGCAATAATGCGGGTTTCGAAACGCATCACGGGTTGCAGGCTTATGGTCTGTGCAGGTGTTTCAGTGAATGGAGAGACACCATAAAGCAACAATCCCGCCCGGACCATATCAAATCGACAGTCTTTCCAATTTGCCAGAGCGGCCGAATTCGCCATGCTGAAAGTCGTCTTATACTGTCGGACAATCTCATGGAACCAGCCAAGTTGTATCCTGTTTTTCGGGTGATTCGGTTCGTCCGCCGTGGCGAAATGCGACATGATCCCCGGCTTTTGAGCACCGCAGTCAACAATCGTCTGATAGGCATGTCCCAACTGGTCCCGCGAAAAGCCCAGGCGATGCATACCAGTATCCACCTTGAGCCAGCATCCCGCAGTGGCTCCTCCATGGTCTCGAAGCCAGGACAGTTGTTCCGGCTGATGAATGACCGGCTGGAGTCGGTGCGTATTGAAGAGCGATAGTTGTGCCGGATGGTTGAACTCGGAGAGCACCACAATATCATGGTCTTGTGTCCATTTTCGAACCATCACTCCTTCTTCGATCGTAGCAACGGCGAACGAGTCGACATATGGCATTAATGCTGGCACCACAATATGCACCCCATGACCATATGCATCGGCCTTGACGACCGCACAAAGCCTCGAATTCCCTGACATTCGACGCACTTGGGCCACATTATGGCGCAGCGCAGCTCGATCGATTAGAACCGTCACTCGCGACCAGCTTTCCACCTGGGAATGAACTGCTTTTTCCTGTCCGCTCAAGTTACGCGCCGACTATTATGCGTGATACGACTCCATGGCATCTGCCGGGGCAAAGTTATCAAACCGAGTGTATTCACCCCGAAAGGTCAATGGAACCATGCCGATGGGCCCATTTCGTTGCTTGCCAATAATGATTTCTGCCATGCCCTTGTTCTCGTCGGTTTCGTTGTAAACCTCATCACGATATACGAAAAAAATGACATCCGCATCTTGCTCAATGGCACCAGACTCCCTCAGGTCGGACATGATGGGACGTTTGTTCGGACGTTGCTCCAAACTTCGATTCAACTGCGACAGAACGACCACAGGCACATTGAGTTCCCTAGCCAGCATCTTGAGGGCGCGAGTGATATTGGAAATTTCGGTAGCGCGATTCTCATTGGCGACCTTCTCCAGTGATTGCATCAATTGAAGGTAGTCAACCACGATTAGCCCAATGTCATTATGTTCCCGGAATAGTCGTCGAGCGCGAGAACTGAGGTCCAGAGGATTCAGGCCCGCAGTGTCGTCAATGAATATTGGTGCCTGATCCAGCAGTCCCAGGGCGGTCGTCAGACGAGGCCAGTCATCGTCATTGAGTCGGCCGGTTCGCACTTTGTTCGCATTAATCCTTCCGATGGAAGACAACAGCCGCATCGCCAACTGTTCCCCCGGCATTTCCATGCTGAAGACCGCCACCGGAAGCTTTTTTTGCACCGCGACATACTCTGCCACATTCATGGCCAGTGACGTCTTCCCCATGGAAGGACGACCGGCAATCACCACGAGATCACCTCGTTGTAACCCGGCGGTCATCTCATCAAGGTCAGTGAAACCTGTCGGCATCCCGGTAATGGGGTCCTTGGATTCAGACAATTTCTCAATCCGATCAACCGCGAGGGCCGACAAAGTCTGGATTGTTCGGAATTCCTGTCGTCTGCGGCCATCTTTCTCCGAGAGATCAAACACCAGCTTTTCCGCATGGTCGAGCACTTCGCGCGGGCTCATACCGTCTGGAGCATAGGCTGTTGTGGAAATGTCGTTGGCCACCATAATCAAAGAGCGCAGGATGGAGCGCTCGCGGACGATCCGTGCATAGTGCGAGATATTCGCCGTACTCGGCGTTTGGCTTGCCAGACTGCCGATATAGGAATACCCCCCTACCTCATCCAGTTTTCCGTTTTGCTCCAACCACTCTGCAACCGTGATCACATCGGCCGGCTCATTCTTCCCCTGCAACTCGCGTACCGCGTCAAAAATCAATTGGTGATGCCGGCCGTAAAAGTCCACCGCATCGACTTCGTTGGCGATCTGATCCATATATCGATTGTCGAGTAGCAAACCGCCGAGCAGAGACTGTTCTGCTTCCAGTGCCTGAGGTGGAACCTTGGAAGCGGCGGAGATTTGATCGACGGGGTTCATGGAGTGTTGTTTAGGTCTTGCTGGGTCATTATATCGGCTAACATTACCTGATATTCCCTTCGATTCGTGGTGATCAATGAAATTTGCGACTGGAAATCTCTGGCGTCTGCACGAGGCCCTGACAAACATACCGGAAGTCGTAGAGCGAAGGCTGCCCAGCGGAATGATTTTCGCGGTGCCGGATCACATGGAAAGCCGACTTCACCGCAAAGCCGCTCGGTGGACTGGTCGATATCCGCCCGATTAGGACAGAGAAGGTCCTTCGTTTCGTATTCGCCCTGCCACCAAATTCGGCACGCTGCCAATTACTGCAGAGCCATGACCGCGAAAACCACGGGGCGACCTGCCCGGATACTGCTACGCAGCAGGCTCTATCGAAAAGGGTTGACACCATGCCACGGCCGACCCCCTAAGTAATCATCGGGTCGATTTTGAGGAAATTATGCCCAGTCAGTCCGATTGGGCAGCGGATTCTTCCTCTTGATCGCTATTGACGAGGACTCGAATGTCAATTTTCACTTCAGAATGGAAGTGAATTTCAGCCGTAAATTCACCGATGTTCTTGATGGGTCCGGTGGGAAGGGACACTTCTGATTTTTCCACCCGAGTGCCGGCTTCATTCAAGGTTTCTGCAATATCCGCTACGGTAACCGAACCGTAGAGTTTACCCCCCTCACTACTCAATCGGGAAACAACGATTTCCCGAATAGCAAGATCAGCGCGGGCTTTTGCCGACTCCAGTCGCTTGCTGTTTTCTTCCGCAAGCACTCGACGTCGTTCAGCCACCAGGGATTTGGCCTCATCGCTTGCCCGAACGGCCTTTTTTTTCGGGATGAGATAGTTTCGCGCATACCCGTTTCTCACCTTGACCAAATCACCCAAGTCACCGAGTTTCTGGATTTTCTCCAGCAAAACAATCTCCATCAGTGCCTCCTAATTGTCATGTTGGTCTGTATAGGGAATCAGGGCCAGAAATCGGGCCCGCTTGACAGCAGTGGCGAGTTGTCGCTGGAAATGGGATTTGGTGCCGGTTGTACGGCGGGGCAATATTTTCCCGGTCTCGCTGATGTTCGCCTTGAGAAGGTCAAGGTCTTTGTAGTCAATGGACTGAATGCCCTCGGCCGTGAATTTGCAGAACCTGGGACGACGGTGAAATGGTCGACGAGGCGCAGTCCCCTTTTTACGTCGAAAAGCCATTATTCCCCCCCGCCATCAACTGTGGATTGAACATTTGAGTCCTTTGCTGGAGTGTCCGATTCCTCTTTGGCTTCTGCTTCTGTCACCGCCGCTTCTTGAGGCTTTGCCTCGGCATCATCTTGTATTGCCCCGGCTGGTTGCATGTCAGCTTCTGCCTGCCGCTTTTCTTCCTCTGCCTTAGCCTTGGCAAAAGGCGAATCTTGGGTGATGGCCTGCTTGCGACGCACGACCAAGTGACGCAGTATGGAGTCGTTGAATTTGAAATTTCGCTTGATTTCCTCAAGGACTTCCAGTGAACACTCGATATTGAAAAGAATGTAATGAGCCTTGTGGATGTCGTTGATGCCATAGGCTAGACGTCGCCGACCCCAGTCCTCGGCGCGGTGTATACGTCCGTTGCCGGATTCCACCATCTCACGGTACCGTGTCATCATGGCAGGCACCTGTTCACTCCGGTCCGGGTGAACCAGAAATACGATTTCGTAATGTCGCATTGTGCTCCTCTTGGGTTAGGACATTCTCCCGAAAACGATGTGGTAAGCCACCGTCGGTGAGAAAAGGAGAATGTAAAGTATACCTGATCCCGGGGAAAAAACAAGTTGTGGTATCCGCGAAATCGTATTTGAAGATTGGAGCAACCCGATTCTCTACAGCGATGCCGGGAACAGATCCATTTGATGAATCGGCAGGTACGAACTGAACGACCCCTTACGCTCGGTCATCGTTGACAGTGAATCGGGATGGCCGACAGGGGGTGCGACCGCGCACCCCCTGGGCACCGGGATGGCGATGCTGGTTGTTGTCGGGCATTGATCCGGATTGGGGCGAGTGGAACGACATGAACGCCGTGCTCAGCATGGGGGCGCCACGAGCGCCGGGGGGTCGCCTGATCCTGGTAACGTCTCCCCTCGGGAACACATCCGTCTCTTCCCATTGAGATGCGGGATGTGGTGTTTCTGATGTTCATTGTCCTCGCACCCATCGTGGAGGCATTCCGATCAGGCCAACAGACCCTAGAACAGCAGACCGTAGGCCAGCAGCGCGAGACAAAGAAACAAAAGGGCCGTCCGAAAAATCCGCTCATGGGGCGCCGTCACGCACAGCGGCGTGTCAAACGCTTCCGGCTGCGCTTGGTACAAGAGGGCATCTCTTCGATAGATGCTCCGGCCAGACACCACCAGACGACGAGGCACCGACATGTCACCCGTCGGCCCACGCCGAGTGGTGATTCGAGTGGCTACTCACTCGGTTTTTCGTGCCGCCCTCCCGGACAGCGACGCGGGGCAGTCGGTGAATGAAAGCACACGAAGCCAACACGCATTGCAGTTGCCTGGGCCACTCCACTGATCAGTAATCAAGAGAGCCCTTCAGGATCAATATGAAGGTTGAACCGTATTAAACTTGCTATATTCACTACCATGCGTAATTGTCACCTTTGTCTGTATAAGTTCCGCTCCCCCCAGCGGCGTCACGCATTGCCTCGTCCGAAATCTGCCCGCCCGCTGGTGGCAGGACGATATGAAAGTCGGTCGCACTCTCCTCGTGGACATTCACATTGAACGTCTCGGGAATGGTCAGGCCGGTGGCCTCCTTGATCGCGTCCCGCGGATCGGCCAGCAGCCTAGCCCGGAATGCGGCGTCCTCATCGGCCTTGGCCTTGAGTTGAGCCTCGATTTCAATCGCCGTGTTCATAACCCCCTCCTCTCGTTATCATCAATCGATTAGGAACCGCCAGGATTCTGTGCGTTCCATTCTACCCCCCCCCTCCTGTCAAGCCTCAGGACCATTCTGTTTTCGACTTCGAGGGGGGGGGGGGGGCGAAAGGGTGAAGGGCGTCTCGGAAACGTCCCGGGGGGTCTGCCCGGGGTCTGCGCTCCCCCAATCAGATCGATTTCCCAGTCCCCGTCCCGGCTCTTGGTCACCCCAATCTGCTGGGTGTTCGGCAATGTCCAACCGACCGGGAATAAGACCCCGTCCCACGTGTCGGCCTCCCCACCCGTTCGGCTGCTTCCCCCCGGCGGCATAGATGCCGGTAAAGGTCTCCACCCGCCTTTTGGTCCGCTCGGATAGACTGATCAATCCATTCCCGGCCGGCCATCACTTCCTCTTGTTGTCGAGCCCAACCCGCGATGGGTTCCGGGCCCCATCCGGCCCGCAGCCACTCCTCCGCCCAGCGCTCTGGGGTCATCTTCCGAGGCACGGCGGAGGCTTCCCGGCGCCGGGATGTCGCCTTCCCCTGGACAGGCTGATGCCGATCGCCGCGCTGCACGCAATGGCGCATCAGCTCCCGGGAAATCAGGCTGACGTCCCGCCCGAACTGATCAGCCATCGGCCGCTGGGGTCGACCGGTGGACTGGCGAGCAGAAATGGGCGATCTTTCCGGTTAGGTCAGGGGATGGTAGCCAGACGGCATGACCATTCTCCAGTGCATGAGGAGGAAATTGATTATGAAGGGACGACAATATCGCCCTTTCGTCATTATCAGACCTGCCAAGGAAAGCTGCATGCGTCGCAGTGAGCGTCCGAAATCGAGAGAGCGGGTAACAAGATCCTCCACCGAACATGGTAAATCGACGGCATGAAAGCAGAATCTCACATAAAGTATAATAGCTTGAATCAAGAGCGCAAGATTCATGATGCAGTACGAACATCGACCTGATATTGACCCTCTGGAAACTTCCGAGTGGTTGGATGCGTTAAATGCCGTCATTGCCAATGAGGGCCATCACAGAGCGCATTTCCTGATTGAGTCACTGATCGACAGTGCTCGGCGATCAGGTGTTCATATCCCCTATCATGCGAATACTGCCTACCTCAATACCATTCCCGTTCATATGGAAGAACACAGCCCGGGGGATCATGCCCTGGAGCGTCGCATCCGGGCATTTATTCGTTGGAACGCGATGGCAATGGTGGTACGGGCGAATCGGATTTCCACCGAACTCGGTGGCCATATTGCCAGTTTCGCTTCCGCCGCAACACTCTATGATGTGGGGTTCAATCATTTTTGGCGAGCGCAAAATGAACAGCAACTTGGCGACATGCTATTTATTCAGGGCCATTCTGCCCCAGGTATCTATGCTCGGGCCTATCTTGAACGGCGTATCAATGCCGACAAGCTCCGGCTGTTTCGTCAAGAAGTGGACAGTGATGGACTCTCATCTTACCCACACCCTTGGTTAATGCCGGATTTTTGGCAGTTTCCTACCGTCTCGATGGGACTGGGACCGATCATGGCAATTTACCAGGCCCGTTATATGAAATACCTGGAGAATCGGAACCTGATTGAATCCAGTGATCGTAAGGTCTGGGCATTTCTGGGCGATGGGGAAATGGACGAACCTGAGTCCGTCGGCGCACTGTCGGTTGCGGGTCGTGAAAACCTGGACAATTTGATTTTTGTCGTGAACTGCAATTTACAACGTCTTGACGGTCCAGTTCGGGGTAATGGCAAGATCATCCAGGAATTGGAAAGCGATTTTCGTGGGGCCGGCTGGAACGTGATCAAGCTGATCTGGGGGTCCTACTGGGATCCACTTTTGGCAAGAGACGATAAAGGATTGCTCAAGCAACGTATGGAGGAAGTTGTCGATGGAGAATATCAGGTCATGAAGGCACGTGACGGAGCCTATGTCAGGGAACACTTTTTCGGCAAGTATCAGGAATTGCGTGAGATGGTATCCAACATGACCGATGAGGATGTCTGGAGGCTGAACCGGGGTGGACACGACCCGCACAAGATTTATGCCGCATACGCCGCCGCTGTAAAACATGCCCATCAGCCGACTGTCATTCTGGCGAAAACGGTCAAGGGATACGGTATGGGAGAAGCCGGTGAGGGACAAAACACAACGCACCAGCAAAAAAAGATGGGAGAAGAGGCTTTGTTTGCTTTTCGTGATCGTTTCAATATCCCCTTGTCCGATCAAGAGGTCGCAGAGGCCCCCTTCTACCGCCCAAGTGTCGACTCGGCTGAAACCGAATATCTCATTGAGCGCCGACGTGCCTTGGGTGGTTTCTTGCCGGCTAGATCAAGGGGCTCCAACCCTCTGTTTCAAGTGCCAAAACTGGATATCTTCCAATCCCAACTCGAAGGCTCCGGTGACCGCGAAATCTCCACCACGATGGTTTTCGTACGCTTATTATCTGCCTTGGTTCGGGATCGGGAGATGAAACAATACGTGGTGCCCATCATTCCCGATGAGTCACGCACATTCGGCATGGAAGGCATGTTTCGTCAGCTTGGCATCTATGCACCCCAAGGACAGTTGTACGAACCGGAAGATGCGGACCAACTGATGTTTTACCGCGAAGACCAAAGTGGACAGGTACTGCAAGAAGGCATCAATGAGGCGGGGGCCATGTGCTCCTGGATCGCAGCCGCCACTTCCTACAGCAATCATGATCTGCATACCGTTCCTTTTTATATCTTCTACTCCATGTTCGGATTTCAACGGATTGGCGACCTTTGCTGGGCTGCCGGGGATATGCGGGCCCGAGGATTTATTATTGGCGGAACGGCGGGTCGTACCACCCTTGCGGGTGAAGGCTTGCAACATCAGGACGGTCACAGCCTCATACTATCCAACACAGTACCAAACTGCATCTCCTATGATCCTACTTACAGCTATGAACTGGCCATGATCATCCGAGATGGGCTGAGACGCATGTATGCCGAGCAAGAGAGTGTCTATTATTACATTACTGTGATGAACGAGAACTATACCCATCCCCCAATGCCTACAGGTGTCGAGGAGGGTATCTTGCGAGGCATGTACCTGCTTCGCAGCACTACTAAATCGGGCAATCACCTGAAGGTGCGTCTTCTTGGCAGTGGTACGATTCTGCGCGAAGTGGAGGCGGGGGCTACGATCTTGGCGGAAGAGTATGGAGTCGACAGCGATATCTGGAGTGTGACCAGTTTCAATGAACTGGCACGGGACGGTCACGACACCGACCGCCACAACCGATTGCATCCGAATGACGAACCGCGGAAGAGCTATATCCAGATGTGCCTTGAAAATAGCACTGGACCTGTTATTGCGGCCACGGACTACATGAAGTTGTATGCGGATCAGATCCGCGCCTGGGTGCCAGCACCCTATCATATACTGGGAACAGATGGTTTCGGACGAAGTGACGTACGGGAGAAATTGCGGCGTTTTTTCGAAGTCGATAGACAACATGTGGTGATTGCCAGCTTGCATGCCCTCGCGTTGCAAGAGCAGGTTTCATCCGATGTGGTGGACGATGCCATCAAGCGGTGGGATATCAATCCTGACAAGACAAATCCCAGAGAAGCCTGACATTACCATGTCGTCCATCATTGAAGTGCAGATACCGGATATTGGCGACTTTGCCGAAGTGGAAGTCATTGAGATTCTGGTCGCTCCTGGACACCAGGTGAACATTGAGGATCCGCTGCTCACTTTAGAAAGCGACAAGGCGACCATGGACGTTCCATCTCCAAACGCCGGTGTAATCCGTGAAGTGAGAATTACTGTTGGTGATCGGGTATCGGAAGGAACCGTGGTGGCAATGCTTGAACCTTCGAATGATCAGTCTCCTTCACCGGCAGAATCCAATGCAGTCGCAACCAGTGAATTGCCTGAGGCGATTGCCGAGATAACCGAAGGCACTGAAGAACAAGCACTTGCCGCATCAATACCCTATACCCCGCCTACTTCCCTACCGCCTCCGGTACAGAAATCGGGTAGTGCTCTCCCACATGCGAGCCCGGGAATGCGACGCTTTGCGCGTGAACTCGGTGCGGACCTTGCCCAAATCAATGGAACGGGACCCAAAGGGCGAATCCTCAAAGAGGACATCAAGCTTTGGATCAAAAACAAACTGTCCACTGTGGGGGTTGATGACTCCTCACAAAAGGAATCGGGTATCCCAAAAATCCCCAGCATCGACTTCACAAAGTTTGGTCCGGTGGAAACCGTCTCTTTGAGCCGGATCAAGAAAATCTCCGGGCAGCACCTCCAAATGGCCTGGCTTAATGTGCCCCATGTCACTCATCATGACGAAGCAGATATCACGGAACTGGAAGAATTCCGCCAGTCACTCAAGGAAGAAGCCGTTCAGGAGGGGATACGGATCACGCTATTGGGGTTTGTACTCAAGATCATGGTCAGTGCGCTCAAGAAATTTCCCAGCTTTAATGCCTCGATTCACCCCAATGGAGAAACGCTGATCCTCAAGAAGTATTTCCACATTGGGGTCGCAGTGGATACTCCCAACGGACTGGTAGTTCCCGTCATTCGGGATGTGGACCGAAAGTCCATCTTCGACTTGGCGCGGGAACTCGGGCAGATCAGTGAAACGGCACGAAATGGCAAGTTGACTCCGACCGATATGCAGGGAGGCTGTATCAGCATCTCCAGTCTTGGTGGAATTGGTGGCACCTCTTTCACACCGATTGTCAATGCGCCGGAAGTCGCCATTCTCGGTCTGTCACGTGCCCGTATGACTCCGATATGGGATGGGGAGGAATTTGCTCCCCGGCTTATGTTGCCTCTTAGTCTGTCCTACGATCATCGGGTGATCGACGGGGCCGAAGCCGCCAGATTTTGTGCATACCTTGCCCGGGCACTGACGGATATGCGCCGGATTTCACTGTGAAATGATCTAGGCCAAAATGCAACTGGTCGAAATAACGATTCCCGATCTTGGGGATTTTCAAGATATCCCCATCATTGAAATTTATGTCCATCCCGGAGACAGGGTATCCGTCACTGATCCGCTGCTGGCTCTGGAGAGTGACAAGGCTACGATGGAAATACCCTCCCCCTACTCCGGGGCGATTCGGGAACTCAAGGTAACCGTCGGTGAAACTGTGTCCGAGGGCGATATTATCCTGACGCTGGAGAAAGATCTGACCACAGGAATCCCCTTGGATTCCGACAGTCTCACAGGGTCTTCGACGGGATCTGCTGAAGTGGAAGACGTGGCCACTCCCGTATCCGAACCACTTGAAGATATGACAGTCACACTCTCCGATAACAATCCGCAGGTCGACCTCGTGGTACTTGGGTCAGGCCCTGGTGGTTATACCGCCGCTTTTCGGGCCGCCGACCTGGGCCTGAATGTGGTGCTGGTCGAAAAATATCGTGATCTTGGCGGGGTGTGTCTGAATGTGGGCTGCATTCCGTCCAAAGCCTTGCTTCATGTTGCCCAAGTCATTGCAGATGTCGAGGAAGCCACCTCTGTGGGCTTGACATTCGGTACACCAAAATATGACCTGGATGCCATACGGCAATGGAAAAGTGGGGTGGTCAACCAACTCACCCAAGGACTAGTAGGGTTGGCCAGGAAAAGAGCCATCACGGTGATTCATGGAATCGCGGAATTCGCGAGTCCCCACCAGTTGTGCATAACGAGTATCGAAGACAAGACCAGCGTCAGTTTTAGAAATGCGGTCATTGCTGTCGGCAGTGAACCGGCACAGATTCCGGGATTTCCTTATGACGACCCCCGAATCATCGACTCCACCAAAGCTCTCGACTTGGACGATATCCCGGAACGGTTGCTCATTGTCGGTGGCGGAATCGTCGGGTTGGAAATGGCCACTGTGTATCATGCGCTCGGCAGCCGAATCAGTATTGTAGAGAAGCTGGATGAGATCATCGCCGGCGCAGATCCCGACATGGTCCGGCCGCTCCTGAAGAAGATCCAGGCTCAATATGACAACATTTGGACAGGGACCAGTGTTGTCGCTATGGAATCCACCGAAAAGGGCCTCGCGGTATCTTTCCAGGGTCCGAATGCCCCTGCTGGAGACGTTTTTGACAAGGTGCTGATCTCAGTGGGACGCTCTTCGAATGGGGACAAGATCCATGCCGATGCCGCTGGTGTGTCTGTTGATGCACAAGGATTCATCCCGGTGGATGAGCAAATGCGAACAAATGTTCCTCACATTTTCGCGATCGGTGATGTCGTGGGTCAACCGATGCTGGCCCACAAGGCGGTCCATGAAGGCAAAGTCGCTGCAGAAGTCATTGCTGGACTGAAAAGTGGATTCGATGCTCGAATGATTCCTTCTGTCGCTTATACTAACCCCGAGGTTGCTTGGGTGGGACTCACAGAAATCGAGGCCAAACGCAAAAACATCCCCTATGAAAAAGGCTCTTTCCCTTGGGCCGCCAGCGGACGGTCATTGTCTATGGGGCGCAAAGATGGTATTACCAAGCTGCTTTTTGATCCGAAGACCAACCGATTGATCGGTGCGGCGATAACCGGCCTCAATGCGGGTGACCTAATTGCCGAAGCCACTTTGGCGATCGAAATGAACGCCGATGCTAGCGATATTGGCTTGACCGTCCATCCGCACCCAACGCTAGCGGAAACTATCGGTATGGCAGCGGAAGCTTTCGAAGGAACGATCACTGACTTGTATCTCCCCAAAAGTATCAATCGCATCATCTAACCAAGACAAATTTGCAACCAGAGTAACCGAACACCTTTTCTACATGATGTTCCTCGAATGGGAAGCGACGGTCTCCAATTGGTTGTGAGACAAGATAGTGTTCGGAATTGTCCTTAAGGCGTATGGGTTGGAGCATGCATGAGGAAAGCTGTTCTGTGAGGAAACATAAACCAGCTGAAACTGACGATCAGAGATTCTCCCTGTCGGAATCTGCGGACCTTGCGTTGTAACTGGGTGGAAAAGACGCCCCACCCCTAGACGGAACTTCATGTGGGGAATTTTCACATAACTCCTTGATATAACACAGGGAAACCTGGTTTTGAAACTCTTCGAACTGGATATTTGTTCCCATGAAAAGATTTCGAAAAATCAGAGGAATGCATCCGATAGAAATTAAATAAATAATTGTTTTATTTTTATGATACGAATTGACACTTGAGACCGACTTGATTATTATCCATCCATTATGTTCCCATAATTAGATGGTGCCATGGCCTTCAATATCGAATCGGTTCCCAATCGGTCGGGCAAGCCCGCCATCCTCCTGCGTGAAGCCTGGCGCGAGGGCCGCCGCATTCGCCAGCGGACCGTCGCCCACCTCTCGCGGTTTCCGCCCGAAGTCATCGAGGGGTTTCGGGCGGTGCTCAAAGGCGCTGTCGCCGTCCGGGACATCGACCCACTGATCCAGGTGGAGCGCTCTTGGGGACCTGGGCAGGTCGCGGCGGTCTTGGGCATGGCCCGAGCACTGGGCCTGGAGCGCTGCCTGCACCGCGACGACCGTCGTGAGCGTCAGCTGGCCCTGGCCGCCATCGTCGCCCGGGTGCTGTCGCCCGATTCCCAGCTGGCCACCGCCCGACAGCGGTCACCCCAGACGGCGACGAGCCGCCTCGGGGCGATGCTCGGTCTGGGGGCGGTGAGTGGGAACGAAGTCCTGGGCATGCTCGACTGGCTGCTGGCGCGTCAGCCTGGGATTGAGCGCCATCTCGCCCGCCAGCATCTCCAGGGGGGAACGCTCATTCTCTACGATGTGAGCAGTTCCTACCTGGAAGGTACCCACGGCCCGCGGGCGGAATTCGGATACAATCGTGACGGAAAGGCGGGCAAACGGCAGATCGTCTATGGATTGCTGTGTGCCGCCGACGGGTGTCCCGTGGCCATCGAAGTCTTTCCGGGAAACACGGCCGACCCCAAAACGGTGGTCCATCAAATCAACAAGATCCGTCGGCGTTTTGGCATCCATCGCCTGGCTTGGGTGGGAGATCGAGGGATGCTGACCACCGCTCGGATCCGCGAGGACCTGGAGCCAGCGGGCCTGGACTGGATCTCGGCGCTGAAGACCCCGGATATCCGCCAACTACTCCAGCACGGTGCCCCGGGTGAGCCGGCTCCGCTCGTGCCGGAAACCCTGATCCCCGATGCCATCGCCGAGGTCACGGGGCCGGACTTCCCCGGAGAACGCCTGATCGTCTGCCTGAATCCGAGACTGCAGACCGAACGGCGGCGCAAACGCCAGGCTCGGTTGAGGGCGACGGCCAAGGCGCTGGAGCGGATCGCCGCCTCAGTGCGGTCTGGCCGGCTGAAGGGGGTGGGGGCCATTGAACGCCGGGTGGGTCAGGAGATCCCCCGTCACCAGGTCGCCAAGCATTTCGAGATCCAGGTGACCGACCGCCGCTTGGTCTGGCGCCAGCGCCCCGAACGGATCATCGCCGAAGCACGACTCGACGGCATCGATGTCATCCGGACCTCTCTGGAGGCCGAGACGCTGGGAGCCGCCGAGGCGGTGGAGGCCTACAAGCGCCTCGCGGGGGTGGAACGGGCGTTCCGGCGTAGGAAGAGCGACCTGAGAATCCGCCCGATCCATGTGTACTCCGCCGATCATGTCCGTGCCCATATCTTCCTTTGTATGCTGGCCTACTATGTGGAATGGCACCTGCGTCAACGTCTGGCTCCGATGCTGTTCGAGGACGATGACCGGGCCGCGGCGCAGGCCGCCCGGGATACGCCGGTCGCCCCGGCCCAGCCGTCCCCGGCCGCCCAATCCAAGGCCGCGACCCGGGTCACGGCCGAGGGCCTGCCCGTCCACAGCTTCCGTCCCCGGCTCGACGACTTGGCCAGCCTAGCCTTGAATCAGGTCCGTCTGCGGGGCCCGGCCAATCGTCGGCTGACGCTGGTCACCCAGCCCACGGCAGTCCAGAAACGGGCCTTCGAACTGCTCGGTGTCAAGCCGGATCGAGGTGTTCCCATAAATATGACAGATTGAACGACAGCCAAAAAACCAAGAAACCAATGAAAATCAGCCAGATGAGATCAGGATACTGCTTTTTTTGCCCGTGAAGTTCCGCCTAGAGTTTGAATCAGAAAAGAGGGTATGAATCGAGTGGATTGCTGACAAAAATTGTTCCCCATGGTCTTGGTGTAGTCCCCATCAAATGGGGCCATGCCTTATCGCTTGCCATGGTTAGGAAACATTTTTTGATATCGCAGCAATTGGCGGTAAACTCGATGGCTACGAAGCTCCTTGGCACCGAGTTGGTGATATATCAATCCGCGAATCAGGCGTTTGGCTTCTGCGTGGGATTGAGATGATCGCAACATCTCATCATCAAGCTCTCTGAGCGTTGCCCCTTGAACAGAAAACCCCGCTCCCGCGGCAGAGGTGGCGGCTGGACCGGATTCTGGGGCATAAACGTACTGAACGGTGGGGTCAATGATCTTTCCACTGCCTACATCGTGGTCTAGGATCAGACCAAAGCCAATTTCATGCAATAGATGCTTTTCAAAGATTCTTAGTGTTTGTGCAATCTCATATCCGCAAGAAAGACTTCGAACAGTCTCTTCATAGGCAAAATATAGTTCAGTGTGGGCATCAAGCTGACGGAGCATTTTTAGCAAGAGCTCGTTAACATACAGTCCGGCATGTAATCCAGTACCGAAAATGTCCGGGAGATGCGTTGTCGATTCCACCGCAGTCAATATGGGGAGGGCACTTTTTCCGGACCAACCTAAAAGTACCGGTTTAAACGGCATCAAACTGCCTCGTCGTCCACTTTTACGAGACCGAACGCCCTTGGCAATCAACCGGCAGCGGCCGTGGTCCCGACTGAATATATCCACCAACAAGCTGGATTCCCGATAGGGTCTGGTATGCAGCACATAAGCCGGTTGCCGGGTGACTTTCACGTCCAGGTCGACAGGGCTATTCGTCGGTATAACCTAACGACCTTAACATGGCAAGATTGTCCCGCCAGCGTTCTCGTTTCTTTACCCAGATGTCGAGGCGGACTCTTACACCGAACTGATGTTCCATCATCTTCCGGGCCCGTTGACCGATCGTTTTTAGTGCTTTTCCTTCCTGACCAATAATAATTCGCTTTTGCCCCTCTCGTTCAACCCAGACGATCATTTCGAGTTGCCAGTGCTTGGGGTCTGATCGATCAAATTTCGTCAACTCTACTGCGGATTCATAAGGCAGTTCATCACCGAACAAGGCAAATATCTGTTCTCGCAGAAACTCCGATGCGCGAAACCCCGGGCCACGGTCACTGATTTGATCCGACGAAAATCCAGCTGGTCCGACAGGCAACTGAGAGATCAGGGTGGGGAGAAGAAAGCGATCAAGGTCGTCTTTCCGTGCAGACAGTGGAATGATGGCCTGAAACTCGTGGATGTGTCTGCTCTCATCAATCAGCGGCAATAATGTTGACTTTTTTCGGAGTTGATCGATCTTGTTGATCAGCAGAATAACCGGAGCTTTTCGGCTAGCCACCGGGTGAAAGGCTCTTTTTGCACCCGGTGTCCAACCTCCATGCACGATCATGAAGATGATCAGGTCAATCCCATGCAGAGACGCTTTGGCTGTCTGGTTTATTTGGCGATTGAGCGCTTTTTGTTGGTTGAAATGTAGTCCTGGGGTATCGACAAAAACGATCTGGCTATCGGGGAAAGTGCGTATACCCATAATCCGGTGTCGAGTAGTTTGGGGATGACGCGAAACGATTGAGACCTTTGATTGGGTGAGACGGTTTACTAGCGTGGATTTCCCCACATTGGGAGGACCAAAGACGGTGACAAATCCAAATCGGTGGGGAGGGCTTTCACTGTTCACAGCAAACGATTCAGACTCCCATGGATTCCAGAGCACAATATGCCAACTCTGCGGCATTTTGTTCTGCATGGCGCCTGCTGCGACCAGAGGACACGAACGGGCTGTCTGGATGTTCAATTTCGCATGAAACGTGAAAAATCAACTCATGTGGCCGCCCTTGTTGTGCAATCACCTCGTATATCGGTAATGGCATGGCATATTTCTGCAACCGCTCTTGCAATCGTGTTTTGTGATCTTTGGGGAAATCCCTATCAATAGTTGTCAAATGGTCTTGGAACAGCTTCTGGATGACGGTCTTCACATAGCTGAATCCTCCATCAAGATAAATCGCTCCCAAAATTGCTTCCAATGCACCTGACAAAATGGAGTCTCTCTCAAATCCGCCACTTTTGTATTCTCCCTCTCCGAGGCGAAGAAACTTACCTAATTCCAGACAGCGTGCGATGGACGCAAGAGTATGACCTTTGACCAGACTAGACCGCATCCGAGTCAGATTACCTTCCGGCAACATAGGGAACTGTTGGTATAGCGAGTTGGCCACGACAAATCCCAGCACACTATCACCGAGAAACTCCAGGCGTTCGTTATGGTTCTTGTGATAACTGCGATGCGTCAACGCCTGTTCGAGCAGTTTCCGTTCGTGAAAACGATAGTTCAGTGCAGTCTCAAGCAAACCAAAATCGTTCATCAGCTTAGATCATAGGAACCCAGAATTCAGCGTCCATGGAATGCACCCAGCAATGACCGATCATGGTTCAAAATCTTTCCCACACAGGATGGAAAGCTCTGTGTGAGGAATATCACCGTTTCACCCACTAATGGATGCCATTTCCAATTCTATTCCAATTGATTCCGCCCCCTGTATCGCTTTTCCAACTGAACCAGATAAAGAAGGCCTTCCCCACGATGTTCTCTTCCGGAACAAAGCGCCAATACCGACTATCATTGCTATGGTCCCGATTATCCCCCATCACAAAATAATGCCCTTCAGGCACCTCGACTTCCATATTCCGGGTTCGGGTCATTCGGTCATCAATCAGAATGAAATGATCCGAATCGTCGATGGTTTCTTTTAATCGACGTGCCTTGTATCCTCGCAGATTGGATTGTAGGTAGTCGTATTCCCCGGCTGGTTCGATCTTGGCTGGTTGACCATTGATCGCCAATTTCTTGTCGATGTAGGTGAGTTTGTCACCAGGCAAGCCCACAACCCTTTTGATAAAAGCCAGTGAGGGATTCTGAGGAAAACGAAAGACCATGACATCTCCCCTTTCCGGTAGTCCGATGTCCAGCAGCTTTTGGTTGAGGAAAGGCAGTCTAATCCCATAACTGAATTTGTTCACCAATATAAAATCTCCATTTTGCAAGTTGGGCAACATGGAACCTGATGGAATGCGGAAGGGTTCCACCACGAAGGAACGCAGAACAAATACGATGAGGATCACTGGAAACAGAGATCGTGCATACTCCACCAATATTGGCTGTTTGACCTGTTGCGGTGCTTTCGCATCAGCACCGACCATCACGCTTACATTGCCTGTACGACCCTCAAACATGAACCGGTATCCATAAGATATCAGTCCGGTGATTACTAAAAAAATAAACAATATAAGAGAAAAATCCACGAATCTACCTGATAGTTTCTGATTGAGAATATGGTGAAATGCCCATAACCAAGTGCTATTCCCGATCCACCTTGAGGACTGACAGGAATGCTTCTTGCGGAATTTCAACGGAACCAACCTGTTTCATCCGCTTTTTACCGGCTTTCTGCTTTTCGATCAACTTTCGCTTCCGGGTAATATCTCCACCATAGCATTTTGCCGTCACGTTTTTCCGTAACGCCTTGACGGTCTCGCGTGCGATGATTTTCGAACCGATGGCCGCTTGGATCGCCACATCAAACATTTGTCGCGGGATCAGTTTACGCATTCGTTGCACCAGCAACCTGGCTCGGCGCTGGCTCTGCCCACGGTGGATCAGGACGGCCAGCGGGTCCACTCGGTCACCATTGATCATGACATCTACCTTCACCATATCCGTCGGACGGTTGCCAATATACTCATAGTCCAAGGAGGCATAACCCCGGGTATTTGATTTCAGATGATCATAAAAATCCAGCACTACCTCATTGAAAGGCATCTCGAAATCCACGGTCACCTGACGGCCGTGATACTGGATGTTTCGCTGTACCCCTCGTTTCTCGACACAGATTGACAGCACTCCTCCGATATAAGTATGTGGAACCAGAATCCGAGCCAGGATTATCGGCTCCAGTATTTCCTTTATGCGAGATAGATCTGGCAGTTTCGATGGATTGTCAATGTGGACTGTACTACCGTCTTTCAACCGAACCTCGTACACCACAGAAGGCGCTGTGGTGATCAGTTCCAGATTGTACTCGCGTTCCAGCCGTTCCTGCACGATTTCCATATGGAGCATGCCCAGAAAGCCACAACGAAAACCAAAACCCAACGCCAGAGAGGATTCCGGCTGATAAGACAAGGCGGCATCATTCAGTCTCAGTTTTTCCAATGCCACCCGAAAGGTTTCGTAATCCGAATTGTTCACTGGGTAAAGGCCAGCAAACACGGTCGGCTTTACCTCTTTGAAACCGGGCAAGGGAGCATTCGCTTTCCGATGGGAGAGTGTAACCGTATCCCCTACCCTAGCGGCCTTGATATCCTTCAGACCAGCAATCAAAAACCCGACCATTCCTGTAGATAATTCTTTGATTTCAAATGGCTTTGGCTTGAAAATACCCACTTGCTCCACTTGATGATCAAATCCGGTAGACATCATACGGACTCGGTTGCGAGCACTAGGGAGATTCCCATCAAACACCCTGACCAGTGAAACCACCCCTAGGTAATTGTCAAACCAGGAGTCCAGTACCAGGGCTTTCAAGGGTACATCGGTCAGCCCCGAAGGTGGCGGCACCAATCGTACGACCTGCTCCAGGACTTGGTCGACTCCTTGCCCAGTTTTTGCACTTACCGTTAGGGCATCGGAGTTGTCGATACCAATCACTTCCTCGATTTCAGCGAGAACCCGTTGTGGTTCTGCCGCCGGAAGATCGATTTTATTCAGGACAGGGATCACAGTGAGACCGAGGTCGACCGCAGTGTAACAATTGGCGACAGTTTGGGCTTCGACCCCTTGGGCGGCATCAATCACCAACAATGCCCCTTCACATGCCTGAAGGGATCGTGATACTTCATACGCAAAATCCACATGCCCGGGGGTATCAATCAAATTGAGCTGATATTTGTACCCATCTTGCGCGATAAAATCCAACGTTACACTTTGAGCCTTGATGGTGATACCGCGTTCCCGCTCGATTTCCATGGAGTCGAGGACCTGTTCTTTCATCTCCCGCTCGTTCAATCCTCCACACAATTGGATAAACCGGTCTGCCAACGTCGATTTACCATGGTCGACATGCGCGATAATGGCAAAATTACGAATACGAGACTGATCAATCCTGGACATGGGATAAAGATTGGGAAGAATCCTGACAGCAACTAGTTGAACGGCATGGGTTTACGAGGGTGGGAATGATCCATATCCGGTCAAACCGAAGCAGGAAATAAGCGAGTGGCGGATTGTACCCGGTTTGCCTGTGGAATTCCCTGATTTTGCGAAGGTGATTTGATATGCTCACATCGAGACGAGTTGCCTTGGTACAGCGTCTCAATACGGAAGTTCCCGACCATTCTGAATCTGTACGACATATTTCCGATGGGTTCCGGGAACGACGGAATGGCACGATGTCACTGATTGACTCACATAAGAAATGGTTGTGGGTATCAACGATGAAGGGATTACTCCAATTCCATTTCTTGTGTGATCTATAAACGCGGCGAACCAGCAGAATATGTATCAGGTTAGAATCTTCTGATTTCAAGATAGCCAATTCTTCCCCTTGCCATGTCGATTTCTGCCACTAGCCAGGTGAATCAATACTATTCGCTGAATATCGGTGATGACCGATTGCGCAGTGACGTTCGGCTACTAGGGACCTTGTTGGGCGAGACCATTTACCGAAAGGAGGGCGAAGATCTGTATGCACTGGTGGAGAATGTCCGCCAATTGGCAAAAGATGCCCGTCAGGGAGATACTGCTTGTGTGGACCGACTGGTGACCTTGCTGACCGAGCAGACCAGTGATCGGTTGGTATTATTGACCAGAGCATTTGCCCAATTTCTGAACCTTGCTAATATTGCCGAACAACATCACCAGATTAGAAGCAGACGCCAGATTGCTGCATCCACGTTTGAGGAGGGAGAATCGGGCACGCATGCGAGCGGTTTCATGGAAGCAGAGTTTCATAAGTTACTAGATGCAGGGGTGAGACCTGACGAATTGCATCAGTGCATTTTGGGTCTGAATATCGAATTGGTATTGACTGCCCACCCTACGGAAATCGTGCGTCGGAGTGTTTCAGACAAGTTTCTAAGGATCCAGCATCTGTTGGCACAGAATGATCAGCCGGATATGTCCAGGCTGGAACGGCAGGAAATTCGGGACTCCCTTCACCGCGTCGTGGCTGAAGTCTGGGAGACCGATGAAATTCGTCGAGTCCGGCTGACCCCTGTGGATGAAGCCCGTAATGGTCTGCTCGCGGTGGAACAATCTCTTTGGAATGTGATTCCCGAGATGTACCGCCGACTTGACCGGGCATCAATGAACTGCACTCAACAACAGTTACCATTGGGTGTGACGCCAATCCGCTTTGGTTCATGGATGGGTGGTGACCGCGATGGCAACCCGAACACCACCCCCCAAGTTACCCGTGAAGTCTGTCTTATTTCGCGTATTTGCGCGGCAAAACTGTATCTAAAAGAAATTGATGCATTGTGTCACGACCTCACCATGGATAGTGCGAGTCCGGAATTAATGAAAGCAGTCGGTCCGAATGTGGCTGAGCCCTATCGTGTGTTACTTCAAGGTGTTTTGAAACGATTGCGTGCCACCCTTCGCCACCTTGACCGTACATTGAAAGCGGTGAGATCCGGGGAGCTCACACGCCTTCCACCCATCAAGGGAGAACTGTATCTTCAGAAGGAAAAGTTCAGAGCACCGTTGATCCTTTGCTATCGTTCTTTGGTCGATACCGGCAATGAACTGATTGCAGAGGGCCGATTGAAGGATATTCTCAGACGAGTTGATGCATTTGGCCTTGTGTTGCTCAAGCTCGATATCCGTCAGGAGGCGGACCGACACGGAGCAGTTATTGATGCCATTACCCAACATCTGGGGATGGGCAATTATCTGGACTGGCCAGAAAAAGAAAAACAGGCGTTTCTGATACGTGAGTTGAAGAGCCGTCGACCGCTTGTGATGTCTACATTCCCGGGTGAAGATGAAGTCAATGCCGAGATCAAAGAAGTACTGGATACCTTTCGCATGTTATCCGTGCAAAATCCAGAATCGCTTGGAACGTATGTGATTTCAATGGCTTCAGAGCCTTCGGATGTTTTGGAGGTCGCCTTGCTGCAAAAGGAATGCCGCCTTCGAAAAAATTTGCCCATCGCTCCACTATTCGAACGTTTGAGCGACCTTCAAAATGCCGCATCCTGCCTAGATCAGTTGTTTTCGCTACCTTGGTATCGTGACCACATCCGGGGAAAGCAGGAAGTCATGATCGGTTATTCAGATTCTGCCAAGGATGCAGGAAAGCTGGCCGCCGCCTGGGGGCTTTACCAAGCTCAAGAGGAATTGGTCAAGGTCAGCGAGCGCCATGGGGTTGTTCTGACCTTGTTTCATGGTCGTGGAGGAACTGTGGCCCGGGGCGGTGGACCCGCTTACGAAGCTATCTTGTCGCAACCCCCGGGATCTGTGAATGGCACCATGCGCGTGACTGAACAAGGTGAAGTCATTCAGGCAAAATATGGTCTACCCGGTATGGCCATGGAAACCTTGGAGGTGTATGTTGGGGCGGTCCTCGAAGCCACATTGCGGCCGCCGCCAACACCCCAGGATAAATGGCGCCGGGAAGTACAGCAACTTGCGGATGATTCGTTGGTTGAGTTTCATCGAATTGTGCGACACCATCCGGATTTTGTGGCCTACTTCCAGACGGCCACCCCGGAAAAGGAACTGGGAAACCTGAAAATCGGCTCGCGCCCCTCCCGACGTCGTCCGGGGGGTGGTATCGAGACGCTCCGGGCCATCCCATGGATATTTGCCTGGACACAGACCCGTCTGATGCTTCCGGTCTGGTTGGGTGTGGGGAAGGCCCTGGAAGCCGCCATTGATCGAAGGAGTCAGTCCTTGTTGGACGACATGCAAAAAAATTGGCCTTTTTTCAGTGCCACCATGGACTCCATTGAGATGATTTTTTCAAAAGCCGATGTCAATGTTTCTGCCATGTATGACGCCCGTCTGGTCCCAGATGCATTAAAGGCACTTGGTGAAGAGTTGCGGCAACTGTACCAAACTACGATGGATCTGACTCTGGCGGTAACCGGGCATACCACTCCTCTTGAAACTCAGCCGGTGGTACTACGTTCAGTCGAGGTACGCAACACCTATGTGGACCCGCTGAATCTGTTGCAGGTGGAACTCCTGTCCCGGGTTCGAGCAGATAATGATGCCGCTGCATTGGATGCCCTGCTGGTTGCCATCAACGGTATTGCAGCAGGAATGCGAAATACCGGGTAATATGACCGGCCATAGATGATCATGTCGGACCCCATTTCAAGCATCACTGCGTTAATCTTGGCCGGCGGCCGGGCCACCCGCATGGATGGGCGCGACAAGGGATTGCTTTTTCTTGATGGCAGGACGTTCGTGGAGCATCTTGTCAGCCAGATGACACCGCAGGTGGGCTCGATCCTGATCAATGCCAATCGCAATCATGATGCTTATCGAAAAACAGGCTGCCAAGTCTTCGAAGACACTTTGGTTGGCTTTCAGGGACCGTTGGCCGGCATGCTGGCCGGACTACAAGTCATGCATACGCCTTGGTTAATCACCCTGCCCTGCGATGGTCCTTTTGTTTCAGAACATTATGCCCAGAGAATGCTGAGCAGTGCGCAAGACAACAATTGTCTGCTGGTAGTCGCCTCGGACGGAAATCGGTTGCAACCAGTTTATGCACTCATACATTCCTCGCTCACGAATAGTCTTAAAAGCTACCTTGAGACGGGTGGACGAAAGATTGATCGTTGGTTTGCTGTGCACCCTTACCACACAGTTTCATTTGCAGATCATCAGGATATGTTTATCAACATAAATACGTCTGCAGAGTTCGCTGGACTTACCCTACCGCCAAATGGTTGAATCATCCAGCCCACCATCTGCAGTAATCAGGCTAGTTCCATGGTAATGCGTCGATTTTGTCGACCCTTTTTTTTGATGCTCTGAATCCTCACCGGACCAATTTCTCCACTCCGTGCGACATGCGTGCCGCCACAAGGTTGAAGGTCCACACCATGAAAGTGTACCAAGCGAACCCTGCCGCTCCCACGGGGAGGCTGAACTGACATGGTACGTACTAAGTCTGGTTGACTATCCATCTCCTCATCGGTGATCCATTGAAGACTCATCGGTACGTCGGAACGAATCAATTCATTGACCCGCTCCTCGATAGCTTGCCGGTTCGGTGGGTCAGGCAGGTCAAAATCAAGACGCCCCACGCCATCGCCAATGGAACCACCTGTTACAGCCGCGGGGACTGCGGCGCAAAGCATATGCATACAACTATGCATGCGCATGAATCGATATCGACGGTCCCAGTCGATTTCCAATCGAATCAAGTCACCCGAGGAGGGCAACCGGGTCCCTTGCTCAACAATATGTAGGTGCAACCCACTGCTCCGCTCCTGATAGCAATCCACAATTCGACCTGTCCCATTGGGACCAGAAAATTCACCCGTATCCCCGGGTTGGCCTCCACCGACCGGATAGAACACCGTACGGTCTACGGCAAAACCGTTGTCAGTCACGGCTATGACGACAGCCTGACATGACCGGAGATAGCCATTTTCGCGAAATAATTCTTCTGTCATGATCGGTTTTTCATTGAAAATGAAATTTCTTTTTTCACCAAATCTGCCACTTTAACCGCAATGAGTCCATCTTTTCCACTGACAAGCGGGGGGACACCTTGTCGGACACAATGGACGAAGTGCTCCAACTCTGCGTTTAAGGGCAATTGTAATTCCACTGGAATCAGCCGCTCAATCAGTTTTGGAATCCCCGTGTTCGTATCCGGTTCCCCCGGGCTGATGACTTCCAATTGTTGGTCTGTAAAGTTAAGTCCGAGATAGTGATTTTCTGCGAAAACCCGTATCCGCCGAAAGCGGGTCCGCGATACACGACTAGCCGTCACATTTGCAACAACCCCGCTAGAGAACTCGAGTCGTGCATTTGCGATATCGACATGTTCTGTGAAAACCCTTGCCCCAGTAGCCGCGACCCGGGTGAGTTCTGCAGGAACCAATGATAATACGATATCGATATCATGAATCATCAGGTCGGTTACCACATCCACATCCGTCGCCCGACCGGTAAATTCCCCCAATCGATGAATTTCAATGAATCGTGGATTCTGGGCCAGTTTCGCCAATTTAATCACGCCTGCGTTGAAGCGTTCCAGGTGGCCGACCTGTAGAATGACCTCCTGCCGATTGGCCATGTCGACGATGGTTTCACTCTCACTAACGGTTGATGCGATTGGTTTTTCCAGCAACACAGGAATCTTACGTTCCAAGAAAGGTTGAACCACTACCAAATGCTGGGTGGTCGGAACAACTATGCTCGCTGCATTGATCTGAGTATCACTATGGAAAAGATCCTCCAGGTGATAAAATGCTCGGCAGTTGTATTGTTTCGCAATTTGATCTGCCACCAGTTGGTCCGTATCTACTACGGCGGCCAACACAACATTCGACATCTCATGATAAATCTTGGCATGAATACGACCGAGATAACCCACTCCGACCACTACGACGTTCATTAAGTCAGTCATTATCTGGTTTCTCTACGGATTTGATTTTGTATTTTCGCCTACACTTGAACGCCGTCATTTGGCTGGCGGCACAAGTACGTGACAAGATTATGATTCGAAAAGTATAATTCCCAGAAAGATATTCTGCAAAATGCCAACCACCGCACCTCACAACCGAATTATAGACCTTTACAGATCAGCAACTGACGGGTTTTCGGATGATGGGGGGTGGCTTATACCAATTATTCGCTGAACTCTGAATATGCGAGTGAGATATCGATCTTCCGACTTACTCTTGCATGGGTCATTCGCCGCGGGTCACCATGCTGTGACTGGTAATGAAAACAGCCCGGACCGTGGCTGTCCATACCTTTTCAGATAGACAAATCAGGGGGTTGAGCATCATCTTTTTCCGATCGGAAATCAGTATTTTATTCCAGTCAAACCGAAATCTGCCGGATACTTTATCGTCTTGGAATTCAGGTAGATAGAATTCCGGCCGCCAATTAAAATGCAATTTTCAGATGATCAACCATAATAGCTGAAGATATTACTGGATGAAAGTGCATTTTGTGACCCTGCTGTAATGAAAATACAATCCGAATCTAATCTTGAAATACCATGAAAATGCAACCTCTAAACCGATCGGTAGTGATTACCGGCTGTTCCACAGGGATTGGCTATTGCTTGGCCAAAGGAATAAAGCGTCGAGGGTATCGTGTCATCGCTTCTTGTCGAAAAGAGGAAGATGTTGAAAGACTGACGCAAGAAGGTATCCAGACGATACGAATCGACCTTGCCTGTGAGAATAATGTGGATGAAGCTATCAAATCAATTCGCAATATGACGGATAACAATCTGTATGGCCTGATTAACAATGGGGCATACGGACAGACAGGTGCACTGATTGATGTGCGTAGAAAGGTGCTGCTTGAACAATTTGAGACCAATGTTTTTGGTACCCAACAGTTAACCAATGGACTTTTACCCATCATGCTGCAACAGGGTGAAGGCCGCATTGTACAAATTAGTTCAGTTCTGGGTTTTGTCTGTCTGCGATTCCGCGGTCCGTACAACGCAAGCAAATATGCATTGGAAGCACTGACAGACACCATGCGACTGGAACACCGAGGAAGTGGTGTTTACTTCAGTCTGGTAGAACCTGGCCCCATTCGTAGTCAATTCAGACAAAATGCCCTGAAAAAATTTTTGGAGAACATTGACAAATCCGGAAGCATCTTTCAATCGACCTACACTGCGCTGGAACAACGCCTGCACTCCTCGGAAGATACTCGATTCACCTTACCGCCTGAATCGGTACTTAAGGCAGTCATTCATGCACTCGAGAGCCATCGTCCCAAAGTGCGTTATCATGTCACAATCCCGACCAAGGTCATGTCGTTCTTGAAACGCGCCTTGAGTGATCATTGGCTGGATGCCTTTCTTGACCGCCAAAGTGGACATCTTGTGGCAGATCATAATCAAACCAGATGACACTCGAGGTGATGACATTATCAGCCGACAGGGTCATCACAGCTACCGGCTCATTGCCAGCGGCATCCGATTTCCAAAAGGTCTTGCCGCATTTTGAATATCTACCCGGATAGGATACGGCTTCGGCTCCGGTCCGTTTCGTTGAAGATGTGATAGGCAAGACGATACGGCTGGGACAGCGCGTGAACGTATTGGATGAAGGGGTAACCGGCGTGGATGTGGTCAGGGTCATCCTGTGACCATGATCACCCCTGGACCTCTGGATGAGATAAGAATTACAACGTACAGCAGCCGACACACCCTTGAGAGAACGACTGGCGGGTCCGGGGAGTCGTTTTCTGGTAGAATGCGCGGTACTGCAATGGGACCTCCACTACATACTCGAATTGCGGATCTACTGACTTATGAAGATCAACTAATCACAGCTGATTCGCTGGTGCTGGCGACAGCCAGCAAAGCACAAGGTTCTCTGTGGTGAGGGCTGATGGAACAGGAGGTTGATGTCATCAGTATTGGTGACAGTGTGGCCCCTAGGCAGGTTCCATTTGCCATTTATGGTGATCGGAAGATTGGACTGGTAGTATAATTGAGTCCAGTTTCCAAAAACTGGAGGAACACCAACATGACTGCTCAAGACACCTGCTGTACCATTGTGCCGTATTTCAACATACCTGAAAAGAACTTGGACCAGTTCAAAGCACTGTGTGAAAAATTCGTCGAAAAGACCAATCAGGAAGAGAAAGTCCTATATTACGGTTTCAGTTTCGACCACAACCATGCTCATTGTCGGGAAGGGTATGTAGACGCAGAAGGGTTGCTTGCACACTTGGATAATGTCGGAGAGCTTCTTGGCGAAGCACTCAAAATCTCAGATATTTTCCGTCTTGAAGTACATGGACCGAAATCAGAGCTAGCGAAGCTTCGGGAATCTCTGGCACACCTGAATCCCACATTTTATGAACTGGAATACGGTTTCCGGCGGTAAAGTCGGTAGTGAGAGCAACTCTTTCAGCGACGAATTACTAGGCCTTTTCAGGGTTGAGACGGTGGGGTGACGCAATCCCTTACGCATTCGGTAGCTTCGGAGTCATATCGACTCGTACCAAGCATCACTTTGGCCCAATCGCACTGCACTGCATGCCCTGAGGTAATCACTGAGCGCTACCCCAGTCTGTTGATAAACCGCAGAAGACCCGATAGACGTGGCCCGGCATAGTGGGGCTCCCATGGACGTGGTGCACCGGTAGCATATTGCCGTCACTATACCTAATTGTGGCTCCATCGCTGGGTTACACCCTGCGTATGGATTATTTGTGAAATTCTCGGGCTGAAGAGCACGACCCACTGGCTGTGTTGTTCTGGTCATCGAATTGTCCATCTGGGTAGAACTGCGCAGAATAACGTCGAAACTTGCCGACGGGTCCGTCGGAACGGCAGAGCGCTGGCCGCGGACGGTAGCTCTTGTTCTCCCAAATGATAACATCCTGCAGTACATCGTGCATTTGGGCAGCAGCGGTAATCCTGTTCATGATCCACGTACGTAGCCGCACTGGCAGGAAGCGTAATCCTATAATGGGTCGTTTGGGCTGGACGAGGTGCCGCATTTGACTGACCAGAGTTAATTCCAGAATTTTATGGTCAATCGGTGTCGCAAGCACCCACAATCGAATATCCATACCGATATGTCGCTCGTAAACCTCAATGAACGAATAACCTAGGCCATGGATATGGGATATTGTCGAAACATCGTAGGTGAAGCACTTTATCCCGGCGATGGTTTGGGTCCGCGTGAAATTGAAACAGCTCTTCAACCAGGCACCTTCTATCGATATCGCATCCACCTCCTTCAAACTGCCATAGCCGTGGACATAGGATAGATGAACATAATCGACAGCATTTTCGGTCGTATCTTGAGGGTGTCCTTTAAATCGAACGCTCTGGAAGTGCTGCGCACACCAGTCTTTTGCCTCTAATCCTGGATCAGGGATAGTCCATTGCGGCGACCTTGCACTACTGCTTTGCCAAGCAAAGATTAGTCCCGCAATTTCACAAACCTCGAAGACCCTGAGCTTGGCAGACTTCGGTGCCGGGGCATACGGCGTTGCGACACACTGTCCAGTCGCATCATATCGGTAACCATGAAACGGGCAGATCAGACAGCCATCGTGCACCCGTCCTCCGGCTGCAGGTCCGAGATCGGCGCCCAAGTGTGGACAAACCGATTCAGCGACGCAAATCCTCCCATCCATATCACTCCAGATAACGATCTGCTCGCCGAGCCAAGTTTTCTGCAGTAGTTCCGTGTTTTCTATCTCCTTGCGACTGGCAATAAAATACCAACCTTCCGGGAACGGGAACAACGATGGAGAACTACTGAACTTGACCATTACGGCTTTTTTGCTTTTCTCCAAGATAGGCACTTGCGTATCGGTTTGGATTGATCATTTCGTTCATTACCATATCCTATCACGACCATCGCATCCTGAACGCTACCGGCTTCTCCATGGCTGATGGAGCTGGTTGCGACCCGCGCCTTGGCAAGGCTCTGTCTACAAAGGCCATGTCCTATCGTACCCTACGATTCATCTTTCCGGCTCAATATCTGTGATGATATATTGATTATCGGAAGAAAGTGGAGTCTGGCACATGTCGAGGTGCAGTCGTCCACCACTGACATAGGGTTGGGCTTCGATAGCTGCCTCATTCAATTCGATCCCGAGACCTGCTGCTTCTGGAGCCATAAGATATCCATCTTCCCAAGGCAGCGGCTGAACAAGAATTTCATCATGAAAATCGGATTGAATTGTCTCGAGAATCAAGAAATTCGGGCTGCTGATACCGACATGGGCAGCAGCGGCATGTGCAATCGGACCACAATAGATGTGGGGAGCAATCTGCGCATTGAATAGCTCCGCCATCATGGCAATCTTCCGGGTTTCCCATATCCCCCCACTTCGGCCAACATCAGGTTGCAGAATCGATACTCCCGTCTTGAGAACCTTGTAAAACTCGAATCGGGTGGTCAGGCGTTCACCGGTTGCGATGGGGATACTGGTCGCGTTGACCACCCTGGCAAATGCCGTGGTTTGATCCGGGGGACAGGGTTCTTCAAACCAAAGCGGATCATAGGGCTCCAGTCGCTTGGCCAGACGTATGGCAGAAGAAGTGGTCATCTGTCCATGTGTTCCAAGCAAAATATCGGCTCTGTCTCCCACGGCATGTCGAATCTTGCGTATGTTGCTTTCGCACCTGGCCAGTTCATGCAAAGACAGTTCCCTACCACCCTGGAAACTGTAGGGGCCTGCTGGATCCTGCTTGATCGCAGTGAACCCCATGTCGATGTAATCCAGTGCACGTTCAGCGGCAGCGTCACCATCGTGATAGACATCTGCCATCGATTGGTCCATGTTCCCGCTCGGATGGGGTTTCGGATACAGATAAGTGTAGGTGCGTAGGCGGTCATGAAAACGACCCCCGATCAAATTATAAACTGGCTGTTCATGAGCCTTGCCTAGTATGTCCCAGATGGCTATTTCCATCCCGCTGAAAACACCCATCATGGAAATGTCCGGGCGTTGTGTGAAGCCGGCAGAATAAATTCGACGAAATAACGTTTCCATATCATGCGGGTCGGTACCTGCCACATATCGGTGAAATGTATCTTCTACCATTCGGCAGGC
Source organism: Candidatus Poriferihabitaceae bacterium (assembly GCA_965203365.1). GTDB lineage: Bacteria > Pseudomonadota > Gammaproteobacteria > Arenicellales > Poriferihabitantaceae > VYFG01. The sequence goes on from OZ241878.1 coordinate 918,318, forward strand.
AATGTCTCCGGATACAGGGATGCCATAGCATTCACCGATTCCCTGAAGACCGTTGTCAGTAGTCACCCTGACAATCACCCAAAAGGACCCACCGATTCCAGTCGCAGGAACCGTTACCCAAGTTTGGATGTCTTGCAGCTTCATAGGGGAGTTTGATGTCAGCTACTTGAATTTTCTGCAATGTTCGGCACTTCGTCCAGGCATACCAGACAAATCAAAATGGATGCTGGTTTGTAGTCCACCGATCCTCCTCCAATCACCCTGGTTTTGGGTTGTTCGACGTAAATGATTTCTTAATACGTCTAGGTATTTCCCACAGTGTCTGACCAGTTCACTGCATCCATTCGAACGACTCTCATTTAGGTGAGTCGGTCATCATCTTCTCGATTTTTCGATAAGTGGCCCCAGACATGACAACTGCCTGCAAGCCATCTTCCGATAATGCATGGGAAACGATTGGCGAAATTGTCGTCAAAGCTGTTGTAGTGCTTCAATCCGTTCGCTTAAATCCGGATGACTGCGAAATAATCGTTGCAAGCCTTTCCCCTTGCCCCCATTGATGCCGAATGCCGCCAGTTGGTCGGGCAGGGTTTGCGTTTCCTGCTGGCTTTGAAGTCGACGCAATGCATCAATCATTTTCTGCTTGCTGGCTAGTCTGGCACCTCCCTCATCGGCACGGAACTCCCGTATCCGACTGAAGTACATCACAATGGTGGAGGCGAGCACACCAAAAACGATTTCTGCGATCATGACCGAAATGAAATAGCCTACCCCATAACCACGATCGTTACGAAAGACCGCGCGGTCAATAAACCCTCCCACAATGCGAGAGAGAAAAATCACAAAAGTATTGACTACGCCCTGAATCAAGCTCAAGGTAATCATGTCACCATTGGCCACATGGGAAACTTCATGCGCCATGACTGCTTCGGTTTCATCCTGGGTCATGGTTTTCATGAGTCCTGTACTTACTGCGACCAGAGCATTGTCCCGATTCATACCCGTAGCGAATGCATTGACTTGGGATGTATCGAAAATTGCCACCTCGGGCATGCCAATTCCTGCCATTTCTGCCTGTCTGCGGACCGTTTCCAGCAACCATCGCTCGTTGGCATTCGAAGCCGTTTCGATCACCTTTGCACCAGTCGCCCGTTTGGCCATCGACTTTGACATGGCCAGCGAGATGAACGAACCGGCCATGCCAAACACGAAGGCAAATATCAACAATGGTACAACGCTGCCTCCAATCTGCTGGTCCAGACCAAAGATTCGGGTGACGATACCCAATACGACAATAACCGCCATATTGGTACCAAGAAAAAGAAAAATGCGACTGGTCATGGCAAATCACAATCACCGGCAGGGGTCAAAACCGAAACGACATGAATGGGCAATTCAAAGCAAGTTCAAAATCGTTTCAGCGCCACTGACCTCAACACCAGTCCCCTCTTCCACATTTAAGTGGGATACGACGCCCTGATCGACAATCATGGCATACCGCTGGGAACGGACGCCTAAATTTCGGCTCGTCAGGTCCAAGGTGAGACCAATCGCTTCCGTGAAGACCGCACTCCCGTCTGCCAGCATGAGAATGTTACCATTCACATTCTGGGACTTGCCCCAAGCATCCATGACGAAAGGGTCATTTACGGACACGCACACAATGGCATCTACTCCCTTTGCCTTGATGGCATCGTGATGGACGACGTATCCCGGAAGATGCGTAGCGCTGCAGGTGGGGGTAAATGCACCAGGCACACCAAATACAACGACTTTTCGACCATTGAAAATCTCATCCGTCGTGGTCGATTCAGGACCACCGGCTCCCATAATGCCGACTTCTACGTTGGGGAGTCTGTCACCTACTTGAATAGTCATCATCTTATTTCTGTGAATCTCGTTTGCTGTGGATAATTCAGGCCCAGAAATTCAGATTTCCGGTTCCGGCCCTACCAGTCACGAATAGTACGATTATTCGGTGACATTTGCATGAATTGTACACCTGCAAGACAATCAAAGCAGCCACCAAAGCACCAATCCGAGCACCACTACTGACATGGCATTTCCTACCAAAACCAAAGAGGCCACTAACTCGGGGTCCTGATCATACTGCTCCGCAAACAGAAAATTCAAAACAGCGGGTGGCAGTGCACCAAATAGGATCAGAAGAGCCGCCTGGAAATCGTCTAGAGGGAGGATCCAGATGGCCACCATGGCAGGAAGAAGGCCGCTAACTGGACGAATGACCGAGCCCACGATCCCCCGACTGAGATGTGCGCGTTTAACGCTGATCATGCGAACTCCCAGAGATACCAGCATGAATGGAATGACGATCTGTCCCAACATGGAAATTGGCAACAGGATAATACCGGGCAAACTGATCTGCAGAAAATTCACCAACAGGCCCGCCATGGTGGCCAGATTGACCGGATTCAATGCCAGTTCTCTCCAAGTGACAATCCCGCCAAAAATCCAGGTGCCTAACGTAAAATGCAACAGATTGCTGACCAAGAACAAAATGACCGCCCCTTCAAGTCCCTGCTCACCGAATGCCAGTAAGGCCAAGGGCAGCCCGAGGTTACCGCAATTGTTGAACATCATGGTGGGCAAAAAGGCCCGTATCGGATATCGGAAGGCCCTGCCAACGGGCAGTGCCGTCATGCTGGAGCCTAATACCACCATCAGACCCGCCACAATCAGCCATTGATATTCCAGCACCTGAAAGTCCCTGCGTGACATCACGTCGAAAACCAAGGCGGGTACAAAAACGTACAGCATCAATTGGTTCACCGCTTGGAGATTGGGCCGGTATCGAAGACCATAAAAATAGCCAACCAATACCAGAGAAAATACTGGAAATAGTATCTCTATTATTTTCAATTATATAAAAAATATATTAATTTTTTGATATGAGATGATATCGATAACGCCATCCGCTTTTCGAGGGAATTCAAGCGTCCCCGATCCGCATGAAGCAACAGGCCATCGGTATCTGATGAAGATAACTCCCGGTCACCTTTATCAGCACCGAGAGATGGTTGTATATCGTGAATATGAGCACTCCTACGTGCATTCTGGTCCGATCAGTCAACCATTCGACAGCCAGGAGTGGTCCATCGCTTCCCACGATGGGCATCCCAGTTGCTTTAAGGTGCGATCAATCTCATCTCGAAATATCTCAACCACCTGTTGGGCACCCTTTTTGCCCAAGGCACCCATTCCCCAAAAAAAGGATCGACCGGAAAAAACCATCTCGGCCCCCAGCGCTCGGGCACGCACGGCATCCATACCGGTCCTGATCCCGCTGTCGACCATGATGGTCATTCGTGTCCTGGCTTCTGCAGATACTTCACGTAAACTGTGAACCGAAGAAGGGGCTGCATCCAGTTGGCGCCCCCCATGGTTCGACACGATAACCCCATCAATACCGATGTCCAGGCAGGCCCGAATATCTTCTTCATGTTGCACACCTTTGAGAACTAAAGGTCCTTTCCAGAGATCGCGGATCATTTCGACTCGCTCTCTGGTTACTCCATTCATATTAAAGCTGGTCAAAAAAGCCGCCAGGCCAGAATCAGAACTCTTACGATAGGGATTGATGTTGACAAAGTCCGGCTGCCCATGAGTCAAGGTGTTCAATGACCATAACGGGTGGGTCACTGCCTCCCAAACAATTCTGGGTGTCATGCGAAACGGAAGCTTCAGATCATTCTTAAGCTCCCGGTTACGCTTGGCACCGACTGCAATATCAAGCGTGATGATCAACACATGAAACCCGGCTGACTGAACCCGACCCAGTAGGTCCTTCATGACTTCCACATCCTTGGGCACATAAAGCTGAAACCAGCATACATCCGGTGCCTGTCGTGCGATATCTTCCAGCAAGGTGGTGCTGAAAGTACTCAGAATATAGGGGATATCTGTACGCTGACAGGCATGTGCCAATGCAAGTTCCGCCCCGGGCCACATCATGTTGCCAAGGCCGACTGGGGGCACTCCAACGGGCATGTGGTAGCGATGTCCAAAAATCTCAACGGTCTGGTTGGCACTGGTCACATCCCGAAGATATCGAGGGATCAATTCAATCTCATGCCAAGCCTCCCGATTTCGCCTTTTACCGTGTTCCTCATCAATGCCACCGTCGACATAATCGAAAGCAAAACCAGGAATTCGTCGCTTTGCCTTGACTTTGAGGTCGGCTATCGAGGGATATCGCGTGTTGTATTGCAGATTCATATGATTGTATGGGTCCGAGGAGTCGATATGAAACACTCCGTCCATCGATTGTGTTGTTTTTTGATTTTAAGAAACCTGAAAATCCCATTGTACCCGTTGTAAGCGAACACATCATCCTGGAAAAATTTTACTTGCAGACTATGGATTAAATCAAATATTCCATCAGACTGTTCCATTAGTACCCTGTTAAGGGTGTTCGGATACTCCTTTACTAGTTCTTTCCTGACCCACCCAAAACCCCTTCATCCAGTGGTATTTTGTCAGGGCCAAAAGACATGCTTCGAATTGATTACACTTCTACAACTTTACAGATATAGATATATGTGCATGCGCATCGCCGTAGGCTGGAACAACACGTCCCGCCAACTCTCTGGTGCGACATGGACGCTTCCTTCGAACTATTTCATGGCTGCAGTTGACGGAAGTGGTTTATCCGTTCCCGCAGTATGATGGCCTGCCTTTCCGCAGCTTGGGCAAAGTCCATCCCATTGCTGGCGTAAAGAATGGAGCGTGCCACATTGAGGATCAGTCCTTGACCCTGACTGTTACCACCAGCGGCGAGTACTGCAGCAATGTCCCCCCCCTGGGTGCCGATACCTGGTACAAGTATTGGCATGTCGCCGACAATTTTTCGGATGTTGGAGAGCTCCTCCGGCCAAGTCGCACCGACCACAAGGTTTACATTTCGATTATAGTTCCACTCCTGCACTGCTTTTCTTGCCACATGCGCCGAGATTGTTTCACCATCACATTCAAGGCTCTGCAAGTCTCCACTGCTGGGGTTCGATGTACGACATAAGATAAATACACCGCGGTCACCATACTGCAGAAAGGGTTCTAGGGTATCACCCCCCATATATGGATTGACAGTCACAGCGTCTACACCATATCGGTCAAAGGCTTCGGTGGCATACATGATCGCTGTGGAACGAATGTCACCACGCTTTGCGTCTAGGATGACTGGAATCTGGGGATGATTTTGGCGTATATGATCGATCGCTTGTTCCAGCAAGCTTTCTGCACGTGCCGCTGCAAAATAGGCAATCTGCGGCTTGAACGCACAAACATAAGGGGCGGTTGCATCAATGATCTCCCGACAGAAATCCAGTATCCGGTTTTTTCCACTGACACAGGAAGGTAGACAGCCCGGATCAGGATCCAGGCCGACACACAATAGCGAGTCCTGCTGCTCCCATGCACAATGCAACCTGTCAACAAATGACAAGCGACCTGCACAGAATTGCCGCATATCGTGTCTAGACCGGATCATTGCCTGTAAAACATCCTTGTTGCTAAAAGTGACCCGGTCCAATCAACGGTCCATGCTATCCGACTCTGTACGCTCAGATGGGTTGCCAATGATGTCACACTGCCCCCTGTTTCGCACCGATCGACAAAGGCTCTTTGGAAGATGTTCGATCCAGTGGGCTGATCGGCTCCGTTTTCAGTGGAATCTCGGCGACTGGCTGCAAGAACTTATTCACTCTCAATGAGCTGCTGACAGCGAGTGCACGGAAAAACCCACTTTGTTAGCTTGGGAGCCTGGGACTTGACATGAACAACGTTTGTCATCCATTGCTGGCAGTCCTCCCGGCAGACAGTATACATTCCGATCATCTGATCAACTGAAGCTTGACCATGTTCGCCCATGCGACTGACTCCCAAACTCAAATCGGCACCGTTCGATAACCTGGGTGGCACACACCAGCAAGCTCACCACATCGACCCCGTTGATTGGCAAAACAGCCCTCAATACTTAATCCCAGAGAGTATACAACAGAGCGCCTGACCATGGCTATAATCCGAGATTCGCCAACCGCACCCGAGGTGCAATCAATGCGTTCTCCCGCCCTGCCCTATCTCGTTCAAGCTGATGTTCTCGGTCAAGCGATCCAGTCCCCCGACCGGGAAAATCTTCGCATCATCTGTTTGGGCCAGCAAAACCGATTTCAGGCCGGTCATATACCGGCTGCAGTCTGGCTAGACTCTGCCAAATTGAATCGGGGTCTTCTACCTGCCCCGGGCTTGCTCCCGGAGCCAGCTATGCTGGAGAGGGTGTTTTACGAGATCGGATTGGCTGCAGACGAGCACGTGGTCAGCTATGATGACGATGGCGGCACACAGGGGGCTCGACTGATGTGGGTACTAGAAGCGATGGGTCATCAGCGACAATCGATGCTTGACGGAGGACTGGATGCCTGGACAGCAGAAAACCTTCCCTTGGAAACCCGACTTTCCTCGGTGATCCCGGCGCGGAACCCCTGGAAACCCTCGCCCGATCCTTCCGTGATAGCTGACAAAGACTATGTGCTGTCGAAACTCGGCGACCCTTCCGTCCGTATCCTAGATGTGCGTAGTGTCGATGAGTTTATGGGTCGAAAAACCCATTCAGCCCGCAAAGGCCACATACCCGGAGCCAGCCATCTGCACTGGCTGGATACAATCGATGTGAAGAATCATCACCGGATCAAGCCCCAATACCTGTTAGAAGGGCTATTGGCAGAAAAAGGAATTCATCGGAACCAAGAAATCATCGTCCATTGTCAGACCCACCAGCGGTCCTCGCACAGCTTCGTCATGCTGCGGTCCTTGGGCTTCCAGCATGTGAAGGCCTATGCCGGTTCATGGATGGAATGGGCCGCAGACCACACCATGCCGATCATTCGTGAAGATATCACGGACAACTGATATTCCCGCCGGAGATTGTCAAATTTCTCGCAATCGCGGAAGTCGTATCGTTTGTCCGGCTGAAAGACCCTGATTACGCAACTCTGGATTCAGGCGATATAGCAGCCATAGCGGAAAACCATGGCTTTGCGACATTTCCCACAATGAATCCCCACTTTGCACCTTGTAGGTTTCAATCCCAACGAGTTGATAGTTTTCTTTCAGGGTTTCACTGAGCACCTGGTGATACTCGATTCGTTTGCGCTCAAATCGGGATACCATATTCGGTGTGATTTCCGGCAACTGAAGGCGCTGCCCCAATTGAAGCACGGTGCGCCTTGGAAGACCGTTGAGTTGCCGAAGTGGCCCTGTACTACCGATTCCAAGCCAGTCGGCAAAGTGGCCCAAGGTTTCGTCCACTTCGACAAAAGTGTAATAGACGGGTTTTCCGTTACGGCCACCGACCTGAATACTGAGATCGGGCAAGGTGTCCATCAGATTGGTCAACTGATTGTGCTGTGCGATTGAGGTTTCGCTCGTTGCCGGGCCTTTCTCGGCAGCGAGCAAAGCGGCCGTTTCCGTGGTGGCTGGCGTCTCATACCCCGGGATCGACAGTTTTTGTCCGGGATAGATTACGGCCCGATTGTCCAGGCCATTCAGTCGGATCAATTCCCGACAAGGAACTCCAAATTTCGCCGCCACCCTGCAGGCAAAATCCCCTTTTTGCACAATGTATTGATTGTCCGCATCCAAGACCGGGTTGCGAGCAAGATAATCATCTCCGGGGATAACCAGTTTCTGGCCCACCAGAATCTTTGCTGTCCGTCCAAGCTGATTCAAACGAATTAGTTCCTTGCAATCCACTCCGGTTCGTCTGGCAATCCCACAGGCGGTGTCCCCTCGTCGAACCGTCCAGCGAGTGCCCCCAACTGTGCTGGCCGTGCCCCTTGTGGATGCCACCATCGGTTTTCGGGGAATGATCAATTTCTGGTTGATACGGATCAGGGCCCGTTTGCCAAGCCGGTTAGCCCGGATCAATTCGCTGCAGTTAACCCGCATTGCCCGGGCAATCCCACAGGCAGTGTCACCTTTTCGGACAACATAGGTTGTGGCTCCGGGAACATCCTGTTCCGGCGGCATGGAACGCAATTTCGAAATTTCTTTTGTCCAGCCGGTTTCACGCCATGGCAAGGAGAGTCGATAGCCCGCTGGTATCAGGCGCCAACCGTTCCAGATGAACCGGGTCAGTGGTCGATTGAGCGGTTTCAGTGTGGCCTCCGACAGACCAAACACCTGCTTAATCCGTTCCATGGATGTTGCGCGATCCAATATCAGTTTGAATTCTCTTGGTACCGGATCCGGCCTGACCGAAGGAAAATAAATGCTGGCATTGCGAGCGACATGCTGGGCCGCCAGAAAACTGGCATAGAAATTTTTCACCGCCACTTGAAATGAAGGGGACTTGTAGCGGTTCAGGACCGTCATATAATCGGGGCCGAGTTGAAAGATCGCCCGACGCATGCCGTTCACACCATAATTGTAGGATGTGATCACGAAGGGGTTGACGGCTTCAGACTGAATTTTGGGCACATGAGAACGGGATATTTTCAACAACTTGTCCGTCGCATCCACCAGATATCTGGCGGCGGCCCGAGTGGCGGCTTCCGGATCCAGACGCTCATCCTGAGTAGCATCCAGCTCCAGACCCAACGAACGGGCAGTGGCTGGCATGATCTGCCACATGCCAGCAGCGCCAGACTTGGAATACGCCGCGGGGTTGTAGGATGATTCAACGAATGGAAGATAACGAATATCTTTGGGTAGGTTGTGCTCTGCCAGAATCCGGTCCACCATGCCAACATAGCGATTGAAGCGTTTGAGACCTGCTACAAAACTGTCCCGGACTCCACTTTGGCAACGCACATTACTGGCCGCGCGCCGGATTTCCTGGCTGTTGTTGTTTGGAAAAAGTTCCAATAGATGACGTTGTCTCCGATCGCTGATTTTTCGCTTCGCTGCGACATCACTCGATAGGTTTTCCAGAGACTTGCGTATCGCCCGAATGTTCGCGCGGACCCGTTTTTTCGCCTTGCCTCCACATCCATGACCCGTATGCAGCACAAGATACACCCGTTCGGGCACTTTAGAATCATGAAAGATTGCCGTTTCCTTACCCCATCCTTTGAATACCTCAATCCAAAAATCAACTCGACGATGGATTTCCTTCGGGCAGGGGAAATCAACACTACAAGACAATTGATACCTGGGAAGAAGATGGTCTGCTGAAATGCTACCAGAGAAAAAAAGACCACCACACAGAATTGTGTTGGCCACCAGAAATGGAAAAATCCGTTGCAAGATCACGGGAAAACCATAGGAAAAGCATGAACGGGTCGAAGCCAGTTGAATTCACGACTGGCTATGTGGATCAATGAGTATAATCACCACATCATCATTGCCCCTGATTTTACGTCAGCCATCATCGAATTACATGAATCCCGACAAGCATTCTGCCGAAAATAGTGGTGAGATGGTTATCCACCCAGTGGGGAGCCATAGCCATAATGATCGGCGCCCACCTCGAGAAGAAGCGATACGGGAACGTGACGCAATCCACCTGCATCGGGAGTTGACCATTTTCTTAACCAAGCAAGGCGACCTGAACGAACAACAGGCCAAAAGACTACGCAAATCATGGGAATTGCTGGCATCTGTGTTAGAAGGCGACAGTGTCTTAAAGGCCAAGCTGGATGAAGATTTCGAATTGTTGCGAAATCGCATTCACCAACAGGTAGAGATACGGAATACCCAATATGCAAAGCTTGAACAAGAACTTGAAACCCTGAAAAAGAGTGTGGCAGCCAGTGATCTCAAAACTTCTCAGCTGTTGGAACAAAAAGTCATCCGGGGTTTGAATCGAATCAGCGGTCTTTCCACCCAACGTCGACAGCATATTCTTACCAACCTTGAGACACTGCAGCCAAAAATCCAGAAACTGGTGTCATGGCGGAGTTGGGGAACCGATCAGGCCCGAGAAAAAATAATTGAAGAAATACGCCACATCCATGAGAAGGAGACCGACCTAGCTAAAATCGCCAAATGCATTCAACGAGCCCGAGAAGATTGGAAACAATGGGACCTCTCCGGTGACGGGAGAAATCATCGACTCTACACGGTTTTCGATACAGTCTGCACCCAGTCTTACGAACCCTGTAAAGTCCATTTCGACAAACGCCGAAAGCGGCGTCAGGAGGCGAGTCGACAACGCGTGCGAGTGTGCAAATCACTCGAAGAATGGTTCGAGCAAACGAACTGGCATCAGCCGAACTGGAAGGCCCTACAAAAACTGGTCCGAGAACACAAGGAACAGTGGCGTAAACTCGGCCCTGCGGAGTATCGAGACCGCAAGCCTCTTGCCAAACGATTCGATGCCATACTCGCTCGATTTGATGAGCCACTGGATAGGGAACGCACAAAAAATCTCAAGAAAAGAAGAGATTTGATCGCGAAAATCGAGAATTTAAAGACTATGGAAGATGCTCGACAGGCTCTGGGCGAATTACAGGCATTGAAGCAGGAATGGCAGGTCACGGTTTCCAGCAAACGGGACATTGAGCAGGCTATCTGGAAGCAATTTACCGATGCCTGCGATGCGGTTCATGATCGAAATAAAAAGTCGAAGGAGGCTTTCAGTCGTCAGCTGGAGTCTCACTTGGAGGCGAAGAAACAACTTTGCATTTCAATCGAGTCATTGGTCACGGAAAGCCCGCACGACCCGGGTGAGGTATCCTCCCGCCTGCGTCAGTGGCAAGCTACATGGGAGAAAATCGGATCGGTGCCAAAACATCAGGAAAAGCCAATTCAAAAAAGATTTCGCAATGCCATGGGAGCAGCCCGAAGATATCTGTCAGAACTGCATCAGACCACTCAATGCCAAATCACTGATCACCTGCTCCAGCGGGCCTCGGTTTGCGCCCAGCTCGAAAAGCATGTTCTGAATGGAAACCCACCGGAAGTAGCCTCTTTACGGGCCGAGTTTGATTCAATTCCACAACTTTCCGAAGCCTTGCAGGAGGCTCTCGAATTCCGTTTTCAGACGGCCGCCCGTGCTGCCGAGGATGAAGATTGGTGCATGCAACTGCAAGCATCACTCGAAGAGAACTTTACGCAGATCAACCATTATCTGCTTCAACTGGAAATCAATGCCGGTGTGGATTCTCCGACGACTTATGCCAAGCAGCGTATGACCTTACAGATCAGTCGCCTGTCTGTTGCCCTTGGCAAGGGAACCGATGGTGAATTGCCGAATAACAAGGTTCTGGTCGAACGCATTCATACTACTGGAGCAGTCTCTGTGGCGCAGCAGAAGGAAATCAACCAACGATTTGCGGCCAGCTACCGGAAATTAAACTCTCGTCAACCCCCCATACGGACATCATGAATACCATTCGAAAAGATGATTTGATTCAAAGTGTTGCAGACGCCCTGCAATATATTTCTTACTATCACAGTCCCGACTTCGTACAGGCGATGTATCAGGCCTGGAAGAAAGAAGAATCGAAGGCTGCTCGAAACGCCATTGCGCAAATTTTGATCAACTCACGCATGTCGGCCGAGGGAAAAAGGCCGATCTGTCAAGACACGGGAATTGTGGTGGTATTCGTCAAGGTCGGCATGGATGTTCGATGGGAAACGGATATGACTTTGCAGTCCATGATCGACTCAGGCGTTCGTCAGGCATACCTGAATCCTGACAACCCTTTGCGGGCATCGATTGTCTCGCCTCCCGTTGGAAACAGAACAAATACTCGAGACAACACCCCGGCGGTCACACATCTAGAACTTGTCTCGGGCAATACAGTCGATATTACTGTGTCGGCCAAGGGGGGAGGATCTGAAAATAAAAGCAAGTTCACAATGCTCAATCCGAGTGACAGCATTGTGGATTGGGTGCTGAAAACCGTTCCGACCATGGGAGCAGGGTGGTGCCCACCCGGCATCCTCGGCATTGGTATCGGCGGGAGTTCCGAAAAAGCCATGGTGCTTGCCAAGGAGGCGCTGATGGAACCTATTGACATTCAAGCACTGCTGCACCGAGGGCCGGATTCCCCTGCCGAGGAATTGCGCCTTGAGTTGTATCGCCGAGTCAATGAACTGGGCATCGGTGCGCAGGGTTTGGGCGGGCTGACCACCGTACTGGATGTGAAGGTGCGGGAATACCCGACACATGCCGCTTCGCTTCCTGTGGCCTTGATCCCCAACTGCGCGGCCACGCGACATGTCCATTTCACTCTGGATGGTACCGGGCCAGCGACACTCAATCCACCCAAGCTGGCCGATTGGCCCCAGTTGACCTGGGACCCCGGAGAGAACTCCCGAAAAGTGGATCTAGAAACCGTCACCCCCGAACAGATCAGGGAATGGAAGCCCGGTCAGACACTACTTCTCAGTGGCAAACTGCTCACGGGGCGGGATGCCGCCCATCAGCGTATTGCAAGGTGTCTTGAACGAAACGAACCCCTGCCCGCCGGAGTCGATTTCACCAATCGTTTTATCTATTACGTGGGACCCGTCGACCCGGTGCGTGATGAGGCTGTCGGCCCGGCAGGTCCCACTACCGCGACCCGTATGGACAAGTTTACCGACCTGATGCTGGAAAAGACTGGCATCCTGGGCATGATTGGCAAGGCAGAACGGGGAAAGGCCACGGTGGAAAGCATTCGAAAACACCGTTCGGTTTATCTAATCGCGGTGGGAGGGGCCGCCTATCTGGTATCCCGAGCCATCCGGTCTGCCCGGGTGATTGGTTTTGCAGACCTCGGTATGGAAGCAATCTATGAATTCGAAGTGGAAGAGATGCCCGTCACCGTGGCGGTCGACAGTTACGGCGAGTCAATACACCAGACCGGTCCGGCATTTTGGCAAGAAAGGATTCGGGTGGCTGTTCCTGGGTAAAACCACGCTGTTCGCTCTCAATCGTCCTCACTACGTTCCATCGATCTTGTCCTCCACCGCCCGAAACATTCCGCGTAACATTTTGACTTCCTGCGCATGCATTCGAATCCGATTGAAAAGACGCACCATCTTGCGATGGAGTTTGGCAGAACGCCCATCATTAAACTCGACCCGCTCCACGAAACGCTGAAGATGCAGATAGAAATGCCGCATCTCCTCGGCACTGGCGGGATGATCACGGATCGGGGCCGAATTCAGTGTCATGGGCTTGAGTTGTTTTCTCAACTCGTACAACAGAAGTAAAACCGCTGACGCCAGATTGAGTGAGGCGAAGGATTTCTCGGTCGGGATTTGCACCAAGAAACTGCAACGCTCCACTTCTTCATTGGTCAATCCGCTGCTTTCGCGTCCAAACAGGATCGCAATCGGAGTTCTTCCTTTCGATTCTCGCAATTCAGTCGCAATCGAAATGGCCGCTTTTTCAGGAGACTGTATCGGCCACTGTATCGACCGGGGCCGGGCCGTGGAACCGACCACCATGGAACAGTCTGAAATCGCCTCATCAAGATGGCAGACCACCTTGGCAGAATCGAGTAAATGATCCGCCCCAACGGCTCTGGCCCTCGCCACTGGACTTGGGAAGTCTTTCGGATCCACGAGTACGAGTTGCGAGACGCCCATGTTAGCCATGGCTCTTGCCGTGGCCCCAATGTTCCCCGGATGGGTAGGTTGGACCAAGACGACTCGGATATAATTGAGAGCATTCATCTGCATCATTGTGCCGCAAGGCAACCAATATTCTACTCTGCTTCTGCCGTCATCTTTCCTCATCGGTACTCGTCCGCCTTGCGCATCCTTTGGACCATTGTTCCTCAAGCTCATGGACCCTCTTATTAGTCTCGCCGTTAAAGCTGCACGCCTTGCCGGCAGCTTGATGATTCGGCATCATGACCGACTGGAACAGATCGCTGTCGAAAAAAAAGGTCGGCGGAATTTTGTCAGCGAAATCGATCGTCTCGCAGAAGAGGAAATCATTGCCACCATCCGCCAAAAATATCCCAATCACTCCATTCTGGCAGAGGAAAGTGGGGCTGATCGGGGCGCATCCCGTTCGGAAAATGAAGAACTCGAATGGATTATCGACCCTCTGGATGGTACCACTAATTTTCTTCATGGAGACCCACACTTTGCGGTTTCCATCGGGATTCGAAAAGGCGAGAGGCTGGAGCATGCGGTTATCTATGACCCCTTGCGTGACGAACTCTTTGTTGCGACCCGTAACCAAGGAGCCCAACTCAATTCCCGTCGGATCCGCGTCAGTCGAAAAGGGAGCCTGAACGCCTCCCTGATCGGAACCGGATTTTCCATTCACAATTTGACAAAGACGGATCAGGTAATTCGGGTCATGCGGAGTCTTCTGCCCAAGGTGAGCAACTTGAAGGTCAGCGGTTCCGCTGCCTTGGACCTCGCCTATGTCGCATGCGGACGACTGGATGGCTATTGGGAACAGGGTATCCACGCTTGGGACATGGCTGCTGGTAGTCTGCTTGTCCGTGAATCGGGTGGATTGGTGGCGGATTTTTTGGGTGGACAGGATTTTCTGGAGCGAGGAGACATCGTCGCTGCCAATTCACGACTCTTCAACGAACTTCTGATCACCGTTAAAACCCGGTACAACATGTGACCACAAGCAGTCTGGAAACGCATACTCCCATCATGCGCCAGTATCTGGCCATCAAGGCCGAGTATCCGGACATATTACTGTTGTTCCGCATGGGGGATTTTTACGAACTGTTCTACGAGGATGCGAAAAAAGCGGCTGATTTACTAGGGATCACCCTGACGGTACGAGGTAAATCCGCCGGAGCTCCGATTCCCATGGCCGGAGTCCCAGTACACAGTTTGGATCAATATCTGGCCAAACTCGTGGCCGCCAAAATGACGGTGGCAATCTGTGAGCAGGTCGGAGACACCACCCACAAGGGACCGGTGGAACGTAAGGTGGTGCGGGTCATTACACCCGGGACCTTGATCGAAGAATCCCTCCTGCATGAGCGACAAGAGAACTTGATCGTTGCCCTGCTGTTGGATGAGCACCGCGTGGGATTCGCGACCTTGGAGATCTCCAGTGGTCAATTCGAAGGGTTTGAGCTGGACTCCCATGCTCGAATACATGACGAACTGGTCAGAATCCATGCCGCAGAGATCCTCCTGGGTCAGCACCAGGAAAGCACTCTCGGAATCAAAGGGGTCAGCACGGTGCCAGACTGGTATTTTGATCCTGCCAGGGTAGAAACCACGCTTCAGGACCAGCTTGGTACCCATGACCTTCGTGCTTTCGAATGTGAAGAATTTCCCTTGGCCACTCGCGCTTGTGGGGCACTGGTTCAATATATCCGAGACCTTCATGGTAACCGGGCACCCCATATCGCCAACATTCGCTTTCATCGGTTCGATAACACATTGATTGTGGATCCCGTCACCCGGGTCAATCTGGAGATCGAGCCTGGTCCGGGCAGCACATTTTCCCTTCTCACTCTCCTGGACCGCTGTGCGACCCCGATGGGGGCCCGTTATCTGCGTCGATGGATTCGCAATCCCATCCGCGATCACACCATGTTAAACCACCGTCATGATGCCATCGAATGGCTGATGGATGGCAAAGAATATACGGAACTGGCACCCCTGCTGAGGGAGGTCGGTGATATGGAACGAATCCTTGCCCGAGTCGCCATGAAGACTGCGCGACCACGAGATCTGGTGCGTCTTCGTACAGGATTGTCCGTACTACCAGACATCACACAGCGATTGTCCAATTTTTTCGCCCCGACATTAGACCATTTACGCACCGCCTTGGTACCGAGACCAGAAATTCAGTGGATATTAGAAAGCGCAGTGCAAGAGGATCCTCCCAGCACTATCCGTGACGGGGGAGTCCTTCGTGATGAATATGATGAAGAACTGAAAGAATATCGCCATCTGCAACGCAATGCCGGGAAATTCCTGCTGCAATTCGAAGCAAGAGAAAAAGCAAATTTCGGCATCCCGAATCTCAAAGTACGCTTTAACAAAGTACATGGCTACTACATTGAGTTACCGCGTTCCCAGTCCGACCATGTGCCGGACCACTATGTCCGTCGACAGACTGTCAAGAATTCCGAACGATATATCACGGAAGAGCTAAAGACGTTCGAAGATCGGATCTTGAGTGCTCGTAGCAAGGCACTGGCACGGGAAAAGTGGCTCTATGAGCAACTGCTTGAAATCCTTGAACAGTCGATTGGAACCCTAATGTCCTGTGCAGCGGCCCTGGCAGAACTCGATTGCCTGCAGAACTTAGCAGAACGGGCAGACCAACTTGACTGGAACAGACCACATTACAGCGAAAGATCGGTCCTTGAAATCACGTCCGGTCGCCACCCGATTGTCGAATCCATTTCGGGTACGGATTTCATTCCCAACCACACGAGGCTGGACGACAATATCCGCATGCAACTGATCACAGGGCCGAATATGGGGGGCAAAAGTACCTATATGCGTCAGGTGGCCATTATTGCATTACTGGCCCATTGCGGCAGTTTTGTCCCAGCGAAAGCAGTGACTTTGGGCCCCATGGATCGGATATTCAGTCGTATTGGTGCATCGGACGACTTGGCCAGCGGACGCTCTACATTCATGGTTGAGATGACTGAAATGGCCCAGATACTGCGTAATGCCACACAGTATAGCCTGGTATTAGTAGATGAAATCGGTCGAGGGACCAGCACATTCGATGGCCTCTCTCTGGCTTGGGTCTGTGCGAGTGATCTGGCCCGCAGAATTCATGCATTCACCCTGTTTTCAACTCACTACTTCGAACTGACTTCCTTGACAGAACAAATCAACAGTATAGCCAATGTTCACCTCGATGCCATGGAACACCAAGGGCGCATTGTGTTTTTATACAGCGTGAAGTCAGGTCCCGCCAGCCAGAGTTATGGTTTGCATGTTGCCAGATTGGCGGGAGTTCCAGAAACCCTGATTGCGGAAGCTCGGGTGAAGCTTACGGAATTGGAACAGCAATATAGTGCATTGCAAAATGCTGACACCGGAAACGTGCCGTTTCAGCACAATCTGTTCGCATCGACACTGCCAGAAGAACAAGCCTTGGTATCCCGCCTTCGAGCGGTGGATCCAAATCACGTGTCTCCTCGTGAAGCACTGGAAATACTGTATGAATGCTCTCAGTTGCTCAATCACCCAGCAGATCCAAACAGAGCAAATCCATAGGATAAATAGTAGAATCCCGCCTTCAATTTGATATCGGTTTCCCATAAAGTAAATGACGTACGTAATTGTCGAGTCTTGTATTCGGTGCAAATACACCGACTGTGTGGAGGTCTGTCCTGTCGACTGCTTTCACGAGGGGCCAAATTTTCTGGTTATCGACCCGGAAGAATGCATTGACTGCAGCCTTTGTGAGCCGGAATGCCCCGTAAATGCAATCTATGCTGAGGATGAATTGCCCGAGCACCAGAAACACTTTCTGGATTTGAATGCAGAACTGAGCCAGATATGGCCGGTGATCACGGAGATAAAGCCCGCCCCGGATGATGCGGATGACTGGAAGGATGTCAAGGACAAGATCGAGTATTTGGAGCGTTGAACAAGTGTCGAATTCGGCTAATTATTTCATCAGTGACCCACTGAACCGAATCATTCGACCACACCCTCGGATCACCTCCTACATCCTCCTTGGTTTCCAATCATATCGTTGGACAATGCGATGATCGAACGGGAAGTGTGATGCAGAACAAAAAATCGATCTGATTCTGAATAATCGTCCTTGAATGATGGACTTTCTGACTGGTCGGGATACCTAAAACCCATAAAGTGTCTTCATATGTTCGGGTTTGCCTCCTCGGCATCGAAAGTCGGCAATTGCGTATACACTGCATGATTTACCTTGTAAAAAAATTCGGTGATGTCCATGAAATCCAATGCAATTACGGTTTATCGAAAAGATTATCTGCCGCCACCTTATCGCATCCAACACACTCGGATGGAATTCGACTTGGACTATGAACATACTCGAGTGCGAACTACTCACCATGTCGTTCAACAACGAGAAAATCCTGGGCCCTTGATTCTCGACTTGGAAGAAATTGAGATCGAATCTCTTCTCATTGATGAGCAAAAGCCCAAGCAAGGGGCGGTTTCTGTCGAAGCAAATCAGCTTCAAATTTCCTCACTACCGGCATCCTGCCAAGTGGAATTAGTTCATACACTGAACCCGTTAAAAAATTCCAAACTCGAAGGCCTGTATCACTCTGGGAGCATCCTGTGTACACAATGTGAAGCGGAAGGCTTTCGCAGAATTACGCCATCTATTGATCGACCGGATAATTTGACCACTTATCAGGTTTTGTTACGAGGGAACCGGGAAACATTTCCGGTATTACTGTGCAATGGCAATCTCGTCCGACAAGAAATCCGAAATGGCATCCACGAAACCGAGTGGTACGATCCATTCCCCAAACCCACGTACCTGTTTGCCATCGTGGCTGGCCATCTCGACTGTTGGAAAGAGAGTTTTATGACCGCCAGTGGCCGGAAAGTCTCACTGCATTTTTATGCCGCAAAGCAGGATATCGAAAAATGCAAATTTGCGATCGGTGCGCTCCAACGAGCGATGCGCTGGGATGAGGAAAATTTCGGTCGGGAATATGATCTCGATTTGTACAACATCGTGGCGGTTAAAGATTTCAACATGGGGGCGATGGAAAACCGAAGCCTCAACATTTTCAACATCAAGTACGTTCTAGCCGATCCAGATGTATCCACTGACCAAGACATGGAAAACGTTGAACGAGTTATTGGCCATGAATATTTCCATAACTGGAGCGGGAATCGAGTGACCTGTCGGGATTGGTTTCAACTTAGCCTCAAGGAAGGGTTTACCGTATTTCGTGAACAATCCTTTTGTGCCGATATGGGCTCTGCCGGGGTTCAACGGATTGATGAAGTGGATCGATTGCGAAATTACCAGTTTACGGAAGATGCGGGGCCACTGGCCCACTCCGTACGCCCAGACTCCTACCAAGAAATCAATAATTTTTATACAGTGACCGTATATGAAAAGGGAGCCGAAGTTGTCCGGATGCTGCAAGTGCTGGTCGGAGAAGCAGCTTTTCGTCGAGGGACGGATATCTATTTCGACCGACATGATGGTCAGGCGGTTACTACTGATGATTTCGTTGCAGCGATCCAGGACGGTGCCGAAAAGGATACCGAGTTCGAATTTGTCGCTTTTAAACGCTGGTATAGTCAGGCAGGCACTCCCATTGTCCATATGGATGATGAATATGACCCAGTGAAAGCCCGGTATATTCTGACTCTGCGTCAACATTGCCCTGCTACCCCCGGTCAATCAGAAAAGTTACCGTTTGTCATTCCCGTTTTGATTGCCTTACTGGACTCTGATGGACATCTACTATCGTTTGCCGACGGAAGTTTCGAACAACGACTGATCCTATCCGCCCCAAAGCAGCAGTTCGTTTTCGATCATATTCCTCGAAAGCCCATCCCTTCACTGTTCAGAAGATTCTCTGCTCCGGTGAAACTGGAGACAAATCTTGGACCAGACGAGCTCAGTGTCCTATTTCAGTATGATAGCGACCCATTCAATCGTTGGGATGCGGGTCAGAGACTGTTCCAAAAGGCAATCTTCGAAAATCTATCCAAGACTCAGCTTGACGAGGCGGGCCAGTTTGATGATGAAATCATTCAGATGGTCGGCAACCTGATCCAAACGCCCGGAGATGACTTGAAACTCATATCTCGTCTACTGACGCTGCCCGATGCCTCTTGGCTTGGAGAATTGTCCAAACCCAGCGACCCGGTTCGAATCGCCGCATCAAGACGGGCACTGATGCAACGCATTGCCACTGTTATTTACAGTACGTTCATGGACCGCTATCGGTTCCTGCAGTCGGAAAATGAAGTGGACTTGGGAGGGGACTTGTCTGGCCATCGTGCATTGCGGGACATATGCCTAGAGTGGCTGTCGGCCTTGGACACAGAAGAGGTACATCACTTGGCTCGAATCCAGTTGGCGACAGCACGCAATCTCACAGACCGCAGTTCTGCCCTCAAGGCAATTGCGAACTCCACTATGCCCGATCGGGAAAAGTTGCTTGATGATTTTTACCAAGCATGGAAAAACGAACCACTGGTCATTGATCGTTGGCTTCGTATCCAGGCCACGGCTCATCAGACTGACGTACTGGAACACGTTCGATCACTGACCATACATCCGTGTTTTGATTCAGGCAACCCGAACAAGATTTATGCCTTGCTACTGGGATTTGCCATGTTTAACCCTTTCGGTTTTCATCGTGTGGATGGCAATGGATACGAGTTCATCGCAGACTGGGTACTGAAACTCGACAGCGCCAATCCATTAGTCGCTGCCCGGCTGGTTGGTCCGCTGGTTTCTTGGCGTGACCTAATACCAAAGTTTGGCACGCCGATGAAATCGGCATTGACACACATCCGCGACACGGTCTCCCTGTCATCTGATGTTTCAGAAATTGTCTCGCGGGCACTGGATTCTGACTCGTGACTCGGTAGTCCGGCAAACTGTATCCCACCCTTGACACTTTACGCTTGCTTGCAGACCCTTCGGTGCTGATTTTCCAACCGCATGAAAAGAGCATCATGTCCGAAAACCCGCATGTAATGGTTGGATGACAGCGTATGTAACTATCCCCGTCTGGAGTTATATCTCTGGAAAAAGGAATAAATAAACCTGTCAGCCAAGTCACCTTTCAATCTAGAAGACTGATTCATTATGCTCAAAACAATGTTCGGATTAATCGCGATCCGGTATCCCATGCATCTAATGGTCGATATGTGGTAATGTTTATGTGCCTGCGGGCGTTTCAATCCCCATGGTGCCCGTATGATTAGGTTATCAATCACCCTGAAGCATTCATTTCATGCTGCAATAGTTCATGATTCACCATGATTTCAACCTGCTCGACGGCTCCTTGATTCTGCTCCATTAGACGTTGCCCCTGAACTCCGAATTCATCTCTCATCTCCGCATCTTGGAACAATCGGTATAGCACTTCCACCAATTCATAATCATCGTTCACCTGAATGCCTGCCCCATGTGAAAGAAACATGGATGCGATTTCGGCAAAGTGGAACATATGGGGGCCAAAGACCACCGGGCGCCCCATCGCGGCCGCTTCCAACAGATTATGTCCTCCGACTGGCACGAGACTTCCTCCCATAAACACAACATCACAGGCGGCAATATATTTCGTCAGTTCACCCATTCGGTCCACGATAATCACGTTCACCGATTCATCCAATTCTCCCCTAAAGCCGGACGCCAGGATGGTTGATAGTTTTTCCTTGCGACATAGTTTGTTCACTACGGATGTTCTCTCTGGATGACGAGGCACCAACACCAATAACAAAGCGGGAATTCTTGCCAGCAACTGCCAGAAAGTCCGCAGCATGATGACCTCTTCTCCGCTATGTGTGCTAGCGGCAAGCCAGACCGGACGACTCCATCCGAAGCGGCGGCGAATCGCTTCCCCCGCTTCAGACACACTGGCCGAAATGCTGACATCGAACTTCATGCTCCCGGTTAAACGAATCCGGCTGGCCGGTGCTCCCAAGCCTTTCAGGCGAAACGAATCCGCCTCTGACTGAACTGCCAACCATGTGATTTTTGATAGCGTATCGGCTATCAGCGGTTGGAATCGACTGTATCTTTTTCGAGATATTTCCGACATTCTGACATTGGCATAGATCAACGGAATACCAAAACGATCGCATTTATCAATCAGATTGGGCCATATTTCAGTTTCCATCACCAAACCTAATGCCGGCTGAAAACGCCGAAGAAAACGACTCACAGCCCCAGGGTAGTCGTACGGCAGATAACAGTGCAGCACATGATCTCCCAGCACGGTTCGCACTCGATCAGACCCAGTCACGGTCATCGTAGTCAGGATGACTTTCTTCTGGGGAAAGCTATCCATTAATCGGTGGACCAGGGGCACCGCTGCATTGACCTCCCCCACCGATACTGCGTGAATCCAGATTCCTCCCCGCGAACCATCCGACCTGGAAAACCCAAATCGTTCCGCGATTCGCTTTCGATAACCCGGCTCACGGATACTCCTGATCAAAAGTCGCAGCAATACCCAAGGAAAAGCCAGATACAGAACCAGTCGATATCCAATCAGCATCAACTCATCCTTGCAGCCAGTCTCGGGGGGGAAGAAAATCTCGATACAATCGAGCCTCTGCACTGCCCGGCTTCGGATGCCAATCATATCGCCATGAGACATGCGCTGGCAGCGACATTAGAATGGACTCTGTCCGCCCCCCGGATTGCAACCCGAAAAGCGTGCCACGGTCATACACCAGATTGAATTCCACATATCGGCCACGTCGATAATGCTGAAAGGCGACTTGCTCTGGCGTATAGGGGTGGTGGCACCGACGCTCTACAATGGGAACATATGCATCCAAAAAACTGTTGCCGACCGATTGGGTAAAGGCAAAGGCCTTGTTGAACCCCCCGTCACTGAAATTGTCGAAAAACAGACCGCCAATTCCCCGGGGTTCGTTGCGATGACGCAAGAAGAAATAGTCATCACACCATTTCTTGAACCGGGTATAGTAATCCGCTCCGAATGGATCACAGGCTTCCTTGGCGACCCGATGCCAATGAATGCAGTCTTCCTCAAAGCCATAGTAGGGCGTCAAATCATACCCTCCGCCGAACCACCACACCGATTGATCCTGGTTTAAATCTGCCGTAAATAGGCGAACGTTCATATGGGAGGTCGGCACATAAGGGTTCAGAGGGTGAATTACAAGGGAAACTCCTGCTGCCTCAAACGGCTTTCCAGCAATTTCCGGGCGTTGCTCCAGAGCGGCTGGTGGCAGTGATGTTCCCCGCACATGAGAAAAATTCACTCCTCCCTTTTCCAACAAGCTTCCTCCTTCGATATTGCGGGAGCGTCCTCCTCCACCATTCGCATGTTGCCAGCTATCTTCATGAAAACTCTCATGAGGTTCCATTTCAGACAACTTGTTACAAATCTGATCCTGAAGAGACCGCAGATATACCACCATGGCCTTCATATCCGGCCGTTTAGAAAACGATGAGGTCGAACTCATGTGCGGAATACTTCGCCAGTCACCAGGTCAATCACTGCCGAGGGTCGGGATGCATCGCCAACCGGGGCGTCAACCACCATGTCGACCATCCTTCCGAACTCTCTGAATACCGCATTGGGGGATCTCAGGGGGGCTTGACCAGCAACATTGGCACTGGTGGAAACTAGTGCCATCGCCGCATTCTGACAAAGCCGGGCTGTGGGGGGATGATGGGTAATGCGCACTGCGATGGAATGCCGTTTCCCCCGGATCAGCCGAGAGACACCAGATGAGGCGGGGCACACCCAACTCACCGGAACAGAGTCCGAGCGAAGGATTCTCTCGCGCAAAGAGAATTCACATGGCCCAAGATAAGGTAATAGTCGTTCCAGTCGATCGGCAATGATGATCAGTCCCTTGTCCCAAGTTCTCTTTTTCATTCGAAGGATCCGTCTGACGGCCGAGAGGTTTCTCGGGTCACAGCCCAGACCGAAGCAGGCTTCGGTGGGATAGGCCACGACTCCACCGAGTCGCAAGATTCTCGCGGCGGCTGTGATAGTCCCGAAATGGTTGTTTTCCATTCCAGTCCTCAGTTGGTTGCTATCCCCGCCCAACCGCTCGGAACCCTATGTCCTTTCGATACCAGGCTCCGTCCCAATGGATCCGGCTGACTCCCTTGTAAGCCAATGCCTGTGCCTCCTCGACTGTCTGGCCGAGGGCGGTCACACACAGCGCACGCCCTCCGTAATTCATAACTTTTCCATTCTTAACAACTGTGCCGGCATGGAAAACCTTGACACCTTCCGGGACATTCTCCAGACCTTGGATTGAATCGGTTCCGATTCGGAATTTTCCTGGATATCCTTCACACGCCATGACTACGCCAAGACAGGCGCGGTGATCCCATTTTGCCTGCTCGGTTTCCAAGGTGCCGTTTACCGTCGCCAGGCAATGACTGGCGAAATCCGAGCGTAACCGGCTGAGTACCGGCTGTGCCTCTGGATCACCAAACCGACAATTGAACTCCATCACTTTCGGCATGCGGTCTTTCCCAATCATCAATCCAGCATACAAAAAACCGGTATAGGGGGTGCCTGCATCCGCCATACCCCTGACCACAGGCCGAATAATGACTTCGATAATCCGGTCAATACAGGCCTGGTGAACAAAAGGCACTGGCGAGTAAGCTCCCATCCCCCCGGTATTCGGACCGGCATCCTTATCATACGCCGCCTTGTGATCCTGACTGGTGGCCATCGGCAGGATATTCTTACCATCGACGAGACAGATAAAGCTCACTTCCTCGCCTTCTAACCATTCTTCAATAACGATTCGCTTACCCGCTTCACCAAACTGATCTCCAGACAACATGTCCCGGACAGTGCGCACTGCAGTCTCCTGATCCCGTGCAATGACTACTCCCTTGCCAGCAGCCAACCCATCCGCTTTGATCACGGTCGGCAAACTCACGGAACGGACATAGTCAATTGCCGCATCCAGATTTGACAATGTTACATACGGGGCAGTCGGGATGTCGTGCCAGCGCATGAATTCCTTGGCGAATACCTTGGAACTTTCCAATCTGGCGGCATTGGCTGTGGGTCCCAAGCAGCGGAGACCGGCCCTTTGGAAGCAGTCCACAATGCCCGCCGCCAGCAGGGCTTCCGGTCCAACCACCGTCAGATCAATCTGTTTTGATTCACAAAACGTGATCAGGTCATCGAACTTCCAAACATCCAGATCGACATTATCGATACCGGTTTCTCTTGCCGTTCCAGCGTTCCCGGGCGCCACAAAGACCTGATCTACCGATGTCGAGTCCGCCAACTTCCACGCCAGCGCATGTTCTCTGCCACCGCTTCCGATGACCAACACTTTCATGAAAAAAGCTCCATCAGTAATCGATTCGATGGATCACGTCATCATTGGTTCGGGGGGTTCCATCTGGTCCTGGTGATAAGATGACCACCTGATGCAACTCACGTTCGACCAAGATGATGTTTCCCCAGGCATCTCGTATGCCTCTTTCACCGAGCTGGATGATGAGCTGATCGAGAGTTTCCCCAAATCGCTCTGCCCCTCTGGCGGCAGTAATGACCTTCAAGCCAGTCGCCATTGTGGAAAGCACTTTGGAAGTCCGTGCCAATGGAGAATCCAATGCACCGACATCTTCCAGTAGCGTACCATCGCCGCGGATCTGTTCGTGGAAGGTTTCTTCCCCCGGTTTCAATCCGTACTGCTCTTGGTACTGGCTAACGAGATCGTTGACCATGATTTTGCTGGTTAGCAACGAGAGACCAAAACTTCCCAATAGGGCGATCCACAAAGCCGGCTTGCTGACCCCGCCCTGGCGTGACAGGTAGGCCAATCGGTCCTCAGTCGTACTGTAGCTCCGAGACTCATGGACATAATGACAAAAATGACGAAAATACAGTGAATTGGCTAAGACAGGCCACGCTAATGAATAGAGTATCAAAATCGGCATCAGCAGGGGGTACCCGTCCGCTAGCATATATAGCAAGTATGCTCCGACCAGATTCAAACCGGCCCAGAACCACATTTTGCGATATACTGCCCAGAAAAAGAACGCGAAGAATGCTGGCCAATGCCACCCGAGGAGAATCTTTGGTTCCTGGATCGTACCCATGCGTGAAAACCGAAGCGCATAATACTCCGCTCGGGGTCCCAAAAAGCCGAAGAGTTCCTTTCGTGTGAATGAAGGTCGAGATTTTGTGGTCTGATCCGCGGCGTCTTCGATCACCTCCCATGGGCTACTGACCGCCGAATCATCTTCTTGTTCAAACCGTGCTTCTTGCGGATCTGGAACTTCGAGCCCGTCTGCCTCCATCTCCGCATTGCCCACTTCATCCGCCGGAGTCGACCCTTCCAGGTCTTCAAGCACAATCAAATGGCAACCAGCACCTGCGGCATCAATCGCTTGGCAAATTTTTTCCGCTTCTTGGCAGGTATACTTTTTCTTCAGCGCTACCTCATTGCCCGACAACACTCTTTCGATGAACGATTCACGCGCATGAAAGAGTTCGCACAGTTCGCGAATGACCTGTTCGCGCTTTGCGCCTGGCAAGATCGTTCCTTCCAGCACAACCCTACAATATTTGTCAGGAATCTTCATGGTCCATGCCTACCTATCAATGTTTGAAATGTCGCATTCCGGTAAACACCATCGCCATTCCGTGCTCATCCGCAGTAGAAATGACCTGTTGATCCCGAATTGATCCACCAGGCTGAATCACCGCTGTAATTCCATCAGCAGCCGCATTGTTCAATATATCCCCGAATGGGAAGAACGCATCCGACGCCATCACCGCCCCCGAAACATCAAGACCGGCCTGTTTTGCCTTGATCGTCGCGATACGAGCCGAATTAATCCGACTCATCTGCCCGGCACCGACACCGATGGTCATGCCATCACGGGCATAAACGATGGCGTTGGACTTGACCATTTTGGCCACTTTCCAAGCAAACAACAGATCGTTCATTTCTCGATGGTTGGGGGTTTTTTTCGTGACCACCTGCATTGATTGAAACAACTCCCGGTCCGATTGTTGTACCAATAAACCACCAGTGACCTGCTTGATCTCCATCACGTCGTCCCCTTCAGGCCATTTTCCGCATCCCAAGACACGGATATTCTCCTTTGACTGGAGCACATCCAAGGCAGGTTTTGAAATGAATGGTGCCAAGATCACTTCCGCAAATTGTCGGTCGACAATTTCAGCAGCCGTTTCATCGTCCAACTCACGGTTAAATGCAATGATGCCACCAAATGCCGATTCGGGATCCGTCATAAAAGCCTTCCGATAAGCTTCCAGCAACTTTGCATCAGTCGCAGTACCACATGGATTGGCATGCTTAACGATTACACAAGCCGGAGATTGATCAAATTGCTTAACGCATTGAATAGCCGCCTCTGAATCGACAATGTTATTAAAGGAGAGTGCCTTACCCTGAAATTGACGAGCCGTTGAAATACTTCCAGGCAGTGGTTTCGAGTCGATATAGAGCGCTGCCTTCTGATGAGGATTTTCACCGTAGCGCATGATTTGCTTCAAATACCATTGCCGGTTCAGGGTGCGAGAAAAGTGACCATGGCGTTCATCTTGTTCCGCCGATTTACCCAAATAATTGGCAATCGCCCCATCGTACCGGGCAGTGTATTCAAATGCCTTGACAGCGAGGTCAAATCTCGTTTTTTCATCTACGGTGCGCTGATTGGTATCCAGTGCTGACACAACTCGGTCGTAATCAGCAGGGTCCACAATCACCGCCACATGAGCGTGATTTTTTGCCGCTGCCCGTAGCATTGCAGGTCCACCGATATCGATATTTTCTATGGCCAAGGACATCGTGCAGTCTGGATCAGAGATCGCTGACTCGAATGGATAGAGATTTACCACTACCAGATCAATCGGGGTCAGGCCATTGGCCAACATGACCGCATCATCCTGCCCCCGTCGCCCGAGAATTCCGCCATGAATGACCGGATGAAGCGTCTTGACCCGACCATCCATGATCTCCGGAAATCCGGTATGGTCATAAACTTCCTTCACTGGCAGATTGGCATCCCGAAGTATCCGAGCGCTCCCGCCGGTGGAAAGTAGGATGAAGGAGCGCTCATGCAGTGCCGTGGCGAACTCAACGATACGAGTTTTGTCGGAAACACTGATCAACGCAGTCTTGACCGACTGCGACAATGTAGTCATTCAGTTGGCAACTCCCAGAAAGATCTACAGGTTATAAACATCCAGTTTTTTTCGTAATGTATTACGATTGATTCCAAGCATCCGGGATGCCTTGCTCTGGTTGTGGTCACTGTGCTTTAAGATGGTCTCAAGCAGCGGTTTTTCTACTTGTTGCAACACCATTTCGTATACTTGTCTGGCTTCCTCTCCATTCAGGTTTTTGAGATAGTTTTGGATGGACTTCCGAACACACTCCGACAACCCCCCTTCCTGATCCATTTGATTTGTCCGGGACTGATCTGTCTGGGATTTTCCAGAAACCATGATTTTCTATAATGATTTTAGGCAGATATTAAAATAATTTCAACTCTAATCGAGCTGCCTGGAGGGCAACTTCCTGGAGGTTCGCCAACCCGACCGGGTAGGCACCTAAGAAGGAATTGTTCTACCATTTTATCTGTTTTCTGTCCATCCTGATACCCTCAATACACAGTCCATATCGAAACCTGACTTCCACTCCGAAGTGCAACACTCGCCCGTGATCCCGGAATGCGGGCGTCACCCGGGATGGAGGGATCTCGGCGGCGGAAAAATCGACGCCCCGGGACGCTCATTTCAGCCATTGATGGCATGGATCGCTACTCCAGGGGAGTCTGACCGAGACCATCATCCAGTGCAAGGTCCTAACCGGCTCCCTCCAGCCGAGCGGACCCGATCCCGGATCTGCCCCATACTTCGGGGGATGACCTCGATCACCGCGGTGGCCGTCTTCCCATCGACCCGCCCCAAGGACATGAATTTCGATCCTCGGTCCACAGACGAACCTTGGGATCCCTAGGGTCGCGCTCCGACGGTCGTATCCTGTCCCCGTCCCCCTACCCGGTACTTGTCCTACCCCACCGAAGGACGCTCGACCATATCCCCCGGCCGGGAGGTGTCAGCGGCCGGCAGGACGACCACCGCGCCCGTTCATTCGGCTGCTTCTCTAGCGGCGAAGGGAACGGTACAGGATGCCTCCCGTCCGACGACCTGCACGCCCAAGCCGGTCGATCCACTCCTTCCTCGCCATCCCTTACCCAAGTGGCCGAGGCCGGTCCACGACCTTTTCCAAACTCCATCCTTGCTTCAGTCTGTCCCGGGTCCGCTACCCTCGGTGGTGCGATATCTCGGGACATCGCGCATCCACAGACCCCGACAGCAGGCCCTGAATCGGGCCTCTTTCACCTTGGGTGAGGGGTGCTAGCCGGTATCAGTCTGCTCTGGGGGGAATCGATCGAGAGGGGTTGCCCTCCTTATGTCCCGCCGCCACCCGCTCTCCATTCAGCCATCAGTCGACCCGACCCGTGCTGCACTTCACACCTGAACGAGAAGTCACTTCCGCGATGAAATATTCATGGCATCCGGCTTATGGCGTGTCTTCTTCTACTGGTACGACATTACAACCCAGACTCTCGCACGATGTCTACAATAAATCCAACAGCACTTTCATGAGGGTGCGCCAGGTCGAATACTACTGACACCTGTTCACCGGGGTCGATCAATTCCTGTGCAGAATGCTGGCGATACATCTCTGGACGAAAGGTCCTTCGGCCTATGACCCGGCCAAGATCATCGTTCAGAGTCAACCTCAAGTCAGGGTAAGATTGAGAAAAAGTCGCCTGATTGACAAATTTCACGGTTACCTTGACGGCATCAGGGTCATCTGGATGCAGATTGACCTCAGTGGAGGTGTGAAACAACCGGTATGGATCCTGCCTGATCGGCATGTCACAGGCTGCGACTTGACAAAACAAGGCAAGATAGGGGCGAAAACGTTCATCCTGAGCATATCGGTCCACGAAATATACGCGGACTTGGAGAGCCAGAAGAAATAAGAATCCCAAGGCGACCAGAAACCATATGACTCCCATGAAAGGATTCGGCCGGTCCGCAATGAATTTATCTACACCATTCATCGATAGACTTTCCGCCCGTATCGGCACTCTATTTAAGGATGCTGGCTTCCTTATGTCATCAATATGATGACTTTCCACCGTATTGGTCTGCTCGACATCGACCCGGTCTCTTATCTGCAGTTTCGTGAAGGGCTCCCGTCCTGATAAGCTCCCGGAATCGGATGCCTGTAAAGATAAACCAGAAAATGCGGAACCCTCGTTATCTTGGCTTATGCGTTCCCTTTTCGTATTTTCCTGGTTCGAATTCGAAGCAATATTCCCGGCAGACAGCACAACCTGACTTTCTTTAGGCTCTGAAACATGGTAATTCGCCCCATCCGATGAGACAGATAACGCCATTGGTCCATGTTGGCCATTGTTGCTTTGTTCCGAGTGATGCTCGCCCTTGTCGATTCCTTCCAGTTCTGCCGTATCGGGAAGTAAGTGCCTATGCTCGCTGCCCTGCCTCTCTTCATCAACCATCTCCGACTGGTTAGTTCCCCGACTGATTTTCAATGCGGTCCAACTGACGGCCCCGAACTGTTTTTCGTCATCTGTTTCGTTTTTCGCGTGGTTTGCTGCAGGTGCCTGGAATTCCGGATCACGGTCGAGTGACTCTCTTTTGGTCGGGTCGATACCATGTCGAGCCTGATCCTTCTGCTCGGGCAGAGTGTTTGAATCACATCGATTCAGATCAGGAGGATTCGGTTGTTCCACCATGCTGACTGACGAAATTTCGTTCGTTTGCGCCGTAGGCAGAAATTCTGCATGATCTTGCGAATCGGACCGTGAGACTGGGATAGTGGATCGATTCTGAGAATCCCTTAAATTTCCATCCAAATGAGTGCTGGTTACCATGGGTTCGGCATCCTCCCGGGGTGCAGTGCGTTCCTCCGTCGTCCTGAACCAGCCAAACTTGTCCTTCATGACGAGATGTTGCAGCACCGAAAACCACTGGTGACAATGACTGCAACAAACCTTATCGTCACCCGTCTCAGGGCCTGTCCCCTGAAAGCGAAACACCGCCCGACAGTGCGGACATCTAGTGAATTGTTCCTGCAAAGGATTGTTCCTGTTTAACGAAGATTCCATTCAAGCGATGAGCCCATACTCCCTTGAGAACCAATCGTTCCCGTAGTAAAACCTCCCACCAACAGCACCCAATCCAACTGTGTTTTGTGAATGAAATCCAATCCAACATACGCTTTTTCCACCGCATTGGCCTGTTGCGTCAATATGCCCGAAAGCAATATCACTCCATCTGGACAGAGAAAATGACATAGTCGCTCCCGGAGGGACAGTAATGAAGGGGCCAGTATGTTGGCTACTACAATATCGAAAGGACGCCCCCCTGCAGTCTCGACAATTTTCTCAGGCGGCACTACCATCATTTTCTTGGCGCACCCGTTCACCCTTGCATTTTCCCGGCATGTTTTCAAGGCACGTGTGTCCAAGTCGGTAGCAACTGCGCATGATGCACCGAGTTTCAGTGCCGCCACGGAAAGGATTCCAGATCCACAGCCGTAATCCAGGACCCGTTTCCCCTGCAAGGGCATTTCCGCCAAGGATTGCAGGCACATCCGGGTCGTTGGATGAGTCCCGGTACCAAATGCCAATCCGGGATCAATAATCAGATTGACCGCGTTTACGTCTGGGGGAGCGGTCCAACTTGGAACCACCCATAGTGTCGAGGAGATTTGTTGCGGTACAAACTGATCAATCCAAACCCGCTCCCAGTCACGGTCTTCAAGGGGGGTCAATTGAGTCGCATACTCTGGCAGGGAACGCGCCAGATCCGCTGCCAATTTGGAAAATCCGGTTTCGGACCCGAACAAGGCCATCAGATTCTGATAGGGCCAACAGGGGGGCGTAGGCAGTACATCATCAAATGTCTGCTCCGGATATACACTTCGGATGCTGACGGACATCGCTCCAAGTTCTTCCAGGATCGCCGTCACCGAATCAGCCTCTTCCCGGGAGACATCCAGTGAAACCCGAAGATAGGGTGCTTCCGGTTTTCGGACTGTCGGTAATTGTCTATTGCTGAACAAGCTTCTTTTCGAGGTAATGGATGTCTTGGCCACCGGCAATGAACACGGGATCCACCACCAATTCACGATGCAAGGGGATGTTGGTCCGGATTCCATCAACCACCATTTCCTGTAATGCGCCATTCATCCTGGTCAGGGCATCGCTTCGATTTAGACCATGGGTAATCAACTTGCCGATCATGGAGTCATAGTACGGCGGGACGATGTAATTGTTATAGACATGGGAATCTACCCGGACGCCGGGCCCCCCCGCGATGTGATAGTTGGTAATCTGGCCTGCTGATGGTTTGAAAGAATGGGGATCCTCGGCATTAATTCGACACTCAAACGCATGACCGGTGAATTGGACATCTTTCTGCCGATAACGTAATGGCTGGCCATCAGCAATGCGGAGTTGTTCTTGCAACAAATCAATGCCGGTAATCATTTCGGTTACCGGATGCTCTACTTGAATTCTGGTATTGATTTCAATGAAATAAAACTGATTATTTTCGTACAGAAATTCAAATGTTCCCGCCCCGCGATAATTCAATTGACGACATGCTTCGACACAAAGACCACCTATTGCCTTGCGTTGGGTCTGGGTAATGCCGGGTGCCGGGGCTTCTTCAATAACCTTCTGATGCCGCCGTTGCATGGAACAATCCCGTTCTCCCAAATGAATCACGTTCCCATGGGTATCGGCCAGGATCTGGAATTCGACATGTCGGGGGGCTTCCAGATAGCGTTCAAGATACAAAGTGCCGTTACCAAAAGCCGCTTGAGCCTCCTGACTCGTCAATTGAATGGCTTCCACCAACACATTTTCATCATGACATACCCGCATTCCCTTGCCACCACCACCACCGGCTGCCTTGATGATCAAGGGATATCCGACCTCGCGTGCTACCTCCTGTATCCGGTTCCTGTCCATCGGGACCGGACCATTGGAACCCGGAACCGTAGAGATGCCGGTTTCAGCCATCAATCGAATGGCCGAAATCTTATCGCCCAATGTACGTATGGTTTCTGCTCTCGGGCCCACGAATATGAAACCACTTTCCTCAACTTGTTCAGCGAAATCGGCACTCTCTGATAAAAACCCGTAACCCGGATGAATAGCATTCGCCTCGGTGACCTCGGCTGCGGCAATCACGGAGGCAATGTTCAGATAACTCAATGCAGCCGGAGCGGGACCGATACAAACCGATTCATCGGCCAGCCGAACATACTTAGCATCACTATCCGCAACCGAATGCAAAGCCACAGTCTGAATGCCGAGTTGTCGACAAGCCCGTAGGATTCGCAGAGCAATTTCTCCGCGATTGGCGATCACGAGCTTGTTGATTTTCTCCATGGAGGTGGGACGTATCATTCAATCAAAAAGAGGGGTTCTCCATATTCCACCGGGTCACCATTGTGTTTGTAGATTCGCCGAACGACACCGTCTGTCTCCGATTCAATTTGATTTAATGTCTTCATCGCTTCGACAATGCATAGCGTTTGCCCGACTCGAACGCTGCTACCTTCTAAAATAAAAGGCTCTGCTTCCGGTGAAGGCGCATTATAAAATGTACCCACCATGGGGGATTTGACCACCGTGCCTCTAGATGACTCTTCGGCCCTGGTACCTTCGACCGGTTCTTCCCTACCCTCACTCATGACCGACACGAGTTCTATGGGATGTCCCCCGGTCCCCGTCGTTTCTGACGAGGGTTTTCCGGCACGGCTGAGCCGAATAGCGCTTTCTCCTTCGGTCACCTCTATTTCAACCAGCGAGGAATCTTCCAAAAGCTCAATCAACTTCTTGATTTTTCTCAAGTCCATGGTACTTCCTCCGATCAATTCAAAATCTGTCCTGTGCACATAAGAATGCTACGGCTTCGCGCAGGGCATATTCATATCCGCGGACACCTAAACCAGCGACAATACCCATCGCCTGGTCGGAAAAATAAGAGTGTCGCCGAAAAGGCTCTCTAGCATGGATATTGGACAAGTGAACCTCGATGAAAGGAATTTGAACGGCCACCAGCGCATCGCGTATCGCCACGCTCGTGTGAGTAAACGCCGCCGGATTGATGACGATAAATCCAACGCCCTCATCCGGCGCCTGATGAATCCAAGTGATCAGTTCATGCTCGGCATTGGTTTGACGACACTCCACACGCAAGTTGGGGCAAGCCGATTTTGATGCACTCCCAACGATCAGTTCTTTGGAAAGATGGTCTAGTCTGATATTGATTTCTGCGAGGGTGAGATTGCCATAATGGCTTGGTTCTCTGGTCCCAAGGAGATTCAGATTCGGCCCGTGCAAAACAAGGACATAGGGACTGGCAGACATCAAAATGATCCCGGAAGCAAAAATACCAGATTATGCCAAAACGTATTTTTACTGTCTACTTCAGGGATGTTTGCCGAATATTACGGTAATTTAATGGCAGTTTGAAACCCCGTTCCAGTATGAAACGGAACACGAGTCAAGCCACCTGATAGCCTGATGGAGAGTGGGCGGTAGCGGAAGGATTAATGATGGTCGGACCGACGATTCATCTCAACACAACATTTTCCATGGAAATCCCGCATTGATGAGATGACCACTAGCGTCTAGATTCCGGACCACTGGACCAGAAAATACCGAAGTTCCCGCTTTCCGATTAGTTGATCATTCGCTTTCCAAGATCGGCAGAGCCGTAGTGTATTTCATCTGCTCCATGGCAAACATGGAAGTCATATCTGTCAAATCAATCTTTCCGATAATGTTTTTGTACAATGCATCATAGGCTGGGATATCTGGTACCACGATTCGGAGCAGATAGTCCACCTCACCGCTCATGCGGTAAATCTCGACAATCTCTGAAAACGAAGACATCACGTCGGCAAACCGCTGGCTCCATTCCGCATTGTGTTTGTCGGTCTTGATCGCGAGAAACACGGTAATCCCCCGACCCACTTTCTCTGGATTCAGCAGGGCTACCCGGGAACGGATAATCCCCACTTCTTCCATTCTTTGGATGCGTTTCCAGCATGGTGTAGAGGAAAGGTGAACTTTCTCTGCCAGTTCCTTGATAGTCAAACTGGCATCCTGTTGAAGATGATGAAGAATCTTGCGATCCAACAGATCCAATTCAATTTTTTCTTTTCGAGTCATGAAAAAGCCAAATCAGTGTTAATTCGCTTCGAAAATCTTACACCAACTCAAAGAGATTTTTTCTATTAATTTCACATTTTTTTTGTAAAAACTGTAAAGTAACTCATATAGTAGAAGAAATAACTGCCAATTTCATGCGCCATGGATATTTGACTGAAATCTATTGTCACATATCCCTCAACAATTCCCACCAAATCCGGGAAGCCAGTCAATCTGGGGGGTTCAGGGGCTGGCCAACCCCCTGTTCGCAGGCTGTTCATCGAAAAGCGGTCTGCCAGGGCCATTTTCTCCCGATCAGATGATGAACCCTGTCCAAGACCGCTGTTTTGCCAGACTCTCAGCGCACCGGGTTTGCTTCGGTGGGTGTGTGACGGTTTCGACCGCATCGAGGTCCTCAGCGCCAGCCGGAGCCTGAGGGTCGACCGGACCGGGTCCTCATCCCGGGCGTCCGATTCGAAGCTCAGCCACGATGGGGACTTGATAGGCTGAACATCGCTTGGGCCGACAGGGGCCGGCCCGGCATGGCACCGGTGGACGAAATGAGCGTCCTGGGGCGTGGATTTTTCCGCCGCCACCACGGTCCCTCTCTTCGGGTGCCGCCCTCATTCCGGGATCGTGGCGGGTGTTGCACTTCGGAGTGGAAGTGGGATTCATTCATGGTAGGCTGGATTCACGGTCTTGCAGCCTGATGATGGTACTCACGATCATCTCAAATCGTGGTTCTGGTGGCTGGCGGTACACCAACCAATTCGTCAGTTGTGTATCCTCCAGTTCCAACAACTCTCTAAAATGCGCCCTACTACCTCGGTCCAACGAAGGGTAAACTTTGTTGAAATAATCCCCGAGAAAGATATCCAACTCTCGAGTGCCTCGGCGGCAACGCCAAAGGATACGTCTGTCATCAGTCTCATTCAAAGCGGCTATTCGGGCATTCGCTGGATTCCGTATCGCGCGATTCTGATCGGATTCTTGAGCCCTGCACCCAGCTGATTACTTCCGGCTAACGATGGCCTTTTTGATCTCGGCAATTGCCTTGGCCGGATTGAGACCTTTCGGACACGTATTGGTACAGTTCATGATGGTATGACATCGGTATAGCTTGAAGGTATCATCCAGTGCATTCAACCGGTCTCCTGTGGCATCATCACGACTGTCAGCAATCCAACGGTAAGCTTGGAGCAATGCGGCTGGACCAAGGTACCGGTCACTGTTCCACCAATAGCTCGGACAACTAGTTGAACAACAGGCGCACAGGATGCACTCATATAACCCATCCAGTCTTGCCCGCTCTTCCTCCGACTGCAGCCTTTCTCGGGTCGGTGCAGCACTGTCAGCCTGAAGCCAGGGCTGGATTGACGCATACTGTGCGTAGAAATGGCTCAGATCGGGTACGAGATCCTTGACTACAGACATATGAGGCAAGGGATAGATTCTGATTTCCCCCTGTATCGCATCACATGAACGCGTACAGGCTAGAGTATTGACACCATCAATATTCATTGCACAGGACCCACAAATTCCCTCACGACAGGAACGGCGAAATGTCAATGTGCTGTCGATATGGTTTTTGATTCGTATCAGCGCATCAAGCACCATGGGACCGCATGCATCCATGTCGACCTCAAAGGTGTCCATACGAGGGTTTTCCCCACTATCAGGATTCCATCGATACACTTTCACGATACGTAAACGTCCACTGCTCACATCGCGAAAATGCTGGCCTTTCTGGATCTTCGAATTATCCGGCAAGGAAAATTTAGCCATGAGTTGTCTTCTTTACTTGGACCACCGTTCAATAAACCCGTTTTTTCGGCTCGATATACTGGACTTCATCCGTGAGTGTCCAGCTGTGCACTGGGCGGTAGTCAATCACCGGCTCTTGTGACAAGCCCTCCAGCCAGACCAAGGTATGTTTCATCCAGTTCTCATCATCACGCTCTGGATAATCCTCACGGGCATGGGCACCCCGACTCTCGGTGCGATGGTCAGCGGCATACATCGACACTTTCGATTGCAACAATAGATTTTCCAGTTCAAGTGTCTCCACCAAGTCGGAGTTCCATACCAAAGACCGGTCATTGATTCCCACATCGTCAAACTGGGTACAAATTCGCTCCAGGTGTTTTATTCCTTCACGGACTGTGTCACCAGTTCGGAATACAGCGCAGTAATTCTGCATGATTTTTTGCATGTTCAGTCGGATTTCCGCAGTGGGTGTACTGCCTTTGGCATACCGAATACGGTCCAAGCGACCCAGGATTTCCTCACCGGCACCCGACTTCAACCGCACCCGGCCCGACCCTGGTGTAATCAACTTGCGGGCACGCTGTGCGGCTGCACGACCAAAGACAACAATATCCAAAAGAGAATTCGAACCCAGGCGGTTAGCCCCATGGACGGAGACACAGGCCGCCTCACCAATTGACATCAGACCGGGAATGACTTTTTCTGGATCGTTTTCATGCGAAGTCACCACTTCCCCATAAATATTCGTCTGAATCCCCCCCATGTTATAGTGCACCGTCGGTATGACGGGGATGGGTTCTCGGGTGACGTCCACCCCGGCAAAGATCCGGGCCGATTCCGAGATGCCAGGTAATCGTTCGGCCAGCACTTCCGGTCCAAGATGTTCCAGGTGAAGATGGATATGATCGGCCTCCGCCCCCACACCCAGACCCGCTCGTATTTCCATGGTCATGGACCGACTGACCACATCCCGAGAAGCGAGATCTTTAGCATTGGGGGCATACCGTTCCATGAAGCGTTCACCATTGACATTGGTCAGATAACCCCCCTCGCCCCTCGCTCCTTCCGTGATGAGGCAACCGGAACCATAAATGCCAGTCGGGTGAAATTGCGTGAACTCCATATCCTGTAACGGTAATCCGGCGCGCAACACCATGCCGCCACCATCTCCCGTACAGCTATGCGCCGATGTGGCGGAAAAATAAGCCCGACCATATCCACCGGTCGCCAGAACTACCAGTTTGGCGGCAAAGCGATGCAGCTCGCCCTTTTCCAGGTCCCAAGCCAAAACGCCCCGACATTCTCCATCTTCTACAATGAGATCGATCGCAAAATACTCAATGAAAAACTCGGCTTGGTACTTCAGGGACTGTTGATAGAGAGTGTGTAAAATAGCATGGCCAGTACGGTCAGCCGCCGCGCAGGTTCTCTGAGCCTGACCTTCGCCATAATGTGTGGTCATCCCACCAAAGGCTCGTTGATAGATCTTGCCATCCGGTGTTCGGGAAAATGGAACACCGTAATGTTCAAGTTCGATGACGGCATTGGGTGCTTCACGACACATATATTCAATCGCATCTTGATCCCCCAGCCAATCAGAGCCTTTTACCGTGTCGTACATATGCCAACGCCAATCGTCTTCGCCATTGTTGCCGAGTGCCGCACTCATTCCACCTTGTGCCGCCACGGTATGGCTTCGGGTCGGAAACAGTTTCGTGATACACGCCGTGCTTAGGCCCTCCAGGGCCATACCGAATGTGGCCCGCAGTCCAGCACCTCCGGCGCCAACTATCACAACATCGTATTGATGGTCCGTTGTGGGGTACGCTTCCGACACGATCAAATTCGAGAGTAAAGGTCCAAGGATGAAGCTCAGTAATGTAGTTCCCGTTGCAAACCGTTCAAATGGCCACCTGTAAAATGGCAAAAATCCCACCCATTCCTGAAAAAACAGCAATACCCTTTACGATAATGGTCAGTAGTAACTTAAGTGATTCCGAGTGCACGTAATCCTCAATGACCACTTGCACTCCCAATTGAGCATGGTAAACCATAAATCCAATGAGCAGAAGCAACATCACGGCAACGCTGGGACTGGAAATCCATTCAGTCACTTCACTATACGTATCATCAATATGATCAATCACTGCAAATACAAACCAGAGCGAAAGAGGGATCAATCCCATGGCACTCAATCGTTGTAACCACCAGTGATGCGATCCCTCACCGGATGCTCCTAGGTTTTTCACGCGGGCCAGAGGGTGTCGAAGGTTCATATCAGCCATGCCAGGACAGTCAGCACCAGGGTGGTGCCGACGACAATTTTACCGGCCAGATAGGCCTGTCGGATTTCAAGCACCATGCCTGTAT
The DNA here is from genome assembly GCA_965203365.1 of Candidatus Poriferihabitaceae bacterium. Lineage (GTDB taxonomy): Bacteria > Pseudomonadota > Gammaproteobacteria > Arenicellales > Poriferihabitantaceae > VYFG01. Next base: position 957,274 of record OZ241878.1, read on the forward strand.
CCCAGACGAGATGACGGATCCCATTGCACAGATGGTAAAACATGCAGAGTGACCAAACCATGAGCAGTAGCGTACCAAACCAACTCATGAAAAAATCTTGCATCAGGGCATAGATTTTCGGGCCGGACATAATAGCCCAGAACCACCAGATGATCAGCAAGGTGCCCGCTGCAAGGATCAGTCCACTGATCCGATGCAAGATGGACAGAACGGAGGTCATCTGAGGCCGATAGACTTGCAGATGAGGGGACAATGGGCGGGGTTGAGGGGTCAATACAACACTCCGTTGGCTTTTAGGTCTGGCAGTATAGTGTACAGTACGGGCGGTACAATGCCCAAATGCAAGAATTCCGTTGTATCTGGGTTGAAGGTCGGGTTCTGATCTGCTGGCAGGGACCGAGCAGCGGTCAAGATTCAAAAATCGATACACCGTCCATTCTTTTCCCAGTCTCCGTATCTAGTAGGTTCTGGGCCACCTCGCCCACCAATTTCAGTGACGCACTCCTCGTGACCAAAAGTCGATTGACCATCATTGGAACGACGGTCCCTGCCGGTTTCCCGGCTCTCATCTTCCAGACCTCGATTCGGCTGGCTATCGGGTTCGTCTGCCATAATCCTCGACCGTTCTTCCGGATTTGCATCCAGACCATGTGGTTCAGAGATATTCTCGAGTAGCCCCTCCGGCTGATGTATCGGACTGTGAGCGGTGGGTGTAGTATGCAGATTGCTCTTTGGCATTATAAGAGATTGTGGATTTTCGTTTGAGTGATTGCGATGGACCATAGTATGATATAAAGATGGGTACGAATGACAAAAAATCACTCTTTGAGACAGTGCTGGCGGTCGATGGCCCGGCCGACCTTCCAACCGGTATGAGTCGGCTGAACCATCTGAAATCCATCCGAGTTGAAGGTGAAGAGGCTGGCCCATTTCTCCAAACTCAATTCTGCAGTGATGTGTCTGCCCTGTCTGCCGGACAGCAACAGTTAGGAGCCTATTGCAACCCCAAGGGCCGCGCACTGACCATCTATCGCCTGCTTCGGGACGATACCGGATTTCATTTGGTATTGCCCGATGACTTGGCGGAGATGATTTTAAAGCGCTTAGTACTATATCGTATGCGGGCTCAAGTCGATATCCAACTGGACAAAGAAGCGCACATTATTGGGTATATTGGCAAATTTCCGGATGTTCCAAACCTATACCGGTTGGATGATGTCCGTGCGATCACAGTCCAGTCTAATGGCGATGACAACTGGAAACACGACACAACCGATGATCTTGCCGTTTTGCCCGAAGAATTCTGGCGTCTTGCTGCGATACTTTCGGTTGAGCCCCAAGTATATGCCCCCACGACCGAACTTTTCATTCCGCAACAGGTGAACTTGGACCTGATTGGAGGGGTGAGTTTCAAAAAAGGTTGTTATCCCGGGCAGGAAATCATCGCCCGCATTCGCTATCTCGGAAAGATCAAACAACGGATGGTCAGCGCGAAAGTCCTGCATGCGACCACAGACGCTGTTCCGGGATGTCCACTCTTTACCCATGAAAAACCGGAACAAAGAATCGGCATGGTGGTGGATGCCGTCCGGTTTGAACAAATCATCTGGCTGACTGCTATGGTGCCAGTGCAACCCTTGGAAACTGGACAAGAAATCCATCTTGGCTCAGTGGATGGACCCCAACTGACCATCCTGCCATCACCTTATCCGGTGACCATCGAATCGAGTTCAAAGGTTGGACAGGAATCGATTATTCAATAATCTGGTAGAAGACCTCACCCTTCTTGATGAGACCGAGATTATAGCGGGCTAGTGTTTCCAAGGTTTCTCCACCTTGTTTGAGATCCAGCACTTCGGCAATCAGTCGTTGATTGGCCTGTTCCATGTCGATGTTTTCCTTGCGGGTGTTTTCGACGGTCTCTTCTAGACTACGAAGACGATATACATTCTTGTCGCCCACCCAAAGCGCAAACTGCAACCCAAGCAAAAACAGGATGAGCAACAAAGTCAAGGGTCGAAACGCGACCCGAGATTTCGTTACAAACTGCCCGTTCATTCCCATCGGCCAAGAACCCCTCTACTCATGCCGTCGGATGACGCAGAATACTGCGCCCTGGAAAAATGGCCTGATCACCCAACACCTCATGAATTTTAAGCAGTCGGTTGTATTTTGCAATCCGTTCGGACCTTGAAAGTGAACCGGTCTTGATTTGTCCCGCTGCTGTGGCCACCGCCAGATCCGCAATGGTGGTATCCTCGGTCTCTCCAGAACGATGGGAGATGGTGACACGGTATCCCGCTTTCTGAGCGATGGAGATGGCCTCAAGGGTCTCCGTGAGTGTTCCGATCTGGTTGACTTTGATGAGAATGGAATTGGCAACTTTCATTTCGATTCCTCGACGAAGAACCGAGGCATTAGTTACAAACAGGTCATCACCGGTCAATTGAATCGAGTGTCCCAGTTTACGGGTCAGAAGGTCCCAACCTTCCCAATCGTCTTCCGCCATACCATCTTCGATGCTGAAGATTGGATAACGGCGAACCCAGCCCTCAAGAAACTCAACAAATTGGGACGAATTCAGTGGCCCTTCTTTTTCTCCAAGATGATAATGTCCCTCCCGGTAGAATTCAGAGCTTGCCACATCCACCCCGAGCACAATTTCGCTCCCCGCCGTAAATGCGCTGGCCGAGATGGCCTCCAAAATCAACTCCACACCTTCTTCGTTGGCTCGACATGCCGGAGCAAACCCCCCCTCATCGCCTACATTGGTAGCATACTTTTTGGTTTTCAGCACCTCCTTTAAGGTATGGAAGATTTCCGCCCCCCAACGTAAGGCTTCAGGAAAATCCGGTGCACCGACCGGCATCACCATAAATTCCTGAAAATCAATCGCATTGTCCGCATGGGCACCGCCGTTGAGGATATTCATCTGGGGAACCGGCAACATAAAACGGTCGTTGCCGTACAACTGGCCAATATGCCGGAATAATGGAATCCTCTCCCCCGTCGCCGCCGCGTGCGCTGAAGCCAGTGACACTCCGAGCATCGCATTCGCTCCCAGACGGTTCTTGTTCTGGGTGCCGTCGATCTCCAGCATCGTATGGTCTATCGTCGATTGGTTCCGGCAATCCACCCCCTTGAGTGCCTTCGCAATTTCTTCGTTGACGTGACTGACGGCCTGCAAAACCCCTTTCCCGTGATAGCGCTGATGGTCTCCATCACGTAGTTCATGTGCTTCCAGTCTACCCGTCGATGCGCCCGAGGGGACTGAAACCATTCCAATAGCGCCGTTCTCAAGTGATACCTCGACCTGGACGGTAGGATTTCCGCGGGAATCCAGTATTTCCCGGGCGTGAACCTGCTGGATAAAAAATCCGCTCATCTGGTTATCCGGAACGATTGAGCATTGTTCACCACACCTTGTCCGAAGGGCGTATTTAAGCCACCTGGTACAAAGCAGCCACCTTGTCTAGGTGCAGCAATCGGGTTAGCAGCGCCTCCATCCGGTCCAAAGGCCAGGAATTCGGCCCATCACTCAGCGCATTTTCCGGGTGGGGATGGGTTTCGATAAAAAGACCATCCACCCCTGCGGCTACGGCCGCACTCGCAAGTGTTGGGACGAATTCCCGCTGCCCACCCGACTTTCCTCCTGCTCCACCGGGTAACTGTACTGAATGAGTGGCATCAAATACGACAGGTCGACCCGTTTCCCGCATGATAGCGAGACTGCGCATATCGACCACCAGATTGTTATAGCCGAAAGACGTTCCGCGTTCGCAAACCAAGAGAGTCGCCTCCGGATTGACTCTCAATGCCTTGTCAACCACATGCTGCATTTCACCGGGAGACAGAAATTGTCCTTTCTTAATATTGCAGGGCTTCCCGCTTCGCGCCACAGCTTCAATCAAATCGGTTTGTCGGCAAAGAAAGGCTGGTGTCTGGAGCACATCCACTACCTCGGCAACATGTGCCACATCTTCCACGGAATGCACGTCAGTCAGAACCGGCACTCCGATTTTTTGACGCACTTTGGCAAGAATTTCCAATCCCTCATGACGACCAGGTCCACGATGGGATATCCCAGATGTTCGGTTCGCCTTGTCAAAAGAGGACTTAAAAACAAAAGGAATAGACAATCGAGTCGTGACTTCCCGCAACTTTGCCGCCACTGCGCAGGCCATCTTTTCGGATTCTATGACACAGGGGCCCGCAATTAAAAAAAACGGAGTTTCTCCACCTGTCTTGAAATGAACCGGTTGCATTTGGTGGTATCTATCAGGCTGATCGTCTAGAGGAACGATGCGTCAACGCAGCGTGAATGAAATTACTGAACATCGCATGTCCACCACGCGGGGTAGAGGTAAACTCGGGATGGAACTGGCATGCTACGAACCAAGGATGATCCGTTAATTCTATCACCTCCACGAGTCCATTACCGGAATGTCCGGCAAAGACCATGCCAGCAGTCTCCAATTGCGCCTGATAGTTGTTATTGAATTCATAACGATGTCGATGGCGTTCGCGAATAACATTTTTACCGTAAATTCGATGATATCGCGTTCCGGGTTTGAGATAGATATCCTGTGCGCCCAACCGCATGGTCCCACCAAAATCTGACTTTTCGTCACGCACTTCCAAAATGCCTTCATCCGTTACCCATTCGGTAATCAGAGCGATCACTGGATGGGGAGTTTTGATGTTGAATTCAGTGCTGTGGGCATCCTTAAGACCCACGACATTACGAGCAAACTCGATGGTAGCAACCTGCATGCCCAAACAAATCCCCAAGTAGGGAAGACGGTTTTTTCGCGCGTAACCCGCCGCAATGATCATACCTTCGACTCCTCGTTCGCCAAATCCACCGGGAACGAGAATGGCATCAGCGGCCTCGAGTGCTGTGGTATCTCCGGCTTCCAAGCTGGAAGAATCGATGTAGGTCATTTCCACCTCGGTAGCCGTCTGTATACCCGCATGTGTCAGGGCTTCAGACAAAGACTTGTAGGACTCGGTCAGTTCGACATATTTGCCCACCATGGCAATGTTAGTCCGGTGCTCGGTATTCCGACTGTTTTGCACTACCCGATTCCACTCTTTCATATTGGGTGTACCGGCAGTGATCTCGAGTTGTCTAGTCACAATCTGGTCCACACTTTGCTCAACATAGAGTTGTGGAATCTGGTAGATGTTGTCCACGTCCACTCCGGAAATCACGGAATTTTTTTCCACATTGGTAAAGAGCGCAATTTTCTGTCGCGCGGATTCAGGTAAGGAGTTTCTTACACGGCAAAGCAGGATGTCTGGCTGTATGCCGATAGAGCGCAATTCTTTAACAGAATGTTGGGTCGGCTTAGTCTTGATTTCTCCAGCCACACTGATTTCCGGTACCAGTGTCAAATGCATGAACAAGGTATTGGTGCGACCCAGTTCGATACGTAGCTGTCGTATGGCCTCCAGAAAAGGAAGGGACTCGATGTCCCCCACCGTGCCCCCAATCTCAACCAGTGCCAGATCCACTCCAGATGCCCCATCATGAATGCATTCTTTGATCTCGTCTGTAATATGTGGGATAACCTGAACTGTACCGCCGAGATATTCTCCCCGACGTTCCTTTCGAATCACCCGCTCGTAAATCTGCCCTGCAGTGAAATTGTTGCGCTTGCCCATAGTGGCATTAACGAAGCGTTCGTAATGACCAAGGTCCAAGTCAGTCTCGGTCCCGTCTTCGGTCACAAACACTTCTCCATGCTGAAACGGACTCATGGTCCCGGGGTCGACGTTGATATAAGGGTCCAGCTTCATCATCGTCACGTTAATGCGACGTGACTCAAGCACACTACCGAGAGACGCAGCGGCAATTCCCTTGCCTAAAGAGGAAACCACCCCGCCTGTAATAAATACGTATTTAGTCATCGTCGACAACGCACTGCGACATCCAAGGTCAAAGCCTCTTCAAACCACACGGAAATGACTACTGCTATCAGAAGATCCTCTTCGCAGATGACTGGACGATAGAAGATGACCAAAGGGGAGCCCAGAATACCAAATACATCCAATGAGCTCAAGGAAAATCCCGTCGATTGGGTTGCCAGATCAATCGGATCGCAGGTTCGGGGCGTCCAGATGAGCTGATCTGTCCATCGCGCCGATGCTTGCCTTCCACTGTTTTGTCACACCAGCCGATACCATGCAGCCAGACCACTTCCCCATGCCGTGTCAGGTGTGGAAGGCCGTCACGTTCCCAGTCGGGAATCCCCCACATCTGGCAGGCTTTCTTAAGCGAAGTACGATGACCTCGTCCGGGCAGACGGATGCGCTCGCCCCCTCTTCTCCAGCGCCAGACCAGCCCTTCCAATGCAGGCCATTTCAGCTTGTCGTCTGAAGGCATAGTCCAGTCAACGGACAAACCCGGAACCAGTTCCTCTTTCTTTCCGCTCCATGGGATGTTTGCGATGGGAGCCGGTAGGGGGCCAAGTAAATATAGTCTTTCGCGGTATGCCCGAATGGATGCATGACTCCAATCCAGACGCAACTTCCGACGCCTTTGCAACCCGATTCGAGTCCGGGACAAATCGTCCAATCCTTTTAACAGCAGAGACATTGCCCCCCCACTCGGAGCGTCCTGATCACCCATATGAATCCATTGGCGCAGCACTGCTTCCTGATCGGTTTTGTCCAACTGGTTCAGATGGCAGACGGACAAGGGGGCACAACGACAGAAAATTCTCAACGCGTCTATCTCAATGACTTGTGCTAACTGGCGCTGGACTCGGTCGGTTTGCAACTGGACAACACGTTGCAGGCACTGTGCTGCCCGAATGACGACTTCATCCATATCGGGACAATCCTGAAGCATTCGAGGAATGACCTTGGTTCGGAGTCGGGCTCTCAAATTTCTCGGATCCCGATTGGTAGGGTCGTCAATCCATGGCATGCCCCTCGATTCAACATAAGAATACAGTGCGCTCCGCGACACTCCCAACAAGGGCCGAACGATCTCACGGTAACCGTTGAATTCAAGTGGTCGTCGGGGCCGCATTCCAGCGACACGATGAAGAAACCTCCCTTCGTAGAAGTTCATCAAGCAGGTTTCCACCTGATCATCCAGATGATGTGCCAATAGCAGCATATGGGAACGTGGCAAGACGCGGCGAAACCATTCGTATCGAGCGGTTCTGGCCATGCCCTCATCATATTTCGAACCGGGATCACGAAGCCATCTCCCACAGATAATGGGCACATCCAATATACGGCAAACCTGCTCACAATGTTGTTGCCATGAATCCGACTCGGGATGTATGGCATGATTGAAATGAAGGGCCAGCAGTTCTCCCTGACCCTGCTCGTCAATCAATCTGGACAATCCTAACAGTAGCGCGGTGGAATCCACACCACCACTGAAACCGATCGCGAAACGGGCGTTGGGGGGAAGGGTGAATGGCCCATAAAGCAATCCAGTGAGAACCTTATGGTCAAATCCCAGTCTGGATATGTGTCGATTAATGGCTCTTTTCCTTGAATTGCCCCAACTTCATGAGACGCACGTAGCGCTGTTGCAGCAAGGTCTCCAGTGGTATTTTGTCCAGTTCCACCAGTGACGATCGGATTGCCTCGACCACCCGACGGGAAGCTTCATCATGATTTCGATGAGCCCCCCCCAGAGGTTCCGGAATCACCGCATCCACCAATTCATATGTCTGCAAGTCTGTTGTGGTCATTTTCATGGCATTGGCTGCCTCGGCAGCTTTGTCCGCATTTTTCCATAATATTGAGGCGCAGCCCTCGGGAGAGATAACCGAATAGACTGCATATTCCATCATGAGCAGGCGATCACAAACACCGATGGCAAGCGCTCCGCCAGACCCCCCTTCACCGATGACCACCGACACCACCGGCACCCGAAGCAATGCCATGATTTCCAGAGATTTGGCAATCGCCTCACTTTGTCCTCGTTCTTCTGCCCCGACACCCGGATAGGCCCCCGTGGTGTCAATCATGGTCACCACTGGCAACTGGAACCGCTCTGCAAGCTGCATGATGCGCTGCGCCTTGCGATACCCTTCGGGACGTGGCATGCCAAAGTTACGCCGGGTTCGCTCGCGTGTATCACGGCCTTTCTGGTGACCAATCAGGACCACTCGGAAGTCTTCGATCCGGCACAATCCTGCCACAATGGAGGCATCATCCGAATACATTCGGTCTCCATGAAGTTCTTGAAAATCAGTGCAAATACGTTGAACATAATCCAATGTGTAGGGTCGGAGGGGGTGTCGGGCAATCTGAGTGATCTGCCATGGACTTAATTTGGAGAAGATTTCCTCTGTCAGCACCCGGTTTTTTTCTCGCATACGGGCAATCTCCTCGTCCAGGTTCAGTGATCGATTGGCCCCGACACGCTGCAACTCAATAATTTTCTCTTCAAGTTCCGCAATCGGTTGTTCGAAATCGAGATAGTTCATGGATCCTCGCGCTCTGAAAAATCAAACGGATTCAAACGCCAGCCAGATCATAATCAGATGCCACACTTTGATTTATGGCCGTTCCATCGAGTTCAACATGGACAACAATCCTTCCAATGCATACTTAATGCTGGCAGTCCGAACAGCGTGCCGATCACCTGAGAAAAGACACTGATCAGTCTTCAGACAGGGGGCAGTAGCCGGATTTCGGACCGCCCAGCCAAAACAGACGGTTCCGACGGGTTTTTCCCGGCTTCCGCCGGCCGGACCCGCGATACCCGTCACTGACAACGCACAGCTGGCAGTGGATCGGTCTAACGCACCCTCGGCCATCGCCGCCGCGGTCTGACAGCTAACGGCTCCATGCGTACAGATCAGTTCTGCCGGAACACCGACCATATCGGTCTTCGCCTCGTTGCTGTAGGTGATATATGCCCGCTCAAACCAATCCGAACTCCCCGCCAGCCCTGTGATGTGCCAAGCGATACCTCCACCAGTACAGGATTCCACTGTGACCAATTGGTCACCAGAGGCACAAAGTCTGTCGCGGACGCGACGACAAATTTGGCTAATTTCAGTGTCTGTCATTTCCTGCAAAGAGAAATCAATCTCTATTCAGCCGGAAAATAGCCGAGCGCGCCCAAGCGAAAGGACTGGGGATCACCTGTTCGAATTGCCTCTTGGGCTTGAAGCGCACCGTCTTTTGCGCCATCCCGACGCCCAGGAGACTGCACCCGAATCACCCTCGGTTTCAGCCACAACAGTGAACGAACATAGCCAACCATCTCTTCCTGCGAGAGGGCTCGGACGGCATCTGCCATCATTTCACGGGAATTAAAGTCAAACTCGCCAAGATCTATCTCGCGCCAATATCGATCTGATCGACCTACAAGATTGGTGTCCCGGGTCAAGATGCGGGCCACCAATGCGTCGCGTACTCGCCTAAATTCCTCACTATCCATTGCCGCGATGTGTTTGTCAAATCCTAACAGGAATTCCAGCACCAAGGCATCAATCTCACTGGCATGATGCGTGGAACTCTGCACCGAAAGCAACAAACCGGGGACTTCCAGCAAGTTCATCGAAGTCGCAAAGACCAAGTACCCTACCCGGTTCCGAGTCCGCAATTGATAATAGAACGGAGATTCAATGATTTGCCCCAGCAATCGAGACGCCGCACGACTTCGATAGGATTTTTCATCGCCCTGATAATAATAAGAAAGGGCCGTATCCCCATGGTTGACATCAATAGTGCGCAAATATGGACTCTCATAGCCGAGACGTCGGATCCGAAGGCGGGAGGCCTGATCTTCGCTGTGTAGATAAGGAAGCGCATCAATCACTTGCCGGTTGAGCGCCCCCGCCTGTGCTGCAGTCAGGTCGCCATGGGCCAAGGTCACCCCATAGGCGGTGCTCAAAATCGTCTGGGCATGACGGCGAACATCTTCGATTGTGATTCCCGTTATTTCCTCCAAGCGCTCGGCTTCAGTCCAGTACGGATGGATCACGAGACGATAGATTTCATGGATAGTCTGATCCGATGGGCGATCATGCATTCGGTTCTTCCATCCCTGAGACAAGTCTTCTTTGATCAGTTCCAATCGCGCCGTTTCAAAGGTGGGTTTTCGCAGTATATTCAGTACGGTCTGCAACAATTCAGGTTGTCTGTCCTGAAAACCAGTGATCCGAATCGACATGCCGCGCGAGTGACGATAAAGGTTGTAGGCCACATCCGCCAGTTTGGCAGGATAACTGACTGCATTGAGCTGATCATTCAACATTCGAACCAGCACCTCCGTCAAAACCGAGTTGCGCACCGTGTTATTGGCAAATGAGGACCGAAGACTGATAAAGAAGCTGGCCTTGGGAACTCGAAACTCCTGATCACCTCGATACCATGCGGATAAGGGTCGCACCCCCATCAGGGGGACCGGCTGTTCATGTTGGGTCTTCAAATCCACCAATTCCAGTCGTTGCGGAATAAAGGGGTTGGCGTCTGGAAGGCGAAGGTCGGCAAACACCATGTTTTCCGCTGCTTGCCAACGCGCAATCCAGTCCGGCTTGACCGGAGAGATCCCGTAGCGCACCCCGTACCAATCAGATATTTGGCGCACCCGAAGCCGTTGGGAAACAAGCTGCAGATAGACTTTTTCCGGCTTCAGGTGATCCAGCAGCACTCGAATTTGGTCGGGTTGGAATTGCTCCATGATATAGGGACTACGCAATATGTCCTCGAATGGATAATCGTGCATCCTGGCAGACAACATCCGAGCCAACAATCCGCCATTGCTTGGTTCGGCAAACCGAAAAGCGATTTCTCCCAATTGTTGCTGCTCCCGGAATCGCCATTCTTCAAGTCCTTGATTGCGGATCAGGGCAATGGTTCGAAACAGCATCTCCCCGATTTCGGCGACATGATCCCCCCCGGAGGCCGTCAGCCCGATGGACACAAGCAGCGTTCCTTGATGCTGATCCATGAAACCCGGTCCCGCACTCAACGATTCGGCCCATCCTCGCTGTTTAAGCGCGGCCAGCAAAGACCCCTCGCCTTCATGACCCAGCAGGTTGGCAAGGTATGAAAGCGGCTTGTCGGAATATGCATCCAGTACAGACGGTATCGCCCACTGGAAAGAGACGCGATCAATGTCTTTTTCCGGAACGATCTCCAGTTGCGCTGGGGCCAAGTCCCGGTTGAGGTAGGACTGGATGTAAACCGGAGATGTCACACCATGACTGGGTACTGGTGAAAATCGGGTGGTAACCCAGTTCTCCAGAATATCCAGGGGTTCTCGACCCACCACGGCCAGGGCCATGATGTCGGCCGAGTACCATTGGTTGTAAAAATCAATCAGCCGTTCCCGGACCGTCACGCCTTCGCGGTCGCGCAGTGTCTGCTCTGACCCGACTGAAAACCGGGATGCGGGGTGACCGGGATTGAGGATCGTTTTTTGGGTTTCCCAGATTCGCCGCCCCTCGTCTTTCCGCAAGGCTTGGTACTCAGAATGCACGATGGCACGTTCCCGTTCCACATATTGGGCATCAAAGGTCGGGGCGATGAAAAACCGCGAGAATCGGTCAAGAGCGGGTTCAAGACTCTCGTGATTCACGCTGAAATGATAGTTGGTGTGATCGTAGGCGGTATACGCATTAGTCTCTCCACCATGATCCTTGATGAAAGCTTGGTATTCTCCCGCTTCAGGATAGGCTTGGGTGCCCAGGAACAACATATGCTCAAGAAAATGTGCCAGTCCATTCCAGCCAGCTGGATCACTGCCACTTCCAACATGGACATCCATGGAAGCCCCAGATCGGTCTGCTTTCGGATCAGATACCAACAGTACCTTGAGCCCGTTTTTCATCACAAAGCCCCGGTAGGTTTTTTGGTCCAGGTCGCTGCTGAGGGGGATATGATACTCCCGCATTTCTTGGGCCGCGGCCAAACTCGTCAGGCTCCATGAGAACGCAAACAACATAACAATCAGTTTATGCATCGGTATTTGTGTTGCCATTTTCGTAGTGAAGGACAGTATTGTGCATTCTGGATGTTGAGCATCAATCTTCCCCGATCAGCTTCCCAATCACGGCCCATTCACCGAGACTAGTCACATCGTTGTGGCAAAATGGGGCTGCCGAAGCGATGAAAAAATGCCAAGTTGGACTGCTGTGATAAGGCATCTTCTTTCCTCGCTTCCACCTGCATCTCCTGCTACACGCCAGGGCGATTCCATGCAGACAAACTGGCACCCACTCGCGTATGACAAGCGCTGACCATGATATCGGCCGGGAAAGCTCGACCTACATCCGTGTAAGTCGGGAAGTGGTTGGCGTCCCCAAGGGGATTCGAACCCCTGTTGCCGCCGTGAAAGGGCGGTGTCCTAGGCCAACTAGACGATGGGGACGTGATCGTTCGACCATTGATCAACCTGCCTGGATGGCAAATCAAACGTCGCATCTGGTGGAGCCAGGCGGGATCGAACCGCCGACCTCAACACTGCCAGTGTTGCGCTCTCCCATCTGAGCTATGGCCCCGAAAAGGCGCGTATTGTAAGGTTAGCTTCCGGTTGCATTCAAGTTATCCGTGTCAGTTTTTTCTCGATTCGACCGTTATCTACCTGTCGGTAAACACCATCAACCCACAAAACACGCCCAATCTGGCACAAAGACGGTCCGACTCAATGTTACTGTCTGTCGCTTCTGCGATGTTGCTTACACCAAGCGCGAGACAGACGGTCATCAGCTTCGCTCCAGCCTGGCCTTTAGTGCATCAACCGATAGGGTTGTTGATAATATCCATGACGATGCCTGTGGCGGTAATGGGGCTCCTTCCAGTGACGCTGCCTCCATCCATGCTTTCGAGGTGCGGGTCGGTATCGCCACGACGGACGTTGAGGGTCCGGGTGATGACGATAATGTCTTCGTCCATACCACCCATCGACTTCTTCAAGGACGACACCGATCGTCATCACGGCAATGGCGCCTGCGAGCAGGCCTTCCGCCACATCCTTGTAATCATAATGCCGGTGATCGGCCCAAGTGTTTGTGGAAGCGAAGACAAGGCCAGATATCAACGAGATCGCAGCAAGACGACCTTTCATATTCAGCTTTCGGGGCACGATAGAACTCCTAAATCCCGGTACAATGTCACATTATCTCTCATTGAGTCTGAATGAAGGCTTAACCACCGGTTATTGGCATGCCCTGAAGTATTTCTCAGATTAACGGTCCGAATCGATACGAACAGGGCAGAAAAACTCGATTTCCTACCTACCAAGATCACTTCAGGAACCAAGCGATAGGTGTGGCTTGGGTCGATCCCAATCAATCGGCCATCCCTTGAAGTCTTCCCGCATCATCGCGTTATGATCCGCTCTGACCGGTACGGAGAGATCATGTCTTGTCATGTGGCGACGATGCCCGGACGCCGTTCATACTGCAAAGACTCGTGCCCGGCACAAGTCACCTGATCTCTGGCCAAATCAACCCTTCTTTTCGATATGCTCAATCGCCCGTTGAATGCGTTGCAAAGTCCTCGGCTTACCCATCAGCTTCACTGTGACATCAATCGAAGGAGTGACGGTGTCTCCTGACAGGGCTACCCGAAGAGGTAGAGCGACATCCGCAAACTTGGCATGCATATCGACGACCACCGATTTGACAATGGCATTTATTTTTTCCGTCGTCCAATCTTCGAGACCCTCCAATCTTGCCGACAGTTCCGACAGGGCGGGCACGACCTTGGGTTCAAGCTTTTTTGCACCTCTGGAGGTGTATTCGTTTGGTTCTTGGAACAGATAGGTCGACTGATCAGCCATTTGCTCCAGGGTCTGAACGCGGTCTCTGAACACCTCGACCACATCGTGGATTCGGGGCCCACCATGCAGTCGAATTCCGCGCATATGGAGTCTTCTCGCCAGTTCCACTCCGAGTCGACCGGTATCCGCCTGTCGGATATAGTGTTGATTGACCCAGAGCAGTTTGTCGAGATCAAAGCTGGCTGCGGACTGGTTAATGTCCTTGATATCAAACAGATCAATCATCTCATCTAGATCAAAAATCTCCTGATTACCATGGGACCAGCCCAGTCTGACCAGATAATTCAATAGAGCTTCCGGCAAGATGCCCAAGTGGCGATATTCAAGAACACTGATTGCTCCATGACGCTTGGATAGTCGCTTTCCATCCGATCCCATGATCAGCGGCACATGGGCAAATTCAGGGAGTGGTGCCCCCATAGCATGAAAAATGTTGATCTGACGCGGAGTGTTGTTGATGTGGTCATCGCCACGAATCACATGGGTAATGCCCATATCCACATCATCCACGACAACCGTCAGGTTGTAGGTGGGAGATCCGTCGCTTCGGGCTATGATCAGATCGTCCAATTCACTGTTGAGGGTCTCAACCCGACCACACACCAGGTCCATGAAAACGACTGTTCCTTCCAGTGGATTTCGGAATCGGACGACCATCGCCTTGTCCTTCCCGGGGACTTGTCCTAGGTCTCGGCAGTGATGATCATAGCGCGGCTTTTCGCCTTTGGACCGTTGACTTTTTCGGACTTGATCCAAACGCTCGCGACTGCAATGGCAGTAATATGCCTGTCCATCCGCCAGAAGCCTGTCGATCACATGACGGTAACGATCATGCCGTTGGGTCTGAAAGTACGGCCCTTGATTCCAACTGAGTCCCAACCACTCCATGGACTGCAAGATGGCATCCACGGCTTCCGGAGTGGATCGCTTGAGATCGGTATCTTCGATCCTGAGCACCATTTCTCCCCCCCGTCCACGGGCATACAACCAGTTGAACAGGGCGGTTCGTGCGCCCCCGATGTGCAGAAAACCAGTCGGACTGGGGGGAAACCGGGTAACGGTCGTCATGGAAATTCAGTGAATTGAGTGCAACGATATCACAAAATGAGGTGAGGGAATTTCTAGCTTCAGACCACACAACGGACCAAGTCCGTTTTCTCACACCCGCATATACACCGGTTATGGACCGATGCGACATTTTTGCAGAAATTTGATGAACTCTAGCGATATCGTAGAACTGAATTGAAAATTTGCTTCAAAGAGAGATATCGAGAATGGTCGGGGTGAGAGGATTTGAACCTCCGACCACCGCAACCCCATTGCGGTGCGCTACCAGGCTGCGCTACACCCCGAATTCAATATCCTGATATGCTGGTTGATCTGGTTCAACCTCGGAACAGAAGCACACAGATTTTACTGTAAGATGTCCCTCACTTCATTCAACTCAGCGATCAACTGTTTAATCAGGCGAGTATTTTTCTTTTCGAATTCAGATATGCCCTGCACACTTTCCGACTCTTTTCGTTCCAAATGTGCTCTGGCACCACTGATGGTAAAGCCATCAATGTACAGCAACTGTCGGATCTGGCGGATCAATTGGACTTCATGGCGTTGATAATAGCGTCGATTTCCGCGGCGCTTCATTGGATTGATTTGAGGGAATTCCTGTTCCCAATAGCGAAGGACGTGGGGTTTGATTAGGCATAACTTACTCGCTTCACCAATAGTGAAGTAGCGTTTGCTAGGAATCGGGGGGAGTTCAAACCCCGTCATATCTAGCATGAGAGTCAACGGGCCCTACCCAGTTTTTGGGTTAACTCGAACGAGTTTTCCTCCACTCTTCGTTTGAGTTTCATACTCGAACGAAACGTGACCACACGTCTGGCGGAGATGGCGACTTCTTCACCTGTTTTCGGATTTCGCCCCGGCCTTGATGCTTTGTTTCGTACGGTAAAGCTGCCGAATCCTGACAATTTCACCACGATTCCTTGTTCCAGGGTATGGCATATTTTCTCGCAGAATAATTCCACGAATTCCTTGGCCTCTCGCTTATTCAGGCCCACTTCATCGTACAGGACATTGCATAAATCGGCTTTGGTGATTGTCATTTCGTTTCCCCCCTACGTCGGTTCTTATGTTTTACACCCACTCTTTGCAGTAAAGCCATTGGTTAAGTGCGCAATTCAGCGGAGACCCCTTGTTTTAAAACCTTGACGATTTCAAGGATTATAGTGTCAATCTCACAAGAGGTAAGATTACGGGATTCTGACTGAAATACCAAACTGAATGCGAGGTTTTTTTTGTTTTTTTCCACTCTTTCACCAATATAGTGGTCAAATAACTCAAGTGACTTGAGGTTGTGACCGGCGACTTTCCGAATCAAGGGCAACATTTCTGCCAACACGACCCCTCTGTCGACCACAACGGCCAAATCCCGCTGTACTGCAGGAAACCGAGAGAGGGGTCGAAATTTTGGCACTCGAGTCGCCGCCAAAACCAACAGATCGAGTTCGAAAACAACGGTAGACTGCTCAATGTTGAGGATTTTTTGCTTCAGCGGATTCAATTTGCCAATATAGCCAACCGGATGGTCTCCCAAGGAGACCCTAGCGGATTGTCCCGGATGTAACAACGGATGGTCTGCTACATCAAAAACAAACTGCTGCACATTGCCGGTCAACTCTAGCAAAGCCAGTAAATCTCCTTTCAGATCAAAGAAATCCACGACTCTTGGATATTCATCCCAATGTCGGGGCATGGCCGTGCCCGTCGCTAGGGCAGCAATTTTAAGGCATTCGCGCCGCTTGTGGTCCTGTCTCTCAAAAACATTGCCAGTTTCAAACAAACGCACACGGGATTCTTGGCGATTGAGCACTCGATGCAGATTGGCCAACAACCCAGGAAGGAGGCTAATGCGCATTTCCGACATGGTTTCAGTCAGCGGATTCGAGAGACGGATACCCCGGTCGGATTCCAGAAGGTCATGTTGGACTTTAGGATCCACAAAGCTGTAATTAATGGCTTCATGAAATCCACGAGCCATCAAAACCTTCCGAATACGCGACAAACTGACTGTGGTCTCCTGGCTGACGCCCTGCGACGCCATGGAAAGAGGCATCCGTGGCGGGATTTGCTCCAAGCCATGGCATCGGCCCACCTCTTCCACCAAATCATGTTGGCCCGTAATATCGAATCGCCAGGAGGGAGGAGTCACTTTCCAGCCGGTCTGTACCGGAGAAACCCTCATTCCCAATCGTTTCAAAATACGCTGAATACGGGAGGCCGGCACACTGGTCCCAAGGGTTCGAGACACCGCCTCTTGGTCCAGCCGAATGGAAGTCCTGCGTGGCAGGTGCTTTGGTGACACAGCATGACAGGGTTTACCTATTTTTCCTTCAGATATCTCCAGGACCAATCGGGTGGCCATGGCCAGTGCCTCTCTTTGCCCCATGGGGTCCACGCCTCGTTCGAACCGATGCGAGGCATCTGTATTCATCCCCAGTCGACGTGCTTTTCCAAGTAGGTATTGTGGGGAGAAAAAAGCCGCTTCAAGAAAAATATTGGACGTGGTGTCAGAAATCGCGGTGCTGTCGCCTCCCATAATTCCGGCAAGCCCCACGACACGCTCATAGTCCGCAATCACCAAGTCATCCGCTTGCAAACGAATCATCGTGCCATCCAGCAGTGTCAGGGACTCCCCTTTTCTGGCAAGACGCACCACGATTCCGCCAGACAGTTTGTCCAAATCGTAGGCATGCATAGGCTGACCGGTTTCCAGCATCACCAAATTAGTGATATCCACTATGGGATTGAGCGACCGAAGGCCAGCCCGGCGCAGCTTTTCTCGCATCCAGTCTGGAGTGCGGGCATACATATTGATGTCGCGGACAATGCGTCCGGCAAATCGGGCGCAGTGCGCTGGCGCGTTCAGGTGGATGGCGAGACCTTCCGACAGTCTGGTTCTAGGGGGGGTGTAGACCCGGTCAAGCCGACGGGATCCCGGCATGACCGCTACTTCCCTTGCAATGCCGCGAATGCTCAAACAGTCGCCACGGTTGGGAGTCAGTCCCAGTTTCAACACATGATCATCCAATGCCAAGTGGTCTGACAAAAGCATACCCGGACATGCATCGCGGTCCAGTTCCATCAAACCGGTGGACTGATCAGCCATCCCCAATTCCATCGCCGAACAGAGCATACCTTCGGATTCCACTCCCCGAATGACGGTCTTTTCTACTTTGTTTCCGTCGGGTAAATACGCCCCCGCTCGGGCAACTGGAACAACTAGTCCGACTGAGGTATTGGCGGCACCGCACACCACATTCAGCAATCGCTTTCCACCAATCTGAAGCTGGCACAGTTTCAATCGGTCTGCGTCCGGGTGCGGTGCGACTGTCTGAATGCATCCCACCAGCAATCGCCTACGATTGGACTGGGAAAGATCAAGGGGGGTAACGGGTTCCAGAGTTTCCACTTCCAGTCCCGCTAGAGTGAGTTGTTCTGCCAGATCAACGCTGTTCAGACCCGGATCGACCCATTCCCTCAACCAATTTTCGTTGAATTGCATATCTACCCGGGTTTACGATTGTCCATCATGAGGCGGTATGCCCTCGGCTAGAACTGGCGCAGAAAATCCAGGTCGTTTTCAAAATACAAGCGCAGGTCATTGACACCATAGCGCAACATGGACAGCCGCTCCACGCCCATACCGAATGCAAAGCCGGAGTAGCGCCGAGTATCCACTCCCCCATGTTTTAACACTGCGGGATGCACCATACCACTACCGAGCACTTCAATCCATCCTGTCTGACTGCATACACGGCAACCTTTTCCCTCGCAAAACACACAGGCAATGTCGACTTCGGCCGACGGTTCCGTGAATGGAAAGTACGAGGGACGGAATCGCACGTCCAAGCCTTTCTCAAAATACTCGTGTACAAAGTGGATCAAAATGCCTTTAAGGTCGGCAAATGTGATATCGGTATCAATTGCCAGCCCTTCCACCTGATGGAACATTGGGGTATGGGTCATATCCGAATCACATCGATAGACCTTTCCAGGCGCAATGACCCGAATAGGTGGGGCATGCTGATGCATATAGCGGATCTGAACCGGAGAGGTATGTGTGCGAAGTACTGTGTGAGAATCCACATAAAACGTGTCATGCATCGCACGAGCGGGGTGATCCGCCGGCATGTTCAGGGCCTCGAAATTATAGTAGTCCTCCTCAATCTCCGGTCCGGTGGCCACATCAAAGCCGAGTTTGGAAAAAATATCTTCCATTCGATCCAAAGTGCGGGAGATCAGATGCATGGTCCCTTCCCGATGCCCCCGGGCGGGTTGGGTCACATCAATGCACTCGGATTCCAGTTGGAGTTTGATCGTCTCGATTTCCAGAAACTTTTTTCGCCCTTCCAGAGTAGATTGAATTCGATCTTTCAGTTCATTCACCACCCGACCGAATGCCTTGCGTTCTTCACCCACGAAAGAAGCGATGGATTTGAGCCCGATGGTAATTGCCCCTTTCTTGCCAAGATACCGCAGCCTGATCGCTTCTAGATCCCTGATGGTGTCTGCCTGGGAGATCTGATCCAGCGCATCATCTGCCAACTGGCGGAGTGTCAAAATTTGTTCGTTCACGAATCTCTGCCGAATCGCCTGACTCGGGATGAGGAATCCTATCTAAAGTTCATCAAGGTGGACGGAACCGACAACTAACTGCCACTTCGGAAAGAGATCCGTGATGCAGTTCAGGCTCATTTCGCGACTGATGACCCCCGACAATGTCTGATCACCCTGTACTTTAGTGGAGCAAGGCCGCCTTGGCTTTTTCCGTCAAAGCGGCAAATGCGGACTTGTCGTGGACCGCCAAGTCTGCCAGCACCTTGCGATCCAGGTCGATCTGCGCCCGTTTGAGACCATCCATCATGCGGCTGTAGCTAAGACCGTTCTCCCGTGCGCCCGCATTGATGCGTGTAATCCACAATGCGCGAAATTGACGTTTTCGTTGCCTGCGGTCACGGTAGGCATATTGCCCAGCCTTATCAACAGCTTGTTTGGAAGTTTTGAATGACTTGCTGCGGGCACCACGATAACCCTTCGCCTGTTTCAGAATCTTGCGATGACGCGCTTTGGATTGCACCCCACGTTTTGCTCTTGGCATGGTGGTACTCCCTTTAGCAGTAAGGCAATAGCTGTCTCACGGCAGACTGATCCGATGTGTGGATCAGTTCAGCGCCACGAAGATGGCGTTTTCGCTTAGAAGATTTCTTGGTCAGTATATGACGCATATGCGACTGTGACCGCTTGAATCTACCCGAGGAAGTTCGTGTGAAGCGCTTGGCCGCCCCCCGATTGGTTTTCATTTTCGGCATTTCATTTCCAGGATTTGATCGCGTCCTTGGACGCATGATAATAATTTACGACAAAGGCAGTTCTGGATATGGACTGCACTTCCTCGACTGTCCAGCCCGACTCCCATTCTGATGCATTGACCCGAACCGGTACCGACTGAATTTACACCAAATTCAATCGCAAAAGTCCGTCTGTCGGCACCACAGGCCCCACCGCGAGTTAATGTCGCCGCGGCCCCATCACCGCGAGTTAATGTCGCCGCGGCCCCATCACCATCACCATCTGACGACCTTCCAAAGCGGGAGAATTTTCCACGACGGCGACATCTTCAAGGTCCCTTTCGACCTGCTGCAACATCTCCAGTCCCAGTTCTTTGTGTGCCATTTCCCGCCCACGGAACCTCATCGTCACCTTGGCCTTGTTCCCCGCCTCCAGAAAACCTTTCAGTTTTTTGAGTTTGACCGCATAGTCGCTGGTTCCCGTAGCAGGACGAAACTTGATTTCCTTGACAGTAATCTGTTTCTGCTTTTTCCTTGCCTCATGACGCTGCTTGCTCTCCTTGTAGCGAAACTTGCCATAATCCAGTATTTTGCATACGGGTGGGTCGGCATTGGGAGAAATCTCCACCAAATCCAGTCCCTCGCTTTCCGCCAGATGATGAGCTTCCCGCAAGGGAATCACGCCAATTTGAGAGCCGTCTGAACCAATGACCCGGACCGGGTCACTGTCTACCTGCTCATTGATGCGGTGTTGCTTTTCTTTAGCGATAGCAGATTACCTCGTTTTCTTATCATCTTGCCGGCCCCATATCAAACGCATTGGAAATGAAAGCCAAAACCGGGTTGTCGAAAATGTTGTCAAGGCACGAACGGGAACCGATTTATGCCAAACAGAGTGGGCCGAAGTCAACAGGGTCAGCTCTGATTCCGCGAAAGCAACTGCATGACACCTTCTGGCGTCATACTACCAAGGTCACTTCCGTCCCTTGCACGAACCGCCACCTGACCACTTTCAGCTTCCCGCCCTCCCACAACAAGTAAGTAAGGAATACCTTGCAATGTATGCTCCCGGATTTTAAAACCGATTTTCTCGTTTCTCAAGTCAGATATCACCCTGAATTTCTGTTTTTTCAGGATTTCTTCCAGTTCCCTCGCATAATCTGCCTGACCATCCGTGATATTCATCAATACCGCCTGAACAGGGGCCAGCCATACCGGGAAACGACCCTCATGATGCTCGATCAACATGCCGATAAAGCGTTCGAAAGAGCCCAGAATGGCTCGATGCAACATGACCGGTACCTGACGTGAGCCATCTTCTGCCACGTACTGTGCGCCAAGGCGGTCCGGCATAGAGAAGTCAACCTGCATGGTACCACACTGCCATATTCTCCCGATACTGTCACGTAATGAAAATTCGATTTTGGGACCATAGAATGCTCCTTCCCCGGGCAGGGTCTCCCAGACCAATCCTTTGGCATCCATCGCTTTAGCCAATGCCTCCTCAGCCCGGTCCCAATCCTGGTCAGTACCAACACGATTTTTTGGGCGGGTGGAAAGACGATAAATCACATCTCGGAACCCGAATGCTTCATAGACGTCATGAAGGAAGTCAATGAAATCGGTCACTTCACTTTGCACCTGTTCTTCGGTACAGAAAATGTGGGCATCGTCTTGTACAAAGGCTCTGACCCGCATCAGGCCATGAAGAGCTCCGGAAAGCTCGTTTCGGTGGCAGGAGCCGAATTCAGCAAATCGGAGAGGTAGGTCCCGGTAGCTTTTCAGCCCTTGGTTGAAAATCTGCACATGACAAGGGCAGTTCATTGGCTTAAGAGCGAAATTCCGACCCTCAGATGCCACTGAAAACATATCATCACTGAACTTGTCCGCATGACCGGAGCGTTCCCAGAGTGTGTAATCGACTACTTGGGGAGTTTTTACCTCCCGGTATCCACGCCGACTCTGCTCTTTGCGCATATACTGCTCCAAAACCTGGTATAGGGCCCATCCACGCTCATGCCAGAACACCATCCCTGGGGCTTCTTCCTGCAGATGAAACAGCCCGAACTGTTTCCCAAGTCGTCGATGATCACGCTTTTCTGCTTCTTCCAACTGTTTCAGATAGGCTTTGAGCGCTTTGATATCCGACCAGGCAGTTCCATAGATCCTCTGTAGCATCTTGTTGGCTGGGTTCCCCCTCCAATAGGCACCAGACACACGCATCAACTTGAAATGACGGCAAAATCCCATGTTCGGCACATGGGGGCCACGACACATGTCAATATATTCCTGGTGGTGGTACAGGCCCAGTTGATTGTCGTGCGCGATGTCTTTTTCCAAAATCTCTAGTTTGTACGGTTCATCTCGTTGGGCAAATACTGTGTGAGCGTTCTGCCAAGAGACTTTTTCCTTGACTACTTCATATTTGGACTCGGCAAGTTCTTTCATCCGTTGCTCTAAGCGCTCAAGATCATCCTCAGTGATCCGATGGTCCAGATCCACATCATAATAGAAGCCATTTTCGATGATCGGTCCGATGGCCATGCGACTTTCCGGCCACAGTTGCTTGATGGCGTGACCGAGAAGATGTGCGCAGGAGTGGCGAATAATATCCAGACCGTCTTGATCACGAGAGGTGATGATCGTCACGCTGGCATCGTCTATGATCGGGTCGACAGTGTCCATCAGGACTCCATCGACCTTGCCCGCCACGGCTGCCGCCGCGATGCCGGGACCAATATCGGTTGCGATAGCGGCAATAGTGGTTGTCTGATCGTAACTCCGAATGGAGCCATCGGGAAGCGTGATTTGGGGCATATGACTCGGCACTGAAAATAAGTGACACCCAGTGACTAAAAAACCAATGTAACCATTGACATGCCCGAAAAAATTCAGGTAGTGGGTGATCAGAGTACCCAGATTCCCGATGGGATGCTCGTGACAAAAAATTGGTAGGCGCGATTGGATTCGAACCAACGACCCCTACCATGTCAAGGTAGTGCTCTAACCAACTGAGCTACGCGCCTGTGCAGGTAGCGGAGTCTACACAGACCCATACGAGAAAACAATCATCATATGGAATACACAGCAACCCTCGCTAACCTGAACAAGTCTATGAAACCGGGCGGTTCGAGCCGGTGGAGAACATGGTTACGTCTACATGTTTGCCCAAGATTGATTCAGATGTCGGGGACTCTCATTCATCTCCCGGGATTCCCTGGTGCACTCGCTCCTGAAACGGTCCTGACCCGTCGCCCTAGCTTGCTGACACTCGTCAAAACGCTTTTCGCGCCCGAACTGTCCAGTCCATACCCGTCTCCTGCGTTCCCTTGATGACCGGATGAATGTCATGGAGGTATTCTGGCTGAAGGGTCCGTCGTGCTCGACTTCGATCGGTCGTTTCGCGGCGACCCATGGCAACTGGTCACCGCATCTGGGGGCACCATCAGGCCGGTTGTTCGGAGTCAAGATGATGTCCAGCAACAGCGGCCGAGGCCAACCCCTAGACCCGCTCGGTCGACAGCACCGGCCTGACTTCGTCCTCACCGACGAAAGGGATGCCTACCGGACCCATCAATCCGGAGGGTTCAAGGTGCTGGCAAACCCTCTGTTCGCAGACTTTTCATCCGAAAACGGTCTGCCGAAGCTGGTTCTTCCAGATTGGATGCCAGACCCTGCTCAAATCCGGATTCGCCAGACTCTCAGTGCACCGGACCTCCTGCGGGGGATGCGTAACGGTTTCGACCGCGTTGAGGCCCCCTCGCCCGCCGAGGTCTGGACCGGACGGACTACCGGAGGTCGGCCTGGGCGATGTCCGGCCTAAAGTCCCCGTCGCGGCCGGACTTCGAACAGGACGCACGGGACGAGGACCCGGTCTGTGGGGGCCGTGCGCCATCGAAGACGGCCCGGGAGAACCCAGATCGGGGCGCCTCCACCAGACGATCCCAGCGCCGGTCGATGGACCTGTCCGGGGGGCATAAGACGAATCATGGCCGCCAGAAATGGTCCGCCCCCCGATTTCAACGCCCGATCATAACCGGCCGGATAAGAGAATAGCCCTGCTAGGTCGGCAAGAACCGGTTGTGTCATGCGCGGTTGCTTGTTATATTTAGCGGGTCGTTTCATCCCATCCGGGAATTTCCCGGGTAGAATTACGATGGAAAGATGTTTTCGGCATTCGTATTTGAGAGTCTCAGCGATTGATTCTTGTGGAAATGCGATTGCTAGGAAATGGGCCGAGAACGCCCATGAATTGAACAGCCCCAGATAGTTAAAGTATCAGGACCGGTTGATTACATGGCCCAGAATATCGGAAAAGACCCTTATTCGACGGAATATTTTAGTGAACTACGTACTGTCGCATCACTGATCCAGGCCATACATTTGAAGAATGAAGTATTCCACCTTGTTGCTGACACTGATCGATGATCTTAAAGTCTGATTCATCAGTAACAATGATGCGAAGGGAAAGAATCAAACGCAACCGTGATAGTTGCATCCAGCGTTGAGTAGTCGAGACTTCACTGATTTAGCGTTTGTTGTCACTGTAGACCCCCATAGATTTGGATTTGGCACCCTAACCTACCATGCGATCCGATGGGAAAATTTATCATACCGACTTGGATGCGGATTTAAGTCTGCCCTTGCACTCCAAGATCTGGAGAGCAGAGGTCGTAGGTGGCGCTAGTTTTACGTCTGACACTAGACTATTTCTCACGCCCCCCTTCATTCTCACCTGATATCTCGCCCCTGCATGGAAAGGGCAACCGGAGTGCGCCGTTGGCAGCACCCGTTCTGGAGCATTCTTTATTCTTGCGTTCTCGTAACTGATCTGCCGAATATCGGCTTGGCCGACCATGTCTGCAGATTACTTTTTTATTGCATATCAGTTATATGCAATTATTACTTGGTAAGTTATTTTATGAAACGCTTGTTATTTAATGCGACGCATCCAGAGGAGCTCAGGGTCGCTATCGTAGACGGACAAAAATTACTGGACTTGGATATCGAATCCGCCATTCGCAGTGAAAAAAAGGGAAATATATACAAGGCTAAGGTAACCAAGGTCGAACCAAGCCTGGAAGCCGCCTTCGTGAATTATGGAGCCGAGAAACATGGCTTTCTCTCTTTGAAGGAAATCTACCGAGACTATTTCCGAAACTATGATGGGCGTAAATCGGTCAGCAATATACGTATTGAGGAGGTGATTGAAGAAGGCCAGGAAATGATTGTCCAGGTGGAAAAGGACGAGCGCGGAACGAAAGGTGCCGCCCTGACAACCTTTGTCAGTCTGGCGGGTCGATTTCTTGTGCTCATGCCCAATAACCCCAAAGGGGGGGGGATTTCCCGGAGGATTTCGGGCGGGGAGCGTTCGGAATTGCGGGATATCTTGGCTAGTTTGGATTTGCCTGCTGAGCATGCACTGGTTGCCAGAACAGCGGGCATCGGACGAACCCGGGAAGAGTTGCAATGGGATCTCGATTTTCTGAGCAAACTTTGGCGGTCTATTGAAGCAGCTGCCGAAGCCACCAAGGCTCCCTGCCTGATCTATCAGGAAAGCAATCTGATTGTCCGTACCATTCGAGATCATATTAGTTCGGACATCTCTGAAATCATCATTGACGACAAGGAGATCCATGAACGGGCTCAGCGATTCATTAATCAGGTGATGCCCCACAACATGACTCGCCTGAAACTCTATCAGGACAATATCCCCTTGTTTTCCCGCTACCAGATTGAAGGGCAAATCGAATCCGCATTCAATCGAGAGGTTAACCTGCCGTCTGGGGGTTCAATCGTCATTGACCATACGGAGGCCATGATATCCGTAGACGTGAATTCAGCCCGAGCAACCAAGGGGGCAGACATTGAGGAAACCGCATTTCGTACGAACCTAGAAGCGGTGGAAGAAGTCGCGCGCCAGTTACGCATTCGGGATATTGGAGGATTGGTGGTCATCGACCTCATTGATATGACTATCAACGAGAACCAGCGTTCGGTAGAAAGCCGTCTCAAAGACGCATTGAAGCCAGACCGAGCGAGGGTTCAGGTGGGCCGAATATCTCGTTTCGGTTTACTGGAAATGTCGCGCCAGAGACTTCGTTCTTCGATCAGCGACACCAACTACATTTCGTGCCCCAGATGTAATGGTACTGGATCAATCCGAACCGTTGTCTCCTCATCTTTGAATCTTCTGCGTCTGATTGAAGAAGAAGCGTTGAAAGAAAATACCGAGGCAATCCAGGTTGATCTTCCCTTGGATATGGCAACCTATCTATTGAATGAAAAGCGTCATGAATTGAATCAACTCGAATCACGACTGGCTTCGAGGATCATTGTGATTCCCAATCAAAGTCTGGAGAACCCTCATTTTGCCATCCGTCGTCTCCGTGGTGAAGAACTGGAAGCATTGAGCCAGACACCAAGCTATGAACAGAAAATGGATCACGGTACACATGAATCTGACTTCGCTCGCAACCTGAGACCCCCCAAACAGGTAAAGGCCAGCGTGGAAATCGATGCCATCCGACATTCGGCACCCCCGCCTCCTGCCCTGCCAGCACTGTCAAAATCCTCCCGGCGGCAATCTCAGGCACAAAAAGGCTCTGGAGAATCGGTCGGGCTGCTTCACAGGATTGCGCGATCACTGTTTGGTACCACTCCCAAAGACACCGAGGGTTCTCAAGACCAGAGAAGGACTCCCCAGAAGTCAGGGGCTGAACCCCGCAGGAGCAAGGGTGGCAATCGAGGGATCGCGAGAGCTGTGGGTGGCGGACGACGGAGTGCGAACAGCAAGGGGAGTACAAGCCTCCCAGGCAAAGTCGGTGACCGCCAACGCCCACCGAGCGAAAGGGGCGGTGTGGAAGGCAGCGAGCGTAAACCACAGACTGGTCGCAGTCAAAAGCAACCCCGCAGTCAAGGCCAAAACCGCGGTGGAGGACGTCGTCGAAGTGCCGACACAAATGACCACAATGCCCGAAGTAACGGTCCACCTTCCAAAAGTCGTCCTGATGGCCAGCTTGGTAAACGTCAACCCCGAGGCAAGAGCACCCAAAGTCCACCGAAGGCGCCACAGGTCAATGCCCGACCACAGAATTCGGGAACCAAGTCGTCACGTTCCGCATCATCTCCCCAAAACGATCGCAACGACCACGCCCGACCAAAGGATATTCCTGAAGCGGCCACCCCCCTGTCTCGCGAAACCCCAGCACCGATGCGTACCGACTCTCGCACTGCAAGTCAATCGCAGAACTCGACCTCACCGCCCCCCACCCCAGTCACGCGGCAGTCGACTGCGATATCGCCGGCCAGCCCAACATCGCAGCCGACTCCAGGACCATCACATTCGGATGTAAAACGGTCGACCGCCGGAACAGATCACCCTGAAATCAACCAATAAATCATCTTAATCCCCCAGAGGCATCCAGAGAGGGCCTGGATGCCTCCACTTGAATCCCGGACGCTCCTTGAGTGGCTGAATTCATCCCTGTCCTTCATTTTCGAGACGCCCCGATATCTGGCGACTAGATTCCAGGAATATAGTTGGTTCCGTCGATCATGGCGCATCCCGGATCAAATGAGGGCTCGTTGAAAGACTGCGATGGACTCAATGTGTGCCGTATGTGGAAACATGTCTACAACCCCCACATGGCTTAGGTCATATCCATGCTGGTGGACCAGAATTTCCGCATCCCTGGCCAAAGTCGCAGGATTACAAGATACATAGACGATTCGGCCCGGAAGTGTCTGCTGTACCAAATGTTCCACCACCTTCAAAGCACCCGAACGGGGCGGATCAAGCAAAATTTTGTTACACCCGAATGCGCCAAGGTGCTGGAAGTCCGATGCAAACAGGTCCAGTTTCAGGAATTCCACATTTTCCAATCCATTTAACCGAGCGTTGGCAGATCCAGCTTCAACCAGAGCAGACTCCCCTTCCACTCCAATTATCCTTGCCGCCACGCGGGCCATGGGCAGGGTGAAATTCCCCATTCCACAGAACAAATCCAGGATATGATCATCCGGCTCCAGTGCGAGCAAATTGATGGCCATATGGACTAAGTCTGCATTGACCCGGCCATTGACCTGTATGAAGTCGGTCGGAGCGAATTGCAATGTGATATCGTACTCCTCCAATGTATATCTCAGTGGTTCGGGATGTGTCGGCCATAGTGGACGGATACTACTGATGCCTGCAGGTTGCACGTACAGTTGAATCGATTGTTGCTTGGCAAACCGGATCATCTTGGTCACGTCCCGGTCGGACAATGGCACGAGATGACGCAACACCACAGCAACGATGGTGTCCCCCGCCGCAAACTCCAGTTGAGGCACCTGTCGGACACAATCCAGACTGGCAATCAAATCATGAAATGGGTCCAGCAATTTGGAGAGGCGCTCATCCATTGTGTGACAGTGGCGGAGTGATGTAAGGTAAGAGTGACCTGGTTCTCGAAAACCAACCAGGATCCCTCCCTTTGCCAACACAAACTTGCATCCCGGCCGGGCTTTGCGACGGTAATTCCAAGCATCTCCCGCCAATAGTGGCAACAACTGTCTGGGAACGACCTTTCCGACCCGATTCAACTGATCGAGCAGAATTTTTTGCTTTGTCTGACGCTGGCTTTCGACTTTAAGATGCTGCAATGTACATCCGCCACACGCCCCAAAATAATGACAGATGGGATCCACTCGATCAGGGGAGTTTTTCAGGATTTCCTGGAGTTGTCCGCCGAGTTTACCCTTGCGTTTTTTGCGCGGAGCGAACCGAATCTTTTCTCCAGGAAGTACCCCATGAACAAAATAAATCCGATCCTCGCTTCGTACTATGCCCTCTCCGGCGGGTGTCATATCGACAACCTCACCTACCAGGAAGTCCGGTGATTCTTGTGTTCGAGCAGACATTGGCGATAATCTTTCAGTTCCGAATCAGTCAGGATCAGTACGCCATTCCAGGTTTCATGCCAATACAGGAAATCTCACCCTAAATTTATCGACAGAAAACAGAACGGTCGATAATTTGACAGACTGCCAATACAACCAACAGAATCGGCAGGAACGGCTGGTATACAGGACGATCTTTATGAACCCGTCGAGGGCTCGAACGAATGGTCCAGATGAGGCCCAGATAGAGTACATGGTGACTTTTGTAGGGGCATATCACACAATGCTGAAGAGGGTGGATCCATGATCCCGATCCTTCACTGAACGCCCTCGGGCAAACTCCACCATGAACTGCAACCAGGGTTCCATCCAGGGGTCACCAAATCAATCAATGGGCCACAATGATCCGGCACCTCTCGGAATGAACCGATCCGACGGTCTCTGATGCCACCTGCCCTGCCGGGGGATTCCCCAACTGATGCATATTCAGCGGTCTGCCAAGCCTCAAAGCGGTACGACCCGATTGCACAAGCACAGACAATTGCAAACTGCCATCCATAATGAATTTTTCCACAACAAGGGGACTCTGTGTTGTTGCCCACCATCTCGAGACCACTCGAACAGGATATCGGAACGGAACGCATATCCCCTGATGATCGTTCAGGTCCGCACGATAATGCCGTTCCGCCACCACCTTGCCCATCCCGAGTGGGCATTGTGGTCTACCACCACACGGCGTCACCAAAAACTCGAGAAAACCGATCAAAAATTCAAAATCAGAACGCTGAACATATATGATATTGACTACGTACAGGATATCACATCGATTCCGGTTGGTCATGCTGATCCATTCTTACATACAGAGAAAACGGCCCTAAAGGCCTGCATCGCCCTATTGGAACGTTTGTGCTACACCTGATCTATCCTCGATTGTTTGCAGGTTACCGGGAAAAGCCATGAAGAATCCGATTAACGACAAGCTCATCAAGGCCATCAAGGAAATGGTCACTCAACTGCCAGACAAAAAGCAGTTGCAGTTCATCCAAGACTACTATCAAAGGATATCGACTCAGGATTTCCATGAGGATAAAACACCTTTTTTCCTCCAAGCAGCACTTAGCCATCTCGACCTTGCGCAAGTCAGGGGCACTGGGCAAACGCTGATTCGTGTCGACAATCTGTTAGCTCTCGGCGCAGGAGTCCGCACCCTGGTCAGTATCGTAACCGACGACCTGCCTTTTCTGGTCAAATCGCTGACGGTAACGCTGAACCACATGGGTCACCGGATTGAACGGACCACTCACCCTCTTTTTCAGGTTCAGCGTAGCCCCGACCAACGTCTTCAGACTCTCGATAGCTACCGTAGCAGAGAATTTTCCCGAAGTCGATCTAACCGCACGATTTTGGAATCGTTTATCCAGTTTGATATTGATCCAGTCGAGGAGACGAGTCATCCAGAACTCATTTCAGCGTTTGAAAAAACTGTCGCGAATATTCGGATTGTGGTTGAGGATTGGCGCTATATGAGAGAGGCCACTCTCTCGCTGGCAGACCGAGTGGAACAATCACGCCAAGGCCCGGGGTTCGCTGAGTATGGTGCTCTGTTTCGTTGGATGACAGAAGATCATTTTGCCTTTATTGGCTACTGCGAACTGGAAACCACGCAAAACAGTGATCAGTACCGGGTGATTGAAGATTCACTGACCGGGATATTGCGGGCAGCGCACCTTTCGGGGGAAGACGTTATGGATATTCTTCCACCCATTGTACAAAGCGAGTCGTCTCCGGTGATTTTTACCAAGTCTCGTCGCCGACTGTACATCCATCGCGCAAATTATCTTGACTGTATTTTGCTGGATCATGGCTTCGACCTGTCAAGGAATTCTCGTAAGCGACGTGTGATCAGTTGTATTTTAGGTTTTCTGGCCGGATCGACTGCCACCATGGCAGTCGCCATGATTCCCCACCTCAGAAGCAAGGCATCATACATACTGTCCGAAAGCAACTTGCACCAGGGGAGCTTTGCCTACAAGGAACTAAGAACGATTCTGGAGACCCTGCCTCGGGAGATGCTCCTCCAAATGGAAACCCGGGCGCTGTACAGTCTTTGCATGACCCTGCTAAACCAGCAAGAACGCCATCGTACCAGACTGCATCTGCATCGAAATACCTGCCAGCATTATTTCACCTGCCTGGTTTACATCCCTCGCGACCTGTTTCATACCACGCTGCGCCAGCGCATTCTGGAATACCTCGAACAACAATTGAACGCCCATGAAATCACATTTAACGTGTACTTTTCGGAATCCATTTTGGTCCGGGTTCACTATAACGTCCATTGTGATGCCTCCTTCAAGCCCCAAATCACCCAGCAAAAGCTGGAACGCCATGTGCAGGCCATGGCAAGGGACTGGGACGAGAATCTCTTCGTCACGGCACAGGAATACTATACACTGGATGAGGCCCGATCACTGCTGAACATGTGGCGAGGTGGATTTCCCGCAAGCTACCGGGAAAACTTCGACATTCCCACGGCCCTCAAGGACATTTCCTGTTTGCCTTCCGGTGATCTAAGAGCAGGGCGGACGGTGAACCAGCAACTTCTGGTGGCCGAAAAGGGAGCGTACACCGCCCATTTCAAGATTTATTCCAACCGCGATGCCATCCCTCCTTCCGACGTGCTACCGATTCTGGAAAACATGGGGGTCCGTGTGCTGGGGGAACATCCCTATCGGATACATAATAACGACAATACAGTCTTCTGGATTCACGATTTCGAAATCGTACGCCAAGATGACCAACCCTTTGCAAAATCCGCGACCAGCCTATTCGAAGACGCATTTGCGGCTGTCTGGCACGGACAAGCCGAGAACGACGGCTTCAATCAGCTGGTACTGGCGGCGGGATTTGACTGGAGGATGTCCAGCACATTCCGTGCCTATTTCCGTTATTTGAAACAGATCAAGTTGCGCTATAGCGAGAATTACTGCATTGATGCACTCATGCGCAATACGACACTGATCAAGGATATCGGGGAACTGTTCTTCATCTTGTTCGACCCTGCTCGCAAACACCGTCCCTTCAAAAGCATCAACCAGCGTATTGCCACCCAGTTGGAATCCGTACAGACACTGGACGAAGAGCGCATTATCCGTGCGCTCCTGGATGTGGTTTCCGCCACATTGCGGACCAACTATTTCCAGACTCCGAAACATGCTCACAGACCCTGCCTCACCTTCAAACTGGATTCCAAATCCATACCACGCATCCCAGAACCGGCACCGATGTTTGAAATTTTCTTGTATTCCCCAAAAGTGGAAGGAGTACACCTTCGGGGAGGAGAAGTCGCCCGTGGTGGGCTCCGATGGTCGGAACGTATCGAAGATTTCCGCACCGAAATCCTTGGCTTGGTAAAGGCCCAGCGGGTCAAGAATGCGGTTATCGTACCGGTCGGTTCCAAGGGAGGCTTTGTGGCCAAGCAGCTTCCTGTGGGTGGGGACAAGGAGCAAGTTCAGGCTGAAGTGGTGGCCTGCTATCGGGATTTTATCCATGGGCTGTTGGCGATCACCGACAATTTGGTGGATGGGGCCATTGTCTGGCCAGAAAGTGTGGTTCGGAGAGACCGTGACGACCCGTATCTGGTGGTCGCTGCCGACAAGGGAACGGCGACCTTTTCGGATATTGCCAACAGTATCGCGATTGAGCATGGATTCTGGTTGGGCGATGCCTTCGCTTCGGGAGGGTCGGATGGCTATGACCATAAGAAAATGGGCATTACCGCCAGAGGGGCCTGGGAGTCTGTCAAGCGTCACTTTCGCGAGCTGGGTAAAGATATCCAACACGAGGAGTTCACTGTGGTGGGTATCGGAGATATGAGTGGGGACGTTTTCGGGAACGGCATGCTGCTCTCTCCCTGCATTCGCCTGATCGCGGCATTCAACCACCTGCATATATTCATTGATCCAGAGCCCAATGCCGCTCAGAGCTTTCAAGAACGCAAACGACTGTTCGAACTGCCGCGTTCGAACTGGATGGATTACGACCCAACGCTTATCTCCGATGGAGGCGGGGTCTATGACCGGGCCGCCAAGTCCATCCGATTATCGCCTCAAGCCAAACAGGCACTCTCTACGGACAGAGATCTCTATACCCCCAATGAACTGATCAATACGATATTAAAGGCGGAGGTGGATTTGATATGGAATGGCGGCATTGGAACCTATGTGAAGGCTTCCACCGAAACCCAGCAGGACGCTCAAGACCGATCCAACGATTCGCTCAGAGTCAATGCCAACGAACTTCGTGCTCGAGTAATCGGAGAGGGTGGCAACCTGGGGATGACCCAAAATGCACGCATCGAATATAACCGCAACGGGGGGCTATGCTACACGGATGCAATCGATAATTCAGCGGGCGTCGACACTTCTGACCATGAGGTCAACATCAAGGTGTTATTGAACGCGGCCGTCCAAGCTGGTGAATTAACCGCTCCAGAACGCAACCGATTGCTCGCAGAAATGCAATCAGAAGTCGCCTCTTTGGTTCTCAAAAATAATTATATCCAGACCCAGACACTCAGTGTGGAATGCAGTTATGGAGGCGAATGGATTACGCAACAGGCTCGCCTGATCCAGTTTCTGGAAACCCAGGGATTGCTGGATCGGGACCTTGAATTTTTGCCAAGTACCGAAGAGTTGAGGCAGCGTCAGGAAAATGGTCAAGGTCTGACCCGGGCCGAGCTGTCTGTCATCCTTTCCTACGGCAAGATGGACCTGTATCAAACGCTTCTGTCTTCGAGCATACCGGATGATCCGTATCTTGATCGTGAAATCAGGGAATATTTTCCATGCGTTTTACAATCAAATTATCCCATCCATATGCAAAACCACCGACTCAGAAGAGAGATTATCGCCACTCAGTTGGTCAATGATCTGGTGGGCAAGCTGGGGGCAGGATTCCATCATCGCATCACTGAATTGACGGGAGCCTCGGTACCAGATATTGCCCGGGCGTATGTGGTGACAAGAGATGTGCTCAGACTGGACGAGCGAGAGCGATGGATACAGGAAATCGACAACCAGGTATCCACGGACCTCCAGTATCGACTGATCAGAGATATCGCGTACAATTGCGAAGCGGCTATCGTCTGGTTACTGCGTCATCGACCGGGATGGATTGATATTGGCGCAACGGTTCAGGAATTCAGATCCGGCCTAGACGAATTGGAATTGACCTTGCATTCGCCGGAAATCGACCGAGTTCCAACCTATGGAAAGACCATCAGCGCACTGATCCAGGATAGTGGACTGAATCAAAAAGCCATTCAAGCATTGCTTTCCATCCCGGCAGAATCACGGGCACTGGACATCATTGAGATCGTCAATACCACCGGACAGCCCATGCCACTCGTATGCGGAGTCTACTTGCACTGCTTGCAGGACCTGCATCTGCAATGGGTGCGTGAAACGGTCGACCAACTGCCGACAAGCAGTGACTGGAATCTGCGGGCACGATTCAGTCTGGCAGAAAATCTTCGAATCGCCCACACTCGTCTGGTACAGGACATTCTGGGGTCATCCGAAGACCGGTCGGACAGCGTCCGCATTCATGCATGGGCAAACCAACGCCAGCAACTCCTGCAACATGTGGCCGAAATGTTGCATCGCCTCAAGCAGGAACCTCGGGTAGACTTCGTCATGCTTTCCGTCTTGGTTAGCGAACTGTCAAATCTCTAGGCTTGGACATATGAAACCACCAGAAAACGATCACGCGGGAGACCATATCAACACCCGTATCGTTCACAACGGTAGGAACCCAAACACTGATGGTGGTATGGTGAATCCGCCGGTTTATCATGGCTCGACCGTGGTTTTTCCCACCGTGTCGACGCTGGAACAGTCCCGGGTTGACCATGATCTCAAGGACCGTGTGGTCTATGGCCGCTTGGGCAGTCCATCGACGTTTGCCCTGGAAAATGCCGTGGCCAACCTGGAGAGCGGATTTGGTGCTCTTTCGGTTTCTTCTGGCCTGGCAGCCGTGACCACGACCTTCCTGGCTTTCGTTGATGCGGGGGATCATGTGCTGGTGGCTGATACCGTCTACGGCCCAACTCGCAAGTTCTGTGATGGGCTTCTGACCCGTATGGGCATTACCGTCGATTACTATGACCCGTTGATCGGTTCCGATATTGTTTCCTTGTTTCGTCCAAACACTCGCCTGGTGTTCATGGAATCACCCGGCTCCATCACCTTTGAAGTGCAAGATGTACCCGCCATCGTGCAAGCGGCTCGCTCCCGAGGTATCAAGACGGCACTGGATAACAGTTGGGCGACCCCACTTTTTTTTCGTCCTATTGAACATGGCGTCAATGTGTCCGTGGTAGCCGCCACCAAATATATTGTCGGTCATTCGGATGCGATGCTGGGTCTGGTCGTATGCGATTCAGAAGAAACCTTTTACCGGATCAAAAAGACGCGCGACCTGATCGGTCAGAGTCTGGCCCCGGATGATGTCTATCTGGGATTACGTGGACTACGTACGCTGAGTGTGCGAGTAGCACAACACCAGCAACAGGCACTGGAATTGGCATGGTATCTTTCCCAGCACCCGAAAGTATTGTCTGTGTTGCATCCGGCGTTTCCAGACTGCCCCGGACACGCCGTCTGGAAGCGTGATTTCACGGGTTCTTCAGGACTTTTTTCGGTACTGCTCAAACCCGCTTCTCATGAGGCACTTGCCACCATGCTGGATGGTATGAGAGTCTTTTCCATGGGATTCAGTTGGGGAGGCTTTGAAAGCCTGATTGTGCCCCAGTATCCTCACTTAAGTCGCAGTGCCTGTCCCTGGAACACGAATGGACAGATCATCCGTTTACATGCCGGGCTGGAGGATATTCGGGATCTGCTTCAGGATCTTGAAGATGGTCTGGCACGCTACACAGTCTGATGTCGATCACATAACATTCGCCAGCGCGAACCTCCCATTTCCCTCCCGAAAACCAATTTCCAACTGACAAGGCGCTCTTCCAATCGAATACTTCACATGGTGATTAAGCTACATACCGACCTCTCACAACTGGAGCCCGGTATCCCCGAGTCCATCCCTGTTCCGCAGGAGCAATTCTGGATTTTTACTTATGGTTCGTTGATGTGGAATCCTGGATTCGAGTTCCGGCAAGCACAGACGGGAACATTATACGGATATCATCGAAGGCTCTGTTTGTGGTCAGTCCGATATCGAGGTTCAGTGGATCGGCCTGGATTGGTGCTGGGACTGGATCGGGGTGGTTCCTGTCGGGGCTATGTATATCTTGTCGACGACGCGCTGACTGATCAGGTGGTGGAATACCTCTGCGAGCGAGAACTCCTGATCGGTTCGTACGATCCCAGGCTGGTGCCAGTCACACTGCACGATGGACGCAAAATTACGGCACTGACATTCATCTCCAAACCGAACCATCCCCATTTTGCCCCCAGACTGACCTTGGAACAAACCGTCCAAGTGGTCCAAAATGCCCAGGGAGCACGGGGTTGCAACCGTTCGTATGTGACCAACACCGTCTCCCATATGGATCAACTCGGGATCCATGACACCGAGTTGCACCGCGTGGCAAGACATCTGACAAATCCCCGATCTTCCCAACCATCAGCGCCGTGATTGAATCCTTATGAGTGAAAACGAAACAACCTTGTTCAGCAAAATTGTCAACCGGGAAATTCCCGCCGATATCGTCTACCAAGATGACCGCGTAACCGCTTTTCGGGACATCCATCCACAAGCACCCACCCATATTCTGATCGTGCCGAACAAGGTGATCCCCACGGTCAATGATGTCACCGAAGATGATGAGACCACGCTGGGTTATCTTTTTATCATTGCAAAACAGCTCGCCGAAAAGGAAGGGATTGGGCAGGACGGCTATCGACTGTTGGTGAATTGCGGCCGACATGCCAATCAAGAAATTTTTCATTTGCATATGCACTTGTTGGGTGGACGTCAGTTGGGTCCCATGCTGGCCCGACTCTGAGGCATCCCCATGTCCCGGTTATGGCAACTCAGCGCACGGGAGGTCGTTTCGCTGCTGTGTCAAGGCAAGGTGAGTCCATCGGAATTGCTGGACGAAATCGAGCTCCGATGCCACGGTGTCAACCGTACCATCAATGCCCTCCCGACCTCTTGTTTCGATCGGGCAAGAGCCCATGCGCAAAAGCTGGAAAAAACCCATCCTTCTGAAAAAGGGCCTTTGTGTGGATTACCGCTCACCATCAAAGACCTGACGAACGTTTCAGGTGTCAGAACCACCTACGGAAGTACTCTCTACCGGGATCACGTCCCGATCGTTTCAGACCGACTGGTCCGACGAATCGAACGCCGTGGCGGAATCATCTACGCCAAGTCAAACACCCCCGAATTCGGTACCGGAGGTATCACATTCAATGAGGTATTCGGACCGACCCGGAGTCCACGAAACACGGCCTTCGCGTCCGGCGGTTCTTCCGGGGGAGCCGCCGCATCACTGGCTGCGGGCTGCGCATGGCTCTCCCATGGCTCCGATATGGCGGGTTCGTTACGCACCCCTGCGGCTTTTTGTGGAGTGACCAGCCTTCGCCCCTCCCCGGGAAAGATCAGCGCCGACGCCCCCTTGCTGCCGTTTGATCCCCTCGCCCAAAATGGGCCGATGGCACGGGATATTGGCGATCTGGCTCTTTTTGCCATTGCCCTATTTGATGAACCGACACAGGAATTTGTCAACTCCGTTAACTCCATGGTGAAGCCACAACGTGTTGCGATTAGCCATGATCTCGGTGTTACCCGAGTCAATGGCGAGATCCTGACGGTCTTGGACGATTTGATTCATACGCTGGCGAATGCAGGGTGCCACATCGTAGCGGATCAACCGCAACTGGAAAATGTGCATGAAACGTTTGATACTCTTCGTGCACATACGTATGCCGTTTCACTGGAAGGTCTTCTTGCAGAACATTCCGATACCCTCAAGCCGGAGATCGTGTGGAATGTCAGTCGTGGGATGGAGTTGTCGATGGAGCAATTGCGACAGGCCCAAAGACAACAGGGTCATCTTGTCGAGCAGGCCGAGCGGTTCATGCAAGACTATGATCTCCTGCTTTGCCCGGCAGCCAACACCCTTTCGGTACCGGCTGACAGCCGGTACCCGGGCTTCGATGCCGGTATTCCGGTCTCAGAGTATTATCGTTGGTTAGCAATCGCCTACACGACCACCCTGACTGCCTTGCCAGTTATCACTCTTCCTGTGGCCGATAGCGAACAAGGTATGCCCGTCGCGATGCAATTGGTGGGCCAGCCCGGAGCAGATGCGCGACTCCTTCAGCACGCTCGCTGGATAGAGCAACATACATCCTGGAAGTGCGCACCGATCGAACCTTCCCGCCAATGAAATCAGAACGACTTCGAGAGACCTCCGTCCTTTTTTATCCAACGCAACACATCGTAACCGGGCAGTCTTAATTCGACATCCCGACAATCGACTTCAAACCATTCACAAGTCATGACGGATTCCATTAGTGTCTCAATCAACCGAGTTAGCAAGGTCTTCAACCAGGATCATCAAGTGGTGACGGCTTTGGAAAAGGTTTGTATGGACATCTATGAGGGAGAATTCTTTACGCTGCTCGGTCCTTCGGGTTGTGGAAAAACGACTTTACTCAGACTAATCGCAGGGTTCGATCATCCGACCCAGGGACATATTGAACTCTATGGAAAGGAGATTACTCACCTCCCGCCCTATCGCCGACCCGTCAACACGGTCTTCCAGAGCTATGCCCTGTTTCCACACCTAACAGTGACGGAAAACATCCGTTTCGGGCTGGAAATGCTGGACAAACCGAAAGATGAGATACAGGAAACTGTGTCCAGGATGCTGTCCTTGGTACAAATGGAAGATCTGGCGGAGCGCCGGACTGACCAGATTTCTGGTGGTCAGCAGCAACGTGTCGCACTTGCCCGGGCCCTTGCGCCTACCCCCAAGGTTCTGCTGCTGGATGAACCATTGTCCGCACTCGATTACAAGTTACGAAAGGGCATGCAGATTGAGCTCAAGCGGTTACAGCATGAAACCGGTATCACGTTCATTTTTGTGACCCATGATCAGGAAGAAGCACTCACCATGTCAGACCGAATCGCAGTCATCAACCAAGGCAAGGTGCTGCAGGTCGGCCCACCAAGAGAAATCTATGCGCATCCACTAGTGCGGTTTGTGGCGGACTTCATTGGGGACATCAATTTCCTGAATGCCGACTTGCTGGAATGCCACGGTGATCATTCTCTTCTCGAACTGCCTTCTGGCAAGACCGTCCGTGCGCTGGGCCATCCGTCCAGCTCGGATGGCCCGGTCCATATTGCGATTCGACCGGAACGGACTGATCTGACCCAACACATTGATGATGCCCAACTGACCGGCTTGATCAGGGCGATTGTCTACTCCGGCACGGACACCCACTACCATCTCCAATTGCCGGATGGAAAATCCTTTGTCGTTCGGTCACAGAATCGGGCGGTCACTGAGGCTGGCTGGAAAGAAGGACAGCAAGTTGGGATCCAGATCGATTCGGATGCGGTTCAGATGTTAGGCGACTAACCATGAAGTCGAAGACATCGAAACCACCGATATCCGAAGGAGAAATGGATGCCCGACGAAGGGAAATTCACCTCAACTGGTTACTTTGCACTCCGGCACTGATTATCCTGCTCTTGGCCGCATCCGGCCCACTGATCGTGATGGTGGTCTATTCCCTGCTCCAAGCTGGTGACTATGGTGGCGTGATCTATCGCTTTTCCACCGAAGGATGGTTTCAGGTGTTTTTCAGTCGGGATATCTTTGATGGAACGATTGCTATCGCGGATGCGCACCTGTCTATCTTCTGGCGTTCATTTCGATTGTCTGTCCTGACCACCGTCACCGCACTGTTCCTTGGATTCCCCACGGCCTATTTCATCGCGACCCGACCGAGAAGCGTGCGAAACCTGTGGTTGTTCCTGATCACACTGCCTTTCTGGACCAACCTACTGATCCGGACGTTTGCCATCATGGAAGTGATCAAGAATCAGGGGATCGTGAATAACTTGCTGCTGGCCATGGGTTTGATCGAGACGCCAGTCCAGATGTTGTACACGGATTTTGCCATCATGCTTGGCATGACATATGTCTATTTACCCTTGATGATCCTACCAATCTATGCCTCCATGGAAAAGTTGGATTTTCGCTTGGTCGAGGCCGGTTATGACTTATATGCCACTCGGTTTCGCATCCTTTGGCGGGTCATCATCCCGTTGGTCAAGCCGGGTATTGTGGCCGGATGCATCTTGGTCTTCATTCCCTCACTGGGGGCTTATGTGACCCCAAGAGTCCTTGGTGGTGGTCGCAACCTCATGATTGGCAATCTCATTGAATTACAGTTCGGTCAAGGCCGGAACTGGCCATTGGGTGCTGCCTTATCCATTTTTTTGCTCTTGGCCGTGATGTTCGCGCTGATGGTCTACGTACGATCAGCCCAAAATGTCACCAAAAATCCTTGATGACATGAAGTCCCGAGTTTCAGGGCATCAAACCAGACCCTTCTCGGTCTCGTATCTGCCCGGATTTACCGCCACAGCAATGATTTGTTTTCTAGCGCTTTATGCGCCGATAGCGATTCTGGTCGGGTATTCCTTCAACGCCGGCACCTCAATTGTCATTTGGGAAGGATTCTCGTTCCGGTGGTATATCGCCGCATGGCAAAACGAACAAATCAAAAGTGCGACGACCCTCTCCATAGTGCTCGCGACCCAAGCTTCGATTTATTCCACGTTGCTGGCCACTCTGGCAGCTTTGGGTACGACCAGAACGCGCCCTTTTCGTGGTCAAAATGTTGCCTACGCCATGATTAATCAACCGCTGATGGTGCCGGAAATTGTGACGGCCGTCGCTTTGCTGATCTGTTTTGCGGTCATCAAGGAACTGACCGACCACCATGGACTGATCTATCTGGTCTTGTCCCATACCGCATTTTGCATACCTTTCGCCTATCTCCCAATCCGCGCCCGGCTGGAAGACATGGACCGGACATTGGAATTGGCCGCCTCGGACCTCTATGCAACACCAATTCGTTGCTTTCATCGAGTCACCCTGCCCCTTTTGTGGCCGGGAATCCTGGCGGGTGCCATGTTGGCATTCGTCATCTCCCTGGACGATGTGGTGATTACGGAATTCGTCAAAGCCCCGGGGCAGGACACTCTGCCGACCTATATGTTGGGCCAGTTGCGCCGGGTCGTCACACCGGAGATGAATGCCATCGCATCGGCTTTGCTGCTGATATCTGTTATATTGATCACACTCACTTTCTTGCTCAGTCGGAAGAATCGCTGAGCAAATAATGAGTCCAATATGACTTATGAACAACACGCCAGAGGCTACCCCAATGAAAAAGAAACCAAAGCGATTTGCAACCGCCATCATGACCGCACTATCGATCATACTGCTACCCGGCATCAGCCACGCGGCAGGAGAATTGAACCTGTTCAATTGGGGGAACTACACCAGTCCCGAGCTCATCGAAAAATTCGAAAATCAGCATGGCATCAAGGTCACTATTACAGACTACGATTCCAATGATACCGCTCTTGCCAAAGTCCAGGCCGGAGGTCATGGCTTCGACCTCGTGGTGCCTTCCGCCAATTATGTGCCGATCTGGATCCGTGAGGGACTGCTGATGGAAGTCCGCCCAGACCAGATGGAAAACTTCAAATATATCAAGGAAGAATTTGCGAATCCCGATTGGGATCCCGGACGTCGTTATACGGCACCTTGGCAATGGGGGAGCGTGGGTATGATCGTCGATACTTCCGTATACTCGGGTAATAT
Source organism: Candidatus Poriferihabitaceae bacterium (assembly GCA_965203365.1). GTDB lineage: Bacteria > Pseudomonadota > Gammaproteobacteria > Arenicellales > Poriferihabitantaceae > VYFG01. Next base: position 999,158 of record OZ241878.1, read on the forward strand.
CAATACCGCCGCAATCTACCTGGATCCTCCAGAAGAACTGATCGGCAAGATCAACGTGGCCCCGGAAATGAATGACGTGATCAGTTCAACCATCATGTACTTGGGTGGAGAACCCTGTACCACAGACAAGGAACTGCTGAAAAAGGTTCGTGACAAACTGGTTGAAGCCAAGCCTCATTGGCTATCGATGGACTATGGCATGATCGAGAAATTCGCAGGTCGGGATGTGGCGGCCTCGCTCTACTGGAATGGGGCCGCTTTCCGAGCCCGTGAAAAGAATCCGGATGTGCGCTATGGTTATCCTCAGGAAGGCTATGCTCTGTGGATGGACAGCGTGGGAGTTCTCGCGGACGCGAAGAACGTGGAAAATGCCAAACTATTCCTGAATTTCATCATGGCACCGGAAAATGCGGCCCTGATTTCCGCTTTCGCACGCTACGCCAACGGCATTGAGGGCGCCGAGGAATTCATGCCCGCAGACATGATCGGTGCCCCGGAGATCGACACCCCGGCAGAACTTGCAGGTGCCGGAGTATTTCTTCCCACCTGTTCCCCCGAAGCGACCAAGATGTACACGGCGATCTGGACCGAACTGCAGAAATAATCCCGTCTGGTCTGCATGCCCGGTCCGGCCCCATATGCAGGACCGGGCAATGGAAATGACGCCATTTCGGGCCACCAGCTGAATTCGCTCGAGCATGAAGCCATCCCCCATCATGACTGGATTTCCCGTACCCCCTGAATCTTGGGTATCGCGAACGAATTGGGACCGGGCACCATGGAACCGTTGGAGCTTTCAACATATCCGGGAGATTCTCCCCACCGTGGCCGTCATGGCCCGGCGTCGCCATTCCTGGAAGCTGTCGACACAATCCCAACCCATAGGTCATCTCACTTTTCCCTCCCAATCCGGCGAGGTGGTCACCATCAATCAATGGCTCGATAACAGCTACACCGATGGGTTTTTGGTCATACACCATGGTCAGGTTGTCTTCGAGAGGTATTTCAATGGGATGCAAAGGGATACCCTGCATCTATCCCAATCGATTGCCAAATCCATCACGGCCACTGTCGCGGGAATCCTGATTGGCAGAGGGCTTTTGGACTCAGACTGTCCCATTGAGCATTACCTACCCGAGCTGAAACGAACTGCCTGGCGGGGAGCCAGTCTGCAGCAGGTACTGGATATGACCACAGGAGTGCGTTACGTGGAGGACTACGAAGATCCAGATGCCGATATCGCCATCACCGAGGTGGCCAGCGGCTGGAAACCTGGCGTTCCAGAGAAAGAATATCCATCCTGCATCTGGCAACAGATCTTGGACCTGACTACGGCTGTTCGACCTCACGGGCAACGCTTCGTGTACCGCTCAATTGAGACCGATGTGCTGGCGCATTGCATGGAGCGTGTGACCGGTACTCGTCTGGCGGAACTGGTCAGCCGTGAATTATGGAAACCCATGGGGGCAGGTCGTGATGCTTCCTTTACGGTCGACCGAGCCGGATTCGCACTTGCCGATGGCGGTTTCAACGCGACTCTCAGAGACTATGCCCGATTCGGTCTTTTGCATCTGAATCAAGGGGCCAACGACCGAGGGCAAGTCGTTCCCAGGAAATGGATTCACGATATTCTGAACGCGCAGCCAGGCAGATTAGACCAACCCCATATCAGCATTTCTCCCCAGGGAGCCTATCGGAACCACTTCTGGGTGCATGACATCACGAACGGCATCTATATGGCCAGAGGTATATTTGGACAGATAATTTATATTGATCGCAGTCACGATATGGTAGCGGTCAAGCTGTCCAGCTGGCCGGAATTCACTTCAGTGCCTCGCCTCGTGGATACCTTGACTGCATTGGCACGCGTGGGAGAAGCCCTCAATGGAAGCCGAATATGAGTGCACAGAAACCCTTGCCACGTCCGCCGGGGACTGACCTGTCCAATTGGCGCACTCCCCCATACAGTCGCTGGGCTTTCCAGCATGTCAGGCAGTTCATCCCGAGTGCCTCTATTGCCTGCGGTAACGGACGCCGATTGCCTGAAAATACGGAACCTTTGCCCAGTCGGCTGATCCTCCCGGATGGAACTCGACTGGAACTGACCGAACTTTTGGCTGACACGGAAACCGATAGTCTGCTCGTCCTGCGAAACGGGGAAATTCTCTGTCGTTGGGCGGCGTCACATACTGATCTCGAACGACCCCATATCGTTTTTTCGATCAGTAAATCCATTACAGCCATGCTGGCGGGTGTTCTGGTGAAACAGGGGATCATCGACATCCATCGTACGGTGTGCCATTACCTCCCGGATTGCCGCGGCAGTGCCTATGAAGATGCCACGCTGCAGAATCTTCTGGACATGAACGTGGCACTGGACTTCACCGAAGATTACTTGAACCCTGACGGCGATTATTTTCGCTACCGCAATGCCACCTGCTGGAACCCAGTGGACCAGACGACGGCATCTGACACCTTGGAACCCTTCCTGTACAGCCTCCAGAAAGCGGGATTCCGGCACGGAGATGTTTTCAATTACAAGTCGCCCAACACCGATATACTGGGTCTTGTCCTGGAACGTGCTGCCGATCAACCCTATGCTGAGTTGCTCTCCGGGCTTGTCTGGAAACCCTTGGGAACAACACAAGATGCCTACGTCACCTTGGAGCGGGGATTCCTGGCACGAAGTGCCGGCGGCATTTGCACGACCATTGAGGATCTAGCCCGTTTCGGGCAAATGATGATTGATGAGGGCGCAGTCGGCAGTCAGCAGGTGATTCCGGAATCCTGGGTTGCCGATACCCGAAATCAAGGCAACATGACCGCTTGGCAGCGCGGTGATTTTCGCCCACTGCTTCCCGATGGCTGTTACCGAAACAACTGGTATCAGTTGCGAGATGCTGATCGGTGCTTCCTGGGACTTGGAATTCATGGACAATGGCTGTTCTTGAACCCGACCACCCGAACCGTCATCGCCCGGCTGTCGTCTCAGACGCAGCCATTGGACGAGACGTTGGACACTCGGGTGATGGCGGCTTTCAAGGTGCTGAGCAGACACTGGGATTGATATTCCTGATATCAAGTTGTCCACGACATCTGCTTCATGTCGATACGCAATATATGTCACATAATGTCATGATATTTTGCGTTATCCTTGATTCGAAATCAGAGCACAAGCCCAGACGGCAATCCCTTCTTGGCGTCCACAGAAACCCAACCCATCCGTCGTGGTAGCCTTGATACTGACCGCGCCAATGTCAATGCCAGCATCCTGGGATATGACGGTACGCATGGTGTTGATATAGGGTGCCATTTTGGGTTTTTCGGCCACAATTGTGGCATCAAGATTCTGTATCTTCCATCCAGCCTCACCCAACAACCGGACTGTATGGACCAGAAACCGCCGACTATCGGCCGCCAACCAAGTCTCGTCGGACGAAGGAAAATGGTGCCCGATATCCCTCATGGCCGCCGCCCCTAGGAGTGCGTCACAGACTGCATGCAGAAGCACATCGGCATCAGAATGACCTTCCAGACCGTATGGACTGGGTATCCTGACGCCACCGATAATGAGAGGTCTTCCCTCCACTAATCGATGCACATCCAATCCGTTGCCGACCCTGATCATCATAAGGTCAGCAGAACGCGCGCCAGTTCAAGGTCGGAAGGGATAGTGACCTTGAGATTTTTCGAAGACCCCGGTACCAACTGGACGTTATGTCCTGAACGCTCCATGGCGGCCGATTCGTCAGTCATCACGATAAGCTGGTCCAGACCCTCCCTGATAGCAGACCCCAGAAGCCCCAGACGAAAACACTGTGGTGTCAGTGCTCGCCAAAGAACATCGCGCTCTTCAGTGGCAAGAATCATACCATTTCCATCAGACCGCTTGATCGTATCCACCGAGACAGTCGCCAAAATGCCACCGCAATCGCGGGCCCGACAAGCCCGCAGTAAACGCTGCACATCATCGTGCCCTACCAGTGGTCTGGCTGCATCGTGCACCATCACCCAATCCATGGGGTCCGCATTCAGTTCTGATTGAAGGAAATCCAGCCCCCTGCGGACAGTTTCTGCCCGGACATTCCCCCCTTCGTAAGAATGTACGCCCGACAGATCATTCAGCCCAAATTGCCGCCAGAGCCTATCCCTGGGTGCCAGCCCCACGACAATACCGGTAATTTCCTCCACCTCAAGAAATACCCGAATCGAATGGGCCAGCAAGGGTTCACCAGCCAATTCAAGATATGGTTTTGGGACGTGACTATTCATCCGTTGGCCGGAACCCGCGGCCGGGATGACACACCAGGTATTTTCCGGTTTGTTAGGCATCGGTTGACAGGTACAATCGCGCCCCGATTGTATGCCATAACATCGTTTTTCAGAAATGCTGTCACCCCTCCTGCATCCCCCACTTCCCACGAATAAAGAACAGCTCTGTTGGAGCAATCTTCATGGATCGGCCGTCGGGTTATCTATTGCTGAAGCCTGCTTATCCTTCGACGGACTCTTATGGGTGGTACTGGATGATCCCAGACAGTTGCATATTCTGGAGCGGGAAATCCGTTATTTTCTGGGTGAAAGCGTGGCGGAATTCCCGGTAATCGAATTCCCTGGATGGGAATGTCTGCCCTATGACTCGTTTTCACCCCACCAAGACATCATTTCGGACAGGCTGAGACTGCTGTCTCGACTCCCTCAAATGCGTCGCGGCGTGCTGATGACCAGCAGCGAAAACCTCATGCAACGCTTGCCACCGATTGAATATGTCATTGGCCACAGCTTTTCGATCCACGTCGGCGACAAGCTCAACCCGAGCACACTCCGGGACAATCTCTCCAATGCCAACTATCTCAGTGCCCAACAAGTCGTCTCACCTGGGGAATTTGCCATACGCGGCGGCATCATTGACATCTTTCCTGCCGGGTCAGAAACCCCCTTTCGAATCGACCTATTTGATGATGACGTGGACTCCATCCGGTATTTTGATCCCGACACTCAACGTTCGTCGGGACAAACCGAGCACATCGAGATCTTGCCTGCCCGCGAATTCCCCATGACCAAAGAGGGAATACAAACCTTTCGACAAGCCTTCCGGCGTATCTTTGAAGGAGATCCTGGACAGCAAATCATATATTCGGAGGTGAGCAAAGGACATATTCCACCGGGGACTGAGTTCTTTTTTCCGCTGTTTTTTGACAACGTGGCTACCCTGTTTGACTATTTACCGCACCGTTGCCTGTGGATACACGATCAGATCCTGATGGACAACATATCGACCCGATGGGAAGAAATCTGTGAAAGACATCTCAATGCAAACTACGACTCCAAACGCAAGGTGTTGCCACCAGAATCGTTATACCAAAATGCACCCGAACTGAATCAAATCTTGCAGGATTATCCCAGGGTGGTCTTCCAGGTGGGCGATGCCACGAAACCTGGCTGGCGGGCTCCATCCTGTCCGGCAATGGAGCTTCCGGTCAATCCAAGATATGCATCCCCTTACAGTCTTTTTTTTAACCACCTGGAAACATCCAGCGACCGGATCCTGATTGCCGTGGAGACACTTGGTCGTCGAGAGGCCATGGACAAAGTTTTGCAGGACCATCACACGCCGAGCGTCTCCTGTAACAGCTTTGATGACTTTATCAAGGCCAATGAACCACTCTGTTTGTGTGTTGCTGACCTGGAGCGTGGTCTCAACCTGCCGGAACTGGGCATCCAGATCATTACCGAAAACCAGTTGTACGGAGAACGTGTACATCAGCGCCGACGGAGAGAAAAAAACCGAGCTCCGGATCCAGCCAGTATTCTGCGCTCTTTGACGGAGCTCGCTGAGGGTGATCCGGTGGTCCATGATCAGCATGGGGTGGGTCGATTCCGGGGATTGAAGACGCTGGAAATTTCCGGGGAAGAAACCGAGTTTTTGATCATCGAATATCAAAACAATGATCGCTTGTTCGTCCCCGTACTTTCCCTGCACCTGATTTCGAGATTCGTAGGAGGGGACTCAGAAACAGCCCCCCTGCATCGGCTTGGCAGTCAACGGTGGGAGAAAGCCAAAAAGAAGGCCCGGGAAAAGGCCTATGACATCGCGGTGGAACTACTGGAAATTGAAGCCCTCAGACAGGCTCGAAAAGGGTATGCCATGCAGTTGAATCGAGAAGAATATTCTGCGTTTGCCAGTCGGTTTCCGTTCGAAGAGACTCCTGACCAAGCGCAATCGATTGAAGATGTCTTGGACGACATGATGTCACCCGAACCCATGAACCGGTTGATTTGTGGGGACGTCGGATTCGGCAAGACCGAGGTTGCCCTCAGAGCTTCATGCGTCGCTGTTCAGAACCATAAACAAGTAGCTATTCTAGTCCCCACAACCTTGCTCGCACAGCAACACTACCAGATATTTGTGGACCGTTATGCAGGTCTACCGGTGACAGTAGAACTGCTGTCTCGGTTTCGTACGCAAAAGGAGCTGAAACCAGTCATTCAATCCATAAAAAATGGTCAGACAGATATTGTAATCGGGACACACCGACTGCTACAAAAGGACATTGCCTTTCGGGACCTGGGATTGTTGGTCATTGACGAAGAACACCGGTTTGGTGTGCGGCAAAAAGAGAAGATAAAGCAGTTGAGAAGTCAGGTGGACATACTCACTCTGACTGCCACTCCGATTCCACGGACGCTCAACCTGGCCCTGTCTACTCTCCGTAAAATTTCGATCATCGCCAGCCCACCCGTCTCACGACGGTCAATCAAGACTTTCGTGCGGGAATGGAGTCCGGCACTGATTCGGGAAGCCTGCCTGAGGGAAATCCGCCGAGGCGGACAGGTCTATTTTCTACATAATCAGGTTCGCACCATAGAACGTACTGTGAATGAACTCAAGGAACTCGTTCCGGAAGCGGAGATCAGTTTTGGCCATGGCCAGATGGGTGAACTCAAACTGGAGCGAATCATGCGGGATTTCTATCACCAGCGTTTCAACATACTGGTCACCAGCACCATCATCGAAAGTGGTATTGACATTCCCAGCGCCAACACGATCATCATCAATCGAGCAGACCGATTTGGACTGGCTCAGTTGCACCAACTACGCGGACGGGTGGGCAGATCCCATCATCAAGCCTATGCCTACCTGCTTGTACCTGACCTGGAACTGATTTCGAATGAGGCAAAAAAACGCCTGGATGTCATTCATTCTATGGACGACCTGGGATCAGGGTTTGCTCTTGCGTCACATGACCTTGAAATTCGCGGTGCGGGAGAACTGCTGGGAGAAACTCAATCCGGCAGTATCGAAGATGTAGGTTTCAGCCTCTACATGGAATACTTATCTCAGGCAATTACCTCCATAGGAAACAATCAAGTTCCTGATGATCCTGTATCGACATCACCCTTCAGCTCGATCGAACTGCATGTTCCTGCCCTCTTGCCAGAAACCTACCTCAGTGATACTCACATCAGACTAGTGCTTTACAAACGCATCGCAAACACATCCACCTACCACGATCTGGAAGAACTCCAGATTGAGATGATCGATCGTTTTGGCCTCCTACCGGATGTGGGTAAAAATCTTTTTCGCCTCACCGCCATGCGATTACAAGCTCAAAAAATTGGCATCAGCAAAATGGATATCGGGGATGAAGGCGGATTGATCACATTCCACGAAAATCCCAATGTGAATCCATCATTCATTCTGACATTGATCCATGAAACCCCAGAACAGCTGAAACTCGCTGGTCCCAGTGAGTTGCACCTTAATGGACAATTCAACGACTCTGAAATCAGGATAAGAGCCTGTGAAAATCTGCTTGAAAGACTGGAATCCAGCTTGCAAACCACACCCGCGCTGTAATCCATTTTCGGTCTGGTGTCGCAATGTTGTTTATCTTGAGAATATGCCTGATTCTGATAAACATCTATCGTGTTTCATTAGCACTTGGCATCCATATGCGCTCATATCGATTTCGGGCGAAGTCAACCAAGTAATTCAAGCGCAGGCCAATCATCACGCTATATGATCAAATGTTAGCTGAATATACATAAAACAGATGAAATTCTTACAAAACCCGCCCGATGGCAGAGTTTTGCAAAAGGCTCATCCAAATTAGGTAAGTACGGATTTATCGGTCACCGTACCAATCGATTGTCAATCCACTTTTGGCCATTAACAGTTCATCCACCAGCAGATCTTCGAATTCAATCCTTCTCGGCAACGAAAGATCCTGTGTAATTGTTGTTTCGGTCGCTCACAACACCGCCGACCCAACCCGATGGATCACCAGTGTCACTGGCATACCATTTCGCCTCAGCACCTGTGCCGGAGCAGCCACCAGACGTGCAGTCCATGTTGTAGCTGAAGTCTCCCCGGTCAGATAAATTATGGTTATGCCATGTCGCGATTCCATTAAGACCAGCATAGTGAGCCTCGAAATTGTTAACTCGCAGATTCAGACTCGCGCGGTCGCGAAACGTAAAACGCAGGTTTGCATCCGCGCGGAGCAACGCCCCAAGATAAGAAGGATCAAGATCGATGCCAAGGAAATTGTCCTTGCCACTCCATGTCGCCGTGCCTGTCAGGGAAACGTCCATAGAAGGCTTACCGCGAACCCAACCGGTTCCAATAATCTCGTCGACCAAGTCAAAATTTCCTCCAAAGGTCTGGCCTGGAGCCGTTTGTCCTTCAACATTGAAACGGTGATCAATCCAGATCCCCCAACTATCGATCGAATCTGGTACACCAGACATCGAGACTGTGTAGCGATCAACTTCATTTCCATTCCAGGTGGCATTAGGAATATGTCGGATGTCCTCCCGCGTCACATAGTAACGTGCGCTTCTACCCTTCAAAGGGTCGTAGCTGATTACACTGCCCGAGCCATCGGGCGCGTGACATCTGTCTGAGGGTGTACCGCAACCCTCTGTAATTCCAGCAGGATTCCGATAGCCGAACTGGTGGCCCGCCTCGTGAGTCATGACCCACAGCAACTCCTGAGCGACTTCACCAAGGCCCTCCTCGTCTCCTAATATGGCACTGATAAACAGCTTGCTGTAATTCTGAATAATCCAACTATCGCTCAGAATCACAGCGTTCACAGCTGGATTATAGCAGGCTCTCGCTCTGCCACCGTGGCAGTTGAGTGATCCTTGGGCACCGACTTGCAACGCCAAGATATTGGGATCGTAATCCAGATGCCGTGTCCATTGCGTATATGCCCAATTTGACAGCTTCCAGAGCAACCATCCTGTGAATCGAAGTCGACCACGAGCATTACTGTCGAATCTCCAACCTGGTTCAAGACTATCTTGCAAGCGAGGTGACAACTGGACGAAAGGAACTATCGCGCCTCCTATTGAAGGTCGTTCTACCCGCAGCCCATCCCGACCGTGACTTGGCAGATCGATTTGAGGGTTGGCGTGCCACCACTGGGAGTCCATAAACTCCGATGGGTTAAGGTTAAATTCAACAAGCTGTGCGCTACGATGAAGTTGCAACTCTGTTGCTCGCACCGACCCGTTTTGGGGCGGGATCGGTCGTTCTGGGACGAGGTCGGTTCGGGACGAGCCTCCACCACCGCAACTGGTCAGGAGAAATGTGAATAACAGTAGGATGATGTACTTGTTCATGATTGTCATGGCTCGTCTTGCAGGTTTTTCTTTGGACCCCCCGTGCCACTCTGAAGTGCAACACTTGGCCCCGTCGCCTGATTGATTGAGTTAGGCGGATGGCAGCGGGCCAGATGATGGCAGACCCTCTCAGTTGACCAATCAACGGAGAAGGGTCATGCCAACTGGCGACCACCCCCTGACCCACCCGGAAAGATCGCCCATTTCCGCGCTCCAGTCAACGGTCGGTCCCAGCGACCGATGGCTTAGCCACTCGGGCGGGACGTCAGCCCGATTTCCCGAGAGCTGTCCCTCCATTGCAGGCAGCGGGGGTATCGACATCAGCCAGCCCAGGGCAAGGCGACGTTCCGGCACCGGGCCGCCTCGGCTGTGCCCTGGAAGATGACGCCGGAGCGCTGGGCAGTGGCGGAGGAGTGGTTGCGGGCAGGCTGGAGAGTCCGGAGCCCATCGCGGGCCGGTTTCAGCAACCCGGAGAAGTGATGGCCGGCTGTACGAGCCAAGATCGCTCAAGGGCTGTTGTGTTCCACGGACGGCCCGACCGAGGGACACTCTTATGAGGTGTCGCACCTTGGATCATAGCCCATGGATTCAGGCTTGTCCAATGATATACATCGCGGTAGAGAACCGGGTTGTCCCGCCCCCCTACACAGACGATTTCGTAAACGATTTGTTCTCGACCTAATTCGGCGAGTTTCTATGCTCTCAGGTTTCATCAGCCCCATTCATGCAGCGGACTTGGGCAGACGGATAAACGCTTATGCATGTTACGAGAATCCACCTCTAACATGATCAAATAAGAGCGGGGGGGGGGACTTTCGCCTACATATATCTTATACGTTGAATATCGGCCTATTCTTTGGGATCCAAAGAGTATAATCCGGTGACCTTATCAATTTCCTACTTCGAATCTAGACAAGTCATTTCGAGTACAAATCCTTATGCAAACCATGGATCATTCGATAAAATCGGATTGCTGACAGGTGTGGATTGGGCAGCAGCGCAGTGTGTCGCCTTGTCAAATCATCATCGCATTAAAGAATCGGGTCGCATCTGGTTATCCCTCTCCGGTTCTGATATGTTCGCAACCGTACCCAATGATCATCATGGAGTTTTTAGATATGCCATTATCTTCAATCCCACGCTGGACTCTGAAATCCATGATGCTCATTATCGGGATCACAATGGCATCCCATGTGCACGCTCTCAACTATAACGTGGAGATCTTGGTTTTCGAGAGAGATGAAATCTCCGAAGAAATAGAGGAGAAGTGGAATCCCAAGGCCAACAGCCAACGATTCAATGAAGAAAAATTGAATGCTATGGCCGAACTCGCTAGCAATCATACTATTTCACTTTCTATTGATCATCTGTCAAGGCTGGAGCAAGAATTGAGGCTTTCCGGCTATCGGATACTGTATACTGCCAGATGGCAACAGCCTTCATCCTTCTTCCAGAATGCACCAGTTATCTCCATTAATGCACCAGACACATTGATTCAAGGAGCGATTCGGGTCTACAAGACATCTCTGATTTTTGTGGATATTTCTCTAGGATTAGCTGATCCTGAATTCAACTTGGAGCAGCCCATTTATTTCATTCAGGAAAAAAGGCGGGTTAAGTTCAAGGAAGTTCATTATTTCGATCATCCAAAATTCGGTGCATTGATGACCGTGTGGCCTTCTGCGACATGATTAATTCGCAGATGTCGATCACTCGGATTTTCAATATCCACCTGAATATCGCAATTTGCGATCATCAACAGGACTTTCAGTGATATTGATCGACCTCTTGTTTCAGATCCCGGCTGGAATCAAGCTCTCTCTGATACGACAAAGGATTTCCAATAGCGATTTCCTATGATACCTATAGGAATTACAGTATAGCGATGACCGCTGAAATCTGTCAGACTGTTATCTGACAATCGAGCCAGTCACCAAGTCAGAGCATTCAGTGAACAAACAACCGGTTGTGATACAGAACCGCTCTCCCTGCGCCCAATGGAAAGCCGATACCTACCACAACCAAAACGACACATATGGGCCACAGATTCGATGGTGAAATTGCACTTGATCTAAACGGATTGGGCTTTCGCGTCGGGAGTAAAGAACTTCTTCGTGATGTCACGTTACATCTGAAGCCCGGCGAAACCCTAGCGGTCGTTGGATTGAACGGTGCTGGCAAAACGACACTGATCCGACTGTTGGCAGGTCTGATCATACCGACATCCGGGACAATCGCGTTGCATGGCCAGCTTTATGGGACGCTGTCAAGTGCTGAACGGGCGCGCCAAATTGCTTATGTCGGGCAACACGAAGACGCCGATGGACGGTTGTCATTGCAGGACTACGTCGCCTTGGGGACCCTGCCTCACCATATGTCGTTGTCTTCCGCCGAAGTTTCTGACCGGGTAGAAGATGCGCTGGATAAGGTCGGATTATCGGACTCGGCGGCGACCCATTTCGAACTGTTGTCTGGCGGAGAACGCCAGCGCGCCAAGTTTGCACGGGCCATCTGTCAAGCTCCCAGCCTACTTTTACTGGATGAGCCGACAAACCACCTGGATCCAGCCGCACGGGGTACATTGCTGACAGCCGCTTTAGAACTCGGTATCACGGTGGTGACAGCGCTGCATGACCTGACTCTAATCGAGGCATTTGCGAGTCACGTAGCCGTGCTGCGTAACGGGCAGTTGACCGCTTATGGCCACCCAATCGAAGTCCTGAAGCCTGATACCGTCAACAAGGTTTTTGGCGTCAATCTGTATCGCCTCGATCATCCATATGAGGAACGTATTCTGCCGTCATTAGACATCGTCATCGGCAACTTATCCAACGGATGAGTCATCCACCAAAACTTATCCCATGAACATAGCCAACTCAGCCGGCAAGGGCTGCCTGATGTCGTATCGCACGATCACCCGAACATTGCTCGGAATGGTCATCTATCTAAACATCCTGACTGCTTGGGCAGACGCGATCACTATCGACAACTGCGGAACTCCTCTGCAATTTAATGAGGTGCCCTCACGCATGGTCGTCCATGACATCAATATGTCTCAGATGGCTTTTGCTCTCGGACTCCAAGACCGGATAGTTGGTCTCACTGGCATCAGTGGGTGGTATAAGACCACGCCCGAGTTCGATCAAGCGCGCGAGACGATCCCCGAACTGGCGCCGAAGTATCCGACACTTGAAAACCTGATCGCGGTCACACCCGATCTGTTCTTCGCTGGCTGGTACTATGGCATGAAGCCGGGCGGCGATGTGACGCCCGAAACGTTAGCACCGCATGGAATCAAGACGCTGATCCTATCAGAGAGCTGTATCCACCTGAACAAGGACCGCCCAGCAGCATCGTTCGACCTGCTGTTCGATGATATGACCCGGTTAGGGAGGATCTTCGACAAGAATGAAGAAGCCGCAGAGTTGGTCGTGAATTGGCAAGCCCAGATTGCTAATATCAAGGCCAGCGTGAGCGGGGTCAGCAGAAAACGTGTTTTTCTGTATGATTCCGGTACGGACAAGCCTTTCACGGCGGGGAAGTTTGCCATGCCGACCGCAATGATCGAGGCCCTTGGCGCCATCAACATCACTGCCGGAATGGAAACGAGTTGGGGGACGACCTCTTGGGAGGCAGTTGCCGCTGCTGATCCTGATTTCTTGATCCTGTTGGATTATCAGTCCGGTGGCGGAGCGGAAGAACTTTTGGCATTCCTCAAAGCGCATCCGGTGATGCAGCATGTGACGGCCGTCAGGAACGAGGCTTTTGTCGCACTGCGCTATGAGGAGTTGACACCCGGACCCGCCAACATCGAGGCGTTGGCGAAGATGGCGACTGCCATGAAACGCTGATACGGTTCGTTGCGTCTTGTCGGCCTGTTGGTGCTAGGCTTCTTCGGCCTAGCCGGATTACTGTTTGTCGCCGTCGCGGTCGGGTCAACACCGTTCAATCTGAAACAGATTATCGCAGTATTCACGGCCAGCGATACGACCAGCCCGGTTAGCCGCATCGTTCTGGATCTGAGACTTCCGCGAGCACTGCTGGCAGTTATCGTTGGTGCCGGGCTGGGCATGGTCGGTGCTGTGCTGCAAACCCTAACCCGTAACGATTTGGCGGATCCGTTCCTGTTCGGACTGTCTTCAGGAGCTGCGGCCGGGGCTGTGGTCGTGATTACTGTGACGGGCAACTTCCTCGGATTCTGGACATTGCCGATGGCCGCCTTTGCTGGCGGGCTGATTGCGTCGTTAATTGTTCTCGGTCTGTTCGGACGGCTGGCCAGGAAAAGTGCCAGCCAGATGGTCTTGGCAGGTTTGGCAGTGTCATTTTTGTTCCTGTCCTTGACCAACTATCTGATCTTTGCTGGCGATCAGCGTGCAGCTCATTCGGTGTTGTTCTGGACCTTGGGCGGTTTGGGGTTGGCGAAATGGGACATTCTACCAATCGCCTTGACCGGTCTTGCCGCCATTGGGGCATTGGCATTGCTGGCGCACCGGCAGTTGGACGCACTATTGGCAGGGGACGAGGCAGCACAGACGTTAGGTGTTTCCGTCACTCGGATTCGACAAGTGGCTTTTCTGGTCTGCGCTTTCACCACGGCCAGCTTCGTCGCACTTACCGGCGTGATCGGCTTCATCGGCCTAATGGTTCCCCACTTGGCCCGCGGCATTGTGGGCCCCCTACATGGCGCCATGATACTGACATCGGCAGTGGTCGGTGCCTGTCTCTTGCTGTTGAGTGACATCGTCGCACGCACGCTGCTGGCGCCGCAGGAACTTCCCATCGGCGTACTCACCACCTCGGTCGGCGCTGCTTTCGTACTTGTCTTAGTACACCGGCAGAAGTGATCAACGAACACCAAATGCCAAAGGTACTTCACGTATCCAAGGCAATATTCCCTGTGCCGTTTCTACCAGCCGGACCACGACGAAATGAGGGACTGTCAACACCACAGTACTGTCCCAAGTCATACCTCATCACAGCCCACTGAGTTAACGAATAGATTCCGTCGAAGTCAGATATTGTGATCCACTCAATCCTCAATTGAGGAGCCGCCGACCATGAAGAACATCATTTCTGCATGAATCAGCAATACGGCAGTATGGCCAAGCCACGTAAGACACCCAGCTCCAAGTTCATTCGAATCATATCCATGGAAATGGGTGTGTCTGTCCGGCCTGCTGCTGCATTCACCACAATCGCAATGGTCGCATAGTCAACACCAACCTCCTTGGCAAGTGCGGCTTCAGGCATTCCGGTCATCCCGACCACATGCGCCCCATCTCTTTCCAGTCGGTCGATTTCGGCTGCTGTTTCCAGTCTGGGTCCCTGACTGGCTGCATAGGTTCCCGATGTATGCACACGGACTCCAGACCGCTTGGCTGCCTGAATAATCTGTGACCTTAGCGTCTGTGAATATGGGTGAGTAAAATCGACATGCTCAAGTGAAACGCAATGTTCGTCATAAAATGTGTGTGCCCTTCCCCAAGTATAGTCCAGTATCTGATCCGGAATGACCACATCCCCCGGGTTCATTCCAGCGTCAATCGCACCGACTGCTGCAAACGCAATGATTCGTGTGGCACCCCGGGTTTTCAGAGCATGAATATTGGCCCGGTAGTTGATTAGATGAGGCGGAATCGTGTGTCTGGGTCCATGCCTTGGAAGAAAAAGTATCGGTCGATCATACAACTTTCCAACGGTCAGTTTATCTGATGGCATGCCATAAGGTGTCTTCATCTCATGACGTTCCATGACCTGAAAATCATCCAGTCGGTCAAACCCCGTGCCCCCGATAATGGCGGTGTAACTCATCCCGTCAATCCTCTTCAGTGCATATTTCAAGATCACGTGAAATGGTGCTAAGCGGTCGGATCATGATACGCCGGGTCAATCATCTCGTTTTTTCCTGTAGTATTTTCATCAGATATTGTCCATATCTGTTATCCCGAAATTTCGCCCCTAGCACTTCCAGTTGACTGTCATCGATGTACCCCTGTCTCCAGCAGATTTCTTCTGGACAGGAAATTTTCACGCCTTGCTGCATTTCAGTGGCATGAACAAACTGTGCGGCTTCGAACAGGGAGTCCGCTGTGCACATCTCCCGCCAGACGATATGCTGATCTAGCACCTTCACGTCGAGCTTTCCTTCCTGCAGATAAGCCTGATTCAATTGAGCTACCCCGACTTCCCTACCTTCTGAGATGGACAGATCACGAGCCTTGCGAACCACGGAATTGTCATAAAAATAAAGGTTGGTCATTACATGCTCCGACCTCGATAGCCCCAGTGTATCCGCCTGCCCATGCACTAGGTCAGTAGCAGTCATTTCACCCTTTTCCGAATCTTCAAGCGGATACACAAAAGCCTGTGCCCCATTTTTCAATGAAGCGGCTTCATGCAGAGTTTCCATCAAGCGGACACCATAAAACAGGTTATCGCCAAAAATCAGAGACACAGGGTGGGCCCCGATAAATTCAGCACCCGAGAGGAAAACTTCTGCCGAACCGCCTATACCGGATTGCATGGCATAGGATAGGTTGATTCCCCATTGACTACCATCTCCCAGAAATCGCTGTAGCCAAGGAGTGTTCTGGGGTGTGGAAATCAGCAAAATATCACGAATACCCGCCAGTAACAGCACAGACAGCGGAAAGTAGATCATGGGCTTGTCATAAACCGGAACCAGGAACTTTGGCACTATCGGCGTTATCGGCCAAAGGCGGGTGCCGGATTCCGCCGCGAAAAGGATCCCCCTCATCAGCATCCTCAATTAGCAGGTCGATAGATCCGCATCCATTATTGGTTGCATAACTGTTGCAGTGGATGCAAGTCGCCTATCCGTATGTCGGACTACCACCCGAAGACCCGCCTCGAAGGCCAATGGATGGTCAGGCTAGTCGATTTTTCAATCATACTGTGAGACACAAGGAACCAAACCGATTCATCACGACAGTCAGAAAAAACGGCAGCCATGAACCACATATCCGATTTCTTACTGACACCATAACCTACATCACCGATGAGAGAACATGACATCCGATCCCTCTCCATGCCTTGAAAGCCGCCATACTGCCCCTCTCATCCAAATAGCAGCATGTTCGACCACGATACCTTGACAGGCATGATCTGGATTGAAAAGACTCATCCCGCCAAGGATGCGGGGGCCATACCATTAGACATCGCTTGTTATAATGCATATCAGCCCATTCATCACTGACTGTCACCCCCCCAGCCCAAAGTAAGACACCCCGCCCATCGTTCTGAGCATACTAAGAGGCTTTAAGGAAAGCAGAAATCGTCGGCTATCGTTGACTTACCAACATGACCACGACATCGACAAAACAGGTGCCGATCGACGAGTCGCACACATTTGGTTCCTATTGTGAAATGTTGGATTTTACAGATGTCAGAAAATGGCATATTGGGCGAAAGTCGGTCATGGACGCATACTCATGGCCGAACAAGGTCCCGGCCAACAACTTGCCCCGCATCATGGATTCACCCCGTTACTGAAAGTCGCATTTTTCTGCACTGACCCCCAAGCTTTGCAACCGGGGCATTGCCAATGCAGCGTTGTGCTGCCCAACCCACATTGCCGGCAGTGATATTCCCGACTGTGTCCCATGGCTTCCGAAAGCAATCGGGCAATCAATTCAAGGTCGATCGATTCCCCCCGCAACAATTCTGGGGCATTGTGATTACACAACAACATATACAAGCCCTCCAAGGAAGGATACTTGTAAATAATGTCTAGCTGGATTCGGGTTTGAGACAGGTCGCCACGCTGGCGTCGATACATTTCTACCAAAGCTGAAATGATTCGGGCATCTGGATTTTTTTCCAAAGCCAATTCCAGAAATTCACGACAACCTGGCTCATCGTGGAGCGCGGCATAACTGCATGAAACCATTTCAACAATCTCACCCAACGCCTCCGGAGCCCATTCTTCCAGTCGACGCCAAATTGATATGGCACCGCTGTGATTCCCTCTGGCCGCCAGAAGGCGACCAGACAATATGGTGGCCCGTACACATTTGTCATCATAACGGTAGGCCGATTCGAGATAGTACTCCGCTTTGCCGGGTTTTCCTTCCTGCAAGGCATTGTTAGCCAGTTCGCAACAGTAATGGGACAGTCTGGCAGAGTAGTCTTGTTGTGATACTGTGGAAAGTTCCTTACCAATAACAATGGCACTATGCCATTCTTTTTCCTGATCGTATATCTGCAATAGAAAATGGCAGGCCTGCTCCTGATAATCGGGCAAAAGCCGCAGTTCCTGGAACAGGTTCTCAGAGCGATCAAACAGTCCGGCCCTGAAATAATCCTGTGCCAGTTCAAACAATGCCAGCGCTCGAACAGATTCCTCCAGATCCGACCGTTCCACCAGATTCTGGTGAATCTGGGTGGCACGTTCGACCTCGCCACGTCGGCGGAACAAATTGCCAAGAGCAATGTGCATTTCGACGGTGCTTTCATCCACAACCATCGCTTGCAAAAAAACCTGCAATGCCTTGTCCGACTGTTCATTGAGAAGCAGGTTCAATCCCTTGAAATAGGCTTCTGGGATGGCGGGATTGTCCGACTCGCCACGGACAGGCTGGCTTCCCTGGTCACGGTCCCGCAATGCCATGAACCAGCCACTAGCCGCCGCCACGGGCAAGAGAATCAACAACCAGACCGGTTCCATCATGATTGATTCCTTGACGACAATTCAGAAGAAATCAAGAGATTTCCGCCAGTTAGTTCTTCGCCGGTTGAGCAGGTTTCAGCATCACGAAGTTTCCGACTGACTTTGGCCAGGCGCCGCCGAAGTTTCAGGCTTTGTACCAACCCAACCAGCCAGCCAATGACCACACCGATGAGCAAAACAGTCCATAACAACAGTGACAACGATATCTCATATTCGATCCCCATATAATAGCTCAGCGTCACTGGATGAGGATTTTTCAGATAAAACGAGAGAGTAAGAAGAAAAAATATTACGATAACAATCACGTAAACTAATTTTTTCAACTTGCTTCTCCTTACTGGGCTTGATCCACTCTTAGTCTCAGTGCAGCACCCGGCTTGAAGTGGGGCGCATATTTTTCTGGCACCTTCACTTCATCCCCAGATTTCGGATTTCTTCCAATTTTGGGGGATCGGTAGTGCAGTGAAAGACTTCCAAACCCACGGATTTCAATGCGTTCCCCGTTGACCAGTGCCTTCGTCATACAATCAAGAATGCTGTTGACCGCCAACTCCACATCCTGATGCAAAAGGTGAGGTGATTCGTGAATCATGTAATTGATCAATTCCGACTTGGTCAGAGTGAGCGGATCAACAGACTTTTCTTGTTTCAATGCCATATTGGCCTCCGGTTGTCATCAAGGTGCTTGTTTGTCTAATTGCTCCTTGAGTTTGTCGCCCAAAGTTGCGGTTTCAATGGTGGATTCGCGGGAATATCCCTGGACGGCCTCGCCCTCAATCTCTATCTCCCGCACCTTGATTGAAAGTGAGATTTTTCGCTCTTTTCGCTCGATGCTGGTGATCTTGGCTTCCACCATATCCCCCACCTTGAGCGCATTTCGGGCATCTTCCACACGTTCTTGGGATATTTCCGACGCCCGGATGTAACCCCTCACGCTGGGGGCCAGCTCCACCGTGGCCCCCTTAGTAGTGACTTCCTTTACTTGTCCCTGAACAGCACTGCCTTTACCATGTGCCCCGATATAGGTCGCAAATGGATCTTCGATCGCCTGTTTCAATCCAAGTGAAATCCGTTCCCGTTCGGCATCCACAGCCAGTACGACCACGGTCAGTTCATCTCCTTTTTTCAACTCGGTGACCACTTCCTCCCCGGGCCGGTCCCATGACAGTTCGGATAGATGCACCAACCCATCGATCCCCCCCTCGACCCCGATGAACACACCGAAATCCGTAATGGAGCGGATATTGCCGGTCATCACGTCGCCTTTCTTATGCAGTGCGGCAAATTCTTCCCACGGGTTGGGGGTACACTGTTTCATGCCAAGTGAGATGCGGCGACGGTCGGTATCGATATCCAGGACCATCACCTCAACCTCATCTCCCATATGACAAAACTTCGCCGGATGAATGTTCTTGTTTGTCCAGTCCATCTCGGACAGATGCACCAGTCCCTCGACCCCCTCTTCCAGTTCCACGAATGCTCCATAGTCCGGTAGATTCGTCACTCGGCCGAACAAACGGGTTCCTACGGGATAACGACGTGGCAAATCCAACCACGGGTCTTCACCGAGTTGTTTGATTCCTAGGGAGACGCGGGACTGTTCACGGTCAAATTTGAGCACTTTGGCTTCAATTTCATCACCGACATTGAGCACTTCAGACGGATGTTTGACCCGCTTCCAGGCCAGATCCGTGATATGCAACAAACCATCCAGTCCGCCGAGATTGATAAAGGCACCATAGTCAGTGAGATTTTTGACGATACCCTTGACGATCTGCCCCTCTTCCAGCGTGTTTAACAGTTTGTCCCGTTCTTCGTTGAGTTCATTTTCAACAATGGCCCGACGAGAAACCACGATGTTGTTACGTGACTTGTCGAGCTTGATCACCTTGAAATCCAGTTCACGGCCTTCGATGTAGGCAGAATCCTTGATAGGACGGACATCCACGAGTGACCCGGGCAGAAACGCCCGGAGGTTCTTGATATCGACAGTAAAACCACCCTTGACCTTGCCGGTGATCATCCCACTGACGATATCGCCATTTTCAAGGGCCTTGGTCAACTCTTCCCAAGCTCGGGCCCGCATGGCTTTCTCTCGCGATATCCGGGTGGAACCGGTGCCATCTTCCACTGCCTCCAGAGCCACCTCCACCAAGTCGCCGACCTGAACCGTAATCTCTCCAGAGGGATTGCGGAATTCCGAGGCATGAATCTCCGCATCCGACTTGAGGCCAGCCCTGACAATGACAAAATCATTGTTGATTTCCAAGACTTCCCCCATGATCACAGTACCCGGCGTCATAACCACGCCAGCGAGACTTTCTTCCAATAACGCCGCAAAATTTTCAGTCATAATCAATAATGAACCAAATCGCTGCCTTGGTGCTGGGTCCCAACCAATCGACAACCGTGTCCGGATGGAGAACGCCAATCACACAGTCCAAAAAAACAAGGCAGGTATAGTTATCAATAAAAAGGTTGATGTTTAGACAAACCTGTTCTGCCCATCTGAATATCCCATGGCCAGATCACAGATATCGCCCGATCGCACCGAAGAAGGTCTGAAGTCTCGTCATTGACTGGTCTCACACTAGGCAAATCTTTCTCACTTGAATGTTGTGATGGATGATGTGAATTTTGACGATTGAGGAACAACACACTCAAGCCACAAAGCCCCCACATACCACCGTATCCAACGTTCACGAAAAAGACAACCGAATGTTTTCTGGAGCTCAGGGCAGTGACTTTCCTCGAAATCGGGAAACCAATTGCAACGCGACTTCAACCGCCTGATCAATGCTCATCTGTGTTGTATCCAACAGTATCGCATCGTCGGCCGGTTTTAACGGTGACACCTGACGGCCCCGATCCCGACGATCCCGTTCATTGATCTCTTCGGCAAGTCGGCAGATAGTACCATCAAAACCTTTTTCTCTCAACTGGTTAAAGCGTCTTTGCGCCCTTTGCTCGGCACTGGCCGTCAAAAAAATCTTGCAATCCGCCTGCGGGAAAACCACTGTTCCCATATCCCGTCCGTCCGCCACCAGACCCGGCGGCATCGCGCGACTTCTCTGCCAGACCAGCAAGGCCTTGCGAACGGCCGGCAGTGACGCCACGTGGGACGCATGGTCACCCACCGCTTCACTTCGAATTTCGTCTTCCACCTCTTCCTCACCAAGCAGCACTCGACCTTCCCGGAAATGCAATGGCAGGATACCGGCCAAATGAACCAGATTCTTTTCATCTGCCAGTGAAACCCCCTGGCGAGTGGCATAAAGTGCCAGCACACGATACAGGGCACCACTGTCGAGATAGTGCCAATGCAGTTCCTGGGCAACTCGTAAGGCGACCGTACCCTTGCCGGAGCCGACCGGCCCGTCGACCGTAATGATCGGTATCACTGGTGGCTTCATGCCGACCCGGTAACTCGGTTTTTCCTCACCGTGAAACCTGCTTCGCGGACGAGGTCAAGAAATTGCGGAAAGGAGGTATTGATGCAGGCTGGCTCCACAATCCGAATCGCATCCCGGGTGCCTCCGGCCGCCATGGCAAACGCCATCGCGATCCGATGGTCCCCACGGCTTTCCACAATCCCCCCCGAAGGCTTGCCTCCGGTGATGGACATGCCATCGGGATGCTCAGTGGCCTGCACTCCAAGAGCGGCCAATCCTTCCACCGTCGAACGAATGCGATCACTTTCCTTGACCCGCAACTCCTGCGCACCGCGAATTTGGGTCACCCCTTCCGCATAGGCGGCTGCTACCGCCAAGGCGGGTATCTCATCCACAGCAAGAGCAATGTCATCCGCATCAAGCTCTACCGCTTGCAATCGGGAGTATCGTACCCGCACATCGGCCACAGGTTCACCACTCACCTCTGAGCAGTTTTCCAAACGGATATCTGCCGCCATTCGGGAAAGTATCCGCAGCACTCCATCCCGTGTCGGATTAATCCCGATTTGGGGCAATAATAGCTCCGAACCGGGTGTAATAAGCGCACCCACAATAAAAAAAGTGGCGGATGACAGGTCCAATGGGACATCCATCAGGCAGGCCGTGAGCCGTCCCCCCCCTTGCAGAGATATCCAACTACCCTCTCGGCGGACTGGATAACCAAACCTTCGCAGCATGCGTTCCGTATGGTCTCGGGTAGGGGCTGGCTCACGGATGGATGTTTTTCCATGGGCATACAAACCGGCCAGGAGAATGGCGGATTTGACCTGGGCACTGGCGACAGGAAGCTCATACCGAATCGATTTCAGGGCATCCGGTGGGAAAATGGTAACCGGGGGACTGCCATTTCTGGACTGGAATCGGGCTCCCATCTGTGACAAGGGCGCAATGATCCGTCCCATCGGCCGACTGTTCAGTGAAGCGTCACCCTGTAGGGTCGTTGCCCATCTCTGTCCACACAACAAACCCGCCAGTAGCCTGAAAGCAGTGCCGGAATTGCCCATCTCCAGGACAATGTCGGGGGCTTGCAACCCCTCCATTCCCATGCCGTGTATCTGATATTCCCCCACAGCCTGACGGCAAATCTCGACACCCATGGCCCGGAACACGGCCACGGTTGCCAACACATCCTCACCCTCCAGCAAATTCCTTACCGTGGTGACCCCATCGGCAATGGATCCCAAAATCACTGAACGATGGGAGATGGATTTGTCGCCATCCACCCGGACCTCACCCTGCAATGGCCCCCTTCCCAACACATCAATGGAGGTGGTCATGCCTTTTGCTACCGGTTGACCAGTTGTCGGATCCGATGCGCTGATTGCTGCTGCGTAGTCGCAGCGGATCCGAGCCGCCTTTCTGTGACGACCGCCCGGGCATCTCGGGCCGCCGAAAAGATGGCCTCCAGTTCCTGACGGTCATCCTCAGTCACCAAGGACTCAATCCTGGAAAGGTGATCACGGTATCCCCGAATATGCGCCAGAATGGCATCTCGATTCATATGACAGATGTCGCGCCACATCACCGGGTCACTGCTGGCAATTCGGGTAAAATCATAAAACCCACCCGCCACCATCTCATAGCATTTCTCCCGATGTTCACCGGACGCAAAATAATGCACCATAGCGTAGGCGAGCAAATGTGGCAAATGACTGGTCATGGCCAGTACCCAATCATGTTCCTCCACTCCCATCCGAACAATTTCCGCCCCGATTTCGCACCACATGCGTTCGACCCGCGCCACAGCATCCGGATCAGATTCCGGTAGTGGGGTAACCGCGACCTTGTGCTGTTGATACAAGTCCCAAGCCGCCGCACCCACTCCACTTTGTTCTTTTCCCGCGACCGGATGGGCCGGAACGAACCGCCGAACGAACGGGCCCAGACGAGACCGAGCCTCATCCACAACGCCTTGTTTCACACTGCCCACATCGGTGATCACCACGTCTTGTTGCAATACGGGCCGAATGTCCTCCATCATCTCGCCCATAGCCCCCACTGGGGTGGCCAAAACGACCATGTCCCCCTCTTGCGATGCGTCGACAGCCGTTGCGGCGATTTCATCAATGACTCCCAGCTCTCTGGCTCGCTCCAGATTTCTGTGATTTCGGCTATATCCGATCACCCGACCAACCAAACCCTTTTTCTTCAACCCCAAGGCCAGAGATCCTCCAATCATCCCCACCCCAAGAATGGATAGAACCGGTATCTGATCACTGCTTGGATCCCCGGAATTTACGCCTTCCAACATTCTTTCAGTGCTCACCGGCCGTCCTGCAAAATGCGGCGGGATAGGACCCAAGGCATCGACACAAACCATGCCCCTTCATCTTCTTCATGGCCTCGGAGACTCCTGCATCCTGCCAATGCCCCTTGACGTCGAGATGGATCCGGAACTCCTCATGCCCGCCCTTCCGAAAAGGCTGTGCTGAAATTTCTGTGATCGATACCTTGTGCTCATCCATGGCTTTCAAGGCATGCAACAATGTGTCCGGGTTGTGAGTTATCAACACAAAAGTCGTCCGATCATTCCCACTTGGTGGAGTATCCCGAGTCGAAAGAACCAAAAAACGCAAGAATCGAAGAGGGTCTTGCTGGATATCCGCTGCCAAAACAACCAGATCAGAATGGTTGGCAACCTCTTCTTGCACCAGGGCGGCCCGATGAGAAGATTCCGCCACAAGACGTATCGACTCGGCATCATTTTGGCTCGAAATCAATCTGCTCTGTGGAAGATGCCTATTGATCCAGTGTTGACATGCAGCCAGGGCTTGCGGGTGCGCAACGACCGAACGGACCTCCTTCAGCGAAGACACAGCCGCAAGCAACTGGTGCCTTATGGGCAAAATGATTTCTGCACAGATCAGAAGGGGTGTATAAGCCAACTGGTCAAAAACCGAAATGTCACCCAAACCCGGGAAATGATCGACGGGTACCAGGGCAAAATCCGTTGCACCACATTCCGTACTGCGAACAATGTCTGTCACCGTCGGCACGTACACGATTTCCATGGCACTACCGAAATGTTGCCTGGCAGCGACCTCTGACCGTGACCCCGCCGGACCAAGCAAGGCGACGGATAATCTGCTTTCCGAATTGCGGGTAATTGACATGATGACCCGGAACAGCGATTCGACATCCTGGTCCGACAGACATGCTGACTTCAGTTTTTGAAGACGCCCAAGGATCTGGGCTTCACGCTCGGGGCGATAATAGGCGGGTGTCGATAGCGATTGCTTGATCTCAGCAATGGAACTGGCTACCTTGAGTCGCTCGCCCAATAATTCGAGTATCTGGTGGTCAATCTTGTCAATACGATCCCGACAATCATCGAGTTGCTTTTCGGCTTTATCCGACACGGGTTTCGGAACCGGTCAGTGAATGGCGTTCGAGGACGGAGGGGTGCTGGTGAGGTGGTCATTGGAATCCACCGCATCATCCTTGACCGATTCATCCACTCGGCTGACGCTGACCAGTTTTTCATCGTCTCTCACTGAAATGAGGCGCACGCCCTGAGTATTGCGACTTTGATTGGAAATCCCTCTGGCAGGGGTGCGAATCAAAGTTCCCCCATCCGTGATGAGCATGACCTCGTCCAGAGGAGATACCGTCAGCGCATTGACGACCTCACCATTGCGCTCTGATTTCTTGATAGCAATCACTCCCTGTCCTGCCCGACCCTTGATAGGAAATTGCGAAACGGGTGTGCGCTTGCCGAATCCATTGGCCGTGCAGACCAACACCGATAATTCCGATACGTCGTCATCGGACTGGGCACCGGGAATGATCATAAGCGATATCACCTGGCCATCGGGTGCCATGCGAATACCGCGAACACCTCGGGCCGTCCGACCGATGCTTCGGATCTGATTTTCCGGAAATCGAATCGCCTTGCCGTGATTGGTCACCAGCAGCACATCATCCCCTTCTTGGGTGAGTTCCACTCCGATAAGATGGTCATCCTGGTCCAGATTGACTGCAATGATGCCGTTACTGCGTGGTCTGGAAAATACCGACAGGTCGGACTTCTTGATGACGCCCTTGGACGTGACCATAATGATATGCTTGCCCTCTTGGTAGCTCTTGATCGGCAAAATTGCCGTCACCTGCTCACCGTGCTCCAGACTTAAGAAGTTGACCAGCGGCTTCCCACGCGCCTGACGGCTCGCCTTGGGCAGTTGGAACACACGCAGCCAATAGACCTTTCCCCGATCAGAAAAACATAAAATGGTGTCATGGGAGTTGGCGATGAACATGCGCTCCACAAAATCCTCTTCGCGGGTCCGGGTCGCGGTGCGTCCCTTACCCCCCCGGTGCTGCGACGCATAGTCACTGACCGGCTGGGACTTGGCATACCCGGCATGGGATAAAGTGACCACCAGCTCTTCTTCAGGGATGAGATCTTCCATCTCCATGTCAATGTCCGCATCCTGGATCTCGGTTCGTCGTTCATCACCGAACCGATCGCGAATTTCTTCCAATTCATCACGAATGATGGCCATCAACCGGTCGGGGTTTCGCAGAATTTCCAACAGGGAAGCAATATGATCAATGATGCCGGAATATTCTTCGAGAATCTTTTCCTGCTCCAGACCGGTCAACCTGTGGAGCCGCAGGTCCAAGACCGCCTGGGCCTGAACCGGTGACAGCTGATAGCCGTCGGGATGCATCCCAAAATCCCGGTCGAGACCATCAGGCCGAGACATATCCGCATCATTGCTGGACAACATGGTCGCTACCAAACCTGACTCCCATCGCCTTGCCAGCAGTTGTGCTTTGGCTTCCGCTGGAGTCGGGGCAGCCCGAATCAGTTGGATCACCGGATCCAGATTGGCCAATGCAACGGCCAATCCTTCCAGGATATGAGCACGGTCCCGAGCCTTGCGTAATTTGAACACGGTACGGCGGGTCACGACCTCCCGTCGGTGACGCAGAAACTCCTCCAGAATGTCACGTAATGTGAACTGACGCGGTTGGTTGTGACTCAATGCCACCATATTGAGCCCGAATACCGACTGCAACCGTGTTTGCTTGTACAGATTGTTGAGCACCACATCCGCCTGCTCACCCTTCTTGATCTCAATCACCAGTCGCATGCCCGACTTATCTGACTCATCTCTCAGGGCGGAAATTCCCTCAATCCGCTTATGCTTCACCCGTTCCGCTATCTTTTCCATCAACCGGGCCTTGTTGACCATATAGGGCAATTCCGTCACGATGATGGATTGGCGTCCATTGTCAGATTCCTCCACCTCGGCCCGAGCCCGCACATGGATCTTGCCCCGGCCGGTGGTATACGCGAGATGGATGCCATGTCGGCCGATGATAATTCCAGCCGTCGGAAAATCCGGCCCCGGAATATGCTCCATCAACTCGGATATCGTGATATCGGGGTTGTCGATCAAGGCCAGACAAGCCGCGACCGTCTCGCTGATATTGTGGGGAGGAATATTGGTGGCCATCCCGACCGCGATTCCCGTTGAACCATTGACCAGAAGGTTCGGAACACGGGTCGGTAATACCAATGGCTGAGTTTCGGTCTCATCATAGTTCGGACCGAAATCCACTGTTTCCTGGTCCAGGTCAGCTAGCAGTTCATGAGAAATACGGCTTAAACGGATCTCGGTATAGCGCATGGCTGCCGGTGCATCCCCATCGACGGAGCCGAAATTGCCTTGTCCGTCAATCAACATGTAGCGCATGGAAAAATCCTGCGCCATGCGAACGATCGTGTCGTAGACCGCAGTATCACCATGAGGATGGTATTTACCAATCACGTCGCCCACGATCCGGGCAGATTTCTTGTAGGGTTTGTTCCAGTCATTGCCCAGCTCGGCCATCGCATACAACACCCGGCGATGAACCGGTTTCAGGCCATCCCGAACATCTGGCAATGCCCGTCCAACGATGACACTCATCGCATAGTCCAGATACGACTGGCGCATCTCCTGCTCTAAGTTGGCAGGCAGCATCTCACGGGCAAAAGATAATTCGGTCATCACAATAGCGATTCGGTTCTGGTGATTGACATCCGGAGAGTTCAGGTCATCAACTCAATCCGGATACCGATTGTGTTAGGTAGCTTGAACTGACACCCGCCCATCATGCCAGCCCGGTTCGACCCAAGCAATCGGCGACACGGTACGCAAAGCGGATTGTTAGAGTGGTACCGTATCAGGATTTTATCACATCGGTTCTGGCCAACCGATCACTTGATCGAGTTTCATTTGGCTTCAGTGGTCGGTATTCGGCAATCACGATGACCCCATGTAATGCCACTGTCCACGGTATTCGCTCCTGGATTCCAACCAGCCACGGTCCTCGGGTGACATGAACAACTGGAGTAGGCAGGCGCCGGTTTCATCAAAAGACTCCCCGGTGACTTCACAACGCCGGTACAACTGGGCGCGCAATGCCCCATTGTCGGCCGACACACAAATCTCCCGATGACGATAATCAACACCCAACTGTTCGGCCAGTGAGGTCAGCAAGTCGTCAATACCCTCACCCGTCAAGGCGGAAACGCGAACATGACCCGGATGACTGCATCGACATATGTCGACAGAGGACGCAGTATCCATCCGATCAATTTTATTGTGGACAATGATTCGCGGCACTTGGGCAGCCCCGATCTCATCCAGCACCTCAATGACCGTTTCCAGCAGGACATCATGATCCGGATCAGACAGATCATTGATCAGCAACAGGCAGGACGCACTGCTCACTTCTTCCAAGGTGCTGTGGAATGCGGCCACCAAGTTATGAGGAAGACCACGAACGAAACCCACGGTATCCGACAAGACAATCGGCCCCAACCCTGGCAGATCCAGTCGGCGCATCGTCGGGTCCAGTGTCGCAAACATCTGGTTTGCCGTCAGCACCCCCGCACCGGTCAGACGATTGAACAGGGATGACTTGCCAGCATTGGTATAGCCCACCAAAGACACCGTCGGAATGGGTGTGCGGTGTCGCGACCGACGACGCAAGCGACGTTGAGATTCCACCTTCTGCAGCCGCCGAGTCAGGGTCTTGATGCGCATGCCGATCAATCGTCGGTCAGTCTCCAACTGCGTCTCCCCGGGACCACGCAAGCCAATCCCGCCTTTTTGACGTTCAAGGTGTGTCCATCCGCGCACCAGTCTCGTCGACAAATGGCTCAATTGTGCCAGTTCAACCTGTAACTTTCCCTCACGGGTCGTCGCCCGCTGGGCAAAGATATCAAGGATCAACCCGGTGCGGTCCAGCACCCGACAGCACAACAACTTTTCAAGATTTCGTTCCTGTACCGGACTCAATGCATGATCAAAAATCACCAAGTCTGCCTGAACGGTTGAGACCAGATCCGCCAATTCCTCGACTTTACCTTTCCCGATGAAGGTTGCCGAGACAGGACGGGATCTCTCCGTGAAGAGTTTTCCAACTACCGCAGCACCCGCCGCGACCGCCAACTCCCCCAGCTCGCGCAACTGATCACATTCCAATCCGTTGCCTGACGCCAGCTGTTGAACCAGTACCACCCCCTGGGTGACTGGACCCGCATCATGAAAGTCATATCTTGTGGTGAGTCTGTTACCCATGGCTTATCGGGAACGTCACCTCACGACTCAGCCCACGAGTCCATTCCAGCGATTTCGTACCTTGCCATCTTGAGAGGGTTAGTGGATGGCCATCGCGCCAAACCCACATCCGCTCCTCATCGATACAGTTGGTTATCTTGGGGAGGGGAAATCTGATCGTAGTCACTCTCGCTGGGATTCTCATGGGGGATTCTTACCGGACGAGAAGGAACAACGGTGGAAATGGCATGTTTGTAGATCATCTGATTCACACTGTTGCGTAGCAAAACCACAAATTGATCGAAAGACTCGATCTGGCCCTGCAGTTTGATCCCGTTGACCAGAAAAATGGAGACAGGAATTCTTTCTCTGCGCAGTATGTTCAGAAATGGATCCTGTAATGCGGTTCCTTTGTTTTGTGCCATGGTTTGTACCCTCAATTTATTGTTGGATCCGGCTCACGCGGATCAAAATCTGGATTGTTATTGATTAAGCCGCCTGAGGCAATCAGGAGTGATATCTTCGCATATCTGGATGGATTGGTGAACGAATAAAATCTGCTGATTCGCGAAAATTCAGGGGTCAAATTCGATAAACAATCCCGGCGGGCATTCAAATCACAACATCTCTGGACAGCGGGTCCACCCATCTGCCCGTCACCAGAAACCGAAAGCGGCAGTGGAATCCGGCAAAGCCAATTCGTTTTCGCCACCTTGCTGTGGGTCTGGCTTGCCGGGCCATGCTTTGTCAGGACGGATCAAAGAGCGATTTGTCAGTGAATGGTCATTGACCCCTTTTCTTGACAGTGGCGCCAAGCGGCCGGAGATCAATCGATCGCATACCCCCCCCCACCCCATGATCGGAGTTGGTCATTTTCGTGTGTTTTCAGCTAAACACTGGTATACATATCAATGGTTTACTGAATCAATCATGAAACATGTGTCAGCACCACCTGTCCCATCCACCGCAGAGGGCATCTCGTGAATGGGTCCAAGGCCTCCGGTTCATCTTCGAGATTCCGGCCCGGTCAATCCATCCCGACATCAATACTTCAGCATCATGCGTCCGGCGATTACTTGGTGATCGCCTAGCTCAAGAGCTCGCAGACCATCTTTGACCCGTTCGGTACGGACAATATATGCCTGCAAACAATCAGTGTGGATTCGCATTCGGCATTAGGATGGAACACCACAGTCCTTCAGCCATTTGGCAGGCGTTGGTTACCATGACAAGACCTCCTGCGTGCCGAATCACAATCCCTGTGCGAACCTCAGCTTTCAAGGGAGTGGAGTTCGAATAAATCGCCTGATTACTGATTAGTTGAATATAAGTTCTTATTATATTGTTTTTAAATGAATTATTAGTATTCTACAACTCATGTACTTGCACCGATTCATTCAACTGCTTCGACTGCTCGACCACTTGCAAATGATGGGTAAACAGGATCACTTGTGTCTTTTTCGCCAATTCGGCCAAGGCATTCAATGCCGCTTGTGAACGCGCATCATCGAAATCCACCAAAATATCATCCACAATGAACGGCATGGGTTCTGCGCTGTCCATATATTTCTCAAGAGAGGCCAGCCGCAACGCCAGATACAGCTGATCCCGCGTCCCAGAGCTCATCCCTTCCACATGCACGCATTTTCCCCCTGGGCGAATACCGGCAAGAACCGGCTCATCCTTTTCATTGAAATCGGTCATCAACTGATCAAAAGACCCCCGTGTCAGTGCAGAAAAATGGTCACTGGCCCGACTGAGGAGGGGCCCCTGGTTTTCCTTGCGGTAGTGCTCAATCTGACTACGCAGGATCCGTCCTGCCAGTTTGACCTGTACGTAGCGCTCAGCACTTGATCGGATGCGGGCGAGCATCGCCTGGACTTGGTCGGCGAGCAGTGCCGCCTGATCGCGACCATCCATGAGTTCCAACTCCCTTTCCTCACGCCCTTTTGTTCTCGCCAGCTCGGTCTGTCTGGGTTCAAGCTCATCCAAAATCTCATGCTGCAACTGTGAGATTCGTCCGGGCAGACGATCCGGATCCATCCCCTCCGTCTGCGCCTCCAGTTCATCAATGGTAGCCCCCTCACCGGTTTCCAGCATCTCATTCTCGATCGCAGCGACGGCCTCTTGGGTTCGACGAAAATCAGCCGAACGATTTTCCGCCTCTTCAAGATCATTATGTGTGTCACATTGGGCTTCTTCACATAACGCATCCAGCCGACGTGTCATAGTCTCAATAGAGGCCTTCGAGGCTTGTATCTCCTGTGTCGCCTGTTCGATCTGTTCTTCAATCTGTTGTCGTTTTGTCTGATTTAATCGGTTATCCAACAACAGCGAATGGATGCGCACGGCGGTATCATCCGCAGGCCCATCGATTAGTTCCGGGGCAATGGTACCGACCATAGCCTTTACCTGAGCGTCGAATGTCGCCGCATCTTCATCAATGGCATTGATGCGAATTTGCAGTTTTTCGGCTTCGTCTTGTTTCGAGAACAACAATCTAAGCCGTTCAATGAAATCATCAACCTCCGACGGTGAGCTCTCAGAATGAAGACCCAGGCTCTGCATCAAATCACTCCACTGCGATTTCCATGACTCAAGGGACTTCACGGCCAATTGATGTTCTTTGTTCAACGAATCCACCTCAGATTCCCGATTCTTCACCTCCTTGCTCAGCTGCTCATATTGTCGTTGGGATTCATCCATCTGGCTGGCCAAGGCCTCGCATTCCAAGAGGACCGTTTCAATCTCTTGCGACGTAGAGTGCGCTTTGCCCAGTTTCGCCTGCTGGTCATTAAGCTGTTCGATGTGCCGGGTGCGATTCTGCTCCAACTCATCGACTTCCCGACGGGACGCACTGACGCCTCCCACCCGATCCCGTAGTGGCTCAAACTGATCCAGCCAGGCACGCATTTCACGAGGAGGACATGGGTCAATTCGACAAGGAGCCCACAAGGCCTTCCACTCCTCATTCAATTGAGTTTGCCTGACATCCAATGCGTCCAGTTGCCCCGCAATCTGTTGGATTTGCCGCTGACCCCCCTCCTGTTTGGCTACGAGACCCGCCAACATATGGACTCGATCAGCTTCACGTCGCAAACGGTCAGATAATTCATCCGCATTCGCCATGTAGTTTTCGAAGACATCCGGCAATGCGCCTTCGAGCCGGAGTTCGTCCGCTTCCGCCGACACATCCTCACCCTCCACCCACTGACGGCGCAGCAATCGCCATGCGACATCACGCTCGGACCGGGTAGCGACGAGAGCCGACTCGGTCGGCACCTCTCCGGCCCGTTCGATTTCATCCAGTCTCTGCCGGGCATCTCGCAGGGTCTCATTGAGCTCATCCTTTTTCTCTTCAAGACGCTGCCTGTGATTCGAGAGTTTGTCATAATTCACTTCAAATCGATGGACACTCTCCTGATTGGGCAATGGCAAGCTGGGCACCTCTTCCAGTTTCCCTTCCCATAAAGTGAGTCGGGCAAGACCCTCCGCACACTCGACCTGCAAAGCTGCAAGTTCGCTGTGGGCAGACCGGATCGAATCATCCATTTGACCGGTTTTCCTGGCCGCCACAATAGCCCGGTGTAACCCCTTTGTGTTACCAGATATGGGAATGGCATCGCGTTCCTTGAGAACCAAATCAAGTCGCTTCCGGTTCTCACGCAGACTGACTTCAGCTTGGTTTATCCGGGCATTCAGCCCAGCGTATTTGCTTGCCAACTCGGCAATGG
The DNA here is from genome assembly GCA_965203365.1 of Candidatus Poriferihabitaceae bacterium. Lineage (GTDB taxonomy): Bacteria > Pseudomonadota > Gammaproteobacteria > Arenicellales > Poriferihabitantaceae > VYFG01. The sequence continues at coordinate 1,032,222 of OZ241878.1, forward strand.
TTTGTCGCCGACCCAATATGGAGCGCAACCGTCCACTGGATTTCAGTTCGAAATCGGGACGAGTTTCTTTGAGGATCGAACCGGCATCGGTCAACAATTGCCGGGATTCCGCTTCAAGATGCGGTCGGTCCTGCAATGCTTTTCGATGACTGCCCAGACGAGCATGGAGTTCTTCAATCTTCTCGGCCTGCTCCAGCAATGCCGTGTTGATTGCCAGCCCTTCAAGCCGTTGCTGCAATCCTTCGAGACGAGGAGTGGTCTTGTCAACGATGGCCTGATCGGTCTCCAGCGCATGCACTGCTTGCTGGTGACGGTCAGTAAAGTCATCTGGCAGCAGGACCACATCACCCAACCGTTCCAAATGCTGAAGTAGCTCACGACGTCGAGCCAACTTTGGCAGCACGCGCTGGATTCGTTGCAAACGATGCACCTCGTTGCGTTTGTCCGACAAGTCGGATCGAATGGTTTCCAACACCTTGGTGGTTCGTTCTACAGCCCGACGACACTCATTCCACGCTCTGGATGAAAGCGAGCACTCCCTGATCTCTTTGGTGGAATCTGCATAACATTTCAATGCGGAATTGATCGTCGACGTAGAACCTCGGGGCTTGAAAAGACCAGTCGCTTCCTCGTCAAGCTCTGTGAGGACGGTGTGTAGTACGCGACTGCCGAGCGCGGCTGAAAAAAGTGCCTGTCCAATATCTCCCCTCTGCTCGAGAATCGCTTGCCCTCCTTGCACCAGTGCCGGGTGGTCAATTCCAAAAAGCGTTTCAAAAAGATCCCTCGTCACGCCCTGAAGAAAAGGCACCAGGGCCTGTTCGTTAAGCAACTCACCCGACGACATCAATAATGTGTTTTTTCGGCCTTTGCGTCGAACGAACGTCAGTTCCTGTCCGTCGCTTGTCTGCAGAGTTCCGCGGATGCGCAACTTGTCGTTGGCATGAAGAAAATTGTCGAGTGTCCGTTCATCAATTCCGTATAGCAGGGCTTTGAGACCTCGCAAGGACGCACTTTTGCCAGCCTCATTCGGTCCATAGACAATATGCAGGCCATTGTCACTCAAAGCCAAGACCCGATCGGTGAAAGGGCCAAAGGCGACCAGATGCAATTCCTTGATTCTCATCCTGACTTCAGGTCCCTTGTTTCGTCGTTAGCAATCGGTTGACGAGAAGCTCTTTGACATCTTCCAATGCCTCTTGGAGTATTTCCGGTCGGGTCGGGTCATAGGGGTTGTCACCACCAAGCAGTTCGGCCGGGAGCTTCTGACGAAGCTTGAGCAAATCATCGGCGAGTTCAGCCTGAGTCATGGAGTCCAGATCCATATCACGGATAGCCTGCAGCAAGCCGCCGAGGGCGTCATCACGTTCAGGTATATCCTCAGACGATATGGATGGACTTGTCTTGATGGAAACCTTTTCCAGCCAAACCCCTGCACCACCCAACCCTGTGGCCAAAGCGCGGTACTCCTGGATCCAGTGCTCACGATCTACAGACAATGACGAATGAGCCGCACAAGCACCTTGCAATACCAGGCGTACAGCCACCAGTCGCCCTTTGGCAGCCTCTGCTGCTGACTGCAGACCCTCGCGCACCTGTTCATAAATCTCGTCAACCGACTCGCTGGCAGAGATATCCAACTCACAAAGTGCCCAACGCATCACATCCAGGTCATGGTGTTCAACTGACGAGATCGCTCCGTACTCGACCGATACCACGGTGCAGCCTTTAGGTCCCGACTCACGGATATGTCGTCCCTGGATATTTCCCGGAAAAACGATCCAAGGATCCTGACTGACCACTTCACGTTGATGAACATGTCCGAGAGCCCAATACTGATATCCTTTGGATCGGAGTCCATCAACTGAGCATGGTGCGTAGGGTTCATGGCCCGGCTTACCATCCAGACATGTGTGCAGCAGGCCGATGTTGAAATACATGGGGTCACCCTGATGGTAGGCCTGAGACAGGTCATCTGTGACCGCCCGGGTCGCGAAGCCTTGGCCATAGATCGCGACATTCATGTCTTCCAGTACCACCTTTTCCGGTTGCTGGGTAGAAAATAAGGTGACATTGTCCGGCAACCGGAGGTGCTTGGTGATTTGGCTGGCGGCATCGTGATTGCCCGCGACGATGAAGACCCGGATACCGGCCTCGTGCAGTCTTCCCATCCGCTCTACAAAATAGAGGCCTGTGTTGTAGTCTTTCCAGTCACCATCATACAGGTCTCCGACCAACAGCACGAATGCCACTTGTTCGTTGATTGCCAAATTGATCAGGTTGTCAAAGGCTCGTCGCGTCGCACTGCGGATTTGATCCACGGGAGCGCCTTCATAGCGCTCCAGGCCATGAAGGGGACTATCAAGATGAATGTCAGCAGCATGCAGGAACTTCACGGGTCTACCCTTGTCATCTCATTTTGTCAATTCAACATTTGATTCTGCGAGAGCATCTTTCATCATCATCTCATTATGAGCTAAGTGTCTGACATTTCAAGAATTGTATGCACCACATTCAAGCCCCGTGCCACTCCGAAGTGCAACACTTAGGCCCGTCTCCTGATCGCCTGAGGTAAGCGGATTCCAGCGGGCCAGATGATGGCAGACATCTCAGTTGAAGAACAACTGGAGAACTGTCATGCCGAATGACTACCATCACCTGACCCACCCGGAAAGATCGCCCATTTTCGCTCTCAAGTCCACCAGTCGACCCCTGCGGCAGGTCGCCACGCAGTTCGGACATCACGTAGCATGATTTTTCGGGAGCTGACGCGCCATTGCGGCCAGCGGGGAGATCGACATCAGCCAGCCCAGGGCTAGGCGACGGACCGGCACTGGACAGCTTCTTCCGTGCTAAGCCAGATGACCCTGGAGCACTGGGCGATGGTGGAAGCGTGGTGGCGGGCCGGCTGGAACCGGTGGGAGGGAAGACCGCGGCGGCCGTGACCGAATCCATCGGGCAGCGGATGGTCCCCTTCCACAACCGGGTGCACCCTGGCACGGCGGACAACAGCAGGGAGTTTGCCAGACACCAAGAGATCGCTGAAGCGCTGGGAGCCGACTTGGACTTTGCCACCCCCGATCCCTCCTGATAGTGAGGCCTGAAAGAGCAGACCCATGGCCGGGTACGCCAGGACTTTCCGAAAGGGACGGACTTACGTCAGGTGACGCCGGCCCAGGTTCGGGCGGTAGAGGAGCGGATCAACCGCCGATCCCGGAAAGGGCTGGGGTATCGGACCCCAACGGAGGTGTTCGCCGAGATCCCGGGGCCGCCCTGAAGGCGGTCATTCCTCGTTCATCCCCCCTTCCGAAAGCCCGTATTCGACGGGCCAGGTCCCGCTCGGCCGACACCCGTCCGAAACGGCTCGAGTTGGCCCTTGCGTCGTGAAATCGCTTCTGTCAGACTCCTTGGAGTCGAGACGGATGCCATTGATGACCGAAATCAGCCCCTGGGAGGGCTGATTTTTCCGGTTGCCGCCCCGCTCCCTTCATTCGGAGGATGCCCTCATTCCGGGAGCGTGGCGAGTGTTGCACTTCGGAGTGGGAGTGGGGAGATCTTAAATCGCAGGAGAATTCATTGATTGTTTCAGAAACACCGACGCTTTTTCCGACTCCACCGATTGACGACGCGACACTGTCGATTGGGGCTGCAATTGAGGCGATTCGCTACTCAGCCCTAACTGAGCGGGACAAAGGGGAGCAGTTTGAAAACCTCGTGAAGGCCGTACTCCCGACATTACCGGAATACGAGATGCGGTCAGTCCAGCGCTTTGCCGACTGGTCTACATCTCGCTCGGGAGAAAGAAGGGATCTGGGCATTGACCTGGTTGGTGAACTGAACTCTGGAGGCTTGGTTGCGATCCAGTGCAAGCTCTGGAAGGAGGACCGCCGGCTTTCACTCAAGGATATTGAGGGGTTTCTCTCGGCTTCTGCCGCGCAACGTGAAGGGAAACGGATCTTTGAACATCCGATGCTGATTGCCACCTGCGGCATTAATCACAATGCGGAAGCTCATCTACGGTTGCATGAAGGTAAGTATATTCCATTCTATTACAAGCACCGTACGGATCCCATCAATTACGAAAAAACCCGCAAGCCACACGACCCCTTGCCCCTTCAGCAGGAAGCCATTGACGCCTGTGTTCATGGATTGGTTCATCACGCCCGGGGGCGACTGGTGATGGCCTGTGGGACCGGCAAGACCTTCACCGCACTGAAAGTCGCTGAATCCATGCTGGCTCGAACCATCCTGTTCGTGGCGCCCAGTATTGCCTTGGTGGGTCAGGCACGCAAGGAATGGTTGCGCCAGTCCTTGCGGCCGATGGATACCCTGATTGTCTGCTCCGACAGCACAGCCGGACAGTCATCCGATGAAGAATCGGGACTCCTCGAACTGAACTGCCGAGTGACTCGGACCCCCTCGGTCATTCGGCAGTTTCTAGAGCCGAACGACCGGATCAAGGTCATTTTTTGCACCCATCAATCCCTGAGGCGCATCACTGAATCTCAGCAGGAGGGAATATCCACTCCTTTTGATCTTGTCGTGATTGACGAAGCCCACTGGACCACCGGTGTGGGTCGACAGCAAGCGAGCGAGAAGTTTTCCTTTCAGGATGTGCACTCGGATCAGTATGTTAAGGCAGCTAAACGCTTATATATGACGGCCACACCCAGAGTTTACACTGCACGCAGTAAACAGCGGATGCAAAATCAGGGTTTTGTGGTATACGACATGGAAGACACGGACATCTTCGGTCCCGAGTTGTATCGCATGAGTTTCCGAAAAGCCATGGAGTCCCCGGGCATGGATGGACAACCCATGTTGTGCGATTACCGCGTGGTGGTGCTGGCCATCCCGGATCAGCGGGTGACCGAAGAAATGAGACGGCGACTGGAGAATCTGGAGGAATCCTCTGCCAGTGCCGTCCGGAAAACCGGCCTCGAAAATCATATCACTCGGGTATATGGGACCTCACTGGCCATCAATGGACATATCCAGGGCGATTCCCACGAGTTGCCGGATCGACTGCGTCGGGTGATCTGTTATTGCAATACCATTGCCACGTCCAAGTGGTATGCACGGGCGCTGATGGATCCGAAGGTGAAGGAACGAACCACTCGGATCATGGATGACTCGTCCAAAGTCGGTGCGCTTCGAGCGGAGCATTTGGACGCCAAGCACAAGGCCTTTGAACGACTCCAAGCCCTCGACCGGCTGCGGGAAGTTTCAGGGGATGTTCCGGTCAGTGAAATATTGTGCAACGTGCGACTCTTTTCCGAGGGGGTGGATGTTCCCTCGCTGGATGCAGTGGTTTTCCTAGAACCCCGAAAAAGTCAGGTAGATGTGGTTCAGGCTGTCGGCCGAGTCATGCGACGTGGCAAAGCGGATAAGAAACTCGGCTATGTTGTCGTCCCGGTCGTGGTGCCTACCGGCCCTGCAACGCTAGAAAAGATCGAACAAGACGAAAGCGGATTCCAGATCATTGGGCAGGTTCTACGCGCATTGCAGTCACACGATGGCCGTCTCGCCGAAGAAGTCGCCCAGCGGGTCCTGTTGGCGGTTCCGGACCTTCAGGTCCCAAATGATGGCGACGGCACGGAAAATATTGACAATCAGAACTTAACCCAGGCAGATCTCTTTGGTGGTTCTGCCCATTCCTTGGCGGATTGCTTGATGGTGCGTATCGTGGAGGCATCCGGTCTGGGTTCTGCAGGTCAACTCAACGCCTACGACATCATGCAGGCAGTCCAACTAGCGGGAGATCAGTTCCATCATGCTGGCGCAGCGGAATCATTGGCTCCGGTCGTGGGAACATCTTTCACCACGGATGGTAAGGAGGCTAGAAACATATGCCGGATTGCGGCCTTGTTGGTGGCGAATGCCTGCCTGCTACATAAGCGACTCAGTGGGATTGAACGGTTGGACCTGCGGGGCCTGGAGGGATTTGGAGCAGAAGACCAGCCAATTCAAGTTTTGCAGGTCGAGTGGGAGAAGATTCTGCAGCGGGACTATGAACCGATCTTCCAACCGGCCTTGTCCGTGCTGCATGCCCTGCCGGATGAACAGAACTGCCACACTGGGCTGTACCGTCTGGTCAGTTGCGCCAATGCCGTTGCGGATTCATTGAGTGAAATGGGCTACGATCATGCAGGACCCTTGTATCATCGTATTCTCGACACGGCCGAGAGCGAGGGGGCGTTCTATACCAAGAACATGGCCGCACTGTTGCTGGCTCGACTGGCCTTGTCGCCAGATTTTACCAACTGGACGCAGAAGGGAGCTACCGACCTGCGTGTGATTGATCCAGCCTGCGGTACCGGCACACTCCTGATGGCCTCTCTGAAGACCCTGAAGGAACGGGTGGAGGCACAAACCCCGGAGGTGGATGTGGCGGATCTGCATAAGTATCTGGTCGAAAACACGATCTATGGGCTGGATATCAATCGCCAGGCCATCCAACTGGCAGCCTCCAACATGACCTTAGGGGGGCTGTCGGTGGATTTCGAACGGATGAATGTCTATTCCATGCCACATGGCTTTGATCGTCAGGGTCATGTTCTAGGAGCGGGATCGCTGGAATTGCTTCTCGGCGAGGAAATTCCGATTACCGGGACTGGCACCCGAACCCTGCAGCAGGCTGGAAGCCAGCAGGTGGTCGGTGCCGCCCAAGACATTGATCCGAAAAATGCCTTTGATCTGGTCATCATGAACCCACCGTTCACCAATAATACAAAACGAGGGGGGCAATGGAACAAGTCCCAGAAAAAGGAAATGCAGGATTATGAAAAAATGGTCTCTGAAGAAGTGGAAGTGCGTCAAGGAGAATCCGCCCAGAGGTTGATCGATTACAATTCCATCAGAACCTTTTTCACTCCCCTCGCGGACCTTCTGGTCAAGAAAAAGCAGGGTACCTTGGCCAAGGTCATGCCGGTGACGGCTTGCACCTCGGCATCGGGATTATCAGAGCGGCAGTTCCTGGCAAAACGATTTCGGATCGAAATGCTCATCACCTGCCATGCGGGAAGGCGATTTTCATTTTCGGGTAACACGGATATTCATGAATGCCTGATGGTCGCACGTCGTCATGAAGGACCCCCCCCCCCCCCACTAAAATCATTGTGTTACATCGTAATCCGGAACGTGAAGATGAAGTAGATTCGCTGGTCCATGCGATCCGGAATGAGGGAGACTTGTCCAGCTTGGGACAAATGTATCCTTGGCCGGCCGACAGAATCGAAAAGGGCAACTGGGGGGCAATTCAGTGGTATGACGGCACTCTGGCTGAAGAGGCACTCTGGCTGGAGTCACATGTCGGACTGGAATCGGTCGGTGGTCGGTACGTGGTTGGGCCAGCGGGACGAGGAATTTATGATGCTTATGAAACCTGTGATCTGAATGATCCCGATGCCATCCCTGGTTTTCACTCCGTTTCCAGCAAACTACACCAGAAGCTTTACGGGTGTCCGGATGTCGGGTACCGTCCCAAAAAAAGCAAGGAGAAACTGGCGGCAAGGTACGCGCATCAGAGAGGGCATTGCCTGATCGCCGAGCGTATGGATACCATCAGCGGTCGATTGACTGCACTTTGGTCAGTGGTCCCCTCTTTTGGAACATGGGTTCCAGTCGCCATATCCAGCGAAGACCAGCAGAAAGCCTTGGCAGTTTGGTGGAATTCAACACCCGTCAGAATGATGTTGTTGAACCGTCGCGCAAAGAAATTAACCTATCCCAAGTGGTCGTTGGTCCACTTGCGGGAAGTCCGTATTCCCAAACCGGACAATCGGGCATGGTCTTCCCTGCGGGTCGCATTCGATCAGGTCCAAGACTGCGAGTTACGGCCGATGAGGGAGGCGAGCCAATGCGAGGCACGAAAGGTGATAGATCATGCGGCCGCACAGGCCCTGAACCTGCCACCGGATCGGTTGCGAGACTGGCGTGAGCGACTGTCCAAGGAACCAACAGTTAACCATACCATACCGGAATAATCACCAGTACCTGGGTAGCCATTCCCACCACGGACCTCCCTGCGTGGATTCGACGGAATTGCCGGATGCCAACGCTGTCGTCGGGAGTCTGCGGACAGGACGGCTCCTCCGGCGGGCTGCTGGATCGGTGGTTGGCCATGGGTTCTCCTGAAGAACCGGCCTATCATACACTCGGTCACGGCAGCCGAATATGCGGACCGTTCGAGGCCAGCGCGTCCTCCACCACCAGCAACTAACGGTTGTTGGCTCTCGCTAGGGAACGGGGTAAGGTCTTTCAATGGCTCCTGACACGGTATGGGTTGGGACGACTCTGATATCGCATCAGCCAGGTTATTTGTACCATGGAGTGATCAGCCGCGTCACCCGACACGTGGTGTGAATTTTCTGGCCTTCAATGGCAGCAGCGAAACAAGGCTACAGATCATCTTCTCGCAACCCATTACATATCGTCGTCGGCTGAAAGCAAGTCGTCAACTTTCGGCTAGGTGCCCTATCAAGCGCTCAACGATCCGTCGAAAATTGGAATCCAAAACAGAACGATCAAACGCCCCAAGATCCATATTTCGAATGATCGAGAAGATAATTTGAAACAATCTCCAGTGTCCCCTCATGTTGGTCTCTCCTGACCCAAACCAACCCCCTTTGCTGTCTGAGCCAGGTTAATTGACGCTTGGCCAGTTGTCTTGTCGCCGCCACCGCTCGTTCGGTCATCTCGTGCCTGCCAATCTTTCCCTGCAACAGTTCCAGTACCTGTCGATAACCGACTGTGCGCATGGATGGCAGCCTACCGATCTCTTCGAACGAGTTGGCAAGTGCAGTCACTTCCTCGACGAAGCCCAGTTTCAGCATGGTCTCGAACCGGTCACGAATGCGCTGATGCAGTTGTTCCCGAAAGACATCGAACAAGGCAATTTTGATGGGAGGTGAAGTCAGCTTGGATAGGCCTATTGACTCACCGGAGGAGTGGCCCGCTAGTCGATGAATCTCCAAAGCGCGTAATACCCGCTGAGAATCATTGGCATTGATTCGAGCCGCAGCGGTTGGATCCACGGCTTGAAGCTGATCGTACATTTCCGTAATCCCCCGCTCTTTCCACTCATACCACAGGTGACGGCGAACCACCGGGTCGGATGACGGTTGTGAAGGCAGACCGAATTCCAGGGCATGAAAATAGAACATCGTGCCGCCCACCAACAAAGGCACACGGCCTCTGAGATGGATGTCACCGATAAGGCACTTGGCATCAGCGGTAAATTCTGCAGCCGAATAAGTCTCCGAGGGTCTACGGATGTCAATCAGGTGATGAGGATATTGCCGCAGGAATGACTGGGATGGCTTGGCGGTGCCAATATCCATACCTTGGTATATCTGAGCCGCATCCACGCTGATCAGTTCAACAGGGAATCGTTCTGAAAGAGCTGCCGCTAAGTCTGTCTTGCCACAGGCAGTCGAACCCATGAGAAAAATCACAGGCAGATCACTCCTAGGCTCACTCCTTCGTTGCTTTATCAATGATCTCTGAAGGCCGTTCACTGCCCCCGCATGAACCATTTATTGATCTCACCAAGGCCGACCTTCATCCAGGTCGGTCGGCCGTGGTTGCACTGTCCTGACCTTTCCACGACTTCGATCTGTCGGAGCAGCGCATTCATTTCAGGCAGGGTCAGTTGTCGGTTAGCCCGCACGGAACCATGACAGGCCATACTGGAAAGTACTCGGTTGCTGGCTTCCCCAAGCCGATCGCTCGTGCCGTATTCCATGAGATCGGAAATCACATCTCGCAATAACTGTTCGTGATCGATTCGGGACAATAGAACTGGAACAGCCCTCACCACCAGTTGCTCTTCCGACATGACATCCACATCAAATCCAAATTGAGCCAACATTTCACGATGATCAGAAACGAGACTTTGTTCCTTTGCGCTGACATGAACAACCAGTGGCACTAGCAAAGGTTGGGTCTCCACTGCCTGTTGTTCGGCCTGAACTTTCAGCTGTTCATAGGTTATTCGCTCATGGGCCGCATGCATGTCCACCATCACCAAACCCTCGCTATTCTCAGCCAGAATATAAATCCCCTTGAGTTGGGCAATTGCAAAACCCAAGGGGGGAATATCCAGGTGATTTCTGATGGAGTGATCTGAATGAGAAGGGTCTTCATGTTCTTGATGCCCATCCCCGTAGAGACGGTCCAGCATTTCCATCTGCTCGTTGATATGCATCTTGAGTTGCGTCTGGGCCTGGTGACTGCCATAGCCGCCCTGGGAAGACCGCCCACTATGGCCAGACCATTTGAAGAGATGCGAAGGCTGATTTGACCGGTCGGTCTCGGTCAGTGCACCCGCAGGTCCGGGCAGGTCCACTGCCACATCGTCAGGGGTGGCACCGGCAATCACGCGATGGATGGTGCGAAAAATGAAATCATGGACCGACCGACTTTCGCGGAATCTTACCTCGGTCTTGGCAGGATGCACATTGACATCTACCTGCCCATGGGGAAGTTGCAAGAACAGGACAAATGCGGGGTGTCGGCCATGATAGAGGACATCGCTGTAGGCGCGTTTGACCGCATGGGCGACGAGATGATCCCTGACATATCTGCCATTGACAAAAAAATACTGCATATCACGCTGGCTTCGAGAGACGGTGGGTAGTCCGATCCATCCTTCCAGCCGGTAAGGGCCTTGGTCCTCGCAGAACCACAGGTTGCCGGAGGCAAACTGTTTCCCCAGCAAGGATTCCAGCCGTTTTTCTCGTTCCACGGGCGTCACCGCGGCTGGTGTGGAAAAAATCCGCCGACCGTTGTGGCAGAATTCGACCGCGACATCGAACCGGTTCAGCGCGGTTCGACGCAGCACATCATCCAGATGGGCCAGTTCGGTTTTTTCCGTTTTGAGAAACTTTCTTCGAGCTGGCGTATTGAAAAAGAGATCCTGTACCTCCACGGTGGTGCCCGGGGTACAAGCGACCGGTTGGGGGGCTTCATCCAGGATCCCCCCCTGACAGTTCAAAGCGAATCCACTGTCACACCCCGGCACTCTGGACACGATCTGTAGCCTTGAAACGGCACCAATACTGGGTAGCGCTTCCCCCCGGAATCCGAGGGTCGAAACGCAAAAGAGATCCTCGAAGGAGGACAACTTGCTGGTGGCATGTCGCGACATGGCCAAGATCAGTTCTTCGGCGGGAATCCCGGTTCCATCATCACAGACCCGGATCCACTTCATGCCACCACGCTCCGCATCCACCCGGATCATGCCGGCACCAGCATCCAGGCTGTTCTCCACCAGTTCCTTCAATAAAGAGGCGGGGCGCTCAATGACTTCACCGGCCGCAATTTGATTGATCAGCTGGTCATTGAGCTGCTGAATGGATGAACGGGGCACACTCACGTGAGTCGGTTTTATAGTAGTACGAAGGGTTGTTTTCCAAGTAGCGATCGATTCCTTTCAAAATCGCATCAGCAAGACGCTTTTGGTACTGGGCACTCTTTAGCAGTCTTTCATCGTCAGGATTGGTAATGAAGCCGGTTTCGACCAAGATGGAAGGCACGCTCGGAGATTTCAACACGCCGAAACCCGCTTTTTCCACTCGAGGACTGTGTATTCGGCCAATTTTTTTCAATTCAGACAATACTTCCCGTCCGAGCAGTAGGCTGGAGTCATCAGTCGTTTCCATCGACATGTCGACCATGCTCTGTGCCGTCTGGGAATCTCGACCTTTCAGACTGGCTCCTCCTGCTAGATACGGCTGATTATGCCGGTTGGCCAGACGGCGAGCGACCGCACTGATTTCTCCGCCGGGTGAAAGCGCAAATACCGAAGCCCCCCTAGGCGTTGGGTTGGTGAAAGCGTTGGCATGGATCGAAATGAACATGTGAGCCCGATGGCGTTTTGCAATGGCTGCGCGTTGGCCCAATGTCAGATAGCGATCAGTGCTTCTGGTCAGTACCGCCTGGATGCCGGTCTTGGCATCGATCATTTTTTTCAGTCTTTTGGCAACCCGCAAATTCAGTTCTTTCTCTTGACTGCTCTTGCCGAGAGCCCCGGGATCCTTGCCCCCATGGCCCGGGTCGACAATCACCACACAGTCCCGATTGGCGGATGGTTCCGTTGTCTTGACGATCTGCGGCTGATCGGGATCAGGAAAATATAGATGAAAATCCACCACCAAACGGTACTGATACCCACTGGAAGGTTTGAGCCAGCGGACAAAAAATCGTACCGGTTGAGCCAGATCAAACACCAGACGAGTCGTGCTCCTATCGGGTGAGCCTTGGCGGATTCGTTCAATCAAATGACCCGTAGAACCCTGCGGTGGGATCCGAGCCTGCAAGGTGACCTGATCCAGATCAATCACCACTCTGGCTGGCTCATCCAGGGCAAATACGGTGATGTCGCTTTTGAGGGTCATATCCAACACGATCCGGCTGCGTTCCGGAGCATGCGACATGCGAATATCCTGGATCACGGCGGCGGTCACTTCAAGGCTTGTGAAGCCGGCCAGCAAGAGCCAGAGCATGAAAAAAGCCCGCATGAACGTCATTCGCATGAATGCTCCGACTCCACCAACAATCCAGATGGTAAAGTGACATGCCGGCGCGTCGCCATGAAATCAATCGCAATCTGGACATCGGGATGTGGCAGGACACCTTGCCCTCGCTCTGGCCATTCCACAAGCACCATCGAATGGTCATCCAAGAGATCTCGAAAACCGATCTGTTCCAGTTCCATGGGGGAATTCATCCGGTACAAATCCAAGTGATGCAACGTTCGGGTCGCGACACGGTAGGTCTCCAACAAGGTGTAGGTCGGGCTGACCACTCCTCCCTCATGACCCAGACCATACAATATTCCCCGAACAAGGGTGGTTTTTCCCGCCCCCAGATCCCCTGACAGGAAAACCATGGCTCCCTCGGGTAGTCGAAGGGCAATCCGCTTCCCCAAGTTGATCATCGCGGCCTCTCCGGCAATGACAATTTTTTTCGACAACGGATAGGCAAATTTGTTTAGGATCTGCAGTATGCAGCGATGAAGATACCGGTTTTCTGTTATTGGTATTCTACTACCTCTGAACCTGTCTCCCAATCGGGAGCACATTCCACCATGCTGCTTTTCCTGAACTTATTTTGACACATTAAGGCTGGAAGACCGGACTCCCCCGATTATGTCACAAGATTTCGAATCACTGGCCCATGACATTCGGCGTTGGGCCCTTGAACTCGGGTTTACTCGAATCGGCATTGCCGACACCCATCTACCCGACGCCGAACGCCGACTGCAACAGTGGCTACGGCGCGGTTATGCCGGGAGGATGCATTGGATGCACCGACATGGCACTCGCCGGTCTCGTCCATCCGAACTGATCCCCGACACATTGCGCGTGATTTCAGTGGCCATGGACTACCTGCCCGAACCGCAACAATCAATTGAACAGGCATTGACACGAAGTGATATTGGATACATTTCACGCTATGCACTGGGTCGGGATTACCATAAGGTGATGCGAAAACGGCTGGTCAAACTGGCCAAACGCATTCGTCAGTCTGCTGGCTCGTTGGGATACCGACCGTTTTGTGACAGTGCACCGGTGATGGAAAAGCCACTCGCCGAAAAGGCGGGGCTGGGCTGGATTGGCAAACATACCAACCTGCTGTCTCGCGACTCAGGTTCCTGGTTTTTTCTGGGAGAACTGTATGTCAATCTGCCGTTACCGGTTGACCGCCCTGTCAGCGCCCACTGTGGGAGTTGCACGGCCTGTATCGACATCTGCCCGACCCGGGCCATCGTCGCCCCCTGGGTATTGGACGCCCGGCGATGCATTTCCTACCTGACGATTGAACTGCACGGCTCAATTCCGGAAGAATTCCGTTCGGCGATCGGCAATCGAATCTACGGTTGTGACGACTGTCAACTCGTCTGCCCTTGGAACCGTTATGCCAAGATCACCGCCGAACCCGACTTTCTCACAAGGCACCCACTCCATAACCAGGAACTGACCAAGCTGTTTTACTGGGATGAAGCCACATTCCTGAAACATACCGAGGGAACTGCCATCCGTCGAATCGGTTACCTGCGTTGGCTACGCAATCTGGCCGTCGCCTTGGGAAATGCACCTCGCAGTGAATCTGTTACCCAGGCGCTGATGCATCGGTCCACCGGTATATCTTCCTTAGTACGCGAGCATGTCCAATGGGCATTGCAACGCCACACGGAAAAGTCAGATCAATTGGTGTTGGACCGCCTCGTCACGTGAGACCAGCGATGCGCTTTGGGTATGGGCATCCCAGACCAACACTGCCGAACCGGCTTCGAGTTGATGACGTGCCCGCAAGCACTTCTGATCAGTGGTTTTTTCCACCGCGCCATAATCGGTACCTTCCCGGGTGACAATTTCCTCCAGCAGTTTATCCAGAACATCCGCTTCCAAGGAATCCCAAGGGATGGCAATCATAGACCCATTCGGTTTGACAGTAAGCACCTATTGTGCGCGATATTCAGCGGTGGAGGAACCATTTCAGAGAAAATCCAACCGCTCGGTTGGGGTATTCGCCCATGCAATTCTGACCAACTGGGGGGATGATCGCAGGAAACCGTGTCGAACGAAGAGACCAACCAGCAATCCACGAACCACCGCATCCACCTCGTCTCATTCAACCTCCATCACAACCGCCTCGTCAAGCATTTTTTCATCTCCCAGAGGGCCAGTCTGAATCGAGCTCTCCTCGATTCCACGACAGATGGCCAGCATGGTTTGACTGTTTCCAGCCAGCTCGACAGTGTGGTACCGAAAAGCGGAAATGGTCGAGTTCAGATTGTCTCTTGCAATATCCACAAAAGAATCAGGTACCGGGCTGCCTTGCCGACCCCAATCGCCAGAACGCTGTGCAAAAAACGAAGACCCAGCATCCCTGCGGCGAGACATAAGGGATCCCCTACAACAGGCAGCCAGGAAAACAACAGGACTGGATATCCATGACGTCTGACCCTGTCGAGGGCGGTATTTTGAGGGCTGAACCAACGTGAGAGACCTGGATGCAGTCGACCATGTCGCAGTCCCTGCGCCAACAAACTGCCCGCAAGAAATGTGAGGACACCCCCCAGCGTGTTGCCTGCGGTCGCCACCAGGAATAATGTGCCCAGGCCATACGCTTGTTGATGAACCATCACCCACAATAGTCCCTCCACTCCTCCTGGGACAATCGTGGATGCCAAGACCGACCCCAAGAAAAGCGAGACGAGGGCAACCTCCGACAACACCGGATCTATTCCAGACGATTCATACGAGCCATGAAATGTCCTTTGCAGATCGCCTCAACTGGGGACAATTGGTATGTGCATCCCGGCCATATGACGCATCACACGCAATACCTGAACCGAGTAGCCGAACTCGTTGTCATACCAGACATAGACCACACAGTGGTTATCCTGTGCAATAGTGGCCACAGAATCGAATATCGCGGGCTCTGGAGTGCCCACCATGTCACTGGAAACCGCCTCCTGTGAAGCGGAATAGGAAATCTGTTCGCTCAACGGCGAATTGTAGGCAATGTCCCGGATATAGGCATTCAATTCATCTCGAGTGGGAGCCTCGGACAAGTTCAAGTTCATCACGGCCAGGGATACATTCGGGGTGGGAACCCGAATGGCATTGCCGGTGAGTTTGCCGGCCAACTCCGGCAAAGCCTTCGCGACCGCATCGGCAGCCCCTGTCGTGGTCAGCACCATGTTCAGCGGAGCACTGCGGCCACGGCGCTCGGCCGGATGGTAGTTATCAATGAGGTTCTGGTCATTGGTATAGGAATGGACCGTTTCCACATGCCCCCTGACGATGGTATAGCGATCATTGAGCACCTTGAGAACCGGGGTGATGGCGTTGGTCGTACAAGATGCCGCACAGACAATCGAGTCGCCGTCCAGTTGGTGATGGTTCACACCATAGACGATATTCTTTACGGTCCCCTTGGCGGGTGCAGTCAGGAGCACCTTGGATGCTCCGCGGGAAGCCAGATGACGGGACAAGGAGGCATCATCCTTGAAGATGCCGACGTTATCGACAATGAGTGCATCGTCGATTCCAAACTCGGTGTAGTCAACATCCTCCGGCTGAGTGGCGTAAATCACCTTGATGTAGTTGCCGTTGGCGATAATGGCTGTATTGTCATGATCCACGGTTATCGAGCCGTTGAGAGGTCCGTGAATGGAATCACGCCTCAATAAACTGGCCCGTTTCTCCAGATCGCCCTTCCTTCCACCTCTCACAACGATGGCCCTCAGTCGGAGCTTATTGTGCCGAGCGGTACTGCGCTCAATCAGTAACCGGGCAATGACCCGACCAATGCGCCCGAACCCATAGAGCACCACGTCCTGGTGCGTCACCGGTGTGGGATCGAAATCCCGGACAATGGCCGCCAGTTCCCGGGCCATGAACTGGTCCAGATTTTCACCGGAATGGTGATCATGATAGTATTGATGTGCCAGCTTGCCGATATCCACTCGGCACACACCCAGATTCATGCGAGCCAGTGCCTTCAGTACCTGACTGGTCTGCTCAAGTGAAGGGTCTGTGCCTGCGATACGCCGACCGTAACGGTGTGCCTTGATAATATCGATCACCGAGGCATTCATCAGTTTCCGGCCGAAGACGGTCACGATAATGCCGTGTTCACGATAAAGGTGGCCCACTGCGGGAATCATCAATTCGGCGAGGTTCTGGTCCTTGGAATAGGCCGCCAGATGCGCCTTGCTGTTTTCTAGGGTCACAACGAATTGCACAATGAAAAACCGAATGTCTATTATCCCGAAATTCACCCCTCCAATTCCACCACCCAACCGGGCAAGCTTGCGGCAAAGAGCGGTATCCCGAGTAGTCAACTGACAAATACCGATATAATGTCACCCCATTCCAATCCGGACCCATCATGGCCAATGGCTTTTGAAGCAAAGGACCTCATGATATGAACGCACATACCACCTTGTCCCATATTGTCCATTGGCTGAAACAACGGGCTGAAATGGCCGGCACTCGGGGATTCGTAGTCGGTGTATCCGGTGGCATCGACTCCGCCGTCACGTCCGCCCTGGCCGCCCGGACGGGTCTGCCGGTGACCTGCTGTGAGATGCCGATTCACCAATCCGAAGCCCAGATCTCCCGAGCCCGAAAACACATCACGATGCTGAAGCGGGATTATCCTAATGTATCGTCCATGACCAGTGATCTGACATCGGTTTTCGATGGCTTTGTGAACATCATGCCACCGGTTGCGAACGAAGAAGCACGACACCATGCATTGGCCAATACCCGGGCCAGAATCCGGATGACCACCCTGTACTACTTTGCCGGCCTCTATGGGCATCTGGTGGTCGGTACCGGGAACAAGGTGGAAGATTTTGGTGTCGGATTCTTCACCAAGTATGGTGACGGTGGGGTTGATCTCAGTCCGATCGCTGATCTGGTCAAAACCGAGGTATATGAACTGGGCCGCATTCTCGGCATCAACCAGGATATCATGGACGCTGTCCCAACCGATGGGCTTTGGGGGGACAACCGCTCCGACGAAGACCAGATTGGTGCCTCATATCCCGAACTGGAATGGGCTATGGCATTTGACCATGAAACCCCGACGGAACCGCTTTCTGCCAGGCAGCAAGAAGTGCTCGCCATCTACCGTCAGCTTCATACCGCCAACCGACATAAAATGGAGCCTATTCCCGTTTGTCTAATCCCGGATTCGATCCGCAACGCCTGATTTCCGCTCGAAAAGATTCCCCGGCAAACCACCACCCAATCCATCATCTTATGAACGTTCGAATCGAAAATATCCCGTCGATTTCTGTCGCCCGTATCCGCCATATCGGTCCCTACGACCAAATCGGACCGTGTTTCATGCGTCTGTTCGAATGGGCAACCGCCATTGGTGTGCAACCCGGCCGAGGGATCAGCCTGTCCCATGACAATCCGGAAACCGTTGCACCCGAGCACCTTCGGTCCGATGCCTGCCTGGAACTCCAGACCACCCTATCACCCCCATCCGGTATCCTCTTGGAGACCCTGCCTGCGGGCCGATTTGCCGTGTATACCCACCAAGGACCCTATGAGGGCATTGCAGCGGCCTACCAGCGCCTGTTTCAAGAGTGGCTACCTCAGAGTGGAGAACAGCCGGATGATGCGCCTTGCAGAGAGGTCTACCTGAACACCCCGATGAATACCCCTCCCGATGGACTGTTGACCGAACTTTGTCTACCCTTGAAATCGCCGAATCCAAACTGATTCTCGACAAGGTTCCTGCCTCTATCCCGATGAAGTCAGCGTTCTCATCTTACGATTCAGGTCAAGTCCCCGTTCGAATCGACGCCCTGAATCGGAAATTGGCCCGTCCAAATGTTGTTGATCTACAGGTGTTTCTTCTTTGTTTAACAAGAATTTTTTAAGATCAACGGAACAAAAGCTAAACTACTCTGGTTGCAGTTTTTCAGCTCCCTGCTTCGTAGTGTGATTTTATGTTGTAACTAGGCAACCTTCCGGGCTTTGACTTCCAGCTGAATACCCTCCTGCTCCTGCAGGTATTGGATCACCGCGAACAGGTTGCTCGCTTGGGGATTCCCTTTCGGCCCGAACATACGCATGAGACTCTTGCTCGACTTGTCGAAGACCTGGGAGAGTTCCTCGAACCCGATCGTCGCATTGATGTAGTCGCGCAGCACTGCTTTGCCGGTATCGACGTCACCGGCGAGCAGGCATTCGACCCCTTCTTGCAACAGAGCCTTGCGAAACGCCGGATCCCGTTGTGCGCGAGCCTGTATGGTGTCCTTAAAATCTTTCGTCAAAGCCATCATGTCACCTCTTGCCGTTTCCGGCGTTGATAGTCGCGCCAATGCCCTTTAGCGGCAGTAATATCTGCATCCTGGCGCTTCTTGGTGCCACCCGCCAGCAATATCACCAACCGGTCCCCGTCCTTGCCAAAGTAGATCCGATAGCCAGGGCCAAAATCAATCCGGTACTCATAAACGCCGGCACCAACCCCTTTCACGTTAGAGAAATTACCCTGCTCCATCCGATGGACTGCGGTCGCTACCTTGACCGCAGCGGCCACATTACAGACGATCGAACCATTTGGCATAAGGACTATTTCCCTCAGCATCAAGGTATTCTCTAACCTCTGTCATATGACCCATATAGTAGCATATATGTTACCTTTTGCAATGCCCACACAACACCATATTCCCGGATAACCCTTGCTTGCTGTGGAATGTCCTCGGATCACAGGGAATTCGGACCGCAAGGTCCAATGCCCATGTCATTAAGCCCAAGTTCCTTGGCGGTTGCGAACCACATACCCTATTCTCCAGGTGTCGTAGCGATGAAGTCTGTCAAAATACAGCAATTCCCGCCAAGGACATCCTCCCGTGAATTCGGTGGGAATTGCTGGGTTTCATCGTTTCCACTGTCCTGGAAGAAAAAGGTTTGGTATTGTGTACTGTTGCCATTGGCATCCTCTTGAATTGATGTCAGTTTTTCCTGAGATTGGATGGTATTTCGTGAGACTCAATGAGACTAAAAGAGACGACTTAAAAAAATAAATGCTTAAAAATCAATAAGTAAATCAGTGTAACAACATGAGTTTATTAGAAAAAAAGAACAGCATGCCCCTATGATGCACAGTCGCTTCATCATTGTTTAACAAGGATATTTTTAATACCAGCGGCACAAAAGCTACACTACAGGTTACAGTTTTTCAGCCCCTTGCTTCATAGTGTGTTTTTTTGTAACTAATTGTTTTATTTTACTTAATTCTTATCACCTATTACCCATTAATCCTATCAAAAATGTGTTAACATATTGTTTAACTTGTACATTTTCAATTTCCACCGCATAAAAGCTACACTAAACGGCCGGTGACCTTTGCTCCCACCGGTTCCAGCTGGCACCTCTTAAAACCGTGGTCCGCTTTGCGTTGGTACCAAATATGGACTATATTTGGTACGTTCTAGAATCAGAGATACGGCGGGCACATTATGAAACTCAGCGAATCGGTCAAACCCATCAGCTACCTCAAAAGTCATACGGCCGAGGCCTTACGAGACGTCAACGAGGGCCAGCGGACCATGGTAATCACCCAACACGGTGAAGCCAAGGCGGTTCTCCAGGACATCGCCAGTTACGAACAAACCCAGGAATTGCTGGCGCTGCTCAAGATGCTGGCGCAGAGCTCCAAGTGCATTCAAGAGGGGCGCAGCAAGCCCGTCAAAACAGCCTTGGCGGATATCCGCAAACGCATCAAGGAAAGCACCGGGTGACACGCTATCGCGTCCGGGTTTCAGAAGAAGCGGAACACGACCTGATCGACATCTACCGTTACGTTGCAATCCATGACTCGGTGGAGAGGGCAACGTACGTGTTGGAGCAACTGGAACCGCTCTGTTCGAGCCTTGCCGAACTACCCATGCGAGGCCATATCCCGCCCGAACTGGATCGGGTCGGCGTGACGAATTACCGGGAGATCCACTTCAAGCCGTATCGTGTCATCTACGAGGTCATCGGGCAGGACATCTTTGTTCATTGCATCCTGGATGGGCGACGAGACATGCAGTCGTTACTTGAGCGGCGATTGGTTCGGTAGGAGCTACCCACACGAACCTGAAAGCTGCAGAGTCATTCACTCAGGTTACCAAGCGCAATCTGCCCAGTGCGCTTCGTAGCGTTTCAAAAAGTCTTTCATCTCGCTCCACTTCCAGTCTGAAGTGCCACACTCGCCCCGCTCCCGGCATGAGGGCATCCCCCGAAGGATGGGAGCACGGCGGCGACCGGACCATTCAGCCCTCCCAGGGGCTGAAAGGGGCTGATGTCGGTCATTGATGGCATCCCTCTCGCCGCCAGGGAGTCTGACCGAGGCGATTTCACGACGCCAGGGCCCGCTCGGACCGTGTCAGACAGGTTTTGGCCGAGCGGGACCGGCCCATCGAACACGGGCTTTCGGAAAGGGAGGGGAGAGGAATGACCGCCTTCAGGGCGGGGCCGCAGCGGTGAAGACCTCTTCCGGGGTCCGAACCCCCAGCACCTTCCGGGGCCGGCGGTTGATCCGCTCTTCCACCGCCTGGACCTGAGAGGCCGTCCCCTGACGGAAGTCGGTTCCCTTCGGAAAGGACTGGCGTACCCGGCCGTGGGGGTGCTCGTTCAGGCCCCGCTCCCAAGAGTGGTCCGGGGTGGCAAAATCCAAGTCGGCTCCCAAGGCTGCCGCAATCTCTCGGTGCCCCGCGAACTCCTTGCCGTGATCCGCCGTGCCCGTGTGCCCCCGGTCCCGAATCGGCCCCATTCGCCGGACAATGGCTTCAGTCACGGCCGCCGCCGTCTTCCCTTCCGCCCCGATCAGCACCCTGAACTTCGAGGCCCGATCTACCCAGGAAATCCAGGCCCCCCGGGGCATCCCCCCGATGATCAGATCGAGTTCCCAGTCCCCAATCCAGCGCTTGGCCTCCCCCATCCGCCGGGCGCTCGGCGATGTCCACCCGACCGGGAATATGATCGCGTCCCGCAGGTCGGCCACCGCGCCCGTTGGGCTTCTTCCCGCGGCGACGCAGGTACCGGTAAAGGTCTCCCCCCGCCGGTCGGTCTGCCCGGATGGACTGATCGATCTATTCCCGGCCGGCCATCACCTCCCCTTGTTGCTGAAACCGGCCCGCAATGGGCTCCGGGCTCCAGCCTGCCCGCCACCACTCCTCCGCCACCACCCAGCGCTCGGGGGTCATCTTCCAGGGCCCGGCCGAGGCGGCCCGGCGTCGGGATGTCGCCTTGCCCTAGGCAGGCTGACGTTGATCCCCCCGCTGCCCGCGATGGCGCATCAACTCTCGGGAAATCGGGCTGACGTCCCGTCCGAGTGGCTCAGCCATCGGTCGCTGGGATCGACCAGTGGACTTGAGAGCGAAAATGGGCGATCTTTCCGGGTGGGTCAGGGGGTGGTCGCCAGTTGGCATGACCCTTCTCCAGTTGTTCGCAAACTGAGAGGGTCTGCCATCCTCTGGCCCGCTGCCATCCGCCTAACTCAATCAATCAGGCGACGGGGCTAAGTGTTGTACTTCAGAGTGGCACGGGGGAGGTAGACTGTAGCGCAGGGAGCGCATTTCCACGACTATTCAACCGGTGCTAGTTACCGGTTATTTTTTGGGATTGTCAAGTATATAATTCCCTACAGTTTTTTAAGCCCTTACGAGGCTCAACCTCTTCCCTTCTCTGATCGACTCAGCAGGCGAATATCTTCTCGACATAATAAGCGAACCATGGTACAACGCAATTGGCGAAATATATCGCAGCCTAATTAGCGAATACTATTCCAAACACCATGGCAAAACCCTCTGAAAAACTGGCCGAATCCCTAGAGACGCTCCACGAACTGCAAGCACAAGGCACAGTCGCCATACGCTCTGCCGACCTGTCGCGGACTCATCGGGAGCGCCTGCTTCGCAATGGCTTTCTGCAAGAAGTAATCAAGGGCTGGTATGTTCCTACACGCCCGGACGAGACATCTGGCGAAAGCACCGCCTGGTATGCCGCTTTCTGGCCATTCTGCGCTGCCTATCTACAACACCTCAAGGGTAACGACTGGTGTCTGTCGCCGGAACAATCCCTGTCAATTCATGCCGAGAACTGGACCGTTCCGCGCCAGTTACTGGTCCGGGCCATCAAGGCGCGCAATAACATCACGGCCTTGCCACATAACACATCGCTACTGGATATCCGGGCCGCATTGCCAGACAGCAAGGATATCGTGGAAAAAAACGGTCTGCGTCTGTTTTCGCTCCCAGCGGCGCTGATCGCCTGCACACCGGGCAATTTTCAGCAAAACCCCACCGATATGCGCACCGCCCTGTCGATGGTGCGCGATGCATCCGAAGTACTGGACCGGCTTCTGGAACGCGGGCACAGCACCATCGCCGGGCGGCTTACAGGCGCGTTCCGTAATATTGGCCGTGAGCGGATCGCTGACGACATCATCAACAGCATGCGCGCGGCCGGATACGACGTGCGCGAGAATGATCCCTTCGAGATACAAATTCCGGTGATACTAGTAGCGAGGGAACAGTCCCCCTATGTCAATCGCATTCGCCTGATGTGGCAGGAGATGCGGGATCAGATCATTGATCGCTTTCCCAAAGCACCCGGCCAGCCCAAGGACATCAAGGTCTATCTCAAACATGTCGAAGATGTTTACATCTCAGACGCCTATCATTCCTTGTCTATTGAAGGCTATCGTGTCAGCCCTGAACTGGTCGAGCGCGTACGCAGTGATAACTGGAATCCGGACGAAGACGAGAATGACAGGGAACATCGTAATGCGCTTGCCGCCCGCGGCTACTGGCAGGCCTATCAAGCCGTGCGGGAAAGTGTTGGTAACATCTTGCAAGGTAATAATCCCGGCACTGTCGTTGATGACGATCACCGGATATGGTATCGGGAAATGTTTGCACCGGGCGTAACAGCGGGATTGCTACACGCCGCCAGTCTCGCCGGTTATCGCAACGGGCCCGTTTATATTCGTCGGTCAATGCATGTACCGCCCAGTTGTGAAGCTGTGCTCGATGCCATGCCTGCTTTTTTTGACCTGCTGCGCGAAGAAATAGTTTCGTCCGTTCGTGTCGTACTCGGGCATTTTATCTTCGTGTACATCCATCCCTATATAGACGGCAACGGCCGCATAGGGCGATTTCTAATGAACGCGATGTTGGCCAGTGGAGGCTATCCCTGGACCGTTGTTCCCTTGCAACGGAGGAATGGCTACATGGATGCATTGGAACAAGCCAGCGTAAATCGCAATATCGTGCCCTTCACGGATTTTCTGGCCCGTCTTGTCAAAGATGGATTGAAGGGAAAGGCCGTTCCCAAATTTCCGATTTAATTCAGTTTGCCGTTTCTTGGAGACGTTTCTTGTTCCGCCGACGCAAGCGATGACGCGTGGGAAGACTTTCACCTATAAGTGGGAACCAAGCGGTCCCTGGGTTTGACTGCATTGATCTCAGATTAACTGTGGCAAATGCTGAACATCCCTAGCAGATAATTCAATCGGGAAATATGACTCACTCTGTATTCAAATCTTCAATTCAGCATCCCAGCACTTCGAAATCTGGTTTTCCGAAACAAATTCCTGATCTACAGCTTGTTCCCGGCAGAGGACTGCTAATGGCTGGATATCGTCTCCATATGAACTAGGGACTCTGATTAAAATTAAGTTTCCAACTTCATCGTGGACGTAATTCGTAGTTCCAGCCACCGCAGAACTGGTTTCGATGGAGTGACAGGACGTCCATCTGTGCCTTGGTGATTTTCTCGCCGGTCGGGTATTTTCTCTTGTCGAGTCCGGCCTTGACCCGAAGCCCAGCGTCGGTGCGTGTATTGCCTATCAGGTCGACAATGGTCTCGAAGCGCCGTAGCGGCTTGCCTCGCCAGTGCTGATTGATGTGGCAGAACAACCGGTGCTTGATCCTGTTCTACTTGCGGGTGCCTGGCGGGAAGTGGCTGACCTGGATGCGCAGACCCGTCTCGTCAGCGAACGGCTGCAGAGGGTGCTTCCAGGCGCACGAGCGATCGCCGTTGCTGCCACCCGCATCGGCGGTGATCAACAACTCACGCGCCTCGGGATAACGCTTCTTGCCCAACGCGCTCCACCACCGCCGCAGCGAGGCCACGGCAAACACAGGGGTGTCGTGGTCACGTCCGACGTTCACCTACGCTTCGTTGTGCGCCAGGTCATCGGTGCCGTAGGGAATCGCCTGGCCCGTCGAATCCTTGGGAAAGTCGTGGACCAGCGCCTGCTCAGGGCGCCCCTTCGGTGGCCACTCCCGACCGCGGTGGCTGAAATCTCCGACCAGTTCCTTCTTCGTGTCCACCGAGACCACCGGCTGGGCGCGTTGCAGAAACTCGTCGGCCTGCGCATTGATGGGCTCGAACTGCGCGTTGCGGTCCGGGTGCGCCCCCCCCTCTCGGCTCTGGCGCACCGATTGCAGACGGTAGCCAAGCTCATGAAGCCACCTGCCTACCGTCGTCGAACTCACCTTCCACCCAGCCTTCGACAGCGCCGCTATCAGCTTCGCCCGGCTCTTGCATGTCCATCTCAGCGGAGACTCCGGGTCACCGCGCGTCAACGGGTCAACCCGTTCCTCCAGCGCCGCCTGGATGCCCGGTTGCGACTGCTTGATGCCAGGGCGTCCCGCGCCCGGGCGACGGATCCGACCACGCGCCGCCCGCTTCCAGTTCCTGGCGCCCCGCCCGAATCGTCGGGCGAGACAATCCGGTCGCATCCGACACCAGCGCGTCTCCTCCCTACCCGATGGTGCGCGATTCCGTCGCCGCCCAGATACGACGCCCACGCTCGTCGAGAAACGCCTCAACCGCCGCCTACTTCTCGACAATCTTCGCTTCAAGCTCAACATCACGTCTCATCCAGCCAAGATGACACAACAACACACAAGATGGAAATATAATTTAGGCTTGAGTCCTTTATTCCATCGAAACGGCAACCGCTGCCGGGAACCCACAAACTCTGGGAGGGGTATCTGATCCTGTCACTCTTCGTCGAAAACTACCGTGTTATGCACGACCACTTCTCGGTTGAGTCAACAGTGTCCGGTTGAAAGGCCCCTGGCATCCACCCCCCGGGTCTTGTGACTGACCCAGTCGGCATCCCCGACCGAGGTCTCCCCGCTCCTGCGGTTCACCTGGCCCGTGCCGTGGCTCTGGATCGCCTTGCTATCCGCACCGAGGTATGCCCCATAGTCGGACAGCGCTTCCATCAGGCAGGCCCGCAGCCGGTCCACCATGGCGCTCACCAGACTACGGTCCTCCTCCCCCCTCACCAGATTCACCATCGTCCGGGAGAACACCCACTCCCCCGAAATCAGGTATCGCATCGGCTGGTGGACGATCCGATCCACCCCGTCCTCGTCTGCCCACCTTTTCTGATCAAGCTGGAATTCGTCGAATGGAGCGATTCTTCCAGACCAACGGGTCGCGACCTGACCATTCTCTACATAGGTCTCAGCCCAGCGACAGTCCAACATCAGCCTTCCGGTATTTAGTGATTCTGTCGATGTGCCTTCGCTGGCAAGGAAGAGGTTATGGTTATTGCTGTAGAGGATATCGTCTTGGGTCAGGCGAGTGCGATCTTCGTCAAAGGACTTGAATATCCAGCAGAGCAAGCCGCCTTCACGCTGATAGAAATCCCGGCGTTCGGCAATGACGCGAAGAGACGTCGGTGAAAGTTGTATCTCGAAGGCAACGGGCAAGCCTTTGTAGAAAGCTTGCACATCCGGTTTGCGCCAAGTTGCTCGTTCCTGTCCTTTCCATACTGCCTCGACTTTTACTTCAGAGAAGTTGGGGTGCATCGCAGACTCTCTGCAATGATCTGCTTCATGCGGATGTGGGCGTGGCTTTCTTTGGCACCATTGTATTTGTGCGCATTGATTTCTTGTTCATTGAGTTCGCCGCGTGTCTTGGCAGGGCAACAGCCGTCTTCCAACTCGTGCCGAAAGAAAAAACTCCGTGTCTCCTTCCCGGATACAAGGTAGACTGGGGTGCCACACATGGGACAGACGTAGAGTGGTTCACTGCGGGCGCGGGCCTCACCGAGTTCCATGCGTAGTGCCATTGCCTGTTCGTAATCCGAACCTATAGCCTCATGAGCGGGGATGCTAGAGCCCGTCTGCATATCGAGGACCTCAGCAATTTCAGGATCTTCAACGGTGGATGGTGATGCGTTATGGTTGCCAGCCATATTTATGCAAGGCCTCCTAAGGAATGACTCCAAGCCGTATTTTTATGCGGATCTCATCCAGCCAACCTGTGCGATAGTGACGCGCCAGGGAGTTGATCTGACCATGTGTCACACCGGATTCGTTGGCCAGATGCTCCAGTGAAGTAAGCGAGTCGAGCCACCCAATCTTACCGGTGGCCACGATAGCCGCCTTATCAGCCGTGGAAACGAGGATAAGGGCATTGGGAAGCAGCCCCTGGGCATGGAGCCAGGCGAGGAGGTGCAGTTCGCCGTCATCAAGACCTCGGCATAATGGATGGGAAAGGACGAGGTTCGCCAGCTCTAACTTCCCTACCTGATGCCGACCGGCAAGTCCTTCCAGGAGAGCATCGCTGTCGATGTGCATGTGCCCAGGATCATCGTGGTTTCCGGTGAGGGCCTCCTCGATGCATTTGTCGACAGTCTCGATATCGAATTTGTTGCAGACTGCCGTCCAGCAGCCCGTCTGGAATGCTTCAATAATGATATTGGTGTCGATGAATACCCGTGTCTTTGCCATGCCCGGCGCACCCCTTACAGCTCGAAGGGGGAGGCAAGCGAATGCTCGGCAAACAAATCCACGAGCTGCGTTGGGGTTGCACCCATAGCTTTGGCCGCCTTGCGGGCGGACAGGTGGCCTCTGTCAATTGCGCGGTGCAGCATGTTAATGAAGGCTGGAGAGAACCGCTTCGGCGGGCCGGCCACGGATGGACGTTTGTGCTCCTGTTGAAGAGCATCCCGTGTTTCTGTACCGATCCAGTTTAGATTGAACAATCTCCAGGCAAGGGCCACTGGCGCGACACGCAACTGCATGGCTACGTCTGCAAGATGGCTTACGTCATCGATACGACGCTTGTCGATCAGATTCGCCAAAGAGGCCTGGGGCATCAGCAGAGCAGCGGCAAAGTTGTTGGCCAACTGCTCGATGCGTTTGCCCTTGGCCCGGTCTTCAAGCGAATTGGATTCGCGGTGATCCGGTTTCATGGCATCCCAGGTCAGTGCGTGGAACAGTTCATGAGCCAGGTCGAAGAAGCGACGGGCCTCCGGCTCGTTGCGGTTGATCAGGATCATACCCATATCCTGGAGATGACAGGTTGCGCCGGAGATCGAATCTCCCTCCGGAGTTTCGATCGTGTCGACGTACAGAACCGGGATGTCGAGTTCCTGCTCGATCTTCTCGGCCAGTCGCTCGGCTGGAACAACACCCAGGTCGAGCGCCTCGACCAAGCTTTCAGCACGCGCGATCGCATCCTCGTATGAGGACTGTGCGGTGAGCCGCAGGGTGTGCTTGAGGGGATTGGACCGATCCTGCTCCTTCTCACGCAACCAGCGCAGCAGGCCGATCCACTGGCCCGCCCTCAGCTCGAAACCGTCTAGGCTGTCCTCGGCCAGTCCGGGAGAGGTGCGCCAGGAGAACTGGGCCTCGCCGGCGACTTGGAATGGATCGAGGAAGAAATCGAGTTCGCGGTCTAGGGTGTCAGTCAGCAGGACGAGTTCATCCGGCTTGAGTGCCCGCTTGCCATTCTCGATATCGGAAACGCTCTGGCGATCTTTCAGATCCATGGCCTCAGCCAGACGATCCTGCGTCCATCCAGCCACCTCGCGGGCAGCTTTGACGCGATAGCCAATGAGTCTCTGTGATAATTGTTCAAGCATAGCAACTTCCCCTTCAAGAAAGGCAATTCTATTCTTGCTAACTATATTTCGCAAGTTTTTCTTGCGTTCTTAGTTTCGCGGCTTCGCAGGAGTGAGAATTGAAGCCCCACTTCCAGTCTGAAGTGCCACACTCGCCCCGCTCGGGCCGTGTCGGGCAGGTTTCGGCCGAGCGGGGCCCTGCCCGTCGAACACGGGCTTCTGGAAAGGGAGGGGAGGGAGAGGAATGACCGCCTTCAGGGCGGGGCGACGGCGGTGAAGACCTCTTCCGGGGTTCGGAACCCCCAGCACCTGGTGGGGCCGACGGTTGATCCGCTCTTCCACCGCCCGAGCCTGGGACGGCGTCACCTAACGGAAGTCGATCCCCTTCGGGAAATACTGGCGTACCCGGCCGTGGGTGTGCTCGTTCAGGCCCCGTTCCCAGGAATGGTCAGGAGTGGCAAAGTCCAAGTCAGCCCCGAGGGCTGCCGCAATCTCCCGGTGCCCGGCAAACTCCTGGCCGTTGTCGGCCGTGCCAGTGTGCCCCCGGTCCCGAATCGGGGCCATCCGCCGGACAATGGCCTCGGTCACGGCCGCCGCGGTCTTCCCTTCCACCCCGATCAGCCCCATGAACTTCGAGGCCCGATCTCCCCAGGAAATCCAGGCCCCCCGGTGCATCCCCCCAATGATCAGGTCAAGCTCCCAGTCCCCGGTCCGGCCCTTGGCCTCCCCCATCCGACGGGCGTTCGGCGATGTCTACCCGACCGGGAAGGTGACCGCGTCCCGCGTGTCGGCCACCGCGCCCGTTCTGTGCGCCAAGTCGAGGTTCGGGCCCGAGCATAAGCACAAGCACTTAACCGTCCGATCTGTCGCCCGCTGACAGTAGAACCAGTTCGTATCCCCTGCAAATACCGGGCATATCCAGAGTCACAGACAGGGCCAACGAGCCCTCCGACTGGCCTGAACCTCCCAGACCCTTCAGCCGATCGGGGGTCGCAGGACAAGATGCCCGGACTCGACCTCCTCGTAGACCGATGGGGCCGGATCATATCCGGCCGGAAAAATCGTTGAGTGAACTGACTCAAATTTCCTGTGGCCACGTCCCTCTCGCTGACGGGGGTCCGCGACCGGCACCGCCGCAAGAAGCGATTTCGTATATTCGTGGTACGGATTTTCGAAAATCGCTGCCCGAGGACCCATTTCCACGATCCGCCCCTGACACATGACCGCCACATGATGACTGATCCGTTCCACAACGGCTAGGTCATGGCTGATGAACAGCAAGGCGACGCCCAGCTCTTCTTGCAATGCCAACATCAGATTGAGAATCTGGGCCTGAACCGAAACATCCAGCGCCGACACCGCTTCATCAGCCACGATCAGTTTCGGGTTGAGCGCAAGACAACGGGCAATGGCGACTCGCTGACGCTGTCCCCCAGACAATTGATGAGGATACCGTCGCAGGAAGGAACGCGACAATTCCACCCGTTGAAACAGGTGGACCACTTGATCCACCAACGCCTCTCCCTGGGCAAGACCGTAATTTTTCAATGGTTCTGCAACCTGGTCCATCAAGCGGATTTGGGGGTTGAGTGAGGCGAAGGGATCCTGAAAGATCATCTGCATGTGGCGCCGGGCCCTTCTCAGTGCCTGATGGTCCATGGCCATGACATTGTGTCCTTCCAGTCGGACCGATCCTTGCTGGGGCTCGACCAGGCGCAGTATACAACGCCCACAGGACGATTTTCCACAACCGGATTCTCCCACGATACTCAGGGTGTCGCCCTTATTCAAGGAAAATGAGACATCCTCGACAGCATGCACATTCGCTACAATCCGCCGCAGCAAGCCCCTACGCACCGGATAGCGAACAATCAACCGCTCGACCTCCAGCAATACCTGCCGTTCCGCCGTGGTCGTTTCATGGCTTCGCGGAGGGCCCACCGGACCCATGATGTTCATTGATTCCGGGCCGGCTTTACCCCGCTTCTCACCCAGTCTGGGAACGGAGGCCAAGAGGGATCGGGTATAGTCGTGTTGCGGATTTTCGAAAATCTCCCACACCGTTCCCTGTTCTATCAGCTGTCCGCGACGCAATACACCCACCCGGTCTGCCATCTGGGCCACAACCGCCATGTCATGGGTGATGAACAAGACGGCCATGCTGTATTCACGTTTGAGCTGGTTGATCAGCGACAATATTTCAGCTTGCATCGTCACGTCCAGGGCCGTAGTCGGTTCGTCACAGATCAGCAGCCGTGGTTGACAGGCGATGGCCATTGCGATCACCACCCGTTGGCGCAAGCCGCCGGACAGCTCGTGTGGATATTGCTTAAGCCTGTGCTCAGGCTCTGGTATGTGCACATCCTGCAGCAGTGTCAAGGCTCTCTTCCTGGCCTGCTCAACGCTCAGTCCCAGGTGGGTGCGCAGTCCTTCCATCAACTGATATCCAACCGTCAGGACGGGATTCAGGGCCGTCATCGGCTCTTGAAACACCATGCCAAAATGTTGACCCCGGATCTGGCGCATCAGGGTATCCGGCACCTCGACCAAGTCAATTTCACCCCCCTGATGGTGGTAAAGCAGTGAACCGGCTGAAATTTTCCCGCCATCGAACCCCTCCAACCTCAGCAGACTCAATGCGGATACCGATTTCCCCGACCCGGATTCCCCCACCAAACAAAGTGTCTCAGCAGGCATCAAACGGAACGAGACATCGTCCACTCCGACGACGATACCCGAGCCGGTTTCGAACTGTACCCGCAGATGATGGACATCAACAAGTGGCGGTCGAGACGTCATAGCACAACATATTTTCAGGAAGAGGACCCATCAGTGGGGCCAGCGTGGCGGGTACCGGAATTTTTCTCGCTTTGCGGTCTTTGCAGCACCATACTCAAATAGAATGTGGCATGGATTCGAGTACTATTGAGGCATCGATAGCCCGTATGTAGTCCAGCATCTCCTTGGAGCACACCATGAAATATATCGCATCCGGTCTGGCGACGACCCTGCTTCTGGTCATGTCGTCGTTGAACACCTACGCCCAACAAGGTAGAGACGGTCATGTCAGCATCATCTATTGGCAGGCTCCGTCTACCCTGAACCCGTTTCTCTCTGGCGGTACCAAAGACATTGAAAGTGCCAGCCTGATTCTCGAACCCTTGGCACGCTATGACGAAAGGGGAAACTTGGTGCCTTGGCTCGTGACCGAAATTCCCACTATTGCGAACGGGGGAGTCAGTGCCGACCTGACTTCGATTACCTGGACACTTCGCAACGATATCCAGTGGTCTGATGGTACGCCATTGACCTCGACCGATGTGAAATTTACCGCAGATTACTGCCTGCACGAGGAAAGCGGTTGCTCTCGACTGGCCAAATTCGATGGAGTCAACCACATTGAAGCCATTGATGAACAGACTGTCAAAGTGACATTCGATGGTCCCACACCATTTCCATATGGTCCATTTGTAGGGTCAGAAACGCCGATTATCCAGGCGGATCAGTTTGCCGATTGCTTGGGAGCGAATGCCCCCAACTGCACGGAACAAAACTTCCACCCGGTGGGGACCGGACCCTTCCAGGTCATCGAATTCCGCCCCAATGACGTGATCACCATGGAAGCGAACCCACACTACCGTGAGCCGAACAAGCCGGCGTTTGCCACCCTGACCTTTAAAGGCGGGGGTGACGCCACGGCCGCAGGACGGGCCGTGATGGAAACCGGTGAGTTCGACTACGCCTGGAATCTGCAACTGGCTCCCGATGTGATTGCCAAGATGGAAAACAACGGCCAAGGCAAATCGGTGGTGGGTTTTGGCACCGTGGTCGAGCGAATCGTGGTGAATCTGACCAACCCGGATCCAAATCTGCCCGAAGGAGAGCGTTCAACGAGAGCACACGCCCATCCATTCCTATCGGATGCCAATGTCCGCCAGGCCCTGTCCCTGGCGATTGACCGGGACTTGTTGGTGGAAATCGGCTACGGGCGGGCCGGGAGACCAGCCTGTAATGTCATCCCGGCCCCCGAGATGTATCGTTCAACGGCCAATGACAGATGTCGGGTTCAAGATATCCCTAGAGCCAAGGCCTTGCTTGACGAAGCTGGCTGGACGGATTCCGACGGCAATGGCATCCGTGACAAGGATGGGGTGGAACTAAGCATCCTGTATCAGACCTCAACGAATGCCGTGCGCCAGGACTTTCAGGTGTTGATTAAGCAATGGTGGGCTGAAATCGGGGTCGATGCGGAAATCCGCAACATTGATGCGTCCGTGTTTTTCGGCAGTGATCCCGGTTCTCCCGATACCTACCAGAAGTTTTATGCCGACATTCAGATGTATGCGAATACTTTCAGCGGGACCGACCCACAGTCCTATCTGGCCAATTGGCTTTGTTCGGATGCCCCTCGACCTGAAAACCAGTGGCAAGGCAGTAATATTCCACGCTACTGTCATGCGGCTTATGACGCTTTGCACCATCGGCTGACCGAAGCGGGGGAGGTCCATGAGAGGGCACGCCTGGTTCAGGAACTGAACGACATGCTGATGCAACAG
The DNA here is from genome assembly GCA_965203365.1 of Candidatus Poriferihabitaceae bacterium. Taxonomy (GTDB): domain Bacteria; phylum Pseudomonadota; class Gammaproteobacteria; order Arenicellales; family Poriferihabitantaceae; genus VYFG01. The sequence continues at coordinate 1,065,173 of OZ241878.1, forward strand.
TATGTGATCATTCCGCTGATTGACCGGGGCCGCCTGTCGGCGCATGCTCACAGCCTCGGAGGCGTGGTTCTGAATGTCTGGGACAGTGAGCTTTGGAATGTCGCCGACTGGTACCGGATCCCGTAGTTTCTGACAACCAAACATCGATCCTCCCCGAACTACCTGACTGATGGCCGGTTGGTTGCGACAGGTCATGATAAGGAGTGTCGTGTAGCTTGGCCTGAGAGAACCCCTCGCATCATCCGGGACCCCATGGCCCAGACACTCAAACCAGTCGATCAAAGATGCTGGCCTACACCCTCCGGCGACTGATCTTATCCATCCCCACGTTGCTGTTTATCAGTCTCGTGATTTTCCTGTTGCTGGAACTCGCCCCTGGCGACCCTATGGCCCAGATCCCGATGACCATCCCTCCCGAGGTCAAGGAAAGAATGCGTGAGGCACTGGGGCTGGGACAACCGGCATCCATTCGGTTTGGGAAATGGCTCTATCAGTTTTTCATCACTGAACCGATGGTGCTCCTGGATACCCTATTCGGCACGTCATTCGCTGAGGATCAGCAGCGTGTGATTTCCTGGCAAACACGCTCACCTGTCATGGAGATCGTCGTACAGCGCATTCCCCAGACTCTCTGGGTAGTCGGTATGGCCTATGTCGTCGCCATCCTGATCGCGCTGCCGATCGGCATCTACTCAGCTTATCGCCAGTATTCGATCTTTGACCAGATGGGCACTTTCATCTCATTGGTCGGCTTCTCCATCCCCCCTTTCTTTTCCGGGGTTCTGGTCATCGTGATCTTCTCGGTACAGCTGGGCTGGTTCCCCTCGATCTACGACACCACCCATGTCGTGGACAGTTGGGACAGCTTCAAGGTGCAGTTGAATCAGATGATTTTGCCCGTCATGGTGCTGGCCCTCCAGATCACCTCTCAACTGAGCCGCTTCATGCGGGCATCAATGCTCGACCACCTCCAGGAGGATTATGTGCGAACGGCCCGAGCCAAAGGACTGTCCGAGGCGACGGTGGTGTGGGTCCATGTCCTGCGAAACTCGCTCATTCCCGTGGTCACCGTCATTGCACTGGGTGTGCCGGCCATCTTTGGCGGGGCCATCATCACCGAGCAGGTGTTCAAGGTGAACGGAATTGGTCACCTCCTGATTACCGCCATTCAAGCCAATGACCTGCCGATGGTCCAGACGCTGACTTTTATTTTTGCGGTCCTGATCGTGCTTTTCAACCTGTTGGCCGACATTCTCTACGGCATCTTGGACCCGAGAATTCGCTATGAATGAGTCGAATGTCCATCGCCTTGAGGAGAACCATCCCGAGGTGGTCAGTCGATCCCACTGGGGGGATGTCTGGGATCAGTTCAAAGTACACCGTGGAGCTATGGTGGGCATGATCCTCTTGGCTTGGATTGTGCTGGCGGTCCTGGCCGGTCCTCCGGTCTACTGGAACGACCCACAGGTCGTACCGAAGGGTTGGGATGTGATTGAGCTGAGAGATACACGCCCGATGTATGTCCTGCTGTGGGACGAGGGTGCCAAGGTCAACTGGACATACCCCCTCGGCACCGACCACTTGGGCAGGGACAATCTGGCCCGTCTTCTTTCTGGAGGACAGATCTCACTGGCGGTAGGGCTGACTGCGATGTGGCTCAGCTTGGTGATCGGTACCATCATCGGTATTCTTGCCGGATATTTCCAGCGGATTGACGGGGTATTGATGCGCTTCACCGACCTGTTTCTGGCCTTGCCCCTGTTGCCCCTCCTGTTAGTGGCCGTGATGCTGTTTCGTGCTCCGTTAGCGGCCACCTTCGGCCCGGAGGGTGGGGTTTTTGTCCTCATTGTCGTCCTCGTCGGAATCACTTCCTGGATGCAAACCGCCCGGATTGTCCGGGGCGAAGTCCTGGCACTCAAGGAAAAGGAGTTTGTTCTGGCCGCACGGTCGATCGGTACATCACCCTTGAAGATGATCCAGCGACACATCCTGCCAAATGTCCTGTCGCCGATCATGGTTTCCGCGACACTCGGCATTGCCACCGCCATCATCACGGAATCCGCCCTGTCGTTTCTTGGATTCGGTTTTCCACCCGACTTCCCCACCTGGGGCAAACTGCTGTTCGACGCAGTGGACCGAATGGAACTGTATCCTGAGCGTGTTCTGTGGCCAGGTCTCGCCATCTCACTGACTGTACTGTGCGTCAACTATATCGGCGATGGCCTGAGGGATGCTCTGGATCCCAAGATACGCAAACACTGAAATGCTGGATTCCCCGGTCTCTTCAGGATTCGAATCCCTCGCCTTGGTCACCTGCATCCCGGCCAGCTTCGTCCCGACTCGGATCATCCGCCCTGCCGTCCGGCCACAGGTCGCCCAGGCTGAAGCCGACCGCATCGAAGGGCGGCAGGGAGACCTCGGCGTTGCCGCTCACCACATCCAGCAGCAACCAATGACCCTCCCGCAGCTCGAACGCTTCCAAGGTGCGAATCTCGGGGTCCACGAACCACAGCCAGCCCACCTCTTCCCGGGCATAGAGCACCCGCTTGGGGCCAATGTCCATGGCCCGGGTCGAAGGGGAGAGGATCTCGCATGCCCAGTCCGGGGCCAGAGGGAACCAGGCCGTCTCGGGCAATGTCGGCATCCGCTCTTTGCGCCACCCGGCCAGGTCGGGGACCACAATGTCCTCGCCCAGGTGCAACTCGGGTTCGATCAATATCCGCCAGCCGCCCGGGCCCCCACGGCCGAAATGGAACGGTGGAGTGATACTGGATCCCAGCATCGTACTGGCCCAGGCATGGGGCGGTGCGGGCCTCGGATTCATATGCAGAGCCCCCTCAATGACTTCGGCGACCCGATGGGGCGGAGCCTCCAGCACATCCTGGTAGGTCGCCCGACGGGGGGGGTCCGATACCCGGGCTGCGGATTGTCTGGCCATGAGATGTCTTGATCTTCGGGTTATATGTCGGAGACTATCCTAACCGGTATGGTTGCCCGATGCCACCCCGGCGGGATTGGCCTGTGGATGGAACGAAATATATCCGGTGATTGCCCCAGCCTCCGCCATTCCGGCTTCCCGGGAACCGGGGGCTCAATCACCGGCATGGAAAATGGCCCCTCGGATCAGGGGCCGGATGAATGGGAGCGGGTACAACGTGTTGCTGAACGGCTGCCGGACAGCCTGTAACCGGATCATCCCTCCGATGTTCGCAGTGCCAGCGTGATGCCGGTGAGAATCAGTCAACTGTCGCTTCGCCAGTCAGACATCACGCCCGATCACCTCAACCCGCAGATCCGTCATGCTGGATTCCACAGTCCGGAATCTGGTTTCCATCTTCTTAAGTCTGGCATCCAGTTTCCCGATGGCACCGAACAGCCGCGGCTGCATTTCTGCGATCGCCTGGATGGTGGCCATTACTCTGCTCCTCGGGAAATCCCGCTGCTCAAAGGGTACGCAGAGCACCCGTGATTGTCTCGGTCTCCATTCGAGGGAGCGTTAACCATTCAAGTCATTTTGAGTCGACTCGGTCAACCAATGGTCTTTCATCGGCAATCGTCATCACCCGTTTCAGACTCAGAGAGGACCCGTGGGAACGAATCGAGCCCTGGATGTCCGGCAAACCCACCGATGACGGCGTGACTGATCGGTCTAATCGACGCTTGATTGAAGCCGTGCTGTGGATTTGTCGGACCGGTTCACCTTGGCATGACCTACCTGAAGCCCTGGGAAACTGGCATCCGGTGTCCATGCGGCGGTCGATGCGTTGGGTCTTCCTAGTCAAGTGGTTGGTTACGCCCGGTCAAGCCTCGGAATCGGGTCAGGCCCCGAGCTTGATGATGAGATCGCCGATCCAGGGGATGGCCGTCATCCACGGAGGGAATGGATGGGGCACTCGGGGGCGACGGCCGTGATCCCGCTACGCCGTCATCGTCAAGCGCCCCGAGACGATGATCGGGCAATTGACCCAGTGCGCCATGGGGTGGAACGCCGGTTTCAGCAGCGGAAGCCCTGTCGTCGCCTGGCGACTCGTGATGAGGGGTGGAAGCAAAAGAATGGGTCGATGGGGGACTTGGCCAGTGCCATGATTTGGCTGGTTTAATGGTCAACGCCCGCTAGGCTAGACCGGTTGACTCAAGCCGTCGCTGGGGGTGTGCAATTTCCCATGCGAAGAGACATTCACCGGCAGCAGCCCGACTCTCTCAACACTGGCAAACTCATCAAATGTTGGGTACATTGCACCCGGACACTCCCCCGGATGCCATGCCGACCATCTCCCGCCTGCTTTCACACCATGCCCGATATCGCAGTGACTTGACTGCACTGCAATTCGATGGTGATTCCTGGACATTTGCCGAGCTGAACGGTCAGGTCAACCAACTGGCCAATGCCCTGATGGCACTGGGTCTTCGAAAGGGAGATCGGTTTGCCACGGTCTTGCCCAACAGTGTCGAGTTGATGGCGGCATACTGGGCCGCGGCGGTCAGCGGTCTGGTCATCGTTCCATGCAGCGTGCTGCTGCAATCGGGAGGACTCCGCACCTTGCTCGGTAATGCGGGAGCCCGGGCGGTGCTGGCATCACCGGACCAAACTGACAATCTGGGGCAAATTCAAAATGACTTGCCGGAACTCGTGCCAGACGGACTCATCGTCACCGGAAAGACGAAGTTCCCGGGATTTGCCCGCTATACCGACCTGACAGGCGCGGCCTCCACCCGAACCCCTGAAACCCTGATCGCTCCTGATGACATCTACAACATCATGTATACCAGTGGGACCACGGGTCTTCCCAAGGGCATCATCCATACCCACTATATTCGCAGTATGTATTGCACCTTGTTTGCGAATGCCTGGCGAATGACGCCGGAGAGCGTCTGCCTGCATGCCGGGGCGATTGTCTTCAACGGCGCGATGCTTGATCTCATGCCCTGGATGTTTCTGGGTTGTCGCTACATCATGCACCGACGATTTGATGCGGATGCCGTCATTCGGGACATTGAACGTTATCAGGTCACCCATATGGTGATGGTTCCAGCGCAGATCATTGCAATACTGAACAGTCCAACCTTCACCCCCCGCAAGCTGGCGTCACTGGAAATGATCCATAATGTGGGTGCTCCGTTGCACCTGCATTACAAGCAGATAATCAACGAGCAGTTGCCGGACCGGTTCTATGAGTTGTACGGGGTGACCGAAGGCTTCATGACCATACTGGATCGGACAGAATCCGTTCGGAAAGCCGGTTCGGTGGGAAAGCCGGCCTTCTTTACCGAAATCATCCTGCTCAATGAATCCGGTGACCCTGTTCCCACCGGTGCAGTCGGTGAAATCTGTGGTACCAGTCCCATGGTGATGTCGGGATACCACAATCGTCCCGACTTAACAGCCAAGGCATTCCACGGACGGTGGCTTCGTTCCGGTGATCTGGGTTATCTCGACGAGGAGGGATATCTGTTCCTGGTCGACCGCGCCAAGGACATGATCATCAGTGGCGGAGTGAATGTCTATCCTCGGGATATTGAGGAGATTGTCATCCGACACCCCGCCGTCAAGGAGGTCGCGGTTTTTGGTGTCTCGGATGCCCGATGGGGGGAGGTGCCGGTGGCAGCCGTCACGGGAACAACAGAGCTCAACGAAAAAGTGCTGGTAGACTGGGTCAACGAACGGGTCGATGCCAGATTCCAGAAAATTGCAGATGTCTGGATCCTGAATGAGTTTCCGAGAAATGTCGCTGGAAAAATCCTGAAACGGGTGCTGCGGGAAACCTATCGCCGACCGCATGACTGAATCCATGTCGCGTTCTGGGGACCCATGAACCCGCCTGGGACAACACTCCGGCATCCCACAAGCCCGTCTCCCAGCATGTCCTTCCCTGCCCTGTATGCTGCGATTCCTCGACAAATGACGGGTCACGATGGACATCATTCGATCGGGTGGTCCTTGGGAAACGGTTTTCCCTTACGATTCGCCATTCGGGCCACGGCTGGACGTTGAAGATTCCGGGCGTGGTAGTCCTGCAAGTTCTGCTGACGGATGTCCATTTTGGCCACTTTCGCCCAACTCAGGGTATGGGTGAGCATGATATCCGCCATCGTGAAGCGGCCCGCCACCATAAATTCATTGTCCCCAAGCCCCTTGGCCAGGATGTCGGCGGCACACTGAAACTCCCACTGGACTGTCTCTTCAAGTCCCCGTACCCGTCGTTCCCGCGGTAACACAAACTTGTGCTTCGCCTTGGTCCACATCGGTTGTTCCAGTTCGCTTTGGGCAAAAAACATCCATTGATCGTACTTAGCCCTTTCCGATGAACCGGACGCCGGCGTCAATCCCGATTCCGGATACTTGCCCCCCAGATAATTGCAGATCGCGCCGGATTCCGTGATGACCAGGTCGCCGTCCTGCAAGACGGGAATCTTGCCACCCGGATTGAGTTGCCGAAAGAACGGGGTGTCGGTATCCCCTCGGGCAAAATCGATCTCAACAAGCGTATACGGCACCTCGAGTTCTTCCAGTGCCCAATGCGCTCGATTGGAGCGTGTGGGATATTTTCCATATAATGTGAGCATAGATGAGCAATTTATAATAATTTTTTATCAATGAATTAAATAATATTTTTAAACTGAATTAACAAATATTAGAGCGAATCGACCAATCCAGATGGCCCGCGAGTCTTCGATTGACGAACCCCATGGCTCCCATCAGGCCACCCGGTTTAGTCCTTCTTGCTACTCTGTAGGGAGAGGATCAATTGGTCTTATCACTATAGCATGGTCGACCGTAGCACATCCCCGTATCCGCAGAGGTCCTAACCGGCTTTATTGAATGCTCGGCAAGCCAGATCCAATCCCTGCAAACTGTCCTGCAAATCCTGCGCCGTATGGACAGCGGACACAAACCGGCGAACGCCCGGCAGGACATATTGTCCCTGCCTGATCAATTCGGCATCCAGACGGCGCATGGCCGCTTGATCGCTGGCCAGCATGTCGGCGTGATTGGTGGGCAACTGATGCATGAACAGTATCTGCCACAGGGAGCCGACATGGCATGCGATGGCATCAATGCCATAGTGGTTCAATATCTTCTGGCTTTCCCGGCACAAGTCGTCGGTGAATGAATTGAGATGGGGATACGTATCCGGTTGTGACAGTTCGTCCAGCATCGCCAGCGTGGCCGCAGCCGAAACCGGGTTCCCATGCAACGTCCCATTGAAATAGGTAAATCCCGGCTGTCCCCGAAGGCGTGGATTGGCCAGGTTGATGAGTTCGGCTGGCCCGGCGATACAAGACAAGGGGCCACCGCCCCCCACCACCTTGCCATAAGTCGCCAGATCCGGCTGCACCCCGTACCACTCCTGCGCCCCGCCATAGGCCAACCGAAATCCGGTCACGACTTCATCCAGAATAAACAGAATATCATGCTCGGTGCAGAGGCGACGGATACCCGCCAGAAATTCGGGCGTGGCGGGAATCATCCGCTGGACCCCCTCGGCAATGATGGCGGCAATGTTCCCGCCCTGCTCCTTCACGATGTGCCGCAAGGTGTCCAGATCGTTGTAGGGGCAGACCAGCATGGTATCCACGGTGGCGCGTGGCTGGCCATGGGAGTCCGCTATCCCCTCAGGATAATGTCCAGTTTCCCGGGGGAATGTCGATACGATGGCATAGTCATGGTTACCGTGATACGCCCCCTCGAACTTGAGTATCCTGTCCCTTCCGGTATGAGCCCGCGCCAGTCGCATCGCATAGGCGGTGGCCTCGGAACCGGTGGTGGCAAAGGCAATCTTTTCTGCACACGGAATATCCTTGACAAGACGGTCCGCCAGATGAACGGCCACATCATTCAAGGATCCGAACATGTGGGCCCCTCGTTCGGCCTGTTCCCGGGCTGCCTGGACCACCGCCGGGTGCGAGTGCCCGAGAATCAGCGCACCGGCCCCACCCACATAATCGATGAACTCTCGTCCATCCACATCCCAAAATCGGGACCCCTTTCCATGAGAATAGATCAGGCGAATATCGTCGGCCAACGAATAGCTGCCCAATCCGGCGCCCGGCAAGGCGTTCTCGGCCATCTCGAACAGCCTTGAAGCAGTGGAAGGCAACGTTTCCGGCAAAGTTCTCATCACGGCTGGCTGGACAGATCACCATTGTCAATCGCTTCACGAAACCACTTATGGAGGTGAGCGACGGACAGTTCGTTGTCGATTCCCCCCGCGGGATCGATTATCAGCGGCCCGGGTCGGTAGCCTCGGGAGCGAATGCCACGCTGCACATTACGAACCAAGACAAGATCCTCGGCAAAGGTCGTATTCCGATCCATCTCCATCACATGGCGGAGGGCCTTGTCGACCTCACCGGTTGCTGAAAACCAGCCCCTGAATACGCGTGTATCATCCACCGACAGCGGACGCCAGTAGTAGTGGTTCACCACCCCGGCCGGATACAGCTGAATCGAAGTCGCGGGCCAAAGATAAAAACTGTCATAGGTCGACCCGCTGACATCATACCAGGCATCGTCTCCTTGCGCGGGTAACGAACTATGCATCAGGACCTTGCCATCACCAAATGGCGAAATTCCGTAGGTTCCCGGATCGATGATGCCTTTGGCAAAATCCGGGTGAGCCGTTTTGCAGTGATAACATTCATTATAGTTCTCCACCGCCACCAACCAGTTGCAGCCTTCCCGGGCACTGAATTCTTCGGCGAAACGACGCTGTCGGATATCCGGGCATCGTTCGAGAATCGCCTCCCGCACACCCGGGTAGACTTGATCCATGGGCAGCGCATCCGCATCCAGGTTGATGAAAACAAATCCCAGGAATTCCTCCAGACGAACCGAAGCAAGGCAAATGCTTTCACGATGGAATCCGCTGACCGCCTCACTGTTCGGCGCCCTCTGGAGTCGACCGTCCAGATCATAGCTCCAGGCATGATAGGGACAGACCAACAACCGGTGGTGGCCACTACCCTCCAACAGTCGATGACCTCGATGCTGACAGACATTGTAGAAGGCCCGCAACAGACCCTCCCGATTTCTCAACACCACGATATCCTGATCCAGCAGGGTCAGCGTCAAATAATCACCAGGAGTCGACAGTTGACTGATATGGCCGGCGTACTGCCACGTCCGGAAGAACACCTGCTCACGCACCTTGCTAAAAATGGCGGGATCATTGAAATAGCGGGCTGGTAATCCCTTCACAGGAACTTGTGCGTTGGCTGGCATGGCAACACCCGGCACCAATGGCTGGTTGAACGTATCAATGGAATAAATTCTAGTACATTTGTACCAATTTTTACAAGTGCGGATCGGGGCTCACTTCAGATAGACTCCGCTTTGCCAGCGGCGTTCATTGAATGCCTTGATTTCGGCCAGTACATGGGCATCGCCCGCCGCCGCCATCAGGGCACAGAGGGTTTCCAGCAGTGCCGTGGTCGCACTGTTGGAGTGAAAGAATTGGGGAGTGTGTGTCGGCGCATACAGACCGATTCCGGCTTCTCGCCAGATCGGGGAGGCCCGGCTGTCCGACAGTCCGATAGTCTGCGCCCCCTGCCCTCGGGCAAAACGCATGACTTCCACCACATCGGTTCGATACGGTTGGAACGTCATGGCAAACAAGGCATCGTGTTCGCTGATATGCAGAATGTCGTCCATGGGCAGACTGCCGTGGCGGGGAATCAGGATGAAATGGGGATGCATCATCCGGGCGATGTACCAGAAATTGTAGGCCAAGGCATAGCTTGAGCCGACTCCGACCACATAGGTCCGGCGGGCATTGGACATCCAGCGGACGGCCTGTTCCATCGCCTCGGTCTGGTCATCCCGATAGAGATGCTCAATGTTGCTCAGCATGGCCTGGGCCATTTCACCGCTGACGGCCGAAATACCGCCCTGTCTGGCCATTGATTGAAGCCATTTGGCCCGCTCATGGAAACTGCCCGCCCCGGCACGAACAAAATCACGGAAACGCTCGCGCATCGAATCATACCCATCAAATCCCAGATGACGGGCAAGACGTACAAGACTGTTGGGATGGACGCCTGCCTGACTCGCCAGATTGCGCATCGTCTGCACCCCCACTTCCCGGGGATGATCGATAATGAACCGTGCCGCAATCTGGAGTTGAGAGGGCAACTGATCGAATTCGGCCAACAGACGTTCCAAAATGGCCTCCTGGGAATCGGGCATCTCCAGGATCTGATTCATGGGCATCTGAAACCAGGCTTCAGGTTCGAAAACTCTGCTATCTGACAATAATAAAAATTATTTTTCATAGGGTTATACCATATATATCCGTTCTTTTCGAATCGCATCGAATCGAAAAAAACAGGATGTGCTCGACCCGATGAAAATGCCATGTACTCTCTCACAGCACGGCTCTTGGTGGTTTCCTGATCACTGTCAATTGGACAACAGTCTACTATGGACTTGGGGTAACGACGGTCCGGCCAACAGCCCTATTCTGACTGATGGTTGATGGTTTTTGAACCATGGCATGTTTCCTTAGGATAGCCACCCCGACCGAAATAGGGGTTAACTGCCTGTTGGAACGGAGCAGCGCAGGATGATCAATGCTGAAGTGCTCTCTTGGACAACGAGGCGACGATCATGTCCAACCCACAAGACTCCATATGCAAGATCCATGACGGTGATTCGTCTGCCAGCAGACCCTGATGCATCGTCAAATCGGTCAAATGTGCGACCTATTCCAAAACACGATCCGATATGATTCCAACCCATTGGAAACAGCAGCCTCAGCGAGCTGTGGCCGATATGAGTCAGGCAGGAATGAGCATTTCAGAAAACCTTGCTATTCCGGCAGGTCTTTCAGTGTGTAGCTGGTGCTACGCCCGCCTGTATCCGATTTGCGCAGCACACCCAACGACAGTAGATCGTTGATATCGCGTAGTGCCGTGTCCGACGAACACTTGGCAATTTTCGCCCACTTGCTGCTGGTGAGCTTGCCCTCGAAGCCGTCCAGCAGCCGATTGAGCAGCTTCACCTGTCGCTCATTCATCGGCGTGGTCGCCCAACGCTGCCAGAACCGCGCCTTGGTCAACACGGCATCCAGCATATGATGCGCCTGGTCGACGGCGTGATGGAGAGCATCGAGGAACCACACGAGCCACTCGGTGACATCCATCGACCGTTTCTGCGTCCGTTCCAGGATGTCGTAGTAGATTTTGCGTTCGCGCTGGATCTGCGCCGACAAACTATAGAAGCGTTGCGGGCTGCCGTCGGCACGCGCCAGCAGCAGATCACCGATAGCCCGGGCGATACGACCATTGCCGTCATCGAACGGGTGCAATGTAACGAACCACAGATGGCCCAGGCCAGCTTTGAGCAGTGGAGGTTCTTTCGATGCGCCATTCAGCCAGTGGAGAAAACGGCCGGTTTCGGCATACAGACAATCCGCTGGTGGCGCCTCGAAATGCACACGCTGACGGCCGATAGGACCGGACACCACCTGCATCCGACCAGTAGCATCGTCGCGCCAGCGACCGACATGAATCTTGGAAAGACCGGAGTAGTCTGTCGGGAAGAGCGCGGCATGCCAGCCAAACAACCGCTCACGCGACACGGGCGCATAGCAGTTGGCGGTGGCATCCAGCAGCATCTCAACCACGCCTTCCACCTGCCGATCCACCGGAGCCAGTGCGCCGATATCCACGCCCAGCCTGCGTGCGATCGACGAGCGTACGGATTCGAGGTTGAGTTGCTCACCCTCGATCTCGCTGGTCTTAACCGCGTCCTCAGTCAAGGACACTAGGCTCGCTTGGTCGCGTAGCGCCATATCCAAGTCAGTCAGGCGCCCCATCAAGAAACCTTGGGCCCGACTGACCTCGGCCATGGGCCCAGCAAGCACCGCCAGATCGAAATACCAATTCGGCCAGTCAGTTGCTTGCCAGATGTAACTGTAATCACCGCTATTCATGCAGAGATTATAGATCTCGTTTGCCGTAGACGCAAGATATTCTCTGCACATAATGCGGTGATAGGGATCGTTATTCCCCGCACATAGTTTGCCCGAAGCTCATCGGCATTTCCTACTATGATGGATCAGTGAGCGGCACAGCGTGGAGTGTCAGTGTCAAACTCTCTCCCTTGATTTCCTCAGCGAGGCCAGTTGGCGTGCTGCTGGCAAGCTCGCCCAGCTGGAAGGGCGGTTGCCAGACCAGTCGCGTGCCACGTGTGGAATGGGACACACCCGCTGGGCCACACACGGGCAAGCCACCGATCAGAACGCTCACCCTCATCTCTCCCCAGACGGCCACATTGCGATTATCCATAACGGCATTATCGAAAACGCCACGACACTGCGTCACCACCTGGAGTCGGATGGCGTGATATTCACGTCCGAAACCGACAGCGAGATTCTGGCCCACCTGATCGCCTTGCACCGGGCCGACGACCTGCTGGATTCCGTCCGTCAGGCATTGCGCCAAGTACAAGGCACCTATGGATTGGTGGTCATGGACAGCCAGCATCCCGGAGAACTGGTTGCAGCCCGACAAGGCAGTCCGGTCATCATCGGAGTCGGAGAGCGGGAAATGTTTGTCACCTCCGATGCCAATGCCATCCTGACGCATACCCGGGAAGTCGTGCATCTCGAAGACGGGGAACTGGCGAGTGTGAGTGATCGGGTGTTTTCCATCTCCACCATGGACAAATCCCGGATATCCCGTTCTCCAGATCTGCTCTACCTCAAGCGATCAGACGACGGGGTCCAAGTGTGTCACTTCAGAGTGATGCAGGGGGAACAAGGACAGCCACGGGAATGATCCGTATCCACCGAAGGGATGATTTTTGGATCGATTCCGTGAAGGTTTCCCCAATGATCGGAGAATCTATCAGCGCGGCCAAGAAACAGGCTTCTGAAAATAGCTATCTTTATGTTCTCGGTAAAGAAAATCTGAAATGGGATGCGCTGGTCGCGACTGTTCCATCTCCATTCTTCGGGCGATAAGCTACCGATTTTCTTGCTCAAGATCAGTCAGCCTCGAATCGATAGTGGGGATATCATGAAATTGATCTCCACTTCGATATGGATCAGGCATGAGATTGAGGGGGTTTGATCAGCGACTCCGCCGGGATACCCAAGCCGTCGTGGAGTTTCCAGATCATTCTCAACGTCAATGAGCGCTTATGATTTAGAATCTCGTACACACGGTTGCTTTTTCCGATCATCGGCTCCAAGTCCTTCACTGTCAAGCCCTTGCGTTCCATTTCAAACTTGATTGCCGCAACAGGGTCGGGCAAGTCCATTGGAAAATGCTGGGCTTCATAAGCCTCGGTCAGCGTGACCATGACATCCAGCCTTTCGCCTTCCGGAGAGTTTGGCTCTGCCATCATCAGGCTTTCAATTTCCTTTAAAGCCGTACGGTAGTCAGCATCCGTCTTGATTGGTTTTATGTCCATGATTTCATTCTCCAGTAGTTAAATGGTTTGCGCATCAATCCTGTCGTATTGCACATGGGTGCCTATAAAGCGGACATATATGACCCTGTAAGCATAGTTTATCCTACCACCAGTCGATATTTGTTCCCCGCCATGTTGAACGCCACACTGCCATCCTTAAGGATGCTGGCATTCCTGAAATCCTGCTTTATTTCGGACGGTGAACTCCAGTTGGCACGCGTAGCATGACGGTGCCAGGTCAATATTGATTCCTTGGCATCCTGATATTCCGGGTTTTCCTCCCAGAAGGCTTTCAGTGTAGACAGTGCGATGATTCTCATTCAGCGGATATGATAGTCCCACAATGGGAATTCAGCTACCTCTTTTCTGGCTAACCAACAATTCCCGCCACTTCCAGTCTGAAGTGCAACGCTCACCCCGCTCCCGGCATGAGGGCATCCCCCGAAAGGAGGGAGCGCGGTGGCGACCGGTCGTCGATCCCGCGGGGAACAGCCTGACGCCACCCGGCCGACGCCCATCCCGGCACCCGGACGCCCGGCAACATCCCGAACCGGTGAGGGCAGAGGACCCGCTGAATGTTCGCATCCCGGGCCGCCTTCGACCCGCCGATCCTCTCATCCCGCGCCCGCAGTGGCCAGGTCGCCGAGCCGAAGCCGAGTCCACCCAGGACACCGGTGCACTCTGATCGAATCCAATCCCACCTCTGCCCCCCCCCGGCGAGCGCGACCAGCCGGGCGAATGATGCCGGGCCCTCATCGCCTCCCAGCGCCGACGGTCGGTGAGGTCGTCCACCCGCCCCCCCCCACACCGACCCCAGTTCGGCCAGGTCACCCGCAACCGGCGGATCCGGGACCTCGTCCGCCGGGACGGTCGGCCCTGCTCGCGGATTCGGGGCCGACCGCCCTGGTGGCCAGGCCAGGCCCAGTCGGTCGGCCAGGACCGGCAGCGCCTTCGAGGCCGCCGGCACACCCCATCGACCGGGCGTGTGGCGCCAGTCGGGGCGCTCGCACCAGCCCCGCGCCAGAGCATGACGAGTCAGCTCACCCGCTCGCAAGGCTTGGGTCAGCCACGTCAGCATGGCGGTATCGAAAAGGCGTCATCCGATCTGCCTGCCCGAAGCAGACAGGAACGACAATCAAAATATGAGTCTAAGATTTTGAAAGGCCGGCGCTGACGTGAAGACGACGGTGAAGGTTGCGGAAACGCCGCGGGCTGGTGTCGGAGGCCGAGGCCGGCGCAAGATCATGCTCGCTCTCGATTCCCTCCAGTTGCTCGATGATGTCCCCTTCGATCTCGTCCGACTCGTTGTACTTCCCGCGAAGCTGAGCCGCACCACCGGGTGCGGCGCGGACCAGTCCCAGTGCGGGTAGATGTCCAGCCCCCGGAACAGCGGTTCGTAGCAGGCGAACACCGAGCGCAGCGTGTCGAGCAGCAGGCTCTTGCCGAAACGGCGCGGACGCGACAGGAAGTAGTGGTCGCCCTGCTCGACCAGCTGCCGGATGAGCGGCGTCTTGTCGACATAGTAGCTGCCGGTCTCCCGGAGGCGCCGGAAGTCCTGGATGCCGATGGGTCGACGCTGCCGGGTCATTGCCCCTCCCTGCGCAGCGCCGGGCCCTGTGGTGCGCGGGCGTTTCCCCTGCCGCCGTTCCGGCGTCCCGGCGCACTGCACTCCCGACGACGCTACCCCTTCGCAGGGCGCCGGACAAGCGCCGCTGCGGCGCGGATTCGCATGATGCGGGGGCCGGTCCACATCCCCCGGTTGTCCGGCCTGCGGGCAGCGCGGTGCGGTGCGCCGCGCGGCAGGGGTTTGCAACGGGCCGCGGTTTTTCGTAAACTGAAGTTCTTCTCCGAAATCCCCTAATCTGCCACTAGCCATTGATTTTACGTCGCTCTCCCTTTGAGGCGGTTGTTTTTTTATGCGCCCATGTAAATGTGGTATTGACACCAGAAATATGTTTGTCAAAATTGACGTTAACCAGATTTTTGGATCAGCGTGTGCCCATGTATGTGGATGTCGTTCCGAACCGAAACTCGCCGCCCGCCATCCTCCTGCGCAAGTCTCGGCGCGAGGGCAAGAGGGTCATCAAGAAAACCCTTGCCAATCTTTCCCACTGGCCCATGCGCCACGTAACCGCGCTCAAGACCGAACCTCTCGTCAACCCGGATGACCTGTTCGCCTGCCGCCGCTCCCTGCCACACGGTCACGTCGAGGTCGTTCTCAAGATGGTCCACAAGATCGGCCTGCCGCAGATCATCGACCGCACGGCTTCACCGGTGCACAGCCGGGTTCTCGCCCTGGTGATCCAGCGACTTCTGGAGCCGGCATCCAAGCTCGCATCGATGCGGTTGTGGCACGACACCAAGCTGGACGACGAACTCGCCGTTGCCGACAGCGACTGCGACGAGCTCTACGCTGCCATGGGCTGGCTCATCGCCCGTCAGACGGCGATCGAAAGAACAGGGCCGACAGACTTGCTGCCGCCACTGTGCGGCCGCACTCGGGTTCGGCACGGGGGAGGTCGAGGTCATGACGAACACCGCAA
This sequence comes from Candidatus Poriferihabitaceae bacterium, assembly GCA_965203365.1. GTDB lineage: Bacteria > Pseudomonadota > Gammaproteobacteria > Arenicellales > Poriferihabitantaceae > VYFG01. The sequence continues at coordinate 1,081,133 of OZ241878.1, forward strand.
GCGTCATTGCGATGCGCGGCCTCCTGCGGTGGCTGTCTGGGCGGGGTGAGGATGTGATCGCCTCACGTGCGCACGACCTTCGTTTTTCCCCCCTGTACCCTTCATGACATGGCGCTTCGGGCGTTTCGGGGTGAGGACGTTGCTTCGCCATCCCCCCCCCTCCCCCCGAGGATTCAGCCTCCGGGCTCGGGGCTGATCCGGTGGGTGCCCTCGGGAGACCTGCCGGCCGCCTGAGCGTGGCGCTTGCTGCCTTTCTGCTGCTGACCCTCGCAGCCGTCCTCACGCCATCAGACACACAGGCGTTAAGTCCCGCCAGACCGGCACATATAGTGCTTGTCTCCGACCCTGACCGGCCGGTCAGGGCGGGTTCCGGGGGAACGGCACAGGTATGCTTCAACCTGCTCTCTGTCCGCTATGCTCGTGTTGGCGGCGATGACACCGTCTATGTGGACCCCGTCTACCTGGAAAGACGCCCCGGCTTCCCCCCCTTTCCCCCGCATGCCTCGCTCAGGGACAACACTTATGGCGTCGAGATCACCGCCGCTCCGAAGGGCATCACCAAGGGCCGCAACGTCAACCTCAGTCCCTGCGCCGAACTCGGGCTCGGCACGCATACCGTCACCTGGGCCTGGAACGGTCCCGACGGGACTTTCGCGAAGAAGCAGACCTCCACCACGATCACGGTCGTCGAGCACGACAGCCCTCCCGCTGCGCCGACGGCCATTGCCCGGCTCTACCACACAAACTCGAACAGGACGGTGGCGGTGCTTGACGGCTCGGCGAGTTGGGACCCGGACGAGGGACCGCTGACCTATTCCTGGACACAGGTCTCGGGGTTGCCGGTGCGCTCCGGCGTACCCTCGACGCAGAAGACGGTCACGGTGACGAACGGCGGGGGGCCCTCGATGTTCCGCCTCACGGTGACGAACCCGGGCGGACTGAGCGACACGGACGAGGTGGAGGTGTTGCTGTATGGCGGGGAGCCATTCTTCCCCGCCAATAGCCTCATTGTATACGTGGGGCAGTCGCCGCCGCTGCACTTGGGCAAGGCGATGGAGCCTATGGTGCTGCCCGAGGCGGCCGGAGGCAACGGCGCACTGACCTACACGCTGACCTCAGAGCCTCCGGGTCTGGCCGGTCTTGCGTTCGACCCAGCGACGCGGCGGCTCTCGGGCACGCCCTCGGCGGAGGGCCATTGGCGATTCACGTACCAAGCGGACGACGCGGACGGTAGCACGGGGCACCAGGTCTTTGTAGTGAGGGTGCACGGTTCTCCGACTTTCTCGACTGTGTCGGTGCCGGATCTGGACCTGACCCCGGGCGAGGCGATGGCACCGGTGGTGCTGCCCGAGGCGACCGGAGGCAACGGCGCACTGACCTACACGCTGACCTCAGAGCCTCCGGGTCTGGCCGGTCTTGCGTTCGACCCGGCGACACTGCGGCTCTCGGGCACGCCCCCGGCGGAGAGCGGCAGCTGGACGTTCACGTACCGGGCGGACGACGCAGACCGGGACCGGACGACGCAGACCGGGACCGGACGGACGCGGACGCGGCGTTTCGGGACTTTCGCGTGACGGTGGGCGATGGTGATCGCGATAAAGATAAATCGGTTCCGACTTTCGGCGATGCGTCGGTACCGGCGCTGGAACTGACCGTGGGCGAGGCGATGACGCCTTTGACGTTGCCCGAGGCGACCGGAGGCGACGGTGCGCTTACCTACTTTCTGGAGATACGTTCGGACGACCCGTATTATTGGCCGCCGGGCTGGCCCTTGAATGAGTCGGGCCTTGTGTTCGACCCGGCGACACGGCGGCTCTCGGGCACGCCCATTTTGCCGCCGGGCAAGTGGAGTTTCGAATACTCGGTGAGGGACGAGTACCACAACTGGTCCGATGGGGACGGGAACTACCGGCCCCTGCCGTTCCTGAGCTTCGAGGTGACGGTGCGCGACGAGGCGCCCACCTTCGGCGATGCGTCGGTGGCGGCGCTGGCGCTGGTTCAGGGCGCGGCGATGGCGGCGGTGGTCCTGCCCGAGGCGACCGGCGGCAACGGGGCGTTGACCTACACCCTGACCTCCGAGCCGGCGGGGCTGGCGGGCCTCTCGTTCGACCTGTCGACGCGGCGTCTCTCGGGCACCCCCTCGGGGACGGGCCGATACCCATTCACCTACCGGGCGGACGACGCGGATGCGAACCGGTCAAAGGCGGATGCGGCGATCCTGACCTTCGAGGTGAGCGTGGAGGAGGCGCACACGGCGCGGCTGAAGCAGACGGTGCGGCGCACGCTGGTGGCGGTGGCGCACCGGGCGCTGACCGGGGCGCTGGACCAGCTTGGGGCGCGGATGGCGGCGGAGATGCCGATGAACGGCCTGATCCTGGCGGCCTGCGGCGGCGGGGGCTCGCCGGTCACTGGCGGTCCCCCGGTGACGAAGCCCCCCTCGGTGACGAAGACGCCGCCGGTTCCGTCGGACCCGGAGGCGGCGCCCTGGGCCCGGCTGCGGGCGCTGCGCGAGCGGGCCGACACGTTGACGATGACCGGCCTGCACGCGCACTGGGCGCTCGCTGCCGAGGGGGAGGAGGACCTTGAGGACACGTTCGTCGAGCGCGTGACCTGTGCGGGCGCACGCTGCGTGGCAGCGGACGGCCCGGCGACGGCGGCCGGGGAGCTGCTCGGCCCCGCCATCGCTCTGGGCGCGGACGCGGCGCAGACCGGCGAGCGGGGCGGGTTCGACACGGTGAGGACCGTGGGGGGGTTCGCGGTCACGGAGACGCTGCCCGACCTGGCGGTGACCGGGTCGCCGCAGGCGACGACCTGGGGGTTCTGGGGGGCGCACGGCTTCGCGGGGCTGACCCTGGGGGCGGGTCCGCTGTCGGCGGAGATCGACGGGACGACGAGGAGCGGCACCTTCTCGTTGGCGCAGGCCTGGGCGGCGGGTACGGTCAGCGGCGGCCATCCGGCAGGCATCGGGCGCGCGACCTGGGAAGGCCTCGCCGAGGCGAGCCCGAAAGGCACGTTCAGGCGGGTCGCAGGCACGGCGACCGTCACCATTGAGGACCTGTCGCGGCCCCGGGTCGATGTCGGCATCGCCCTCGACGGCGTCGAGGCACCGCTGCGCTGGACCGATTTGCCGCTCGCCGGGGGGCGCTTCAGCGCCGGGACGGCCGGGACCGATCGGCTCGACGGCCACTTTCACGGGCCGGCGCAGGAGGAGGCCTACGGCGTGTTCGACACCGACCGCTGGCTCGGTGCGTTCGGCGCGAAGCGCAGGCCGTGAGCGGCAGCGGGACGGCGCACGGGCCGGCCGGTCCCGGAGTCCATGCGGGCCGGTTTCCGTCCCCGGCGCACCGGCGTCCGGGCCGGCGGTAGACGTCGGCGGGGCGCGGACCTAGCTGCTGTTGCGCGGTCTCGGGATCTACCGGCCGGCCTGGGAGACGCCGGCGGCGGTCGCTGCCGGCATCAGATAGGCCGCCAGTGCGCGGACGACGCCGTCGAGCGGACCGGGATCAATCGCCAGATCGCGCTTGAGGCTCTCCCCTTGCTGACGCTTTACCGGGTCGTTCGCGAATGTCGGCGACTGCCCGTCCGGCACTTGATCTAGAATCGCCGTACCACGCCGTGCAAAGATCGCAGACACCGCCCCTGCGAGGCGAGATCGATCGATCTCGAAGGCTTGACTGATGATCCATAGGTCGTACCGACATGGGCGAGGATTCCCTGGGTGCCCTGGCCCCCACCGCCCCGAGCGCCCGGTCCAGCGGGCCCTCCGGGTGGAGGCCGTCGATCTGGTGCCCCCGCCAGCCGCTGGCTCCGTCGCCGATGGGCCCTGGGGGTGGCTGACCACGGCTCGACCGGCCGACGGCGAGGCGCCCGCCGTGTTCGCCGCCATGGTGGGGGGGGGGTATCGCCAGCGGGGGACATCGAGAGATGGGGTTTCGGACGCTGAAGACGGGCACCCGCCTGCGCCACCGTCGGTTGGACCACGCCGACAACGGGCGCCAGTGCCTGGCCTTCGATGCGATCACCGCGGGTCGGGTGGCGGACCTGACCGTCCTCGCCCGCGAGCAGCCTGACGGGCCGACGACGGCGGTCTTTGACCCAGATGAGATCGACGGGCTGCATCCCTGGCTGCGGGCACCCGGCCACCAGCCTGTCCCGAGGCCATCTGGTCCGGTCTCGCAGAGTCCTCCCCCGACCGACGAGTCCACGCCCTCGGGTCGGGATCCCCCGACCCCGACGAATCGGACCGGCCCCCCCATCCGCCCCGTGGTGACCGATCTCGGCCGACTGGTGGGCAGTCATCCGTCGAAGAACCCGCCGCTGCCGGGGGCGAAGCAGGTCTGGCAGGGGCTTGAACGACGGAACTGGGCGGTCTTGGTACGGGATGCCCTGGGTGAGAGAAAGCGAGAATGAGTTCGGATATAAGTCTCCACTTCCAGTCTGAAGTGCAACACTCGCCCCGCTCCCGGCATGAGGGCATCCCCCGAATGAAGGGAGCGGGGCGGCGACCGGAAAATTCATCCCCCCCAGGGGCTGAAAGGGGCTGATTTCGGCCATCGATGGCATCCATCTCGACGCCAAGGAATCTGACAGAGGCGATTTCACGACGCAAGGGCCCGCTCGGGCCATGTCGGGCGGGTTTCGGCCGAGCGGGGCCCTGCCCGTCGAATACGGGCTTTCGGAAGGGGGAAGATGGGCGAGGAATAACTGCCTTCTAGGGAGGCGTCAGGGCCTCGGCGATCTCCCGGTGCCCGACAAATTCCTTGGGCATCAGGATTTTCGCAAGATTCCACCGAATTCGAGGTCTTTAGGCCGCTTTTGAAACGATTCGGTGGATGACATCCCTATTCGTGACACGACATACGCTATCAGAATACTGTCCAAATTATTCAGATTTTTGCCTGATATTGGGCAAAATAATGTTTAAATTCCGATATTCCCTCATACTATTACCTTATGTGCCAAAATACATCGGACCGCACATTGATTCACCATCTCTTGGAAACCCAAGGGATACCCCTTGAGGAAGCCGAACAACTAGTGCGGGAAGTCGTCAACTATTTTCGCGAAAGTCCGGACGAATTCGTTCGGCGTCGGCATCATGAATTACAGAATACCGGCATGAAGAATGCTGCCATTTTCGAACAACTGGCCACGGAGATTGCTGCCCGCCGCTTTCCTGCCGGTCCGTATAGCGTGCGCCAGATCCGTCGAATGATCTACGGTTAACTCAGGCATTCAACATGTGTGGCATCATTGGCTATAGTGGCTACCGAAAGGCGCTCCCCATCGTGGTAGCCGGACTGCGTCGGTTGGAATACCGAGGATATGATTCGGCCGGCATTACACTGCATCAGCGAGGCCAACTGGCCAGTTGGCGTGCTACTGGTAAGCTCGCCCAGCTGGAAGGGCGGTTGCCAGACCAGTCGCGTGCCACGTGTGGAATGGGACACACCCGCTGGGCCACACACGGGCAAGCCACCGATCAGAACGCTCACCCTCATCTCTCCCCAGACGGCCACATTGCGATTATCCATAACGGCATTATCGAAAACGCCACGACACTGCGTCACCACCTGGAGTCGGATGGCGTGATATTCACGTCCGAAACCGACAGCGAGATTCTGGCCCACCTGATCGCCTTGCACCGGGCCGACGACCTGCTGGATTCCGTCCGTCAGGCATTGCGCCAAGTACAAGGCACCTATGGATTGGTGGTCATGGACAGCCAGCATCCCGGAGAACTGGTTGCAGCCCGACAAGGCAGTCCGGTCATCATCGGAGTCGGAGAGCGGGAAATGTTTGTCACCTCCGATGCCAATGCCATCCTGACGCATACCCGGGAAGTCGTGCATCTCGAAGACGGGGAACTGGCGAGTGTGAGTGATCGGGTGTTTTCCATCTCCACCATGGACAAATCCCGGATATCCCGTTCTCCGGTCACCTTGTTGCACGACCCCGGAACGCTGTCTCGAGGGGGCTATGACCACTATATGCTGAAAGAAATCGAAGAACAGCCCGATGCCATTGCCCAAACCCTGGGCGGGAGACTGGATCGACAATTCGGTACAGCGCACCTCGGTGGGCTCAATCTGACAGCCCGCGAGCTGCGGGAGATTCGCCGGGTACGGATTCTGGGATGCGGTTCGGCCTATTACGCGGGCATCGCAGGGGCCAACATGATCGAGTCGTTTGCCCGACTGCCCGCCACCTCAGAGCCTGCTGCCGAATTTCGCTATCGCAATCCCGTCATTGAGAATGACGCACTCTACATCGCGGTCAGTCAGTCCGGGGAGACTTTCGATACCTTGGCCGCGACTCGGGAAATTCAACGCAAGGGGGGCTGCGTGCTCGGCATCTGCAATGTAGTCGGCAGCAGCATCGCCCGAGAGGTGCATGGCGGCGTCTATATGCATGTTGGTCCGGAAATTTCCGTGGCGTCCACCAAGGCGTTTTCGGGCATGTTGGTCTGCTTCATGCTGCTGGCCCTGCAACTGGGCCGCATCCGGGATATTTCACCCCAACTGGGCGATGAGTTGACCACCGCGATCGCCGGTTTGCCCAAGCTGATTGGACAAGCCCTTGAGGAACGTGACCGAATTGCCCACATTGCCGCCAGGTATCATCAGGTGACCAGCACTTTTTTCATCGGCCGAACCCATGTCTACCCCGTGGCGTTGGAAGGGGCACAGAAGCTCAAGGAAATTTCCTATATCCATGCGGAAGCCTATCCGGCCTCGGAACTGAAACACGGTCCTCTGGCGCTGGTCAACCCTCAAACCCCGACAATCGTCTTGTTGCCGGACAACCACCTCCTGGATAAGACCCTGTCCTCCTTGCAGGAAATCCGGGCCCGCCACGGACCGGTGATTGCCGTCACCAATTCCACTCGTGAGGATATTCGAACCTTGGCTGACGATGTCATCTGGTCTCCCCCATGCCACCCTCTGCTGCATCCGTTGATTATGTGCATCGGTCTGCAGTTGTACGCCTATCACACGGCCGTCTTGTTGGGTCGGGATATCGATCATCCCCGCAACCTGGCTAAGAGCGTGACTGTCGAGTAGAAATACATTTGAACTATTGATTTATGATGCGATACGAATGTATCGTGTCGCATCTGTCCCAATGTCAACACGTATCATGAAGTCTCAGGCTCGCGTGGTCATTATTGGTGGGGGTGTGATGGGTTGTTCCCTGGCCTATCACCTGTGCAAGGAAGGAGAGACTGATGTCCTTTTGATCGAAAAGGGGGAACTCACTTCCGGCTCGACCTGGCATGCTGCCGGACAGATTACCCATTCGGTCAGCCATCATGGGCTGGCCAAGATGGCCGCATACGGCACCGAGCTCTACCCCCGTCTGGAGGCCGAGACCGGACAATCCTGTACCTGGCATGGTTGCGGCAGTCTTCGTATGGCCTATGAAGATGCCGAGTTGGACTGGCTTCGCTACACCCTCTCCGTAGGGAAGGGTCTGGGGCATGAAATGGAAATCATCAGGCCGGACCGCATCCGGGAACTGCATCCTTTCTATCACTTGGAGGGTATCCAGGCCGCCCTGTACACTCCCCATGATGGCCATGTGGATCCTGCTGGGGTCACTTTTGCCATGGCCCAAGGGGCACGAATGATGGGAGCCGAGATCATCCGCCACAACCGTGTGCATGGCCTATCCGTGCAACCGAGCGGTGAATTCCGAATCCATACCGACCAAGGGAATGTTCAAGCCGAGCGAGTCGTCAATGCAGGGGGCACCTATGCTCGACAGGTGGGGGCCTGGGTGGGTCTGGACCTTCCCATCGCGAACATGCTGCATCACTACCTGATTACAGATACGGTGCCGGAATTCCTTGAACTGGCGTATGAATTGCCGGTGGTTCGTGATGACCGACAGGTGTCCGGCTACATCCGAATGGAGCAGAAATCCGGCCTGATCGGGATTTATGAAAAGGTCAACCCCAAATCCGTCTGGGATCAGGGCACCCCCTGGGAGGCGGAAAACGAATTGTTTGATCCCGATTACGAACGCATCATGCCCTGGCTCGAAAATGCCATGGAACGCATGCCCATCTTTGCAGATCTGGGCATCCGGCGAGTGGTGCATGGCGCCATCACCCACCCACCGGATGGAAACATGCTACTCGGCCCATCCGGAGTACCCAACTTCTGGCTGTGTTGCGGCTCTCAGGTCGGCATCGCCTGGGGGCCGGGGGCCGGCCGTTATCTGGCCCAATGGATGGTCCATGGTGCCGCTGACATCTCCATGCGCAGCTTTGATCCGCTTCGATTCGGCGCACACATGGACCGCGACTATCATATCGGCAAGGCGCGGGAAGATTATCGGATGCGCCATGAAATCCCCTTCCCAGGCCTGAACCGACCACAGTGCCGCCCTTCCCACTCCAAGACCTCCCCTCTTTATGAAACGTTGAAGAATCAAGGGGCGGTCTATGAGGATGTATATGGATGGGAGCGACCCAGCTGGTTTGCCCCCGGGAACATGCCACGACAGCACATCCACAGCTTCCGTCGGTCTGCAATCTGGGATATCGTCGGACAGGAAGTACTGGGTCTGCGCACACACGCCGGGATCGCCGACCTGAGTGCCTTTGCTAAAATCAGGATCACTGGCCGGGATGCCGAACGCTTCCTGGACCGCCTGTCCAGCAACCGGGTCCCTCAGAAAATCGGCAGTATCATGTTGACCTATCTGATGCACGCGAATGGACGCATCGAAGGGGAAGCCACGGTGGTTCGCCTAGACGACCGCCACTTCTATCTGGTCTATGCGGCCGTCCGGGAAGCCGCCATGCTGCACTGGATGCAAACGCAGATCCAAGTCGATGAAGAGGTTCAATTCGACAACGTATCGGAAACATACGGTGTCATCATGCTCGCCGGGCCCGCTTCCCGAAAAATCCTGACGAGTGTCACCGACCACCCGCTGGACAATGCACAATTCCGCTGGCTGACCGCCCACGAAATCACGATCGCCGGGATACCGAATGTCTTGGCAATGCGGGTGACCTATACCGGTGAACTCGGATGGGAACTGCACATTCCCATGGTGGGCATGCAGCCGGTCTACCAAGCGCTGGTGACCGCCCCGGAAGCACAGGATCTGATCCATATCGGCTCGGCAGCACTGAACTCAATGCGCATGGAAAAGGCGTACCGGTCCGGCCATGAGATTACCAATGAAGTTACCTTGGCAGAGGCGAATGTAGTCCGTTTTTCGCGCCTAGGCGGTTTCCAGGGGGCTGATGCTTCCTTGGCCCCCGCGACGCGCTGGTCACTCGCCTTGCTGCAGCTGGATGAACCGGCTGCGGGCGAAATCCGGGCGGATCCGCTCGGTTCAGAAACCGTCTGGCGCGAGGATCGTCCGGTGGGACACATTTCCTCCGGTGGTTATGGTTATTCGATTGGGGCCTGGCTGGGGTTTGCGTACCTCAACCCGGCTGATTCCGCCACCGGGACCGAACTGACGGTCCAGGTACAAGAGTCATCCCGCCGCGCCAGAGTCCTTGCAGGGGCCGTTTACGATCCCGACAACCGGTTGCCCCGCACCGACGGATAGACACACTATCATCGGTTTCCCGAATAGACTATCGAGATCCGCCCGTTCAACCAATCCCCCAACACATTGATCAACGATGGACAAACAACGTTTTGAAACCGGTCTGCAACAACGCAAGACCACCCTGGGTGCCGACTATGTGGAGCAGGTGCTGGACAACGCTGACGATTTCACTCGCCCATTCCAGGAAATGATGACCGAATGGTGCTGGGGATTTGGTTGGGGGGATGACTGTATCGACCCCAAAACCCGCTCCATGATGAATCTCAGCATGATCGGTGCACTGGGCAAAATGCATGAATGGGAACTGCATTGTCGCGGAGCCATTCGGAATGGGGTCACCCGAGATGAGCTGCGCGCCATCATTCATGTCATTGGCATCTACTGCGGTGTACCGCAATCGTTGGAATGCTTCCGGGTGGCGAAAAAGGTCTTGGCTGACTTGGGCATGGAATAGCCGTATCCCCTCGGGATGGCTCTCGGAAAGGAGAAGTGGCATTCAATCTTCAGGCTGGACCGATATAGGCTCATTCAATGCGGTCCGTGTTTGCAGTCAAGCGACCTGCTTGGTGGGATTCAGATCAGGTCGGCCTCGTTCATGAGCAATGCCAAGCTGCGCAGCCGATCTTCTACCTCCATTTCCAGCAGGACCTGCTGCCCCTCGGCGGTCAGTGGCAATACATCGATCAGACGACAGGCCAACCAATGGCCGTTGTCCCAATCCGGCGTGATGGTGTCGGCCCACACCTTGAACTCCACCTGCTGGTAGATCTTCTGCAGTAGCGACCTCATGGCGGAATAGCGTTGCGGAAGCGGCGGTGACACCTGTTCTGCCAGCATTTTTACGGTCGCTGTAATGAGGCGATCTTCTTGGACTTCATGATCGATTACCCGAAACCGGCTTTCACCGCGGCATGTGATACCGAGATATCCATCGTCGAGTTGATCAAAATCCTCGATTCGTGCAATGGTGCCCACTTCATGAAAACGACAGGACCGGCCTGCTTCCGCCCCCTCCGTGATCAACACCACACCGAAACCACTGCCATTTCGCATACAACGGCCGACCATGGAAAGATAGCGGGGTTCGAAAATTCTGAGCGACAGCACACTGCCGGAGAACAGCACGGTACTGAGCGGAAACAAGGGAATCTGAACCATCTCGGTCAACGTGGCTTCTCCGATGCGCGAATCACCAGAACCCGACCATCAATGCCCTGCTTCGGAAGATAGTCTACCGTGTGGATGGCTTCAATCACAAAACCATGGCGGCTCGCTTCCTGCCGAACCGTCCTTTCATGGTCCAATTGATCCCAGGCTGCGCCATTGACCGTGACCACGGCCAGCCCATCGGCCTTCAGACAACGAATCACGTGTACCAGGTTGGTGATCGGTGGGGTGACAAAAGAAAACAGTCCAACGCAGATCAACGCATCATAGGATCCGATGGTGGGGGTGTCCTGGGAAAAGTCATGCCGGAACACTGACCGATAGCAACCCGTGGCCTGCGCTTTCTCCAGCATGGCAGGGGAAAAATCCGTCCCATCAATGGCATCATAGCCATATGCCTGCAGTTCGAGACCAGCGAGACCGGTACCACAGGCGACATCCAGCACGCGACCTCCCGGCGAAGGGACGACTTGGTGGAAAATACCCGCCGCTTCAATATGGGCCACATACCCCATTTCACCCACCAGATCATCGTTGTAGCGGTCCGCCCAACGATCATAGGTCTCCTGATGATTGTCACAACCGGTGTACAACCGTGACAGGCGACTGTCGATACGATTCATATCGAATGGTTTACTCCGCATGCTCTATTTCCAGTTCTGACAGGTCTTCAATACTATGGGCAAATGTCCTTAGTGTACCCGGTCTGATTCCCCTGTGGTTCCACATTCACGTGGAACCGAACATCGCACGTTGCTCACCGGCCATTGTATTGGTTCCAGATTGCACCCGGATCAGCCTGCTTTCGCCGCATCTCAATGAGGATGACACCGCTCCTTGCTCACGAACATTGACACAGAACATTCAGTGCCCATTAGGGATTCCAGCTGATCACGGGACGGTCCTTGTCGGGTTCCAGCAACGTGCCGATGTGGGTCGCCTCCACATACCCGACTTCATGCAACTGTCGCAGGCAACAGTCAATCTCATCGGCCGGGATAACGGCAAGTAGTCCTCCACTCGTCTGTGGATCCGTCAGCAGGGCTGTTCTCACATTTGCCTTGCTGTTCCCGGCCTCCATGGCATCGTGGACATGTCGGACATTGGCAGCGTGCAAGGTGCTCCGAAATCCCTTCTCAAGCAACGCCAATGCCCCTGGAAGTACCGAAATCGCCTCCAGCTGCAGTCGACAGGCCATGTTCGAGTGTCGCAGGAGCAGACGCAAATGCCCTGCCAACCCAAATCCGGTCACATCGGTCATTCCCCGCACACCGCACCGTCCGATGAGACGGGCCGCCTGGGCATTGCTTTGCAGCATAGAGGCCAACGTCTCATCCACCACCGGGCCGGAAGCCTTGGCCCGCATGTCCGCCGCCATCACGACCCCGGTTCCGATGGACTTGGTCAGGATCAGGCCATCCCCTGCCTGGAAATCATGGGCTGGCAGTTCGGTGATTCCATTGGAATCACCATTGACCACCAGACCCAGCGTCATCTCCTGACCTTCGGCCGTATGTCCACCGGACAAGGCACAATCGGCTCGGGTCAGTTCCCGCACCACGCCTTGCATCAGTTGCGTCAGTTCCCTGCGCATGAGGGGTTCCGTATCCAATGGCAACGTGACCAGGGCCATCGCCGAAAAGGGGAGGCTTTGCGCCGCATACAGGTCACTCAACGCATGCAGGGTGGCAATCCGGCCGAAGAGCCAGGGATCGGTGACAAACGACCGAACCTGATCCACGGATTGTGCCATCAACCGGCCTCGAGTCGACATGACCGCCACATCGGTCCGGTCGGTCAGTCCGACCGGCAAATCCTGTTGGACCGGAACCCGCAATTCGTCCAGGACGGACGCCAGCACAACACCGGATACCTTGGCACCACACCCCCCGCAGCGCATGGCCTCCATCAGATTGGCCGACTCCAATTCACGGCGCAAAGTACGAGGCATTGGTCCTGGATTCATTTTCGAAGCGTCGGGTAGAATACTGAATTGATTGATGAATCTTTCATCAATTGAATGCTTCCAACGCCAGACCCATTGACCTTGAAAATCCATAAATCCCTTGTGTCCAATGGCGGAACGCTCTCCCAGGGACAGCAGAGTCAAAAACCGGCTTTGCGGCCGGTACGGTCTGAGTGCCCTGCCCTGAATAAGGCGTCGCAGGTTGTCCGTCAGGACGGTGCCCTGTCGCACCGCAAACACGCCCGCTCTCGGCCGTGGAAAATTGACCTGGACCGACACGTCACCAACGGCAAACACTTCCGGATGGGAGCGGCTCTGCAATGTATCGATAACTTGGACGTAACCCTTGTCATCGCAGTCCAGTTCGGATTCGGCCACCCATCCAGGTGCCATGGCACCCGTGCACCATACGGCCGCATCCAGAGGAATCTCTTCGCCATGGGCCGAAATCAGTTTTCCCGCATCGACTTGAGTCACCTCAAAATCACGATGAAGATGCACTCCCTGCCCCTCACAGACCTTGAGCACCCTTGACCGGACTCGATCCGAGTAACTGGGCAGAACTTCATGCTGAACCAGCCAATGCAACTGATGCGGCATGAGGCTCATCCGTTTGGTTCTTCGAACACCCGCCCCATTCAGGGCATGATTCATGGCCAGCAGGATTTCGAGCCCTCCGGACCCGGCCCCGACGACACCGATATGCAGTGGTTCTTCGGTCTGTCGGGCCAGAGCCTTGATCTTCATCCAGCGTTCAACAAACCGATGGACCGGCTTGATGGGAATCCTGATGTCGGAGGGTTCCGAATGCGGGTCGAGACAAGGCGCACCGCCGGTATTGATGGACAGCAAGTCGTATTCCATGGACGGTCGATGGTCAAAATGAATCCGCCGGTTGGCCACATCCAGTCCACTGGCTGCGGCCTGCACGAACCGCACACCCGCCCAGCGACACAGGGAGTTCAGATCAATATGGGTCTCTTCCAGTGTGTAGTGACCCGCCACGAAGCCTGGCAGCATGCCGGAGTAGGCCGTCAGGGAATGCGGAGAAACCAAGGTTATCCGAACCCCCGGCACGGGATGCATGGCCCATTGGCGGATCACAATGGCATGAGCGTGCCCACCTCCCAACAGGACCAGGTCCACGGCACTGGGGCCTGTGCGTTTCATCAACAGACCGGCACCCCCCTTTGGGTCAACCACTCCACCAGAACGGCTTCCTCTCCTCTCGCCAGCACCTCCCCCGGCCATCGGGATAATTGGTAGTCGTACATCGGGTCGTAATAACGCGTCAGCAGCAGACGGATGAAGAGCCGATAGCCGTCCAAGTCATTGTCGACGCGATGGGCGTCCAAAGCGGCTTCCAATATGGAGAGAGCCTCCTGATGAGCCTGCAGGCCAAGTCGGCGTCGAATGCGATGGAGGCTGCTGCGATGACGTTCCGCAAAATCCTCAAAACCGGCTTCTCCCGGCTTTTCCCGTTGAATCCGTGCAAGGAGATCCACCACATAGTCGGCCATGCCGATTTCGACACGCCTTTCCATGCTCGCCTCCAGCACCAGAACCGGTGAATGCTGCATGTTGGTCCACAGCGAATCCGGTACGGTCAGGCGTCCCACCAGCCGTCCCTCACCTTCGATGCACACCGGCAAGCCAGCATGGCAATGGGTCAGCTTGAGCAGACCAGCCGCCAGTCGGTTCTCAAAATCGATCTGGGTGGGTTGAGGTTCCACCATCGAGCCGAAACTGGAACCCCGATGGCGAGCCATCCCCTCCAGATCCAAAGCACAGCCAACGCGCTCCAGCAAGCGGGTCTTGCCAGTGCCGGTTCGCCCACTGATCAGGATCAGCGGTGTTTCACGGCCCAGATGCTCCAGTTCCGCCAGTAAATAGCGTCGCATCGCCTTGTACCCTCCCTGGACATAGGGATAATGCACCCCAGCCTCTCCCATCCAATCCTGAGTGATACGTGAACGCAGCCCCCCGCGAAAACAGTACAGGTATCCTTCTGGATGCCGTTCGGCAAACTGGACCCAACGACGGGTCCGTTCCGCTTGCAACCGCGGGCCCACCAGTTCACGGCCCAGATCAATGGCCGCCTGCTGACCCGCCCGCTTGTATTGGATCCCCACTTGATGTCGCTCTTCGTCCACCATCAGCGGCAGGTTGACCGCATGGTCAAAGGCGCCTTTGGCAAATTCCACCGGGGCCCGCGTATCGATCAACGGCACATCTTCAAGAAACAGGTGGCGGTAGTTGTCGGTGTTGGGACGCACGAATTCAGCCACGGTCGACATCAACGGCGGGCAATGAGACAGGCCCGAACCGGGGCAGGGTAACCTTCCACGGTTCGGGTCGGGTCGGTCGGATCCAGACAGTTGTCCAATGATTCAAATCTCATCCAGGCGGTGCTGCGCTGCTCGGCCACTGTAGTGGAAGTGACATCGACCACCCTGACCGAAGTAAACCCGGTCGTCAGCAACTGTCGGGTCAGCAGGGAAATGGAGGGCACACACCAAACATTGCGCATCCGCGCATAGCGTTTTTCCGGTTGCAGCATCCCCTCATCCTGATCCTCAATCACCAGCGTTTCCAGTACCAGCTCGCCGCCCGGCCGCAGAAATCCCCACAATGTGCGCAAATGGGATTGGGGGTCACGGCGATGGTAATACACCCCCATGGAAAAAACGGTATCAAAGCCGCTGATGGACATTCCGGATGCCCTTTGGGTCAAGTCGTCTATTTTCAGCGGTAATAGGACCGCCCGGGGTTGACCCAGATAGTGGTTGACTGCCTTGAACTGGGCCAGAAAAAGTTGGGTGGGGTCCACCCCAATGGCCACAGAGGCCCCGGCTCCCAACATGCGATACAGATAGTATCCATTCCCTGACCCCACGTCCAAGACGACCCGGCCATTCAATGAGGACAAATGGGGGGTGAGCCGTGACCACTTCAGACAGGACCGCCATTCGGCATCGATCAACATGCCGAAAAGATCGAATGGCCCCTTGCGCCACGGATGCAGCGCCTGCATCGACCGGTACAGTTGCGCCATGACCTCCTCACCGGGTGGCTGTTGAGAGACGGCCATGACGGTATCGGCGTTCAAGTAGGTGGCCGTAACCGGTATGTCGGGCAAGTCTCGGACCGCCGCTTCCCAACGGAAGCGGTCTCCGTGGGGACGATCCGAGAAAATGCGATCGGATTGGTGGGACAGTGATTCCGCCATGGGCTCTAGCGGTGTGCCTGCCAAGATGTCCGGCAACTGACTGAACCCCCACACAGCCAGGTTTACCGAATGGCCAGGAAAGAGACGAAATTGAGACACTGAAACCATATCCAAATGCTGGAAAACCCCACTTCAGCTAGTCGCTCTTGATGCTGTGCAATGGTTTCTGGACGCAACACCTTTTCCAGGGCACTGCGCTTTTGGCTGATCTCCAGTTCACTATACCCATTAGCGGCCTTGAACGCATGATGCAGGTCGGACCAATGCTGCTGCTGTTGTGTATTCCTGCCGAGTATCTTTTCCGACAAGACCAGGATCCCTCCCGGCACCAAGCCCGCATGAATGGTGCTCAAGATCGCCTGGCGATCCTCTCTCGGGACAAACTGGACCGTGAAATTCAACATGACCATGCTGGCCTGTCGGATGCGGACATCGCGAATATCCGTCTCCTGATAGTCGATGACGGCATCCGGCATCAGCCTGCCCAGGGACTGGCGACATCGCTGCATCATCGCCGTGGCATTGTCGACCATCACGTATTGACCCCCCGCCGGACCCAGTCCATGGTGAACGGACAATGTGGCCGCCCCCAATGAACAGCCCAGATCATAGATCCGGGTACCGGGTTGATAATAAGATTTCGCCAACACGCCCAACGTGGCAATCAAGGCATCGTACCCTGGGACGGACCGACGGATCATGTCGGGAAATACATCCGCCACCGACTGGTCAAAAGTAAAATCCACCAGATGTGGTCTGGAGGTGGCGTACAGGCGGTCGGATTGGCTCATGCGGCTTTCATTGGGCCTGGTGTCGGTGCTCATGGGTCCCGGAACCAGCATACCAACCATCCCACCACGAGCAATCCATCCAACCGATTACGCCTGCTCAAGTTCGACGAGAGCCCCTTGGGCATCCTTGGGATGAAGAAACAGCACGGGCTTGCCGTGAGCACCGATGCGGGGCTTGCCCTCACCGAGGATACGCATTCCCGCGGCCTTGAGCTGGTTCGCCGCCTGGTTGATGTCGACGACCTCATAGCACACATGGTGAATGCCGCCGGCCGGATTCTTGTTCAGAAACCCGGCGATGGGAGAATGCTCCCCCAAGGGATGCAACAATTCGATATGGGTATTGGGCAAGGTCACGAACACGGTGGACACCCCATGCTCCGGCAAGTCCACCGGAGGGGAAACATCTGCACCGAAAAGGTCTCGGTACTGGGCGGCCGCCTGGGCCAGATTCGGCACCGCAATCGCAACATGGTTCAGTTTTCCAATCATCATTCATCACTCCCGGGCTGTCGGTGGGCCAGCCACTCCCGTGTCAATTTCGCGACGGCTACCGAAGCCGGTATTGTTCCATTCCCGACCTGTTCTTGCAAATCCGACATCTGCTGTCTGAACCCTTGGTCAAGGCACAACGTGTCCATCAGTATTTCTCCGGCCTCGCGCCAGAGCCATCCCTGGGATTGTTTCCGTCTCCGGTTTTCCAGGCCATTATTCCGGTCGAGCACCTTCCAGAACTCGGTCACCTGCTCCCAGACCCGGTCGATGCCACGCAATTTCAAGCTGGAGACCGCCAGCACCGGAGGGGACCATCCAACCACGCGCGGCTGCAACAAGCGCAGCGCTGATCGCAAGTCCGCCATTGCCACCTCCGCCCGGTCCTTCAGGTCGCCATCCGCCTTGTTGACCACCACCAAATCGGCCAGTTCCATGATGCCACGTTTCATGCCCTGAAGTTCATCACCCGCGCCCGGCAGGAGAAGCAGCACAAAGACATCCGTCATTTCCGCGACCAGGGACTCGGATTGGCCCACGCCCACGGTTTCGACCACCACTACATCAAACCCGGCCGCTTCACACAGCAGAAGGGTCTCTCGTGTCCGGCGAGTCACTCCTCCCAGTGTCCTGCCCGCCGCCGAAGGACGAATGAAGGCCGACGGCTGGCCTGCCAGCCAACCCATGCGGGTCTTGTCGCCCAATATGGCTCCCCCGCTGAGGGTGGAGGTGGGATCCACTGACAACACCGCGAGACGTAACCCTTGAGGAACCAGCAACCGGCCCAGTGCATCGATGAACGTTGACTTGCCGACCCCAGGGACACCAGATATACCCAGCCGGAGTGAACGCCCGGTTTCAGGCATCACACGCTCCAGCAGTTTTTCCGCCTGGAGGCGATGGTCCATCCGGGTCGATTCGATCAAGGTAATTGCCTTGGCCAGCGTGCGGCGGTCTCCGGCACGCAACTGGTCCAGATCAATCACACTGTCAACCGATGGTTTCAAATGACATGATGGGTTGATCCACCTGCAAGGTACTGCCCGGCTCCACCAGCACTTCATCCACGGTCGCATCGCGTTCAGCTCGCAGGGCATTTTCCATTTTCATGGCTTCAATGACAGCGAGAATCTCACCCGCCTTGACATGCTGGCCGGACGTCACAGCGACCGACATCAACAGTCCCGGCATGGGTGACAGCAGATAACTCGTCAGATCCGGCGCCGCCTTGATGGGCATCTTGGCAAAATGGGCGGCACACGATTCACTGAATACTCGCGCCTCCATGGGCATTCCAGCGTAGACAATCTGATAAGTCACCCCGTGACCTAACTGCTGTTCGATCTGGAGGCAGACCGCTTCACCGTCGAGGGATCCGGTATATACCGGATCCATGGGCGACCAGTCATCTTCCAGACAGAAAGTGCGATGATCGTTCTGAATGTGCCACTGAGTCGGTTTGCCGGTCACTTCCATCGGGTAGGACTGCCCGCCAATGAGGACCACCCATCGACTTCCCAAGTTCCGAGACGCCCCCGTCATTTGTCCGGAGACATTGACGGTCCGCTGCATCAGGCGGTAGTGCACCGAAGCCATGATCACCGCCGGAATTTTCAGATCGATATCCATCGATTGGGCATGGAAACCCGTTGGAAATTCCTCGGCAATAAAATGCGTGGTCAGTTCGCCTCGCTGAAACCGTGGATGGTTCATGATCGCGGAGACAAACGGAATATTGGTCTCCACTCCGCGGATGTAATAATGCTCCAAGGCCTGTTGCATCACCCGGATGGCGTCTTCTCGGGTGGCTCCCCAAGTAACCAGCTTGGCGATCATGGGGTCATAATACATGGAAATCTCGGATCCTTCGATGACACCGGCGTCGAGCCGGACTTGGTCATTGTCTGCCGGGGGACGATATCGCACCAAGCGACCGGTGGAAGGCAGGAAGTTGCGAAATGGGTTCTCGGCATATATCCTGGACTCCATCGACCAACCGTGGATGCCGACATCGGCCTGCGTGATCGGCAGGGGCTCATTGGCGGCCACGCGCAGCATCAGTTCGACCAGATCGAACCCCGTAATCCACTCCGTCACCGGGTGCTCGACCTGCAAACGAGTATTCATTTCCAGAAAGTAGAAGTTGCGGTGTGCATCCACGATCAATTCCACGGTCCCGGCGGAGCGATAGTCGACTGCCCGAGCCAGTGCCTTCGCCTGCTCACACATGGCCAGTCGGGTGTCGGGATCAATGAATGGCGATGGCGCCTCCTCCACGACTTTCTGGTGGCGACGCTGGATCGAACATTCCCGTTCGTTCAGGGTCACGACCTGGCCATGGGCATCGGCAATGATCTGGATCTCAATATGCCGGGGTTGCTCGATGAATTTCTCGATGAAGATTCGGCCGTCGCCGAAGCTTGATATGGCTTCGCTGGTCGCCCGCTCGAACCCGTCACGACATTCCGCCTCGTCGTAAGCCACTCGCATTCCTTTTCCCCCCCCGCCGGCACTGGCCTTCAGCATGACCGGATAGCCGATATCCCTAGCGATCGCAACTGCCTCCTGCGCATCGGGGACCACATCCAGATGACCGGGGATGATATTCACGCCCGCCTTCTGGGCAATATGCTTTGACGTGATCTTGTCGCCCATGGCCTGGATGGCGGCGACTCCGGGACCGATGAACACCACCCCCGCCGCCTCCAGGGCCGTCGCGAAAGACGCGTTTTCGGAAAGAAAGCCGTAACCGGGATGAACCGCTTCCGCCCCGGTATCCCGACAGGCCTGGAGGATGCGTTCCGCCACCAGATAGCTTTCCACCGCCGGGGCGGAGCCGATATGAACGGCTTCATCGGCGGCTTCGACATGGCAGGCATTTCGGTCCACGTCAGAATACACTGCGACCGTGGCAATCCCCATTCGACGGGCCGTCCGAATCACCCGACAGGCGATTTCCCCACGATTGGCAATCAGAATTTTCTGGAACATGGGCGGGGACCGGGCTACAGTGGGATGTTGCCGTGTTTCTTCCACGGATTGCGGATAGCCTTGCCGTCCAGCATGGTCAGCGAACGGCAAATGCGCCAGCGGGTCTCGGCGGGCATGATGACATCATCAATATAACCACGGTGCCCCGCCACGAAGGGATTGGCGAATTTCAGCCGATACTCTTCCGTGCGCTGTGCCAGCTTTTCCGGATCGCCGGCCTCCTCCCGAAAAATGATTTCAACGGCTCCCTTTGGACCCATCACCGCAATTTCGGCACTAGGCCATGCCAGATTGACATCGCCCCTCAGGTGCTTGGATGCCATCACGTCATAGGCTCCCCCATAGGCTTTCCGAGTGATCACCGTGATCTTGGGAACCGTGCACTCGGCATAGGCATACAGCAGTTTGGCCCCATGGCGGATGATGCCCCCATACTCCTGAGCGGTTCCGGGCATGAATCCGGGCACATCCACCAAGGTGATGATCGGAATCTGGAATGCATCGCAGAACCTCACAAATCGCCCGGCCTTGACCGACGCATTGATGTCCAGGCAACCGGCCAGCACCATGGGTTGGTTGGCGACAATGCCCACCGGTTGCCCCCCCATCCGGGCAAACCCGGTAATGATGTTTTTTGCATAGTCCGGCTTCAATTCGAAAAAATCACTTTCATCCACCAGCTTGATGATCAACTCCTTCATATCATAGGGCTGACTGGGGTTGTCCGGGACCAGACTGTCCAGAGAATCCTCTTTCCGGTCCCTGGCGTCATCCGTCTGGCGGCGGGGTGGTTTTTCCCGGTTACTCGCGGGCAGGAATCCTAAAAAGCGGCGCGTCATGAGCAACGCATCCACATCGTTCTCAAAAGCCAGATCCGCCACGCCGGAGCGAGAGGTGTGAGTGGTGGCCCCACCCAGGTTCTCGGCCGTGACGTCTTCATGGGTTACCGTCCTGACCACATCCGGCCCGGTGACGAACATATAGGAACTGTCCTCGACCATGAAGATGAAATCCGTCATGGCGGGGGAATAGACCGCTCCACCCGCACACGGACCCATGATGAGAGAAATCTGCGGGATCACGCCGGACGACAGGACATTGCGCTGGAACACCTCGGCATAACCCCCCAGCGAAGCCACCCCTTCCTGAATGCGGGCCCCACCGGAATCCGATATTCCAATCACCGGCGCCCCCACCTTCATCGCTTGATCCATCACCTTGCAGATTTTCTCCGCATGGGCTTCTGACAAGGAGCCGCCAAACACCGTGAAGTCTTGGCTGTAGACGAACACCAATCGCCCGTTGATGGTGCCGTATCCCACCACCACGCCATCCCCGGGAATCGCCTTGTCCTGCATGCCGAAATCAGTGCAGCGATGCTCGACAAAGATATCCCATTCCTCAAAGCTGCCGGCATCCAGGAGCACATCGATCCGCTCTCGGGCCGTCAATTTGCCGCGTGCATGCTGCGCCTGGATCCGTTCCGGGCCACCACCCAGTTGGGCCTTGGTCCGCTTCTGCTGCAGTTGTTCGATCGTTTCTTGCATAGTGCGCTCAAATGGAATGGTATCGAGAGCCAGTCCCACCATCAGGAAGATTCCAGTATATCAATGATCTCATGAGCTGCCTTGGGAATATTGGTTCCGGGACCAAAAATCGCGGACACCCCCACCTTCACCAGCATGTCATAGTCTCCAGGCGGGATCACACCTCCGCAGATCACCCGGATATCGCCGCCCCCTTGATCTTTCAGGGCTTCCATCACCCCTGGAACCAGGGTCCGGTGTCCAGCCGCCTGGGAGGAAATGCCAATCAGGTGAACATCATTCTCAATGGCCTGACGCACTGCTTCCTGGGGCGTCTGAAACAAGGGTCCAATGTCCACATCGAATCCCATGTCGGCAAAGGAGGTGGCAATGACCCGGGCTCCCCGGTCGTGACCGTCCTGACCCAGTTTGACCACCAGCATGCGTGGGCGGCGCCCTTCCCTTTCGGCGAATCGAACGATTCGCGCCTTCAGCCTTTCAAATACATCATCATCCTTGAAATAGGCACTATAGACACCGCTGATGGGGCGGACTTCGACCATGTGTCGGCCGAACACTCCCTCCAGGGCACTGGAAATTTCTCCGACCGTGGCACGAGCCCGCGCTGCCTCGACGGCCGCAGACAGCAGGTTTCCCTGTTGTGTCGCCTCCACCAAGGCCGTCAGAGCCCCTTGGCAGGCTTCCTCATCCCGTTCCGCCCGGACTGATTTTAGCCGGGCGACCTGACTTTTCAGAACGGCCTGGTTGTCCACCACGAGGATATCGACATCTTCTTCCTCATCGCGTCGGTATCGATTGACTCCAATGATGACCTCTTCACCTCGATCGATACGCGCTTGCCGTCTGGCGGCAGCTTCCTCAATGCGCAGCTTGGGCAACCCGGTTTCCACGGCACGGATCATCCCGCCCAGTTCATCCACTTCCTCGATCAACTGACGGGCTTCGGCCACCAGACTATTGGTCAGACTCTCCAAATAATAGGAGCCTGCCAGGGGATCCACGACCCGGGTCAGCCCGGCTTCATGCTGCAGGATGAGTTGGGTATTGCGGGCAATGCGGGCCGAATTCTCAGTTGGCAATGCCAGTGCCTCATCAAACGAGTTGGTGTGCAGCGACTGCGTGCCCCCCATCACGGCCGCCATGGCCTCGATGGTGGTACGAATCACGTTGTTGTACGTATCCAGACTCGTCAGGCTGACCCCCGAAGTCTGACAATGAGTCCGCAACAGGAGTGAACGAGGGTCCTTGGGCTGGAATCGCGCTTTAACCAGTTCCGCCCATAATGTCCGTGCCGCACGGAGCTTGGCCACTTCCATGAAAAAATTCATGCCGATGCCGAAAAAGAACGACAGGCGGGGAGCAAACCGATCCACGGCCAGTCCGGCATCGACGGCCGACTGGACATACGCCAGCCCATCCGCGAGGGTATAGGCCAATTCCTGTACCGCCGTGGCCCCAGCTTCCAGCATGTGGTAGCCGGAGATGGAAATCGGGTTGAAGCGCGGCATCTCTTCCGCCGTATAGGAAATGATGTCCGCCACGATCTGCATCGAGGGTTGGGGCGGATAGATGTAGGTGTTCCGCACCATGAATTCCTTCAGAATGTCGTTTTGCAGCGTACCGGTCAGATCCTTTCGGGCCACCCCCTGTTCTTCGGCGGCCACGATGTACATGGCCATCACCGGCAGGACCGCCCCATTCATGGTCATGGAGACCGACATCTGATCGAGTGGAATCTGGTGGAAGAGAATCTTCATGTCCTCAACGGAATCAATGGCCACACCCGCCTTGCCCACATCCCCTTCGACTCTCGGATGATCGGAGTCGTAACCCCGGTGGGTGGCCAGATCAAACGCCACGGACAATCCCGCCTGACCAGCGGCCAGATTCCTGCGATAAAACGCGTTGGACTCCTCCGCGGTGGAAAAGCCGGCGTACTGACGGATCGTCCAGGGCCGGCCGGCATACATCGTGGCCTTGGGGCCTCGAGTATAGGGTGGCAATCCTGGCAGAGTGTCCATGGACTCCATATCTTCCAGGTCCGCCGCGGTATAAAGCGGTTTTACCCGAATTCCTTCCGGTGTCTCCCAGTCCAGCGCCTCAAGCGGCTTGCCTTTGAGTTCCCGCATGGCGGTCTGGCGCCATTGATCTGGGTCATTCCTAGTGCTCGTCATTGGATTACATGTAGATTTCTGTCGGGATTGTCAACTTATCGCCTATTTGACATTAAGATGCAACTCGGTAAATCTTGATGATCAGGGTGAGAACCGCCTGGGTTTCATTTCAATTTCACCGAACGAGGGCGGAGGACAAAGAGGGATCGTTCAGAACAAGTTCCAACCGACCGAACACTTCGAACTCGGTGTATTATTGAGACATCCATCGGATATGCACTTGGCCACATAACTTACATGATCATGTCACATTCTTTGAGAAAATGGCGTGAAAAATCCCCACTCGGTTGCATTCGGCAAACCGAGACATGCGCTTGAAAACAGTTCCATGATAGGTGAGCAGAGACCGTTTTCACAAAGCCTGAACCTGTCCCTGCGAGTCCCCTGAATAATGCTATGGGTGGCCGGCACCCGCCATCGCCTCAATGAGTTCACGTGGCCGAGGCATACGTAACCTCTTCCGATATTCAGGTAATTAGCCCAACCTGGTCCAGCGTCGTGAAGGTCCGTAGTGTCGAATTAAGAGACTGCCAACCACCGGAATAGTCAGAACCGTAGGCAATAATTTTGAAATCGACACCTTCGCCGAGTGTACTGATGCCCCTTCAGTGTGCTCAATAGTTGCCCTCGCCCGCCACAGGGAATACAGCGGCCGACTTCTGTAACTGTCGCTTCAGTCAATGAAGTAACGTGCCGTTGTTATTTGCCGGGGATATTTTTCTCTGGTGTGGCCGTCTGACATTTTTCACAGGTGTCCACTTGAACGAATTATTCAATCAACTGAAGATGTTGTGACCCCGCGCATCCGATTCAGCACCTTGTCGGTTCCAACGATCACCAGATGCGTGCGCGCTCGAGAGAGTGCAACATAGGGTAGCTCTGGATGGATCACAGTGTCCGGGGTTGCTGCGATTATGACGACTGGACGTTCAAGGCCCTTGAATCGCCTGATGCTGTCAACGACGACCCGGCTCTCGGATGGTTCATCGCAACGGGTAGCGTGGAATTCACCCAGCCTCTCGTCTGGTGCAGTTTTTTCGATTGCCGCCTCTGTGGCGACGAGGACTGCAATGTCACCGGGCCGCACGCGTTCGAGTGAGCTAAGACGCGCAACATAGCCCGAGATTCGCTGCGCGAGTGCGTCCGTCGTATCCACCTTGATGCAGTGAACCTCGACGCCTTCCGGTCCTATGGCTTCAATTTCATGGCCGGTGTAATGCTGGCGCACCAACTCATGGATGCGCCTTGTGTTGCGCAGGTTCAAAGTGAGGCGGATCGGGACCAAGTCAATGTCTTCCGGGAGCTTGATCGTGCTCGTGTATACGCGTTGGTTATTGTCGTAGAAGATGCGGAACAGTTCTCCACCGTCGGAGTTAAGCCCTGACTCGACTGCCATCCACCACAGTGGCAGGAAGTCTTGCCCCTCATCGACGATTATCGCCCCGTATCTATCGTCCGTCAGACGCTCGAATGCTTGCATCAGGAGTTCGGGCCAGATTTCTTCAAAAAGCTGCCTATCGGGGATACCATCCGGTGGCCCGATGCTCGCGCGCCGGGTCATCTCCACGCACAGTTCATGAAAGGTCATCACCGTCACTTGCGAGCTGTCCTTGATGCGGCGGCGGATTTCGGTCGCAAGACCGCGATTGTAACAAACGAACAAGGTACGCAAGCCACTTTCCGCACAGCGTCTCGCTTCTTCTATCGCCAACACCGTCTTGCCCGTGCCGGCCCCACCGCTGATGGCTGCTCGCGGCACAGCCTCTATTGTGCGCAGGATATGGAACTGCTGTTGTGTCAGCACCTGAAGCTCAGCATCGTCTTGGGATAGCACGATACCGAGCGGCATACGGAGCTGGAACGGCTTCGCAAGGGTTTTTTCGAGGGCCTGAATTCCGCCCCGACCCAACGCTTTGGTCCGTCCTTCGTCGGGCGCCGCATCACCGAAGCGCTCCAGAATCCATTCCCGAAACCCGTCTTCAAAGTGTTCGGCAAAACAGAATATGCGCTGCGGCATGTCTGCGCCAAGATCGCCCAGCGGCGCGGACGAGTGCGGCAGCACAACGCCGTGCCGGGCCCGGATGCGTCGGGACTTCCAGTGTGGGGAAGCATCTAGCTTTTTCAGTAATTCATATTTCGCGCTTCTTGCTTGCTGCACTGGGTTCTTGATATTGTGCGTAACGGCCCAGCGATCACGGCTCGTCCATTGATCTGTGCACGGATCGTAGGCGACTGCGCCACCTTTCACTTCAAGTGCCAGCATTCCGAGTTCGGCGTGCGCGACAATGAAATCGCATTCGCCATCGATTTCCTCACCATCGGGTTTCAGTCCAAGCCACGGTCGTGAGTAAAAAACCACGAAGGAATCATCCAGCACGGTTTCGAGTCGTCTAAACACCTTGCACTCCGTGTTTCGCAACATGTTGCCCATGACATCGGGTGGTAGTGTTCTGGGCCACATAACCGCCATTTCATATCCTCTGGATTAGCGGCGTGAAAAACCCGACTTCGGGCGTATCCGGCAGACCGACGAGTGTGCCCCGGTCGAGGAAGCGGTTATATTCCTCGCAAGCAGTCTCCGGTGCGAGCAGGCAAGCATGGCAGGCACCAATGGACAGGCGGTCAGTGCCGGCGATCATGCCTTCGATGCACAGCGGATCGGAGGAGCACCATTCCATTGCCCGGACCGCCGCATCGACCGCACGTCCGATGCGGTGAGCTTCGCCCTGCCTTTGCAGCCCACCGAGCGTTCCGTCAGAATCGGAGGTGGCGGTGTAGATCAGTATCCCCGCCATGCCATCGATCCCGTCGCTAATATAGAGACGTTCACGCAATGCGGCAGTGGAGTAGCCACACTCCAGAGTGAGCTGGCGCATGAGCGCATGCGCGAAGCTGTGCACAAGCAGATAACGTGGCGTGATCCGCCAAGTCGGTTCACTGTCCCCATGCCGCTTTTGCCATTCTAGCTGCCAAGCGTCATCGACGCTTCTGGCACGCGCTGCGACATCATCCCGCGTTTCCCACGCTTGGATCTTGTCTTTATCGAGGGCGATAAATATACCTTCGCCCCGAACCTCAACCGCCGGAAGCCAGCCGACATCGCCTACGGAAATTGCCGCAATATCCGGACTGTCTTCGTCTCCAGGCGGGTTGATCCGAGTAAAGCCTTTCAGGACACGCACCTCACGCAACCGGACGACGCGGACGACGCGGTCAATGAAGGGCTGCAGGCGCCTTGGTATAGGCACGTTGCGCACTTCAAATTCACGCACATCTTTGTCCTTCGTATCCGCGCCCAAGACAAACTGTCTGTATTCCTCCTCTCGAATATTCAGTATGGTGTCATCGTTGTATCGGTTCAGGCGATCCTCGACCTGTCGAGCAAGCTCGTCAGGGCTCAGGTCGAGTTCACGGAGTGGTGGCTCAAGGTCACCTTGGGCGAGGATGCGGATGAAGGTTGCGCGATCTTCCGGCTTTGTCATGACAATCGAGTTCCAGTAGACACCAAGCGCTTCCTGTATCGCGTCCGACCATGGCGGAATGCTGAGCGCCGACTCGATGATCGGGAAGTACAGGTTCGATGCGCCGCGCTGCAAGGCACGCGGTTCGCAGTCGCATATCTCGACCGGAGCGGCGAGCCAAGGCCGGCGCCCACGGCACCGAAACCCACGCCATGTCTGAGCAATGAATACACTATCCATGGAGCGCTGCGCATTGCACTCACGGCAACTCAGAATCAGTCCGGCAAGGCCCGGACGTACCGATCTGAGATATAGATCGGCTTGTTCCTTCTTCTTGCAGTCGGCCTCGTGGCCGACCCATATATGCCACGGGAAATCGTCCAGATGGCCCTTGATGCAGGCCATCACGAAGCGGACCGGCACCGCGAATATCTTGCGCTGACCAGGCGCCTTGTGCGTGCAGCCCGCACAGTACCGATAGGCGCGTCCAGGGTCCTGCGACCAGCGGGCTGCAGGAGCAAGCCGGTCGCATTGCGGGCATTGCAGCCATTCCGGGAACCGTGTCGCGACGAGTGTGCGCCTGTCAGGATTACCTTGGTCGTTATGCAAGTTCTCATCGACGACCGGCGGCAACCGAAATCCACCCACCGAGAGCTTTCTCTGCAATCGCGGTTCAGTAATTCTCTGTGGGTTGGCCAGTCCCGCCGGAGGAAAGGACTTGTCCCATTCTTCCAGCCCGGCTGCGACAGCGGACACGGGTGCGCCGTCGGCGCGAAAGTCCACTACAGAGCCTGGCCCGAAGGTCATGACGGCGGCACTTCTGCGCAATTCGCCCAACCGGTTATTCGCCATCGCCGTTCCCCCTAGATGTTTGTTCGCGCAGCCGTTCGGCGAGCCGGTATCGCGTTGAAGGCTCGACGCTGCGCATATTGTTCAGCGTCGGCCAAGCTTCACCCGGCAATCTACCCATCGCCCTCATCGCCGCAGCGCGTTCCGCATCCTGAAGCAGCGAGCTGCTGACCCGTCGGCTCCAGTAGCTTCGCGGCGCACGAAATCCCCACATGTCGAGGAAGCGCTCCAGCTCCAGCCTGACCTCCGCTTCCTGCGGATCGGTCGCTGCGGCGCGCCCGACAATGTCATCAATTAGGGCTTTCGCGACATCGATTGCATCGTCGTCGAGCTTGGGACAGTCGAGCATGCCGGGTGCCAGATGACGGACCAGCGCCACCAGCACTGCGTGCAGCGCACGGTCGCGTGCCCTAGATGCGAAGGGTGTTACGCTGGTTGGTTCGACATCCCGATAAAGTGTCTCATGCCAGGTCGGAAAGCTTTCGTAGTGCGACCGGTCGCGGGCCTTCGCGTTGTTGAGCACCGTGACGACCAGGCCCGGCACATCGCCCCTTCCGACGCGGCTCGTGGCCTGTATATATTCGGCGATGCCCTTGGGCTGACCATTCACCAG
Source organism: Candidatus Poriferihabitaceae bacterium (assembly GCA_965203365.1). GTDB lineage: Bacteria > Pseudomonadota > Gammaproteobacteria > Arenicellales > Poriferihabitantaceae > VYFG01. The sequence goes on from OZ241878.1 coordinate 1,109,992, forward strand.
CATCAGTCCGAGGCGGGGAATATCCACGCCCACGCTGAGCATGTTCGTCGCGAGGACGGCATCGAGCGCACCTTGGTCGGTGGAGCGGATTGCCAGCTTATCCAGCATATCCCGGACTTCGGCTTGCGTGCGTCTAGAGGTGAGCTCTTCTATGAATTCGGGATAACGCGCAGCCTCGCCACGCTGCTGCGCCAGCAGCACCAAGCTGTCGTTCACGTCATCCTGCATGAGGACGAGCGCGCCGCCCAGTTCGCGCAGGGAGTTGAAATACGACACCAGCGTCCAGTACGGGTCGCGTTCCTCATCTTTTGACGTACCGGCGAAGGCGGACTGAAGCATCGATGCGGCGACGGCCTGAAGCGTGAATTTAGCTGACCGGCCTGCCGTGGTGACGCCGGCATAGATGCGGCCAGGTGCGGCTCGGTCTACGACGGCGAAGGCGGAGTCCGAGGCATCCAGACAGGGCGGTGGGAACTGCGCCGTCTCGCGGTTGAACAGGGCGAATACCTGTTCCGATGCGCGTCGGATCGTCGCCGTGGAGCCGATGATCTTTGGGTGTGCGCCGCCAGATGCGAACATACGATCGATCGCGACTTCATACAGCCCCGCGACCGTGCCGAGCGGCCCCGAGATGAGATGCAGTTCGTCTTGGAGAATGAGATCCGGTGGCTGGCCGGAGTTCAGACCGAACAGCCCGTTGATTTCCTTGCGCCGGACAATCTGCGCAAATTTGTCTATCGTGCCAATTAGCAGTGTCGGCCGCATCCGGTACACGTCCTCGTCCACCGTCCAGACTGGAAGGGATATGTCGGGACTGAATAAAAGACAGTCTTTGTTCTTACAGTAGACGTGAATGGCGTCGGCCTGTTCGTCGTGCTCCCAAGTCAGGGATACCCGGCATGCCGGACAATGCGTGAGTTGTTTCGGTGTCGGCTGGTCCGGCGTGCCGCCAAGCGCATCGGCAGCAACACCCACCCGGTTCGGCACTGCATCGCCGCCAACCCAAAGACCAATCGAAAAGGGCGTGTTGCCCAACTCATGGCAAGAAGCTCCCGCTTCGCGAATATATCCGCGACGGATTGCCTCGCAAGCGAGAAGGACGGAGGCCGCCCGCGCAAACTGCTGCGTTGTCAGCAGTCGTAATGTGTACCGCATGATCGCTGCGACACCGTCGCCCACATCGGGGTCGCCTCCGGCGGACAGCCGCCTGTAGAAAGCGAGGAATGCGATCAGCGCCAGATACGCTTCCGTCTTGCCGCCGCCCGTCGGGAACCAGAGCAGATCCATGATCTGGCGTTCTGGATGTTCGCGGTCGGCCACGGAAGCCGCCGCGAGAAGAATGAAGCCGAGTTGGAACGGTCTCCATTCCAGAGGGCCACGACTTCTTTTTTCCGGATCCCATCCGTGCTGCACATCCATCGCAAGATTAGCCAGACGAAAGGCACGCGACATCGCGACGTCATCCGCAATCCGGGCAGCACTCCCGGCCATGCGGGCATGGACATCCCGGCAGGTCGCAATATTCCTTGCCGCTTGGTCGTGATACTCCTCTGGTAGCGCCGCCACTTCGGCTTCTCTGTCCAATATCCATTTTTCGTAAACGGATGGAAGCTGTTGAAGGGCTTTGCTGAAGTCTTCCACCGTAGTTGTCGCGAGCCAACGGGCCGAAAGCGGTTTAAGCATTTCATCCATACGCAGCGCGTCAAAGACCACGTGGCCAGCCGCGCTCGTTGCGGGGATCATGGCCGTGGGAATCCAGCTTGTCGCAACCATATCAGCTGTTTCCGGTGCGGCGCCGGTTTCCCATTCGACCGAACAGATATGTCCGGTCGCGAACTCAAGGGCGTTTCGGTACAAAAGCGCCGCAGAGCGATCATCATCATCAAGCACCGTGCGCCTCGACGGCCGCGCCACCAAAACGGTACCGGGACGTGGCCGGATTTCGACGCGTGTCTGGAACAGGGTCAGGCTCTCAATCCCCTTACGGCCTTCGTCTTCATCAGGCTTCGCTTGGTTCAGCAGCGTGATCGTGGCAAGCGTTCCGCCCGACCACGGCGTTGTACGCACATGCAGTCTCACACCCGGCGGCGCACCATGCGGCGCGAGATCGACATTCTGCGATCCGTTTTCAAGCGCAATGTCTTCTAATAGAATGTTATGTGCTCGCCGTTGCCATTCCGTGCGACGGCGGGTGCCGCCACCGTCACCCTGTTCACCATTCTCCGATTCCAAGGGTGTGACGGACTCATAGGTTGCGAAACGAACCGTCACATCCAGTTCGGGGCTGGCATCCGCGTGCGCTGCAAAGGAGACGCCCGCAGAGCACGGGCGCACGAACCCGACGAGCGAGACTTCCTCTTCCTCTCCGCCATCGTCCATTTCGCTTTCCCCAGAGCCAGAAAGACCGAGACGTTCGTCTTCTTCCGCGCCCATGCGGGCTTCGCGTGGCCAGAGAATACCCGTCAGATATACGTCCGAGGGACGCGCCTTCAGAACTTCGTCCTCCGCATACGGGCCCACTAGGTCGCATCTCAGCCGATCAAGAAGCATGTCGCGCATATCACCATCTCCTTCATCAGCGGAAACGCGGAAAGTACGCAGTGCTGTACCCCAGTACCAGCGGGGCCAGCATTATCCCGCTGCTGCTCCACGGTTCATGCAGCATCCCGCTCTCCGGCCCATCCGGCAGCAGGACGATGGTGCGCACCCCACGCACATGCAGATGCCGGATCGTGTCCGGCGGCCGCCTCCTTCCGCCACCAAGCTTCTTCTGAATGGCATCGCCGACAGTAAAAAGGTCGGTATTAACACCCTGCGACAGTACGGCGATACATTGCCCTTGTCCGTCCACCTTGAGCCGGTATACGAAATTGGTGTCGCGATCAGCTTCGGCGACGAGCGAGACAGCCTCATCCACGAATCCTCTAATCCGTGTCTGGGCAGTGCGCACCGCATCAGATCCCACGAAGAAACTACGGCCCGCCAAGCCTTCGGCCACGATGTCTCCGTCATGGCCGATTTCGAACTGAGCGCGTGGCTTGTCGTTTTTCGTCTGAAGGCAATATGCCCGCCCGGACTTCTCGACACGCCTGGCGAACTGCCGCGAGCCGCGACCGACCAGCAGCCGCGAACGGCCGCGGGTCGCGCCGACAAAAACCACCCGTGCTTCTTCGTCCTGATCCACGTTGCTGCCCTGCGTGTGCGGCAGCATCAGGTGCACAATGTCTGCTTCACGCCCCTTTGATGCATGTATTGTGCCGACGATCGGGCCACGCAGTCCCAGTTCGGCATGGCACAATTCCGCCGGCGGCTGTTTGCGCCCGAGTCGCTGTCGCAGCAACCGCATGTCCACGACCGTTTGAGTACGGCCCGCGCCCGCGATACGAACCAGATGTGCCCATGCGTCATCGGCTTCGCAAGTTGCAAGCGAAGTGCCGTGTACCTTGCCGGCCCACAGTTCTATAAACCGGTTCCGGCTCAGATTGGCATCGGTATATTCGGACAAAGCTGCACCTATCCACGGCGCGAGGCATACTGGCAGCCCCGACATCCGCACTCGGTGCGGGATGCCGTTCTGCGTCAGAATAGAGGTTGTCAGCAGCACATCGCAGCGCCTTCGATACAGGATGAACGCATCCTCAAGTTCGGTCAGCGCCGAATTGTCAACGCGCGGTGCAATACCGTGCGCGAGACTGATCACCTCATCCTTGATCTCGGCGAGCTTATCTTCGGACTCGCCAGCAGCGGTCAGCACCCGGCGGCGCGTATCCGAGAAAATCGTCAGTAATTGCGGTGAACCGGTGCGATGCACCTGCGTCAGCTCGCATTCCCTGAAGGCGTCCGCCGCGCCGCGCCGGACTTTCTCGGGCAGGGGCGGCTCGCCGGTTTCGTCGGACCGAACCTCCCTGTCGTCAGCAAAACCGTAGATCGCTTGGGCGTCGTCGGCGAACACCGATACGCCGCAGGAAGGTGACAGCCTGCGGATCATCTCGACAACCAGTTCGGCGCGTATGCCGACGATGTCCTGCGCTTCGTCGACAACCAAGTGTGCGACGTTATTCAGAAAATAGTCAGCGACATCCTCGTCCTGCCGCACGAGTTCGAGCACCCGCTCGATGTTCTCTTCATAGGTACCAAGAATTCTGGCCCCTTCATCGAAACCGGAATGGATCGTCCATGCGTGCGAGTCCAGCGTTGCGATCTTGACCGCATAGGCGGCTGCGGAATCTTCGAGATAGGCAGCAATCCGGTCGCGGATTTCATGCACTGCCGTTCGCGTGAAACTGATCAGCCAGATACGGCTCGGCTCCAGCTCGTCCTGGTCAATCAACTGTGAGACCCTTGCGCAGGCGACCGCCGTCTTGCCCGTGCCCGGACCTGCTCCTACCAACAGGCGGTCCTCCGGAGGCGCACCGATCACATCTCGCTGTGACTTGTCCCACTCTATTTGAGCCGGGGGAACGACATGGAATTCAGGGATTGCTTCGGTTTCATCCATGCCGGTCGCCTCCGCTGCCTGCACGCTGTTGGCGGGAGTGATGCCGTCCAGATAAACCTCGCCACCATTGATCAGCGACCAGAATTGCTTCTTGAATTTGACGAAGGGCCTTCCATCGGTATGGCGTAAAGGGAGCATTACCCGTACAATCTCCCGTCCCTTCCTGAACTATGCGTAACTCGACTTGCACCATAACATAGTTCCAAATATTCTTTGCACGGTCATTAACTCAGTGGTCGTATGATCAGAGCTATTTTATTGTTCGCCGCGTGATCAAAACAAGCTTTCTATTTTAGGGTAACTACAGCTATTCCCGCCAAGGATACCAGACCCGGGACTGGATGGGGACTGGCGCCCTGAACGCATGCCTTCAGAATGTGCAGACAAGACTACCCCTCCGGCAGGTGGCCATTCCGATCAGATCGACCGGCGACGGCTGTAGGGCGAGATCCTCCCTCCCCCAAGCAGCTTAATTCGGTCTTTACCCCCTCATCATACTTAACTCCACCATCTTTCCACCCTGATTTTCATCGTCAATCCCCTCACTTCGTCAGTGGGTTCCTCCTCCGTCAGTCGGTTGCCTGCGCTTGGGTACCCAATTCATCACCGATCACCTCCCCCTTCAACCGCTGCAGGCCCTGCCAGAGCGTCTGCGTTCCCGGCATCGGCTGACGTTGGGACGGATAAAATCCCGCCAGCCCAGCGGTCAGGACCACAAAGGTCAGGGTGTCTGGGGAACCGCGTGAACCAGGCAGGCGCAGTGGGCCGGGCGTGGGCGAGCAGTACCCGGGATTCTGCCTTGGGTATATGGTCCCGCCAGCGCCGGATCGTCCGGTCGCTCGCGAGCCAAGCGCAACAGATCCCAAGCCCAAAAGGCGGTGATGGCATCGCAGGCCAAACACTGGCGCCGATCGTGGTCAGCAGCAACCAGTCTAGCGGCGCCGTGCTCGTGCAGTGGGAGCCTTCCGTGCCGAGACAGTCAGCCCCGGGCGGGGGGCTCACCGGATCGCCAGGTCGCCCGCGGTGGAGTCGGGGATCCACCCTCTCAACCAGCGGGGACTGGACCGCGGGCGGACCCGGAGCGACGACGCAGGGCGGCCTGACGGCCGCCGATCCCTCTGGAATCGACATCACTCCAGCCGCCTAGTTGGGGTCGGGGAACCGGCGGAACCATTCCGGGCACATCGGATCAACATCGGTCAGGGGTAAGGCAATATCGACTTTCAGATGGAGAAATCCAATCAGAAAAGAACGAATCAAATTACGCCGCTAACAGATGATGTAATTGAAAGTGATCCAACTGCCACGGGTTACAGCTGGCATCATCAGCGTCGTGATATTGGACACTTGATGAGAACCCATGTGCGAATATTATATCTGGGAAGTTGAAATACTCCAGGCACTGCCCACGAGTAACCCAGTTCAGGAGTTTTGCAAGATGTTCCAGAGTTTTTCGGCGATTTGTAATGCCAGAAAAGGTGGTACTGCATTTCCAACCTGAACATATTGCTGAGTACGTGTCCCCTTGAAAAAATAGTTGTCAGGAAAAGTCTGCAATCTTGCTGCCTCTCGTACCGTCAGACTTCTACATTGGTGAAGATCAGGATGAATGTAATAGTGACCATCCTTGGAGATATGACTTGTAATTGTGCTTGCTGGTCTTGATTCTATCTGAACCCTAAAACGATCTGAAAACTTTCCACTCTCCCAGTTCCTGTGATTAGGTGCAAGTGCACCCGGAAAATCTTCAGTCTTGGGCGAGCGGCCGGTCGCTTTTCCGAATGCAGCCGCATACAGATATCTCGCTAGATCCCCCGGCATATGACTGCGGGTGTCGTGGTTAGGTAAATTTTTCAAGCGGGGGTCTACTATCCATTTGCGCAATTCTTCTGGGCACAATTTCGAAATACGATTTCCAGAGCTTGAGATTCGCTCCAAAGGTGCCCTTGCCCTGATGATGCTATTACACTTTAATAACCTTTGCTTGAAGTCATCACGATACTTTTTGGGGATACGGCTTGTATCGTCTAAAACTAGTCGAATAGCATCAAGGACCGTTTCTTGCCAAACGAGCCAGTCATCATCTCGACTGAGACCACTTCGCAACTTTGGCATTGTACCAATAACGTCTTTTACCCTGACCTGATAATCACGGATAGACTGATAGTGCAATGTATCAACAGAGATGCTATTGACCAGATCTTTCCGAATTCCAATAATAATGACACGGTGGCGTGCCTGTGGCACTCCATGATTTTCCATTCGGACAACAAAGTCATCTGGTTGAGGATCGTTAATGTTATGTGCTCTATTTCCCTGGTGGTCCAATGCCAACAGTTTATAGCTGTCTGGTCCGGCGGCCGATACCAGATCTTTCATCACCTTATGAAAAACCCTTTTCTCCCTGACCGATGAGGATAATATTCCCTTCACGTTCTCCATAACGAAAGCTGCTGGCTCTAGCATCTTCAAGACATCGACGTATTTCTTATAAAGAAAATTTCGTTTGTCGTTTTCTGGCACATAGTTGGCAATACCAGCATTCCGTGAACGTCCGGCCAGTGAATACGCCTGACATGGTGGACCGCCGATCAGTACAGTTCGGTCACCATATTCATTGCGCATCTTCAGGATGCGAGAATTGAGAAAATCAGTACACTGCCTCGTGCCAAGTTCCATGCAGCGGGCTTCGGCTTCTGCCGCTTCCCATTGCTCCGGATAAAGGCCAAACCAATCCGGTTCTGGCTTTTCCCCATTCAGGAAATCATAATATTCATCTGGTCGACATTCTTCAAACTTTCTGATAAAACTACGTAATCGTAGAGTGGCATGAGCTGCATGCTCTTTCTCAATCGAAAATTTAATGGTATAGGGCTGATTTCCGAACTGATCACGATAGGCGGAAAAACCTTCTCCAAGACCACCCGGACCAGCAAATAGATCAACTACCCCCAAAGAGTATGACAAGGCGAACCCCAGAACACGGATGAATCAATTGTTGAATGCAATGGACGAAACTCCCCTGAATTGGATGATTGCGAAAATTTCCATTTTCAGTTGGAATATACTATCAGAATTTCTCCACCCCACTTCCAGTCTGAAGTGCAACACTCTCCGCGCCCCCGAATGAAGGGACCGGGGCGGCGACCGGAAAATTCAACCCCCAAGGGGCTGGTGTCGGCCACCGATGGCATCCATCTCGACACCAAGGGAGTCTGACCGAGGCGATTTCACGACACAAGGGCCCGCTCGGGCCGTGTCAGGCGGATTTTGGCCGAGCGGGACCCGGCCCGCCGAACACGGGCTTCTGGAAAGAGGGGGATGGGGGAGGAATGACCACCTTCTAGGGAGGCGCCAAGGCATCGGGGAACACCTCCGCCGGAGTCCGATACCCCAAGACCTTCCGGGGCCGGCGGTTGATCCGCTCTTCCACCGCCCGAACCTAGGCCGCCGTCACCTGACAATAGTCTATCTCTTTCGGAAAGTACGGGCGTACCAAGCCGTTGGCATGCTCGTTCAGGCCTCGTTCCCAAGAGTGGTAAGGGGTGGCAAAATAGAAGTCAGCCCCGAGGCTGCCGCGATCTCCCGGTGGCCCGCGAACTCCTTGCCGTTGTCCGCCGTGCAGGTGTGCACCCGGTCCCGAATCGGCCCCATCCGCTGCCCGATGGCCTCGTTCACGGTTCTTTCAGGATGCCTGACTCATATTTTTATTTCAGTTCCTGCCTGCTTTAGGCAGGCAGATCGGATGACGCCCTTTCGATACCGTCACGCTGACGTGGCTGACCCAGGCCTTGCGCACGGGTGAGCTGACTCGTCATGCCCTGGCGCGGGGCTGGTGCGAGCGCACCGACTGGCGCCACGCGCCAGGTCGATGGGGTGTGCCGGCGGCCTCGAAGGCGCTGCCGACACTGGCCGAGCGACTGGGACTGGCCTGGCCGCCAGGGCGGTCGGCCCCGAATCCGCGCGGGGGGCCCACGGTCCCAGTGGACGAGGTCCCGGATCCGCCCGTGGTGGGTGCCCTGGCCGAGCGGGGGGCGGTGTGGGGGGAGCGGGTGGACGACCTCACCGACCGTCGGCGCTGGGAGGCGATGATAGCGCGGCATCATCCGCCCGGCTGGTCGCGCTCGCCGGGGGGTAGAGGTGGGATTGGATTCGATCGGAGCGCACCGGTGTCCTGGGTGGACTCGGCTTCGGCTCGGCGACCTGGCCACTGCGGGCGCGGGACGAGGGGATCGGCGGGTCGAATGCGGCCCGGGATGCGCACATTCAGCAGGTCCTCTGCCCTCACCGGTTCGGGATGTTGCCGGGAGTCCGGGTGCCCGGGAGGGGCGTCGGCCGGGTGGCGTCAGGCCGTTCCCCGCGGGATCGACGACGGGACGGCCCGCTACCCCATTCGTCCGGTGAGGAGGGATACTCAGGTCGCGGCTGACCCCAGTGGATACCGTGATCATGGCGCCGACTGGACTCGTCTCGGTCTGACCAGGGGGCGGCGTGGCGCGGTCGGTCCGGGGTGGGCGATCGCCGGGGCAGACGACTGGCGCGAGACGCGGTGTCGGGTGCCCCACCGTTCAGAGTGAACACCAAGCCACCATGCGGGGGCTGTCGAACCCGGGAGTCACCATGGATCATATCCTTGAACCGCACTTTGAAGCGACGGTGGACCGCTGTCGCCCCGAGCCGGTGATCGGGGCGGTCCAAGACACCCCCACCGCGAATGACACTGGCCTGACCACGACGGAGGGACTGGACGAACTGAGAGGCGACTCGTCGTCTTCCCCTAGGTCTGCTGAGGTCGATACCCGCGCTATCCGCAATGGCGGGACAGCTCCCGGGAAATCGTGCTGACGTTCCGCCCGAGTTGCGCGGCAATCTGCCGCTGGGATCGACCAGTGGACTTGAGAGTGGAAATCTGCGATCTTTCCGGTTGGGTCAGGTGATGGTAGCCAGTCGGCATGACAATTCTCCAGTTGTTCGTAAACTGAGATGGTCTGCCATCATCTGGCCCGCTGCCATCTGCTTACCTCAAGCGACCAAGCGACGGGGCTAATTGTTGCACTCCAGAGTGGCACGGGGGCCATGATTTTATGCTTCGCAAAGACATTCTGATTTGAGAGTGAATATGGGTAATACAGCAAGATTATGCGTCCGCCGAAAAAATGTCGGTGATATACGGATTTTTACCCTCTCCTCAATTCACAGGGAAATGTCAGAAAATGTCAGTGAAACATATATCGGTGCCTTTGGCAACGTAAATACACTAAATTGTTTTCCATGATAGTTTTCCGGAAGAGCACCATGGCTTGAATCATCTGATATCTTGCAGATGCTGGACCTATTAACTTAAGCAGAACATTATCTTTTTACCATTCAAAGCCTGTAGAAAGTGACCGATAATGTAGACAAAAAGACTCGATCCCGTATCATGTCTTGCATCATGGGAAAAAATACCAAGCCAGAGATAGTATTACGGAAAGCACTTCATGCACGTGGCTTGCGATATCGTATTCACGTCAAGAAAATTCTAGGCTGTCCAGACTTAGTATTTCCAAGATTTCAAGCAGTCATATTTGTACAAGGTTGTTTCTGGCATCAACATATGGGTTGCCGTTTCGCAACAAGCCCAACCACACATCCTGATTTCTGGCAGGCTAAATTTGCAAGAAATGTGTCGCGTGACAAAATCGTAAGAGAAACACTCTTATCACAAGGTTGGCGCATCGGAATTATCTGGGAATGTGCATTGCGTAAATCTAATCAAATTAACATTTCAGCCAATCAGGTTTCTGACTGGCTGAATACCGATAACACATTTCTAGAGATACCAAATTCCTAAAGCTACTCGCAATAATCTTAAAAATATGAAAATCCAGTATCTTCAATCTATTTTTGGAAAAGCACATAGTACAATTTCTGATTGACATAAGGAATATTTTGGGCTACTGTTCACATTGTGAAAAATGCAGTAATAATGAACCTATCAGAAGTTCGACATATTACCGTCATCAGTGAAACTTCATTATCATCACAAAACCTTGCCTTCCGATCTAAATACCGTTGTTTCAATGTTTAGCGGCTGTGGGGGGATGGATTTGGGTTTCTTGGGAGGATTTTCGTTTGCCGGAAAGTATTACGACCACCTTCCGTTTGAAATCATATGGGCTAACGACAACAACAAATTAGCATGCAGTACTTATGAACTCAATCTGAAACATGAAGTTTGTATCGGAGATGTGGCAAGCCAAATAAATTCTTTACCGAATCAGGCAGATGTTTTAATCGGTGGTTTTCCATGTCAGGATGTTTCAATCAATGGGTCACGCCGTACAAACCCTGCAAATGGAAAACGAACAATCCTCTACCGCTATATGATTGATGCCATCAGACACATCCAGCCACGCATCTTTATTGCCGAGAACGTGAAGGGGTTGCTTCAGACACATAATCGGACATTTTTCACACAGATGCTGGCAGAATTCGAGGAAACGGGCTATCGGCTAACTCATCGTCTCTATCTTGCAGCAGACTTTGGTGTGCCACAGATGCGGGAACGACTGTTTCTGGTTGGTATGAGAGACAATATAAAGTTTATCCATCCGTCTCTTAAACTGACACACGTACCGGTGCAGGATGTATTGCATGACCTTGAGAATCATAGGGAAATCCCGAAATTCGAACATGTGTGGAGCAAAGCTGTGTTAAGCCCTGAACAGGGAAATCGCCGACTAGTCGCAGACAAGCCTGCAACTACGATTCGGGCAGAGCACCATGGCAACGTGCAATGGCACTACAAACTGAACCGGCGTATCTCTCTACGTGAGGCTGCGCGCATTCAATCCTTTCCGGATACCTTCTCCTTTGTTGGCGGAATGCGTGAGACTGAAAGGCAGATCGGCAATGCCGTACCACCCGTACTCGCATGGCATATCGCCAAAGCCGTGAGGAATCATCTTGCAACGAACTGATTTCGAACAGATTTTGGACCGGACTGCCAAAAGTCTGACAGACGGGGTTCAAACTGGTACGTTATTCTACGACCATAAAGCCTTCGAGAAAGGTGTTCTAGACATGATCAGAATGGTAGCGAAGGATTGTGGTATGACCGCTTCGCCAACGTTCCACAAACAGGCTTTTCCCGATATCCGGGTGAATGGATTCGGTGTGGAAGTCAAGTATACAAACCAGGATACTTGGTCTGCTGTCGGCAACAGCATCTTCGAGGGAATGCGCGACCCGGATGTGTGCTATGTTTACGTTGTGATGGGAAAAATCGGCGGAAAACCTGAAGTTCGATGGGGTCGCTATGAAGATTCCATATCCCATGTTCGAGTATCACACTCTCCAAGGTTTGTTCTCGAACTTGACGGACGGCGGTCCTCACTGTTTGATCACTTGAGTGTGAGCTATGGCGAGTTCTCACAACTTGATGATGAATCAAAGATGGAGCATATCCGGGATTATTCCCGGAATCTGCTGAAGGATGGCGAAAGACTATGGTGGCTTGAGAACACTCATACGCTACCTGTTTCGGTACGCATCTATCGCACGCTGAAAGAACAGGAGAAACGGAAACTTCGGGCTGAAGTCTCATTGCTGTGCCCGGAAGTAGTACAGCCAAGAAACCGACGCGGAAAATACGATAATGCAGGACTATATCTCATCACGCAGCATGGGGTCCTCGCTCCTCACCTGCGTGACCTATTTAGTGCCGGAAGTGTTGGTGCGCGAACAGGAAGGCGAGGACATAAATACATCATTGATTCATTGAAAGATATCCAGCAGGAAATCTATGCCGCCTCACAGTACTTGGATGAGAGGTTGTTTGTAGAGTATTGGGGAATCCCTTGTTTGCCAGAGTATCGCATACGTGAATGGCTTCGGACTGCCGATTACTATGCCACTGACTGGAAGCCGTCTGAAGAGCTGTTTACAACAAGCCAGAGTGGCTGACCTATTTCCACCTTGCACCAACTTTTCTCCCGACTTCCACCGGAAAGGGGGGATGGAGGAGGAGTAACCGCCTTCAGGGTGGAGCGGCAGCGGCGGTGAAGACCTCTTGAGGGGTCCGATACCCCAGCACCTTGCGGGGCCGTTGATTGATCCGGTCGGCCACCGACCTCGGAAGGTGCTGGAGTCGAGATGGATGCCATGGGTGGCCGAAATGAGCGGCCTGCGGCGTTGATTTTTCTTCCGCCGTACTCCCTCCATTCGGGCTACGCTCTCATTTTGGGATCGTGGCGAGTGTTGCACTTCGGAATGGAAGCGGGGCGGTGAAAAGTGGAATGAGGCCAACGTCTAACTGCATCCTGATCAGCAGATGGGTTCGCTTTCAAGGAAAAATCAGGCACAATCCAACGACCAGATGAAACGAGAATGGAAAAAATATGACTTACCAGCATATCAAAATACCTGAAAGTGGCACCTGCATTTCCATCTCCAATGGCAAACTCGTGGTTCCGGATCATCCCATCTTGGGATTCGTCGAAGGAGACGGCATTGGGCCTGACATTACCTCGGCTTCACTGCGTGTCTGGGATGCTGCGGTGAAAAAGGCTTACGGAGGTCGCCGTCAGGTGGCCTGGTGCGAACTGTTCATGGGCGAAAAGGCCGCTGGCATCTATGGAAGTGACTACTTTCCGGCAGAAACCCTGGATGCCATCCGACAACTGAAGGTGGCCATCAAGGGCCCGCTGACAACACCAATAGGAGGTGGTTTCCGCTCCCTGAACGTATCGCTACGACAGGAAATGGACCTTTTTGCCTGTGTCCGACCCGTGCGGTACTACCAAGGTGTTCCGTCTCCCCTGCGGAGTCCGGAGGATGTCGATGTGGTGATCTTTCGTGAGAATACCGAAGATGTCTACTGCGGAATCGAATATGAGAGTGGATCGCCTGAAAACGAAAAGTTGGCTCGCTTCTTGCGGGATGAAATGGGGGCCGAATTTTTCGAGGGAGCCGCACTCGGCATCAAACCGGTCAGCCCCTTCGGATCACGCCGTCTCATCCGCATGGCCATTCAGTATGCCATTGATCATCAGCGCTCAAACGTCACATTGGTGCACAAAGGCAACATCATGAAATTCACCGAAGGGGGGTTCCGCAACTGGGGCTATGAACTGGCCAAGGAAGAGTTTCGCGACCAGGTCGTCACTGAAGACGAGCTTTGGGAGGAACATGATGGGCAGATGCCCGAAGGAAAAATCCTCCTCAAGGACCGCATCGCGGATATCACCTTCCAGTTGCTCCAACTCAGGCCAGCCGAATTCGATGTCATCGCGACCATGAATCTGAATGGTGACTACCTGTCGGATGCCGTCGCGGCCGAGGTGGGGGGCATCGGTATCGCACCGGGAGCCAATCTCTCGGATGAGGTGGCAGTATTCGAGGCCACTCATGGCACGGCCCCCAAATATGCGAATCAAAACAAGGTGAATCCATCATCACTCCTGTTCTCCGGTGTAATGATGCTGGAATATATCGGTTGGCGGGAAGCGGCAGATTTGATCAACGAGGCCTTTGTCAAGGTACTCGCAGACAAGACCGTGACTTATGACTTTGCCCGTCTGATGGCAGGGGCTAACGAGGTGTCGACCAGTGGATTTGCCGATGCGCTGATCGCCAAGATCGACTGATGTCCAAGACCAAGGTACTAATACTGTTCATTCTCATCGGCGTTATTGGGGGGTTTGTCTTTTTTGGCCCCAGACATTATCTCAGTCTGGAATTCGTGCAGTCACAACTCGATACCATCCGTGAGTATCGTGAAGACCATCTGCTCGGTTCCTTGATGGCCTATATCGCGATCTATATTGTCGTCACGGCTACCTCCATCCCAGGAGCGCTGGTGCTCACCTTGCTGGGCGGCGCGATTTTCGGATTTGTCCTGGGCACTCTGGCGGCACTCCTGTCAGCTACCATTGGAGCCACTATCGCCTTCATACTTGCCCGTTATCTGTTTCGCGAACTGGTGGAAGCCCGGATGGGGGAGCGACTGTCAGCCATTCAAGAAAACTTTCGCAAAGAGGGGGCACTCTATCTGTTTTCCATGCGTCTGGTGCCCGTTTTCCCGTTCTTTGCGGTGAATCTGCTCATGGGGCTGACCCCCATTCGAACCACCACCTTTGCCGTAGCCTCCTTCATCGGGATGGCACCGGGTAGTATGGTGTTCACTAATGCCGGTACCCAACTGGGACGCCTAGAGTCGGTCCAGGGTCTGCTATCCCCCGTCCTGATCGTCTCCTTTCTCCTGCTTGCGGTCTTTCCCTATATTGCCAAATTCCTTTTGAAGGGGGTCCGCAAACTGAACCAGAACCCTTCTTCCTCTGACGGTACCTGATCATGAGCAGATACGATGCCAATCTGGTGGTGATCGGGGCGGGAAGTGCCGGCTTGGTCAGTGCCTACATCGCTTCAGCGATCAAGGCCAAAGTCGTTCTCATCGAAAAAGGGAAAATGGGAGGTGATTGCCTGAATACCGGCTGTGTACCGTCCAAGTCCTTGATCGCCTCGGCCAAACTGCTACATCAGATACGTCATGCCGAACGATGGGGCATCCGCCAGGCCGAAGCCGAATTCGACTTTGCCGACATCATGGTACGAGTGAAATCCGTCATTGCAGCCATCGAACCCCATGACTCCATCGAACGATATACCGGTCTCGGGGTCACGGTCATCCAAGGCGAAGCCACGGTCCACTCACCGACTGAAGTGGAAGTCAACGGCCAGGTCATCACCACGCGCAACATCATCCTCGCGACGGGGGCCCGTCCTTTCGTTCCGCCCATCCCGGGTCTGGATCAAGTCGACCACCTGACGTCTGACAATGTCTGGGAACTGGAAAAACTGCCCGAAAAACTGGTGGTTCTGGGTGGAGGTCCGATCGGGTGTGAGCTGGCCCAATGCTTTGCACGCTTCGGTAGCGAGGTCACCATCGTGGAAATGCTTCCACAGATCCTGATCCGGGAGGACCGGGAAATCGCGCAATTCATGGCCGAGCGTTTCATGGCCGAGGGCATCAGGTTGCTGACAGGCCACAAGGCGGTCAAGGTAACCTCCGAGGGAGCACAGCATGTCCTCCACTGCCAAAAGAATGACGATACGCTGGCAGTGCCCTTCGACCACATTCTGGTTGCGGTCGGCCGGGCACCCCGGTC
This sequence comes from Candidatus Poriferihabitaceae bacterium, assembly GCA_965203365.1. Taxonomy (GTDB): domain Bacteria; phylum Pseudomonadota; class Gammaproteobacteria; order Arenicellales; family Poriferihabitantaceae; genus VYFG01. Next base: position 1,125,640 of record OZ241878.1, read on the forward strand.
TGTGGCGTCCGGTTTTGATGCCGTCAACATCCCCTTGACCGCTAAAAAGACCATTGAAACCAATGATTACCTACAGGCAGGCTATCCGTCCATCTATGCGTGTGGCGATGTGGTCGGTCCCTATCAGTTCACCCACGCCGCATCCCATCAGGCTTGGTATGCGACGGTCAATTCGCTGTTTCGCCCATTCTGGAAATTCCGGGTGGACTATCGCGTGATTCCCTGGGCAACCTACACCGACCCGGAAGTGGCACGCGTGGGGCTGAACGAACAGGAGGCCACCGCCCAGAACATTCCCTATGAAGTGACCCGATATGAACTGACTCATCTGGACCGAGCGCTGGCGGACGGTCATGGTGAGGGGGTGGTCAAGATACTGACTGTGCCCGGGAAGGATCGGATTCTCGGCGTGACCATCCTCGGCAGCCATGCCGGTGACCTGATCGCCGAATTCGTGCTCGCCATGAAGCAGAACATCGGTCTTAACAAGATACTGGGCACCATCCACGCCTACCCCACCTGGATGGAAGCCAACAAATTGGCAGCTGGCAACTGGAAGAAGGATCATGCCCCGTCCTGGGCACTGAAGTTGCTGGAAAAATATCATCGCTGGCGACGCTGAATCCCCAACTCAGTGAACTGATCCTGTCACCTCAAACAATGGCCACCTCGACTTTCACCCCTTCAACCGGTGTTTGGTATGGTCACCTCCACACCCCTTCTTCTACTGGGGCCTGTATCCAGAAACTCGACAAAACTCTCGATCTCCTCGCGTTCCGTCTGCAATCCATTCTCCACCGCGTTCGGATCCGCATAACCCAATGCCATTCCGCAGACCACGATTTCGCTTTCGGGCAACTGGAGAACGGACCGGATCACCGAATGATAATCTGCCCAGGCCGCCTGAGGGCAGGTGTCTAGGCCCGCTTCCCTGGCCAAGAGCATGATGTTCTGCAAAAACATACCGTAGTCCAGCCAACTGCCTGTCGCCAGATGGCGGTGTATGGTGAAGATGAGACCGACGGGAGCACCGAAAAAGGCAAAATTCCGCCGGGATTGTGACCGTCGGGCTACCGTGTCCCGCCGAGTAATGCCCAACAGTTCGTAGAGGTCCCAGCCGATCTTCCGTCGACGAGACAGATAGGGCTCGAACCACTTCTCGGGATAGTAGCGAACCTCTCCCTCATGTTGCTCCGGCTCGTTGTCAAACGCCGAACACACCGCTTCACACAGCCTGTCGCGCATCAATCCAGTCACCACATAGACCTGCCAGGGCTGCATGTTGGTCCCACTGGGTGCCCTGGCGGCCGATTGCAGAATGGTGCGGATCACCGACTCATCGACTCCATCTGCCAAGAACGCCCTCACCGACTTTCGACTGTGCACGGCGACAGTGACCGATGGGTCGATACCTCGAGTGGGCATGTCAATCTATGGCGGGCATCCAATTCAAGAATTCATCAACTCCGGCCCATTGAATCAATCCCTGGACGAGCGATTCAATCGAATCGAACAAGTGTACGACCGACATTGCTGCCATCCAGATAACAGTCAAATGTCTGCGACAACTCAGCAAAACCGACCTCTCGGGTGACCACCGTATCAAGATGGCTGGGTTTCAAGTCATCGCCCATGCGTTGCCAGAGCTCATTGCGTACCTCATTGGGCATTTCGATGGAATTGATGCCCAAGAGAGAAACCCCCCGCAGAATAAACGGCATCACGGTGGTGTTGAGTCGGAAATCATCCACCAGACCGATACTGGCAATGTTGCCCCAAGGCTTGACGGTGCGGGTCAGCCAAGCCAGCGTATCGCCTCCGGCATTGTCAACGGCTCCCCCCCATTGCGCACTTTCGAGGGGACGCGTTCCCATGTCCACCTGATGCCGGTCGATGAATTCCTGCGCTCCCAAGGTGCGAAGATAGTCGTGGGATGCCTGCTTGCCGGTAAAGGCCACCACGTCGTAACCTCGGGATGCCAACAAGTCAATGGCAATACTCCCCACGCCACCGGTAGCCCCGGTCACAATCACCTTGCCATGCTCCGGGGTCTGACCATTTTGTTCCATGCGCATCACCGCCATGGCGGCCGTAAAGCCAGCAGTGCCCAACGCCATGCATTCTTTCATGGTCAACCCATCCGGAACCGGCACCACACAGTCGGCACAGACCCGAGCTACCTCCGCATACCCCCCATCCGCCGTTTCCGACAACCCACAGCCCGCCACGAGGACTTCGTCACCTGCCTTGAAGCGATCATCCTCTGAATGACTCACCACACCCGCCAGATCAATCCCGCCATTGAGTGGATATCGTCTGAGGATCTTGCCCTTTCCGGTCGCGGCCAGAACATCCTTGAAGTTGATATCGGACCATTTGACATGGATCACCACCTCGCCGGGAGTCAGTTGATCCAATGTCATCTGCTGGTAATCGGCGGTGATCTGTCGATCCTCCGTCTGATGGATTCGGTACGCTCGGAATGTGGACATAGGATAGCTTACAGGATGATTTCAGGAAAAGGTGGGATACAGACCGAAAAACTCAACTCGTCGAAGCAGCGCCAAGACCAGGGCAGCCAACAACCCGGCAATCAGGTCATCCAGCATCATGCCCCAGCCGCCAGTTACTTGCTGATCAATCCGATTGATGGGCCAAGGCTTGAGGATATCGAATAGTCGAAACAGGATAAAACCCACCAGGATGTTGACGAAAGTGAAGGCGAAAAACAGCATGGTCACCATGAATCCCGCTATTTCATCCCACACGATCGCATGATGATCATGAGTCCCCAGCAAGCGAGCGGTTTCATGGCAAATGATGACGCCCAGAACGACGGCCAGCAGTGTCACCAGCCAATACACTTGAGTTCCGAACATCGCCACCAGAAGGGCTAGTGGAATCGCCACGATCGTTCCAAACGTCCCCGGAGCCCGAGGCATCAGCCCCGCTCCAAATCCCATCCCGAGAAATGGGAGGATACCGGAAAAAAGATCGGTCCGAGTCGCCAGTCTATTCACGAACGGAACTGGCCACCTTGTCCAGCACCCCATTGACATATCGGTATCCATGTTCGGAGCCGAATGTCTTGGCCAGTTCAATCGCTTCGTCAATAATCACTCGAGTCGGGATCAAGGGGTCAAATCGCAACTCATATGTGCCGAGACGCAAGATTGCTTCTTCCACGAGATCAACACGACTGGAATCGCGGTCCAGGTGCGGTTCAATCAAGGTATCGATCTCCTGAATGTGCATCGGAATCGCTTCAATCAGGGTCAAAAAATACTCTCGGTACTTCCCCGTCAAGCGATCGTATCCGATGAAAGTTTGCAGAATCTGATCCGCAGCCTGCCCGGTGACCTGCCATTGATACAGGGCCTGTACCGCACATCGTCGAGCCTCGTGCCTGCCAATCCGTGCCAAGATGTCTCGCCTCAGTCATTCAGCTTGGACGCTAGGCTGACCATTTCCAGCGCCGTCAGCGCTCCTTCTGCCCCCTTGTTTCCGGCCTTGGAGCCCGCTCTTTCCAAAGCCTGCTCAATCGTATCGGTGGTCAACACGCCAAAAACCACTGGCACCTTGCCTTCCGCGTTGATTCGGGCCATGTGGGTCGCACATTCGCCTGCAATATAATCGAAGTGGGGCGTGTCACCCCGTATGACGGCACCCAAGGTCAATATGGCATCATACCGACCGAGGTCGACTGCCCGACGCACCGCAAAGCACATCTCGAAAGCCCCAGGCACCCAGATCAGATCCATATCCTGTTCGGCAATACCATGTCGAATCAGTACGTCCCTGGCTCCCTGTACCAGACGTTCGGTAACCAGCGCATTGAAACGGCTCGCCACAATGCCATAACGGCCTTTACAGTGAACGAAATCGCCGCTGATTTCACGCATGGGACACTTTCCAAGAATCGAGAGCCTGTCGGTCGGGCAGGTATTCTACTACCTCCAGTCCAAAACCGGACAATCCGAATGTACGCCATTCCCGGCCCAGGGACAGTACCTTGTGAAGACCAAGATCCGCCAGGATCTGGCTACCCGCTCCGATCATTCTCAAATCCCTCGGTGCATGCTGCTGCCCATCCAGTGGATACTCGGTCGGATTTTTGTGTTGTCGATTGACTCGCATCTGAACTCGGGCGCACAGCTCATCCACCCCTTCATGGTACGCAAGCAAGACCAAGACGCCGGCACCATGTTCCACGATCGCTTCCAAAGCGGAGCGAATACTCCAGGTAGTGGATACGCCAGCTTCCAGAATCGTATCAAGCAGTCCACGATGCACTTGGATCCTGACAGGAATGGGGATTTCCGAAACGATTTCGCCATAGGTCAGAGCGAAGTGCGTCCCCCCTTCAGCGACATCATGATAGACCACTGCCTCGAATCTTCCTTGCTCAAGATCCAGCCAATGGGATTCGAATCGCGACAAGGTCGGATCATAGCGAAGCCGGAACTTGATCAGGTCAGTAATCGTTCCGACCTTGAGGCCATGTTGTCGAGCGAAATCCACCAAGTCTGGCAATCGGGCCATGGTGCCGTCTTCTCGCAGGATTTCACAGATCACACTGGCCGGTTCAAAACCACTGAGTCGTGCCAGATCCACGCCGGCTTCCGTATGTCCTGCGCGGGTAAGCACTCCACCCGGTTGCGCCTTGACGGGGAATATGTGACCGGGCGTGACCAGATCCTGCGGTCGCGCATTTCGCTTTACGGCCGCCCGGATCGTGATGGCGCGGTCTTGGGCGGAAATGCCAGTGGTCACCCCTTCCGCTGCTTCGATGGAGACGGTGAAGTTGGTCGAGAAGCGAGCACTGTTTCGGCTGACCATCAATGACAAATCCAGTTGTCGGCAACGCTCTTCTGTCAAGGTCAGACAAATCAGGCCTTTCGCATACGAGGCCATGAAGTTAATGTGATCGGCCGTGACGCACTCCGCAGCCAGTAATAAATCGCCTTCATTCTCCCTGTCTTCCTCATCTACCAGGATGACCATTTTCCCCTGACGGAAATCCGCCAACACATCCTCAATCGGATCGGTCGCTACGGAGGTCATTGATCGGTCTCCAATGACCGGGGGGCGGATGCAAACAGACGGTCCAGATAACGCGCCAGTATATCCACCTCGATATGCACCCGGTCGCCCGGCACCAAGGTGGCCAAGGTGGTCTCTGACAACGTATGGGGCACCAGAGTCAATTCGAACAGCGTGTCTTCTCCTTGGTCCATGACATGATTTGTGGTCAGGCTCACCCCATCCACAGCGACCGATCCCTTGATCGCCAGGAAACGTCCCAAGACATTAGACACACGAATCTGCATCCAGGTGGTCTTGTCGTCTGGAATCACGGCATCAATCGCCCCCGTTCCATCGACATGACCTGAAATCAAATGGCCACCCAAGGGTTTTTCGAGGGTCAGTGCCGTTTCCAGATTGACCCGATTGCCCACTTTCCAGTTCCGCATCAAGCTTTTTCCCAAGGTTTCATCGGAAACATCAAAACGTCCGATTCCGTCATGCAACTGAGTTACGGTCAAGCAAACCCCATTGACAGCGATACTGTCCCCAACATGGATGGACTCGATATCCAGTCCATTCAGGTCGACCCACAACACGAGGCCTTCTGGCCCCGTCTGCAATGCGGTTATATCCCCCTGAGCCGCGATGATACCAGTAAACATATGACTCAGGATGTTCCGGTCTCGACATCAAGTTGCAAACGAACATCTCGGCCCAACCTGCGAATATCGCGAAATGACAACCGCACCTTGTCTTCCAGAGATTCCAGGCCGGGGATTTGAAACATGCTCTGGGCATTCGCCCCGAGCAAATCCGGCGCCATATACACCACCATTTCATTGACCCAGCCTTCAGCCAGCATGGCGCCGCATAATCGAGGTCCTGCCTCCAACATCAACTCATTGATTTCCCGTTTTCCCAATTCGAAAAGCACCGACCGAAGATCGACATGATTCCCTTGCATTGTGCAACCGATGACTTCCACATTCTCCCTGACATACCGATTGGCCTGATGTACCACCTCCGGACTTGTCATGATCAGTACTTCACCGGGTTCTGACAGGATGGCCGCGTCCGGGGGGGTGGTCAACCGACTATCCAGGATCACTCGTAAAGGTTGGCGTGTAATCCCTGTCAACCTGGCGGACATTCTTGGGTTGTCTCTGAGGATGGTTCCGATGCCGGTGAGAACCGCGGCGCTGGACGCTCGCAGTTGGTGCGCATCCTGTCGCGCAGTCGATTGGGTAATCCACTGACTGTCACCATTCGCCATCGCGGACTTTCCATCCAGACTGGCGGCCATCTTCAGAATCACCCACGGCACCCCCCGCGTCAGTCTGGAGACGAATCCGCGATTCAGCCTGAGCGCCTGGGAAGAGTGCGGACCAACCTGTACGACAATGCCGGCATGCTGCAGGATCGAGAGGCCGGTTCCGTTCACCCGGGGATTCGGATCTTCCATGGCGCATACGACCCGACTGATCCCCGCTTTGATGATGGCATCGGTACACGGCGGAGTGCGTCCCTGAAAGCAACAAGGCTCCAGGTTGACATAGAGTGTTCCCCCCCGAGCCAGTTGTCCAGCCTGGCGCAGTGCGTTGATTTCCGCATGAGGCTGTCCGGGGGCCTGATGCCATCCTTCTCCCACCACGTCACCCTTTCTGGTGATAACACAGCCGACCCGGGGATTCGGATGAGTGGTAAATCGCCCCGCCGCTGCCAATTCCAGTGCACGGGACATGAAACGCTGATCCTCGTCAGGCGATGGCGCACTCACTGAAGGAACCTTCGATGGGCTGTCCGGGTAGAGGTCAGGGAATACCCTGACGGACTGAATACCGGGCGAGGTCGACATAAAATCCATTCATACGGAACCTTCCCGGACAATGACAGGCGAGGACAACAAGAAACGGCATGGACTGTGATGAATCCGTTTCCCACACAGGCGTTTCATGATGTGGTTGCAGAACATCAAGCCCTGAAAATCATGATCCACAAAAACCGACCACAAATGCGCTGTTCCATACACCTTCTGCATTCCTATACTACCCACCGGTTTGGATGACAGGTTCTGTTCGGCACGGATGACAAACCGTCCCGCCAGCCCATGGATCGGGATAGTCACCGACTGACTACCGACCATTCGTTTTTCCAGCCCCCAACGAATGTCTCCTGGCCACTGTTCATCATCAAATGACTCCCTGCGATTATCCGCCTGACATCCCCCCAATGACCGGTAACACGAGGCCGCCCGGGAGCCGATAACGGTTCCAGATGCTGTGATGGCCAATGACTTCATGGCCACCCCCTGTGGATTCAACGACACAGGTTTGAACAGCATAGGGCAACGTATCGTCTTGGCTGTCGAACATCAGGGGCTTGGATCCGCCTCGGCGCCCTCCTTGACCACGGGCATGAGATCTTCCCGACTGATGCCCAAGGCCAATACGGTCGGACTCGCCACGAAGATGGACGAATAGGTGCCTACGAGCACCCCGATCAACAAAGCAAAGGCGAATCCATGAATAATCTCCCCACCCAGAAACAACAGGGATAGAACCACAAACAATGTGGTCAACGACGTTAAGAGGGTGCGGGGCAGAGTTTCGTTGACGGACTGGTTGATGACCGCGATCGGCTCAGACTTTCTCAGTTTGCGGAAATTCTCCCGGACCCGATCAAATACCACAATGGTGTCATTGAGAGAATAGCCGATGACGGCCAGGATGGCTGCCAGGACCGCCAGAGAAAAATCAAGCTGAAACAGCGCAAACACGCCCACCGTGATGAGCACATCGTGCACCAGAGCGACGACCGAGCCCACGGCAAACCGCCATTCGAAGCGAAAGGTCACGTAAATCAGGATGCCGATCAGGGCGTACAACATGGCCAGCCCCCCCTGTTCCTTCAGCTCATCCCCCACTTGTGGGCCCACAAACTCTACCCGACGCATCTGGACGGCACAGTCCTGAACCACCCCCCCGACACTGCACAACTGGCTGTTGCTACCCACCCGCTCAGCAGGTATCTCCCCAATGGGTTGACGCAATAATTGCATCACTGCGGTACTGATCTCCGCCGCCTTGAATTCTTCGCGCTCTACTGTCGCCGGCAGGCGGATCAGCACATCCCTTGAGGTACCGAAGTGTTGCACAATGGCATCATCGAACCCCCCATCGGTCAGTGCCGAGCGTACACTCGCAATTTCCACGGCATCCTCGTATCCCACTTCCACCAAGGTACCCCCGGTGAAATCAATACCAAAGTTCAGACCTCGAACGACAATGGCCATCAGGCTGATGACAATGACCGCCACCGAGACGATCAATGCCATACGGCGCTGATCCATGAAGTTGATTTTGGTATTTTTAACCAATTGGAATTTCATGATCCCGTCTCCAATCGCCTCGCTAGATCAACAACTGCTTGACATTCTTACCACCGTAATACCAGTTCACCAATACCCGGGTCAGCAGGATCGCCGTAAACATGGAAGTCAGGATACCAATGCTCAAGGTGACTGCAAAACCCTTGATCGGGCCGGTGCCGAAATTGAATAAGACCACCGCCGCAATGAGCGTGGTGATATTCGCATCCAAGATGGTCGACAAGGCCTTGTCATACCCCAGATGAATACTGGCCTGAGGAGAATTTCCATTGCGGATCTCCTCACGAATTCGTTCGAAGATCAGCACATTGGCATCCACCGCCATCCCCACGGTCAATACAATACCAGCCACTCCAGGTAGAGTCAGTGTTGCCTGAAAGAAAGACAAAACCGCCACAATCAGAATCAGGTTGGTGGTCAAGGCAATGTTGGCGGCCACACCGAAAAGCCGATAATAGACCAGCATGAAAATCAGCACGACCACCAGCCCAACCATCACCGACATAAATCCCTGATCGATATTGGCTTTGCCCAGACTGGGTCCAACCGTGCGTTCCTCGATGATCTCCACCGGAGCGGCCAAGGAACCGGAACGGAGCATCAACGCCAGATCGCGGGCCTCATCCACACTGTCAATGCCTTCGATCTGAAACCGCTTGCCCAGCTGATCACGAATCACCGGCGCGGTAATCACCTCCTCTAGTTTGCGACTGACCCGCTGCGGTGCCCCCTTGTCATCCAAAACCAGGTTCCCGTCCGCATCCTTTTGGGTTTCGGACGTATTTTCCACATACACCACCGCCATGCGATTGCCGATGTTGTCGGCCGTGATCCGGCTGTTTTTCCGAGCCCCTTCTGCATCCAGGGTAATACTGACAATGGGTGAGCCGGACTGGGTATCAATGCTGGCGGCCGCATCGACGATATTGTCACCAGAGTAGATGATGCTGCGCTTGAGCAGGATCCGACGGCCGTCACGGAATCGGTACAATCGGGAGCCCGCCGGAGATTGACCGCTTTGTTCCGCTTCCACCGTGTTTGATTCATCCACCATCCGCATTTCCAGCGTGGCCGCTCGCCCCAGGATCCGCTTGGCGCGCTCGGTATCTTGCACCCCCGGCAACTGGATCACGATCCGATTGCTGCCTTGTTGCTGCACCAGCGGTTCAGCCACCCCCAGTTGATCAATCCGGTTGCGCAGGGCCGTCATGTTCTGTTCCAGAGAGAATCGCTGGATTTCGTCGATCTGATCGGGACTGAGAGCGGCTCGAAATACATCCGGGCGGTCATCATCCGCTTCCAGATCCAACTCCTCCAATTCCCTGTCGATCTGCCGGAGGGCTTCTTCACGGTCACTGGCATCCCGCAGGGTCACTTCCACCGACCCGTCGGCTGCAATGCGCACGCCTCGGTAGCGTAACTTGCCATCTCTTAACACCAGACGGACATCATCTTCATAACGCTGTCGCGCATTATTGATGGCCGTCTGCATGTCCACCTCAAGCAGAAAATGGACTCCACCCCGAAGGTCCAGCCCCAGATACATGGGATTGGCACCTGAGTTCAGCAGCCAATCCGGAGCACCAGAAACCAGGGCCAACGCGGAACTGTACCGATCCCCAAGGTTTTGGGCCATGGCATCCCTGGCAATCAATTGATCTTCATTGTTCGCAAATCGAATCCGAATCCCTTGGTCAGTCTGCACCACTGATCGGGGAACCACCCCGGCAACATTCAGGATATCCTGTACTTCTTCCAATGCCCCCTGCTCCAATAACAAGCCACGCACACCCCGAAGAGTCATGCCCGGGTCATTGCCAAATATATTCGGCAGAGCGTAGTACAGCCCACCAAGCAGCACTACCACGACCAGAACATATCGCCACCAAGCAGTCTGGTTCAACATAAGCGTATCGAATTACAATCGGGCGGGGATTGGTCTGGGTCGCAACGGCCTGGAGCTGTCTGGACCGTGATCAGGATTTCGCACTCTCGCCCGCTTTGATCGTTCCCTTGGGCATCATTTGTGCAATGGAAACCCGTTGCACCCGCAACTGGATTCCCTCCGCCACCTCCATGACCACAAAATTGTCCCCAACCGATGTGATCCGACCCAAAACCCCCCCGGCCGTCACGACTTCATCACCTTTTGACAGATCGGCTACCATGGCCCGATGCTCCTTGGCCTTTTTCTGCTGGGGGCGAATGAGGAGGAAATAAAAGATGACGAACATCAGGACCAACGGCAACAAGCCGATCAGGCCGCCAGTTCCCCCCGTACCTGACTGAGCCCATGCGTCTGGGATAAATAAGTTCATGAGATTTCCTGAAAAACAGGTTATGAATGGACAAATCTGTGCGGTGCAATGCGACTTTTCCGCAAACGCGCGATTATGCCACAACGCACCTTGAATAATGAGGGGCTAGAACAGAAAATTCACCGGTGCACAAACCACGGCAACGCGCATTCATTACTCGCTATCGGGGGGCTGGTTCCAACCCGATATTCCGCCCATGGCGATGGGGGATAGGATTTGTTAATGGATAAGTGCGTGGCATTGCTGCTGGTGCTGATCATGCTGACACTCACTGGCTGGGTCATCGGTTGGTGGGTCTACCCATTTGGGCTGATGGTCATGCTGGTGATGTTGGCAGGCCGGCTGTTGCAGCTTGTGGGCAGGCGGTTCGAGAGGGGATCTGGCTAATGCCGTCGCAAGCGAAATCGGCTCATTGATGGGCAGTCTGGTCCCTGTTGTTCTGCACACCTGGCCTGCGGGTCATGAAGGGTGTGTACTCCGATGTCATCACTATCCAATCATCATCTCCCTTCTGGAAGGGTTACCACTCTCGGACCGACGAGTCACTCTTATGCATTCTTCCTCAACACCCCATTTTCCGTTTTTTCCTGAACCACGATCAGGAGTGGGGGCCTTACATCCTGACCTACCGATGGACGGTATGCGATTGTTCCTCTCGAAAATCACTTCCGGTCAAAGGAGCGCATGCCCCCATCGCGCCGGACCGACAGGACCTGCCACCTCTTGAGGGGCTGGCAAAAAGCCGGAGCATTGGATTTCGTGAAGACTCACGACGATTTCAGCAAAGGATACATCCCTTATCGCTTGTCTGATCCTGTGCTGACTATCAAGACACTCTATCCGGCCAGTGAGCCCGTGACCTCGAAGATGACCGGTCTGTTCGGTTCGATGGATCCTCATACTGACCCTGTCCGCCATGAATCTCGCCCGTCTGGCGGGGAATATGGTAAGAGGGGAATGCCTTTCCATCGCGATCCCTTATTCCAACTGTTGCCCCCATTCGAGGCTAAGCAGGCATCCAAAGACCAAGGGCTCCTGCACCCATGGCTCTGAACATGCCTCATTCAGGATTCACCCGTGCTGTGATGGTCATCCTGCTCGCCATCCTCCTTTTCGATATCCAGGCCGCCATTATCAAATTTCTCGGGGGACACTATTCCGTTCCGCAGATCGCCACATTTCGCAACATATTCGGACTGATTCCGGCTATCTTGCTGGTCTATCTGACCAAGACCCATGTCCGAGGTCGATCCCGATTCGTGTTGCGTCAGTGGCCACTGACCATCGTACGCGGCGCATCCATCGCTGGAGCCCAGTTCTGCCTCTATCTGTCTTTGAACCGGATGGAGTTCGCGACAGCTTCTACACTGGCTTACGCCGGCCCCTTGTTCATTACAGCACTGTCAGTCCCCATCCTGCACCACCAGGTAGGAGCCATTCGCTGGCTGGCAGTGTCCATCGGCTTCATGGGCATCGTTCTCGTCATGCGTCCTCAAGAAGCTGACCTATTCCAATGGGTCACCCTCCTGCCAATCTGTGCGGCGTTCGGTTATGCCCTGTCCAGTGTGCTTGTCCGCCTGTTCGACGACAGCAGTCCGACTTCAGTGATCAACTTGTATACCACGGTATGCGCCCTGGCGTTCACATTCGTGCTGATGCTCGCTACCGATGCCTACCTGCCGATTGCCACTATCGAGGACTGGATATGGATGTTACTCATGGGCATTGTCGGCAGCATGGCGGTGTTTTTCCTCATCACGGCATACCGCCTGACCTTGCCAAGTAATCTGGCCCCGTTCGAATACTTCGGTATTCCCTTTTCCTTCATTATCGGCTGGGTGTTTTTCCATGAGGCTCCTTTTTCCCGGCTGATTCCAGGTGTTTTCTTTATTGTGGGTGGAGGATTGCTGATTTTCTGGCGCGAGAGATCCCGCTTAAGATAAATCGTTTCTTGGTCCTGATGCCGGCCGAAGCGAGGTCGGCATTCTCCACTTAGCGAGTACTTCATATTGACTGGAGCTTTTCCATCAGTCCCGATAGAGATACGACCTTTATGCCATTACCAACAGAAAACTCATCCTCTCCACCGTAGAGAACATATTTGTACCTTGCACCGACGTCTTCGCAGGTTTGGCTGTAGTGCCTGCCAATTTTGGGCGCCACACCGTATTTGATCTCGACAGCCCAGACACCTGACGATGGAGTCTTGATGACCAGATCAATCTCCGCTCCGGTGGCGGTTCGATAAAAAAAGGATTCAGCACTGTTCGGCAGTATTGAAAAAATATTTTCCAGGACAAAGCCTTCCCAACTCTTTCCTAAAACCGGATGAGACAGTAACTCGTCATGGCTGTTGATCCCGAGCAACCGATGCAAAATACCGCTGTCACGGACGTAATATCGGGGTGACTTCACCAAGCGCTTTTTCACGTTCGCATGCCAAGGTTCTAAACGCCTGACGAGCAAAAGATCAGTGAGGATATCAAGATAATGGGTGACTGTCTTCGCATCGACTTCCAGATTTGAAGCCAAATTGGAATAATTGACGGTCTCACCCTGCAGATGAGCCAGCATGATCCATAACCGACGCAACCTGGCTGCGGGAACGCGAAAACCCATCTGCGGGATGTCACGCTCAAGATATGTGCGAATCAGATGTTCAAGCCAATCCATCGCTTCATCGTCGTCGGTCGACAAGTAGCTGTCTGGAAAAGAACCTCGCAGCCAGAGCGTCTGTTGTGCCGACCGATTTCCACCAATCTCAGCGGTATTGAGGCCACTCATCTCAATATAGGTAATCCTGCCTGCAAGACTCTCGGAAGACTGACGCATCAAATCCATTGATGCCGACCCCAGTAATAGGAAATGGCCCGCTCGACGACCACGTTCACGGTTTTTGTCAATCATCCCCCTCAACACGGGGAATAACTCGGGGCTTCGCTGGATTTCATCCAGAATCACCAGCTTGTCTGCATGAGTATTCAAAAAGCTGGTGGGGTCGCTGAGTTTAAGCAAGTCCTCGGGGGCTTCTAAATCCAGATAGATGGATTCGGTACCTTGAGCAATGGTTTTTGCCAGTGTGGTCTTGCCAACCTGACGCGCCCCAAATAAGACGACAGCAGGTACCTTAGCGATCGCCTTTTGTAGCCTCTTGGTGATTTGACGTCTAATCATATCTTGCATTTTAGGAGTCAGACTCCAGAAAAACAAGGTTTATTGTGCGATCGCTTCGGTGTTTTATGGCACCCAATATCATCAAGAGCTAGATGCGAGTTGTCACCTACCAATTCCAGTCACCGCGTTGCGGTTAGTTTGACGAATAAACTTGGTCATGGTTGGCCAATATTGACCAGAATAATCTTCCCATCCTGAATCTCCAGTGCCAGCACGATTCGATAACTCATATTGATGGAAACTGCCGAGAGACCCTTCAGACGACCTTCCAGGCTGTGCAGCCTTGATGAGGGATGGTAAGGATCCAACTCCAACAGCTCGAGTGTTTTCCTATATTGGCTGTGTGTCCCTGGATGCTTCCTCATAATTTGTGGGACGCATCTGATGCAGCTATTCGGATAGATCAGTGTATATGGCATTAGCCCAGTACTCGCTTCATATGCTCATCTACGCTTTCGGTCTTGTAGTGACCGTTGGCTACATCGTTGTGGGCTTCCTGAAGAATAACATCCAGTTCGTATTCGCGCGGTTTGTTACAGGTGCTGAAGTCGAGCACAACGTACTTGCACTCGCCGCGCATAGTTAATGATGGCTTCCCCATCTTGACGGAGAGCGGATTCAAAAACGAACACACCTTTCGTCTTGCAATCGTTGGCGGTGATTCTGGTCATGAGTTGAACCGCAATAAGTCTATTCGCAGTACTGATCACCATACTCTATAAGAGCGATTTGGCGAGAGACCACAGTGATGTTGAAGTAGCTGAATAGTGGGTGCTCTGATCGACGCAAAATCAGCCCTGTCCGATAGTCTCCGGTTTTCCATCATTGGCGACAGGGGAAGATTCACCGAAATGGCATCGACAGCACTGATGTTATGAATCGGAAGATTGTCCAATTTTCGGGGAAGATATCGCTGGTCAGTCCATGACTGATTGTCCTGCAGGTCGCTTCGGAGACATTGAGCCGCTTCAGCTTGACCAACTCTCTGCCACAATGTGAAAAATGTCTCATAAGCGTCACATGCTGCCCCTGTTCCCATCATGGTTCTGTCTTCTTTCGGGTCAATACCCGAGCTGATGACATTCGGAGTTCTTGGGCTTTGTCGCTGGCGTCAGCCCGTGACAGGTCGGGACAATTCCCCGAGCCACGGCTGACTCTCTTGATATGATGAGACTGGTGTAATGGAATAACCACAGTTCGAAGCTGTTCGGCTTCAGGCGAAAAGACAGCCCTTTGCCATCAGCTGGGGGGTATTTGTTCCCCCACTTCCAGTCTGAAGTGCAACACTCGCCCCGCTCCCGGCATGAGGGCATCCCCCGAATGAAGGGAGCGGGGCGGCAACCGGACAATTCAGCCCTCCTAGGGGCTGAAAGGGGCTGATGTCGGTCATTGATGGCATCCATCTACGCCAGGGAGTCTGACCGAGGCGATTTCACGACGCCAGGGCCCACTCGGGCCGTGTCAGGCTGACTTCGGCCGAGCGAGGCCCGGCCCGCGGAAGCATCGGCGGGAATCCGACGGCCGGAGAGACGCCGGAATCGGCCGCCTGATTGCGTCGAGGGAATCGTTCCCGGTCGACCGGGCGGCGTAGGGTGCCGCCATAACGAACGCCATTCCTCTCCCGGACCTCGGGCGGGACATCCACCGGGTGCCTTTCCGGTGAACCTTCCCGCGACGCCGCGCTCCCTCCCTTCGGGGGATGCCCTCATTCCGGGAGCGTGGTGAGTGTTGCACTTCGGAGTGGAAGTCAGGCCATGATATGCCATCAAGGAAGACGGGTTACAAGCACATTTTGGAAGAATAGTGTTTCAGTTGACCAGATCGGATTCCTCTGCTTGCAGGGACATTTTGTAGCCAGCGTAGAAATCGTCGAAGAGGTACTCGGCATAGTCATAATTCATTCCGAATCGAGCCGAGATATAGGTTAGCAAGGGGGGAATATCACTGTCCAGCAACACCTCTCCCGCTATCAATTCCACCATCTGAATGGTCCAAGTTTCAGGCACCTTTTTTTCAAACGTTGCTTCGTCAATGTCATCATGCAGGAGCAATCGAATATCAAGCCCATCGTTGGGGCGAGTCTCCCAGCCACGTATCAGATATTTGGCGGCTGTACTGAGTTCAGTAAATGGATCGTATTCAAGCCTGATACTCCTGCTGTGGTTATCGGTCATTTTCGAAATGTGGATAAGGATTAAGGTATGGGAATCTCAAGAAACAATGCCCGGATATGGGAGACGGCCAACATCCGACAACGAAAGTATTGTCTGGACAAGAGACCAGAATGGTCAGGATTTGACCTCGCTTTCCACTGTCACCGTTACGATGTCCGTATCATAGTACTGCTGATGGTGGACCGAAGAAGCTACATGTCGCAGGAGTCGAAGAGAAATCTCCCGTTCAGGATTCGATTTCTCCATCCGATCACTGATCAATGCGATCCGATCTTGCAGATTCTCCTCGCCGGGCGCAACCACAAACTCCAGAACCGCAGTCTCCACGTCACGATATGCGGTCAGCGACAGATTCCGGGGAGGCTGGTTGGTTTTTGCGGTCAGTGGTTGCGTAGCAGTGGAGGGCTTCAGACCCAACACGGACCGACGGTTTTCATCAGTCTGCTCGGCATGCTCGTTTCCCGCTGGTGACATTAAACTGAGCAATGTTTCCTCGGCCGCCGCATCCAGACGACTGGACATATCATTACCCCAACCCTGTCTGGATACGAATTCGATGAGAAATTTCCGGATTTTGGGCAGTTCAGAGATCTCAAATGGAACTTGGAGTCGATGACGACGCGGGGCGGCACTCTCCATCAACAAGGTCAGGATGATCGCCGCCAAGCCGCCAGCGGTCATGCCATTTTCCAGAAGGCTGCGCCAAAACCCCGAAAGCAGATCCGAGAAAATCAAACTATGCTGAAATCCTACCCCCACCCAGAAGGCAACACCGACAACCAAGGCCTTTCGGTAATTGATTCCATCTTGAATCACGATCTTCATTCCAAGCACAAACAGCATGGAAAGCAGTGCCGTAATATAGGCAGCGACGATTGGTCCGGGAATCGCGAGCACAAGTGCAAGAAATTTTGGAAGGAAAGCGATGGACATGATCACTATGCCAAGCATGATTCCCACACGCCGGGCACTCACACCAGTCAGTTCGGTCACCGCCACACTCGACGAATAGGTCGTGTTCGGAACGGTCGCCGCCAACCCGGACAACAGGTTGCCCATTCCATCGGCCGCCACAGCCCCTTGTACGGCTCGAAAATCGACCGAGCGAGGGTGGCGCCAAGATACGCGCTGGATGGCAACTGAATCCCCAATTGTCTCAATCGCCCCGACCAAGGTAACAAAGACGAAGCCTGGCAGAAGGGCCCAGAAAAGTGGTCCGAAACTGAGATCCAACCCAGGCCAACCTCCCTCTGGAAGCCCAAACCACGAAGCCTCAATGACAGGCGCCATCTCATAGATACCGTAGAATCCGGCTACAATAGAGCCGATGACGATTCCGACTACCGGGGCCCACAAACGCAATACTCCCGAGGTGGTGAGTGTGATAGTGGCGATAACCAGCAAGGTGATGACCGCACATACCGGACCGGCCGAGCTGGCCGCATCTTCCGGCAAGTCTTCCAGAATCGGGAAAACAAACGGCATCACGGTGACTGGAATCAACATGATCACCGTGCCGGCAACGGCCGGCGTCAGGATTCGGCGTAATAGAGACAGTCTGGCGGACAGGACGAACTGAAACAGTGCGGACACCACCACCAGTGTGGCCAGCAGTCCCGGGCCCCCTTTAGCCAGTGCCGCCACACTGATCGCAATGAAGGCCCCTGACGTACCCATCGCCAGAACATAGCCCGCCCCCAACCGTCCCATTCGGATTGCCTGGAGTACGGTCGTCAGGCCACTGATGGCGACGGCGGCAAATACCGCCCAGGATAAGTAATCCTCCGTCCCACCCGCCGCTCGAACAATGATCGCCGGCGTAAGTACAATGCCGCCCAGAATGAGAATCGCCAATTGGACTCCCAGACCAAACGCCAGCATTGGTGGTGGCTTTTCGTCAGCCTCGTACCGGATTCCCTGTCGCTGATCGGTGGTATTCATATTCGTGTTTCAATCCGTCTCAAGTGGTGATAGGGTGCTTGCGTCTACCCCCCTGCTCCCTGAATTGATCAGACAAATCATGGCCTTCATCTTTCTCCATCCACTGTCTCCACATTCGAATCGCCACCCGATGAGAGAACCTTTCATCCCCAAAGATGCCTGCCGGTCGGCCGAAGAATTCCTCACGGTTTCCAGCTTCCTGATGGGGTTGAATGGTGGCCAGGGACAGAATCGAACTGCCGACACGGGGATTTTCAGTCCCCTGCTCTACCGACTGAGCTACCTGGCCAAGTAAAGAGGTGAATGCGATGCACAATTAGAAAACAGCCATCGCAATTAGTCAACGCCCAATTGCCCATGTAGCGTACCATATCATTAGGTCGCGATCATTGGATTGCACCCGCAGAAATAGAATCAACTCCAGCATAACACATCCCATCGACAGCCGGGATCACAGGTGTGATAGACCCTTCCCCGATATCGGAGAAGTTCGAACATCGGTTCAGTATGCACTCTTTGTGGATAAGGCCTTCTCGGAATCCATGGTCAGAGGGTGCGCCCTTCGGAGATCACGAAGTCCAGAAATACCTTGGCAGTGGGTGTCAACTGTTTGCCACGTCGGTGACAAACATACCACTGTCGAACCACGGGAAAATGCTGGACATTCAGTGACACCAGCCGATTCGCCTCCAGTTCCAATTGCACCGTATGGGCAGATACCAGGGCCAGACCCAATCCCGCTTCCACATTTTGCTTGACGCTCTCATTACTGGAAAGTTGGATGCTGTGGGTTGGCTTTACGCCGTGCTTTTCGAGGATCCGCATCATGGCCGAGCGCGTACCGGAACCCGGCTCACGCAAAACAAATGTCTCCTGATTCAACTTCTTGATGCTGATTTCTCTTTCGTTTGCCATCGGATGCTGTGGGTTGGCAATCAGAATCAGGGGATTTTCTCTAAATGCCGTGACCTCCACATCCAGGTTTTCTGGAGGCTGGTCCATCAACACCATGTCCGGTTTATTGGCTTCGAGCCGACGAATGAGTTCCTCCCGATTGATGATATCCAAGCTAATCTGCACCTTGTTGTACTTATCGCAAAATCGCTGCAACAATCGAGTGGCAAAATAGTTCACTGTCGACGCAATGCAGATCCGAAGATGACCGCCATCCACTCCCTTGAGGCTGTTGATATCCCGTCCGATATCTGCCAAGTGTCTCATCATGATGCAACTGTGACGCATCATGGTATTTCCGGCTTCAGTGAGATATACCTTCTTGCCGACCTGCTCAAACAAAGGCAACTCGATCATGGCTTCGAGTTGCTTGACCTGCATGGAGACCGCTGGCTGTGTCAGATGCAGTTCCTCCGCCGCCCTGGTGAAGCTGAGATGACGTGCCACTGCCTCGAATACCTGCAGTTGGCGCATGGTGATGTGCAATGGCATACAAAATCAGCAAAATTTATCGAATTGATTCGCAATAACCCTACTGACTGCCAAGAAGGCGATAGGTGGCGGCCCCCATGGTAACGTGATCGCACAATAAATGATCATTCTTCTGGCGGCATCAGTCGTGCTTGGCCGCCACTTCCATGACACAAAACGCCAAGCCTGCACTTCAATGAGATACTCTGATCCACTGTCTGAATTGCCATCCTTGAAGCGGCCTACACCACCTAACCGAAATATATGTCAGATCATTGCCCACAGTGCCACGAAATCTGTTCATCTTCCATTCTATCAGTTTTGCCTGAAAGTGGCAGCTGACCATTTGCAGATACAAAGACAATGTATTTCAACCCAGAGTTTGCCCCGGACCTATATTTCATTCCATATCCTGATTGGTAAAGGGCAAACGCTACATTGGCCATGCATTTTGTGACGTGTACACGGTTCTGGACCGACCCTTTGGGGTAAGATAGTGGGTATGAATCCAAGACCCTTTCCCAAGCCTCCACCGGCCGATCCCCTGCCCATCGACATCTGGCTGGACCAGACGGACCGGGCCGAAGTCGGTCGGGAGCCCTTCTTCCGGGGTCGCCATGCCGAATTCGAAGTCTTTCGCAAGGCGGCTGTCAGCCTCCGTGAGGGTCGAGTCGGGGGTGGGACGATGGTGTTCCAAGGGGCTCCGGGCGCGGGCAAGTCGGCCCTGATGGCCGAGTGCCGGGAGGCAGTGAGACGCCATTCGACGCCGGCGGATCCTTGGGTGGCGGTGGACCTGCACCCCGGCTCCCTACGCTTTCCCGACCGGGTGGTCCGGGCGCTGGTGCAAGCCGCCCAAGCGGAGAGCGAGCGCTTGCGTGAGCGGGCCTCCGGGACCGTGGCTAGGGTGTTGGGCGATTGGCGGGACCAGGGTCGGCAACTCCTGCGCGAGATTCCGGACCGGGATGTGTCGGTCGGGGGGCTCTCCTGGAGTCGGAGAGCATCGGAGCGATCGGCCGAAGGGCTGTTCGAGCATGCCCGGTCCTGGCTGTCGGGGTGTCATCTGGTGGCGTGTGTGGATGAGGCCCAGAACACGCCGGTGGATCGTCTGACCCGGGATGTGCTGGATTGCCTGCACCGGGACTCTCGGGGGATTCCACTGGTGGGAGCGTTTTTCGGCTTGAGTGATACGCAGGCGGTGCTCAGCCAGTGCGGTCTGTCGCGCTTCGCCGACGAACGGGTGGTGAATCTCGAACCGCTGCCGGCGGACGAGGCGGCCAGTGCGATTCGGCGTGTTTTCGAGGCCTATGGCTTCACTGGGACGCCAGCGGATCAGGATAGGTGGGTTACCCGGCTGGCGGAGTTGTCCCAGGGGTGGCCACAGCATATCAACCGGGTGGCGGTGGCGGCGGTACGGGTGCTGCGAGATCAGGGGGGACCGATGAACGCCCCGCTGCTGGAGGAGGCGTTGGCGCGGGGGCGGGAACGCAAGGAGGCGTATTATGCTGGCCGACTGGCGGCGGGTGCCAGCCGGGCTTGGGTGTACAAGGGATTGGCCGAGGCGGCGGCAGAACGGGGGGGTCGGTTGTCGATCGACGACATTGAGTCCCTGACGGAAAGGGGCCGTGGCAAGACTGGTGAATCGCTCGACCGGTTTCTGACCCAGGCCCTGCATGCGGGCTTGCTGGCGCCGGTGCGGGACTGGCCGGATCATTACCGCATTCCGATTCCGTCTTTTGGGGACTATCTGCGGGCCTTGCCGGTGGAACCGCCGGCGAACTGAACCGGATCATCTCGCTATGATCCTGCTAATGCCCTGCCCCCATGGACAGCAATCTTACTGTTGCGACTAACAATCGGATAAGTCCCTTCCCTATTTCCGGCACCCCCAGTAACGGCAACATCCACTGAAAGGATCAAAATCCATCATGAAATTCACGATGGTTGTGGTCGGGGGGGATGATCAATCAATCCATCATTCGAGACTGGAGACAGAAAGTCGCTGGCTTTGGAGATATGCATGAGCACGCATCAGGCAAAATGCGAAACCGCATTTGAGTGGTTGCAGGTCGACATAACCAAACGGGAGAACCGGACCGACCGTGCTGGATGCTTTTGGTGCGGTTGACATCCTGACATATGCTGACAGATAAATCAGGGCAAAGCTTGACCTTTGTGTCTTTGGTCGTATGACTGTTGGTGACTGCAACAGCGCACCCACCAACGAAAAGAACCAAAGATGTCAGCGTTGACATCTCGGACGACATCGACAACCGACTGGATTAAAGGCCAATTAACGGCTGGCATCGAAATACTCACTGGGGAGGCAGGGTTGCGACAATATGGAGGTTTAGCGCATCAAATCAGCCAAATATCGGTGCCAGTCAAAAAAAGGACCCGGATCGGTTTTACGATCAGGCGCTATATCGCTATGCCCAGTGATTCGATCCGGGGTGATCGCCGGAAAGGCTGTCTGCAGATCTCGGGTTAAATCAATCAGGGTGGAATACTGAGCCTCTTCAAACGGTTGGGTATCGCTTCCTTCCAATTCGACTCCGACAGAAAAGTCATTCACTGCCTCACGACCCTGAAAACGCGACACCCCCGCATGCCAGGCCCGTTCATCGACTGAAACAAACTGGGTCAGTTCCCCTTGTCGATCAATGAAAAAATGCGCTGACACCCGCAAATCGCCAATGTTCGCAAAGGATGAATGGGCTTTGGGATCCAGACAATTGGTGAACAGCCGGGCCACATGCCCACCACCGAAACGATTCGGTGGCAAACTGATACAGTGAATGATCAGTGTGTCGACCACCGTCCCCTTCGGTCGGCCATCATGATTCGGCGACCGGATCCGGTTGGCTGAGACCAGCCAGCCGGTTCTTTTATCGATCTCCATACCGCTTTCCCCACAACTGCAATCCCACTTCATGTTTACTGAGAGTAGACCGCATCAGGAAGAATTGTTGTTCCAGTTGTCTGCCCAAGTCCAAGACATCCTCCACCGCTCCCCGAACCAATTCGAGTTCCACTTCGCAAAAGGAAACAGACTGATCACCGCCTCGAATGGTCCCTTCATCCAGCATCAGTGCCACCTCACTGTTCTCCAATGACAGTTGCGCGGTTCGACGCAGCATGTCGACTTCAACTCTTGGGACAAGTTTGCTGCCCATGGGAATCAAGGCTGTCAAGCGATTTTTGAATGGCGCATCCGAGAATTCAGAGACAGTCCTCGGCCAATCGAATATATCGGCCTCGTACTCCTCTCGGATAGACAAACCCTCGACAATGCGACCAGGCATCTTGAGGGCGGCCCGAAACCGGTCACCTTCCCGTCTTGCCCGCAAGGAACACTTTTGACGTTCCAATGCCCAATCCGGCGTGTCGTAGTAGAACCCCTGAAACCGTTCCGCGACCGGGTCTGGATCCCCGGTAATCAGGGTTTTGATCAACGAGGAGGCCAGTACTGCATCCAGCACCGAGCGATTTTCGACGGTAAATTTGAGCTCCTGCTCCAACAACGAACCGGTTCTCGTTTAGGCAACTGGTTCGACACGCAACTTCTGCACCGCCCGGTCCGTGGTGGCTTCCACCACAAATCGGTATCCCTGTTCCACGATATCCTCGCCCTGCGCCGGAATTCTTCCCAGTTGAGCCATGATCAGACCACCGATGGTATGGCTGCTTTTGGTGTTCAGGTTCGTTTCCAGAATATCATTGACATCGGATACCGACATCCGTGAATCCAGCAGATAGACCCCCTCGTCCAGTTTCTCGAAAATATGCCGACGACGGGGCATATATTCCTCAAAATCATATCCGACATCGATATCTCCCACGACCTCCTCCACAATGTCCTCCATGGTAATGATCCCGATGGCGGACCCAAACTCATCCACCACCACCGCCATATGATCATTCCGCTTTCTGAGGATCGGCAACAACTGATCGATGGTCTGGAACGGTAGCACATAGTAGGCGGGCTGAATCAACTCCGACAGCGCCTTGTTCGGCAAGGACTTGTCCATCAGATCCCATGTGGTCAACGTCACGATGCCGATGATGTTACTGATGTTGGTGTCGTATACCGGCAGCCGGTTGAATCCATATCGGCGAACTGAAGCGACCGCACGAAGGATCTTTCGGTTCCTTTCAATGGCGGTGACTTCACTAATCGGAATCATGGCCTCTCCTACGGTAGTTTCACCAAACCGGATGACCCGCTTGATTCGACTACGATCGAACGCATTCAACTCCGATGTCATCTCGGTCATCTCGACCACCGACCGAATCTGTTCACGAGTCATGAACACATTCTGCTCCACCTTGCCACCTCCAAACATTCTCGCGAACAAACGAGCAATGCGGGAAAAAACGAAGATCACAGGATAAAACAAAATGGAAAACAGTCTGAGCGGATAGATCGCCAGCGGTGCGACCTGATCGGATTTCTGCTGATAGATGCTCTTGGGCACAATCTCACCCAGAATCAACAGCACCGGCGTACCGATGGCGAAAGCCCAGAACTCGCCCCCCTCTCCCAGCAGTTGAATGAACAGGATGGTTCCCAATGTGGTCAGGGCAACGGTGGCTATATTGGTCCCCACCAGCGTGGTTCCCAGCATGATTTCCGGCGTCTTGTAAAGTTGCAGCACTTTCCGGGCACCCTTGTCCCCCTGATTGGCGCGGGCATTCAGCTTCACCTTGTCACAATTGACCAGCGCAATTTCCGAACCCGAGAAAAAGCCCTTCAGGAGCAACAGAAAGACAATCAGCAGGACGATGAGAACGGTCGTCATGGCTCTGTTCCTGTACGTTGGATACGTTGAGATCCCGATTCCACGGGATCGTCTTCGAATTGGTCCACTTCGTCCTCGCTGATGATCTCCAATTCCTCATCAATCCCTTCTTCCACTTCCTCGGCATCTGGACGGTTCAGTGTCTGGTCCTTGAGGTCCTCTTGCTCGGTCACATGAACGTCGCTTTTATCGGTCACGTCACTGAGATCCACACCCTGGGCAACCCTCACCTTCACGATCCGGTGTTCATCCATCTCGAGCACCTCCATCTGGATATCATCGAATGCCACGCGATCCCCCTTTTTCGGCAAACGATCCAAATGCCGAAACGCCACCCCACCGATCGTCGTCATCCTGGGGTCCCAGATGCCGAAATTGGTCAAATCATCGAAATCCGTCAACCGCATTTCCCCGGGTACGTCATACATATTGATATCCTTTTCCGTATACAACTTCGCCGTGGCGGGTGTCCCACCACTGATGTCACCAAAAATGTAACTCAGCACTCCGCGCATGGTAATGAAACCATCCACTCCACCGAACTCGTTCAGACAGGCGGCGGCACGAACTTTATGCTGCTGAAAAAAGTCGAACATTTCGTCGACTTTCTTGGTCAACGGCACGACCACGGGAGGATGCATCACCTCCTCAATCAAGATCTGATCGAGATTCTGGTCGTCCAGGACCAGACGAAGGATATCTTCGGCATGCAGGAATCCCACCAGGTTGTCTCGATGTGTCTTGAATACCGGAACCCGGGGATGGCGATAGGCAATGAATTTTTCCACCACCTCCCCAAAGGGCATGTCGTGGTTGATGAAGGCCATCTGGGTGCGCGGGGTCATCACCTCGACGATTTCTGTCTCTCCGGCATCCAGCAGGTTATAGATCAAGGCTCGTTCGGTGGCATCCAGCACGCCTTCCTTGGAAACCTGCTCCACCAAGTTGAGAAACTCGTCCACTTGCAGAATGTTGTCCGCCGTCTTGGCCTCTCCGACGATCCAGATGGTGATCCGTTCGGCAACCCCCCGGACCAGCCAGATGACCGGGGCGATCAACTGTACCCACAACTTCAATGGCACCGCCACGATGCGGGCACTGTACCGCACCGGGTTGGACACCGCGATGGCTTTGGGCGTCAATTCTCCAATCAACAGCAGCAGCGGCACCATCACGATCAGATTGATCCAGCCAGCATCTTCCCCACCATACAACGAGACCAGGATGCCGGCCATGTTGATCGAGGCGGCAATGTTGACCAGTTCGTTCCCGGAAAGAATCGAGATGATCAGCCGACGGGGCTGATCCAGCAAGGCATGGATAGTTTCGGCGCGAGGATTTCTTTCTCGTCGAAGCTGTTGCAGGTCCAGTCTCGACAGGGAAAAGAGAGCGGTTTCAGAACTTGCGAAAAAGGCGGAGCCCGCAAGCAATAACGCCTGCAAGCAAAGTCGGACAATCATGTCCGGCTCTAACAGCAGGGCCGGGTCGAAAGTGAAGAAGTGGATCACAGACACCCAGTACTGGCCAAGTTGTGACAGCAACTGTTGCATACCGCAGGGTTTGGTCGGGTTTCAGGTCGCAATTCGACCCGGAGGTGTCGTTCATCGCGGTCGCGAGATCTCCCGTGTTGGCAATCTGTTTACTATCGCTGAATATCGAATGAATTGCAATATCCCAGTCGAAACAGGCGTCACCCTCTCAAACTCCACAGGCTTTATCACATATATTCGGCTACAATTCCTTTCTCGCATTGCCTTGATTGAAATTGCACCCGTGGCCAGTATCGAACAAAATTCTCTGCAGGAAGGTCCATTGACCGAGAACAGTCCATCCAGTCTCGGGTGCTCAAGGATTGGTCAGCCTGCGCGAAATCGCAACCCCTCCCATCATCTCGACACTGCCAAGGCACCTACCCACGTCCAGTCGACTGACCTCGACAATCCCCTTCTCTATTTGAATCGTGAGCTGACTTGGTTGCAGTTCAATCGACGGGTGTTACATGAAGGGCTTGACACCAGAACACCACTTCTTGAACGACTCAAGTTCTTTGCGATCTTTGCTGCTAACCTGGACGAATTCTTCATGAAGCGGATTGGCGGTCTCAAACTGCAAGTCGCGACCGGTGTGAGCGAACTGACGGTCGATGGTCGGACGCCACAAGACCAACTCGACAAGTGTTGGGAACTGGTCCGCCATATCGAAACCATCCGGGACCGGGAACTGCCCCGGTTGTTCCAGGAACTCATGACATATGACATCCAAATCCGCAATTATCTCGACTTGGAGCCTCAGGAAAAGGAACAGGTGCGCAACCATTACCTGAATAATATCTTTCCCTTGATTACCCCTCAGGTGGTGGATCCGGCGCATCCATTTCCTTTCATTTCCAATCTGTCCCTGAACATTCTGGTCACCCTGCAAGACAACTCCACTCGAGGCGGTAGTGATAAAGACCTCGGTCTGGCCCGGGTCAAGGTGCCCGTCGGGGTCGGTGTGCCGAGATTCCTTCAGATCTCGGATCAATATCACTATGTCCCGCTGGAGCAGATTATCGCCCACAACCTGGATATCCTTTTTCCGGAAATCACGGTCATTGCCCATGACTTCTTTTTTGTTGCCCGAAATGCGGCCACTGAACGGGCTGAATCGGGGGCCAATGATCTGCTGGAACTGATTGAATCCGAACTTCGGGACCGACGCATTGCCCCCATCGTCCGAGTCGTGGTCAACGAAGGCATGAACGAAGTCCGTAAAGGTCTGCTGGCAGCCGAACTGGGGCTGAACACCAAAACGGATGTCTTCGAGACTTCCACCCTGATGGCGCAGCGCAACCTGTTCGAGCTCGTATCCCTACCCTTGCCGGAGCTTCATGACCCGGCACACCACCCCGCGATTCACTACCGTCTGCAGGACACTCAGCGCAGTATCTTCTACAGCATCCGCGACGCCGAAACCTTGCTGCTGCAACACCCCTATGAATCCTTCACCCAAACCGTCGTGCGCTTTCTCAAGGAAGCCTCGCGGGATCTCAAGGTACGGGCCATCAAGATGACGCTATATCGCACGGACGAGGAAACGCGGATTGTGGATCTGCTGATTGATGCGGCACAAAATGGCAAGCAGGTGGCGGTGGTCGTGGAACTCAAGGCAAAGTTCGACGAGGCCGCCAACATCCGTTGGTCAGAGCGTATGGAGCAAGCCGGGATTCATGTGACCTATGGGGTCGTGGGCCTGAAAACCCACAGCAAGGTCATCCTGGTCGTGCGACAGGATTTTTCCGGCCTGCGCCGATATGTTCACATCGGAACCGGGAACTACCATGGGGGGACTGCCCGCACCTACACCGATGTCGGCATCCTGACCTGCGAGGAGGATATCGGTCACGATGTCACCGAATTTTTCAACTACCTGACGACCGGTTATACCCCACGACGCCTCTACCGCCGGATACTCCCCTCGCCCAAGCATCTGAAAAAAGCGCTCTTGGCCAAAATCGATCGGGAAATCCAGCTCCACAGCAAGGAGACACCGGGGCTCATCCAGATGAAAACCAATGCGCTTGAGGACCATGACATCGTCAGGTCGCTGTATCGGGCATCCGGTGCCGGCGTGCGGGTTGAACTGATCGTACGCGATACCTGTCGTCTTCGCCCTGGCCTACCGGGCATCTCGGACAACATCAGTGTGATCAGCATCGTGGGGCGTTTTCTGGAGCACAGTCGAATATTCTATTTTCGCAATGGGGGCGAGGAAGAATACCTGATTGGTTCGGCAGACTTGATGAGCCGCAACCTGGAAAGTCGTGTCGAGATGGTGACGAGCGTTATCAAGAAGCCGCTGAAAAAAGAACTCCGCCTGATTCTGGACACACTGCTGGATGACCAGCGGAATGCCTGGGATATGCAGCCGGATGGCACTTATGTCCAGCGCCACCCGGAAACGCAGAATGAGGTCGGCTGCCAGATGAAGCAGGCACAATATGCCCATGACCGTCTGACCAGTAAACGACATCGCAAGTTGATGCGAGGAGTCGGGCTGCGCAAACGCAATTGATCGACCCCGGCAGACAATCCAAAGCTGGGGCATCAGCGGTGAGTTGGGCGGGTCGGACATGTGCGCTCATATCTGCCAAAATAAAGGGGGGATCAAGACTTTCCGATACCGAATCTCCGTGAGCACCCGATCATTCGAGCATCAGGAGTAATATGCATTAGGTACAGAGAGCTGTCTTGGCATGATCACGAATAAACTGAGCGTGTAGTGACTGTTTTGGCCATATATCGTTACGGTTCGCCAAGGAAACGACCACCGTGCCGCCACAACACAAATTCCCAGTGCGCCCCCTCGCAAAAACGCGGGATAGGTGAGTTGGCGAAACGGCTGGCAGCCTCTCCGAGCAGTGCTCGGAAAGCTGTGTGCAGATGATTCGAGTATTGGAGAATTTTGATCGAAGCAACCTGACTGTACCTGGATTTGGCGTGGTGTAACGCCCACGTCCGATTGAAAACACAACAAGCTCAGGAGAAACTGCCCCAAGTAGGGTATCGTCAAATTTATGAGGAACCATGTTGCCTGGAAGCGCCCCATGATGGGGATAGATAAGAATCGGTGCCTGAAGATTGGTAGAACTAGCCATCAAATCTCTGAAGCCGACACCATCCAGGTCGCCGGGTAGCAAGGCGAACCTTGAGCCATGGACAGAAATGGAGATAACCGCACTGATTGAGTTGGAAGTTATCCTGGAACCAGACCGGTCTGTGCTACCAGCGCCCTTTGCGGCCAAATATCGGCTGGGCGCGAGAACTTCGATCTGTATACTTCCGGGGAGGCACTCTTTGTGCCCGGAAACCAGGCCGATTTCTAACTTGATTGATCCTGATTGACAGGATTCATTCAGTTCGTAGAGAAGATCATCCCATAACCTGGTCTGTTTGGAACCGTCGGAATTGAGGATTACTCTTCCAATGGAGACTTCGCGTGTTGCGAGTATGCCGATGAGTCCGCCGATGTGGTCTGCATCGGCATGTGATATGTAGATGGACTGAATATGGGTAATCCCTTGTTCAAAAAGGAATTCAGAAAGCGCACTCTGCCGTCCGACATCAATGACGACCACATTCTCTACTCCGGCGATCAATACCGCAGCGTTTCCGTGTCCGACATCCAGAAAGCACAGATGCCGACGCAATCTCTTGGATGCCTTTATCTTGTCTCCCATGCGTCAAAGAACAATTCATGGTAGTTTTCTGCACCGGTATTCACGAGGGCGTGAAAGCGGCGGTCTGGTTGGATCAGTTTCTGTATCTCCAGTGGTAGGTTATCTATATCGATCCGCACCTTGCGTTCAACATCCCATGCAGGAACTACGACGTGTATACATTGGTGATCGTTGTCAACATCGTCTATTCGCACCAACGTACGCCATGGGCGTCGGGTGGGCCCGAGGTGATTGTCTAGCTCCTTTGCACATTTCTCCCATGCCTGGCGCAGCAGCGATGAATCGGGAGTTCCCACGTCGATAAGCCCCGGGATATATCTCAAGCAGTCGCGTCGAATCGGTGCATCTTCGATGGTCGTGCACAGAGCACTGGGAATCTTGGCTTGGAAACACATGGCGACCAACTGATCCCCGTTACAGTTCGCGTAAGATTTCTTCTTTAGATGGAAGTCGGACAACACGACAGTGTTCTCCTTGATCGAGTGGATGAACTTCTGAAGATTCTCTAGTGGGCCCTCCACTGGTTCCGGCTTCAGGCCCATGTCCTCAATGGCATATGTGTGGGCCTGACGGGCTTGTGGCTCGTCGTCCACTATCAATACTTTTTCAATTGTCCTGTCTAATAGATGGATCATGACTACCAAGAATCGGGAGGTGGACAGTGAGGGTAGCACCGCCGAGAGGACCGTGCTCAGAGGCTTCAACGTAGCCACCAAGATCAGTGGTGGCGTCACGGACGATCGCGAGTCCCAGCCCCGTACCATTCTTACGTGTGGTGCGACCTGGCAACCAAATTTCGGACTTACCAATTCCACAGATTCCCGGACCGCTGTCGCTAACCGACAGGGACCAATTGCGTCCGGAAATCCGGGTGGAAATTGTAATGGTCCGGTCTTTTGTGGCGGCATCCTCGAATGCTGCAACGCAATTATTCAGGAGGTTTGTCACAATAGATTCGACTGATGCGGGTCGTCCTCGGAGGAACGGCTCGGCTGAAGCCAGTGACTTAATGATTCGGATGTCTCGACCTTTCAGGAAGGGTCGATATGTGTTCAGGACATCTTGCAGCAATACATGCAAATTGACCCGCGAGAGCCGTCGCTTGTCGTGATCAAGCAGTTTCAGCGTGGCAATACTCAATGCGTTGAGACTACCCAAGGCATGTTGAATACCCTCAATCGGATTTCTGAATTGATCTGCGTAGATTTTGCTTAAGTGTTTTTTGGCACGGCGATCAATTGCGGCGATGGACTGCGAGATGATCTTGAAGGGACTGGCGCTGGATTCGTGAGCGAATGTGGCCGCTGTGATACCGGCGGTGCTAAGCGTTCGATAGAGCTGAACTTCTTTCTGTAGAGTATCTATCTGCCGGTCACGGGATGACTCATAGGTGGAGAACGCCTTTTGAATGTCCTCCCGAACCGGTCGAGGTATTGCGGCAATCGCTTCTTCCATATGTTTCTTTGCCCTGCTGGAACGTTTAGGAGCTTTCGTACGAGCATTTTGACGCCGTCGCTCAGCCTCTTCAAGCCTTCGGTTCGCCATCCAGTCCATGCAATTCTGTGCAAAGGTGCGTAGTTCCATGAAAGGACCATCTTCGATGAATCCGGATCGATCCGTCTTTTGGACAAGCTGGTTTTCTTTGTCGCATACCACCATACGCCCGATTGACGTGTTGGTTCCAGGACGCTCTTCCGGGCTTCGCACTCGCTGGAGGTTCATGCTGAGCCAATCGTCATCCAGTCCTCCATATGGTTGCACTTTCAAACCGTTCAGGAAGAAATGCACGCCACCGAATTCGGCTAGCCACCGGCGGACCTCCTGTACTGATGTGTGACGGACCGCAAAATTTTCTCCCTTCAGTATGAATGCCCACAAATCGAATGTTGCTGGCGGAGAACTGTAATATGTTTTGCCGTTGGCTATGTCATCGTGTTCGGCCTGAAACAGGGTTTGTCCTTTCCAGTCCTTGACCTGAGCAAAGGCTTCCCCCGTATTCGTCAATGAGGCGTGGAGGTGGTAGTCCGCTTCGTCGAAGTACCGATTGTGAACGAGTTGTTCTAAGTCTTGGAATTCGGGTGCACGAAGTTGTGGCTGGAATGAAACCAGATTATTGGAGAAGGGGTCGGCAAGAAGAATGAGTTCTCGGGCGAGGCGCTTGATGGAGTTGCGGCCAAAGCACGCATGAAGATGCTTGATCACCACCCTAGTACCTGACCCGGTATCTTCCTCACAATCGTTGGATTTGATCTCGAGATCGTATTCATTCACAAACCCAACCTGGTCGAACTCCCTCCAGTCGATAACCAGTTTGTGCAAGCGACCGGGCTGTTCCCTTGACACCGTTGAAAGCGAAGCGACCTGTCCCATCCGTAACGCAGCAAGCCTACCCAGACCTTTGCTGCCAGCGGGGACCCGCCCGAACTTGGTTCGGCGGGATGATGTCTTTGATGAATGCCCCAAAACCAACCACCCGTTGGCAATCTCGTCCACGGACATGCCATCACCGTTGTCCTCAACAATGATTGAACCGCCTGGCTCATCTACATCCGAAAGCACCACGCGACACTCGGTTGCATCCGCGTCATAGGCGTTCTTGACGAGTTCCAGAATCCCTTTGTCCAGTGTTGGATTGAGTTCTTCACCGAGTCGTCTAACGATTTCTGTGGAGAATCTAAGATGTGCAGATGTCATGGCATGCGCCACCAGGGCATCTCGGCCAATGCCCGCGTGGTCAGATGTCGACAACGCAGCCGTGAGTTTAGCCAGGCGTCGGTCCGCGGCGAACGTAACTGTTGCACCAATTGTCGGCAGGACTGGATAGTCCCGTCCTTGGGAAGGAGTACAATCAGGTGGTTTTCGATGGCGACCGGATGGTTGCCCTGAAAAAAGGTTGCAATGGCACGATTGCCAGTATCCGGCCTAGATGTTCGCCGGACAGTGACGAAAGGAGGAGTAAAGAGACGCCCTGCGAATCTACGAGTTTCTCTGATTTCGTCACACTCGCCCCAGGGTGGGATTGAGCGGGCATGAATGTACGGGACAAGCGGCCCCGTTTCAGGATGACGATGCGGCACAACCGGGCCGACATGAATCTGGAAGCGTTTGCCAACACCACAAGTCGGGTTTTTTACCACCTTGTGCTCTACACTGATTCCGTTCGGAGATGTGTCTTTCCTAAAATGGAGGAGGTACACGTCTACATCAGTCCATTGGTCAAACAACCCTAGGGGGCTTTCGGAAATCAAATGTCCAGATGTCCGTATCATTTCACGCCATGCCGTGTAGCGACTGCCGGACCGCAGGACATCCGGCAAAATTGTGACTATTCGTGTTCCCTGCGGCACATCGCGGATCACCCGATCCATAAATACCGCAGCATGATTTACACGACCCTGCGCCCAACAGCAACCGTCAGGGGAAGTCACGTATCCAAAGGGTGGATTCATCACGATGACATCTGTCTTGGGTAGTCTTCTTGATAGGTCCAAAGAGTCTCCAACTACAATGTTGGGAAATACCCCAGCTAGCGCATCGGGGTCAAGGGGTGGATACACTCGAGACCGTTTAGCGGCCAAGAGTGTCAAACGAATCTTGGCCAAGCGGACAAAATCAGGGGATATATCGTATCCTCCGATCAGCTTTCCCCATATTTCCAGCGTATCAGAGAAAGTCCGACCCAAAGGCAATCTGGAGGCGATTGCAAGAAGCAAATCCCCAACCCCGCACGCCGGATCAAAACAGGTCATGTTAGTAGACGCTTTTGGAAATGCCGTGTTCGCTAGTCTGTTCGCCAGCCTGGCACTGGTGAAAAAAGCGCCCTGTCGCCGCAGATCATCTGGAGCCACTTCCTTACGAAGGATGCGGCCAGGCTCACCGTTTAGGCAGTGTGTGAGTTTCTCTTGCCACTGTGAACTGTTGACCTGCTCACCCGACCGAGCCAGTTCATGAAGGGAATCCACATATTTCACGAAGATTGGTGGTGTGCGGTGAATGGTCTTCTGTCGTATGGTATGGGGCACGGACTGCAACCGGTTGGCGGTTAAATTTGGGCGAGCCTCTTGCAAAACTCCGCATCCGAGCAGATTTTTTTCCTGAAATAGACAATTTTGTTAGCACGGACCTAATCCTGAAGGCACCCCCTAAGTACATCAATAGTGTCAGTCCAACATATACCCAAGAGACGCACCCTAGCCTTGTTCGCCACCTTATCAAATATCTGGCCGCGATTTCAAGCCGATCACTGAAGATAGCCCGCAAGGTGCTTTCGTCATCAATGGCTATCTCACAGGCCTTGATCCTGATCGGACCTGAAGAATGTCCAGCAATTGATCTTTGGTATCCGGGTGGAGACATTGTTCACAGGCACAGAACCCCATCCACTCGACCTCATGTGCATGGATCTGCTGAGATCACTACCAAGCGAATCTCCGAAGGGCAACCCAGAGGATAATGCCAGAATGGATCTTCTTCAATCCGGCGGCTGATCACCTTGCAATCTCACCAGATTGTGACGACGCCTGACCCCGTGGTGGCTTGTTCAGTTCTCAAATTGGAGGCTGTCAATACTCTCATCTTCCAGCATGACCGGAATGCCATCAATGACCGGATAGACCACACCGCCGCTTTTCGTGATCAGGGCTTCACGCAGTGGCTCGGTGACCCGCTGACCACCGTGGTTCACGACCTTTCCGGTCTGGATGGCCTGATTCAGGGCATCGAATTTTGCGCCAGAAAGTACCGAAACCGGCTGTTTGGTGATCGGACAAACCAATATTTCGAGCAGCTTTCGGTCGATGGTCATAACACTCACCGCAAGGAAGATTGTCTAAATGGCAACATTAACATTCCTGTCAATGTGCTTGCATCGGCCTGACCAACTGAAGTCATACCAGGACCGGTCAGTTTTTCATCGCCCGGGGTCCGATAGGTGCCAAACACTCGATCCCATATCGTCAACACCAATCCGAAATTACAGGCACATTCCGATTGGAGTGCCCTATGATGAAGTCGGTGTACACTCGGAGTCACCAATAGCCATGCCAGCCATCGGTCGACACCGGGATGAATCCGGACATTGGCATGAATCCACAACACCATCAAAAGTACGATCACTTCATATAAGATAACGCCGAGCAGAGGCACGCCCAGCAGGAAAACCACGCCCCCCTTGAATAAAATGGTCAGGATGGTTTCCACAGGGTGCGTCCGAAAGGTGGTCAGCACATCCAGCACCGGATCCAGGTGGTGAATCCGGTGAAATCTCCAGAGCCAATCCACAGTATGCCAGATTCGGTGCCACCAGTACGATGCCAAATCCAGCACCAGCCAAGCCATCACAATCTTTGGCCACAGGCCTATCTGCAGGTGGTGCAAAATGCCAGACTGACTGAACAGTGCGAGTAGTGCGATGGCGGACAGGGTCAACGGGGCGACAGACAGCAAGACCAACTGCACCAGGACATTGAGCAGTTGAATCCCCGTATGACTGGATATCCGGCCTTTCCATCCATGGTGGCGGCATGGCAGCAGCCGCTCCAGCCCGGCGATCAAGGTGAAGCCGGCCAGAAAAACTTCCAGCCGGATGATTTCCGACACTTCAAGCCAACCGGCGAACAGATTTCCGGAAACCATACACGCTTCACCGATCTCGGGACGGGACTCTGATCATCTACGCTCCAGACATTGGGAACTCCACTGCTCCTGCGCACTCACATTGTATTTTAGCTGAGTGCCGCTCATCTCCCCACTCTGAAACATGATACACCGAACCGATCGGACCCCTCATCCCGGGAGATGTGAGTCAACATTTCCACAGTGGGGTCTCGACGACCGAATGGCACCAGTTGTGGGCAACGCCTCCTGGCTCAAAGCGCCTGTGCCGCGAACGACCCACTCCTGCCGGAATAGGGATCAGTCGAACAACAGGCGGAATAATAACATGACCCTTCCGTCACTCGAGCTTCGCCATATCGGTCTTTGCTCATGGTGTGGCGCGAAAGGTCCCCCTGTTGACGACAGGCATGCGACCCATATCATCCGTTGACGTACTGCAATGCCTGCTCAATGACTTCAATGCCGGCGTCCCGTCGGGCACCATGTTCAGAGAGATGACGGCGCCAGGATTTTGCTCCAGGCTGCCCATGAAACAGTTGCAGCATATGTCGGGACATATGCCGAAGATGGACTCCCCTGGACAATTCCCGTTCGATGTAGGACAGATGGCGCATGACGATATCACCACGGGATTTCGGCTCTTCATCCCCATGGTCACCGAACAGGGTCCTATCGACCTTCGTCAGAAGCCAAGGGTCGAGATATGCCTGCCGCCCCATCATGACGCCATCCACCCGAGTGAGATATTCTCTGGTTTGATCCAGATCGGTCACCCCACCGTTCAGGGTGAACCGAAGCTGGGGAAAATCCTTTTTCAACCGGTAGACGGTATCGTACTGAAGTGGTGGAACGGTCCGGTTTTCCTTCGGACTCAATCCATTGAGCCAGGCCTTTCGGGCATGAATGATGAAATGGTGGCACCCAGCATCGGCATTGATGCGAACGAAATCGGTCAATGCCGCGTAACTGTCATGCTCGTCAATGCCGATGCGGGTCTTGATGGTCACCGGAATGCTCACAACGGATTTCATCGCTGCGACACAATTAGCCACCAGTTCCGGGTGGGCCATCAGGCAGGCACCGAACAGGCCTTTCTTCACCCGATCGCTGGGACATCCAACATTCAGATTGACTTCATCATATCCACAGTCTTCGGCCAGTCTGGCACAGTGGGCGAGTTCGATCGGGTCTGACCCGCCGAATTGGACCGCCACGGGATGTTCACTGGGATCGAATTGCAGGAAACGATCTGGGTTCCCATGCAATAAGGAGCCGGAAACGATCATCTGGGAATACAGCCGGGTGTGACGTGAGAACAGCCGCAGGAATGCCCGACAATGTCGGTCCGTGATATCCATCATCGGTGCCACAGAAAACTCCCGATTTATGTATGACTGATTCTGCATGCAGAAAGGGTAATCCATAATGGATGACTTTATTGCTCGACAGATATTGCAATTTCTGCCCCAAAAGTTCAATCTCCGCTTCCCCGAACAGAAGTAGTCCCGTGAGCCCAATGCTTGACCAAGCGCTGTCCAGGATCGTAGCCGGCGGCCTCGAGTCACACTTTTGCCACTTGCGACGTGGGATTGAGAAAGAAAGCCTTCGGGTCAATCCGGACGGCACCTTGGCCCAGACTCCCCATCCTCGGGCACTCGGCTCGGCGCTGACCCATCACTCAATCACGACCGACTTCTCCGAAGCGCTTTTGGAGTTTGTGACGACCATCCATACCGATATCGACAGTCTCCTGCGGGAGTTGACCGATATTCATCACTACACCTACCAGAATCTGGAAAACGAAAAGCTGTGGGTGAACAGTATGCCCTGTATCGTTCTGGGAGAACGAGCTATCCCCATTGCCCGATATGGCCATTCCAATGCCGCCAAGATGAAAGAAGCCTACCGTCGGGGCCTGGGACATCGCTATGGTCGACTCATGCAGGCCATCGCGGGAATTCACTATAACTTCTCCCTTCCCGAGCTTTTCTGGAACGAATTCGTTGGCACCGATCAACCAGAGCGGCTGGTCATGGCACGGTCGGCCAGCTACTTTGTATTGACGCGCAACTTTCTGCGGCATGCCTGGCTGGTCTGTTATCTTTTCGGTGCCTCGCCGGCCGTTTGCCGAACCTTCCTTGAGGGACGACAACACCACCTTCAGGTGCTCAAGGAACACAGTTTCTATGCGCCCCATGCCACCTCGCTTCGCTTGAGCGGGCTGGGATACAGCAATGATGTGCAATCGACACTCGAGATCTGCTACAACAGTCTGGACGAGTATGTCGCCACACTTCGTCAGGCCATGCAGACCCCCTGGTTGCCCTACGAATCGATTCCACTGATTTCCGACGGCGTCCATCAGCAACTCAATCCGAATATCCTGCAGATTGAGAATGAATTCTATGCCGTGATTCGGCCAAAACAGATCGCCCATTCCGGAGAAAGTCCCTCCAATGCCTTACGGGACCGAGGGGTCGAGTATGTGGAGGTACGGAGTCTGGATCTGAATCCATTTGTACCCATTGGCATCTGTGCCCAGACGATCCGCTTCTTCGATCTGTTCCTTCTATATTGCCTGTTCAGTGACAATTCACCCATCAGCGAACAGGAACGTCAGCAAGCCGCCGAAAATCGACACCGAGTGGTCATGGAGGGGCGGAATCCCGACCTGACCCTGCACTTCGATCATGAAGAAGTCGCTTTCCCCGAAGCCGCCATGAACCTGCTGGACCAGATGGCGGATCTTGCAACCCTACTCGACGGTATCTGTGGAGATCATCACTATCATCATGCCCTGTCGGCTCAACGTGCCCGCATCGAAAATCCCGCCCAAACGACATCTGCCATGATCGTGGATTGCATCCAAAATGAATTCGACAGCTTTTTTTCCTTTGCGATGCATCAGGCGGAAAAACATGAGCGCTATTTCAAGGAGTGGAAGATCCATCCCGATATCCTGAAACGGTATCGCCAGGAAGCGACAGAGTCGCTAAAACGCCAGGCCATCAACGAGTCAAGCGACACCCTGTCATTCGATGAGTTTCTGGCCGGCTATTTCTGTCGACAAAACGGAAACTGAACCACATGGAGCTTTCCCCGAATCGTCCCTTGAAAAAAGGATTTGCTTGTGACGATGTCGCTCGGGATGGTACCGAGCCATCAGGCCTTGACGGGGCAAATCTCCTTTCTAGTGCGTGAACCTGATTTCGAGTCAAGGTGCGGTACTTATGACCCCATAAGAGATGATCGCAAGCCGGACTCCCAGTTCATCCTGCCACGCATCACCAACCGGTCCGATATTGCTGGTCGCGGTTGAATCGAAGGTCGAACAGCACTTGCAGAAAACTGCTCAACACCCAACCCCTGATGCGATCCGATGACCTGTCTCGAATCTTCACTCGCCTATTTTCCGGTGCGGCGTCACTCTCGAGTATCACTGTGGCCTTGACACCTTACCAAGAGCAAATCGGTTTTGGCACATCAATCACCCGAATGGCCCTCATGCCGCCTTGGACAAGGTACTGGCCGAATCCGCTGCTCCGGCAAAATCGTCTATGATGGGTCCCTACAAGATAATCATCCCCGCCTTTCCAGCCCATCGGATCCCCAATGGTCGGACGGGGTCATAGTCCCTTCAGAATCAATACCACTTCCTCGACCATTTTCTCGGTTCCCATCTCGCCCCCCAACTCCATGGGACGCAGACGGTTATCTTCAAATCCACATTGAATGGCATCCCGGATCACACGGGCTGCCTCATCCAAGGGACGGCTCGCCATCTTTTCACCCAGATAATCCAACATCAGGGCCCCACTCAAGATTGCCGCCACCGGATTCGCCCGATCCTGCCCCATGATATCCGGTGCACTACCGTGAGCCGGTTGAAACAGTCCAATCGTGTCGCCAATCTCGGCACAAGGGGCCATGCCCATACCCCCTACCAACCCGCCTGCCAAATCAGACAGAATGTCGCCAAACATATTCTCAGTGACCAGAACATCGAAATCCCATGGTCTTCGAATCAGATCCAGTGCCTGTGCATCGACATAATTGTAGCTCCGATCAACGTCGGGAAACTCTTGCGAAACTTCATCGAATAGGCGACGGAAAAACGCCATCGAAGCGAATACATTGGCCTTGTCGACACAGGTCAGCCGACCGCGATGCCCTTCCTGCTTGCGTTTGGCGGCTAGACGAAATCCGAAACGATGCAATTTCTCCGTCGTTCCCCGCGTAATCCTCAAGGTGTCTTCCACCGCATGATCCTCTTCGATCCGGCTACGCCCATGGACTGCCGCGGAGTAGAACAATCCCTCTGTGGATTCACGAAGAATCACCAGATCAATGTCGGATGCCCGGGGATCCGCCAATCGATGGGGGGTATTGGGATACGCCTTGACCGGTCTAATTCCGGCGTACAGTTGGTACCGGTCACGCAGACGAAGGTGGGGGGAAATTTCAGTTCCGTCATGATGTCGAACTGACGGCAGTCCAATCGCCCCGAGAAACACCGCTGCACATTCCTCTGCCACCATCTCGCCACCGGGTTCGATATCCCGGCCAGTGTCCACATAATAATCTGCTCCCGCCCGGATTTCCCGAAAAGTCAGCAGGTCATGATCGCAGACATCCTCAGCGACAGCGATCACCCGCAAGGCGGCATCGCAAACATCACTCCCGATCCCGTCGCCCTTGATCAAGGCAATGGGAATAGATTCCTGTACCATGGTCCGTTCCTCTGGCGCATGAGCCCGCCAGGCGATGTGTTCAGGTTAATCAAAATTGCTCTTTTATATGGGACTGATGAGAGTTTTACTATCAGATCGGTGGCGATCCGGGAGTGGAGCAACCCAATGGCATAATGCGATCATCAGATGACAGAAACCGTCGTTTATCCGCAAGCCATGCCATTATATCGATTGCTGGATCAACTCCGATAGACAGAATCCGTTAGAATCCCAGACCATCCCCGTCACGCCCCGGTAGCTCAGTCGGATAGAGCAGCCGCCTCCTAAGCGGCAGGTCGGAGGTTCGAATCCTCTCTGGGGCGCCAACTGGATCGCATACGGCCCACTGATCCCGGATCAGAACCAGGCTTCAGTTTCGCGGTAGCTTGCCGGTCATCGCAGATCCGCAGGATGGACGACCCATCCGTCCGTCTACAACCAGCCCCCCTATTTTCACTTTTGCACTCCACCGGACAGCCCTTGGCATTGGGTGCTGGCCAATCCACTGTTTGGCATGGGCATGCGGATCATCATTGTGAACCTCGAAATGGCATTTTATAATCACCACCCGAATACACTACATTGAAACGACCGGAGAAACCCATCATGAACAAGATGAAGAAAATCATTTTCAGTATCACCATGGCTATCCTTCTTGGATCTGCTGTCGTCATGGCTGCCAATGTCGGTTATGACAAGCAAAAGGTGGTTTATCATATCAACTATGACAACCCAAAAGCTCATGCAGGTGCCCTCAGGAACATCCAAAATCACATCAATGCGGTCGGCGCAGACAATCTTGACTTGAAGGTGGTCTTGCATGGTAATGGGCTGGCATTGTTGCTGGATCCGGATGCGCTGGAAAAGCTCGGAAAGTTCAAGCATGCCAATGCCAATGATGAAATGACCGCCAGGATTTCCGCTCTCAAGGATCAAGGTGTCGACTTTCAGGTATGTAACAACACCCTCAAGGGACGCAAGGTCGATTACACTACCGATCTGTACGACGTAACCGAAGAGGATATCGTCCCCAGCGGCGTGGCGGAGGTGGCCAAACTGCAGGCGCAGGGGTACGCCTATATCAAACCTTGATTTAGATGCTCATGAAGACATTTCTTTTTTAGGCAAGGCGTCCGCCTAGCGCGAAATTTTTTCGACCATCCAGCAGATATGAGCGAGGTAAATAATCTAAATTATCGGGAACCACGGATTATGGCTTGGCTCCCCCGTGCCACTCTGAAGTGCAACACTTGGACCCGTCGCCTGATCACTTGATGTAGGGCGGATGGCAGCGGGCCAGATGATGGCAGACCCTCTCAGTTGACCACCAACGGAGAATGCTCATGCCTTCCGGCTACCATCACCTGACCCATAGCGAAAGAGGCCCGATTCACGCCGGGTGGCATCGGGGTTTGTCGAAACGCGAGATCGCCCGCCAGCTCGAACGGGATCCCACCACGATGGCGCGGGAGCTGTCCCGCCACTGCGGGCAGCGCGGGGATCGACCTCAGCCCGCCCAGGGCAAGGCGACATCCCGACGCCGGGCCGCCTCGGCTGTGCCCTGGAAGATGACCCCCGAGCGCTGGGTGGTGGTCGAGGACCGGCTGCAGGCCGGCTGGAGCCCAGAGCCCATTGCGGGCCGGTTTCAGCGACCAGGGGAGGTGATGGCCAGCCGGGAATGGATCTACCCATCGGTGAGAGCAGGCCGACAGGCGGGGGGGACCTTTACCGGTGCCTGCGCCGCCGGGGGAAGCAGCCGAACGGGCGGGGAGGGCGACCTGCGGGACGCGGTCACCTTCCCGGTCGGGTAGACATCGCCGAACACCCGTTGATCGTGGAGGCCAAGGGCCGGATTGGGGACTGGGAGCTTGACCTGATCATGGGGGTGAAGCACCGGGGAGCCTGGATTTCCTGGGGAGATCGGGCCTCGAAGTTCATGGGGCTGATCGGGGTAGCCGGGAAGACGGCGGCGGCCGTGACTGAAGCCATTGTCCGGCGAATGGCCCCGATTCGGGACCGGGTGTACACGGGCACGGCGGACCACGGCCAGGAGTTTGCCGGGCACCGAGAGATTGCGGCCGCCCTGGAAGCCGACTTGGATTTTGCCACTCCGGACCATTCCTGGGAGCGGGGCCTGAACGAGCACCCCCACGGCTTGGTCCGCCAGTCCTTTCCGAAGGGAACGGACTTCCGTCAGGTGACGGCCTCTCAGGTCCAGGCGGTGGAAGAGCGGATCAACCGCCGGCCCCACCAGGTCCTGGGGGTTCGAACCCCTCAAGAGGTCTTCACCGCCGTCGCCCCGCCCTGAAGGCGGTCATTCCTCCCCCCTCCCCTGCCTTTCCAGAAGCCCGTGTTCGACGGGCAGGGTCCCGCTCGGCCGAAGTCAGCCTGACACGGCCCGAGCGGGCCCTTGCGTCGTGAAATCGCCTCGGTCAGACTCCCTGGCGTCGAGAGGGATGCCATCAATGACCGACATCAGTTCCTGGGAGAGCTGAATTGTCCGGTTGCCGCCACTCCCTTCCTTCGGGGGATGCCCTCATGCCGGGAGCGGGGCGAGTGTTGCACTTCAGACTGGAAGTGGGGGTGTAAATGACAGCCCCCGGACCGCCCCCGGCCGGCTGGCCGGACTCCCGGCGGCGCTGGGTGCGGCGGCGGGCGCATGCGTTCGGGAAGCGCGGCGGACGGGTTCAGGCAGTCGAGATCACGGCCCCGCGATACGCGGCGTCTGCATACAGAGCGGACGCCTGAGATACGGTGTCGGTCTTTGCCGAACTGGCGCAGAGCCTGCGCGAGTGGCGTCACTACACGTAGACGGTGGCGAATTTCGTTAGCCGGCTGATGCGGCGTGTGGAGAGGATCCTTCCGCTTCTGGCGGCCGAGGGTGTTTCCGACTGGGAAATGGTGACCGTCATGGACCTTCTCTCGCACGCCAGACGGCAGATGGGGCCGACCGCCCGCCGTCTTATCAGAGGGGAGACGATGCCGCAGGAGGAGAACGTGTTCTTGATCGTCGAGCCGCGCTGGATTGGGCAGCGCGGTGCCGATGGTCGAGGCCGTACAGGCGCACTCCCCCGGTCTCCGCGCGGTGAGCTTCTACCGCGGCTTCCACAGCCCCGGGAACCGGGTCCACCTCGACGAGTTGCTTGATCAAAACGTGTTGCCCAAGAGTGGGTATCTCTGCAAGGCCGAGCGCGAGCGGGGCGAGGAGTTCGTCTCGATGCGTCGCCAGCATCCGGCCGTGGAATCGGTCATCAACAACCTCGAGCACCGCGGCCTCGATCGCGTTCTGGCTTATGATGCCGACGGCTTTGCCCGCGTGGTGGCTCTTTCCGTGGTCGCCTTGAACATGCATCGCATCGGTCTGTTGCTGCGCTGCAAGGCGCGACGACGCGCTGCCTGAAGGCATCCTTCACGACAACCGGCATGACGCCTGGTCCGGACGGACCGGAAGGGGTCCCCGTGGGCTGACGGCAGCGAACAGTGTTTGTTCTGCCAAGGCCGGTATATCGATAACGCGCACGCAAGTTGCAGAATACACCGCCGGCCTGGAGTCTCTGTTGGCTGATGCCATTGAGAACCGCCGCAGCCGCCTCGAAAAGCATGCGGGTATCGCAGAGCTGCTGGACATCCCCCTAGCCGTGAAGAACAGCGCGCCCCGATTGCGCCGATACGG
Source organism: Candidatus Poriferihabitaceae bacterium (assembly GCA_965203365.1). Taxonomy (GTDB): domain Bacteria; phylum Pseudomonadota; class Gammaproteobacteria; order Arenicellales; family Poriferihabitantaceae; genus VYFG01. The sequence continues at coordinate 1,169,124 of OZ241878.1, forward strand.
ATCGAAATACGCCACCCTCCGGCGTTGCCCGTCCCGCCAAAGACCGGCCTGAAGCCCGAACCAGAAATCGCAGACAACACCTACGAGCGGATTCTCCACTTCATCCGCCATCAGGGACGGACGTTCGAAACGACGCCTCGCACCTACGCCCTGCATGACGAGGAGGGGCTGAGGAACATCATGCTGGGCCAGATGAACGGTCATTTCCAGGGCGCCACAACGGGCGAGGCGTTCCGCGTAAAGGGAAAAGACCGACATCTGTATCGAAGCCGAAAGTCGGGCCGCATTCGTGGGCGAGTGCAAACTGTGGACCGGCCCTGCAAGTCTGACCGGAGCGCTGGACCTGCTGCTGCGTTATCTCACATGGAGGGACAGCAAGGCGTCCGTCATCATATTCAACAAACGAACTGGGAACTTCTCGAAGATTCTGTCGGCTGTCCCAAGCGTGCTCCGGTGCCACAGATTATTCGTCCGCGATCTGCCGTGCGAGGAAACCGGAGAATGGCGCGTCCTCATGCGGAGTGAAGAAGACGAGGGACGACGGGTGACGGTCCACATCTTTCTCTTCAATCTTCACGAGGATGCGCCCAACAGCAGGAGCATGAGGTAGTTCCCCACTCACATCATCAAGCATCGACCCCTCCCATGTCGGGCAACGAGGGTGGCGGGCATCACCAACCCGGTCCCGTTCGAATAGAACGGTTTCGTCCGGTCGGCTTCGCCCGGAACACGAACACCGTACCCCTTGACAAATCCCGACCGACCGCGAGGCTCATCTCCGACCGGGTCGGAGACAGTGCCAATTGTAACCGGCCCATGATAAACTGATGATTGCAGAGTAATCCCGGAAAGACATGACCGTTCTGTCAAGGAACAGGCGAAAACAGATGTAGGCCAAGAAAAGCGAATGCGCATCAAGTCCGTACACCTCGAGAACTACAAGCGGTTCACGCGCCTTGCCATAGCCGACATCCCCGCCACAGCAAGGCTCGTCGTGCTCGTCGGTCCGAACGGCTCCGGAAAGTCGTCGGTCTTTGATTCGTTCCTGCTCAAGGCGAGCGTGAACGTCTCCAATTACGGACTCGACGGTGACAGCGACAGAGAACAGTACTACGACAAGGGCGAAGCCAAGTCCCGCACGACCCACGAGGTAGGGCAGCGGGTCAACATAGAGTTCCATGATCCTGGAAAGGCCGACCTGAAGTCCGCGTTCCAGATCCGATCAGCCTACCGGAACGAGTCAGACTTCCGTGTTAAACAACTGAGGGTCACCCGGTCGGAGAAGACGGGTCCCCACATCGCCCGTATTATCGATGTCGATGCCTCTGTGTCGGAGAACTACGAACATATGGCCTGGAAAGGGATGCAGGATCTCTACCGGGATGAATTGGAGGAAGTCACCATTGGCGAGTATCGGAGGACATCCCTCGGAGATCTGCAAGAGGCGATGCGCGGCCTGTTCAGGGACCCCAAACTCGTTCTGCAGGACTTTGGCGGCATCTTCGCCGGGTCGTTTCGGTTCTCCAAAGGCGGGGTATCTGACTTCCATTACAAGAACCTTTCCGGCGGGGAAAAGGCGGCGTTCGACATCCTCCTCGACGTGTTCGTGAAACGCAACGTGGCGGCTGACGCGGTGTTCTGCATCGATGAGCCGGAGTTGCATGTGGCGACGGGTCTCCAGGGACCGCTGATAGCCTCGATCCTCAAACTGTTACCGGACCCAACGCAACTGTGGATCGCCACACACTCCATCGGGGTCGTCAGGGAGGCGTACCGAATGCATCAGGAACGACCCGAAGAGGTCGCATTCCTCGATTTTTCAGGACGTGATTTCGACGCATCCGTCAGCATCAAGCCCAGCGTCCCTAACCGGGTGTTCTGGCAGAACACCTATAAGGTGGCTCTGGACGACCTGTCCGCCCTGGTGGCCCCGCAGCGCGTGGTCATCTGCGAAGGCAGCAAGGATAAGAACGTCAACGCATTCGACGCACAGTGCTACAATAAACTGTTCGTGGACGAGTCCCCCGAGACGCTCTTCATCTCGCAGGGTGGAGCGACAGAGATTATCCGCTCCGAGCACCTGATCACCATCCTGAAGTCCATCGCGGGCGGCATCGACGTGCACAAGGTGATCGACCGCGATGACATGGCCGAAGAAGAGCGGGAGAAAAAGATCGAGTCGGGCACCCGAGTCTTGCGACGTCGTGAGCTTGAGGACTACCTCTATGATCCGGCTGTTCTGCGGACATTCCTGGAAACTTCAGGCTGCGAGGAGGACATAGTCGAGAATGTGCTGAACGAGCGCATGTCTCTTGTGAACGGACAGTCCGGCCCCGTGAACGTCAAGAATGTTTCGCGGAGTCTGTTTGAGAGGATCCGCGTTGCCACGAGGGGACCGAATCTTGGTAACAACCTGGAGGAATTCGCCTTGCAGCACCTTGTGCCCGCACTGCGCACGACCCCCGACGTATACGAAGAGCTCCGCGAGGATGTGCTGGGAGGATGAAGGATCGGCATGGAATCGACGGATCCCACATATGGTTCGTCGTGCCAGCCAACCGGTGACCCGAGGGGATACATGAGGGCAACGAGGCATTGACGATGGCGTCGTAGCGCACGCGACACGACTGACTGAAGGAGAGGCGAAGATGACCGAATTGAACGTCAACTGGGAGCGGATCGGCGAAGCGCTGGTCCTGCTGTTCGTCATCTCGGTCGTGTTCGAGACCGCGCTGACTCCGATCTTCAACTGGCGGGTGTTCGCGAGGTTCTGCGAGGGAAAGGGATGGAAGACCCCGATCACCGTGATCGTCGCGGTCGCGCTGCTGTGGAACTACGACATCGACATCTTCAGGCACATCATCGACGCCTTCGCCAAACAAGGGGACGCTGCCGCGCCGAGCACCTTTCTCGGCCGAGTGATTACCGGGTTGCTGGTTGCCGGAGGCAGCGGGGCAGTATTCAACGTCTTCGCGAAACTCAAGCTGCGCGACCCTGACAAGCTGGTGGCAAAGGCCGCCAAGGCCCGCAAGGACGCAGCCGAGAAGGCCCGAATGGCCACACAGCAAGCGGCTCCGCCTCCACCATCATCGACGGACAACTGACGCCGCTCACGGCGCACGCTTCGCGCCGAGGCGCCGATCCAGTCCCTGGTGTCGAACACGTCGTACGCCTCCTCGTGGGCCGGGCCGTGGAAGCGGCCGCCGAGGTAGTCGGTCCCGGCGCTGAAGCGCCCCTCCGCGAGCGTCATACCGGTCCAGCGCAGCGGCGCTTCGGCGTCGTCGAGGGCGATGCCGACATCGACTCGCGGCCGCGACAGGTCTTCGATCGTCACCGTCGCCGTGCCTGGGACCCGCTCGAACGCCCCCGTCGGACTCGCCTCGGCGATGCCGGTCCAGGTCGCGCGCCCGTTTCCCGCCCTATCAACTCATCACACTTAACTAGGGTACTATCTTCACGGAAATTGTCCTCGTTTTATCAGTCTTTGGGTTCACTCTCATTCCCCGCTGGCATCGCCTCATCACCAATCACATCGGCTTTCAGCAACTGCAGACCCTGCCAGAGCTTCTGCGTCCCGGGCATCGGCTGACGTTGGGACGGATAAAATCCCGCCAGCCCAGCGGTCAGGACCACAAAGGTCTGGATGGTCAGGGTGTCTGGAGGACCGCGCGAGCCGGGCAGACGCCGTGGTCGGGCGCGGGCCAGGAGCATCCCGTCCCAGACCCGAAAGACGGTGATCGCATGGTTTCGACTCACCGCATCACGCGGGTCGCCCGCCGCCATTTCGAAGAAGATGCCAAAAATCGGAAATTGTGCTCGGGGAATCGTCCGATCCCTCTTCACCATGCATACGGTCATCGCAGTTCGGGGACCATTCGGTATGCGGTCACAGGACGACTGCACCCAGACTGACTGTTGCCCGGTCCCAGCCATGTCCCCTGATTTCGCATCGGGATCGGATGGACCCTGACAACGGAAATGGAAACGGCCTCAAGCCTTGACGCGACCCAGACCGGGATCGTACATCGCACGTTGGTGAAGCTTGGCAGGAACGCGTCGGGTGGCCACTTCCAGCTCGTAACGGCCACCGCCAAGCCACTCATCATCCACCCCGTCCGCATGACGAACATAGCCGAGGCCGATAGCCCGGCCAACAGTATGGCCGTATCCACCACTGGTGAGCCAGCCTACCCGTTCACCATTGCGGTAAATGGTCTCGCGGCCAATCAAGTAGATTCCAGGTGTATTCACCGAGAACCCCATCAACCGCTTGGTCAACCGTTGGGATGCCTGTAATTCAAGCGCCTCACGCCCGGTAAAGTCGATCGCGGTGTGTAATTTCACCGCAAAACCGAGACCCGCTTCCAACGGGGTATGATCCGGGGACAGATCAGCCCCCCAGGCCCGATAGGCCTTCTCAAGACGTAGGGTTTCAATGGCGCGGTATCCGGCATTGGTCATCCCATATACCTCACCCGCCTTCAGCAGGGCCCGATAAATGGAACAGGCATCTTCGCGCTGACAATGCAGTTCCCAACCCAGTTCGCCCACGTAGGTCACCCGGATAGCCAGCAATTTCCGGCCGTGAATCCGGATATGACGGGCCGTCGCAAAGGGAAATTCCGTATTGCCGAACGTCCCTTCAGCGATCCTCTCCAGAACAGACCGGGAATGTGGACCCATCAGGGACAAAACCGCATATCGATCACTGACATCATTCAACGCAACCGCCTCTTCGGCCTGGAAGTGACTCTCGATCCAGTGCCGATCATGGGTAATAAACCCGGTACCGGTCACGATGTAATATCGGTCTTCCTCCAGACGGGTGACCGTCAGATCGCATTCGATGCCCCCCCGGCTGTTCAGCATCTGGGTGTAACGCGTCCGCAAGGGGGCGCAATCCACCTCGGCGGCACAGATTCGGTTAAGTGCCTTGGCGGCATCCGGTCCGAGCACCTCAAACTTGGCGAACGAGCTTTGATCCATGATCGCGACGCGTTCCCTCACCGCTCGGTGCTCCTCCCCCACGGACTCGAACCAGTTGGGCCGTTCGAACGAGTAGCGGTCCACCGGCTCCACCCCGGCAGGCGCAAACCAGTTGGGTCTCTCCCATCCCATTTTCTCTCCAAAGCAGGCCCCTTTCGCTTTCAGCTCGTCATACAAGGGGGAAAGCCTGACCCCCCGCGCACTGCGATGCTCTTCCGACGGCCAGGCAATGGTGTAATGCTTGCCATAGAGTTCCAAAGACCGGGCCTGAACCCACTTCGGGTCATAATGAGCGGCCCCGAAACGACGGATATCGACTGCCCACAGATCATAGGGGGGTTCGTCGGCAACGATCCATTCCGCCAACGCCTTTCCCGCGCCGCCACCCGCGGCAATGCCGAAAGCATTGAAACCGGCTCCGACAAAAAAACCCCTCAATTCAGGGGATTCTCCCAATATGAAATTCCCATCCGGGGTGAAGCTTTCCGGGCCATTGACCAGTTGCTTGACGCCGGCATCCTGCAATGCGGGCATCCTGGGCAGGGCCCACTCCATCATGGGTTCAAAATGGTCCCAGTTGGAATCCAACAGCGAAAAGCTGAAGTCGTCAGGCAACCCGTTTTCCGCCCATGGGATGGGATTGGGTTCATAACCTCCCAGTACCATACCCCCTACTTCTTCCTTGAAATAGATCCGCCGATCAGGATCCCGGATAGTCGGAAAGTTCGAGGTCACGCCATCTATCGGTTCCGTCACCAGATATTGATGCTGTACTGAAATCAGCGGCACATTGACCCCCGCCAGCGTACCCAATTGTCGTGCCCACTGTCCGCAGCAATTGACGATGAGGCCAGTTTCGATCGCCCCTTGAGCAGTCTCAAGACCCTCCACCCTTCCACCGATCACCCTGATTCCGGTCACCGCACAGTGCTCAATAATGCGCACACCCTGTTGTCGTGCTCCGAGGGCCAATGCTCGATTGACGTCACCCGGATTGACTTGACCATCGGTCGGCAGAAATGCCGCCCCCAGCACATCATCGACATGGATCACCGGACAAAGCGCTTGGGCTTCAGCAGGTGTCAAGATCTCCATATCCAACCCGAAACTGTGCGCTGTCGTCGCCTGACGCCTGATTTCCGTCATCCTGTCCGGGGTACAGGCCAATCGCAACCCGCCATTCATTTTCCACCCGATCGCCTGACCGGTTTCCTGTTCCAGCCTGCGGTACAGGTCCACGGAGTGGCCCAGAAGTTGCGTGATGCCGGCCTGGCTCCGCAGTTGGCCCACCAATCCGGCCGCATGCCAAGTGCTGCCGCTGGAAATCTGATGGCGTTCCAGTAGCACCACATCACCAATCCCAAGCGCCGCCAGATGGTACGCCGTGGAACAGCCCATGATACCGCCTCCCACCACCACCACATGGGCCTTGTCGGGGATGGTGCTCATATGCAAAGCCTCTCGAACTTCCGCATGGCGGTTTCAAACCGGACGAGATTTTCCTCGGTATAGACCTGATAATCGAAGTCCAGTGTCGAATGAATCTCCGACACCATGCTCCACATACTTTCGCGCAACAACGAAGCGCATTTCATCGCCGTATAGGCCCTCCAGGTCGGCTCATCCAGTTCGCTTTCATAGTATGTTTCCAACAACCAGCGCTCCTGGGCCTCTTCCAGTCCATTGTTGGAAGACAACCCGCCGAGATCAAACAACGGACTGTTGTATCCCGCATAGTCAAAATCAATGAGCCAGAGTCGCACTCCATCATCCATGAAATTTCCAGATAAGAGGTCATTGTGCCCGAACACAAGATTCACTGGTCCGACCGCACGTTCCAACCGGTCGGCGACGGACTGGAACTCGGGCAATCGATCCGTCATGCGGCTGCCTCCGGCTTTCAGTGTCGCCGCATAATCACGGATCACATGAAACACCCAAAAAATGAGCGCTGGTCCGCGAAAATACTTCGGGACCTCCTGATGGCAGCCTCGAATCAGCGGCAGAATCCGTTCCAGATTCCCTGGCTTGCGCACTTCTTCCTCGGTCAGCGTGCGACCTTCGATGTAGTCCAGAACCAGGACCCCGGGTTCATGGTGAATGACGGCCGGTGACAGGCCAGCCGCATGGGCCGAGAGGCTGGCGGCCAGTTCATTGAAACGCATGATGCCGTGTATCGGAATGTCATCCCCGGTTCGAACAAAATATTTTCGGCCTTTCGATTCGACCACAAAATTGGCGTTGGTAATGCCACCGGGAACCGGCTGGGGGTCCACCGGCCCAACCCATATGGCCAGCTGTCTGACAAGATCAATAGGGGAAGTCATAGTTCAACGAAATGGTTTGCAACAGGTTTCAGGCAGTCGTCAGCCCCATGGCCGCCCGTCGCTTGGCGACCCAGGCCTTGATCAGCCGATCAGAGATAATGGCGATGGCCGCGACCGACACTCCGGCGACCAGGCCCCGTCCGGTATCCGCCTTGGTCAGCGCAATGTACACTTCCTGGCCCAGTTCACGGGTTCCCACCAGTGCCGTGATCACCAACATCGACAGCGCCATCATGATGGTCTGGTTGATACCCAGCATGATCTCTGGCAAGGCGACTGGCAGTTGAACCTTCCGTAATATCTGCCCCCGAGTACATCCGACAGATTTCGCGGCATCCATTAAGTGTGATGGGACCTGTCGAATGCCATGATCCGTATAACGGATGGCAGGGGCTACGGCATAGGCAATGATGGCCAGCATCGCCGCAAAATCCCCGACACGAAACAGCATGACGACGGGAATGAGATAAACAAAGGAAGGCAGTGTCTGCAGGGTATCAACACAGACCTGAACCACCCGATGAACCCGATCGTTCCACGCTGACCAGATGCCAATCGGAATCCCGATCATGGCGGCGAACAAAACGGACAGGCCGCAAAGATAAACGGTCACCATGGCTTTTTTCCACCCGCCGGTGAACGCAATGAACAGGGCCAGTGAACCGGATAACACGGCCAGTCGCCAACCGCCCAGTCGATAACCCAGCAGGGTGACAAAGGCCACAACGACCACCCAGGGAGTCGCCAGCAGGAACCGTTTGACCGGTATCAGGATGTTGAGCAGCAGGAAAATCTTGACAGCTTCCAACTGGTCGAAATAATTGATGTTGATCCATTTGACCAGTCCTTCCCAAAACCCGCTGGTGGTAATCGTCCAGGATTCGGGATAACTCCGGACCGCTGGCAAAATGGTCGAAACGGTCCATGCCAACCCGATGATAATCACCGCCGACATCAAGTGCGGGTGACGCCGGAACCAGTTTCCCCTTCGACTTCTTGGGTCTGGCGGACTGCGTCGTGCGTACGCCTGACTGAGACGATCGAGGACAATGGCCAGCAGGGTAATGGCAATACCGGCTTCCAGCCCGGACCCGATGGCCAATCGTTTCAGTGAGGACAAGACATCAAATCCCAGCCCACCGGCACCGATCATGGACGCGATGATGACCATGTTCAAAGAGAGCATGATCACCTGATTGACACCCACCATGATCCCTGGAGCAGCCGATGGCACCATGACTTTCCAGAGTAGCTGACGAGGCGTACAACCGGACATCTGGCCCGACTCAATCGACTCCCTGGGCACCTGAGACAACGCGAGCATGGTAATTCGGACCATGGGCGGAGTGGCGTAGATCATCGTGGCAATCATGGCCGCGACGGGGCCGAAACCGAACAGGAACAAGACCGGAACCAAATAGGCAAATACCGGGGTGGTCTGCATCAGGTCAAGTACCGGCTCCACCATTCGACCCACCCAGTGATGGCGATGGGCCTGAATGCCAATCAACAAGCCCGCCGCCACCCCCAGCGGTACGGCGATGAGGATCGCGCTCAAGGTCACCATGGCGCTTTCCCATCGACCAAAGACGACCAGATAGGTCATGCAGGCACCCATCAACAGCGCCAGCTTCAAGCCACTAGCCCAATGCCCCAGGATAGTGAAGGCCGCAATGACCGCGACCCAAGGCAACGGGTGCAGTACCACTTCAGCAGAAGGATCATCGGAAAACGAAAAGCCCGTGACCAGCAACTGGTTGACCAAGGTGAGCGGCCATTCCAGTAGCCAGGCAAAAGATCGCGTCAAATCCTTGAAGCTGAACAGGCCGAAATCCAGATCCTTGATGAGCCACTCCATAAAATCGCTGATCCAGTATCGAAGCGGTATCAGCCAATCTTTGGGGAATGTGACCATCCATGGCCAGGATTGCCCGGACCAGGCAATCAGGAGCGATACCGCCAAAAAAACCCACCAGACCCAATGCAAACGCTGCCAACCCGACCACTTCAGTGTATCGGGGGACAGGGTCACGATTCCAGTCATGTCGTGGGCATTCCGATGGCCGTTCCCGGTGGGTCAGTTTCCTGAAAGAAGATTCAGAGGAAATTGCAAGCGCAAAGGATGATCGTTCAGTGCCTTATGCCGGATCTTCCGGCCTTCGGGACCACCGAAGACCGGAAGACGGCGATGTGAGATCATTCCCCATGCCTTGATAATGGAAATGATGCCCAGCGGCCACTCATGGACACTGGGGCAGTCAATTGCACTGGGTCCATTCAGACCAAGTGGCAACGTTCGCGTTCAACCAGGCCTCAACGACCTCGTCGACGGATTTCCCATCCAGATCCACCTCACCCACCATGGTCCCCATCGCCTGATTGTCAATGGTGAAATGTCGGATCGCGTGGTAGGCACAAGGCCATTTGTCTTCCCCCCCTTTCCACCCCACTTTCTTGATCCAACCGCGGGGCTTACCACAGTCATAAGCCATGTTCGGGTTCAAGCCGACCGACTTGTCGCTATAGCATTCATCGCTATAGGGAGGAAATTCCACAAACTCTCCCGCAAACTTGATGGGAGCCCAGTGGGGAGTGTAGACCCATCCCAGCCAAGGGGCCTGACGTTGGTAGGCAGACTCCAGTTCCGCGAACAAGGCTGCATCGGTACCGGCGTGCACCACCTCGAAATTCAGATCAAGGGCCTCGACACGCTCATCATCGTATCCGCCCCAAGTGACGGGTCCCCCCAGATATCGCCCAGCGGGGGCGGTTTCAGCAGTGGAAAATGCTTCGGCACAATCGTTCAAGGCCTTCCAATCGGGCAATCCTGGACATTTTTCCTTCATATAAAGGGGATACCACCATTCCTCGATGGCTTGCATCCCGGTCTCACCCAGGTCGACCGTATTGCCGGTGGCCAGACTTTTCTCCATGGCATCTTTCCCCGTGGTTTCCCACATCTCCATGGCGACATGCAGGTCGCCGGTTTCGAGGCCAGCAAACTGGGCCAGATAGTCGGCTTGTTGATATTTGACGTTGTAACCCATTTCCTGCAGCACCCGTCCCATGATCGTGGTGGTGATGTACTGTCCAGTCCAGTCATGGAGGGTCAAGACGATAGGGTCAGCGGATTCAACCGCTGCATGCGATGGACCGCCCAACAGCAAGGCAGCGCCGACGATCATTGAGGTCGGCGAACGAAAACGGTGTTTGAACATGACGTATCTCCTTGGATTAACAGATGAGGATATTGGATGATCTTTCACTCAACGAAAAGGATCCGAACAGCAAATGTAACGCGCTTATTCCCCACTTTTCAATAGATATACACATTTTATTTGCTATTTTGTGGATTTATGTTGATATCGCGACATAAAAATGCAAAATAGCATGGCATCTGCAAAACTGGATCGACTAGGTGATTGAAACGTGAAGTCCCTGTCCCGACATGAGGCGGAGATTTTCCGGCTCGTCACCCTAATGGGGTCGTGCTCCATCACCGAACTGGCCGAACAGCTCGGTGTCTCCGATGAAACCATTCGCCGACATGTCCGTCCCCTGGTCAATCGGGGGCAGGTTGACAAGGTGCATGGCGGGATTGTCCTGCCCGACCGGCTGCGGGAAGCTCCGATGGAACGACGCATGGGAGAAAACCGCAACGCCAAGCAGGCGATCGCATCGGCTGTGGCGGACCGGATTGATGACGGCGACACGCTTATGCTGGACACCGGTTCGACGACGGCTTATGTCGCGCTGAGCCTCTCGAAGAAAAGCGGACTCAGGGTCGTCACAAACTCCACCGAGATTGGACGCATTCTGGCCCGCCAGAACAGCAACAAGATCTATCTAGTCGGAGGAGAGATCGGCAACAACCAGTTGGCCACGTTTGGTCCCCAAGCGATTGAATTCGTTCGCCGTTTCAACGTGCACCATGCCATCTTGTCCATTGGGGGAATCAATGCCGACTATGAACTGCTGAACTTTGACCTGGATGAAGCGGAGTTTTCTCGAGCCGTCATCAATCAGGCGGCCGCCGTGACAGTCGTCGCCGACCACACCAAGTTCAGTCGTCGCGCCTTGGTCAAGGTCTGTGATGTCACTGATATCGACACTTTCGTAACCGATCAGGAGCCCCCATCGGAGTTCCGTCGGCGACTTGAAGAAAGGGATGCTTCACTGGTGGTCGCTGGGGCGAGACCCACTGTCGATCGTCCATAAGACGATGGAAGATTGACGATGGGGTCCGGCATCCCATGATGTCAGGATGTGTCACGATGTTCATCGTCTGGGGGTCGATGTTCGCCGAATGTTTCATCGATAATCCCATTTTGGCAACGAGCGTGTCTCCCGGTAAAGATAAATCCATGGGGGTCGCCTGCAATGCCCCGGAAGGCCATGTCCATCTTCGATATGGCCAATTCTCGGCCTGCAGGACATGCCCAGTTGCGGTAAGATGGTCGGTATGAACGCAAGACCCTTCCCCAAGCCTCCGCCAGCTGATCCGCTGCCCTTGGACACCTGGTTGCGACGCACGGACCGGGCCGAAGCGGGCCGTGAGCCATTTTTCCGAGGCCGTGATACGGAATACGAGGTATACCGGTCGGCCGTCACCAGCCTCAGTGAAGGCGTGGTCGGCGGCGGGACGATGATTTTCCAGGGCGCTCCAGGCGCCGGCAAGTCCGCCCTGATGGCCGAGTGCCTGGAGGCCGTGCGACAGCACTCGAGCCCGAAGGACCCTTGGGTGGCGGTCGCCATCAAGCCTGAGACCCTGCAGTCGCCCGTCGATGTCGTGATGCGGCTGGTCGAGGCGGCCAATACGGAAATGGAGCGCTTGCGCAGGCTGGAGTCTGGCTCACTGACTGGGAAACTGGATGAATTTCTGGAGCGAAGCCGCCAGCTTCATCAAGAGTTGGCCGAACGAGGGGTGGGACTGGGAGGGATCTCCGTGGGGGGGCGGGCGACTGTAGAGAACCGGGGAGAGACGACATGGTCTTCGGAACAGGTGTTCCGAAACGCCGCCCCGCTGCTGGCGCACCTGCATCTGGTGGTGGGGGTGGACGAGGCCCAGAACATACCGGTTTCAGAATCTACCCGGGGCGTAGTGGACTGTCTGCACAGTCCTCCTGGTGACATTCCTTTGGTCGCGGCGTTTTTCGGGTTGAGCGACACCCAGAATGTGCTGCGTCAATGTGGTCTGTCACGATTCGCCGATGGACGGGTGGCGAATCTGGAACCGCTGGCGGAGGACGAGGCGGCCAACGCTATCCGCAGTGTCCTTGATATCTATGGGTTCGCCGGAATGCTGCCGGATCGGGCAGAATGGGTCACCCGTCTAGCCGAGTTGTCCCAAGGGTGGCCGCAACACATCAACCGGGTGGCGGTGGCGGCGGCCCAAGTGATTCTGGATTCTGGCCGGCACCCGGAGAAATCTTCACTGGAAAAGGCCCTGGCGCTGGGCCGGGAACGGAAGGAGGCGTATTATGCTGGACGACTCGCTGCCGGGGCCCGTCCTCCCTGGGCCTACCGGCAGATGGCCCGGGTGGATCAGCAGAAGGGCGGCGTGCTACCCCTTGACGACTTGAGGCAGTTCTTGGCGGAAGAAAGCCTGGAAGATTTCCTGACCAACGCCCTGCATGCCGGGCTGCTGGCGCAGGTCAAGCAGCTTCCCTATCACTACCGCATCCCAATTCCGTCCTTCGGGGACTATCTGCGGGCCTTGCCGGTGGAACCTCCGTCGGCCTGAACCGAATCATTCCTGCGACGGCTTGTCAAAGATTCCATCGGGCAACCCCATCCGCCTCAAAAGACCACTGGCAGCCCCCCCCCTGCGTGACAATGGCGTTCGGTTGCCACTGCCCTCATCCGTTTTAGCCATTCCTCCCAGATTCCCTTGTCCTGCCACTGCACTCCGGTGCGCAGAATCCAGAATACCGCATTGAGGAAACGCCCGTTGTCTTCAGCCTCCCCTTGACCTCTTCGACCCGGCCGGCCAATGAGGCTCCAACAAGGACCATCAGGAGTTCGAAATAGTCTATCGGCGGCGTGAATTGGTCATTTCAGTCCGCAAAGGGGGTTCCATTCATAAAGGGCGCTGCTTTCTTGTGATGACATTATTCTGATGTCCTTTCAGCACTCTTGAGGTGATCTGTGCTTGAGTTAGGTAGTGTCTGGCAGAAAACGCCTCTTTTTCGGGCGACCCGGCTCGGTCCGTCGCCAGTTCCCCAAGCAAAACAATAGGCAATCTCTACCCCCGTGCCACTCTGAAGTGCAACCCTTGGCCCCGTCGCCGGATCGCTTGAGTTAGGCGGATGGCAACGGGCCAGAGGATGGCAGACCCTCTCAGTTGACCAATCAACGGAGAAGGGCCATGCCGACTGGCGACCACCCACTGACCCACTTGGAAAGGTCGCAGATTGCCGCGCAACTCGGACGGGACATCAGTCCGATTTCCCGAGATCTGAGGCGCCACTGCGGACAGCGCGGTGATCGGCACCAGCAAGCCCAAGGCAAGGCGACGAGCCGGCGCCGGGAAGCCTCGGCCGGGCCCTGGAAGATGACCCCGGAGCGCTGGGCGGTGGCGGAGGAGCGGCTGCAGGCCGGATGGGGCCCAGAACCCATCGCGGGTCGGGCTCGACAACAAGAGGAAGTGATGGCCGGCCGGGAATGGATCGATTAGTCTATCCGAGCGGACCGAAAGGTGGGTGGAGACCTTTACCGGCATCTACCCGCCGGGGGAAGCAGCCCAACTGGCGCGGTGGCCGACACGCGGGACGCGGTCACCTTCCCGGTCAGGTGGACATTGCCGAGCGCCCGGCGGATGGGGGAGGCCAAGGGCCGGATCGGGGACTGGGAGCTTGACCTGATCATGGGGGTGAAGCACCGGGGAGCCTGGATTTCCTGGGGAGATCGGGCCTCGAAGTTCATGGGGCTGATCGGGGTAGCCGGGAAGACGGCGGCGGCCGTGACTGAAGCCATTGTCCGGCGAATGGCCCCGATTCGGGACCGGGTGTACACGGGCACGGCGGACCACGGCCAGGAGTTTGCCGGGCACCGAGAGATTGCGGCCGCCCTGGAAGCCGACTTGGATTTTGCCACTCCGGACCATTCCTGGGAGCGGGGCCTGAACGAGCACCCCCACGGCTTGGTCCGCCAGTCCTTTCCGAAGGGAACGGACTTCCGTCAGGTGACGGCCTCTCAGGTCCAGGCGGTGGAAGAGCGGATCAACCGCCGGCCCCACCAGGTCCTGGGGGTTCGAACCCCGGAAGAGGTCTTCACCGCCGCCGCCCCGCCCTGAAGGCGGTCATTCCTCTCCCCTCCCCTGCCTTTCCAGAAGCCCGCATTCGACGGGCCGGGCCCCGCTCGGCCGAAGTCAGCCTGACACGGTCCGAGCGGGCCCTGGCGTTGTGAAATCGCCTCGGTCAGACTCCCTGGCGTCGAGAGGGATGCCATCAATGGCCGACATCAGCTCCTTTCAGCCCCTTGAGGGCTGAATGGTCCGGTCGCCGCCGTGCTCCCTTCCTTCGGGGGATGCCCTCATGCCGGGAGCGGGGCGAGTGTGGCACTTCAGACTGGAAGTGGGGAAATCATTAAGAGCGTGTTGGAATCCGGTGCCGTGTTGACCATTCGAGAAGGGCGCATGCGGGTTTCAATGCCACAGGCGAGGCACTGAAGTTTTTATGCCTCCTGAAGTGCTTGGAGCACCGCCATAATCTCCTCGAAATCCGGCACCTCACCGAAGATCATGTTTTCCATTGCACGATAATCGGATCTGACCGAGGCCAACACATGACCCACCGGTACCAGCACCAAGGTACCTGGCTTCGCCAAGTCGTATCTGGCCCAACCGCGGGGATAGAATCGCTGCTTAAACGCCACTACGCTGGCAAGCAACCCCGGATCGGCCAAAGCCTGTTCCTTCACCGGTGACTGGGCCATCTTGGCCAGATCGTAATAGTGGCGAGAATAGCGAGGCGGCTGTGCATTACCCTCGGGGCGATGAGCCTCATGGTGCAGAATCGTGGCCTTCTCCCAAAACGTGCGTTCCGCCTTGATGACTCTAACCGCACATTCTCGTTGCTCAAACACATCGGGAAAGGCCTCTGCTGCATAACAGCTGATACTGCGATCTTCATAAGGCAGCCATGACGCCAGTGGGCCGATTTCCAAGCGCACTTCGGAACGGAGGTAATCATCAGAAAAGGCTGCGGGGTAGTTGATATCAATTACGAATGGATCATCGTTTACACGACTGTCACACACACCGTCGAGTGCAGATTCGACCATTCTCAACAGTTACTCGCCAATGTATTTTTGTGCCTGCTCGTTGATTGCCGCATTCAACTGAGCCTGTTTGGTTTTGGAGCGTTCAGCCAAAGGGTCATCTCCGCCCAGAACACGCCAGTCGAGGACTAGGTCGATATCTTCCGAGAAACGTTCAATCAGGTTATAAACTTTCGATAGACTGGTGCCACCCTTGAACACCAGCAACTGCGCGAGATCCGGTTCCTGGAACAGCCGGTTGAGTACCCAGGTAACCCAAAAGTCCTTTTCGACAACAGCTGGCGTGGTGCCCTTCTGCGTCGCCGTCTCCGAAAACAACTCGCTACGTTGCTGCGCAGGAAGCCGGGCAACCTTGTCCATCAGTTAGCCTCCTTGCAGATCCGCTTGATGGTTTCATAGATCCAACCGGTAACCGAGCGAGTATCCTTGAGGATAGGGTCACACGCATTGGACTCCAGCTGCTGGCGGATACGCTCGACCACCTCCTGGTCCACATGCTCCCGACCCAGCGCTTTCAGTGCCTGCACCACCAGACCACTCTCCTTGTATTTGAAACCCACATCCTTTAAGGCGGATTTCTTGAACACCAGGCTATATTTCCCGATTTCGTACTCACGGCCTGGACCGTCGGAGAGATAAATCCAACGCCCCGGAACTTGGGTGGAGAGACCCAGCAGGTTTAGAGCCGCATCGCCGGCAAGTTGAATGCGCCAGTTGAATTTGCGAGCCAACGCATGAGCCACTTGGTCGAGATCCGGGCTCAATTGACGGTCCAGTAGTGCGCTATAGCGAGGATAGTCGTAGACCCCTCGACAGACACGGCGAATCTTGCCCGCCTTGGTCAGGCTGGAGAGTGCCCGATGGAGATTGACCTCACCGAATTCGGCCACAAAGTCGGTCTTGGTAAAGGCCCAACCCCTACCACGGCCATATATCCGTGAAATAACTTTGTTTTCAATACTTTGAGACATTTTCGAATACTTCTTTTTTCAGATAAACCGTATTGTTTTTCTGAAACAGGAGCGTAGCAGACCCACAGCACTCAGTGCAGTCTGATGACGCCGCATCCTGAGCAAAAGCTTCCCTGGGCAGCCCTACCCAGCCCTCGCTTGGGGAAACGCCAGTCGCTGGCGGCATAAGAGCGCTCCGCTTTTCCGCCAACAGACTGGAGACCAAGGCGCAGGTCAGTGCATCCTCCCAGTCTGCATGACTGAGTGCGGAGTCTGGTCGGTGCAGAGTCTGAATGGTTTCTGATCGTTTGCAGGCCAGAGGATACGCCTCAATGGCGGCTAGATTCTTGCCGTTACTCCAGACACCGCACTCCACTATCGTCGGCACAAAACGCGCAAGGATGTGCATCCCCTTCGTGACCTGGGAGCCGATCATATCTTTAATGGCCGACAGCGGACTGAGGACTGGTTCAAACCGGTAATGATCAGTGCGGCGAAACAGATAGAGATTGGTGTTGGATGTCTCGATAGGGGCTGCCGCCTTACTTTAGGTTACCAGTTGAATAAAGGCTTCGGAAAAACCCAAGGGAGTGTCAATGGCGAGGGTCACTGGACCGGATTCTGGAGATACCCCACTCCCACACAAATCGAACACAGCAGCGCTCCTCTCTTCGGAGGACGCCCTCATGCCGGGAGCGGGGCGAGTGTTGCACTTCAGAGTGGCACGGGGGGCTTTGCCCTGCATCCGATCAACTCAAACCGTCCTGATACCTGACAGAGGCGAATGACTCCAGAGTGAATTTACCGGTCAAATCTAATGACGATATTTCTCGCTTCAGGGATAATGCCTATCGAATATCGCACGAAGATTGCTATGGACCCACATTTTCGCCAATCGGCATTGGATTACCATGAAGCGGGTAGTCCTGGAAAAATTTCCATCACCCCCACCAAGAGTCTCATCAATCAGAGTGACCTCACCTTGGCTTATTCCCCCGGGGTGGCGGCTGCTTGCGAAGAGATCGCATCCGATCCCGCCAATGTCTTTCGCTATACCGCCCGAGGAAATCTGGTCGCGGTGGTCACCAATGGGAGCGCCGTGTTGGGCCTTGGCAATATCGGCCCACTGGCTGCCAAACCGGTCATGGAAGGCAAGGCCGTCCTGTTCAAGAAATTCGCCGGGATTGATGTCTTTGATCTGGAAATCAGCGAGAACGATCCCGATCGACTGGTGGAGATCATCGCCGCGCTGGAACCATCGTTCGGTGGCATCAATCTGGAGGATATTCAGGCCCCCGACTGCTACCAAATCGAACGAAAGCTCCGGCAACGACTGAACATTCCGGTATTCCACGATGATCAGCACGGGACTGCGATCGTGGTCGCCGCGGCCATGCTGAATGCATTGGAAGTAGTGGAAAAGTCGCTGGATCACATCAAGATGGTGGTCAGTGGAGCCGGAGCAGCAGCCCTGGCCTGCTTGGATCTCTTGGTGGAGCTCGGACTGCCTTTGGAGAATATTTGGGTAACTGACATCATGGGGGTGGTCTACAAAGGACGGGAAGCACTCATGGATGAGGTCAAGGGTCGGTATGCAAGAGATACCGATGCCCGACACCTTGACGATGTGATTGAAAGTGCGGATGTCTTTTTGGGGCTTTCAGCCGGAGGAGTTCTGAAAAAAGACATGGTGTCAAAAATGGCAGAGCGTCCCGTGGTTTTTGCCTTGGCAAACCCTACCCCGGAAATCCTGCCCGAGGAAGTTAAATCCGTGCGCAACGATGCGATCATCGCCACCGGCAGAACCGATTACCCCAATCAGGTCAACAATGTGCTTTGCTTTCCATTCATCTTTCGCGGCGCACTGGACGCCGGGGCCACCAGCATCAGCCGGGAGATGGAAATCGCCGCCGTCAATGCGGTAATGGAATTGGCCAAGGAAGAGCAGTCCGAAGTGGTGTCTGCAGCCTATGGGGTTACCGGGATAGGGTTTGGACCGGAATATCTGATCCCCAAGCCTTTTGACCCTCGGCTGATCTCGCGCATCGCACCAGCCGTGGCCCGTGCCGCCATGAACAGCGGGGTGGCCCGTCGACCGATCGACAATTTGGACAATTATCGTGATCAGCTAGAGCAGTTTGTCTACCACTCCGGCAGCTTCATGCGCCCCATTTTTGCGACGGCCAGGCGGAGCGCCAGCAAACGGGTGGTATTCGCCGAAGGAGAAGAGGAACGGGTATTGAGGGCGGTGCAGGTTGTCTTGGACCAGAAACTATGCCAGCCGATACTGATTGGCCGTCCTGCCGTGATCGAAACCCGCCTCCAACGATTTGGGTTACGCATGCAGCCAGGAGCCGATTTCGAGATCGTCAATCCGGAATGGGACGAACGCTATCGGAGCTACTGGCAGAAATACCATCAACTGGCAGAACGGAGGGGTGTCACGGAACAGCTCGCCCGAATTGAAATGCGGCGGCGCCTGACGCTGATTGGATGCATGATGCTCAGGCTTAATCATGCCGATGCCCTCTTGTGTGGAACGTTCGGTACCTTTTCCATGCATCTCGAGTATATCGATCAAGTGATCGGTCTCAAGCCCGGGGCATCGGTCTACAGTGCCATGAACACCCTGATGTTGCCGGACCGTCAGGTCACCTTGCTGGATACGCATGTAAACCAGAATCCGGATGCCGATACCCTGGCCGAAATGATTCTGATGGCCGCCGAAGAATTGCGTCGTTTTGGCATTCAGCCCAAGGTGGCCTTGCTGTCTCATTCAAGTTTCGGGACATCCAACCACCCCGATGCGGAAAAACTGCGAAAGACGCTGACACTGGTCCGCGAAAAATCTCCCGACCTGGAAATCGACGGTGAAATGCACGGGGATGCGGCATTGGATCCTGATATTCGTCATCAGATCATGCCCCGCTCCACACTCACCGGGGGCGCAAACCTGCTGGTCTTGCCGACGCTGGATGCGGCCAATATCGCCTACAACCTGCTAAAGACCGCCGCGGGCAACAACGTGGCCATCGGCCCGGTCCTTCTTGGTGCCGCACAGCCAGTGCATGTGCTGACTCCCTCCTCGACCGTTCGTCGTATCGTCAACATGACCGCATGGGCTGTAGTCGATGCACAATGTGCCCGCAACCAAGCCCCCGTGCCACTCTGAAGTGCAACACTTAGCCCCGTCGCCTGATCGCCTGATCGCCCGATATCGAGCGGATGGTGGTGGACCGGAGGATGGTCATGCCCACGGACCATCATCGCCTGACCCATCTGGAAAAGTCGCCGATGTTCGCACTCCATTCCCCGAGTCAGCCACGGCGACCGATCGTCGAGCCATGCGGACGCTCCGACCAACACAACCGATAAGAATGGAAGATTGCCAGAATTGTGGATTTGTGATCCAAGCCCCTGACTGATTACACGAACGATGGTGTGATATGGCCTGACCTCGTCCTGCCCTTCAAACAGGCGGGCCTTGCAAACTCGAATGGCGCATTGATTTCGAGGGTTGATTCATCTATCATTTCCGACAGACCATATCCAAAAGTCATCCGATGAGCAGCCTTGCCGACAGGATCATGGAACGCATGCAGGCGCACGGAGCCGGACGTGGGTGTCGACACCCCGGGACTTTCTCGACCTAGTCCACCGCCGGGCGGTGGATCAGGCCTTGTCGCGCCTCGTCAGGGCGGGAAATTTGCGACGGGTCGGCCGCGGTCTGTACGACCTGCCGCGCATCAGCCCGGTCCTGAAACAACCTGCCCCGACCGATGTTGATGTCGCTGTCGCCGTACTTGCGCGGCGCGACGGCATCCGGTTCATGCCGGACGGGGCCACGGCCGCCCACCGGCTGGGCCTCACCCATGCCGTGCCGGTCAAGGCAAGCTACGCTACCGACGGCTCCACACGGACAGTCTCGGTTGACGGCCAGACAATCCGATTGCGTCACGCTGGCTCTCGTATCATGCGCTGGGCCGACCGACCCGGAGCCGTCGTCATGCAGGCTCTGCGCTGGCTCGGTCCTGATGCGGCCCGCGACCCCCGTGTAGTGTCGACGCTGAAACGTCTCCCGAACGAGGTGCGGCACGATCTCTCCCGGAACATCGACGACCTACCCGGCTGGGTGCAACCGCTGGCCCGCGCCGTGGCCGCAGAAGAAGCCGAAGCCGCATGACGGCGGACGGTTTCGCCGCCTTTCTTGATCTTCCAGAGCAGGACAGATGGGATGTGTTCGCCACGACGGCGCGGCGCCTTGCCACCATGCCGGACTTTGTGGAGAAGGACTACTGGGGTCTGCCTCGTCCTCGATACACTGTTCAACCGCCTGCCCGGAAATCACCCACGGCTCCTCTTCAAGGGTGGCACGTCGCTGTCCAAGAGCTTCGGCCTGATCCAGCGCTTCTCGGAAGACATCGATCTCGTCGTCCATCGCAAGGATCTCGGCTTCAACGGAGAGCGCGACCCGATTGTCTCAGGCCAGGTCTCAAACAAGCGCCGTGCAGCCCTGTTCAGGGAACTGGCGTCCGCTTGTGCTGCCCAAGTGCAGGGTCCGATGAGGTCCGCCCTCGCAAAGACCGTCGAGGCGATGGCGGAAGGCTGTACCGTCACTGTGAACGAGGGAGCCGACAGCCAAAGCCTCCTTGACGCCTATCCCGGACTATGGCAGGGCCGTTCGATCGCCTAATGTGCAGCCACGTATCAAGGTCGAAGCGTGCACCCGGTCTGCCTTGGAACCCGCCGGGCCCAGAACCATCGCTCCCTACATTGCCGACGGTCTGCCTGACTGGCAATTCGCGGTGAAGGGGATTGTGACGCTGACTCCGGAATGGACATTCTGGGAGAAACTGCTAATCCTGCACGGCGTCCACTGCGTTATCGCGATACCGGCCGCTGCCCACGATTGCGCATCAGGTCCCGGGAAATCGTGCTGACGTCATGCCCGATTTGCACGGCAATCTGCTGCTGGAATCGACCAGTGGACTTGAGAGCGAAAATGGGCGATCTTTCCGGGTGGGTCAGGGTGTGGTCGCCAGTCGACATGGCCCTTCTCCGTTGAGTGGTTAACTGAGAAGGTCTGCCATCATCTGGCCCGCTGCCATCCGCTGACCTCAAGCGATCAGTCGACGGGTCCAAGTGTTGCACTTCAAAGTGGCACGGGGGTGTCAAATGATGTAGATGTTGGCGGGGGACATGCCGATGGTTACAGGGTCCTGCTGAAAGAAAGGTGTGCTCAGGACGGTCTGGGAAAGGACGTTGAAACGCTTGCACAACCGTTCCGGCTACATTGTCGTCGTGGAATTTGATATCCAGGTGGTGGCGCCACCGGCAGGTTCACTGCATTCAGCGATTCTGGCTGTCGGGTCCGTAGGATTGCCAATATCGGTTCGACAACTCCTGTGCTTCAGCAATCGACTTTGGGGTCATGGTCTCTTTGATTGTCTCCCGGGCATCCCTGGCCATTTCAACCCCCTGAGCGGCTGCGACGTTAATCCAGGCATAGGCCGTGATTGAATTTTCCGGAACCCCTCGCCCGGTGGCATACATCACCCCAAGACTGAGTTGCGCTAGGGCATGCCCCTGCTGGGCGGCCAAGGTGTACCAGCGCACTGCCTCGGCATCATCTTCCGGAACCCCTTCCCCGTTGGCATACATCACCCCGAGATTGGATTGCGCGGCGGCATGTCCCTGCTCGGCGGCCAAGGTGTACCAGCGTACCGCCTCGGCATCGTCTTCGGGAACCCCTCGCCCGTTGGCATACATCACCCCAAGAATTAATTGCGCGTCGGCCTCTCCCTGCTGGGCGCGTTCCAAAAGATTTTCCACGAATCCGGATTCTTCTGCAGTCGAATTCGGACCGGTGGATTGTGCCTGAACCGTTGGCAATGACAGTGCCAGCAAGGCAACCCAAATGATGTGACGCCGCATGAAAGCCAATGATTGTGAAATGGTGTGTTATGAAAAAGCCAATCTCTTATAGATGACCTGCTACAGCTTGCCAGATCAATTCCATTTTGGGGGCACTGGTAAAATTCGATATTGTTAATTTAATATATCTTGAAGCATACCATGCCACTTCGCTATGAGCAGCAAGGCGGAACAGCGCAGCATTGCCTCACTCTGGCTGTCACCCTTCGTCTGGGGACGAAACCGATCTGAAAGATGACAGAACAAACTGTTGTAGCCTTCCAACTTATCGATTTCGGCCTTATTCTATTGCACTTCGGAATCACAAGTGGGGAAAAAGTTTACAACCGCTTTTTTTCATTACCCATTATGACTGATCACCCTTGATGCCATGCTGAAGGCCCTGCCACTCAATTTCGTCGACGGCGAAAACAATCCCGTGACTCTGGATGCCGCCTACCCCCTGCGCGGCAAGGTGAATTGGCCCCAAGTCCTGTCGGCCATCGACAAAGAGCATGGAAACCGTACCGTCCTGCTGCCGATGTCCGCCCGTTCCAGTGGCGGCGGAGTTTTCCAGATTCCCTCTCCAGCAGGCAGTACCGTGGTGGGGCTGCTCATTGAGCCATCACTGCATCCGAGATGCTCCATGAGGGACGATACGGATTTGGCAGACCTGGCCCTGAATGAGATCGTGATCTGCCCCAGTCGAAGCGAAATATGCGCTGGTGCTGGCATCACACTCCATCAGCTCAACCAAGCCCTAATGGACACGGTAGGGGATGGGTATCGGGTTCTGGGAGCCGACCTCACCAGCTACACCTATGCCCAGGTCGGGGCCACTTTCCTGACGGGAGGAATGGGACCCCAGCGGCGTTACTTCTCCGATAGCGTCACGGCAGCCTCCCTGTTTGATGGCGAACGGTGTCGAATCCTGGAAGGAGACGAGTTGAGCGCCCACGCCGGAACCTACGGCTGGACAGGAATTATCAGCGCCGTGCGATGTCACTACACCCGATTACCAACCACGGAACTGGCGTTTGCCTTGCCAGTGGATTCATCCGATGGCTGGATGGCCCGGTTGCTGGCCCAACTGGCGCCTTGGTGCTTTCTCGACGATTCCGATGGCATACTGGTCAATCGGCACGGGAATTCGGACCTGATTCTTGGCATTGAACATATCACCTTGCACTCGATGGAGCCCTTGCTGGCGGGAAAGAATGGGGACCGTCCTGCGAGTCGCCATATCAGGCGGCTGGCCGAAAAGTGTCATGCAGCTAACTGCGATGGATTGGTGTTTGTGAACGGAGTGACGGATGGCCAGGCGGAGGATTTTCTCATGGGCCTGATCGACAACGGCAGCGACCATGCTCCCACCATGGCAGGAATCGATCTGGAATATACGGAGGTTTTTGGCGACCCGGAGGAAATGCGGGCCCTTCGTGAAAGCATACCATATGCCGCCCGCACCCAGGCACCGAGTGGTCTGCATATCTACAAGAGTCATACCGACGCCACGATTCGTCTGGATCCGAACCATGTCGAAACCGGCATGTCCGCCTTGTGGCAGACCAACTGTGCTTATGTCCGAACCTTGTCGGATTACCTGGAGGCGTCTTCGGATGTCTTCGGTCAGGTTCTGGTCTATGGACATATGAATCCTTGGGGAGTGGATCCCCACAACCGGGTCACGGTGGCTGGTGATGACCCCATTCAGTTCAACCATGCCGTACGATATATCCAGGAGTGTACCCATCACTTCTACCGTGAACTGGCAACGCTGTGCCACGCGGGAAAGGCCCAGTTTGTCGGGGGTGAAAAAAGTGCAGGCAGCGAACAGGAAATCCTGACCGCTTTCGACGAACCATCTTCAGTACCCAGGGTGTTGGCCGAAAAATTCCGGCAACAGCGAGGCGTCATTCAGGCCGCTCAGCCGATATTCAGTTGGCGTGCCATGCCCCCTTATCTCGACCCCCAATCCTGACAGGGTATCACCCGGAAGATTCCTGGTGCTCCATTTCCAAGGCACCGAGACGACCGTATGATGAGTCACTCGGGAATGCCCCAACCAAATGCCAGATCTTGGCGCGAAGCTCTCAGAATACTATGGACAGCCGACGGGACTTAAATCGGATTCCGGCTGCAGATTCAGCGATAAATTCCGCTACTGGCTCTTGTCTGGAACCCATCTTCAAGGCTAGCATTTCGGCTTCCAGGAACCGTTGAAGTCACTCCCATGCAACACTATCGGGCTGTCGTGATCGGCGGTGGTGTCGTCGGCACTTCCGTCTTATATCATCTGGCCAAATTCGGCTGGAACGATGTCTGTCTGATGGAACGTTCGATTCTGACCGCCGGCTCCTCCTGGCATGCGGCCGGGGGCATTCACGCACTCAATGCCGACCCCATCATGGCGGCATTGCAAGCCTATACCATTGACCTGCTCGCTGAAATCGAAAAGGAATCGGGTCATTCGATTGGTCTGCACATGACCGGCGGCATTACGGTGGCTTCGACTCCGGCCCGCTGGGAATGGCTGCAATCCGCCTATCGAACCTTCCAGACCATTGGCATTCGAGATTGTTGCCTGATGACTCCGGAAGAGATCAAGAAAAGATGCCCCATCATGAATGTCGACGGGATCATCGGGGGGCTTTGGGCAGATCGAGAGGGGTATGTCGACACCACCGGCACCGTGCAGGCCTATGCCAGCGCTGCCAAAAAAAGAGGAGCCACTGTCATTGAGCACAACCGGGTACGGGCGTTGCATCAACGACCGGACCACAGCTGGGAGCTTGTCACCGAAAACGGCACCATCCATGCGGAGCATGTGGTCAACGCAGGAGGGCTTTGGGCCAAGCAAGTCGGTCGCATGGTGGGGCTGGACCTGCCCTTATCGCCCTTGAGCCATCACTACCTCGTCACCGAAACCATCCCCGAGATCGCCGCCTTGGATTTCGAGATCCCCATGACCGTTGACTTGGAAGGCTTCACTTATATGCGTCAGGATCAAACGGGCATTCTGATTGGCATTTATGAAATCAACCACCAACACTGGCAAATTGACGGGGCTCCTTGGGACTATGGCATCGAACTGTTGCCAGAAGACATCGACCGGATCTCCGATGAGTTGAACATGGCCTCCTGCCGTTATCCGGTGCTGCAGACAGTGGGCATCAAGCACTGGGTGAATGGGGCCTTTACGTTCTCACCCGATGGAAACCCTCTGGTCGGCCCCGTACCGGGGCTCAAAAACTACTGGCTGGCCTGCGCCGTGATGGCCGGTTTTCTTCAGGGTGGCGGAGTCGGCAAGACCTTGGCCGAGTGGATGATCCATGGGGAACCCGAAGCCGATGCATGGCCGATGGACATCGCTCGCTATGGTCCGTTCACCTCCAACCGGGAATACATCCGACAAACCACCGGCCAATTCTACTCCCGCCGGTTCGTCATGACCTATCCGAACGAGCAATTGCCCGCCGGTCGTCCCTTGAAAAAAGCGCCGGCCCATACCGCCATGACGCAAGCGGGGGCCGTTTGGGGGGAATCCTGGGGACTGGAAGTCCCGTTGCTGTTCGGACCCGACAATTTTCAGGAGATCCCGACACTGAAGCGTTCGAACGCATTTCCAACCGTGGCGGCAGAATGCCGGGCCGTACGTGAGGCCGTGGGCCTGCTCGACATCACCGGTTTTTCGCGCTACGAAGTGACCGGCGTGGATGCAGAACCCTGGCTGAACGATCTGATGGCCAGCCGCCTACCGCAGTCTGGCCGGGCCGGTCTGGCCCCCATGCTGACGCCCAGTGGTCGACTGAAGGGGGATCTGACACTGATCAACTGGGGGGACGGTGTCTGGTGGATCATGGGTTCCTACTACCTTCGTCAGTGGCATATGCGCTGGTTTGGCGACCACATTACCCCGAAAGTTCGGGTCTCGGTCCGAGACGTTTCCGATGACTGGTGTGGTTTCTCGTTATCCGGGCCACACTCTGGCCACGTGTTGGCCTCACTGACCCATCAAGACCTGTCCGCCCTGCCCTTCATGGGCTGCACGGTCATGGATGTGGGTTTGGTTCGGGCGCGGGTAGTGCGCCTGTCGGTGATGGGGGAACTGGGATACGAAATCAACTGCCAAGCCATGGACCACATCACCCTGCGAGAGACACTGCTTCGAGCCGGGGAACCCTACGGAATGAGGGAAGTGGGCTACTATGCCCTTAACTCCTTGCGGCTGGAAAAGAGTTTCGGCATCTGGTCTAAGGAATTCACGCAGGGCTACACTCCCAAAGAAACCGGTCTCGACCGATGGATTGCCTATGACAAGGGATCGTTCATCGGTCGCGACGCAGCGCTCAAAGACAAACAGAGCAATGCCGCCAGCCGGCGATTGATCACCTTGACAGTGGATACCACGGACGCCGACGCCAGTGGCTTCGAGCCGATCTGGTCCGATGGAAAACCAGTGGGTTTCATCACATCGGGGGGATACGGGCACACCGTGAGAAAGAGTTTGGCCATGGCACTGATACAGCCGGAATACGCCATACCGGGGACCCAACTGACCACCCATATTGTCGGGACCGAATACGATGCGATGGTCGTTCCCCGATCGCCCCATGACCCCAAAGGTGATCGCCTACGAGGGGATCCGTTCACCAGAATGCACCCATGAACCCAGCACCCAGACGACGAAGCAGTGGCCGGATGTCACGCCGGGCAGCCGCTCAAGACCCCCCACCCCCACGGGCGGTGGATTACCATAACCTGGTCAACCCCTTTACCCCCCAGACCGTTTTTTCCGATGACGAGGTCGAAGCCCTGCATCGAAAAGCCCTCTACATCCTTCAGGAGCTGGGAATCCGCATCCTGCTGCCGGAGGCCAGGGATCGGCTGAAATCAGCGGGTTCCCTGGTCGATGACGACACCTGGATTGTCCGTATCGGCGCCGACATCGTCGAGCAGGCGGTGCAATGGGCCCCCCGTAGCTTTATCCTGAAAGGTGCGATCCCCCAAAAGGACCTGCTCATGGCGCCCGGTCAGTTGACATTCAAGGCCGGGGCTGGCTGCCCGAATGTGTATGATCGCCAGCGTGGACGTCGTCCGGGTGACATGGTCTCGTTTACCGAGTTGATGAAACTCACCCAATGCTTTGATGTACTGCATATGCAAGGGGCCTCCCTGGAGCCTCAGGACATCCCTGTCCAGGTGCGCCATTATCACACCTTGCGGGTTCAGCTGACGGTGGGCGACAAGGCCCCTTGGATATTCTGCCGCGGTCGCAGCCAGGTCGCTGATGCCTTCGAAATGATCCGTATCCTCCATGGGCTCAGCCACGAGGAGTTCCTCGCCTGCCCCTGGTCGACGACGGTGGTCAATACCAATTCGCCGCGACAGCTCGACAACCCGATGGCCCAGGGCATCATTGACTTTGCCTTGAACAATCAGCTCTGCATCATTACGCCGTTCTGCCTGCTGGGAGCCATGGCGCCGATTACGGTGCCCGGCGCCCTCAGTCTCCAGCATGCGGAGGCGCTGGCCGGCATCACCCTGAGTCAGATATGCAATCCGGGGGCCCCGGTCCTGTATGGCAACTTTGCCTCCAACGTGGACATGAAATCAGGCGCTCCCACCTTCGGCACGCCAGAACATATCAAAGCCACTCTGGGTTCGGGACAACTGGCCAGACGGATTGGCCTGCCTTGGCGGTCGTCCGTCGGCAGTGGCGCCAATATCGCCGACGCCCAAGGCGCACATGAAACCGAACTCAGTGGCTGGGGGGCCGTGCTGGCCGGCGCGACCACCGTCATGCATTCCACCGGATGGCTGGAAGGCGGCCTGACCTTCGGTTACGAAAAAATGATCACGGACCTCGAAATGATCCAGACCTTTGCCGAACTGTGTCATCCGACGCCGGTAAATGAAACGGAAATGGCGTATGAAGCCATCGCAGAAGTGGATCCGGGTGGCCACTTTTTTGCCGCCCACCACACCATGGAACGGTACCGCAATGCGTTCTACGAACCACTCGTCGCCGACCGTTCCAATTTTGGGCAATGGCTCGAAAGCGGCCGTCTGACCGCCGACGAGCGGGCCACGGTGGTCTGGCAAGGATTGCTCGACACTTTTCAAGCTCCCGACCGCGACCCAGACCGAGTCGAAGCCCTGAACCAATTCATTGCCCGCCGCACAGCCGAAGGCGGTGCGCCTCCCTTGAGTTGACTCGATTGTCGGCATGCGATGGCTTTGCAAGGTGATCTGCCCATGGCTGAATAAGGGCTTGTGCCGATGAGCGCTGCGCTGCTGCTCATTGCCTTCGCGGCGGGCCTCATGTTCCGCCGCCTGGGGTATCCTCCGCTGCTGGGGTTTCTTCTGGCGGGTTTTGTGGCCCATGAACTCGATATCGGGAATCTTGAGACCATTCGTCCACTGGCCGATCTCGGCATCACCCTGCTGCTCTTTACCATTGGGCTGAAGCTGAACCTGCGGGAACTGGCCGAGGTGCAGGTCTGGGGAACGGCGACCCTGCACATGCTGATCGCTGTGATTCTCACTGTACCGGTGATACTGATTGTCGGATTCCTGTTTCCGGCGTTGCAGCTGGAGTCTCTGACGGCGGCCTGGATTCTGGCGTTTGCGCTCTCGTTCTCCAGTACCGTATTCGCGGTGAAGATCTTTGAAGAACGTGGTGAAGGGGCGGCACTCCATGCTGAAATTGCGATTGGCATCCTGATCATTCAGGACATTTTTGCGGTGGGCT
Source organism: Candidatus Poriferihabitaceae bacterium (assembly GCA_965203365.1). GTDB lineage: Bacteria > Pseudomonadota > Gammaproteobacteria > Arenicellales > Poriferihabitantaceae > VYFG01. The sequence goes on from OZ241878.1 coordinate 1,198,334, forward strand.
TTCTCGTCCTGACGGCGGACAAGATGCCCAGTCCCTGGGCGTTTGGGCTGCTGGCCCTGCCGTGGTTGCGACCGGCCCTGACCGCGGTCCTGAATCGGGTGGGACATGGTGAACTGCTGGTCTTGTTCGGGGTCGCCAGTGCGATTGCCGCCTATGAGTTGTTCGAGTTGGTGGATCTCAAGGGCGGGCTGGGCGCCTTGCTGTGTGGAGTCTTGCTGGGTCGCACCGAAAAATCAGCCGAACTCTACAAGAGCCTGGTGTCGCTGAAAGACCTCTTCCTGATCGGCTTTTTTCTTCATATCGGCTTCTTCGGTTTGCCGCCCCTGGCCGTGCTTGTGGTCGCTTTGGCCTTGGCGTTGCTCGTTTTCCTGCGACCATTGATCTACTACTTCCTGCTGGTGGGCTTCGGGCTGCGCGCCCGGACCGCTTTTGTGACCGGATTCAGCTTGTGCAACTACTCCGAATTCGGACTGATTGTGGGCGCCATTGCCGTGGACAGCCATATTCTGTCACCGGAATGGTTGACCACTCTGGCCCTGGTCATGGCCCTGTCATTGTTCATTGCGACACCCTTCAATACCCGTGTTCATCCCCTCTACAGCCGGTGTGCCCACCTCCTGCACCAGTTCGAACGCAAGGAACGGCTGGAGCGCGAGCGGATCGTGAGCCTGGAGGATGCAACCATTGTGGTGCTGGGCATGGGGCGTGTGGGAGTCGGTGCCTACAAAACCCTCCATGAACGGTATGGGGATGTCGTGGTCGGTATTGAAGAAAACCTGGAAAAAGCCAAGCGGCTGGCCGATGAGGGCTATCGCTGCTTGCCGGGGGACGCCAGCGATTATGATTTCTGGCAAGATACAAAACTGGTCAATCGGCGGATGCTGCTGGTCAGCCTGTCGAATCATCGCGAGAATCTTGATGTGGTCCACCTGGCGAAACAGTTCCACTTTCCCGGTATTCTGGCCGTCATTTCCCGCTACCCGGACCATAAGGCGGAGCTCGAAAGCCTCGGCTGTGTCACCTTCAACCTCTACGCCGGAGCGGGACATGGTTTTGCGGAATATGTCCTGCGCCAACTGGACACACCCTCGACGGATGATGACGAGACAGCCGTCTAGACCGTCCCGCTATCCGACATTCCAGGCAATCACATCCTGCCCGACCCACCGGTCGGCCGCGGTCGGTCCCTCCGAAAGACAGGACCCCACCCCTTGCCGTAGGGTTTCCGGCCTCCCGGGTCGACGAGTCCGCCCGTCCGGTTCAATATCCCGCCTCACGGTCCACTTCATGCAACAACGGTTGTCCGGCCATCAGACGAAGATAGTTGTTCGCCACATCTTCCAACCCGTCGTCCAGATCCCAACCCGACACATGGGGCGTGACCGTCACCCCAGGATGCGACCACAAAGGACTGTCCTGACTGAGCGGCTCGCTGGAAAACACATCCAGCACAGCACCGGCCAAATGTCCGGAATCCAGAGTCTGGATCAACGCCTCTTCCACCAGGAGATCTCCTCGTCCCGCATTCATCAGGACGGCCCCCGGCTTGATCTGGGCGAGTCGGTCGGCATCAAAGAGCCCAATCGTCAACGGGGTGGAAGGCAAGACGCAGACGACATAATCCGCTTGGCCCAACATGCCAGTCAATGCCGTCAGGCCATGACCACATTCGACGCTGGGCAGACTCTTGGCCGTTCGGCTCCAACCCATCACTCGAAATCCCAATCGGGTGAAATAATCCGCCACCTTGGAACCAATGTGGCCAAGCCCCAATACCATGACCGTTGTTCCCGCACTTGATCTCGGCGGATGTGGGATCCACTGGCGTCGGGCTGCCTGATCCTGGTAGCGGGAAATATGCTGCTGCTGCCCCAGCACATGGGCCAGAAAATATTCCGCGATCTCAATCGCAGGTCCGGCGGGTCTCAGTCGACAGACCCGCACATGCGGTGGCAGATCCGGATCGCGCACAATTCCATCGACACCAGCCCCCAGTTTTTGCACCAGCCTCAGATTGGGCAGCGAAGCCGCCACCCCCGGATGCAGTTTCACAGCGGCCAGCATGATCACCTGGGTGGCCCGATGTCCTGGAGCCCCATGCAGGATCTCCACCCCGGGGAGCTGTGGTGCCAGCCGGTCCCTGAGTGCCTCTTCGGTGAGCCATTGCGGCTGGCGAATGTCAATCAGCAGGGCCATCATGCGACTCCAGGGGTTATCATCATGCCAATCACCCAGCCTTTCCAGACGGGTCATCTCACCAATTCTGCCCGAATTGTACCGTTTACGGGATAGGCACACATCGCCTCATCATCCCCGAGATGTCGTCAACAGGGATTGGGTGAATGGACCACACTGACTATAATCCCGGCATCCAGGCGTCACGTCGCCTCTTCACCTGAACTCTCATGATGATTCTTCTCCCATGACCCATGTTGGATTTATCGGCCTTGGCAATGTCGGTGGCAAGCTGGCCGGCAGCCTGCTGCGAAACGGGATTGACCTTACCGTCCGGGATTTGAGCCGGGATATCGCGGCACCCTTTCTCCGACGCGGTGCCCACTGGGGCGAAAGCCCCAGGGCGATGGCAGAAACGGTGGACATCCTGATCACCTGCCTGCCCTCTCCGGTGGCCAGTGCCACTGTTCTAGAAGCGGAAGACGGAGCGTTGGCGGGACTGGGAAAGGGCAAGATCTGGGCCGAGATGAGCACCACCGATCAGTCGGAAGTGCTACGTCTCGGCGCGAAGGTGCGGGCGGTCGGGGCGGATCCGGTCGATTGTCCCGTCTCGGGGGGTTGTCACCGGGCCCAGACCGGAAATATCGCCATTTTTGCCGGTGGTGAACGGTCCGTGTTCGAGCGAATGCTGCCGATACTCACCATCCTGGGTCGACATATCCTCCATACTGGCGTACTCGGCTCGGCCTCCGTGCTCAAGGTCGTGACCAATTATCTGGCGACGGCAAATCTGGTGAGCCTGTGCGAAGCACTGGTCACCTCCCACATGGCCGGCATGGATCTGAATATTGCCTACGAGGCCATCCGCATTTCTTCCGGGAATTCCTTTGTCCACGAAACCGAAAGCCAGGTCATCCTCAATGGCAGTCGGGATATCAACTTCACGATGGATCTGGTCAGCAAGGATATCGGAATTTTCCATGACATCGCCGAACGCGCCGGTCTGACGCTGGAGCTCGCCCCTCTGCTGGTATCCATATTCCGAGATGGACAGCAGCGGTATGGACCACGGGCTTTCTCCCCTGACATTATTCGCCGATTGGAAGACCAGACGGGGATCCAGGTGCTGGCACCGGGTTTTCCCGCCGAAATCACGGATGACGAGCCTGAAGAGCCCGGCTACGAAATAAAGCCTGCCATCATTGCATGATCGATACCCCGGCACAGGCCTATCGACAGGCGGCGCAGGATGCCTTCGGCTTCCCGGCCATCATGTTGCTGGCCGGCATGACGGGCTTCGGCTCACTGGCCAGAGAGAGCGGGCTCACGCTGGGTATGGCCCTCGGCACCACGGCGGGCATCTGGGGATTGCCGGGTCAATTGGCCTTGGCGGAAATGCATGCGGCCGGCGTCCCGGCCCTGTTCGTGATTCTCGCCGTCTCACTGGCCAATGCGCGCTTCTTTCCGATGGCCGTCTCCTTCATACCGCTCATGCGCGGTGGCGTCCGGCACTATGGCTGGATGTATGCCCTGGTGCAACTGCTGTCGATCAATTCCTGGGCGGCCGGTCTGAAACGTTTTCCGGAAATCTCCCTGTCCCAACGCCCCCGGTACTATGTGGCTTTCGCCTTGATCTGCATGACCGCAGGGTTGTTCGGGACGGCTCTGGGATATTTTGGGGTTGGGGCCATGCCGGCACCCGCCGCCCTGGGGCTGATCTTTCTCAATCCGCTCTTTTTTGCGGTACTGCTGGCCGGAACCCGACTGGGTCCGGCGATCTCGGCCATGCTGATCGGCATTCCTCTGGGTCCCCTGTTTCACTGGCTGTCGCCCGAATGGGGGCTTCTTGTCACGGGACTGATCGGCGGGACTCTGGCATTTTGGCTCCATCCCACCCGACGTCACCGGTGAGTGCCAATGCCTGGCTCTGGCTGGTGGTGATCGGTGCCATCGGCGCCACCTATCTCTGGCGTTTTCTCGGCACTCTGCTCTCCCGGCAAGTCTCCCCAGAAAGTCTTTTCTTTCAGTGGATTACGTGTGTCTCTTACGCGATGCTCGCGGGCCTGATCGCTCGCATGATTCTGATACCCGTGGGGCCGTTGATGGATGTTCCGCTGTGGATTCGCCTGACAGGCACCGTCGTGGGACTGTCATTCTTCTTCCTGCTGGGTCGACAGGTACTGACCGGTGTTGGGGCCGGTCTGGTCATCTTCATGGCCTTGGTCGGTTATACCTGAACCAGACGTAACGTGAGCCTCCCTGACGACCACCGTCGGCGAAGCACCATTCTGCAATGGGTGGATGATCGCATGCCCGATCTGTCCGAATGGAATCAGGTCATCTTTGATTTTGGCGAAACGGCTTGGCGTGAATACCGTTCGGCCGACTGGTACGTCAATCGCATGCGGGCAGAGGGATTCGACGTCGAGGTCGGTAGCGGAGGCATGCCCACCGCTTTTTGTGCCGTCTGGAGCAATGGTGGCGGGCCCGTCATCGGAGGCTATGCCGAGTATGATGGTGTTCCTGGCAACTGCCAGGCCGCCGACACCATGAAACGGCCTCGGGCAGGCCTTTCGGAGCATGCCGGGGGGCATACGGACCCGCACTCCGCGCTCGGCATTGCCAGTCTGGGAGGCTTTCTCGCCGCAAAGGCGGCCATGGAAAAATACCGCATTCCAGGTACCTTGAAATTCCTTGGCGAACCAGCCGAAAAGGTGCGCGGATCAAAACCGATTCATGCGGCAGCGGGCTATTATGACGATCTCGATGCCGCGATCAGTTTCCATCCATTCTACATGTTGCCGCTATGCAACACGGTGCGCTGGAACACGCACTGTGGCGCGGCCTATGCCGTGATCTACAGCTTTCATTGCGACCACCCGGAAACTTGGGCCGCACACGGCCATGCTGCGGTGTCTCCCATCCCCGCAGCACATGCCTCCGCTCGGGCGCCCGGAGCCAATGACGCCCTGGTGATGATGTACCAGACATCCAAAAGTCTGCGCGAACACATGATCGCCTCCGGGTGTGGATGGTCCATGAATGAATGCATTTTAACGTCCGGGCAAGCGACGGCGGACAGTCTGCCCGCCCGGCTGGCGCAGATCCAATACATCGTACGGGTACCGAATGTGGACATGGCCCACCAGGTCCTCACGGTACTGGATCAAAATGCCCGAGCGGCGGCCTTGGTCAACCACTGCACCTATGAACGTCATTGGGTGTCGAAATCCCGCCCCGGGCTGGCCAACCATATCCTGGCGGAAGCGACCTATCGCAATCTCGAGTCGGTGGGTCCACCGGTGTTCCATCGCGGCCGAGCCGTGGAGATCGCGCGTGACATTCAACACAACCTGGGCCTGGACCCCATGGAAAGGCCTTTTCTCGACGCCACCGAATCCCTGATCTCGCCCCAAACAGCGGAACACCAACTCCGGATGCAACTCCCGGCCTGGCAAAAACACTTCACCTCCGATGACTACACCGAATACTGCTGGCATGCGCCGACGGTACGACTCTACATCGCTCGACCCACCCTGGCCGTTCCCGAGCCGAACTATCGTTATCCTGACTGGGTGATGAATGCCCTTGGGGGGCTACCCGACACCATCGACCCCATGATCGAATGTGCGGCCAAGACCATCGGACTGACGATCTGGGATGTGTTCACCCGGCCAGAGTTATTGCCCGTCGCCCGGGAAGAGTTCATCCAACGAACCGGGGGTGGCTTGCACGGCAAGCTCTGGCAAGCCCCCCTGTGCGACTATCCCCCACCGATTCATTTTCGCTGGCCTGAGTATGTCACCACCCCCAGAGGCACGCATTGGTGGATGGATTGATCGCAGTTGATTGACCGCATTTGAAGCAAAATGACGGGGCGAGTCGGTTCCCATCGCCTTGATAGTGATGCCAATGGAATCAGTATTCAGCCGACTGATCACTTGTGGCCTGGGAAGAGGAACCCTCTGAATCCAGACACCCGGATGTCGGGACCCTGAAGGTCATGACAATGTCCACTGGTACATGATGAAATCGCTGGGACCTTCGGTGTAGCGATCATAGAATCGTCGCCCCCGATCATTGAAATGTTGGGTGACCCAACGAATGGACGACCATCCGCGCCGCTTCGACAATGCGTTCAGACTCTCGAAAATCGCATCCGCCGCCCCTTGGCCACGCGCATCCGGTGTTACAAAGAGATCATCCAGAAATCCGACTTCGTGCCCCCCCAGTGGACGCGGACAGGCACGAATGTGCGCCATACCGACCGCACGGCCCTCAACGTCCCGGGTGATCAGACCTTCCAGCACATGTCCCGGATCCAGCAGCCAACGGAAGGTGGCATCGGCAATGGCGTCCGTCATTTCGACCCGATAGAAGTCGGCATAGCCGTTGTAGAGGACCCGCCAATCTCCCTTGTCCTTTAACGTGACGAATCGAGTCTGGAAAACATTCGCTCTATGGAGTGCCATGGCACAACTGTCCTCACGGGGGGAATACATCCTGCAGAGGTCTCATCTCCATGGGACCGCTCGGATATGTCATGTACCGGCGTCGTTCGGATATCCATGACGACCGACGCACCGATGTGGCTCGCAAGAAAGGAGCACCACTCATACGGCGAGACGGATAGGGTACTGTTGCCGAATCCTTTCGTCCATCTCTGATCCCACATACCGAGGATAATATGTCTTCAGGATCTCACTGGTGATGGATCGACTCCGTTGAAAGAGATCCGTGGATCCCTGTTGTTCCCAAGCATCCGTCGGATTACGTGAGATCAGTGCCGGCTCGGGGTAAAGATATTCGGTTTCCATATATTTCATGGTCTGATCATGTCCCAGAAAATGCCCGGGGTCAATGACCGATTCACGGATCACATCAATCGACAGGGTCTCATCGCTCACCTCAATGCCCCGGGTGGCCCGTGACACCATGCCCAGGATTTCGTTGTCAATGACCAGAGACTCGAAACTGCAACCCATCAGGCTCCCCATCATGCCCGCCGCCTCGCACACGCGGTTGGCACCGGCCATGGAGGCGAGGGCGAGGGTAATCCCTTTTTCGAAACCATGCTGCACATCCGGGACCTTGGCGTCCGTCATGCCGGCCGCCACCGAGTTGGGTAAATCATAGTAACTCCCCATTTGTACCGCTGCGGCGGAGAGCAATGCTTCTTCGCCACTTCCACCTGAGAACGACCCAGTCCGAAGATCGGTGATGAAAGGCCATGCTGCAAACGCCATCGGGCAACCGGGTCGGATCAGGTTGACCACCACCAAACAGGCCAAGGTTTCCGCAATCACCTGAGCCAGAATGCCGGCCAACGGAGCGGGGGCCGTGGCTCCACTTTGGGGGGCCACGGCCAGATCGCTGGTCAAGCCCAGTCGACTCGCTTCGATCATCACTTCCAGATTCGATCGGCCGAAACGTAGGGGCGAGACAATGGGACAACCGCCAAAAATGGCAAAGGGTTCTTTGACAAACCGCCCTTGCCCACCCAGGACCATATCAAACATTTCGATCGCTGGACGGACACTGGACGCTTGACGAAAAGCGAAACACAAGGGTTTCTCAGTGCCCAGAATCATGGCATACGGTACATTGATATCATGTTCGAAGTCGTCGGTCACATCGGTAGGGACGACGGTATCTCCCACCATGTGAATATGTTCCAGTTTGTCGGTCAGACGGGTAAAGTCGTAGATGTCTCGCAAGGTCGAAGCGCGATAGGTTCTCGTCTCGGCATCAAATGTGGTGACGGCAGAACCGGAGGTGGCGAAGTACACCCTTGACCCACTGCACTCCATGTCATCACGGCCCTTGCGCCCCCCTCGGGCATGGACCACAAAACTGCGAGCGGCGTTGCCAATGATGTCTTCCACCACCACCCTGGAAAAACATATTCGCCCGTGTTCATTCAGGTAGCCACCCCTGTCCAGCACAGCATCCAGCAATTCCGGTATAGGGTCACCGATACCGATCGTTTCCAGAATCTCCAGTGCCGCCTGATGGACCCGCTCCATGTCGGCATCACTCAACGGTCGATATCGGCCACCGGTGATGCCGGGCCAAATGGCAGGAGAACGGGTCACTGACTGCCGTTTTTTGTGACGAGAATGGCGGCCACCTCCACGCACAGTCGCGGGCTTTACTTCGGGTTTTACTTGCACTCTTTACCTTGTTCTCGAATTTGCGGTATTGAAACCAATGACTTCCAACGTAAACTCTTCAACATAATCAATGAGGTGGGAAACCGCATAGCTGGCTACCTCCTGATCGGATTTCGCGACGGCCAGTGCGACAGCGGCATGCGTTTCATATCTCCGTATTGCTCCTCCCACTTCAGAGTGGCACGGGGGAGTCCCCGAACCCCCCGGATTGGCTGGCTTCCCGGATTTAGCGGGAATTGCTGCATGTTTGCGCGGGTTGGATTGTTTGAGTTTGCGAATATTCTGGGGCTTCCATTTCACCGCTGGCATGTCCTTGAGTGTGGGAAATGGCAGCAATTGCCAGTCGGGTTCGCCCGCTTTCAGGCTGAGAAGGAAATCTCGCTCATCCCTCGTCAGGCTTACCGGTAACTCTCTGAATAGCCAGTCCCTTGTTTCTTCCAACATCTCAAGGCTGACGTCGTCTCGCGTCATGCCGACGAAATCATTGCGATAGGTGGTCTCAAGCGGTTGCGGGTTTGGCGTCAGGATTTCGTTGATGGGGCGATTGTGGCCGGCGACATAGGCGACGAACGCTTGGCGTACTTCAGCGGTCAGCCCCTCATTCTGCCGCAGCAGAAGGCAATCGAACCAATCGCGCGGATGCTGGCGGTCCATCGCGGCGACGAACTTGCCGCCATAGAGTTCCGCGGGTGCCAGGACCGGTAGTTTGAGCGCACGTTTGAATTCGTCTGCTGCCAGCGCGCAGAGTTCGGTCGGGCGCACGGGGTGAAGAGTGCCACGCCCGACCGGGTTGGCTTCGACTTTGACCTCGGGAAGACCCTGGCGCACAAAAAGCCTGATATCGCCCATGCCGGTTGCTGCCTGCCTCCTGACGGAAAAGCCGCGCTGTTTCAGATCGGTTGCCGCCCTGTTCAGCGCTTCGGATATGGCGGTCAGCGCCTCCTCACGCGGCTGATTGGCGTGGACATAGACCACGTCGATGTCGACCGAGAGCCGGGGCATGTCGCGGTGAAAGAGGTTGATGGCGGTGCCACCCTTCATCGCGAATTCCGTGCCTCGAAAGATGAAGGGTGCGACATCAAGCAGTAGCTGCACGGTCTCCCGATAGCGTTGGTCCATGTTCATATCTTTATCGTGCCGGACGCATGGCGTCGCACATATGGCGTTGCTGATCCTGTGTGGATGTGGGTGGGATCGAGTTCATCCAGAACGGGCAGGGCTGCCTGTCCGGCCAGCGCCAGGAAAAGCCGCACCGCCTTAACGCTGCGGCTGGATTCCAGCAACGGCTGCATCAGCGGAGCGCGGAGGCCGAAGAGGCTTTCGACGAGATGGGTGGCATCTTCCTCGGATTGATGCTGCGGAACGCCCCACAGCATTTCCAGAACGGCGCGCTCCGGCTCCGCAATGCACAGAGCGGGCAGGTCGTGCCAAGGGGCTATACCGAGGTTCGGATCGTCAAAGAGATGCCGTCGCCGCACAGTGAGCGAGAAGTGCGCCTGCATCCAGTCTGGCAGGCGCAACGGGCTTTCCGTGAAAAGTTCCGTATCCGACCTATGGGCGAGGTTATGTTGATAGCCATGCCAAGCGAGCGCCGTCTTGCCCCCAACATGGAAGGCGCCATGAAATGCGCCGGGCAAGGCTGCCAGCGAAAGCCGCATTTCCGGCTCATCTCCGGTGCGCAGGAACCAGCCATGCCCAAGCCGCGTGAGCCAACCTGCTTGAACGTAATGATACGCCAACTGCGCCGACACGCCCTGTTCGGCAAGCCAAGCCGCCGTCAGCGGCTGACTCGGTCGGGTGCGCATCAGCACCTGTTTCAGAAGTCCGTATCGATCTAAAGCCATGCTGTATATTTATGCATTTTGGAGTGGAGTCAAGAAGAATATTTCACAATTATACCAAAATATAAAGCATGGCTATATGTTTATGCCCTACTAGTGTCTGGCAGAAAACGCCTCTTTTTCTGGCGACCCGGCTCAGTCCGCCGCCAGTTCCCCCAGCCAGGCCATCGGTAACATCGATCCCCCGTGCCACTCTAGAAGTGCAACACTTGGCCCCGTCGCCTGATCGCTTGAGTTAGGCGGATGGCAGCGGGCCAGATGATGGCAGACAATCTCAGTTTACCAATCAACGGAGAAGGGCCATGCCGACTGGCAACCACCCCCTGACCCACCCGGAAAGATCGCCCATTTTCGCGCTCCAGTCCACTGGTCGATCCCAGCGACCGATGACTGAGCAGCTCGGACGGGACGTTAGCCCGATTTCCTGGGAGCTGTCCCGCCATCGCGGACAGCGGGGGGATCGACCTCAGCCCGCCCAGGGGAAGGCGACGAGCCGACGCCGGGCCGCCTCGGCCGGGCCCTGGAAGATAACCCCCGAGTGCTGGCGGTGACGGAGGAGTGGTTGCGGGAAGGCTGGAGCCCAGAACCCATCGCGGGCCGGTCTCGACAGCAAGGGGAAGGGATGACCGGTCGAGAGTGAATCGATCAGTCCATCCGGGCGGACCGACCGGTGGGGGGAGACGGGTACCGGTGCCTGCGTCTCCGGGGGAAGCAGCCGAACGGGCGGGGAGGGCGACCTGCGGGACGCGGTCACCTTCCCGGTCGGGTAGACATCGCCGAACACCCGTTGATCGTGGAGGCCAAGGGCCGGATTGGGGACTGGGAGCTTGACCTGATCATGGGGGTGAAGCACCGGGGAGCCTGGATTTCCTGGGGAGATCGGGCCTCGAAGTTCATGGGGCTGATCGGGGTAGCCGGGAAGACGGCGGCGGCCGTGACTGAAGCCATTGTCCGGCGAATGGCCCCGATTCGGGACCGGGTGTACACGGGCACGGCGGACCACGGCCAGGAGTTTGCCGGGCACCGAGAGATTGCGGCCGCCCTGGAAGCCGACTTGGATTTTGCCACTCCGGACCATTCCTGGGAGCGGGGCCTGAACGAGCACCCCCACGGCTTGGTCCGCCAGTCCTTTCCGAAGGGAACGGACTTCCGTCAGGTGACGGCCTCTCAGGTCCAGGCGGTGGAAGAGCGGATCAACCGCCGGCCCCACCAGGTCCTGGGGGTTCGAACCCCTCAAGAGGTCTTCACCGCCGTCGCCCCGCCCTGAAGGCGGTCATTCCTCCCCCCTCCCCTGCCTTTCCAGAAGCCCGTGTTCGACGGGCAGGGTCCCGCTCGGCCGAAGTCAGCCTGACACGGCCCGAGCGGGCCCTTGCGTCGTGAAATCGCCTCGGTCAGACTCCCTGGCGTCGAGAGGGATGCCATCAATGACCGACATCAGTTCCTGGGAGAGCTGAATTGTCCGGTTGCCGCCACTCCCTTCCTTCGGGGGATGCCCTCATGCCGGGAGCGGGGCGAGTGTGGCACTTCAGACTGGAAGTGGGGGTATATTAAGGTGCACTGAGCGTAGTGTGACGTAAGTGAGGATATCGCGATTATTGTGACTCATAACCTGAAGGTCGCAGGTTCAAATCCGGTCCCCGCAACCACCACAAGCCCCTGAAAACACCGATGTTTTCGGGGGCTTCGTCGTTTCTGGGAACCGATCATTTGGTCCTTCGTCAACACATGGTCGACACGGACACGCATCGTGGTCGAGGACATGCCGAGAAGCCGGGGACATTCGTCCGGGCGGGCTGTGGAGCCTCCGGGCAGATCAGGGACAATGGGCACCGACGATCCCCGGATACCGATTACCGAAGGCTTCCGAGCTACCGCCGACTGACGGTCCCATGGTTCTTCCGTACGAATACAGCCGGGCAGGCTTCGACGGAGTGGGCGGTTTGCAATCGGTGTCCGAATCGGCTAGGATTGAAGGATGGTGAATATCCAAACTCATCGTACGAGCACAAGGGCAGCTTCTTGCGCGGTGCGGCGGTGTGCGCCCACGCACGATTGTTAGTACTGACATGACAAACAGAGTAGTGTCTACTACCCCCCCCCCCCCCCCCCCCGAGGATTCAGCCTCCGGGCACGGGGCTGATCCGGTGGGCACCCCAAGGAGACCCGCCCGCCGCCTGAGCGCGGCGCTTGCTGCCTTCCTGCTGCTGACCCTCGCCGCCGCCCTCGCGCCCCAGGCCGCGCAGGCGCAGACGCCTGTGGTACCGGTTTTGAGCGCCACGGCGGGCGATGGGCAGGTCACGCTGACCTGGACGCCCGACAGTAACAATAATTTTCCGCCTACCGTAGGCACCACTTTTGAGAGATGGCATTATCAGCAGAAGTCGGGCGGCGGCAACTTCGGCGGCTGGTTGGGCATGAGCACCAACAGGGCAACCCGGACCCACACGGTAACAGGGCTGACAAACGGCACCGCCTACACATTCAAGGTGCGGGCTTCCTATACAGGGCCGGGCGGCGGTGCTGTCTCGGGTGTGTCCAACGAAGTCACCGCCACCCCGACAGGCGCCGCCGCGCCGGTGCTGACCGTGGCCACTTCCACCTCCCTGACCAGCGGTTCGAAGATCGACCTGACCTGGACCCATGCCGGAACGAGTGTCTCCGACTTCGTCAGCGGCGCCGCCTCTTTTTACCATTGGGAAGCCTCCCATCGCCTCAAGGGGGCCACCGACTGGACGCTATGGAGCAATCCTTCCCAGGCCGGGGGGACGGCCCGGCGGACGGCGTCGTTCGTCACCGGCGACCGTTATCCGAACGGGGCGGTGGTGCAGGTGCGGGTTCGAGCGAGGGGAACCGCCAGCAACAACGCCTCGGTCTACGGTCCCTGGTCGAACACCCGTGAGGTCACCTACCAGAACGACGACCTGTCCGCCCTGACCCTCGTCGGGGCGCCGGTGACGGTGACACAGAATGCGACGGCCACCTACACGGTGGCGCTGACCAAGGCCTATGCGGGCACGCTCCGGATCACCAGCGGCGCCACCGGCAAGGCGACGGTGGAGCCGGCGACCCTGACTTTCACCACGGGCAACTACAACACGGCGCAGACGGTGACGGTGACCGGGGTCGCAGCGGGGCAGGCGACCATCAACCACGCCTTCCGCCTGACGGGCGCCAGCGCGGACGCGATCCCGGATGCGGGCACGGTGAGCGTGACCGTGGAGGCCCCCGCCGCCGCGCCGGTGCTGACCGTGGCCACTTCCACCTCCCTGACCAGCGGTTCGAAGATCGACCTGACCTGGACCCATGCCGGAACGAGTGTCTCCGACTTCGTCAGCGGCGCCGCCTCTTTTTACCATTGGGAAGCCTCCCATCGCCTCAAGGGGGCCACCGACTGGACGCTATGGAGCAATCCTTCCCAGGCCGGGGGGACGGCCCGGCGGACGGCGTCGTTCGTCACCGGCGACCGTTATCCGAACGGGGCGGTGGTGCAGGTGCGGGTTCGAGCGAGGGGAACCGCCAGCAACAACGCCTCGGTCTACGGTCCCTGGTCGAACACCCGTGAGGTCACCTACCAGAACGACGACCTGTCCGCCCTGACCCTCGTCGGGGCGCCGGTGACGGTGACACAGAATGCGACGGCCACCTACACGGTGGCGCTGACCAAGGCCTATGCGGGCACGCTCCGGATCACCAGCGGCGCCACCGGCAAGGCGACGGTGGAGCCGGCGACCCTGACTTTCACCACGGGCAACTACAACACGGCGCAGACGGTGACGGTGACCGGGGTCGCAGCGGGGCAGGCGACCATCAACCACGCCTTCCGCCTGACGGGCGCCAGCGCGGACGCGATCCCGGATGCGGGCACGGTGAGCGTGACCGTGGAGGCCCCCGCCGCCGCGCCGGTGCTGATCTCCGACCCTGACAAGCGTGTGACGGCGGGGGCCGGGGGCACGGTGGTGGTGTGCTACAACCTGCTGTCGGTGGCCTATGACGGCACCACCTATCTGGAGAAGCGCACGGGCCGGACCGCCGTGCCGGCGCACAGTGCGCTCAAGGACCCCACCAACGGCGTGTCGATCACGCAGGCGCCCGCCGTCATCAGTGCCCAGGTCGTCGGCACCGGCAACGTCAACTTCGATCCCTGCGCCACGGTGGGCCCCGGCACGCACACCGTCACCTGGGAATGGAATGGTCCTGACGGCACCGCCTCGAAGGGGACGACCTCGACCACGTTCACGGTCGTCGAAGCCCCGAGCACGAAGACCCTCGCGCTGTCGGCGACTTCGACCCGGATCACCGAGGGGGATTCCGGCCACACGGACGTCACCGTCACCATCACGCTCGGCGAGCCGGCACCCGAGGACTTCACGGCCCTGATCTCCGCTGCCGGCGATCCGGGCACGGCGACGGAACCCACGAAATCGCAGGACGCCTGCGAGCCGCCGCTGCAACCGGCGGATACGGATTGGTGCTTTCTGTTGGACAGCGCCGCCGTCGCCATTGCCGAGGGCGAGACCGAGGAAACCGTCAAGATCCGGATTCTCGGCGATACCCGGGACGAAAGCAACGAAACCATCATCCTGCATGTTTCCTCCGAGGAGCCGGGCTGGACCCGGGATGCCACCCTCACGCTGACCATCGTCGACGACGACGGGGTCACCAGCCCCGCGGCCCCGCCCGGCTTCAGGGCTTCGGCGGGCGACCGGCAGGTGACGTTGAACTGGAACGACCCGAACGACGCGACCATCACCGGCTACCAACTGCGCTACGCCAAGACGGGCGTACGGGGCAACGCGGCCTGGGCCCCGATCCCCGGTTCCGGCATCCGCACCCTGACCTACACGGTGAGGAACCTCGACAACGACGCCGAGTACAGTTTCCGGGTGCGGGCGGTGAACAGCGCCGGCAACGGGACCGCCACGACCTGGGTGACGGCGACGCCGACAGAGGAGAGTTCCGCCGGGGTGACGGTGTCGACGACCACGCTGACGGTCGATGAAGGCGGCAGCGGGACCTACACGATGCGGCTGAACACGGAGCCTTCGGACGACGTGACGGTGACGGTGGGAGGCGCTCCTTCGGGGGACGTGTCGGTGGATCCAGCGAGCCTGACCTTCACGACGCAGAACTACGCTGCGGCGCAGACCGTGACCGTCACGGCGGCCAAGGACGAAGACACCGCACCGGACGGCGATGTCACGTTGACCCACAGCGCCTCGGGCGGTGGCTATGGCTCGGTGACGATTGCTGACGTGGTCGTGTCGGTCACGGAAACCACGCCGAGCCTGCAACTGCTCACCGACCCGGCGGAGGTGACCGAGGGGACGGCGATCGCCCTCACCGTGACCTCCGACCGGACGTTGACAGAGACGTTGCCAGTGAACCTGACGCTGGCCGACCGGGGGTCGAGTGGTTTCGCGGCGGCGGACATTCCGGGCGGACTCGGACCGCAGACCTTCAACGCGGTCTTTGACGACAGCACGACGGCGACGCTGTCGATCCCAACCCGCCGAGACGCCGACACGACAGAGGGAGCGGAGACCTACACCATCACCCTCAACGACGCTGCGGGCTATGCGGTGGGCACAGACAATTCGGCTGACGGCACACTGAACGACGGTCCAGCCCCCGCGCCGCCACCCTCAGGCGGCGGAGTGACGGAGCCCGACGTGACGCCTGATTTCGGCGATGGGTCGGTGCCCGATCTGGAGATGACCTCCGGCGAGGCGATGGTCCCCGTGGTGCTGCCCCGGGCGAGCGGGGGTAACGGTCGGATCACCTACACCTTGACCTCGGTGCCTCCGGACCTGGCGGGCCTCGTCTTCGACCCCGTGACGCGCACGCTCTCGGGCACCCCCTCGGGGGAGGGCCGATACACATTCACCTATCGGGCGGAAGACGCGGACGGCGATGCCGTGATCCTGACCTTCGAGGTGAGCGTGGAGGATGCGCATACGGCGCGGGTGAAGCAGACGGTGCGGCGCACGCTGGTGGCGGTGGCGCACCGGGCGCTGACCGGGGCGCTGGACCAGCTTGGGGCGCGGATGGCGGCGGAGATGCCGATGAGCGGCCTGACCCTGGCCGGCGAGACGGTGCCATTGAGCGGGTCCGGCGCCGGGACGGGCTTCCCACGGGCGGGCCCCGCCTGCGCGGTGGACGCACCTGGGCGGGACGACCTCGACTGGCGCGGACGGGAGCGCGGGGTCGGCACCGGAATCGCGCACTGCGGCGGCCTTGAGAGTCGGAGCGTGGAATCGGACGAACTGCTGAACGCCAGCGCCTTCTCGCTCAGCTTGAGCGCGGCCGAGGGGGAGGCGGGCTTCGACCCGCAGGCACCGCGCTGGGCGGTGTGGGGCCGGGGTGACTACGGGACCTTCGCCGGGCGTCCTGACGGGATGCATTATGACGGCGAGATGCGCACTGGCTGGCTGGGGGTCGACGCCCGGGCTGGCGCCTGGGTGGCCGGGCTGGCGGTGAGCCACGGCCTCGGCGAGGCGGACTACGGCCTCGACGGTGGCGAGACGGGCCGCCTGGAGACGGACCTGACGGCGGTCTACCCCTACGGGCGGTGGACGGTGTCGGAGGGGGGGGAACTGCGTGGCGCGCTCGGCGCCGGCTGGGGCGAGGCCCGCCACCGGTTGGACGACGGGGCGGAGGAGACGAGCGACCTGACGATGCGGATGGCGTCGCTGGGGCTGCGCCACGCCCTGCCCCCGGTGGCCGGCCTGGAGCTGGCGGTGCGGGCGGAGGCCAGCGCGGTGCGGCTGGAGACCGACGATGGGCCGGACCCGGTCCACGGGCTGACGGCGGACAGCTGGCGGCTGCGGACGGGGTTGGAGGCGTCGTGGCGCTTCGGGCGGGACGATGCCACTTCCCTGACCCCGTTCGTGGAGGCGGCGGCACGGCGGGATGGCGGCGACGGGCTGACCGGGACCGGTCTGGAGATCGTGGGTGGGGTGCGCTGGACGGCGCCGCGGGGGCAGGTCGAGGCGCGGGGCCGGTGGCTGGTGGCGCACACGGAGGATGGGGTTGAGGAGCAAGGCGTGAGCGTGACGGCGCGGGTTGGGCCGGGGGCCGGCGGGCGCGGCCTGTCGCTGCGGCTGAGCCCGCGCTGGGGGGCGGCGGCGGACGGGGCGGAGGCCTTGTGGCGCGATGCGCTGCCGGCGGCCTCGACGACGGACCCGACCGCGGCGCTGGAGGCCCGCCTCGGCTGGGGGATTGGCCTGAGACCGGCTGGCCTGCTGACGCCGTTCGTGGAGACCGGGTGGGCGGAGAACGACCGCCGGCTGCGGCTGGGAGGGCGGTTTGACGCGGATCACGCCGATCTGGCGGTGGAACTGGCGGGCGAGCACCGGGAGGGCGGGGCATCGGGGCCGGAGCAGACGATCCGGCTGGACTTGAGACTGCGGTTCTGAGCGGGAGGGGCGGACGATGACGAAGAGCGCCAGCGGGTTCGGGGCGCAGGGGCCCGCCCTGCGGGCGGCGGCCTTGGCGGCGGCCGCGCTGATCCTGGCGGCCTGCGGCGGCGGGGGATCTCCGGTCACCGGCGGCCCCAAGCCTCCCCCGGTCACGAAGCCGCCGCCGGGTCAGTTGGACCCGGAGGAGGCGCCCTTGGTCCGGCTTCGGGTGCTGCGCGAGCGTGCCGACGCCCTGCGGATGACCGGCCTGCATGGGCGCTGGTCACTCGCCGCCGAGGGAGAGGAGGACCTTGAGGACACATTCGTCGAGAGCGTGACCTGTGCGGGCGCACGCTGTGTGGCGGCGGACGGCCCGGCGACGGCGGCCGGGGAGCTGCTCGGCCCCGCCATCGCTCCGGGCGCGGACCCGGCGCAGACCGGCGAGCGGGGCGGGTTCGACACGGTGAAGATCGTCGGGGGGTTCGCGGTCACGGAGACGCTGCCCGACCTGGCGGTGACCGGGTCGCCGCAGGCGACGACCTGGGGGTTCTGGGGGGCGCACGGCTTCGCGGGGCTGACCCTGGGGGCCGGTTCGCTGTCGGCGGAGACCGACGGGACGACGAGGAGCGGCACCTTCTCGCTGGCGCAGGCCTGGGCGGCGGGTACGGTCAGCGGCGGCCATCCGGCAGGCTCCGGGCGCGCGACCTGGACCGGCCTTGCCGAGGCGAGCCCGAAAGGCACCTTCGGGCGAATTGCAGGCACCGCGACCGTCACCATTGAGGATCTGTCGCGGCCCCGGGTCGATGTCGGCATCGCCCTCGACGGCGTCGAGGCGCCGCTGCGCTGGACCGATTTGCCGCTCGCCGGGGGGCGCTTCAGCGCTGGGACGGCCGGGACCGATCGGCTCGACGGCCACTTTCACGGGCCGGTGCAGGAGGAGGCCTACGGCGTGTTCGACACCGACCGCTGGCTCGGCGCCTTCGGCGCGAAGCGCAGGCCGTGAGCGGCAGCGGGACGGCGCACGGGCCGGCCGGTCCCGGAGTCCATGCGGGCCGGTTTCCACCACTTCGGCCGGCGATTCCCGTCCGGCATGGCCACCCGGTGTCGGCACGGTAGCCACCCCGGAGCGACGCGACCGCGTCGATATCGGCGGGAGTCCCTCCGGCGTTCGTCCATTCCCGACATCGCCGCCGAACGCCTGGCGGCAGTGCATGGGGTGCGCAAGACCGCGGAGAGGCGACCCGGGACCGATCAAAAATCCATACTTAGTGCCTGGCAGAAAACGCCATTTTGCCCGATAACCATTTGTTTTTTCCATCGCAATTTTCTCCCCTTGTTCGACGAAGATTGACCCGAAACGGAGCCAAATCGGGTCAAATCAGCCGAGAGGGCCCTTGTTTCCCGAATCTTCGCCCTTTTCCACTGGCCATGAGACCCCCCTTGAATCCTCCAGTCGACCTCGGCACTCCGGTCGATATCGGCTCCATCCGACTCAACCCTCCGTCCCGGGACGACCTGCCTGCGCTGCTGCTCGGTCTGCAACCCCGGTCCCGGGACCCGGACTGGCGTGCCCGGTTGTTCGCTGGGCGGGAAGCGGCCGGGCTACCCGGGGTGGACCGGCACCCCGGTCGCCCGGGCAGGGATCGGTGGCAGATCCTGGTCATGGCCCCGATCAAGCCGGGCTGGGGCGGTGACTTTGATCGCGTGCAAGAGCTGGTCAATCAGCCTGTCGATGGGCGGGCCTTGCTGGGCCATGGTCCGTCTGGGGGGACCGATCGCCGCCAGCAGGTGGTGGATAACGTCAGTGGGCTGACGCCCGAACGGCTGGCGCCGGTGAGTGCCTTGGTGGGGGAATCGGGGCAGGTGGTGGCGAAAAAAGCCGGGCGAGCGCGGGCGCGGGCGCGGGCGGGGTGACTCGTTCGTGGTCGAGACCGATGGGCACGACCCGACGGAGGTCAGTGGGGGGTGGGACCCTCTGCGTTCTTTGCTGGGATGTCTGCGCGATGCCCAAGCGGGCTATGGGGTCCGCGGCTGGCGTCAGGCGAAGCCCTGGCGGCGAGCACTCAAGCAACGCTTCCATGGCGTCCGCCGCTCTCGACAGGTCCAGGCGTCCCTCGGGCGGGTGGCCGAGTCTCTGCCACTCGGTCGGGCCTGGATGCAGCGGGTCGGGCAGACCCGGGGGGAACGGGAGATCCTCGGGGTGGACCTCGCTTGACTGAACCAAATCCAGGGGGTTCTGGAGGGGGCGGAGCGGCTGTCCGATCCGATCGACCGGCGCCGGTTGCCCGGCGAGACCATGCCGTCCCACGAGAAGCTCTATTCGGTCTTTGAACCTCACCCCCGCTGGCCTGCCAAAGGCAAGGCGGGTCGCCCCGTCGAACGGGGGGTCCCGGGGGGCCTTCTGGAAGACCCGTTTGGGTTGATGCTGCCCCATGAAGTGAGGGGGGCTGAAAACGAGGTCGATCTGGCGGGGCGGATGATCGAACGAACGCAGGACCAATATCCCGAACGGTCGCGGTGCCGTTTCGACCAGGGGGTTCACCGCCCGGCGAACCGGCGGTGATGGGATGCAGGGCGGGAGCCCCAGGGCCTGCCGCGCCAGGGCGGGGGTCGGCGGCGGACCGCGAGCGCGAGACGGAAGCGACCTGCCAGGCGGCGCGGCCGCCGCATCCGGCAGTGGAATCCGCGATCAACCATCGGGAGCACCGGGGCCTGGACCGGGTCAGGACGCCTGGTGCTGAAGGCTTTGCCCGCACCGGGGCCGGGTCGATGCGGGCGTTCAATCTGCATCGATTGGGGGGATTGCTGCGTCGCCGGATGCGGGAGGCCGAGCGCCGACGAAGTCGCTGGGCGGCCTGACGGCTCCCACTCCCCCTTCAGCCACCGCAACCCCCCGGCGATCGCGCCGGGGTCGGGGGACGGGCGAGCCCGTTTCCGTCCAATTGGGTTGAAATGGGTCAAGCGCTGGGCGGGATCGGCTTTTGACCGGGAAATTCGATCAGATTCTCTTATTTTATCGATGTTACCGATGGTCTGGATGGGGGGAACTGGCGGCGGACTGAGCCGGGTCGCCAGAAAAAGAGGCGTTTTCTGCCAGACACTATTTACATGAACAGGTATTTTTGATCAAAAAACAGGCAATTCTCACGTAAATAATTGAATCTGAACAGAAATAAAATTCGATTTCGCCGAATGGGCTGGAAGTTCGGCTTAAAAAACTACAAAATGGGAATTTCCCTTTGGTACAGCTCGAGATCAATCTCCCCGGCGGAGCGCTGGAAATTGCGGGCCGCCAGATGCCCATCAAACACCGCATCGGCAATGAGCCCAGGAACCAAGGCATCCCCAATGACCTGTAGGGTGTCCACCACCAGACCGCCATCGGCCATTTTTCCACGCAAGAAGGTGGCCAGGTCATCGCAAGGTAGTCTTTCCGTGACCAGGACCAAGGTACTGCAATCATGCTGGCGGTCGCGGCCACCAAAAAGACACGATGACGTCAACTGACCGTTGGCCCCACCTGACAGTCGTCGACTGGTCTGGATATCGATGTCCAGAGAGACCAATCGACTTTGTACTCGGGCCTGTTCCAGGGTATAGCTGGTCCAGGGCGAGACAACTCCGGCCGGTGTGATGAACGTCAGATGGTCCGTACGTTCCGCCAAGAGTTCCGCCAGGACACCCGCCAGATAACACTGATCATCGTCATAGAGGATCACCGGCCCGGCGCCAGGCCACTGGCCCGCAAAAATATCGTCTGGTGTCAGGACATCAAACGAGCCGTCCATAACAAGGGCCTTCCTCGAAGTACGGCCAACGCCGTCACGCCTCCATATGGCTCCGGTCGCCAAAAAAACATGGGGAACTTCCAGCTCGGCAATCTCCTCGGCATCCATCCGACTGTCGCGGTAAATCTGCACCTGGGTCATTTGGTCCAACTGGCCCACACGATAGTCCCGGACTCGTTTCCAGACCGACAACCCCGGCAGGGCAGATTCCGCCAAGACTCGACCTCCCAAATCTCTGCCAGCCTCGGCCAGGATGACTTCGCAACCCCGATTCCCCAATTGAAGTGCGCACTCCAGACCGGCCGGTCCGGCACCGACGACCAGGACACGGGCCGGGGTCTGCGCCTTGGCAATGATCTCGGGATGCCACTGTCGTCTCCATTCCTCTCCCATGGTGGGATTTTGAGTACAGCGTATGGGAACCCCATGACTATCGCTGGACACACAGATATTGCATCCAATACATTCCCGAATATCTTCGACACGTTGCTCCTGAATTTTTTTGGGCAGAAACGGATCCGCAATGGATGGTCGGGCGGCCCCGATGAAATCGAGAACCCCCCTCCGAATCAAGGCCACCATATGATCTGGCGAAGTATAGCGGCCGACGCCCACCACTGGCTTGGACGTCACCTGCTTGACAAAAGCGGTGTAAGGCTCCTGCGCTCCCTGATCAGGTTCAAAGCGGGATGTGATGGAGTCGTTTTCCCAACCGGCGACATTGACATCCCACAAATCCGGCAATTCGGCCAGCATCTCCACAATGGCACGTCCCTCTTCCTCGGCTTGCATCCCGTCGGTACCTGCCATGTCATCCACCGCCAGGCGGAAAGCAACGGCACACTCTCCCGCGGCCTCCTCTTGAGCATCCTGCAGCAATTCCCGGGTCAGACGAACTCGGTTCTCCAGACACCCCCCGTATTCATCGCTACGTTGGTTATAGTCGGGATTGAGAAAATGGTGCGCCATGGACATATGATGTCCCGCATAGACATAGACGATGTCGAATCCTGCCTGCTTCGCCAGCCGGATCGCCCGACGGTGCCATTGCCGCAGTTGGGCGATATCTCGCTTGTCCATGGCTCTGGCCTGTTTCGGATAGAGCATACTGATGCTCATCGACACCGGTCCCAAAGACGGCATTCGGGTCAGCAGGTTGGCCGCATGAAATCCATTATGCACCAATTCGATAGCCGCCAGCGCATCATGCGCATGAACCGCGTCGGTCATCAGCCTGAGCGCCGGCAGGTCCCTTTCATCCCAGATTCGTTGTTCAGCGAAAGGTGACAGATCGGAAGTGGGATGGATCTCCGACTCCTCGGTACTGACCACCGCCCAGCCACCAGCGGCCTTCATCCCCCGCATCGCCGCCTGCCCCCTGGGTTTGATGTGGCCAAATCCACAACAATGGGGCACTTGGTAGAAACGGTTCCTGGCAGTGACCGGACCCACCCTGACCGGTTCAAAGAGAATTTCGTAAGGGTTGCTTGCCGCCATCATCCAAAATATCGTATGTAGTCAGACAGGGATAATATCATGTCGGTTTGTCAGCCCTCCTCGGAAGCCTTTCTGGCATCGTTGCCGAACGACTCAATGATCTGCAAGACGAACTTCATCCATCACAGCGAACATCAGGACAGACACTGATCCGCACCCTGATCACCAGCAGATCCGCGCGGACTGCCACGGTGAATCCTGGCTGGCTCAAGGCTTCGGCATTTCACACCGACCCTCACCACCAAGTTCACACAAAAGACCGGTCAGCCATCCCCGAGGAGTTTACTGAAGCTGCTTTTGGATGGCTTCTTTGCGTTTCGCCACATAGGCTTCCATTTCTTCACGCCGTTCCACTGCCAGAACCGGTTCATTATATTCACGAAGACGTTGCTGCCACAAATCCGTGGCCCGTTCGGTGGCTGTTCTGGCCCCATCCGACTGCCAAACCTCATAGTTTCGCCAGTCAGCTAATGTACTTTCATAAAAAGCATGGCGATAGCGTTCAAGAGTATGAGGATGATCGAAAAACTGACCGCCGGTCGGAACCTGCGAAATCGCTTCCCAAGCTAACTGGTCAGCATCCACCGTCAGCGGTTGAACGATTTCCACCATCATCTGCAACAACTCCACGTCCAGGATGAACTTTTCGAAAGAAGCCGTGAGCCCTCCCTCCATCCATCCCGCGGCATGGTACAACAGATTCGTATGCGACATGAAGCAGGCCCATAGGGACATTTCGGATTCCCAGGCGGCCTGCAGATCCACCGTGTTGGCCGTCGCTGAATTGCTGCACCGAAAGGGAAGTCCATACTTTCTGGCCAGTTGTCCTGAAGCCAGGACCGCCTGAACATATTCCGGGGTGCCGAACGCTGGCGCCCCGGTGCGCATGTCCACATTGGAGGTGTAACTGCCGTAGACCACCGGTGCGCCCGGCAGAGCAAGCTGGGTCAGGACGATACCGGATAACGCTTCGGCATTTTGTTGCAACAGCGCCCCCGGGAGTGTCACCGGCGTCATCGCCCCCATGAGGGTGAACGGGGTCACCACACAGCACTGCCCCGCCTGGGCCGTGGCAATCAGTCCATCGGACATTTCACTGTCGAAGCGACGCGGAGAATTGACGGAAATAATGGTCAGGCACGAAGGGGAAGCTTGCATTTCTTCCCAAGAGATGCCTCGGGAAATTCGTGAAATCTCCATGCCATCCAGGGCCCGGTCCCTACCAATACTGGTATTCAGCCAGCACTTGTCTGTCAAGGTTGCCGTCGCCAAGTAACAGTCCAGATGACGGCTGAAGGCCGGTAATTCCAAGGGAGGGGCTGGTTGATTACCCGTCGCATGCACAATATCGTGCACCTGAATCAGTTTGAGCAGTCGGCAGTAATCCTCGAAATTGCCGTTGCGCTTTCCGTGAATGCAGTCATGCACGCTGGGGGGGCCTCCAACCGACGTGGTACAGATGGAATTCCCCCCCAATTCCAACCGATTCTCCGGATTTCTCGGGGTCAGGATAACGTTGGTGGGGGCACTGGACAAGGCCTGGTCCACTAGTTCCCGATGAATTCTGACACAACCAGATTCATCGTCCACTTCGGCGCCGGCCTGCCGAAACAATGCACGGGCCCGCTCCCCCATGAATTCGATCCCGACCTCTTCCAGGATTTTGAGAGACGCGTGATGGATGGTCTCCAATTGGTCTTCGTTCAGGGCCGGTAGCGGCGGCAGCGACGACTTGACTCGTCGGTAGTCAGTCTTTGGGACAGTTGAAAGTTGATCCGCAGGTTCCCGCGATCGGGACCTTTTACGACGAGGCATGGAATTTGGATTCCAACGAGCTGGGTTGGGGTCACATTACATCCCCTGGTCATACCATGTCGTTGGAGAATTTACGACGACTGTTACGACCTGGGCGACATATTCGATTTAAGGTGTCTGGCTTCTGTTGAAAACCCGTTCCTCACTGGGCGTGCGTCCATATACGTCCCGATAGGACTTGATGAAGTGAGATTGCGATGAAAAACCCGAGGCAATCGCCACATCCAGTCCGGTTCGCGCAGTATACAACAACAGCTGTCGTGCATTCTCCAGTCGCAGTTTGAGGTAATATCGCTGGGGGGTGGTATAGCGATATTTCTTGAACAGTCGTTCCAACTGGCGCAACGACACCTGGATATATTCCGCTACCTCTTGTGGAGTCAGGGGATCCTCAATGTTGTTTTGCATCAACTCCACCGCCTCGGCCAATTTGGGAGACAATCGGATCAAGTCATATCGGTTTTCCATCCGCTGCTGGTCATCCGGCGTACGCAATCGATCATGCTGATAGATCTGCGAGATTCTCCGAGCCAACTCATCGCCACAATCTTGCCGAATGAACTGAAGGACCATGTCCAGTGCGGCCGTCCCCCCTGAACAGGTGGCCCGATTACGATCGATTTCATAGAGATTACGGGTGATGTTCAGATGCGGATAGAGTTCATGAAAGACGGGCAAGTTTTCCCAATGGATGGTACAACGATAGCCATCCAACAATCCGGCTCTTGCCAGGACAAAGCTGCCGGAGCTGGCACTCCCGAGAAGGACACCCTGTCGATCCAGAGCCCGCAAACTGTCAAATGTCGACTCATCTTCAAAGTGCTGTGTCTCATTGGTAGCAATCAACAAGACCCGATCACAATCCCTGACATCCTGCATCGCACCTTCCACGGTGACCTGCACTCCGCTACTGGACGACACCTTGTCCCCATCCGTCGAGACCAGATGCCAGCGATAGGCCTGATTTTTCGAAAAGCGGTTGGCCGTGCGCATGCTATCGATCAGGCAACTGAATGGAATCAACGGAAACTGATCAAACAACAGAAGAATGATTTTGCGTGTGACCATACCGGGAAGAATCGGCGCTTCAATTGATTTGGATGATGTTGACAACACTTCTCAAACTTTTTTCGATGCTGGAATGTAACCAAGATGACAGATGTTCGGCAATGCCGACTATACTCATGAGATCCTGGCAGAATCCCCTCGACGCTGAAACATGAAACCAACCCCTCTCAACATATTGATCACTGGTGGGACAGGATTATTGGGTCAAGCCTTGATTCCGGTTCTCGAGGCCCAAGATCACCGCATTTCGGTCCTGACGCGCTACCCCGACAAATATCCCACCACGTCGAACCCACCTCAATTATTCAAGACTTTGGGAGAAATTCCCGATACGCACTGTGTGGATGCAGTGATCAATCTGGCCGGTGCCAAAATCATTGGACACCGATGGACGACGCGCCGAAAGCAGGTCCTGCGGGACAGCCGAGTCGGCTTGACTCAAAAGCTGGTGGAGTGGATGTCCCGTCGTCAGACGCCGCCTGCCGTCTTGGTCAGCGGCTCCGCTGCCGGATACTATGGGAACCGTCATGACGATATCCTCACAGAGAACGAGCCTGGTGGCAAGGATTTTGGAGCACAATTGTGTCAGGATTGGGAGCAAGCAGGCCTGTCCGCCACCGCATTGGGCACTCGCGTCGTGACGGTCCGAACGGGACTGGTGTTAAGCGAGCGAGGCGGGATGCTACCGCCACTGCTGATGAGTTTTCGATTCGGATTGGGGGCCCGTATTGGCCGAGGCAATCAATGGATGAGTTGGATCCATATTGACGATCAGGTCTCTGCCTTGGTCGATTTGCTTCATAGTCCGACGGCTACAGGTGCCTACAATCTATCCGCCCCGCATCCGGTAACCAACGAAGATTTCAGTCGCTGCCTGGCAAGAGCACTTCAACGGCCCTGCTTTTTTTCCGTACCCGGACCGGTACTCAGTGTCACCCTGGGCGAAGCGTCGGAGCTGCTGCTGGGTGGACAGCGGATGATGCCAGCGAAACTTCATGAAGATGGGTTTGAGTTTCGTTATGCGTCACTTGAAGGGGCCATTCGCTCAATTCTTGGATGCTGATACGACCGACCGACTTTTTTACAAGCCCCACTGCCACTCCGAAGTGCAACACTCGCCCCGCTCCCGGCATGAGGGCATCCCCCGAAGGAAGGGAGCGGGGCAGCGATCGGACAATTCAGCCTCCAAGGAGCTGATTTCGGCCATTGATGACATCCATCTCGACGCCAGGGAGTCTGACCGAGGCGATTTCACGACGCCAGGGCCCGCTCGGGCCGTTTCAGGCTGACTTCGGCCGAGCGGGGCCCTGCCCGTCGAATGCGGGCTTCTGGAAAGGGAGGGGATGGGCGAGGAATGACCACCTTCTGGGGAAGCGCCAGGGCCTCGGCGAACACCGCCGCCAGGGGCCAGTATCCCAGCACCTTGCGGGACCGTTGATTGATCCGTTCCTCTACCGCTCGGACCTGGGCCGGCGTCACCTGACGGAAGTCCGTTCCCTTCGGAAAGTCCTGGCGTACCAGGCCGTGGGTGTGCTCGTTCAGGCCCCGTTCCCAGGAATGGTAGGGGGTGGCAAAGTCAAAGCCCGCCCGCACAGATTGGTAGATCCACTCTCGACCCACCATCCCTTCCCCCAGTTGCCGACACCGCCCGGTGGTC
This sequence comes from Candidatus Poriferihabitaceae bacterium, assembly GCA_965203365.1. Taxonomy (GTDB): domain Bacteria; phylum Pseudomonadota; class Gammaproteobacteria; order Arenicellales; family Poriferihabitantaceae; genus VYFG01. The sequence continues at coordinate 1,225,745 of OZ241878.1, forward strand.
TGCTCCGGACTCTAGCCAGCCCGCCACCACGCTTCCACTACCGCTCAGGGGTCATCTTGGGGCATGGCGGGACAACTCCCGGGAAATCGTGCCGACGTGATGTTCGAGCTGTGCAGTGATCGACCGGTAGACTTGAGAGCGGAAATGGGCGATGTTTCCGGATGGGCCAGGGGGTGGTAGCCATTAGACATGACCATTCTCCAGATTATTGGTAAACTGAGATGGTCTGCCGTCATCTGGCCCGCCACCATCTGCTTACCTCAAGCGATCATGCGATGGGTCCAAGTGTTGCACTTCGGAGTGGCATGGGGCTAATTTTTATCCGTCATGATAGAACTTATCGGACAAAGTGACATATGCGCTTAACTCAGATAACGATCAAGAGCTTTCGAGGAATCAAGTACATTGATGTCCATCTGGATCGTGATATGACAGTCTTGATTGGTGAGAACAATGTAGGAAAGACGAGCGTCCTGGAGGCCTTGCATCTTTGTCTTGATGTCGTGAAATCCGACAAGACCTGCAATTTCTCCGAATACGACTTCTACCGGGATGAGACCTGTACAAAACCTGAAACTTGTGAACCAATCTGTATCATCCTCACGTTCCGTGAATCACAAGAGCATCCTTGGCCTGATCATATTACACAGGCATTGAATGAAGTGATTGTCGGTGACGACTATTCAGTGATCAAGTTCCAAGTGACGGCGAAATTTGACATCGATTCTGGAAAACCAATTCAAAACTGGATCTTTCTGGATGGTGCCAACAACGAGCGGCCTGGCAGGTCTGGAAGAATCAAGGATCTCCGGCGACTTCGGCCTTTCTTCTTCCAAACTGCCCTGCGTGATGCGAGGGATCAATTCCACAGTCAGTCTTCATACTGGTGTCGTTCTTGAAAAACAATGACATTGACAAGCCTATGCAGCGTGTTCTGGAAGCGGAACTTCATCAAGTCCACCAGAAGATCGTGGACGCACATATCAGTTTCAGGGATGTCACTGAAGAGGTACAGCGTATCTCTGCCCTCGTTGCAGTAGGCCAGACAGATACCGTAACTGTCGACCCGATTCCAGCCGATATCTACAAAACTCTCAGGTACACTGATGTAAATTTATTGACGACCTCCAACGCCAGGATTCCGGTCCGCAGTCATGGCGAAGGGACCCAGAGCCTGTCCGTTTTGCTCTTGTTCAACGCCTATCTGAAAACTCGTCTTCAAGCCGACGTTGATCTACATGCAGAACCAATCATTGCCATTGAGGAACCGGAGGCCCATCTGCATCCTAATGCTGCCCGGGCCGTTTGGCAATTGATCAGCGACTTGCCAGGGCAGAAAATCGTCGCAACACACTCGGGAGACATGCTTTCCGAAGTGCCTTTATCAAAGATTCGAAGGATGAACCGAATTGGTGAGGGCAATCATTGTCAGTACATCCCTGACAATTTGTTGACCGATGAAGAGTTGCGAAAGCTTAATCATCATATTCGACGTAATCGCGGCGAACTCCTGTTTGCCAGATGCTGGTTGTTGGTCGAAGGAGAGACGGATGTATCGGTGTTCGCAGAATGTGCTGATTTGATAGGAATCAATCTCCATAACCAGGGTGTTCGCCTCGTAGAATACAGTCAAGCTGGTGGACCAGCTATATTCATCAAAGTGGCCGATGCACTGGGTGTAAAGTGGCATCTCGTTACGGATAATGACCACGGGGGGCAGAGATATGTTAAGGCGGTGAGATCATTACTAAACGGCAGGAATGAACCAGATCATATTTCTGCTCTTACGTATTCCAATATGGATGTTCTTCTTTGCTGTAGTGGATACGGGCACCCATACAGAGATGGCATCGGCCTCCAAAAAGAAGCGGAACTGGAGGGTCTAGATCCCGACAGTCAGGAATATTGGAAGAAGGTGTATAAAATTGTCAACCAATCACGCGGCTTTTCAAAACCAGCCGCGGCACTAAGATCAATTCTAACAATGAAATCTCATGGTTCCGAAGGTGTACCTGACGAATTACGAGACATTCTCAAAAAAACCATGGCATTGGCGGCTGAAACTCCATGAAGATAGCGATTGACATGCTCAACACGACTCAACGGAAGGCGGTCGAGTGGGACGAAGGGCCCTTTCTGGTTCTTGCAGGACCTGGATCTGGAAAAACAGCGGTGCTGACCCTCCGGATCGCTAATTTGATCCAGAACAGTCTACATGATAGTTATCGCATCCTTGGCCTTACTTTCACCGTCAAGGCTGCCAATGAAATGCAGAATCGAATTCGCAACCTACTCGGCGATGATTCAAGAAGAATTCAGTTGCGTACCTTCCACTCGTTCTGTGCAGACATGCTTGGCCAGCATGGTAGTCAGTTGGGTCTTCGCCCAGACTTTGAGGTGATCACCGATGATAAGGATCGTATCGCAATATTGAAAGAACTCAAGGATAGTGATCGACTCGAAGTGGACGACCCTGAAGGTTCGTTGAAACAGATCGACATGATGTTTACGCACGGCATTAGACCAGATGATCTTCCAGAATACTTCGAGGAAGGACAGGAGGATCAATGCCGTGCACTTCAGAGTGTCTTTCGAGGCTATATGAACGGGCTCATCGATGGAAATCAGCTCGATTTCGGTTCAATGCTCTACCTTATGCGAGAATTGCTCGATAGCAAGCCACGCATTGCCCGGCAAGTGCGCACGGTTTATCGATATGTGTGTGTAGACGAATTCCAAGATACGAATCTGGCCCAGTACAAGATACTCCGCTTGCTGTGTCCGAATCCAGCTTCGAATCTTTTCATTGTGGCTGACGATGATCAGATCATATTCCAGTGGAACGGGGCGGATCCGAAACGGCTGAAAGAATTGAAGCGCGACTATAGCCCGGAAATTGTTCAGCTTCCTGAGAATTATCGCTGCCCTGCAGAGGTGGTGGAGATTGCCAATCGGCTCATAGCGCATAATTGTGAGCGGATATGTATAAAGAGGCAGAGTATAGCCCGCAAGTCTGGGACGAGTTCGATTAAATTAAAATCCTTCAGCAACTTTAACATGGAGATTCAAGGGTTGATTTCAGAAATCGGGACGATTCCAAAAAATCAACGAGCGACGTGCCTTGTTATCGCCCGCAGCAATAAGCTTTTGGCCCAGGTGAAGGCTGCAATGGTTACAGAGGGAATGAATGCAGAGATTGTCCACAGAAACCAGCATTTTACTAGTCCACCGGTTCAATTTATATATTACGCAATGAAGTTGGCTAACGCGCCGGAATCTCGAAGCCTGCTCAACAAGTTGTGCGCCGCCACAGGTCATATAGATGGTGACACACTCTCTGCGGAAGATGTCGCCGCCAAGGCGCGGGTCGAGGGGACGACACCACTGCGAGCATTTTTCTCACAGATTGCTGATAGAACAACACTTAAATCGCTGGCATCCTCGGGGATTAAGTTGCTTTGTGATGACCTGGACTACTCAGTCTTTGCGCGAGAAGCTTTCAAGGTATTCGATACACTCAATGATGCGGAGGGAACGGAAGTGTTTCCTGACTATGTCGATGACAAAGCGAGTTGGGAACAAATAGCGGGTCAGATATGCCATACGTATGGGATCAATGTCAGTCTGTATTTGTTCTTACAGAAGATGGATTTGTCGCCAAAGGTCAAGTCACTTTCCAGGAGCTGTGTCAGACTTCAGACGGTACACACAGCGAAGGGAATGGAGTTCGACCACGTGTTTGTCGTCGGTTTGGCCGAGGACCAGTTCCCAACCCACTTCGCTATCAGAAATGGCGAATCGGCAATCCAGGAGGAACGCAGAAATTGCTTTGTGGCGGTTACCCTTTCGTCAAGGCGTTTATATTTGAGTCATGCGCAACAGTACTTCGGCTGGAGCAAGCAACCATCGCGGTTCCTTATCGAAATGGGACTGATCAGTGGGTAGACCGACTGTCACGACACCACTCATACAAAGCCTGCAAAGTCATCGAACCCCGCCGCCACTCCGAAGTACAACAGTCGCCACGATCCCGGAATGAGGTCGATGCCCGAATAGAGGGATCGCTACGGCAGCAAAAAATCAATGCCCCAAGACACTCATTTCGGCCACCCATGGCATCCATCGCAACGCCGGAGGAGTCTGACAGAGGTCATCCAGCGACGCCAGGGCCTGACCGGCCCCTGCCGACCGAGTGGACCCGTTCCAATGGGCCACGTGGATCCCGAATTAGCGATAACAACCGCCTTCTGGGTGGCGCCCGTGCTCGGCGAAGACCTCCGCCGGGATGCGATGCACCCAACCCCCTTACGGGGCCGGGCATTGATCCAGTCCTCCACCGCCCGAACCTAGGCCGGCGTCACCTGACGGAAGTCCGTTCCCTTCGGAAAGGACTGGCGGACCAAGCCGTGGATGTGCTCGTTCAGGCCCCGCTCCCAGAAGTGGTCCGGAGTAGCAAAATCCAAGTCGACCCCGAGGGCTGCCGCAATCTCCCGGTGTCTGGCAAACTCCTGGCCGTGGTCCGCCGTGCCCGTGTACCCCCGGTCCCGAATCGGGGCCATCCGCCGGACAATGGCCTCGGTCACGGCCGCCGCGGTCTTCCCTTCCGCCCCGATCAGCCCCATGAACTTCGAGGCCCGATCTCCCCAGGAAATCAAGGCCCCCCGGGGCATCCCCCCGATGATCAGGTCGAGCTTCCCGTCCCCGATCCGGCCCTTGGCCTCCCCAATCCGCCGGGCGTTCGGCGATGTCCACCCGACCGGGAAGATGACCGCGTCCCGCAGGTCGCCCGACCCGCCCGTTCGGCTGCTTCCCGCGGCGGCGCAGGCACCGGTCAAGGTCTCCCCCCGCCTGTCGGTCCGCTCTCACCGATGGGTAGATCCATTCCCGGCTGGCCATCACCTCCCCGGGTTGCTGAAACCGGCCCGAGATGGGTTCCGGGCTCCAGCCTGCCCGCAACCACTCCTCCGCCACCGCCCAGCGCTCGGGGGTCATCTTCCAAGGCACAGCCGAGGCGGCCCGACGTCGGCTCGTCGCCTTGCCTTGGGCTGGCTGATATCGATCCCCGCGCTGCCCGCAGTGGCGGGACGTCTCCCGCGCCATCGTGGTGGGATCCCGTTCGAGCTGGCGGGCGATCTCGCGTTTCGACAAACCCCGATGCAACAGGGCATGAATCTGGCCTCTTTCGCTATGGGTCAAGGTGATGGTCGCCGGAAGGCATGAGCATTCTCCGTTGGTGGTCAACAGAGATGGTTGGCCATCCTCTGGCCCGCTGCCATCCGCCTAAATCAATCAATCAGACGACGGGGCTAAGTGTTGCACTTCAGAGTGGCACGGGGGCTACCTTAACTTGAAGATAGATAAAAAGCGTTATTCCGTTATTCCAATGCGGATATCACCCGATGGTGCAACCGAAGACCAGCAAATCGGCTCATCTCCTGAAGTCCGGTCGGACTGGTGACATTCACCTCAATCAACAAACCGCCGATCACATCAATGCCAGTAAAGAATAGCTTCCGGGCCATTAGTTCGGGGCGCAGCGCCTGACAGATTTCTTGGTCCCTTGGGGTCAAGGTAACTGGATGGGCACTGCCTCCCTGATCCAGATTGTTCAGTTCCTCTCCTTCCGCATGCACCCGAAGAATCGCTCCCAGAGGATTACCATTGAGCAGCAGTATTCGCTTGTCCCCGTCCCGGGCGGCCGGCAGATACTCTTGAACCATCACCCAATGACGGCCTTCATGGGTCGCTGAGACCAATCGTGCCAGATCTTCATTGGGTGAATAGAAGATGATGCCTTTACCACCATACCCATCCACCGGTTTGATGACAATCCGGCCAACACTTTTTGAAAACTCCCGGATCTCTTTGACCTGATTGCTGATGATGGTGCGTGGCGTATATTGTGGAAACACCAATGCCGCCAGTTTCTCGTTCCAGTCCCGGACGCCTTGAGGGCAATTGACGACCCGGGTGGTCACCGGCAGAAAGTCCAGCAGCAGAGTGGTATAGAAGTATCTCCGATCAAAGGGCGGGTCGGTCCTCAGCCAGACAACATCTGCCTCAGCGAGAGAGACGATGACATCCTGCCGGATGGAAAACGGCGCATCATGGTCATCCAGTACATCCAGCCACTGGACTCTGGAGTGCAGATGGGATTGCTGGAGGCTCAGCCAACCCGGGTCGGCATAGCCCACTTCATGACCGCGTTCCACGCAGGCCAGCATCAAGAAATAGGTCGTATCCTTCCAGGGTTTGACGGACCCCAACGGATCCATGATGAAGACATGCTTCACGACGGAGACGAGTATTGGTCAATCAGGCCGCATACCCAAGGGTTTTCAATGCCACCTCAATCTCATCCAGTATCACCGGATCATCAATCGTGGCGGGCATTTTCCATTCATCACCATCCGCAATCTTCTTCATGGTACCGCGCAATATTTTCCCGGATCGGGTCTTGGGCAGGCGGCCAACCACTATGGCCAGCTTGAACGCGGCCACCGGGCCAATTTTCTCCCGCACCAGTGCCACACATTCCCTGGCAATCTCTGCATGCGCTCTCTCAACACCGCTGCTGAGCACGAGACAACCGAGGGGCAGTTCCCCCTTGAGGTTGTCTCGCACCCCAATCACGGCACATTCCGCCACATCAGGGTGTGCTGCCAGCACTTCTTCGAGAGCCCCCGTGGACAAGCGATGGCCAGCCACATTGATCACATCATCCGTTCGTGACATCACAAAAACATAGCCATCCTGGTCGATGAAACCGGCATCGCCGGTTTCGTAGTACCCCGGGAAACGGCTCAGATAAGAATCCAACATTCGCTGGCGGGCATTCCAGAGTGTCGAAAACGTACCGGGAGGAAGAGGCAATTTGACGACCAAAGAGCCGATCTGTCCTGAAGCGACGGATTGGCCATTTTCATCCAGAACGGCCAGCTCCCAACCCGGTACCGGGCGAGTGGGAGATCCCTCCTTGATCGGAAGCAATTCAATGCCCATGCAATTGGCACAAATGGACCAGCCGGTCTCCGTCTGCCACCAGTGATCAATGACCGGGACTTTCAGTTTTTCCGAGGCCCACCGAAGTGTATCAGGGTCGGTGCGCTCACCCGCCAGAAACAACGCTTTCAATCCAGAGGTATCATATTTGGTCAGATAGTTCCCGTTCGGATCTTCTTTCTTGATGGCACGAAACGCTGTGGGTGCAGTGAACAGCACCTTCACGTCATGCTCCTCAATGATCCGCCAGAACACCCCCGGATCCGGCGTGCCGACCGGCTTTCCTTCAAAAACGACCGTCGTGTTTCGACTCAGCAGAGGTCCGTACACGATGTAGGAATGTCCGACTACCCAACCGACATCAGAGGCCGCCCAGAAAACCTCACCCGGATTCATGTGATAGATATTCTTCATCGTCCAGTTCAAGGCGACGATACCCCCACCAGTATCCCTGACCACACCTTTGGGCTGCCCAGTCGTTCCTGACGTATAGAGAATGTACAAGGGGGCCAAGGCGTCCATCGGTACACAGTCTGCCGCGGTAGCGGTTGCCACGGCCTCCGTCCAGTCGATATCCCGACCGGCAATCATTTTCGCCTGGGCCTGCGGACGCTGATACACGATACAGAGTTCGGGGGTGTGATCAGCCTGGTCAATGGCCTGGTCCAACAGCGGCTTATACTCGACCACTCGTCCGGGTTCCAATCCGCAGGAGGCGGCCAGGATCACCTTGGGCGTACAGTCGTTGATTCTGACGGCCAGTTCATGCGATGCAAACCCTCCAAACACCACGGAATGCACCGCACCAATCCTCGCACAGGCCAGCATCGCCACCAAGGCTTCCGGAATCATGGGCATATAGATGATCACTCGATCACCACCACTCACCCCATGTTCCACCAAGACACCGGCAAGAGCCGCGACTTGCTCCTTCAATTCACGATAGGAAATTTTCTGCTGAGTCGAGGTGATCGGACTGTCATGGATAATGGCAATCTGATCACCATGCCCTGATTCAACGTGACGGTCGACTGCGTTGTAACAGACATTGGTCTGCCCCCCCGAAAACCATCGGTAGAAGGGGGCATCGCTTTCATCCTGGACCTGATCCCATTGCCGATACCAATGCACTTGCGCCGCCGCTTCGGCCCAGAACTCCTCGGGATCGTCAATGGACCGGCGGTAAATGTCCTCAAAGGTGTCAGTCATCATTCTGGTTTTTTCTCAAAATGGTTTGGCAATATCGGCATGTCATTGGCCAAGGCCCTTCCAGTGACAGGTTAAATCTCTGCCAGCGGTCCGACGTGAGCGTGGAATACGGGAATTTTCGCGTGATTTTTGCGTTATAGTCTAGAACAATCCCACGTCCTATTCTACTAATGGCCTACCACTACCTGCTTGTCGATGTTCGCCACCGCACCGGCATCATTCAACTGAATCGGCCGGAAGTGCTGAATGCCCTGTCATCCGAAATGATGCAAGAGCTCGGTCAGGCCCTACGGACTTTCGAGAATGACGATACCATTGGTGCCATTGTCGTCACCGGCAACGAAAAGGCATTCGCGGCTGGGGCCGATATCAAGGAGATGAAAGACAAATCCTTCATGGATGTCTATCGGCAGGATTTTATCACCGACCACTGGGAAGCGGTCATGCATTGCCGAAAACCCGTCATTGCCGCCGTGGCCGGATATGCCTTGGGGGGGGGCTGCGAGTTGGCGATGATGTGTGATTTCATCATTGCCGCCGACAATGCTCGCTTCGGCCAACCGGAAATCAATCTCGGGATCATTCCAGGAGCAGGGGGCACCCAGCGCCTGACCCGGTCTGTGGGAAAATCCAAGGCCATGGATCTGTGCCTGACCGGACGCCTGATGGATGCGGACGAGGCTGAACGCGCCGGTCTCGTCGCCCGGGTACTCCCTGCCCAAGACCTCTTGGAAAGCACCCTGAAAATCGCTGAAGACATTGCTGGCAAATCCTTGCCGGCTGTCATGATCTGCAAAGAAGCGGTCAACCGCTCATTCGAATCCGCCCTGTCCGAAGGCCTCCTCTTTGAACGACGCCAGTTTCATGCCCTGTTCGCCACCGAAGACCAGAAAGAAGGCATGACCGCCTTTGCCGACAAGCGGACCGCCGACTGGAAGCATCGCTGATTAACAGCCCGCCACGACCATGTTCCATTCGAGTTGGAGGACTCCGTTTGTCGTCATCATTGCTGGCTGTCTGATTTCCCTGATCGGATTCGGCATCCGATCCAGTTTCGGACTGTTCCTGGAACCCATGACGGTCCACCATGGCTGGAACCGCGAAATATTCGGTCTCGCCATGGCGCTGCAGAACCTCTTCTGGGGACTGGGCCTGCCTATTGCCGGTGCGCTGGCCGACCGATACGGGCCGGTCCGGGTGATCATTGCGGGCGCCATCATGTACGGACTGTCGGTCTATGGCATGTCCCTGGCAGATACTCCGCTGATCTTTCACCTAACGGGCGGAATTTTGGCTGGTCTCGGAATTGCCTTTTCCGCCTTTACCCTCGCGATGGCATCCATGGCCCGGGTCGTGGAACCTCAAAAACGGTCGATGGTGCTGGGTCTTGGCACCGCCGCCGGCTCCTTGGGGCAGTTCCTGTTTTCGCCCATTACCCAAGGGTTTATCGGAGCCTGGGGATGGGCCCTGGCTTTGGTATTGCTGGCTTCCATGGCCATGATCCTGATTCCCCTTGCCTTTATGCTGCCCGACGACCCTAACGTAAGCGTGGGTGAGACCGTGGAACAAACGATGCGCGATGCCCTGTACGAAGCCAGCACGCACTCGGGCTATCTTCTTCTGACAGCCGGATTCTTTGTCTGCGGTTTCCAACTGGCCTTCATCACGGTGCATTTTCCGGCCTACATCTCCGACCTGGGCATGGACCCTGTGGTCGGTGCATGGTCCATCGCCCTCATCGGACTGATGAACATTGTCGGCTCATTTCTCGCAGGGATGGCGGGCCAACGATACAGCAAGAAAACCGGACTGGCCTGGATCTATTTTTTTCGGGCGATTGCCGTGCTGGCGTTGATGCTGCTGCCGAAGACTCCCCTGCTGATCCTGACATTCGCTGGAATCATGGGACTTCTATGGCTCTCGACCGTACCGTTGACCTCCGGAATTGTGGCTCAGGTCTTTGGAGTGCGCTATATGGCCATGCTGTTCGGCATCGTATTTCTCAGCCACCAGCTCGGCAGTTTTGTTGGCGTTTGGCTCGGTGGTCGAATTTATGACCAGACGGGTTCCTATGATGGGGTCTGGTATGCCAGTGCCGTATTGGCCTTGTTGGCGGCATTGGTCCACCTACCGATCAACGAAAAGCCCCTGCCCCGCCTTCGCATGGCCTGACGGCCGCCCACTCCCAAGATCTGACCTGGTTATGGTCCCGGTCACCCAAGGGCGAATCGGATGTCGGATCAGCCCGCAATCAGTCCCGGGGCTCGGTATCGAAGGTCAGCGTCTCGTCTCCAGCCTCATCGGTCGTCACGGAAATCCGGATACGCCCCCCCTTGGCGAGTTTCCCGAACAGCAACTCATCGGCCAAGTGGCGCTTGATCTCCTCCTGAATCAGCCGCGCCATCGGCCTCGCTCCCATGGCCGAGTCATAACCTTTTTTCGCCAGCCATTGGATGGCCGCTTCATCGACATCAATGGCGACATGCCGATCGGCCAGTTGCTGTTCCAGCTCCAACAAAAATTTCCTGACCACTTGTCGAATGACCTCTGGGTCGAGACCATTAAAACGAATAATGGCATCCAGACGGTTACGAAACTCCGGGGTGAAGGTTTTCTTGATCGCCTCCATGTCATCGGTGGAGTTGTCCTGGGTAATAAACCCCATGGATTCTCTGGCAGCCCGTTCGGCCCCCGCGTTGGTCGTCATGATGATGATGACATTGCGGAAATCCGATTTGCGTCCATTGTTGTCCGTCAGCCTTCCGTAATCCATGATCTGCAGAAGAACATTGAATACATCGGGATGCGCCTTTTCAATTTCATCGAACAGCAAGACGGCATGGGGATGTTGGTTGATCGCCTCGGTCAACAGCCCCCCTTGGTCAAATCCCACATACCCCGGTGGTGCGCCGATCAACCGCGAAACCGTATGACGTTCCATGTACTCCGACATGTCAAAGCGGATGAATTCGATCCCGAGCGTATTGGCCAGTTGCTTGGTTACCTCCGTCTTGCCCACTCCGGTGGGCCCAGAAAACAGCAAAGAAGCGATAGGACGCTCGGTATTGCCGAGACCGGAGCGGGCCATCTTGATGGCAGAAGACAGTGCCTGAATGGCCGGATCCTGACCGAAGACCACCATGGTCAGATCACGCTCCAGGTTTTTCAGGGCATCAATATCCGACGCAGAGACATGCTTGGGCGGGATTCGGGCAATATCCGCGATCATGGTCTCGATTTCCCGAACCCCGACGGTTTTCTTGCGCTTGTTTTCGGGCATCAGGCGGGTGCGGGCCCCGGCTTCATCAATCACATCAATGGCCGTATCCGGCAGCTTGCGGTCCGACAGATACCGGGCCGACAATTCCACGGCAGAACGCAGGGCGGGCTGCGTATAGCGGACATCGTGATGTTCTTCGAATCGCGTCTTGAGCCCGCGGAGAATGTCCACGGCTTCATCAATATTGGGTTCCGATATGTCGATCTTCTGGAACCGTCGTGAAAGTGCCCGATCCTTCTCAAAGATCGTCCGGTACTCCTGATAGGTAGTGGAGCCAATGCACTTGAGGTCACCGGACGCCAACATGGGTTTCAACAGGTTGGAGGCATCCAGCGCACCGCCGGAGACCGCACCGGCCCCGATAATGGTGTGGATTTCATCAATAAAAAGAATGGCCCCTTGCTCCGCGTTGAGGGCCTGTAAAACTGCCTTGAGTCTCTGCTCGAAATCACCCCGATATTTTGCACCCGCCAGTAATGCGCCCATGTCCAAGGCATAGATGGTCGCATTCTGCAGAACCGTGGGCACCTCACCGAGGACGATATTGCGCGCCAAACCCTCGGCCAAGGCGGTTTTGCCCACCCCAGCATCCCCGACGAACAGCGGATTGTTCTTCCGGCGCCGGCACAGAATCCTGGTCGTCCGTTCAAGTTCCGGGCCGCGTCCGATCAGCGGGTCAATACGCCCTTGTTCAGCCAGTTGATTCAGATTGATGGTATAGCTCTCAAGAACACTGTCGGATTGTTCGACATCGCCTTCGCCTTCGCCTTCGTATTCCTGTTCCATGTCAGGCGCCGGCAGACGATCACCCTCCGGCACCTTGGTGATGCCATGCGCAATGTAGTTCACCACATCGTAGCGAGAAATATCCTGCTGACTGAGGAAATAAACCGCATAGGATTCCCGTTCACTGAAGACGGCCACCAGCACATTGGCACCCTTGACTTCCTTATTGCCGGAACTCTGGACATGCAAGATGGCCCGCTGCAACACCCGCCGGAAACCCAGACCAGGTTGTGGCTCCACCTTGTTGTTGGTTTCAAGGATGGGCACCGCATTCGTTAGATGATCTTCCAGTGCCTCTTTGAGAATGCCGATATCCCCACCGCAAAGCCGAATGGTCTTGCTGGTTTCCTTGTCATCCAGCAAGGCATAGAGCAAATGCTCGACCGTGATGATTTCATGCCGATGGGACCGGGCATACCTGACCGCCGATCCCAAAGTGATTTCAAGTTCTTCAGACAGCATGTCTATTTCAGCAGACCAATGATCCTCATAACTCGGGCAGACCGATTGAAAGTCATGATGTCCAAACGCAGGATTGTCAAGCGCGGTCCATGGTGCATTGCAAGGGATGCTGGTTTTCCCGGGCACATTCCATCACCAGCATGACCTTGGTTTCCGCAATTTCCCTGGGGAACACACCACAGACCCCGACCCCCCGGGTGTGGATGTGCATCATCACCTGTTCGGCCTTGGGTTGTGGCATCTGAAAAAAACCCATCAACAGGTTGACCACGAATTCCATCGGGGTGTAGTCATCATTGTGCAGGAGAACCTTGTACAAGGGCGGTTTCTTCAGCTGGGGTTTGCTCTCTTTGACCACCAGCGTCAAGCCGGGAGCATGACTGCCGTTGGGTTCCTTCTGACCAGACATTGTCAATCAATTCTTGCAAAAATGACGAGATGGGGCCATTCACATGGCACCACCACAACCCCCACAGGCGCCACTCCCCCCCACGGCCTGGAATACGTTATTGAAGACAAACGAGGCATTCAAGCCATCATCCACGTAGTCCACCTCGGCCCCCTCAAGGAATCCAAGCGCCACCGGATCCACAACCAACTTGAAGCCGGCATTGTCGGACATCACACTGTCGATGGACTCTTCCTTTTCAGCGAATGTCATTCCGTAATTCATCCCGGAACATCCGCCTCCAGAGACATAAATTCTCACCGCTGACATTTCTCCATTGGTATCATTCACCAAGCGGGTAATCTTGTCCCGGGCGCACTGGGTGACGGTCAGATCCGAGTCTGTCAGGGTATGTTCATATTGGCTCATGCTACACTCCTTCAATGGTGTTATCCGTTCAAATTTGCTGTGCTGGAACCGCACCGGTTAACTGGGTTGTATCTGGAGACATTGTACCCATTATCAAGCAGGCAAGAAAGTAATTTTGTCGTCTGGAGGGGTCGACTCCGGGCAAATTCAATGTCGGAACCAGACCGCCCAAACGAATCCATGCCATCCCTTGCTTTATGGAAAATGTCATGAGCCGAACCGTTCAATGTACCGTACTGGGAATCCAGGCCGAGGGGCTTAAGAAGCCCCCCTATCCCGGCGAGCTGGGTCAACGCATCTACGAACATGTTTCCGCTGATGGGTGGAATCAGTGGTTGCAGCGTCTGGTGATGATCATCAATGAAGAACAACTGAATTCAGCCGATCCGGCCTGCCTGGAACGAATCGAGAAGCACATGGTAGGGTTTCTCTTTCATGAAGGCGACTGGGGCAGTACACCGGCTGGATACCAACCCAGGTAGAAGTATCCAGGCAAAGCCGTCAGGTATCAGCGGGCCGGGCCGTCTCTGGAATCCATGATCCGCCCACCATCAGCAGTCCGGACCCCACCTCGCTGCATTGGACATCCTGATTTCAACGCCATCATTCACGCTATGCGCCACGTGATGGTCTAGCCGCAGAGAACAGTCGGAAAAAGTTCTCCGTCGTGGCGGCGGCGATTCGTTCCAGTGACAGATTCCGAAGTCCGGCGATACATTCCGCCGTATGTCTGACAAAGGACGGCTCATTGACCTTGCCACGCATCGGTACCGGCGCCAGATAGGGGGCATCGGTTTCCACCAGCATCCGGTCCAACGGAACCCTGCGGGCTACCTCACGCAGGGTTTCTGCACTGCGGAAGGTGACGATGCCGGAAAAGGAAATATAAAACCCAATTTCCAACGCCTCTTGGGCCATGGACCAATCGCCCGAAAAACAATGCATGACTCCTCCCGCCTGTGCGGCATCCAGGTTCCGCAACATCGTCATGGTATCTGTCGAGGCGTCCCGGGTGTGCACAATGAGGGGCTTCCCGCAGGCTTTGGCGGCTTCGATATGGCGGGCAAACCGCTCTCGTTGCCATTGCGGGGAGTCCTGATGGTGGAAATAATCCAATCCGGTCTCACCAATCGCCACAATCCTGGGGTCATCTGCCAACGCCAGCAACCGTTGTATATCCGGGTCCTCCCCCTCGGTATGGCATGGATGCACGCCCGCTGAAGCGAAGATATGGTCATGTTGCCGAGCCAGTGCCAGCACCTCGTGCAAGTCTTCTAGATTCACACAAACGCAGAGCATATGACTGACTTGGTTTTCAGCGGCACGAACCAGCAACCCTGATATATCATGATGCAATGAGTCAAAGTTGATGTGACAGTGTGAGTCGACCAATTCCATTGAAAAATCCTACCGGTTCGATGTCTGCGGGAAACTGACAGCGATCGACGCAGCGACACGCTGAGCCGGATCAAGCGAAACTCATTCACACCGAGATGAACTGTCGATGGCATCATTCGACCTAAGTGCGTCGACCCGTTCTACCCACCAAGTGCGGGTGAGCCGTGACGCCCCGGCTCGGGCGCTTACCCGGACGAAGCGGTGGCTGCTTCGAGTGAGATCAGAATTTCCTCCAAGGCAAACCGGAGATTCAATTGATCACGGGCAATGCGTCGATAGTGACCAATCGTATCATACAAGGCAAACAATCGCTTGATGGAAATTCCCAGACCCCGTTCTTCCCCGGAGCCAGCAGTCCCCCATGGGGCTTCTGTTCCGGCCATCTGACAGTGAATCAACTGACCGGCAAATCGTTGCAACCAGCCCAGCAGCAAGATGGCATCCTGTTTGGCCAAGGACTCTGCCAATGCCACGGGGTTACCCTGTCCTGCACAGAGCGCCCGCAGCGCTGCAAGATTCGCACCCTGCCATTCCAAAGCCCCACTTTCCTGATCGGCCAAAACATCCAATGGTCCCATACCAGACAGAATGTTGTTGCGAACGAGTGGGGGGTCCACATCGATCCGGTCCCGTAGCCATTCGGTCGCCTCTTCCGGGGTCGGACCCGTAAGCATTTCCACCAAGCAACGACTGCGGATGGTAGGAAGCAGGGCACCCGGGTGGTCTGTCAACAAAAGGAAGTGGCTTCCCCGAGGGGGTTCTTCCAGTAATTTCAGCAAGGCATTGGAAGCATTGGCATTCATCCGGTCCGCGGGAAGCAAAAGGGCCACACGTCCCGAAGCGGTGTGCGACGACTGATGGAATCGATCAATCAACAATCGAATCTTCTCTATCGATATGATTTTTGCCGGTCCGGACCGTTGCTCGCGCCCTGGCCTGTCAGGATACCGTTCCGAATAAGTGGAGAACAATTCAATTCTCCCAGTCTCACGTTCTTGTTCGGTGGACAGCAGATGCACATCTGGATGAGAACCGACGAGAAACAGGTGGCAGTTATTACACTGTCCGCAGGCAACGGTTCCTTCTTCCTGGCACACGATCCATTGCATCAGATGAAGGGCAAATTCGCGCTTTCCGATGCCGGATGGTCCTGCCAGCACCAAGGCATGGTGTAGACTGTCCCGCGCCGCAGAAAATCTTGGCCATTGCTCTGCCAACCACGGATACAGAGGACTCATGTCAGTGTCCCTGACGGGTCATGAGGAATTCGGACAACACATCGGAAATTTGCGCATTGACCGACGCCTCACTGCCCTCGGCATTGACCACTCGAATCCGACCCGGGTATCGCGTCGCGCGCTCAAGATAACAACGGCGGACAGCCTGCTTGAAAGCCGGGTGCTGGGATTCAAACCGATCCACCCCCCCTGCCCGAAGATCACTTCTGACTGTGCCAACGTGCACGGATACATCCAGAACGACGGTCAGGTCCGGGACCAAGGTCTCCTGAACCCAACTTTCCAGGATTTGAATGCGCACTGGATCAATTCCCCTACCAGCTCCCTGGTAGGCGTAGGTGGCATCCGTAAATCGATCCGACAGCACCCACACTCCTTGATCCAAGGTCGGCAGTATCCGTTCCACAAGGTGCTGTCGGCGAGCGGCGAACACCATCAACAGCTCACTGAGGTCGCAGATGGAAAGATTGTCTTCCTCCAGGAGCAATTGTCTCAACCGCTCTCCCAAGGGCGTACCCCCGGGCTCACGAGTTCTGAAGACCTCAATACCAAGATCTGAAAGCCGGTTCTCGATAAAACGCAGTTGTGTGCTTTTGCCCGCACCATCAACGCCTTCCACCGTGATGAAGGCCCCGCGTTCAGCCATCACTTTTCCCCAGGAGGTACTTGCGCACCGCACGATTATGTTCCTTGAGCGTGCGGGAAAAATGATGCTGACCACCGCCCTTGGCGACAAAGTAGAATGCCTTGGTTTCGGCGGGCCGGACCGCCGCGATCAGAGCGCTCATGCCCGGAAGGCTGATGGGGGTGGGAGTCAACCCATTTCGAGTATAGGTGTTATAGGGCGTATCGGTTCGAAGATGTTGGCGGGTAATGTCTCCATCATAGGCGTCACCGAGCCCATAGATTACCGTGGGATCGGTCTGAAGACGCATTCCCCGGCGCAGTCGATTGTAGAACACGCCCGCAATGGTGGGCTGCTCGTTTTGGTCTTGGGTTTCCTTCTCAATAATGGACGCCAAGATCAAGGCATCATAAGGATCTTTCAGTGGCAAATCCGGCACCCGTTTGTCCCAGGCCTCTTTTAGCCGGTGTTGCATCAACTGAAAGGCCTTGCGGTAGATGACCATGTCGGTGTCACCCCGACGATAATGATAGGTGTCCGGAAAAAACTGCCCTTCCGGATGCAGTGCCGGATGGCCCAGGGCTTCCATGATTCGGTCATTGCTCCAATCCAGCGTATCCCGGCGGAGCCCCTGGGAGGAGCCGAGCCGGTTCCGCATCTGGCGAAATGTCCATCCTTCCGGGATCGTCACGCTCATGTCGACTTGGCTTCGGCCCGAAACGATGTGGTCCAGAAACCGGATGAGGGTGATTTGGGGTGGAAAATCATATTCTCCGGCCATGATCGGCCGGTTGCCGGTCCGCCGGGCCAGAATACGTAGGCTCCAGGGCTCGGGAATCACTCCCTTCTTCACCAGTTGCCGGGAAAGTCCGCTCAAGGTCTCACCGGGGGGGATCTCGAAATGCTCTTCTCCGAATGTCAAGGGGCGATTCACCGCCTGATGATAATAAAACAGGCTGCCAAGACACAGAACCCCGGCCACCAGCAACAGGGGAAGTAGCAGTCGAATAAGGCGATTTCGGAACAAAGGCCGAACCCCGGCTCAGATTTGCCGGAATATGAGAGTACCGTTGGTTCCTCCAAAACCAAACGAATTGGACAGGGCGGCCCGGACCGCCACGTGACGGGCCTCGCCCGGCACATAGTCCAGGTCGCATTCGGGGTCGGCCTCTTCCAGGTTGATGGTCGGTGGAATGGACTGGTGGAACAGACTCAGAACCGTGCATACCGCCTCCACCCCACCTGCTGCCCCCAGTAAATGACCGATCATGGACTTGTTGGAACTGATCATCAACTTAGCGGCATGATCGCCAAAGCTCCGTTTCAGAGCGAGGGTCTCCGCGACATCGCCCAGAGGCGTCGAGGTTCCATGGGCATTGACATAATCTATGTCCTCGGGATCCAGACCGGCGTTGCGCATGGCGTTGTCCATGCAGTGCGATGCACCTTCTCCACCCGGAGACGGGCCGGTCATATGATAGGCGTCTCCGCTCAGGCCGAATCCAGCCAGTTCCGCGTAGATCCGAGCCCCCCTTTTGCGGGCATGTTCATATTCCTCCAACAACAAAATGCCCGCTCCTTCCCCCATGACAAACCCATCGCGACCCGCATCCCAAGGGCGGCTCGCACTGGATGGATCATCGTTGCGTCGACTCAGTGCCCTGGCCTGACCAAAACCAGCGAGTGAAGTGGGTGAAATGGGGGCCTCTGCCCCACCGGCCACCATCACATCAGCATCCCCATATTCGATCAGCCGGCCCGCTTCCCCAATGGCGTGGGTTCCGGTACTGCAGGCCGTGACGGCGGACAGATTGGGGCCCTTGAGACCGTATAGGATCGATAGATTTCCCGCGATCATGTTGATGATGGTCATCGGAATGTAGAACGGCGATACCCGACGATACCCTCTTTTCTCATAGAGCTGCGTCGTGGACTCAATGGTGGTGATCCCCCCAATTCCGGAGCCGATATACGCTCCAATCCGGTTGGCATTGTGGTCGCTGATCTCCAACCCGGAATCCTGCAGCGCCTGCATCCCGGCGTATATGCCGAGCTGCATGAATCGATCCATTTTTCGGACTTCCTTTTCCGGTATGACCTTCTCGGGTTCGAAATTACGGACCTCGGCGCCGATGGTGCAGGGCAGCCCGGAGGGATCGAAAGCCGAGATCGTTCCGATGCCATTGGTCCCAGCCAGCATGGCTTGCCAACTGGTGTCCACATCCATGCCGATGGGTGTGACTGCCCCCAGACCAGTGACCACAACACGCCGCTTACTCATGGTTGCTGTGCCAATGGATACTCACTGATAAGGACATCAGAAGCGGCAACATCCCTCACCCACCGGATCCCCCCTGAAACGAAAACGCCGTCATACCGACGGCGTTTGATTGTCATGCCAAGCGCCCATCTCTTCACGCACAGAAAGTGGCCTCGGATTGCCGCGGTCGACCGATTCACCCCCAAAGCCAGATCAAACGTGATCGGGATGACTGCGACTGGACCGTCGGTGAGCGCGATGACGACCGGCCAACAGGAAAATATCAGGCTTCGACATTTTGTTCAATGTAGTCAATGACATCTTTGACCTTGACGATTTTTTCTGCCTTGTCATCGGGAATTTCCGTATCGAATTCCTCCTCCAAGGCCATGACCAACTCCACGGTATCCAGTGAATCCGCCCCCAGGTCGTCCACAAAGGAAGCGTCCAGAGTGACTTGGTCTTCGCTGACACCCAGTTGATCAACAACAACTTTCGTTACACGTTCTATTATTGTGCTCATTCGAGTAAAAATCTCCAGTGAATGATGTTTCGGAAAGAATCCTGGTGGAAACATTCAGCGGGACGCAAAACCAAATCAGTGAAACGCCCTGCCCACGGCCCGTATCCAGTCGCAAATGCCGGAACCCGCACCACCCCATCTTGAATGATCTGACGGCCTGATATTAAACAATCCATTCCCTCAAGTCTATCCGATCAGGTAAATTTCAATGGCCAGAAAAATGATAAATGAATTTAGATATATCTATTATCTCTTTGTTATATATTATTCATGTAATCTCAATTAGGCCATGTACATCCCGCCATTGACATGAACTGTCGTGCCGGTAATGTAATCCGCCATGGGGGATGCCAGGAACACGGCGGCCATGGCAACATCGTCCGGTGAGCCCAGACGCTTCATGGGAACGCGCCCGAGAACGGCATTTTTCTGCTCTTCTTTCAGTCGATCGGTCATGTCAGTCGCGATGAATCCAGGCGCAATGGCGTTGACCGTGATTTGGCGGGTAGCCAATTCCTGGGCCAGAGACTTTGTCAACCCCTGCAACCCTGCCTTGGCGGCACAGTAATTCGCCTGACCTGGATTGCCCGTCACCCCGACGACTGACGCAATATTGATGATCTTTCCAGATTGGGCCCGCATCATGCCTTTCAGACAGGCCCGTGTCATACGATAGGCGGACTTGAGGTTGGTATCCAACACGGCATCCCACTCCTGTTCGCGCAGTCGCAACATCAGGTTGTCTCGTGTGATACCTGCATTGTTCACCAAGATCTCCGGGGGACCGTATTCATCGGTCACCGCCACGACGACCGCTTCCACCGAATCGTTGTCCGTGACATCCAGCACCATTCCGCGCCCGTTGATGCCGGTCCCGGACAGGTAGTCCGTGATGGCGGCGGCACCCGTCTGCGTCGTCGAGGTGCCCACGACGATTCCCTGCCTTTTTCCCAGCGCCAGCGCAATGGCCCGCCCAATTCCACGGGTTGCGCCAGTCACCAGACACACCCGGTCTTGCAGCATCCGATTCAAATCCAGATTCATGAGACCAATTTCTTCATTAAGATATCGCATCAGCCCCCTCAAACGGTCAACAGAGCCGCCCCCCAGGCGAACCCCCCGCCAAATCCCTCCATCAGAATAGTGTCTCCACTGCGGATCTTGCCATTACGGATGGACTCATCCAGGGCCAGAGGAACCGAGGCGGCCGACGTGTTGCCGTGATGGTTCACCGTAATGATGATCCGGTCCGCGGGGAAGCCGGCTTTCTTGCCAACGGCATTGATAATGCGCACATTCGCCTGATGGGGAATGAGCCAGTCCACATCGTCCTTGGTCATGTTATTGGCTTGCAGCGTTTCATTCACCAGATCACTCATGGCGGTGACAGCCCAACGAAAGACATCGTGACCTGCCATGGTGGTATAGGCCGAACCATTCATCACCGCCGCATAATTTCGGGAAACGCCCGTCGGCACACACAGCAGATCCTTGTAGGTGCCGTCACTGTGAAGATGAGTCGAATGGATGCCAGGCTGATCATCGGCCTGCAGAACGACGGCCCCCCCCCCATCACCGAATAAAATGCAGGTGCCACGGTCGGTCCAGTCAATGATCCGGGAAAATGTTTCTGCGCCCACCACCAGCGCACATCGTGCGCCTTGCGTGCGCACAAACCGATTGGCCACATCCAAGGCAAAAATAAATCCCGCACAAACGGCCTGTACATCAAACGCAGGGCATCCCCGGATCCCCAACCGCTGCTGCAACAGGCAGGCGGTGCTGGGAAAGACCTGATCCGGCGTGGTGGTCGCGACAACGATCAGGTCAACCTGATTGGGACAAACCCCGGCTTTTTTCAGTGCCTCACGGGAAGCCTTTTCCGCCAGGTCGCAGGTAAATTCATCTTCTTCGACTACACGACGCTCGGAAATGCCGGTCCGCGCGACAATCCATTCATCACTGGTATCCACCAGTGCCTCCAGATCCTGATTGGTCAACACCTTTTTTGGTAGATAGCTTCCGCTACCGGTCAGTCGGGCATAGATCATGGCAGAAGACTCCTTCAGTGCGGGTTCTGTGTCAGTGATTCTGCAATCTGTGCAACCAACCCCTTGCGGACCTCCTCGACAGCGACTCCAATCGCATGGCGAAAACCCACATGATCCGTATCGCCATGGGATTTCACCACGGTTCCTCGCAAACCCACCAGGCTGGCACCATTGTAAAGACGATAGTCAAGCCGGTGTTTGACTCGATTCAAGACTGGACGTGCGACGACGGCGGCTGCCTTGCTGATCCAGTTCTGGCCGAACTCTTCCCGCAGAGTTCCGATCATCATCTGTGCCACCCCTTCACTGGCCTTGAGGGCAATGTTGCCCACAAACCCATCACAGACAATCAGATCGGTATTACCCATGTAGATTTCATTTGCCTCGACAAAACCGCAATAATTCAGTGGACTGTGCTTGAACAATTCGGCCGCCATTTTCAGGGTCTCGTTACCCTTCATCTCCTCTACACCAATGTTGAGAAGGCCCACAGATGGGTGGGTCGCGCCTCCTAGACAGCGAATGAGGAGGCTGCCCATGAGCCCGAATTGATACAGAATCTCTGGCGGGCTGTCGATATTCGCACCCAGATCCAGCATATGCGTCGATCCATGCAATCTGGGCAGGGCCGTACAAATTGCTGGGCGCTCAATTCCGGGAATGGTCTTTAGCACGAACCGGGCCATGGCCATTAACGCCCCGGTGTTCCCAGAACTGACGCACGCATCTGCCCTACCTTTTCCCACTAGATCAATCGCCACTCGCATGGATGAATCCTTCTTCTTGCGAAGCGCATAGGCGGGTGAATCATCCATCCCGACCACCTCACTGGCCGGATGAATCGTGATCCGGGGGTCTTCGACCGGCCCGAGGCGGGAATGAATCTGATCCGGGTTGCCCACGAGAATAACCTTCAGATCATCGATATCCTGAACCGCCTGGTGGCAGGCCGGGACGGTGGCATCCAGACCATGGTCCCCACCCAAGGCATCAACGGACAGGGTAATCATCGGTGGGCTTTGTGACTACCGGCCATCCTGTGGAATTGGCCGATGATCGAGAGGAATGGCTTGAATGTTAACGCATCTTGACCATTTGGCGCCCCCGATAAAATCCATCTGGTGAAACATGATGGCGACGGTGAATCTCACCGGTGGTCTCTTCAACAGACAGTGTGGGATGAGATAGTCGATGATGTGAACGTCGCATGCCACGTTTCGACGAGGTCTTACGATTTTGCTGTACAGCCATGGGAGCCTCAAACAGACGATGAAAGGTTCATTGGGTCGAATGGGCCGACGTCAACAATGACCAGCCGATAAACGGCACTCCCGGGACCATGCGAGCAATGCCGGATTATAGACTCTTTGGAGAATCTGGGTCAAAGATTCGAATTTCAGATCAGCCATTCCCGCCAAGGACATCCCTCCGTGGATTCGGCGTGATTTCCGGATGCCAACGCAGATGCCCGGAGTCTGTGGACGAGGCGACCTCTCCGACGGGTGGGCACGTCCGGGCTAGGAAAGGTCGAAAGGCTCCCGGTTGGGTGGGCGGTGCCCGAATGCGATGGCCCAGGACCACCGGTGTTTTCTCAATACGGGTATGCTAGATGCTTCGGACCGGAGCGTCGTGGCGGGACCGGCCACCGAACGATGACGACGGGAAGCACCCCCACCGGTGCTTTGGCCGCTGTCGGGAACGGATCAGGGAGGAGCCGGATGACGAGTGGCGGATGATTGATACGAGTCTATCCAGGGGGCTGATGTACAGGGTGGGAATCAGGCGAGGGGTCCCCCAAGGGGGACTCGACCCGAAACGACTGCTGGCCGAGAGGCACAGGGGCTGTCGGGAGCTCGCCACTGATGGTAGCCGGGCGGGCGTCCTGATCGAAGGGATGGATGCCGGGGCGCTGCCAGCGGATCAGGCTGATGACACCAACGCCATCGAGGCGCCCTGTAAAGAGCAGGGGATCAAGCCGGTAATTCCGTCGAAAACGTCACCGCCGGGAGCAGGATGCGTCTCTTAACCGTCTGCGGTATCGGATGGAAAAGACTTTCCTGCCCTTCCAGCGCTGGCGGGGCATGGCCACCCGCTATGCTCATCAGGTCTGTTCCTTCCTCGTCGCCGTCCCTGTCCGATGCCTCGTTCTGTGAGCCGCTGTCTGGTGACGATAGTGTCCAGCGGTGCTCGTCTCGGTCCTCAACCTCAGCCCGATGTTCCTCTTTTTTCCGGTGAGAAGCGCACAAACGTGCTCAATCCATGGGGTTCGGGTGGTCAGGAGGGGTTTCTTTTCACGGGGAGCAAGGCTCGGTCCAGCGGTCGAACTGCACTGTAGTCTTGCAAGAGGAGCTACGGTAAGACGCAGTGGTCCTTGAAAAGACCGATGACAATGCGACCCTGTATGGGGGTAGGAGATTCCGCAACAGAGGGGGCGTCGTACAAAAAGCAAATCCGATCGATATGTGGCTGTAGCTTCACATGCCACCAAAATACTCTATCGATTCCCCGATAACGCCTCGTGCGGTCTCTTCTGGATGGTGGATGCCTCTTGGTGTTCCCATTCTCGTCCGACGTCTCAAATCCAATATGAGCCGATAATCTCTTGGATAAATTCTGCGGTTCTCCAGCACCATGCTCGTAAAAACATCCTGCACCGTGATCGTTAAGGCCACTCAAACAGCGAACCAGATCCTTCTGAACTTCGATGAAAGGTCGGCTGAAGTCCCTCAGGCCGTGCCAGACATTACCCGCCCATCCGAGCTTTGGAAAAGCAGACGGAGCGATACGCTCGAACACCACCCGGTCAGCTTTCTCCAGTTCAATAATGGATCGAAAGAAATCGAGGTGTTCGGACTCTTCGGTTACGAAAAAAATATCTCTTCGAATCTCTTTCACGATCACAGGCACCTTGCCAAATGGCACCCCATCAAGAGGCAATGGCAGAACTGCAACATGATTTCGTTCCGAATAACAGGCGTGAGCCCATGCCACGCCCGGAGAAAATCGTATGCTGCCACCGAATTCAGCATCAAAATCAAGCAACCCTGAATCGTCAAACTCAACGGTACGGTCCAAGGCATACCCGAGTCTCTGCTTCAGGTCATGATCAAATTTCAGCGGACAGTCCTGATGGAAAAGTGCAGAGAAGAGTTGCACGCCACTGCCAAGGTCCGAGTCATAGTAGTCCCTATGCATGGCGACACCTTCGTTTCGACTTCGAGCAACGTCAAGCCGATCAAGCAGTCGATGGACGGCGTTCAACAATACATCGAAGTCCGCTTTAGCAGCCCCTTCCCAAGACCACTCGTCAAGTACAAACTTGGCGGTCACTTCGTGTGTCGCCGGATCGAAGCTAATACCGCAAGATCAATTTGTGTTTGATCGAAGAACCCGGTGGGCCAAGCGGAAAGTTGTCCTGTTCGATTGAGCTTCATCGACTGATGGATTGGGCCGTCATCGTCTTCAGACTTGAAAAAATGCATTACGGTCTGATCGGGAGACAATGTGGCCCTGCCCTCGGCGACAGCCACCCGGATACCGTTGAGCACATGATCGCTGTGTGTCTCAAGGAAAATCTGAGTACCGTCCGCTGCAACTTGGGCCAAGAAGCGGCCAATCATTGACTGCCCAACTGGATGCAGATGGGCTTCGGGATTCTCTACAAGCAACAGCCCGTCGACTTCTGTGCGCAGCGCTGCTACGACTATTGGTAGCACATACGAAATGCCGAATCCAGTATTGGGTGCACGCACCCATTCGGTTCGAATACCCGGTGACTTGAAACGCAGACGTGTAACCGAAGTGTTGGGAAACCATTCAGCCTCAATCTGGATCGGACGAACGATCTTCCCCATCCAGCACTCAGTTTGGTGGAGCAGCCCGCCTAACTGTGCGTTGGCCGTAGACCCCTCCATTCGGCCGCGACTGACACGCGACCGAGCGAAGCGAGCACATGTGCTACAAACTCGCCGCGCGAGCCCACATCAAGCTCATCAACCGCTGTGGCACTGGCACCGAGAACATCGCGAGGTCCCAAACGTTCCGCACAGAGATAGCAGAACTGTGGGGCAGGTCCAGCCAGTGCCCCCGGATGGCCGGTAGGTCGTTCAACTACAATAGCGTTCAGCGTCCGTACATCGTCACTGCCCGACGCACGAAACGACCAGCGTCCAAGCTTGCCTTGGGAATTGTGCACTTCAACTGTAGCCAGATCATCACTGGCTTCGTGATGAATGACATCATCAGCGCCACCCAACTCCAGAGCGTCAATCCCATTCAACTCGATGTGGCTTCGGTCAGGTAACCTGGACATCTGCCGAGCTAGTAAGAGCGATTGAAGGACCGATGTCTTGCCAGCCCCATTAGCACCTGTCAGGACTGTGAGGGCTGCGCTCTTCAGGGTCAGTTCCCGAAACCGCTTGAAGTTCTTGAGACGGATCTCGGTAATCACCTAACCACTTCCCTAACAACTTCCCGGACTTTACCCAGACGCGTTCGAACACTGCGGTGGTCTCCAGTGGAACTACTGATCGAATTGATAAACTCAATGTCGTTAGTCATCATCTCACGTGCTCGCTCGACAAGTTCTTCAGCTGCGTTCTGGATATCGGTCTCGCCGTAATCCGCCAGGACCGTACCCCAACTTTCGAACAAGGCACGGTTAATCGGGCTTTTGCGATTCGCATTCCATGGCCATTTACGAAAGGCCTGATCGCCGAATAGAGTTCGGCTGTTGATCATGCCGCGAATGAACTCGCTGCGCAGTCTCTCAAAATCGTCGTTGGCTGGGTCATCCAGTCGCCTCGTAACGAACCCAAGGAACTCCTCAAGGTTGCCATATCTCGCATAATCTTCCAAGTCAAACAGGCGAAAGGCAATGAATCGAAGGACCATCTCCCGGTCGGCCATCCTTGGATGCGCCCTCAGTGTTCCACCCGTCGCCACATCGAAGCTGTCGTCATTCACCAATAACCCTAGGAATTCCCTTGAACGAGGCTGACTCATACAGTGGCGGATTTCCTGGGCGCTCAGCGGAGTTCCACCAGTATTGATTCGTCGAAAAATGTCAAATTTCACCCGGTATGGGGTCTGGGGGTCAATCACATGGGCAACGAATTGAGAACTTTTCAGACGTCGCTGAAACAGCGTTGTTAACTCGTCAAATCCCTGTCCTCTAAGATCTTGGAGATAGACCAATTCACCCAACTTCTCTTTCGGGTCGGATACATACCGGTAGATTGTGGTCAGTCGTTGGACCCCATCAACAACCTGCAGTCGACCATTATCGTCTTCATTAAAATAGAACGACGGCAGTGGGATACCCAGCAAGAGCGACTCGATTAGTCCCGAACGTTGCCGGGCTTTCCACACATAATGGCGCTGAAAATCTGGAGCGATGTCAATGTCATTATCCCTGATCATGTCCACCACTTGACGCAAGGAATAATGTTTCGTATGGATCCGAATCTTCTCCGGGTCCCAAGGCTCAACATCATCTGGTCTCGTCGATTCATCAGTTTCCAGTTCGACCCCCGTTGCTTGACTCTCGAAGTACTCTTCAAAAATTTCGCTTTCAGCTTGTAATGGGGTGTCCGTCGTGGGCATGAGCTATTTCAGTTAAATGGGCGTCTGCTATTGTTCGTTGAATCGTAATCCAATGAAATCATTCCTGCAATGGCTTGCCTTATCAGAAATTCTCGCTGGCCTGCCTTAGTTCGGAAAATCCACTGGCGAATCCCATCCCCGTGCCACTCCAAAGTGCAACACTTGGACTCATCGCCTGATCGCTTGAGGTAAGCGGATTGCAGCAGGCCAGATGATGGCAGACCATTTAGCACCAACAGAGAATGCTCATGCCTTCCGGCGACCATCCCCTGACCCATTTCGAAAGAGGCCAGATTTACGCCTGGTTGCATAGATGTCTGTCGAAACGCGAGATCGCCCGCCCGCTCGGACGGAATCCCACCATGATCGCCCGGGAGACATCGCGCCACCACGGACAGGGGGTGACCGGCACTCCCAGAATCAGGGGCAGGCGACCAGCCGGCGTCAGGCAGTCGCCCAGGTGCCCCGGAAGATGACCCCTGGGCGCTGGGAGGCGGTCGAGAACCTTTTAACATATTACACTTATATCTGAACTCATTCTCGCTTTCTCTCACCCAGGGCATCGCGTACCAAGACCGCCCAGTTCAATCGTTCAAGCCCCTGCCAGACCTTCTTCGCCCCAGCAGCGGCTGGCTCTTCGACGGATGACTGCCCACCAGTCGGCCGAGATCAATCACCACGAGGCGGATGTGGGGCCCGGTCCGATTCGCCGGGGTCGGGGGAGGACTCTGCGAGGCCGGATCAGGCGGCGTCGCGGGATGGTTCTGCAAGACCGGGCCGGATGGCGTCAGGGGAAGCAGCCGAACGGGTGGGGAGGGCAACCCGCGGGACGGGGTCATCTTCCTGGGCGGGTGGACATCATTGAGCGCCCGGCGGTCGGGGAGGACAAGGGCCGGATCGGGTCTCGAAATTCATAGAGTTGGAGGTGGGAGGGAAGACCGCAGCGGCGGATGGCCCCGTTTCGGGACCGGGTGCACCCTGGCACGGCGGACCACGGCCAGGCGTTGGCTAGACCCCGGGAGACCGCTGCAGTGCTCGAGGCTGACTTGGACTTTGTCACCCCCGAACACGCCTGGAAGCGGGCCTGAACGAGCCTACCCATGACCTGATGCGCCAAGACTTTCCGAAAGAAACGGGCTTCTGTCCGGTGACGGCGTCCCAAGTCTGGGCGGTGAAGGACCGGATCAACCACCGGCCACGGAAGAGGCTGGGGTATCAGACCCCGGCGGAGATCTTCGCCGAGGCCCTAGCGTCGGGAGATGGCCTCTGTCAGACTCCTCAAACATCAAGATGGGTGGCCAGAATGAGAGCGTTCTGGGGCGTTGATTTTTCCGCCGCCACGACCCCTCCCATCGGGTGTCGCCCGCATTCCGGTTGAAAAGACACAGCTGTCCGTGCTCTGTTTCGTCGCTGCAGTTTAAATTGAGAACGAAGAACCACAGCCACATGTCGCCGTGGCATTGGGATTATTCACCAAGAAGCGCGAACCCATCAGATCGTCCTTGAAGTCGATCTGGGCCCCTTCCAGATACTGCAAGCTGAGCATATCCACCAAGATTCGAATACCGGATTGCTCAATGGTGACATCGTCCTCCTGGGCGGACGCATCAAACTGAAACCCGTACTGAAAGCCGGAACATCCTCCACCTTGAATGTAGACACGCAACATCAAGGCGGGGTCATTCTTCGACACGAGCAGTTGATTGACCCGCTCGGCAGCGGCTTCACTGATTGAGAGATTTGTCTGCACGGATTTTTACTCGAAGTTTGTTCTACATGTAACCTCTAACGTCACGATTTCAATACCCCTGAATGTCGATCACACCGATTATAAGCGCACACGTCGTGGTCTTGGATGGAAACGTTCCCATCATTTCCACTCCTCGGCCGGGTCCCCGCATCATTTGATAGCCGTGCATGGACGATGTGCCGTTGTGCTCCCGGGAATCAGCGGTATGTCTGATCGAGTGTCCTACGCAGACCATGGCGACCGCGCACTGGATGAACCAAGCTGAAACCGCTCCCAGCATCCTGGTCGAGCAACAGGGCGAACTCGACCGAAGAGAGCGGCTGCGGACGAACCGATTCGACCGCGACTGACATCTCCGGAAGCGGACCGAGGACTACCATGACATTGTTGTCTGCCCCATCAATATGTCGATGAGTTTCCATCACGGGCGCGATTGTGGCGATGGAGACCGGGTTGATACCGCATGCCACCGCCGACAGGGGGATGCAGCCACTCGACCGTTCAGCCAGCCCTCAGTAACTCGGCAAATCTCATCGCGGCCTGACGTAATCGGGCCACGTGTCCAATAGCAATCTTCAGGGACATTCGAATTTCCGGGGCCTGGACCGAGACCGTGCCGACCACTCCCCGACTTTGGTCCCGGATGGGGACGGCGACGGCAATCATTCCCTCCACCAGTTCGCCCCGGTCAGTGGCGAAATCGTTGGCTTTAACTTCGGCCAGTTCCTGAAGCAATTTCATGGGGTCTGTGATAGTCAAGGACGTACAGCATTTCCAAGGCAATAGGGACAAGAGCTTGCGCTGTCGCTTGTCGTCCAAGGTCGCCAGATACATTTTTCCACTGGCTGTGCAATGCAAGGGGACTTTGGAGCCCACGGGAAACTGAAGACGCAACGGCCACTTGGTTTCCACCCGGTCGGCGTAGACCATGCTGGACCCGTCGGGATATGCCAGATTGCAGGTTTCACCCAGGTCTTCCGACAGACCTTGCAGGATCGCATGGCGCTCTAGGTGGAAAGCAGCCCCCGACAAGACTCCCATGGCGATTTCCCGCATGGCGGGCCCCGGCACATATTTCCTGCCATCATAATCCTTCTGCAGGTAACCCTGACTTTCCAGAACCGAACACAGCCGATGTGCCGTGGACTTCGGGACATTCAGAGTCTGACTGATCGCCTGCAGGCCAACTGACTGCTCCGTCTGGGCCATGAAGCTGACCAGTGACAGGACCCGCTGTATTGTGGAACCTCGTTCTCTTGTCATGGACAATAATATCTCGGAAGGGATAATTGCCAAGGCTAGGAATATCCTTCATTTTGCATATAATCGGATCTATTATAATGTATACTGGAACAGTACGTTCCATTTTGTGAAATTAGGCCTTCATGATCCTTGATGTCTCTCCCGTCCGACACTTATGACTACATCATTGTCGGTGCGGGCTCCGCCGGGTGCGTCATTGCGTCCCGACTTTCGGAAAATCCTGCCGCCCGGGTGCTGTTGCTGGAAGCCGGGATACAGGACAACAACTTGTGGCTTCACATCCCGGTAGGTTATTTCAAAACCATGCACAATCCCTCTGTCGACTGGTGCTATCGAACTGACCCGGACCCGGGGTTGAACGGCCGACAACTTCAATGGCCCAGAGGGAAAGTGCTGGGCGGTTCCAGTTCCCTGAACGGTCTGCTCTATGTCCGGGGCCATCCAGAGGATTACAACGGATGGGCGGATACCGGCAATCCGGGCTGGTCTTGGAAAGAAGTCCTGCCTTATTTTCTGAAATCGGAGGATCAGGAACGAGGGGCCAATGCATATCACGCGACCGGAGGCCCCTTGGAGGTGTCGGACATCCGGTTCAGGCGCCGAATCTCGGACGCCTTTGTGGATGCCGCGGTGGAGGCGGGCATCCCCCGAAACGACGATATCAACGGGGCCCGTCAAGAAGGGGTGGGGTATTTTCAGTTGACGGCGCGAGGCGGCTGGCGATGCAGTGCCGCCAAGGCGTTCCTCAAACCCGCCCGAAACCGGTCCAATCTGGACATCGTCTCTTCGGCCCACGTCACCCGGCTGACTTGTGAAGGGCGGCGGGTCACGGGGCTGGAATATCGAAAGAACCGCCAGTTGTATCGGGTGGCGACCCGGAAGGAGACCATTGTCAGTGCTGGGGCCATCGGCTCGCCCCAGATCCTTCAGCTGTCCGGAATCGGCCCCGGTCAACTCAGTCGGGAGATGGGAATTGAGCCGGTACTGGACCTGCCCGGTGTGGGGGCCAACCTTCAGGACCATCTGCAAATCCGAACCGTCTACAAGTGCCGCTGGCCCACGTTGAATGACGAACTGCGTCACCCGTTGCGCAAATTGTGGATTGGTCTTCAGTTCCTGCTGTTTCGGACCGGCCCCATGACCTTGGCCGCCAGTCAGGTCGCGATCTTTACGCGCACATCACCGCAGATCAAGCGTCCAGATATCCAATTTCACTTTCAGCCGCTCAGTTCAGACAGTCCCGGCGAGGGAACCCACCACTTCTCGGCGTTCACGTCTTCCGTATGTCAGCTTCAACCCACCAGCACCGGTCAGGTGCGGATCCTCTCTCCCGACCCGGGCCATCATCCCTCGATTCAGCCAAACTATCTCCATACCGACTACGACTGCCAGGTCGCCGTGGATGGGATCAAGGTGGCTCGAAGAATTGCCTCCATGCCGTCCCTCCAGTCGATCGTGACGGATGAATATGATCCCGGGACAGAGGTTCAAACCGATGATCAACTGCTGGAACATGCCCGCAACACGGCCACCACGATTTACCATCCGACCGGCACCTGTCGAATGGGAGCGGACAGCGATGCGCAGGCCGTGGTGGACCATCGATTGAAAGTTCATGGTCTCACCGGTCTGCGGGTGGCCGATGCGTCGATCATGCCCACCATCGTGTCGGGCAATACCAATGCGCCCACTATCATGATCGGTGAAAAATGTGCCGACATGATTCGAGCGGACTGGGCATGAAAATGCCAACCGGCTATCGACGTACAACCGTTCCGGATCAGAGGGGTTCTGCTTCTGTCCGGCCATTCTTTCATTCTTGTTCCGGTCTTCCCGGACTCGAATGGATTGACAGGAAGGTCATATATTCCATTGCCTTCCATACTCTAACCCAATGAGGAATATCAATCATGCTCTGTAAAAAACTTCTGGTCATTGTTGCAACCGGATTGACCTTGGTGGCAAATACCGCTGTCTTGGCGGAAGTCAAGATCCGGGTGCAGTCGGTACTGCCCACCAAGGCCGATGAAATCGTCATGCTGAAGGATTTTGCCGCCAACGTGGCCCAACTCACCAATAACGAAGTCCAGATCGAGGTCTTGCCCGATGGCGCTGTCGTCAGTGGCCGCGATATCATGCAGGCCGTCGACAAGGGGCTCGTCGAGGGGGGCTTCGCCTGGACCCATTACTGGTCCGGCCTCCACCCGGCCGCCATGCTGTTCGGCTCCCCGGTAGCCGGGGCCGGTGTGGGGATCGATAACATCGCCTTTCTCTCTTGGTTCATCTATGGCGGCGGCAAGGAACTGTACGACCAACTGTGGGACGAAATGGGCCTCAATGTGCATGGTCTCATGCTGCAACCCGTCGGCCCGGAAGCATTGGGCTGGTTCAAGGAGCCCATCAACAGCATGGATGACTTCCGCAAGTACCGTTTTCGGACCCCGCCTGGCATCCCAGGTCAGACCTACAAGGACATTGGTGTGGCGTCCGTGGCAATGGGAGGAGGCGATATTCTCCCGGCGCTGGAAAAGGGCACCATTGACGCAGCCGAATGGTGCTGCCCCAAACCCGACAGCGTGTTCGGATTCCAGAAAGTGCTCAAGCACTACTACCTCCAGGGCCTGCACCAGGTCGTGGTCAACGCCGACATGTACATCAATGGCGATGTCTGGAACAGTCTGACGGATGACCAGCGCCGAGCGATGGAGATTGCCGCCGATGCTTCCCTGATCCGTTCTCTCAGCTACCGGATTTATGAAAATGGCAAGGCCCTCAAGGACCTGACGGAAAATCATGGCGTCATCCTGCACGATACCCCCGCCGACTACTTTCCGGCCTACATGAATGCAGCCAAGGCCAGCCTGGAAAAAAATGCGCAAGAAAACGAATTCTTCGCCAAGGTCTGGCAATCGCAGCGGGATTTCGCCGACATCGCCGTGCCCTTCTGGGCGGGCGCTCAGGCGTCCAATGCGTCTTTGGGACAGGCCTACGCCAAGCAGAAGATGCAGTAGTCAGTCGATTCGATTGAGTCAATGTCTCGGTCCGGCGACAGGATGAACCTGTGGCCGGACCGGTTCATCTCCGATCCATCGGGGTCCTGGCCCGGCGACCGACATAACCTACCCCCAGAATGATCATGGCAGAACCGATCAAGCCCGAAGAACTGGAGATCGCCGATGAACTGATTGCGGAACGGCG
The DNA here is from genome assembly GCA_965203365.1 of Candidatus Poriferihabitaceae bacterium. GTDB lineage: Bacteria > Pseudomonadota > Gammaproteobacteria > Arenicellales > Poriferihabitantaceae > VYFG01. Next base: position 1,259,211 of record OZ241878.1, read on the forward strand.
CTCGGCGATTGATGTCGCCATGCCCGCCGACATGCCGGTCTGGATGGCCAATACCATTCAGGGCATCGACCGGTTCAATCTCTGGACCGGCAAACTGGTCAGCTGGCTGCTGATTCCACTGTGCATGGCGATGGTGTATGAGGTGATCGCCCGGAAGTTCTTCATCGCCCCCACCATGTGGGCCTACGATGTCAGCCGGTTTATGTATGGGGCCATGTTCACCCTTGGCGCCGCCTACGCCCTCTCCGTGGGTGTCCACATTCGGGCGGACTTTCTGTATCGCAACTGGCATCCCCGAACCCAGGGACTCGTCGATTCCACCCTGTATGTCCTGTTTTATTTTCCGGGCCTGATCGTGTTTCTGTGGATGTCGATCGATTATGCATGGGATGCCGTGATACGGAGTGAACGCGGGATGGACACGGCGTGGATGCCCTATATGTATCCCATCAAGTCGGCCCTGCCAGTAGGCATCATTTTCCTGCTGATCCAGGGGGTTTCCGAACTGCTGAAAAGCCTTTACGCAGCCCGCAAGGGCAGGTGGCCATTCTGATGTGGGAAACTCTGTCCAATCTGCCGCCGGAATTCATCGGCTTGATCATGGTGGGTGTCATGCTGTTTGCCATCTTTGTCGGTTTCCCGATCTCCTTTACCCTGATCTTCCTCGGCATGACGTTCGGATTATGGGGTTTCGGCGAACTGGTCTTCTATCTGATGACCTTGCAGTTCTCCGCCGTCATGCTGGAACAGACTCTGGCGGCGGTCCCCCTGTTCATCTTCATGGGCATCCTGATGGAGCAGGCCGGGTTGATGGAACGATTGTTCCAGGCAGTGCAGCTGACCTTGTATCGCACTCGCGGGGCGCTCTATATCGCGGTGCTTTTTGTGTCCACCATTTTTGCCGCCGCCACCGGTATCGTCGGGGCGTCGGTCACCATTCTTGGCATCATGGCGGCCAAGACCATGAACCGCTCCAACTACAATGTGCAACTGTCCGCCGGATGCATTACTGCTGGTGGCACGCTCGGTATCCTGATCCCACCCAGTATCATGTTGGTGGTGATGGGGCCCATCCTGGAAGTCCCGGTCACAGACCTGTTTGCCGCTGCGATCATTCCCGGTTTCATGCTGGCTTTTCTCTATACCGGTTATGCACTCATTCGCTGCCAGATCAACCCGGAGCTTGGCCCTCCGTTGCCGGATGACCTGCACCCGGAATCCATGGTCGATGTATTCAAGGAGTTTCTGCTGGGGCTGGTTCCCCCGGCAGCACTGGTCGGATTCGCCCTCGGCAGCATCCTGTTCGGTTTCGCCACGCCTACCGAGGCGGCTGGCATGGGGGCCTTCGGCGCCTTCCTGCTGACCGCAGCCTACCGAAAACTCACGTGGAAAGGATTCAAGGATGCCCTGATCAAGACCCTGGAGATTTCTGCCCTGATCTTGGTGCTCGTCGCGGCCTCCAATTTCTTCGGGGCCGTCTTTTCGCGGTTGGGCACGCCCACCATGCTGACCAACTATCTGCTGACTCTGGATTTGCCCCCGATGGCCATCCTGGTCATCATCATGGCCCTGATCTTCATCCTGGGCTGGCCCTTGGAGTGGGTTCCCATTGTACTCATCATCGTGCCGATTCTCCTGCCCTTGGTCGAATCGCTCCAGTTCAATCTGATCTGGTTCGGCATTTTGGTCGCCGTCAACCTGCAGACGGCGTGGCTTTCGCCCCCGGTGGCATTGTCGGCCTACTTTCTGAAGGGCGTTGCACCATCTTGGGACCTCGCCGACATCTACAAGGGCATGTTGCAGTTCATGGTGGTCCAGTTGTTCGGGCTGGTGCTCATCATGCTGTTTCCCCAAATTGCCTTGTGGTTGCCGGAAACGCTCTCAAATTAAGTATGGAATATCTCAAAAAAGCCGCCAAGACCCCCACCACCGGGGAGGAGGATAGTCGACGCATCGTCCAAACAATGCTGGACGCAATCGAAACCGGTGGCGAGCAGCAGGCGCGTCAGTATGCCCAGGAGTTCGATGGCTGGAGTCGGGATATCGTCGTCCAACCCGAAGAAATTGAATCCGCTGCCCAAAGCCTGTCGATGCAGGTCCGACAGGACATTGATTTTGCCTATACCCGGGTCAAGTCCTTCGCCGAAGCGCAACTGGCCAGCATGACGGAGTTTGAAACCGAGATCTCTCCGGGATTGATCGCGGGTCAACGTCTTGTCCCGGTCAGCACGGCGGGGTGCTACATCCCGGGGGGCCGTTATGCTCACATCGCCTCGGCCATCATGAGCGTCACGACCGCCAAGGTGGCGGGCGTCCGCCAGGTGATCGCCTGCTCCCCTCCCCAGGGCGACCAGGGCGTGCACCCTGCCATTCTTTATGCGGCCCACATCGCAGGAGCCAACACGATCCTGCATATGGGGGGCGTCCAAGGTGTCGCTGCGCTCGCCTTTGGACTGTTCAGTGGACATAGGGCGGATATCATCGTGGGGCCCGGCAACCGGTATGTCGCCGAGGCGAAACGGATTCTCTATGGCCGGGTGGGTATTGATCTGTTTGCCGGACCCACGGAAATCCTGATCATTGCCGATGATCGGGCCGACCCGGATATCGTCGCGGCCGATCTGGCCGGTCAGGCCGAACATGGTATCGACTCACCCGCTTGGCTGATCACCACCTCGCGCGAGCTGGCCCATCGGGTCATCGAACGGATGCCGCATTTCATTGAGCGCATGAGCGACCCCAACCGGAATACGGCCTACCAGGCATGGCGGGATTATGGGGAAGTCATCCTGGTCGACAACGATCAAGAGGCGGTCAGGATCAGTGATGCCTATGCGCCGGAACATCTTGAGGTGCAGTGTGAGAATCTGGACTGGTGGCTGGCGAACCTTTCCAACTATGGCTCCCTGTTCCTCGGCGAACAGACGACCGTCGCCTACGGAGACAAGTGCTCGGGTCCCAATCACATCCTGCCCACCAAGGGAGCCGCTCGATATACGGGAGGGCTCAGTGTCAGTAAGTTCATCAAGGTGCTGACTTGGCAACGCATGACCCGGGACGCCAACCGGGAGGTCGGGGCCGTGACGGCCCGCATTTCCCGATCCGAAGGGATGGAAGGTCACGCCCGGTCCGGCGACGATCGCCTGGCCAAGTACTTTCCGGAGGAACAATTCGATCTCGGTCTCTGACCCCGCGACGTCAGGCCAGCCACAAGATTCATTGCATCCCATGAACGCTGCCACCCCGCTGAATCGATTCGACTTGGGTGACCGTGTCTTTGTCGTGACTGGAGCGACCAGTGGCATCGGTCGGGCCCTGGCGGGCTTCCTGGCGCAGGCGGATGCCCAGGTGGTTCTGGTCGCCCGACGGGAGTCCCTGCTCACCCAAGCCATGGAAGAAATTGGACCCACCCGAACCGCCTGGGTGACCGCGGATCTGGCGGTACGAAGCCACATTCCGGAAGTGGCCAAGGAATGCATGGAAAAATTCGGCCGCATCGACGGCGTGGTCAATGCGGCCGGAATCAATCTTCGGCAGTCATGGGAGGCGGTGACCGTGGATTCCTGGGATCAGACGCTGAACCTGAATCTGGCGGCGCCGTTTTTTTTCTCGCGCTGCTTCGTCCCCCAGATGATTGATCGGGGGCATGGACGTATCATCAATATCGCTTCGCTCCAGTCGGAGCGGGCCTTTCCCAACGGACTGTCGTATGGTGCCTCCAAGGCGGGGGTCTGTCAGTTGACTCGCGCCATGGCGGAAGCCTGGTCACGTCACGGCATTACCTGCAATGCCATCGCCCCGGGTTTTTTTCCGACTGAGCTGACACAGCCGGTTTTTGCGCACGAAGCCTCCCGCCTGTGGGCCGCGGGACAAACCGCCATCGGCCGCAACGGTGAAATGGAAGATCTGGCCGGCGCCATCATCTTTCTTGCCTCCCCTGCGTCTGCCTATGTGACCGGACAGATTCTGTCCGTGGATGGAGGTTTTACCGCTCGTTGACGATCATTCCTTGACAGTTTAATTTGTACCCTTATGGAACATCTCGCTTGAATGATGAAAGCATTGGTCTACACTGCCGAGAAAGAAGTCACCTATCGGGAAGAGCCCGAGCCTGAAATTCGTGCAGGCGAGGCGCTGGTCTCTATTGAGTCCGTGGGCATTTGCGGTTCCGATATGCATGCCTGGATGGGACATGATCCGCGCCGGGTTCCTCCCCTGATTCTTGGACATGAAGCGGTCGGTACCGTGCGGGAAGGGCCTGAACCGGGCCAACGGGTGGTCCTTAATCCCCTCATTACCTGTGGCCAATGCGACTATTGTCTCGGGGGGCAGCAGAACCTCTGCCCCGAACGGGACTTGATCGGCATGTACCGGCCGGGAGCTTTTGCCGAGTTGATCGCCATCCCGGAACGCAACCTGATCCCGATACCCGACGACTTGGACAGTACCCTGGCTGCATTGACCGAGCCCGGCGCCACCGCACTGCACGCCGTTCGCCTCGCGGAACGGAGCCTGACCCGGCCTATCAGCGAGACCAAAGCACTCGTCATCGGCGCAGGTTCCGTCGGTCTGCTGACGGCCCTGATCCTGCAAGATAAGGGAGTCTTGGGGGTGGAGATTCTGGAAACCAACCCCCTACGTCGAGAGACCGTCGTGACCCAAACACCGATTCCCGTGGTGGATTCGCCGGCCGCCTCAATCGCCGGTAATGCCTATGATCTGGTGTTTGACGCCGTGGGAGGCGGTGTCACCCGCAACGCAGCCATTCACCTGGTGCGTCCGGGGGGAGTCATTGTCCATATTGGCCTGATGGACAACCGGGGGGAAATGGATGTGCGCAGGATGACCTTGCAGGAAATCACCTTGATCGGCTGCTACACCTATTCCCCACTGGATCTGCGGGTCACGTTAGACAAGATTCATCAAGGAGCCCTGGGGGATTTGCGGTGGACTGAGACGCGACTGCTGTCCGAGGGGGCTTCGGCGTTCCAGGATCTCCACCACGGACGCTGTGCCAGCCCCAAGGTCGTTCTGTCCTTGTAACCTGCGGCACATCACGCCTGCACCCCCCTCTCGCCATGACACCTGATCGATTGTCAGCCGACCCGGAGTTCTCCGGACCCCGTTTCCTGCTCAGCGACGAGCAGGAGCATCTCCGCCGAAAGGCCCGGGAATTCGCCCAAGCCATCGTGGCGCCTCGGGCGGCCAATACGGACGCCCAGGAGCAGTATCCCTGGGACACGGTCCGGGAAATGGTCCGGGAGAAGTTCATGGGGATGACCATTCCTCGTTCATTGGGAGGACAGGGGGCATCGTATCTGGATACAGTCCTGGTGATTGAGGAACTCGCCCGGTGTTGTGGAGTGACGGGCCGCATCATGGTGGAAGGGAACATGGGTGCCCTTGGGGCCATCCTTCGATATGGCCGTGAAGAGCAGAAACGACAAGTCTGCTCGCTGGTTCTCCAGGGCGACAAGCCAGCCATCTGCATTACCGAACCCGATGCGGGCAGTGCCGCCACTGCCATGGTGTCGCGCACCATCAAGGACCGTGACGGTTTTCTGGTCAATGGCAAAAAGCACTGGATCACCGGGGGCGGGATATCAAGACTGCACCTGATATTTGCCAAGCTGACCCATGGAAAAACCGACATCATCGCCGGTCTGATCGCCTTTCTCGATGAACCAGGTCTGGTGATCGGCCCCCGAGAACCTGCCATGGGACTTCGCGGCATCCCGGAAACCGTCGTCGAGTTCCATGATCTCTGGTTGCCGAAAGATCGCCTTCTCACGGGAACCGATGGCCAACCCATTGGATTTTCCCAGTTGATGGAGGCTTACAATGCCCAAAGAGTCGGGGCGGCGGCCGTTGCCCTAGGCATTGCCCAAGGGGCTTTCGATGAGGCGGTTCGGTATGTCCGTAAACGGGAGCAGTTCGGTCGACCGATCGCCGAGTTCCAGGGACTCCAATGGATGATCGCCGACATGGCCACCCGGCTGGAAGGCTGTCGTCTGCTGCTTTGGAAAGCGGCCGCCAGCGCCCACACCACGCAGACCAGATTTCCCGATCCCTTGCTGGCCGCCCAAGCCAAGCTCCAGATTTCAGAAGCCGCCGTGCAGGTTACCAACGACGCGCTGCAACTGCATGGTGCCGCAGGGTATTCACGCAACCTTCCGGTTGAACGAATGGTCCGGGATGCCCGCATGTTCACGATTGGGGGGGGAACCGCGCAGATGCTACGGAATTTGATTGCCGGCAAAGTGCTCGGCATCAAGACCCCGCAGACTCGAGATGGCTATCTTTCGCGGACAAGCTGTGATTCGGGATGAACATGGGCATGGGCCCTAGCGTCATGGTGCAGACCATTGCGTTTCACCCGATCATGACCATCAAATGGTATGATGTCTTCGTCTCGCCATCCGGTGGACTTGGCAAGACAGTCTGCAGATACCCAATGGCTTTCAGTCTGCTCGACCGAATGCGGGCAAAAAACGAAGGTATTGGCTGGCCCGAAATCCGCCAGACAATTTTGACCGGCTTTGGGTCGAGCAGTTACAATAGATTGGATTGAAAAACATCCCTATCAACTTCAGGAGGAGCATCCACCATGAAACGATCATTCTTTTTCACTCTGGCTGTTGCAGGTCTGGCCTTCGCTGGCACCACAGCCCCGTCACTTGCCCAACAGCAATTCATTTCCATCGGTACAGGAGGCGTCACCGGTGTGTACTATCCGACCGGTGGGGCGATCTGCCGTCTGGTGAACAAGGACCGCAAGGAGCATGGCTTCCGATGTTCTGCGGAATCTACCGGCGGATCCATCTACAACATCAACACCATTCGCGCCGGCGAGCTCGAATTCGGTGTGGCTCAGTCCGACTGGCAATTCCATGCCTATCATGGCACGTCGAAGTTTGCCGATCAGGGCGCATTCGAAAAGCTCCGGGCGGTCTTCTCGGTTCACCCCGAACCGGTCACGGTCATTGCCAGTGAGGCTTCGGGTATCAAGACCCTGACCGATGCCAAAGGCAAACGGCTCAATATCGGCAATCCGGGATCGGGCACACGAGGCACCTGGGAGGTGATTGAGGAAGCTCTCGGTTGGGAACGCAGCGACCTCAAACTGGCTGCGGAAATGAAATCTGCCGAAACCGGCCAAGCGGTCTGCGATGGAAAAATCGATGCCTACTTCTGGCTGGTGGGTCATCCGTCCGCCCTGACCCAGGAATCGCTCGCCACCTGCGATGCCCGCCTGGTCTCCGTCGAAGGTCCCGTGTTTGACAAACTGGTGGCCGATAATTCGTTCTACCGCAAGGCAGCGATCCCCGCCGGGATGTACAACAACGAAAACGACATTCCCACCTTTGGCGTGGGGGCCACCTTTGTAACCAGTGCGGATGTGCCGGCCGATGCGGTCTATGTCGTTGTCAAGGCTGTATTCGATAACTTCGACCAATTCAGGAAACTGCATCCGGCCTTTGCCAACCTGAAGGAATCGGAAATGATTACCGATTCGCTGTCTGCCCCACTGCACGATGGGGCGGTAAAATACTACAAGGAACGCGGCTGGATGTAACCCTGGTGTGAAAGAAAGGCGGCTTGATGCCGCCTTTCTTATTCTTTACCCCAGTTTGATGACTGATCTCCACCCGACGGCATACATCGCCCCATCGCCTATCCGGAAAGCTATTCATGGCAGACCGCCCTACCCCACAAGCTGCTGAAGACCTTGCTGCCTCCGTGGACACGGGTGCCCGCAATCCTGTCGGCTGGCAACGACACCTGATCCCGATCACCGCCTTTGTCTGGGCCGTGTTCCAGCTATACATCGCTTCCAACCTGCCGTTTCTGCTCACAGAATGGACAGGGATCAGTTGGGTGGTGACCAACTCCAATGCGCGTCTGATCCATCTGGCCTTCGCCCTGTTGCTGGCTTCCATGGCCTTTCCTCTGATCAAGGCCTGTCCGACGCATAAGATCCCCTGGTTCGACTGGATCCTGGCGGCGTTGGGCATCATGGCCTGCCTCTATATTGTGATATTCCGGGATCAGATCGCCATCCGGGCCGGTCTGCCGACTAGTGCCGATCTGGTGATGTCGACCATCGGCATGCTGGTGCTCGGGGTGACGGTGTTCCGGGCCCTGGGACTGCCATTGCTGATCGTGGCTTCCACCTTTCTTCTCTATGTCTTCTTTGGCCATGCGGAAATTCTTCCCGATGCGATCCGTTGGAAAGGTGCTTCCTACGGCAAGGCCATGTGGCACTTCTGGATGCAGGGCGAAGGGGTCTTTGGGGTCGCATTGGGCGTATCCGCCTCACTGATCTTCCTGTTTGTCCTGTTTGGCTCGATTCTGGAAAAGGCCGGTGCGGGTAACTTTTTCATCAAGATCGCTTTTGCCCTGCTCGGCCATTTGCGCGGAGGACCTGCCAAGGCGGCCGTGGTCGCTTCCGCCATGAGCGGTCTGTACTCTGGTTCTTCCATCGCGAATACGGTCACCACAGGGACCTTCACCATCCCTCTGATGAAAAAAACCGGGTTCACCCCGGAAAAGGCCGGTGCCGTGGAGGTGGCCTCCTCGACCAATGGCCAGCTGACCCCGCCCGTGATGGGAGCGGCAGCTTTCCTGATCTCCGAGTTCACGGGCATCACCTATACTGAAATCATCAAGCATGCCTTGGTCCCCGCCCTGGTCTCCTATATCGCCCTGATCTACATCGTCCACCTGGAGGCCATGAAGCTGGACCTCAAGGGCCTCCAAAAACCCCCTTCATCCCTGACCCTGGCGACCAAGATCATCGGATTCCTGGGAGGGTTCATTGGGATCGCCATTCTGGGTCTGGGGGTCTATTTCGGTCTGGGCTGGATCAAGGACGTGGTCCCGGATGCCGCCTTCACCGTGGTCGCGGTGTTCTGCTCCTTGCTCTATCTTCTCTTGCTGTGGTTCGCATCACGTGAACCCGACCTGCCTGTCGAAGCGTCACTGGATCAGTTGCCGCGTGTCGGTCCCACGGCCATCACCGGGCTGTATTACTTGCTGCCGATCATCATTTTGATCTGGTGCATCGTGATTGAACGACTGTCGCCAAGTCTGTCCGCCTTCTGGGCGACCATGGCCATGATTGGAGTGACCCTGACACAGCATCCTATCAAGGCATGGATGCGAGGGGAACAAAATCCCTGGAAGGCGTTCCGCCGAGGCGTCAATGAATGGGTCGAGGGCATGATCGCCGGGTCTCGAAACATGATCAGCATCGGGGTCGCAACCGGGGCTGCCGGTATTATTGTGGGCACAATTTCGCTGACCGGCGCCCACCAGGTGGTCGGAGAGTTTGTCGAATTTCTGTCGGGAGGCAGCCTGATCCTGATGCTGATCCTGGTTGCTGTGATGAGCCTGATCCTCGGGATGGGCCTGCCCACCACCGCCAATTATATTGTGGTCTCGTCCCTCATGGCACCGGTCATCGTTTCCTTGGGGGCCTCGCATGGACTGATCGTCCCGCTCATCGCCGTCCACTTGTTCGTGTTCTACTTCGGCATCCTGGCCGACGATACGCCACCGGTGGGACTGGCTGCTTTCGCGGCGGCCGCCATCTCCGGTGGAGATCCGATCCGGACCGGCTTGCAAGGGTTTGCCTACGACATCCGTACGGCACTTCTGCCGTTCTTGTTCATCTTCAACACGGAACTGCTTCTGATCGACGTTTCGGTGATGAAGGCATTTTTCGTCTTTATCGTCGCCGTTATTGCGATGATGCTGTTTGCATCCGCCACACAGGGCTGGTTCATTACCCGCAATCGGGCATGGGAATCCATTCTCCTGTTGCTGGTGGCGTTTACCCTGTTTCGCCCGGGGTTCTGGCTGGACCGGGTGGACCCACCCTATGAAGAAATCGAACCTGCTCGGATCTACGAAATCGTCGATGTCACACCGACGGACGGCATATTGACCATGGTCGTAGAAGGACCGGATTTCGACACTGGCGAGATCGTCAGCACGACTATCCTGGTACCTACCGGCGATCGAGACAGAGCCAGCAAACGACTCGAATCAGCCGGATTGACGGTGGTCGTGGAAGACGGGATGGCACGGATTGAGGAGCCGTTCCCGGGGACCCGTTACTTCGAATCGATCGGTAAGCAATTCGATTATTATCTGGACGAACCGGTCCGGGTCGCTTCTATCCAAAAGAAGAGGGACCGTTTGCCCAAGGAGGTATTCTATATCCCCGCCTTCATGCTGCTGGGCTTGGTCTATCTGGGCCAGCGGTCCCGAAAACGTCGGTTGAATTGACGAACGCCCCGGGGTTTCACCAAGCTTCCAGGGACGACGGCCGGTCAAGATCACGGATACCCATACCCGGATCGACTGGGCGCATTGCATTCGAGACCCGCTGGAAGAACGTGATCTGCAGACGGAAAAGGGGACGCTGGTCATGGACCATGGAAACCCGCACTCCCTGGCACCAGCCCGGCGGTGGGCTCAGCAAGGGGATCTCCACGACCCACCCAAACAGGGCAGTGGGCTCCACCTCGCTGAAATTGAGCTGAGTGTTTTGAAACGCTAATGCCTGGCTGGTCGAATCGACCGGACCAACAAGGTAAGGGATCCAGTGGCGGCGTGGAATACGGATCGCAATCAACGATAAACTCCAGTCGACTGGCCATTTCGTACCGAAGATGCGCGGGTGAAACTGAAACGGCGATATCCGAATGTTTAGGATTTACATTGTACTAGGAGGGTCATCCGCATCAGTGCCTGATGTGCTTCCGGGGCCAGGGTGACTCGGTAGCGGGGCACTCGTCGGGACCCTCGGTCTGAACGGGGGGTCCCCGATAGCAAACCATCGAGTCCATGCGAGGTTTTATGTTTGCAGCGTACTAATTCCCGATGTGTCTGAGCCACATATCAAACTCGTGCCGCTGCCATGGTGACTTGGGCCAACTGACGTTCAATTTCCCGAACGGCCGTCGTCACAGCCTGCCCGATTAGATCCATGTTCTTGACCTGCTCGATTCGGCCTACAGAAGCCTTCATCTCCCTTTCTGAAAGCAAGTATCTGAACAAGTCACCGGCATCTACCAAGGCGATGATGGCAATATCACGGGGGTCGGGGATTTCATCACTGAACAGGATCGACATAATCCGCAGCTTGACCTCCCGATTCGCTTTTCCGTCCACAAGGGGATAGCGGCGGGTCTTGAAAACCCAAAGAAATCGATCGTCTTCCCGACTCAGAATGCCCTTTTCGCAAAGACGTGAAAGCGCTTTTTCTTTCACCTCCCCGGAGAGGCTTTGACAGTGTTCGACCCAATATCGGGCATCATGCCCACCGTCTTCTTCGGTCAGGTGCTTCAGCACCGGATCCAGCAAGTCGTCACCGACTGGATCCGAATTGATAATCACCAGTTGATCCAGGTCAGTATCGATCTTCCCCTCAAGAGCCAAGTCCATCAAGACGGCTCCAGCCAGCACACATCGGAGATAATGATCCGGAACATGAATAAAGCGCCCTTCTTCGTCTTCAAGAAGCAGAAGCATGATTTCTTCGGCAAATCTCAGCACAGCAACCTCGTCAGTCTCATGTTTCGTGATGATAGTATATCAACTGAATCGTCTTTCGTGAACTTCTCTTGAATTTTTCCTCCGCATGGAACCCGGGTCAGTGACCCACCGGGACGGCGGTCCAATCCAGGCGGTGTTTTTTCCGAGTGTCCGCAAGCGGTCGACGAGACCGCGTGCCTCATCAAGGGGCTGGACGATTCCAGTCCCGGTCGGGTGAGACCTCAGGCACGCAGTTTTTCACCCTTGGAGTCAAACAGGGGGGCTGCCAGCAACGTGGCCTGGGTGGGAATCCCCAACACACCCACTGCGAAATCATCGCCGGGCACCGCCTCTTTTCGGTCCACATAGCCAATGGAGACGGAAGTGTTGAACGTGAAGCTGTAGGACCCGGAGGTCACACGGCCCACATATTTTCCATCTCGAAAGATGGCTTCACCCCCCCACGCATCCGCCCCGTCCTTGCCTGACTTCGTTTCAATCCGGAAAAAACACATCAACTGCCTCGGTGGAAGATCCTTGATGGCCATATAAGCCTCGCGTCCGTGAAATTCCGGTTTCTCGGTTTTGACCAGGGCCTCCATTCTGGACTCGGTAGGCCACCATTCCGGGGAATATTCCCGTCCCCAGCTACCGTAACCCTTTTCAATTCGCAAGGAACCCAGCGCCCGGGAACCAACTGGACGAATTCCCAAAAGCTGACCGTGGTCCAGAATCTTGCGATACAGGGCCAACTGGTTTTCTTCCGCCACATACAACTCGTAGCCTAGGTCCCCGGTGAAAGACACCCGCATCACAATCACATCGTAGCCATCGAGGACAATCTGGCAGTTGCGCATAAAACGAAAATCCTCATTCCCCCAGGCTCCCCCGGTCAGGCTCTGCATGAGAGCCCGGGCATTGGGACCGGCTATGTTGAATCCGCATATCGATTTGGTGACGGATTCAAAATGCACCCCGTCCGCCGGGAGATAGCGGTTGAACAGACGACGGTGATAATCCTCGGCAATCCCCGATCCGATCATGAACAGTTTGTCATCTTCCAGTCTCGCGACCGTGAAATCACCCGCCAGGCCGCCCCGCAGACTCAAAAGGGGAGCCAGACAAGTTCGGCCATTCTCTCTTGGCACATGGTTCGCCACAATCCGGTTAAGCCATTCCCGAGCATTCGGGCCCTGGATCAGATACTTGGCAAAGTTCGAAGTATCCACGACTCCCACCGCATTTCGCACCGTGGCAGCCTCCTGACCCATCACCTCAAACCATCTCGGCCGCTCGAATGTGAATTCATCCTCTTGTCGCACGCCTTCAGAGGCATACCAGTGAGGGTGTTCATAACCAAAGGAAAATCCGAACACCGCACCCATGGATGTCTGCAAATCATAGACCGGCCGTTTCCTGATCGGACGCCCCGCAGGTCGTTCTTCATTCGGAAAATGGATGCTGAATCGGGTACCATAGGTTTCCATCGCCTTGGCCTTGGCATAGCCAGCATCCGCCCAATCACCATAGCGAGTGACATCCCAGGGAAACATGTCCAACTCGGGCTCACCTTCGACAATCCATTGCGCCAAAGTCAATCCCAGTCCCGCACTTTGGCTGAATCCGGGGATGATCCCGTTACAGCACCAGTAGTTCTTCAGATCGCGGACCGGACCCAGCAACGCAGAAGAATCCGGTGACCAGATCATGGGGCCATTAATCACCTTTTTCACCCCCGCTTCCGCCAGTGCTGGAACGCGGTCACAAGCGCACATGAAGTTCTCGGCGATCCGCTCGAGATCCTCGGGGAGCAGATCATGGCCGAAATCCATCGGTGTTCCATCCGGCGCCCAGAACCGACCCTCCTTTTCGTAGGCTCCGACCAGCAATCCCTGACCTTCCTGGCGCATATAGTATTCCATATCCCGATCCGCCACGGATGGCAGCTCCCGATCCATGGCCGCGATTTCCGGTATCGTTTCCGTGATCAGGTATTGATGCTCCATGGTCATCAACGGTAAATGGATACCCACCATGGCGGCTACTTCCCGACCCCATAGCCCCGCTGCATTCACCACATGCTCTGCGATGATGGCCCCATTGGGGGTGATGACTTCCCAGGTGTGGTCCGGTCGCTGTCTGGTGTCTACCACCGGGGTGAAGCGATGAATCGTTGCGCCCCGCTGGCGAGCCCCCTGGGCATACGCATGGGTAATGCCCGAGGGATCGACATGCCCCGCCATGGGCTCATACATCGCACACACCACATTATCGAGTTTCAGTAGAGGATGCAAAGCCAGGGCTTCTTCGTTCGTGATTTCATAGAACTCGGCCTCGAAGGCGTGCGCCTTAGATGCCTGTAGTCGAAGCTGATGGGCCCGGTCCCTCGTGCAAGCCAGATAGATGGAGCCGGCCTGGTGCAGTCCACAGGACTGTCCGGTTTCCGCTTCCAGCTCTTGGTACACCTTCATGGTGTAGTACTGCAGACGGGAAATATTGTTGTTGTCATGCAGGCCGTGGGTATTGGCGGCCGCATGCCAAGTGGAACCGGATGTCAGTTCATTGCGCTCTAGCAACATCACATCGCTCCAGCCAAGTTTGGTCAGGTGATACAGGATACTGCATCCAATCAAGCCACCACCGATGACCACAACCCGAGCTTGGGTTTTCATAGGGGAGATCTCCAGAAAGTAGTATTCAATAGCTGATGCATCATGACAAACTAATTCTGTTGGACTCCCTTTCGAATCGTTCCCACATATTCGACGATCCGTTTTGCGGCAACGACCAACTTGTCTTCCGAGACACACAAGCTGATGCGCAGCAGTCCACGGGCACTGGTCCCGAAACCGTCACAAGGTAGAAGAGACACCTGATATTGATCCAACAGCTCGTCCGCGAACTGCAGGCTGCTGATCGGCAACTCCCGGATATCCAGCACCACGAACATGCCACCCTGTGCACTGTATACCCGAACCCCTGCCAATCCCTGAAGAGTTTCTACCAACACCTGATAGCGACGGTCCATCGATTCGCGCACCAGATCAGGAGTATGATCGTCCCTCTCCAGAGCCATTACCGCCGCATCCTGGATGAATGCAGGCAACCCATAAGATAGACACAACGACAGGTTGGACAAATGATGGATCAATTCCTCGGGCCCCACCGCCCAGCCCATCCGCCACCCCGTCATCCGATGCGATTTCGACAGGCTGGAAATCGTTACACAGACCGGGGCAGCCCGCACCAGGGAAGCCGGACTGAACCGATCCTCCAGCGGCAAAATCGATTGATACACCTCGTCACTGATGAGCCAGATGTCATGTTGCAGACACAAGTCCACCACCGCTTCAAATTGCGCTGGGGTATAAATCACTCCCGTCGGATTGTTGGGTGAATTGAGCAGGACCACCCGGGTGCGGGGGGTGATCGCCGCTTCAATTCGATCCGGATCAATCTGAAAACCCTGCTCCGGATCGGTCGGCACTGCCACCATGGTCGCCCCAGGAGCCGTCACCGTGGCCGGATAGGTGCTGTAGAAGGGCTCCGATAAAATGGCCTCATCCCCGGGTTCCAAAAGGCACTGACACACCGCAAACAGGGCATTTTGCGCCCCGCTCGTAACCAAGCAATTGGCTGGCGCCACGGATTGACCGGTCCGCCGCTGATGATGCCTCGCAATGGCCGCACGTAACGGACCAATCCCCTCGACCGGCGTATAATGATGCCGGCCCGCTTGCAGGCTCTGAATCGCGGCATCGACGATCGGCTGCGGGGTCCGCTCTTCCGTTTCCTGTCCCACGCTCAGCAATAGGATGTCTTCCCCGGCTTCCAGCCGAGCCAGTCCACGATAGTGCACCGCCCAGCTATCCACACTTTCTCCTGAAATCCGCTTGGTTACATCAGAAAAATTCATTCCCATGATAAGGTTCTCTTCCACAAAATTGCCAATCACTGATCCATAGGAAATCGATCGCCAGCATCCGTTCCAACCTTCAAACGACCGCCCGGATTCTGCCATGTCCCTTGAGCAAAAAATAGCAGCTTGTAAGCGATCCCGGAGGGGCTAAATGGGCTTGGATGCCGATGTCGGATCACAGTGGAATGATCGACGGCTTCTTGGGGTGATGGTAAACAGGGAAACCACATGGACCCATTTCAAATGTTGACTACCACATCGGGAAATTTCCGATAGACTCCAGAATTACCGAGCCTAAGAAAGCCACAAAATGGCCCGGAGCACCCAGAGACAACCGCCCAAGAACCGCAGCTCATTCCAATCCGCAGGAGATACCGTGCGTGCAGGATACCAGCAGCAAGTTTTTCACTCCGCAGACACAGTGCGTCCCAAGACCCCGTCAACCTCTATGCCAGTCTCACAACAAGATGATCATGAGTTTCCCGACCTCATCCCCCATGATCGTGGCCATGATGTACCTTCTCATGGCATTCATCCTGTCATCCGCCGTCCATGCACAAAGCCGCACATGGCGGGGCTTGACCGTGGCCCCTGAGGAGCGGTGTACCGCCTATGACCGACAACGAGACTACCATTACTCACCCTCGGTAGAGCATGCGATTGTTCGACAGATCGGAGCGGTCTATGGTCCCTATACCGGTACTTGCTTCTCTTCAATGACCGAAACGGACATTGAGCACATTATTGCATTAAGCGAAGCGCATGACTCGGGGCTATGTCGTCAGAGCCCCGATATCCGCACCCGATTTGCGAACGATATCCGCAATCTCACCTTGGCAACGCCTCATCTCAACCGCTATCAAAAGAAGGCCAAGGATGCCGCAGAATGGCTTCCGGACAGAAACCGTTGCTGGTTTGCCGGACGTATTGTAGAAGTGCGCCTGGCCTATGGGCTGACGATTGACCGGCGGGAGGCGAATGCACTGGAACGGATATTATCTGATTGTCCGGATACCCAAATGGAGCCTTTGATCTGCAATCATTCCAACACTGAGAAGTTCCGCCCTACTGTCCAATCAGACGACATGAACGAAGCGCTGTCCTACTATGATGACGGGCGAATCACCTGTCGGGCAACCCATCGGCACGAAATCGCGCCGGTTCCGCGCAGCCATCCGGCATACCGCTATATGCATGATGGTGATGGTGATGGCGACGGTGTCGTCTGTGAATGAACGGGTGAGAACAAAGACCAAGGGTCTTTTCCCATCCGGATTGTATAAGCGGCGGATTATCCCGGATCGGAGAGTAGAAGATAGCCTCGATTTTCAACCGTATCAAAAGTCCGCATAGCGGCCACCAATTCATCAGAACCCACCCATACCCATGGAGCCCGGTTGGGGTTGACATCCATAATCAGGAAGGAATCGCTGTGCTTGTCATACGCCCCAAGAGGGGAAATATGACCACCGCCGGTTTGCCCCAATGACTGGCGGGAATAATTCACCAGCACGTAATCATCCGGATTGGCGAGATTTTCCGCCAACTCCTTTCGGATAGATTCCGCACTTCGGGTCGAGTCAACCACCCGTGTTTCCACCGCTAGGCCATGACTTTGTAGAACCTTGGCCAGTTGCCGCAGTTGCAGGCCAAAGTCACTTCTCATGACCCCTTCGATTTGAATTGGTTTCCCAAGCACTTCCAGTCGGGACTTGGCCTGTTCGGTCAGGACATTGTTGGCGGTGTACTTGCCAAAAAATGGATTGAAATCCTTTGATAACCAAGCCATTTCATTTTCCCGAATGGAATATCTGTCCATCGGCAGATCCTTCTGTTTCCCAAGCCGCATGGCATTCAGCACCATGGCTGATGAGGCCAAGCCACAGAAGATTTTATTATCCTGACTGACAAAATGATTGCTCAGCGGAAAAAAATCCCGGTTATGTGATGAGCGAATGAACCGTTCTGTGCTTTCGTCCGACCCCCATTCAATCAAGGGAGCAGTCGATGGACTGGTACTGCCATGGCTGGGGGCTGGAAAGACGACAGTCCCCAACAACAATGACGACACCAAAGTCAAAAAAAGCTTCATGACCAGCCTAACCCCAAATGGCAAATACGAAGACAACGACTGTTACTGTTTCAGTGTGGATGTGAAACGAGTATACCATTAAACTACTTGCGGTCCATTGTCCGAATGATCGTGGACATCAGGGATGTCGATCATCCGGGCGGGCCCCTGACCGACTTCCGCCCAGAGACAGACAAGCGTCGCCCGATCCATGCTCGCATCAAGAGCCACAGTCTGGCTCTGAATCTTCCCCCCGCTCATGCCCGTACCCGGGCCATAGGACCCTGCTGCGTCCGTTCTCGACGGCCAGTCGCCGGACTCGCAACCGGCGCGGTTTGGGGACCAACAAACCCGTTCGGGTGCCCCGTGATCGTTCCTCTACGTGAAAGGCCGCGTATCCGACGGTTATTCTGTCACCTCCCGATGGGGTGTTCCTGCTCAGTCAGCAGGTCACCGACGTGACGGAAGCGTGCTATCCCAAGGGGGAACTGGCCCAGACAGACTGATGGCGGATAACCAAACTGCCTTTGAAATGCGGTGGAGAAATTGGCAGTATTGGAATAACCGGCACGATGAGCGGCTTCTCCGACCGTGATGCCATGATCCAGCAAATCCCGCAACACCATGTCCAGGCGCCGGGTGCGAACAAACTCCATTTTTTCCCTCTCCTCCACGGATAGCGAAGCCTTCAGTCTCACCGGCCAGTGCGGCACCGTAGTGCTTTTCATCTGCAATCACTGCCCCGATATCATCCACATCGCCGATTCCCTAGTCGAAACTGCCGGTGCATACATGGACAGGAGCATCGGCTTCGTCGCCATCGACAGCAACGACACCGAGGGGTTTACGGACGACAACCCGGAGAACATAATCCGGAAAAAGGAAAGTTGCGGCGACCCATTTCCCTATCTCTTGAGATGAGTCCCAGGAAGTGGCAGGGCCAATGATGCCGCCTGCACCCCGGACATCCACCTCTTCGACGGCGGCCTTGAACTGGTCTACCGGAGCCAGTTCGACGACAGCCGCCCGAACCATGTTTCCTCGGGAAACTACGGCTCCTCGGGCAGTAGGCCCACGGGCTGGAACCTGGAGACCGCCATAGGCGTACCCCTCGCGGGGCAGCCCGTTCTCGGGGACCGGAAGCCCTCCATGGGCTGCAACATCAAGTGGAAGCCCGGTAACGAACCGGCCAACTACCCCACTCCGCCCCCGGTCCCTTCTGGGGAACATCGCTGGGGCTCGCACCATCGATGCCTGGTCCAGAACTCGGGAAAGATCATCGGCTGTCGCTTAGACGAAATTTCCCGGTCTCCATGAACATTTCTCCGGACCGGGGTGCCGATACCATCACATCATCCCTTGCATGATGGTGCCATGATTGATCCTTCTACTGTCCCACCACCTCTTTCACGGCCGTGCATCATGGAGGGGGCCGTGGCCGCTGGGGCGTCACAACCCGGACCCATGTCCCGGCACCTGTTCTTCCCTGTTCCCGATACGCCTGGGCAAGTCCTGGGGCCATCCGCAACCCTGGGATCATACCTATGTAGCGTCCCGGTACGGCCGAGGTACGGATCATGAACCGAGAAGTGTCTGCAGAGGATTTCCAGGGCCGTAGCGCGACGAACCGGGAGGAGCAGGCGGTCCGGGTTGATCTGGCGGCCATGTTCCGCCTCACCCACCTGATGGGGTGGGACGACACCATCTGGAACCACATCACCGCCCGGGTGCCGGACACCGACCACTCCTTCCTGATGCACCGGTTCGGGCTGCTGTACGAGGAAGTGACCGCCTCCAACCTGATCAAGGTAGACGAGCACGGCAACGTACTGGAAGGCCCGCCAGACATCAACACCGCAGGCTTCGTCATCCACAGCGCCATACATCTGCATCACCCGGACAACCATTTCGTATTTCATGCCCACCCACCGACCGCACTGGCGGCTACAGCCTTTCGGAACGACATCCCGTTCTGGGTTCAGGACTCTTCCATGCTGTACGGCAAGATCGGCTACCACGACTGGGAAGGACTGTCCGTGGACCTGGACGAACGGTTCCGCATCGCCGAAAATCTGGGAGACAACAAGGTGCTGGTGATGCGGAACCACGGCTTCCTAACCGTCGGGAAAACCGCTGGTGAGGCGTTCATGAACATGTACTACACCATCCGCATGTGTGAGGTCGCGGTGCAGGCCCAGGCTTCGGGGCTGTCCTTGGAGTCGGCAACGCCGGAACTCTGGGAACTGTCTGCAAGACAGTACGAAGCATTCGCCCCGGGTAAGTACGAGTGGCCCGCGCTGAAGCGGCGGGCGGACCGGGCGGACCCCTCCTACCGCAACTGACCGGCACGGTGCCCCGGGCATGAGGATCACCGGATTCCGAACAACCCGGGTGACTGTCCCCCTGGCAAAGCCCATCACCACCGCCATCCACCGGATGCACAGCGTGGGATGCGTGCTGCTTGAACTGGAGACCGACCAGGGCCTGATCGGGGAAAGCTATGTATTCACCCTGAACGCCGTACGGCTGAAAAGCCTTGGCGAGATGCTCGACAGTTTCTCCGAACTGGTGAACGGGCGCAAACCACACGATCTCACCGCCATCGGCGACGCGATCTGGAACCGGCTCAATCCCATCGGCCATTCAGGGTTCGGCATCGCCGCTCTGTGCGCCATCGATGTGGCGTGCTGGGACTTGGTGGGTAAAGGAGCCGGTCAGCCACTCCACCGACTCTTCGGTGCCTGCCGCGACCGGGTCTGGGTCTACGCAAGCGGCGGCCTGTGGCTGTCTCGGTCTATCGATGAACTCGTCGCCGAAGCCAGCGGCTTCGTGGACGCGGGCTTCCGGGCCATGAAGATTCGTCTCGGCTCTGCAAGAATAGCCGACGATATAGTGCGCGTGGCCGCGGTCCGGGATGCCGTCGGCTCCGACATCGAACTCCTCACCGACGCCAACCAAGGCTTGGAGGTCAAGCACGCTATCCGACTCGGCAGGGAACTCGAAGAGCACGATGTCCGCTGGTTCGAGGAACCGGTCGCCTACAACAACCTGGCCGGCAACGCCGATGTCCGGGCCGCGGTCGGTATCGACATTGCCGGTGGTGAGACCGAATACACCCGGTTCGGTATGAAGAACATCCTGGACGCCCGGGCCGTGGATGTGCTGATGCCAGACCTGCAGCGCGTAGGCGGTCTGTCCGAGATGCGCCGGGTGTCGGCCATCGCTTCCGCCCACCATGTCCCGGTCTCACCGCACCTGTTCACCGAGCACAGCCTGTGCATCGCGGGGTCCGAGCCCGGCTGCCTGTCCCTTGAGCACATGCCCTGGTTCGCGCCCCTTTTCAATGAATCCCTAGAGGTCGAGGAGGGATACCTCCGCGTGCCGGATCGTCCGGGTGTCGGGTTCACGTTCAACCGCCAGGCCATTGCCTCCTTGGACGGCCAACGGGGGGCCGTTCGTTGACAGACGCGCAAACCGTCGGAATGCAGGTCTCCCTCGGGGGGAAGCGCGCATTCATCACCGCCGGGGGCGCAGGCCTGGGTCGCACCATTGCCACAACGATGCACGAGATGGGAGCGGAGGTGTTCACCTGCGACATTGATCACGGCTCGCTCGAAACCCTTGACTCCAGCATCCGCTCCTGGACCTGTGACGTGTCAGTTTCCAGCGAGGTCGACCGCGTGCTTGATCAGGTCCTTCCCGGTGGGCTCGACATCCTCGTCAACAACGCTGGCGTCGCCGGCCCCACCAAGCCGGTGGAAGCAGTGACCGACGAGGAATGGCGACACACCATGGCAGTTTGCGTGGACGCCCAGTTCTACTGTGCCCGGCGCGTCGTTCCGGTGTTCAGGGCACAGGGTCACGGCGTAATGATCAATCTCGTCTCCGCAGCCGGCATCATGGGATACCCGACCCGAAGCCCATATGCGGCCGCGAAATGGGCGGTAACCGGCTTCACCAAGACACTGGCCATGGAACTTGGACCCGACAACATCCGGGTCAACGGCATCGTTCCCGGTAACGTTAGCGGTGATCGTATGGAACGGGTGATCAGTGCCCATGCCGACGCCGAGAACCGGGACCCGGAATCAGTCAGGCGCCAATACGCGATCGGCACCTCAATGCAATGCTACGTCAATCCAGAGGAAATCGCGGACATGATCTGCTTTCTTTGTTCTGATCACTGCCGTCACGTCACTGGTCAGATTGTCGGTGTTGACGGCTTCACGGAAACCCTTTACCCGCGGACGATCTCATGAAGACCGAGGTTTCCGCCTATCTGCGCCCCTCTCCCTCCTGGGAGTGCCGAATTTCGGACATTGTGTTGCTGGCGGACGGCATCAGAGTCTCCTGGACCGACGGCCATGATAGCTTTTTCCATTTCGTCTGGCTTCGGGATTGCTGCTACTGCGAAGCCTGTGGGGACAGCTATTCCAGCAAGCGTTTTTTCGTGCCCGGGGACATGCCTCCGGCACCCGCCGCCCGCGATGCGGTCATTGATGGGGACGGAGCCCTGTCCATCACTTGGGAGGCGGACGGCCACCGGTCCCTCTTCAACCCGGCCTGGCTCAGGCAGCACTGTTACGACGACCGCGCCCGCCAAGCGCGACGGGCCCGGCCGACGCTGTGGGATGCCGGCCTTGAGGCTGACCTGCCCCGGATGGAACTTGCGTCCGCGACCCGAAGCGATTCCGCACGCATGGATCTCTACCGCAAGCTGCGTGACTACGGACTGGTGATCGTCCATGGTGCTCCCGCAAGGCCGGGATTCATCCGTGATGTCGTCGCCCTGGTCGGGGAGATGGGTTCGAACACGTCCTACGGCGAGATCTTCGACCTCACGCCCTCAAGCCGGGTGCGGACCATGGGAAACACGTTCCGGCCCGTACCGCCCCATACCGACGAGGCATTCCGATACACGCCCCCAGGACTCAACATTCTGGGCTGCGTCCGGCCAGCCGAAAAGGCCGGCGAGTCCGTCTTCGTCGACGGTTTCCAGGCCGCAACACTCCTGCGCCGGTCCGACCCGGACGCGTTCTTGCTACTGTCCCAGCAAGCCCATTCCTATCATCGACGCCACGACACCACCATCGACCAGCTGGCAAGGATGCCGATCCTTTCCATGGACGACGGAGGCGACATCTCCGGCATTCGCCTGCATACCCGCGCCTCCGCACCCCTGGACCTGCCTTCCGAACTGGTGCCCCCGTACTATGCCGCCTATCGGCAGATTTGCGAACTGGTCATGACACGCACGAACCAGATCCGCCTCGTTCTCCAAGCAGGAGAAGCCGTGATCTTCGACAACCACCGCGTGCTTCATGGGCGGGGCGATTTCGAGGATCCCGCCAGGTTCCTGCAGCTCTGCAACGTGAGCCGCGAGGGCTTCCACGAAAGACTGCGGCTGCTGGCGCTCCAACTTGGCCTCCACACCGAGGCACACCAAGTGCTGGGCGGCGGGGTCGTGACATAACGATGGTCTGCCTGCACGCACACCCTGCAGGCCTGACAGGCAGGTTACACGCCCCTAGGTCCATTGACAGGAAACCCCGTTCAGGGAAATAGTCGGGAACTTATCAAGGAAAGTTGACAAGACGCGCAACATTCAGTGATATAACCGCCCTACTACTTCCAGCACTCTGTCCAAGACAGAATCCGGAATCCCGTTGGTGGTGTTTGGTACCATCAGGATTTTCCTGTCCTTGTGTCTTTCCAGATGCGGCCTTTTCGGCTTTCTTCTTCTGTGGGTTCCCAACCATCGCTCATTTGCCTTTTGGAAACGACAAGGCCATTGTCGGATCGTTTCAGTCAATCTAAAATTCCTCGCCATTCGATACGCCGAGGGTGATCACGGAAAATATAGAACTGCGATAGAATGGAGCCACTTGGAACGGAACACAGACCCGACGCCCTTGATGACATCCCGAATGGAAGTGACACCATGTCCAGCAATACAAACGTCATTTGTGAAATTGATCTGAACCATGATGGTCGGCATGGGGGATTCATCAGAATTCCACACTCCGTTCATCGGTCTGCCTATGGCTGGATTCCGGTGCCCATCATATCGATCCGTAATGGTGCTGGTCCAACGGTATTGCTACTGGGCGGCAATCACGGTGACGAATTTGAGGGACAGGTCGCACTGGCCAAGCTTGCGCAAAACCTACCAGTTGACCAACTTACGGGACAGATCATTGTTCTGCCGATGGCCAACTATCCGGCCGCGCACGCTGGCATGCGGACATCGCCTGTGGATGATGGGAATTTGAATCGAAGTTTTCCCGGACAGCTTTCCGGTTCACCCACAGAAATGATTGCCCATTACATTGAATCGGCTCTCATGTCCCGCACAGACTACATGCTCGATATTCATTCGGGTGGCAGTTCCATGAGATATCGACAGCCGACTCTACTGGTATCGCGATTCGTTAACCAGGAGAACACCCAACAACTCATGGCACTAGTCCATGCGTTGGGATTTCCCCGGGCAATTGAGTACTCGGATTCCCGCGGTGCCGGTTATTCGACTTCAGCCGCAAGGCGCCAAGGAGCACTCGGAATCACTGCCGAGATGGCAGGAGGAGGAACCGTGGACAGTAACGCGATGAAATTGCTGCAATTTGCTCTCCCGCGTTTCCTTGCCACCTGTGGCTTATACCATGGACCAGTTGAACCAACTGAATCGCCGACGGAATTCTTTTCCATCCACCCTCAAGGCAGTTATCTCTATGCCCATACCGAGGGGATTTTCGAATCCGCTGACTTGCCCAATGATCAGGCCATACAAGATGAAATTGCCGGATGGATTCACTATCCGGATGTTCCGTTGACAAAGCCGATTGAACTTCGTTTTCAGCATGATGGTATCGTGATGAGTTCGCGTATCCCCGCTCGGGTAGAACGAGGAGATTGCCTGTTTGAAATCGGAATGCCTTCTGACTATGAATTCGACAATTGACCGATGAGAACATAATCCGCGCTCTGATGGTGGTAGGATATGACCTGTACGAAGTCGTAAAGCATATGGGAGCAAATGACAAACTTGGAAACCGGTGACGAATCTGTGAACTGGCAATTTATCGAAAGGGTGAATGATGCGATGACACAACACCTCGGAGACAAACGAATGTATATTCAATCGTCAGTTTCCGGAGCCAGTGTGTGACTGACTGCTGGAAGAATGAGTTGCACAATCCCCCTTTGCCATTTCAACGACCCACTTCCATCCTGACGCATCAATGTTGCCATCCGGAAAAGTCATCGACCGTCTTGCGTCTGACCGTTATGGATGCGAGTGCATCAAAGCGGGGGGAGAGATAACATTCGAATCGGGTTCCATGCCATGCGTTGGCAGCGGAGACATGCACTTGAGCACATGCAGTACCTGAACATGATCATATCTTGAATCTGCTCCGATGCTGCAAGATGTTCCTGTCTCGCCTGGATTTGTAGAGTTTTCGGATCCTTCCGGTTTGCATAGTCAGACCACCATTTAGATCCGGATTTCACGATAACCCTTTTGAATTTTTGAATTGCCATTCCTCACCGGATGGAAAAGTTGGAGATAACTTCATATGATCAAACAGTTGTCACAAGATGATCTGGCAGTCACTCTGGGGATCGAAGAAGAGTTTTTTCTTGTTGATCCAAAGACCCGGGATCTGCTTGCTGATCCTGATCCTGCCATCTTTGATGCCTGCGAATCGACCAGTGGACCGCATAAGGTGGTTCGGGAACTGCTGCGTACTCAGGTAGAAACCAATACCAAGGTGTGCAGCTCAATCGCCGAGTTGCGAGAGGCGATGCGAGAAACCCGCCGCATCGTCATCCAGGCGGCCGAGCGTTTCGGTGCGGGTGTAATGGCTTCCTCGACGCACCCATTTGCCGATTGGCAGGTGCAGTCCACCACACAGAAGGAACGCTACGAATCCTTTGCCAATAAATTCCAAGACATTCTTCGTCGTTTTCTTGTGGGAGGAATGCATATTCACCTCGGTTTTGGCGATGCCGATACACGCACCCGAGTGATGACAGCGATGCGACGTTATCTCCCGAGTCTGCTGGCATTATCCACATCTTCTCCATTCAGTGATGGACGAGAAACCGGCTTCAAGTCCTGGCGAATTGCCATTGTCGGCAGCTTGCCACGCACCGGCATTCCGAAACCGATCTGGTCACGGTCCCAATACAACCAGTTGGTCGAAGAATATCGACGGTTTCGATTTATTGGTGACAGCAGCGAACTGTGGTGGGACATCCGACCCTCCAACCACTATCCGACGGTCGAGATGCGAATCTGCGACATCTGCACACGCCTTGAAGATGCGATATGCATTGCGGCATTGTATGCCTCTCTGGTTCGAATGTTAATACGTCAGGATCGACAAAACGCCCTGCCGATGGAACCTCTCACCGAAATCATTGCAGAAAATCGCTGGATCGCCCAACGCTACGGCGTGTTTTCCTTCTTTGGGGATAGTGCTCAAAAGGACCGACGGATCGACATTGAAGACTTCATCTCTGAGATGGTGGAGCAGGTTGCCCCGGATGCCTGCGCCCTGGGTTGTGAAGCCGAAACCCGCCGAGCCATCACCATCGTTAAAGAAGGGACCAGTGCCGACCGACAACTGGATTTATTTCGCTTGCGTCGACTGGAAGGCGACAGCAACCGGGAAGCGTTTCAACATATCGTGGACCAGATACTGGAAGAAACTCGTGAAGGAGTTGACATATAACCCCAACGGATACATAACCAGACTACGAAGAGGCGTCTTCAGATACGCTCATGATAATTGGCTCCGATAAAACCCACCTGACCGAACAATTGGCCCGTCCAGATACTGTCCAGATATTATATGGGCCTTTTCTTAACTCACCTTGATGTTCTATGGCCGCATTCATCAGGGACTTGATCGAAAAAACGGAAAACTCAGCGTGCTAGCCACTTCGTCCAGTTGTCATCAGTTCAAATCCACACACTCGGGCAATCAAAATCACTCTCGACAACACCAGTCACCTCGTGACTACTGGAAATACAACCCTCGTATCGATATGAGGGAATGCCAGCTGGTGCTCGGTCCACCATTGACCCGCTGATAAATCAGCATCTTCTTGACAGGTAGGTATAGTAGTTGCAGGAGGCAAAAAAACGGCGACTTTCCATCAAATTCGCCTGCCCTGCAACCCAGTGCGCCACCTCTTGGGCATCCATCAACCGGCCGGTTGCTACCATAGGAGCATAGGTGTCGGCAAAGGATTTGAAGTAACTGGCCGTCCCAATTTCCGAAACCACATCGGCGAGGATTTGTTCGATATCAAAACCACTGATCGGCAGCAGTTGGATCAGATCTCGCATGATCCGCGGGTTATGAAATGTCGTTTCTGCCAGTGCATGGTCCATACGTCGGCCAAGTTCCGGATCGTCAGGAAAGGCATAGGTCAACGAAGAGTAGTCACCATCAAAAATGGCCAGTATCCCCCCCTGACGCAAGATACGTGAGAATTCTTTGATCACCCCATGAGGGTCTACCACATGACTGACTACAGTATGGGCGATCACCAGATCGAACTTAGCGTCTTCCCATTCAAGCTGATGCGCATCTCCAAGGCGAAACTCTAGCCGATCAGATACTCCTGACTTTTCGGCTAAATTCTTCGCCGCCTCTACGAAAGCAGCACTTTGATCCACGCCGACAATCCGGCCACGAAAGTTCGGCTTGTTGACCAGGGACCGCATCATGGCCCCGGTGCCACATCCCACCTCCAATGTAATGCTCTGGTCCGTCAATTCGAGTGAGTCGGCATAGCGGTCGAACAGTCGTGTGAACACCTTATCCTGGGCCCGGCTTTCCAATCGGTGGATCAGGCGTTTCGCCGTATCATGATCGAGAGAATGGGAACGGCAATGCGGGTCGACGCTGGTCATTGATAACTCCGATCAAGGATGGTCATCTTCCGGTGTAACGAAGATTCGGGGTACATATGCCATGTCAACGGTCAGGCATCCAGCATTTCACCTTGCATTACAGGATACACGGAACCTCCAACCGAGATATGGAAATGGCCAGCCGAACGCTTTCCGCGCAGACGAATCAGTGAGGGGCGACCCATGGGGTACCCCTGTTCAAGTCGGAAATCGAAGCCGGATGACAATTCGGGCTGATGCGTCAAAAGATAGTTTCCGAAAAAAGCCGCACCGTTACCGGTGGCAGGATCTTCTCGGACTCCATTGGCATCGAAGAAAAAGCGTACCTGAAAATCATTGGCCACCTCACACGTCTCTTGGCAAAACAGATAGACCAACTTAGGGAACCCTCTGTCCACCAAAGGGGCATGGCGATCAAGATCAAGTTTTGCCCGAGAAAGAGCGGCGGCGGTTCGCAACGGAATCAACAAGGCAGAAGTGCCCGCAGCCACCACCTGAACAGGTAGGGTTGGATCCAGGTCACCGACTTGAAGCCCCAATGAGTGGGCGGCCGATTCATGGGACAACACCGCACCCAGTTGCATGGCGGGACCACGCATCCAGACGATATCCGCTTCGGGAGGAACCGGCTCGAAATCTACCCGAATGGGGCCAATCGCCGTCTGCAGAAAAACGCAATCCGGGCCAGTGGAGTCCATGAACATCCGAATGACCGCTGCCGTACCGATCAGCGGATGACCGGTAAATTCAATCTCCTGGACTGGGGTGAAAATTCTGACGGAATACTTTCCATGGCATGCGGGCAGGCGAACAAAGGTAGTTTCGGAAAAATTCATTTCCGCGGCAATCCCCTGCATGCGAGACTCTGCCGGGAAGGTATTGCCCACAATGACCGCAAGGGGATTACCGCTCAACGCTTTCAAGGCAAAAACATCAACGATAAACACCTGATGGGTCATATCGGTACGATCCGGGATATCGCGTCAGTGTTCTCCCGGATACCAGAACGGCTCACCCGTCTCGGCATCTACCAGCAGGATGATGTAGTCAGGATCAAAGGCATTGGATTGATGATTGCAGTGAAAGGTGACCGCATAGAATTTCCCCGCCCATCCCATCATCATGAGGCCTTCATCCTCATCCTTCAGTTCAATACTCCGAGCGGCAATGGTCATGGATGTGTCTGATGCCTGATATTCCTCATGCAGGTGCCGAGTGGCGATTTCCAAGGCTTCGTTGTCACTAATCATGTTCTTCTTCAGATGATCAATTTGGGTGAAACTCGAGTCCAGCCACTATCTGACAGGGCACCAAATCACTTCTCTGAAAACAAACCACCGGATTTTTCCTGTCACCAGCCTTTACCCATCCTCACAGGTCACATCACCTGGTATCCCGGCAAGGCTTCAATTCGACCAAACCAGTTCCAGAGCGCCGGATAGCCATCCAATGACAAACCCGCATCGGGTGCCAGTTTGCTATAGGGATAACAGGCAATGTCGGCAATCGTCGGATGGATATCGTCAACCAGCCAGTGGGTGTGTGATAACTGAGCCTCAAGAAGGTCCAGAGCGCCGGTACCAATCCGATGGCATTCATCCAGATTGCCAGTTTCGGTCAGCCGCGTGGGATTCTGAAGGACGAGAGACCTCCCCCTTGCCAAGCCATAGCGCATCATGCCTTGCTCCATCGACAACCACCGGATGACCTTCGACGCAGCCACGGCCTCCTGTGGAAACCAACTGCTGCTGGCATACATCCGTGCCAGATACGTCAAAATGGCCGCTGAGTCACTGACGGTGATGTGGTCATCCACGATCACCGGAACACAACCTTCCGGGTTGATGGCAAGGAACCAGGAGGCGAGATTTTCTCTCAGTCCAAGATTCACGGTCACAACTTCATGGGGCAACCCAATCAGTGAAAGGAATAACCGAATCTTATAGCAATTACCTGACAGACCAAAGTCATAGAGTTTCATGACACGACTCTGACACTGTTTTCTGGGAAGCCTCGGGACAGGTTTTCTTGATCTGTTGTCGGGCTGCGTTAAGCATCTGATCCACTTCGCCGGGCAGATGTCCACAATCCGGACCATAACATTCAACCACCTCAGCGAAACGACCCTGCGCAAACAGTTCCCGAGAGGCTCCGATACTGTGGTCACGAATGTGCAGGATTTCGACTCGCCGCTGGGACTCTCGCTCCAGAATTCCCGGATCGAAATCCGACTGGATATCCAGATTCGATAACAGGGCAAGAATCAACCTTGCCTCGGCCCATGAGTCGGCAAAACCTTCCCTGGAGAAGGTATGCAGCTCGATTTCTCCATCGACCCGCATCGCTTCGACAAAGGGTTCTCGTAACAGCGGCTTGCTGGCCCGTGCCGAACGCAGGGGAATGGAACGATTTCCATCCAGCATCAATGCCGCAATGATGGGGTTATCCCCGAATAGTTCGTAGACACGAATCATCACATTCTCATTATTTGTTCCAGATAATACCCGTCATATGAACAAGAGCATCCATGATGCTGTCATAGTCAAGGGAAGTTCTCCCGAAACAGGCTGGTCAATGAGCTATCTGCGAATGCTTTCTCCCATATGTTTACCCAGTATCGCAAGCAAACGAAGCCCTTCCTGCGTACCAGGGTCGCTCAATTGCCGAAGCACGCTACCCAGCCCTCCCTTCGCAGGTTCTGTCGTCGACACTTCCAGGCTGGTTTTGCCAAGCGCCTCCGAGAGGGCCTCCAAAAGCACCTGATTCTCGGGACGATCCAACGTCTGCAACAAGTTGACCAGTGCCTGGTTTCGCGTTATGCGATCAAGCAATGTGACGCCCTCGGATAATGTCGAGGCCATCCTTGCGACCATATCATCGTTCAAAGCATCCTTGGCTGCAGCAATAACGGTACCGATTTCCGCCAGCCCTTCCAGACTTTTTTCCAGGCTGCGGTCTTCTTCGAATGCAGAAGCCATCATGGTGTACCTTCAAAGGAGTCCGCGCACACTAGTCCAGTACATCTTGTTATAGCTGACCTTGAACCAGTGCATGGATTTGTTCGGTGCTTTTAAATCAGGGGGAAAGTCATAGTTGAACATGGCATAGGTCGCTTTGTCGTGACCCGCCTCAATGAAGCAATACACCTTTCCGTTATATTCGGTGACCGGAGTGCCGATCTTGATCACCGATGCAATGTTTTCTGCAATGACTTCGGCCTGAAAGTGAGCCGCTGATCCGGTCTTGCTGACCGGCAGGTCGGTGGTATCCCCGACCACATAGACATTATCATGCCCTTCCATGGTTAATTGATGCCGGTCTGTGGGGATCCAACCATCCGGTCCCAGATCATTTTGAATGATTGCCTCGACTCCATTATGTTCGGGAATGGAAATCAAAAGATCATACTGATATTCAGATCCTTCCAGGCTCTTCACCACTCGATTTTCAACATCAACCTCCTCCACATTGAACAGGGTCTCATACTCGACGCCCATACGTCGGAACTCGGGCTCCGCCCACGAAGCGACGTTCTCGATACTGTGGATCCGATTGATGGGGTAGTGGTACTTAATTTCGACCTGATCGCGAATCCCCCTGAATGTGAAGTAGTCATGGAGTGAAAAAGTCACCTCGACCGGTGCAATCGGACACTTGTGAGGAACACCGACCACAATCGCGACCCGGCCACCCTTGAATTCCCTCAACGCCTTGAACATCTTGATCGCTCCTTCTTCGGTATAGAACGTTTCCGCTCCTTCCTGCAATCCGGGGATGTTCTTTGGCATGATTCGTGACCCGGTGGCAATGACCAGGATATCGTAGTCATGTACCATTCCACTTGACGTGGTAACACGATGTCCATCAAGGTCGAATTTCTCGGCCGGGTCGACATGAAAATCGATCGGGCTTTCCAGCAAGCTAGCCTGATCCCGGTACAACTCATCGGGCATCATCTGCCCGAAAGCCACATACAGAAGACCCGGCTGATACATATGGCGTTCGGTCGCCGACAACAGTGTGATGCCAGCCTTCCCTGCACGAATTTCCGGCGCCAGGCGCCGAGCCAGATTGTTGGCAATGATCGTACCGCCGGTACCTCCGCCTACCACCAGAATTTTCATGTCATCTCCCAGGTGTCTTTATCACGAACGGAATGGTTATCTGACCTTCCGAACGGTCACATGCCAGACATCGTCGACCTTTTCCGAACTCACCATTTGATGACCAATCTTGGCTACCCATTCCGGTACATCGTTCGCAGTCCCATTGTCCGTTGACAACAGTTCGAGTGTATCGCCCACCTCGGCCTGTTTCATGCATCGGATCAGTTCCATCAATGGGCCCGGGCAATAGGTGTTTTTGGCGTCAATGATTCTGTGCTCGCTCATGTCATTACTCATTAATTGATCCGGCTTGCTGTTCCTCAAAATGTCAGCAACTGCGACCCTTCGGCATCGCGAAGGAATTTCGTCAGGCCGGTCGATGGACCGAATTCGCCCACTAGGTCACCATCTTTCAAGGCCAGCAGATCCATGGCCATGGAACAAGGAATCAAGGTGGCATCACCCAGTTCTGCTGCCTGTTGAAACAATTCCCGAAAGGAAGGCACTCCGACACGATTTAGGGCCTTGGCACCAAACTCACCTTCGACCGGTGCGATGTCATCGTTGCCTCGGACAAAGTACTTGACCGCGTTCATCGAAAAGAACACGGTCACCTTGTCACCCGATGCGGCCCCTACGGAGGCTACCATGGACGCCATCTGCAGCTTTTCATGCTCTCCAGACACACAGATGATGCTGATCCGGTTGGTCACTTTGACTCCTGCCTCATCAATTGGGGGCACAATGCCATCATGTTCTTCTCTACCTCATACGCTCGTGATGGGTTGGCATGGATACGACGACGCCAAGTCAGGCCTGATCCCCGCGGTGCCAACTGAAACGCTTGATGGCCAAGGCGCAGGAACTATCCAGACAGTATCCAATAATGCCGATCACCAGCACCATCGCCGTCAGATGATTGTAGGAAAGCGTTTCCCGCGCATCCGCGATGGAATAGCCCAAACCCGAGGTGACCCCGAGAAACTCGGCTGGCACCAATACTATCCAGGCCACGCCAAGGGCGGCACGAATGCCCGTCAGCATGTCGAAGGTAATCGCCGGAATAATGATCTGAGTCAATCGATGCCATGAATTTGCACCGAGATTCCTAGCCACCTTGAACCATGCCGGATCCACCTTGGCCAGACCTGCTGCGGTCGCGAAAGCGACCGGCCAGACCGAAGCGACTGCAATCAGAAAGATAATGGCCTGGTTCCAAGTCACAAATACAATGACCGCAATCGGCTCCCAGGACAATGGGCTGATCATACGCAACAACTGAAACGGTGAATTGCTGAGTTCACGAAACGTACGGCTTCTGCCCAGTAAAATGCCAATCGGAATGCCGCAGGCAATGGCGATCAACAAACCGATACCAAGCCGATAACCACTCGAGAGCACCGCATTTTGGATCGTTCCTTCTTCCCAAAGTATCGGAAAAGCTTGAAACGTCGGGATGGGTCCGAAATCTGAAAAATTGGTGGTGTTGGGATTGAGATAGATCAGATACCCCCCCAACCACCAAAGTGCCAACAGGATCAAAAGCCCGGCCGCCCAGTTGAATAACTTACGGCCGATCTTTTTCAGCCAAGCCTGGTATGGATTCGGTTCTGCGGTCATCAGCAACTCGCCGATAGATGGGGCAGGCGTTGTCAGTGCCTACAGTTGAACCACTTCGACCCGATTGTAGGGATCCGCCCCTTGCGGGACACTCACATCGTTGCGCCATTTCGGATTGGCTTCAAGTGAATTTCGGATGAACTCATAATTGACCAGATCATCCGCCACCTTTTCCGGCGTGAGGCCACTCAAAAATGCATCATCCCCAGTGATGACCGTCTTTTTCAGATCGTTCACCACCAGTTCGGTGGCGGAACGGTACGGCCAAGCCTGAAAGTTGATCCGGTCCATACCCCACTCGGGATGTTTGATCGCACGGGGATTACTGTAATACGCAGGATCATAGAACATCATGGCGCGTTCGATGACTTCCCTCGGGAACGGCAGGTATTTCTTGCCATCGCGCGAGAGCAGTTCGGCCATGGCCTTGCGATTTTCGGCGAGCGTGATCTGTGCTCGCACGACGGCATTGTGGATACCCTGGGTCCAGGCCGCCCGATCTGGATCCATGGTATTTTCCTCATGCATAACCACCACACAGCAGGGATGGCCCTTCCACACATCACCGGTAAACCGCAGAACCTTGCCGCCTGCCTTGAGTTCGCCCAAGGCATTGAATGGCTCGGCCACACAATATCCGTCGATCGTACCGGCTGCCAGCGCCGGTGGCATGGAGGGCGGTGGCAACACGAGAAAATTACATTCATTTGGTGCCAGTTCGGCATCCTGAGGCCGGATGACCGGTGTGATTCCGGCATCACGCAACAATCGCTGGGAGACGATGTTGTGTATCGAATACCAGTATGGCATCGCGAACTGCTTGCCACCGAAATCCGCAGGTGAGTTGATACCCGTGTTCTTTCCCACGACAATGGCGGAACCGTTGGTATGATCCCATGCGGTGATCTTGACCGGATACTGGTTGTTGTAGCGCATCCAGATCGGGATCGGGATCAACATATGCGTCAGGTTAAAACGATAGGATGCAAACGCTTCAACCAAGGGAGACCAGCCCCGGATCAGGGTTGGCCGGACGGAATCAATGCCCTCATCTTTCAGATAACCCAGTTCGTGGGCGATCAGCAAGGCGGCCGAATCAGTGATGGGAATATATCCAATCTTGACCACTGGATCCCAGTTGCTTTGCTGGGCCAGACTGGGGGTTGGCAAACTCATCCCAGCTGCTGCCGCTGCGGCACCCAATTGAAGCACTTCACGACGATTCACCGAAGATCCCAAAATTCCCTTGAAGGTCGGGTCGCACTCAATGCAAAGATTCGGATCATCATTCACGATTCCGTCGCCGTGCTTCCGGTAGATTGATTTTTTATCTGACATTCTCTTTCCTCCGCAGTGTGATTTGGGCAGAATGGTCCCGCCCGGGTCCAGCTAAGCTGGATGATATTTGTGATTTGAAAACTCTACATTGCTCGCTCCATTGCCTGTCGACTGATTCTCTGCAGGCAACTCATGCATCGGTTCACCCGCATCGGGCGCATGGGCCGCATCATGAAAGACCTGCATCAGACGGGTGCGCAGTTCCTGCATCAATGAGTCGCCACGCTCGCGTGGATCCGGCAAATCGACCTTGAAGTCATGGACAATTTTTCCCGGAGAACCGGCCATGACCAGTGCCCGGTCCCCCATGAGAATGGCCTCGTCAATGTCATGAGTCACCATGACCAGATTGATGCCAAGCTGTTTGGATATTTGGCGAACATCCCGCTGCAGCGTGGTACGCGTAAAGGCATCCAATGCCGAAAACGGCTCATCCAGCAACAACATCTCAGGCTCCATGACCAAGGAACGTGCCAACGCCACCCGCTGCTGCTGGCCTCCGGAGAGGTCCAGAGTATTCTTGTGGGCGAACTCTTCCAGGTTAACCAATTCCAACGCTTCGTCGACCCGAGCCCGAATCCGATCGCTTGACCAGTTGGCGAATCGCAGGCCAATACCGACATTCTGCCGGACATTCATCCAAGGAAATAGATGGGGTGCCTGGAACATCATGACCCAACGTGAAGACGGTGCCATCACATCTTCCTCATTCAGCTGGACCTTACCCATGGTGTGAGGCAGCAAGCCTGCAATGACATGGAGCAGTGTCGACTTGCCACAACCAGAACGACCAATGATGGTCAGCGCCTCGCCCGGTTCCGCGCAGATGCTGACTCCTTCAAAAGTCAACGGCGATTTGTGCGTATACCGATGCGAAAGCTGGTCGATTCGGATGTGAACCCCTTGGACATGCGCAGAACGATTCATGCTCTCTATCCCGTTTGAATTGCGGCGGAATACAGTTCCGGGGGATCCACAACCATCACTCGACCCGATTCAAGCGTTTTTCCACTGACTTCGTGCGGGCGGCCAGTTCTTTCTCGTCAATCAGTCCGCGCCGAATCATCGAATGCGCCAGGGCCAGCAACTGTCGTTCAGGATATGGGACATCCCGATACAATTCCTCACTGAGGTCGTCCTCTTCCCATCGCCGTTCCAAGGCAGGCAATGCGCAGTTTTTCTCTGACAGGACTTCGCAGGTCGCTTCCAACCAGATTTTCCAGGGCGGTTCAGGGTGGTCCACGTCCCACTTGACCGTCAAGTCCCGCCAATATCGACCATCCTGCCGAATCCGTTCCAAGAGAGGAATTGGGGCATTATCCAGTTCTCGAGACTGCATCTCCAAGTCCAACACCTCCTTGTCAGGATTGATTGAAGTCATGGTCTGGTATTCAATGACTATAGGGTTTCAATGCCTTGCGCACCCGACGGGGGTCGTTTGCGGTCTTGCCGGGCTTCGGCAAGGAAACGCCGATCAAGCAGTCCCGCGTGACGATTTCGGTCAGTTGGTCTTCGGTCCAGCCATCCGTTCCTTGCGGACGCATTGGCAGGACGATAAAGCGGGATTTCTGATTGGAATCCACCACCCGAACCTCGACATCTTCCGGCAACTGCAGACCAAACTCAGAAAGCACCTGACGGGGCCAACGAACCAGACGTCGACGATAATTGGGCGTCCGGTACCATTCCGGCGACTGGCCGAGAATCGGACGCGGATAGCAGGAACACAGGGTACAGACCACCACATGATGAAGGGTCGGTGTATCCTCCATAACACGAAAGCTGCAGT
Organism: Candidatus Poriferihabitaceae bacterium; assembly: GCA_965203365.1. Taxonomy (GTDB): domain Bacteria; phylum Pseudomonadota; class Gammaproteobacteria; order Arenicellales; family Poriferihabitantaceae; genus VYFG01. Next base: position 1,295,526 of record OZ241878.1, read on the forward strand.
AGTCGCTGGGCGTTCCGAACTGGGTCGGCATGGAGCGGATCCAGTCGATTCCCACTTCCAGGCTGGCCTTGACGCCATCTTCGACTGCCAGTTTCCTGAATTCCGGATCCAGCCATGCCTTGGCCACCAACCTCGCAGCGGGTAAGGGGCCCAGTGTATGCATATACTCAGTCCAGGCGTTATGGTCTTCTTGGGTGAACAGGCCTTTTTCGATAGCCAGCTCACGAACGGCAATTTCGAGAATCTCGAATTCGCTGACTTCATCGACCATCGGCGCATGCTTGTGATCGTCAGACATTAGGGTTTCCTCTTGACATTGAACGGTGATCCCGTCGATTCAGACGAGTAGACGAGTAGAAGTTCCGGTGTAGGGTCGACTGGCATCAGGCGGGCTCCAGCCAGCGCTCCGGCAATTCGGTTTCCAACGTATCTTTGACAAATGCCGAAGGATAATCGGACCACAGATCCTGATGCCGGAACACGAGGCTGTAGAACCATTCCACCTCATCGGTATTGTTCCAGGCCTCGTTTTCCGCCGCCGGACTTTCATATACAACGGCAGAAACCGTGCATTCCGTTCCTCGCAGATACGTCTGTGTCCGGGTATAGAAAAGATCCGGCAGGTCGCGGACCCGGACTTGATCACCCACCTTGAAACGGGGGGCGGGTGCTTCCCCGGTAAAACACTGGGGGTCGCCGACTCCCGTGGCTTTCTTGACGTGATGTTCGCGATCGTAAATCGGTTTATTGCTCATAGCGTTGCCTCACCTCGTGTATCTTGTCCTGAAGCTCGGTCAGGGTGACATATTGCTTATCAACCAGAATCAATGCCGCTGTCATCAACCAGCGGCCATAGTAGGGCAACCCCAAGTAAATTGTCTGACCGACATCGACATTCTGGCGACGACGACGCTCCTCGGCATTCCAGACTCCCCTCCATGCCAGCACCTCGCAGGTGACAAAGGTATTGTGCTCCCAAATCTCCTCTTCTTTTTCTTCCCAAGGAATGGGGATATCGGGCTCGCCGCCCAGATCATGTGATGATCGCGTGTAAGCACGGTAATGGTCATCATTGACCATGTCCGGGGAGGGTGCGTGAGTCTCTTGGTGTAGTGCAGGCTGGAATTGTTTGACAATGTCCAGATGCCGCATGACTCTGTCTCGGGTAGAAGAAGACATGTCTGGAACTATCCTCCTGTTTACGGGTTGATTGAATTTGAAGCGACTTCCATCCAGACCGGATGCGTACTGACTACGATGCAATGTGTGTGGATTGAATCCCGATGCGCAGTCCAATATCGAATGGAAACTCTGATCTGTGATGCATTGTATGTCTCGCAACACTATACAAACAAGTTGCAATATTGTATCGAAACTATAGGATAATCCTATAATATCACCGTTCCGAATATCCTCGCCAATTTAGAGCAAGACATCGCACATCGTCTCCCAGATCAAATTCACCCCTTTTGACCCAGGTTCATGGCCATGTACCGAAAAATCATTTTTCCTCGCGTCTTGGAGTACTTCCTGACCATTGTTGAACAAGGCAGTTTCTCCCGGGCCGCCGAAGTGCTCCATGTCGCACAGCCTTCACTTTCGCAACAAATAAAGATTCTGGAGGAAACCCTGGAAACCCGACTGCTAATCAGACCCGGGCGAGCCGTGCGACTAACCAATGCAGGTGAGGCCTACATCAGTTTTGTTAAGCGAGCGCGTGCCGAACTGGCGGCGGGCGCCCGAGCCGTCAATGATGTTCAGGATCTTAGTCGGGGGACTTTAAGACTTGGCTGGACGCCGATCACGGATCACCTGACTTACGAACTGATCGACAATTTCCATCAACGCTACCCCGGTATTGTTCTGTCGACCCTGGAGATGTCCCAAGAACTCCTTGAGCAGGCCGTCACTGAAGATGCGATTGATGTGGGGATTGCTTTCACTAAACCTGATGCCACCGAGGGCAATGTGCCCGAATATGAAAGCCATATCATGTTCTACGAATCTCTATTCCTGGCGGTGGGCAATCAACATCCACTCGCAAAATTTACCGAAGGTCGTATCTCTTGCCCAGAAATGTCCCTTGACATGGTCCTGCTCAATCGCGACTTTGCCTTACGCCAGCACATCGATGACTACTGCCGCCTACATGCTCTGAAGTTGAAAGTCGCCATGGAAACCAATTCGGTCAGTGTGATCCTGGAACTTGCCGAATCCGGCCGGCTGGTCACCATCTTGCCAAAGAGCATCATCGACAACCGGGATCACCTGCACTCGATTCGACTCGAAATCGAACCACCGCAGCATGCGGTCAGCCTGATTTGGCATCGCCATGGCCATATCAATCCAGCTTGCGCGGCCTTCATTGAAATGGCTTCTACCTGGCATCCCCAAATCAAGAACCGCGAGAATGATTCCCGACCAAATAAGGATCACAAGATCCCTGTCCTTCCGGTTTCATTTTTTTGCTACAGTCCGAACAATCTTTGATATCGACGAGACATGACCACTGTTGGCGATGTTGGAATCGCGCCGACACAATCTGTAATAAGCGGATTGCCTCGACGGCACAAACGAATTTTCCGTTCCGGAGTGACAACCCGAACCGAGGACGAAACCCACGCCACATCCCAGTCAGTTCCTCCGTGAGTTTTTTGCGGATTGCCCACCAGAACCCAGTCGTCCTGCAACAGATTGCCATCACTTCATCCTTGGCAATCGACGGTTGCCAAGGGTGTTTCACCCTGCCCGAGCTGCAGGGCTTTTGACGACATGGCTACCCCTGCCTGACTTCTGCGCTCTATCGGGACTTTCCACAACCAATCTATCGCTGTCCGGTCAACATCTGTCTGGCCCAGCTTGGATGCCTTCTGATCATCATTGACAATCAGGCATAAGTGGACCGGGCGGTTGATGCATTATAGTGGTCGTCCAGAAGTCCCAGCCCTGACTGCTCATTCAATGGCAGATCATCACCTGCCCGGGGAGTCACGCTCAAATCTGGCGTTTTCCAGAAACCGAAAAATCCAAAAAGCAATGCTAAAACCGGTTAACAGGGAAACGACAATAAGAATGACATTCTCCAGTGTCACTGTCCCACCGATATCAGTCTCGATACCAAACAGCCTGGCCAACACGGTCATCACCATCCAGGCCAGGAAAATTCCGCCGAAGATCAAAATACGCAAAGGACGGGTTCCCTGCATCAGGTAGCGAATGATTGATTCTTTCAATGACTCTTTCATCAGACTCTCCCATCAGGCAACTCCCGCCGCCCCGAAATGCTGCCACTCTGAACTGTCACTGTCCGGGATTGCCTGAAAGCGTCAGGGGTTAAAGGCGACGAATCATCCAAAAACCGATTTTGCGATACAATACACTAAAATGATTCCTTCACGTTGTCATTCACCCGGAACTCATGCCCCTTTCCTTGCTAGGCACCAGTCTTTTCTTGTTCTGGCTGTTGTTGTCGGGATACTGGAGCCATCCTCTGCTGCTGGGACTCGGCGTGCTGTCCAGTGGTCTGGCAGTGGTGGTAGCGGCACGAATCCAGCATCAATATCGACTCGATTCTCCGTGGGTCATCGTCCGAAGATTGCCTCGTTATCTGGTCTGGCTGCTGCATCAAGTCATCAAGGCGAACATCGCGGTGGCACGTAACATCTGGCTTCCTCGGCGCTACCCGGTGACCCCCACCCTGAAACGCCTTCCCATCAGGGCCCGCTCACGTCTGGGCCAGACCATCTACGCCAACTCCATTACCCTCACCCCGGGCACGGTGACGGTAGACGTATCCGATGATGAGGTGACGGTTCATGCGATTGAAGAAAGCACGGTGGCGGAACTCATGGATGGAGATATGAATGACCGGGTCGCCGCTCTCGAAACCTCCCCATGAGCGCAGTACTGGCCGTCACCATTGGGGGGATTCTTGCCGTCATGCTGGTCGCACTGGCCAGGGCCCTGGCCGGACCGCAGGTCTATGACCGGATACTGGCGATGAACATGTTCGGCACCAAGACCGTTGTGCTGATCGCCGTTTACGGGATCTATACGGACAGCCCCTACCTGGTGGACATGTCGATCTTCTATGCCCTGATCAATTTCATTGGAGTGATTGCGGTACTCAAGTTCGTGGAACGGGTGGAAGACCGTGGTCACGCCACGCCACATGGATCATGATCGGGGATATCGCGTCCGCCATTTTACTTTGGCTCGGCTGTCTGCTCGGACTCACCGGGGCTTGGGGAATGCTTCGATTGCCGGATTTCTATACTCGGGTGCATGCGGCCAGCATTACTGACACGCTGTGTGCGGCTTGTTTCATACTCGGGATGATGCTCCAGACAGGCTGGACCCTGACCAGCGTCAAGCTGCTAATGGTGCTGCTGCTGCTCTGGCTCACCAGTCCAACCTCCAGTCATGCACTGGTCAAGGCGGCGCAACATGCCGGATTGCACGCCCTGACCGGGCCTCATGAGGGAGGCAGGTCATAGAACTTCTCATCAATGTGGTCCTGCTCACCATGCTGTGCATGACCGCACTGGCCGTGGTGCATCTGCGGCATCTCTTCGGCGTCGTCATGCTGTTCAGCATCTACAGCCTCATCAGCGCCCTGATCTTCGTGGTGCTGGATGCGGCGGATGTCGCCTTCACCGAAGCGGCCGTCGGTGCCGGCGTCTCGACCGTGTTCCTGTTGACCACCCTGGTCTGCACCGGAACGCAGGAAAAGCCTCCAACCCACTCCCCTTGGCTTCCGCTCACAGTCGTCACGGTCACCGGAGCCGCTCTGGTCTGGGGCACCCTGGATATGCCGTCTTTTGGTGACCCCTTCAATCCCGTTCACATCCATGTCGCCGACCGGTACGTACAAGATTCCTCCGCGGAAATCGGCATTCCCAACATGGTGACTTCGGTGCTCGCCAGCTACCGCGGCTATGACACCATGGGAGAGGTCATCGTCGTCTTTACGGCTCTGATGGGGGTGCTTTCGCTGACCGGGATTCGTGAGCGCCGGAAAGGTCCCGTCCATCGGACCGAGAACCAATCCAGCCGACCATATCCCATCGTGCAGGTCATGGCCCTCCTGCTGCTGCCCTTTATCCTTCTGTTCGCGCTGTATGTCCAGTTCCACGGCGACTTTGGCCCCGGAGGGGGGTTCCAGGCCGGAGTGATCTTCGCATCGGCGATCATACTCTATGCCCTGACATTCGGTCTCGACGATGCCCTAGCCTTGATTCCCGTGAGACTGATCCTCGCCCTCGCCGCCATTGGCCTGCTGCTCTACGGGGGAGTGGGGGTGGCCACCTTGCTGCTGGACGGCAACTTTTTGGACTACAACGTCCTGGCTCATGATCCGATTCACGGCCAGCATTACGGCATCTTGCTCATCGAACTGGGGGTCGGAATAACCGTATCCACCGTGATGATGGCGATTTTCCTGGCGTTTTTCAGTTGTGCGGAAAAGCCGCACGCCCCATGACGTTCAGCCTTTTCAACTACTGGGTGGTGATCCTGCTGATGATGGCGGGGTTCTATATCGTCATCGCCAGCGGTAACCTGGTCAAAAAAATCGTCGGTCTGAATATCTTCCAGGCATCGGTCTTTCTCATGTACATCAGTATCGGAAAGGTGTTGGGAGGTTCCATTCCCATCGTATCCGTCAAGGCGGCGCTGTATTCCAACCCCTTGCCCCATGTACTGATCCTGACCGCGATCGTGGTGGGGGTAGCCACCACGGCACTGGGTCTCGCCCTGATCATTCGCATTCGCGAGGCCTACGGGACGGTGGAAGAGACGGACATCCTGGCCATCAGCCGCCAAGAGGACGAGGAGGAATGATCCAGGATCAACTACCGGCCCTGCTGGTAGTCATTCCCTTGCTCACAGCACCGGTCTGCTTCTTGCTGCGCCATCGGTCCACGGCAGTCTGGGGGCTGTCGACTGCAGTGGCGTGGCTGACATTGTTCATCTCGCTCGGTCTGTGGTGGCAGGTTCGCGACGGTGACACCATCAGTTATGCCTTCGGCAACTGGGCTCCCCCTTGGGGAATCGAATATGTCGTGGATCGTCTCAATGTACTGATCCTGCTGATTGTCTCCGGTATCGCCACCGTGATCCTGTCGGGCGGCCGGACGAGTGTGGAAAACGAGATCCAACCCGACCGGCAGGGATTGCTGTATACCAACCTGCTGCTTTGCCTCGCTGGACTGCTGGGAATCTGCGTCACCGGGGATGCCTTCAACCTGTTTGTGCTGCTGGAGATTTCGTCACTGTCCAGCTATGCCCTGATCAGTCTCGGCCGGGATCGTCGAGCCCTGACGGCCGCATTCCAATACCTGATCATGGGCACCATCGGGGCCACTTTCATCCTGATCGGCGTCGGCATTCTCTACATGCTGACAGGCACCCTCAACATGGCGGATCTGGCGGCGCATCTGGATGACTTGCATCGTTCCCGAGCCGCCCATACCGCTTACGGGTTTCTCATCATCGGGATTGGACTCAAGCTGGCGATGTTTCCGCTCCACCTGTGGCTGCCCAATGCGTATGCGTATGCCCCTTCCATCATTTCGGCCTTCCTGGCTGCCTGTGCCACCAAGGTGGCTGTCTATATCATGGTGCGCTACCTGTTCACCATCTTTGGTCCGGACTTTGCCTTTTCCACGATGCATATACAGTGGCTGTTCATCCCCGTCGGGATCAGCGCGGTGCTGTTTACCTCTATCGTGGCACTGTTCCAGCATGATCTCAAACGTATGCTGGCTTTCTCCTCCGTGGCCCAGGTGGGCTACATGCTGGTGGGACTTGGCCTGGCCAATGTTTCCGGCCTCACTGCCGCCCTGATGCACGTGTTCAACCATGCCCTGATCAAAGGGGCCTTGTTCTTGGCCCTGGGCGCCATGTGCTACCGTATTGGCAACCCTCGGATCGAAAATATCCACGGATTGGCCAAACGGATGCCCTGGACGATGGCGGCGTTCGTCGGCGGCGGCCTCAGCCTGATTGGAGTGCCACTGACCGCCGGCTTCATCTCCAAGTGGTACTTGATTCTGGCGGCGGTGGAGCGGGGATGGTGGCCCGTGGCCGTCGTGGTGGTGATCTCATCGCTGATCGCCGTGATCTATGTCTGGCGAGTAGTCGAAAGAGCCTATCTCCATCCAGCACCGGGCAACGGACAGAATGTGGCCGAAGCTCCGATGCCGCTGCTGATCTCCGCCTGGGTTTTGGTATTGGCGAACATCGGATTTGGTATCCATCCCGGCATGGTGAACCAGTTGGCGTCAGCGGCCGCGCACGAGCTGTTCGGAGGATTTGTCTGGTGACCTCGGAAGCCCTCCTGATGCTGGCCCTGATTCTCCCTCTGGTCAGCGGGATACTGACCCTGGTCCTGGGACGGCAACCGAATCTAAGAGATACGGCGACCCTGGCCATCACGGGGCTTTTGTGTGGGATCGTCATCACTTTGCTGTGGCGTGTTTTAGATGGAGAACGGCCGGAGCTGGTCGTTCTGGAGATGTTGCCCGGGCTGATGATTCATTTTCGGATCGAACCCTTGGGCATGCTGTTCGCCACCATCGCGGCTATCCTCTGGCCGGTCAACTCGCTGTATTCGATTGGCTACATGCGGGGAAACCAGGAAACCCATCAGACGCGGTTTTACTTCTTTTTTGCACTAGCCATCCTTGGGGCCATGGGCGTGGCCTTCTCCGATAACCTGATCACCTTGTTCCTGTGCTATGAAGTGCTGACCCTGTCCACCTTTCCCCTAGTGGCCCACAAGGGAAATGAGGCCGCCAGGGTAGGAGGACGGGTGTACCTCGGCATTTTGCTGTCCACTTCCATCGGGCTGTTGTTGCCGGCCATCATCTGGACCTGGCATCTGGCCGGCACTGTTCGCTTTGTGGAAGGCGGCATCCTTTCAGGCAAGCTGGACGGACCCGCGCTGACGATTCTGGCGCTGATGTATCTTCTTGGTATCGGCAAGGCGGCTCTCATGCCGATTCATCGTTGGTTGCCCGCTGCCATGGTGGCTCCCACCCCAGTCAGTGCACTGTTACATGCCGTGGCCGTCGTCAAGGCCGGCGTGTTCAGCGTGGTCAAGGTGACCGTCTATGTGCTGGGCATCGACCATGTGGCCAGTGCGCCTGGCATTGAGCTCCTGCTCTGGCTCGCAGGGTTCACCATCGTCACGGCCTCCCTGGTTGCCTTGCGTCAGGACAACCTGAAGAAAAGACTGGCGTATTCCACCATCAGTCAACTGTCTTATGTGACCCTCGGGGCCATGTTGCTCGCACCGGTCAGTATCGTGGGAGCGGCATTTCACATCCTGACCCATGCCTTTGGCAAAATCACCCTTTTCTTTGCGGCCGGGGCCATCTACACCAGTGCAAAAAAAACCCAGGTCAGCGAGCTCAATGGCATTGCCCGTCGAATGCCCTTTACGATGACAGCCTTTGCGATCGGCGCACTGTCGATGATTGGTGTACCACCCGCCGCCGGATTCCTGTCGAAATGGTATCTGCTGAGCGGCGCCTTTGAGGCACAGCAGATGATCGCAGTGATCGTCATCATCACCTCGACCCTGCTGAATGCTGCCTATTTTGTGCCTGTGATCCATGCGGCCTTTTTTCGACACGAATCCGCTGAATCCCTGCTGACCTATGGCGAAGCGCCCTGGCCCGTGGTGGTGGCCGTTTGCCTGACGGCGACCCTGACCGTGTGTCTGTTCTTGTTCCCGGCTCTTCCGCTGTCCCTGATTTCCCAGATACCGATATGATCAGCGACCCTGAGAAGCACTGGCTGTATCGAAAGGAGAACCGGCCGAAGTGGTGGCTGGCTCTTGCCCTGGTGCTGATGCTGGCCCTGGTGCCCGAATTCTTTGTTCACCATCATGCCCACTTCCCCAACCAGGGCATCGCGGTCGATACCTCATTCGGCTTTTTTGCCTGGTACGGGTTTTTGGCCTGTACCGCCATGGTCATCGGAGCCAAGATTCTCGGCATCTTCCTGAAGCGCAAGGACACGTACTACGATGACTGACCTGATCTTCCCACCGGGACTGATTCTCATCTTCGGTGCTTTCGCCTTGCCGCTGCTGCGGGGCACTGTCCGTCAAGGGGTTCTGCTGGTCCTGCCCATGATCACCCTCGGGGTCGTGTGGTCCTTGCCTCTGGGGAGCCAGGTCACGCTCCAGTTTCTCGACTACCCACTCCATCCCGTCGAAGCCACGGCGAGTGGTCGGCTCTTTGCCACCATCTTTTGCCTGATGACCTTTGCGGGCGGCCTGTTCGCCATGGGTCATGCCCGCTGGGTGGAGATTGTCTCAGCGTATGTCTATGCCGGAGCCGCGGTGGGAGTGGCTTTCAGTGGCGACCTGATCTCATTGTTCATTTTCTGGGAACTCATGGCCTTGGGGTCGACCATCGTGATCTGGTCCGCCGACAACGAACGCGCACGGAGTGCCAGTTTCCGCTATCTTCAGATTCACCTGCTCGGCGGCATGCTGCTGATGGTGGGCATTGTCTGGAAGGCCAGTACGACCGGCATGATTGATTTTGGCCCCATGTCACTGGACCACCCTGCCCACTTCCTGATCCTGGCCGGGTTTCTGGTCAATGCCGGTGCCCCCCCGCTGTCTGCCTGGATACCCGATGCCTATCCGGAAGCCAGCCCCAGCGGGATGGTCTTTCTGAGTGCGTTCACCACCAAGACCGCGGTCTTGGCCCTGTGGGTGGGATTTCCCGGAGCGGATATCTTGATCTGGGTCGGGCTGTACATGGTCTTTTACGGCATCATCTACGCCCTGCTGGAAAATGACATGCGACGGATTCTCGCCTACAGCATCGTCAACCAGGTCGGTTTCATGGTCTGCGCCATCGGCATCGGAACGGAGTTGGCATTAAACGGGGCGGCTGCCCACGCCTTCGCCCATATCATCTACAAGGCGTTGTTGCTGATGTCAGCCGGCAGCGTCCTGTTCATGACCGGCAAACGAAAATGTACGGATCTGGGGGGTCTGTTCCAGACCATGCCGGTAACCACCCTCAACGGCATCGTGGGGGCCTTGGCCATCTCCGCCTTCCCGTTGACTTCCGGATTTGTCAGCAAGTCGCTGGAAACCGCCGCCGCCGCCGAACAGGGCCTGATGGTCGTCTGGTTTCTCCTGATGGCCGCCTCTGCAGGGGTCTTCCTGCATGCCGGGATCAAGTTTCCCTGGTTCGTGTTCTTTCAGAAGGATTCCGGCCTTCGACCCGACGATCCCCCACTGGGCATGCGGGTGAGCATGTGGTTGTTGTCCTTTCTCTGCCTCGCCATCGGACTGTGGCCCTCGGTCCTATATCGTATGCTGCCGTTTCCCGTGGATTACCAACCCTACACTGTCGACCATCTGGCCGCACAGAGCCAGCTACTGCTGTTTGCGGGCTTTGCTTTTTTTGCCCTGCTGCCCATCATGAGGCGAACCCTCACCATCAGCCTGGACTTCGATTGGTTCTATCGTCGGTTCGGGCAGGTGATGGCAGATGAGTTCACACTGCGGTCGTCCCATGCCTTTCAACAATGGGAACGCAGCGTCCGGGCACGAGTCGAGGGCTTGATCAATCGCCTCTATCGCCATCATGGCCCCCATGGCATCCTGGCGCGTACCTGGCCAAGTGGTGGCATGGTGCTTTGGGTCACCATCATGCTCGCCGGGATGATTATCGCCGGCGTACTGATATGAATCGGATCCGTCGAGACAATCCGTCAACCTGGTGAGTCCGAGAACCCCTCGACAGGCGAACCACTGGAAATCGGCATGGGGGACCGGAACGAAGGAGACTGGCCATGACTACAGGCCCGGCCCCAAAACCATCGGGCTCCCATCGCTGAATCGCGAGAACCGGAATCGGTCCAGATCATGTCCCGGTGAATTCCCCTGCACGAGATCGGCCAGAATGCGCCCGGCCGCCGGCCCAATGCCAAACCCATGGCCACTGAATCCGCTGCCCAGGATCAGTCCCGGAATCGCCTCGACATGATCCATGACCGGGACCACATCCGGGGTCACGTCAATCATCCCAGCCCAACTTTCCAGCAGGGGCGTCTCCGCCAGCAGAGGAATCCGTTTGCCCAGCCGTTGGGTGAGGGTGCGCAGCACCGCCGGATGCGGCTGCGGATTCAGTACCCGCTGGCGCTCGAATGCCGTGGGTCGATCCAGCGCCCAGCGGCGCGGAGAGCAATGGCCTCCCGGAGAGTCTGTCCCGAAGCGGAGCTTCAAGCCTGACCAGGCCGCCCGTTTCAGAACCGACAGGAAGGGGCGCAGATACCGCACACTGTCACAGGTGACCATGTGTTCCTCAATGCCAGACGGTGCGATGGTATATCCGCCGTCTTGCCGACGACGGAAAGCCAACCCCTTGCAGGCCGCCCCGCCCGAGAAAAAGTCCGGGGCTGGGGCCGTTCGTGCCACGGTCGATTTGACCGTCAACTGAGGAAATCGCACCCCCAGACTGCCCAGAAACATCGACGACCAAGCCCCGCCAGTCAGAACAACGCTGTCACAAAGGACTGTCCCTCGTTCAGTGACCACGGCCGAAAGCCGGCCGGCCGCCCATTCCAATCCACGAACCGCACAGTTTTCGATCACCTGCACGCCTCGGCGTTGACAATCCCTGGCCAGTGCCGGGACGGTTTCAAACGGCTCGGCTCGGCCATCACTGGGGGTGAACACGCCACCCAACCACTCGCCTCGGAGCGCGGGAACCTTCTTTCGCACTTCGGCTGACGTCAGCAGAATCGACTTCAGTCCATGCTCCGCCGCCAATTGAACCCATTGTTCATGAAATTGCACATCGTCATCAGTCTCGGCAATATACAGCACCCCCGGCTGGCGGAATCCGACATCGAAGCCGATTGTCCGGGCTAGGGTCTGCCAGATCCGATTGCTCTCCATCATGATCGGCAGTTCAGCGGCATCCCGGCCTTGCTGCCGCACCCAGCCCCAGTTGCGACTGGACTGTTCTCCCGCGACCCGTCCTTTCTCACACAGCAGCACACGGTGGCCCGCCTGCACCAGGTGCCAGGCCGTACATACCCCAATCACACCACCGCCCACCACGACCACGGCGACCGATTTGGGCAAGTCAGCCGAAAAGTTCACCGCAGACGCATCAGATAAAATCATGTTGACGTTCCCACCCGGAATTGGCACGATTCTATCGTGATGTGCCGACCTGACAAGTCATCTCGACGATCCATCCGAAAAAAGACAGCTTGCCGGCCGATAGTGGATAACCTTGTGGATACCTTGGGGAAATTCTGTGCATGGAAAGACTCCGATTGACATCATGGAGCCGCAATGAATCGCCGCTTTTCATCCTCATTGCCATCTGGACAAGCCGCCATGGGGCGAAACTTCTATCCGTGGACCATGACAGAGATTCCCACTCGGGCCAGGCTCTACGCCGAGTCATGGTGAGACATCCCCCTTATTCGGCCTTTGTGGTCTCGATTCGATGCGAGGCCCGGACGGCATGACCCATCCGACACAGGCCATTCCCGGCCCTCGACATATCTCATTGTGGCGCCGACTCGCCGCCATCTTCTACGACAGTCTTGTGCTGGTTTGCCTGATCTTTGTCGCCTGGCTCCCCGTCCCCCTCGTCCCGGACCACCTCTGGCCGGACTGGATCGCGCAAGGCTGGCGTCTGGCCTACCTGTTCCTGCTGATCTACAGCTTCTTTGGCTGGTTCTGGTGCCACGGCGGTCAGACCCTCGGCATGAAGGCCTGGAGGATTCGGCTGGAAGATGCAACCCCCACCCCCAACGGTTTTACCCCGATCGGATGGAAACAGGCCTTCTTGCGACTGACAGCGGCACTGGTGTCCTGGACCGCCGCTGGCCTCGGGTTCCTCTGGTCATTGGTGGACCGTGACCAGCGTACCTGGCATGACATGGTCTCCCACTCCCGTCTGGTCCATGTTTCTCGGGATCATTCACCGAAATCGGGCTGACTGCCCCCCTTTACGCGACTCTTTCCACGTGGCGACGGGATGCCCCGAGCAATGCGATCAACAGGCCGATCACAACCAACAAAGGCACCGTATACAGATTGAGTCGCTCCCATCCCAACAGGTGATGCAGGTATCCTGCGGTCAGGGCGGTCAGGGCGGTCGCTGAAAAAACACAGAAATTGTTGACGCCCTGCGCCATCCCTTTCTCGGCGGGCCAGTACGCCTGCGTCAGCAGGGTGGTGGAGCCCACGAACAAGAAATTCCATCCGAGACCGAGCAGAATCAAGCCCGCCAGAAAATGAAAATAGGCTTCACCATTCAATGCGACCAATACACAGACCACCAGCAGGATGATCCCCGTGAACATGACCCGCAGCACCCCGAATCGCTGGATCAGGTCGCCCGTGAAGAAAGACGGAGCATACATCCCGACAATGTGCCACTGAATGACCTGGGCGGTTTCCACAAACGGCATATTCCGCATTCCCATGGCCAGTGGCGTCGCAACCATCAACAGGTTCATGGTCCCGTAAGCCACCATCCCCGCCACTACCGAGACCAGAAAGACGGGGCCGGTCAGTATCACGATCAGTGGGCGCTTCGGTCCGGCCCTTTCTTCCTGAGAAGGGAGAGGAATCCGAAGCCAATACTGAACGGCTATCACTCCCAGACAAAAGATCGCAATGCTGCCATAGGAACCGGCAAATACGGAATCAGGAATCAGGTCACGGCCCAGATGGGCGACATTGGGGCCAATGAATGCTGCCACCAGTCCTCCTGCCAACACCCATGAAATGGCCCGGGCTCGATATTCACTGTCAGCCACCTCGATGGCCGCGAAACGATAATACTGGGCGAAACCATTGGCCACGCCACACAGGGCCGAACCCACACAAAACCCGACAAAGTTGTCGTAATGGATACTGGTTGCCGCGACCAGCCCCCCCAGTAGACCGGCAACCGCACCGAGGACGAATCCACGGCGTCTGCCATATCGTCGCATGAACATCGACGCCGGAATCATGGTCGCCATCAGCGCCAGAAAGGTCAGACCCAGAGGCAATGTCGCCTGGCGCAGATCCGGGGCCAGCGCCGCACCGACCAAGGCGGATGAAGACATGATCAGCGACACACTGGATAGCATCAGTCCCTGACACACGGCCAGGTACAGAATATTTCGATTGATCACGGGTAACAGTGGGGCATCCGGTAAAAGGGAGGCCCGATCATAGTACAGTTCGGTCGTGGCGACATCATCGACATGGACCACGAGGTCGTGATGTGACCCTCGATAGGGACCTTGAGCGCCAGACGGTCTGATAATTTGCAACACCGGATCCCGGAGCTTCGGTGTGGCATTGACGAAACAGTACCGTTTCGACGTCATCCAACTCCCCCTTGATGCGATCGACAGTCACTACATCATGCAGGGGTTGGTGACCATCCTCACCTCAAGCCCCTCCGCAAATTCTTTTGGTCATATCGCAAAAAAACGGTTGCCTCACGGTACACAAGCAGGTAAAAACCCCCGCTTGCCAATTTCGGGTTCCATCGTGGAATTATTTGCCTATTTTTCCAAGCTGCTCCAGATCCTGTTCGTGGATCTGATACTCGCCGGTGACAACGCCATTGTGATCGGCATGGTGGCTGCCCGATTCACTCCGGAATACCGCCGAAAGGTGATTTTATGGGGCGTTGGCGCGGCGATTTTCCTGCGGGTGGCATTCGCTCTGTTGACCGTCCAACTGCTCGCCATCACCGGGTTGACCCTTTTGGGAGGCCTTCTGCTACTGTGGGTCTGCTGGAAACTCTGGCAAGACTTGCGAGCCACTGAGCCGACGAGTCAAGCTCACGATACCGACACCCAGGAAGACGCATCGGACCCCCCTTCTTTACCCTCCGCGGTGCTTCAGATCGTTGTCGCCGACGTCTCGATGTCGCTTGACAATGTGCTTGCCGTGGCGGGCGTGGCAGATGGACACAGCGAGCTGCTGGTCATCGGACTGGCCTTGTCGATCATCTTCATGATGTTTTTTGCTACCTGGATTGCCGAGTTGCTGCAAAAACATCGGTGGATAGGATATGTCGGGCTTCTGGTGATTCTTTACGTGGGGTTCAAACTGGTCATTGAAGGGGGATTGGAAGTCGCCGCATGGACCGGCTGATGCGGTTATGCAAGGGCTTCGCCGCTGACAACAAGAATTTTGACCACATCACCATTTTTGGCGATGCTTTTCGGCGATTCATGAGACAGGAGAATTCTGACATGGCAACTCAATCCAGCATCGAATGGACAGAACAGACGTGGAATCCGACTACTGGCTGCACCAAGATTTCAGCGGGCTGTAAAAACTGCTATGCGGAAACCATGGCCCACAGGTTGCACGCGATGGGGGCATCAGGATACGAAGAAGGCTTCGCTCTTAATGTACACCCCGAACGGCTTTCACAACCGCTCATAAGAAAAAAACCGACAACCTACTTTGTTAATTCCATGTCGGATTTGTTTCATGAAGATATTCCCGATAACTTCTTGGACCAAGTAATGGATGTTATTCGTCAGACACCGCAGCATACCTATCAAATTCTTACTAAACGCGCAGATAGATTGCCTCGTTACTTTCATAATAGAACTTGCCCAAGAAATATCTGGCTTGGCGTGTCGGTAGAGAATCAGCATTATGGATTGCCCCGTATAGATCATCTTCGCCAGATCAATGCACAGATACGGTTTCTATCCATCGAGCCACTACTCGAAGATCTCGGACCGATAGACCTTCAGGGTATCCATTGGGTTATTGTTGGTGGCGAGTCAGGCTTCAAAGCCCGTCCAATGCGTTCTGAATGGGTAGAAAATATCCAGCATCAGGTAGAACAGGCAGGTGTCGCATTCTTCTTCAAGCAATGGGGCACCTGGGGAGCCGACGGGGTCAAACGGAGAAAGAAAGCCAACGGCCGGACATTCAAAGGGATGATCTGGAACGACATGCCAGACAACGAGCTGCTTTTCGCCGAGGCCATTTACTAAACAGAACTGCATGGGCAAGTTTTTGGCATTTTGGTCGTGGTTCAATCTGTCAAATTTATGGGAACGTTCCGACCCGGCTTGTCGCCAAGCAGTTCGAAGAGCCGCTACTGGGCCGCCTGCGCATGGGCTTCAGAAGAGGGAGTGGTGAGCTTTTTCTCCTGTATAGATCTTTCACCCACCGACTCGCCGTCAGTTAGCCTGATGCGCCAAGGAGTTACATGAGAATACCCCGTATGAAGTTCCACCTAACAGGGACTGCTTGATCCATCCTGCCAGAACCATCTACCCCGGCCAGACACTCACTGATCTGCGGCGATCAGCTAGCCTCGACAGACCCGGTGCCCTGACTCTCTCCAAAACTCGAAATCGGGATGAGGGTATGGATAATGTATCAACTGCTTGGCGGGGATGGCTTGACAGGGTATTGCGTCGACTTGGATATGAGGCCTCCACTTCCAGTCTGAAGTGCAACGCTCGCCCCGCTCCCGGCATGAGGGCATCCCCCGAAGGATGGGAGCACGGCGGCGACCGGATCATTCAGCCCTCCCAGGGGCTGAAAGGGGCTGATGTCGGTCATTGATGGCATCCCTCTCGCCGCCAGGGAGTCTGACCGCGGCGATTTCACGACGCCAGGGCCCGCTCGGGCCGTGTCAGACAGGTTTTGGCCGAGCGGGGCCCGGCCCGCCGAACACGGGCTTCTGGAAAGGGGGAAGATGGGGGAGGAATGACCGCCTTCAGGGCGGGGCGACGGCGGTGAAGACCTCTTCCGGGGTCCGAACCCCCAGCATCTGGCGGGGCCGGCGGTTGATCCGCTCTTCCACCGCCTGGACCTGGGCCGGCGTTACCCGACGGAAGTCCGTTCCCTTCGGAAAGGACTGGCGGACCAGGCCGTAGGGGTGCTCGTTCAGGCCCCGCTCCCAGGAATGGTCAGGGGTGGCAAAGTCCAAGTCAGCCCCGAGGGCTGCCGCAATCTCCCGGTGCCCGGCGAACTCCTGGCCGTTGTCGGCCGTGCCCGTGTGCCCCCGGTCCCGAATCGGGGCCATCCGCCGGACCATGGCCTCGGTCACCGCCGCCGTCTTCCCGGCCACCCCGATCAGGACCCGATACTTCGAGGCCCGATCTACCCAGGAAATCCAGGCCCCCCGGTGCTTCACCCCAATGATCAGGTCAAGCTCCCAGTCCCCGATCCGGCCCTTGGCCTCCCCGATCGCCAGGCGCTCGGCAATGTCCACCCGACCGGGAAGGTGACCGCGTCCCGCAGGTCGGCCACCGCGCCCGTTCGGCTGCTTCCCCCGGCGACGCAGGCACTGGTACCCGTCTCCCCCCGCCGGTCGGTCCGCCCGGATGGACTGATCGATTCACTCTCGACCGGCCATCCCTTCCCCGGGTTGCTGAAACCGGCCCGAGATGGGTTCCGGGCTCCAGCCTGCCCACCACCACTCCTCCGCCACTGCCCAGCGCTCGGAGGTCATCTTCCAGGGCCCGGCCGAGGCGGCCGGCGTCGGCTCGTCGCCTTGCCCTGGGCGGGCTGATGTCGATCCCTCCGCTGCCCGCGATGGCGCGACGTCTCCCGGGCAATCGCGGTGGGGGGGCGTTCGAGCGGGCGATCTCACGTTTCGACAAACCCCGATGCCACCCGGCGTGAATCTGGCCTCTTTCGCTGTGGGTCAGGGGGTGGTCGCCGGAAGGCATGAGCATTCTCCGTTTTGAGCAACAGAGATGGTCTGCCATCATCTGGCCCACTGCAATCCGCCTACATCAAGTGATCAGGCGACGGGGCTAAGGGTTGCACTTCAGAGTGGCACGGGGGCAGCAATATCTGGCACACTACTCCTCAAAGCGATTCCCGGATTTTGACGAATTTTCCAATCGGAAAGTATCCCTCCACAAAAAGAAGGAATTCATCGATTTGGAGGTCCGGGATGTGAGTATCTATGGCTATCCGGCTAACCAGGAGATGCTCGTGGTTACCTTTACCCAAGACTACCGCAGCAATAACTACCAGAGCATGACACGGAAATGGCAATACTGGGCCAATATGGCAGGTGTTTGGCAGATCATCCATGAAACTGAACTATGAACTATACTGTGTCAATGGTGGTTCCTCGGGTGGCGGCTTTTTCTCCCATACCTTGATGGGCGATACTCGGGGTCGACCCGATGACCGTTGACCACCATATCAGCCACGCATAGGGCATAGCCTGCATTGATTACACTGGAATCATGATACGGCGGCTACAACCGGGGATCTACGAAAATTTGCTCACTGCTTCTCTGGAAGCAGAAATTGCGGGGCGGGAACGGGAGAACTGGAAAATCCATACCGGGTCCATGGATAGTGATATGCGTCCTGAATTACTGGCTCGCCATGCCTATTCACTGATTCGACGGGCACTGGAAACCGTACAGGGAACAGAGGAACAACAAATCGCGCAACAAGTTGAACTTGTCAACCGGCTGGTCGAATTGCTTTATGGATACGGGGTAACCGTTGATGAACAGGTTTCGAACACTGCGTTGGTGCTCCTCGAAGCCGCCAAGCATCCTCATCGGGATGGTGGTTTGCCGAGACCTACCCTATCTCTGCGGCAGACCGGTTTGCTTGTCAATGGAAGGCGTGATGTGCAAATCGCGCGAGAAATCATCCAAGAGATTCCCAGTGCAGACCGAATTGATTTATTGTGCGCCTTTGTACGATTTTCCGGATTGCGGTTGTTTCAAGCCGAACTGGCCGCCCGAATACGCCAAGGTGCCTCGGTGCGTGTGATTGCCAGCGTCTATACGGGGACAACCGAGCGACGTGCTCTCGACTTGCTGGTGCAAATCGGCGCTCGCGTGAAAATTTCCTATGATGTCACTCGCACCAGACTGCATGCTAAGGCATGGCTATTTCACCGCGAAAGTGGTCTGCATACAGCATATATCGGCTCTTCGAACTTGACCCATACGGCCCAAGTAGAGGGGCTTGAATGGAATGTGCGGATCAGCTCCGCAGAAAACCCAAGGGTCATCGAACGCTTTGAAGCGGTTTTTGAACAATACTGGCAAGAACCGGAATTCGAAGACTACAATCCGAGTCAGGATGCCGTCCGGCTGGACAGCGCTCTGTCGAGACCGAGCCATGGCAGTATCGTCGGGGATTACCATGAACCGATTCTGTTGTTTGATGTTTCACCCAAACCACACCAGTCTGTAGCACTTGAAGCACTTGAATCCGAGCGGAATCGAGACCACCACCGAAACCTGATTGTTGCTGCTACTGGAACGGGCAAAACATGGATCGCAGCCTTTGATTTCAAACGTTTGCGACAACAGCATCCGGGACACACGCTGCTTTTTGTGGCACACCGTGAAGAAATTCTCCAACAAAGTCAAAAAGTATTTCAGCTGGTTCTACGGGAACCGGACTTTGGGGAAGTCCTAGCTGGAGGAAAGCGCCCCCATGAAGGCCGTTATGTATTTGCTTCCATACAATCACTCATCAATCGTATCGACCGAATCCCACCAAATGATTTTACGGTGGTCATCGTAGACGAATTTCATCATGCCGCTGCCGCCAGTTATGATCGTCTGTTAACTTACCTCCAGCCCCGTATTCTCCTTGGCCTGACCGCCACTCCTGAACGTGCCGATGGCAAATCGGTCCTCACATGGTTTGATGGACGCATTGCCTATGAATCCAGATTATGGGATGCACTGGATCAGGGACTGCTTTGCCCCTTTCACTACTTTGGCGTGACCGACCAAACCGACTTGACCAGTATCCAATTTGAAAGAGGAAGATATTTGTCCGGTGAACTCAACAATGTTTATACGGGCGATCATTACCGAGTCAAGCGTATTTGTCAGGCAGTGGTTGATTATGTCACTGACCCAAATCAGATGCGGGCCCTTGGTTTTTGTGCAGGAGTCAATCATGCCCGTTTCATGGCTATAGAATTTTCCCGTTATGGCTATCCGGCAATCGCCCTGGATGCCAGTACGCCAACAGAAGAACGCCGTAGTGCGCTCGGACAATTGCGGCGCGGTGAACTGCGCGTCATCTTTGCAGTCGACCTGTTCAATGAAGGAGTCGATATACCCGAAGTAGACACTCTCCTCCTACTCAGGCCCACCGAGAGTGCCACCGTATTCATGCAACAGCTAGGAAGAGGATTACGCTGGGCCGAACGCAAACATGTTCTGACGGTCCTGGATTTTGTTGGACAGGTCAGAAAAGAATACCGTTATGACATACGTTATCGGGCATTGCTTGGAGGAACTCGACATCAAGTCAAAAAAGCCATTGAATTCGACTTCCCCCTTCTACCTCCAGGCTGCGTCATCAAACTTGATAGACAAGCAAAAGATATCGTACTCAAGAACCTCCAACAGGCGGTTCGAAATGCTCGCCAATGGATGGTAAGCGATTTGCAAGAGCTGGGGTTTGGTACCCGACTGGGCCACTTCATGCGAGAAGCAAACCAGGACCTTGAGGACATCTACGCCAGACCTCAATCCGGACACTGTTTTACCCAACTTCGACAGCAAGCATTTGATCCGGAAACTTGCCTGACCCATTCCAGCGACCCTCTATTTCGTTCAGCCGGCCGACTGCTGCATGTGGATGATCCTGAACGTCTCCATTTATGGCGCAGTATACTGGCCAATGATCATCCCAATCCGATTTCCAGACTTTGGGGTCGAGAACGAGAGTATCGCCTGGGGCTGATGCTGTTTTCGATTCTGGGGGGACGTGGCAAACCCATCACTGAAGCGGATCAATTGGTGCATCGAGTCCATGAAAATCCGGAACTGTGTCAAGAGTACTGTGATCTACTGGATATCTTGTCTGATCGGGTACGCACCGTCGCCGAACCACTGCATCCTGAAAACGTTATGCCTCTGGCGAGCCATGCAACGTATACACTCGGAGAAATCATGGCCGCATACAAGCGCCTTGACCAGCATCATGCGATCAATCTGCCTCAAACGGGTGTACTGTGGGATGAATCGTCACAGACCGACCTGCTTTTTATCACCCTTGAAAAGTCGGAACGGGATTTTTCACCGACCACACGCTATGCCGACTATCCTCTTTCTCCCGACCTGTTTCATTGGGAATCCCAGAACAAGACGACGCCTAACAGCCGTGACGGTCGACGTTACATATCACAACCCACCCAACAGACAAAGGTGATTCTTTTCGTGCGCGAGCGAAAGAAAGACCGCAGGGGAGAAACCAACCCCTATCTTTGCCTTGGACGCGCACACTACCAACGGCATGAATCAGAAAGGCCCATGAAGATATGGTGGAAACTGGAACGTCCAATGCCGGGATGGTTATACCAGGCTGGGAAAGTGGCCTCAGGTTAGCCTGATGAGATATCAGATTATTCTGACGATGCCTCACTGATGCGATAAAAAAACCACTCTCGCAAGCACGATCTCGGTATGGGCATCAATCAATTGGTGGCGGATGCGCGGTTCTTGTGCCTACGATAGAATGGCCCCAATGTAGCCAGACTAGGATCCGCTGGCTGATACCTATATCACTGCGACTAGTTTTCCCGAAGCCAAATTGTAGCGATGAGGCAAGGTCATCTCCGTCTCGCCCAAGGCAAAACCATGTTTACCGGCCACCAATGAATCTGTTGGGTAAATCGTCCATATATGAGTCATATGGAAAATGATTTTAGGGATCAGGCGTGCTGGCCAGAGACGCTCAGCTTTGTGCAACGTGTGACAATATTCAGCATAATCATCTCGATCTCGTCTGGTGACAAGACACTGAGCTCACGTGAAGCTTGCACTGCACTCAATGATCGACATGCACGAACCAACTCCTTGGAATTTCGCAAGGGTGATTTCGGGTCGGAAGACAACTCAAAACCCAGTGCTCGAATGAAATGGCTGCGTAACTCAGACGAGCCAAATACCGAGTTGCGTGATACCACGAATGAAACAAGCTGCTCCCAGTATTCCTGACTGACACGCACTACATCTCTTACCACTGTTTCCAATTCGGCATCACCGGATGCCACTTCTTTGACAAGGCGTTCTCTCCACCATCCCCGGGCCAGCGGGCAGTTGACATAGACGGTTCTGTTTCCACGAGCCTCGGGTAGCCCACTTAGTCGCCGAAATACTGCTCGAACACAATTGTCGAGCATTCCCGGAGCTTTTTCATCGGCAGCATCCAAAGCCGCATCTATACGTTCCGCTCCACCGGGTTGCGACCCCCCATTCGCCGCCAGGAATGCCGATTCGATACGACCTTCTTCTATATGTCGGAATGTCACACGTGCCCAAAAGGTTGGCCTTGATGCGACTCTCGGGGGAATATCATGCCAATCCGAGAAAAGTCGGTATTCAGTATCCCGAGGGGGCTCCTTGAATTCCGCTTCAGACATTTTGTCAGCCAGTGGAACAAGGTCAAAATCGCCCACAATTTTGATTGTTTCCTCAATATATGCCAAGAAATCTGGGGTAATTCGAACCCTCTCAAGAAACTGGCGCTGGAGGTCAGAGCCTTTGACTGAAGGATGTATCAGGGATTTCCGCAACTTGGAATAATCACTGTCATCGAACTCTCGATAGTTGAAGGAACTCATTCTTAACGTTCCGATTCGTCAACCCTATGCGGATACAACTGCGTAGCCACCAGTTCAGGATTGAATTCCGCTTTATCTGACCAGTGCGGCAGGTTCTTTGATTCCAGATAGGCTGCAAGAGCACGCAACCCCTGGTATGAACGCCACCCCCCATTATCGTCATCGTCATCAGCATGATAGATCATCAGGTGGCTGAAACATGCACTCACAATATGGGTAATGATGTGTGCCCTGGCGGAGTGTCGAATGTTGATTCTGAGGAAATGATGGAGGTCCGGGGCAAGTTCCACCCGAAAGCGAAAGCCCTCCTGAGTCTCCGCCTTCACTTGGAATTTTCCCTCGCCCAGATCTTTATTTTCGTGGAATGACAGCAAACTAATGACCGAGGATTTCAGTTGAACAACACGACTGATCGCCAGTCTCATGCCGGTCTGAAAAGAAATTGTCTGCCCATGCCAGAGTCTATGAATACCATGACGATTTTGATTCAAAATCCGTTCAAAGGGCTTGGACACGACCACCATTGGCGTAAACAGGGGCGGTTCTCCAAGGTCATCTTCATTCCATCGAATGACCTGTGAAGAGACCTCAGAGATATGGCTTGTCCGATATGAAGAGGCCGGAGACGACACGATACAGACAAATTTCGCCAGACCGGCGGCAATGAGATCATTGATCAATTGTGCCTGTTCAATCCGATGCGTAATTTCAAATGAGGCTTCGTCCGATCCGGACTCGAAGCTGACCACATATCGTCCATTCGGAAAAGACAGATTCCCTTCTTCCAATACCGGGAATTCATGCATCCTTACCGACCCTGAAGCGGAATCGGCTTCCGTAACAATCTCAGGCATTGTTTCCCTCCTTGTTCTTTGGGTTGCCTGTCGCCTCCGGCTTATCTTCCCGACTAACAATCTCAACCCGTAAGGTGGGAGCATTTCCTGGTATCATCGATAACACATTTTCGGGAATCTTGTATTCTGTCTTGATGACAATTTCGGTTTCAGCCTGAAGGGTCCCGAGATCGATTCCGTTATACCCATTTTCGCTCTTAAGCAGATTATTCTTGGACACCTGTTTCTCGTCTATGGAGACATCCGACAGCAACAGTGGTGATATCTGTGACGTGGACTGTCTGTCACAGGTGGCGTCAATATTCTCATCAACAAAAATGCGGAGTTCTGCGTTTTCACATTCGTATTTGCAATCGATCAGTATCTTCTGTCGGTCCGGCCCGTCTGGTGTGGAGACCACCCGGAAATACGGCACGGAGAGCCGACGAGGTTTTTCCGTGTCTCTCTGCTGCGTTCGCTTGTCCGATCCGCCATTTCCCTGATCGGAACCGGATCCGTCCGATAGGCCGGATTCTGGACCCAGCCGGGTATGGGGAAAACGCTTTTCCGTAGTTACGGGAGATCCCCAAAATATTCTTCGATTACCCCTCGGTCCCCCTTTAGCTTCTGCCTCGTTGAAGAACTGCAATGCCAAGATATCATCCGGGCTGTAGGAATCAGAGGGCACATCAGGCACATTATCCTGAATCCAATTCCGTATCTCACCGAGAGCTGTTTTCAGTTTTTTTCGTCTCTCGTCAGACATGGGTTTGAGTGCGAATTCATTGTGCAGTGGGGTTTCTGCCTCCTGGATTAGCGCATAGAACTCGTCTCTCCGTGCGGGATCAAGAAGAATCAGTGCCTGAAACGGTTGCCGATCATGGAATTGATTCTGGAACATCGGAAGATTTTCAGTGATCCACATTCCGTTCCGGCACAGCCCAACACTGGGATTGCCCTCGTCACGAATGCGTAAACTGACCTCAACCTCACCATGGGATGTCTTCACGATACTGGACTTCCCCTTCACGAGCGTCTGATAGGCTTCATTTGCTTTCGCCCCCGAGAGGAATGCCCCCCGACGGCCGATTCTTTTTTCTTCCCTCAATCCAGCAAGAATCCCGGGGAGGGTTTTCTTGTCCACTATCTTGATGTCTGGGGAATTTGCGGATGGGCCGTCTTCCTCAACAAGATCTTCAACCTCAACAATCAATTGTTCCGAGTGAATCGCTTGAAAAAAATTGCAGGCAGCAGCTTGAGAGACGATTTCCCATAATGATTCCTTGTGATTCTCGAACTGGTTGAATGCTGGTATGATGATGGCTGCCCCGTGTCCGTGTTCGGTGTGGATATGCTCTAACTCGGATTTGATGAGGTTGGGAATAAGTGACTCACGTGGAAATGTGTAATCGACATCATCGTCCGGGGAATTCATGGACTCAATGAAATACCCATGAGCCGACACCTTCTGACCAGACTTTCTGTGGGATGCAAGCAAAGCATGGCCTGAAGCCAGAGTTTCACCTTTCTTCGTCAAGCCGCCATACAGAATGTAACGGAGGTTTGAGGCGGGTATGGCAACGGTATGTCCGTTGCCATAAGTTCCGGCGGCTGTGCCACCTTTTACGCTAACGCCGTCGCTGAGCAACGCAGACATCCTGTACCCATCCAGTCCAATGCCGTTGTCAATGATCGAAAGCACTGTCTGTATCTCTTTCTTTAGAGCACCATTGATTCGATCCACTACAAGCTGTGCCTGGGTCGGCATCTCTGTCTTTCCTGATCGAGTCTGGGTTTCGATAGCCTGCTGGAATGCCTCTCGATAACTGTGAATGCCGGGAATTTCACTCGTATTACACTGGAATTTCCGGAATCGTACCTGGGCACATTTCTCGTCGGCCTCAATCAGGGCAGCATCCAGTGAATTCTGGATCAGTTCCCGCACTACCGCGGCCGCCCGAAGATCCGAAAAAGCGGAAACCCCGGCTGGGGTGAATCCAGATACAGACATATCCGGCCCAAAGATGAGATCGGGTGTATTCAAAGGACAAAATCGAGACGTTGGCTCAAGGAAAGATGCGTTCAAAAGCGGACAAAGCGAAATCAATATCCGTCTCAGTCGTGAATCGTCCAAGACCTACCCTAACGCCTGTTGCCGCCACTTCTCGGGAGCATCCCAAGGCGGCCAAGACATGAGAAACCTCATTACCATGAGAAGCGCAAGCCGAACCGGTCGAAATGGCGATATCCGATTCCACCATGGCTACAACCTTGTCGCCGGAAATACCAGGAAAGCCGAAACTAATGCTCCCTGGGGCCCGGTGTTCCAGTGATCCGAATCGGTTGAATTCCGGAAACAGAGCCTCCAAGCCGGTCCACAGTCTAGCCGACAAGCTGGCCATTCGCTCTGCATCATCAGCCCACTCCTCCACTGCAATGTCCGCCGCTTCACCGAAACCACACACAAGCGGTGTGGGAATGGTGCCGGATCGTAGACCTCGTTCTTGGCCGCCGCCAGTCAGCAGCGGTGAAAGAAACTCATCATGCGCCACATAAAGTGCCCCAATCCCCTTGGGTCCATAGACTTTATGCGACGAAATAGTGAGCATATCAACGTTCCAGGTGTCCACATCTATTGCAATGCGCCCCGGCGCCTGTGTGGCGTCAGAGTGGAACAATGTCCCGTGGCGGTGGCAGATGTCTCCAATCTCACGAATTGGCTGAATGACTCCGATCTCGTTGTTCACCGCCATGACTGAAACAATCAAGGTGGTGTCATCAACAGTATCTTCCAACCTGTCAAGATCAATACGTCCGTCCGATTCGACGGGCAGAATCACAGACTCAAAACCGGATTTCTCCAGTGCTCGCAGGGTTTCAAGAACAGCAGCATGTTCGGTAGCCGTCGTTACTATGCGCTTGCGCACTCCCGAAGCAGCGTGCGCGACTCCACGAAGGGCTAGATTACAGGATTCCGTGGCTCCGGATGTGAATACGATACGCTGCGGAAATGCCCCCATCAAGTAGGCTACTCGACTGCGCGCTTCCTCAATCGCATCTGCGGCCATGCGGCTATAGAAATGTTGCCTGCCGTGAGGATTGCCGTAGTACTTCTGGAACGACTCGCACACAACCTCCATCACACGAGGATCCATCGGGGTGGTCGATTGACAGTCGAGATAGATCGGAATGTCAGGCATGGCTACTCTGTGCAGTCGCAGGGCAACAGTTCGTCCTTGTACTGATCAAGTACCGTATCGTCGGAATTCGATAGCAGATCGTAAGTGAACCCGCTGCCCGCACCAAAAAACCCGAGAAAATCAATAGGGTCGCTTGATCGAATCTCCCTGTTTTCCGCACGAAGATCACGGCCGTACATCTTCTCTATCCGCTTCCACCATTGTATGTCACAAGGAGTCTCTTCAATTGAACCATAGCCCGGCAAAGTACCATTCTGCTTCGTCGCTTCCATTTCCCTGTGGACACTTTTTAGCGTGGACGCACCCTTCAGGAAACAATATACACAATTCGACAGGCCGCCTGCTTTCGGCAGTGTGAGGTCCCATTCCTGCCGGTCCCAGAATACATTCACGTCTTCCCTGGTCACATGCATCTCGGCAAGCGGCATGTAGACATGTTCGCCTTCATAACCTCCCGCCCCGGGTCCCGCATTTCTTTCCTTGACGCGCCCGACCCGGATTGGCTCATCTCCCCGAAGGCCGACAAATGCCACATATTCCACTCCTCCCTGGCCGAATACAGCCTTATTCCCATACTTCTTGCCATTATGCTCCCGGAATTCGATGGCCCGCCATGCCCCCGAGAAGTCGGCATATTTCTGCTCCGGTCGAGAATGGGGCCTGTTCCAGGCGTATGTCCTTTTCTCTGTATATATATGTTCAGGGACACTGCCCCGGTTGCGTAGGTGGCGGGCATACATCACCTCGGGTTCAATTCGTGGCTGTGACCCGTAATGTCCGAGATGCGGGATCCTATCCTCACATGCAAACCAGTCCCGCAGGAAATGGCGGGTGGCTTCTAGCTTCATATTTCTCGTACAGATTCGACTGAACTGATTGGGCACAAATCCGGCCCAGGACATGAGTTCCTCGAATACCTCTCCTCTCCAATGGAATCCGTTCGGGTTCTCTGCACTCCAAGGGTCAGCATTGACCAGACGATACGAGGGCAACCGGGTCCATTCTCCGCCTCGGGCATCCTCATAGGTCTGAAATTCAGTCATGAAAAACGGAATACCGTATTCCTCGGAAGTGATCTTGCATTCCCTGACAAAATTGTAGGTATACGGGTGCTCGCAGGCGGTATTGTTGAACACGATCACGTCTCCACGATCAGGATGGAGAATGCCATTTTCCAGGAGAGTGAACAGGAGCATCCCACTCGATCTGCCGCCGGAAAACTTAACGACGTGTGGCAATTCAGGATGATGTCTGTCCATATAGCGGAGCGGGTATTCCGCCTTGGGGTCGTGTTCGGGTGGCGGGTTTCGCAAGCGTTTTGAAACAACCAGCTTCGGTGTGTTGAATACTTGCCGCGACCGAGATTTAGAAGTTGATGTCACTGGTCTACGTACAGATAACTCTTCAATGACTTGATGAGTGGATGTAGGTACAAAAGTGGACATGTTGTGTTGTTTTATTGTACATTGTCTTAATGCCACCAACTACTATGTAGGCATGATTCCTCGGTTCTCAAGCGAATGGGCATCTATATTCGCGGCTCGAGCGGGGCATTAGCGTAGGGTTAGGCTATTCACCATTATAAGCTACGAAAGAAAATCCTCCAAATCATGGCCATGGTGGGCATTGTTCGATTTCTCGGACCGCCAGATAAGCATGGACGAGGCGTCACGCTCCTTGGTAAAATCGGCAGTTCAATTGACCGTCGACCCGTCCTGCAAAATGCCCAATATTGATGCCATCAATCGCCACCTGCAGTCAAGGCTTGCCAGAAGCGGCTATGAAGAAGTTTGTGCTATTGAGGCCGCAAAATGGGTGGACGAGGCCGGTCTTCTGAAAGATTCCTCAAGCAGACCCAGCCTGCCCCTTAGAAACCTGCTACGTACGGGAAAGATTGTTGGACAGAACCAGCGTCCGAACATGAAACTTGGACGCTGGTGGATCAAACAGCGGGGAGGCTGAATTTTTGGCATGAAGCGTTATCTCATCATACGGATTGCCATCATTGTCGCTACCCTGTTGACAGTTAATAGCTTTCCGGTGTAGGGACAGGATGCGGATAATGTTGTCCAAGTGACAATAGACCGGTTCCAACTGTGGAACAACTGCGCCCCGGTTGGATTGGTTGTAGAGTCTTTGGGCAGCGATGCCGAGAAAATCGGGTTGACCGAGGAGCGGTTACAGACCACTGTCGGCAGCCGACTGCGGGGTGCCCGGATTTACACTGACGTATTAACGCGACCTTTCCAATCTTACCTCTATTTGAATGTCAACATTGTGGGTCGAGCCTTCGGGATTGGTCTAATGTTTAACAAAACCCTCATGGATATGTCATTATTGTCATCCGGTATAGCCACTACATGGAATATAGGCGGTGCTGGAACCCACGGTGGTGACGGGGGTTACGTTGTTCAGGCTGTTGCCGAACAGACCGACAGGTTCATCAACGAATACCTTCGGGTGAACGAATCTGCTTGTCAATAAGCCAGAAGTGCAACCTATGGTCGGCGAATAAGAAAAGCAGAAAATGTAAATTTGCTCGGGGAGTTGTCGGATTTGTAGCAGCGATCAAGCCGCTTTTATGCAAACTTCCAAGGGTTGTCATAGCCATTGACAAACTGACTGGTGGCCTCGTGGGAACTGGTGCCCAAGCTCTGGCATTCCGATTTCGTCGCTATTGCACCGAGAATCTCATCAACGAAGCAGAGAAGGTGGCCAAAGCTACGGGGATACCTGTACCGATCGTGTTCAACCAGTTGATACGGCAAAGACGCATCGACGAGTTGACGATGGAGACCGTGCGGCGTGTCGGTGAGGCAGTTGACGTGCAGGATCAAGCCGCCGGTAAAGCGGATGTAGCCAGCGACCAGAGCATTACCGAACGTTGGTTCCACACGTTCTACGAGGAAGTCAGCAAAGTGGAGTGGTTGAGAAGGACTTGCGGGAGGCTTTCATACGGATACTGGCGGATGAAATACAATGCCCAGGCTCGTTCTCCCAGGACTTTGCGCATGATGAGTGCTATGAGTCGTTTAACGGCCCGGCAATTCCGCCGAGCAGTATCGGTCAGTATTCAACTGACTACTGACAGAAAACACATCCTAGATGCCCGCATACCGGCAGTCTCTGGAAAACTCGGACAAAATGCCCTTCAGCATGAGGGACTATCCTACGAGGTACTAATCAACCTGACAAAAAATGACCTGTCCACCCAGATTACGGATGTGTACATCCATACGATCCTCTTGAGTTGCACTCACACACACAAAACCATTCCCAGATACCATTCCTCCACAAGGTTGGAAGGTGCCAAACTGACGTCTTGCGGCATTGAATTGCTGAAGATCGTAGATATTGAGGCTTTACCGGCCTTTGCAAAAAAAGCTGAAGGCACATTTCTCTCGATCAGAACATAACATGATAAGAATACCCTAAATCATCCGCCCTCTCTGGACATATTTTACAAGTCATACTATAGAGTGAATTTCCTGCTTTGCCGTCCCCATTCCCGGTGCGTGTCAGTCGGTCCATTATGCGGGCACCTGCGTTTGATGGAACCCCAGTGCGACGGAAATCCAGAAGTCATAACAAAGGCTCAATCAGTGTATAACTTCAGACAACTGCACCGAGGCCGTTCTTCTCGACCAACATCAGTAGTTTTAACGAGGCGCCCCGTGGATGCTTCTCACCGCGCTCCCACTGACTCACCAACCCGGCTGTCACGTTAAGGTGGCGAGCGAATACCGCCTGACTTACGTTTTCACGAAGCCGAAGCGCACGGATATCCTCCGGTTCCATCTTCTTGACCAGTGTTAGACACATCTCGTCGAACTCTCGCATGGTCTGCCTCGACATGATTCCGGCATCAGCCAACTCGAATGCCGCCTCATGCACCGCAGCCAATGCTTTACTCTTATATTGTCTGGTCATCGCACCTCACCTCTATTATTGCTCCAGACGCTTGCGCTGCCGCCAGACCTGCCCGATCAAGTGCTAGGTACTGGTCGGCCAACCGTCGGAACGCCTCCAACTCATCTCGGCGCAAGTTAGTCCGGGCATTCTTGTCAAAGACATAGACAAAGAACGCCAATTTGTCACGGGAACAGCACGGTCGTGTGGAACCCGCTCGACCTTCCACCACCCCTGCGGGCGATGCGATGCTTGATAACACCGCCACCCAGATTAGTATCGACCAAACCGCTCCGGGTTCGACTCACGGCCTCACACAAAGTCGTATCATCGACTCTCACGCAAGCTATCGATCAAACGCCTTAGTCTTGAATATCTGCACTCCATATCTTACCGCTGACTATTTATAGCCATAACACCCGGTGTGACCTTTGTCAATTCATCGGTCTTGCTCCAGCCCATCCAGATTCTCTCAACATGCAGCTCAACCACCATGCCGCTGGGCTATGCCCAAACTCACATTGTCCTCGTTTCTTAATCTTTCATGCCATCTTGCGTGAACCCCTGTAAGTCAAAGGTCTTTTGCGAGTTCGATACCAGCCATCGGCAGTTCCCTACAGAAAAATCGTCCGAACCTTATCGGCTGGTTCTGTCAGGTGGATGGCGGTTCAGATTTACCCATCAGTTCTTCTGCTCTTCCCCAGTTACATCAAAACCATTGCCATATTTGATCCTGTCGTCATGACATTTGCTGGAATATGTTTCATGACCTGCTCATCCGTAACTTCGCCATCCGTTCCCTTTACCCTGTGACCCGAAAAGAGGGTACTCACTGACTTCTCCGTTCATGAGGTGTTTGGCTGAGTAACCCCAAAATCTGTTCTCCTCATGCTTGAGATCAACTGGAGTCGGGGTGCGGGGGGTCAGGTTCACCATACTCCGAAACACGACAATGGATTCAACAGGGGGAACGAATGGGAATCGAATGAGCCGACAATTACCACCAAGGAGACCATGACCAAAAACTCATTCTCTTTATCTGTCGATCAATGTGCGATAGAGTGTTAGGGGCCGAAACCAAGTTTGGGGCAGTCAATGACGGACATCATCCTGGAAGAATTGTCGCTGGTGGCAGGTGGAGGCGGTTTCTATCTTCCACGTCTGACGCTGGGCGTGTTTCTGAATGACCAGCCGACTCATCATCTTGCCGTGGGCTCGGACCACCGTTCCCATCTCCCGCTGACTAAACACCAAGGCTGGGTACTTCCGGCGGGCAGCGAAGGCCTCTGCGAATATGATGAGCAGCTGGAAGTGCTGACCCTCGCTTTTGAAGACACACTACTTGCCGAGGTGGGTTTGGAAAAGTCGGATATCATCGCACCGATGACTGGCTCGTTCGACCCACTGACCCTACAATTAATTCTGGGGGCCAAGTACTTTGCGTCGGGAGGGATACTCTATCGGGAGACGATGTCGCGGGCACTCGCCGCGCAGTTGGTGCAGTCAATCCACCCCGAACAGGCGGCAGTTGTGGGCATCGAAGACCGGCGGTTGAAGCGAGTGATGGCTTATGTTGACGACCATCTGGCCGATGATCTTTCCTTGAGGGATTTGGCCGGTATTGCCACGATGAGTCCTTACCATTTTTCTCGGGCGTTCAAGGCGGCGACGGGGGCTTCACCGCTGCAATATGTGATCAGTGCCAGAATCAACCGCGCCCAGGTGTTGCTCAAAACCACCCAACTGACCGTAGCCCAGATTGCCTTTCGAATAGGCTTTACAGACGCCAGTCGCTTCAGTCGGCATTTCTACAATCGGGTCGGGGTGACGCCCAGCATGTTTCGTCGCAGGTGATCAGGAAATCGCAGGATAATTCTCACCCTTGATAACGGTTACTGTCCACGGAGTGTTGGTCCCAGCGGCCATGTGGGAAGCAGCCTTCCGAGATCCTCCGCCCTGCCCATGACGGTTGGCCTGGTGCATGCTATGACCGGACACTCTCCTGCCAAAGTCCGCCGATCATGAACCAACTGGCACTGCCGATTGGGGATTCGTCTTTCCGTAGTCTCCGCACGTCGAATTGCTACTATGTGGATAAGACCGACCACCTGCAGAAGCTGACTCGGACAGGGCGCTACTGGTTCTTGTCCCGCCCGCATCGCTTCGGCAAGACCCTGCTGGTCTCCACCCTGCAGGCCCTGTTCGAGGGCCACGAGCCGCTGTTCCGGGGTCTGGACATCCACGATCAGTGGGACTGGCAGACGACCTACCCCGTGGTACGGCTCAGTTTTAGCGAAAAATTTCGTGAACCTGGTGAACTGGACAAGGACATGCTGCGCTAGTTGCACAGCATCGAACGCCGTCATCAACTGACGCCCGACACCGAATCCGATACCGGCTCGACCCGTTTGCGGAGCCTGATCGATCGGCTGCAGTTCACCACCGACCAACAAGTGGTGGTGCTGATAGACGAATACGACAAGCCGGTCCTGGATGGACTGCCCCCCCCGGATTGGCTGGCTTCCCGGATTTAGCGGGAATTGCGGCGAGTGCGATAAATCAGGTCACGAACCTCTTCACCAGACAGTTGTACGGGCAAACAACACCTGCAGTGGTGAGGCGTCCCTGCCAGATTCCGCCGGATCAATCGACCCCGGCGACCATCCCGTCACCTGTGCTATCGTCACTAAAGACGGCAAGGGAACAGCACCCCTCACAGAAGGTGTGCTGCCCCGATTGCAGCTTAACGCAAGTCGAACCGATCCAGGTTCATCACCTTGTTCCAGGCCGCCACGAAGTCGTTGACAAATTTTTGTCCGGCATCATCCTGCGCATACACTTCGGCGAGGGCTCTCAACTCGCTGTTGGAGCCAAACACCAAGTCCACCCGCGTTGCGGTCCATTTCTTGTCGCCGGTATGGCGACTGGTCCCTTCGTAGGTATCGCCATCGCCCGCCATGGGCGCCCACTGGGTGTCCATATCCAACAGATGAACAAAAAAGTCATTGCCCAAGATGCCGGGTCGGTGGGTAAAGACCCCATTGGCCGAACCATCCGAGTTGGTATTCAGCACGCGCAGACCGCCCATCAGAACGGTCATTTCCGGTGGGGTAAGCGTGAGCAGTTGCGCCCGATCAACGAGCAGTTCCTCAGGGGAAACCGCATATTTCGCTTTTTGATAATTGCGAAATCCATCCGCGCTGGGTTCAAGCACCGCAAACGATTCCACGTCCGTCTGCTCTGCGGACGCATCCATCCGCCCCGGTGAAAAGGGTACGGTCACATCATAGCCACCGTCACTCGCTGCCTTTTCCACCGCCGCACATCCACCCAGAACAATCACGTCAGCCAGCGAGATTCGCTTGCCGTTCGATTGGGAACCGTTGAAGTCGGCCTGAATGCCTTCCAGCACATCCAGGACCTTGCCCAGCGTATGGGGCTGATTGACCTCCCAATCCTTCTGTGGAGCCAATCGGATGCGAGCCCCATTGGCTCCCCCACGCATATCGGATCCACGAAAGGTGGACGCGGAACTCCAGGCAGTGGAAACCAGTTCCGAAACGGAAAGTCCCGAATCCAAAAGTTTGGCTTTCAAGGAAGCGACATCGGTGTCATCCACCAGCGGATGGTTAACCGCCGGAATGGGATCCTGCCAGATCAGCTCTTCCGCAGGCACTTCAGCACCTAGGTAACGACTACGTGGACCCATGTCGCGATGTGTCAACTTGAACCATGCCCGAGCGAAGGCATCCGCAAATTCGTCCGGATTCTCATGAAACCGCTTGGCGATAGGGCCGTAGATCGGGTCCATGCGCATCGACATGTCCGCCGTAGTCATGATGATCGGTGTCTTTTTTGTAGCATCGTCGGGAGCCGGTGCCTGATTGCTGTCCGTCGTTTCTTTTGGCGTCCATTGCCAGGCCCCGGCCGGACTTTTGGTCAACTCCCATTCATTGCCGAATAACATGTCCAAGTAGCTGTTATCCCAAGTCGTCGGCGTGGGGGTCCAAGCACCTTCCAATCCACTGCCGATTTGGTCCGCACCCAAACCACTGCCATGGCGGCTTTTCCATCCCAGGCCCTGCTCCTCAATCGTAGCCGCTTCTGGTTCTGGTCCAACCAAAGAAGCATCCCCGGCACCATGACATTTACCGAACGTGTGACCTCCAGCGGTCAGTGCCACGGTCTCTTCATCGTTCATCGCCATGCGCGCAAAGGTCTCGCGCACATCCCGCCCGGATGCAAGGGGATCGGGTTTTCCGTTGGGCCCTTCCGGGTTGACATAGATCAGTCCCATCTGAACAGCCGCCAACGGGTTTTCCAGGTCACGCTCACCGGAATAGCGCTCATCTGCCAACCAGGTTTTTTCATGGCCCCAGTAGATGTCCTTTTCCGGCTCCCAGATGTCCTCACGGCCCCCGGCAAAACCAAAGGTTTTGAAGCCCATGGATTCCAGGGCCACGTTACCCGCGAGAATAAAGAGGTCGGCCCAGGAAATACTGTGACCATACTTCTGCTTGATCGGCCACAGCAGGCGGCGAGCCTTGTCAAGGTTTACGTTGTCGGGCCAGCTGTTAATCGGCGCAAACCGCTGATTGCCGGTTCCCCCACCACCCCGGCCATCGCCGGTACGGTAAGTCCCGGCACTGTGCCAGGCCATCCGGATGAAAAACGGGCCGTAATGACCATAGTCCGCTGGCCACCAGTCTTGTGAGTCAGTCATCAGGTCGGTGAGCTCCTGCTTAACAGCGCCTAGGTCCAACTTGCTGAATTCCTTGGCATAATTAAAATCGTCGTCCATTGGGCTGTGGGCGGACGAATGCTGTCGCAGAATGTCCAGATTCAACTGGTTGGGCCACCAGACCCGATTAGAAGTCCCTCCGCCCGCCGCATGGGTGACGGGGCATTTACCTTGGTTGCTCATTGTTCAACTCCTGATCTGTAACGATGCTTATAGATAGAATTACGCCATTGTTGCGCAACTCGGGTTAATTTGTAAATTCGATTGTTTCTATTGAATCGATAGAAAATTCCGATCGGTGATCGGTGATCGGTCAGGTCATCACTGTGAAGTCATGGTGCCATGACGGCCAACAACATCCCTAACCAAACCACCTTGTGTTGTGGCCAAGAGTCAGGATTTTCCCTGATGATGAAGCCGCTGTTCGCCCAGTCTCCATAGCACATCAAGACGGAATGAGGCCCCACTGCCGCTCCTTGTTTCGGAAGAGGTGGTTGGCGAACCCACCATGGTTGGCGGATCAATTGTGGCCAATTGATTCTGCACGACGAAAGTGGCGCGCCCGGAAGGATTCGAACCTCCGACCCCCTGGTTCGTAGCCAGGTACTCTATCCAACTGAGCTACGGGCGCGGTTCAAAGAACCATGGATGGCGGAGAGAGAGGGATTCGAACCCTCGATACGCGGTTAACGTATACACCCTTAGCAGGGGCGCGCCTTCAGCCACTCGGCCATCTCTCCATGGTGGACGAGTGTACACCAAGCGGCCGAAACTTTGTGCCGTAAAACTGCGGGAAGATCAGGTGTTGTGGGGGTCTCCGTAGTGGGAATCATCCGGTGGCTGGGTGTAGAGGTCGCTATTGTTATAGTCCTGATCATAACCCCCATCACCGTTCTCGTAGTGACCGCCACCACCGGACTGCTCATTCTTAATCCGGTAATAGATCTCTTCGCGATGGACCGGAACATTCTTAGGAGCGTTGATTCCGATTCGAACCTGCGTACCTCGAACTCCCAAGACAGTCATTCTGATATCTTCACCGATAAAAACTGACTCGCCGATTCTGCGTGTAAGGATTAACATTCTATTTCTCCTGTTATTTATTCCAAAGTATGAAATCCGAAAAACTCATTTTCTGGTTGAGATATGATTGATGGGGATGGACTGCATCCGGAGACCAAAAAACAGGTCCCACATAAGTTGATGCCGCATCGAAATTGCCCTACCGAACCACCCCACTGTTTGGTGTGCTGCTTCCTACGGTAAGGCTAAACTTTTTCGTAAGCGTTTACAATACCGATGCTATACTAAATTATCCAGTTTTTGACTATGGTTTTTCTATAAAACGAAATTTATAGAAAATAATTCCTGCAGGCTGTCCAATGTCGCCTTCACAGTCCGAAGGCAGAAAAAATTATTCCAAACCAAAGGTCTTATGGAGTATTCGGGTAGCGAGCTCGGCATACTCCAGATCAATGGTTACCGAGATCTTGATTTCCGAAGTGGAAATCATCTGGATGTTGATTCCTTTGTCCGCCAGTGCCCGGAACATTTCAGTCGCAATGCCTGCGTGAGACCGCATGCCGACCCCCACTACAGAAATCTTCGCGAGGTTGGCATCACCCACTACCTCGGTGGCCCCGAGTGCCTGAGCCACGGGTTTCAGCAGTTTCAGGCATTGCGCCAAGTCCCCACTCGAGACCGTAAAGGTAAAGTCCGTCATGCCATCCAAGCCAACATTCTGGACGATCATGTCCACAACGATATGGGCATCGGAAATCGGCCCAAGGAGTGTACCGGCAATGCCGGGACGATCCGGTACATCACGGACCGTCACCTTGGCCTCGTCCCGGTTCAGCGCAATCCCGGAAATCAACGGCTTTTCCATCATATTGTCCTCATAAGTAATCAGGGTGCCGGGGCCGGACTCAAAGGAGGACAATACCCGTAACGGCACGTTGTATTTTCCAGCAAACTCCACCGCCCGGATTTGCAAAACCTTGGCGCCGGCACCGGCCAGTTCCAGCATCTCCTCAAATGTGATCCGATCCAATCGACGGGCTTCCGGGACGATTCTGGGATCGGTGGTATAAATCCCATCTACATCCGTGTAGATGCGACACTCATCCGCTTTCAGCGCCGCCGCCATGGCTACCGCTGTCGTATCCGAACCGCCTCGTCCCAACGTCGTGATGTTGTTCTCCCCGTCCACTCCCTGGAACCCTGCGACCACTACGACCCGACCTGTTGCCAGGTCCCTTTTCACATTGGCCGCATCGATTTTCTTGATCCGTGCCTTCCCATGAATCTCGTCAGTCAGTATCCGAATCTGTCCACCCGTGTAGGAGCGCGCGGGTACTCCGATGGCTTCCAGTGCCATAGCCAATAAGGCGATCGTCACCTGTTCTCCGGTCGATACCAAGACATCGGTTTCCCGTGCAGGCGGCTGTGGATGCACCGAGCGGGCCAGCTCCAGCAATCGACTGGTTTCTCCACTCATCGCCGAAACGACCACCACCATCTGGTGGCCTCTTCGTGCGCTGTCCGCTATCCCCTGCGCCACGACCTGAACCCGGTCGATACTGCCTATCGAGGTTCCACCGTATTTTTCAACCAACAGCACCAACGTCAAGTCTCCGAGAGGCAATGAAACGGGGCGCGATTAAAACGTTTTCCAGAAAGATTGTAAAGTGTGAAAGGATGAGTTTCCCGCGTCGGGATCCAGGGCTATCAGGGGATTCGTCGGATGAAATCCATCTGCGGTCGGTTACCATATTCCATGGTAGGATTCGGTCGTATCCACCCCATCAGGGACGCGATTCGATCCACTGAAAGGAGGCATCAAACAATGAATCCACCGCCGCCACCTGGCTACCACCCCCTTGCGCCAGTTCAGGCTTGCCGCCTCCTCTTCCCCCCACCATGGGGGCCAGGTGCGCCACCAGTTCATCCGCTGGGAATCGTGCCGCAATATCCTTGCTGCTTCCAGCAATGATGGTCACCTTGCCTTGGTTCACCCCGGCGACCATGACCAATCCACTTTGCAGCTTGTTCCGCCATCGGTCCACCATCAAACGCATGGTTTTGATGTCGGCATCATCCTGTCGCACGACAGCCACCCGAGTGCCATTCATCTCGCGCATGGTATTCATCGAATGATCCGCGGTGGCCATTTTTTCCTGCAGCGCCCGCACCTGTCTTGCCTGGTCTTTTTGCTGCTGCAGCAAAACCTCCAATCGGGTCAATAGTTGGTCGGGCGACACCCGAAGGGTCTCCGCAGCAGCATCAAGCAGTGACAACTGATGGTTCGTCCACTGATCCGCCGCCGCGCCCGCGACCGCTTCTATCCGTCGAATACCAGCGGCGATTCCTGCCTCCGAAACGATCTTGAAAAACCCGATATCGCCGGTTCGCTGCACATGAGTGCCACCACACAACTCGAACGAAAACTCCCCCATCCGAATGGTCCGGACATCATGATCATACTTCTCACCGAACAACGCTTCTGCCCCCGCCGCCTTGGCAGCGGTGAGTTCCATGATCTCCACCTCGACTTCCTGATTTCGACGAATCTGGGCATTGACCAAATCTTCCAGAGCACGCACCTGATCACCAGAAATCCTTTCGCCATGGGAAAAGTCAAATCGCAACCGGTCTACAGCCACCAGTGATCCCTTCTGTTCGACATGATCCCCCAGAACGGCTTTCAGCGCGGCGTGCAGGAGGTGGGTCGCGGAATGATGGTGGACACTACCCTGCCGGCGACTCGAGTCCACATTGGCCATCCCGCACATGCCCACCCGAATATCGCCTTCCTCCACGACACCCACATGCGCGATGATCCGGTTGGCCAAATAGCAGGTGTCCTTGACCACGAAACGGGAGTTCTCGAACCGGATTTCTCCCTGATCTCCGACCTGACCCCCACTTTCCGCATAGAACGGCGTTTCGTGAGTGATCAACATGCCCTTCTGACCGACTCCCAGGGCGGCCACCTCTTTCTTTTCACACACCAACGCTGCCACTTCCACTGCTTGCGATAAGGTGCGATAGCCACGGAATCGTGTCGGCTCGATTTTTTCCAACCGAACCTGTTTACTGACGATGAATCGACTGGCGGCCCGGGCCATTTCACGCTGCCGCTTCATGGCTTGGTCAAATCCAGACTGATCAATCATCAGTCCACGTTCCCGGGCCACATCGGCGGTCAGGTCCAAAGGGAACCCATAGGTATCATAGAGTCGAAATGCCAATTCTCCATCGAGAGTGTTTCCCGGCATGGTTCCCATTTCCCGATCGAGTATTTTGAAGCCTTGGTCCAAGGTTTCATTGAATTTGTCATTTTCTGTATGCAGTACCTTTTCGATCCGACCTTGCTGATCCCTGAGATCCGGATAGGCATCCCCCATTTCCTGGACCAAAGGCGATACCAAGCGATGCAGGAAAGATGCCCGACTGCCCAATTGATATCCATGTCGCACCGCACGCCGGATGATGCGACGTAAAACATACCCCCGCCCCTCATTGGACGGTATGACTCCATCAAGCACCAAAAAAGCGGTGGATCGGATGTGATCCGCCACCACGCGAAGCGATTTGTTTTCAGGGTCCCGAGTATTCAGCACATGACCCGCGGCCGTGATCAAATTCGCAAAAAGGTCTGTCTCATAATTGTTATGTACCTTTTGCATGACAGCCGCCATCCGCTCCAATCCCATGCCAGTGTCCACAGCGGGTTGGGGCAATGGTGTCAAAGTGCCTTCCGCATCACGGTTGAACTGCATGAAAACCAGATTCCAGATTTCAATATAGCGGTCTCCATCTTCTTCCGGTGAGCCGGGTGGCCCACCGGCGATTGTAGGTCCATGATCGTAAAATATTTCCGAGCAAGGACCGCAAGGACCGGTATCGCCCATCTGCCAGAAATTGTCCCTGGCACCAATGCGAACAATGCGGCTGGATGGTATCCCGATGCGATTGGCCCATAAATCCTCCGCCTCGTCATCTTCCTCAAACACGGTCACCCAGAGCTTTTCCGGAGACAGGCCGAAATCCTGGGTCAGTAGCTCCCATGCATAGTCAATGGCGAGTGGCTTGAAATAGTCGCCGAAACTGAAATTGCCCAGCATCTCGAAAAACGTGTGATGCCTCGCGGTATACCCGACATTCTCAAGGTCATTGTGCTTGCCACCCGCTCGAACACATCGTTGTGACGTCACTGCACGGACATAGTCTCGCTTCTCATCGCCAAGAAAGACATCCTTGAACTGCACCATGCCCGCATTGGTGAACAGCAATGTGGGATCATTCCCCGGCACCAACGAACTGCTCGGCACGATCTGGTGACCCCGGTGCCTGAAATAGTCAAGAAACCGACTTCTGATCTCGGAGGTTTTCATCATCAAGGTGACATCATCTGCTTTCGAGGTGCGATCATAACCAACAATCGCTCGAAAATGGATTCAATGCCAACATTTCAGGGACCCGCATAAGTACCGATTTGCTCGGTGGTAAATCCCCTTTGCTGAAGAAATCTGGCCTGCTTTGCCCAGACCTCAAAACTGTCTGGTACCGCATCACCAAACTTTTTTCGGCGCACATCAGCCGCCAAGTCAAGCCAAAGATCCTGATAGTCAGTCATCACGGATTGAACAATGTCTTCCCGGAGCCGATGACTGCGCAAGGCCTGCTCCAGAATCCTCGGTCCCTTTCCAGACAGAACACGGGACCGTCCCAGTGCCCTAGCAAATCGAAGGTCAGACAAGGAACCTTCCGCAGTCAGTGCCGACAACACATCCGTCAGATGTCCATGACTGTCGTACCGAGTGAGTTTCTGGCGGAGCTCATGAGTGCTATGTTCCCGGCGAGCCAGCAATCGATAGGCACGGTCCTTCAATTGCTGGTGGACCTCATGGTCGACGGAATTCAGGTGGGTCAAATCGTTCATCCGCCGCGACCGCCTCCCGAGTCAATGCCTTCCGAGTGACTTGAAAAATATCCATTCGGAACGATCCCTATCCGGTTTCCCGTGCGGTGCCTGCAGTCACCGGAGAGTTTCCGTCTTTGATCGGAACGACTCCCTTGACCCCGGATTGCCGCACATCCTTCTTCTCCCGAATGATTTTTTCGATTTCATCCGAAATCTCCGGATTTTCCTTGAGAAATGTCCGAACATTGTCTCGGCCTTGGCCGATCCGATCACCATTGTAACTATACCAAGCACCTGATTTCTCAATAATATCTGCCGCCACACCGAGATCAATCAGTTCCCCTTGCTTGGAAATCCCCTCATTGTAAAAGATGTCGAATTCGGTCTGTTTGAAGGGCGGAGCGACCTTGTTCTTGATGACCTTGACACGAGTCTGATTGCCAATGACCTCATCGCCTTTTTTAATCGCACCGATTCTCCGAATGTCGAGACGCACCGAGGAATAGAACTTCAGCGCATTGCCACCGGTAGTGGTTTCGGGATTGCCAAACATAACCCCGATTTTCATCCGGATCTGATTGATGAAAATCACCATGGTATTGGACTTTTTGATGTTCGCCGTGAGCTTGCGCAAGGCCTGCGACATCAGTCGCGCCTGCAACCCCACATGGGAATCGCCCATCTCTCCTTCAATTTCGGCCTTGGGAGTCAAGGCAGCGACGGAGTCCACAATGATGACATCCACTGAAGCGGAGCGAACCAGCATGTCGGCAATTTCCAGGGCCTGTTCACCCGTATCTGGTTGGGAGACCAACAATTCATCGATATCGACGCCCAGTCGCTCCGCATAGGCCGGATCAAGGGCATGTTCGGCATCAATGAACGCAGCAGTCCCACCTTGCTTTTGCGCCTGAGCGACGACGGACAACGTGAGGGTGGTTTTGCCGGAGGATTCTGGACCATAAATCTCAATGACTCGCCCGCGGGGCAGGCCACCGATTCCCAGGGCAATGTCCAGTCCCAGCGAACCGGTGGAATAGCTCTGAATATCCTGGGCAATGGTCGCACCGCCCAGACGCATCACAGCGCCCTTGCCGAATTGACGATCAATCTGGCCCAGCGCTGCATCCAGCGCTTTACGCTTGTTAGGATCCATATTCATTTATCGTTTCTCTTTGAACAGGTAAAAATTGGTCGGAATGAAAGGAACATCACGAGTGTGGGCTTTTTGTTCTCTATTTTGAGAACATACCAGATAAGCCCATGGCAATGCAACCGATGCAAGCGGTTTTTTTGCAATTTCCCGGCATGACAATCCAGTCACAACTCGCGAGGCCGGACAATGCGTTCAAGAACCGGCGAACCGGACCTTGAAAAATCCAGCACGCCAACCGTGGCGGTCGGCATCAATTTGCCATCGGGCGGTATGCGCACATCGGGACAATAGCCAAGCAACACCATTTCCAGACCGGGATTGTGTCCCACAATCAACAGCGTTCCGTGGTCAGGCAAAAACCGTTCGACCATAGATGAGATCTGGTGCTCACTGGCGTGATACAACTCATCCAGAAAATAGGGAGCCGCAATATCTGCATGAAAGCCGGTCATGACTCCCGCCAAGGTCTGACGCGTCCGACAGGCGGTGGAGCAGCAAGTCACGTCTGGAACCAGGTCATGCAATTGCAGCCATCTTCCGACCCGTGGAGCATCCTGACGACCGCGGTGATTCAACGGACGATCAAAGTCTGTTGCCGCCCCACTGTTCCAGTCGGACTTGGCATGTCGCAGAAGAATTAATCGACGTATCCCCATCAGCAAAGTCTCATCAGTAGAATAGGCCTTCATTGTAACCGCCGGATACAAACCTGATGGGAAAAAAAGATGATGCTCCACATGGCTCCCTCGCCCAGGCTGCTGATAAGTATGCCTGCTACGAAGAGGCCGTTCAGTGTGTCGAATCAGAGATTGACTTTGTGGATGACACATACCGGTCCATTCGGGGAAAGCGGGCCCAGTCCCTGCGTGAGGATTTCTGTGGTACCGCCAACACGAGCTGTGAATGGATCCGTCGCCGGAAATCCAACATCGCCTTCGGCCTCGACCTGGATCAGGAAGTCCTGGATTGGGGGCTGCAACACAATGTAGACCGCCTTAGCCATAAAGAGCGTACGCGTATCCGCCTATTCAACCAGGATGTGCTCCAGACGGACTGTGAAGCAGTGGACGTGATTTTGGCGATGAACTTCAGTTATCAGTTGTTCAAAACCCGTAACCGATTACGGCATTATTTTTCCCAAGCTCATAACGGTCTCAAGGAAGATGGCCTCCTGATCATTGATGCCTATGGTGGTTACGA
The DNA here is from genome assembly GCA_965203365.1 of Candidatus Poriferihabitaceae bacterium. Lineage (GTDB taxonomy): Bacteria > Pseudomonadota > Gammaproteobacteria > Arenicellales > Poriferihabitantaceae > VYFG01. The sequence goes on from OZ241878.1 coordinate 1,339,110, forward strand.
TTCTTACAAGGTGGTCAAGGAAAAAACGAAATACAAAAATTTCACCTATTATTGGGATCAGGCAAAATACAATCCCATCACGGGTCACATGCTCTGCCATATTCACTTTCGCTTCAAGGATCGTTCCTGGATCCGAAAGGCGTTCACTTATGACTGGCGCCTGTGGACGGTACCTGAATTGCGGGAGATTCTGAATGAGGCCGGTTTCAGGAAGGTGCAGGTGTACTGGGAAGGCACCGATGAAGCAACCGGTGAAGGCAACGGGGAATTCCTACCGACCGACATCGGAGAAGACGACCCAAGTTGGATCGTCTACATCGTCAGCGAAAAATAACCCTCTGGACATCAGTCCACCGATAGTGGAAAAAATGAAAATGACTGGTGGCGGTATGGATTGCATGGCGGCGGGAGGGACCGTGTCCCGGATCATGCGTGAATGATGGTGTGCGAGTCGGAATTTGCGTGATGTAACATTGTGCTGGAATCGGATGGTGATGGAATGGTTCAGCTTCGGGGGCGCCGCGACGCCGGATCCCACACTGGACCATCCAGCACGGTCACTCCGCGAATCTCGCCCAGCAGCTGAACCTGAAAGCGGGCGCCAGGCTCGGCATATCCTCGCTGGACATATCCGAAACCAAGACTCTTTTCAGTCGTATGACCATACCCCCCGGAAGTGGTCACCCCAATCACAGAGTCTCCATCAAGCAGTGGCTCTCCCCCGGCTACATCGTTGTCACCCGTTTCGACTTCAAAATACACGATACCGATTTCAGGTCCTTGCCTTCGAATCTCCAGCACGGCATCACGTCCAACAAATCGGCCCTTGTCCTCACGAAAGAATCGGTCCAAACCGGCTTCAATAGGACTGATCTCATTGGTCAGTTCCGCGCCCCAACCCTTGTAGGCCTTTTCGATACGAAGCGAGTTCAGGGCATAGGTACCGAAATTTGCCATGCCGAACTCCCTGCCAGCTTCCCATATTGCCTCGTACACGGCCAGCAAACGATCCATGGGGCAATGGAGCTCCCATCCGAGTTCCCCTGTGTAATTCACCCGCAGGGCATCAACGGCGACATCCGCGACATGGATTCGGCGACCCGTCAGCCAAGGAAAGGCCCGGTTGGAAAGATCCGCCGGGGTCAATTTCTCGAGCACCCGTCGGGCCTGCGGTCCGGCAAGGACCAGAACCCCTCGGGCATCGGTGATATTGCTGACTTGGATCTCTTGATCAGGCCGTATGCCCTGTCGAAGAATGGACCAATCGCGTTCCTCGCAGTTGGCCCCCGACAGGACATAATAGCCATCTTCTACCAATCGACAGACCGTCGACTCGCCATTTAGCCGACCTACGGGGGACAGGTAATGAGTCAACACGAGCCCCCCCACCTTACGCGGCATGCGATTGGCGCTGATGCGGTCCAGCATGGCTCCGGCATCTTGGCCAGTCACCTCGAACTTGGCAAAGCTGGACAACTCAAGCAACCCCACTCGTTCCCGAACCGCCTGGCATTCTCTCGCCACCACATCAAACACATTGTTATGCCGAAAACCCAGTTCCTCTTCCCGCTCGTCAAGTGAAAACCACTTGGGTCGCTCCCAACCATTGACTTCACCAAAGACACAACCCTGCAAGGCCAGTCGATCATAAATCGGGGTGGTGCGCGACTTGCGTCCGGCAGGGCGCTCCTCTCCTGGCAGATGCAGCTTGTACATGTGCTCATAGTCTTCATGGGACTTCGCCTTGGTGTAGGTTCCGGGAGCGAAATCACTAAACCGACGCGGATCGACCCCTGCCATGTTGATTTCGGCATCCCCGTGGATCATCCATTGGGTCAGGTACTTGCCGGCGCCGGCGCCGGCCGCAATCCCGATCGATGCGCCATTGCAGTGCCAGAAGTTCCTGATTCCGGCAGCTGGGCCCAAAAACGGATTGCTGTCCGGCGTATGCGGGATGGCACCACAAACCACCCGCTTGATGCCGAGTTCTTTCCACAAGGGAACCCGATGCATCACTCTTTCGACATACGGCATGATGCAATCAAAATCCGGATCAAACAACTCATGCTGAGAATCCCATTCCGGCCAGCCTCCACGATGTGTCCAGCACTCTTGGGAATTCTCCATTTCATAAATCCCGATGAGGGCCGACTTTTGCTCCTGCCGATAATACGACGAGGGATAGGGATCACGGATCACTGGCATTTCGATATCGCTTTCCAGAAATCCCGGTACGGTATCCGTGACGAGATAGGTGTGTTTCATATTGATCATGGGAATATCGGTTCCCACCATCTGGGCCACTTGCCGGGCATAGCAACCCGCCGCATTCACCACATGTTCGGCCATGACGGCCCCTTGCTCCGTGACCACTTCCCATTCCCCTGACACCCTAGCATGAATACTCAAGACTCGATTGTGAGTCACAATCTGAGCCCCAAGCTGACGCGCTCCCTTTGCCATCGCCTGGCAGGCCCCCGCCGGATCCACATGACCGTCATTCAAGGTCCAGGCCCCCGCCAGCACCCCATCAATATTGGCATCTGGCACCAGTTGCCTGATCTTCGGAGGATCGATGATTTCGCAATCAAAGCCAATGAGCCTGCCCACGGCCGCCACCCGATGAAACCAGTCCACCTCGGCCGGTTTCAGGGCATAACGGATACCGCCACAACCATGCCAACTGACGTATTGTCCGGTTAGTGCCTCCAGTTGCGGGTAGAGCTTGACGCCATGGTCATGGATCTTCGCCATATTGTAATCAGCGATAAAACTCGGGCATTGACCGGCAGCATGCCAAGTGGACCCGGACGTCAACTCCCCCTTTTCGATGAGCAGGCTATCCGTCCAGCCCTCCTGTGCCAAATGATAAAGAAGGCTCGACCCCATCATCCCGCCACCAACGATCACGACGCGGGCCTGGGACGGCAATTTGTTTTCCTGGTGTTCGGTCATCTGAAGCCACTGTGTTTCATCGGGTTGTTTGCATTTGGTCCCTTGGAATGCGGATGTCAAACTGCCTCCGTATTTTTTCATCTACGCCTGGAGAGATGTGAGAGGGAAAATGGGAGGCGAGAATTTCCTGGGTTCGCCGACGCGCCTTCAGTTCAATCGGCTCGGCCCCCAGATTCACCCATTCGGCTGGCGGAAGACGGTCTCCAATATCCGGATAGACATAGTCCCGCTGCATCCGGGATAACGTGGCCTGATGACCCAGAAAGTGCTCAGGGCCATTCAGACAGACATCCCGGATGGTTTCCAAGGCCATATTGTCATCGTTGATTTCCACCCCTCTGATGGTCCGGTTGATGGCGCCCATCATATCATTATCGATGGTGCAACCTTCGAAACTGAACCCGAGCAGACTGGCCTGCATGCCGGCCGATTCATAAATCATATTGGCGCCACTGTGACCCGCCAGGGCCAGTGTATAGGCCTTCTCGTAGCCAGACTGAGCATCGGGCAGCTTGGAGTCCGCCATGCCGGCCGCGATACCAGTGGGCAGATCATAGTACCGCCCCATCTGGCCACAAGCAGCCATTAGCACGGCCTGTTCGCCGCTTCCACCGCTCATGGCACCTGTCCGTAGATCCGATACAAAAGGCCATGGACCGCATATACAGGGGTGCTGGGGGACGAGGGCATTGGCATAGACCAGAGCCCCCAATACTTCAGCCCATTCCTGAACGACGGAACCGGCTAAAGAAGCCGGACTGGTCGCCCCGGCCTGACCAGCGGCCAACAGCAGCACCGGCATGCCGCCCCGGATGCAAACCTCCATCACGCGACAGGCATCTTCCGCGAATCGCAGGGGCGGCACCACGAAACAACAGGACAGACTCGCAAACGGCCGGGCGCGCCACCGGTCTTCTCCACCCGCTACTTCATGCAACAGGCGCAGTCCTTCCTCGGCATGACTCGGATCCACATAGCTCAGACCGCAATGCTTGGTGGTCCCCGCAACCGACACATAGGTGGTATTGAGGTCCATGACCCGGGGCTCTTCAATATCCCGGGCGACCATACAGCGCTGAAAAAAATGCAGGTGCTCCAGGCGGTCCACCACTCGGGCTGCATCATAAAGATCCTGCAGGGTGGATTCCCGATATCGACTTTTTCCCGGATAGCTCGGATGACGCTTCCAGTCATCCACGACATGGACTGCCGCACCCGCGGTACCGAAATATACCTGGCTGCCAGACAGCCAAATGTCTCGGGACGGATCCTGTCCATAGAGGGTGATGTCGCGGGCGGCATGGGCAATGGTATCTTCCACCAGTGCCCGCGGAAACCGGAGTCTCCCATCGCGGTAAATCCCCCCGGCCGACGTAACCGTCTCGATGCAACTGGGAATACTTCTAGAAAAGCCCACTTCTTCCAGCAAGTCCAAAATGGTCTGGTGAATCCGGTCCATTTCCTCGGATTCAAGTGGCCGGTATCGTCCTCCACTCAATCCGGGCCAGACCGGTTTTTCTGACTCCGACAGCGGCGCGGACCGCAATGCCTTGCGCGCCTCTCTGCCACCTGCTCTGCGACTCGCCATGACGATTAGATTGATGTAGGGAACAAATATCTTGCGAAGTTTTCGTCAGTCAAAACGCTTTGACTCATGCTCATCATGACGACATTATGGTCCAGGACGAATCGACCAACAAGACCGGCCAGCCAAATTACCGTTCCCGTCGGGAATCACGGGGCGTCACCCCGAAGCTGGAGTAGTATCGGCTGCTGAAATGACCGGCTGATTTGAAACCACAGGCAATCGCCACATCAATGATTTTCATCGCACTGTTTTCCAGCATCCGTCGGGCAGTCTCCAGTCTGAGAGAGAGATAATAGCGGGCGGGCGTGGTGTGGAGATAACGCCGAAACAGTCGTTCCAACTGGCGTTTGGAGATCCCCACCAGGCTCGCCAATTCAGCTGGTGTCAGAGGCTGCTCAATGTTGGCTTCGATCAATTCGATGCACTCCACCAAATCCGGATGACTCACTCCGGTCCTCGACCGGACATCCATTCGTTGGGGTTCCCAACCATGACGAATATGTGGATGAATCATGTTATCCGACACCGAGGCCGCCAATTCATGTCCATGGTGTTGCTCAATCACGTACAACATCATATCCAGGGAAGCCACCCCCCCCGAACAGGTCAGACGTTGCTGGTCGACTTCATAAACCTCCATGGAAGCCCTGTGGTGGGGCCATTTCTCTTTGAAATCCGCCATGCTTTCCCAGTGGGTCGTGCAACGTACTCCATCCAGCAGACCGGCTTCGGACAGCAAGTAGCAGCCGGTTTCCAGTCCTGCAATGATGGTACCTTTCTCCCCTTCTTCACGAAGCCACTCCAGGACCGCCGGGTTGTAAAACGAATTGGGATAGAATGGCCCCAACACCACGATCAAGGAAAAACTGCCTCTTGCGCTGATGGACTGGTCCACCCGGAGTGTGATGCCATTGGATGCATGGATGAACTCCACATTATCATCGCTGAGGACTCTCCACTGATACAGGCGCTTTTTCGACAGACGGTTCGCGATTCTGAGCGGTTCCAATGCCGAGATGAAAGGAAGCATGTTAAACGAATGCGGGAGGTAGAAACCGATGCTGCGTTCTGCACCATCAAGAACCTGACCAAAATCAAGTCGATCCATAATGCAAGACAACCTGATGAGATGAGAATGTGGGCAATGCGGTCGTATTATCTTGCCATCCACATGCAAGAACAAGACGGTTGGAAGAGAAATACGGCCTCGGATTGAACATGGATTCGGGTTCAGGGATACAATGCGTCTGGCGTTCTGACCCGAAAGCAGCAACATGAATCGAATCGCAGTCATTGGCACCGGACATATGGGGGCCCCGATGGCCGGTAATCTAGCGGCCGGTGGTTTTGAAGTTCGCGCATACGACATCGCTGAAGAAAAGATGTCTCCATTGACCGAACTGGGAGTCATCGCCTGCAACAATCACGCTCATGCCATGGATGGCGTGGATGTCGTGCTGAGCATGCTGCCCACCGCCGTTGAGGTCAACGAGGTGTTTGACCGGCACACGGCCATCCATGCCCCAGAGGGTTGTCTGGTCGTGGACAGTTCCACCATTGATCTCAAAGAGGCAAAACGGTGGCACCACCGAGCCCGGGATCGAGGATTCCGGTCGCTGGATGCGCCGGTGTCGGGAGGAACCGGCGGAGCGGCGGCCGGCACCCTGACCTTTATGGTGGGTGGCAACGAGAGCATGGTTCAATCTGCCATGAATCTGTTCCTGTCAATGGGGTCGCACATCATCCATTGCGGCGGTCCTGGAATGGGTCAGGCCGCCAAGATGTGCAACAACCTGATGCTGGGCATCCAGATGGCCTCCGTCATCGAGGGATTTCATCTGGCCCGACGGGTCGGTCTCAGCAATGCCAAACTCTATGAGGTCGCGCACAGTTCTTCTGGCGATTGTTTCTCCATGACCGCATTTTGTCCGGTGCCCGACATCGTTCCCAACGCTCCGGCCAATCGCGATTATCAGCCGGGGTTCAGCACGGATCTGATGCTAAAGGACATGGGGATTGCGCTGAATGCGGCCCGGGCGGCCGACTTGCCGCTCGAACTCGCGCCCGTGGCCGCATCCCTTTACCGCCGATTCAGTGAAGCGGGTCACGGTGGATTGGATTTCTCTGCCATCTACCAACTCCTGAACAATCCCGAAGATACGTAAGCTAATCCTCCCATCCTATCCGATTGCAGCCTGGTCAGACATCCCGACTGATGGGCTGCCGGCCGGTTCGCGAACCGGTCAGAGCCGGGAAGACGGCAGATGGGATACGCCGGACTTACTCCCCACCAGCCGATTTCACGGATTTGCGGGTGCGGTGTGGTGATGCCCATTCATCTCTGGAGGCCCTGACACTCCGACCCGCCAAGGTGGTGTGAGTCCTCCGGTTAGCGGGATCGTCTGAGCGCTTCGTCCAAGGCCACAATGTTTTCCGCCAGACGAATGGAAGCGATATCCACCATCTGTCCTCTCCATGAGGCGGCCCCTCGTCCCGACCGAGCCGCATCTTCCATAGCTTCCAGTAACTGCCTTGCCCGAGCGACCTCGTCCTTCGTTGGAGTCATGACTTGATTCGCCAATTCGACCTGGGAAGGATGAATGGCCCATTTCCCACTGAAACCCAAGGCGGCGGCACGATGAGCCGCCGCTAGATACCCTTTGCTGTCATGATAGTTTCCAAAGGCGCTGTCGATGGGTCGAAGATCGTTCGCCCGACACGCCATGACGATGGTCTGTAAAATCGGGTGCCAAGGGTCCCCGGGGAAGGTGGGATTGAGTCCACCGATATCCAAGACCCGGGCGCCACAACTGGCGGCAAAATCCCCCGCCCCGAAATGCAGTGCTTCCAGCCGGGCACTGGACGCCGCGATATTGGCCACCTCCAAACCGCCAGCGGCCGTCTCAATCAGGACCTCCAGACCAATCTGGTGTGATATGTCCATCGCCGACTCGATCTGGGAAAGCAGACAATCCACCATCTGGACATCTGCGACGCAGTTCACCTTGGGCACCATGATACAGTGGATGAAAGTACCTACTGCTTCCACGATCTCCACCAAGTCTCGGTACATGAAATGCGTCCGGGGTCCATTGATTCGCACCATCAGGGTTTTCTCCCTAAAAGCCCCGTGCAGTCGGCGAACACCCTCAATGACATTTTTACGGGCCACGGTCTTGGCATCGGGCGGCACGGAATCCTCACAGTCCAGCATGATGCAATCCGCTGCACCGGCCAAAGCCTTGCCAAAGAGATTCGGGGCCACCGCGGGCACGGAAAGAACGGACCGCTCCGGCCGGAAGGGTTGCTGGGTGACACAATGACGACTCATGATGCAGCGAGCTCCCGGTATGGACGCCTGATGAAAATGAGCGCAATCGGGAGGATCCGGCCCGTCGATACCGGGAATCGCTCCCGAAACCGTCGGCATGATTGAACCAGAGGCATCTGGTTCCGGTATACGCCGGTCCACACCCGGCCCGGGAGGCATGCCATCATGCCTTCAGGGACTCAACCCGGCCGCGAAGCATGCGATGCGTTGACACGCTCTGGCCAGCACCTCATCGGCCGCCGCAAAGGACAAACGACAATATCCAGCGCCACCGAACGCAGTGCCTGGCACCAACCCCACCCCGCCTTCGTCCAGCAACGCCATGACCCAGTCATGATCATTTTGCAGGCTCACCCCCGCCCGGCTCTTTCTGCCTTGATGGGACTCGACGGAAAAAAACAGATAAAATGCCCCTCCCGGCACAAAACAATGCAACCCCTCGATCGCACCCAAAGCGGCAATCGTCTGGTCACGCCGTCTGGCAAAGTGGTTCCGCATTGATCGAACGGCCTCCTGTGGACCCGTCAGAGCCTCGACCGCGGCCCACTGGGATATGGAACATGGGTGCAACGTGGATTGCCCCTGAATCTTGTTCATCGCCCGGATCAGGTCGACATCCCCCGCACCGTATCCAATCCGCCAACCGGTCATCGCATGGGACTTGGAAAGTCCGTTGATGAGGAGTGTTCGGTCCGCGAGGGCCGGTACGGCAGCGGCGAAACTGACGAATGTTTCCGGTTCATAGACAATGGTTTCGTAAATGTCATCGGTCAGAATCCAGACATCCGGATGCCGACAAAGCACCTCCCCCAAGGCGATAAAATCTTCGGGCCGGTAGATCGCCCCCGTCGGATTGGATGGAGAGTTCAAGATCACCCACCGCGTTCGCGGAGTGATCGCCCGCTCCAGTTGCGCAGCCGACATCCGAAATCCATCGGATTCCCGCGTCGGAACGATGACCGGTTCTGCGCCGGACAACAAGACGATATCGGGATAGCTGACCCAGTAGGGGGCTGGCACAATCACTTCATCCCCGGGTTCAAGCGTCGCCATCAGGGCATTGAAGATCACCTGTTTGCCCCCGCTGCTGACGGACACCTGGTCCGGTTGGAAGATCAGCCCATTGTCCCGGGAAAACTTGTGACAGATGGCTTCCCTGAGGACCGGGATACCTTCGACCAGCGTGTAGTGCGTCTGGCCAGCGCACATTGCCCGCTTGGCCGCCTGAACGATATGATCGGGAGTGTCAAAATCTGGTTCACCAGCTGCCAGGGAAATGACATCCCGACCCGCCGCCTTCAATGCCTCGGCCCGTGCGGAAAAGGCCACAGTCGGAGAGATACGCGCCCGGCCAAGCCGAGACGCCAGTCGGATGGTCGCCATAGCGGATTCTCAAAAGTGGGACAGGAGCGATTCGGGAGTAGCCGGTGAGGTGATTCAATGTCTCAGTCGACGAACATCCAATACGTTTTGTACTTTGGACAACCGACCCAGAGTCTTGCTTAAGATTTTGATATCATTGACTTCCATCTGGAGCATGATCCGGATCACATTTTCTTCGTCCGTGTCGGTATTGACCTTCAGTACATCAATCTGTTCATCCTTCAGCACTTGGGAGACATCATGCAAGATGCCAGTCCGGTGATAGGCGGTCACCTTCACAGAGACCGGATAGGCATTAGTTTCCACCTGACCCCACTCCACATCAATCAACCGGGTCCGTCGGTTGCCGGGCAGATGGTCAATATTGCTGCAATCCCGGTGGTGAACGACAACCCCCCGCTGGTGGGAAATATAACCGATAATGGGCTCACCGGGAACCGGCTGACAGCATTTGGCCATGGCAGTCAGAAGATTGCCAACGCCATTGACCCGGAACGATTCGGGCGCACGAAGGGCCGGCCGGGGACGCGGCGCCAAGCCGACATTCGCTTGCCTCTCCAGTTCTCGGCGAAACGGGAGCAACGCCCGTGACAGCTTGTAATCTCCCGCACCTAGAGCGGCCAACAGATCCTCTGATCGATGGAAGGGAGTGTGGGAGGTGATGCGGTCATAGCCCAGATCCTCCAAGCCCAGGCGACTCAGTTCCTTATCCAGCAGGTTTCGCCCTTCTGCCATATGCTGAGCGTGGTCCTTTTGCTTGAACCATTGGCGGATTCGCGAACGGGCCCTTTGGGTCTGGACGATTCCCAACTCGGGCCGAAGCCAGTCCCGACTGGGGGATGCGTTCTTCTGCGTGAGAATTTCCACCTGATCGGCGGTTTCGAGGTGATGGTTGAGCGGCACCATGCGACTGTTCACCCGGGCACCTCGGATACTGTGGCCCACCTCGGAATGAATCGCATAGGCAAAGTCCACCGGGGTGGCCCCTGTCGGAAGGTCGATCACGGCTCCTTTCGGGGTAAAGACATAAATTCGTCGATTTTCCGCCGCCTCCTGCAATATGCCTACCACCGATTCGGACTCCTCAAGCTCCTGCTTCCATTCCAGCAGCTGGCGCAGTCTGATCACCTTCAGGTCGATGTTGTCTTCCTGCAGTCGATTTTCCTTGTAGCGCCAATGCGCGGCCACCCCCAGTTCATTTTCCTGATGCATTTCCCGAGTGCGAATCTGCACTTCCACGCTGCGACCATCGGGCCCGATCACCACGGTATGGATCGACCGATAACCATTGGGTTTCGGGGTGGCAATGTAGTCATCGAATTCACCGGGCAAATGGCGCCATTGGGTATGAACAATCCCCAGTACGACATAACAATCACTGACGGAATCCACGATGATTCGAACAGCGCGGACATCCCAGAGGTTCTCGAAAGCCAATCCCTTGCGCTGCATCTTCTTCCAGATGCTGTAAAGATGTTTCGGCCTGCCCCGGACTTCCGCTTCCACCCCCATATTGGCCAATGCGTCACACAACACCGCAATCAGTGTCTGAATGTACTCTTCCCGGTCTTCGCGCTTTTCATTGAGCCTCTCGGCCAACTGATGATAGGCGGCCGGGTTACTGAACCGAAAAGCGAGATCTTCCATCTCCCATTTGAGTTGCCAGATACCCAGTCGATTGGCCAACGGCGCGTAGATATCAAATGTCAACCGGCTCAGCGCCCGTTTTTCCTCCGCTGCTGCATTCCCTGTCCGGGCCTCTTGTAACCACTGCAACTGCTGCACCAGCTTGATCAACACGACCCGAACATCCCCTACCATGGTGATCAGCATTTTTCGCAGATTCTCTTCGTTGGCTTCGGGATCGGCATTGTCATCCGAATGGCGGATGAATGAAGAGAGTCGGGCCAGTTCGACCACACCAAAATACAGTTGCCGAACTTCCTCGACCACCTCCGGTTCCCAGCCATCAAACAACGTGGGGTCTTCTGGCAGTTCCGCACCACACACACAATGCATCAATGCCGCCAGACAACCCGGTTCATTCATGCCCAGATCCCGCAAGATGCCGATGATTACCATCCCCCGCTTGACCGCCACCGGATCAATGTCCGCACGACGCTTCATCCAGTGAACAAAACTGTCCACACGCGGAAGCATGGTCTGGGGGCGGGCTTGGGTCACCGTCACACGACGTTCGGCTTGTGTCAGCATTCCCTGCATGGTCACAGTTTGCATCCGATGTATCGGGGCACGATCAATCGTTACAACGTCATCTGTGCGGACCGATCAGTCACGACGGACTCCCAGCAGTGAAGTCTTCTGGACAAGATGGTGGAGCGGGCGGATAGTGCTATGGGTCGGCACGACTCGCGGCAGAGGATGCAGCGGAACAGTCCGGCTGCAGATGGACGGTCAGAGTCCTTTGATGAAGTCCATTCCGGTGCTCCCAGAGGAATATGCCCTGCCACGTCCCGAGAACCGGACGACCGGAGGCCACCGGAATGGACAAGGCGCTTTGTGTGAGCATGGCTTTGATATGGGCTGGCATGTCATCAGGACCCTCCAACACATGAGTATACAGCGGGTCATCCTCCGGTACCATTCGATTCATCCAGTTTTCCAGATCCCGCCTGGCCGACCGGTCTGCATTCTCCTGGATCAGCAAGGAGGCGGAGGTATGCCGCAGAAATAATGTGCAAAGCCCGTCGTCCGCAATATGCTCCCGGACCAAGGTCGTCACTTCGTGAGTAATCTCATGGAGACCCTGGCGATCGGTGGTGATGTGGAGTTGTCGCAGCATTCAACCTCTCGGGTGGTGTTTTTCATGAAGCGCGTGCAGGCGAGACCGGGCAACATGAGTATAGATCTGGGTCGTAGACAGGCTGGCATGTCCCAATAGCATCTGCAAACTGCGCAGGTCGGCCCCATGATTCAGCAGATGCGTCGCAAATGCATGCCGCAAGGTATGTGGCGACAGCGATGTCACAATCCCCGCCATCTTGCCATACCGGCGGATTTGATACCAGAATGCCTGACGTGTCATGGCCTTTCCCTGTCGGGTCACAAACAGGTCTTCGCTCACCGCCTGACCCATCAAGGCGGGACGAGAAGAGGCGAGATACCGCTCAATCCAGTCACAGGCGGGCTCTCCCAGGGGAACAAGTCGTTCCTTGCTGCCCTTGCCAGTCACCCTGCAGACGCCGGTGACCGTATCCGTCAGGGACAGTCGCAAATGGATCAGTTCACTGACCCGAAGACCGGTGGCATAGAGCGTCTCAAGCATGGCCCGGTCACGAAGACCCAGTTCGGTCCGGGTGTCCGGTGACGAAATCAACCGCTCCACCTGCTTCTCCGAGAGCGTCTTCGGCAAGACCTTCCCCACCATGGGAGACTCCATGTCGGCCGTGGGATCCTCACCGTGGTGTTCCTCAGTCAGCAAATGACGATAAAACCGCCTCAATGTGGACAGATTCCGGGCAACAGTCCGACGACTGCAGTATTCCGCCCGCCAGTTCAGATAGTCTCGTACATCATGCCGGGAGACCCGGGTGATCGTGAGGTCACGCGACGAGAGAAATTGCCCGAAACATTCCAGATCAAAGCGATAGGCATCCAGGGTATTCGCGCTTAGTCCGGCCTGGAGCCAGACCGCATCCAGGAAGCCATCGATCAGCCCCTGATCAGTCTGGCGAGTCTTGGGATTCACGGAACCGATCGGTTTGGCCAGTCACACTCACCTCCCTTAGCCCGATCTGCTGCAGCTTGCGATGCAGTTCGGCGGCGCTTTCCGGTGCTTCGGCACGATCCAGGAGGTCCAGAATCAGCGCTCTGGCATCGTCAAAGAAATGACCTTTCAACAAGGCCTCCGCAGCGCGAAACCGCGCGGACCGTCCCCACTCATCAAACCCATCCTGATGCTTCAATGCCGAAGTCAAGAATTGCTGCGCCGCTTCCCGATACTGTCCGATCGCCTCCAGAGACTCTGCCTCCCAGAAAGGGATCTCCCGATCAAACTTCCCTCCCGGTGATCGGAAATGGATCAGGTCCAGCAGTGCCAGGGCCGACTCATGCCGCTGAGCTTCCTGGAGCAGGAAGATCACCTGCAACCCCCTGTCCACCTGCCCGGAAGAGAGTCTCACGGGCAATCGGATGAATTGACGAAGACGTTCAATGCCTTCCTGATAGCGACCGGCAATAATGAAAACCCGGGCCGTGTACAAGAACCAGTCCTCTGGGCTGGGCTGAAGCGGCAAAACGGACACATCGGTGGCGATGGCGTCCGCCGCCAACTGGTAATCCCCGACTTCCAGCGCCTTGTACGATAATTGAAGACCGGTTTGCGGTGTCAGACGAAGCGCCCCCATCGGCGCTCCCTCACCAAACAGCAGGGAGACCAGTTTCCATCGGTCAGCGGAGATCGCCGCCTGGGTCCATTGATCCATGGCCTGCAGCCGCAACACAGGATCCCGGTGATCGACAACGAGTTCGGCCCAACAGCTCCGTCGGGTCAGGTCATCCTCGCCATTCACCCTCAAAGACAGACGATTCCAGGAGGGGGGGACTTCCTGCACCAGTTCCATGAAAGTGGGGAAGGTCGCACTCAGATCAGAATAGCCTTCCACCAGATCGCTCGCATCGTACCGGGGGATACCCGGTCGGATTTCGGCCGGCGACGGCTCTTGTTCCATCAGATACTGTTCCAGAAAGTCGACTCTTGCCCGCAACAGACCCTGAGTCTCGGCCGCTTTCACCATCACGGCCAGCAGCGGTTTTTTCCATTGGCGGTAGCGGGGATCACCAAGCATCCGGGTGCCACGCTCCATTAGATCACGGTATGGGGCCTCCTTTTCCTCGAATCTCGCCCGCAATATCAGTATCCGGGCCTCCGGGTCATCCAATGCGGAGAGCAGGCGGACCACTTCAGACGGATTCCCCGACTGCAGGGCAATACTGCCCGCCAACAAGAGCCAATCCCGGTCCTGAGGACGATAGTCCGACTGGAATATCCTCACGGCCGTGATGGCGTCGTCCAGACGTTCTTCTCGGAGATAGCTGTCAATAATCCGACGGCGCAACTGGATCTTGCTGTACTCTGACACGGTCGGGGACAGAAGGTGTCGACGAAGGATCTGCCGCGCCTGGTCTCCTTCCCCCAAGGCCAGATGGGCTTCCGAAGCGATTCGTTCGGCTTCCTCATGAATGGAAGTCGGAAAGGCCGGTGGAATCGCTTGTACCCTGTCGATCAGTTGCCGCCATTGTCCCGTGACGCGATACAATGCCCACAGTTGCCTTTCCCAGTTTAACCACGCCCCGTTCGGCACGGGTGGGGGCGCCTGATTCTCCAGTATGCTTTCGGCCAACCCCAACACATTGGCCCGGATCAGGGTCCTGACCTGGACCAGTTCCGGAGAGGCGGACTCGTTTGCAGGGTCAGCCGCCGCCGGGGCCAGAAGCAAGAAAAACAGCACCCCCTGACACCACCGGAGCCGCGGGGAGGATCCAGTCAAATGGCCGCAAAAAGGTTCCATGGCCTCCCACTGGACAGCCCCGACAGGAAGCCCCCCTCACGCCCCCCTGCGATCACCGGTACAGAAAAGGGTCAACGGCGAATTTTTTCCTTGATTCGAGCGGCTTTGCCGGTGCGTTCGCGCAAGTAGTACAGCTTGGCCCGGCGGACACTGCCCCGACGCGTCACTTCAATCCCGGCAATCAACGGGCTGTGAGTCTGAAACACTCGCTCCACACCCTCCCCGCTACTGGTCTTTCTGACGGTGAAGGATGAATTGAGCCCGCGGTTTTTCTTGGCAATCACCACGCCTTCGTAAGTCTGTAAACGTTCCCGCTCGCCTTCCTTGACCCTCACCTGTACCCGGACGGTGTCACCAGCCCCGAAGGCAGGAATGTTGTCCTTCATCTGTTCGGATTCCAGTTGCTGAATAATGTTACTCATGAGTTCTGCTCCAAATCGAAAGCTGTCTCCAAATCAGTCAAAATCTGCTGTTCTTCGGCCCGGAGATGACGTCGTTCAAGCAAGTCAGGGCGAAGCGCCCGAGTCTTCTTGATGGACTGAATCAAACGCCAGCGTTGGATTTCAGCATGATCTCCACCCAGCAACACACCGGGTACCCGCATGCCTTGATACACTTCCGGCCGAGTGTAGTGAGGATGATCCAACAATCCGGTACTGAAGGAATCCTGCCGGGCAGATTCGGGACAGCCCAATACGCCCGGCAAGAGTCGCAACACACATTCAATCAATACCATGGCGGCCAGCTCACCCCCGGCGAGGACATAGTCACCCACCGAGATGTGCCGTTCCACCCGTGACGACAGTATGCGCTCATCCACGCCTTCATAGCGCCCACACAGCAGCATCAACGCCGACAATTGCGACAATTCTTCTACCAGCGACTGATCCAGTCTCTGTCCCTGCGGAGAAAGGTAGATCAGGGGACCGGCATTGTCTTGGCGCACCGAATCGATACACCGACCCACGGGCTCGGGTTTCATCACCATTCCCGGCCCCCCCCCGTAGGGCCGGGCATCCACGGAACGGTATCGGTCTCTGGTAAAGTCCCGCGGATTGTAACATGACAAGGTCGCTCTGTTATGTTCCAGTGCCACCCGACTGACTCCGTGATCACGCAAGGCATCAAACATGCGGGGAAACAGCGTGATCACGTCAATCTGTAGAGGCACATCCATTGGGGACGGTACGGCTTTGATCAGAAGTCGGGATCCCAATCGACAACCAGACTTCCCGACGGCAAATCCACGGTCCTGATCACTTGAGGAATCCACGGAACCAGTCGTTCCAGGTCGTGACCCGAACGATGGGGCGATTTTACCACGAGCACATCATTCGCCCCGGTTTCCATCAAGCCATCCACGCGGCCCAGGCATGTTCCTTGCAGGTTCACCACCTGCAATCCGATCAATTGTGACCAGTAGTACTCGCCTGCGGGCAGACATGGGAGCAAACTGACCGGCACACAGACCTGACGGCCAATCAAGGGCCTGGCTTCCTCTCGACTGCGGATCCCTTCCAGCTGGATGATCAGTCTCGGCGATTGCCAGCGATAATCCTGTACCCGCCATCGCGGGACCGGTTCAGCCAGGGTCAGGGGGTGGGTCGGGCCAGTCGTCCGTGACCGGTCAACAGGGATCAGTATCCAGGTCGCATAATCGGTGATTTGATCAGGAGGGCGCGTAAAAGAGCGGACGCGAAGCCAGCCCCGAACCCCGAAATGGGCCGAGATTTCCCCCAGCACGGTCAGTTCCCGATCAGTATCCGCCATGCCACCGGATGCTGGGGGGGTGAACCCCATTCGCCCACACCAGATGTCGAGCCTGGCCGCGGATGGGTTCGACTCAGACCGGATGGCCGACCGCCGTTTCAGACGGATTCAGGACGCCTCGGTCGATACGGACTTGGCTTGACGGTACAACTGCCGGGCCCGGTCGCTGGCTTGTGCCCCTTGGGCGATCCAATGATCGAATCGCTCGGTATCCAGTTTCAATTCCTGTTCGTCACCCTTGGCGATGGGATTGTAAAACCCCACCCGTTCCAGAAACCGCCCTCGGCTGGACCGGCGTTGGTCGGCTACGACAATGGAATAGAATGGGCGTTTTTTGGCCCCCCCACGAGCCAGTCGAATCTTAACCATGAGAAACCATCGAAAGTATTTGGAGCGCACATCGAAGCTGTGCATTATATCATGGCCCCCACGGTTTGCGACAGGGTCATTTGCAGGCTTTTCCCCTGATCCCACCCGCACAGGCTGACCCCAAGGTGTCGGTCACGCGATACAATCGACCCTTCACCTCCCACTTCCTGAATCACGTGAACGACCGCATCCATCCCCTGCTGGTGACGATCCTGATCACTTGGACGCTTTCCGCTTGCTCGACGGCTCCGGTGGAGGTCCCCGAACCAGAGCCAGACCCGCCACCCGAAGTGCCCGTCATTGCGGAAAACCCGGATATCGTGAAAGCTCGAAGTGCCCTCGCTGAAGTCAAGGCGGCTAAAAACGAATGGCTGATTGTCGAGCCCGAGCTTTCCGAATATCCGGTCAGCCTCAGTGAAATCCTGCAGTTTGCGGAAACATTGCACCAAGACGGCCATGGACATAAAGCGTCTGAGCTAGCCAGAAAGGTGACGCGCCTGTCCCAACTTGGCATTGCACAGACCAACGCCCAAGCCGAGGCTACACCCTACTATCCCCGATGACCCTGCACGAATCGCCGATCTACTCAGTCGGGTCCCTGGTCACGGAACTGCGGTCGCGGCTGGAAAACCACTACCGGAGCATCTGGGTCACCGGCGAAGTCTCCGGCCTGTCCAAACCAGCCTCCGGCCATCTGTATTTTTCCCTGAAAGAACATCAGGCCCTGATCCGGTGCGCCTTTTTTCGTCAACGGCGCCTGCACTCCGTTATGCCGGAAGAAGGCATGCAGGTCCTGCTCAAAGGACAGATTTCCGTCTATGCCAATCGGGGTGACCTACAACTCATTGTGCACTATCTCGAACCGGCCGGCGAAGGCGCCTTGCGAAGACAATTCGAGATGCTCAAAAGGAAACTGCAGGCTGAGGGCTTGTTCGACCCGACCCACAAGAAGCCATTGCCCGCCTATCCGGCAACCATCGGGGTGATCACATCCCCAAGCGGAGCCGCCCTGCGCGATATTCTGGTCACATTGAAACGGCGATTCCCACTGGCCCGGGTCATCGTCTATCCGGTATCCGTACAGGGGGACAGCGCCCCCGGGGAAATCACCGGGATGCTCCACCGGGCGTCGGAAAATCCGGACATTGATGTCCTCATCTTGGCACGGGGCGGTGGCTCGCTGGAAGACCTGCAGGCCTTCAACGACGAGCCGGTGGCCCGGGCCATGCATCGTTGTGTCTGGCCGATCGTCAGCGGAGTCGGCCATGAGACCGACATCACCATCGCCGATCTGGTCGCTGACTATCGTGCGGCTACGCCGACGGCCGCTGCCGAAGCCGTGACCCCCCTGGCCTCAGCCATATTGCAGCACATCACTCAACAGCGGTCTGTCTTGCTGGCCCGAATGATACGACACCTCGACGATCTCGGTCAGCGGGTCGACCATGCGACCTCCCGATTGGTGCACCCGTTGGAACGGTTGCGCCGAAACCAGCTGGAACTGGATGGACTCCAGCGTCGAATCCATCATCAGGTCCAGGTCACTCTGGTCGGGCTGGAACGCCTCGTGGCGGAACGACGAAACATCGTCCGACAGCACAATCCGGCCCAATGGCTTCGATTGCTCCGTGAACGCCGCCAGTACCTGATGGTTCGGATTGACCGAGCCAGTACCCAAAGGCTGGTCGAGCGCCGGCAATCCCTGCACAATCTGATTCAGGCATTGAGATTGCTGGGGCCTGACCGGACCTTGGCCAGGGGCTACGCGATCCTACGCAACCGGAAGCGTCGGGTGATCGGCTCGGTATCCCATACCCAAGCGGGCGAGAAACTGACCGCCTTGTTGTCCGATGGAACATTGACGGTGAGGGTGGATGGCGATTGACATCCGGTGCCACGACGCACCATTCACCGGCCGAACGCGCCGACGAGGCGGTCGACTATCTGCCATGGCGGTACTGATCCTGGGGTGGTCTATCCTTCCTGTCCAGGCCAACCTGCCTCGGCACAATCCGGTTTCCGGCGGAATTGCCGTGATTCCCCTGACAACGCCCCTGGCGATCAAACCGGAAGTGCAATTTGGAGACCGCCAGGTGCATGTCGCGAGGCACGCAGATGGCTGGCATGCCTACGTGGGACTACCGTGCGATATGCTTCCGGGAAAATACATCATTCTGATTTTCAGACCCGATCAGACCCATACCAGTATCGAGTGGAACGTGATGCCCCATCCCCCACCCTTATCGAACATTGATCGGCGCAACGAGCCCCAGACACGACAGGACCGACACGGTGTCGTTTCCCTGCCGGAGCCATTTCAGGTTCAGTCCGTGATGAACCCAGACATACCGCGTCGAGTTGAAACAGACCCCGCCCTGACGGCCACGCTGGCGACCAATTTCGTGTTTCAGGCCCCCGTGGAGTCGACATGGACGGTGGATTACGGAAAGATACTGGTCAATGGTGAATTTCAATGTCACGACTATCTGAGCTATCTGGTGCCGTTGCACCATCCGGTTTTTGCCCCGGCCCACGGGGTCGTGATCGGCCGGGAAAAGCATCAAGAGTCCCATCTCATCCTGATCGCCCATGCGGAATCGGTGGTTTCCATTTTGGGCAATCTGAAGAACGTGTTCGTTGAAGTGGGACAAACCGTTCAGCGCGGCGACAAATTGGGCGAGGCGGCCATGGCAAGCGGCAGTTCCCAGGGGCGTCTCGACTGGGCCGTCGCCCTGAATGGATATCGGGTCGACCCCCTACAGTTTTCGTCGACCCCCTGAGACGGTCCGGAACCCCTTTGACCGTTTTTTTCGATGGGCAAAGGGGTTCACCCCATTGCGGGGGATCACCCGGATCCGGGTTCCTCGCAGACGATAGCGACGGGCGAAATAGCGGCCGAGGTACCGAAGGTAGGAACCCGGAAGACGTTCTGCTTGGGTTCCATGCACCACGACGACAGGCGGATTCTTGCCGGCCTGATGAGCGAACTTGAGCTTGATCGGGCGATTCTGATACATCGGTGGGGGGGTCTGGATGATCGCCGATTCCAATGTCTGGTTTAATCGAGCGGTGCCCAGTTCCAATCGGGACGAGTCCAAGGCACGAACCACGGCCGGCATCACCTGGGAGAGGTTGGAACCATGCAGGGCGGATACAAAGACCATCTCAGGATCCGGCAGAAACGCTAACTTCCGTTCGAGGTGGTCGCGGATCCGGCGACGCTGGTGCGTTTCAAGGCCATCCCATTTGTTGACCACCACGACGACTGAACGACCCAAATCCAGCACCATACCGGCCACGGTCGCATCCTGGGTGCCAATCTCACGGCGGGCATCCAGAACCAGGACCACCACATCCGCCTCCTCAATGGACTGTAAGGTCTTGATGACGGAAAACTTCTCCAGCACCTCCTCCACCCTGGCCCGGCGCCTGACACCGGCCGTATCAACAACCGTGAATTCTCTGCCCGCATAATCAAACGGGATGCGGACACTGTCGCGAGTCGTTCCGGGCACCTCGCTGACAATCATCCGGTCGCTGCCCACGATTCGATTCGTCAACGTGGACTTGCCGACATTCGGTCGACCGACCAGGGCCATGCGGGCGGCCGCTTGGGCCTCATCCGGTTCGTCATCCACGAACCCGGCCAAGGCCAATCGGACCAATTCTTCGACACCATGTCCCCGGAGTGCCGAAATGGCCCGCGGGGCACCTAGGCCCAGTTCCTGAAATTCAGCGACCGCCAGGTCGGGAACCTCACCTTCTGACTTGTTGACCGCCACCCAGACCGGCCGGCCAGCTTGACGCAGACGCTCGGCAATATCCCGGTCGGATGGCACCAGACCCTCCTGGTAGTCCACCAAGAAAATAAGAGCCTGCGCTTCTTCGATGACCTGTTCGACCTGCTGCAGGATCTGGTCCTGGAAAAAACCTGGGTCAGACGCCAACCCGCCGGTGTCCACCACCAGAAAGGATTGACCGCCTATCTGGCTCCGGCCATAGAGACGGTCTCGGGTAACTCCCGGCTGGTTGTCGACAAGGGCATCCCGGCTTCGTGTCAGACGGTTGAACAAGGTGGACTTGCCGACATTCGGTCTCCCGATCAGAGCCACTACCGGCACGGTTGCCATGGCATTGGGATCCCAGACCTGATGTCCGAGGAACTCTCCTGTTTGGGCGGTCAGGGTCGGTGATATCCCACCGAAAGAACGGCCCCATCAATGGACATCGCCACTACCGACTCTCCCTGTCGGACCAGCCCCGTAATGGCACTGTTATCGAGTCGCAGTGACTGCAGCAGTGTGCCGTCGCTCCGGTCAAGGACATGGAGGAAGCCAGCGGCATCCCCGACGACCACGCGATCCCCGACCACCAGGGGGTTGGTCAGGCCGCGTCCGCGAAAAGCGGGCTGTTCCCAGACCACTTGGCCATGGTCCGCATCCAAGACGAGAATATCGCCCAAGGCCCCGGTAATATACAGCTGTCCTTGATGGACCTCCATGGGCAGACGGGTGGAAAAATCATGCCGCCAACGGATGGATCCATTTTGGATATCCAACGCCACCACATCCCCCTGATAGGTCGCCACATACAGGCGGGTTCCCGACAGAATCGGGGGGGCATCAATATCGGCCAACTGCTCCAGTTCACTGACCCCCCGGGGGAAAGACAGGTCGGTCTCCCAGAAGTCTCGACCATTGATCACGGCATTCGCAATGATGCGCCCATTGGACAGTCCCGTGATCACGGTATCACCGGAAATCAATGGCATGGAATCCCCGTGCAGGTTGAACCCGGACACGGCTCGCTGAACCTCCCAGACCTGGTTGCCATCCGCACTATCCAGGCCGATCACCAGACCATCCGCAGTTCGGATGATCACCCGGGTGGAAGCGGCGGCCGGGATTGCAGAAATCTGACGACCAATCTGCGCTTCCCAACGAATCGACCCATCCGCTTGTGAAAGTGCGACCACCGTGCCATCTTCCAGCGCGGTGAGGACCAGACCGTCTCCCTGCCCCACGGCGGCATACACTGGCCGATTCAGGCGTTGTTGCCAAATCGTCTTCCCGACTTCAGGGTCCAGCTTGCGGATGTTGCCGGACTGACTGGCCACATAGACCCCCCCGGCCGGCACGGCGGGGCGCAGCAAGGCATATCCATCTTTTCCACCGCCCCCCACGCTTTCCTTCCAGCGAATGGCCCATTCGTCTCCTCCGACTGGTTCCGGTAACTCCTGCATGGAGATCGGTTCGTTGAAAACACCCCATTGGGTCTCTTTCTCCTGGCCACCGCATCCTGATAGCAGTCCCAGAAAGACCATGAGAATCAGCCCTTTCGATCTGTTCATAGCTCACCCAGATTATCCAGTTTCAGTTGCACCAGTGACGTTGAAACCGATCCCACTTCAAGGAGAGCGAGGCTCGACTCCCAAGCCTGCCTGGCTGCATCCACATGCCCCATGGCCGCTTCGGCATCCCCGATCAATTCCTGGTAGCGGGCAGCAAACGGCCCCTGACTCGCTGCGCTCCTCCCTTGCTGGAGTCTGCTCAACGCGTCTTCCGGCTGACCGACTGCCAGTAGCACCTGGGCGAGTCGTAACCGCGCAATGTGAACCAGGATCTGATCCGACGCATTCTCAATCGCCCATTCCAGATACCGTTGGGCCTGCGCCGGATCCGAAGCTTCCATGGATCGTTTGGCCATCACGAGCGTCGCATTCACCGCATAGGGAGAGGTCGCGTAATCGTTGATCAGGTCGTCCACGAGACCGGTGGCGGCCGCGTGATCCATGTCATCTCGCAAGAGATTTTCGTACAACATGGAGGCACTTTCCCCTTCGGACCTTTGCCAGTATTGCCAGCCATTCCAGCCGCCGATGGACAGGATGCCCAGCAACACGCCCGCGACAATGGGGCGGCCGTTGTTCTGCCAGAACGCCCGCGCACGCTCCAGGTCTTCGTTTCCAGCCAACTGCAGGTTGGGTTCTTTCGCCATGTTCAGGTCTGTGGTCGCAAAATGAAATGGTGCCGAAGGATCCAACGATGATCCCGATTCGGCAGGTCGTCTTTGCTGGTTTCGTGGTCCATAGTCAACCCATGGCCGCCGACAAAGCGGACACCAGATCGACAGCAAGAATACGTCTTTGCCCCCGATCAGCCCGCAGATCTTTCAATTGTACACTCCCCTCGCTGCGCTCTTGTTCTCCCACGACCACCGCGAAACGAGCACCACTTTGATCGGCCCGCTTCAAGCATTTGGACAGTTTGCCCCCACCACAGTGCTCAATGACACGATATCGGGCATTGCGCAGGGTTTCCGCCATCTCTGCGGCCCATTGCTGATCATCCAAAGAGATCACGTAAACATCCGACGGGTCCCCATCACCATGAATGCCCTGCACGGACCTAAGCTCCACCAGCCGTTCCAGCCCCAAGGCGAATCCCACCCCGGGGGTGGCTCGCCCCCCATGAGCCGCCACCAAGTCATCATAGCGCCCCCCCGCACAGACGGCCGACTGGGCGCCGAGTTCACTCGTCACCCATTCGAACACCACACCGGTATAGTAATCCAGGCCCCGTACGAGACGAGGATTGATGTGCGGCTTGATCCCGGACTGTGTCAAGGATGCCACCAACCTATCGAAATCCTGCCGGGCATCGGGTTCCAGAAAGTCAATGATAGAGGGAGCCTGTTCCACGATCTGTTGGGTTTGTGGCACCTTGCTGTCCAGTATCCGCAATGGATTTCGATCCAGTCTGCGACGGCTGTCTTCATCCAAGTGGTCCACATGGCGGATAAAATAGTCCCGCAATGCGCTCCGATAGCGAGCCCGGGTTCCAGCAGATCCCAAGGTGTTGATTTCCAGGGCCAGACCCGTAATCCCCAGTTCCCGCCAGATCCGCGCCGCCAGGCGGATCACTTCGGCATCCACATCCGGCCCAGACCAGCCGAACGCCTCGACGCCAAATTGATAAAACTGACGGTATCGACCCTTTTGTGGCCGCTCGCGCCGGAACATCGGCCCTAGGTACCAGAGGCGTTGCTGACGGTTATGAAACAGGCCATGCTGAATGCCAGCCCGCACCGTGCTGGCCGTCGCTTCGGGACGCAAGGCCAGACTCACGTCTCCCGCATCCTCGAACACGTACATTTCCTTTTCGACAATATCGGTCTGGTCACCGATGGACTGACGAAACAGTTCCGTCTTCTCCAGTACCGGGGTCCGGATTTCTTCATAGCCATAGCACCGGGCCACCGCCCTGAGGACGGACTCGACCTGGTGCCAGTCTCCGGTCTGTCCAGGCAGGAGATCATTCATCCCCTTGACCGATTGTATCTTATCACTCATGGATGCTGAAGACGGGGCCGCGGTTCGACTGTTGGCTGGGTCAGACTATTCTCCGACCTCGAAGCGGGCAAACAACCCGCTTTCATGGGCCAGAAATGGCACTTTCGCACCCCGATATCGGACAGTCACCCCATCGGCACTGCCGATAAACACCGAATAGGGAGGTACCCCGGTCAACTGAATATCCTCCCCCCGATTGACCGTTCGATATATCAGTCGGATACCAGTACTGTCCCGCACATCAATCCAGGTTTCCTGGGCGACCTCGAATGCAATCCGGTGGTCCACCGGGTTCGTTTCAAAGCCCGATGCCAACGCCGGTTCCGGGACGGACGCTATCCGCGCCACCGTCCGATCTTCAACGGATGAGGCGTCCACGGAAGAGTCAGCGGATGGCACGGGAGCCGGCTCGGACGGCTCCATATCGACCGGACCGGGCCGTTCATCGGCCTGTTCGGTGGAAAGATCGGCCACCCGTTTCGTGGTGGGGGGCTCCCGCTCATCACCGACATCGCGTTTCACCTCTTGCGTCGGCGTGAGGTTCGGTTCAGGCACCGCTGTGGGTAAGAACCGCACGGTCTCCGGGATCGGGGATTCGAATACCAGCACTTCGTATCCCTTCGTATCGATTTCAACCACGGCCTGATCTTCGGAGAAATTGGGCTCGGGCAACACCAGTTCAGAGCCCGTCTCCGGAGTGGGTCCCTCGGGCAAATGGTCACCATCGTTCATCGGCAACTCCACTCCTTCGTTCCGGCCGGATTCGCCGGAACGAAGGGAATCAATGAATCCAGCCACCCGGGGCGGCAGATCGACATTGGGGCTCTGCCAATACCAGATTCCGATCAGAAACACGGCAAGCAACATGCCGAAAACCCATACCCAGCGTTTTCTCGAGCGCTCCTCTCGCCCCTGAACCTCCGAATGGCCAGTAGACGGTTTCAGGGGATCTCGGTCGGTACTCAGGTTGGCACGATGGACCTGGATGGATTCATCAATGGATATCTGTAGCAGTTTAGCATAGCTCCGCCAGTATCCCATGATATACGTCTTTCCCGGCAGAATAGGATAATCGTCCTTTTCGATCGCCTCGATCTGGCGCTCGGAAAGATTCAGTTCCCGAGCCACTTCGGCCCGTGTCCAACCGAATTCTTCGCGTTTTCGGGACAACAGTGCGCCAGGAGAGAGAATCCTCATTAAGGGGGGATCCCCCACAATTGGGTGGGACGTTTTCATTTCTCGCAATCACCTCACGACTGAAGGCCGGTCAGGGACCGGGACCCTGCGCATGCGCTCCGAACGTTGAGTGCGGTCCACGAATTGTCCGGCCAACTGCCCACAGGCTGCTTCGATATCGTCCCCTCGGGTCTTTCGGATCACGGTACAGACACCACAGCCCATCAACACGGCCTGGAAGCGTTCCATAACATCAGGTCGACTGCAACGATAGGGGGCTCCGGCAAACGAATTGAACGGGATCAGGTTGACCTTGGAAGGAATGGCTTCCAGCAACCCGGCCAACTGCCGAGCCTGGGCTGGCGAATCATTGATTCCCTCCAGGAGCACATACTCGAATGTAACCCTTTGTCGACCAGTTCCTCTGACATACCGGATACAGGCCTCCAGCAGGGTCTGAATGGGATACTTGCGATTCAGCGGGACCAATCGGTTACGCAAGGCGTCTTCCGTGGCATGCAGGGACACCGCCAGACTGACCGGGCAGGTTTGTCGCAGTCGATCCATCGCCGGCACCATCCCGGCCGTACTCAACGTCACTCGACGACGTGACAGACCGAAACTGTAGTCATCCATCATCAGATTCATGGCGGCGACGACATTATCGAAGTTGGCGAGCGGCTCCCCCATGCCCATCATCACCACATTGGTCACCGGGCGACGACGGTCCGAGACCGCAGTCTGCTCTCCATGTCGATAACCCAACGCTTCCAGGCGTTCATTCGCAATCCATACCTGTCCGATTATCTCATCCACATTGAGGTGGCGGCTGAAGCCTTGGCGGGCGGTGGCACAGAAGTCGCAATTCAGGCTGCATCCGACCTGGGAGGATACACACAGGGTCCCGCGCCCCCGTTCGGGGATGAACACGGTTTCAATGCAGTTCCCGTCTTGCAATCGAAGCAACCATTTGCAGGTGCCGTCGACAGACCATTGCTGGTCGGCCACCACGGGCAACTCGAAGCAGGTATGTTGCGCCAACCGGCGGCGGAGCGATTTGCTGAGATCCGTCATGTCCTGGGGAGAGGTTACTTTTCGTTGGTAGAGCCACTGCATCAGTTGGCGACCCCGAAACGGTTTTTCCCCAATCTCGGACACGAAATGCTCCAGCCCCTGGCGATCCAGGGACAGCAGGTTGGTCATGGATTCCGATCCACCCATACTGTCGTCTGTTGACCGTCCCGGATCAACGCGTTCGCGGACAAATCTGTTCGTCACGGAAAAAGAAGGCGATTTCCACCTTCGCGGTGTCTGGGGCGTCACTGCCATGAACGGCGTTTTCATCCACGGTCTGGGCGAAATCCGCCCGGATCGTTCCCGGGGCCGCCTCGGCAGGATTGGTGGCCCCCATGATTTTCCGGTTCTTCGCGACCGCGTCTTCTCCTTCCAGCACCTGCAACATGACTGGACCGGAAATCATGAATTCCACCAGATCGGAGAAGAAGGGCCGTTCCCGATGGACCGCATAGAATTCCTGTGCCTGTTCCCGGGTCAGATGTTCCATTCGGGCCGCCACAACCCGCAGGCCGACTGATTCAAATCTCTGATAGATCTGACCGATCAGGTTTTGCGCGACCGCATCGGGCTTGATGATGGAAAACGTGCGTTCAATGGCCATGTCACGACCCCATGAATGTTAAGTGTCTGGTGAACCAACCACTCCACGGAAACCATGCGGCAGTCGGGGAAAAGGTGTCCACGATTGTACCCGTCAGGCCGCATTCCGGGCAATGAGAAACTCCCCATCAAATCCGGTGATCTCGACATCTTGCCAATCATCCCAATCGTCCGATGAGGCCATCGGCAGCCGTACTCCAAAATAGTTGTCCGCCCGCCCGATGATCCGATTCTGCTCGACATTTCCGCCTCGTTCCCGGAGAACGGGCAGTCGTCGACCGATGAGACCGGCACCGACACGTTGTCGGATGCGGTGGCCCAGTTTCCGCAAGCGGTCGGCTCGGGATTTTCTCACGTTCACCGGTGTTTGACGGGGAATGCGGGCTGCAGGGGTGCCGGGACGCGCAGAGTAGGGAAAAACGTGAGGAAAGGCAATGTCCAGACGATCCACTACCTCCATGGTCTCCATAAAATGCCCCTCGTCCTCGGTGGGGAATCCAACCAGCACATCGGCACTCAGCACCACATTTGGCAAGGCCTTCCTGAGCGCCTCGATCCGTTCCAGAAGCAACGCCCGGGTGGCACGGCGTTTCATGCGTTTGAGGATCAGTGTGCTGCCGCTTTGCAGGGATAGGTGAAGATGGGGACAAATGCGGTGACAGTGATCGACCATCAACGCAATCAGACGATCACTCACATGTGCCGGATCAATGGAACTTAAACGTAATCGAAATGCATCGGGCAGGTCCAGGATCCGCTCGATGAGAGCCGGCAGGTCGTCGGGGGGGGACAGGTCGTCCCCGTAAGACCCGATGTCAACACCACACAGCACGACCTCACGGTATCCATTCAAGACCAGCCGCTCGACCTGTCGCTTGACCATAGTGGCTGGAAAAGCGCGATTGGGTCCTCGGGCCTGATGGATGATGCAGAAGGTGCAACCCTGGTCACAGCCCTGTTGGACCTGGACAAACGCGCGTGTCCTGCCCTCGAATCCACTGACCAACTGGTCCGGCAACCCGATGTCGTCCCCCATACCGCCCACCATGACCGGTGGCAATTCATTGCGCATCAAGGGAGCCAGCAAATCAGGAATATCCAGCTTCCGGGCATTGCCCACCACCAAGTCCACACCGGGAATTCGGGCACAGGCCTCAGGATCCGTCTGGGCATAGCATCCGGTGACCACCACCCAGGCATCCGGGGTTTCCCGGATCATGCGACGAACCTGCTGGCGGGCCTGCCGGTCTGCTTCCGCCGTCACGGTGCAGGTATTGAGGATTCGGATTTGGGCCGATGGGCTGCCGGTGGTGTCGGTAAAGCCGAAACGGGCCAGCTTTTCCCGGATGAGGGTCGATTCAAAGGCGTTGACCTTGCATCCCATGGTGGTCACGGAGACGCCACCTCCCGGACCGGTCATCTTTTCGACCGGAGAAGGCACATGCACTGTCGTCATTGGGTAGTGCGTCACGGGGACGCTGTCAATCGCAGGTCAGGGTCGACGACAGATCGGGCGGGTTGCCAAGGGGCAGCCGCCCCGAACATCAACGAACGGTGAAACTTTCGCCGCAACCGCACTCTTCCGTAACGTTGGGATTTCGGAAATGGAACATGGCCGACAAGCCATCTTCGACATAGTCGATCTCGGTGCCGGACAAGTAGGGAAGGTGTTCAGAACGGACGATCACCTTGACACCGTTACATTCGAACACCTCTTCTCCCTCCATCGCCTCCTTGGCGTAATCCAGCACATAGGCCAGACCGGAACAGCCGGCGTTCTTGACCGCCAGCTTGAGACCAACATAGCCGTTCCGGTTTTCCAGTTGGTGGCGGACGCGCTCGGCGGCGGAATCTGTCAGGATAATGGACATGGGTCTGTTGGAGGGTTATCCCGTCATCACCAAACGGTCGGCCAGCACACCGAATGCGTTCGACCATTCAGTGTCGGCCCACAACGGGCGGGAAAGAAAGTCCAGGGCCTGGATGGATTATATCATCTTCACAGGAACATACAGCACCCAATGCGGCCAAGTGGACTTGAATTCAAGTTGTGATTGAATAGATTTCACGGATGATGTGTTACGTACCGCGTGGAGGTGATTGTCGAATATCATCAGATAAGGTGCGTCCAGATGCATCATTGTTCCCAACTGGCATCGGACAACATGGAAGAATCGTTTCTTGACAAACAAACAGTAGAACCACGACAAAAGGCATTGTCTGCTTTCAAGAGCAGGTCTTTCTCATGGCTATTCACAATGAGAGAGTGAACAATCAGTCGTCGAAACCGTCGTACACTGGCATCAGGCCAAGTGCGCAGAGAGCATAACGATCCTACTTCGGTCGAAACAGCAGACCCGTCAGAGCGTATCGGCCCGCACCCCCAGCAGGTTGCGCTCCGCGCCCCCAAACACCAAGGCGACCAAGTGAATCGGCTCGCCCCGACCCCGGTATGGCTCCCCATACCCCCGCTCCCGCATCTGGACCATCGCCCGGTCCAGCGTCTTGTCCACACTCCCTTCCCCCACCTCCCGCACCACCTTGAACTCCAGCACAAACACCTGCCCGGCTTGAAACACCACCAGGTCGGCACGCCCCCGGCTGGAAGCCTCCTCCACCCGCAGGTCCAGACCAATGGTGTGGAAACAGGCATACAGCATCCCGGCATACCAAGCCTCATAGCGGGCAGGCCCGTTGCCCGTCTGCCACTGGTAGGGAATCCCGGCGAGAAAGGCCCTCAGGTCCTCCGCAAATCCCGCGAAGTCGTTGGCAGCCAGCCGGCGACCCAGTGCCTTGCCCCGGTCCGATACCTCCTTGCCCGGGTGACCCAGAAACCCCAGCAGGCCCTGGTTCAGACTGTACCGGACCTCGAAGTTGGGATAGTCGAGGGTATAGAAGGTCTGCGGGCCCTCCCGGTTCATGGCCGTAATGGTCAGATACCCGGTCTGGAACAGCAGCGCATCCACCCCGATGTCCCCCACGTCGAACGTCGACACCAACGCCTCATCCGCCACCCGCCGCTCCAGTTCCATCGGACTCACCCCCCGCTCCAGCAACAGCCGGTACAAGAACGCCGGCGATCCGGTCTCGAACCAGTGAGGCTTGAACTTCCGGCTCCGAAACAACAGCAGCACGTCGAACGGGTTGTAGAGCTTTTCTTCCCCCAGCCAGTGATAGCCGTTGTACCAGCGCCGAATCTCGTCCCGGTCCAGTCCGGCCAGTTCCGGGGCGAACACGGTGTCCAGGTCCGTCTCGGTATAGCCGCAGATCGTGGCATACTCCGGATTCAGGCTGATGTCCTCGAGGTTGTTCAGCCCCGAAAACAGGCTGACCTTGGAGAACCGGCTCACGCCGGTGACGAAGACGAAGCGGACATGCTCCGCACTGTCCTTGATGATGCCATAGAAGCCCCGCAGGTAGTCCCGGTTGGCGAGGGCTCGTTCGGCCTGCTCGGGCTGCTCGATCAGGTCCAGGATCGGCTTGTCGTACTCATCCACCAGCACCACCACCTCCCGGTCGGTCTGGTGATGCAGCCGGTCCAGCAGGTCCTGCAACCGCTCGGGCCCCGTATCCGGCGGCGAAGGCCCGGTCAGGCCAGCCCGGCGCTCAATGATCGCCAGTTGATTGAGCACGCTGCGCTCGACATCCCCCGGGTCGTGGTATTGGCCGCCGAAGCTGAGCCGCACCACGGGATGCTGGACCGACCAGTCCCAATGGTCGTGGATGGCCAGTCCCCGGAACAGGTCTTTCTGGCCTTCGAACAGCGACTTCAGGGTATCGACCAGCAGGCTCTTGCCGAACCGGCGGGGACGGGACAGAAAATAGTAGTCACCCCCCTCCACCAGTTCGTGGATGAGCGGGGTCTTGTCCACATAGTAGCAGTTCCGCTCACGCAGCGCCCGGAAGGCCTGGAGGCCAATGGGAAGACGGCGGGGGGTCAGGGGGTCGGGTTCGGCTGGGGTCATGACAACTTCCTCTCGCTGGGCAATGATACCACTTCTTCTAGTCCTGTCCTTTGCCTTCTTTTCGCATCCAAATCGCCGCCACCTTGCCCCGTTCGAATGCTGAACCAACTGCCATACCGATTCCTCCTCGAAACAACCAGCAGCCATCATCACTCCCGGAATCCTCACCATGGATGCCCAAACCTGCGGCCCTTGACAGAGCCGACCCGACAAACACCTCATCCGGTCCGGGCCGACTGCAACATTCGGCCACAACTGGCCGAGCACCATCGTAGCCCCAGTCAAGCCCGCCGGAGTTCGGGCGGTTCCGGTCGTCTGGACCACACCAAGACGGGACCGTCACTGGGCCAGACGGTTGATCCTGGTGGAACAGGTCCGACCCTCCCCGTCTTCTGTCACTGATACACACAATCACTTCAGAACGATGAATCTGGCATGTGATGACTGTTGAAAAATTCTGCCTGACGACTCCGCTCCGACGCACCGACCGGCTCTACTGGAGTAGAATCGTTGTCTTGGCGGCTCATCTGGCCCTCGATAACAACGCCTGACAACGGATACCACCTCATCCCCCCCCCCCCCCCTCTTATATGACACCTGTTCGTTCTGTAATCTTCGATGTCGATGGATTGTTGTTGGATACCGAGCCTATCTACACCCAGGTGACACAAACGATTGTGGCCCGATTTGGTAAGACATTCGACTGGTCCATCAAGGCCAACATGATTGGCCGGTCTGAAATGGATTCCGCCCGTTATCTGGTCGACACCCTTGAGCTCCCGATAACCGCAGAGGAATATCTCACTGAACGGAACGGCTTGCTGAAAGCGGGCTTCGCCCAATGCCGCGCCATGCCCGGAGCGAAACTCCTGATCCGATCACTGCATCAGCATGGGATTCCCATGGCCATTGCCACCAGTTCTTCGCAGGAGTTGTTCCAAGTCAAGATTACTCGGCATGCCGACTGGATCAATCGGTTTTCTGTGATCGTTACGGGAGATGATCCAGAAGTCCATCAAGCAAAACCGGCCCCCGACCTTTTTGTGGTGGCGGCCCAACGACTTGGGACAAATCCCGAGACGACCCTGGTTTTTGAGGATGCGCCATCAGGACTGGCGGCGGGCATCGCCGCCAAGATGCGAGTGATCGTTGTCCCGGATCCGAACATGGACCCTGCCCGATATACCGGAGCAGAGGAAATACTTCAGGGCCTGCCATGCTTTGCCCCCGGGAAGTACGGGCTTCCGGAATCGATTCAGCCGTCACCCGTCAAACAACCCGTTTACCCCGCTCCCACGGACTGATAAACCGTCCGGCGGCCACCAAGCCAAGCCCGGCCAGCGGGAGAGCGGCAAGAAATACCCCCTGAGCCACGCTCCCGGCCGTCTGTGTGGCGACATCCACCGCCAGTCCTCCCGCATTGGCGACGATCCCAATCCATGCGGCCCCGATTGCATACCCCAGTCGCTGGATAGTCGGAATAGCCGCGGAAATCCGTTCCCGGTCCTGTTCCTGGACCAAGGCCAGCATCCGGCGCAGGATACTGGCCCAAGCGATACCGAATCCACTCCCTTCCAGTACCGCCAAGAGTGCCAACAGCCAGATCGGACCCTCCTTGATCGCAAAGACAAATCCCACAATGCTCAGAAGCAGCAGGGTCATGCCTATCATGATCGCACGGGTATCTCTCCATGCCGGTATCCCAGATATGACAATCGCTCCCAAGCTCCAACCCACCGAGGAACAGGCGACCACATATCCGGCCGTGATAATGGACACCTGATGCAACTGAACCAGGAATAAGGGCCCATAGACCGTGATGGCCATGGTGGCCATGGTGAAGCACAGGATCATGGTCAAACCCGCACTGATCCGACTCCCGAAACCAATGGGCCGAATGGGGAATAGTCGATCGTCCTGACTGCGGGCATCCATTCGTAGGAACCATAGCAGGCAGGCGATGCCCGACAGCACCAGCAAAGGCGTCATCAGCATGGAAATTTCAATCCCACCCGCCGCAATCAGCAAGACGCCAGCAGTCAAGACCGATAGCCGGCGGATGGGGAAACGGCGCCCCGGGTCTGGGATACCTTGAACCGGTTGCATTGGCACACTGTGACGAATCCAGCCTGAGAGTGTCACCGACATCAGCACGAAGAACCAGAAAGCCATCCGCCAAGAAAGCAGTTGTGCCCACAGTGCCCCAATCAGCGGCCCGAAAAAAGCAGAGACCCCCCAGATCGCCGACACGACGGCCATCGCCTTGGGGATGAGATGGTCGGGAAACAACGTGCTGACCCCGATAAAGCTCAGCGCAATCAGTCCGCCCCCACCCAGTCCTTGCAGGAACCGTCCCAGCATCAGGACCGGCATCACGTCGGCCAAGGCACAGAGGGTGCTGCCGACAGCAAACAGCAAGGCAGCATGACACATCGGAGTGCGCAGACGGTATCGATAAGCCAGCAATCCACTACCGGCTCCGGCAAGGATTGATCCCGTGTCGTACAACGCAAAAGTCCATGGAACCAGTGCGATGCCCCCAATACCGCCCACGATATCAGGCACCAGAGTCGACATGGCTGTCACCATGGAAGCATGCAGCCAGACCGACAGGCTGATCAGCGCCAGGGGCCGACGATGCTCTGTTTGCAGGATGTCTTTCCAGCCAGAGCGGACACGCTGTCGCACGGACTCAGTGTCCATCTCTTTCACTCATTTTCGTGGGATGCAACAACTGGATCAAACCACCTGACAGTGGGATGAAGTGAAGACCAGCGACCACCAAAATGTCAACTCCTCATACGAGCGCCCCTCGGGTCGAACAGCGGTTCAGTGCACAGCCGGGCGGGTCGACACTGACCCAGAATCTCGATTTCGACCGCCTGATCAGGCGCAATCCTGTCCGCTGGCAAAAACCCCATGGCCACACTCTTTTCAACAAAATGTGCGTACCCGCCCGAAGTCACAAAGCCGACCACCCGATCCTCCATCCAGATCGGTTCGTCCGCGACCGCATCAGCATCCAATGCCTCTACCTCAAATGTACACAGTCGGCGGACCGCTCCATGTTCGCGCTCGTGCAAGGCTGCTGCCTTCCCAATGAAGTGAACCGATTTGTCATAGTCAACAAACCGGTCGAGGCCAGTTTCCAGTGGGGTGTAGTCCGGCCGGAATTCCCGCAGCCAGGAACCAAAGGACTTTTCCAGCCTGAGACTCATCATGGCCCGCATACCGAAAGGCCTGAGTCCCAGCTCCTCTCCGGCCGGGATCAGTGTGTCATACAGGGCCACCTGTTGATCCGCCGGGACATAGATTTCATACCCGAGATCACCGGTGTAGGAAATGCGTTGCACGATGGCATCACAGGTCCCGATCTGCAGACGCCGACCAGAAAGGAAGGGAAACGCTTCGTTGGACACATCATCCCGTGTCACTCTCGAGAGCAGTTCCCTGGCATGGGGACCGGCGATCTGGAATCCGATTCGCTGCAAGGAGATGTTCCTCAGACTGACACCCGATGATGGCAGGTGCTGCTCAAACCAGCGTTGGTGGAAGTTCTGCGAACCGTAGGAACCGGTCAGTTGAAATACGTCTTTTTCCAATCGAAAAACCGCGAAATCCCCATAAAGACGACCCTTGTGGCTCAACATGGGCATCAAACGGATGCGTC
Source organism: Candidatus Poriferihabitaceae bacterium (assembly GCA_965203365.1). GTDB lineage: Bacteria > Pseudomonadota > Gammaproteobacteria > Arenicellales > Poriferihabitantaceae > VYFG01. The sequence continues at coordinate 1,373,876 of OZ241878.1, forward strand.
CTTGATCAGGGATCTGTCCCGCCATGGTTTGATCCAGCCAATCCGCGGCCTTGGGGCCGGCCACCTCAAACTTGCTGAAGTTGTGCACTTCATTGATACCCACCGCCGTTCGCACCGCCCGGCACTCGTCCGCCACGGCCGCAAATGCGTTGGAGCGCCGAAAACTGGGGACTTCCCAAGATTCTTCCTGGGTCCGAGCAAAGTAGTTCACATGCTCCAGACCATAACCCGCCCCAAAGACGGCACGGTGCTGCTGCCAGATACCGTAGGCGGGGGTGGTATGGAATGGTCTGGCAGCGGGCAACTCCTCGTTGGGATAGGTAATGGAGAATCGTCGCTGATAATTTTCCTGCACCTTGATTCGTGTGTACCCCACCGTCGGAAATGGGCCGAAACGAGCTACATCCATGGCAAAGACATCCCGGGACGGCTCTCCTTCGACCATCCACTCCGCCAGGGTCAAGCCAACCCCCCCTCCCTGACTGAAACCTGCCATCACCCCACAGGCCGACCAGTAATTGCGCAATCCCTGAACCGGTCCGACCAATGGATTTCCGTCCGGGGCAAAGGTGAAGGGACCATTGATCACGGTCTTAATGCCCGCCCGTGCCAAAACCGGGTAGCGTCGGTAGGCCCTAGTCAACGAGTCCCCGATTCGGTCTAGATTGTCCGGCAACAACTCATGACCAAAATCCCAACGGACACCGTCCAAACCCCATAGTTCGCAATTCTGTTCATAAAATCCGATCACCAATCCCTCTCCTTCCTGGCGAAGATAGCTTTCCCCTTCCGGGTCCATCACATGCGGCAATTCGCGACCATGATTCACCACTTCGGTAATGGTGTCTGTGGCGAGGTACTGGTGCTCAATGGGATGGAGAGGCAGATAAATCCCTGCCAAGGCCCCCACTTCCCGAGCCCACAGTCCGGCCGCGTTGACCACATGCTCGGTGAAAATACTGCCGTGCTCGGTGACCACTTCCCAACCATCGCCCGACGTTGGATTTAATGCCAGCACACGGTTGCGTAGAATGATATCTGCTCCCTGGTTTCGGGCGGCCTTGGCGTAGGCCTGCGTCGTGCCGGAGGGATCGAGATGACCGTCCAATGGATCATACAGCCCGCCGAGGAGTCCCTCCGTATTGGTAATCGGAGACAGCGCCTGAATTTCCGCCGGCGTCACCAGATGGGTATCGAGTCCCATGTAACGGTGCTTGGCCCGCTCGGCTTTGAGAAAATCCATCCGGTCAGACGTCTCCGCCAGAGTGATTCCGCCCACATGATGGAGTCCGCAACTCACCCCGGACAGTTGTTCCAGCTCACGATACAACTGGATCGTATACCCCTGCAATGCCGCCATGTTGGTATCCGCATTGAGGGTATGGAACCCACCGGCCGCATGCCAGGTGGAGCCTGAAGTCAATTCGGATCGCTCCACCAGGGTGACATCGGACCAGCCAAGCTTGGTGAGATGGTACAAAACGCTGCAACCCACCACACCCCCGCCAATCACGACCACACGAGCATGTTGATTCATCATATCAGGATGGTCAAGGAATGTTCCTAATCAGGTTTTCAAGATATCCGATCACTTCATTCGGCTGTACGATGGAAAACCGAATCAACTCGTCGAATCGGCGAGCAAACATGCGGATATGTTCGGTGCTGTTCAGCACCAGATAGAACTGTCCGATGAAAACCACCACCCGCAATGGGCCGAATATCGTGAAGGCCGCCGTGTAGACCTCTTGCCCGTCAAACAGGAACCAGCGAAAACGGGGGTAGAGTTCATCCGCCAGTTCCATCATGTGCTGGAGTTGGTGAATACGGCTTTCCCTCGAGAGGCCTTGCCAGATGCCCTGGCCAAAGGCGAGCGCCTCGACATCCTGCATGGGCTGGCAGGATTCCATTTCAGCCCCCTCCCGACGTTGCTGAACGAGCTGTACGTGAGTATCGTGCAGGCTCTGGTCGGTTCGACCGGTTCCGTAGCGACGAAACTCGTAGCCGGCGATCTCTTCGGTTTTGAGTAGATCCGGCAGGGTGGTCGGAATGTAACGCACCCGGTAGCCATTGGCTTCCCGATGCCATTCCAGCAAGTTCTGGTTGGCCGAGGAATCGGAGAAATCCTCGAACTCCAGGGGGCCGCGCATCAAGTCCGCATCGACCACGCCCTGATTGGTCAATCCCAGCAACCAGTCGATACTGACCTGGTAGGCCTCGGCGATGGCCGCGATAGTATCTGCTCGGGGCAGTCGCAGGTGGTTTGACGACAGCAATTGAGACAGGGTCGAACGATCCACACCAATCGAAGCGGCAAAACGGGAATGGTTGAGGCCACTGCCGGCGATGACCTCTCCCATTCTTTCACGAAACACCGCTACGCGTTGTGCATACTTCATATAGCCCTCCATTCGCATCACCAAATGGGTTGAATCTCGATCCTTCGACGCTCGACATAAGCCATCAACTCTTCCCGCACCGCCGGATCCAGCGCAGGTGGCTGGTAAGCATCCAGCATCGCCTTGTAGAGCGTATTGGCTCGCTGGTCGGCCGTCCTGGCGCCGTTATCCCGCCAAGTCTCGAAATTGCTCCAGTCGGAAACCATCGGTTTATGGAACGCCTCCTTGTACCGGGCCATGGTATGACGGGTGCCAAAATGATGTCCCCCGGCACCGACTTCCCGAATGCTATCGAGTGCCAGATCGTCTTCGGTCACCTCGATGGGCTGTAGGGTCTGGTGCATGATTTGCACCATTTCCATATCCAGGATCAATTTTTCAAACGAAGCGCACAGCCCTCCTTCCAGCCAACCTCCACTGTGCTTGATCATATTGCCATGCGCCATCACGGCACTCCACAGGGACATCTCGGATTCCCAGGCCGACTGTGCATCGGGGGCATTGGCGGCGTTGACGTTGGAGGTGCGGTACGGGATCCCATAGCGTCTGGCCAACTGCCCTCCAGCGAACACCGCACGGGCATATTCCGGGGTACCGAAGGCAGGGGAACCGGTCTTCATATCCACATTGGACGTGAATCCCCCGTACATGACGGGCGCACCGGGTCGCACCATCTGGGCGATGGCGATGCAGCCCAGCGCCTCGGCATTTTGCTGGGCCAGCGCCCCGGCGAGAGTGACCGGACACATGGCACCGGCCAGGGTGAACGGGGTGACCACGACGGGTTGTCCCCATTCCGCCATCAACATCAGACCGTCCAACATGGGACCATCCACCTTCAGGGGCGAATTGGTATTGACCACCGTGGTGAGACTGGGCTCGGCCTTGAGCTGGTGTTCGCCGATCCCCCGGGCAATTCGGGTCATCTCCAATCCATCTTCCACGCGGCCGTGGCCCAGACTGTAGCAATGCCAGGCCTTGTCGGTCAGGGTCGCAAAGCTCAGATAGGCATCCAGATGCCGGGTATGGGCCGGCAAGTCCATCGGTTCCACCGGATAGCCGGAAAACATCTTGATCACGTTGAACTGTTGTCCCAGCATGAGGAATTTCCGGAAATCCGCCAGGTTGCCGCTGCGACGACCCCGATCAAGATCAGAACAGTTGGGGGGGCTGGCGACCATGGTGAAATGGATGTGGTTGCCACCGAACCGGGCATTGTGCACCGGATTGCGGGCATGCAGGATAAACTCGGGCGGAACAGAGGCGATCTGTTCCAGGACCAGTGCCCGATCCATCCTCACATATCCGGTCTTTGGATCCTGTTCAGCACCATGCTGCACCATCAAGTCCCTGGCGCGGTCATTCACAATCTCCAGACCGATCTGTTCCAAGATGCGCATGGAGCCATCGTGAATCCGTTCCAGTGCCTCCTCACTCAGCACCTCGATGGGCGGAAAGGGATTGCGCAACTGCCCGACCGGCAATTGGTCCAAGGTGGGGGCTGGTTCCCCCCGGTCTCCCCGTGGTCGGCGTCGCATGTTGACAAACCCGTGACCCTGCATGGTATCGATGCAATCTAGCAAATTCTGATGACTTATTAAATGGTTGTTCACAAAAATCACAAAATAGAAATTTGGTTGATTTTTGTGACAGATCTGCTCATCAATCCCTTGTTGTCATTCGGCTTCAGAACACAGTACAAAGGTTGTTCTGGAGCGTGATACCGTGTCAAAGCAGGCATCCTACCCGATTCCGACTGTCGAAGGGCTGACCCTCGCCTTGGTCATCGCCCACTATTTGTTGTGGTGGGGGCTGCTCAACCTCTATCCGAGCCAGCCCCTGCTGTCCGTCGGCCTGCTCGGTCTGTGTCTGGCCTGGCACCTTTCCATTCAACATGAACTGATCCACGGTCATCCCACCCGGATTGCCTGGCTCAATGATCTGCTCGGCCTGCCGCCGATCAGCCTGATCTATCCCTACGCAGAATTCAAACGGTCCCATCTTCAACATCATCGAAATGAACTGCTGACCATCCCGGGCGTGGACCCGGAGAGTTTTTTTCATTCTCCAGAGCGCTGGCAAACGATGGGGAGGATATCCAGAGCGTTCTGGTGGATCAACATGACCCTGCTCGGCCGGCTGATCATCCACCCCCTCCGAAGCGGGATGCATATGGTCGGTCTTTGTGGGCGTCAATTGGTGGACGGCACCGCCTGGCAACGATGGGTCTGGGCCAGTCACCTCGTCGGCGTGAGCGCCGTCTTGTGGTGCGTGCATTCCCTCTTCACCATGCCCATATGGGCCTATCTGATCGCTGTGTACCTGGGGCATGCCCTGATCAGTCTGCGTTCGTTTTATGAACATCGGGCAGAGGATCCCCCCCCGCAGCGCAGTGTCGTGGTGGAGAGCGGTCCGTTTTTTCAACTGCTGTTTCTGAACAACAATTTTCACGCAGTCCACCATCGTTACCCCGGTCTGCCCTGGTATCAACTGCGAGCGAAGTTCCGTCGTGAACGAAAGGACACCCTGCGGCGCAACGGCAATTTCTACTTCACGGGCTACGCCCAGTGGCTACGCTACCTGCTGCGTCCCGTCGCCTCGCCGGTTTGCCGCAACGTCCCCATCGAATCGAACATTTGAGCCGGACACCCCACCAGCCCTGGGTCATTGCCTGCGGCATGTATGCGTCGTCTGAGCCGCTGCGTCAGGCTTGGCGAGCGCTGATGCAAACCCTCCCCGATCACCTGCTTCTTGCCCATGATGACGCTCACCCAGCAGTCGAAGTGATCTTCGATGACGCCGACCGAACCTTCCTGTCTCCCCACCTGTTGATCGGTCACACCTGTGGTTATCCCTATCTGCGACGATGGCGACCCACACACGAATTGGTGGCCGTCCCGGTGTGGGACCTGCCCGGATGCGATGGTATTCAGTATTGTAGTTGGTTTGTCTGTCGCCGCGATGACAAACGCCGTTCGCTGGAGGAGTTTGCTCAAGGAACGGCCGCCTTGAATCATGTGGACTCCAACAGCGGCATGAATGTCTTGCGATTTGCCCTGAAGGATCTGAACAAAGAAGGGAAATTCTTCCGACAGGTGGTTAAGAGCGGTTCGCATCGGGAAAGCATGCGCTTGATCGCCCGAGGCGAGGTGGACATGGCATCGATCGATGCCGTCAGCTATCATCATATCCTGCGCGATGAACCCGCACTGGCGCAAGCAATACGGACATTCGGCCGTTCCGAGCCGACTACCGGTCTGCCTTTCATTCGACCCCGAAATGCCAAGGTCCGCGTGGACGAAATCTCTATGGCCTTGAACCGTGGCCTGTCGTGCCTTTGCGACGACATGCGGGAAATTCTGGGTTTAACCGAATTCCGCTATTTAGAGGACTCGGACTACGCTCCAATGCACCTGATGGAAAAGGAGGCCATGCGGGCCGGGTATCCTGTCCTGCGCTAGAAAGAATCTGATCCACCACTCGACCATCTCAGAATACCGCCAGGCATATTGTCTTCTATGATGATGTGGAGGGAATATTCCACACTGCATGGTTTTCCAAATGTCAGCCGCATTTCTTCCCGGAGTCAAAAAGCTGTATCCTCATGATCGTTATTGATCTATTCGAGACACTTGTTCAGCTCTTGATCCTTGTTGATGACAGCAGTGATGGCGAATCGGCATCGACCAGCTCAATAACACATACCAAACCGATTCATTCAAATGAGGCCAAGCAGGCGTTCTGTCTCATTCAAATTAAACTCTCGGTAGCTATCTGGTGGGTCTATCAGATTTGCCTGATAGTCTACTGAAATACAGTGGATCTTTGATTTGGACCTATCCTTGCTTTTTTCGAAGATAACCGGATAGATGGTTTCAAGCGATATCTGTGGTGCGCCAATCGAAAGGGTTTAGCACGGATGCACCAAGATCTTGCACATCAGACATGTTACGTGTAGCAAGAGTCAGTTCAAATCTCTTGGCAGTTGCAGCCAACAAACCATCAATGACCGGGACTGGACGAATAGCACTCATCTTCCCCCATATATTGGCGACCTGAGCGTCAACCGGCAATATACGTTTTCCAAATGCACGCTCTATCTGTTTCAGCCAGCGTTCAAGTGCTAATGCCTTTTGTTTATCGCGCAACCTTACGCTCTCTACTCCTTTTAATATTTCTCCTGTTACTAGAACACTTAGAAACAGATCTTGTTCGGAGATTCCTTTATACCATGCAGCCACAGCCCTATGACAACGAGCACCTTTACGAAGCTCCGAGACAATATTTGTGTCGACTAGGTATTTCAGATTCCAATCTCCCGACCGAGGTAACGACTCCGTGCAATGTCCACGCCATCAATCGGAGCGTTGGCAAGTAGAACCTTACCATTCAAAGAAGTCTTAGTATCAGGAGTCTTAGTATCAGGAAAATCGAGTATCAAGTCACTGCCAAACTGAAGATTGATGATATCACAAGCCATCTTTAAGCGGCTCTTGCACTGAATACGAGAGAGGTTTGTATCGACCCACCAGCCATTTTCTAGGCATACCGCAAACTTATCAGACAGTTCTGGTGTTTTCAAATATAGACTGTGTGGGTCTCTTGAGACGATTCTGCGTGACTTCGTAGACAACCGGGATAGACGCTCGAAGAACTGAGTGTCAAGCTCTCCGAGCTTTCGCAGACAGGTCATGTAAGCTTCCTTGAGACTCCCCAAAACAAATCTATCACCCCGCAATGTAACCACATAGGACCCGGTTCGATGCGTTATGGGACTCTGCCGGCGACCTCGCCGTTCAGCAGCCAGGCCTTGCCCGGTTCGACGCGTTATGCGTTTCTGTGTGGGCAATCCAAATATTTCACGAAGAATCTCGTTAGGGCTCTGATTAAAGCTCGTTCGCTTGCCCTCAATTTCCCGGTTCACATCAACGTCGATTTCAATTTTTTTACTCTGCATTTTATCTTTTATGCAATTTAGGCTTATATTACCCCACTTCCAGCCTAAAGTACAACACTCAGCAATTCCCGCTAAGGACATCCCCCGGTGGATTCGGCGGGATTTCCTGGCGCCTACGCCCGCGGGGGAAATCTGCGGACAGGACGGCCCCTCCGGCGGCTATCAAAAAACCATACTTAACTCCTCACTAATTCTATGCCAATCTCTGCTCCATGCCCATTGGCATGAGAATCTTCACGACCGATACGCTCGATTGGTTTCGCCAGGCGTGTCGGAGACCGACGCCGCCCACCCGCGGAGCGCTGGCGCGGGAACTGTGCGCCCGCGAGCAGTGGTTCAACGCCGCCGGTCGTCCCTGCCTCACCCATGCCCGCCAAGTCCTGCCGAAGCTGGCGGCGGCCCTGGGCGTGTCGCTGCCGACTCCCCGATCGGCCCCCAACCGGGCGGAGGCACCGCCGGCGACAGACTACCCGGACCGGGAACTGGTCGGTCCGTTGGCCGACTGGGGGCCAGTGACCTGGCGACGGGTCGACCCCGCCGACCGTCAGGCGGGGGCCTCGATGGGGGCCACGCATCATCCCGTGGGGTTCTGCCGGGCGCCCGGAGGACAGGTGCGCTATTGGATCGAGTCGGCCGTCCACGGCGTCCTGGGCGGCATCAGCTTCGGGGCGGCTGGCCTGCCACTGGCCCCGCGCGATCAGGAGATCGGCTGGTCGGCGGATGCGCGGATGGCCCGCATCGGTCAGGGGCTGTGCCCTGATCGCTGCTTGATCGGGCCGTCAGTGCGGGTGCCGAAACTGGCCTCGCAGGGGCTGCGACTCGCGACGGAGCGCGTCGCTGCCGACTGGGCCGAACGTTATGGCGAAGCCCCGGTTCTAGTGTATCCTCTGACTGGTCCAGAGTATTCCGGTCTGAGCTACCGGGCAGGCGGCTGGACGCCCTGCGACGAGCCGACCTCGGGTCGGCGCTCCGGGGTGAAACGCACCGTCTGGTGGCGGCCCCTGCGCGATGACTGGCGCGAGATCCTGTGTGCTGAACCGGAGCATCCCCTGGGCTCGTCGCCGCCAGGGTGGTCGGATGAGGCCGACTGGGCCGAGCGCGAATCCGGCGGCAGTCCGCCCACCGACGGGCGCCTGCGCCGGCGCCTCGTCGCCATGGGGAGAGCTTGGCTGGCGTCCCTCGGGGCCCCGCTGCCGGTGATCTTTCCGGCCCGGGCAACCCGGCTGGCTGCGGATCGTCGGTGATCCCATCGCCGCGTGAACGAGTCCCCTCTTCTCCCCCCACCCGATGAAGCCACCGGGGCCCGCTGCCAGATGGAGTCATTTGGGCGGGCGATCCAGGATACCTCGACCTTGAAGGATGACGGCTGCCCGGCCACGCAGGGCCTGGACGATCTGGGCGGTGGGGGCCAGGGCACCCCACCAGCCCTGGGTCATTGCCTGCGGCATGTATGCGTCGTCTGAGCCGCTGCGTCAGGCTTGGCGAGCGCTGATGCAAACCCTCCCCGATCACCTGCTTCTTGCCCATGATGACGCTCACCCAGCAGTCGAAGTGATCTTCGATGACGCCGACCGAACCTTCCTGTCTCCCCACCTGTTGATCGGTCACACCTGTGGTTATCCCTATCTGCGACGATGGCGACCCACACACGAATTGGTGGCCGTCCCGGTGTGGGACCTGCCCGGATGCGATGGTATTCAGTATTGTAGTTGGTTTGTCTGTCGCCGCGATGACAAACGCCGTTCGCTGGAGGAGTTTGCTCAAGGAACGGCCGCCTTGAATCATGTGGACTCCAACAGCGGCATGAATGTCTTGCGATTTGCCCTGAAGGATCTGAACAAAGAAGGGAAATTCTTCCGACAGGTGGTTAAGAGCGGTTCGCATCGGGAAAGCATGCGCTTGATCGCCCGAGGCGAGGTGGACATGGCATCGATCGATGCCGTCAGCTATCATCATATCCTGCGCGATGAACCCGCACTGGCGCAAGCAATACGGACATTCGGCCGTTCCGAGCCGACTACCGGTCTGCCTTTCATTCGACCCCGAAATGCCAAGGTCCGCGTGGACGAAATCTCTATGGCCTTGAACCGTGGCCTGTCGTGCCTTTGCGACGACATACGACGAATTTTGAGGCTTACCGGGTTCAGTAGCGTGACAGACTCGGACTACATTTCAATGCGCCAGATGGGAAAGGAGGCCGTGCGGGCCGGGCATCCTGTCTTGCAGTAAGGATAATCGTGCCAACATATGACAATCCAGGCGCATACCCTCCAAGGACAGCATCCAGTGATTCAAATCCATTTGCAGTCCATCAAGTCAGTGGGAATCGTATGCAACTCATAATCACCTGTCAAAAGGATGTTCTCCTTTTCTGCCGCTGATCACAGCGCTGTCTATTGAGAAACTGACGGCGTGTTGTTGAATCACTATCAAAGGGATACAGAAGACGTGGATTCTGACGTGATTGAGGTAAGACCTGTGCATTCTTAAAGTCAGAACGGAGATTTTCATCCTGCGAACACAGGACTCTCGCTTCACTTACAAGTGCTAAAGACAAGATATGCACATCATTTGATCGGTATGATTTTCCTGCTAATTGAGTTTCAGCTTGCTTTAGTGATTCCAAAGATTCGACTCTCAATCGCCCCGTTTCTTGATACCGTTTTAAAATTTCCATTACTGCACGGTTTTTCCGGATTTCTTCATAGTACCTTCCTGATGAAGAAAAAGCAAGAACACCATGCCGTCTTCTGATCCATCCAAGAAAATGTTTATCGCTGAATCCTTGTCTAGTAGTCAGAATTGACAAGGAATCAGCATCTACTATAGCAACAATACACATACATAATGATTCACTTAACCTAGCCCAAGTAACCGCTCTGTCTCTTTTAAAAAAAACTCTCGATAACTGTCTGGTGCGTTTACCACATTTGCCTGAGAGTCCACTGAAATGCTGTGAATATTCGAATTAGTTCCATCTTTTCTTTTTTCGAAGTAAAGAATTGACAACTCTTCTGGACGTAGTATCTTTTCTAAAACACACAATCTAAATCGATCCACAAGGTGGTCACTATGTGTTTCGATGATAAATTCATGTTTTCCTCTCGCCATATATTGAGCCAACTCAGCCTGGGCTGTTGGATGAATATGTATTTCTGGTTGTTGCAACAAGAAAATACTTGGTTTTCCTGTAGACGATATTTCGGATACGATCGGCAACAACGAATGCACACCGTAACCTACATCCATCAAATTGTATGATTCACCATTGACTGATATTTTCACTTCCATGCCACTACCTGACTCAATGTCAATCACCTGAATTTGTTCCCAAATTCCAAGCGTTTTACCGACACGACTGATCTGATTCGTTTTCTCATAATCACATAAATAATGCGGAGTTTTTCGATACACACGTCGTCGAATTGGTAAATTTGGTTCCAATGCCCTGACATCAAAAAACCGGCTATTCTCAAGTGGCATATCAGAACGAAAAAAATTAACGAATTTCCCAAATTGGATTATTTCTTCTGATGTAACTGGGGTGCCTTTTCTCTTTGAAAATATTGAAGTGTCACCACTATAGGGAAGGTATCCATGACTTACATATCTAGATAGCCATGTGGAGATCGGAATATAAGAAATTTCAGCCCATCTGATACTGAAAACAAAATTCGGTCCGTTAAAAATCAATCTTGCATCATCGTTTCTCTCTTCCTTTTCGATGAACATGCTTATACAAGCAGAAGATGCGTTTTTCCTGTCAAAATTGATCGCAACATTTTTTTCAAAAGGGTTTCCTTTATCATGACGAGAGAAGCAAAATTGAGCTTTTGAATATATGTGATCATCGTATTTTCCAGAAATTACGAAAGAGGATTCTCCCGACCGAGCTACGGTATCGTAGTCTCCCATAAAAAATGGAAATACATCAAAGGGGTTATCACTACTCGACTCACTTATATTGGATAGATTCGCAAATACATTATAGCATGCCATGAAGGTGGATTTTCCTACATTGTTTTCACCCACCAGCAATGTGATTCGACCCAATCTTGCCTGTTGAGCCTTACTGAAACAACGGACATTCTCTATCGAGAGTTCAGAGATTTGAGGCATAATAAAATTTTTTAAATCTTTCGTAACATAATTATGATACCATCACATTTTTATATGCCTCATGTGATGCCAATCTTGTGAGCATTGTCTTGGGAATATTCAGATTGAATAAATGGATAATTGAAATTATCACCAAATGCAGTCTTCTGCTTTACGGTACAATGTTCTCTGCACTGGAGATTTTCTATATTGAATTGGTTAGGTATCATACTATAGTGCTGCCGCCCTCCACGATCTGGCCACCAATTTTCCGCTATGATAAGCCTGACCATTTCGATGACCATCCAAGTTGCAAGATTTGTACTGAAAGGGAAGACATTTTGATTCCTAGGTTCCTGATTGTTTTTTTCTGAGTCTTTTATATAAGCTGTACTGTCCAATGAACCATCAATTTCAAGTACCACATCTGAGCTAGTATATTGGCCGTCACATCGTAAACAACGAAACATTGGGCCTACAATAGTCACACCCCAGGCAGCCTGACCTAGAGTACCATCTGGTTTGTTGTCTATGAACACGCCTCCTGATACAACAGGAATACAATGGGCAAAAGCAATATGGTTTAAAAGGTCTTTCGGAAGTGGACGATCAACAGCAGAGAATATAATATCACAATCAAGGGCAAGAGCCAGTGCACGTTCATTTTGCACTGGCAAAGGACAAGAAATCACTTTCATCCTTTTCGCGGTGGATGATCGCCTGGCAGTTCGATAGACCAGATCGACTTTCAAACGACCAATATCCTCATGTGATGCATAGAGCATGCGGTCCAGATTGTGGGCTTCAATGCGATCAGGATCGATAATCGTGAGATTTTCTACACCAATCCGTGCCAAAGCTTCTGCAATCACACAGCCAACACTGCCAAGACCTACGATACCGAAATGCAGGCCCGAGATATCTCGTTGACACAGACTACCCCATGTGTCAATTGTCCGACGCAGTTGCTTGCGTCGTTCACCTACCCGTCGACCTTTGAATGTTACTTCGAATCTTCTGCCGACAACTCGCACTTTGTCGCACCAGTTACGTCGGAATGTATGGCCGTCCCAAGTCCAGAAGCGGGCGCTCCAGCTTCGGTCGGTACCAAGAGTCAGTCCAACCAGGGGCATCTGCGTTGCCCGAGCCGCCGGTGAAATGCGATCTCTTTCTGCGACAACATCCGGTACGCTCATATCCTGCCAACCGTCAGTGAAATGGTTGTGCATGAATGCCAACCCCGAACTCCTCTGCATAGCAAGTCGAATTGACCGCGTCAGATATGCATATTCAAAACTTGCACTTCCATGCAAATTACGATCGCCTGGAACTGGCAAGATAATCTCGAAAATGATGGCAGTTTTCCTGTTCGCACCAGTAGAAGGGCGCCAAAGAGCAAAACAAAGCTCCTCCTGCCTATATCCAGCATTGAAGTGCTGTAGGAGATAGTTGCAGGCACTATCATGCGCCGATTGAGTAAGGACAGTATCGTACATTAAATCTGATTCCAGAATCGAAGCAGATGTAGATTGATAAAAGTCCTCATGTTCTTTTCCGATTCAGGAAGACTATCCCAAATATCACTGGGTGGTACACTAAACGCTTTCCATTGGCGATTATCATGCTCGAAAGATGAATGGATAGGAATATTTGAGTCCGGTAGATCAGCCACATAGATAAAATGAGGAGGGTACTCAGGATAGCTGTCTTCCTGGAAACCAATCGCCATAGTGAATGTTTGACCCTTGAATCTGCCCGTGGAAATCTTTTGTACCAACATTACGGCTGTGTTTTGAATAAAGTCACCAGCGGAAATGACCTCTGGGAAGAGCCCCATATCCTGGAGTTCGACACGGATTAATTCTGTGGGCGTCATGGAAAAACACGAAGCGCCACAGGAGTTGCGCCCGAATGGACAGCCAGAAATTCATCATCATTCATAATTTCGACGACATCATCAAGATAGGCGTATTTTCTGCTGGACTGGATATTTTCCAGGATGTAGCTGTCTAGTTGTTGCAGATCAATGCTGGCGGCTTTTCCAGCCTTTTGAAGTATCTGTTGAACCGTGAGATTTGCATCAGTTGTTGATTGCTGCTCACCATTCACCTTATAAATGATTTCGATGGGGGTGGTTTTAGAATCCAATCCTGCTTTTTCATGATAATCTGCCATTGTTATCCTCCCGAGCGCACCAACAAACAGTGATGAATTTCATTAGACCGAACTAACTCTCTGTGATATAGTCTAACATGAATTGAGAGAGAAGAATCAAGTATTTTCAATAGTTTCACAATCCATGTAGATATCGAAATTCAGAAATTGACATCAAACGTAGTGATGAACTGTAGGAGATCAGTTGATTGAGCGGGACGCCTTCTGCCCAGGCTTCGGAAGTGCATCAGAAATGACCTCACCAAGCTTTAATCGTCATTACTTTGCATGCGCGAAGGTATATCGCTTCGTTGGCAATCCTGCCAGTCTTTTGCAATATCCACGGAAACATCCGATGATGGCAATATGCTCTCCCCTAGGATCAGGTCAGCACTGCGCTCTGCCAACATGATCGTTGGAGCATTCAGGTTGCCATTGGTAATGACGGGAAAGATAGAAGAGTCCACTACCCGCAGGCGATCGATACCCCAGACCCGGGTGTCTGGATCCACGACCGCCATATCATCCTTGCCCATCCGGCAACTACAGGAAGGATGATATGCGCTCTCCACATTCTGCCGCACCCAGGAATCAATCTCGTCCTCCGATTGCACATCCGAGCCCGGCTGGATTTCCTCACCTCGAAACAGGTCCATGGCTTCCTGCGCGATGATTTCACGCGAAAGCGCCAGACTACGACGAAACCCCAGGATGTCTTCTGGATGTTGCAGGTAGTTGAAAAGGATCTGCGGCTTTTCCCGTGGATCCGCAGTCCGTACCCGGACAAACCCTCTACTTTTGGGCTTATTGTGTCCCACATGCAGTTGAAAGCCGTGACCATCAAAAGCGGCTTGGCCATCATATCGCATGGCAGCCGGTAGAAAATGATATTGGATGTCCGGTGCCTTGAGTCCGGATGTTGAGCGGATGAAACCACAGGATTCGAAGTGGTTGGTCGACCCGAGACCGCTTCGAAACATTTGCCATCTGACTCCAATCAGGAACTTGCTCCAGAGTCCCAGTTTGGAGTTCAGGGTGACCGGCTGACGGCAACGGTACTGCAAATAGTACTCCAAATGATCCTGGAGGTTCTCCCCCACCCCGGGAAGATCATGCAATACGGGGATCCCGGCCGCTTTCAGTACTTCGCCCGGCCCGATTCCCGACAATTGCAGGAGATGCGGGGAGCCGATCGAACCGGCACTCAGAATCACCTCCCGATCCGCCTCGACCCGAAAGGATTGACCACCGACTTCATATTCGACACCCTTCGCCACCCGATTTTCCAGCACCACTCGCTGGCACCGGGCTTTCGTGACCACCTTGAGATTGGGGCGCGACCGTGCCGGCTTCAGATACGCATTGGCCGCTGACCAGCGAATCCCGTTCTTGACGGTCATATGCATGGCACCAAAGCCTTCCTGGCAACGGCCGTTGTAATCATCCGTCAAAGGGTAGCCCGCCTGACGACCCGCCTGGATGAACGCCCGATAAAGCGGATTTTCCATTTCGTTGCCATTGCAGACCGACAACGGCCCTCCTTGTCCCCGATACGCATCCTGTCCGTATTTCCAATCATCCGCGCGTCGAAAGTAGGGCAGACAATTTCGATATCCCCAGCCAATCGCCCCGGCGGCTTCCCATTCATCAAAATCCAGCGGATGACCCCGGACATAAACCATCCCATTGATGGAGGAAGAGCCGCCGAGCACCTTACCTCTCGGACAATGCATGACCCGCTGATCCAGGTAGGGTTCCGGGTCCGTATGGAATTGCCAGGCAAATCGCTTGGTATTCATCGGGATCGACAGCGCGGCTGGCATCTGAATCAAAGGACTGCGATCAGACCCGCCATACTCCAGCAGCAAGACACGATGACTTGGTTCCGCACTCAGGCGATTCGCCAAGACGCAGCCCGCAGAGCCCGCACCCACAATGATGTAATCGTAGCGATCAGGCATGACAAAATTCCCGGGGAAAATAGATGCACGGAGTATTCAGTTACGATGCTAGCAGATGGCGACTCGCCCCGCACCTGCCATTTTCCGATATACTGTTTCCAAAACTTCTTTTCGGCGAACCCTGGATACCAAGATCGCACACCAGTGAACCAATGCCGTGTCAGGGCGTCTTAAGGAGTATCCGACAACTGACGATTCACAATCATGCAAAACCTGAAGGCAAACTTGATCCGGCCGCTCGCATGGGCCCTGCCCGCGATGGCATTGGTCCTCGCTCTGGCACAACCGGCCTGGGCGGCCAAGGACGAAATCTACACTTCCCTATTCTCCAAGAATGCGGCGGGTGGCTATGATGTCACCAGCTATTTCACTCAGAATCAGGCCGTGAAGGGCCACAAGCAATACAGTACCAACTACAAGGGGGCTCAATGGCTTTTTGCCAGTCAGGAAAACCTGGATCTCTTTCTCTCGGATCCGGAAAAATACGCCCCCCAATATGGGGGCTACTGTGCCTGGGCCGCCGCGCAGGGCTATACCGCCAAGGGAGACCCCAAGCACTGGAGCCTGCATGACGGTCGGCTTTATTTGAACTATGATGCGGAGGTCAAGCGAAAATGGCTCCAGGACAAGCAAAACCTGATTGTCCAGGCCAATCGGAATTGGCCCGCCTTGCTGAACGATTAGGTCCTCATAATTTGTATCGGCCCTTCATCCTATCGAACTGAGAGCCGATCAGCGACCAGGGCCATGCCCGGCCGAATGATCCATGCCTGATGTGCCACCCGCCCAGATGGTGGAACATCCATTACAATGGCCGACCTTCTCTTGCGTCATTCCCTTGCCGTGTCCTTCCAAATGGAATTCAGAATCCGACCGGGCGAACCGAAAGATGTCTGCGAGATCGCCGCATTCAATCGACGCATGGCACAGGAAACGGAGAGTGTAATCCTGAACTCGGAGACCGTGTTGGCAGGCGTGCGTGGTATGGTGGACCACCCCGAGCGAGGATTTTACCTGGTGGCTGAGACCGGCCCGGCAAATGAACCATTTATCGTAGCGGCCCTCATGGTCACCACAGAATGGAGCGATTGGCGAAACGGTCTGTTCTGGTGGATCCAGAGTGTTTATGTGTTACCGGATTTCCGACGCCGTGGCCTCTACCGGGCGCTCTATGACCATGTCAAAAGGCTGGCCGATCTGGACCAACGAGTCTGCGGGTTCAGGCTGTATGTCGAAAAGGACAACCATATCGCGCAATCCACGTACCGCGCCCTCGGCATGTCGGAAACACCATACCGTCTCTTTGAACAGATCAGCCCGCCCCATTCTGCGTGATCATTGCGTCCGTCACTGATCACGCCGATCAGGGTGACCATGGTTTCGGCCATCGGCGACGTCGACTGGACCCGCTCAAACGGACTCAGCGGCGGTCAACGGCGTCGGCCATGGAGGGGAGCCGGATCCGAGCGGGAACAGGAACCTGACCCCCAGCCACTTCGTCACTTGTCCTGTGTCCATGGATGCAGGAAACGTGAGCCCGGGGAGGATTGAGCACAGTCGCCTGTCCGACCCATCCGGATGATGAATGCGTCAGAGTGCTCAAATCTCCACGATACCGGAAAAAGATACTCCACCATCGGATGGCGGCGCCTCATGACCCAAGCGGAATATGGTTCGAAGACCGTCTTGTCTTTCGGAAATGACCGACAGATTTCAATAACATTTTCATATAGATGATTCTGTTGTTTTATGCGAATTATCGGATTTTTTTGACCCCATGGGTCCGATGCGGTATAGTTGTGGATTGTTTATCAATAGGGAGAGGACTATGTCGAATCTACATATTCTGGAACATGTGATTTCCACGAGCTTGGAGCCCATGATGGACGAGGCGGAACGAAAAGGGCTGTGGTTCTATCACGTCACTGACTCTGGTGAGGAAATCTGGTGTTCCCCACCATATCTGAGAAAGGAGCAGTCCAAAGGGCGGCTGATCATCGCCCCGGAACACTGGGAGTTGAGAAATCCGGTAGGTTACATGAGCAAGCTGGCTCGGGATTGCGAGGCGATCGTGGATGAGTACAATGAAATGGCTCGGCGACTCAAGATTCAGGAAACCCTGGAGTTGATCACGCATTCCACCCACCCGGCCGATCTCCGTTAATCCGGAATCAGGCAGTTCTGGGTCGGCTCGAAATCGCTCCAATTCAATTCCAGTCACGGCCCTTGACCACGCCGTCGTACAGGTCATCCGGCGTATGGACCTTGAGTGATGTGCCCGGTTCAGATACAGACGAGTCCACCATGGCCAAGGAAACATTCCCCTGGAATCGGGGTGACCAAGCCAGACTGGTCACCATGCCCACCCTCTTGCCCGACGCATCCGATACCGGGTAGCCCGAACGTGGGGATGGAATGACTTCACCGGGAATCATCAGGTTGACCAACCGCCGCCTGACTCCCTCCCGGTGGATGCGGTCCAAGGCCTGACGGGCAAGGTATGCAGCCGACTTTCCCAACTGGAAGAAACGATCCAGTCCACATTCCATGGGATTCGTGTCCAGGGTCATATCGCTGCCATAGGACAGCAGTCCGGTTTCAATGCGCTCGATCAAGTTGGGACAACCCGCCCGAATATGGAACGGTTGGCCTGCGTCCCAGATCAAGTCCCAGAGGGCATGTCCACGCTCCGCATCCTGCAGATAGATTTCGAATCCCCCCTGGCCACTCCAACCGGACCGAGCCAGCACCACGGGCGTATCCGCCAGTTCGCAGTGAATGAAGCGGAAAAATCCGAGGGTCCGCACAGTCGGGCCAACCAGGGTTTCCATCAGTTCGGTTGCCCGAGGGCCCTGGATGGCCAAGGGACTGACATCGGGCTCAAACACCCGAACGTTCATTCCACGAGCGGCGGCCAGACCTTTCAGCCACAACAGGACATCCGAATCCGCCACGGAAAACCAGAACCTGTCCTCGGCAAGGCGCAGGATGACGGGATCATTGACAATACCGCCGTATTCGTCCACTAGGGGGGCATAGACGCATTGACCGATTTCACACCGGGACAGATCTCTTGGTGTCGTCCACTCGGCCAAGGCCAACGCATCCGGTCCCACCACCTCGACCTGACGCTGGCAGGACACATCCCACAGCTGCACATAACGGCGCAAGTGTTCATAATCTTCCACTGGTGAACGAAATACCGCGGCGAGTGTCATGTGGTTGTACACCGAAAAAGCCTGGACACCATGGGCCAGTACCCTGGCTTCAAATGGGGTACTGCGGACACGGCGGGAAAAAACGAGACGGGGATTTGGCATGAAGGAGGATTCCAGGTGGAGAGGTGGAGAGGTGGAGAGTTGGAAATCGAATGATAGGCACAATTGAACGGTGTGCTGTTTCTGAATGCGACTGAAGCGGTCGCGATTGACTTACAATTACCAATGGAAAAATCACGACACCACTCCAACCGGCAACCATGCAAACCCATTACGATGCCTTGCCCAGCATAGCTGGCTTGAATCATGTCCCCCTGAGCCCGATTTCCATACTGGCCAGAGCCAGCGATGCCTACCCGAACCATGACGCCATCGTGTATGGGGATCGTCGCTACACTTGGAAACAGGTCGCCCGACGTTGTCACGGCCTGGCCTCCGGACTGCGAGCCCTGGGCATCTCCCGCGGAGATACAGTCTCCATATTCGCTGCCAACACACCAGAGTTGATGGAAGCCCACTACGGTGTTCCCATGTCCGGTGGAGTGCTCAATGCCATCAATGTCCGTCTTGATCCCGCGACCATTGCCTACATCCTGGAACACGGCGACAGTCAGGTTCTGATCACCGATACGGCCTATTCGGGGGTCGTTCAACCGGCCCTGCAAGCCATGAAGAATCCCCCCCAGGTGATCGACATAGTCGATCATCAGTTTACTGCCCCAGAGGGGGGTGGAGAGCGTCTCGGACGGATGACCTACGAGGAACTGCTCGACCAGGGCAACCCGGATTTCCATTGGGAACTCCCAGCATCCGAGTGGGATGCATTGACCCTGAACTATACCTCAGGGACCAGTGGACGCCCCAAGGGGGTGGTATACCATCATCGTGGGGCATATCTGATGGCCATGGGGACGATCACGGCCTGGCGAATACCGAAACACCCGATCTATCTGTATACGGTTCCGCTGTTTCACTGTAATGGCTGGGGGCACATCTGGTCGATGGGACTCATGGGAGGGACTTTCATCGGCAACCGAACCATCTCGGCTGAGGGCATCTTTCAGTCGATCCGGGATTATCGTGTCAGCCACTTTGGGGCGGCCCCCATCATTCTGTCCATGCTGGCATCGACGCCCCCCGAACAACAGTTCCGACCCGACTACACCGTGGAGGTCATGACCGCAGGGGCTCCCCCCCCCAGCCAGGTGCTGGAACAAACAGCTGCCCTGGGCATGAATGTTACCCATGTCTACGGACTGACGGAAACCTATGGGCATGTCGTCTTCTGCGACTGGCACCCCGAATGGGACCAGTTGTCGGTCGCAGAACAGGCCCGGATCAAGGCGCGTCAGGGCATCCGCTTTCCGATGATGGAATCCGTCCGCGTGGTCAATACGGAAAACGGTCTGGAGGTGCCCGCCGATGGGATGACCATGGGAGAAGTGATGTTGCGGGGCAACCCGGTGATGAAAGGATATTACAAGCATCCCGAGGCGACTCACGAAGCCTTCCGTGATGGATGGTTTCACAGCGGCGATCTGGCGGTGGTCCATGCAGACGGATATATCGAGGTCAAGGATCGACTCAAGGACATCATCATTTCCGGCGGAGAGAACATCTCATCCATTGAGGTAGAATCCGTCCTCTACCGTCACCCCCAGGTGGCCGCGGCCGCCGTCGTCGCGATTCTCGACGAAAAATGGGGTGAGACCCCCTGTGCGTTCGTCGAGTTGCGGCCCGGGGCAGAGGTCGATGCGGAGGAAATCATCCGTTTCTGTCGTGCCCATCTGGCCGGATTCAAACGGCCACGACGGGTTGTCTTCATGGAATTGCCCAAGACCTCGACCGGAAAAATCCAGAAATTCACCCTGCGTGAGCACATCCGACAGGGTCATCTCTGACCCCATTCACTTCATTTCCCCTACACCTTGATCATGAAAGCAATCAACAAAGTGGCGGTCCTTGGATCCGGTACCATGGGTTCCGGCATCGCCGGGATCTGTGCCAATGCTGGCTGTGAGGTCCTCCTTTTGGACCTGGACGCATCGGCTGGTCAGGCCGCCCTCGAACGGCTCTCCGGCGGGCGGTCTCCAGTCGTGACGGATCCGGCTTGCCTGGCCAACATCCAGGTCGGTTCATTCGAACAGGATCTGGGGCAGGTCGGATCGGTCGACTGGATCTGCGAGGCCGTCGTGGAAGATGTCGACATCAAGCGAGCCCTGTTTCAGAAGGTGGAAGTCGTTCGAGGGGATGGATCCATCCTCACCTCCAACACCTCCGGCATCACCCTCAGCAACCTCTGCGCGGGCATGCCAGACCGATTGCGCCGGGATATCGCGGTGACGCATTTTTTCAATCCTGTCCATGTCATGAAGCTGGTGGAACTGGTGCCGGGTCAGGCGACCCGTCCGGACATCATCCCCACTTTGGCGGACTTTCTGGGCAATACTCTGGGCAAGGGCGTGGTGTATGCCAAGGACACGGTCAACTTTATCGGCAACCGAATCGGCTGTCTGTGGATGCTGGCTGGCTTGCATATTGCTGAGTCCTTCCGCGAGCAGGAGGGCTTGGATATTCCTACCATCGATGCGCTCCTATCCAAGCCGATCGGACTGCCCGCTACAGGCCTCTATGGCTTGATCGACCTGATCGGACTGGACATCCTGTACCATGTCGGCCGTAATCTGGAAGCCAATCTCTCTGCCAACGACCCCGGGCAGCAATTCGTCCGTTTCCCGGACAATGTGCAAAAGCTACATGATCGGGGGCAGCTCGGAAGGAAAACCGGGGGCGGATTCTACCGGCTCATCCGTCATGACGATGGCAGCAAATCCAAGGAAGTGTTCGATCTGGGCCAGGATACCTGGCAACCATGCCAGGAAGTGGACCTGCCTACGGAAGAACAAAGTCTCCAGGGTCTGTATCAGACCCACAGCAGCCACGGGCGACTGGTTCAGCGTCTGATGACCGAAACGCTCTGCTACAGCGGCAACCTGTTGTCAGTGATTGCCGACGACATCGTGAATATCGACCGGGCCATGCGATGGGGGTTCGGTTGGCAACAGGGTCCGTTTGAACTCATCGACGCACTGGGAGCCTCGACGGTCGACCGGTCTGCCAGTCGAATCGGGATGCGACCCCCGGCCATGCTGTCGAGTGTGCTGGCACAACCCGACAAGACCTTCTACCGAAGCAATGGCCAGGAATACTTCGGCATTGATGGACACTGGCACGAAGTGGAATGAATCACCGAACCGGTTGGCTTCCAAGTTTCGCTTGGTGATAGCCGAGAGGTTCCATCGTCCCTATCGTCCCTTCCAGATGGGGTCGCGTTTTTCCGCAAAGGCCCGGGCCCCCTCGAGTTGATCCTCGCTGTCATACAGGGTCCGCACGGTCGGAATCGCGGATTCTCGCAGCAACTGAAAGGCTTCCTGGGTGGTCCGGTTTTCGGTCAGGCGGAGGGTTTCCTTGATGGCGGCAAAGACCAGCGGGGGGCCACTGGCCAGCAGCCGGGCCAGTTCCCAGGCGCGCTCCAGCAGTTTTTCCGGGGGCGTATGCTCGTTGATCAGCCCCCATTGCAGCGCTTCCTTAACATCCATCCACCGTCCGGTGAGGAGGAGATCCATGGCCACATGATAGGGGATTCTTCGGGGTAACTTGATGGTGGCCGCATCCGCCAAGGTGCCAGCCCGGATTTCCGGCAACGCAAAGGACGCCGTTTCGGATGCAAGGATCATGTCCGCCGAAAGGGCCAGCTCGAATCCCCCCCCACAGGCGATCCCATTGACGGCGGCAATCACGGGTTTGTTGAGGTTCGGCAATTCCTGAAGCCCGCCAAAGCCGCCCACTCCGTAATCCGACTCGACCGATTCACCCGCCGCGGCGGCTTTCAGGTCCCACCCGGCACAGAAGAACTTTTCGCCGCCACCGGTGACGATCGCGACCCGCAGGGTCGGGTCATCCCTAAAATCCGCAAAAACCGCGCCCATCTGGCGACTGGTGGCCACATCAATGGCGTTGGCTTTCGGGCGGTCCAAGGTGACCTCCAGAACCGCGCCATCACGGCGAATCTTCAGTGGTGAGTCCATCATGATCTATCCAGTCGACAAGTTGGGATCCTCAGTATACATCCGGTGGTTGATCTTCGGTGCGATCCACCGCCATGAACGCGTCCACGGCCACCGCCCCGCCTCCTGACGACCTGACAATCAGTGGATTGATTTCCACTTCGGACAGTTGTGGACCCATTTCGGTCGCCAAACGCTCCAGAATCAGCAGACTCTCAATGACCGCCTCCAAGTCCGCCGGCGGGCTCCCTCGATAACCGTTCAACAGGGGAGCCATCCGCAAAGTCTGCAGGGATTCCCGGATCATGGGGACTGACAGAGGCGGGAGGAGGATCTGCCGATCAGCCAGCAACTCCACCCAGATGCCGCCCGCTCCGACCGTGAAATAATGCCCGAATTGTGGATCCCTGACCAGACCCAACAGCAGTTCCACCTGTCCGTCACATACCATTTCTTCCACCAAAACCTGATCGGAAACCGCCAGCAATTGGGCGGCGGCGGCGCGAACCGCCGCCTCATCCTTGAGACCGGTGAGTACTCCGCCCTGATCCGACTTATGTACCACTTGTTCCGAAACCACTTTCATCACGACCGGAAAGCCGAGGGAATGTGCTCGGATGGCCGCCTCATGGGCTGTGTTCACCAGCGCCCCTCTGGGGATTCGGATCCCATGGTGGGCCAATCGTTCCTTGGCATCAGGCTCAGTCAGGATCTGCCGCTTCACCGGCACCAGGCCGTCTTGTCGCCTCGGACCGAAAGTGGCCTGGGGCAGTGTGGGCAAGGGATCGCGCAACCGGCCGACCCGGGCGGCCGCGTCCATCGCCCCCAGTGCCTGGGGAATTCCCATCAGGACGGGAATGCCTTGAGCGGCAAATTCCGCCAGGATGGGCTCGGTGACGTTCTCGGTCAGACTGACGATGAGGGCACCCGGGGCTCCACTGCGGTGGACGGCCCGGGCAAACGCCCGACCGGCTTGCATCCAGTCGGTCGGGTCGCAATCGTTGCGACCGGGAAAATCCAGGATCATGACGGTCAGATCAAATCCCCCTTGCATCATCGTGGTGAAAGTGGCTTCCATGGCCGTCTCATCGCCCCAGATAAAGGTATGGTAGTCCAGTGGGTTCTCCACGTGGACAAACCGATTCAAGGTGCGGGCCACTTGTTGGCGGTGTTCCGTCTGCAAGGGAGGAAAGCACAGGTCGTGATGTTGCGCCAAATCGGCGACCAGAGAGGCTTCTCCGCCGGAACAGCTGAGACTAGCGATCCGATTGCCTCGGATCGGTCCACCCACAGCCAGGATTTTCAGCGTCTCCAGGAATGTCTCCAGATCGGGGACCTGGGCGACTCCAAGACGCTGAAACAGCGCATCATACAGTCTGGCTTCTCCCGTCAGGGTGGCGGTATGACTCAAGGCAATCCTCGCCCCGGCCGCCGAACGCCCATTCTTAATCACAACCACTGGTTTGCCGCGGTCGATGGCTCGACTCGCCACCTCGACAAATCGCGGCAAGTCCCGCAATCCCTCCATCAGCAATCCGACGGCAGTCACCCGCTCATCCTCCAGCATCACGGACAACAGGGCTTCCATCCCGACCGTGGCTTGATTGCCGATGGAGACCATGAAGGCAATCGGTAAACCGCGTTGCTGCATGGTCAGGTTGATCCCGATGTTACCACTGGCGGAAAAGATGGCCACGCCGGCATCACAGCGCCGCAGCCCATGCTGGTCCGGCCACAAGACCGCCCCGTTCAGGGCGTTGATGAATCCATAGCAGTTGGGGCCAATCAGGGGCATTTCGCCAGCGGCGTCCAAGAGTCGCTGGTGGCGTTCCTCTGCCCCCACCTCCTGGAAGCCGGACGCATAGCAGACCGCCCCACCCGCTCCCATCTCGGCGAGCGCCCGGACCATCTCCACGCTGAGGTCAGCCGGAACGGCGACAAAGGCGACATCGGGTATTTGCGGGAGCGAACCGATATCCGGCAGGCACACTCGGTCCCCCAAGGTCGGGCGTTGGGGATTCACTGCCCAGATCGGTCCGCCATATCCCATCTTGGCGCATTGCCACACGACCCGTTCCGCTTCTGCCCCCCCGATGACCGCAATCGATTCGGGATTGAGGCAGCGAAACAGGGGGGTCGCGGAGTCGCGACCCGACTCAGGACGCATTCTCCAGAGGCCGCAGGATGGAACGCGAAATGATCAACCGCTGAATCTCGCTGGTGCCTTCCCAGATGCGTTCCACCCGGGCATCTCGCCAGATGCGCTCCAGGGGAAGATCCGACATCAGTCCCATCCCCCCGTGAATCTGCAAGGCTTCATCCGCAATGAAGGCCAGCGCTTCCGTGGAGGCCAGTTTGGCCAAGGCGGCATCCATATCCGTCATGCGATCGTCCGCCGCCTTGACCGCCGCCTCATAGACCATCAATTCCGCCGAGCGTCTTTTCAATTCCATGTCTGCCAGCTTGAACGCCACACCCTGAAACTTGCCAATCGTCTGGTTGAACTGCTTTCTCTGGGCCGCATGAGCGGCCGCCAACTCGAACGCTCGGTCGCAGCGACCCAGACAGATCGCCGCCACCTGCAACCGGGTATTGCCGAGCCAGTCATTGGCCACATCGAATCCCTTGTCGACTTCGCCCAGCACTTGATCCGACGTCACACGACACCGATCAAACTCGAGGATACAGTTGTGATAACCACGATGGGAAACATTGTCATACCCCTGGCGCACGGTGAAACCGGGCGTCTCCATGTCGACGAGAAAAGCGGTGATCTTCTTGCGGGGTCCCCGTGGGGTTTCCTGCACTCCCGTCGCGGCAAACAGGATCACAAAATCGGCAATATCCGCATGACTGATAAAGTGTTTGGTGCCATGGATAACATAATGATCCCCCACCTTCTCCGCCCGACAGTTCATGGAGCGCAGGTCGGATCCGGCCTCCGGTTCGGTCATGGCCAGACACTCCACTTTCTCTCCCCGGATACAGGGAAACAGGTACTGTTCTCTTTGTCGACCCACACATGCCTGGAGGATGTTGCTGGGTCGGGCGACCGTGTACTGCAATGCCATGTTGGCCCGCCCCAGTTCCCGGTCGAGCAGACACATCGACAGGGGATCCAATCCCCCTCCCCCGAGTTCCGTCGGCATGTTGGCGGCATACAGGCCCATCTCCAAAGAGCGGTCAATGATCTGCCGACGCAGTTCGGGCCGAACTTCTCCGGTGCGTTCCACTTCCCTTTCGTGCGGATACAACTCCTCTTCCACAAACCGTCTCGCCGTTTCCACCAGCAGGTGTTGTTCTTGTGTCAAATCGAAATTCATGGGCTCATCCCGGATCAAGTATCGACCGTGCCAAAGGCTTCCAGGTGGCCGTCCACCGTGATGGCCTGCCCGGTGATCCGTTGTGCGGCCGAGGAAGCCAGGAACATGGCCGTGTGGGCAATGTCCTCCGGCTCGATGAAGGTGCGCAGGGACACGTTGCGCCGATAGTTCTGACGAATGACCGCTTCCTCCACCCCCTTTTCCCTCGCTTCGTCGGCAATCACCTGGTCCATCCGCGCTCCGTTCACGCTGCCTGGGCAGATGGCATTCACCCGAACGCCTCGGGGGCCCAACTCCATCGCCAGGGACTTGGTCAGTCCGATGACCGCCCATTTGGACGCCGCATAGGGGGTTCTCAAAGGATATCCATGCCATCCGGCGGTCGAGGCGATGTTGATGATGCTGCCGTCATCGGCCTGTCGGAGCAAGGCAATCGCATGCTTGCAGCACAAGAAGGTGGCCTCCAGATTGATGGCCATGCAGGATCGCCACTCTTCCAGACCCAATGTCTCCAGCGGTCCGGTGGGTCCCTTGATGCCCGCACAGTTGATCAGCACATCCACCCCGGCAAATGTGTCCAGTTGACCCTGCATCATCGAAACCACGGCCGATTCATCCGACACATCGACGGTGGAAAACCGCCCGCGGTCTGACCAGTCTACCAAACCGGGAAGACTCTGGATGGCGTCGGCATCCTGGTCGGCAATGTGCACCAGTGCCCCGGCCGTGGCGAATTCATGGGCGATCGCCAGTCCGATGCCGCCCGCCCCGGCGGTGATCAGTACTCGTCTGTCGCACAGTCCGTTCATGATGGGTGGTCGCTGATGAGGAACGGAACTTTGCCCTTGCCCATCCTTTCGTGCAAGTCATTTTCGCGTCATTTTCTGCCGGAATTCTCTGTCTTCCGGTCGACAGGGGACACCTTTCAGAAATCTCTCCGCCCGGTTCGTGGGACTCCTTTCCAGGAAAATCCGGGTCGAGACGGCCATGGACAGGAGATCATCCCGAAGCCGCCTTGGGTCAATCGGGTGGTGTCCCGTCACCGCCAGGATCGCTCACCGTGATGGACGACGGCCTACCCCGATGCCGTGCTGTCATCAAGTCGACCGCCAGCGGTGGGTCGGGCATGAGGAAGCTGGTCGATCACATCGGAGGCAATCAACGAACGCTCTCCCAAGGCTGTTTCCGCCAAATCCCCGGCCACCGCATGCCACCAGACGCCCTGCCGGGCAGCCTCCCAAGGCGGCAGACCTTGTGCCAGCAAGCCACCGATCAGACCACTGAGGACATCCCCCATCCCGGCGGTGGCCATCCCCGGGTTGCCTCGATCACAGACGGTGATCCCGGCCGCCCCTTGAATGATCGTCCCGGCTCCCTTCAGCACACAGACCCCGCCATAGCGCTCCTGAATGGCCGCGGCCGCCGCGGGACGATCCCGCTGTATCTCAGCGGTCGAGCCCCCCAACAGGACCGCTGCCTCCCCGGGATGAGGGGTCAGTACCCGATTCTCTTGTCTGTCCGGTCTCACCGCCAGAAGGTGCAGGGCTCCGGCATCCAGCAACACCGGCACCGCACATCGGGAGAGTGTCCGGAACAGGTGCCGGCTCCAGTGACTGTCGGTCGTCCCCGGACCGAACACCACCGCATCCGCATCGACCAACAGGTCGGCGGCCTGGTCGGGATCGAATGCGCGGGTCATGAGTTCCGGCTGAAGCTGCGAGGCCTGATCGAGGTAGGCGGCATCACTCAGCACGGTCACCCGCCCCGCCCCGCCGCGCAGACCGGCCCGGCCAGCCAGGAGAATCGCTCCCCGCATGCCGGGTTCTCCCCCGGCGATCACCAGGTGGCCAAACTGCCCCTTGTGGGAGTTTCGGGTCCGCAATGGAGTGACCGGCTCAGACATCAGCTCGGCCATGGGTGCCACGGAGGCGTAGACCGGTGCGTCCAGATCCAGGTCGGCGAATCGCAATGCGCCGCAGCAATCCGGTCCATCCGCGGTGAACTGACCGACTTTTCGCCCAATGAACGTCACGGTCAGATCCGCTCGAATGCAGGGGTCGAAGGCATGGCCGGTATCGCCGGACAAGCCCGAAGGCAGGTCCACGGACACGATCGGACATCGACCAGCATTGGCGGCTCGAATACATTCCGCGTAGGCCCCCTTGGGCGCTCGACCAAGTCCCGAACCCAGCAGGGCATCCACCACCAGACTGATATCGGCCCAAGGCGGTCGGTCGACAGTCGTTTCACGTCCGCCGGAGGCGAGAAACCGTTTTCGGGCCTCTTGTGCATCCGCGGTGGAGGGTTCACCCAACGAGATCACCCGCACGGTCATGCCAGCTTCATGCAACAGTCGGGCGATCACATACCCATCGCCCCCATTGTTCCCACGCCCGCACAGCACCCCCACCGAAGCCAGGTCGAATCGACTGTGGCGCAAGGCATCAAAAACCACCCGGCCCGCCTTTTCCATCAGTTCAATCCCCGGGATGCCGAATTCTTCGATCGCGATCCGGTCCAGTTCTCGAGTCTGTGCGGTGGTATACAGTGGAATGGTCGCCATAGGCGGTCTTTATCTCGTCCCCTTGATAGGCGGATGCATGATGTCAGCGCAGTCGCCCGGTGGGTTGGGGAGACATTATCCCATGAACATGTCGCATGCCGAACAGGGGATGACATGGCCCGTTCGGAGATTGGGAACGTCTGGTCGTCGGCCGCAGGAGATAGTGCCTATCGACGTAAGGAAGATGGGGCAGGAGGTGAGTTGCCAGCGCCTCTGACTCTCGTTTCGCAGCGAACCCCCATAGGATAAGCTAGAGCCAAGGGTATCCACATGGAGCACATGGAATATCCACCATTGGGCGGATATCTTTCCACGAGCCGCCCCAAGGCGTCCACAGAGACGCCAGTAACTCCTTCAGGGTCTGAAATGAAGAAACGGACACTTGGAGCAACAAAAAAGGGTGGTGACCAAGTCACCACCCTCTTCGAGTCCACCGCAGGGTTCTGGATCAAGCGGCTTTGGCCGACTTGTCTTCCAACACACTGTCAGCGCCGATGCCCACTTCGATTTTCCGTGGTTTCATCGCTTCGGGAATCTCCCGAACCAAAGCCAGCTCCAGCAGTCCATTGCGCAGATCCGCGCTTTTCACTTCCACATGATCCGCCAGAGTGAACTTCCGCTCGAAAGACCGGTTGGCGATTCCCTGATGCAGGTATTTGCGATTCCTGTCATCAGACTCCTGCTTGCCCCGGATAGTCAGCACCCCATTTTCAATCTGGATGTCAATGCTGTCCCGATTGAAACCCGCTACTGCCAGCGTGATGGTGTAGCGGTCGTCCCCGACCACTTCGATGTTGTAGGGGGGCCAACCTCCCGTCGTCGCCTTTTCGGCACCTAGGGCGGCATTCAGCAGAGAGCCGAATCGGTCAAAGCCGATGGTACTGCGGTAAAGAGGGGTAAGATCGATTGTCGTCATGGTCATATCCTCCTAAGAAGCAATATGGTTAAACACAGTTGTCAATGCTCGGGGAATCCTTTCGAGACTTCCCGTCGCCAGACTTATTTGGGGGCTGGGAGGATGGATTTCAAGCGATCCGCTGTAAAAAAATCAACTCGATTTCGACCCACCCAGACAGGGGGGCGATGACGGCACCACTCCCCCCTGATCGAACCACTCGTCTGGGGTGCGGGTATGCAACGCCAGCGCATGCACACCGGCCGCCAATTCGTCCTTCAACAGTTCATTGACGAGACGATGACGTCCCACCAGGGACTGGCCGGCAAATCTTTCGGACACGACAGTGACCCGGAAATGGGTCTCGGAGTTTTCCGGTACGCTGTGCATGTGGCTTTCGTTGACCACTTCCAGATGAATCGGGGCCAGCGCCGACAAGTGGGTTTCAATCAAGGTCTGGATATTCATAGGCAGCAATATGCGGCAGAGTCTGTCGGATATCAAGCACAGGGTGTTCTGGACGGCTCACGGCTTGTGCCCAATGAATAAAAACCGGTTGACACAAAAGAAATAGGCTCCTTCCCGTCTGAGTCCTTCCAGATCGTTTCGCCATTGGTGTGACTCCTCCCGAGTGATCGCCCCCTTTTGTACCGCATTGTGCGCCAGCCAGTCCAGTGAACTGACGGAAAACGACCCCGGATCATATTGTTCATTGAGCAAGGGAATGGCGGTCACCTGAATGGACTCCAAACCGGCCTTGCACATCAGCGACCTTAATCTGACCGGCAGATGGGGACTGGGCACCGTGTCATCCCAGGCTCGGTATACCCCCTCCGTCAGTTCGGGGTAATTGGAATGCATGACCACCCCCCGCCAGTCGGTCTCCAGCACCGCGAGTCGTCCTCCGGGACGCAAGGCGCTCACCATCTGTGTCAGTGCCTGCTCCACCGCTTCCACGTACAGCAATACCTGGGTGCAGGCGACCACATCGAAATGTGCCGGCGGGACGTTCAGGCAGGTCGCACTGCCTTCGGCCACTGTGACCTGCGGCAGGTGACGACATCGGTCCACCGTCGCCGCGCACATTTTTTCCGAAATATCCAAGGCCCATACCGAACCTTTTTCACCGACGGCTTTGGCGAGTTCCAGGGTCAGAAAGCCGGAACCACAACCCACATCCAAGGCGGACTGCCCCGGCTGGACAGACAGGGCCGCCATGGTGACCTGTCGCTGATGTTCGATTTCGGCCGCGGCATAGCTTCGATTGAGACTTTCCGGGCTGCAATGGATGTTCTCGGTCATTACGTGAGATCAGAGGCTGATTCCCGAATCATGGGCTTTTGACATCGGGTGAGGTCGTCTGCGGCGGCTCCGGACCCTAGCGTCCCCAACAGAACCCGCCGTGGTAAAAGAGGTCCGGTGTGGGCATCCCCGATGTCGATCTTCAGGCCTCATCGAGAATCTCCTTCAAGGTTTTTCCCTGAACGGGCGCTTCATGTTCCTCGTCCAATGTCGGTGCCATGAACAGGGGGTTTCCGGGCGACCACAATTCGCAGTCATCGGCATGTTCCTCATAGAAGGATGGGTCCGTGGTCACCCGCAAAGGCGCTTCCATTCCGGGGGCTTGCAGGATGTAGACCCGAGACTCCAATGGCCGAATCTGGACATTCTGGGGCATCAGGGCATTGAGATTGATCACCCGGTCCAGATCATCCATCCGGATGGGTGACTCCTGTCTGGTCGACATCGCCATGTCACTGGCGGTCACTTCGTCAAAATCGAACCCGTCGACCTCTTTTTCAGCCGCCTCGCGTTCCAGCCTTTCGACAAGAGCCTTTCTTTCGTGGGGGTTCCGAGTCCTGCCGGACAGCACGGACTGTCGGATAGCTTGTGGTATACGAGCCAGGATCGGCTGCAACCGCCCCACGACGGTCTGAAACAGGCCAATGCGTTTTTCCAGTGCCACATATACATCGGTCTCAATTGTATCGTCATAGTGCAGATTGATGATGCGAATGGTTGCATACGCCTGCCCCAGCCGGTCGATCCGACCGATCCGCTGTTCGACCCGCATGGGATTCCAGGGCATGTCATAATTGACCAAGGCACCACAGAACTGG
The DNA here is from genome assembly GCA_965203365.1 of Candidatus Poriferihabitaceae bacterium. GTDB lineage: Bacteria > Pseudomonadota > Gammaproteobacteria > Arenicellales > Poriferihabitantaceae > VYFG01. Next base: position 1,405,631 of record OZ241878.1, read on the forward strand.
AAGTTCAACCCTTCAGCCGCCGCATCTGTGCAGAGCAGGATGTCGGCCTCGGCAGCCTGAAACCGACGTTTGGCCTCGTCCCGACTGATCCGATTCCAGGTTCCATCACTGTCTATCACCTCACCCCCCCGCCCGGAAAAGCACATCAGTTTCCAACGGTCCTCCCGCCATAGTTCCTCGCGCAGAAAATCCATGGTATCTGTATACTGGGTGAACACCATCACCTGCCGATAACCCTCCAGGGTCAATTGATGCAGAACCTCCACCAAGGTCCTAAGTTTGGTGTCGGGTGGCAGTTGCTTGATACGACCAAGGAGGTGGTCGATTTCGGCCTGCTCTTCCATGGCCAGCACCATGCCTTCCAGTTGATCGGTCTCTTCCAACTCACTGAAGTTCTCCTCCAAGTCATCGTCTGCCATGTCTTCCTCCTGAAGGAAATCATGGACCGAGTCACCGAAAGACAGGATGGACCGCCTTTTCTCCAGTGTCTCGCGAAGGGCCGTAAAACTGCTGGCCAGTCGCCGTCGGTAGATCGTCATGACGAATCCCACCGCAGTTCTTCGCTTTGCGCTGGTCCGGTTGTAGGTTTCCGAGATGTAGTCTTCCACCGCATCGTAGAGTGCCCGTTCATCAGGGGACATTTTCGGAAATTGATCCTCGACCTGACGACTCGCAATACGCGACGACAACATCCCTTTGCGAAAATACCGGCGCAACAGCTCGCGCGTATGGCGCGAGACCAGCCGCTGAATCGGGGTATTGGCCTGCATGATCTTCATGGCGGCTCGACGATGATCTGGATTCAAAAGTCGGCGGGGGATCGAGCTGTTATCGCGCAGTGCATCCAGAATATTTCTGGTTTGAAGTGCGGACAGCCCAGTGATTCCAGTGGCCGTCCCGGCGATCGTTTTCCCGTAGGCGTGTTCTACGGCACGAAACAGCCGAGCCATCCGTTCAAAGTCGTCTGATGAGGGATTGGGCGATCCCATCATATCAAAAAAGTCCAGGAATTCCGTTGCATTCCATTGCGGTGGCAATCCGAGCAGGTTCAACAAGTCCCAGACTTCGATTGGATGCACCTGCATGGGAGTGGCGGTCAGAAGGACCAGTCCCCCGGTTTTATCTTTCAGGGCCTGCATCAGCCTGAGCAGGTGATTCGGTCCGTGTTCCGTCTCCCCACCGGCTCCCCGTCGCCGCGCATGATGGGCCTCGTCCAGAATCACCAGGTCCCATGGCTCGGAACGTTCCAGCAATTCTTTCGCCCTGTCCACACGTCGCATCAACTGACTCGACACGATCACGACGGGTTCACGATGCCAGGTGTCATGATCCACCTTGCGGGTGTTTTTCCCGCGCATTGCTGGCGACTCATACCAGACCAACTCACTGCCATCATAGATGGGCCAGTTGAGGTTGAACTTCTCCCGCAGCTCAATCTGCCATTGCCTCATGACCGCTTTCGGGGCCATGATCAAGATCCGTCGAGCCTGTCCAGCCAACCATGCCCGGCGCAGCAACAGACCCGCCTGGATGGTCTTGCCCAGTCCCACCTCATCGGCGATCAGGAGTCGGGGTGGCCAGTGATCGTACAGACGCTCCAATGCCTTTAGCTGATGGGGCCAAGGGACGACCGGGCATGTGGCCTCCCCCACCCGCTCACCTTGTTCTGGCCAAGACGGTGCCTCACGGATGAAGGTCCATACCAGACGCTTCATTCGTTCCATTGGCTGCAATTCCGCGACGGGGGGTGGTGCCGGTTTGGACCCCGATCTGGAAGAGGAGCCCTTCGCAAGATCATTGACGTCATTTTGCCTGAGGCGGGCCGGGAGATCCTCTTTGGGCAAAAACCGCAACAAATTCTCTCGGATAGCGTCCGGTACATCCATCACGATGATATGCATCGAACTGCCTTCCCATATCTGGTAAAAATTGGCTTCTTCCGCATCCACCCTTTCGATATCGCCCTTCCAACTCGTGAACACACTGATGCTTTCCCAGTTTTGGCTCCAGCCAGCCCCAGTCTCGTTCAGACTGCCAGTCCAAGCAATGCGGTGGCCGGCCGAATCCGCGATGATCCCCGACTTCTCATGAAAGATCGCGCCCGATGGAATCGGCTTTCGGTCGAGATCACAGGGAATCGCCACCCTGATCGCCAGAAATCCGTGCTGCACCATCCAGGCCAGCAATTCCAGTGCGTCCTGAGCGGTCGCATTCTGAGGTGCCAAGGGCCACTTGGTCAGATGCCGCTCCACCTGATGGCGGAGCTGTTCGCCCTTCATGATTGCGTCGATTTCAGGCTGATCCAGCGTACAGCCCACCACCAGTTGCATCCGACCGTCATTGCGGACCAGTGATTCAATGCCTCGGGCAGCCAGAGTCAACGCCTGAGCACTGAAGTATCCCGTCAATCGATCATAACGTTGGGCATCCTCCAGGGCTGGCAGGTAGAACAAGCGGACGAGGTCGCCATGGTCGCAGGTATACTTCACCTGCCATGTATGGTCCGCCAGCATGACTAGGCGTTTTCAGCCCGCCAGAGATCCAGCTGTTTCGGCGGTTTCCACTGCGCCCCGCGCAGCAGGCGGGACAGGTCGCAGAGGGCTTCGAAGTCACTGCCCGAGTCCTGCGTCTCGCCCGGCAGGTCCACCCCGCTGAAGGCTCTGCCCACCGGCAAGACCTCCAGGACCGCCGACAAGGCCACGTCAAATCGCTGATCCCGATCCAGCTGTCTTTCGATCAGCCCATCCCGGGCGGCCTCCAAGGACCGCGTTCGGGCCAGATGAGCCGCATGGTGGATGGCATCAATGAGGCCCCGCGACCCATCGGCCGGGCCCAACGCCCCCTTGGCGACCCGATGCACACTGCTCCACAACACTACATTGCTGTTTTTCTTCTGCGCCAGTCGGCCGATGATCTCCCGATCTAGGTCAACGCCGACCGAGCGGGCCAGTCGCAAGGCTTCATCATAGGAAAATTCCGGGGCCCGAAACGCATCCCAGGCCAGTACGAAGAAGGCCGTAGTCGGATCCATCTCGTCCTTCGCCTTCAAGTTCGTCAGCTGCTCTAGCCGCTTGCGCCGGACCTCTCTGCGCGCCACCGCCAAGGCATCTTCGGGGGTGACCCGATACGGATCCCAGGGCTCCTCGTCGACTGATGGTTGTCGTCGACGCGGTCTCTCCGGTTGCGGTCTCGGTGATCCGCGCTTCAACGGCCAGTGACGCGAGAAGACTTCCAGTGCTGGCCCAAAGGTCGCGAGATAGAGATCCACCCCGGCAATCCCCGCCTGCTGAAAGGCTTCGATTCTGGCTCGTACCTGCTGGGCGACTTCCGGTTCGACCTCCTCCCAGTATTGGTCCCGATCCTCCCCCGTATCTTCGGCACGGGGTCGGCAGGCCAGAAAGATCGTACTGTTGGCGGCCGCCTTGTTGCGAATGTGCAGGCTACCTTCCGCCTCGGTGTTGATGGGCCACGATGCCGTGACGATGAACCCGGCTTCCATCAGCCCTGTAGCGAGGGCATCCCAGGCGCCGGTCGCCTTATGGGTGAACATCAAGGTCAGGATGCCGTCCGGCTTCAGCACCCGACGACACTCGGCAAAGATCAATGCCATGCGGTCCTGGTACTCCCGGCCCGCCAAGGCCCTGGCTCCCTTCTTGCCGGGGAACCGCGCGGGATTGGCGACCGCCTCGCTGTGCTTGTCGGTGAGTTGTCGGCGAAACAGTTCCGGGAAGACCTGCCCGGCGGTGCGCTTGAGCCAGACATAGAAAAAGTCCGACAGTTCGGCATACATCACATTGTCGTAATAGGGAGGATCCATGACCACCGCATCTACGCTGTGGTCCGGGATGTGATCAAGGCTGTCGCCGGACTGACAGGAAAGGGTGACGGGCGGCGGGGGGGATGTCGTCGGGAACAGATCGTCTTGATGCCGGTTGAGACTCTTCGTGTCCGGTCGCAACAGGGCGACCAGTTCGCCGATGCATTTCGCAGTTTGCTCAATGGCCCAGTCATAGCCCACTCCGACCACCAGGGGTGCCATTTCGGCATAAGACCACTTAAATGAGAAATCATGCTGAGAAAAAACATGTCCGATAACCCCGCGCTGGGATATCCAAACACACATTCTTGCGTTGTAATCACAGAGTTTGCTCAAAGATAACGCCAGATACCCATACGCGGCCCGGCGGAGGTCGGTGAGTTGACCCTCCTTGCGGTCGGCTTCCAGCATCTCGCCGAACACCTCGACACTGGTGCCGTGGCAGAGCAGCTGGCGCGGGGAGAACAGGTCACGCCATAGCGGCATGCCGTACTGGATGGGGCGGGTGTCGTTGCTGTCTTTGGGAAATCGCTCACTCGGCACCCGATCCAGCGCCTCCCACTCGGGCAGTTTCTCGGCCAGTCGGGACTGAATCTCGGCGTGGTTGTCATCCGCCGGGGTCGGGGGCCGATAGCCGCGCACCCATTTATCCTTGCCGCGTTTGCCTGACTTCAGGATCGTCTTGACCCGCTGCTTGTAAACCACGGCATACAACTGCTCGCCCATCTGGCCCGCCTGCGCCTGCTGCTTGATTTCCTCCCCGTCGATGACCCGGCCGCAATCGGGATAGGGACACGCGCCATCCCCCCGGGCGACCGTCCCCTCGGACTGGTCCTTGACCTTGCCCACGATTTCAAAGGCGCAGACCCGACCAGCCGACCTCGGTCCCGTCCCCAGTGCCGGCTTCAGGCGGATGCCCGTGCCATCCGGAGCCAATCGCCAGTTGGGCGACAGCGGCACGAGACCCGCACAGTAGGGACAGGTGATGGTGCGGGCCCAGAGGTAACCATCTGGCCTATTGTCTTCCACCGGTTCCGACGGAAAAGTTCCCGCAAGGCGCTCGCGAACAGTCGCCGTAAATTCACTGCCAATCTCTTCGAAAAGCGCCTTGACTGCAATTCCATACTGACTGGGGAATTGGAGTGTGGCCGACTCAATCAGTGATGCCACTGGATTCAAGTCATTCGCCATGGTTTCCAAGCCGAGGCGAACGGCCTCGAATGGCACACTGCCTCCACCTGCTGTTGGGTCGAGGACATTGGTCTTGTCACCAATGGATGTCGATACCCAATTTTTGTCCTCAATGGTGGGCGTATATTTAAATGCACGTGCATAACCATAGGCCGCCGCTCCCAAACGCTCTCCTTTTCGAGTTGCAATGGCAATCCGCCGCTTTGCTGCCACTGGGTCGCCATGAATGCCGAGCACCTGCAAGAACTGTTTCCGGTCGGCCTCCGCTGGCAGCAACGAGGCCAATACGGCAGCCCGAGAGGCCACCAGCGGCCGGCGGGCCCACCAGACATGAAGACGGTTGGGAGCAGGAAAGGGCGTCATCGGCGTCCGCTCACGCGTGCTCTCTATCCCCAATGCCGCCATCGGCAGCCAGCGTTCAATCAGTCGGGTATCGTGGGGCATGATGAGACAATAGGACGAGTCAATGGGAGGGTATGCATCTCGGGCAAAATTAAAGGGTTACTTAAGAGAAGAAATATAGAAGTGTCAATATCGCTGTAAATTATCGGGGAACTATGCTATCGGTAACTGATTGACCAAAAGGTCTACTTTATCAGCTGTCTGCGAGTAGCAAAAGATCCTAGTTTCATTGAGCTTCATACCATGATAAATCATCTATATTGACCTTGACGCAAAATGATCCCCCGTGCCACTCTGAAGTGCTAATGATTAATTTAGGTAATCGCCCAATACCTCCGATAGGGTTTGTCGAGACTTCATGAATCGTGTCTGTACTCGGTCGTTTGATCCGTGCCGAATGTGATTGAAACATTGAAGCCCTCATCTTCCAGCAACGCGTGAATTCTTTCGCGGACAGAGTCTGCCAATGACTGAACAAAGTCTGTCTGATAGTCAGACAGACCGGTCGACATGACATCTCACAAAGAAGCATTCAACACCGACCTCCTTTCTTGCCCTGGTTCATACTTCCAAAAGCCGAAGCGACCAAACAATGCCAGGTTGTTCTTCAGACTGCGGCGGAAATCATCGGAAAGAGACTGCAATTGTCTTTCGCTCATCTGATTCATTTCACGCAAACAGTTGGCCAGATACTGATCCATGTCGCCATGGTACCCATCCCAACCCAACAGTCGAAACGCACAAAACCGATTGACAAACTCCCGGTTGCGCATGGCTTTGGAATTCAGATTGCCCCCGGTCGCTTGTTGAAACAGATCGAATTGTGCTTCCTGCCGAAGAAACCGTGTCCCCGCTCCCATGAACAGGGAATTTTGCATCCGCTGACGAGTCAGTGACACACCCCCATTGACTCTTTCCGAAAATATCCAGTCGAACCCGCTCTGGCACCTTCGAGTCGATAATAATGTAGAAGATGAGTTGGCAATCCTCTATTCTGAAATTTTGGTATCAGGTCGTCAAACCGCTGACCATGGAGCATTTCCGGTCGGGCAGCTTCAACTTGAGTTCGCCTGCCATGAAACGGCGGAATATGGATAGGTGCTGCAAATCATCGACCACCACCATACGACCTTGATGGTCTTCCGCCAGATAAATGACAGGTCATGGGATTCGCATGAGGACCGACTCAATCAACTTGCTTTGCTTATCCGTCCGGCCAGATAAAATCCCGTTGAAATTTGGTAACCATGACATGGTTTGATTGTTTGATACATCGGATCATATCAAAAATGGTCCGGGTTTCGCGACGTATCAACAAATCATCCGGTGGGTAATCGCCCCATGAGGTGCCTTGCTGCTCCAAGCCTTCCAGTGCCTGATCGTCAGACGTTTTTCTGCTACGGCCGCATCCATCGCATTGCCCTTTATTCAGTTCCGTCCCATTGCTACCGCCTGGGTTCCGTCAGCAGACATCGAAGTGCCGTCAGCACCCGGCGAGGATACTTGCGATGCATGGCCATACCCAGCCAGTACGATGCCTCCTCGTGTCCCATCGCCTCAATGCCTTCGGTCACCGCCCGCATGTTGTTACGGCTTCGCATGGGGGCAAGGGCACGAAATAGCAGTCCCAGGATCAGAGCGATATCCTCGGACAGTGCGTGGCCAGATTTCTGGGAACCCGTCCCCTTGCCCAATGAAATGCCTGCTTGCGAAAGTCGCTTGAGCACCCGATGCTCAATCAAGTCGAGATTGCGACCCCTAAGCCCCGCAACGCGTTGCGCACTCTTAACGTGTGGTGAAGCCGGCGCCGGTAGTTGCCACACCTCATAGGACGTATCCGTGGGCCCATGACGCTGTACCCGCAACTCATATCGAGGGGTCGCACTGGCTGTGACCCTGTCCATTAACCCTTCCATCTGTCCCTCCTACCCATCAACTTTCAGGGTCGTGGAGACATAGGCATCACTGCTGGCATAACGACTCAACTGTTCATGCAGTTTCTGGATTTCGGCACTGTTCACCGACAAGCCATCCTTAAAGACCAAGTGGTAGCACACCTCAAGCTTCGTGGAACCGGAACTGGCATCGCGCAGTTGGGGTTCGAGAAATTCCCGCACGGGTTGCCCATCCGAGACGGGTCCATGGAAATTCAACTCACAGGTTCCCCCGTCACGAGTCTCATAGCGCCCCTGAATACTGACGGTTTTCTCCGCGCCAGAGACCGCCCCCATCACACTGAGTAGACGAAATGCGTCATGAGGGTCGAACATCCGAATCTGCAAATCGCCGATGCTGGCCTCCGCCTCCTTGGCTTGCACATTTTCCCAAAGACGAACCAGCGCTTCACGCAGTGGTCCTTCAACGTCGAACGATTTTGCCGTCTCTTCGGTCGACGCCGAACCCTGATGGGGTGCGTGTGAGGGGTCTTCCGGCCGACCCGCCGTCGTTCCAGCCGGCATCCGGTCCACTGGATTCGTTACCGGGTCAGATTGTTCCGTCGATGGCCGTGGCCAGATCGCCTTTTGCTTGGCAAAAGCTATCGTGTAGATGAACGACTGCTCATCGATCTCGATTTGGGCATCGGGTTCTCCCGGCCCGCATATCAAGTCGCCCCGCTGATACACATATTCGCCCTGCTGAATGCCGCTTCGCACCCCTTGGATGAAGACATCGTCCCCCACCAGCATCGGCAGGACCGGATCCGCCCGGAACTCGTTGCGCAGTGACCTGGTTGAAATCTGACCCTTTTTCAGGGGGGTCCGATCCCGCACATAAGCGGGAGAGTCCGGCTCATCTTCCGGCAAGCGCAGCTTGTTCAAGTCGCGCAGGGCCCGCACGATGTGCTGTTGTCCCTTGCCCGGCTGATCGGAACTGGAATCCAGATCCATCGCCGTATGGGCCAGGTCGACCGAGCTCGTACCCACCCTACTACGGGACGGGTAGAACACGTGTCGGTAGCATTGTTGAATGGCCAGTGCCAGTTCTTGTTCCGAACGCGCATCCAGTTCACGCACCTTTTCCTGCTGATGCTCGGCCAGATCAGCCAGGGATTCCGGTTTCCTCATCTCCCGCAACGCAAATCGCCGACGCATCTTGCGACGCATTTCGTCTTTGCGTCCTTCATCGGCCACCACGAACACCACCTGGTTGCGGAACCTTCGTAGCGCACTGCCCTCTGTGCCCGTTCGCGTGAAAATGCGCTCAATCAATTCCGGTACCGCGTCCACCGACTCGCCCACCGTCGTGGCATCGTAACCCATGACCACCAGTCTGGGAGAACCGTCAGCGATATCATCCGGCACATCGTACGGCCCCCCCGGAAACAGCACTTTGACGAGTGTCTTGCCATCGAATATACCGCGAATCCGATCATGCAACTCCTTCCGCGCATCCTCCGCGTCCACCAGATCTTCCCTTTGCCGGATGATTTGGCTCAGGTTGGCCTCGGCATGAAATCGCATCAACAAGCCGGGGCGATCATCCAGATAGGCCGATTCCTCCAAGAATTTCTTCCGCGCATCCTCGATGAAGCTGATATCGGCCCGAGGGCCGACTACCGAAAAGCGTAGCTGCTCAGGCGAGAGGCCTTTCAGAGCGTCATTGAAGGCGAGAGTATGCAGGAAGATGGTGCGAGCGACATAGGAAGCCAGTGGAGGATACCCACGATAGGACTGCTGGTCGATCCGCTGTGCCAATGACGACTTGTCGCTTCGGGCTTCAGAGATATCACTGGAAATGGCCGGGGCAAAAGCGGATTGACCCAGACGCGTCAGGATTTCCTGGCGAACAGGTTCATACCCCGGATCAATGTGATGAAGATGAATGGCGGTCGCATCTGATGGCTTCTGCGTCCAGAGTTGTGAAACAGTATGGGCGAGCAGGCGCAACATCCCCCTGACCCGCTGGAAATTCCCCAAGGTCGAGGTCTTTCGGGTCAAGGTGGTCAATACCTCTGGATGCAGGGGATAGCTCGACTGAAACTCCTGGTAGGTTTCCGGTTTGATGGCTTGCTCGGGAAGCGACTCCCGTTGATCGTTCCAGAGTTTCCGGTAGGCATCCGCCACCGCATCGGCAGCCGATGCGTCTATATCCGCAAACAATCGCCGTCGCAACACCTGAATCGTTTCGTCTTCTTCGGTGGGATTCAGCAGTGTTGCCTTTCGGGCCGAGACACTTTCCACCTCAGCCATCTGATCCGAGATGAACCGGTTTTCTTCCCCATAGGCATCCGTGGTTCGGCCGTCCTTGCCAATGGCCAAGGTATAGACGAGAACAGCATTGGGGGCACTTTCCACGGCCTTGAACAGCGAGGTCAGAAACGCCGTCAACTGCTCTCGGGCTCCCTCCAGTCTGCTCACCTTGCGAAGATAAACCGAAAGTTCATCCAGAAGAATCAAGACCGGTTCCCCACCGAACAGCTCGCGTAGGGTTTCCGCACCGGGGGCCGTACCCTTCTCATCACTGGCCCGTACGCGTTCGTACCCCCGCGTCCCTCCCAATGCATAGGCGATTTCCCCCCAGGGCGTATGGGCTAAAATGCCCTCCTCCATCTGGCGTCCATTGGCAGGATCCGCATTTTCGCCATCAAAGGCGGCTATTCGTACCGGTCCTTGAGGAATCCGAGCGGGGTCGAGAAATTCGGCCATGTTGGGGACATCCTGCCCAGATCTGGCCGCATGACACAACGCGATCAGCCCATGCGACTTTCCGCCTCCATAGGATGTGTCGAGCCGAAAGACAGAGGCAACTTCACTGCCAGTCCCACTCAATCGACCACAGACATTAGCCAGCAGGTTCTTGAGCCCTCTCGTAGGATAGGTATTGGCATAGAAACGGTTCGCATCGACATACTCGGCGGAACCGGTTTTACGGATCACCTGCGCCAGGTCGGCCGCAAAATCCTCCTCCTTCATGGCCCCTGACAGAATATCAGGGCGAGGACGGCAGGTCTCAAAGATCGTCGGGATGGTCATCACTCAGTCTGGTTTTTTCGTTCTGATGCTGTCACTGCCTGCCAAGCCTCCCCATCGACATCGTCAGACAATGATGGAGGTGGACGGCCTCTCGATACCATGGGCGCTACCACCATATCGGAAAGCACCATCGTCTGTCCACATCGGCCGGTTCGAGTCCAGCATGGCGAAAAGGTTCGCACAGGTCGTACCGTCCGACAACCGCTTCATCGGACAGCGATTTGCCACGCCGGGATGATACACGGAAAATCGCACGAATTTCGGTATCCTAGTGCGACCCCGTCCCGTGGGCCAACCCCTGTTTCGCGACATCCAGAAAGAAGCGGCGCCCATGGTCCGACCTGTCTCGGGGGCAATGTGACCCCTACTGGGCTGACATGCGCACCGGCGGCGGGACCTGATCAAGCGATCCCCCTCGGAAACCACAGTCTTCCTTGACGTCCAATCCAGGAGCCAGCCTCTGACCGAGGCGCTCAAGAACGGGGGCAGATGCCCTGTCCGGTGAACCCCATGCCGGTCACTGACCGTCCCCCTGTGATGTGATGCCAGAGGAAATGGGATATCCTGATTTGATCTCTGGACCCGGGGCGACCTCCTTCAGACGATGAATGCTGACCCGATGCCTGATCACGGCATCTTTCAGTGGGTTCGGTGAGGACCGGACACAATCCATGGACGACTCCTGACAAGCCAGTCCACTGGACCGAGCCGATAACCGCATCGAAACCCCTCGCACCCTGGCTCGCATCCAGACCATTGCCTAGGCAGGGCGGACTCATACCTAACTGGTCGGAATCCCCAGTGAATCCAAATGTCGGGGGAATGAACCGTGACGACTCGATGGCCAGATGAGAGATCATGGGTATCCCCATAGCGGGAGTCGTCAGCCAACTGGCCCCTTCATCTCAGGACAGCGCCTCTCGAACCAGTTGTTGAAAGTGGTGCACCCCATGTTCACTCAATTCGGAACGTTGAGCGTCGACAACGAACCGGCCCTGGTTGTACCCCATTGACTTCAGACCCCGCTGCACGCTCTCACACAGCCCGATGTCCTCAGGTTGCAGGACATCATCCAAGTACTGACAGGCATTTTTCATCTCTTCGCTCAATTCCGGTGAAGACGTAAAGACATCGAGATATTCCAGAGTCTTTTCTTCTCCCACCGGATTCATCTGCAGGACCGACAAATTGGGTTCTCCCGGCATAGCCCACAGCGTCATGTTGGGCCAAAGAAACCAGGCCGCATAGCTGAAATCCACCTCCGAACTGATCCGATAGGCGGAGCTGTCGGGATTGACCGACCCACGCGAACAGTGACTCGACCACCACCGATGGGTGCGGGTCTGGTAGCGGTCCATGTTGACCAGGTCCACGAAGTCCCGATGGGCGACATGGCAATGGTAGCACTCCAGAAAATTGTCGATGACCACCTTCCAGTTGCTGGCTACATCGTATTGACGACGCGCCGCATAAACCAACGATCCCGCTTCGGGAACATAGCTTCGGATGTCCTGTTCCAGACCCACAAACCATTCTGAAAATGGCGCGGCACTCAGGTCACAGTTCACCAACACCATGCCGAGAAACTCCTCGACCCGGACCGGAACCAAGGAAAAATCACCGGCTCTGAACCCGGGACAGGCTTCGGTATTGCGGGCACTGACCAAGGTTCCATCCGACTGGTAGGACCACGCATGATAGGGACACACGATCAGGCGCGTGCGGCCGGACCCCCGAACCAGTTCATGCCCTCGGTGCTGACAGACGTTGTGAAACCCCCTCAGTTTCCCATGGTCATCTCGGATAATCAGGAGATTCTGATCATGAATCCGCGTGGTGAGATAACATCCTGGCTCCGCCACCTGACTGATATGGCCGGCGTAATGCCAACTCCGGTAGAAGATGGCATATTTCTCCCGGTCATGAATATCCGGATCATAGTACCAGTGGGCCGGGAGGGTGAAGGAAGTGGCCGGGTCATCCTGGAATGGACGTTCCAAGGGTTTTAACCGGTTCAGTCTCTCGACGGGCTTGTTCATGTAGTGATCCTGTCAGGGAAAAGGAATGGGACGCTCTGGGCTCTGAGAATCGCCTGGTTGCGTGGACACATGCCAAGCGATCCAGACAAAATCTGGACCGGATAAACGCAGCCGACTCCTCTGGTCAACTTGACATCTCATCACCGTCGCCAGAGACGAAGTAGTCGCTGATGCCCACCGTATTGAAACCACCGTCCACATACGTAATCTCGCCGGTGATGCCCGAGGCCAAAGGAGAACACAGGAAGGCGGCGACATTGCCGACTTCCTCAATGGTCACTGCCCGACCCAAGGGAGCGATCTTCTCGAAATGTCCCAGCATGTTCTTGAAGTTCTTGATCCCTGAAGCGGCCAAGGTGCGAATCGGTCCGGCAGAAATGGCATTGACACGAATCCCCTTTCCGCCCAGGGACTGGGCCATGTAGCGCACATTGGCTTCCAGGCTGGCCTTGGCCAACCCCATCACATTGTAAGCGGGCATGGATCGCATGGAACCGATGTAAGTCAGGGTGATCATGGCCCCGTTTCTGCCCTCCATCATGGCCGCAGCGGCCCGCCCCATGGCGGAAAAACTGTAGGAACTGATTTCATGGGCCACCTGAAATCCTTCACGGGAAACGGCATCCAGATACAGTCCCTCCAATTCGGAACCGGGGGCATAGGCGATCGAATGGACAAAGATATCGAGGCCATCCCAATGTTCGCCCAGCCTCCCAAAGAGGTGGTCGATTTCCTCGTCATGGGCCACATCACAGGGCAACACCAAGTCGGACCCCAGTGCCTCGGCGCATTTTTCCACTCTGGCCTTGAGTTTTTCATTGGGATAGCTGAAGGCCAATACGGCTCCTTCGCGGTGCATGGCCTGCGCGATCCCCCAGGCAATGGAACGGGTGCTGGCAATGCCCGAGATCAGGGCCTGCTTGCCGGATAAAAACCCCATGATTTCCCCCGATTGGATGAATTGGTTGGTCCTAACAGGGTATTATAGCCATGACATGAACAGACTGCGCCCCCCGGATGTCCCTCTCACTGTTCACCGTCCTGATCCCCCACCCCCGATTCCATGCCCAATGCTCTGACGACGCGATACCATGCCGGGCAGAAAGGTTGGCCGCCGCCCTGAATGCGCCCCTGTCGACATCGGACCGCCCCCTGTGCGCGAAATTTGTCGTGGCCTACACCGAAACTGGCCAACTGGAACTCAGGTTCGGTCAGGAGCCAGCCGTCCATCCCATCCGTAGTGACCTTAGGCGCCGTCGACGAACCCGCGGGGCCGACCCGCTCCTGCGGGCCATCGGCTCCGAACGCTGTGACATCATTGATGTGACCGCGGGCTTGGGCGCGGATGCGACCAGTCTGGCCGTTGCCGGCCACCACGTCACCGCGGTCGAAGAACACCCCCTGCTCTATGCCCTGCTCGAAGATGGATGGAGGCATCTGACGGATGCCGAACTCGCCTCCCGACTTTGCCTGATCCATGCCGATTCCATTGCCTGGCTTGACAATCGGTCCCAAGCCGTGGATGTGATCTATCTTGATCCCATGTATCCACCCCGTCAAGGAAAAGCGGTCTCCAAAAAAGGCATTCGACTGATACAAGATCTCATCCCTTATCGACCGGAACGGGACCGAGCCCTCCTGAAGGTGGCCAGACGCCGTGCCCGTCGACGGGTCATCGTCAAAAGGCCCCTCCATGCCCACCCGTTACTGCCGGGAAAGTCCGGTGACACCAAAGGCAAACTGGTCAGATTTGATATCTATCCCCCAGTCAGGGACAATGCCTAGGCGACCATTTTCTTCCGTTCTTCGGATCAGGTGGCATGGACATTTTCCATGAGCGGCCAAGGCATATTGACCCCGATGCCTGAGGGTCAGGCCGACCCTCTTCTTTCCCAATGCACCATTTTCCTTTTTCGCAACTGTACCGACTGCTACATGAAGATCCGTATTGATTCACCCCTCTTCTTTTGTGAAGCGCTGACAGCGGACAATCCGGTGCTGATGTTGACGGGGGAGGAGGCAACCCATGTCGTCAACGCCAGACGATTGGGTGAGGGGGACCGAATCTATCTTACCAACGGCTCTGGAGTCCTGGGGGTTGGCACCATCAGTACGATGACTCGGCATCCCATTTCCCTCCGGGTTTCGTTGACACAATGCCAGACGGTCCCGGCACCCGAAACCGAGTTGACGCTGGCATCCGCCCTCCCCAAAGGCGACCGCACCCGTACGCTCCTTGATATGTCCACCCAATTGGACATGCAGGTGTTTCAGCCCTTGGACTGCGCCCGCAGTACGGTGCGTGATCAGCCGAAAAAGCACGAAAGATGGCGACGCATCATCATCAGCGCCGCCAAGCAATGTCGACAGGTCCATTTTCCACGCATCGAAGGGCCCAGAAGTGTGCGGGAACTGCTATCCACGGGTCCCAGAGAGACCCTTGTGATCTACGGAGACCCTTCTGGCGATTCGCTTTATCAAGTGACTCAGGGCATACTCCACCCACCCGCGAGATTGATGATCCTGATTGGCCCGGAAGGGGGGTTCGACCCGGAGGAAATCCGACTTCTCAAGACCCATGGTGCGGTCGCGGTCAACGGTGGAAGGCTGATCCTGCGTACCGAAACCGCTGCTGTGACTCTGCTCGCCATCGCCCACAACTGGCTGTCGGGCGGCATGACATCCCCCCAACCTGAAGAGCAAGGCGACTGAATTCCCATGCGTGATCACAACCTAGTCTGGATCGACCTGGAAATGACCGGACTGTCTCCGGCAACCGATCTGATCATTGAAATTGCCAGTATTGTCACCGACTCTCAACTCAACATCCTTGAGGAAGGGCCAGTCATTGCCGTGAAGCAGCCGCTGGTCCGCTTGGCCCAGATGGACGCATGGAATACCCGTACGCACACCGAAAGTGGTTTGGTCAACCGAGTCAAGGACTCCCAGATTGATACCGCCGAGGCGGAACAGATCACCCTGTCGTTCATCCGTCGCTTCGTCTCCGGCAATCACTCCCCCTTATGTGGAAACTCCATCTGTCAGGACCGACAGTTTCTTGTCCGTTACATGCCGAAACTGGAAGCCTATCTACACTACCGGAACCTGGATGTCAGCAGTATCAAGGAGCTGGTCAAGCGCTGGAGGCCAGAACTGGTCAATGGGTTCAGCAAGCAAAATACGCATCGGGCCATGGAGGATATCCGCGAATCCATTGAAGAACTCAAATATTACCGAAGAACCTTTTTCCGGGCTCCGGAAATGAGATCAGAGTGAATGGACAACGAACAAATGTCATCCAGTTGGAATCGAGACTTGCTCGCTGCGGCTGGCCTTTAGGAATCTCGCCAAAATAAACCCCCGGGCTACTCTGAAGTGCAACCCTCGGACCCGTCTCCTGATCGCTTGAGTTAAGCGGATGGCGGCGGGCCAGATGATGGCAGACCATTTCAGTTCAGCAATCAACGGAGAATTGTCATGCCAACTGGCTACCACCCCCTGACCTACCCGGAAAGATCACAGATTTCCGCTCTCAAGTCCACCGGCCGGTCGCCAAGCAGTTCGGACATCACGTCGGCACGATTTCCCGGGAGATGCCCCGCGCATCGGGTTCGCAGTCCGGCCGCGATGGGACCTTCAGACCGGACATCGCCGAGGCCGACATCCGGCCGGCCGTCAAGTCCAGACCACGGCTGGCAATGGTGTCCTTGATTCGGTCGAAACTGTCACGCACTCACCGCAGGAGGCCCGGTGCGCTGATGGTCTGGCGAAACAGGGCTTGGGACAGGGTTGGTCATCCGATCGGGAGAAAATGGCCATATCGGACCACTTTTCGATGGAAAGTCTGCGAAAAGATTTTTTTAGAATCCCCTGAACCCCCGGATTAACTGGCTTCTTGGATTTGGCGGGAATGGCTGACTGCGGACCAGTCGGCTTGACCGATACGGTACACTTCCCCACTTCCAGTCTGAAGTGCAACACTCGTCCCGCTCCCGGAATGAGGGCGTCGCCCGAAGTGATGGAGCGCGGCAGCAACCACAACGAATCGCATCACCCCTCGGTATGACGCTCCCTTCACCCCGCCCAGCCAATCAATCATGGGGATACGGGGATGCAGCCTGTATAGGATATGACGGATATCAAGCGTCTTTTCCCGCCTTGGTTGTAGCAGGCCGAAACAGCCAAGCCCCCAAGGCCGGAAGCAACACCAGCACCCCCACCATGTTGACGAGGAACATGAACATCAGTACCGTGCCCATATCGGCCTGAAACTGCAGCGAGGAAAAGATCCAGGTGCCGACCCCGGCGGCCAGCGTGAGACCCGTCAGCATGACTCCGGTCCCGGTGGTTGCCAAGGTACGCTCATAGGCCCGGGCAAAGCTCATGCCATCCTGAAGATATCCACGAATCCGGCTGAACATGTAGATCCCGTAATCGACACCGATCCCCACCCCGAGCGCCACCACGGGCAAGGTGGAAATCTTCAACCCGATCTCCAGTAGTGCCATGAGGGCATAGGCGAGCACGGAGACGGCGGCCAGCGGCAGAACAATGCACAATATCGCACGCCATGACCGAAAAGCCAGCAGACACAGCATGATCACGGCGGTGTAGACATAGCCGACGATGGAAAATTGTGACGCAGCCACCTCTTCGTTGGTCGCCGCCATCACACCCAGGTTACCAGCGGCCAGTCGAAAAAAGATCGGACCATCTCCCTGTTCGGCATTGAAGTCGGTGATCGCATCCACCACCTGCTGTATGGTTTTTGCCTGATGGTCGAGCGTGTAGATATAAACCGGCATGATGCTGCAATCCGTATTGAGCAAACCGCTGCTGGTGGGAACGGGACCCACCGATTGCACCAGACTGTAGCGGTTGCGCGGCAGAGTCTTCCACTTCAGATTGCCTTCATTCCAGGCAGCATTCAGATGTTTGGCGACCCCGGCCAGACTGGTGACGGATTGGACCCCCTCGATATGTTGCATAGCCCAATGGAAGTCGTCCAACCGATGCATCGTTTCGTAATCGATGCACCCTTCCGGTTGCGTTTCCCCGATGACAGTGAGTACATCGACCCCGATGTTGAACCGCTCCCCGATGATCAAGGCATCCGTGTTGTAGACCGAGTCCGGCCTGAGCTCGGGCACCCCTTGATGAGCATCCCCTATCCTGACACCGGTCGCCAACCCCGTCCCGACAAACGTCACGGCAATCCAGACACCGATAATGACGGCTGCAGGTTTCCGTTCCGCGGCCCGGGCCATCACCGAGCGGACCGCGCGAGGCAACTCCACAGGGAGACAACGCCCACCGATGTCTTGTCCATAGGACAGTAGAACCGGTAAAACCAGAAGGTTGGTCAGAATGATGGCGGCCACGCCAAGACCCGCTGCAATGGCGATCTCTTGAATGACTGGCACGTCAATCAGGCAGATGGTCACGAAACCCGCTGCATCCGAGGCCAAGGCCGCAAATCCAGGCAGGATCAGACGACGAAAACATTTCCGCGCGGCCTCTGCCGTCGGCACCCCTGCAATGGTCTCATGATGCACGGCACTGACCACCTGAATACCGTGGCTAACGCCAATGGCAAAGATCAAAAATGGCACCAGAATGGACATCGGATCGATTCCGAACCCAAGCAGATGGAGCAGCCCCAGTTGCCAGATGACCGCCAGCAGGGAACACCCCAGCAAGGCCATCACGGATCGCAGTTCCTGCACATAGATATATACGAGCAAGGCCGTGATCAGGAAGGCGATCCCAAAAAACAGGGCCACCTGACTGGCCCCGGCGGCAATGTCTCCGAGCATCTTGGCAAATCCGATGATGTGCACCCCCATTTCCACCTCGGCCACCGCCAGGGTTTGCTCGCGGATGATGTCCAGTTGACGAGCTACCTCGAAATAGTCGAGCCGAGCTCCCGTGTCCGGATGAAATTCCTGCAATCGCGCACTGACAATGGCCCCGCTGAAGTCATTGGCGATGAGACGACCCACCAGTCCCGCCTTGATGATGTTCTCGCGTACCCGGGCAAAGCCAGTTGGATTCGGTTTGAAATCGGGTGGTAGGACATTGCCGCCGATGACGCCATCTTCAACCACCTCAAGGAATCGCACATTGGGGGTCAGCAATGAGAAGACCTGTGTGCGGTCCACGCCGGGAAGAAAAAACATGGCGTCGGTGGCCTGACGAAGGGCGGCGAAAAAGCCGGGCGTGAAAATGTCGCCTTCCGGCACAGTGAGTGCCAACACGATCCGGTCCGCCCCACCGAACTCCTCCCGATGCTCCAAAAAGGTTTTCATATAGGGATGTTCAAGCGGTGTCAGCTTTGTAAAGCCTGCATCGACCTGCAGGTGCAGGGCTGACCAACCCATCAAGAGAGACGCAGTGACGAACAGGGCCAGCACGAGACGTCTGCGTGCAAACAGTACCCTTTCCAATCCTCTCGTCACACCGTCACCCTGTCAGACATGCCGAATGGCCCGATATTTCCGCCGCAGAGTGGGCAGGCTGTCCATCCTGCCGACATAGGGAAAGTCATCTCTGCCGGGATCCAATGCGATGTCGATCATCTACTGGGTCCGGGCTATCCGCCTGGTCCCAAACTCGCCGATCAGCAGCAAGTCTCCATCTTCAAGGACCAACGCACCGGTGATTCCCAAGCGATCCGGTTGCCTTGTCAGAGAGAATTGGCGACCGTCTTTGACGCCTTCCAGAAGCACCCCCTCAAGGCCCGTGACGAGCACTTCCCCGGACGGCAACCGCTGCAAACTAGTCAAACCGGCGGTGGTTTGAGTCAGTACCTCTTCCCATGTCACGCCCCCATCGGCGGAACGGAACAGATGTCCACGCAATCCTGCGACCAGGACCGTATCGGGCGTGAGTGCAACCGCCCCGAACCACGACCCGTGGTAAGGCGTCGACAATCGCTGCCAACTCAGTCCACCGTCTTCGGACCGATAGGTGATTCCCGCCTCAGCCCCGATATAAAGGCGGTTATCCGTCGCCGGTGCCAGTACATTCAGGTGATAATCGTCCTCACTCACCGACCGAGGCTCCCACACATCGCCCCCATCGGTCGTCACCAGCAAGAAGCCGTAGGCACCCACCGCAAAACCATAGTGGGCATCCATGAACCAGACATCCAGCAGCGGGCGTTCCTCCTCCGGTGCATAATGAACGCGTTCCCACGTCTCCCCACCCGTGGATGTGCGCAGAATCACAGCATCATGGCCCACCGCCCAACCCACGTGGTGATCATGCATATGGATCGCTGTCAACAAGGCATCGGTGGGCGTATCCGCCTGCCTCCAACTGTCCGCCTCATCATCGGACAGCAGGATGTGACCACGTTCACCCACCACAATCAATCGATCCCCGGCCCGCGCCCCATCCAGCAACAGCAGGGGGTCGACTGGCTGGCTGGCATCCGTCGCACTTAGCGCAGTGGTCAGCCATATCCCGACCGCCCACCATCGAAGGGGACGGATGATCACCATCAAAATCGCCAGTAGCCGGGTGACTTGGGAAGACGAAACCCCAAAGTCATCCCACCCCATGTCCGATAACCACCGACCGACCCATACATCGGATGCACCAGAGACGATTCTCGAATCCGGGCCACTTCGGGTCTGATGATCATCAGATATCCAGACACTCTTCAAGTCCGCATTTTTCCAATGGGCTCACATCGGGATGTCCCATTGCCCCTAGGCTGAGGTGACCCCGGCATCACGACTCATATTACGCAAACCTTTCATCCCGAACTCGCAAGGCAAGGGAACCATTTTCCGGCCAATTCGGTTCGTATCCGAATCGATGGGAATTATCTAGCAAAATCCGCAAAGCCTGGCATCACCGGAGGGGGAGGAAATTTCCATACTTCACTTTGTTCATCTGCGTCACCGTAGGTTCTCGGTTTCCCAGCTTGTTTCGCTGGCTGGATTCTTCAGTAAAGTCTGCATAATGTCCTCCAGTTCATCCATGGGATCCCGGGTCACGCTCGGCCTTGGCGATTTCATCAAGGTTGATTTCGTCCTTGTGGTTGCTCATTTATACTATCTTGAATATCCCCCATACAATCTCATACAAATCAAAGCGGGAGAGTTGCGTCCTGATTCTTCCAATTCTCTGACACACGTGGGATAGGGAGAATAGTAGGAATATATCCAACTTGCGAACATAAGACCAAGTCCGATGAAAATGCCCGCCAAGGCAATTGCCTTGGCAAGTTCATTTTTCAAACCCCATTCCAAAATCATACCTTGGTGAGCAGTCCGGTAGTTAAAATCGCCAATGCGCCAATAGCTGCCGCCAGTATAGGGACGAGGCAAAAAAGAGCGATCCTGAACCAGTCTCCACGCAACTTCTCCAGTTCCTTATTATCCGCCTTATTCTCTTTAAGATTGGCAATGCTGTTTTCGATGACCCTGATGCTGCCTTGAATATCAGAAACATCCCGGTCGCCAAATACCGATTGGGAGGGTATCGTGTTTGCTCCCTGTTCGGAGGAATCTGCCATCGTCAAATGTCTTTCCCGGCCTCATCAAGCCACTCCCAAAGAGACGGCCTGGAGAATCCAGTATATGAACCGTTCAACTTGAACACTACTCCAGAAATATCTCCGGGGGTTCCTTCCGCATCACGAAATATCCCGGAATCTTTGGCCACGTCTCGTGTCAGTCCTTCGTGGGCGACAACAAAGGTGTTCCCATCAATTCGATAAGCATCCCGACCATCGAAGTTTTCTCCAATGATGGCTGCTCCCCTTTCTTGTTCACCTGTCAAGACAACAGCGAACAATCGTTTTGACATCGCTAGCCTCCTATAGTAATCCGATTCCGCTCACCGAGTGCGGGCGGGGTAATATATGGAACTTGTCCCACTCATGAAACAAGATCAAGATTACGTAGTCCGCTTACCCCTGTCCGCCTGACGCAAGCCTCCATCCAACCCATTGTGCCGGTCTGACAATCGCCAATATTCAGACGTATTGCAGCTTCGTTCACAGGCCGGTGAAGGTGCTTCGAGCTTACGTGGTGCCAAGTGCCATGAATCGAACGCTTGATGGGTGCCCATACTGACTCAATAGAGTTGATGTGAACGTCACCGATAACGTACTCCTTCGCACCATGGCAAACAGAATCAGGGTTGTCAGGAATCTGTCCGTAAATACGTAACTCATCCGTGTAAACTGTCGCGCCCTCATCAGTGCCGGACGTAACAAACTCGGCTGCGGTTTCCATGGCTGCATTCTTGACCAGCTTAACTACTACTGCACCGCCTCGCTCCTTGGCTCCTATCACCAGAACCTTGCTGGTTGAACTCCGGCCCATTCTGGCCTCCCGCATAGTCTCCCGATTGGTCTTTGGCATATTCTTCCACTTGCCACCGATAAAATTCTCATCGGCCCCTACAGTGCCATTAAGCCTTGGGTCACCGATTGAACGGGCTTCCCGAACACCATGGAGCATGTACCACGCCGTCCTACGCTGAACGCCAAGTCCATTGGAAAGCTGCATGACCGATACACCCTTGCGAACTGTCATCACTCGATACAAAGCGACAATCCAATTTTGCAACGGAGTCTTGGTGACATGCATGACGGTTCCAGTGGTGACGGTGAAATGCTTCCGGCAAGCCCCACACCAGATAAGTGCCGGGCTTGCCTTTTAGGGTGGAAATCCTATCATACCCCCCACAGCGCGGGCAAATAGTAATCCCGCCCGAGCGGACGGACGATCTCCCGTTTCGACAGGCCCCTTATACAACAGGGCATGAATCTGGCATCTTTCGCCATCGGTCCGGGGGTGGTAGCCGGCAGACATGAGCATTCTCTGTTTTTGGTTAACAGGGATTGTTAACCATCATCTGGCCCGCCGCAATCCGCTCCACCTCAAGACCAGCCGACTCAATCAGGTGTTGCACTTCGCAGTGGAACGAGGGAACTTTAATCAACAGTCAAGCCTGCCACCCTGCGGATTTTGCTGCATCATTCCCGAATCAATCGTTTCCCTTCATATCTGGAGACGGGGCTCACCCAGCCCATCAACATGGGACGGAATTCATGCGCCCACCTGCGATGATCACCGTAGCACGGGATTAACGCAGCCCCAGAGACTGGACGATCTTCTGCCATAGGGTGGGAGAAGGTACCGGTGTCGCCAGCTCGGCAGACGAAGACGGGGACGCAGTGGATTCCGACACTTCGGGACCGGCTTGGGGAGAGTGGCGGTCGAAACGAATGCCCAGTTCGCCCAATTTCTCCTGGGTGGGTGCACCACCGGCATCCCAGCCACGCAAGGAATAGTATTCCGGGATCAAAACCCCCAGTTCGACCACATTGCCATTCCCAAATCCACCGGAGACCGGTTCTTTCAGCATCCGCGGAGGCAATGTGTCGTCCTTGGCGGTCAACCCGGCCGCATTGTTGAACAACCGTTCCAGATTCCAGATGCGTTCACCGGTGATCCGGAGTCTCTCTTCATCCCAATGTCCAGGACAATCAGCATCGATCATTTTGGCAAAATGTTCGTACCCCCACACCCCGGTGGTGAAAAGACACAATCCGGTCGAATCCACCATGGAGACGAAATCCTGAGAGGTGCGCACTGCGTCGGCCTTACCAGCGGATCCCGGATCGGCCATATCCTGTTCAAAGGTATCGTGCTTAAGGTGACACGCCCCCCGATTGCTGGTGGCGTAGCCCAGTCCCATCCCCTGCATGGCGCGCCCATCATATCCGGCAAACTCCTGCCCCTTGGAGACCATAGCCAGTTCCGGATGACCATATTTTTCACACAGACGTTTTGAGCCCAGCCCCAGATCACGTCCAAAACCTTCATGCTTGCCGGTCTTCTCCGACATGACCACAAGGGCCTCCGCGTTACCAAAGCTCAGATCAACCCCATCCGTCTGCTCCTGGGTAATGGCTCCTATTTCGTAAAGCTCCATGGCAGCGGCCAAGGTCACGCCAAAGGAAATGGGATCCATGCCGTGCTCGTTCATCATGAACCCGGCGAATGTCAGCGCATCCAGATCGTCCACGCCCACGACCGGACCGAACGCGAAAGCCGTCTCATACTCGAGCCCCCCCGAAGTTCCCCAGTACTCTGGCCGATCCTTCACACTGAAGTGGTTCGGATCAATGCGGGCCAAGCGACCGCAACCGATGGTGCATCCGAAACAAGCCGCATTGCGCACAAGGTTCTGATGACCATTACGGTTTTTCAACGTGACCGATTCATGATTGATCCTGGAGGCTCCCGCAAAAGAAATCTTGCGAAAGTTTTCCGTCGGCAATCCCCCAAACTCCTGCATGCTATCCAGCATGGCATGTGTGCCGTAGCGCATCAGCCCCCGACGGGCACTGCTGTGATTGATCGCCTCATTGGCTTCTTGCACAATATCCATAAATGCCTTGGCCTGATCGGCCACAACCCCCAAGGTGCCCCGGACCGCGATCGCCTTGAGATGCTTGCTCCCCATCACGGCCCCCACACCTGATCGACCGGCGGCCCGGTGAAGATCATTGACCACACAGGCAAACTTTACACCCTGCTCACCAGCGACGCCAATGGCCGCTACCTTGGTCAGGGGATCCTGGGTTTGACGATGAATCCATTCATCCGCCTGCCACACCGACTGGCCCCAAATCTCATCGGCTGGCAGCAGGCGAACCTCCTGGTCCCGGATGTCCAGGTAGACCGGGTTGGGCGACTTTCCCGTCACCAACAGCAAGTCATATCCAGCGTACTTCAGTTCGGCGCCGAATTTGCCACCGGAGTTGGAGGCGGTAATCGTTCCAGTCAGTGGGCCCTTGGTGACCACCGTGTAGCGCCCACTGGTCGAAGCCATGGTCCCGGTCAACGGACCGGTGGCAAAAATCAATACATTGTCCGGTCCCATGGGGTCTGCTTTCGGGTCCATTTCCTCCCAAAGATATCGGGCGGCCAACCCCCGGCTGCCGAGATATTGTTCCGCCCATTCCATCTGTAACGGTTCAATCGAGATTTTTCCAGCCGTCAGATCGACACGCAGAATTTTCTTTTGCCAGCTCATGAATACTCTCCTATGCGGGATGTGGACTCAGTCATCTCGTAGTTGGACAAACTGTTCCGACCAGATGCCAGATTGGGACTTCTGACCAGCAGAATACACATATGCTATCTGTTGCGGACAATTTCCTCAAGAATAATGCGTGATTTCATGAACAATTTTCTGATGCGATTTTAGGACCTGTCAACACATTATCCACTGGATGATGATACACCTGATCCCCGTCACTTCTAATGGGAACCAAAGGGAGGACCCCACCGGTGGAACTCACACTGACCCCATCCGAACGCATCGCCCGAAGCCGCTGAGAAACGTCAATCTCCCGAATTGGCAGGTACTCAATGCCATTGGCTATGTGGCCGAACACAGCCGCCAATGACGTGGCCTGCCGGAACGGTTCGGCCCTTGGCACATCATCGACACCCGGATGAACCGGGGGTCGAAGAACGGTGTCCTGGATCGGGTACTCGAACCCCGGCAGCGGAACCGATTCTCCGTATCCAGAGCGAGGCATTCAGTCTCAACCGTCCCCATATCAAGGTCCACCCGGACGGCATGGAGGCCCGACAAGAAACAGCCATCAGTCCATCGGCCAGTCCCGGGGTGGAGGGAACACCCCACTTCATCGGGTGGCGGCGGATGCTCGAACCACCGTGGCCTTCATGTTCTCCCCTAGCCATGCCCATGACGCCCCACCAAGGCGAAAGCGCCTGAATCAACGGGAGGCGCCATCGGGACATCCGGCACGCGTAATGGATCGGGTCTGCGAGGATGAGAAAACCCGCCAACCGGCACGGGATAGCGGTTTCACCCCCGGGAGTTCCCCGGGAGAACCAGGTGACTCCCGGGAAGTCCGACTAGGCACTGTACCAGCGGCTCAAAGGCTTGTGGAGGATATTCTCGCATGCGAGAAACGGGATGTGATGTGGCTCAGGTTGATGGTCTTCGTGCTCATCATGGAGGCGTGACGATTATGATTAACAGGCCATAGATAGAGAATAACAATAGGTTACGAGATTCCCGGCCGGAGCTCAGTAGACGACAACGATGCTGACGGTGGCGCCAGTTTTGGAGAAGTTGCAATGGACATTTGCAATGGATATATTGATAATAAATGTATTAACCTAATAGGTAATTAATAATTGATTGATATCGACTTTGCCAGCAAGAAGCTGCAAAAGCAATTTAACGAAGAAAAGACGATGATCAAGGCCTTCGGGCAGCAGCGCACAAAGCGAATCAAGGTGGTGATGACAGCATTGCGGGCAGCCCCAAACCTAGGCGTATTTTTGCCAGCCTACAGTCCACCACACCGGTGCCACGAACTGACGGGCAAGCGCAAAGGTACGCTCAGTCTGGATTTGGACGGCCCATACCGGTTGATCGTCCAGCCGCTGAACAATCCGCTACCGGAGCGGCCCGAAGGCGGGCTGGATTGGCACCGGATGACTGCCATCAGAATATCAGGTATTGAGGACACTCATGGATAACGCAGCCATCAACCACTATACGCCTGACTACACGGTCACTCCCGGCGAGGTGTTGAGCTACGAGCTCGAACTGCGCAACATGAGTCGGACCGAACTGGCCAAGCGCACGGGCTTAAGTGAAAAGCACATCATTGCCATCCTCAAGGGCAAGGGTACAGTCATTATCACGCCGGAAACCGCTATCAAGCTGGAGCGTGTCCTGGGTATGCCAGTCGAATACTGGCTCAATCTGGAGGCTCACTACCAAGAGACCCGCGCACGGTTGGCCGAGGAGGGACGGCTGGACAAGGATCTCGGTTGGCTTAAACGCATACCCATCAACGCTATGGCAAGAATGGGTTGGCTGCAAAGGCATCAAGACAAAAAGCAGCAACTCAATGAAGTGCTGCGCTTCTTTGGTATCGCCAGCGTGGAGCAGTGGGACGATATCTGGCCCAACGTGACCGTCGCCTACCGTCAGCACAACAAGCACGACATCTTCCCGGAGGCAGTTTCTGCCTGGCTGCGTCAAGGCGAGTTGGAGGCGGCAAACATCGCGTGCCAGCCCTATGACAAACCGGCTTTTCGGCAGGCGCTGGATGATATCCGCGCCCTCACGGCTAAAACCGATCCCGCGCATTTCGTACCCGCCTTGCAGCGGCGTTGTGCCCAAGCCGGCGTCGCGGTGGTGTTTATTCCCTGTCTGCCCAAGACCTGCGTCAGCGGGGCAACTCGCTGGGTTGGTTCTGACAAGGCCATCATCCAGTTAAGCCTGCGCTACAAAACCAACGATCACCTCTGGTTCACTTTCTTCCATGAAGCCGGGCATATCCTCTTACACGGTAAGAAGGAGTTGTTTATTGAAGGTGTGAACGGTATGGATGGTGAGAAGGAAGCACAGGCCAATATCTTCGCCGAGCAAGAGCTGTTGCCGAAAAAGGCCTTCAACCATTTCGTCACACAAGCGCTGTTTAGTAAAGCGGCTATCTGCCAATTTGCTCAGGAAGTGGGTATTGCTCCTGGAATTGTGGTGGGGCAATTGCAACACAAAAGACTGCTACCGCCGACTCACTGCAATGATTTGAAGGTCCGGTATCAATGGAGTCACGAGTAGTGGTCAATATAGGGAAAAGTAATGACCCAGATCCGATCTGGTCCGTTTTTCATGAAATCGTGTCTATATGAATCTGGAATTCGTAGTCACTGCTCCGAGTATAATCATGCCAATTCGTCTGGGAGAACTGTTCTACAAAATCATGATGAGATATTCGACAATGCAATCAGATGATTTTCTTCGTGCTGGAGTTTTGCGGCTCCTGATTGTCGCCCTGTCTTTCAGTTTGCATGGCTGTGGTGGTGGACCTTCGGCTGCCAATGTGCCCAACGTGGTGGATCGACCCAGTGAGGTCCAATCGCTGGTAGGAGGGTCCCCGCTCAATCTCTCCAGCGCTCAAATTGAGGCGGCTTCTGCGCGGAAAGTTCGTCAAGCGAACAGACTGCATCTGGAGAATCATGATCTGGACCGCTTCTTCGGTACCATCTCTTCGAATTGTCGCGGGACGGTCTGCATCACGAGGAACGTTCGCATATCCACTCAGGATCTGCTTGCACCCCCGACCGAAATCGCGGGAATTCCCATCGAATCAGACCAAGAGTCCTCCCCCGTGATGACCTATCAAGGCATTCCCATCGCCCAGGTTCGTGGTCAAGTAAGTCATTGCACCCAGCCGTCCAGATGTCTCCATTGATGCCGTCGGACTGGGGGGCTGGCTTGATCACAGCGCATTCGGGGTGTCGGTCGCCGCTGTGTTCGAGGAACCGCGTTCTCAGGGGTATCTCGCCGCGGTGGCTAGCCATTATGCTCTTGGGGATAGTCCCGGTATCAGTCCCAATCCAAGAACTCTGGGCACTGCCACTTGGGAGGGTGCCATGGTCGCCATCGATACCGAATTTCGACATGCCGTCATCGGGAGATCGTCCATCCAACTGGATCTTGACCAGATGCAGGTGGATGTCCAAATGACCGACCTATGGGATATTAATGCTCGGGCGCGTATGCCATCACTCAGATGGAACGACCTGCATGTTAACGGGGACGGTTCATTCGGCGATCGGCGGACCCTGCAAGCTTCGTTCTACGGCCCCAACCACGAAGAAGCCGGGGGCATCTTCACCACCGACGCCCTGATTGGAGCCTTTGGCGCAAGACGTCCGTAAACACCTTTGCGACGAAGACGGCAGCTGACTTCGTGTCGATCAGACCAATCTTCAACGGAATCAGGGGTAACACGAACAAAGCAGTTTCAGTGACGCCTCCGATTACAACCCGCTACCCTCATTGAAAAAAGAGGGGCTCATAAACGCATTCAGCCAATGGATCAGCCGAGATGCCTTGCCCCGAGAGTTTCCCCTGAAAATCCATTAGCCAACACCGCTTCGATCCGACGGCCTTGAAGTGGCTTCACTCGGCTGCTGCTCATTGAGGCTCGAAAACAGTTGGCGGACAATGTGGTGCCTGCTGGAAGAAAGCGCAAACCCCCGGTTTTCGGCTACATGCCCGATCACAGGCTACCGAGGTCTGTGTGCTTGTGATGCGTTCTCCAATCAAATGCATCCGCTCATCGGACCTCCACATCACATCAAGGGGAAAAAACCCCCACAACTGCGTACACCATACCGCTCGCTGCCCAGACACTCCGCTTCCACCAAGTCGGCAAGTTGATAATAGACGGTGCGCTGCAAACGGGCTTCCAATCCCTCACGGACTACGATCGTGGGTGAGGGTTCCCCGGTTTCGGGATTTACTCTTGGGTCCAAGGGATGTGCGCCATCCAGGGAGACGACTTCATCCATGTCGGTGCGAAACCAGATGCACCGATCATTCGGCTCACCGGAGATCGATAATTCAAGTGCCTGGAACGGCGTATCCTCCACTCTAATTCGATATCCGACCCTGGGAGTCAGCAGAAGGAAGGTGCCGGCTCGACGAACCAGTACGGTGGAAAACAGCTTGATCAATTCCCGACGTTTGATGATCGTTCCTTCGTGAACCCAATGTCCATTCGCTCGAATTTCCAGATCAAAATCAATGATCTGATCTGGATTCCAGGTGTCCACCGGAGGTCGCTGAAAGGGCTTGAGCGGATCGAACCACCTCTCCAGGGATTCAAGCCTTCGATGATCGGGCATGCCCGAAGTCTATTGGACAGTCAATGAATGCCGTGATGGGTCAAGGCACTGCCCAAAAGCCGGGCCGTAATATCCACCGCGGAAATCACCTCATGGTAATGCATTCGGGTCGGTCCAATCACGGCCAGCACCCCGACCCGCTGGCTGTCCACCTCGTAGGGGGCGGCAATGACACTGCAATCCTCCAGCATCTTGTATCCAGATTCTTCGCCAATGAAAATGTGGACGCCCGAGGTGTCCATGCTTTTTTGCAGGAGGTCGTACAGTACCTGTTTGGTCTTTAAGGTATCAAAAAGTTGCTTGATTTTTTCCAGTTCGGCAAAATCCGGCACCGACAACAGGTTGTTTTCGCCGCTCACCAGCACCGAATCCTGACCGGATTCCGAATCGGAGCCGAACAGTTCACCGGCCATCCGGATCGCCGTTCGCATTTCACGATGCACGTTCAGATGATCATTGCGCATGTGGGTAGCCAGATCATGACGTACATCATCCAGCAGACAGTTGGCATAGGTCTCATTGAAGAAATTGGCCGCCTCGACTAGTTCGCTGTCGGAATATTCCCGCTTGGCGGCCAACACCCGGTTCTGAACCTGACCATCCGCCGTGATCAGTATCGCCAAGACCCGTTCGCGAGACAGCTTCAAAAACTCAATCTGCCGAAACTTGCTGGTGGACTTGTTGGGTGTGGAAACCACACCAGCAAACGAGGTAATCTGTGACAGCATGTCGGCCGCACTGGCGAGAATGCTCTTCGGGTCGGATACGCCTTGAAGACTTTTGCGGATATCCTCATGCAACTCGACCAACGAGTCATGGGTGACCTTGCCAGCACTCATCAAGCAATTGATAAACAGCCGATATCCCCGGCGAGTCGGGATCCGCCCAGCCGACGTATGCGGTGCCTGGATCAGCCCCAACTCCTCCAGATCCGACATGACATTACGAATGGTCGCGGGACTGAGCGACAGGCCGGTTTCCCGTGAAAGCGTGCGCGAGCCCACCGGAATGCCCTCACTGATGTATCGTCCGATCAAGCCGAGCAGCACCTGTTCGGCTCTGGGACTCAGATTGGCTTGATCCTGCGAATATTCAATGTCGAATTCGGACATCACATCTCGGATTTTTTATCTCATCACTTCATCATGTCGGGTCTAGAGAGACAAATATCAATCTTGGTGCAAGGTGTCAAGATTGTATTTTACCCTTTAGTGCTTATACTCTGGCTTGTTCGAGAGCCAAGCAGTCATCAGTCACCTTGCCAGCGTCGGAAAACACTCTAACCCATACTCTCAATTTTGAACATATCAAAAATCGGATTGTTCGGGAAGTTCCGTGACGCCAGTGTGGCCCCTGTGATGAACCGGGTACGGTCATTACTGGAAGTGCGTGGCGTTCGGGTATTTCTGGGAGGCACCACATCGACAAAAATCGACGGAGAGAGAATCAACGATCAGGAGCGGGTCCTGGATCAATTGATTGACGTCGCCATGGTTGTCGGAGGTGACGGCACCATGCTGCACGCCGCCCGAGACATCAGTACCTACGGCATCCCCATGGTAGGGGTGAATCTTGGTCGACTGGGCTTTCTTACCGACATTCCCCAAGGCGACCTGGAAGCGAACCTGGATGCTCTGCTGGATGGACGTTTCGTGGTTGAAAGTCGGACATTGCTCAAGTCGACGGTTCACAGAGCCGGTGAGACCATCCATGAGGCGATCAGCCTGAATGACGCCGTCATCTCCAAGGGAAACACGGGGCGATTGATTGAGTTTGAAACCCGAATCGACGGGCGCTTTGTCAGTTTTACCCGAAGCGATGGGGTTATCGTCGCCACCCCGACTGGCTCCACCGCCTATTCCCTGTCGGCGGGTGGGCCCATCATCTATCCCACCCTACCGGCTCTGAGCATCGCCCCGGTCTGTCCGCATACCCTCAGCAATCGCCCCATCATCATCTCTGATGAATCAGTGGTGGAAATCTTTGCCCTGAAGACCCCCGAAACCCATGCCAATCTTTCTCTCGATGGGCAGATTGTGCACGAACTCACCGGAGAGGAGACCATCCGTTTGACCAAGGCAGACACGCGGCTGTCGATGATCCGGATCGAAACCCACGATCACTTCGAGGTGCTGAGAACCAAGCTCGGTTGGGGTTGATGATCCTCTGGTTGGCTATCCACCGTTTTGCCATCGCGAGCGAATTGGAACTGGAACTCGGTCCCGGTTTCACCGCCATCACCGGCGAAACCGGCTCGGGAAAATCACTGCTTGTGCAGGCACTGGGCATCCTGCTGGGGGGTCGAGCAGAACAGGGTCTGATCCAACAGGGCATGGAACAGGCCGAGGTCCGGGGAGGCTTTTCCCTGGACAGTCACAGCCCGATCATGGCCTGGCTTGTCGCAAGAGATCTCCAAGGTGACGGTGAATTGATTTTGCGACGCATCATACGACGAGACCGTGCGGGGAGAAACTACATCAACGGCCATCCGGTCAATCGGTCTCAGCTGCGGGAACTCGGAGACCAGTTGATGGATATTCATGGCCAACGAGAACACCATTCCCTGCTCCAGAAGTCTGTTCAGCAAGCCCTGCTGGATGAAGCTGCAGAAAACATGGACCTGCTGCAGCAATTGGCAACCACATGGGATGAACGGCGGGAAATTGATAGGGCATTGGAACGCATCCATCAGGAGCAGGCAGGCAGGCTGGAGCGCACCCAGCTGCTGCAGTTCCAGCTGGGCGAACTGGAACTTCTCAATCCCGGGGAAGACGAATGGGAGTCCTTGTCGCAACAGCAGAAACGGCTTCGCCATGCCGCCGAGCTGATGCAGTTCATGGGTTCCGCAGTGGCGCAGTTGTACGATGCTGACCAGTCGATTCAGGAACAGTTGGGCCGCGTCTCGGAGAGGATGCGTCATTTCGAGTCATATGAACCGGCCTTCCATGATATTGCCGCCATGCTGGAAGAGGCGGAAGTCAATGTCAATGAAGCAGTGTCCAGACTCAGGACATGCCTTGATCAGACAGATGCCGACATCGATGATCTGCCACAGGTGGAAGAGCGGTTGTCGACCTGGCATGCGTTGTCACGGAAATACCAGGTTGCCCCAGACAGGCTGGCCGCCCATCGCGTCACCTTGCAGCAGACTCTCGCACAGCTGAAAAATTCCCAGGGAGCAAGAGAAGCGCTCGATACCAGAAAAGCGGTTCTGGAGCAGGCGTGCCACGAACTGGCGGATACCATCAGTGCCAACCGCCACAAAGTGGCCTCCACCCTGTCGCAAAATATTACCGCCGCCATACAGGAACTGGGCATGGCACAAGGTCAGTTTGAAATCAGACTGGAACCCGTATCGCCGGGCACATTGTCCCGGTCCGGCCGTGAATCGGTCTTGTTTCAGGTATCCACCAACCCAGGCCAGGACTTGCAACCCCTGCACCGGATCGCATCTGGAGGAGAAATCTCACGAATTTCACTGGCAATTCAGGTTATCCTCGCGCATGCAGCGAAAGTCCCGACACTGATCTTTGATGAAGTCGATGTGGGCGTTGGCGGTACCGTCGCCAATGTCGTGGGACAGCGGCTACGCGAGTTGGGTGAGTCGCATCAGGTGATCGGTGTCACCCATCTCCCCCAAGTGGCCTCGCGAGCGAATCGACATTTTTGCGTCACGAAGCAGGACAGTAGTCGCTCAGTGACGGTAGAATTCAATCTGCTCGACCGCCCGGCCCGCATTGCGGAAATCGCCCGAATGTCCGGAAGCGATTCGCCGAGCCAAGCCGCCATCGATCATTCTGCCCAAATGCTGGATTCAGGTAACCCCGTCAAGCCAAAGGGCTGACGATCACTTTATTGACCAGGTCTTGATTCGTGAATGAAACGGCCCAGATGCTACCGGACCCCGAACCGCCCCCCTTGGTGTCCAGTTCGATACGGCCCGCCCGATTGGACGATATCTCGGAGATTCATCGTCTGCTCACCTTTTATGCCGCCCAGCAAAGACTGCTGCCTCGGGCCGAGTCAGATCTATACGCCTCCTTGCGGGAGTTCGTCGTCGCTGAGTGGAAAGGGCGCCTCATCGGCTGCGCAGCATTGCAGATATTCACCCGCGCACTGGGGGAAATTCGCAGCCTGGCGGTCCAGCCTGAATACACTGGCCTGCGCATCGGTTCGCGTTTGGTGCAGGCACTGGAACACGATGCGCACCAGCTGGGCTTGTCCCGCTTGATGGCATTGACCTACGAGGTCAGCTTCTTCAATCGGATGGGTTATGACGTGGTCGAAATGAAAGTCTTGCCGGAAAAAGTCTGGGGGGCGTGCATCAATTGCCCCAAGTTTCGCCATTGTGATGAAATTGCGGTTCTGAAACACCTTCCCTGTCTGACTGTGGCATGACACTCAAAGCAAACGCTCGTTATCCATTCCACCTGGTCTGGCGACCCTGGGCTCTCCTCGCCCTGGTGTTGGCATTCTCATTATCCGCTTGTGTGTACCGGCTGGATGTGCAACAAGGAAATGACATCACCGCCGAGATGATCTCCCAAGTCAGTCCGGGCATGACACGCCGCCAAGTGGTCCGGATACTGGGATACCCCCTGATCAACGACCCGTTCAACCAGCAAAGATGGGATTACTTCTATTCTTTCCTATCCGGGAAAAGCCGAAAAATGGAAAGCCGGTCGGCCACCCTGCTCTTTGAAGGTGACCAACTGGTCTCTATCGAGAGCAATATCCCACCGGGAACAGAGGATACTTCGGCCACCGAGTGACCGGGTCAGATATCGGCATGGTGAGGGAACCGTCGCGATGACGGCCCGGATGGACGCTTTCGATCTGGTCCCTCACCCCTCTCTGACCGCACCCTATCCATCCATGGACATCAGACCGGCCTCAGCCAGAATTTCCTCTGGGGGCACATAGCCCCCCAATACCTGCCCATTGTCCAGCAGGATATAGGGCGTGCCTTGCACGCCCAGCCGAAAACCCAACTCGTAGTGCTCCTCGACGGGATTCTCGCAGACTTTCCGTTCAATCTCCTGCCCCGCCTTGGCAATGGTCATCGCATTTCCCTGATCGTCCGCACACCAGACGGCTACCGCTTCTTGGTAGCTGTCAGAATCAATGCCGGCCCTCGGCCACATCAAATAGCGAACCTTGAGTCCGGCCTCCTTCAGCATCGGAATGTCCCGATGGAACTTTTGGCACCAGCCACAATCCGTATCGGTAAACACCGTGACATACCGTTCACCGTCAGGATCCCCCATGATGATCATCCGGTTTTCCGGCCAGACGTCGAGTTCCAGCAAAGCCATCTGATGTTCCTTTTCCTTGCGCTCGCGGGTCCAGCTGATTCGTCGATCCGTGTCATACACCTCCCCGATCATGATGAATTCGTCCCGGCTGTACACATACCAATGTTCCCCTCTGACGCGCACATAGTACACTCCCTCGAAAGGAGTTTGATCCACCGAAGTGATGGCCACTCCATCCGGAATGATTTTCTTCAGGTTCTGGCGCACCCAGTCCTCTTCGCTTGCGCCTTGGGCGACTGCCACCATGGGCCAGATGGCCACAATAAGAGTCCAGAGCGCTGCCTGGGCCTGATACAGCCAACCGAAGCCGTTCGTTTTCATCATCGCGTACCTCTGCAAATGGAGTCTGTCGAAAGATATAGATACCGGCAGACCCGGAAAGTTCGTGCCGCTTAAAGGGGGGAATGGGTATCCATGGTCGGGCATTATCCATGAACCCTGTGCATTAATCCATCAGTCTCATGAAAATGCGGCATCGTCACAGTCGGCAACCGCAGCCGTGCATGAAGTCGGGCCGTTGGCCCATTCAGATACAGTCGACGGAGAATCGACCACAGGTCGGTACGCCGTGCATCTCCAGCACTTGTCAGGGACATGACGACCCCACTGAGAAAAAATCGTCTGGTCTCTCGAAACCCCTCCCATGCTGTCTTAAGAACCACCCGAAAGCCCATGCCGTGATTTCGTCATTCGAATCCGGACTTCCGTTTATGACCAATGCTTGGCATGCCCCCTGCTGGATCTCGAATCGCGTCGCAACCGCTCTCCCAAATAGGTAATCCGATCCCATTTTTTCGACAGCAGTTCCAGACCCAGTTGTCTGGCATCCCGGTCTGATACGGCCGGGCCATCACAGGCCAGCTTGACCGACGCCAGGCACGCCAGACGATTGTGCTCCAGCAAGAACTCGACGATGGCCGCACATTCCATGTCATATAGCATCGGGTCGATGAAATCCCTCTCCGGCCAATCCACCGTCCTGAGTTGTCCCCCCACCGTCATCACGCCAGAAAGCGCCACTGAAGGCTGCATCGGCAATGCCCAACGTTCCGCTCGATAGTAGACCGTGTCAACCCAAATCAGGTCCCCGGAGACCGGGCTTGTTTTGTGTGTATCTCCCCCCATGTGGCCCACCCCGGCAATGCCAAAATTGAGCCAGATGCCCTGCTCATGGCCCGGAAAGGCAGCGAACAGTCGCCGCAGAGTCTTCCTGCACTGCGAGACACCCTGTCCTGTGATGACGAGGCAGATGTCATCGCCCAGATACAAATTGACATCATGCTCCGACTTCGCCAGACCGAAATACTCCACAAAAGGCCTGCCTTCGGAAAGATGGGCGCAACAAATGGTCAGAGGCCTGCGCACTTCAGGGCGAACCGAGGTCCCATCGACCAGATAGCTGTCGGTAGTATTCCGCCTCCTCATAGTTTCCTCGACGTTCCATCCCCTGAACCAAAATGGCACATTTGTGCTGCAGCGTGTCCACGCAGATTTGGCGATCCCCGGCATCCAGTGCCTGCTGTGTCAGGATTTTTTCCAGCGACTGCACCCTGAACCGGTCCATTCCCCAGTACCTCCTGGACAACTGGTCCGCATGCCCCCCCGCCTTGATCAGGCAATGATTCTTCACCAGGCCTGCCGGATATCGAGAAAAGATGCGAAGCCACAGATCGTAGTCCTCACAGACAGGCAGATGCGGGTCGAAGCATCCGGTGACGGCCAGGACTTCCTTGTGCATCAGGATGGATGACGGCGAGACACAACATCGGGGAACACACTGACGGAATATCCGGCCTTCTGGCTTGGCGTGTCGCCGACCGGGATTAATGCGGCGACCGTCCTTTATCCAGATTTCGTCGGTATGGCAGACCATCAGTTGCGGATTGTCGGCAAGCAGGTCCGCTTGGCACTGGAGTTTGTGGGGCAGCCATACATCATCGGAATCCAAAAATGCCACCCATTCGCACCCTGCGGCAAGAATGCCCAGGTTACGCGCCGTACTGACTCCGGCATGGGCTTGTACGAGCACCCTGACCGAAGGAAATTCCACTGCAATCCTGGACGCGGTTCCGTCATCGGATCCGTCATCAACCACGATCAGTTCTCCCGGTGCGAGCGTCTGATCCAAAACGGAGCGAATCGCCCGCAGAGTGAGCGAGACTCGGTTGTACGTCGGTATGATGACACTGACTTCCATCCGCCCGCGGTTTTCGATTCAGGCACCTGCCCGATATGCGTCCAGCACCACTCGGGATCTGAGATAGGAGCAAAATCCTCCCTCCGAACTCCCCTGCCTTCTGCGTCGACGTTCGATACCCGTCCCAGTGATGTGGAACATGGACGGAGCATCGGATCGATTTTCAAAAGACCCCTTAGCCACTGCGGGGCCGAATCCGATGGGGGGGTTGTCTCCCTGCTCGATACGAGAAAGCCGATCGGCTCCACGCCCCCTGGGGTCCATGCCGCCATGGGGGAGCTTGACAGGCCCCCCGTGAACCATGGCCTCATGCATCGGCCCGAGCGATGACCGCTCTGGATGGCTTCAGGTATTCACCTGAACGCCTCAATAGCCCGTTCCCGATTTGTCCAGGGTTCGGGGCACACCGATGCTTTCCAGATGAGAGGACCGCCATTCATTCGGACGCAGCTACCCCATCAAATGGCGAACGGCATCGCGTTCTTCGGCGAGCTCTTTTTCAGTCAATGTCATTCGGTCCCGACTAAAGTCACTGACCTCCAGGTTCTGTACAATTCGGTATTCTCCCTGGTTACATTGCACCGGAAAGGAATACATCAGTCCTTCCGTGATGCCATAGCTGCCATCGGAAGGAATCGCCATGCTGACCCAGTCTCCCGCCCGGGTGTCCAGTGCCCAGTCACGCATATGATCTATGGCAGCCGAGGCGGCGGAAGCCGCACTGGAGGCCCCGCGGGCCTGAATAATGGCGGTGCCACGATTTTGCACTTCAGGAATAAAGACATTTTCCAGCCAGTCATCCGGGACTGACACGGGTGCCCCATCCACCCGGACATGAAAAACATCCGGATACTGGGTAGCCGAATGATTGCCCCAGATGGTCATTCGGAGCACCTCGTCATGATGCACACCGACCTGATGGGCCAGTTGGGCCTTGGCCCGATTGTGGTCAAGCCGGGTCATGGCGGTGAATTGTCGTGCATTCAGATCCGGCGCATTGCTGGCCGCAATCAGCGCGTTGGTATTTGCCGGATTGCCGACGACCAGAACGCGAACATCCCGCGCAGCATTGTCATTGAGGGCTTGGCCCTGAGTCGAAAAAATCTTGCCGTTGTCCTTGAGAAGGTCGCTGCGCTGCATGGCCGCGGTGCGCGGTTTGGAGCCAACGAGCAAGGCATAATTCACATCTCCAAATGCCTGGTGGGGGTCGTCCGTCGCCTCCACACTCGCCAACAAGGGAAAGGCACAGTCCATCAATTCCATCACCACCCCATTCACCGCGCCCAGGGCCGGTGGAATTTCGAGCAGTTTCAATATGACAGGCTGATCCTTGCCGAGCATATCGCCAGCGGCGATTCTGAACAACAAGGCATAGGAAATATTACCGGCGGCTCCGGTCACCGCCACTCGAACAGGTGATTTCATGGGTTCTCGAAAAGGTCGTCTATAGCTAGATTA
This sequence comes from Candidatus Poriferihabitaceae bacterium, assembly GCA_965203365.1. Classification (GTDB taxonomy): domain Bacteria; phylum Pseudomonadota; class Gammaproteobacteria; order Arenicellales; family Poriferihabitantaceae; genus VYFG01. Next base: position 1,443,744 of record OZ241878.1, read on the forward strand.
TAGCAATTGTGCCCTGCCTTTCTCCCGTCAATCCGGTCCAAGTCCATGACTTCGGGAAATGGACCATCTGAACAAGACCACCACCGAGACCGCTCTCACGGCCAGACGGAATCACGACCCGCTGGTGCAATCACCGGACCCACCTTTCGCCATCGCTGTCTGGCCAATTTCGGGTCGAGTCAAGCGCAGGCATGTGCATACGGCTTGAATTAATATAGTATCTTACTATTATTCAATGAATTACAATGTTTATTTGCAATTCAATGTTAAATTCGATTGCAATTTTCTCTCAATACCAACATAATGCGGGATATCAGCCTTGCGGTGGTGGGCATTGTGGTGGGCATTCCAGATGATGGGGAGACAGCCAACATGATTCTCGCCGAACATCCCTCCCGTCAAGAACCAGGGGAGGGGTTATGTTGATCATCGCAACTCATTGAATGAAACGACCCGACTTCAAGCATCCCTTTCTAGATTAGCCATTACGGTTTCCGACGCCTGATCACTCCCTCGCCGACATGATTTCCGCATTGTCCCGTTCGTTGTTCGTCTTCTTCTTGCTGGCTGTTCAGACGGGTGGGGTTGGAGCATCTCAGGAAAGGAAATCTCACGAGGATTCTGCGAATCGATTGACATCGACGCTGACCGGCGTCAATGGGAATTCGCTGGCGGCCCACCCCCCGGAGCATTCCCGATCAGTCCAAAATGGACCGGTATCGCCCACCTCACCAGCCGACTCGATCACGCAGGTCGTTCCCCCGCAGAAAACGGATGCCGTGATTTTCTCTAGTCTCTGGGATCGCCTATCTCATGGATATCGACTGGGTAATCTGGAGGAGTTGCCGGGCCGGGTGGAGAAGTTTGAGCAGCAGTTTGCCAAAGACCCGGTCTTTTTCAAACATCTGAGCGAACAGGCCAGATGGTTTCTGTACTATGTTCTGGAAGAAGTCGAAAAGCGGGACATGCCGGCCGAGATTGCCCTGATTCCAGCCATTGAGAGTATTTATCAACCGGATGCGGTCTCGAAGGCCAAGGCCACGGGAATGTGGCAGTTCATGGAGACGACCGGCAAACGGTTTGGCCTGCGGCAGGACTGGTGGATGGATGCCAGAAACGACCTGACCCAGTCGACCCGTGCCGCCTTGGATTATCTGACTTTTCTGGCAAAAGAGTTCAATGGTGACTGGGAACTGACACTGGCGGCCTACAATGCCGGTGAGGGAGCGGTGATGAGACAAATGCACTTGAACCGCAAGCGTCACCTGCCGACATCCTATGCACATCTCAAACTTAAGCGTGAAACCCGGTCGTATGTTCCCAAACTGATGGCTCTGCGCAACATCCTGCGTAACCCCAAGCCATACGGCATCACTTTGGCGCCCCTGGAAAACCATCCCTTCCTGAAGGTCATTGATCTCAAATTCCAGACTGATCTTTCCGTCGCCGCCCGCTACACTTCATTAACGTACCGAGAACTGAAATATCTCAATCTCGGGTATCGGCGCGGGGTGACTCCACCCAATGGACCTCATCGACTGGTTGTCCCGGCCAGTGATGTCGACCATCTGCTAGCCAAACTGGATGAGTTGTCTCCTGTCCAACGTATTTTGTGGGCCCACCACAAGGTCCAGCCCGGGGAGTATCTCGGCAAGGTCGCACAACTGCATGGCGTCACTGCCCAATCCATCCGACAGGCCAATGCCGTCAGCTCCGACCTGATCTATCCCGATCAAGAATTGCGAATCCCTTTGACTCCAAGTGCCTACCAGTATGCTGGACCGACATGGAGTATCAACACCGAGAAAAAACCGGTTCATCTAGTCCAAAAAGGCGACTCACTCTGGAAGATATCCCAAACTTATGGCATCCGACTGTCAGATCTGATGCTTTGGAATCAGCTCTCGGAGACCTCTCTATTGCATCCGGGACAAAGCATCACCCTCCACCCTTGATCGGATTGGGCACACCGATACAGCCACAGGTCAGGGGCTGGCCTGGAATAGCTCTTTTTTGCCCAGTGGCTTGCCAAGAGCATCCTTCATGCATTGACTGAATACTCATGAGAACCGGTGAGTTAAGCCGATGTTCCCGTGCGATTCCTTCGTCAGTCACAAGATGGGACGACAGTACACCAAGGAATGGATGAATCACCCACACTTTCCGTAGGAGTTGAAGTGGTTTCCTCAAAGATGCCAGCGCTGAACGGAGCGTTCGCAACCTCCCGGCGATTTTTTCAGGAAGTTTCACTCATGTGGGGTAAATAATGCCCCCAGATGGTCATGTGGATAGAAAAGCGAATGAAATCGTTCTCTTGACCCATGACCGGATGGTCTGGAGCATGCTATGATGGAAAACCATCCTGCGAGACCAGATGATCATGACCCCGTTAGCACTGCCGGTCGGCACATCCGCCTTCCGCAACATTCGCCTCCGGGGGTTCTATTATGTCGACAAGACTCCGCACCTCCATCAGTTGATCAAGGAGGGCGAATACTGGTTCCTGTCGCGCCCGCGCCGCTTCGGCAAGACCCTGCTGGTCGATACCCTGCACGAGCTGTTCGCCGGCAGCGAAGAGTTGTTCCGGGGCCTGGACATCCACCCCCGATGGGACTGGGAGACGACCCATCCCGTGGTGCGGCTGAGCTTCGATGCCGAATACCACCACCCGGACACCCTGCACAGCAGCATCCGGACCCAGTTGGCCGCCCATGAAGAAGCAGCCGGCCTGCCCCCCCCATCGTGGGATCAGGCCGCCCCGGACCGATTGCAGACCCTGATTCGCCGGCTGGCCGACAAGACGGGGCAGCAGGTGGTGGTGCTGGTGGACGAATACGACAAGCCGGTCCTGGATGGGCTGGACGACTCCGAACTGGTCGAGGTCCACCGGACGATCCTGCGCGGTCTGTACGGCATCCTCAAGGGCTGCGCCCGCTATCTGCGCTTCGTGTTCGTCACCGGCATCAGCATGTATTCGAAGGTGAGCCTGTTCTCGGGACTCAACAGTCTCAATGACCTCAGCCTGATGCCGCGCTATGCCACCATCTGCGGCTATACCGAGACCGACCTGGAGACGGTGTTCGCGCCGGAACTGGAAGGCGTATCCGCCGAAGAGCGAGCCCAGATTCGCCACTGGTACAATGGCTACCGTTGGCGCGGTGAGACGAAAGTCTACAACCCGTTCGACATCCTGCTGTACTTCCAGAACCGGGAGTTCCGCCCCTACTGGTATCAGACCGGCACGCCCCGCTATCTGTATCATCGGCTCGCCCAGGGCAAGATCTCCACCCTGGAGCTGTCTCAACTGGAACTGTCCGACAGTACCCTGTCTCATTTCGAGCCCGACCGGATTCATGTCAACGCCCTGCTGTTTCAGTGTGGCTACCTGACCATTGTCGGGGAGCAGCACACCAACGAAGAGTATGTCTACATCCTGGACTATCCCAATGAAGAGGTGCGCCGCAGCCTGAACCGGGAACTGCTGGAGGCGGTGCTGGGCGATTGGGAGACGATCTCGAAGCGCCGCCAGACCCTGACCGATCGGCTGCTGGCCCAGGACTTCGACGGCTTCGAGCAGGCCCTGCAGGCGTTCTTTGCGGGGATTCCGCATACCTGGCAGGACCCGGGGCAGTTGTTTCGGTGGGAGGGATTCTATGTCGGGTTGCTGTATGCCGCCTGGCTGACGCAGGGACTCGACATCCGGGGAGAGGAGGTCACTTATCAGGGGCGGTCGGATCTGGTGCTGATCCATCGTCATCAGGTGTTCGTGTTCGAATGCAAGGTGGCGCAGGGCGAGGCGGAAGTCGACAGGAAACTGGACGACGCGATGGCGCAGATGCGGGAGAAAGGCTATGCGGACAAGTACCGAACACCGGGGAAGGAGGTCCATCGGCTGGCTTTGGTGTTTGATCAGGAGCAGCGCAATCTGGCCGCCCTGCGGGCGGAGCGAGTCTGATGAAGGGGCGATACTCCATCTGGCATCCGTGCGCTCCTTGGGGTTGCCCCTCATCACTGGTCGTTCGGGTTAGGCCCCCAAGCAGTGACGTCCCAAGGGATCTGCTACCGACTGTTCCGACCTTATTTCCAGCCAGGGATGGAGCTTCGGTACATACCATTCTCACGTCCGGGAACTCCCCCGACCCTACGGGTATGTGCACCAAGAGGTGAGCCGTTCACCACACACAGTGACCTGCACTCTTCTCGGAATCGAGAGTCAACTGGCTACAGGCCAACAAGGTCCGACCGTGGCGAGAGTGTCCAGAATCCATGGATGGTTTTCCCCTGAGTCGACATTCAGAATACTTTTCACATTTTGTCCACCCATGCGCTGGACGAGAACCGCTCTTCATTTGCCGTCCCGGCACCATCCAGAGTTGATCATGCGATGCCACAGCGCTCTCTTTTTCTTTGGATCATCCATCAAAGTGAGCAAGTCATCACTGAACAGGATATCCATTCCATCGTCATCTGTCTTGTGGACCAGCTGTTTGGACAATATATCAGCCTGTATATGCTCACGCACCCATGCCCCACATTCATCGCCAAACACCACCAATCGTTTCGGCACCGGACAGGACGGATCTTGCAGGATGTACATGGCTGAAAGACTCTCATCAACGGCCTGCTGTACAGCACAAAACAAAGCGACATCCCGGAAGTTTAGCCTCATAGACCTCAAAACATCATCCAGCAACCGCCGATAGGGACCATCGGATATGAGTAGTTCGGCATTTTCCTGACAAAAAATCCAAGTGTCATGATTCGCATCGGTGGCATTCTGCACAAGACACCAGTTGCTTCCCAGCTCAGACCCATCGATTTGCTGAATCGCCGTGGGGGAGGAGGAGGGATGATCCGGGGATAGGATGATGGGTTCAGGGGGAGGATCAGCCCGCCAACGCCAGACATCAATTCCCATCAATCCAAGAATCTCACCCTGTCGAGGAGACAGCATTCCCATACCTTGGATCCGGGGCATGTCGACCTATCAAGCCGGTTTCATGATGACGGCCCGGAGTCGTCTGGGGATTCACCACCATCGTCGTCATCCGGAAGAAAAGCCGGACTTTCCTGGTTACCCTTGCGCCAACGTAACAACCATCCCACGGGCCCGGAAATTACGTATCCCAATGCCATGCAGAACAGGACTGTCGCCGGATCGAAGTAGATCAACACCAACATCAACAACAACACGATCAGAACCACGAACGGGATTCGATCCTTGTAGTCGAAATCCTTGAAACTGCGGAACCGGAGATTGCTCACCATCAGGGAAGCCGCCGTGAGAGTCACCAGCGCACTCAGCCAGGAAACATCGCTTCCGGAAATTCCGAACTCATACAGACACCAAACCCAGAACACCACAAAAGCGGCCCCTGACGGTGAGGGCAATCCATAAAAATAGCGATTGTCCTTGACGGTCAGGGTATTGAATCGGGCCAGACGCAGAGCGGTGGCGGCCAAGTAAAGAAACGAAACCGCCGCACCGGCCCGGCTGATATCCTGCAATGACCAGAAGTATACGATCATTGCCGGAGCCACCCCAAAAGCGGCCAGATCGACCAGGCTGTCATACTCCTTGCCGAACTCGCTGCTCGTATTGGTCCAGCGGGCCAACCGGCCGTCTAGGCCGTCCATGATCATCGCCACGAATATCCAGACCGCCGCCCGATCAAACCGCCCATGGGTGGACTGGATGATGGCAATGAACGCGAATAATAGCCCAGCCGTGGTAAACAGACTGGGCAAGAAATATATCCCTTTGCGGCCTTTGCCGATGTCACCTTCCGTTTGCATGCCAGTAGCGGATCAGGAACTTCTCGTTGTCTTGTCGCGTGAATGATACCCCATTAGACATTCAGCTTGGCCACCACATCATTCCCGGAGGTGACCCATTGACCAAGGGAAACTTGCAGGATGGCATCTGGTGGCAAATAGAGGTCAAGCCGAGAGCCAAACCGGATAAACCCATACCGTTGTCCGGTCATGACATGGTCTCCGCGTTGGACATAGCAGAAAATCCGGCGGGCGATCAAGCCAGCGATTTGCACTGCGATGACATCCATTCCTTCCCGGGTGCGAATCCATACCACGTTGCGCTCATTGGATTCGGAAGATTTGTCCAAGGCCGCATTGACAAATTGGCCACGATGGTAATGACATTCCTTGATCCGTCCAGCGACGGGAATCAGGTTGGAATGGACCGAAAACACATTCATGAAGATACTGATCTTCTGCATTCTCGGACGTTCCGGAAGGTGGGGATTTTCCACTTCACCAATAAATACCAGCCGACCACTGGCGGGCGCCACCACATCTCCGGCTTGTTCGCTGACCTGTCGAGCCGGATCCCGAAAGAACTGGATAACGAACAGAACCAAAAGCCACACAGGAACCGACCACCAACCCCACCACCAAGTGGCCAGCAGACCCACGAACAGCACCAGGGCCAGATGAACCCATCCTTCCCGGGCAAAAACCGGGTAGCCCGCCTTTGTCATGGGCACGACGTCAGAAAGCCATCCAGCCCAACCGGGACGGGGCTTCCGACCGGGTCAACACGAGAAATGTCTTCGCTTCAATTCTTGGTCTTGTCCACAACCTTGGATTCTCCGATCCAGGACATCATTGATCGAAGCCGTTCACCCACCTCCTCAATCGGGTGTTTGCGTGCCTGATCTCGCAACTCTGGAAACCGCTTGCCACCACTGGCATTTTCATCCATCCATTCCCTGGCGAATTCGCCGGACTGGATTTCGGTCAGAATTTTTTTCATCTCGGCCTTGACCTGCTCATTGACCAACCTCGGCCCCCGGGTCATATCACCAAATTCCGCGGTATTGGAAATGGAGTAACGCATATCGGCGATCCCCCCTTCGTACATCAGATCCACGATCAACTTCAACTCATGGAGGCATTCGAAGTAGGCCATTTCCGGTGCATAACCGGCTTCCACCAAGGTCTCGAAACCCGCTTGGACCAATGCAGTGGCTCCTCCACAAAGCACCGCCTGCTCTCCAAAAAGATCCGTCTCCGTCTCTTCCTTGAAGGTGGTCTTGATAATCCCGGCACGCCCTCCACCAATCGCCGAGGCATAGGCGACCGCAATCGCTTCCGCATCGCCCATATCCTGATGCACCGCCACCAAGCAAGGGACACCTGCCCCCTTTTCGTAAGTGGAACGCACCAGATGTCCCGGCCCCTTGGGAGCGATCATGATGACATCGATATCCTTCCGGGGAGTGATGTACCCGAAATGAATGTTGAATCCATGGGCAAAAGCCAACGTGGCCCCCGGCCGGAGGCTGTCTTCGACCTGCTCTTGGTAGATGGCACCCATCCGTTCATCCGGCGCCAACATCATGACCAAGTCGGCCTGTCGGACCGCATCTTCCACCTCGAACACGGCCAGCCCGGCCGCTTCCGCCTTGACTCGACTCGGGGAACCGTGACGCAGCCCGACCACCACATCAATACCCGAATCCTTCAGGTTGTTGGCATGGGCATGTCCCTGTGATCCATAGCCAATGATGGCCACCTTGCGGCTCTGGATCAAATCAGGCGCCGCATCTTTGTCATAAAAGACTTGCATATATGATTTCTCCGCGATTCAATGGTCTGGGGCACTCGGCCAGTTGGCCAGTTCAGTCGTCACATTGGCATCAAGGGACTGTCCACCCCGCGAGGCGCAGGATTATACACGGATTGACCAGCATGGATCAGACCTTCAGGGCCCGTTTGCCCCGCCCGATACCAGAGACACCGGAACGGACCACCTCCAGGATATCGACTTGCGCCAAGGCTTGGATAAAGGCATCGACCTTGTCTCCATTCCCGGTCATTTCCAAAGTGTATGTACTGTCCGTCACATCAATGATCCGACCCCGAAAGATATCCACCAAACGCTTGACTTCTTCCCTTTGTTCATTGCCATGCGCCACCACTTTCACCAGTAACAGTTCCCTTTCGATATGATGGCCCTCGGTCAGGTCGACCAGTTTGATGACATCCACCAACTTGTTGAGTTGCTTGTTGATCTGCTCAATGATGTTGTCACTGCCCCGAGTCACAATGGTCATCCGTGATATGGAAGCATCCTCGGTCGGGGCGACGGTCAACGACTCGATATTATACCCCCGGGCAGAAAACAGCCCAGCCACCCGGGACAACGTTCCCGCCTCATTTTCCAGCAACAAGGAAAGGACTCTCCGCATCAGGCCAGTTCCCGCTCTTGATGTACTTCCTGATCGGGCTGAAGCTGCATTTCATGATGACCCTTGCCAGCGGCAATCATGGGATACACATTGACGGTCGGATCCGTGATGACGTCGACAAAGACCAGCCGGTCCTTCATGGCGAAGGCCTGTTCCAAGGTATCGTCCAGCTTCCTCGGGTCTTCAACCCGCATGCCCACATGCCCATAGCTCTCGGCCAAACGGACAAAATCCGGCAACGCATCCATATAGGAATGCGAGTAGCGTCGGTCATAGAAGAATTCCTGCCACTGACGGACCATGCCCATGTACTGGTTGTTCAGGTTGATGATCTTGACGGGCAAGCCATACTGAAGGCAGGTGGAGAGCTCCTGAAGACACATCTGGATACTGGCGTCCCCGGTGATGCAGACCACGGTTTGATCCGGGTAGGCGAGTTGTATGCCCATGGCCGCTGGCAGTCCGAATCCCATCGTGCCCAGCCCCCCGGAATTGATCCATCGTCTGGGTTGGGAAAAGTGATAATACTGGGCGGCCCACATCTGGTGCTGTCCCACATCAGAGGCCACATAGGCATCACCCCCTGTGATCTGCATCAGGCGCTCCACGACCAGTTGCGGCACGATCACATCCGGTTGGGTCTGATAGTCCAGTGACTTCACCGCACGCCATTCGTTGATCTGATCCCACCATCGGTTGACAGCAGGCCGATCGATTTGGTCCAGACGACTGTCCAGTATCTCCAGCATCTGCACCAGCACCTGCCCGCAGTCCCCCACAATCGGCACTTCGACCGACACGTTCTTGCCGATTGATGACGGATCAATGTCGATCTGGATAATGCGGGCATCCGGCGCAAACTTACCGAGGTCTCCGGTGACCCGATCATCAAAACGGGCCCCGATGGCGAACATCACATCACAGTCATGCATCGCCATATTGGCCTCATAGGTACCATGCATGCCCAACATGCCCAGAAAGTTCGGGTCGTGATGGGGAATGGATCCGAGACCCATCAAAGTGGTCGTGACCGGAAACCCGAGCTTGGTCACCAAGGTACGAAGGGGTGCCGACCCATCCCCCAAGATGACCCCACCACCGGTGTAGATGATGGGTTGCCGGGCTTGGAGAAGGAGGTCGAGACCACGGGAGATCTGCTTGGCGTGGCCTCGGGTGCGGGGTTGATACGAGCGCATATCCACTACTTTCGGATAATGGTATTCCGCGGTTTGCGCCGTCACATCCTTGGGGATATCCACCACCACCGGACCCGGGCGGCCGGACTCGGCAATGTAGAACGCCTTTTTGATCGTCTCCGCCAGTTTGGTGACATCGCTGACCAGAAAATTGTGCTTGACGCAGGGCCGGGTAATACCGACCGTATCGACTTCCTGAAAGGCATCGTCCCCAATTAAGTGAGAGGGAACCTGGGCGGTCAACACCACCATCGGGATGGAATCCATGTAGGCGGTGGCGATGCCGGTCACCGTGTTGGTCACTCCGGGCCCGGAAGTCACCAGGACAACGCCGGGTTTGCCCGTGGCCCGCGCATACCCATCCGCCGCATGCGTGGCGCCTTGTTCATGGCGAACGAGGATATGTTTGACCTTGTCTTGTCGGTACAGCGCATCGTAAATATGCAGTGCCGCACCGCCGGGATATCCGAAAATATACTCTATGCCTTCATCCTGTAGACATCGGACCACAATATCTGCACCAGTTAGCTGCACGGTTCACCTCTGGAATGCCGGGCCTGAAAAGAAAGCCCTGAAAAATGGGAGCGAAGGAGTATAACGAGAATGCCGGTTAGTTTCCAAATCTGAAGATGCAACCCGCCTGTCGGCGCCCCTTGCGCCTTGGAGCTTTCGAACCCGTTAAGCAAGCCGAAACCACCTAATCGAATGAGCGGTCTTTTCGGCAACAGACGAAAAGAATCACCGGTGCCGACTTCGGGATGGTGGTTGGCCAGGGAAATCCGGTCTTTCGAGAAGCCCCATCCTGCATGGCCGGCGAATCCCGCCACGCATCCGATGGAGTGACCGATTGACCTCCCCGAATATCGACTCCATCCCCACCAAGGACACCTCCATGGTCTGCATATTTCAGGACCCCTCCAAGCGATCCAGCCATTCGCCCACAATCTGCACCAGCAACTCTTCCCGGTCGTCAAAAAAGTGATTCGCCCCATCGACCATCATCTGGCGATAGGCCCTGTTCTGGCCGGTATAAGCCGCACTGGCCTTGCGGGCAGCGAATTGCCGCACTCCTGGCAAGTCATTACTGCCGTACACTTCCAGGACCGGTATGCGCACTTTCCGCAAGGAAGCCACATTGTCGTGCACCATCCTCTCATACCCGCCCTGCATACCGATCAACACCAATGCTGCGACCGGGGCATTCGGATCATCCGATAGGTACCGCATCGTCATGGCGGCCCCCAGGCTATGGGCAATGATCGCTATCTCTGAAAAACCCAGATTCTGCAGGTGGTCGATCGCGGCCCCGAACCGGCCGGTGACCTCATCAAACAAGGGAGCATATTCGATCCCGGTGGCTTCGTTGAGCAAGATCGGCATCTGGATGGACAAGGTGTGCCAGCCATAATCGGTCAGCCCGACCCGCAGTGGGCGGATGACCTGATCCCAGTTGGGATGGACGCCAATCCCATGGACCACAATGACGGCCCGCCGGTTTGCTCCGGCAACACCCGCTGTTTCGCTTTCCATTTCAATGCCGAGAAACTCATGTCCTGCCGCCTGAAGCCAGACGGGTTCCCCGTCGAACAGGGTGTCGAGGACCTGTTCTGCCCAACGTTGTTCCTTGTCTGTGTCGGAAAACGTCTGGGCCAGTCCGGTCGTCGGTACCCCCAATACCATCACAATGGCCAGCATCAATTGGATCATCTTCATCATGGTTCCCCTCATCTGGTTCTTTGCATTGCCCCCTGAAGGCCCGAAAGTGTCACCGAATAGCGAACGGTTTATCGCCGTGGCCCACCTGGGAGAAGTCCACCGGACCCCATCATCTGCTGCATGAGGGAACCCGAACCCTTGCGGCCTGTCTTCGTCAGGCGTTTCATCATCTTTTGCATTTGCATATACTGTCTGAGCAGCCGGTTGACATCCTGAACCTGGGTCCCGGAGCCCGCCGCGATGCGCTTTTTGCGGGTGCCCCGCAGCACGGCCGGAAAGCGGCGCTCATGAGGGGTCATGGAATTGATGATCGCGATCATCTGCCCGGTTTGTTGATCGCCGGCCTGATTCCTAACATGCTGTGGAACCCGACCCATGCCCGGCAATTTATCCACCATCGCCGCCATGCCCCCCATCTTCTGTATCTGCAGGATCTGGTCACGCAGATCTTCAAGATCGAACTCCCGGCCCTTGGCCAGTTTTTTTGCCAACCTTTCCGCTTTCTGCTGGTCAACCTTGCGCTCGACTTCTTCGACAAAAGACAGCACATCCCCCATGCCCAGAATCCGCGAAGCGACCCGGTCGGGATGAAACGCCTCCAAGGCCTCCATTCCCTCCCCCACGCCGAGAAACTTGATGGGCTTTCCGGTCACCGCTCGCAAGGACAGGGCGGCCCCTCCCCGGGCGTCCCCATCGACCTTGGTCAGGATAACACCGGTCAGGGGCAGGGCTTGATCGAATGCCGTGGCACTGTTCACCGCATCCTGTCCGGTCATCGCATCGACCACAAACAGAGTCTCGACGGGTGCCAGTGCCATGTGAACATTCCGGATTTCCTGCATCAGCACATCATCCACATGCAATCGGCCGGCCGTGTCCACAATCAGCACATCCGCACCGGATTTTTTCGCCTGGGACCAAGCATTTTCAGCGATTTCCACCGCCGACTGGGAGGCGTCACTGGCATGAAAGTCCGCTCCCACCTGACCCGCGAGGGTTTCCAATTGCCGAATGGCCGCCGGGCGGTAGATGTCCGTGCTGACCACCATGACCGACTTCTTCTCCCGATCAATCAGTCGGTTCGCCAGTTTGCCCACGGTGGTCGTCTTGCCGGCCCCTTGCAGACCGGCCACCAGCACCACCACGGGGGGACGGGCAGAGAGATTCAAGGTATCATTGGCCTCCCCCATCAACGACACCAATTCCTCTTGCACTACCTTGATCACGGCCTGCCCGGGGGTCAAGCTGCCGAGCACCTCACGTCCGATGGACCGTTGGCGCACCTTGCTGACAAAAGTCCGAGTGACCTCCAACGAGACATCCGCTTCCAACAGAGCGATACGGACTTCCCGCATCGCTCCGGCGATATTGTCCTCACTTAAACGACCTTTGCCACTTAGGTGGCGGAAAGTCGAGCGTAGTTTGTCACTGAGTTGTTGGAACATCATTCACCTGATTTGTGTTCGCCCGGTACATTCCATTCATCGCCCGGACTCATGGAAGCATTTGAGCGGGAATTCGCCGTTGCCTTGCGGTCGCCTTCCCATGTCATTTCGAATCTATCCAGCCGAAAAAACGGTCCCCGAATCGGACAAGTCGCCCATGCGGGCGCATTGGATCCGTCTTGCACATCCGCCGGATCCAGGGATCATGCGAGGAGACCCCCACCGGGAAGGCTGCTCGCCGACATCCGTTACGGATTGCAATCATGAATAAGATTCATTAGCATATTGAATTGATGTGCTTAGTGGCATCCATGCGGATTGTAGTGCAATCATCGACATCTACCAAATCGCCGACCCGAGTGCTCCAAATCCTCCTCATCCTACTTGCTCTGGTGGCCTATCTGACCACCCTGGGGACTTTCTGGCAACGCATTCGGGGCGGGTCTGCCCCCGGAACCGCGGTGATGACCGACAATCACTTGGTGCCACTGCTATTCGGCTGGGCGGCCATCCTGCTGCACGCCTGGTTGTTAATGCGCGGCATGTTGTCCACCGGTGCCATCAACCTCTCCCTGAACCACGTGGTGTCCCTGGTGTCCCTGATGACGGTGCTGGTGTTCCTGCTGTCCGTGTGGGCCCGGGAAGTGATCAACCTGGGCTTGTTCGTCATGCCGGTGGGCCTGCTGGGATTGCTGGTCGGACTGTTTCTGACCGGCCAGCCGGTGATTTTGGAAAATCCCACACTTCCGCAATGGTGGCATCTCGGCATCGCCTTGGTGGCCTTCGGATTTCTGTGCAGTGCCGCCGCACAGGCCCTACTGCTGTATTTTCAGGACCGACAGCTTCAACGTCATCGTCCGGGCCGGTTGTGGCCTTCGCTACCCCCGATCGAAACCATGGAAAACAACCTGTTCCGGCTGACCCTGATCGGGGTCATCCTGCTCACCCTGAACCTGGTAATCGGCATGATCTACCGGTATCATGAGCAAGGGCAGGCACTGGCCTTCAATCATCACATCCTGCTGTCTTTCCTCGCCTGGCTGGGATTTTCGGGCCTGCTGTCGGGGCACTGGATCTATGGCTGGCGTGGCACGGTGGCAGCACGCTGGACACTCACCGCATTCGGCATTCTGATCCTGGCGTATTTCGGCTCCCAGTTCGTCACGACTGTCATCCTGTCCTGATCCACTGCCGGTCATGGTGACCGGTCGCCTGCCGACATCATGGAACGTCGTTCGTCCGAACTACGGGGTCATCTGTTGCTTTGCCACCCGATGGCGAACATATGCGGCCCGAACCTCCAGCGGTGAAAGACGGTCGGTTTTCGGAGCCTCGGCCGCCAGCTGAGCCACTTGCAGCGCCTCAGGATAACGCTCATCCCGAACCATGATAGCACTCCTTCCCAATCGAGTCGGCATGTCATCCGGGTAAGATATCCATCCATCGCCCATTCCGACCAAGGTGTCTGGCAAGGCCGTCGCCATCAATGCCGACGAAAGTTGAGCCGGATCATTGACCTGTGGACAGACGACACAATCCGCTCCCCGATAAACGCCCCAATAAACCTGGCGCATCCGGGCATCCAGGGCGGCGAGCACGGTTTTCTTCGGCTCCACACCACTCAACGCGACCAGGGATCCGACGCCCACCACCGGCAGTCCCAAGGCATAGGCCAGTCCTTGGGCCACACCGATGCCCACCCGCAGTCCCGTGAAGGAACCGGGTCCGACATCCACGGCAATCAGATCCAGATCCTTCATAGTCATTCCCTGGCGGTGCAGCAACTCCCCGGCCATTCCCAACACCGCACTGGTTTGCCCCTGACGAGCATCCAGCATCGACTGAGTTTGAACTGACCGCGTGCACAGGGCGACCGAACAATGAGCCGTCGCGGTGTCGAAAGCCAGTATGTTCACTGAAAGAACCGGGTCACATCTTCGAGCTTTCTGCTCACCCTCATCGGGGGCAGATTCTCAACAAACAGTTGGCCATAGTGCATCGTTTGAACTCTCCGGTCACAAATGGCCAACACCCCCCGGTCTCGTTCGGAGCGAATCAGTCGTCCGGCCCCCTGCTTCAGAATCTGGATGGCATCCGGCACCTGGATATCCATGAATGGGTTCCCCCCCATTTCCCGACAGACCTCAATGCGGCGTTTGAGCACCGGATCGGATGGCGCGGCAAAGGGCAATCGGTCGATGACCACGCAGGACAACGCCTCTCCGGGCACATCGACCCCCTCCCAGAAACTCGCGGTGCCAAACAAGACGGCATTTCCCGCTTGGCGAAACTCGTCCACCAGTTCGCTTCTGGGCGCGGTCCCTTGCAGCAACAACGGCCAGGACAGCCGATCTTTAAGCTTCGAGTGGACCAGGTTCATCATGTCGTAACTGGTGAACAGGCAAAATGCCCTGCCCTGACTCCGCTGCAAAATGTCCGGAATCAACTCAGCCAGCCGGTCCGGAAAATCTTTTGCCCTTGGGTCCGGAATGGCCGGTGGCAGATAAAGCAGTGCATTGTGGCGATAGTTGTAGGGGCTGCCCCATCGCTTCTGTGTCCCGGCAATACCCAGTCTGGACGTATAGGCAGAAAAATCGTCTCCCACCGCCAACGTGGCCGACGTGAATACCCAGCTGCGAACCGTGTCCACTAACGAACCGAACTGACTGTCAATCCTCAGGGGCGTCGCATGCAGCCGAAAACGGCGATGGCTTTTTGCCAGCCAACAAACCAGGTTCGGATCCTGTCCATCGACCCACTCATTCAATTTTCCCCGGATACTCTTGGCTCTTTCCAGGCAGTTCTCCAGACTCTCCCCGGCTGGGGCGGCCGGGGTCAGCACTTGGCACAGTTCATCCAGACAGACATCAAGATGGACCAGCGCTTTCCGGAAGTCGGATTCTTCCAGAACACTGTGCTCAAGCACCCGGGGCTGCCAGTGTCGCAGTGTCGAATTCACATCCTCGATCGCCTGGGACAAGGCCGGCAATATCGCAGAAAAATCGGCCGCGCTGCGCTCTTCGATCTCTGCCGCCTTGATGTCCTCGGCCAACTCCTCCAAGTGAAAGCTGGACACGAAAAAACCAAAAAAATCCGAAGCCACAGACGGCAGCTTATGGGCTTCATCCAGAATCACGGCGTCACATTGTGGCAACAGTTCTCCGACGCCTTCTTCCTTCAGCATCATGTCCGACAACAGCAGATGATGGTTGACCACCACCACATCGGCTGTCAAGGCTCTTTGCCGGGCTTTCATCACGTGACATTCCGCATAGTCCGGGCATTTCCCACCTAGGCAATTCTCGTTCGTGGAAGTGACCTGCCTCCAGACCGGATCTTGTTCCCCCATCCCGGTCATCTCGGTGATGTCGCCATGTCGGGTACGAGCAGCCCACTCAGCGATCGCGGAAAGAGTGGCATCATCTCTCTGCTCGAACAGGGTGGTCTGCGAGACCACCTGCCTCAATCGATAACGGCATAGGTAATTTCCCCGCCCCTTGAGCAGGGCGGCATGCACACTGCGCCCCAACACCTTGCTGACCGACTGGATGTCCCGGTGAAAAATCTGATCCTGCAGATGGCGCGTACCGGTGGAAATGATCGACCGGACTCCCTGCTCTATCACCGGGACCAAATAGGCGAATGTCTTTCCGGTACCGGTCCCGGACTCGGCCACCAACACCCCTCCCCGGACCAGTACTCTCTCGACTTCTGCCGCCATTTCCTGCTGGGACGAGCGAGGAACAAAGCCCGTCAGGGTACGGTGGAACGGTCCGTGGTCCGACAGGGCCTGATTGCGATCCGCCGGGACCTTCATGGAGCGGACCCCCGGCTGACCGCCGGTGACGGTAAGGGCTGATCGATCATACCGGAACCCCTTGCCCACCCGAGAAACTCATACCCGGCATCTCCCAAGACCAAGAGACCAACCTGGCGCCGAGATCTCTCGATCAGAACCGCCGAGAGTCGTTGGGGAAAGCCCGAGCCCGCCAGAGGAATATCCCCGGGCGGTCGGATCTTCCGATCGCGGAAGAGATACATAAGCCGACTCTGAAATTGGGGGGCGGAAAAATCCAGTCACTTCAGTACAGGGGGCAAACTCCAAGATGCGTATGGTACACGAACCCATCCCCCCAGAGGTCGGCTCCCATCCGACGACCGGTACCTGCAGTAGATGCGACCAAGTTCGACGTCAAAACGGGCCAGCGAAGATCGACACCGGGCAACCATGCCGTCGCGGCGAGTATGGCGACCCCGAATTCGGGAAGCAACGGTCAGGTCACCAGATCATCAAAAAATGATTTGATTCGACTGGTCCAACGTCCCCACCGAGGGGAATGCCGATCCCCTCCTTCCCGGATTGACTGGTCGAACTCCTGCAGCATGTCTTTCTGATGACGGGTCAGATTGACCGGCGTTTCCACCGCAATTTTGCAATACAGATCGCCTTGATGCCCACTGCGCACATTGCGCACTCCTTTGCCACGTAAGCGAAAGAGTTTTTCCGACTGGGTTTCCGGAGGTACCTTGATGGTGGCCCGCCCAGACAGGGTCGGAATTTCCACCGCTCCCCCCAGTACCATGGTGGCGAAACTGATCGGCACTTCGCAATACAGGTTATCCCCGTCGCGTTTGAAGATGTCATGTGGTTTCAACTGAACCTGCACATAGAGATCCCCCGCCCGCATGCCTGTTCCACCACTTTCTCCTTCACCAGCCAGACGCACCTGATCCCCTTCATCGACACCGGCGGGAATCTTGACCGACAAGGATTTCTCATCGCGGACCCGTCCCCGCCCTTGACACTGGCCACAGGGTTCCGTGATCAGTTGCCCCGTCCCACGACACTGTGGACAGGTTTGCTGGACCGAAAAGAATCCCTGTTGCATCCGGACCCGACCCTGTCCACGGCAGGTTTCGCAGGTCTGTGGCTCCGAACCCGGACGGGCGCCAGAGCCATGGCATGTTTTGCAGTTCACCATCCGGGGGACGCGAATGGTCTTCTCAACCCCATGCACCGCCTCTTCCAGGCTCAATTCCAGCTTGTAACGCAGGTCGGCCCCCCCATTTTGACGACGGCCTCCCCCGGACCCGAAAATATCGCCGAAAATATCGCCGAAAATATCGCCGACCCCCTCCGAGACCCCCCCCCGACCCATCCCGGCCGCATTCTCGACTCCGGCGTGACCAAATTGGTCATAGGCGACTCGCTTTTGTTCATCCGACAGAATATCGTAGGCCTCCTTGGCCTCCTTGAAACGAGCCTCGGCATTGGCATCATTCTGGTTCCGGTCGGGATGATATTTCATCGCGAGCCGGCGATAAGCCTTCTTCAATTCGTCGGCACTGGCGTCACGACGCACGCCAAGCACTTCGTAGAAATCTCTTTTTGACATCTTTTTTCTGGTGCTGAACGGTGAAGGCGGGATCCGTCGGGTCCCGCCTTATCCAACAGCCATTACGCGCACATCGACCTCCGGGTCATGTCGCCTGGAATCTGGACATCAGACGCAGCCGGTCAGCCACTGTCCTCAACGGGACTTCTTGTCGTCATCGACTTCTTCGAACTCGGCATCCACCACATCATCTTCCGTCGATGAATCTGCGTCTTTCTGGACGAATTCCTCAGCCGCGTCCGCCGTCTGATCATGCTGAGTATAAAGTTGCTCCGTCAGCTTGTGACTGGCCTGATTCAACGCCTCGGTTTTTTTGATGATCGCATCTGGATCATCTCCCTTCATCGCTTCCTCCAGTTCCGCAATCTTGGCACGGACGTTGGACTGTTCATCAGCGCCCAGCTTGTCACCCAGTTCGTCCATGGTTTTACTGACGGCATGAATCAAGGCTTCCGCCTGATTGCGGGCATCCACCAGTTCACGCGCCTTGCGATCCTCATCGGCATGCAGTTCGGCATCACGGACCATCCGGTCGATCTCATCTTCGGAGAGGCCGGAACTGGATTTGATGACAATCTTGTTTTCCTTGCCGGTGGCCTTGTCCTTGGCAGAAACATGGAGGATACCGTTGGCATCGATATCCAGCGTCACCTCAATTTGCGGCACCCCTCTGGGAGCGGGCGGGATCTCGGTGAGATCAAAACGTCCCAAGGACTTGTTGCCACCGGCCATCTCCCGCTCACCCTGCAGCACATGGACCGTCACTGCGCTTTGATTGTCCGCGGCGGTGGAAAACACCTGGCTGACCTTGGTGGGGATCGTGGTGTTTTTCTCGATCAGCTTGGTCATCACCTCGCCATAGGTTTCGATACCGAGTGACAGCGGAGTGACATCCAGAAGGAGCACATCCTTGACATCACCGCCCAGAACCCCCCCTTGGATCGCCGCTCCCACCGCCACCGCTTCATCAGGGTTGACATCCTTGCGCGGCTCCTTGCCGAAAAAGCCCTTCACGACCTCCTGAACCTTGGGCATGCGGGTTTGTCCCCCGACCAGAATGATGTCATCAATGTCGGTGCCCCCCAGTCCGGCATCCTTGAGCGCAATCCGACAAGGTTCCAGCGTCTGCTGCAACAGATCATCCACCAACGATTCCAGCTTGGCTCGGGACAGCTTCAGATTGAGGTGTTTCGGACCACTGGCATCCGCCGTGATGTACGGCAGGTTGATTTCGGTCTGGGTACTGGAAGAGAGCTCGATCTTGGCTTTTTCCGCCGCTTCCTTCAGACGCTGCATGGCCAGTGGGTCTCCCCTGAGGTCCATCCCCTGCTCCTTTTTAAAGGTATCCGCCAGATAGTCAATCAAGCGGCGATCAAAATCTTCTCCACCCAGAAAGGTGTCCCCGTTCGTCGACAACACCTCAAATTGATGCTCACCTTCCACTTCGGCGATTTCGATCACCGACACATCGAACGTCCCACCGCCCAGATCGTAGACCACGATCTTCCGATCTCCCTTGGCCTTGTCCATGCCATAAGCCAGTGCGGCCGCTGTAGGTTCATTGATGATGCGTTTGACATCCAGTCCTGCGATCTTGCCCGCGTCTTTGGTGGCCTGACGCTGAGAATCATTGAAGTAGGCCGGAACGGTGATGACGGCCTCAGTCACTTCATGGCCGAGGTAGTCCTCGGCTGTCTTTTTCATTTTCTGGAGAATCCGGGCCGAAATTTCCGGCGCCGCCATCTGCTTGCCACCCACTGCGACCCAGGCGTCGCCATTTTTGGCCTTGACGATCTTGTAGGGCATCAATGCCATGTCACGTTGCACCACCTCCTCGTCGAATCGACGGCCAATAAGTCGCTTCACAGCAAAGACCGTATTGTCGGGATTGGTCACCGCCTGCCGCTTGGCCGACTGACCCACCAGAATTTCACTGTCCTTGGTGAATGCCACGATGGAAGGGGTGGTACGGTCACCTTCACTGTTCTCAATGACTTTGGGTGTTCCTCCCTCCATCACGGCCACACAGGAATTCGTTGTACCGAGGTCGATACCGATGATCTTGGACATTTTGGCTGGTTCCTCTCAGATAACTTGGAGACGATGTGTTGGTTTCAAAATATGCGGATAACCCTTCAGAATGCAAGTTTCCTGACCGGGTGGCCGGATCAGCTGGCCACCACGACCATGGCCGGCCGAAGCAACCGGTCGTTGAGCACAAATCCTCTTTGCATCACACTGATGATATGATTCGAAGGGATGTCGTCGGACTTGATCATGGTGACCGCTTGATGGAGATCCGGATTGAACTTCACGCCCGGACCGGCTTCAATCTCTACCACGGAAAACTTGGACAGGACGGTCTGAAGCTGCTTCAGCGTCAACACCACCCCCTCCTTCATCTTGGTGATGGCTTCTTCCGTGGCCATATCCAATTCCACCTGTGTGGCCTGGTCCAGACTGTCTTTTACCGACAGCAATTCCCTGGCAAACTCCTCAATGGCATACTTGCGGGCTTTCTGGATTTCATTCTGGCTGCGCTTGCTGACATTCTGCATCTCGGCTTGCACCCTCAAGAACCGGTCGTTGAGGGACTGCACCTGCTCTTGGGCTTCCAGCAACGCGACGGCCAGGTCCTCGTCTTCCTCGGTTGAAGTGTCAGGCCCATCCCTGGTCGGCACTTCCGCCCCGTTGATTTCCGCATCGACGGCCTCATCCTTGGTTTCAGGACTGTCTTCCCCCACCGGATGACGGGTATCTTGTTCTTTTTCGGCTCCCGAAGGGGTACCCGACAGCACCTCATCCGTGCTGTCCGCTGGACGGTCAGTTTCGTCTTGCTGCTTGGCGGTCATGGATACAATATTGATCTAGGGTTGGTTCCTATCGCAAAGTGGGGGCACAATCCGCCAGCCTCAAGCGGGCATCCCAAAAAATTCATCAGCTCAAGGGCAGTTTCTGAACGGATTCGACTGACCACATGCCCCCAATGGACGACTGAACCAGATGCCGCATTGCCTCCAGCTCCACTGACCCCTGAAAGGCCATCCCGCCAATCCAGGCATCAAGACCGGCAATAATCCGGGTTGAAATAGGCGAACAGGAGGCATGGTGATGGCCCCCGGCGACCATCGATCCCCTTATGACACCAAGCGATGCCAGATCCATGCGTTAAGGCCAGGCGGTCATTTGCATCAATCAATCATACAGCCGCTCGGCCGGAATCCGATGAGTGCCAGACTTAGCTCATTGTCAGACGTGGATGAATTTGCATATGTTGGACACATCCCGGCCAGACCGGTGCCAACCCAAGCAGCCCGTTCCAAGCCAAAAACTGCATGACGAGATCCGGGGCCATCACCAGTTGGTCCACTTGCGTGAGAATTCTTGTCATCTGGTGTGACAGCACCCCCGACAAACGATAAAATCCCCTGACTGACTTGATGATAGGCTTTGAAGTGTGCCCAGAGAAAACCGATGATCTTCGCATAGCGGATGTTTCCCCCGTGATCAATCCGCACATGCTGATTGAACAGCTTCCCACTTCTGAACAGACCGCCGCCATCACACTGAATGCGCGGACTGAAATTCAGCACATCCTGGACGGCGAGGATGATCGAATTTTGGTGGTCGTGGGCCCCTGCTCGATTCACGATACCCGCGCCGCCCTGGATTATGCGGGCCAGTTGCTCGAGCAGAAAAAGCGCTTGGCGAGAGAACTTCTGATGGTGATGAGGGTTTATTTTGAAAAGCCACGCACCACCGTCGGGTGGAAAGGGCTGATCAATGATCCCGACCTGGACGAAACGTACGACATCAACAAGGGACTCCACCTGGCCCGGCGGTTGTTGCTAGACCTGAACGAAATGGGCATGCCGGCAGGCACCGAATACCTTGATCTTGTCACCCCGCAGTATCTGGCCGATCTGATTTCCTGGGGCGCCATCGGGGCGCGAACCACCGAAAGTCAGGTGCACCGGGAAATGACTTCCGGACTGTCGTGCCCGGTCGGCCTGAAGAACGGAACCAACGGCAACCTGGACATCGCCGTTGACGCCATTCGGGCGGCCGCCCGACCCCATCGTTTTCTGACCCTGACCAAATATGGCCAGTCCTCCATTTACACCACCACGGGCAATCCCTACTGCCATATCATCCTGCGGGGTGGGCGCGAACCCAACTACGAGGCCGGGCACATCCAGACGACCTGCGAGAAGCTTTCCCGGTCCTGTCTGGCCCCGCAGGTCATGATCGACTTCAGTCATGCCAACAGCCGCAAGATACCGGAAAATCAACTCCATGTCTGCGATGATGTGTGCCAGCAGATTGCGGGAGGTGAAAAACGGATCATGGGCGTCATGATCGAAAGCAATCTGGTCGCCGGGCGACAGGATGTGGTCAACAATCAACCGCTGACGTACGGTCAAAGCATTACCGACGCCTGCATTGCCTTTGACGACACCGTGCCCATGCTGGAAAAACTGGCGGCCGCCGTTTCAACACGCCGCAAGACCTGAATATCCGGTCAGCGTTTGTCTCAACCCCATCCCGCACCCGAAAATGATCAAGCCCCATGGCTCTGATGCACTGCATCCCCTGTTTGTCAGCGATCCCCTGGAAAACAGTCAGTTGACAAAAATCGCAGAATCCTTGCCGTCCGTGACCATCAGTTCCGCCGGGGCCGCGAATACCGTCATGCTCGGAGGGGGCTATTTCAACCCACTGACCGGTTTCATGAGCCGTGCGGATGCCCTGCGTGTCGCCACGGAGATGCATACCCAGAACGGGACTTTCTGGCCGACCCCCGTTCTGTGTCTTGTGAAGGACTTCAACGAGAGCCACACAGGTGATGAAATCGCCTTACGTGATCCCAATGTGGATGGTCATCCGGTGATTGCGGTCTTGACTTTGGATGCCGTCGACACCTTATCCGATGTCGATGTGGAACTGATCTGCCAGAAAGTCTATCGTACCGCGGATCCGAAACATCCCGGGGTGGCGGAATTTCTTCACCAAGGTCGGACCCTGCTTTCTGGGCCTGTTCGGGTGCTGAACTACAGCTACTTCGAGACAGAATTCGCTCACACCTTTCGCACGGCCGTACAGATTCGTGAAGACATCGGAGAACGAGGCTGGAATCGGGTCGTGGCTTTCCAAACGCGTAATCCGATGCACCTCGCCCATGAAGAGCTCTGCCGGACCGCCATGGAGCGATTGCAGGCTGAAGGCTGTGTCATTCATATGCTGCTGGGCAAGCTGAAGTCCGGTGACATTCCCGCCAATGTCCGTGACGCCGCTATCCGCAAGATGGTCGAGTTGTATTTCCCGCCCAACAGCGTCATGATCACCGGCTACGGCTTCGACATGCTCTATGCCGGACCGCGCGAAGCCGTCCTGCATGCGATCTTTCGCCAGAACATGGGAGCCACCCATTTCATTGTCGGCCGTGACCATGCTGGAGTCGGGGACTATTATGGTGCCTTCGATGCCCAGACGATATTCGACGATGAAGTGCCCAAAGGAGCTCTGGAAATCGAAATCTTCCGGGCGGATCATACCGCTTGGTCCAAGAAACTCGGCAAGGTGGTGATGATGCGCGAAGCACCCGATCACACGAAGGAAGACTTCATCACGCTGTCCGGCACCAAGGTGCGGGAGATGCTCAGCCAGGGCATCGCCCCACCTCCCGAATTTTCCCGCCCGGAGGTGGCAAAAATCCTGATCGATTACTACCAGTCACTGCAATAGACCGATCAAGTACACATGCTCCTTATCGCTGACACAATTGTGGTTGATTCGATCCATTTCACCAATAACCGCAGACTGTGTGTCCATATATCGCGCCCCCGTTCCACTTTTACTGATGGTCTGTTGTAATATGGCGCCCTCGCTATGCCAGACACCAAATACCCACGAAATGCGCTGATGGTGTCGCGAAAAGAATTCAACGACAGAAAGTGTAAAACAATATGTTAGGCAGCAACAAGAAACAGAAGACCCCAGAGATTCCGCTGGGCGAAATATTCCCCTCGGTTGAATTTGATGCCATCGAAAAAGAATTCCACCTGACAGTAAGCGGGATGAAGAACGGCAGGAAAGAATATCCCGAAAGCAGCCATGATGGCCTCGACGAGATGGAGCGAAAGGTTGTGGCGTACATCGGCCAGATTCGTCAGCAGGGGCTGAAGAGCGCCCATGAGCACGAACAGGAATACCGGAAGCGCATTATGAAGTGCACTGCGGGCGATAACAATATGGAGATGGGAATTCAGCAGATTCTCAACGAGGCTGAAACCGACTTCAAAAAAGAGGTCGATGCGGGCAAAGGTCAGCAGAAAATTGCACGTGATGACCTGCATAACAGCGAAGCTGATTTGCAGCAATTCAAAGAAGACAATGGCTTGTATCGGTTAGCTCATGAAACGGGGGGATTGATGCAGTGGCTGGCCTTCTGCATTGTCATCGTGCTGATTGAATCCATTATGAACGGTTTCTTTTTCGCCGATGCGAATGTGGCCGGAATAGCAGGTGGCATCATCACTGCCCTGGTGATATCAATTGTCAATGTGGGAGCAGCCAGTGTGGTCGGACATATCTGTCGTCAAAAAAACCATATCAAATCACTACGCAGGTTTGTAGGGTGGGTTGCATTGGTCATTGGTGTCGGTTTGGCGATATTCATCAATTTCATGGTAGGGCATTTCAGGGATTTGACGTCCACATTCCCTTGGGATGAAGCGGCGGGAGAGGCATTCAATCGCGTGATCGAGGGCAACTTGCAGATGCAAAGTCTGGATGCGTGGCTGCTGACCGGTGTGGGACTGCTGTTTGCGGGCATTGCGGGCTGGAAAGCGTATATGTCCATCGACCCTTATCCGGGCTACACGCGCGTATCGGACAATTACACACAGAAGGAGCAAGAATTTCAGGATCAGAGGCAAGAAACACTGAAAATCCTGACTGATATTCGCGACAAGGCAGCCACCGATCTCGATGATGAATACAAACTAAGCCAGCAACTTTTCGAGTCTGCCCAGAACGCTCATACGGGATTCTCGAGTCTTATGAAAAACCGGCACAGTTTCCTTCAGGTCTGCGACAGTGTTGTGGGTGATCTTTTAGAGTTTTATCGTAACGCCAACAAAAAGGCCCGTAAAACACCCCCACCGAATTGGCGGCCCTACAGCTTCCCTCCCGGCGAGGAGATTTCTCCTCTAGAACCCGGGCCATCCGAACCGCAAAGCAGCCTTGTAAAGCAGGCGACCGAGCGGGTACAGTGCATGTGCCAGGAGGCCATGGGTATATTTGATGGCCGGACTGACGAGCACACATGAGCCGTCGTCGTCGAAGACAGCCTCCGAAGCGCGGACGACACAAACCGAATTGGGTGTATGGTGTTGTAATCGGTGCAGCCATTTTCGTCGCAATCGGCATTATCACTCTTTTACAGATATTCAAAGCGGAAGAGGTCGATGAAAGGCTGTGTCCAAAGGATTCCGGGGCTGTCGCCGGGTTGGTGGTACTCTTTGATCTGACCGATTCGCTGAATCGGGTGCAACATAGACGGCTTCGGGGCATCCTCGACACTCGGATCGGGGAGGCAGGGCAAAATACGCTTATCGCAGTCGGTGCGGTGCGGGAAGACGCCTCGGAGCGTGATGCCGAATTCGCTCTGTGCAAACCAGCCACTGGTGAGAAAGCGAACGAACTCTATCAAAATCCGCGCCTCATTGAGGAGCGTTACCGTGAGGAGTTTCTGGCACCTTTCGAGGATATTGTCGAGGCGATGCTCGACAGCTCTGTAGCGGACCGCTCGCCGATCATGGAATCGTTGCAGGCCTTGCTAGTGTCGGTTCCGGGCTTTGTCGATGCGAAATACCCCCGTCGGGTCATTATCGTATCTGACATGATCCAGAACAGTGAAGCCTTCAGTTTCTACCAGGGTGATAACTGGCAAGATTTCATGCGCTCGCAGGACTCGCAGCGCCTGGCAGATCGCTTGGTCGGAGTCGAGTTGGAAATATGTCGCATTCCGAGGCCCGGCACCAAAGTCAACAGTGCGGTGGTGGACGACTTCTGGGTCAACTATTTTGACCGGGCCGGTGCAAGCCGCATACTCACGTCGACTTGCCAGCTTGGCGATCTATAGACCAGCAGCCTTTTTCCGAAGATATTGCGCGATGTCAACCGGACGAAGGAATTGGAACAAGGTTGTCCTTGGGCTCGCCTTTGCAATTGGAAGTGCTGGAATCTGGTATCTCAAGGCGGAGGAATATACAAACCTGGTGATTATCGGGTTTCCGATTGTCATCTTGTCTGTCTATTGGGGGTTTGCGCTCATAGTCTGTGACGAACACACTTATGAGATTATCGGGGATAATTGTTACTACCTTGGCTTTGTTTTCACATTGACGAGCCTGGCAGTTACGCTGTACCTGCTTGACACCTCGCAAGATGAAGTGCTGCTGGGTGGGGTCATTTCCGGCTTCGGTGTGGCACTTTCCTCAACCATTGCCGGTATTGTGCTGCGGGTTCTGATGCAGAGAATGACCCCTGACATGGCCGAGCAGGAAAGCGAAGTACGCGTCGACCTCGAACAAGCCATCCGTGATTTTCGTACTCATCTCAGCATGGGCATCAACGAGATGAGCAGCTTCTCTGTAGAAACGAGCCAGATATTGACCGAACTTCGGGGGACAATTCAAAAGGCGTTGGAATACGATGCCGATGCACATAAACAGGCGACACAGGCGAGTATGACGGCTCTAAAGAAGTTCTATGGGGATACGGAGAAGGAAGTCACGGTTCATCGCACTACCCTGCAAAGGAGTCTGGAACACAACATGCACGCATATCAGGAGGCGATTGAAGAAGGGGTCAGTGCCTTTCGTGAAGAACTTAGGCGTGTGACCACCTCATTCACCGATTTGGATACTCATATTCGGGATGTACTGCAACGGAATGTCGATCATCAGATGCAGGGCCTGAAAAATGGAGCAGCCAGTTTGCATGAGATCATGGAAAACAGCATGCGAACATATCAGGAAGCGATTGAAGAAGGGGTCGACACTTTCCGTGAAACACTGAAAGGTATTACCACAGTTCTCACCGATGCCGAGACCCATGCTCGAAATGTCCAACGGAGCGCCGATAACCAGCTACAGGTATTGTCGAGCGAAACTCGTGAACTGACCAAGGCACTATCCGGTCTGATCGATAAACTCGCCACTGTCGATGATGGCATTGTAACGAAGCTCGAGCCTGCTGTCATGCGCATGAGTGAAGGAGCAACCAGCATTTCTGCCGAACTTGAAGCCTCATCCGGGAAGCTGAAATCGGCGGCAGAACGTTTCAAGGCCGCGGCGGAACGTACCGTTGCAGCTGATATGCAAGCCAACATCTCGAATGCAGCAGAAAAGCTGGCCACGGCGACCGATAGGCTTGGCGAACTGGCGGATAGAATGGCAAATCCCCGACCAAAAAAATTCCTGGGTATTTTCCCCACTCGTGGCCGCTAGGTATAACTGGGAGCAGGAACATACGCAGATACTTTCCAGATACGACTTCCGGTAGCCACTACCGCCGGGGAACGATCATGGGCCTCACTGTCGCTGAGGCATTCATGCTCATCGCGTTCGTAATATTGCTGCTGCTGCTCTTCTGGCGCCATCAGGTTCACGATGAAGTTGAACGGGCATCAAAACTGTCTCGAGACGAGTGGGAGATGTTGGAAAGGGGTGCCAAGTTGGTACTGCCGCAGCGGCTTGAGGAATTGAGAGAAATGGCCGCGTTGGTGAATGATCCTCTACGGCGCACTCTCGCGGAATCGTTAGTGTCACTGGAGCCAGAGGCGGTGAGCAAACTGATACGACTTGCGAAGGACCCGAATACGTTCTCATCGGACCTCGTGCAGTTGCCAATGGAACAGTTCGAGGAATTGAAGAAACAGACTGAACGGGCGGCACAATTCTCATCGCAGGAATGGAACCTGATTGAACAGGGCGCCCAGTTGGTGTCGGAAGAACATCTAGCAGAACTGCAGGACCGCGCCCAGTTGCTGGAAGACCCGGAGCAGCGTACGCTGGCGGAAACAGCGGCGACTTTGGAACCAGACGAGTTGAGAAAGCTGACAGACCTAGCACGTACCCCAGAGCTGATGGCTGTAGCGGCTGAGCTGTCTGCAGGCGCAGTTCCGGTACCGCAGATGCGGTTGGCGATGTTGGAGAAACATGAGCAATGGATTGTGGAGAACAAGGATGAAATTGATCAGGCGTTGGATTTCCGCAGGGCGATTGATCCGGAAGGAGAGGACAACAACGAGGTGTTGATGGCACGTATCGAACACCTGCTGGCGAAAGAGGCTGCCTTTGATGGCCGGCTCGCCGAAGATGCAGCAGAGCGCCGAAAATTCATCGACAATCTGCAACGAGAGCTTGCAGTGGATGTGAAGAAGGCAGGCGGACAGATCGACCCGTTCGGCCGGGTGATTTTTCCTCAAAACGTGGTCTTCCCGGCTGGTAGTGAAACCATTCCGCCGGACTTCATGGCGGTACTGGACGAAATTTGCCCCCGTTGGTTGGCCGAACTCAAAAAATCGACGGTCCGATTCGACATTGATGAAATCCGTATTGAAGGCCACTCCTCGAAGGAATGGGGTAGTGCAAGGACGTTACGGGAGGCATGGGTGAAGAACCTTGCTCTGTCGCAAAGTCGCGCACAGTCGGTGCTGAAGTATTGCCTAGACCATGTGGCTGATACGCCGCTCGGCGTGTGGGTGCGCAGCAAGATGACTGCGGTCGGTTACTCATCTTCCAGGTCTCTGGTGGTGAATGGAAAGGAAGATACGGCCGCATCGCGTCGGGTCGTGCTGGGACATGAATTCAGTCGCGAAAGGTTGATCGCCGATCTCGGGAAAGCCGGGCAGAATGAAGGCGGTACCGGCGCAATCAATCGAGTCAGCGGAAAAGCGCAGGTGATCCATGCCGATACCATCAGGGTCGAAGGGACTGCGAAACCGATCCGGCTTGACGGAATCATGGCGCCCCAAGCACCATGCATCGGGTTGGGCGGTCGTCAGTGGGATTGCGGTCAGCAAGCCATTTTCGTATTGAAAAATCACATTGCTGACCGCAGTGTGATCTGTGAGGACCTGCGCCCCGGCCTGATGCGACTCCGGGGCATATGTCGAGTCGAAGGCGAAGAAATCGAGTTAAACCTCTGGTTGTTGGAAACCGGATGGGCTTCTGCATCCGTCAGGTCGACAAAGGTCTATCTCGACCGGGAAGCGGCCGCTCGTCGGGCTCGGCGCGGCATCTGGTCCGATGGTGTCCCGGAGCCTTCTTGGAATGATGCATTAGCCCGATAATGAAGAGGGAGCACCCGACACGAGACCTTTGTTGTCCACGAGGAAACGTCCGTTCCAATCCTTCATCTTTCGACCTTTGAACACCCTGCCTGCATCAGCATGGCACATCACAATATTTTGCTTAATAGTTTAATTCCGATTTTTTCCTTGTCGAACCATGCCTGACTCGAAGCATACCAAACTGATCATCTTGGGATCCGGTCCCGCCGGGTATACTGCCGCAGTCTATGCGGCCCGAGCCAACCTGCAGCCGGTACTGATCACCGGCATGGAGCCGGGGGGGCAACTGACCACCACCACGGATGTGGATAACTGGCCCGGCGATGTCGAGGGATTACAAGGTCCCGACCTGATGGTTCGGATGCAACAACATGCAGAACGCTTCAACACTGATATCATTTTTGATCATATTCATACCGCACACCTCACCGATATCCCACTGCAACTGACGGGTGACAATGGCGTCTATACCTGTGATGCATTGATTATCGCCACCGGTGCGTCGGCCAAGTATCTGGGCCTACCCTCTGAGGAAGCGTTCAGGGGTAAGGGAGTCTCGGCCTGCGCCACCTGCGATGGATTCTTTTATCGGGGCCAAGATGTCTCGGTCATCGGTGGCGGCAATACCGCTGTCGAAGAAGCACTCTATCTTTCCAATCTGGCGAAGAAGGTTACCTTGGTGCACCGCCGGGATGAACTGCGGGCCGAGGCCATTTTGATCGACCATCTGATGGCCAGGACTGTCGCCAATGGTGGCAATATCGCCATCGAATGGGATAGTGAACTGAAAGAAGTCCTGGGAGATGACAAGGGTGTGACTGGCATGCGGATTTGGAACAAGAAGACCCGGGAGGAGCGGAACATTGACCTGATGGGCGTATTCATTGCCATCGGTCACACCCCGAACACCTCACTGTTCCAAGGTCAATTGAGCATGGTGGGTGATTATCTGGTCACCAAGGGAGGAGTGGACGGAAATGCCACGGCCACCAGCTTACCAGGAGTTTTTGCCGCTGGAGATGTCATGGACCATGTTTACCGTCAGGCGGTGACATCGGCAGGTACTGGGTGCATGGCGGCATTGGATGCCGAACGCTACCTGAAAACCCGCAAACGAGACCCCGGCAACTGACGATTATTGCATGTCCAACCCCAACGACCCCAAGGAGGACGCTGGCCTTTTCCGACGCACCATGGAACGATGGGGTGTGTCAAAAAGCAGCTATCCCCATAACCATGGTAGGAAAACGGAATGGAATAAGAACCGCCCCATCAATACATCATCCGGCACAAATCCGCATGTCACATCCACCAAGCCAGTAACCTTGGATCGGACCGGTTTGGATCAACCGGTGCTGTTCGTCCGAGCTGGCATCACGAAGGCGAAGGTCAAGCAATTACGACGAGGGCGGCTGCCGGTCGAGGAAACCATGGATCTACATGGCATGCGCCGTAGTGAAGCCGAAGCCGCTCTGGAATGCTTTATCGGCGATTGTCTGGAAGACGGCCTGCAGACGGTCCTTTTGGTACACGGCAAGGGTCGCAGGTCGGAAGTGAAGGACGGTGTCCTGAAACCACTGACCATCCAATGGCTGAAGCAACAACCCGACATTCTCGCTTTTTGTGAGGCTCAACCCCGTGACGGCGGCCGTGGGGCCTTGTACGTCATGCTATCGTCCCGAAGCCCATCATAATGTACCCCTCGCAGGTGGCTCACCAACAAAGACAGCCTGACGACTGCGTGACGAAAAGGACTCGACTCAGAACCTGCTCCATGACGATGCAACCCCCTAAAAGCATACCCGTAATCTATAGGTGGGCCAACGAGGTCAAGAGGTGAATGGCGGAAGCCCTCCTGTCGGCTGTCGGACAATACACAGTCGGTACGGGCTCTCTTGGTACCCTGCCGTCGACGGGCAATCGAACGGGCCGGGGTGCGAGACCAAGGGGCGCCATGGATGCCGCTCGAGACATCCCGCCTTCATTCAGGCCCGCTCCACCCGCCAGGCCGCCAACTGGTGCTGCTCCCGATCAAACACCAGCGCCAGCCGGTGAATCACCTGTCCCGGCGTCCGGTACTTGTCCGCATAGCCCTTCTCCCGCATCTGCCCCATCGCTTCGTTGAGCCGCTTTGCCACGTCCGCTTCATTCTGGGCCACCTTGCATTCGAACACGAAGACTTGGCCCGGACGGACCAATACCAGGTCCGACCGACCCCAACGCGTCGATTCCTCCGCCCGAATGTCGAAATCCTCGGTGAAAAACCCCGCATACAGCAAGGTGGCATAGAACCCCTCATGGGGAGGCGAGGCCCGCTCCTGCCACTGGTAGGGAATGCCGGCAAAGAGGGCTTTCAGTGCCTGGGTGAACCCCTCGAAATCCTGCGCCTCCAGTTGTTCAACCCACTGTCGGCCGGGTGCCGAGTGTTTCCTCCCCTCCCCACTCACCGCCGTCAGCAGTTCCTCGTTCAGGGCCAGCCGGACCTCGTGATTGGGATAGTCCAGGGTGTAGATCAGGCGAGAGCCCCGGACTTTTTCCTTGACCAAGGTCAGATACCCACACTGGAACAGCAGGGCGTTGACATGAATCCGGTCGGGCTCGAAATGAGACAACGCCTGGTGGGGCAGTTCCAGATGAGACAACTCCAGGGTCGAGATGGTGCCTTGGGCCAGCTGGCGATACAGATAGTGGGGCGTGCCGGTCTGGTACCAGTAAGGCAGGAACTCCCGGTTCTGAAAGTACAGCAGGATGTCGAACGGGTTGTAGACTGTCGTCTCACCGCGCCAACGGTAGCCATTGTACCAGCGGCGAATCCGGGCCCGGTCTTTGGCGGACACGCCCTCGAGTTCCGGCGCGAACACCGTCTCCAGGTCGGTCTCGGTATAGCCGCAGATGGTGGCATAGCGCGGCATCAGACTGAGATCATTGAGACTGTTGAGTCCCGAGAACCCACTGACCCGCGAATACATGCTGATGCCGGTGACGAACACGAAGCGCAGCCAGCGGGCGCAGCCCTTGAGGATGCCGTACAGACCGCGCAGGATCGTCCGGTGGACCTCGACCAGTTCGGAGTCGTCCAGCCCATCCAGGATCGGCTTGTCGTATTCGTCCACCAGCACCACCACCTGCTGCCCCGTCTTGTCGGCCAGCCGGCGAATCAGGGTCTGCAATCGGTCCGGGGTGGCCTGATCCCACGATGGGGGGGGCAGGCCGGCTGCCTCTTCATGGGCGGCCAACTGGGTCCGGATGCTGCTGTGCAGGGTGTCCGGGTGGTGGTATTCGGCATCGAAGCTCAGCCGCACCACGGGATGGGTCGTCTCCCAGTCCCAGCGTTGGTGAATATGTAGGCCTCGGAACAACTCCTCGCTACCTCCGAACAGTTCCTGCAGGGTATCGACCAGCAGGGTCTTGCCGAAGCGACGCGGGCGGGACAGGAACCAGTAGCGTCCGGCCTGGGTCAGCTGCTGGAGGTGGGCGGTCTTGTCCACATAGTAGCAACCCGAAGTCCGGAGATTCCGGAAGGAGGAATCCCCGATCGGCAGTTGCAGTCGGTTCATGATCAGTTGGTCTTGGCAGGATGGTTTTCCATCATAGCATGTCCAGACCATCCGTCATGGATCGGGAAGACGATTGTGGGGACTCCTAATTCTCCACACCCGTTGGGGTCACGATTTAGGGGGACAACGCATTGCAAGGAGCGAGTGATCAGACTCCTCCTTGTGTTACAAAGAAAGAATCCACTCGACCAGAGTCTTCGCATCCTCATCATTGACATGCGGGTTGGGCGGCATGGGAATTTTGCCCCAAACGCCTACACCACCGTGTTTTATCTTTTCCGCCAAATTGTCCACTGCCGCCGCATCACCCTTATACTTGGCGGCGATATCCTGAAACGCTGGACCCACTAGCTGAACATCCATCTTGTGGCAAGCGAGGCAGTTCTTAAGTCGAGCCAGTTCCTCACTGGCACCTGCCGTGGAAGGGGCAATCAGCACTAAGGCCATGAACATGGTTGACCAAAAAGTCTTTAGTTTCATTGATCGAGTCCTATATCTTGATGATTGAGAAAAATTAATCCGTTTCGTCCAAGCATACGGCTAAACTGACATTCTAGGTTAAGCAAAGAACCCTGTCCAAAATGTCGTCATGGCATATTATGCATCCGACCGGCATGTTGACAAGTGGCGGCCGAAGACCATAGCAAATCATCAGCCCCCAGTTGTTTGCATCAGAACATCCCACCGAATCCACGGGGGGGAGATGCCCAAGTGTTCATGATCTCGTCAACGGCCACGGGTCACAGGATGAAGTCCGTTTCGTTAAGACTGGTCGCGAGCGTGTTCTCCAGCGTAATGCTGCTGTCTTCGCCATATTTGATCACCGTGTGGGCCCCTCCTGGTAAATTTCCAATGCCGACCAAGTGACTCTCCGGATCTCGATCCGATCACCGTTCGTTCCGGTCAGTTACCAACAAGATAAGACCACTGGCAACTGGATTCCAACGCACTATTCAACCCGTCATAGAAGTCCCAGGACCCTGCAAAAAAGTCTTTTTTCTTCATCTTGTACCTCGTCGCAGTGATGCCTTCTCGGGAAAAAGACTGGGAATCGAAATGGGCGGCGAGTGTGCCCCTCACCCCCCGTCCTTCGGCCAAAGCACCCACCATTGACCGCGCAGGAGAACCGACGGATAGCCCCCTGACCCCCCAGCCGGTCCAGCAGAATGGGATGCTATCAGACTTCCCCAGCATTTGCACCCAATGAAAACCATTCGTCTCTTGGCCAAAGTAGTGCAACTTGCCGATGGACTCCAGCCAAATATCCTGATGGTTGCCACCCATGCCCCCAACCTCTGGGAGGCCCATGATTGGCTTGTGCGTTCGACCAGCAACGAGTCCGGTGGACAGACTGACCATCGTCAGCGAAGCTCTGGCCGGCAAACAGATGAGGGGGGTGTAGATACCTGATTGAACCGGGTCCCCCGATTCGCCAACTGGCCCAGATGAGGCGTTTGAACCAGTGGATGCCCCGCACAACCCATCGCATCACGGCGATGCGCGGCACTGGAAAGAATCAATCCGTTGTCAGGAAGTCTTGACCCCTTGCACGATCGTCGGTCAGCCAACATGCCGATAGGTCAGATTGATCCTGGGCCTGACCTGTTTTCGGGTTCGCATGACGGCATGTTTCCAGTGATGTTGCGTGGGTCCTTGCATAACCAAGACACTGCCATGTGTCAGATCCAACGACATCGTCGACACCGCCGAATCCGATCGATGGCGCAGACAAAATCGGCGGGATGCCCCGAGGCTGACGGAGGCAATGCAGGGCTCTTCACCCAGTTCCGGTTCGTCGTCCGAGTGCCATCCCATGGCATCATTGCCATCACGGTACAGGTTCAACAGCACGCTATTGAACGGCTGGTCGAGACGGTCCTGAAGGCGCACCCTGAGGTCGGACAGTACCTCAGTCCAAGGCAAGGGCCGATTCACCATGCCCGAATAGCGATAAACCGCACCGGGGTCTCCATACCAGGCCGCGAGGCGAGGCGAATGGACTTGTCGACCAAACAGGTGGATCCTGGGTTGAGTCCATTCGACATCAAGCAGCAGAGTGTCCATCACCTGCATCCCTTCTTCGGGTTCAAGCCATCCCTCCATGAGATAACACTCCCCATCAGGCATCTTCAGGCGGTGTGTGCGGATGGCCATCCTGGCGATCAAACAGACCGTATGATTTTGCCCGGGTTGAGAATATTGTCCGGGTCCAGCGCCCGCTTGATCATCCGCATGGGCTCGACCGCATCCCCATGCTCAATCTCCAGGAACTCGATTTTCCCGTAACCGATGCCGTGCTCTCCGGTGCAGGTGCCCTCCATTTCGAGGGCGCGTAGGACCATCCGATGATGCAACGCTTGGGCCTTTTCCACTTCAGTCGGGTCATCATGATCCACCAGCAGCAGCAGATGGAAATTCCCGTCGCCCACATGCCCCACAATCGGTGCCATCAGTCCGTTCTGATCAATGTCCTCGCGTGTCTGATGGATACAGTCGGCGAGTCGGGATATGGGAACGCATACATCGGTTGCCCAAATTTCCCCTTTGGGATGCAACCGCTTCCCGGCCCAGGCAACCTCATGACGGGCCCGCCACATCCGATTACGCTCTTCCGTGTTGGCAGTCCACTGAAAGTGACCGCCCCCGTTATCGGCTGCAATGTCCTGAGTCAGTTCGGTCTGTTCATTCACGGATGTATCACTGCCATGGAATTCCAGGAACAAGGTGGGCAACTCCTCATACTTTGTGCCCGAATACAGATTGATGGACTTCATGGTCAGCGCATCAAGCAACTCGACCCGGGCCACCGGAATACCATATTGAATGATGCCGATGACCGTATCAACCGCGCCTTCCAGGGTTTCGAAACAACAGACTGCCGCTGAAATCGCTTCCGGGATGGGATGGACTTTGAGTGTGACTTCCGTAAAGACGGCCAAAGTGCCTTCAGACCCCACCAGCAATCTCGTGAGATCATAGCCGGCAGCGGATTTGGGGGCTCGACGACCGGTTCTAACTAGAGAACCGTTCGCCATGACGGCTTCCACATTGACGACATTGTCCTTCATGGTGCCGTATCGCACCGCATTGGTCCCCGAGGCACGAGTCGCTGTCATGCCCCCGATGGTGGCATCCGCCCCGGGATCAATGGGAAAGAACAGACCATGATCCTTCAGGTGCTCATTCAACTGCTTTCGGGTGACGCCAGGCTGCACCACGACGTTGAAATCTCCGTCATGGACCGCCAGCACGGTATTCATTTCGGTGAAGTCAATCGTCACTCCACCGTACAAGGCAGCGATATTCCCTTCCAAAGAAGTCCCCACCCCATGGGGAACAAGCGGCATTTTGGCCTGCGCACAGATCCGTACAATCTGTTGGACTTCTTCTCGATTCTTGACCTTGATGACGGCATGAGGGGGGATGGAAGGACGAAACGACTCGTCCTTACCGGCCTGTTGCCGGATGCTGGTGGACGTCAGCACCCGGTCACCAAAGTCGCTCTTCAACTGCGCCAATCCAGCGGAATAGTCCAGATCCTTCATGCAGTCCGGTTTCTTCAAAGTCAGGGACATGGCAATGCCTTGTTCAGTTCAGGAAGTTAAATGATGGCTGACCGCTTGCTCATCGGCTATCATCCATCATGGCCATCGGTTCCTGACATAATACCATCCGGTTGTCTTGGCCTTTGCTGTCGTCTGTCTGGATTCCGAAGTGCTCGATCCACCCTCTTTGACAGGGGCGGAATGTTGGTCAACGCTCTGAAAGATTATCACATAGATGACTTCCGTGCCGTATCCCACCATATGGCAGGTGCGGCGGTGAGCTTGGTCATGGCTTAGTCCAGGCCAAAAACTCCTGTTCGTCCAATATACGAATTTTGAGTTGGGTCGCCTTGTCGGCCTTGGAACCAGCATCTGCCCCCACAATGACAAAGTCGGTCTTCGACGAAACGCTGCCGGTCACCTTCGCCCCCAGGGACTGGAGAATCTTCTTCGCGTCCGTTCTGGCGATAGAAAGCGTTCCGGTCAGAACCACCGTCTTGTCGTAAAACGGCGAATCCTCCTGAACCGGGCGGACCTCCGACTTCGGCCATTTCACGCCACTGGCCTGCAACCGCTCGACAATCTTTCGATTATGTTCCTGTTGAAAAAAAAGCCGCACGCTGTCGGCGACGACCGGCCCGACATCGGGCACCTTTTGCAGGGCTTCTGTCCCGGCACTCATGATCGTCTCCAAATCACCGAACATCTCGGCCACTGCTTCGGCCGTGGCCTCGCCGACCAAGGGAATGCCCAGTGCGTAAAGAAATCGCCCCAGCGTCGTTTCCTTGCTGCGTTCAACCGCCTGGATCAGGTTCTCAGCCGACTTGTCTGCCATTCGCTGCAGCGTCGCCACCGTCACCTTGTCCAACTGATAGATATCGGCAACATCCTGGACCAAGTCTGCAGCCAGCAGTTGATCCACCAGCTTGTCCCCCAATCCCTCGATATCCATGGCCTTGCGGCTGGCAAAATGACGAATGTTCTCTTTTCGCTGAGCCCTGCAAAACAGGCCACCGCTGCAGCGGGCGATCACGCCGCCTCCGTCAGACACAACGTCGGATTGGCACACCGGACATTGGGAGGGGAACTCAAAGGGGCGGGAGTCCGGAGGTCTTCGCTCCATGACGACCGACAGAATTTCCGGTATGACTTCACCCGCCCGACGCACGATGATGGTATCGCCTTCCCGGACATCCAGTCGTTTGATCTCGTCTCGGTTGTGCAAGGTGGCATTGGAGACGGTCACGCCCCCGACGAAAACCGGCTTCAGTCGTGCGACCGGCGTTATGGCGCCGGTTCTTCCGACCTGCACCTCGATCTTTTCCAGTATCGTCATCTCTTCTTGGGCTGGCAATTTATGAGCCAGCGCCCAACGAGGTGCCCGGGCAGTGAAACCCAGGGTCGACTGCCAATCCATCCGTGACACCTTGTAGACCACGCCATCAATTTCATAGGGCAACTGGCTGCCGAGAGCCTGCATCTGGCGATAATACGCCAGACAACCATTGACCCCTACCACCGCTTCGGACCGCTCACAGACCGGCAGCCCGAACCCATCAATCCATTGCAGGATTTCCCAATGGGTATCGGGTACCGTGACCCCCTCTACCTGCCCCAGCGCATAGGCGAAAAAGCTGAGAGGGCGGCGTGCGGTCACCGCCGGATCAATCTGGCGCAAACTGCCGGCGGCCGCATTGCGCGGATTCACAAACGTCTTTTGTCCCGCTGACGCCTGTTCACGATTCATCGTGTCGAAGTCATCCCTGGACATGAAGACTTCACCGCGTATCTCCAGGACAGTCGGCAGGCTGCGACCTGTCAGGCTGGTCCCACGACCCAGCACCTTGCGCATATTCTGGGTAATATTCTCGCCACGGCGACCATCCCCCCGGGTGGCCGCCTGAACCAGCCAGCCACGCTCATAGCGGAGACTGACTGCCAAGCCATCAATTTTCGGTTCGGCGACATAGTCCACTTCACCCGATTCCAGCTCGATGATGTCACGCACCCTTCGGTCAAATGCGATCACCTCCGCATCGGCAAAGGCATTCGCCAGAGAACGCATGGGCACCGAATGCACGACTTCGGAGAATGTCTTCGCCACAGAACCGCCGACCGTGCGCGTGGGGGAATCCTGACTGGCGTACTGCGGGTGGTCGGACTCCAGCGTCTTGAGATGACGCAGCATACGATCGTAGGTGGCGTCCGGAATTTCAGGATCGTCCAGTACGTGATAACGATAATTATGATACTCAAGCTCCTCACGCAGAGTATGGATTTCGCTGGCAATGTTCTTTGCGGAAAGACGGCTCCCACCAACCGTGGTGTTCTTGGTGGTCACAGGATGAGCCTAAAAAAGTCGGATGGCTTCAGGACTTCCGGGCGTGATGCCGTAGCTTGCCATTTCACTGGCGA
Organism: Candidatus Poriferihabitaceae bacterium; assembly: GCA_965203365.1. Lineage (GTDB taxonomy): Bacteria > Pseudomonadota > Gammaproteobacteria > Arenicellales > Poriferihabitantaceae > VYFG01. Next base: position 1,482,589 of record OZ241878.1, read on the forward strand.
CTTGATCAATGGATCGACGGACCGACTCGATATTGTCATTCGACAGGTCATGATAATCCGGGGCAATCAACTCCCCCTTTATTCTGGAAGCAAAGGCTTTCGCCGTATCCACCATTTCGGCGAACACGGCCCCCGGCAGGCAGTTGACGGCCGGGCGAGTGAAGAAGGCCACCCCTTGCATCCGTGCGCCACGCATATTCGCAAAATCAAATTCTCCGCTATCCGTTAAGTTCGACATGCTGTACAGACACACTTTCTGCTTGTCGACGGGTTTGTAACGGGCATAGAAACCGCTTGTATCCCCGGTGGGAGTCAACCCAATCTGGTTGGCAAAGCGTTCGACCAAAGTGCCATCGAAATATTCGTCGTCCTTGGGTTTGATATAGAGCACGAAAATGGAATCGAATTTGCGCCGCAGACGATCAATGGCCATCGCCTGCTGCTGGGCACATTCAATCGGGGCCATGAAGGAAAACCCCCGGCCGGTGCTTTCGGACAGCTTGGACACCATGCCGGCGAACCGGGTCATATAATCATGAGACATCGGACCGTTTCGGTCGGCGAGCTGGACCGTCATCACCAAGTCCCCAAAGCGGGCTTCCTCGGGCTCGTTTTCGATATCCACCCAAACCTTGTCGGGTAATCGCAGTCCGTACAGACCGTGCGTCTTGGAAATGCCGGCGGCCGCTTCCCGGTAAATGGCCAGTACCGAGTCCCGACTGACATCCCTTCCCCCGCTCAGCTTGACATAATAGTCGATCTGGCTGAGCTTCTCGAAACCCGGTGCCGGGCGCAAGTCCAGGTCTCGTTCAGAGACCTGTTCGACAGCTTCAGCGGGCATTTCCGGGTCAATGTCAGCGGGCAGAACCGGATCCACCACTGACATATTCTGCGATTGAGCGGTGTGGTCCTCCCGACCGCTACCGTTGTCAGGACCCTGCCGGTCCGGGGGGAGATCAAGGTCTGCCTGGGGTGCCTCGAAAGGCTCGGGTATGTTCCACTCATCATCCCCCTCATCTATCGAGAGGGGGGCGGGATGGGCCCTGTCATCTTCGTCAAAAAATGGCAAATCCCGGTTGGCCGGCAATGCATCGCCTGATTGGTTATCCGATTCAATATCGGGTCGATTCTGCTGCAGGACTGGTTCGGACAGTGAAGTACGGGGCGGGAGGGGTTTTCTTCTTCTCAACGGCCAGATATCCCGCCAGCGGGCGCACAGGTAGATCATCGCGACCAGAATAACCCCCAGGACAATCAGTGCAATTTGAAGATTCATCATTTGGACTGGAAACAATTTTTGCTATTGTGCGATCACCATATCCCCAGCGGCAACTACTCCAGGCTATCTCAGCAGTTGATGCCAGACGACCATCGTCCTTTCAGCACCTTCAGAATGCAGCCATACAGACCCATCCGACGGTCACAGCCAGCAGACTCGGTCGGATCGAACGAGGCCAGGTCGATGCCATAATAAGAATAACCCATGCACAGAAAACTTATCGGGGAAGCGTATTATCTGAGCTTCGCGGGGTCTGAAATTCCACGATGACCTATCCATAGCCCCGTCGGCACCCCTCACTCCATCGTTGACGGACGGGCTGACACAGGCCATGGTGGATCGTGGTCTGTGTGTACAGACCCTGATGAAGCGGAATCATTCCATAGATTGTGCCATAGAAACTGATTGATAGCTCACCCTTTCCAAATCGGGATAGAAAACCGATTTTCGTCAGTTTCGTCCTCCGACGGGGAAGGCCGGAGCGAGATGGCGGATGAGATTAGGGTGCGGCCATGGCAACCGCCTTGTCCAGATCGACCGTGACCAGCCGTGACACGCCCGGCTCAGCCATCGTTATGCCCACCAGTACATCGGCGGCCGCCATGGTGATCTTGTTATGCGTGACTACCACCATCTGGCTCACTTCGCACAGCTTGCGAAGAGTCTGACAATACCGGTCCACATTGGCGTCATCCAAAGGGGCATCCACCTCATCCAGCATGCAAAATGGAGCGGGATGGAGTCGGAACAAGGAAAACAGCAAGGCGACCGCAGTCAATGCTTTTTCTCCACCAGACAACAGGTGGATGGTGCTGTTGCGCTTCCCGGGTGGACGCGCCATCACCGTGACACCAGCGGTCAACATGTCATCGCTGGTCAGCAGCAGTCCAGCCTGCCCGCCCCCAAAGAGCTGCGGAAAAAAATCGTTGAATCCCTCGTTGAGGCGATCGAATGTGTCACGAAAGCGGCTACGGGTCTCCCGGTCGATCTTCCGGATCACACTTTCCAGAGTTTCCAAAGCCTCCGTCAGGTCGCCATGTTGTCTGTCAAGATAGGTCTTTCGTTCGCTCTCTTCCTCGAACTCCTCGATTGCGATCAGGTTGACCGGCCCGATTCGTTCGATCTTTTCCCGAACCTCCTCCAGGCGCTGATCCCATTGTTCTATATTGGCCGCCTTCGGCAAGTCGGCCATCTGTTCTCCATGGGCCGAGATCAACTGCGCCACCTCGTTCGCCTGGGTATCACGTCGCACCAGGAACTCCTGTCGGTGCAGTCGCTGGGCTTCCAGAGTGGTCCGTTTCGCGGCGACCGACTGCTCCTTTTCCTTGCGTCGATTCTCCAACACCGACAACTGGTTGTCGATATCCGCCGTTTCATTTTGCGCCGCCTGATACTCCTGGTCAGCTTTGACCTGATTTTCAAGCAGTGTTTGCAACCGAAGCTGCATGGCTTGCTCCGGCGAGTGGCCGGCTGCAACGCTGGCCGTGAGTTCCGCAAGGCGCTGGTCGTCTTGATGCCTCTGTTGATTGAGTCGGTTCAATTGATCATCCGTCGCCTCCAGGGAAGAGTCCAGACGCTGCTTGTCGAGCCGTGTCTGATGACGTCGTTCCCGTACGGAGTCGACAGACTCCCGACACTTGGCCACTTCCTGTTGCAACGCGTCCCGACGGGACAACAGTTCGCTGCGACGAGAATCGAGTTTTCCCAATTCACTGCCCACGGTTTCCAGCAATTGTCTGGCTGCTGCGATTTGCTGCTGATCCTCTCGTATCTGTCCATCTAGCTCCCCCAAGTCCCGAACGAGTTGCTGACTTCGTTGACCCACTTCGACCAAACGCGTTTCTTCCCGGGCCAGCCGGTTATGCAATGCGGTCTTTTCCGCTTGGTGTCGATTCAGTTCCATTCTCTGTCCTTGCAATAAGGTTTCGATCTCCTCACAAGCCGCTTCCAGCCGACAGATACGCTCCTCACTTTGAGTGATTTCAATTTTGATCGCCGCCAAGCGGGTATCGAGTCGATTGATTTCCTCTTCCCGTACGAGAACCCCCGTTTCCAGTTGGTTGGCACTGGCGAAACTGATCCAGTTGGCCCCGACCAGAATGCCATCTCGCGTGACCACGCAGTCCCTGCCGGAAAGGTTATTTTGCATCTCCAGGGCCTGTTCCAGGCTGTCTGAGACGAAGACATCCGCCAGCAGCGAGGTCAGATCCATTCCAGCTGCGGAAACCTTGTCCATCAGTCGTTCTCCCAGAGGACGATGCGGCGGTGCCATGACCGTTTTGTCCAGCAGGACGGAAGTCGCCCCCTCCGGCCGACCGGACAAATCCGGCAGATCCCCACCCCGCACACAAATCGCGCTCAGAAAATCGCTCAGGATCCGATCGGCAGCCTTTTGCCATCCCTCCTCGACCCGAATCCTGCGGGCCAGGCGGGGGGTATTCTGCCCCACCCTGTCGATCAACCACTGATGTAGTTTCTCATCCTCTCCCCCCAACGCAGTGACCTGGATTTCGCGCAGAGAATCCAGCCTGGAAGCCACTTCCTGTTGTCGGACGCGACGATCGCTCAACTCCTCTCGCCGGGCCGCGAGATCGTCCCGAATGACCTGCCACTGCTGTTCATACTGGTGGAAGGAAAGCTCTTGGGATTCCACGATTTCATCATGACGGCTGACCTGATCGCGCAATGTCTGGAGCCCATCATCGTCCGTCTCACGTTGCAGATTCTCCAGATCTTTCCGCAATCTTTCCTGACGCCGGGTGGCCTGTTCCAGATGCTGTTCCAACTGCCTGATACGAGACTGTTGTACCTCTTGCTGTTGAACCGGCTGCATGGCCATCTCATTGAACGCTTCCCAGGACTCTTGCCACGATGACAATACCTCTTCCGCTTCTCGGTACGCCTGTTCCACTTCCTCCATCTTGGAATCGAGCGCTTCCAATGATGGACCAATCGTCTCGAGTTGGGATCGGATGACGAGCTGACGCCGACCCCCTTCTTCCAGTTCGCGTTGATATTCATGGCATAACTGACTCAAACGCTGAATCTCCTGTTCCTGTCGCTGCCGGGTTTCCTGCGCATGTTCAATCTGTTGCTCGACGGCACGTATTTCAGACCCGATGCGGTAATAGTGTTGCTGAACATTTTCATGGCTCTCGCGGTGCTTGGCCTGATCACGCCGCAGTCGTTCCAGTTCGGCCTCTGTTTCTCGTTGTTCGCTGATGGCCGATTCCAGTGCATTTTCACATCTTGCCGTCTGCCGGGTCTGGTCTTCCAACTCGATCTCGAGCTGCTGCAGTTGCATGACCTGCAACTGGCCATGGATCCTGCGCTCTTCTTCCTTCAACACCTTGTAACGACGAGCCGCGCTGGACTGACGCTGGAGACGTCGGAGATGCTTGTCCAGTTCTTCACGAATATCCTCTACCCGTTCCAGGTTGTCACGAGCGTGGCGGATGCGCGTTTCGGTCTCGCGTCGCCGGTCCTTGTAACGAGATATACCCGCCGCCTCTTCGACAAATGCACGCAACTCATCGGGCCGTGCCTCCACGATCCGGCTGACCATACCCTGTTCGATAATGGAATAGGAGCGGGCTCCCAAGCCAGTCCCTCGGAACAAGTCCAGCACATCCTTGCGGCGGGATTTCAAGTTGTTGACGAAATAATTTGATTCACCATCCCGACTGAGAGTGCGTTTGATCGAAATTTCAGCGAATTTCGCGTAACTCCCCCCCGCGAGGCCGTCCTGATTGTCAAAGAGCAACTCCACCGAAGCCTTGCCAACAGCACTGCGAGAAGCCGAGCCATTGAAAATGACGTCCGTCATCTGATCACTTCGCATCACCTTGGCAGAGCCTTCCCCCATGACCCACCGGACTGCATCGATGACATTGGATTTACCACACCCGTTCGGTCCCACCACTCCCACCAGATGACCGGGCAGACGAATATCAATCGGGTCGACGAACGACTTGAACCCGGAAACCGTTAACTTTTTCAGCCGCATTCGATTCTTGTTGAAAACTCAGAAGTTCGTTCTTGTTATCGCGTTTGGCTTGATGGCAGTGCAATGCCATCAAGTTGGCTAGCTGGCATTATACCTTTCAATGCACAGAGCCTTCTCCACGGATAACGGTCGAATTCAAGCAGTCTTGGTGGTCGTGTCTATTTTTCTGATTAGCAGCCATGCTCCCAGGAAGATCATGGGCAGACTCAGCACCTGTCCCATACTCATCCACTCCAATGCGACCAAGCCAAGATGCGCATCCGGCTCCCGAACAAATTCCACCACAAAGCGACTGACTCCATAACCCAGCAGGAACATGCCAGCTACCCTGCCGGGCGAGCGTTGGCGAGAGGAGTACCACCAGACCAACACAAATAACAACAGACCCTCCAGCCCTGCTTCATAGAGTTGCGAAGGGTGTCTCGGTTGGTCTGGCATGGTATGGAACCAGACACCCCAAGGCAAATCTGTCGGCCGGCCCCAAAGCTCCTGATTGATAAAATTTCCGATCCGGCCGAACAACAGCCCCAAGGGAATCAGGGGTGCGAGAAAGTCACAAACAACGAGAAGACTGCGGTGGGTCTTTCGTCCATACATCCAAACCGCCACAATCACCCCCAACAGCCCTCCATGAAATGACATACCCCCATCCCAGATAGCCAGGATAGCTGGCAGATGATCAAGATAGTAGAGCAAATTGTAAAAGACGACGTAGCCCAGTCTTCCTCCCAGAATCACTCCCAAAGCAATAAAAAACAGCAGATCGGATATTTCCTCAGACTTCCAGCCTGACCCGGGTCGAAGCGCTCGCCAGCGTCCGAGAATGACACCGGCCAGAAATCCCAGCAGGTACATCAGCCCATACCAATGAATGGAGACCGGACCAATAGAAATGGCAACAGGGTCGAAACCCGGATGAGTGATCAAGGTGTTTCTGCGATTGAGTATCGGATTAAGTGGCTAATCGACGAGAGGATGGAATTATAGACGGGTTCGTGAAGCCTGCAGCAAGACTTGATACAGGATCAGAAATTCCCGCGAAATCCACAAGGCCAGTCAATCCGGGGGGTTCAGGGGGCTGGAACACTCCAGTGAGTTATGCATGACCGGACGGGGAAATCAACTCTTTGGGGAGCTTTGCTGGGGATTAACCATACCAACTCTCCTTGGTGCGACCTGCTGATCAAGCTGTGGCTCACGCATGGTTAGGTCCCGAGCCTCGTGACAGTTTTGTGATCGCAAACAAGGGGGGATGATAGTAATACACTGATGAAATGAATTGAACCATCGGGAGCGACCACCCCCTGACCCATGATGAAAGATTGAAACGAAAGCATTTGTCGATGTTGTACTTGGTCAGTGCCATGATTTGGCTCTTTATAATTGTAACGCTCATTAGGAAATCGTGTTGTCCGTACCGAATCGTGATCATCTCATGACTCTACCTTGCGCAATCAGAACATACAATTTATCACCATATGATGATATTTTTGACGCCTTCAATCAAAGAGATGCCTGATATGAACGACACTAAAAAAATTGATGATCAGTTATTGGCAGCAACTCAACGCTTGACCGGGCCAAGCGAGAAAAGTGCACTCGTTCAAGAAGGGTTGCGAGCCCTCATTGAGAGAGAAAGTGCGCACCGGTTGGCGCGACTGGGAGGAAGCGAGCCCAACTGACACCCATTTCTCGCCATCAATCCGGTTCGGCATCATGATCCTGGCCGATACTTCGGTCTGGATCGACCAGCTACGCTCCAATAATCCGCAACTCGCCGATTCGCTCCGCCGAGGTCAGGTAATGGCACACCCGTTTGTCATGGGTGAACTGGCCTGCGGAAGTTTGCATCGCCGTGATGAAGTTATCGAGCGACTAAATGAGCCTCCAGCGTCGCCAGTCGTATCTGTGGGAGAGACGCTGTACTTGATTGAACATCATCAACTGATGGGGCTGGGAATCGGCTACATTGATATTCATTTGTTGGCGACAACGGCAGTCGCGAACAATACTGCGCTATGGACCCGCGATAAAAAGCTGATGAAAGTGGCGGCCAGTTGAAGCTGGGGTTTAAAAATAACCCCTGCATTACCTGAAATTCAGTGACCGGTTTAACTCCGTGCTGTGGTTTATCTCAGTCATTCATTCTCAACGCACCAATGCACCTTGGCACTGCGCATCAGTTCCATCAATCGGCAGCCGGTATACGACGCATCTGAATATCATAGATTCTATGTCCCCGGTTCAAACCGCGTCGTTCGAATCGTGTTTGGGGGCGCCAGTCTGGACGATGTGCATATCCCCCGTCAGGGTGGATATTCTGCAGTTCCTCGCAATTCGCCAACACTCCAAGTGCCCACTGCGCATAGTCCTCCCAATCCGTCGTAAAATGCAGGATGCCCTGTCCGGGTTGCAGTCTGGCAGCGACCATGTTGGCAAAGGCTGGAGATAGGATGCGTCGTTTATGATGACGTTTCTTGGGCCAGGGATCAGGAAAAAAAAGATGGAATCGATACAAGCTGGCTTCTGGGACGGCCTGATCCAACACCCCAACCGCATCGTCACAAACGATACGGACATTGGAAATGTCATGTTGTTGCAGTTGCAGCAACAGGTTGCCCACCCCGGGACGATGCACCTCAATACCGAGAAAATTCCAGTCGGAATGTTCTTGAGCCATCTGGCGCAGTGCATTCCCATCGCCGAATCCAACTTCACAGATCACCGGCGCATCCCGACCAAAAAGGGACGGAAAATCGAATGATCGGCCCGCGAGGTGTTCGACTCCAAAATGGGGCCACAATTCTTTCAGGGCGCGTGTTTGCCCCGATGTGATCCTGCCTTGGCGGATGACATAGCTTCTGACAGGGGGATGTGAAGCATCGGTTGGCATGTTCAAGTCGCCACCCAATCGACATCCATGGCATCGCCATGCTGGCATTTATCACCCACCGAAAGTCCATACACCCAGCGGTCGCCCATCCGTACAGCCCGATCCGACTCCCCCAGCAGCCATCCAATCTCCCGGGGATGCGATGCGAAGATATCGACCGCGACATCAGGGGAACAGGGGAGAATTGGCAGGCTTTTCCCATGATCGGATACGTGGGTGATACGCTCCTTGATATCGCTCCGCCTTTCGATGGACCGGTCATTGGACGGTCGAATCAGGTGACCCACATGGCCAATCTGAGATGGTCGGTGATCGTTCTTCGAACCAACCCGTTCGAGCACCTTGATCGACCAGCTCGTTTGATCTGATCTGGTCGCTCTCACCCAAGGGCTTTCACCATGGACGATTCGATTTTCAGTCATGGTTGGATTGACACACCGGACCGTGTGCTCACTCGTTGGCCACCTCGTCGCATTCACAAGGCATCGAACGGGACCAAGGACCCCGAACTGGCTTTTCCACGTCCCATGGAAAGCACCTGTGTTCACTCTTCGTATGCGAAGCGATCTTCTCTGCCTGCATCGTCGGTGCATTGTATCAAGACATGGAAGAATCGAAGGGGTTTGGATGAGGTTTGTCGGTCGATGAGTATTGCAGCGGCCTCCTGCTGGCAAACAATCGGCGGCTGTGTCCAGATGATGTCTGAAACAAGGGGATTGACCGAAATATTCAAAGCGCTTTCTCCACTGTGAAGCGCCTGATTTCTTGCCATTGGCACGCTGTACCGGCGTGAAAATGTCGCAAACAGCCATGGCTTTCAACTCCCATTGGAGTAGATTTCGCCTTCTCTTCCAAGATACCGTGCGGCTCGACTTGGCCAGCCTTCCCCATTGCTTATCGACCATTGGTTATGACTCTTCCCATTGAAGCCCTGATACACCCTGACGAGTTGCGTGCCGTCCTGAAGCCGATCAAAGAGGCTTGCGGCATGCCGAATACCGCTTATACCTCTGAACAGGCCTATGGGTTCGAACGCGATCACATTTTTTCATCTCACTGGACCGCTATCGCCTTTGCCGATTCATTGTCCCCCGGCGAAGTTACCCCGGTGGATTTCATGGGTTTGCCGATTCTCCTGACTCGACTGAAAGACAGCGGCGAGATCCACGTATTTCATAATGTGTGCAGTCACCGGGGATTTCGTCTGGTCAGTGACTCTCGACCCACCAATGGGCGGATCGTCTGCCCGTATCATGCCTGGACCTACAGCCTGGATGGACAACTCAAGTCAACACCACATGTCGGCGGGATGGATGTCCATCATTTAGCGGGCTTTGATTGTGCCAGACACAGCCTGAAGCCGATCCGTTCTCACATCTGGTTGGGTGTCGTGTTCATCAATCTGGATGGCAAGGCGCTCCCCTTCGAAGTGGCGACAAAAAACGTGCTGGATCGCTATCGAAAACTCATGGGGCCCAATGGGGAGAACGAAATCCGCCGGGCGGCCAGCCATGCCGGTGGGGTCATGGAAGTTCACTGCAACTGGAAGCTGGCTCTTGAGAACTACCTCGAAGCCTATCATCTTCCCTTCATCCATCCCGGTCTCAACAGCTATTCCCCACTGAGTCGCCACTATAACCACATCATTGACGACCTGTGTGCCGGACAGATCACGAAAACATTCGATCCTGGGCTGGACCGGGACAACCCCCTTCCACTTTTCAGCGAATGGGATCAGGACCGACTGGCCACCGGAGAATATCCGGTCCTGTTCCCGAACCTCCTGCTGGGTTTCCAGGCGAATCATATCTATGGCATGATCGTGACCCCGACTTCGCCCAACACCTGCCGGGAAGAATTCATGATTTTCTATGCTGGGGATGATGCCAGCGATGAGCGTTACCTCCCGCAGCGAGAATCCAATCTGGCGGCCTGGTCCTCAATATTCAACGAGGATATTGAGCCCTGTGAACGGATGCAGGCGGGTCGGAACTCACCCGGGTTCACCGGCGGCGCCTTTTCGCCGGTTCACGATGTGTGTTCGCACCATTTCCATCGGTGGATCGCCAAGCAATACCTGGATGTGCTGGGTGAGTCCTGCCTACCAGAAGCTGAGAGACCCCCATCCTGAGAGACCCATATCGTCTTGGAGTCTCTCGCCTTGAGTGAATTCAGGCCGGTTCGCTCAACAGTTTTTGCAGGTCCCCGCTTTCATGCATTTCCGTGATGATATCGCAGCCGCCCACAAACTCGCCACGAACATAGAGCTGGGGAATCGTCGGCCAATTGGAATATTCCTTGACGCCTTGACGAACCCGTTCATCCGCGAGCACATTCACCGAGGCAAAACGAACATCGAGATGCTGAAGGATCGCTGCGGTGCGGCTGGAAAAACCACATTGCGGGAAGTCGGGCGTGCCTTTCATGAAAAGCACGACCTCATTGCCTTCGATCACTTCTTTCAGTTTCTCTTGTATGGCTTCATCATTCATATCTGTGGCCTCTGCGAGGATGAGGGTAAAATGGCTTAGCCCCGATGTTCATCCGGGGTCAGGGTTTTCATGGACAAGGCGTGGATTTGCGATTTCATCCGGTCGCCAAGGGCTTGATACACCATCTGATGCCGCTGCACCAGTGTCTTGCCAGCAAAATCCGGGTGAATAATCACTGCATCAAAATGCGCTCCATCACCGTCCACCGTGACTTCAGTACCGGGCAAGCCGGCACTGATCCAGTTTTCAATATCTTGGGGGGTGACCATGGTATCCGAGAACGAACAGACTCTACATCAGATGGGGCCGAACGACCTAATCACAAGATCCGGTGAGGCACATCTCAAGCCCGACCATCATCCCCCGACAAGTGCGAGGTCAGACAATCCGTCAGGCCCTGTAAACGGATCAACGACAGAACCTGGGCAGGGATATGGCAAGTCCGCAACCGGCAGTGATGCCGGGATGCTTCCTGGACCCAATACACCAACAGCGCCAACCCCGCGCTGTCGGCATTCTCGACCGCCGACAGATCCAGGGTGCGTTCATTTTCGGTAAAGGCCGGCATGGCACGAAACAGCCGACTCACGGTATCGACCGTCAGATCCCCCCGCAGCGAGACCGTGCCGGTGGTCTCGGTATATTTCATCGTTCCCGACATGGGTCCTGGTCCGCTATCGGATGGGATTCACTTCGTTGGCCTGACGCATGGCGCTGATCAACCCATCCAGGCCCAGTTGGCGAATCGATGCCCCGTAAACCTTGCGGTAATTGGTCACCATGTTCACCCCCGCAATGACCACGTTATAGATCTTCCATTGATCTTGTGGATCCAAGATCATGGAATAATCCACGGCGATGGGGGCCCCTCCCAGGACTACCTCCGATTCGACCGTGGCAAACTGGAACCCTCCTCGCTCCTTGACTCGGGTCGTTTTGAACTGGATGGTTCCGCTCCCATCATACTGAAACAGGGCCGTGGCATAGGTGCGAATGAGGAGTTGACGAAACTGTTCACCGAATTCCCGACGTTGCGTCTCACTGGCCGTCTTCCAGTTCTGCGCCAGCACGAGTTTGGCGATTCGGTCAAAATCAAAATAGGGTCGGGTGAGCCGATCCACCAAACGATAGAGCGCAGGAGGATCCTGTTCGAGTTCGCTTCGGTGGAGATTGAACTCCACCAGCAATTGATCCACCGCCCGATAAATGGACTGCTCTGGCGTCACCCCAGCCTGTGCAGGCTGACACACAGCCCACCCCCCCCCAACCACCAACAGAACACGGGCGATGTCGCAGAGTGAAGCCAAGCCCCAAAGGGTATGATTCGTTCTTGGCATCGGTGTCAGGATGGGGGGCTACTGGCTTTGGTCGCCCGACTGACCCGCTTGACCAAACAGGAACTGGCTGACCAGTGACTCGAGTTGAATCGCGGACTGGGTGATATCGATTTCGTCCCCATCCATCAGGAATAGCTCTTCGGCTCCGGGTTCTAGCCCAACGAATTGGGCCCCAAGGAGGCCGGAAGTCAATATGCTGGCCCCGGTATCGATGGGGAGATTGTCATAGTGGGCGGCAATATCCATCTCGACCACCGCACTGTAGTCCTCCCGATCAATCACGATACTGGCCACTCGACCAATGGGCACCCCCCCGACCATCACCGGTGCCTTTTCATTCAGTCCACCCACATTCAGAAATCGCGCCTGAATTCGGTAGGTATCCCCACCCACTCCCGTGGAATTGCTGACATTCAGCGCCAGCATGGCGATCGATGCAATGCCCATGATCAAGAACAAGCCGACCCAGATCTCGATGGTTTTGTTTTGCAATCTCATAACCCTCCGAACATCAGTGCAGTGAGGATAAAGTCCCCCCCCAAGACGGCCAGCGAAGACGTCACGACGGTTCGAGTCGTCGCTCGACTCACCCCTTCGGATGTCGGCACGGCATCGTAACCCTCAAACAACGCCACCCAAGTGACGACAAACCCGAAAACGATACTCTTGATGATGCCGTTGAGGACATCATCCACCAGATCCACCCCGGCATGCATGGATGACCAATAGACCCCCGAGTCTACACCGAACTGCCCGTGTCCGATCAGGTATCCCCCGAGAATACCCACCGCACTCAACATCGCCGCCAACAGGGGCATGGCAAGGATTCCAGCGACAAATCGCGGACCGATCACCCGCTCCATCGGATCCACGGCCATCATCTCCATCGCCGACACCTGTTCGGTCGCCTTCATCAGTCCGATCTCGGCCGTGAGGGCGGAACCGGCCCGCCCGGCAAACAAAAGAGCGGCAAGAACCGGTCCCAACTCCCGCACCAGAAAGAGCGCGACCACCAGACCCAGGCTGGATTCCGCACTGAAATTGACCAGTTGATAGTAGCCTTGCATGCCCAGCACCATGCCCACGAACAGACCGGATACGAGGATGATCAGAATCGTCAGGACTCCGATGGAAAACAGTTGTTGCACGATCAGGTGGAATCGTGGCAGACAACGCACGGCGCCCGAAAGGGCCTTGCCAAGAAAAATCACGGCTTTTCCGAGGCGGGAAACAAAATGCACCCCGGACCGACCCAGAAGCTGTAGCGGCCACATCAGCCAACGACACCCAGATCCGCCAGATAGTTCATGGCCGGATAATGGTACCCAACCGGCCCATCGGGCAACCCGCGCATGAATTGTCGAGTCTCGGGATGATCGCTTTGAGTCATCTGTTCGGGTGGGCCGTGATCAATGACCTGCCCGTTCCCGAGCAAATAGACGTAATCGGCGATATCGCAGCCCTCCTGCACATCATGAGTCACCACAATAGAGGTCAATCCCAGAGCATCATTCAGTTCCCGGATCAACTTGACAATCACCCCCATGGAAATGGGGTCAAGACCCACGAATGGCTCGTCATACATAATCAGTTGGGGGTCCAGTGCGATGGCCCGCGCCAAGGCGACCCGACGGGACATGCCACCTGAAAGCGAGGATGGCATCAGATCTCGCGCACCGCGCAAACCCACCAGTTCAAGCTTCATCAGCACTAGAATGCGAATCAGTGGTTCCGGCAGGTCGGTCTGCTCTCGTAACGGGAACGCGACGTTTTCGAAAACCGACAAATCGGTCAAAAGGGCACTGTTCTGAAACATCATCCCCATTTGTCGACGCATATTGAACAATGGCTGACCCGTCCCATACGGCACCTTTTTCCCATCAAATCGCACCTCGCCTCGGGCCGGCTCCAATCGACCGCCAATAAATGCCAACAAGGTCGATTTGCCACAACCACTAGGGCCCATCACCACCGTCACCTTTCCCTTCGGTATCCAGAGATCCAACCCGGTAAAAATGGCCCTTTGGTCAAATCCGAAGTGCAGGCCAGATATCTCGACCAAATAGGCATCAGAAGGCGTCTTGGCGCGGATATCGGCTCGGGGGTTCACGGTCACAGCATTCACGGACATCTCCAAATGCTTGGCAATCGGGCGATTCTATCAGAAGCCCTGTTGCCTCGGTTCAGAAACATGCGTGCGCGGGCCGCATCCGATCGACGCTCCCATGACCTTGCGCTGATGAAGCCACTGACGTAAGCTGCTGGAGCCAAGGACATGACCCTGCACGACTGACCAGCGCCCGAGCATATGCGACGAATGAATCAAACGATGACCCCATCGGGGCGTCCCTGCCGTCATCCCCCCCGTGGACGCAGCCTTTCACTCCGATATCGATTGGGCGTCATCCTGATATTGCTGGCCCCGGGGTCTCTCAGTGCTTTCGGGTTTGGCACGTCGACCGCTTCTCGAAGTATCGGTCCCGGCGACGAGGTGGTGCTGAATCAGAGCATTCAGGTGAAATCGGGGGCTCGCATCTATCTCCAGTTCGGCCAAGTGAGCACCCGTGCCGCACTGCAGCACCGTGAGCCATTTTGTTATTTCTTTGCCTACCGGGACCCGTCCGTGATCGATACCGGACTCACCATCCACCCGGACCGCTTTACGGTGACCCGGGTACATCGTCGCATTGAATATTCCCAGGGACGACGGGACTTTGTCCAATATGCCACCACCCGCCTCATGGACGACAGTGCCGAGAATCTGATGACCCGCATTCAGATGACATCAAAGGCGCAACTCCACATTCGGGAACTGAAGTGTGGGATTTTTGCGGTGCCGCTGGAGCGAAACTATCTGAGTCTTGCCGAAATCCAGGCCACGCTGGGGGATCTGGTTTCCCTCAAGCTCCAAGGGCAATCAGTTCCCATCACCATCTGGCCGGACGCCAACCGGATCGTGTCAAAGCAGTCATGAGGGGTCCGGGGTTCCGACACCCCCTCGAATGCGGGCCACAATTCCCGGTGCATCCAGACCGCAGGCGGCCAGTTGTTGTGACTGGCTGCCTTGATCCATGTGTCGGTCAGGTGCCCCCAGGTTGATGATATCCACCTGCCGTCTTTCCGCCAGCAGCAATTCGTTCACGGCAGACCCTGCACCCCCTGCGATCACGTTATCCTCGACGGTCACCAAGCAGGAATGGGAATCCGCCAGACTGAGGATCAAGTCACGGTCAAGCGGCTTGACGAAGCGCATATTCGCCACCGTCGCATCCAGGGTGTCCGCCGCCTCCAGGCAAGTCGCGAGCATCGTGCCAAACGAGAGAATCGCAATCTCCTTTCCCTCTTTCCGCAGTTGCCCTTGACCAATGGTCAGTGCAGCCATATCCGCGGCTTCGAGGGTGCCCACCCCACTTCCACGGGGATATCGAACGGCGGCCGGGCCGGGATGAATGAACCCGGTATACAGCATTTGGCGACATTCCGCCTCATCGGCGGGGGCCATGATCAACATATTCGGAATACAGCGAAGGTAGGAAAAGTCATAGGTGCCGGCATGCGTCGCGCCATCCGCCCCCACGAAACCGGCCCGATCGATGGCGAACAGGACATCCAGATCCTGGATGGAAATGTCATGGATCAACTGGTCATAGGCGCGCTGCAGGAATGTCGAATAGATGGCGACAACCGGTTTCAGGCCTTCACAGGCCAGTCCCGCGGCAAAGGTCAGGGCATGCTGTTCGGCGATCCCGACATCAAAATATCGATCAGGATATTCCTTGGAGAACCGAACCAGGCCGGACCCTTCACGCATGGCCGGTGTGATCCCCACCAAACGACTGTCCTTGTGGGCCATATCGCATAACCAATCCCCAAAGACTTGGGTAAAGGTCCGCGCCTTGTTCGGCCGGGCTTCGAGTTTGCCGGTATCGGGATTGAAAGGCGACACCCCGTGGTAGACACAAGGATCACCTTCCGCCGGTTGAAACCCCTTGCCTTTCTGGGTCACGATATGCAGGAACCTGGGCCCGTCCAACTTGCGCATGTTTTCCAACGTCCCAACCAGGGACTTCAGGTCATGGCCATCCACCGGACCGATATAGTAGAACCCCAACTCCTCAAACAGGGTACTGGGCATCATCATCCCCTTGATGTGCTCTTCACAGCGGCGGGCATAACGCAACAAAGGCGGAGGCAGTGTCCCCAGGACGGTCTTGCTTTCCCGCACCGTCGTGTAGGCACGGCCCGACAGGATGCGAGCCAGATAGTTGGAGACCGCCCCGACATTGGGGGAGATCGACATCTCATTGTCGTTCAGAACGACCAGCAGGTCGGCGCCGATATCACCAGCATTGTTCAGGGCTTCATATGCCATCCCACCCGTCAGGGCCCCATCCCCAATGATCGCCACCACTTGCCGTTTTTCACCTTGGACACCGGCGGCCACCGCCATCCCGAGCGCTGCGCTGATTGAGGTGCTGGCATGACCCGCACCAAAGGTGTCGAACTCGCTTTCCGTTCTTTTCAGAAAGCCGGACAAGCCGCCGAATTGCCGAATGGTCTCGAACTGGTCTCGTCGACCCGTAATGATCTTGTGGGGGTAGGCCTGATGACCAATGTCCCAGACAAGACGGTCTTCTGGTGTGTTGAAGACATAATGCAGCGCCAGGGTGAGTTCCAACGCCCCCAGACCTGGGGCCAGATGTCCACCGGTGCGGGAAGTCACTTCAATGAGGAATCGACGCAACTCATCCGCCAGATCGGGCAATTGTTCTTTCCGCAGCAAGCGCAGTTGCTGAGGCGTGTCGATGGAGTCCAGGAGAGGGTAGTCGGAAATTTTAGACATGATGTACAGACCCCTTCTTGCTCATCCCCAAACACCGGCCATGATGGCCTCAGCTGAAGGCCATTGCCCAAACCGCCGGTGAACGAGTACGCCCTCTGGGATGGGCGTACCCTGGCCTCGGCGTCTCGAAGCTCGCCGTATGGTGAAATCGAGCCCTCGTTCCTGACCGACAGTTGCCACCTGACCCATCAATCCCCCGATAAGAACGGCCTTCAATAACTTCTCGCCACGACGAAATCCGCAATCTGGCGGAATATCATCCCCCCATTATCGCCAAGTTCGCCAGCGGATTCCATTGCGATCTCATGCCATCGGTCCCGCTGGAGACGGGCGCCCTTCAGCCCCAACAGCGAGACGAACGTGTTTTTTTTCATTCTGCGATCTGAACCACTTCGCTTGCCGAGCGTGGCACTGTCCGCAGTGACATCCAGAATGTCATCTACAATCTGAAACGTCATGCCAACCGCCTGTCCATAACGACCCAGTGCCTCTAGGTGCGAAGCCTCCGATTGTTTCATCGCCAAGCCACCCATCCGGCAGGAGGCCGAAATCAGTGCCCCGGTTTTCATGGCATGCATCTGCACCAGATCCTCCAGATCCAGGGGGCAGTTGGTGGCATCCATGTCCAGTTGCTGCCCGCCCGCCATGCCGTTTCCACCGATCGCTTCGGCCAGACATTGCACCATGAGCAGTTTTCGTTCGTTCGTGATCTCCCCTGGGTCGCTGTCTGCCAGCAGTTCAAAGGCCAGTGATTGCAGGGCGTCCCCCACTAAAATGGCGGTCGCTTCATCAAATCGGCGGTGACAGGCGGGTCGTCCCCGGCGCAGGTCGTCATTATCCATGGCAGGAAGATCGTCGTGCACCAAGGAATAGGCATGCACCAACTCAATGGCTGCTGCCGCTTTATCTATCGGACCAGCGGGGGCAGATATGCCATGCTTCGATCGTTCTGCCGCCGCATAAACCAATAAGGCCCGGAATCGCTTGCCTCCGTTCAGCGTGGCGTATCGCATGGCCTTCAGAAGCCGTGAGGGGACGCCGAGTTGCCGTTCGAAGGCGCTCTCCAGCACGGATTCCGTCCGTCGGCGGCAATGACGCCAGTACTCGCCAAAATCATTTCCAGCCAAGGGCACTCCGGTCAATTGCAGACCCGTTCAACCCACGGACAAGTCGGGTTCGGGTGGGGAACGGACTCCTTCATCCTCCTCCAGGAGATCAGCGCCTGAGTCCACCTGGTAGATTCCGTGTTTCTTCACCAACTTGTCCACCCGCAGCTGGGCCTGATCCAGACTCTTTTGACATTGTTCCGACAATACCATGCCCCGCTCAAAATCCCGCATGGTTTGTTCCAGGGTTTGCTCCCCCTGCTCCATCCGCTGCACGATCTTTTCCAGTTCAGACAGCAGTTTTTCGAAGTCAATCGCGGGGGATGGGTCTGGCGAGGTCATTCGATGAACAGGGCCTTCGAGATGGGCAAGGAACCAGATTCTACCAGAGTCGCGAAGCGGTGCAGGAACATCTTCTTCGAAGCGATGGGTCTGGCTGGGTTATCATCCGCCCTTCGCAAACGACGATAAACGAAGATGGGTAATTCCTACGATGCATCCGCCATCGAAGTCTTGTCTGGACTGGAACCGGTCCGGAAACGACCCGGGATGTATACGGAAACCGACCGGCCCAACCATCTGGCACACGAGGTGATTGACAACAGTGTGGACGAGGCCATTGCGGGATTTGCTCACAGATTATGGGTCACGATTCACCCGGATGGGGCCATGACGGTCCGCGATGACGGGCGGGGCATGCCGGTTGATCGACACGAAGAACATGGCATTACCGGCGTGGAACTCATCCTGACCCGCCTCCATGCTGGGGGGAAATTTTCCGGCGAAGCCTACCACTATTCTGGCGGCTTGCATGGCGTCGGCGTATCGGTGGTCAATGCCTTGTCGGACCGGTTTGAGATCTGGGTATGCCGTGAGGGTCACGAACACTACATGTCCTTCAGCCACGGCGAAAAACATCAGGAACTTGAAATTGTCGGACAGGTCGCGCGACGCCAGACCGGCACCACGATCCGGTTTCATCCGGATCCGTCCTATTTTGATTCATCGAAGTTTCATGTCTCTCGTCTGAAGCAGGTATTGCGGGCGAAGGCGGTACTGTGTCCGGGACTTGAAGTGACATTCGAAGATGAAACCCACCCGGACAACAGTGAGCATTGGCAGTACGAAGATGGTTTGCTGGAATACCTGTCCGGTGCCTTGATGGGCGCAGAGCAGGTGCCTGACCCCGCATGTGTCCACCATTTCCGGGGCGATGGGGGTGAAATTGACTGGGCCATGACCTGGATGATGGATGGCAGCGAATGTGTGACGGAAAGTTACGTCAATCTGATCCCCACCCTCCAAGGGGGCACCCATGTCTCTGGACTGCGCGGTGGGGTCACCGAGGCGATCCGCGAATTCTGTGAATTTCACGACCTACTGCCCCGGGGGGTGAAGCTGACCCCCGAGGATGTCTGGTCCCACTGTTCCTATGTCCTGTCGCTTCGCATGCACGAACCGCAATTCAGCGGTCAGACCAAGGACCGTCTCAGTTCCCGGGATGCCGCCACGTTTATCCACTCCGTCGCCAAGGACGAATTGAGCCTATGGCTCAACCATCATGTTCGAGAGGCGGAACGGATTGCTCAACTGGCCATCGAATCGGCCCAGCGACGTCTGCGGGCCGGCAAACGCGTGAAGAGGAAGAAAATTACCACCGGCCCCGCCTTGCCCGGCAAGCTGGCGGACTGCACGAGTGATGATCTGGAGCAGACCGAGCTGTTCCTGGTCGAGGGCGACTCCGCAGGCGGCTCGGCCAAGCAGGCCAGGGATCGGGTCTTTCAGGCCATCATGCCGTTGCGAGGCAAGATCCTGAATACCTGGGAAATCGATCCCGATGAAGTGCTGGCGTCCCAGGAAGTCAATGACATTGCGATCGCCTTGGGTGTGGACCCCGGATCAGAGGATATCTCCGGACTGCGCTATGGCCGCATCTGTATCCTGGCCGACGCCGACTCGGATGGATTGCACATTGCTACGTTACTGTGTGCCTTGTTTGTGCGCCACTTCCAAAAACTGGTCGAGGCGGGTCGGGTGTGTGTGGCCATGCCACCGCTTTACCGGATTGACATCGCCAAGAACGCCTACTATGCGCTGAACAATGCTGAAAGAGACCGGATACTCGATCGCCTACGAGAAGAAAAAGTACGCGGCAAGATCAATGTGCAGCGATTCAAGGGGCTTGGTGAAATGAATCCGCTCCAGCTTCGGGAGACCACCATGAATCCCGAGACCCGCAGTCTGGTCCAACTGCGGATGGATATCGAAGACCACCCATTTGACACGATGGACATGTTGCTGGCCAAGAAACGGGCGGCCGACCGAAAAAATTGGCTGGCGCAAAACGGCGACCGGGCGGATGTCGGGTGACAGTGCAGGATGCCCCCACGAGCAAAAATCAATCGAGCCGGGCAAAGACGTTTCGAGCCGCCTCGACCGTCGCGGCAATGTCCGCCTCAGTGTGGGCCGCCGACAAGAACCCCGCCTCAAAGGCTGAAGGGGCCAGATAGATGCCCTCTTCCAGCATCCCGTGAAAGAACCGGTTGAACCGGTCCCTATCGCACGCATTGACGGCCGCCAATGTGCTGACTTGTGGGTGGTCGGTGAAAAACAGTCCAAACATCGACCCCACCTGATTGGTCTGAAACGGGATCTGGCAGTCTTCGGCTGCCTGTTGGAGCCCTTCGACCAGTTGTGCGGTTCTGTGCTCCAGTGCTTCGTAGAATCCCGTCGCCTCGGTGCCACGCAAAGTGGCAATACCCGCCGCCATCGCCATCGGGTTGCCTGACAACGTTCCGGCCTGGTAGACACTGCCTTCGGGAGACAGGTGGGCCATGATGTTTTTCCGGGCTCCAAAGGCCCCTACCGGCAGACCGCCCCCAATGATCTTGCCCAGCACCGTAATGTCTCCCAAGACGCCATAGCGTCCTTGCGCACCTCGGGCGCTTACTCTGAACCCGGTCATCACCTCATCCATGATCAACAGGCTACCATATCGGTCGCACAGTCTACGGACACCCTCAAGAAAGCCCTCCATCGGCGGAACACAATTCATGTTGCCGGCCACCGGTTCCAGAATGACCGCTGCCACTTCATCACCCACTGAGTCAAAAATCGCCTGAACCGAATCCAGGTCATTGAACCCCCCCACCAAGGTCTCCTTGACCGTATCCGCCGGCACTCCGGGTGAGGTGGGGACACCCAACGTCAGTGCCCCCGAGCCCGCCTTGACCAGAAGGCTGTCCGCATGGCCATGATAGCAGCCTTCCAGCTTGATGATCCGGTCTCGCCCGGTGACCGCCCGGGCCAGTCGAATCGCACTCATGGTCGCCTCGGTTCCCGAATTGACCAAGCGAATCTGCTCTACCCAGGGCAATCGGCGACAGATGATCTCTGCCATCTCGGTTTCGAGCACCGTGGGGGCGCCAAAGCTGAGCCCTCGGCCGGCCTGACCTGTGACGGCGGACATCACTTCCGGGTGAGAATGACCCAGAATCATGGGTCCCCAGGAGCCCACATAATCAATATATTCAGTGCCCTCTTCAGAAACGATGCGACTGCCATTCGCCCGTGCGATGAATATCGGGGTCCCGCCGACAGAACGAAACGCCCGGACCGGGGAATTGACCCCCCCGGGGATGACTTGGCAGGCCTGATCATAAAGCGTGGAATTCTGCATGACGATTCGGTTGGCAATTTGCGATGGACCATGAACGAAGGTCCGGTTTGAGCGTCAGAAGTCGTATCGAGCCAGCTCTTCGGCGGACAGCATGAACAGCACGGGCTCTTCACATTGCGTCCAAAGCCAGGTGAACGGGACCAAAGGCCAACGGGCCAGCACTGCGTCGCCGGCACTTCCGGCCTCAACGATCAGTGTCCCCCCGGGATTCAGGTACTGATGCGCATTTTCAAGGAGCACCGCGATAAAGTCCAGTCCGTCTGCTCCGGCTTCCAGTCCCATCGTCGGTTCAGCCCGGTATTCGGGGGGCAATGTATCCATTCGACTGGAAGCCACATAGGGGGGATTGCACAGGATCAAATCAAAACAACGATCAATCCCCTCCAGTCCATTTCCCTGATGGATCGTCACCCGATGGGAAACCCCGTGGCATCGGATGTTCTGCCTGGCGACATCAAGAGCGTCGTTTGACAGGTCACTCAGCATCACCTTGGCCTCAGGAAATTCCAGGGCGGCCACGATGCCAATGCATCCACTGCCACAACAAAGATCAAGGATGGAGTGGACTTGGTCGGCTTGGACCAGGGGAGCAAAGCGATCAGGCAACCATTCGGCAAAATGGGAGCGAGGGACCACTACCCGATTGTCCACCGAAAATCGGTACCCGGCAAACCACGCCTCACCCAGCAGATAGGCCATGGGTTGACGGGTTCGGATACGACGGTCAAGGAGGCTGACCATCGCGCTCCACGATTCCGATGGAATCGTGAAATCCGCAAGGAGGTCGACCTGGTCCGGCGACAGCCCACATCCCGCTGAGATCAACCAATTCGCCTCGACCTGTGCATCAATGGTTCCGTGACCAAAGCTGACGTCAGCCGAGATCAATTGGCGTGAAATCAGTTCCAGAGCCGCGTCATACGGAATGTCTCCATGCGAACCGGGTGACAAGTGTGCCGCAGGGGACATGAAGGCCAAGGGTGACTTCAAGTCGGGGCATGAAAAAGGCGCCTCGGCGCCTTGTCTCCAGGCGATGCCCAGAACCCCAGTTATTTGCGGTTGTACCGGGCTTGAAACCGACCGACTCGGCCAGCTGTATCGACCACCTTCTGCTTGCCCGTATAGAAGGGGTGACAGGCTGAGCAGATTTCGACGTGCAGGTTCCTGCCCAAGGTGGACCGGGTCTGGAACGTATTGCCACAGGCGCACATAACCGTGATCTCGCCGTATTCCGGATGAATGCCTGATTTCATATCTGATTCCTCATATAAGGGGGGCAGAGCTTGGCGATGGTAGAGAAAAAGACGCCTTAATTCAAGTCAAGCGGCCACCCAAGCACTATCTGTTTTTCCCAGTCGCACGGCTCTTCGGGGTCGGCTATCGATTCATCGACTTGATGAATTCGGCGTTGTTCTTGGTGACTTTAAGCTTATCGAGGAGGAACTCAATTGCCTGCAGGTCATCCATCGGATGCAACAGTTTGCGGAGCAGCCAGATTTTCTGTAATTCAGTCGGGTCGGTCAGCAATTCTTCCCGACGAGTTCCGGAGCGATTGATATTCATGGCCGGATAGACCCGTTTTTCTGCGATGCGGCGGTCCAGATGAATTTCCATATTCCCGGTCCCCTTGAACTCCTCGTAAATGATATCGTCCATCTTGGAACCGGTATCAATCAGAGCCGTGGCGAGAATGGTCAAACTGCCCCCTTCCTCGATATTTCTCGCCGCGCCGAAAAACCGCTTCGGTCGTTGCAGGGCATTGGAGTCCACCCCGCCGGTGAGTACCTTGCCTGAAGCTGGCGCGACGGTATTGTAGGCTCTGGCGAGACGAGTAATGGAGTCCAGCAGGATGACGACATCCTTCTTGTGCTCCACCAGACGTTTGGCTTTTTCGATCACCATCTCGGCAACCTGAACGTGACGGGCCGCCGGCTCGTCAAAGGTGCTGGACACGACTTCTCCCCGGACAGTGCGCTGCATCTCGGTCACTTCTTCCGGCCGTTCGTCGATCAGCAGGACCATCAACATCACTTCCGGATTCATCGCCGTAATCGACTGGGCCATCTGCTGGAGCATGACGGTCTTCCCGGTTTTGGGCGCGGACACGATCAATCCCCGCTGTCCCTTGCCGATGGGCGCGATCAGGTCAATGACCCGGCCCGTCAGATCTTCGCTGGAGCCATTTTCGCGTTCCAGTTTCAGGCACTCCTCCGGGTGCAGAGGAGTCAGGTTTTCAAACAGGATTTTCCGTTTCGCTTCCTCGGGCGACTGAAAATTGATCTGTTCGACTTTCAGCAGCGCAAAATAGCGCTCTGATTCCTTGGGTGGACGCACCTGTCCAGAAACCGTATCCCCCGTCCGCAACCCGAACCGTCGGATCTGACTGGGCGACATGTAGATATCATCCGGGCCCGCGAGATAGGAAGAGGTGGCTGATCGCAGAAACCCGAAACCGTCCTGCAAAATCTCGACTACCCCTTCGCCCATAATTCTTTGGCCCTTGCGAGCCTGGGCCTTGAGAATGGCAAAGATCTGGTCTTGCTTCCTCAGTCGCGTGATGTGGTCGAGATTCAGTTCTCGAGCCAGTTCCGCCAGCTGGATGGGCTTTTTCTCCTTGAGTTCAGTCAGACTGATGGGCGGGAGATCCTGGAATTCCTGTGACAGATGCTGTCTGGGCAGATTCCGGTGTGTCTTGGGTTTGACTTCTGGGCTGATCGACATAGGGAAGATCTTACGTGTTGAATGGATGCGCTGAACCTTGCGCTCTAGGTGGCTGGTGATCCGGCAGGGTTCGGAATATTCCCGCCGTTCAATTATTTCTGGTGCAGTCGGAACAACTGCCTGGAGGATGCGATTACTGGGGGATGATAATACTGTAAAGGACAGATGTCCAGCACTGGCGAAGTATTGCAGTATTCGCGCGACGATTCAACCGGAAATTCCCCTGATACCTACCGAGCCCAAGCCTTGGCATCGGTTTCTGGATCCTTCGTCCATTTTGCACAGGCCAGGACTTGATTCAAACCTCTCTTATTCGATATTGCTATTGATGAACGTCATCAGCTGAGACTTTGAGACCGCACCGACCTTGGTGTCCTCGACATTGCCATCCTTGAATAGCATCAAGGTCGGGATGCCACGAATATTGAATTTGGGTGGTGTTTCGGGATTGTCATCAATGTTAAGCTTGGCAATCTTCAACCTGGCACCATATTCGTCAGCCAGTTCGTCCAATATCGGCGCAATCATCTTACAGGGTCCACACCACTCGGCCCAATAATCGACCAGAACAGGGACATCGGAATTCAATACTTCTTCAGCGAAACAGGCATCGCTGATATGAACAATTTTGTTGGACATGGGATAACATTAGGTCTGGGGATGGATCACCGTAATATGCAGGTACCGGTTGTTTGAATCAAGGCATATTTTACACGAATCCCCCCTTCCGACCTGATCAAGCAATGAAGGTCAAGATCACGTATGACAGAACATCACCTGACCGATCAGAAGTTTAGTGCGCTGCCACTGGATGAACGCCTGCTGCGGGGCGTGGAAGAAGCCGGTTTTGAATTTTGCACGCCGATCCAGGCAGAATCCCTTCCACATGCATTGAACGGATCGGATGTGGCCGGACAAGCCAAGACCGGTACCGGAAAAACCATTGCATTTCTGCTCGCCTGCTGCCATCGGCTGTTAACCCACCAGCCCTTGCCTGGATATCGCCAAGGTGAACCCCGCGCCTTGATCCTGGCTCCCACACGCGAACTGGCCATCCAGATTCACAAAGATGCCCTGCTGCTCAATCAGCATACCGGACTTAACATCGGGCTGATTTATGGCGGAACCGGTTATCAGGAACAAAAGCACATTTTGTCGGGAGACAACGACATTGTGGTCGGCACACCTGGCCGTCTGATCGACTTTTATCGCCAGAACCTCTATACCCTCAAGCATGCGGAAGTGGCCATTCTGGATGAAGCGGACCGAATGTTCGACCTCGGCTTCATCCGCGACATCCGATACCTGCTTCGCCGGATGCCGCCCGCCCCACAACGGCTGAACCTGCTGTTTTCCGCCACTTTGTCCTATCGTGTCATGGAACTCGCCTATGAGCATATGAACGACCCGATGGAAATCCGAATTGACAGCGACGAAGTCGTGGCCGATCGGGTGAAGGAAACCAGCTACTACCCCGGTGATGATGAAAAGTTGCCCCTTCTGGTCAATCTGCTGAAACGAATTTCCTCGGACCGCGTACTCGTCTTTGTCAACACCCGTCACGCCGCCGAAGAAGTATCCGATGTCTTGGAGGCAAACGGGATCAACAGTGGTACCTTGTCCGGCGATGTGCACCAAAAGAAACGGGAAAAGCTGTTGACCCACTTCAAGGAAGGAAAAAAACGGGTCCTGGTGGCTACCGATGTCGCGGCCCGCGGCCTCCATATTCCGTCCGTTGGGCATGTGTTCAACTATGATCTTCCTCAAGATGCCGAAGACTATGTGCATCGTGTGGGTCGGACCGCCCGGGCGGGCGCCAGTGGAGAAGCCATCAGCTTCATCTGCGGGAAATATGCCTACTCCATTATGGAAATCGAGGCATTCATCGGCCACAAGTTGCCAAAAACCCAAATTGAGCCCGACCTGCTAGCCCCCGTCCAGACAGTGACGGACCGAAAACGAGTCAAACGGGAAAAGAAAGCCGCCTCCAGGGCAAAGTCGAGTGAACGACACCCCGAACCATCTCGTCAGAAAGCCGATGGGCCCCATCCCGCTGCGAACAAAGAGGCCGCCTTGCCACTTACGGAAAGCCCGACGGAACCCCAACCCATTGCACCGACCGGGGAAATCGATGCGGAAGAGGTATCCCAAGTGTTGAAGAATAAGAAAGTGTCCAACCCCCCCATGAAGGACAACCGCCAACATCCTGTCTCCACCAGACGATTCAGCCGCAAATTTGGTGAGCTCCCTGCCGTGGGGTAACTTGCCATACCCACCAACCGAGGTCTTTCGGTTGACGGCAAACCCGGTTGGGGCTGGTCCGCGAATTTCGGGCAGTTCTACCCGAGGCGGGCCCAGGGTCATGACCGGATGATTGTGCCGCCAAGGATGGGCAAGGTGCGCAGAATCCTGGAGAGCAGGATCACGGATACGCTTTTGAGGGCCGCCCGGGGGTCGCTTTGGGATTAGAAGCTCTTGCTGGCCCGAATATTGACCTTCCTTGAGTCCTGCATGGAACCGAACCCTTCGACATCCTTTTCGACCAGTTCAATACCTACCCGGGTGCTGGGCCACGGAGTCCAAGTGTATCCAAGATGAATGGTGTCCAACGTCTCCACGCCATGCGGAGGGGTTTCCGAATCCGATGAAAAACGATTCATGGAGAGATGAATATTCGAGTTTTCACTCAGCCGATAATTCAAGGCGGGATTGATGTTGATGGAATTTCCCGATTGCAGGTACCGGGTGGCCGCAATGGCCGCCTCACGATCCCCTTGGCGGCCAAGAATGAAGCTGTCAATGCTGTTGCCCAAAGTCATGCTAATCGCAGCAAATAGATCTCCGAACCGCCAACCCCCAAACAGATTCATACCCCAACCCGTCGTTTCCTGGATAGAGCCGGAATTTTGATCATCCACAAGCTCCAGTTCGCGGCCCATCGCGGAAATCCCGTACAGACTTCGCTGTTCATCGGTGCTGCCACGCCAGGACACCACCAAGCTGGATGAAAGGGGGGCTCCACCTGCCTTTTGTACATCATCCTGGGACATATCCAGCGATAGGTTGTGTCCCACCAATTCATAGTTGCCTTCCAGGGTCAACTTGATTTCGCCAAGCTCACTTCGGGTCGCCCAAGACAACTGGTCTGTCGTCAGTCCGCGGGTAACGAGCATGTCTCCCATAGAGGGCAAAAAGTCCTGAAAATCACTCCAGTTCTTGCCGACCGTCAAGGTGCCTTCCGAACCCGATAGCGAGGTGGAAACGCGGCGGATATGAATGTCCTCGATTTCCAGAGCGGGATCATCGACCAGTGAGAGGTCAACCCCCGGATGACCATGCGTCACAGAACCGCTTTTCGACGTTTCAAACTCCAGTACAGACGACACCGTCACTCCTGTGGTCGCCTGATCGGGCAGGACAACACCCGAGGCATCGGCCGAACCGGCATATTGCCCGGTGCCGGAATAGACACGACACGGGCCCAAGGAGGATCCGTCCACCACCGCACCGATACCCTGGCAATTTATACTCAATGGTTCCAAAGTCACCTCACCACGGCCCGAAACGCTCGGGCTGTCGGCCTGGACATAGGGCACACCCAGCAGCAGGAACGAGGACAGAACGATCACCTTGAGGGTCAGTCCAACCCTTCCGACCGGCGGCCGCCTATTTGACAGCAACCCATTGATGGAACCTGGATGTAGAGAAATCAACATTGGAATTCCGGATCGGTTTTTTTCTCAAACAGATGTAAGGATTTCTCGGCAAATCAATTATGCGGTTCGCAACCGCTATTTCTGAACCCATGGCGTCGAGCTTTACCCGATTGAATCAGGACTACCTGCTGAGCCCCAACCAACGACAAAATGACCCAACTCAACACACTATCATTCTACACGATTGCGAAGTCCATAGGGCAACTAGACCAAGCATATCACATCTCTTGAGAAAAAATACATCCATTTTTGCGTCAATCCGATATGAAACTGGCCAATATGAAACTTAGTTCATGTGATACTTAAGAATAACATCGTCTTTATTGGATTGGGTCCTTGTCTCAGCCCAGTTCTGATCAATTTTCGCTTCTGTGGCCGGATTTCGTGATCACAATCAACGAGTCAAGCGCCAGAAAAGACACCACATCGCGGAACCTGCGATGAGGGAAGCGGGTGAAGCATACCGGCAATCCGTTATACCGGCGACGCATGAATGTCAGTATCAGTGGGATATATCCGGCTATTTCAGATGGTGTCGTGGATCCTGGCGGCCATGTAGGATACGGATGATTTCAACTTTTCTGGCGGTCAGCCGATAAAACCGGGTATGGCGTTTGACAGGCAGGCTTCTCACACCTGGTAAGAACTCGGGGTGCTCAATGTCCATTAGTGGTGGCTGAGTCAGTAACCAGAATTGTTCCCGACTTCCACTCCGAAGTGCAACACTAGCCGCGCTCCCGGAATGAGGGCGCCGCCCGAAGGGAGGAAGCGCGGCGCGGACGGTCCCCACGGGTTCACCCAATGCCCGAATCCATGGAGACACGGCCACCTGGCTGAAATCCAGTCACCGCCCGATCGAACGAAAGCCCAACCCTTCCAAGGATCGGTTCAATGCCAATTGGCGCAGTGTTGCCTGGCGGGCCCCTAACCTAGGCTCCCGCGGATAATTGAGAGTGGCAGGCCTTTGCCCGGCGAGGGCGCACATCTGACGGACCTGCAGAAGCCATGACGGCGGGTGCGCAGGGCTGCGGGGCTGGAGGACGTGTGCATTCACGACCTCAGGCACACGTTCGCGTCGAAGGTGGTGATGGGCGGCGAGAGCCTGCCGATGGTGGGACGCATCCTCGGCCACACCCAGGCCCAGACCACCGTCCGCACGCCCATCTCGCCGACGACCCGTTGCGCAAGGCATCCGAGCGCATCGCCTCATCGCTGAAGGAGGCGATGAACGGCTGAAGGGTCCCCGGCATCCCGAATACGTCCCGGCAACGGGGTTCCTGTCGATGAACCGCACTTCACGGCGACCGAGGCGATTGATGCTGATTGCCACTGCGACTCAGTGTGCTTCGACGATCTTCAGATGCGGGTTCGGCCGGTCGCTTCGGGGGAGGAGGCGGCTTATACGGCGGTCCAGCGTCGCCAGGCACCCGGAGTTTGCCCTTGCAAGGGACAACAGGTAGGCATCGGTCACCTGACGATGTCCAACGATCCGGATATCGGTGGAAAAGCCGGCTGACGCACAGTCGATGTCATCAGACCAGAATTCGTGCCCGTCCATGGCGGTGATGTTCCGTAGCAGGGAAAGCGCCGTGGGCGGCGAAACCGCGTCCGAAGTGAACGCCGGGTTGGAAGACAGGCGGACAAACCCGAGCTGTGTCAGCGGGCAGGTGGCCCAGCCGGTCGAGGCTTCCCGCTTGAACCATGCGTGTGCTGGCTCGTGATGGACATGCGACGGCCACGCCAAGGCGAGCAGCAGATTGAGATCAAGCAGGAAGGTCAAGGTTGGTCTTCGTACCGCCTGACGCGATCAAGGGTCAGGACGGTGCCGTCGCGAGAGATGTCGAACACCGGGAATCCCTTGCGCTTGCGCGGCCCTGCGCCTGCCGGCTGCAATCCGCGCCGCGCCAGGTCGGACAGCACCGCCCCTACCGAGAGGTTTCGCTCTCCCGCAATCGACCTGGCCGCCTCAAGAATCTCGTCGTCGATGTTCAGCGTTGTTCTCATGACGGTATACCTACCATGTTGATGTCTTGATGTCAAGGTGCGCAGATGCGCGATGACGTAAGGATTTATGTGTCAGGTGGGAGTGGGGTACTCCCTGTGGTTCACGACAACCGCAAGAAAGAGCACCCCGATGCCACAGCAAGCTGTAACGATTGAGAGCTTACCGCAGGCCTTTGAGGTGATGAAAGAGATGCAGGCAGAGGTGACGTAAGGAGCGACGATCCTGGAACCGGCAGGGACATTCAGCGGATGCGGCATCACGCAGTCTTGCTACTCGCTTGTTTCAT
Source organism: Candidatus Poriferihabitaceae bacterium (assembly GCA_965203365.1). Classification (GTDB taxonomy): domain Bacteria; phylum Pseudomonadota; class Gammaproteobacteria; order Arenicellales; family Poriferihabitantaceae; genus VYFG01. Next base: position 1,512,952 of record OZ241878.1, read on the forward strand.
CCCGGTCAATGCGCAGTCGGGCGTAGGCCGCCTTGATCATCTCCTTGAGCGCCGTGACCCCATCAGGATTGAGGCGGGGGTCGCGATGGATGATCGACGATATCTGATCCAGGGAACTGGGCGCACCGAGCCTGGCAACTGATTCGCTGCGCATGAAATGGTCGGCAGCCATGCCGAGCCAAGCAGTTAGCGCAGCCAAGCTGTTGACGTCGGGCTGACAGCCCTGAGAAAGGCGAGTCAACGTCACCGCGCTCACTCCAGATTCCGTGGCAACATCCTTCCAGGTAAGCCGCCGAGAACGCCGTTGGCCGTCCATCGCAGCGTGCAGGGCCGCGACATCGAACCGGGTTTCACCTTGGAATTGCTGCAGCGCGAAGAGGCGCCCTCTGTCGCGGCGCCCCTTTATTCGCTCAAACTCCGCCCATAGATCGTCCATGAACAGAGGCTCGATCACCTTGAGGATGTTCTTCTCGGTAGTGTAGTGGGCACCTTGGGCGCGACGTTCTTCCGGATCCATCACAGACTGGAACAGCGCACCAAAAATTGAGGGTGAAATACTCGACCAGTCGAAGCGGCAGACATCCAACAGTTTCTCACGCATCTCCGCATCGAAAGCCGGGATACGCAAGAGTCCATCAAACAGACCGCCATTGATGTAGGGGAAACGGGCCAGAACCTCGTCACGCGTCGCCAGTCGCTTCTCCTGTGGTGTATTCAGCACCTGGAACAGTTCGGTCAGTTGCGCACCAAGGTGCGTTCCATCCTCTTTCGTACGGGTCTCAATATACTCCAGAAAAATGTCTCGCGGCTCAAACACTCCGGTATCGTCCGCGAACAAACAGAACACGATGCGAACCAGGAAACATTCGAGATCGTGGCCTTGGTAACCGGTCTCTAACAGGGCATCATGCAGACGACCAACCAGTTCCGCTGCTTCGATATTCGCTGGGTCCTGATCGCGGAATACTCGTCTCTCCTGGCCCAGAATGAAACCGAGTGCCTGGACATGCTCCGGCAAATCCGAAAGCGGGAAGGAAACTCTCTGTCTTTCATCCAGATCGTACAACTCGAACGTTTTGAAGTCGCTGACCAAGATATAGCGCGGGCGTTTCCGCACATGCTCCTCTTAGCGGGCGACGCTGCGTCGCTGAACCCCGAAAATCGCGAAGAAGGCATTGTAGAAGCTCTGCGTCTCTCCCTTCTCATAGGACGCATACTGCCACTCATTGACAAAATTAGCAGCGCGGGCGCGAATCTCGTTCCACGATAGACGCATGGACTACATTGTTTCCTGACCGAAGTAGTCCTCGTCGACCCGCTTAACTTCCCAAGCTTGCCATGTGCACACCCCGACCCCATGCCGGATCATCAGTTGGGTCAATTTCTCTCCATCAATCAGAATGATCCGCTTGGGACTGCGGCCAGCATACTTTACCGCTGATTTAGTGAAAGCGGATGTGGTGACAAACACACCCTTGTTCGCGTTCGTCGCATCAATGGCTCCAGCAAAATTACGCAAGTCGCCTTCGCCTACCTTATGGTCAGCAGAGTACTTCTTCGCCTGCACATAGACATAGACCTCGTTCAGCCCGAGCGCATCCTCACGGATGGTGCCGTCAATGCCACCATCGCTTGTTCTCAGTGTCACACGTCCATTCTCGGGGTCCTCTCCACCGTAGCCCATCGCGATGAGCAGGTCAACAACCACCCGCTTCAAGAACAACGGCGTTACACTTTGAATCCGATGGAGTATATCCGCCTCAATGATGCCGTGGATCTGGCGAACAGCACGAGCCAACTCCTCTTCAGGTGTTTCGGACTGGCCATCTCCTGAATTTGCCGCCATATTCCTATCAGAGGACTGAGAAACCGATGGGCGCATCCATTCGACATATCGGGGGTACCCTTCAAGCAGCTTCTTATCAATGCGATTCGGCTTTCTGGCCAGTAGTTGACCACCCTCTTCCGTCAGCCGGAAAACGCCACGGCTGACTCGCATCAGGAGGCCGGACTTCTCCAAATAAGACGCCGCCCACCTGATGTTATATGCGAACTTCGGTTCTCGTCCATTCGGGGTCATCTCCTGAATGTCTTCTCCCGTCAAACCCTCGGTAGCGGCAATCCATTTACGCATTTCGAACAACTTCATTTCCCCACCTTCAGCAACAGCCTTCAATGTAGGAAGCATCAGTGTCTGGAAATCAGGTACGGGAATCGGGTGTTTTTTCAGGCGCCACAGGCTTCGACTGGTTCATCGAATTGATGTCGGGAATTATACCCTGCTCGGCAGCCGGTTGGTTCCTACTGCTGGACTCTCCAATCTTCTGATAAGGCATAGCCTTGACCCGATGAAGGCCACCTCTTCTCTACCTTGATTTGGGGTCGATGAGAAGAAGACCACCTGTCATCACACCTATACCTTCCAATCAGCCCGGGGACGCACTCTGGAAACTGTCCATTTCACCAACAGTCCCCATGGTGCCGATCACAGGTAAATCGTGACCGGAGAGAGTCAAAAGTCGCTATTGGCTGACATCTGCTTTACTTCAAATGGCCACTGACAGTGAACACGCATCCCAACCGACTTAACCCAGGGAACGCTGAAATATGTTGATGCACCAGTCCCAAGAACCTATACACGTTTTAGGTGGGCCATGTTCTACAGTCGAGGAAGGAGAATGCTGGCGCCATGACGACTGTTCAAATCACTACTCATTCCACATTCAGTGCTGACATCGGGGGCAAAAATATGTTGTACGCTGACCCTGAGTCGTTTTACGGATCAGTGAGTCGCAACGATCACAGGATTCCCCATCCCGGCCGTACACCTGCAGGGAATGACGAAAATAACCGGGATTACCCTCGGCCTGGGTGAAATCCCGCAACGTGGTACCCCCATGATCAATGGCGCTTTGCAAGGTACTGCGCACCGCGGTGACCAGGGTCTGATAACGCTGGCGCGAAATCCGGCTGCCGATTCTCCCTGGGTGAATGCCGGCTTTGAACAAGGCCTCGGATGCGTAGATATTACCGATCCCGACCACCACTTTTCCGTTCATGAGAATGTTCTTGATCGCGGTCCGACGGCGATGACTGTCCTGCCAGAACCGCTCCCCGGTAAACTCATCCGACAGCGGCTCCACCCCCAGATGCTTCAGCAAGGGATGCTGGTACAAGTCACCCGATTGCCACAACCAACAGCCAAATCGCCGGGGGTCACGAAAACGAAGCACCTGCCCTTCTCCGATTAGAAGGTCGACATGGTCGTGAGGGCCCGGTGGAGGCAAGGGATCGGACAACACCCTCAAGGATCCCGACATGCCAAGATGCAGGAGCAGGCCCCCTGCAGGCAGGCCCAGCAGCAGGTATTTTCCCCGCCGCCGCACAAACCGAATGGTCCGTCCCGTGACCCGGTCTTCGAGATCCGGTGGCACCGGCCAGCGCAAACGGCGATTTCTCACAATCAACCCGCGGATTTTGACGAACTGCAGATGGGGCTCTATGCCGCGTCGAGTGGTCTCTACTTCAGGAAGTTCTGGCATGGAATTTCGCCACAAAGTCGTTACAATCGCACCCGTACAGCGTAACTCATTCTATCGCGCGATGTCCTTTACCGTCACTGTCAATGACAGCCAAGAGCAATTCGACACCCAACCCGGTGAGACCATCCTGGATGCCGCACTGCGGAACAATCGCATCTTTCCCTATGGCTGCCGTAACGGCATCTGTGGGGCCTGCAAGTGCAACCTGCTCCGTGGCACAGTCGATTATGGTCATCATGAGGAGTTCACCCTCACCGAAGAGGAGAAAGGACAGGGCAAGCTGCTGATCTGCCAAGCGATTCCGCTGGAGAACGTCACCATCGATGCTGTCGAGGTCATGGCGGGTCGGAATATCCAGATCAAGATGCTGCCTTGTCGAGTGAACAAAATGGACCGGCTGGCTGATGACGTCATGCGACTCAATCTGGCGCTCCCAAAGACACAAGAATTCAACTTCATTCCGGGTCAGTACATTGACTTGATCCTGAAAGACGGTCAACGCCGCAGCTTTTCGATCGCCAACTTGCCAGAACGCACCAAGGAAGAAGGACTGGAACTCCATATCCGTCTGGTGCCGGATGGACATTTCACGCCCAGAGTGTTCCATTCGATGAAAGAGCGTGACCTGTTACGCCTCGAAGGCCCCTTCGGGACCTATTTTCTGCAAACCAGTCCGGAGCGTCCCATCATCATGGTGGCAGGCGGCACTGGCTTTGCGCCGATCAAAGGTCTCATTGAAAGTGCCATTGCCGCTCAGGAGGAGTACCAGATCCACCTCTTCTGGGGTGTTCGAGACGAAAAAGACCTCTATCTGGATTCTCTGTCCCGAACTTGGGCAAGCGCATTGCCGAATTTTCGATACACTCCGGTTTTGTCGGAATCTACATCAGCGACCTGGACCGGGAAAACTGGATTTGCCCATCAGGCTGTGTTGGAGGCCTATGAGGACTTCAGACCATTCGATGTCTATGCCAGCGGTCCACCCATCATGGTGGATGCAATCCGAGACCATCTTAGCCAAAGGGGGATGTTGCTGGAACACTTTCACTTCGACTCATTCGAGTTTGCCCACGAAAACTGATTGGGGTTGGACATTTTCCATTTCACATCGCATCGGTGCAGTCAGAAACCCGAACGGGTCATTTGAATCATTGCCATAGATCGCACAGTCAAAAGATATCATGATGCCGGGCCCTGATTCTCAACGGCTGAACCGGCGAACTGCGCCCAATGCCCCGGATTCATTTCATTCATGGCCATATACGAGCCGCAATAATACGGAATACATTGAATCGGGTGGCACCGCAATACCAACCGCGAAATCGACATCATCTTGAGCGTCATGCCCAACTGGGTAATATTTCGTATCCCACACCTGACCCCTGTTGATTACAGGACAGATTACGTACGCCAAAAAGACTCAAGCCCGAAGTGGCTCCACCGGCAAGGCCCGCAGATAGTCCCCGAAGGACGGAATGGGAATGCGGTAATAGTCCGGCCGGTTCCGTACCGGTGCCAGCAGGCCGGCATGCAGGGCCTGGGTCAGGAAGTGGTCGACGGATTCGCCGGTCTTTCCACGCACCGCCTCGGTCAGCGACTCGATGCGATCGATGGACAGCCGACCGTCGTTCTCTTCCGCCGCCAAGGCCAATGCCTTGTACACCCAGGGTCGACCGGATCCCGCCGCCAACTGGCTGGCATAATACACCGCTTTGCGTTCCCGGCCCAGAGCAAGGGCCTGTTCCAGCAGATATCTCTCCATGCGCCCGCCATGATCCCGTAGCACCCGGGCCGCCATCACCGCCACCCGATTGAGGTGCTGTGGCCACCCCTAGGACAGCTCGGCCAGACGGTTGACCCAGGTGTCCTGTTCCTCGGGCATCCCGGCGAACCCATAGACGGCGAAGGTACTGCGGATGGCGGCGGCCGCCTCGTCCGGTGCGAGCGGTTCCAGGTTCACTACCCGTCCGGCGGCGAATTGCGATAGGCCGCACTGGCGCAGCACGCTCTGGGTATCGCTCAACCCGAAAAACGCCGCCACCAAAGGAATGCCTTGGGGATGACGGTGGAGACAATCCAGTACCTCCCGGGTCCGGCGATCCACCGGCGTGTTCTGCGCCTCGTCCACACACACCACCAGATGGCACCTTGACAGCCACGGTCCAGCCTGCACGAACCATTCCTCGGTGGATCTCGCGCTTTTCCATCGGCTCCCGGAGTCGCCCCCCACCGAGAGGTCCCAGCCCGGCACTCTTTGTAGCAGCCGTCTCCCCTGCTCCAGCCAATCCTCCAGCCTTCGGGCGACGGTCCGGATGTCATCTCCCGAAGGCGCTTGATTTCCGCCCTGGCCGCCTCAACTATGGTCCAGACCACCTCGTCGGGGAACCGCAGGGAGCTGGGCATCATGGACACCGCCACCCAAGGATCTTGTGGGGTCGAATGGCGTCGTACGGCCTCTTGGCACTCGCCCATCAGGGCGGTCTTGCCAGCACCCGGAGCAGCTTGGAACACCATCGTGTCGCCTCCGACTCGCCCTTCCTGAAGACGGCACAGCGCCTGACGGAAGACCTCGAATTCGGCATCGCGTCCCCGAAAGAACGGCTCCCGACCGACACCGGCCCGACCCGCCTGGTGCAACCAGATATCCAGCGGCAAGGGGTCGGCCGGCGGAGGCTTGGGGAAAAGGCCCTGATTCATAACACTAACTCGCCTTGGTTGTGCCAGAGAAACTTGCTGCCTGCAGAATGACAGCAAATATCCATTCAGTCGTTACAGATGCAGTTCGACTCAGTGATTTTTTGTGCATTACTACCATCAATATCCGCTATGGGGTGATCCCTGACCTGCCCAGCCACTTCACATTCCTGCCATAATCATTCAACCGACAATTGGTCTTGACCCCGAACATTGGTTCACGATTCATGTGAATGAATCCAGTTTGACTTCCTATTCGGTGAGCGAATCATATGGCCGTCGGAGTCTTCGAAAAACATATGCAAGACAAGATCAATGCCCTGTGTCAGGAGCTTCCGATCGATTTGATCCTGCTACGCCCAAAGAAACCAGGGCCAAGTCGATCGGAGCATCATGAAAGAATTGGTGCCCGGGTCACTGGACATCTATCCCAGTAGTGAAAAAATCTCCCAGACGGATGTGATCCGAAAATCCGTGAACTCGGGCCACAGAAATTGCCCGTAGCTATCAAAATGAATGGTTCTGACCCCGGCACTTTTGCCCGCCTGAATATCATAAAGATAGTCTCCGATCATCACGGTCTTTTCTGCGGATGCACCCCAAAGATCCAAAAGATGGTGCACCCCCGCCGGGCTGGGTTTCGGATGGCAGGTTTCCCGACCCACAATGTGGTGGGATGGGAACCAGCGGTCCAGACCGCTGGCATGCAGCGAGACTTCGGCAATTTCCTCATCATTCCGGGTGAGTATCCCCAAGGTACAGTCCCGTGACGCGAGATGTTCCAGTACCTCCTTGGCACCGGGTTGCGGAGTCGCCAAGGCCGCCAGTTCCATCTCGATCTGGTGCAACCGCTGGCGGGCCTTTTTCGCGGCTTTCGCTCCCATACGACCGATGGCTTCGAGAATCGGAGTGCCCTGGGGAATGTCGATCTGCCGACGGATGGCATCGAAATCATGCACTGGCATGGTCAAGGTGCCATCCATATCGAATATCCAGTGATGACAGTCTTGCAAAGACATGAAGCCGAGCGGGTGCTGGACCAGTTCAGGCGGCCCGACGGAACAGTGCCTTGCAGACCTCCGGGTACTCGGCGGCAAAGGTGACCTTGATGCCTTTGCGGATATAGTCCGGTAAGGAGTCGAAATCGCCCTTGTTGGCCAAAGGCAGGACGAGATTGCGAATTTTCATCTGACGAGCGGCCACCACCTTCTCCCGAATCCCCCCCACCGGCAGCAACTTGCCGGTCAGGGAGAGTTCACCGGTCATTGCCCAGGAAGGCTTCACCCGCCGGCCACGGGCCAGGGAAATCAATGCGGTCGCCATGGAAATGCCTGCACTGGGCCCATCCTTCGGGGTGGCCCCCGCCGGCACATGAAGATGAATCATGGATTCTTTGAAAAACTCGGGATCCAGGTTCAGGCTCTCGGCATTGCCGATCACATAACTGTACGCAATTTCCGCTGATTCCTTCATCACATCCCCCAATTGACCCGTCAGGCGAAATCCCCGGGCAAACTGATGACTTCGGCTCGCCTCAATGCTCAACGTGGCTCCGCCAAGGGCGGTCCAGGCCAAACCTGTGACGACTCCCACCCCCCGGATCGGCTCTTCTTTGCTCAATGTCGGTTGGCCGAGATATTCTTCCAGGTCTTCCGGTTTGACATGGATCGGGCCGACCTCGCCCGACAGCAGTTTCATGACCACCTTGCGAACGATGGATCCGAGCAGCATTTCCAGTTTGCGCACGCCGGCCTCTTGAGCATACTGCTCAATCATTCGTCGAATGGTGGTGGGATACAGTCTCAACTGTCCCCGTTTCTTCAGACCCGCCCGTTCGAGCTGTTTCGGCAACAGATACTGACGTGCGATGGACACTTTTTCTGCGGCCAGATACCCGGGAAGGCGCATCACTTCCATCCGGTCAAGAAGAGGTCTCGGAATGGTGTCCAACTGGTTGGCGGTGCATATGAATAGCACTTGGGACAGATCTACCCGTACATCCAGATAGTGATCCAGGAAATCCCGGTTTTGCTCCGGGTCCAGGACTTCCAGAAGCGCGGAGGCCGGGTCGCCGCGGTAACTGTGGCCGACCTTGTCGATTTCATCCAACATGATCACCGGATTGGCGGTCCCACACTCCCTTAAGGCTTGGACAAACTTACCCGGCATGGCCCCAATATAGGTGCGGCGATGTCCTTTGACCTCTGATTCGTCCTGCATGCCCCCTAGGCTGAACCGATAGAATTGCCGGCCAAGTGCCGATGCGACTGATCGTCCAAGTGATGTCTTGCCGACACCGGGGGGACCTACCAGCAGGATGATCGAACCGGCAATGCTGCCACGCATCTTCCCCACTCCAATAAACTCCAGAATCCGATCCTTGACCTCCTGCAGACCCTCATGGTCCCGGTCAAGAATCTTCGCCGCCGCTTTCGTGTCCAATACATCGTCACTGACCTTCCCCCAAGGCACGCCGGTCAGCCAATCCAGATAATTCCGTGTCACCGTGTACTCCGGCGAACCGCGCTCAAGAACGGACATCTTCTCCAGTTCCTCGTCAATGCGCTTTTGAATCGCTTCAGGGACAATGCACTCTTCGAGTTTTTCACGCAAAGCATCGATCTCGGCTGCCCGGTCATCCTTGGAAATACCCAGTTCCTTCTGGATGAACTTCAGTTGCTCGCGGAGAAAGACTTCCCGTTGACGCTTGTTCATCTCGCCTTCCACATGGGCGCGAATCTCGGTCTGGGCTTTGGCGATTTCCAGTTCCTTCTGCAACAGTACCAGCGTTTTTTTCAGCCGTTGTTGTAGGTTCAACGTTTCAAGAACATCCTGCAACTCCTCGGCGGCGGCCGTCGTCAGGCTGGCCCCGAAATCTGCTAGCCGAGAGGGTTCTCCCGGACCGAAATGGCTGAGGAACATCTTGAGTTCCTCGCCATACATGGGATTCAAGGGCAAGAGTTCCTTGATGAGGTTGACGATCGCAGTCGTGTAGGCCTTGACCTTCACCGACTCCGAAGGCGTGTGTTCCGGATAGTAGGTGACATGGGCAGTAAACGGGTGCTCGCGTGTCACCCAGGTATCAATGCGAAATCGCTGCAGTCCTGCCATGATGACATGCAGAGTGCCGTTTTGCTGTTCAATCTGATGGATACGGCAAACCGTACCCATGGACTGGAAGTCGGTCCAACTGACCTTGTCCGGCGCCACCCCGCCTGTGTAGGCCACACCGACTACCGGATTGCCGGCTTCAGTAATCCCCTGCAGTGGGGGACCCCATTTCTCCGCTTCCATGATCGTCGGAAGAACCTGACCCGGGAAGAACGGCTTCTTTTCCAAGGGCAACACCAACAACTGCCTGGGCAGCACATCTTCCGGACGGGCCAGATCAGTGACGATTTCCACCTGCTCCGTCTGGCTTTCATTCTCTTCGGCGTCCGACTCCATTGCGTTTTGCGGCTGGTCGTTCATTTAAGTGCATTGTATCGTGACAATGTAATGCAGTATGGTGGGGCAATGGCAATTTACAAGCTGATATCTACACGCGGATTGAAGCGGGGAACTTGAGGACCTGTTCGCCCCGGGGCGATGGGGATTGACAAAAGCGGCACTCCCAATTGGACCCAGACCGGTGCCAGCCTGATCGACCTGACAAGGGACTGGGGCCAGCGGCATCACTGCACTGGCACCACGTCAGCCCCGGCTACCGTGGCACGAGGCCGCCATTTTCCAGTGAGACCATTCTCCCCATACGTTCTGCCAAGCGGATATCGTGCGTCACGACCACCAGACTGGTGCCCATGGCCTCGTTGAGTTCGACCAACAGGTCATGAATCGAACCGGCCGTTCGGGTATCCAGATTGCCCGTAGGCTCATCGGCCATGATACATTGCGGTTTTGTCACCACGGCTCGCGCCAAGGCGGCCCGCTGACGCTCACCGCCTGACAGTTCCGCTGGCCGGTGTCCGAGCCGGCCACCCATGCCCACCCGGCAGAGAATTTCGGCTGCCTGTTCCATGGCTTCTTTGGGGTTTACACGTCGGATCAGTAATGGCATCGCCACATTTTCCTGGGCAGAGAACTCATCCAATAGGTGATGAAACTGGTAGACAAAACCCAAGGCATGATTACGCAGGATTCCGCGGGCTTTCTGTGACAGTCGGTTGACATCTTTTTGCTGGATATGCACCGTGCCGGTTGAGGGTACAGCCAGACCGCCAAGGATGTGCAGGAGTGTCGTCTTACCCGAGCCAGAAGCCCCGACAATCGCCACCAGTTCACCCAAGGCCACCCGGAAATCGACTTCCCGAAGCACATCGACCACCAAGGAGCCTTCCCGGAAGGTCTTACTGACACCAGTCGCCACAACGATAGGGGATTCACCGTCCGGCATCAGTCGTACCTGAGCGCCTCCGCGGGCTGGACCCTGGAAGCCCGCCAGGCCGGGTACAACGTGGCCAGAAAACTGAGAGTCAGGGAAATGATGACCACCCAGGTCACGTCGGGCCAGCGCAGTTCGGCCGGAAAATCCGTGATCACATAAATGTTCACCGGAAACAACTCGGTGTTGAACAGTCGTTCGAGGGCCGGGATGATGGTTTGCACGTTCAGTGCCGTCAACACGCCAAAGATGGCCCCCAGGAAGGTACCGATGACGCCGATCACAGTGCCTTGAACCATGAATACTTTCATTACGCTGGCCGGACTCATCCCGAGGGTTCGGAGTATCGCCACATCCGGTTGCTTGTCGGTCACGATCATGACCAAGGTCGACACGATATTGAAGGCCGCCACCGCAATGATGAGCGTCAGCACAATGAACACCACCCGCTTTTCGATCTGCAGGGCCCGAAAGAAATTGGCATGTTCCTGAGTCCAGTCGCGAACGTAGTACCGGTTCTCCAGTTGCAGGTTGATTTGCTGCCCGACCCATGGAGCACGGTCCACATCCTCCAGCTTCAAACGCAGTCCGCTGACCTGACCCTCCATATCCAGCAGCCGGGCAGCATCATCGATATGAATCAGTGCGATGCCGCTGTCATATTGGTGCATGTCGATTTGGAACAGACCGACCACCGTGAACCGCTTGAGTCGAGGTAGCAAGCCGGCTGGGGTCACGCGACCTTTGGGAGCCACAACCGTCACCTTCTGCCCCAATTCAACGCCCAGTTTGCGGGCAAGGGTTTTGCCGAGGATGATGCCGAACTCTCCTGGACGCAGTGCCATGGGATCCCCCTCCACAATGTGATTCATCACTTCCGACACCTGCTGTTCCCCTTCAGGCAAGATGCCGCGAATCAGTGCTCCGGTCACTTGCCGCCCTCGAGTCAGCATACTCTGACCCAGAATGAACGGTGATTGCACCATCACCTCCTCATTTCGGGATATCTCGTTGGCCACATCCTGCCAATTCTCGAGACCACCTTGATAGCTACTGACCGTGACATGGGAAACGACGAACAGGATTCGGTCTCGAAGTTCCTGATGGAAGCCGTTCATGACCGACATGACCGAGATCAGGGCCCAGACGCCCAGCACCACGCCAATCATGGAAGTGGCGGAGATGAACGAGATGAAGTGGTTCCGCCGCTTGGCGCGGGTGTAGCGAAGACCGATGAGCAGTTCGAGAGGCCGAATCATCCGTTCTCGTGTCGCATGTGGGGAAACAGGATGACATCACGAATTGATGGACTGTCCGTCAACAGCATGACCAAACGGTCGATCCCCACTCCCTCTCCTGCTGTGGGCGGCAGGCCGTATTCCAGTGCGCGAATGTAGTCGGCGTCGAAGTGCATCGCCTCCTGGCTGCCTGATGCCTTCTCGGCGACCTGCAGGCGGAATCGCTCCGTCTGGTCTTCTGGATCATTGAGTTCTGAAAAGCCGTTGGCGATCTCGCGCCCAGCCACAAAAAGCTCGAACCGATCACTGACATTCGCGTTGCCATCATTCCGTCGGGACAGGGGAGAAACTTCCACAGGATACTGGGTGATGAACGTGGGTTGAATCAGATGGTCTTCCACGGTTTCTTCGAAGATCGATGTCTGAAGCTTGCCCAACCCCTCATGGCCACTGACTTCCAGCCCGAGTGTTCGGGCAAGGGCCCTGACGGCGGTCAGTCTCTCCAGTTCGGCTGCATCGATTCCGGGGTTGTGCTTCAAGATGGCCTCGCGCATGGTTAAGCGGGCAAAGGAGGGACCGAAATCGATGGCCTCACCTTGATAGGACAGCGTGAGGTCGCCATTGATGGATTGACAGACCTGCCGCATCAGATTCTCTGTGAGGTCCATCAAGTCATGGTAGTCGGCATAAGCCCAGTAGAACTCCAGCATGGTGAATTCGGGATTGTGCCGAGTGCTCACGCCTTCATTACGAAAGCTACGATTCAACTCAAACACCCGCTCCAATCCGCCGACGGTCAGACGTTTGAGATACAGTTCCGGGGCGACCCGCAGGTAAAGCGGCATGTCCAGCGCATTGTGATGCGTTTCGAAGGGCTGCGCCACGGCCCCGCCGGGTATGGGATGCATCATGGGTGTTTCCACCTCTAGAAAATCCCGGCCTAGCATGAATTCACGGACCGTTTGGATAATCCTGAATCGCTTGAGGAACACCTCCCGGGTGTCTTCATTCATGATGAGGTCCACATACCGCTGTCGGTATCGGGTCTCGGCATCGGTCAATCCATGGAATTTTTCCGGCAGGGGCCGCAGGGACTTGGTCAGCAACCGGAAATGATCGACCCGAACCGACAGTTCACCGGTACGGGTCTGAAACAGGTTGCCTTCTGCTCCGATGATGTCCCCGATATCCAACTTCCGGAATTGGTCGTCATACACCCCATCCGGCAATGCATCCCGTTGAACATACAGCTGTATTCTTCCGCTGGCATCCTGGAGGGTGGCAAAACTGGCCTTCCCCATGATCCGCTGCAGCATCAAGCGTCCCGCCACCCGCACCCTCACCGGGGGTTCCGGCAGGTATTCGTCGTATGCTCGATGCAGGTCAGCGGCGAGCGCGTCCCGCCGAAAATCATTGGGAAAGGCGATGCCTTCTTCTCTGAGGACCGCCAGTTTCTGACGGCGCAACAGGCTTTGTTCGTTTTCTTCCGACATGCGAATAGGCTAAGCGGCGCGAGCGCGGTTAGAGACCGGCTTTTAGGCTAGCCTCCAGGAATCGGTTCAGGTCGCCGTCGAGCACCGACTGGGGGTGACTGGTTTCCACCCCGGTTCGAATATCCTTGATCCGGGACTGATCGAGCACATACGAGCGGATCTGACTCCCCCAGCCGATATCCGCCTTGTTGTCCTCCTCGGCTTGGGAGGCTTCGCGTCGTTTTTTCAATTCGGCGTCATAAAGCCGGGCCCGCAGCATATCCATGGCCACCGCCTTGTTGCGATGTTGCGAACGGTCGTTTTGGCACTGCACCACGATGCCGGACGGCATGTGCGTAATTCGCACCGCAGAATCGGTCCGGTTGACATGTTGCCCACCCGCCCCACTGGAGCGATAGGTATCAATGCGCAGGTCCGCGGAATTGATGGCAATCTCAAAGCTGTCGTCGATTTCGGGATAGACGTAAACCGACGCAAAGGACGTGTGGCGTCGGCTGCCAGAGTCAAAGGGGCTTTTTCGGACCAGTCGATGGACCCCGGTTTCGGTACGCAGGTAGCCATAGGCGTATTCCCCGCCAAACTTGATCGTGGCACTCTTAATACCGGCGACTTCCCCCTCGGACTTTTCGATCAGATCCACTTGATAACCCGCCGCCTCGCCCCAGCGCATGTACATGCGCAACAGCATGTCCGCCCAATCCTGGGCCTCGGTGCCACCGGAACCCGATTGAATATCCACGAAAGCGTCCGCACTATCGCCCTCTCCGCTGAACATGCGGCGAAACTCGAGCTTTTCAATCCGCTCAATGATGTGGCCCACATCGGCAGCCACCTCCTCAAGGGTTTCGCCATCGCCTTCTTGTTCGGCCAGGTCGAGCAACTCACACGCCTCTTCGAGGGCCTTGTCGATACTGTCTAGTCCGTCCACCACCTTGATCAACCGTGTCCGCTCCTGACCCAGCAACTGCGCTTCATCTGGATTATCCCAGAGGTTCGGGTCCTCCATCCGCAAATCGACCTCTTCCAGCCGTTCTACCCGCTGATCATAGTCAAAGGAACCCCCTGAGCGCGACGACGCGCTCAACACCGGACCGGATGGACTCACGAATTTCGTTAAGAGTTTCCATGGCGATTTCTAACGGGATGCCAAAAAGCGCGGAGAATACCGAAAAACACCGGTAATTGACAGATCAAGCCCACGATTTTCGGTCGGCATATGCTGGGGCTCCATAATGGCAAGGCGACTGCGAGGTGAAATGTCGCATAGTCCAACCATTCCTTTTCTTCGATTTGCGTTGACTTGATACAGGTTCAAAGGGTACATTCCGATCCCTTGCTTCCGTGCCGAGATGGCGGAATTGGTAGACGCGCTGGCTTCAGGTGCCAGTGGGGGCAACCCCGTGGAGGTTCAAGTCCTCTTCTCGGCACCAAAACGCAAGACCAACCCAGACCATCACAAACCACGAAAAGCGCTGTTTTTTGACAGTGCTTTTTTTGTGCCTGAAATTTGATCTGTTGTCTGTGTCGGCCGTTGTCTCTGATGATCGTCAAAATGAACTACACATGGAACATGTTCCGGCTTATTCTTGCACATATGACTTAGGATACTGTCGTCACCAAAAAGGGCGAATAGGATATCCTTCACGGAAGAAATTCCCTTGGTTAACTGCCCTGACCGGTTCCCACCGCAGGCACGATATTTCAGACCCCGTCTGGTCCCTGCTGGAATCTCATCTGCCGGGTTGAAGAAGCTGGTGGGGCGGGGGAGCCCGGGACTACCGACGTTTTCCCGATGCGGTATGCTGGATGCTGCGGACCGGGGCCCCGTGGCGCGACCTGCCACCGGACTATGGCGACTGAAAGCCCCCCATCGGTGCTTTGGCCGCTGGCGGGAATGGATCAGGGAAGAACTGAATGACGAGGGCCGATGATCCTCGAAGCGGCGCGGGAGCAACTTTTTGCCTGGGTACGCATGGCACTCACGGAAAACGAGCGCAAGTTCCTGTTAGCGATGAAACAAGGCGATCCCGACTGGGATCTGATGCCCTTCGACCATATCAAGCAACTGCCCGCGATACGATGGAAGCTACACAACGTGCATCTCATGAGCGATTGTGCTCACAAGGCGGCGGTCAAACGTCTGCGCAAAGTCCTTGGAGCGATAAGTAGTACACTAGCTAGTGTGGGTCTTGGGGACTGTGTCACTTATGTCATAATCCATGCTCACAGAATTTTCGAACCGATCAGATTGATATGGATGGATGTGCCAATAATGAGCCCTATGCCCTGCAGGTTACCGACTCGAGCATGGAGCCGGAATTCCCACGGGGTTGCATCGTTATCAGTGAACCCACCGGAGTATTGGAAAGCGGTTGTTATGTGATTGGTGCCGACGGAGATGAACTGCTCTTTCGGCAATTGTTGATTGACGACAACGGCTGGCGATTGCACGCACTGAAGGAGGGAATCATCGACATCCCAATTGATGGCCCTTCTGCAATACGAGGACGGGTCATCCAAAAGGCGGGCAAGTCCCGCAAGGATCGAAAAAGCTATCTTTGATTCAGCAACCGCCTTGTTCCCGACAGTTCCCCTATATTGTCTTTCAGGCAGCGCTGCTCGTGTTGGATGAGCCATCGTTTGCGCTCTTGACCGCCCGCATAACCACGAAGTGAGCCATCACGACCAATTACCCGATGACAGGGAATGATAATTGAAATGGGATTACGCGCGTTACAAGATGCCGCTGCCCGAATCGCTTTCGGATTGCCCACTTTTCGCGCCAAAGTACTGTAATCAATCGTTTCTCCGGGTGGAATCTGTCTCAGTGCGCACCAGACACTGCTCTGAAACGGGGTTCCACCCGTATCCAGACGAAGATCATGGAACGGGTCGCCACCGTGGCTGAAGTATCGGTCCAGAGCGTGATGCACCGGTGTGGGATGGCTTGATCGAATCATTTCAATCTGGCCAAAGCGTCTCGTCAAGAGGCATTTAGAGCGTTCAGGATTGTCGGAAAAATCCATACAGACCAAGATATCCCCATCCAAGATCACATCCATCATGCCGATCGGTGATTGATAGGGCATCATTTCAAGCGATTTCATGCAGGCCCTCCGCCGGTACGCCGAAGTGAACTGGGATTCTTGCCATAGATACGGAAGAAAGTATGGTTGAACTGTCGTATGCTCGAAAACCCCGAAGCCAATGCAATGTCGGACATGGTCCGATTCGTGTCGGTGAGCAACTGTTTGGCCAGCAACAGCCGTCGGGACCGCGCGACTTGGGTCGGACTCGCCCCCACATGCCGGGCAAACAGTCTGCGCAAATAGCGGGAACCGATGCCCAATCTTTCGGCTAATGACTCCACACCGCCATCGTCCAGCACCCCCTGATCAATGAGGCGCAGTGCTCGGGACACCGTGGTTCTGACACCATTCCAGGCCGGACTGTTGGGAGCTGATTCCGGGCGACAACGAAGACAGGGACGAAAACCGGCTTGCAAAGCGGCGACAGCTGATGGAAAGAACCGGCAATTAACTGCCTTGGGGGTGATGGCCGGACAAATCGGACGGCAGAAAATTCCAGTGCTGATCACACCGGTAAAGAAGCACCCATCATATTCCGGATTCCGGGTCCGAACCGCCTCATAACATTCATCGAAGGGAATATCCATGAAATCGAGTATAGCCAGTTTCGAACGACAAACTGGCAAGTTTCGGACCTGAATGTAGCTGATACCGGAGCGAACCAGTTGTCAGATCACCCGGTACAACACCTCGAATCGGGTGAATCGCGAGCATGGACTCCCGCTGCGGTGACCACGCATCTCTTGGCGGATCAGGGCAACTCCCGGGTTCCGGGTGCCACATCGGAATACAGCGGGAATCGACTGCAAAGCGAAATGACCTGATCTCGAACCCGGTCTACCACTGACTCATCCCCCATATTGTCCAAGATATCGCAAATCCATCCGGCGACCTGCTGGGCCTGCTCTATACTAAAACCCCGTGAAGTCATGGCGGGGGTGCCAATTCGAAGACCACTGGTCACAAATGGAGACCGCGGGTCATTGGGCACAGAGTTCTTGTTGACGGTGATGTTGGCCCGGCCGAGTGCCGCATCGGCATCCTTTCCAGTGATGTTCTTGTTGATCAAGCTCAAGAGAAACAGATGATTGTCCGTTCCACCCGACACGATATCAAACCCTCTTGAGAGGAACACTGCCACCATGGCCTTGGCATTGTCGACCACTTGCTGTTGATAATCTCGAAAACCGGGTTCCATGGCTTCCTTGAAGGCAACGGCCTTGGCCGCGATCACATGCATCAAGGGTCCCCCCTGGGTACCCGGAAAAACCAAGGAATTGAGCTTCTTGGTGATACCATCGTTGGCCTTTGCCAAGATCATGCCACCCCGGGGACCCCGAAGAGTCTTATGAGTGGTGGTGGTCACCACATCGGCCACTGGCACCGGATTGGGATAATGCCCCGTAGCGACCAGTCCGGCGACATGCGCCATATCCACGAGAAGATATGCCCCCACCTTGTCCGCGACGGTGCGAAACCGTTGCCAATCCATAATGCGCGAATAGGCGGAAAACCCGGCCACGATCATTTTTGGGTTATGCTCTGTCGCCAGCCGCTCGACCTCATCATAATCGACTTCACCCGTATCCGTGTTCAACCCATACTGAACCGCATGGTAGATCTTTCCTGAAAAATTCACATGGGCACCGTGCGTCAGGTGGCCTCCATGGGCCAGACTCATACCCAGTACGGTTTCGCCAGGCTCCATCAGTGCCATATATACCGCCGCATTGGCCTGAGAGCCGGAATGCGGTTGCACATTGGCGTAATCGGCGGCAAATAGCTTGCAGGCGCGCTGAATGGCCAGCACTTCCGCCTGGTCGACATATTCACAACCTCCATAGTAACGTTTTCCCGGATAGCCTTCGGCATACTTGTTGGTCAGTTGAGAACCCTGTACCGCCATGACCCTCGGACTGGTGAAATTTTCCGAGGCGATCAATTCGATGTGGTGCTCCTGGCGCTCGGTCTCTCTCTGGATGGCTGCCGCGAGCTCCGGGTCGTATGCTTCAATAGATAATTGTTTGTCGAACATTTTGAGTGATTCTCTGATTGTGGAAGCTGTTTTGCGCTTCAAAGAAGGGGTTCTGGCCTGTTGTGGCCTGCCGAACTTGATGAGTCAGGACCGAGATTCAAAGGTATATTGGCAACTTGGTCCTTTTGCCTTAAGCTAAGAACGACCAACTGGTCTCAAGCGCACTCATTTGTGAACAAATGGCGCATCAGGATTCCATAGCGGCCCATTGCTCGGATTGGATGCATATCATGCGCCTCCATCCACCCATCTTCCCGTAAGAATTTGCTGATTTTTCATTAGAAAATAGAACGATTTCCTATAAAGCACGACGAATGCCAACCTGGGTCACTCATAATCAGTGTGGTGGACGATGGCCTTGTTTCATCAGAACTTGAAATTTTCCGAACAATCTAGACTCCAATCATTGTGGGACTGAATCAAAAATAATGATTTTATCTGACAGAAAAAATTTTATCACGAAAATTTTTTCATGCCTCCTTAAATCCGCTTTTCGACCAGTACGGCTTTGATCAAGATTCATCCACGCCACTTGCAGGGTCTTCCAGTAATCGGCGACCGGCCATCCTGATGAGCAGTGGTCCCTCGCTCTCTTCATTAACCCTCTGCTACTGCTTGGATGATTTCATGTCTTTTCCCGGTCTTCCTGATATTTCAACCTAGATTTCAAAGTGATTGCCATTATGAGCTATTCACACTACCAATCATCTCAAATTCTCGTTTGCACACTCCTGCCCATTCGAGCTGCCACCACTGCATCTTTGAAATCCACCAGTTCTATGTGTCACCTGCTTTGTGCCATCTATATGAAGCCGTTCGTTCAATTTGACCTGGTCAACTGTCACCAGATTGGCGAAACCCTGATGAAGACCCATCACCAAAAAACTGACTCAAAATTACTCAAATCGAACTTAGCTATTTGTGAAAATCAGAAAAGTTTAAGTGCCCGAGTGTAATTCTTCCATCTGTCCAGTCTATCAGTAAGAGTCGAGGAATATTGTCCAGCAACTGAATTAACCATCAGGTTCAGTGCAGCATTGATCGCCACTGTAGACTCGAGAATCAGTCCCGTTCGAGTACTTGCGTATACGACCATATCGGTGTAGTTCTTGGCCCAGTGGCACATCTCATCCGTGAATATGACCAACGATTGGTGGTTCCGCTCACATAGTTTCGAGAGTATTGGGGCTTCCTTGGCATAGGGAACCACATCGATCATGATCAGACATCGTGGCGACATGCTTTCTGTGTTATCGCCCCAATCGAGCCACTCGGTCAACATACTGTCATGTGCGGCCAAAAACCGCACGTTTCCACGGACCACTCCCAATCTGCGTGCGCAATCTTCTGCCATTCCTCGAACAGACTGGAACCCCGTGACATACACACTCTCGGCTCCAACAACCGACTGTACGATTCGACCCCACAGCGGAGACGCTCTTTGCTGGTAGATTTCTCCCAGTGCCTTATATTCAAGATCCATATTACGGGCCATCTCATCAGGCACTTCCTGAACTGCTGCTTCGCTGTCTATATCAGGTTCCCGATTGAACAATTCGTTGCGAAGTGCCTGCTTGAGTCCACGCATACCCTGATATCCTAGACGTCTCAATAATCGACTTACCGTCACTTCACTAACTCCAACTTTTTTAGCTATTGAAGCACCAGTCTCAAAACTCAGGTCGCTGATATTCAGTGCCATGTATTGCGCCACTTGGGCTTCTAGTCTGGGAAGGTCTTGCAATATGCCATTGAGTTTTTCCTCGAATTTCGGAAAAGTCATCGGCGTCGAAAGGGAAAAAATGTCTCGCATGATATTCTGTTACTTTAGGCGGTATCTTTGATTTCTGAATTGCCATCCGTCGGAATATTACTTCCGGATGAACAATGCCACCTCCCGGACAACTTACTTTGTATGGATATAATGGTCTCTCGTGTTACCACAAAATGACAAGACACGACTATTCTGGCAACAGGTCGGCGGGAGATGCCTCTATAACGGGCAGCGCATTGATCCACGAACGGAAGACGGGAAGGAGTAATTCCCGCCAGCCGGCGCAGGAGTGCCTTTTATGATAGATTCTTGGCAATTTTGAAAGAAATATTACCTTGTGTAATTAAGAAATATTAGTTACATTACCATATGTCGTGCCAGGCTGTAGCTTCTTTGTTATCCGCCTGACCACAAAATTTCAAACTTCAGGATCATAAGAATGGGGAGTATAAGATGCGTAGATTCAAAACCAAATTTCGAGTCAATGGCTTGAGAGCCGTTAAGTCTGTCATGGCGATAGTTGGTCTATTACTTACCGCTGCTCCCGCAGTGTTTGCCCAAGGGCAACTCAATGTTTATAACTGGGGCGACTATATCAACCCGGAAGTTCTAACCAGATTCACCGAAACAACAGGAATTGAAGTCACCCTCGATACCTACGGTACAAACGAGGAAATGTTGGCTAAAATTCAGTCTGGTGCTACTGGTTACGACATTGTTTTTCCATCTGTTCATATGCGAGACATCATGCAGAAATTAGATTTGTTGCATGATGCTAAAGTAAACACATTGAAAGGGTTTGAAAACATTGATCCGGCTAACAAGCGCTCCAAATTGGACCCTGAAAGCTCGTTCTGTCTACCCTATGCTTGGGGTGCAGTCGGTATTTTCTATAACAAGGTCGAAGCAGGTGAAATTCAAACATGGGACGACTTCTTCGCTCTACCCGACAAGGGCAAGAAAATCACCATGCTAGATGATCTACGAGAAACCATTGGAGTGGCGCTGATAAAAAATGGTCATTCAGTCAACACCACTGACAATGCCGCCCTCAAGCAGGCCGAAGCATGGTTGCTGGAACGCAAAGACAAAATATCGTCCTTCACGTATGACATTGTTTCCCTAGTTCAGGCAGGAGATATTGCGGCCGCCCACTGGTATGTGGGAGCGACACTTTACACACTGGAAGAGCCAGACAAACTGGGATTCGTAATACCTGCGGAAGGTGCAACCATGTATCAGGAAGATATCTGTGTTCTTAAGGATGCTCCGAACAAGGACAGTGCCATCCGATTTCTCGAGTTCTACATGCAACCCGAAATTGCGGCTTTGAATACCATGCAACAAGTCAACGGTACTGCAAATGTGCCCGCAAGGGATATGTTGCCGGTGGAACTCAAGACCAACCCGAATACAAACCCGCCAGCAGAGGTTATTGAAAAACTGCAGATATTCGAAGACTTGGGCAATGACCTGCGAAAGTACAATCGAGTCTGGACAAAAGTTCGTACTGCGCAGTGACCGGTAAGGTTTCGGAACCCATCGCCGAGGTCAAGGAAGCTGTCAAACGATTTCCTGCACCAGAAGGGGGTGAAATCACAGCTCTTGACAATATTTCGCTTAAAATTCAGCAGGGTCAATTTGTGACCCTGCTGGGACCTTCTGGCTGTGGCAAGACCACACTGCTCAGAGCAATCAGTGGATTTGAAGATCTCGATTCAGGAGAAGTGCATATTGGAGGGGAGCTGGTAACTGGTGTACCACCCTATCGACGACCCGTCAACACCGTCTTTCAAAATTACGCACTTTTCCCACATCTATCTGTTAACCAGAATGTAGGCTATGGACTGGAAGTGGCAGGTGTGCCACGAAACGAGCGCACTCTGAGAGTCGACGAAGCACTGGAACGTGTGGGACTGTCGGGTTTCGGTCGTCGCAAGCCTGCACAGCTATCCGGAGGTCAGCAACAGCGTGTTGCCTTGGCAAGGGCAATCATCAATCGACCAAAACTCCTGTTGCTTGATGAACCGCTTTCAGCACTCGACCGCAACTTGCGACAGTCCATGCAGCTTGAGTTGAAAACTCTGCAACATGAACTCGGTATTTGCTTTTTGTTCGTGACACATGATCAGGAAGAAGCGCTGACAATGTCGGATCAAGTGATCGTCCTGAACCAGGGAAAGACAGAACAGGTCGGCCCTCCCGAAGTCTTGTACCATCAACCCACAACCCGCTTCGTTGCTGAATTCATTGGAGATGGCATACTGCTTTCCGGCAAGATCCAGAACTCGGTTGCAGATCCGATGTTGATCACGGATGACGGCCTGATGATACCCGTCAGTGTCGGACCAAAGACGGGAGTCAGTGCAACACTGATCATCCGCCCGGAAGACCTTGACATTTCACCAAGCAATCCTGATGCTTCGCTGGGCATACTGGATGCCGTTCTCGAACAGGTCATCTTTCGAGGTGCTACGCGGCAATATGTATTCAAGCTGTCCAACGGCGCATCAATCTCAGCGACACCGACAGGATCCACCGATGAAGCGTTCAGGCGGATCAGGACAGGTGAGTCAGTCCGTCTCTCCTACCGTCGGAGTACGCCTCATCTGATCGTCGAATCCTGATGCTAGCCAGAAAACGGAACCATCGAAAACTCATGGCCTTGCTATCTCCGGGGACACTGTTCCTCGGTATTTTCTTCTTGGGGCCTTTGGTGATCATGATCATATTCAGCTTTCTCGAGCCGGGGCTTTACGGGGGAGTCGAGTGGAATTTTTATCACTGGAACTATGGTCGAATTCTTGGCTGGGCCGATGATGAATGGGAAGAGTTCGACCCTGTATACGTCGAGATATTTCTTCGCTCGGTGCGACTTGCGCTTACCAATGTCGTAGTCACACTATTGATCTGCTATCCCGCTGCATTCTGGGTCAGCGTGCTTCCTTTGCGGTGGAGAACATTCGTTGTCTTCATCGTTACGCTCCCTTTCTTTGTCAGTCTCATAGTACGTCTTTTTTGTTGGGTGCTGATTCTGCGTCCAAGTGGTTTTCTGAACACTACACTGCTCGGTATAGGTATCATAACTGAACCCATCGACATCATTTATACAGAAACCGCTGTACTGATTGGGATGGCATATATCCTGCTTCCATTCATGTTTCTCCCCTTGTATGCTAGCATCGAAAAACTGGACTACTCGCTCATGGAGGCATCGTCTGACCTGGGTGCCAACCCGTTACAGACCTTTATCCGAATCATACTACCGGGCACGCTTCCAGGAATTGCCGCCGGATCAGTGCTGGTATTCATTCCGAGTCTAGGAAACTTCATAGTTCCGGATCTACTCGGAGGAGCAAAAGTGATGATGATCGGAAATCTGATCGAACAGCAGTTTCTGTCAGCAAGGAACTGGCCATTCGGATCCGCTCTTTCTGTAATGATCATGCTGACTATGCTTGTACTGATCATCATCTATCTGAGGCGAATCGGCCGCTCGGAAATCATCAGATGAAGATTTCATGGTTAAAGCACTTGTTGAGTCTGCATGGTCTGCTTTTTCTATTCTTTGTTTATGCGCCTATCTTGATTGTCGTGGTCTATTCTTTCAACAGTCATCCGGTCAACATGATGGTGTGGAAGGACTTCACGTTCGACTGGTATCTGTCCATTTTCGGCAATCCGACGAAACTCACTGAACAGACATTGTATGTGGAATCGACTGATCAACTGCTTGCCGCAGTTAAGAACAGCCTTCTGGTTGCCACTACTACGACCATATTCTCGACCTTGGTAGGTACTGCTACTGCACTGGCCATTTATCAACATCATTTCCGATTGAAGTCTTTCTATCAAGGTCTACTCTATATGCCGATGGTCATGCCCGACATTGTACTTGGAATCGCATTGCTGGTTTTTTTTGTGAATTTCAGCATCAAGCTCGGACTCGTGTCGATCATCATCGGACACTGTACATTTCTCATATCCTATGTTTTCGTAGTTGTCAGCGCCCGATTAGCAGGCATGGACGATACCTTGGAGCAGGCTTCTGCGGATCTGGGGGCCAACCCATGGGTCACGTTCAGACGGATCACCTTGCCGCGGATTCTACCCGGCATAGTTGGAGGGGCATTACTCGCCTTCATCATTTCCATGGATGACCTGGTAATCACCTATTTCATAGCAGGCGTCGATTCGACGACGCTCCCAGTTTTCATCTATGGCATGCTGCGCCGTGGAGTCAAACCCGAAATCAATGCAATCGCTACACTGATGCTGGTTTTTTCCTTCTTAATTGCCTCGCTCGGTCTTTACTTTCGAAAACGCACCTGATTTTAAATGAACAATCAAAAGCCACGCGGGCGTGAACTAGGGCTGCCTTTTCCGGGCACAACCGGGAAATACAACGCACTAACCGATGTTCCAGGAGTGGAAATCGGCTCCTATACAAAGATCATGGGAGAGGGAGCCTTGGTACAGGGACAAGGTCCTGTCCGAAGCGGTGTTACTGCGATCCTGCCATTGGGACGCAATCCGGAACCGGAACCCGTCTGGGCGGGGATGTTTTCCCTCAACGGAAATGGAGAGATGACCGGGACCCACTGGGTAAGAGATGGCGGCTATCTGGTCGGCCCGATTTGTATTACCAATACCCATAGTGTCGGCATGGTGCACCATGCTGCAGTTAGGTGGATGATCCAGAATTATGCGGATACATGGAAATCCGAGCATTTCTGGGCAATGCCTGTCGTGGCTGAAACCTATGATGGAATTCTGAATGATATCAACGGTCAACACATCACCGAACAGGATGCACTACTTGCTTTGAACTCAGCCACTTCGGGACCAATGGCGGAAGGGAATGTCGGAGGCGGAACAGGAATGATCTGCTACGAGTTCAAAGGGGGCACCGGGACATCATCCAGGTTGATTCAGATCGAAGAAAAGACATATGTACTCGGTACACTGGTCCAAGCGAACCACGGTTTAAGGCCATGGTTTACCGTACTTGGGCATCATGTTGGCAAGGCGATGCCTGAGGATCGGCTAATGAGCCGGGAACAAGGTTCGATTATTGTCATCCTTGGGACCAATCTTCCAATGGCTCCTCATCAGTTACATCGCCTAGCCAAACGCGCCGCAATCGGGATTGGCCGAGGTGGCACACCCGGAGGTAACAACTCGGGAGATCTCTTTCTTGCCTTCAGCACAGCTAATCGAGGACCCGTTCCGCAATTGGCGGGATCAATGTTAAGGATGAAAATCATCAATGATGAAGTGTTCGACCCGATATATATGGCTGTGACCGAAGTGGTCGAAGAAGCCATCATCAATGCAATGTTGGCAGCAGATGACATGTCGACACTTCGCCCTCCTGGCCTGATTTGTCGCGCAATTGATTCGAACCGGCTGTTACAATTTTTCATATAGCGCAATATTCATGAACCCTGAAAAATTCAGTATTTCCGAATCATGGGAGGTGCGCGACCTCATGTCAGTCTTGCATGGTTTTACCCACCTTGGAACTCTCGCAGAAAAAGGACCCGTTGTCATATCCCACGGTCAAGGAATCTACGTAATTGATACATACGGTAATCGTTATCTTGAAGGTAATTCTGGACTTTGGAATATGGTATTGGGGTTTGACAACCAGGACCTGATTGATGCCGCATGTAAGCAATACCAGAAATTTCCGACCTATCACACATTCTTTGGACGCGTAAGCGAACCAGCTGTTGAGTTGTCCGAACAGTTGCTTAAAATCGCACCAGTACCGATGAACAGAGTGTTTTTCACAAACTCAGGGTCGGAAGCAAACGATACCATCGTGAAAATGCTATGGATGATCAACCGAAGTCTCGGCAAACCTCATCGTCGAAAGATCATTTCTAGAAAAAATGCATATCATGGGGTCACGGGTATTACTACTAGCATGACGGGAAAAGACTATTCTCGCGCCTTCGGATTGCCGCTTGATGGCTTTCTCTTTGCCGACTGTCCGCATCATTGGCGATATGCAAATCAAGGTGAGAGTGAACTCCAATATTCTGCACGATGTGCCGATAATCTCGAGACCCTGATTAAAGCAGAAGATCCTGACACTATTGCAGGCTTTTTCGCCGAACCAGTCATGGGGGCGGGTGGCGTGATTCTTCCACCAGAAGGGTACTTCGAAGCCATACAATCAGTACTGAAGAAAAATGATATACCCATCATCGCGGATGAAGTGATCTGTGGCTTCGGACGCACCGGAAAAATCTGGGGTTCCCAGGCATATGGTATTAAGCCCGACATCTTGGTCACTTCAAAATGTATTACCGCCGGATACTTTCCAATGGGAGCAATTCTGTTGTCAGAATCTATGGTTCAAAAGTTGAATCAAGCAGCTGAAGAATATGAAGAACTCCCACACGGCTTCACAACTGCAGGTCATCCAGTGGGTTGTTCGATTGCACTGAAAGCAATCGACATCATTTTAAATCAAGGCATATTCGATAATATCCTCTCTGTATCACCTTACTTTCAGGAACAGCTTCTTGATTTTGAATCACATCCAAATATCGGCGAGGTTCGCGGTGTCGGGTTGATGGGCGCCTTGGAACTGGTCGGCGACAAGGAGAAAAAAACACCCTTCCCGCCTGAACAAATGGTTGCTGAAAAGATTGCAATCGTTGCACTGGAAAATGGACTGATCTGCCGACCGATCGGTCAAGCGATTATCGTAGCTCCACCATTTGTAATCTCTCGAGATCAGATTGATGAACTATTTAGCAAACTCAAAAAGACCATCGAACAAGTAGTTAGAGACTCGAAACCTACCTCTTAACGGAAGTGGTGGATCCAAACTGATCAATTAAAAATGTCGTGTTCCATTAGGATTTCCAATTTTAAATTTACATCTATTAGAAAATTTCAAATCTTGGATTTTATGTCAGTATGGAAACCCGAATAAAGACATAGGCAGCTGAAGCAATATGCCAGAACGTTATATCCATATCTTACACCAATAGATAAAGCATTCTGTATCACAAGCACTCCATGACTGTTAGTTTCAATGTCTAGATATTGCCTCACCAAGGACGATCTCAAGTATGCTGCAGAATTTCGTGCAGATCCACTCGGCTTGCCCAGTCCAGGTCTACAGCGAGTTCTGAATCTTCTGCGAGGTGGCCCCAAATCTGGAAAATATGTTCTGATTGTGAAAGAGCCTTTCCAGTGTTGGACGCTTGGACGCCTGCCAGAAGCCCGTGGTCAACTAGTTCAAGCGATTGAGGGAGTGGAGTTTACGGACTTGGCTGAAGCGGAATGGGCAGTCTTCAAACTTCGATGGAAAGAACGAACGGGACAGACACTGACGGATGAACTGTGATATGCCAAAAATCCTCGGATATGCTGATCGTATCAGTGCCGCCCCAGGTGAAACTATCAGGGTAATGGTCAGTTGTAATGGATTGATCCAATACAATGCAAGACTTGTTCGTGTGATTCAAGGTGATGTTAATCCTTCTGGACCGGGATATCAAGAAGAACTCGTTCCCATGGATCTTGGTGGCCCTTTCAACGGCCGTTATCAATCAATCAACATCGGTTCTTATGCTGTAGTTCAAGGTGCACCTCCATTCAACACAGAAACTTCATTGGGAATGCGAGCAATCATCTGGCCTACTACACCAGGTGATGAACCTCAAACTATACTGAGTCAAGTCGATCATGAATCTGGATGCGGTTTCAAGTTTTTTATCGACATAAACAGCGCCATATCAATCGAGATCAAATCGAAAGGAAGATGGGTTTCGAAGGTATCAACCGGAGTCCCAATCATTCCACAAAGATGGTATCTAGTAACTGGCAGTTACGATATAGAGAATAGTCTTCTCACTGTTTCACAAAGGCCACTTCAGCCTTGTTTAGGAATGAAAGAGGTTTTCAATGTATCTCATATCGATCTCACAAACATGATCCATTCTGTTGCCGATGTACCGATCATGATCGCTGCTGCTTCGTCAATAGACAAACCATCTGTCGAACATTTTAATGGGCGCATCGAAGAACCATGTTTATTTTCTCATCCTATTTCTGTAGAAAAAATAGAGAATTCTGTGGATACGAATTGCGATGATTTAATCGCTGCCTGGGACTTCTCCGTCGGAATATCCACAGACAAGATTATCGACATTTCAGGAAATGAATTTCACGGTACTCTAGTCAATCTGCCAACACGTGGAGTATGCGGTCATTTATGGAATGGAGAAGAGCATTGCTGGAAGAATAAGCCAAAACACTACGCAGCAATTCATTTTCATAATGACGACCTATATGACTGTTCCTGGGAAACAGATTTTAAAATCAGGCTACCAGGCAAATTTTCTAGCGGTGTTTACGCGATTCACTTGTACAGTGGAAACGAAGAATACTACATTCCCATTATAGTTCGTCCTCCGCGAGGTACAACTACTTCATCAGTAGTATTGCTTTTACCAACAGCAAGTTATATCGCATATGCGAACAACCGTATCGGAATTGATATACCAGAGACAGAAATAGTTTGTGGTCGACTTATTCAACTGAATTCGTATGACCTCTATATGCAATCGCATCCTGAAATCGGCCTGTCATTTTATGATTTACATAATGATGGTAGTGGTGTGTTCTATTCATCTCGCCTCAGACCGATTGTCAACATGCAGCCCAAGCATATCGGTCATCTTGGGGGAGTAGGTTCAAATCTATGGCAGTTCAATGCTGACACCCATATTCTCGGTTGGCTTGAGAAATTGGGCAATCCATTTGATGTGATTACAGACGAAGATCTTGAAGCAGAAGGTTTAACAATTCTTGCAAACTACAGCACAGTGATTACAGGGACACATCCAGAATACTATTCTATCAAGATGCTAGATAGTCTTCAGTCATTTGTGAATGGCGGAGGTCGTCTTATGTACCTAGGTGGCAATGGATTCTATTGGCGTATATCCTACCACCCAACTCTTCCTGGTGTAATTGAATGTCGCAAGTCAGAAGATGGTATACGCGCTTTTGCACCCCTTCCCGGGGAGTACTATAGCAGTTTTATAGGTGAATATACAGGGTTATGGAGACGAAATGGTCGCCCACCAAACGAACTCGTAGGAATCGGCATGGTTTCACAAGGAT
The DNA here is from genome assembly GCA_965203365.1 of Candidatus Poriferihabitaceae bacterium. Taxonomy (GTDB): domain Bacteria; phylum Pseudomonadota; class Gammaproteobacteria; order Arenicellales; family Poriferihabitantaceae; genus VYFG01. The sequence continues at coordinate 1,542,351 of OZ241878.1, forward strand.
TCGACCATTCGTCTCCCTATGTGCTGACAGAGTCGAGTTGCAACCCTCGTGTATCTTTTGTTTTCAAAGGTGTCAAAGGTCCCGTAATCGGTGATTATGGTCTATCGGGGGGCGGAGCGGCTGGCCTTGAGCTCGACGCAACCAACCATGCACTTGGCACGCCCCCTCATGTACTTGTACTAGCCACATCAAACCAACATACCGATATGTACCTGATGACACCTGAAGACATGGATGATCCCGCTCCAGGGCTTGGTGGTTCCGAAGCAGAAATTATCCGAGCAGAGATGGTGTTTTTTGAAACTGCTGGTGGGGGCGCTGTCTTTTCGACCGGTTCCATCGCATGGGCGGGAAGCCTTTCCCACAACAATTACGATAACGATGTGGCCACCATTTCAACCAATGTTCTGATGCGCTTTCTTGACGCAACTCCTTTTCCTGATGCGCCATAGTCATTGGCTTTGCTCTTGATGCTGACTGTTCGTATCAATGCACCCGGTTTTTATCATGATTTCCATATTTGGTGAGTGGTTGCCTTCAGATGGACAATATCAGCGCTAGTCATTGCCACGGACGCTAACACAAAAATCAAAACCAACGACGAACTCTAGGCGGTAAAACTACGTGCAAAAGTATCAAAATACCCTGCTTCCAGGGCTTCACGAACCTGCCGCATGATTTTCTGGTAGTAATGGAGGTTATGCACAGTGCCCAGTCTGGAACCCAGAATTTCGTTCTTGCGATATAGGTGCCTCAGATATGACCTTGAGTAGTGGCAGCAGGTGTAACAACCACAGTGCGGGTCTAATGGATTGGTATCCAATTGGTATCGACTATTACGGATTTTCACCACCCCTTCACTGGTAAAAAACCAACCATTACGAGCATTACGGGTGGGCATGACACAATCAAACATGTCGACACCCAAGGCCACCGCATCGACCAAGTCCCTGGGTGTCCCGACTCCCATGAGGTAGCGCGGACAGTCTTCTGGAAGGTGCCCAGAGACCCCATCCAGCACGGCCAGCATTTCTTCTTTCGGTTCACCCACCGACAGTCCACCCATCGCATAGCCCTCGAAACCAATATCCTGCAATCGATCCAGTGACTCGATTCGGATGTCTGGATACATGCCTCCCTGAACAATGCCGAACAATGCTCCTCTACCCGTATAATGCTTCCTGCAACGTGCCGCCCACCTGGCAGAAAGTTCCATCGATTGCCGTACCTCTTCACGTGTGGCCGGATAACCGGTACATTCATCCAGCACCATGACGATGTCGGAGCCCAGTGTCGTCTGGATATCCATGGAGGTCTCGGGCCCCAAGAAAATCTGGCTCCCGTCGACCGGCGACCGAAATATCACCCCCTCCTCGGTCAATTTTCGCAATTTCGCCAGACTCCAGACCTGAAATCCACCCGAGTCAGTCAGGATCGGGCCGTTCCAGTGCATGAAGTGATGCAACCCTCCATGGGCATGGATCACATCCATCCCGGGCTGCAACATCAAATGAAAGGTATTCCCGAGAATGATCTGGGCTCCCGTGGACAATACCTCTTCAGGCGTAAGCGCCTTGACCGTGGCACTGGTTCCCACTGGCATAAATGCCGGGGTCTCGACAATTCCGCGAGTCAAGGTGATTCGGCCCCGGCGAGCCTTACCTGAAGACCCCAGGACTTCGAATTTCATCATCCGGACGATTCCATTCGATCCAGCATCATGGCATCCCCGTAACTGAAAAAGCGAAAGCGTTGTTTCACCGCATAATGATACATCTCCATCACCGAGTCATAACCCGAAAACGCAGAGACCAAGACCAGCAACGTCGATTTAGGCAGGTGGAAGTTGGTGATCAAGACATCCGTTACCGTGAATCGAAATCCAGGCTGGATATACAGGTTCGTGTCCCCAGAAAAAGGAAGCAGTTCTCCCCGAAGAGCCGCTGTTTCCAATGCCCTGACCACCGTGGTGCCCACGGCGACGACTCTGCCCCCCCTTTTTACGGTTTGCCTGATGCGCTTACAGGTTTCTTCCGAGACTTCAATCCATTCAGCATGCATACGATGTGATTCCAAATTGTTGACCTGCACCGGAAGAAACGTGCCGGCGCCCACATGCAGGGTCACGGTGGCCCAGCCGATATTTTTCCTGGTCAGATCATGGAGCAGGTTTTGGGTGAAATGCAGTCCAGCTGTTGGTGCGGCAACCGCCCCCGGGATGGCGGAATAGACAGTCTGATAGCGCTCCCGGTCTTCATATGCTGGTTGCCGGCGGATGTAAGGAGGTAACGGAACCCGACCATAGTCCTGGAACAAAATATCGACCGATTCCTGCCCATCGGTAGTTATCCGATAAAACCGCCCCTCCTGCTTTTCTACCGTTAACATCCAGCCAGCCACCCGCAGTACTTGTCCAGCTGATATAGGGCGATTTGCACGAAGCTGAGCCAGAAACTGTTCGGATGACAATATTCGTTCCAATAGGATTTCGACCTTGCCTCCGGTCGGCTTGTGGGCTTCAAGGCGGGCGGTCACAACTTGGGTATCATTGGCGACCAAGAGATCACCCGGGCGTAGCAGGTCAAGGATGTCCCTGAATTGTCCTTTCCGCAAACATCCATCGAAATGATCACGCCAGAGCAACCGGCTTCGATCACGGTTTGGCAAAGGAGATTGTGCGATGAGCTCTTCGGGCAGTCTGTAGTTAAAATCGTTGATGTCCATGACGAGCAGGTCGAATTCGCGCATTCTATCGTTGTCGGTGACGTTGGCAACCCACCGATTTCATCCGAGAGAAAATTACTTGGTCATCTCAACCTTGCCCCCCAAGATCTGGGAGCGGAACCCCTGATTCACTTGGAAATCCCTTTCAACCCAACAGGATTCCAGATCATGGAACGGTGGCAAGCTTCGTACAGTAACATTTTCCCATGACTTTCCAAACCCGCTCTCACCTGGTTCCATCCTCTCGTGATCATCCGCACCATCGGGTAGGAAATCGAGCCAAAAGCGACTAATAGAGCGGGCTATCGGATCAGTTCTGCCAGTGATCACGACTGCGGTGAAGCGATAGGGTTTGCCAAATGACCGAGATGTCCCCGTGATGGATACAGCATGCCATGGCGGGATAGCTTGCGAGTGTTACCCATGCGTAATCAGGGTCAGTTACTTGTTCCGATGACGAAAGCGGTTACGACCGGCATTCACCCCCCTTCGAGCCACTGGATGTGGTCTTCCCTTGCTTTTTATCGTGAATCGTCGACCAGAAATTTTGCTATCACCGGAAAGCCATACAAGACGGTATCGGTTTCCAGACAGCAGGCCATCTGCCGGCATTCCGACATCGGGTTCTGCGCTGGAACCACCCTGGTCTATGGATATAGCGAGGGCAAATTCGAACGGAATGTCGTCTCCAACCAACCACCTTGCCCTATAGCTTCCACGACACACACGGTATAATTACCAATTAGTGCCGAGGTGGCGAAATTGGTAGACGCGTCAGACTCAAAATCTGATTGGGGTAACTCAGTGTCGGTTCGAGTCCGACCCTCGGCACCATTTTAACAATTCAGGGATTCCCGCAAGTCCCCGAAACACGCCCGCCCTTGCCTTGGCATCGTCGGGAGTTGCCGGAATGGCCCGCGATGCACGCCGTCATTGGCTTCCAGGCCGGCAACCGGAAACGGGATTGAATGCCTAAATGGGGAATGGGGATTGAGGGGCCGGGGGTTGCGCTTCCGTGCTCGAAGCCGCCTTTCCCGGAAAGAATTGCTGTACCGGTAGTATGTGACTGGTGGATCATTGGTCCATAGGGGTCGCTAATCAGGGTGTACCAGCGACTCGCCTAGGAGTTGAATCGAGACTGCGGGGTGACCGGGGGTTAATCCTGACCGTCGCGAGGTGAAGGTAAAAGTCCGCGCTCACGAAGAAGGAGATCACGCAACACAACCCCAAGTACCCGGCGCACTCCCTCCAAATCCAGCCCGTTGTCGAATGCACTGTTCCTCATTTTGGCAAGCAGTCCATCAGACGGCGCAAATTGGTTGGCGTAGTCAAAAGCAATCGTCTGAATACCGAAGGGGTCTTTCCCTTCGATTTCTTCCAAGAGTTCAGCGAATGCACTCTCCGCCCATTTCTCCGCCCCGGTATCCTGGGATATCTGTCTTCCAAGATCAGTCAACCGAAGCGGGCTGGACGCAGACACCGGAGGCGGTGGTGGAAGGCGACCAAGGATTTGCTTTATATCCGCTCTAACTTCCTGCATGAATTGCTGAAAGTTGGTCCGGTCAGAATCAACCTTTCCCCGCCATACCCCATACCTCCATGCAGCACCAATGGCGGCGATTACCAGAGAAATTGAAATACCGATAGCCCAATAGGCCGGATTCATGGTTGTTTCTCTCCAAGTGTCGGTTGTAGTGCAGTGTCAAAAGACAAGTTAACAAGTGGAGGTAATAAAGTTCAACCTCTTGGCCTCGATTGGAGACTGCTTCCTACCCTCTCAAGCGTCCCTGATATCGTCTCGACAACCGCTTTGGGCAAATCTGACACACAGAGACAGACGCTTTCAACTGAGGCAGGCCCGAATCCAAGGGTCACGGTCGAAATCAACATGAGCAGGCCGAGAGATGCCGCCTTACAGGCATGAAATCTGTGCTTGAATCCAAGGCACCCTGATCAGATAAAGCTCATAATATCCGGGCTAGTGGGCCCTTGCCGGGTCAGGCAAATATCCCGACGAGAAGAGAGATTCCCGCCATTGCCGGGAAAGCCGTCAGCCAGAAAAAAATGATGATCAGACGCAGGATGCTGCTGTCCGCCTTCCTCCAGATGATGCCCGCTCCTTGGATGGTGGCCGATATCAACCAAACCGCCAGAACCAAGACAACCAGAAGGGCAATCGGGGAGAGGTCATGCATAACGCTATGATGGATGATTTTCTCCGGTGGCCGTCACTGCATGACATCTGACATTTTCTCTCCTCGTTCTTTGCCCTTGTGACCATAGGGGATGTGACCCGCATCCATTTGGGGCAGATCCATGCCCATGCAATGAGCGGATAAATTTCCGTAGCCTGCTCTTCAGGTTCAAAAGAGAAAAGTGGAATCAGAGCCCCTATCGATGCCATCCAGGTGGTGTCCCTGATGGGCAAAAGTCATCTCGGAACGGCATCAGATGGCATGCGCTGCCAATGCCCGGTCAGTGGCCCCCACAATCTCATCCAGATCCCCTCGAGTGCAAATCAAGGCGGGACTGAAGCATAGGGTGTTGTTGAACTTCGGAAAACTGCGGTTCGTGCGCCCGATCATGACACCGCTTTCCCGAAGGCAGTGTGCGACCACGGAAGCGGCGATAGACTCTTTCACCGGTTCCCGAGTTGCCCTGTCTGCCACCAACTCCACCCCGGCGAACAGGCCCTTGCCCCGAACATCGCCTATGATGGAGTGTTTTTCCTTCAACTCATACAGAAGCCCCAGAAGGTAATCGCCCATCTCGACGACATTGTCGAGCAGATTTTCCTCTTCAATGATGCGCATGTTCTCCAGTGCCGCCGCTGGCCCCGCCGTACAGCCACCGAAGGTGCTGATGTCACGAAAATAATGCATCGGATCAGAAACATCGGCGAGAAACTCCCCAAACAGATCTTCGGTCGTCACCGTCACCGAGATGGCGGCATATCCACTCGCCACCCCCTTTGCCATGGTGACGATGTCCGGACTGACACCATAGTGCTGATATCCGAACCACTTGCCGGTGCGGCCCATACCGCACACCACTTCGTCCATATGTAGCAGAACACCGTATTTTCGACAAATCTCCTGAACTGTTTCGAAATACCCTTCGGGTGGTGGGATCACTCCACCGCCCGCCGTGATGGGCTCCAGGATCAGTGAACCCACCGTATCCGGCCCTTCTTGCAGGATCACCCGTTCGATTGCCTTCGCCGCCTGGACCCCGAAGTCTGGATCATCGCCGTTTGGCGACCGATAGGCAAAGCAGTGTGGCACTTCGACAAATCCGGGGGTAAAAGGGCCATACTGTTCCTTTCGCTGCTGTTGCCCGCTGCTGGACAGAGCTGTGATGGTCGTACCATGATAATCCCGGTCACGGAACAGGATTTTGTGTTTCTGGCCGTTGTTTTTCAATGCCGCTAACTGACGGACCAGCTTATAGCCTTTTTCATTGGCCTCAGAACCCGAGTTGCTGTAGTAGACACGACTGAGTCCGGACATCTTCTCAGTCAACTTTTCAGCAAACAACGCCCCAGGCACTGACCCGGCTGTATTGGCAAAGTAGGGAATTTTCACCAACTGATCACGAATCGCATCCGCGATGGATTGACGTCCATAACCGACATTCACTGTCCAGACGCCCCCGGAGACCGCATCCAGATACTCTCGGCCATTAATGTCCTTCACCCTAAGACCCTCTCCTTCCACAATCACGAGGGGGTCGGAGGTTGCCAATGGCTTGTGCTGGCTGAGGTGGTGCCAGACATGGGCCTTGTCCTCGCTCAGAACCCGGTCAACCTGCAGATCAACTACAGCTTTGTTCATTTCTGTCTCTCCCGAAAATCGTCCAATATGTGTGGAGTCGAGTGGTAATCGTTTAGGTATGTTTCCAGCATAGCATATCTTCTCCATGCCAACTCGGATAGAGCCAGCGGAAGACCATGAACGGTGCCAGACTGCGCCGTCGGAATCAATACGAAATCGATATGCTGAAGCATCCTGCCTTTGCGTACAATACCGATCCCATGGATGTTTCCCACATACTTGACCCGCTCAATGAGGCCCAGCGGACAGCGGTCACCCTCTCTCCTGGACCGGTGCTCGTCCTGGCAGGAGCGGGCAGCGGCAAAACACGGGTACTGACCCATCGGATCTGCTGGCTGCTGAAGACCGAAGATATCTCCCCGTTCAATATTCTCGCGGTCACATTCACCAACAAGGCGGCCCGGGAAATGCGCAGACGCATTGAGGAACTGCTGCCCTTTCCCATCGACGGCCTTTGGGTAGGGACATTTCATGGGCTCTGCTATCGTCTGCTCAGATCTCACGGGAAGGAGGCCGGTCTTCCGGAGACGTTCGAAATCATCGACAGCCAAGATCAACTCCGGATCGTGAAGAGGGTTTTGAACGACTTGGACTTGGATGAGTCACGATGGCCTCCCCGGCAATTGCAAGCGAATATCAATCGGCACAAGGAGGAAGGCCGCCGGGCACGGCAGATACCCGACAGCCATGATTACTATCAAAAACAGCTGCAAAAGGTCTACGCGACCTATGAGACAACCTGTCAGAATCTGGGGCTGGTGGATTTCGCCGAAATTCTGTTGCGCACCTTGGAACTGTTCAGAAACAACCCTTCCGTGCGCTCAATTTGGCAACAGCGTTTCTGCCATCTCCTGGTGGATGAATTTCAAGATACCAATCATACCCAGTACCAATGGATCAGGGTGCTGACCGGTCCCACCGACAACCTGTTTGCGGTCGGCGATGATGATCAGTCAATCTATAGCTGGCGCGGTGCGAAGATTGAAAACATGTTGAACTTCGAAAGGGATTTTCCCAATGCACAAGTCATCCGACTGGAACAGAACTATCGTTCCAGCGGGCATGTGCTGGCTGCCGCCAACGCCGTCATCGCGAACAATGTCAGTCGTTTGGGGAAAAACCTTTGGACCGATGCCGGGGAAGGCGACCGGATTCGGCTTTACACGGCCATCAACGAGCGCTACGAGGCCCTGTTCGTAGTCAGCACCATCCAATCCTGGCTCCGGGAAGATCGCCGACGAGACAGCATCGCCATTTTGTATCGGTCCAACGCACAGTCCCGGGTGTTTGAAGAAGCATTGCTATCGGCGGCCATACCCTACCGGGTCTATGGTGGCATCCGGTTCTATGAACGGTCAGAGATCAAGGATGCCCTAGCGTACTTGCGATTGATCAGCAACCGGGATTCCGACCCATCCTTCGAGCGCATTGTGAATCTGCCACCCCGAGGGATCGGTACCAAGACATTCGAGGTCATTCAAGGTCATGCACGTATCGGCAAGCTGTCCTTGTGGCAAGCGGCCCAAGAAGTACTCACCACACAACGATTGCCAGTTCGTGCGGCGGGAGCAGTTCGCGACTTCATGGCACTCATCGATTCTCTGGACCAAGAGACCAAAGACAGTTCCCTGCATGAACAGACCGAACGGGTTCTGAATCGCAGTCGGCTTCTGGACTATTATCTGAAAGACAAGTCCGAACGCGCCGAAAGCCGGGTAGAGAACCTGAAGGAACTGGTATCCGCCACGTCAGACTTCATTCCACCCGAAACCGAACCCCACGATCTGAGCCTTCTGGATCTATTCCTGACCCATACGATGTTGGAGTCGAACGAAGGCCATTCTGGTGAACGGGAAGACTGTGTGCAACTCATGACGCTGCACTCGGCCAAGGGACTGGAATTTCCGCTCGTCTTTCTGTGTGGACTGGAAGAAGGACTGTTTCCCAGTCAACGCTCATTGGAAGAGAAAGGACGCCTGGACGAAGAGCGTCGACTATTCTATGTCGGCATGACTCGGGCGATGAAACAATTGTACCTCTGTCATGCGGAAATCCGCCAGTTGTATGGCCGCAACCACTACTCCATGAGTTCACGCTTCTTGCATGAAGTGCCGAGCGAGCATCTGGAAACAATCTCCACGCGATTGGCCTCCACGCCTGTGGACCGAGATCCATCATCCAACCCTGGATCCATCCCAGAGAGTCTGCGACCGGGTCGTCAGGTCCGACACGAACGATTCGGCGAAGGCACGATCATTGCCTTGGAAGGACAAGGCGAACACATGCGGATACAAATTAATTTCAGCACGGTTGGGACCAAGTGGATTTTGCCATCTTACGCCAAACTGGAACCTTGCTGAAACGCTTGGGTCACCGAGGGGATATCCTGGTACGGTCCGTCCCTATCAGTTCTCTTTCCCGCGGGGAATGTGAGGTGATCAGAAGTCAGGCGGCATCCCGGTGCGGGCCTTCGAAACCCTCTTCAGTGGATTGGTGCTCAAATTCGTGGGCATCCGCGGCTTCGACCTCTACCGACAACCAATGGAAACACGGCTCATTGATCCGATAGGGTCTCAAAGGGGCTGTAATCAGCTCTGGATGATCATAGAGAATTTCATCGGTAATCGGAATGAACACCTTGCGAGATGGAAATGTATCAGAAACAAAAGGCATGGAACGAAATATCTGTGAATATCTGCCAAACATACTTATCAATACCAACCGTGTCAGAATTACACTCCTCCCCCGTGGCACTGAACAAGGGAAAATAGTGGCAATCTGCTGGCAGAAATTCGCCGAGAAAGCGGATTTGGTTCAATACCCACCGGGCATCGACTGGACAAGGCTATTGTTCAACCCCGAAAGAAACCCGGTCTGGTCGTATGGCGAGACCATAGGCTTAATGGATATCTTGAAGGGGTTTCACAGAGAAACCCACTCTGATTTTTCTTCATATGATTGATTTTATTCATCTTTCTACCGACCTGCGGGAGTCTTCCGGCCATGCTCGTGAATACCGATTGATCTGGATTGGCGTCTCGGAGCGGGAATGTCTGACATGGCCACCAAGTCGGCTAGACCATGACTCGTCCTACCCGCCTCATTCACGCCGGACAGTGGACGATACGTAACAACATACACGGAACTGCCCGCCGAGCCGGATGAGGCAACCGGGCTCCGGCCATTCACCCGAGAGCCCAACAGGTCGAACCGGTTACTGGACATTGGTCAATGGCTCGACTGGTGTCACCGGAATCGCCCTGCGTCGACACAGCGGGCGACTTTCTGTTTCCTCTTCGCGCCACTGTCGGGCGAACCACAGTACTGATCGATGGTTTAACATCCCCAATCCATCCGTGAGGTGAAACGGATGTCTGGGAAGTGCCTATTCGCTCTTGATCACGCCCATCCGCATTCGGCAATGGGAGAAAAGATGGCATAACCCTGTCATTTTGGCGGCTTTTGGAGTGAACATCTTTGTCCAACCGTTTCATCCGCTATACTCTGTAGCGTCACTCATCACGCATTGCTAACTTTCATGTCCAGAACCATCGCCATTGTTGAAGATGATATCGACCAGCGCGAAAACTACGCTGACGCCTTGACCTCTCAAGGGTATACCGTCCATATCTACGGGAATCGACCCGACGCCAGCGCCGGATTTAATCAGTCACTGCCAGATCTGGCCATCCTCGACATCATGCTTGAGAACGACATGGACGGGGGGTTTGATCTTTGCCGGGAGTTGCGGCAAAAATGCTCCCGGCTTCCGATCATCTTTCTCACGGCCAGGGATAGTGACATCGACCGAATATCCGGATTGAGACTGGATGCGTGGGATTACATCACCAAGCCGGTCAATCTCCAATTCCTCACCGTTCGAGTGTCTTCACTGTTTCGCATGGTGTCCACCATCCAGAAACCATTGGAATCCACTTCCGCGATGGTGCTGGGGGACCTGGAGATCGACCAGAACAGCATGTCCGTGAGTTGGAAGAGTCAATTGCTCAGCTTTACCCTGACCGAATTCTGGCTGACCGACGCACTGGCCCGCCACCCCGGTCATGTCAAGACTTATGAAGCCCTGATGCAAACCACACGACAGAGCTTTGTCGAAAAGAACACCATTAACGGTTATGTCCGTCGCGTCCGCAAGAAATTCAAGGAAGTGGACCCTGGTTTCGATAAGATACAGACCGTGTTCGGGGTTGGATACCGCTGGCAAGCGGATTGACCGGAACCGAATCGCTCCGTTTCCACCTGAACCCACAGTTGCTGGCGGATGATCCTCAAGTCACTCCGGTCCTTGAGTATCAAGGCGAAACTGACCGCCCTTGGGCTGTCACTGCTGATCATACCCTGGCTCGGATATTACTACGTCCAGGAAATCAGGGGCTTTCTCCTGCGAAGTCAACAGGACGCTCAGTTGCTGGCGGCCAACGGAATTGCCACCGTACTGCATGATCGCCCGGAACTGTTCAGCCCCACAACCGGCGTTCAGGAATTGATGGGTGAAAAGCATGGTCTTTATGCCCATAACCTGAATAAGATCATTCAGCTGGATGGGCAGATTGGAGACTGGGGTAACATCATTGAATTATCCACTGACCATACTGGTCCTTCGGATTTCAGTTGCCATGCCTCGGACAACCCGGATGATTTTTCCTTCTCCAATGTAATCGGCTATTCCGACGATGCGCTGTATGTCCTGTTTGAAGTGTCCGATGACACGGTCGTTTACCGCGACCTGGATCTTATCCAACTGGACTCCAGCGATCAGATTCGGATGCTGATGCAGTTGCCCGGCGGACGCCTGCATCATTACCTGCTGGTGGCCCGGGCACCGGGCCGAATGAGCATCTATCAGGTCGACGAGAACTGGAAGACCGCTTTGAACGGCGACCCCATCACGACATTCATCGCCGAGTTGGCGGAAACCCCATGGGGTTATCGCGTTGAATTGCGAATCCCACGCAAAGTCATCCGCAGTAATACCCGACTGGGTTATTTCGTGGTGGATGTGGACGATCCACAGTCCCGCGATATTGTTGGCACGCTATCCACCTCACCGCGCCAAGCCAGCCGACAGACCGGACAGGTCCTGCTGAATTCGCCGGAACTCACCAAGATACTGAAGGCTCTGGACCGTCCTCAATCCCGCATCTGGATACTGGATAACAAACAGCGCGTCCGTGCGCTGGTGGGCGGATTGTCAGCCCCTATGGAAGCAGCGACCATTCCGAACGCCGACCAATCCTTTTTTGCTCAATATTTTATCCGTGCCCAGAATATGCTCGATTGGCTATTGGAACGCCCTCCCGAGCAATTTGAAGATGTCTCAAGGGATACGACCCATCGATCGGAACCCATCGTCACTCGTATCCTCAATGGGGAGCCCATGGTCCAAGCCCGGCCATCCCTGGACAAAAAGGCACAGATCATTGTCGCTGGTTATCCGATACGGTCCGGTGAGGACATTCTCGGTGCGGTCCTTGTTGAACAAAGCAGCAATGCCATCATGGCAGACCAGTACACCCTGCTACGCAATCTCACGTGGGTCACTTTGCTGGTCTTTGCTTTCGTATTGGGCATGCTGATCATCTTTACTTTTCGCCTGACTGCTCGGATCCGAAAACTCTATGCCACCACCGAAAAGGCAATCACCCCGGAAGGGCGTGTCATCGAAAGCAGTATCCCCTCATATATCTACCCGAAGGATGAGCTGGGCGACCTTGGACGAAGTATCACCAATATGCTCACACGGCTTTCCGGTTATATGCGTTATCTGGAAGGCATGCCAGATGCCTTGGCTCACGAACTGAACAACCCCTTGAATGTGGTGTCCTCCTCCCTCGAAAGAATGGGAGATGAACTACCGGATATCGGCGACAACAAGTATATGCAACGGGCGCAAAATGGTGTCAACAGACTGCGTTCCATCCTGATCGCCCTCACGGAAGCCGCCAACCTGGAAGAGGCCATGCACAGCGAAACCAAACAAAGTCTGGATCTGGCGTCTTTGGTGGCCGAAGTGGTGGAAGGGTATAACTACTCCTATCAGGACCAGACATTTCATCTGGACAGTACCAACGCGCCAGTGCTCATTGAGGGCAACGCCGATCATCTGGCTCAAATGCTGGACAAGCTGGTGGACAATGCCGTGCAGTACACATCGCCTGACCGCCCCATTGTCATCCGCATCCGGGACCGGGAGAGTGAGGCCGAAATCGTGGTGCTCAACGAAGGACCGACCATTCCAGATACCATCCGCAAGCATGTCTTCGATCCCATGGTGTCCTATGGCAAGCCCAATGCCAAACATTCCCACTTAGGACTGGGTCTGTTCGTGGTGCGCCTGATTTCGGAGTACCACCACGGCCGGGCGTACATCAACAATCGTCAGGATGTGGAGGGCGTTGGCGTCACAGTGTCCATCCCGAAAGCGGCATGAAGAACCGGCCGAAGCGATCACCCATCGTCCGACCTGCCAGCTCTTTCCATGGGTAAAAAACTGGAATTCAACCCATCACCCGCGATGCCGGCGTGAACTCCCGACCCTACCAGCTGCCGATAATCCAACGCCGCACGTTCGGCATTTCGCCCAGTTCTTTTTCTGCACTCAGCCACATCGAGTCCACGGCCGAGTTTTCGTAAGTTTCGGTGAGGCGGTTATGATGGTAGATCGTGATACGTTCCAAGCGACCGCCTACCCGCTGTTCCTGAATGGTGTATTTCTCCGTTTTGACCTGGGCACTCGCATTGTCCGACAACCACTGGTCTTCCGTGGATTCTCTTTCCATCGACCCTTTCACTTCATCAGAATAGACCGGTGAAAATATACTCGGAATCAGCCACATGGCGGCCAAGACACCCGATATGAGCGGGTCACTGCTGTTCTTTTTCATCGACATAGTCATGGGATAGCCGGTACAACATTGCTATTAGTGGGTGAAAAATCCTCGTCCACACACAATGCTCCATGACAGCCTCCGCTCCGTCCCACCGAACGGATACCAGCCAAAACCCTGATCATGGACAGATCCTATTCAGCCATAGCGTTTCATTCGAAAGAGAGTGTCACAAAACCCGCCCAACGGCACACTGTCAGAAATCACTGCTCGTGAGTATAACCGGAGTGGGGCGTTTTTTCGATCTGCGTTAATGTCAAATCGTCCCGCTGGCCGCCCAGCATAGCGACTCCATCGCGTACGAACAACTAGTCTGAAGTAAATTTCATGAAGATCATCTTGAGGACGATGAAAAGTGCATGATGAATCAAAACGATTCTCCGCCATATGGCCAATGAGCATGGCTCATTGAAAGATGCCCGGCGCTGACGCTGCGAAGCAGTTCCGCTCTGGCATTGGCGGCGGAATCAGAGGCTATCCGTTCGCAAGAGAGCTCCCTGTCCGGCAACCAATCAGGGGCAATATTGGCCGCAAGGAGTACTGCATCGACTATGTGCGGGAGCAGCATGGTATGATCAGAGGCGGATCAATCCAAGATCGGACGAACGCTGTTTTTTGCTCCGAGTTCGAGGTGTGGGTGGTGCGATGGCGACACCCTCGACGGTAAGATATGAGAAGAAGAATCGCCGATGGGCACTCGCCGCATCCGATGCGAGTTCGTATGGGATGACAGTGACCATTCGGAACCGGAGTGAGCCCTTCCACCCCTTACGGTGGTTCCCGGTTGAGGTAAAATGGTCAGTATGAACCCGAGACCCTTTCCCAAGCCCCCACCGGCCGATCCTCTGCCCCTTGATGTCTGGCTGAAACGGACCGACCGGGCCGAGGCGGGTCGAGAGCCGTTCTTCCGGGGCCGCGAGGCGGAATATGCGGTGTACCGGTCGGCCGTCAGCAGTCTCGGCGAAGGCATCGTCGGCGGTGGCACGATGATCTTCCAGGGCGCCCCGGGCGCGGGCAAGTCCGCCCTGATGGCCGAGTGCCGGGAGGCGGTGCGACGCCACTCGACGCCAGCAGAGCCTTGGGTGGTGGTGGCCCTGCCTCCCGATGCCTTGCGATATCCCGACCGGGTGGTCAGGGCGATGGTGGAGGCGGCCAATACGGAGACCGGGCGCCTCCGGGAGCGGGCCTCCGGGACGGTTTCCGGGATGCTGGGCGATTGGCTGGACCAAGGTCGGCAGCTCCTGCGGGAGATCCCGGACCGGGATGTCTCGGTGGGAGGGGTGTCCTGGAGCGGACGGGAGCGGGAGCGGTCTGCGTCGGGCCTGTTCGCTCATGCCGCCGCGCATCTCGGTCAATTCCCCTTCGTGGTCTTGGTGGACGAGGCGCAGAATACACCGGTGTGCGCACAGACCAAGGGGGTGATGGACTGTCTGCACCGGGACCCGCAGGGGATTCCGCTGGTGGCGGCATTTTTCGGCTTGAGCGATACCCAGGACGTGCTGCGTCAGTGCGGCCTGTCGCGCTTCGCCCGGGGGCGGGTGGTGAACCTGGAGCCCTTGCCTGTGGAAGAGGCCGCCGCGGTGATCCGGGCGGCTTTTGATGCCTATGGGTTCACCGGTACCGCCGAGGAACAGGACACCTGGGTCACCCAGTTGGCGGCGTTGTCCCAAGGCTGGCCGCAGCATCTCAACAGTGTGTCGGTGGCGGCAGGGGAGGTGCTCCAGGCTCATGGGGGATGCATGAATCCGGCGGGTCTGGAGCAGGCCATGGCCATCGCCGAAGAATCCAAGCGGGAGTACTATGCGGCCCGCCTGGCGGCTGGCTCCAGTCGGACCTGGGTCTATAAGCGATTGGCCGAGGTGGCGGAAGAGCATGGTGGTCGGTTGTCGATTGACTGCATTGAGTCGCTGACCGAGGCGGTGCGCGGGAAGAGCGGCGAATCCCTCGACCGGTTCCTGACCAGTGCCCTGCATGCGGGCCTGCTGGCGCCGGTGCGGGACTGGCCGGACCATTACCGCATTCCGATTCCGTCCTTCAGCGACTATCTGCGGGCCTTGCCGGTGGAACCGCCAGCGAACTGAACCGAATCGTTCCTGCGGTGGCCCGTCGAAGATCTCGATTTCCCGGCGGAGGCTCTCACCGCATTGAACCCAATGGGCCCTGGGCCAATTTCCGATATCCCGAACCGGGGAGGCCGGAGGGGGGAGTCGCTTGCGGTCGTGCACCTTGACCCCGTCGGGGGCATCATCCCCCACCGACCGATCCGGTTGAGGTAAAATGGTCAGTATGAACCCGAGACCCTTTCCCAAGCCCCCGCCGATTGATCCTCTGCCCCTCGACGTCTGGCTGAAACGGACTGACCGGGCCGAGGCGGGCCGGGAGCCGTTCTTCCGGGGACGCGAGGCGGAATACGGAGTGTACCGGTCGGCCGTCAGCAGTCTCAGCGAAGGCATTGTGGGGGGTGGGACGATGGTGTTCCAAGGGGCGCCGGGCGCGGGCAAGTCCGCCCTGATGGCCGAGTGTCGGGAGGCGGTGCGACGCCATTCGACTCCGGCGGACCCTTGGGTGGCGGTGGACCTGGACCCGCATTCCCTGTTGTCGCCGGTCGAGGTCGTCGAGGCCCTCGTGGAAGCGGCCAATGCCGAAAGCGAACGGCTGCGGGACCTGGCTTCCGGGACCCGGATGGCCAAGGCGCTGGAGGAACTGCTGGGGCTGGGGAAGACGCTCGGCCGGGAGCTGTCGCAGCGCGGCGGGGGAGTGGTCGGGCTGTCGGTCGGTGGGCGCCCACCGGAGGAAGGGGTCGGGGCCCGGCGGGCCTTCCGGCAGGTGGTTTCGTTGCTCGGCCGGTTCCATCTGGTGGTGTGTGTGGACGAGGCGCAGAACACGCCGGTGTGCGCACAGACGAAGGGGGTGATGGACTGTCTGCACCGGGACCCGCAGGGGATTCCGCTGGTGGCGGCGTTTTTCGGCTTGAGCGACACCCAGGAGGTGCTGCGTCAGTGCGGCCTGTCGCGCTTTGCCCGGGGCCGGGTGGTGAACCTGGAGCCCTTGCCTGTGGAAGAGGCCGCCGAGGTGATCCGGGCGGCCTTTGATGCCTATGGGTTCACCGGTACAGTCGAGGAACAGGACACCTGGGTCACCCAGTTGGCGGCGTTGTCCCAAGGCTGGCCGCAGCACCTCAACAGTGTGTCGGTGGCGGCAGGGGAGGTGCTCCAGGCCCACGGGGGGCGGATGGAGGCGGCCGGGCTGGAGCAGGCCATGGCCTTGGCCGAGGAATCCAAGCGGGAGTACTATGCCGGACGGCTAGCGGCCGGGTCTCGGCCGCCCTGGGTCTACCAGCAGATGGCGCTGGCGGCTCAGCAGAAGGGGGGCGTGTTGCCCTATGATGATCTCCGGCCGTTTCTGGCGGAAGAAAGCCTGGATGAATTCCTGACCCACGCCCTGCATGCCGGCTTGCTGGCGCCGGTCAAGCAGTTGCCCTACCACTATCGGATCCCGATTCCGTCCTTGGGCGACTATCTGCGGGACTTGCCGGTGGAAACACCGTCGGACTGAACCGGACCACTGCCGCTACTGTGGTTCGTCGAAAGCTCCGACATTCCGATCGGGCGTCTCACCAAGGACAACCGAATGAACCTCGTTCCTAACGATGGGTTCTCGAATGATGGATACGACGAGGAGCTGATCATCCATTTAGAGCCTCCGTCTCACCAAGAGCCAGCGGAGACCCGATTTTTATAAGATGAGTGGCGAATATGATGATTCCCGTAGGTCAATCGCACAATATGTAAAGTCTGTTTATGGGCAGATCGCCAGATCCCAGTTTGATGAGATCAACTCGAAGATGGTTCCAAGTGTCGCCCGTCGCCGGGGTAGATTCAACCCTTTCAGAACTCGGAAGTACGGTATTCCGATTGCAGTTCCATGACCAACACTTCGGTTTCCTGGCTCACATCAATGACCTGCAGAGCATTTCGGACCGCCTTCAAGATTCCGACCTGACCCTTTGTGGATGTCCTAGCCAGTGCTCCCGTCGTCACTTCCTACGCGATCTTCTCCTCATGCTACACCACAATTTCAGTCCAACGTCGATGCGGTGTGTTGGTGTCATTGTATCGCGGAATGGATGCTCTCCGTCGAGGATGAAGCTGAAAATCGTGGCCACTGTCCCGGGATTCCCAAAAACCTGCTACAGACAGGCGTCATTTAATCGCCACCAGACATCCGGTTTCTTGATGGATTCGGATCGAAAACCAGAACCCGGTGGAGTCTGCGATGCCGATGCCGATCCCGGTCCAGACCCTGACTTTCCACATGAATATCTTCAGAAGAGAGTAAGGCACAGACACCTGGGCCGGAAGTCAAAAGGGTTTTTGGGGTACTTTTCCTGAAGCCCCTATGCGTGACATAAATTACGTCCAGCAACTCCCACACGGGGCAGATATCCCTTGGCGTATTCGGCAGTCGACCCGGCCGGTCGGAACAAGTGCTCGGGTCTTTCGGAGAACCAGAATACAGGCCACCAACTGCGGGGACATTGAGACTGGATAGACACGCGAGAGAGGAAGGTACCGGTTTGCGGTGAGATGATTTTCCAAGGCTTCTTTTGAGTCCGACGGGTGATAACCCGCATCTGGCCGTCGTGGTCGGGCCGACCGACCTCGTCCAAGAGCGCCAAGATATGGGACACCCGGCTGGATCTCTGCCAGATGACCGAGCAGACCGGTTCAAGCACTGACAGGGGAGCATACTGAGTGGAGGTTACATCAACAGGTTCTCGCCGGTCTGTATCCCATGACCGTGTCTCCTCAGTGGAGTTAGTCTGGAATACGTTTTTGTTCATCGCGCGACTCGCCCAATCAATAACTCCCGGGACTGCGTTTACAATAGAATGCCATTTTTCCGAAACTACCTGCTCAATGGCATTCGACAAAACGAAAGAACTGATGCTTATTGATGGTTCGACCTTCTTGTTCAGGGCCTATCATGGCATCGGCAGTCGGGGCGGCTTGGCCACCAGTGACGGCCAACCAACGCATGCGGTATTCGGCATGGTCAACATGCTCAAGAGTCTACTTAAGGAGGATCAGACGAAATACGTCGCCGTGGTCATGGATGCCAAGGGAAAAACATTCCGACATGAGATGTATCCCGAATATAAGGCCAATCGTCCGCCGATGCCGGACGATCTCAGAACTCAACTAAATTGGCTCTTGGAAATCATCCCGGCTATGGGATTTCCACTGGTCTCCATACCGGGCATCGAAGCGGATGATGTGATTGGAACATTCACCTCCTTGGCCACAGCGGAAGGGTTCCATGTCACGATCGTCAGCAGCGACAAGGATCTGGCTCAATTGGTGAATGATCAGGTCGTGATGCTCGACACCATGCACCGGACCACCCTCAACCCAGAAGGTGTCGAAGCTAAGTATGGTGTGCCTCCGGACAGAATCATTGATTTTCTGGCCCTGACGGGAGATACATCCGACAATATCCCTGGCATTCCGAAAGTCGGTCCGAAGACGGCTGCGAAATGGCTGGCAGAGTTCGGCAACCTGGACCAACTGATGGTTCGTTCAGATGAAGTCAAGGGCAAGGTCGGCGAGTCGTTGCGTGAACATATGCAGGTTCTGTCCTTGTCGCGTCCCCTCGTGACCATAAAGACCGATGCCGATCTCGGACTCAGCTTCCACGACCTCACGATGAATGAGCCGGACATCCCCACCTTGCAGCGTCTCTACCGGGCCCTCGAATTCAAGACTTGGCTGGCCGATTTGGGCCACGTCCCGAGTGTTTCGACAATCGGAGAACCAGTCGACAAAATCACCAGCATTGAGTACGAGACCATCCTGAGCGTTCAGTCTCTGGACCGCTGGATCCAGCGCCTACAGTTGGCGGAGGTCATGGCATTGGACACGGAAACCACCTCTCTCGACGCCCATCGTGCCGCGTTGGTCGGGATATCCTTTGCCGTTGAAGCTGGGAAGGGAGCCTATCTCCCATTAGCCCATGACGTGACTGGTGCTTCTGAACAACTGGAGTGGGAAATCGTCCGACCCCGGCTAAGGCCCATTCTGGAAGACCCGCATGTGGTTAAAACCGGCCAAAACATTAAGTATGACTTGGAAGTGCTCGGTCATCATGGCATCCATCTGGCAGGAGTTCAGCACGATACCATGCTCATGTCCTACCTGCTGGAAGCGGGTAATGCTCGACATGATCTGGATTCCCTGGCTTCAAGACACCTGGATCATATCACGATCAAATACAGTGAAGTGGCGGGCCGTGGAAAGAACCAACTCACTTTCAACCAAGTGCCGGTCGACCAAGCCACCAAATACGCTGCCGAGGATGCGGATGTTACTTTGCGCCTTCATCAGGCCATGCTGCCCCAACTAGAGCAATACCCTCACCTCATGGAACTTTACCGAAATACGGAAATCCCCCTGATCCATGTGCTTGCACGCATGGAAACCCATGGCATCCGGTTGAACGCCTCAATGTTGCTTGAGCAGAGCGCCGAAATCGCCAGTCGGCTCGTCAGTATCGAACGCAAGGCGCACATGGAAGCCGGGGAAACTTTCAATATCGCTTCTCCCAAGCAGATTCAAGAAATCCTGTTCGAGAAAAAAGGACTCCCGGTGACCCACAAAACTTCCACTGGACAACCATCCACTGCAGAGCATGTCCTGCAAGATCTGGCACTGAACCATGTCCTGCCCGGCCTGATTCTGGAGCACCGCGGGCTTGCCAAGCTAAAAAGTACCTATACCGAGAAGCTGCCCCAACTCGTCAATCCTCGGACCGGACGAATACACACTTCCTATCATCAGGCCGTTGCGGCCACCGGCCGATTGTCCTCCAGCGATCCCAACTTGCAGAACATTCCAATCCGAACCGAAGAAGGCAGGAGAATCCGTGAAGCTTTCGTGGCAGAAGATGGCTTTGTTCTGTTGGCCGCCGACTATTCTCAGATCGAGCTTCGCATCATGGCCCATTTGTCCGAGGATCCTGGCCTGATCAAGGCCTTTCAGCATGGCCTGGATGTCCACAAGGCCACGGCAGCCGAAGTGTTCGGCTGTCACCCAGAAGCCGTGACCCCGGAACTGCGTCGACGCGCAAAGGCGATCAATTTCGGGCTGATTTATGGCATGTCTGCCTATGGCCTCGCCCGACAACTGGGTATAGTGCAACAGGAGGCCCGGGAATACATCGAAATCTATTTTGATCGCTATCCCGGCGTCAGGAATTATATGGACCGAACCCGGGAACTGGCCCGACAACAAGGTTTTGTCGAAACCCTGTTCGGTCGTCGGTTGCACTTGCCGGAGATCCAGTCCAAGAATGCGGCCCGTCGTCAGTATGCGGAACGGACTGCCATCAATGCACCAATGCAAGGTACCGCAGCTGACCTGATCAAAATGGCCATGGTGAAGGTGGATCAGTGGCTTCTGGATAACGCGTCTTCCTCTCGCATGATCCTACAGGTACATGATGAGTTGGTGCTGGAGGTTCCTGAAGAGGACGCTCAGCACATGGCGAACACAATCGCCGAAATCATGTGCTCTGTGGCCGAACTGTCCGTCCCATTGCTGGTGGATACCGGCACCGGACCGAACTGGAAGGTGGCGCATTGAGGTTACTGAAACCGAGTGTTCTGTAAGCGATCAGACGGCTTCTCGTTCAGTCGAAAGCGATGACCTGACAAAATGACCGTTCGGTTATACACTACCCAGAGTCGAGAACCCACAGGGTTTGAACAAAAGCTGCCACAATGAATTGGCATACCCATCATGGCTGAGACTTCCACCAGACTGATGCTGCGCCGTGCTGTCCATTCCCCCGCCCAGACGGTTCAAACCTTGCTGGATCAAGCCGGAATTACCCTGAACGGACCTGATCCCTGGGATATCCACGTTCGAGATGAATCAATCTATCGACGGCTGCTGATCGGTGGTTCTCTGGCCTTGGGTGAGTCCTATATGGATGGCAAATGGGAGGTGAAAGCGCTGGATGAGATGATCTATCGGCTGCTGCGTTCACCCCTGGCGAATGAGCGTGCTTTTGTCCCACGATGTCTGTCCCGACTCAGATCCAAACTCTTTAATCTGCAAAAACAATCTCGTGCGTTCCAGGTCGGTGAAGGACACTATGATCTCGGCAACGATATCTACGAGACCATGCTGGATCGTCGCATGACCTACACCTGTGGTTACTGGCGCCATGCCGACAACTTGAATCAGGCTCAGGAGGACAAGCTCGAACTGGTGTGCCGCAAGCTGAAACTTACATCCGATATGCGCGTGCTGGATATCGGATGCGGTTGGGGAAGCTTTGCCGGATATGCCGCCGAAAAGTATGGCTGTGAAGTCGTGGGCGTCACGGTTTCCAAGGAGCAGGTTCAACTCGTGAAGAAACGCCTGACCGGCCTGCCGGTTTCGGTTCGCCTGCAAGACTACCGTGATGTGCACGAGTCGTTTGATGCGATCGTTTCCCTAGGCATGTTCGAGCATGTCGGTCACAAGAACTACCGCATCTTCATGGACATCCTGCTGCGCTGCCTGAAGCCCGACGGAGTTGCCCTACTGCATACCATCGGCAAGAACGACTCGGTTCTCGGCGTGGATCCCTGGATTGCTCGCTACATTTTTCCAAATGGGGAAATTCCCTCGCTGCAACAGATCAGTGCCGCCTTGGAACCGGATCTGGTGGTCGAGGATCTGCATAATTTTGGGCCCGACTATGACCGGACCCTGATGAACTGGTACCATAATTTCGATAGCGGCTGGGATAGTCTTAAGGACCGGTATTCGGAACGCTTCTATCGCATGTGGACCTATTATCTGCGAGTCTGTGCGGGAGCTTTCCGGGCTCGGAATCTTCAGCTTTGGCAGTTTGTCCTTTCCCGAGGTCGCCACTCTGTGGCCTATAGACGCCCGGACTTCTGACGGTTAAGTGATGCAATCACCAGATGACGGCCACTATGAGGGAGAAATGCATTAGTACAAAATTCGAATGGGATATCCCCCACTCGGAAGGTTATGGGAGTATAGCCAGACCACATGCTCCGGCTGACATATGATTGTCTTTAATTTTTCAAAACCATTCCTAACCGATGCCTATCATTAAGAATCCCCGACAGGGATTGAAAATCGTAAAACACAACATGACCCGTTATGAGGACATGGAATCCCGACATAAGAACGAATGATGAGACTGATAATGAGATGATTGAAACCATAGTAAGAAATGGCAAATGCGATATTTTGATAGCCCAAGACAGATATATCCAAAAAATGTTTCTCCCATTACCAATTCTCCACATAAGTCCAAATTTGATTTATTCCAATTAACTTTTAACACTGGTTTAGTATATTGAGACAAGACGATTGATCTTTTTTCACTCGTATATCAGACTACATTCTATGTTTTAGGATAAAACTATGTTGTATAGTATTTTTCCTGTGATTCTGGCAGGTGGTTCAGGCACGCGACTGTGGCCACTGTCCCGTTCTATTCGTCCAAAACAATTTATCGACTTGATAGGGGGATCCAGCTTGTTCCAAGAAACTCTGGATCGAGTTCAATATATTCCGGGAGTAACAGATCCGATAATAGTCTGCAACGAAAAGCATCGTTTCATGGTCGCGCAACAAATTCAAGAAAAAGGAACACTCAAAAGTAAAATCATCCTCGAACCAGTAGCCCGCAACACCGCACCGGCTATAACCGTGGCAGTGCTTTACTTGAAATCTGCTAGAGTTTTTGAAAAGTCGCTAATTCTGGTACTTCCGGCGGATCACATGATTAGTGATATTCATAGCTTCATCCATGCCATCACTCTCGGGCAGAATCCTGCAAGAAATGGAAAGGTGGTCACTTTCGGTATCCGTCCGGAGCGGCCGTCAACAGGTTATGGCTACATCAAGACATCTGAATCCAGTTCTGTAGCAGGGGGAACTACAGTAGAAAACTTTATTGAAAAACCAAATCTTGCCACAGCAGAAAAATTTCTTGCTGCAGGTGATTGGTTTTGGAATAGCGGCATACTACTATTCGAACCGGATACTTTTCTTACCGAAGTTGAGCGCTATTTACCGAAGGTTTTAACTCACTCGAAAGAGGCGTTCTCCGAAGCTTTCAAAGACCCAGATTTCATTCGATTGGACCATGACAGGTATGCCCGATGCCAGAACATCTCCATTGACTATGCGATTCTTGAGAAATCAAACCTTACCAGCATGGTCCCCATGGATGCAGGTTGGTGTGATATCGGTTCATGGGACTCTTTATGGAATGTTGGTGACAAGGATAAGGCTGGCAATGTTATTCACGGTGACGTCTTCTTGGAAAATGTCAATAACAGCTATATATATTCAGAAAATCGGTTGATAACAGCCATCGGGGTAGATAGTTTGATAATTGTCGAAACCCAAGATAGTCTATTGGTCAGTTCTCGAGGTCAAGATCAGGCTATCCGACAAATTGTTGTACAACTGCAAAATCTCGACAGAGCCGAAGTGAATCTACACCGAAGGGTATTTCGCCCATGGGGATATTTCGACTTTTTGGAGAGTGGCCATCAATTTCAGGTGAAACGGATAATGGTTGAACCGGGAGGGAGCACTTCTCTGCAGAAGCATAGATACCGCACTGAGCACTGGGTCGTTATTAGCGGTGTCGCCGAAGTTACTTGTGGAGACAAAAATTTCCAGCTTTCTCAGAACCAATCAACCTATATACCTTTAGGGGAGTGGCACAGATTAAAAAATCCTGACCTGGAACCACTGCACATAATTGAGATACAGTGTGGATCCTATCTGGAAGAAGATGATATTGAGCGTATTGATGACTTTTACAATCGGATATAGAAAAAGACTGATAATTTATTTTTCATTCAATCCTGATTACGCATGGATCATGATATTATTTCCCGCCTAATTTTCATAAGTCTGTTTTTCATCAAATGGGCAATTGGTTCTACAGAAAATTTTCGCATGTCGAGAACTGCCTGTTGTCGCATTTTTTCAAGATTATTATATTGATAATACGAAAATTTCATAGCTTCGACAAGCTGATCTTGTTTTATCTCAGCCCATTTCATCGTTCTTGTCCATAAATGAGGCTGAACAGAAATTTCTTCCGGTGTTATTGTTCTTAAATCATAGTCGATAAGCAGACTGTTTTTACTGTTCATATAGTATTTGTTACCACCATAATTTGTTGCGATGACTATATTTCCATGAGCCATCGCTTCTGACATACCAAGACCCCATCCTTCACCACGATGTGCGCTTATATAGACATGTGCACTTGCGTGCAAGGCTGACATTTCTCTTTCTGTATGCCAGTTTGATAAATGAAAAACTTTTCGAGAGCGAAGTTTAGATGGAAATTTCTGAAGATTTCCAGTCTTTATAATTAGGAAACATTCTTCACCGAAATCAGCTTTTCTAAAAGCGTCAACAATCCCTCCTAGATTTTTGCGTGGTTCAATCTTATTTATGATCGAATAAAAAAAGAATGATTTCGAATCTGTTTTTTTGGCTAACTCCGTCAAGAACCAGTGTGTTGGTTGTCCGAGACTAGAAGGGGGTTGTATGATGTGGGGAATGATATATACGTTTTTGTGATATTTTCTGTAAACGTTCGCGCAGAAATCACTCGATGTCCATATTTCATCGACTCTCTGTAATATATTGGCCATCCATAGGGGTAGTTCATCAGCTTCCCATTGTACGAACCCAATGACATAACGGTTATGCAGTTCCGGATAAACTCTGTAACAATCGTTGATTGTTTCTACTGAACCCTGAAGGATGACAATATCGGCTTCATATGGTTCGTAACACAGTCGCTGACCTATGTGTCGAAGTGCTTGAATATATTCGATAGCCGTATGTCGAAAACTCACATATGCATCATAATGCCAGTAGATAGAAAATTGAGACACAGATAGATAATCTTAATTTAAGGCGTATCTGCTGAAATAATTCCATATTTCATCAACCAGCAGCAGGTCGCAAAAGTACGTTCACGTATCTTGTCTGGAAACATGTTATAGACTGTGTCAATATCGAACTGTCTGCTGTCATTACTTTCGATCAGGCTGTACACACTCTCTTGATCAAGCAGCATATGCTCTACAAAAAGCGACATCGGACTATTTGCCAAAGCATCCAGTGTCTTTCGCCAGTATGGGTCACTCACGACCAGTGGCAGGTTAGCGATAATTTTGTGAGATGAGAAATGGCCAAATACGCGATAGGGGTCCATTATACTGGTCATAGCTGGCGTTCTTCGCTTCTCTTTCTTATCGTTCACTGCTGCTGACTGTCTGGTCTTTTCGAGTTCTACAAAAAGCTCTGCATATTGCTCTATTACTTTACCCCATGCATAGTATGACTGCACACGCTCCAAACCAGCTTCCCCCATGCGATGGCGTAATTCTGATTCTCTCGCCAAGGATACGATGGCACTAGTGCATTGATTAATGTCCACAACCACCGTTTGCGCAACGCCTCCAATGAAAGTGGCATATTGATCGATATTGGCCGCATGACGATCAGCAAAATATATTCCCAGTGTTGTTTCGGTTGGGGGCATATAAGTCGGGATATGAAACCCAGTTTCTCCATGGATTCCCGTCTCGCTATACCCGCTCCAATCACTGATTATACAAGGCAGAGACGCCGCCATCGCTTCAACTGGAGTTAAGCCAAAGGTTTCTTGAATATTGTCTGCCAGAGAGCAAAAGATATCAGCTCCAAACCAACTTGCCCTGGTCTCTGCTTCTTTCTGGCCATCGATCCAATGAACGCGTACCGATGGCACGAACATGTTTGCCGCATTCAGGAATTCACGCAGCAACTGCTCGTTTGGGGCGATTCCCACCATCAGGAGATGCATTGTGACAGTCTTTCCAAGGTGTTTCTGGGCCAGCTCCATTGCCTGAAATAGGGGCGTAGGGTGCATCTTGGTAAATGGATCAAGACGGCCAAAACTCAGAACCGCTACATCATCCACTTCAATGTGGTGTTTACGACGAAACTGATACCGCAATTCTGCACTATCTTTGCCCTGTTCGTATCTGCCGCAGTGAATGCCAAGCGGGATGACCGGAAGTTGGATGGGTGGAACAGGGGCGGAAATTTGTCTGCTGACTAGGTATTCCTGATGAACTGCCAGCATCTCCCTGATGGTCTGCCTGCCCGCATGAGAAGTACAGATAATCGCATCCCAGCAATTTACTGGGGCGTAATACAAATTAGTGATCAACTGCATGACAGCTTGAGAACACAGGGAATGGGTGAGTCCGACCACGGAAAACGAGGTCTCACCCTCCAAACGCCTAACGACTAATTGGGGTTCAATATTTGGTGAAGGAATAAACAAACCTCCAACATCAGCCAGTGCCGGTAAGTCTCCTTTAGAAAAATACTTAAGAGCCTCATAATCAACGCCAAACTTGCGAATAAGCCGCTCAAAAGTGACAACATCCTCACTACGGTGCAAACAAACCGGCAGTTTTGTGCGACCATAGCGATTGCAAACAGCCTGCAGAAGCCCGGATGATGCTGATACACGACCTATAGGCAAAGATGTCTCGGAATCGAAAGCCTCAACATCAAAATCTAGAGCGTAAGGACAGCCAATATTATCAATCATATAAAGAGCCGAGACCTTATCTACAGTCGATTTCGCATGCACCTTCCATCGGCTACCACCTATTCACAACAACCGTAATCGCACTAGGCAATGCCTCCGGTGTATTTGTAGATGGTACTATCCACTTTGTCCATATTTGCCGGTGACAGCTCAAAATTGACCAGCGACGAGGTGCTTCCAGTCCAAGAGCACACTACCGCGACCGCTGCATTTAAACCCGTATGAAGTGCCCCCTCTGTCCACCCCCCCTGAAACCCGATGCCGTCTCCAGCGAGATAAACTCCCGTATCGACTTCGCTACTACGTCCCGGTATACCTTTCAAAAAATCATAGAACATCCGTGCGATGTAAACATCACCACCCGGGTGGGATAGTGTATAAGCTCCATGATAGTAGTCTGTAGCAACCCAGTCGATGATTTTAACATTGTTTTCATAGTCGTTGTTCAACGGAACAATATTGTCGGAATAATTTGAATATTTATCAACATTGCGCATAAGATCATCAATATCATTCTTCAATAGCTGGACGCGCTCCTGCGGATCATTCAGATAGGCGCTCCACTTCGCCGCATCATCTCCCCACACGTATGTAAGAAGCACAACTCCCGTGTTCTCGTTTTCTCCCGTGGTGGTATTTTTAGTCTGTGCATCGTAGTTCAGTGTATACATCTGCGCCAACTTGGTATCCGAAAGGATCACTCTCGGCATATTGGCATCACCTTGCCAAAATCTGCTGGTTCGCACAAAAATTTTGGAGGCTTGCTGCATGTGCACACGTCGGATCGCCTCTGTCACACTCGAGTCGGCGAGTGCGACCGGAGCATTGCCTATCGCTATATTGTTCACGTTGGCGAGATTTGTATTGAACTCCATAGAACGTGTGGTGGTAGCGACAATTACCCGGTCGAAATCAGCGATAATGTCGGTTCCTGTCGAATTATCGTACGTCAATTTCACCTTCAGTCCAGAACCATCATTATAAGGTTGTATTCGTTTCACCGGACTAGAAGTCTTGATATTGTCAGTCCCAACACTGGTGGAAAACGAGTTGGTGAGTTGTGAACAGCCGAGTGGTACAAAACGTTGGCCGGTTTCCTGTGCATTCATGCTAAGGCGAATTTCGATATTGAAGTTTATCGGGTACTGCGGACCAAACCCTCCAGAGCCGATACCAAGGACGGCGAATTTGGTGAAATCCTCATCTGTCCATGCCATATCGTTGGGAACCTTCCATCGACCTTTACCGCTAAAAATATCATACAATCCTGCATAGTAGCTCCTATTACCGAATGCATCCAGCCAGCCCTGAAACATGTCGACAACAGCAGGTGCGCCATCGGCACTCCCGCGCAATGTAGAGGAGATTGTGTTTGGAGCGGTCAGTTTAGTCACAGAACCGGAAGAGTGCGGAATCAGGTCATCTGATAGAAGTCTGGAATACCCGTTCTTGACGGTCTCGAAACGATCATCCGTATCAAAATATTTTGTTACTCCCTTGTAGGAAACCAGAGTCTTGATACCCGTACTACCAGGGTCCGGGAAATTGCTGGTGCTGCTGATTTTGAAGACATCGTCTAGATAATAGAAAAACGTTTCCTCACTTGGTGGGAATCTCATCGCTCCCATTTCGCCGATATCGAAAGTAGCGGATGATGTATCCTTACTGAAGACATCGGAATACAATCGTCCACCGACACGTTCCGATGCCTCGAAAACTGTGACCCGAGCACCAGCTTTCGATAATTCATAAGCTGCCACGAGGCCCCCTGCCCCGGCTCCCACCACCGCTACTTCTGGTGGATTTTGGCCAAAATCGAATATTGCCCCTGAAGAATTCCGCTGCTCAAGCCATTTCTTGTAGGAAATTTTTGGGGTGTCGACTGAAGGAAAATACTCTTGATAATCATCGTTTTCCTCAGATGCAGGGTTGAAATTTGGGATCCGAGAAGTTGCCATCATTGCACCTCTTAAAAAATCTACTGGAGAGAATCTGATTTTCTGTCGACGCTTGTTATTTCAACGGTCATTCAGTTTATCATATGGCCGAAAAGACCCATGGGATAAGTACAGTATGACAAATTTGGGTGTAGGCATCAAATACCATAGTACTTCGCAAACAAAAGCAGGTCGACATCACCGTTTCTCGGTCCTACTAATTGAAGACTGCCGGGCGCATCCACTCCTTTTGACTGGATAGGAAAAGCCAAAGCCGGATTTCCAGTCTGATTAAAAGTAGCTGTGTATCGGATTAGTGCTGGCAGGACTTCCATCGGACGTTGGTCAACCAAAATGATTTCAGTGTTTCTGCTCGGCGGCAACACAGGCAACGTTGGCATCAGCAAAAAATCAATCTGCTCGAACACATGCTCCATTAGCAACTTGACCTGAGCCTGAGCCTGGACAGACTGCTCATATTCCTGCGATGTCACCGACCTTCCAATTGCTAGGCTTTGTCGAGCAATAGCAGGGAACGTCTCGAATGCATGACCTTCGAGATCCGAATAAAGATCAGATGCCTCTTTCATCGATAATGTAATATGGTGCGGCAGAACTTCTTCAGGTGTCGGGATGAACACATCCTGGAAAGATATGCCAGCATCTGTAGCAGCTTGTATATAGTCCTCAGTTATTTCGAGCACCTCCTTGCTGGCATCCTCAAAGCAATTACGAGGTACTCCAATGATTGGGTTGAGTGGGGTGCTTTTGAGCATATCCCTCCGAAAATCGGCATCAACAACGCACATCAGCTCGATGATATCGTCTATCGAGGACGCGAGCGGGCCTACATGATCGTATGAACATCCAAGCGGACGAACTCCACCCAGCGACACCCGACCATATGTCGGTTTAAATCCATACACACCACAACAGGCTGCCGGAATTCGGATACTGCCTCCGGTATCAGTTCCAATTGCCGCATCACATAAGCCTCCTGCCACCGCAGCGGCAGAACCTCCACTTGATCCTCCGACAATTCGCTGTGGATAACACGGATTAACCACAGCTGGAGTCGTGACACCAAATGCACCACTATCCGTACAGGTTACTCCAAGAATCACGGCGCCCGCCCTGCGCAATGCGGCAACTACTGCTGCATCGTATTCGGGGGTGTAATCCCGGAACATTTCAAGGCCCGCTGGGCAAGTCGCCGGGGTTGTATCCACGTTATCCTTAATGGCAACCGCCACCCCAGCAAGCGGTTTTTCGACCGTCATCTTACCGACAGTACTGTCAATCAGGGCAGCCTCATCTTTTGCAGACTGGACCAATATCTGCGAATATGCTCCAATCTCTGGATTATGCGTCAGCGCATTTTGCAAAATGGCATCACAATGATCGATGGCACATAGACTGCGGTCATTAATCTGCATCCTGATCATAGCGATTTGACCATTGCTCCTGTCCACTATCTTCATCGTAAATACGGTCCCAGCGCCTGCGACAAAGCCGTGGAATTTAGTCAAATTTAATGAACAACAGAGGATTGTCCCGATCAAAACTCTATCGGGACAATCCTGGTTCAGAAGTAGCTAACGCAGCTCATCCCAGATCACACCCAGGAACCACCGGCGCAATCGGCCCGAAGTTTTCGATGATGTCATAAAGACCATCGTTGCGGCATCGGCCGATGATACTGTTGGTTGCCAAGTGGTTGTTCGCACCATGAAATGTGACCGTACCCTGAGGTGCCTCAAACGAAATGTCCGCCATGGCATCAATGACTTTCTCTGTATCAACACTGTCAGCTTTTTCAACCGCCTTGGCATAGAGCCAAGTTCCGACATAAGTCGCTTCAGAAATGGAATTGACCCATTTATCCTGACCGAATCTGTCTTTGTATTTTTGCAGAAACACCTCATTATTCGATGTTTGCAAAGACGAGAAATAGGACTGATTGACAATGGCACCTTCAACATAAGAGCCATCGACAGCGGTCGTGAACAATTCGTCCAGACCATTGGTAACGATCTGACCACCCGGATTGTAGCTGACAAACTGCTTGAGAAACGTCAGTGCATCAGCACCGGCAAAAAGCTCCCAGACCGCATCGGGCTTTGCAGCGCGAATACGGTCCATGGCCGGTCCAAGATCCTGGACACCAAAAGGAAAGAACTCAGCGCCAAGCGACTGGCCACCCACTTTCTCGAAAGCTGCAGTGATCGCTTTGGCAGTTTCTTTCGGCCAGCCATAATCTGAACCCAGAATATAAACCGAATTACCGATATTTTTTTCAATCCAAGGGACAAACGGATCAACCGACTGATTGGGAATTTGACCTGTGCAGGCAAGGTAGCGTTCGCATTCACCACCTTCATAGTAAGTCGGATAGATGACCAGTTTCTTTGCGGGGGCTGACACACTAAGGGCAGCGACACGCTCCAGACTTGTGATCATACCGATGATCACATCAACCTTGTCATCGAGAATAAATTTTCGTGTTTTGTCAATCGCACCACGAGTTGTCGTTTGATTGTCCTCAATAAGGACCTCGATTTCACGACCGCCAGCACCACCTGCAGCATTGATCTCATCAACGGCCATATTGAAACAATTGAGTTGGGTTTCGCCCAACAGTGTCTGCAAGCCTGTCAAAGCCGTATGAAATCCGATTTTGATCTTGTCATTGTTCGCTTTCACGAGTGCTGGCATAGCTAAAGTTCCTGCACCTGTGGCCAATGCGATCGCACCCCCTGTTTTGAGAACAGAGCGTCTTGAGATGCCCTTTCCCGAAGTTGTCTGGCTAACTTTGTTGACAGTCATTTTATTTTCCTCACTGGTTAATGTCGGCCCCATTAGAGGGCCAACGCTTCAAAAACCTTCTGCTCGTTCTGGAGATCCGCACTCGTCAGCTGACCAGATATTTGGCCTTTTTCCATCACAAGACAATGCGAGGCGACACATCGTGCGAGTTCCAGATTTTGTTCAACAAGCAAAACTGTAATATCCAATTCTTTGTTAAATTTAGCAATCAGAACACCTATCTGCTGGACGATCGATGGCTGAATTCCTTCTGATGGTTCGTCGAGCAATAAAAAACCGGGAGCACTGCAAAGTGCGCGGGCGAGAGCCAATATCTGTTGCTGCCCACCTGATAACGTGCCACCCAACTGCATCGTACGCTCTTTAAGAATCGGGAACAAGTGGAAGATTTCTTCAGGAATGGTCCTGCGACCATCCTTTCGACTTCTCAATCCCACAAGAAGGTTTTCTTTAACGGAAAGCCTAGGGAAAATTCCGCGCCCTTGCGGTACATAAGCAACTCCCGCTTTAGCCATTTTGTGGGGGGGGAGTCCGGTGACATTTTCGTCTTTAAACCGGACTTGTCCATCGGTTGGTTTTACGATTCCCATCAGGGATTTGAGCAGTGTCGTTTTCCCAACGCCGTTACGACCAAGCAGCACGAGCGTCTCGCCCTTGCGAATAGACAAGGATACTTCGTGCAAAACGGGTAGAGCACCATAGCCTGCTTGCAGATTGGATACTTCCAACATGTCAGGCCCGCCCCAGATAGACATCCCGAACGAGTTCATTATGTTCGATTTTGGTAAAGTCACCCTCAACGATGATGGCACCCTGATGCATAACACAGGTATGGCAGCCAAGGGCACGCACAAAATTCATGTCATGCTCTATCGCAATGACCGAGGTTCGTTCGATTAACTGATGAATGAGTTTTGCTGTCTTTTGCGTCTCATCCAGCGTCATACCAGCCGTAGGCTCATCAAGTAAAAGCAGTCTCGGATTGGACATGAGCGCCATGCCGATTTCGAGCCATTGTTTTTGACCATGTGCCAGAGTGCCAGCTGGGTAGGCGTGGATTGACGCAAGTTCTATCAATTCGAGCATTGTGCCAATTCGTTCCTGAATATCAGACTGCGACTTGCGTCCGAGAATCGCAGTCTCCAGATTTTGCCATACGGTGAGCGAATCGAAGACACTCGGGATTTGAAACTTTCGCGCAATCCCGATTCGAGAAAATTGGTAAACCGGCAGGCCAGACAGACTAGAGCCATCAAAGACCAGATCGCCGGAATCAGCTCTGAGAGTGCCACACAGAAGATTGAACAGCGAACTCTTGCCTGCACCATTAGCACCAATAATACATTTAACCTCCAGAGGGTGGATAGTGATCGAAACATTATCGACTGCGACAACACCGCCGAAATTTTTGCTGAGATTTCTGCCGATGAGGAGAGGTTCACTCATAAACCCGTCCTCCAGCATTTCCACGTGATTCACGCAACTTGTGAAATAGATTCTCGGCCTGTTTCACAATACCGTCAGGAAAAACAAAGACGGCGAGAATGAACAAACCACCCATGAATAAAGGCCAAAGTTGCACATTGATGCTAGAGACCTCCTGCTCAAGCCAGATCACCAGGATGGTGGCAAAAATTGGCCCGAATAGTGTCCCCCGTCCACCGATTGCAACCCATATGATCACTTGTGTCGAAAGCATCAAACCAACAATGTCTTTGGCCACAACGCCAACGGTAGAAGCGTAGAGCGCTCCGCCAAGCGCAGCGAGTGAGGCAGACAGGATGAACACCACCAACAGATGAAGCGACGTGTTGTGCCCAAGGGCTTGGGCACGTGGTTCATTATCCTCAATGGATTTCAAAACCGATCCATAACGCCCGCGACATGCCCACCACAGAAAGATTGTGATAAGACAGACAATCGTAACCACAAACCAGTAGAGTCCGATTTGTGACAAGGGCACCCATCCCGATAAGCTCGGAAAATAGAGAGGTGGTACGCCAAGCAATCCTGCATCTCCACCGGTCACATCTGACCAACCAACAACAATGTGATCAGCGATGAAAGCAAGTGCCAGAGTAACGATCGTGAAGTAGGAACCGCG
This sequence comes from Candidatus Poriferihabitaceae bacterium, assembly GCA_965203365.1. Taxonomy (GTDB): domain Bacteria; phylum Pseudomonadota; class Gammaproteobacteria; order Arenicellales; family Poriferihabitantaceae; genus VYFG01. The sequence continues at coordinate 1,576,354 of OZ241878.1, forward strand.
CACACCTCCGAAGATCAGAAAATATCCGACAACAAAAGCGACCAGTGCCGCTACGGTGGTACCAGAAAACAACCCCAACCAGGATCCCAGAGCGGGGTCGAGACCAAAGCGGGTAGAAACAATCGCTGCCCCGTAGGCACCCGCCCCAAAAAAAGCAGCATGGCCAAAGCTTAGGACACCGGTTTTCCCCCACAAGAAATCCAGCGCTAACGCCAAAAGTGCGAAAAGCATTGCGTCACGCAGAAGTGACAGAGAATAGACGCTGAAAACCAAGGGTGCCGCATAAATAGCCGCCAATGCCACAAATACCACGGAAATAAAGATATATTTGCGTACCATCGGTTTCGTCGACTGCACAACCTCACTCATGGCACTCAGCTCGATACCAGACCACGCGGACGCATACGAACGATTATGATCGCCAACACAAGAACGAGCGCTTGTGAAATCGTGGCTGGGATAACGTAATTGAATAATGTCTCGGCACCCCCGACGAACACACTACCGGCAACGACACCAGGAACGCTACCAGCTCCCCCTACGATAACAACAAAGAATGATTTAGCCAGATAATTGAGGCCCATCTGTGCGATGACCACCGTCAGTGGAGCCAGAAGGACTCCTGCAATAGCGGCCACCCCGGTACCCAGGGAGAAGGCGATGGCAAAAACCCGTTTGGTATCTATTCCCAAGGCATCTGCCATCTCGGGATTTTGAATCACGGTGCGCAGGTCAAGACCAAAACGGGTCTTTTGGATAAACAGGTAACTGGCGATCATGATGGAGACCGCGATCACAATCATGAAAATGCGGTAAGTCGGGTAACTGGCACCAAACAAATTGATCGTCGTCGTGATTGGAGAAAAGACGCGCTGCGGCGCAGCACCGAAAATCAATTGCAACGCTTGCTGGATGATGACGGATAACCCCCAAGTGGCCATGATCGTGGCTAACGGGCGCGTGTACAGGTATCTGATAATTGATTGTTCAATCAGAAAACCAACCACCGCACCGATCAGTGGCGCGATGATGAGGGCAAGCCAGAAACTACCACCAAATCCTTGGACCAAGGCGAGACTGAAAGCTCCTATGGTAATAAAATCTCCATGCGACATGTTGATGACGCCCATCAATCCGTAGATGATGGCCAGTCCCAAACCCACCAGCATCAATACACTAATGAGTGTCATTGAATTGAGAAACACGGTCGCTACAATCTGCATGTCACATCCTGCATCTGCTTGGCTCCTGAAACCGACTACAAGTAATTATGCCTATCTCACTCAAGGTATGCAAACTCCAGCATTATTCAACAGCAATTCCCGCCAAGGACATCCCCGTAGATTCGGCGTGATTTCCGGGCGCCAACGCCAGCGTGGGGAATCTGTGGACAAGGCGACTCCTCCGGCGGGTGGCCATGGGTCTTCTGAAGAACCGGCCTGTCATACACTCGGTCACGGCGACCGGGTCGGGCTGGCGGTGCCCGAACGCGATGCCCTGGTACAGGGGGTCTCCCAGTCCGGGATGTGGAACCCCAGGAACGGCCCGCGCAGCCGCCTCCCGGACCCGTTCTTGAGGGTCGACCGGGTCGGGGCTTCGTCCCGCGTTGGGTTCAAAGCTCAGCAGCGACGGGCCCTTCAGACTGAACATCGCCAGGGTCAACCTCAAGCCGCCCGTCAATCCCCGACCACGGCGGGCGACGGGGTCCCTCCCAATACGGTCGGAACCGTCACCAGCCGAAGGAGGCCCGGTGCGCTGAGGGTCTGGTGAAACCGGGTCTGGGAAAGGGTTGATCATCCGATCGGAAGAAAATGGCCCTGGCAGACCGCTTTTCGATGAACCGTCTGCGAACGGATTTTTTTGGAGCCTCCTGAACCTCCCGGATTGACTGACTTCCTGGACTTAGCGGGAATCGCTGCGGGAGGCGCAGTACTGGAACATTCGATACAGCCTTGCCTCACAGCAGACCACCGAAAGATGAGGCACCCAATTGAGGCAAAATCAGTACCGGTAGTGTTCGGGTTTGAATGGACCACGGACCGGAACACCGATGTAATCGGCCTGCTCTTGGGACAATTGAGTCAGTCGGGCACCAATCTTGTCCAGGTGGAGTCGCGCCACCTCTTCGTCCAGATACTTGGGAAGGACATGGACCCGATGATCGTATTTGTCCCCATATCGCCATAATTCGATCTGAGCGAGCAGCTGATTGGTGAAGCTGTTGGACATCACGAAACTCGGATGACCCGTGGCGCAACCCAGATTGACCAGACGGCCTTCGGCCAGCAACGTGATCCGGTGGCCGTTCGGCAATAGGATCTGATCCACCTGGGGTTTGATGTTCTCCCAAGTGTATTGCTTCAGGGAGGCCACATCGATCTCATTATCAAAATGGCCGATGTTGCAGACGATGGCTTCATGCTTCATTTGAATGAGGTGATCGTGAGTAATCACCTTGAAATTGCCTGTGGCGGTGACAAAAATATCCACCTCACGGACAATGTCACTGATATCCACCACACGAAAGCCCTCCATCGCGGCCTGCAGAGCACAGATCGGATCGATTTCAGATACCCAGACGGTGGAGCCCAGACTCCGCAGTGACTGCGCACACCCCTTGCCGACGTCCCCATAGCCCAATACCAGGGCAATCTTGCCAGCGATCATCACATCGGTAGCGCGCTTGATACCGTCTACCAGGGATTCGCGACAGCCATAAAAGTTATCGAACTTGGACTTGGTGACGGAGTCGTTCACGTTGATCGCCGGGAACGGCAAAGTACCGGCGGATTCCATCTGGTAGAGACGCTTAACACCGGTGGTGGTTTCCTCGGTGACCCCGCGGATGCTGGCCAACCGGGTGCTGTACCAGTTCGGGTGCGATTTCAATTGATGCCGAATAGCCCCAAAAAGCACCGTCTCTTCCTCACTCCCCGGATTGTCCAGAACGCTGGGGTCGTTTTCTGCCCGGGCGCCGAGCACCAGCAGCAATGTCGCATCGCCCCCATCGTCGAGAATCATGTTTGGATATCCGCCATCATGCCATTCCATGATCCGGTGTGTGAATGCCCAGTATTCATCCAAAGTCTCACCCTTGAAGGCAAACACAGGGATTCCCGCCGCAGCAATGGTTGCCGCCGCATGATCCTGGGTGGAGAAGATATTGCAGGAAGCCCAGCGCACTTCCGCCCCCAAGGCCACCAGGGATTCAATGAGGACGGCAGTCTGGATGGTCATATGAATGGAGCCGGCAATTCGCGCCCCCTGGAGTGGCTGCTCCTGTAGGTACTTTTCCCGTGTCGCCATCAGACCGGGCATTTCAGACTCGGCGATTCGGATTTCCCTGCGGCCAAAATCAGCTTGGCTGATGTCGGCCACCACAAAGTCCTGACTGATCTTCTCTACTGCTTGAATAGACATGCTATGTAATACCCCATCAAGGTCATCTGACAACTGTTCAATCACCGTGCACTTTGACCGAACGAGTCAAAATGTACGGTTCAAAGCCCTGCATCCTCCCGCAACCTGTCCGCTAAGTCTGTGCGTTCCCAAGTGAAATTCTCGCCTTCACGGCCAAAATGGCCATAGCAAGCGGTGGCATGATAGATGGGCCGAAGCAGGTCCAGCATCCTGACAATGGCCTTGGGACGAAGATCAAAATGCCGATTCACCAGTTCCACCATCCGATCATCATCAATTCGGCCCGTACCGAAGGAATTCACCATAACGGACACAGGTTTGGCGACACCAATGGCATAGGCCACCTGAACCTCACATTTCTCGGCCAAACCTGCCGCCACCAAATTCTTGGCCACATAGCGCATGGCATAAGCTGCGGAGCGGTCCACCTTGGAAGGGTCTTTGCCAGAAAACGCCCCACCACCATGATGAGCAGAACCCCCATACGTATCCACGATGATCTTACGACCCGTGAGACCACAGTCTCCAACCGGACCACCGATGACGAAACGTCCGGTAGGATTCACCAAGAACCGGGTGTTCGGAGACAGCATATCCGCTGGCAACACCGGCTTGACAATCTCCTCGATCACCGCCTCACTGATCTCCTTGTGGCTGAGACCCTCTTCATGCTGTGTCGACAGCACCACCGTGTCGACGAAGCTTGGCTGGCCGTCGATATAGCGTACCGTCACCTGGCTCTTGGCATCCGGTCGCAACCAAGGAAGGCGCCCCGATTTTCTCACCTCTGACTGCCGCTTCACCAGCAGGTGCGAGTAGGTGATGGGGAACGGCATCAGAACATCGGTTTCGGTACAGGCAAAACCGAACATCAATCCCTGATCACCGGCGCCTTGGTCGTGGTCCTGACCTTCTCCCTCGTTGACCCCTTGGGCAATGTCACCGGACTGCTTGTCCAAAGAAACCACTACCGCGCAACTGTCGGCATCAAATCCCAAGTCAGATGAATTGTAGCCGATTTCCCGGATCGTCCTTCTCACCTCCTCGGGATAATCCACGTGAGTGCGACTGGTGATTTCACCGGAGACCACCACCACTCCGGTATTGATCAGTGTTTCACAGGCCACTCGCGAGTCAGGATCCCCTCTTAGCATGGCATCCAATATTGAATCCGACACCTGATCCGCCACCTTGTCGGGATGCCCCTCGGAAACAGACTCTGAAGTAAACAGGAAGGATTTGGACATAATTATGTGCTTGACGCGGAAAAAACGATACTTCTGGACCACGGGCCAATGAAGGCACCCAGCCACAGCATTGGCGACCAATGCGATATAAGAGAATCTTTATATCTATCTGGATGGTATCACAACCGTTATCAGAATACCCGTTCGGGTAGAATATGCACGAAGCGTACTGCCATTTGACGAGAATCGAACCCTTCGGCCCGATCCATGCCATGAATCAGGAGATCAACGATGCCCGGATGACCGCCCGGGTCCTCACCGAGGCCCTCCCGTACATCCGCCAGTTTCAAGGTAAGACGATTGTAATCAAGTATGGCGGAAATGCCATGGTGGACGAGCAGCTCAAGCGCAGTTTCGCCCAGGATGTGATTCTGCTGAAAACGGTGGGCGTGAACCCTGTGGTGGTACATGGGGGGGGACCACAGATCAGTGCCCTGCTGAAACGACTTGGCAAGGAGTCACAGTTTATCGACGGAATGCGAATTACCGATAGCGAGACCATGGATATTGTTGAAATGGTGCTCGGAGGTCTGGTGAACAAGGAAATTGTCCATCTGATCAACTCCCTGGGAGGACGCGCAGTCGGACTGACCGGCAAGGATGGAGATCTGATCCATGCCCGCAAGCTCCATGTCACTCGCGATGACCCGCTCTTGCAGCAATCGGAAATCATCGACTATGGCCATGTCGGCGAGGTGGAATCAATTGATCCACGGATTGTTCAGTTGCTCGATTCGGAAGCATTTATTCCGGTCATTGCCCCCATTGGCGTGGGCAAAGATGGGGCGACATACAACATTAATTCCGATCTGGTGGCTGCCGGTCTGGCGACGACACTGGATGCGGAAAAACTGATCCTACTGACCAACACGCCTGGAGTACTGGATCAGGAAGGACGGTTGATCAAGGTAATGAAGGCCAACAGTGTCAAACCTCTGTACGAAGACCGCACCATCCATGGTGGCATGATTCCCAAGGTGGATTGTGCCCTGGATGCGATCCTGGCCGGGGTGCGGACTTCGAGTATCATTGACGGACGTCTTCCCCATGCATTGCTGCTGGAATTGTTCACAGATACCGGGCTCGGTACCCAAATCCGCACCTAAAATGCACTCCGGGAGGGTCAATGCCACTCAGGCAAGTTCTTGCTGACCCCGATCCCACTGAAATCACCAAGGTCACGATGTTGCACTACACTGCCATGCCCCTGAAGCGTCACGGGGACCTGCGCCAGGACCCGATTTGGCTGGACCGCCAACTCGCCACGGACCAGACCCTGGTGTTGCCGATGTGGGCAGACAAGAATCTCTTCCGGGTGCGGACCCGGACCGTCACTCCGGCCATGCTGCCACGGACAGATGCGATCGGGTTTCTCGACAATGCGAGTGAGATCATCTATCTCGGTCACGACGACGAGTGTGCCCTGTTCGTGATTGACCTGACCCGGTTGGATAGAAATCAGGTTCAGACACTGATTGACCATACGACACCGGACTGCCAGTTTATTGATCTTCGCAGAGTGAGCACTGCGGTCACTTCGGAGCAAGCTTCCCTGCTGGCATATGCCCGGGGTTTGACGGTTTGGCATCGCAATCACAGCTTCTGTGCCCGCTGCGGCCATCGGACCCACGCCCGGCGCGGAGGCCATATGCGCCAATGCGGCCAATGTGGGCGGGAACACTTCCCACGCATTGACCCGGCCGTGATCATGCTGGTGGTTCAACCGGGCACACCAAGACAGCCATCACGCTGCCTCCTTGGTCGACACCACCGCCTGCCGGGTCGTGTGTATTCTACCCTGGCCGGTTATGTCGACCCCGGCGAAACCCTAGAACAAGCGGTCGCCCGGGAAGTCTGGGAAGAGGCCCGTGTGCGGGTTTCCGATATCCGTTATGTCGCTTCCCAGCCTTGGCCCTTTCCCGGCTCCCTGATGCTGGGATTTCGTGCTTCAAGTGGGGATGGAGAGCCCGATACATCCGGGGATGAACTGGACGATGCCCGCTGGTTTACTGCCACCCAGGTCCGACAGTTTGGAGAGTATGGAGCCGACTCGGGAGCCGAATTCGAACTGCCCAGGCGAGACTCTATCGCCAGAATGCTGATTGCACAATGGCTGGCCGAGCACCCTTAGGTTAGACTCCAGAGCCTGACTGTCTGTCTCACTGCGACCACGGAAACAAGGCATTAGTCCATGCCAAAACTTCATCAAGAAACGGTAACCCAAGTCTACCACTGGACTGACCGACTGTTCACATTTCGCACGACCCGTGACCCCAGCCTGCGGTTCAGAAACGGCGAATTTGTGATGGTCGGCATTGATGTTGACAGCAAGCCCCTGTTACGTGCCTACAGCATGGCCAGCGCCAATTACGATGACTTTCTGGAGTTCTACAGCATCAAGGTCCCGGATGGTCCGTTGACCTCCCGATTGCAACATATCCAGATTGGCGACAAAGTCTACGTCAGCAAAAAACCCACGGGGACACTGCTTTGGGACCACCTGCGCTCCGGGAAGCATCTGTATCTGCTGAGTACCGGGACCGGAATAGCGCCCTTCCTGTCCGTGATCAAAGACCCTGACATCTATGAACACTTCGATAAGGTGGTTCTCGTGCATGGCTGTCGGTATATCAACGAACTGACCTACGAGGAACTGATTACTCGTGAACTGCCAAACAACGAGTTTTTCGGTGATGAGGTTCAATCCAAACTGATCTACTACCCCACCGTGACCCGAGAACCGTTCCACCACCACGGACGCATCAACCACCTGATCGAAAGCGGCCAACTGGCCCAAGACATCGAGCTGCCGTCCCTGCAGGTTGAAGACGACCGATTCATGCTCTGTGGAAGCCCTCCCATGCTGAAAACCCTGGGCAATCTGTTACAAGAGTTGGGATTCCGGGAAACCCGGAAAAGCGATTTTCGGGAATTCGTTGTGGAACGGGCCTTCGTGGACCGTTAGCCCAGATTGCCCTCATCCTGCCAATTACCACTTTACTCCCGATATCAGTGGGTTCACTTCAGGCAAAATGCCACTTCGACCTGAACGCAGGGCATCCCCTGATGCCTTTGGCCCGGAGAAAACTTTCCTCCGCCACCGGTCCTATGCCCTCTCCAGACCTTCCCCCATATGTCGGTGTGTAGCAACCACGCAGGCGATGCCAGTGCTTCGTGAAGACACCTATCTTCCACTGCCAAATGGATTTTGACCCACTGAACCCGATGGCCGCATACGCTATGGCATCGTGTCGATGGACCCCGATGAAACTGGCCGCTTCGAATCCGAGACGCCCTGATGGTCCAATCTTAACGCTTGGCCCACCGGGTGCAGAATCCAGACAGGGTGACAAAAATACATTGCGTCAGGGTAGTCACGACCCATAGAATTCCAAAGCAGTTTTCTCACCCGCAACCGGACACCCATATGGAATCCTACGACACCCGTGAACTGCAAGCCCTGGATGCCCGTCACCATTTGCATCCGTTCACCAATCATCACGACCTGAACCGGAGTGGTGCACGGATCATTACCGGGGCGGACAACATCTATCTGTACGATTCCGACGGTAAGACATACATTGACGGCATGTCCGGGCTGTGGTGTGTCAATGTTGGCTATGGACGCACGGAACTGGCGGAGGTCGCCAAGCACCAGATGGAGCAACTGCCCTACTACAACACCTTTTTTCAAACCTCGACGCCCCCGGCTATCGGTCTGGCTGAAATGCTGGCGGAATTGACGCCGCCACAATTTCATCGCGTATTCTTCGGTTGCAGCGGTTCAGACGGGAATGACACCGTGATTCGCATGGTACGGTACTTCTGGGAATTGGAGGGACAACCGGAAAGAACCATTCTGGTCAGCCGAAAAAACGCCTACCATGGCAGTACCCTGGGCGGCGCCAGCCTCGGGGGGATGCAGACCATGCACGCCATCGGGGGCATGCCGATCCCGGATATCGTGCATGTGGACCAGCCATACCACTATCGTGAAGGAGGGGAGGTAGATCCCGAAGCCTTTGGTCTGCAGGTCGCCCAGACATTGGAACAGAAAATCCTGGCACTTGGTGCCAATCGGGTCGCGGCCTTCATCGGAGAACCCATACAAGGCGCCGGTGGGGTCATCGTCCCGCCGGACAGTTACTGGCCGGAAATTCAGCGCATCTGCCGCAAGTATGATGTCCTGCTGGTATCGGATGAAGTGATCACCGGCTTCGGCCGCACCGGAGAATGGTTTGGATGCATGACGTACGACACCGAGCCCGACATTCTGACCATGGCCAAGGGCCTGTCATCGGGATATCAACCCATTGGCGCCGTCATGGTCTCCGACCGGATTGCGGAAGTCTTCGATCGGGAGCACCGGGAATTTACTCACGGGTACACCTATTCTGGCCATCCCGTGGCCTGTGCAGTCGCCCTGAAGAATCTGCAGATCATGCGCGATGAGCGCATCGTGGAAAATGCCCGCGATCAGGTCATGGATTATCTGCAAATGCGTATTCGGGAATTTGCCGATCACCCGCTTGTTGGGGAAGTACGGGGAAAGGGGTTCCTGGGTGCGCTGGAACTGGTCAAGAATCAAGCCACCAGGGAAAAGTTTGATGACCAGGGCAGCGCCGGTATCACCTGCCGGGAAGTCTGCGCGGAAAACGGACTCATCATGCGGGCCATGGGAGATTCCATGATCCTGTGCCCACCCCTCATCATCAGCCGCTCCCAAGTCGACGATGTCATGAACAAGGTGGAGGCCAGCCTGGACCAAGCCCATGTGTTGCTCAAAGGCCACTGATGAGGTCGTTTCCGTCCCCGGCGGGACTGGCACCCTAACGGGTCATTTCTGTACAATTCCTTTTCTCCAGAAAGGGAGAAACTGCCATGTCTTCTCTGCCTGCCACGGTATCCATTCCAGAGCTGGACGATCCGGAGAACGGTGACATCCAGCACTTCAACGACACACCGCATATCTTTTATGACGGTTACTGGATCCGGTATTACACTCCCCCGGCCGAGACTCTGGCGGAAAAAAAACGTCTTCTCGATGCGCTCACCAAGCGCACCTTTCACCACACCGAGGCCGGCATCAATACGCCCGGAGAGAACTTGGAACTGGCTCGGAAAGCCTATGAGGATGAAAGCGATCCACAGCGAAAACGGGTCAATGCCGCCATGCTGGCCGGGGCGTTGTTCAATCGTGCCACCGATATCTTCACGGCCATTGTCGATCTGGAACAAAAGGGGATCAGTATTAATCGGGTCAACACATTGATGGGCCAATGCTCAAAATGTTTCACCGAAGCCCTGGATCTGTCGAAAAATGTCTTGCATCACAGCGGCGAAGAAGGGGTGGATGAACTGTGGGGGGAACCCGTCAAGGTATTCACCATGCCCATTGCAGATTACTATACTAGCCGTTATCGCAAGATTGCCCAAGCCATGCGGGAAATCGACCTGATTGGCGACACGCTGAACAACACCCTGAGACTACACGACAGTTTCGATCAGACCCATGACCTGATTGACGACTTCGTCCATATCGCCAAGCGGGAATGCGAAATTTTCCGAAGCGATCTCGACTATTACCAGATCTGGCCGGAATTCGTCGCGGATGGCGAAAAACTGACCAATTTCCTGGCTCCCATCCCCCGGGGGGCGAACAGCGAGCTTGAACGACACATCAAACGCGGCACCCGATTGCTGCACCGAGGCAAGCACTTGATCACGTGGATCGCCAATGTGCGAGTCCCGATGCCCGTCAGCACCCGCGCCTTCATTCAGGACTGCGAATGTTATCGCGATACGGCTACCTGAATCCGTTTGACTCAGAATACTGCTGTTAGACGGGGTAGGACAATATCCCCCTCCCCACCGTGAACCGTCACCATATGAGATGAGTCAACCAGAGCGTCTTCGTCAGGTCCCATTGCATTCGCTGCATCTTCGACTTCGGGCCAAGATGGTCCCGTTTGCCGGATATGAGATGCCCGCGCACTATCCTGAAGGGATCATGGCGGAGCATCGTCATACCCGGGAACAGGCAGGCCTGTTCGATGTCTCACATATGGGCCAGATCGAGGTCCACGGGAAGCAGGTTGCCTTGCGGCTGGAATCCGAATTGCCCGTGGATCTGGTCGGTCTGCCGGAAAATCACCAAAAATATGCCTTGCTGCTCAATGACGACGGCGGCATCCGGGATGACCTGATGGTCATCAATCGGGGGCATTCTTTCCTGCTCGTGGTCAATGCCGCCTGCAAGCAGGCGGACTTGGCGTATCTGCAGGAAAAGTTGGGGCATTCGCTGGACTTTTATCTGCGGGACGACCTAGCGATGCTGGCCATACAGGGACCGGCTTCCGCGGAGGCATTGATGGCCGTCGGTGCAGATGCCCGAGCGCTTTCCACCCTGAGGTTTTTGCAGGTGGCGAAGATGCCGCTGGCGGGTTCGGATTGTCTGGTATCCCGTTCCGGTTATACCGGTGAAGACGGGTTTGAAATCTCGCTGCCAGCGACACAGGCGACCGCCCTGGCAGAGGCGTTGTTGGCACACAGGCGCGTTTTACCCGTCGGTCTGGGTGCCCGGGACTCCCTTCGTCTGGAAGCCGGTCTTTGCCTATCCGGCCAGGACATTACCACGGAAACCACTCCGATCGAGGCGGGGCTGCGGTGGGTGATCTCTCCGACCCGGCGGTGCGACGGAGCCCGGCCGGGAGGCTTCCCGGGGGCAGACCGAATCTTGCGTGAATTGGTCCAAGGCACCTCCCGCAGACGGGTGGGACTACAGCCGCAGGGCCGAAGCCCCATGCGATCGGGGACGCCCCTGTTCAGCGACTTGGGCGAACCGCTTGGGACCATCACCAGTGGCGGCTTTGGCCCCACCCTGCAACACCCGGTCAGTATGGGATACGTGCGGGTGAGCCATGCCGCCCCCGGGACCCGACTGTTCGGCGAGGTGCGGGGGAAGCGCCTGCCGGTCATGGTCAACGCCCTGCCATTTATCTCCTGTCAGTATTTTCGATAACTGATCCGGAACGCACTCGATCCATGAAATCTTACCGCCAATGGAGCAGACTATGAGCATCCGATATACCAATGATCACGAATGGGTTTCCCTGGACGGAGCCCTGTTGACGGTGGGCATCACCCACTTTGCCCAGGAACAACTGGGTGAAGTGGTGTTTGTCGAACTGCCGGAGGTGGGACAGGAACTCACTCAAGGGGAAGAAGCGGCCGTCGTGGAATCCGTCAAGGCCGCCGGAGAAGTCAAGACGCCCGCCTCTGGCAAGGTCGTGGCCATCAATGACCGCCTGACGGATGTGCCGGAAACGATCAATGACGATCCCATGGGGGAAGGCTGGTTCTACCGGATTCAATTGTCGAACCCAGCCGAATTGGAAGGCCTGATGGACGAGAACGCCTACCGGGAATTCGTGTCTACCCTGGAGTGACGATCTGCCGCATCATTGCCGAATACTCGATACCCAAGGATTTATCATCATGCCCAGCGCCGACGATTTCACCCGTCGTCACATCGGACCGAGCCCCCAAGACATCGCCACCATGCTGGATACCTTGGGCCTTGCCTCCATGGACGCCCTGATCGAACAGACGATACCGGCTTCCATTCGAAGTGACGCGCCCTTCCAGCTCCCCGAGTCCCTGGACGAAAATCGACTCAACAAGCTGTCGCGACAGATCTCTTCCGAAAACCGTCTGGCCATCTCCCTGATCGGAATGGGCTACTATGGCACGGTCACCCCGCCGGTGATCCGGCGCAATGTGATGGAAAACCCGGACTGGTATACCGCCTACACGCCCTATCAACCCGAAGTCAGTCAGGCCCGGCTGGAAGTGCTGATCTCCTTTCAGCAAATGATCATGGACCTGACCGGACTGGGTCTGGCGAACGCGTCTTTGCTCGACGAGGCGACCGCCGCAGCCGAAGCGATGATGATGGCCCGTCGGGTCAGCCAAAACAAGAGTCCTCGCTTCTTTGTCGACGATGACTGCTATCCCCAGACCATCGCGGTCGTGCGGACCCGGGCCGAGGCGATCGGCATCGATGTCGTGGTGGGTGACTGGCATGCCTTGTCTCATGGAGAGTATTTCGCCGGATTACTGCAGTATCCCGGATGCTCTGGGCAGATTCGCGACTTCCAAGATGCCATTCAACACCTCAAGTCCATCAACGGTCTCTCGATCATGGCGGCCGACCCTTTGGCACTAACTCAACTCAAGCCGCCAGGTGAACTGGGTGCCGACATTGCCGTCGGCAGCACTCAACGCTTTGGCGTCCCGATGGGTTTCGGTGGGCCTCACGCCGCCTATTTCGCTACTCATGACGCCTTCAAGCGCTCCATTCCCGGCCGACTGATTGGAGTGAGCAGGGACCGTTCCGGGCGGCCGGCTTATCGCATGGCACTGCAGACCCGGGAACAGCATATTCGCCGGGGCAAGGCCAACAGCAATATCTGCACTTCCCAGGTCTTGCTCGCGATCATGGCCACCCTCTACGCCCAGTATCATGGACCGGAGGGACTGGACCGGATTGCAAAATCGGTCAACCGCCTGACCCGCGCGTTGGCGACCAGCCTCCAAGAGCTGGGCTTCCGTCTCGTCCACGAACACTACTTCGACACGATCCTCGTCCACACTCCCGGACGATCGGACTATTTCATGGACAAGGCGGAACAGGCCCGCTACAACCTGCGGCGGGTGGACGAAGATCAGGTCGGCATCAGTCTGGATGAAACGCTGAACCGGGAAAAGATCGAAGGTCTGATCCAGGTGTTTGCCAACAGCACCGCCAAGCAGGTCAGCGGCATCATTTTCGATCGTGACCTGCCACGGTCCATCCCGAAAAAACTGGGCCGCACCAGTGCCTACCTGACCCATCCGAATTTTCACAAATATCGTTCTGAAACCGAGTTCATGCGGTATCTTCGCAAAACCGCGGCCAAGGATGTGACCCTCGCCCGCTCCATGATCCCCTTGGGATCTTGTACCATGAAGCTCAACGCGGCCAGCGAAATGGAATCCATCTCCAATCCCCGGTATGCTCATATCCATCCGTTCGCGCCGGCCAAACAGACCCGCGGATACCAGCGCATCATCCGGGAACTGGAACTGCTTCTGTGCGAACTCACCGGATTTTCAGCGATTTCCTTCCAACCCAATGCGGGCTCTCAAGGAGAATACGCGGGATTGCTGTGTATTCGGGCCCTGCATCGGTCCCATGGCGAGGACCACCGCAATATCTGCCTGATCCCGTCGTCTGCCCATGGGACCAACCCCGCCAGTGCCGTGATGGCCGGCATGAAGGTCGTCGTGGTCCAATGCGACCCGGAAGGCAATATCGATCTCGAAGACTTTCGCACCAAGGCCAATGACCACTCCAAACAGCTCGCGGCCACCATGGTCACCTATCCTTCCACACATGGGGTCTTTGAAGAGTCCATTCGTGACATCTGCCAGATCGTTCATCAGCACGGTGGGCAGGTTTACATGGACGGGGCCAATATGAACGCGATGGTCGGCATCTGCCGGCCGGCCGAAATCGGTGCGGATGTGATGCATCTGAACCTGCACAAGACGTTTGCGATCCCTCATGGAGGAGGCGGACCCGGCATGGGCCCGATCGGGGTGCGTGAGCATCTGATTCCATTTTTGCCGGACCATCCGGTGGTCAGTTGTAATCACCATGGTTCCTCTCCGCTCGGCACCGTCTCCGCCGCGCCTTGGGGATCGCCCTTGATCCTGATCATTTCATGGGCCTATATCAAGCTGCTGGGGACTTATGGTCTGGCCCGTTCAACCCAGGTCGCCATTCTCAATGCCAACTATATGGCGCAGAAGCTGGATCCGCATTATCCCGTGGTCTACCGGGGTCGCCGCGGCCGGGTGGCGCACGAATGTGTGATGGACCTGGCTCCGCTCAAGGCCACCAGTGGAGTCACCGTCGAGGATGTCGCCAAGCGGCTGGTGGATTATGGATTCCATGCGCCCACCATGTCCTGGCCGGTGCCGGATTCGCTCATGATTGAGCCAACGGAGAGCGAGTCCTTGGAAGAAATCGACCGCTTCTGCGATGCCCTGATTCAGATCCGCGAGGAAATACGGGCAATCGAAGACGGCCGGGCCGACCGTGAAAACAATTTGCTGAAGAATGCCCCACACAGTTATCATCTCCTGGTGCAGGATGAGTGGACGCTACCTTACAGCCGACAACAGGCATTCTTCCCCTCCCGTGAAATGCAGGAAAACAAGTACTGGCCTCCCGTCGGCCGGGTGGACAATGTGCACGGCGACCGCCATCTCGTCTGCAGCTGCCCGCCGCTATCGGCTTATGAGTCGTCGAGTGTGACCGGATAGTGGACAGATGACAGGAGACAACCGACCCATCAGCCATCACGACACCGCCGGTGGCGGCCGCCCATCCGGGCCAGTGAAGCGGGTCATCCAGGGAGAGAAGCTGCGCGGTCAGGACAAGACTGCCCGCATTCCGGTCAGGGTTGACGTCAAGCCACGTGCCGAACGGCTGCGCAAGCCGAAATGGATCCGGGCGACATTTCCCGGAACCCAGGCGGTCACGGATCTCAAGCGGATTCTCCGTGCCCAGGGATTGCATACTGTCTGCGAGGAGGCGGCCTGCCCCAATCTGGGTGAATGCTTCGGCGGGGGGACGGCCACGTTTCTGATCATGGGCGACATCTGCACCCGTCGCTGCCCCTTTTGTGATGTCGGCCATGGCCGACCGAATCCACTCAACCCGGACGAACCCGAGAAATTGGCCGAAACCATCGCCCTGATGCGATTGAAATATGTGGTCATCACGTCGGTGGACCGGGATGATTTGCGCGACGGCGGAGCAGACCATTTCCGCGCCTGTATCGCGGCGGTTCGGAAACGTTGCCCCCACACCCGCATCGAGATCCTGACGCCGGATTTTCGCGGCCGTCTGGAGGTGGCATTGGCCATCCTCGCCCAGCAGCCCCCCGATGTCTTCAATCACAATCTGGAAACCGTGCCCCGACTATACCGCAAGGCACGACCCGGTTCAGATTACCGGGTTTCTCTGGAGCTGCTCCAACGTGCCGGACACCTCGTTTTGGACATGCCCATCAAGTCTGGCTTGATGCTGGGTCTGGGAGAGACCCGGGAAGAGGTCGTGGAGGTCATGCGAGACATGCGGAACCATGGCGTCAGCATGCTGACTCTGGGCCAGTATCTACAACCCAGTGCATACCATCTGAATGTGGAACGCTACTGGACGCCGGATGAATTCGAGGCATTGGGGAAACTGGGCCAGGAAATCGGGTTTGATCATGTGGCCTCCGGTCCGTTGGTCCGTTCCTCCTACCATGCCGACCAACAAGCCGCCGGGATCTGATGCCTCCGGCGGTGTCTGGATTCGGGAGGCAAATCGCTTGAGGAGAGCAGGGCCGACGGAACCAGGCCAACCCATGGTCCACCCCGGAATTGCACCTGATCTCAAATACGGATATACTGCAAGATACTTAAGTCTGAATAAGGCAGGGTCAGAGAATGTGGGTAGCTGATGCCAACCGGAAAATGCGCAGGAGCACCATCTCTGCAGATTTTCAACCCGTGTTCAATCCTACCCGGAAAGACCACCCTTTCGGCAATCCATTCAAGCCTTGCCTGTTTTCCAAACCCCATCCAACAACAAACGAGGTAATATTGAGATGAAAATTACGGTACCTGCAGCCTTGGCTGCAACACTCGCGCTGACGGCGACCGTCGTTCAAGCCGGAACGCTTGAGGATGTTCAGGCTCGGGGAGAGCTCAATTGTGTGGTGACGACCGGTGTGGCCGGTTTCGCTGCGCCAGATGAAAATGGGCGCTGGGAAGGGTTCGATGTCGACTTTTGTCGGGCTGTCGCCGCTGCAGTGCTGGGCGACCCCGATAAAGTCAGGTTTCTTCCTACCACCGGAAAGACCCGCTTTACGGTACTGAACTCCGGTGAAGGCGATATCCTGTTTCGCAATACGACCGAGACCATGAGTCGCGATGCCGACTTGAAACTGACGTTCCTGCCGGTCAACTACTATGATGGCCAAGGGTTCCTGGTGCGCAAGGATCTGGGAATCACCTCGGCGAAACAACTGGACGGAGCATCGGTCTGCATCCAGACTGGCACCACCACGGAGTTGAATCTGGCGGATTTCTTCCGCACCAACAATATCTCCTACGAACCGGTCGCCATTGAAACCAATGAAGAAGGGATTGCGAACTACAGTGCCAATCGGTGTGACTCCTACACCACGGATGCCTCTGGTCTGGCGTCTACCCGGGCGGCCTTGGAGGATCCTTCTGCCCACATCATCCTACCCGAGATCATTTCCAAAGAGCCACTCGCCGGGGCGGTTCGCCATGGCGATGATCAATGGGCTGACATTGGCAAGTGGGTGGTCAATGCCATCATTTCGGCCGAAGAACTGGGAGTCACTCAAGCCAATGTGGCTGAACTGGCCGCTGCCCCGACCAACAACCCCAGTATCAACCGGATGCTGGGAACCGAGGGAGATATGGGCGCATACATTGGTCTGGATTCGCAGTGGGCCGTCCGCGCCATCTCCGCGATTGGCAACTATGGCGAGTCTTTCGAGCGCCACATCGGTGTCAACACGCCGATCGGGCTCGAACGGGGCTTGAATGCCCAATGGAAGGATGGCGGCATCCTGTACGCTGCACCGATTCGTTGATCGGTGGGCAATCCGGTTGGGGCGTCGAGGCGCCCCAACCGGTCGTGATCGGTTATGGTGAGCCGGATCAGTGCTAAACGCGCCCTAGCCACCGGACCAGCCCCGTCCGAATCCGTCCATGTCTTTCTCCAGATGGGATCGTTGGCCCTTCCCCAGTCCGGACCCATTTCCAGTCCGCTCCCATCGACTGTTGGGCTGATGACGGATGAGTGAAACGGTCATTGCACAGCCGCCGCAACGGAGTGTCCTCTCCCGCCTGTGGAACGATAAGGAAACCCGCAGCGTCATCATTCAGATCATCACCTTTGCGGGCATCTTCGCATTATTTTTCTTTCTGGTCCGAAATGCGATCTACAATCTGGAAGCCATCGGCAAGGACATCAGCCTGAAATTTCTTTGGCAGCCGGCCAGTTACGACATCAGTCAGTCTCTGATTGAGTACAATTCCCGTAGTTCCCACTTTCGGGCCATGATGGTGGGGATTCTCAATACCCTGCTGGTGGCCGTCAGCGGCATTCTGCTCGCCACAGTCCTAGGCTTCCTTCTGGGGGTGTTCCGGCTTTCAAAGAACTTTCTCATCAACAAGCTGGCCTATGTCTACATCGAGTATGTGCGCAATGTGCCGGTCCTTCTGCACATTCTCTTGGTCCATGGGCTGATCATCCATTCATTGCCGTTGCCGAGAAATGCGGTGAATGTGGCCGACACCGCGTTTCTCACCAATCGCGGTTTCTTCCTACCGAAACCGTCCATGGAGCCCATGTTCTGGGCCGTGATCATCCTTTTCCTACTGGGCATCGGGTTCACGGTGTGGTTTCGCCGATACGCCAGACGGGTGCAGGATGAAACCGGTCGATATTTCCCCGTGTTCTGGATTTGTACCGGTGCCATCGTGGGGGTGCCTCTGGTCGTCTTTTTGCTCACCGGCATGCCGCTGGCCTGGGAAGTCCCACAACTCAAGGGATTCAACTTCAGAGGGGGCCTGGTCATCCGCCCTGAATTTATTGCCCTGTGGCTGGCCTTGTCACTCTACACAGCAGCTTTCATCGGTGAGATTGTCCGTGCTGGCATTACCGCCGTGAATTGGGGCCAGTCAGAAGCGGCATTTGCCCTCGGCATCAACCGTACCCGCACCTTGAACCTGATCGTGATCCCCCAGGCACTGCGAGTGATCGTCCCTCCGTTGACGAGCCAGTACCTGAACATCACCAAGAATTCCTCCCTGGCCATCGCCATCGGTTATATGGACATTGTCGCGACCATCGGTGGCATCTCCCTCAACCAGACCGGACGGGAAATGGAGTGCATGACCATCGTGCTGATGTTGTATCTGACCTTCTCGCTGATCATTTCAGCCTTCATGAACTGGTACAACAAACGCATCAAGCTGGTAGAGCGTTAGGACCGCCGTCGTGAACGAACAAACGCCACACTACAAGCCCGGTGAACATCCGGATTTGCCCCCCCCGAAAAACCTGGTAGGACCGGTCGCCTGGGTGCGGGACAACCTGCTGTCCACACCGACCAACATCGTCCTGACCATTCTTTCCGCCTGGTTCCTGGTGGAAGTGATTCCTCCCGTGATGGACTGGGCTTTTTTCGATGCGGTCTATGTCGCCGAAGACCGTAATGCGTGCCGGGCGAAGAACGACGGGGCCTGCTGGGCCTTCATCAGTGAACGGTTTTTGCTGTTTACCTATGGCTGGTATCCGGAACCGGAACGCTGGCGGGTCAACCTATCTTTTGTATTGCTCATGATCGCCTTGATTCCGGTCTTGTTCGACCGGGTACCCCTTCGCAAGGCCGGTCTGTACTTCACGGCCGTCTTTCCCTTCGTCGCGGCCTATCTGCTGGTGGGGGGCGAACTGCTCTTTATGAGCCTTCCCCCGGTCCCCACCAGCCAATTCGGGGGATTCATGCTGACCATGGTCGTGGGGGTCACCGGCATCGCCTTTTCACTGCCCCTCGGGATCCTGTTGGCTTTGGGACGACAATCGCAATTGCCCGTTGTCAAGGTTTTCTGCATCTCGTTTATCGAGTTCATCCGCGGTGTCCCGCTCATTACCCTGCTGTTCGTCGCCTCCACCATGTTGAGCTATTTTCTCCCCCCCGGCACCAACTTCGACCTGCTGCTGCGGGTTCTGATCATGGTCACCCTGTTCGCCTCGGGGTATATGGCGGAGGTCATTCGGGGGGGGCTCCAGGCGATCCCCAAGGGACAGACCGAGGCCGCGGATTCCATGGGGCTGAAATACTGGCAGTCCATGCGGTTGGTCGTCCTGCCCCAAGCGCTCAAGATTTCCATTCCCGGCATCGTGAATACCTTCATCGGCCTTTACAAAGACACCACCTTGGTGATCATTATTGGCCTGTTTGACCCACTGGGAGTGGGCCGGTCTTCACTCTCCGATACGAAATGGACCGGTCTGTCCAACGAAGTGTACCTGTTCGTGGCCATCTTTTTCTTTCTGTCCTGTTTTGCCATGTCCCGATACTCTCTCTACCTGGAGCGAAAACTGGACACCGGCCATCAACGATAAATGATGATATCCCGATGAATACCGAAACCCATATCGACAGTCAGGCCTCCAGTGAAATTGCCATTTCCATGACCAACATGAACAAATGGTATGGTCAGTTTCATGTCTTGAAGAATATCAATCTGGAAGTCACCCGGGGAGAACGCATCGTGATCTGCGGTCCGTCCGGCTCCGGCAAGTCCACCATGATCCGATGCATCAACCGACTGGAGGAGCATCAAGATGGGACCATCATTGTGGATGGCGTCGAACTGACAAACGACCTCAAGAACATTGAGACAATCCGCAGTGAGGTCGGGATGGTGTTTCAGCACTTCAACCTGTTTCCTCATCTGACGGTGCTGGAAAACTGTACCTTGGCCCCCATCTGGGTGCGCAAGACCCCACGCAAGGCCGCCGAGGAAGCGGCCATGCAGTATCTCAAGCGGGTCAAGATTCCAGAGCAGGCTCATAAGTATCCCGGACAGCTGTCCGGTGGTCAGCAACAACGGGTCGCCATCGCCCGCAGCCTGTGTATGAGTCCACGCATCATGCTATTCGATGAACCGACTTCCGCCTTGGACCCGGAAATGATCAAGGAGGTGCTGGAGGTCATGATCGAACTGGCCCAGGAAGGGATGACCATGCTCTGCGTGACCCATGAAATGGGGTTCGCCAAAACGGTGGCCGACCGAGTCATCTTCATGGATGAGGGGGAGATCATTGAGCAAAACCATCCAACAGAGTTTTTCGACCATCCCGTGCATGATCGGACCAAACTGTTTCTCAGCCAAATCCTGGGGCACTGAACCAGACCGGCACCGTTTCCCATACCCGGCCAGATTCCAGCGCATGGCCCATCTTGGCCGGGTGCTCAATCACGACCACCTGGCATGCGCATAGAACTTCCACATCAAGAGCGCGACGGCACTTCGATGGGGTGACCAGCGTTCCGCGATGGCTGCCGTTTGCTGGCGTGAGGGCTTGTTCGGGAGATCCCGATAGCGTTGCAAGGCCCGTTGGAGTCCCAAATCGTCTTCCGGAAAAATATCCGGGTGGCGAAGCGCCAGCAAAGCATAAATCTGACCAGACCAGCGACCAAGCCCCCGGACCGTGATCAATTCCTTGAGAACTCCCTCGGTATCCAAACTTCCGATCCGCTGCAAATCCAACTCTCCTCGACGAATCCTCTCCGCCAACCCGAGCACATATTCGATTTTCCGCCGCGAAAGCCCACACTCAATCAGTCCGGTCTCGCCAAGATCCAGCGTCTTTCGCCAGGTAATGGTGCCTCCGCACCGATGTTGGAGCTTTCGCTCGATCGCCAGTGCGGCCTTCGTCGAGAGCTGTTGTGATAGGATGATCTGCAACAGGGCGACAAAGCCGGGCTCGCGAACTCGCGGCTCCGGGTAGCCCACACACTTAAGCACCTCCCCGATGCCTGAATCAATCCTTGCCGCGCGGTGCAGATGCCATTGCACGAGCCGGCGTTGCAATTGGTCCTGATCAAACGTCAATTCGGGCCATCGGGAGGTTTCCCCGCATCATCAATGAAGTGAGAATATCATGACTTCCGACCAGGGGACAGCACCGATGGCGAGCCATCGAATCATCATCCGCCCGAACGGGCTTAAGCATGATGCCGTTCAAGCTCTGCTACGGGAGCATGTCATCCATATGGCCCAGATCTCACCGCCGGACAGCTGTCATGCTCTGGAAGCGTCGGAACTCTGCTCACCCGACATGACTTTCTGGAGCGCATGGCAAGGGGAAAATCTGGCCGGTTGCGGTGCTCTCCGGGAACTGGATCGAACCCATGGAGAAATCAAATCCATGTGCACCTCGGCGGCCTTCCAGCGCCGTGGCGTGGCGGCACAGTTGCTGGACACCATCATTGCTACCGCCCGACAACGGGGATATCACCGTATTAGCCTGGAAACCGGCTCCATGGAGGCATTCTTCCCGGCACGGAAGCTCTACATCCGTTTTGGCTTTCGGGATTGCCCTCCGTTCGGCGACTATGTGCCGGATCCCAACAGTCGGTTCATGACCCTGAAACTCCTGTGATCTGCCGTCCCATCGATATGCAAGGATATCTTGGTCATTGGGATTTTGGATTAAAATACCTGTTGGAAAATTCTGATCGTTGAGTACGCGCTGTATGCGACTGCTAATTGTTGAAGACGACTCGGCCACTGCCTCCTACATTCAGAAAGGTCTTTCCGAAGCGGGTCACCAAGCCGATGTCGCATTGACGGGTGATCAGGGCCTGACCATGGCCATTCGGGGGCAGTACGACGCGCTGGTCGTCGATTGGATGTTGCCCCAGATGGATGGGCTCACCCTGATTTCCAGATTACGGGACAGTGGCCTGACCGCCCCGGTGCTGATCCTCAGTGCGCTGGGTGAAGTTCAGAACCGGGTGGAAGGACTGAAGCGGGGCGGCGATGATTACCTCACCAAACCCTTTGCCCTGCCGGAACTGCTGGCTCGACTGGAAGCCCTGGTACGCCGCCACACCGCCGAGATCCAGGAAACCACGTTGACGGTCGGGGAATTGCACATGGACCTGCTCGCACGGGAAGTCCGGCGGGGGGAAACTTCCATTGATCTCCAGCCCAGGGAATTTCGTCTGCTGGAATATCTCATGCGGCACAGCAACCAGGTGGTGACCCGGACCATGCTGCTGGAAAACGTCTGGGACTACAACTTCGACCCCCAGACCAATGTCATTGATGTCCATATCAGTCGTCTTCGTAGCAAGATCGACAAGAACTTTGACACTCATATGCTGAACACGGTCCGCGGAGCCGGCTATATCCTGCGTGAAAACCAAACGAAAACATTTCCATAGCTACACCTTTCGACTGGCGTTGCTATATGCATTGACTTTCAGTGCCTCGACCCTGATCTTGTTTTACTTCTTTTATTTGTTTACGGCATCCTATATGTCGCAACAAATGGACAACACCATCGAAGCGGAGATACAGGGACTGGCCGAGCACTATGACCGGGCTGGTCTGGAGGGACTGACCCGCCTGATCGCGCAACGGGTCAGCCGGGCCCAAGGGACCGGCAATTCGCTCTACCTTCTGGTCAACTATACCTTGGCACCGGTCGTGGGCAACCTAGACCGTTGGCCACGGGATGCGCTCGTGGTCGACGATAAATGGCTGGAATTCACTTTGGAAGTGGATGAAACCACCAACGAAACCCATCTCGCGCGAGCCCGGTTCTTTCGTCTGCCGGGTCAATATGGATTGTTGGTCGGACGCGATATCCATCAGCAAACTCAAGCCAAGCGTCGCATCATCCAAGCCCTGACCTGGGGCCTCGCTATCATGGTACTGCTGGCCTTTGCTGGCGGACTCGTACTCAGTCGACATACCGTCCGCACGATTGAGCGTATCAACCAGACAGCCCGCAGTATTATGTCCGGGAATCTCTCACGGCGAGTGGCGATCAGCAACCGAAATGATGACTTCGACCAGCTTGCCGCCAACCTGAATGCCATGCTGGACCGGATCCAGACGCTCATGGAGGACATCCGGCGAGTGTCAGACAATATCGCCCATGACCTTCGCACGCCCCTGACCCGACTGATCCAGCACATTGAGGAAGCCCACCGTCAGACCAAGGAGGATTCCACTGCCGTCGCCAGTCTGGAAGGCGCGATCCGGGAAGCGGATTCCCTGCTGACCACATTCAATGCCCTGTTGCGCATCGCCCGCATCGAGGCAGGACAGTTGACCACGGACTTCTCCACATTGGATTTGCGCACCCTGATCGAGGATGTGGTGGAGTTTTACGAACCCCTGGCCGAAGACAGACACCAGCAGTTGACGGTGGATCCAGGAACGACCCTCCGCACCATGGGAGACCGCGACCTACTCTTCCAGGCTCTGGCGAACATCATCGAAAACGCCATCAAGTATACCCCGCGAGATGGACAAATTACGGTGAGTCTGACCCACAGGGCCAATGAGGCCGTGATCACCATTGCCGACAATGGTCCGGGCATTCCGGTGGAGGAGCGGGAAAAAGTGTTTCGTCGGTTTTATCGTCTGGACCGCAGCCGCACAACGGCCGGCAATGGGCTCGGACTCAGCATGGTCTCCGCTGTGGTCATCATGCATGGAGGCGAGATTCAGTTGATGGAGAACGACCCCGGACTACGGACCGTGATGCGACTTCCCCTGCGCGACGACACTGCCCGGCTGTCCCCTCAGCTGGCAGACGCCCCGGCCACTCATCCACACGATTCCCTGCAAACATCATGAAGCTGCCGGAAACCACCCCTTCCAGCGCCCGGTTCATCATGGTCTGTGCCGCCGTCGTCGTGGTCATTGCCGGCATGCGGGCGGCGACAGACATTCTGGCCCCCTTGCTTATGGCCGGATTCATCTCCATCATCTGCTCGGCCCCCCTGTACTGGCTCAAGCGTCATGGACTGTCCAACTTCATGGCCCTCATCCTGATTATCTTGGTGGTCGGACTGGTGGGTGCCTCCGTGGTCGGACTGATTGCGAGTTCCCTGGACGAGTTCAGTTCATCCCTCGCGCAGTACCGCAAAAGCCTCGGCGATTTGTACCACAATCTCAATACCTTTCTCGAACGATGGGGATACGGCATCCCGCTGGATGGATTATATGAACAGTTTGATCCCAACTTATTGATCCTGTCGCTCGACTATATGCTGAACGGGCTCAGTAATATTATCGGCAACGGATTGATCGTTTTTCTGGCCGTGCTGTTTATTCTCGCCGAGGCATCCACCTTGCCGGAAAAACTGCGCAGTTCACTGGCCAATCCAGACGAATCCATGGTCCACTTTCGAACATTCCTCAACAAGGTGGTGCATTATCTCGTCCTCAAGGCCGCCACCAGTCTCCTGACGGCACTTTGCGTCGCCGTCGTCCTGTGGTTTCTGGAAATCAACTATGTCTTTCTCTGGGCCGTCCTTGCGTTTTTTCTCAACTTCATTCCCTATGTCGGCTCCTTTCTGGCCGGTCTTCCAGCCGTGCTGCTGGGGCTGATCGATCATGGCCTTTGGGTCGCACTGTGGGCATTACTCGGCTATGTCACCATCAATATCGTCGTTGGCAATGTCATCGAACCCCGGTGGATGGGCGAAGGTCTTGATCTATCTTCCCTGGTGGTTTTCATATCCCTCATCTTCTGGGGATGGGTGTTGGGCCCCACCGGCATGTTCCTGTCGATCCCGTTGACCATGTCCATTGTCATTGCCATGGAAAGCAATCCGGAAACCCGCTCACTGGCCCGTTTGATGCGCAACACGTCACAGGCTCCCTGAGTAGGCCCACCGGCAAGGAACATCCCGGATCACTCGAACCGGATGATGTCTCCCTGGGTCGACTTCCCGTCATCTCCACTGCCCGGACGGTCCGGAGGCTGGAATTTCAGTGCTGGCCTGACCCCCTCATCGGTGGAAGAGATGGCCGGATCCAATTCGGAAGGCCGCGAAGGGCCCATCCATAGAGAAGGCACCAGATCCGAAAGCCCCTGGATACCGAATCGTGGCAACTGGGAAATGCCGCCCGCAACGATCAACCCCAACAGCAGGATAATCACCACCCAGCGGAAAATAGACTGGCCGACATGTCGACTTCTTGGACGGGGAAAATCCCGCCGATGGAATCCGCTGGCTCTCGTCTTCGCACCGGGAATCTGGATACTCACTGTTTCCGGTTTCGGATCCAGGGCCCCGATGAGTTCTTCCGGGTTCAGGTCCAGCAGCTTGGCACAAGAACGAATATATCCCTTGATGAATGTCGAGCCGGGCAATTTGGAATGGTCATCGGACTCCAGGGCGATGATCACGCCGACTCCCAGATTCAGACTGGACGCCACTTCCTCGACCGAAAGACCCCATTCTTCCCTTCGCTCCTTCAACCTCTGTCCCGGGGTCTGTTGTGTCGGGGGAGACGGATCTACCGAATCGAACTCGTTCATGAAACTGCCTCATTGCGGTTGAAGAGCGTCGTATCGAAAGGAACTACCTGTCAGCAAAATACCCAACCCCAGACCATGTCGGAATCAAAATGTCCCCGGATACATCTTTTCCTAACTGCGCGAAATTCCGGTCATACCCCGTGAATGCTCACTGACCTCGCCAATGAGGAATCAGGCGACCGCTTTCATGCTGAGACGAACCCGGCCCTGCTTGTCCACCTCCAACACCTTGACCGTGACCTTATCCCCCTCCTTGAGTACATCGCTGACTTGGTCGACCCGTTCATTGGATATCTGGGAGATATGGACCAAACCATCACGACCAGGGAGAATATTCACAAAGGCACCGAAATCCATCAGGCGAACGACCTTGCCGGTGTAGACTGCATTGACTTCGATGTCCGCCGTGAGCTGCTGGATCCGGCGAATCGCCTCTTTGGCTGCGGCATTGTCGGTCGAGGCGATCTTGATCGTACCGTCATCATCAATATCAATGGTCACACCGGTATCTTCGGAAAGCGCACGAATCGTCGACCCACCTTTGCCGATCACGTCGCGAATCTTTTCGGGATTGATGGAGATCGTGACGATTCGAGGCGCATAGTCCGACATCTCCGCCCGGTGGCTGGCAATGATCCGGTTCATTTCACCCAGGATATGCAAACGTCCCTCCCGCGCCTGGGACAGCGCCTGCTGCATGATGTCATGCGTGATCCCATCAATCTTGATATCCATCTGAAGCGCCGTGATACCCTGGTCGGTGCCGGCCACCTTGAAATCCATATCACCGAGATGGTCTTCGTCACCGAGTATGTCTGTCAGCACCTGAAAGCGATCGCCTTCCTTGATCAGCCCCATCGCGACTCCCGCCACAGCGGCCTTCACTGGAACACCGGCATCCATCAAGGCCAGACTGGTTCCACAGACACTGGCCATGGAACTGGAACCGTTGGATTCGGTGATATCGGACACCACCCGAATGGTATAGGGAAATTGCTCCCGATCCGGAATGACGGCCAGAATGCCGCGTTTGGCCAGTCGACCATGACCGATCTCGCGGCGCTTGGGGCTGCCGACCCGGCCAGTCTCACCCACACAATAAGGTGGGAAATTGTAATGCAGCATGAAGTTGTCTCGGTATTCACCATCCAGTGCATCAATGATCTGGGCATCCCGCTCGGTGCCGAGGGTCGCGACCACGATCGCCTGGGTTTCACCGCGGGTGAACTTGGCGGAACCATGAGTTCTGGGCAACAGACCGGTCTCAATCCGAATGGGACGGACCGTGCGGGAGTCGCGACCGTCAATCCTCGGTTTTCCGTCCAAAATCTGCCCACGCACCAGCTTCTTCTGTAATGCCTTGAATGCATTGAGCACCGGTCCGGACATGGTCTCCTGCGATTCATCCGGACACAATGTTGTCAACAGGGTGTCCTTCACTTGCGCCAAGGCATTTAGACGCTCTGCCTTGTCACGCACCTGGAATGCCGCCGCCACGGGCGCTGCGGCAAGGTCGGACACCCGCTCAGTCAAGGCCGTATCGACTTCCTGCGGCTGCCATGCCCATTTCGGCTTGCCCACTTCCTGTCCCAGTTCCCGCACGGCCCGAATCGCAGCCTGGCTGGCCTGATGGCCGAACATGACGGCACCCAACATCTCTTCTTCCGACAGGATGTCCGCTTCGGATTCCACCATCAGAACGGCCGTTTCCGTGCCGGCCACCACCAGGTCCAGACGGGATTGACCCTGTAGTTGGGTACGGGTCGGGTTGAGCACATATTCATGGTTGATGTAGCCGACCCGGGCGGCACCAATCGGTCCATTGAACGGCAGGCCGGAAATCTCCAGAGCCGCCGAAGCGCCGACCATGGCCACAATGTCGGGGTTGATTTCCGGATCCACCGACATGACGGTCGCGATAATCTGCACTTCGTTCATAAACCCATCCGGAAACAAGGGACGAATGGGACGGTCAATCAAACGGCAGGTCAGCACAGCGTTTTCCGACGGCCGCCCTTCCCGCTTGAAGAATCCGCCGGGAATACGGCCCACGGCATAGTTCCGTTCTTCATATTCCACCGTCAAGGGGAAAAAATCCTGATGGCCGGGTTCTTTTCGTCCCACCACAGTGACCAGAACGACCGTGTCGCCCATGCTGGCAACCACAGCGCCGTCTGCCTGCCTGGCGACCGCACCGGTTTCCAGGCGCACTTCGTTCTGACCATACTGAAAGGTCTTGATTACTTTGTTCACTAGATTTGTCTCCAACGCCTAATGTGGCATGAGCCCGATGGGCCAGCTACTTTCTCAGGCCAAGCTTTGCAATGAGGGCGCGATAGCGCTCGATATCGGTTTTTCGCAAATAACTCAACAATTTGCGTCGATGATTCACCAAGCGTAGTAACCCTTGGCGGGAATGATGGTCATGAATATGGGTTTTGAAATGTCGGGAGAGATCCAGAATCCGTGCGGTCATCAACGCAATCTGCACCTCGGGGGAACCCGTATCCCCTTCGCTGCGTTGATGTTCCTTCACCACGGCAGCCTTGTTTTCGGCAGTCAAAGCCATTCGTTACCTCGATTAGGAAAGTCAATACCTGTGCCGAAGTAAGGGCGCCTGCCCAAACCTCCAACACCGTATGTCCCTCAAACCGTTGATCGATCAGGGGGGGCTATTTTAACGATACGCCCAGTCAGCCTCAAGCCGAAATTACAGAAAAATCAGGATTTTTGCCGAGGACAACGGTATAATCACGCCCATTCAAACGCGGTCATG
Organism: Candidatus Poriferihabitaceae bacterium; assembly: GCA_965203365.1. Taxonomy (GTDB): domain Bacteria; phylum Pseudomonadota; class Gammaproteobacteria; order Arenicellales; family Poriferihabitantaceae; genus VYFG01. The sequence continues at coordinate 1,605,014 of OZ241878.1, forward strand.
CATCGCATAATTCAGACTACTCCAATGAGCTTGGGTCGAGTTGGCTTCGTGGGTTGGCGCGGGATGGTGGGATCCGTCCTGATGGACCGCATGCGACAGGAAAATGATTTTGCCCGCATCCGAGAACCGGTGTTCTTCTCGACCTCTCAACAAGGCCAACTCGGTCCAGAGATCGGACAGGCAAACCGGGCCCTGCTGGACGCTTTCGACCTGGATGCCTTGGGAGCCTGCGATGTCATCATCACCTGCCAAGGGGGTGACTACACGTCACAGACACATTCCCGTCTCCACACACAGGGCTGGAATGGATACTGGATTGATGCCGCTTCCACCCTGCGCCTGCGCCCGGACGCCATCATCGTCCTGGATCCGGTCAACCGGCCAATGATCGAGGCGGGACTGAACAGTGGCCAGAAGAATTACGTTGGCGGGAACTGTACCGTCAGCTTGATGCTGATGGCCCTCAACGGGCTGATCAAGGACAATTTGGTGGACTGGATATCCGTGGCGACTTACCAGGCCATCTCGGGCGCCGGTGCTCGCCAGATGCGGGAATTCATCCGGCAGATGGGCGTCGTATACGATGCATCGCAGTCTCGACTGGACAGCCCCGCTAGCAATATCCTGGACATTGATCGACAGGTGCTTGATGCCATTCAATCCGCGAACTTTCCGACGCGAGAAATCGGTCACCCCCTGATCGGCAACCTGCTCCCCTGGATCGACTCAGACCCGGGCTCCGGGTCCAGCCGGGAAGAATGGAAAGGATCCGTGGAAACCAACCGGATTCTGGGGCGCAGCCATGCCCCCATCCCGATCGAAAGCACCTGTGTCCGGATCGGGACCATGCGCTGTCACAGCCAGGCATTCACACTCAAGCTGAACCAGGACCTGTCGCTGGAAGCCATTGAATCCCGGCTAGACCGCGCCAACGACTGGGTCCATGTCATTCCCAATCGCCGGGAAGAATCGCTACGTGGGCTGACACCAGCCCGGGTCAGCGGAACCCTGGACATCCCGGTGGGTCGTATCCGAAAACTCTCCATGGGCCCTGAATTTGTTTCCGGATTCACGGTAGGTGATCAGTTGCTGTGGGGAGCGGCCGAGCCGCTCAGACGGATGCTGGCCATCTTGGCAGAACATGAAGAAAGACATCAAACGGTATCCGAAGAAACCCCCGCTCCATCCCGGCAAGGAATCGCCGCCTGACTACAGCCCGGTTGGCGCAGCCAGCCACCCTGGTGCTATCCGGACGGGGAGTTCGGCCGATCGTCATCGTTCACTTCCTGACCACCCGAAGTGGGAGATATCCCGTGCAAGTATCCGTCAAGCGAATCAGGCCGCCGCGGTGATCCGGTCATGCAGCACCCCTTGCAGGGCCTCCAGACAGAAATCCACGTTTTCCGGTCGGGCCGACTCGCCCATCAGACCAATGCGCCAGATCTTTCCCGTCAGGGGACCCAACCCGGCACTGATCTCAAGCGAATACCTTTCGAGCAGTTCCCGACGAACCTGAACCTCATCGACATCCGGTGGCATCCTGACGGCATTCAATTGGGGTAGCCGAGCCGACTCTTCCACGAACATCTTCAGACCGATGTCCTGCAGCCCCTGAACTAGGCGGATATGGCAATCCCGATGCCGCTGCCAGACATTCTCCAGCCCTTCTTCCCGGAGCATGAGCAACGCTTCATGTAGGGCGTAAAGGGAATTCACCGGGGCCGTATGATGATAGCTTCGATGATCCGAGCCCCTCCAGTATCCCAACACCAGATTGAGATCCAGAAACCAGCTTTGCACCTTGTGGGTACGTGACTGGATCGTCTTCAAGGCCGCCTCACTGAACGTCACCGGTGACAGCCCAGGCATGCAGGACAGACACTTCTGACTGCCGGAATAGACCGCATCCAGACCCCATTCATCGACCAGCAGCGGCAATCCGCCAAGAGAAGTCACCGTATCGGCAATGATCAGAGCGCCATGTCGATGCGCCACTTGAGCAATGGTGGCGGCATCACTCAAGACACCCGTCGAGGTTTCCGCGTGCACAAACGCCACAATTTTTGTATCGGGATGCTGTTTTAGGGTGTCTTCCAGGCGATTCGTATCAACCGGAGTCCCCCACTCATCCTCCACCAGCACCGCCACACCGCCGATTCGTTCCACATTCTCCCGCATACGCCCGCCAAAGACCCCATTAACACAAATGACCACCTTGTCTCCTGGCTCGACCAGGTTCACAAAACACATCTCCATGCCAGCTGAGCCAGGGGCGCTGACCGGCATCGTCAGGTCATTTTCGGTCCGAAACGCATATCTGAGCAAGCCCTTGATCTCTTCCATCAAGTTCACAAAGGCCGGATCAAGATGTCCGATGGTCGGACGGGCCGAAGCCGCCAGCACCCTGGAATGCACCATGGTCGGCCCGGCACCCATCAACTTTCGCTCGGGGGGAACAAACGGCAATAGCATCACAATTTCCCAAAAAATAGGTCCGGTATACTAATCAGGCCCCCTCGATTGAGTCAACACGATTTCCGATTGTTGGGATTGCTGCTGATTTTCCAGATCAATGGTGCCCTGACTGCTACCCACCCGGCAGCCAGGAGCGAGTACCAGAAGAAAGTGGTATCCTTGCCCCAGTAAGAGGAAGTTGTCATGACCCCAGCCGAACCCGACCCCCTGACCCCCCGCCGTCTTCCCATTGGCCTCCAGGCCTTCCGGGCGCTGCGGGAGCGGAACTGCTACTATGTGGACAAGACCCCGCTCATCCGCGAGCTGGTGGAGGGGGGGTGACTACTATTTCCTGTCCCGTCCCCGCCGGTTCGGCAAGAGCCTGCTGGTTGATACCCTGAAGTCGCTGTTCGAAGGCCAGAAAGACCTGTTCCGGGGACTGGCCATCCACGACTACTGGGACTGGTCGGTCCAGCATCCGGTGGTGCGGCTCAGCTTCGGCGGCAAATATCACGACCCGGGGGATGTCGAGCGCAGCGTGCTCAATCAGCTGGCGATCATTGAGCGCCGGGCTGGCCTGACCGGGCCTTCGCCGCCGGATACGGGGCCCGAGCGGTTGCAGGACCTGCTGGACCGGCTGCATCACCAGACCGACCGGGAGGTGGTGGTACTGGTGGACGAGTACGACAAGCCGATCCTGGATGTGATTGAGCAGCCCGAGCAGGCCGAACGAGCCCTCGCCAACCGGGACTACCTGCGGGGCTTCTACGGCATCATCAAGGACAGTGCCCGCCATGTCCGCTTCGTCTTCGTCACCGGGGTGAGCCGGTTTTCCAAGGTCAGCCTGTTTTCGGGCCTGAACAACCTGAAGGACATTAGTCTGGCCCCCCGGTTTGCCACGATCTGCGGCTATACCGAGACGGACCTGGACACCGTGTTCGCCCCGGAACTGGCCGGCCTGGACCGGGATGAGATTCAACGCTGGTACAATGGCTATCACTGGTTGGGGGAAGAAAAGCTCTACAACCCATTCGACGTGCTGCTGCTGTTCGCTGACCGGAAGTTCAAGCCTCACTGGTTCGAGACCGGATCGCCGGCGTTCTTGTACCGGCTGTTGCTGGAGCGGGGGGTGAGCCCGATGGAATTGGAGCGGCGGGTGGCGGATGAGGCGTTGGTGTCGACGTTCGACGTGGGGGACATCGGGGTGGATGCTCTGCTGTTCCAGACCGGGTATCTGACGATTGTGGACGAGTCCCGGGAGGGGGTAGAGACCCTCTACACGCTGGACTATCCCAATTTCGAGGTCCGGCAGAGTCTGAACAAGGGTCTGCTGATGTATGTGACCCGACAGGGTCGGGAGGCGGTGGACCGGGGCAAGACCTTGCTGCGCCTGCTGGAAGCGAATGATTTCGAGGGTTTCGGCGAGCAGCTCCGTTCCTTTCTGGCGGGGGTGCCGTATGCGTGGCATGACCACGGGGGGCTGGGGCGCTATGAGGCTTGGTATGCGGGTCTGGTATACATGGGGTTTCGGACCATTGGGGTGGACCTGCGGGTGGAGGCGATGTCGAGTCATGGTCGGGCTGACCTGGTGGTGTTTCAGGCGGGTCAGGTATTCGTGCTGGAGTTCAAGATGGCGTCGGAGGGCAGCCAGTCAGAGGAGGCGCTGGACCGGGCGATGGTCCAGATGCGCGAGCGGGGGTATGGGGAGCCGTACCGGGATCGGGGCGAGCCGATTCACTTGGTTGCGATGGTGTTCGGGGGGGCGGAGCGCAACCTGCTGGGGGTGCGGGCCGAATCGGCCTGATGGACCTGTTGCAGGCGGGCATCTCCTCGTCTGATCTCTTGCTGCCCCACTGGCCACGATGGGGGGGCGAAACGGGTCACGTCAGGGACATGAAATCGCGCATCCGGCCGAAACAGGGTCAGAACTACCCGGTAGCCATATGAAGACTACTTCATGATCCTTCCTACAGGCCTTCCAAGTAAATCATCTCCCCCATTCCACTCCGAAGTGCAACACTGGGAGCCGTCGCCTGATCTCCTTCGGCCAAATCATGGAAGTCATACCCAGCCAAACCATCCAGACACTCTCCTGTGCGGCGGGTCGGTAAATCGTCCCCCCATGGACACTTCCACACTATCAGGCCCATCCGTCCGAGAAAGAGCGAAAAATCGACTCACACACCAAGTCATGGTCGATTCGACAGCCCAATGAATAGTCCACGGCACGGTTTAGAATGGTTTTCGGGATAGGCTGCGGTCTTGCTCTTGGGTCAAAAGATCACTATCTGGCGAACTCCTCATAGGCTGACCGTGAAACTTCCTACCATTGAAGGGTAGCTACATGATGCATTTTGTGATTGTTTTATTCATCCTCGGGATGTTACTGGCGTGGTTTTTGGGGATATTTTCATGGTTTGTCGCCTTTGGATTGGGTCAAATCATCACTTTCTTCGCCGTTATTGCCAGGCAAGATGAAATTCAACAGAATGTGCGGGGCCGCTCTCAACACAGCAACTGGTTATCCAAGAACGCGAGCATCGCAGTCTATGCGTTGATCGCCAGCGTGGGAGTGATTGGAGGATGGTTCATTGGCGGACAGGCATGGGTGGTGGCGTTCGTCATGGGTTCCTTGGTCGGGTTCGTCACCGCACTACACGAACAAAAGAAACAATAGCCCCTCATCCTGACCTGCCTATGCCTCATCGTGACTATCCATGGCACACGACTAATCGCATCATTCTGCGGAGTCACTTAGCATCTCCGGTGGCATAGTCCACCAATCATCCAAGCATATGGGCCGACATTCATTATCCCCCCATCCCTCCCTTTCCAGAAGCCCGTATTCGACGGGCAGGGCCCCGCTCGGCCGAAACCCGCCTGACACGGCCCGAGCGGGCCCTTGCGTCGTGAAATCGCCTCTGTCAGACTCCCTTGGCATCGAGATGGATGTCATCGGTGTCCGGCACCAGCCCCTTGGGGGCTGAATTGTCCGGTCGCCGCCCTGCTCCCTTCATTCGGGGGACGCCCTGTTGCACTTCAGACTGGAAGCGGGGAGTTTAAGAATCGGCCGATCAACGGGGTGTATGGCAGTGGCCAAGACGATACCTGGCACCCTCTCACACCTCCTTTGACAGGTCGGCATGATGTCGGAGGCATTCAGCCACAGCGCACCATTTTGCGTATGTAACAGGATAGGGAACAAAGCCCAGCACCAAGATAATGCTGGTCGGTCTGGGTCTGCCACTATGGTCCAGATTCGAATAAAATCGGCATCCCCCTGAAGCCGCCTAACCGCCAACCGAACACTGCCGAACACCGACTGAATATGAAAATTCTGATCGCAGACAAGTTTCCGGATTCACACCGGCTGGGACTGGAAAAACTCGGGCACAGCGTCACCCTAGACCCCACCTTGGACGAGCAGAGCCTCCCTGAAACCATCGGTGATCACGATGCTCTGGTAGTCCGCAGCACCCGGGTCAATGCTGTGACCCTGGATACGGGTACCCAGCTCAAACTGGTGATTCGTGCGGGGGCTGGCACCAATACCATCGATTGCGCTCACGCCGCCCGCCGGAACATCCGGGTCTGCAACGTGCCCGGTGCCAATGCCTTGGCCGTGGCAGAGCTGGTTCTGGGTCTGATCATTTGCCTGGATCGCCGAATCGCCGACAACGTGGCAGATCTCAAAAATGGCCTCTGGAACAAGAAAGAATACAGTCAGTCACGGGGTTTGTTTGGACAAAGACTGGGATTGCTCGGCATGGGGTCCATTGGCTTGGCGGTAGCAGAACGTGCCCATGCCTTCGGCATGCCGGTTTTCTGCATTCGAAAACCCGGTCGCATGTCGTCCGTCCTAGAACGGATGACATCGGCCGATGTCGTTGAGCTCGACAGTCAGGAAGCCCTGTTAGCGCAGTCGGACATCGTGTCCCTTCACCTGCCGGCCAATGACCATACGCGGGGCATGGTCAACGCGGATTTCCTGTCCGGGATGCAACCCGGCGCGATGTTGATCAATACGTCCCGCGGAGAACTGGTGGATGAAGCCGCTCTGCTGCATGCCATCGAACATCGAGGTCTGCGAGCGGGACTGGATGTCTACCATAACGAGCCTGCCACCGCAGAAGGCACATTCCGATCAGCCCTTGCCCAGCATCCAGCGGTTTGTGGGACCCACCATATCGGGGCGTCCACTGCCCAGGCACAGGCGGCGGTGGCCGACGGTGTGGTGGATATCATCCGGGCCTTCGCCACCAACCAGGTGCTGAACTGTGTCAACGCGTGAGGGGGCCCCTGAAACCCGAATCAAATCCATGCCGACTGATTCCCAATTGACCACTCTGACATCATGAATCACCGCAAACACAATTTCAGTGCCGGACCCTGTACGCTCCCCCTGCCGGTGCTTGAGGAGGCCCAGGAAGAATTTGTTGATTACCAGGGGGCAGGCATGTCGCTGATCGAAATGAGTCACCGAGGCCAACATTTCGAGGCCGTCGCCCATGAAGCGACGACCTTGGCCAAGGAAATATCCGGAGCACCAGACGATTTCAGCGTGCTGTTTCTCCAAGGGGGCGCCTTATTGCAATTTTCCATGGTGCCCATGAATCTGCTGACATCCGGTCTAAGGGCGGGGTATCTCAATTCCGGCACTTGGGCCAAGGGTGCCATCACGGATGCGCGTGAATATGGCGATATCTACATTGCCTGGGACGGGGCAGGGGATCACTTTACCCGCATGCCGACCAGCAAAGAGATTTCACTGCATGACAATACCCGTTATCTGCATATCACCAGCAATGAAACGATCGGGGGTATCCGGCTTCATGAATGGCCCGAGGTCGAGGTGCCCATGGTCGCAGACATGTCATCCGACTATCTCTCCAGGCCCATCCCTTGGGAGAAGTTCGACCTCGTCTATGGGGGAGTCCAGAAGAATCTCGGCCCTGCAGGAATGGCGGTGGTCTTCTTGCGAAACTCGATCCTGGAGACCACCCATCGACACATCGGGCGCTATCTCCGCTACGACATCCATGAGGCCAAACAGTCGATGTTCAACACCCCGCCGGTTTTCACCATCTATATGTTGAGCAAGGTACTTAAATGGATGAAAGCCGAAGGTGGCATTCCCGCGATGGAAGAACGCGCCGCCAGGAAGTCCGGACTGATCTATGAGACCATTGATCAAAGCGGCGGATTCTACCGTTGTCCGGTGGAGGTCGTGTCCCGCTCGCATATGAATGTGGTGTTCCGCTTGCCGAGTGAGGATTTGGAGGCCCGTTTCCTGAAGCAGGCGACCGAAGCGGACCTCCTCAATCTGAAAGGTCATCGCAGCGTCGGCGGGTGTCGCGCCAGTCTCTACAATGCGTTGCCCTATGACAGTGTGGTGGCCTTGACGGAATTCATGCATGCATTCCAGTCGAACCACCAATGACTGCTGAGAACCTGCCATGCCGAAAATCAAACCCTTCGACGGGTATCTGGTCAGAAATGACGTGGCCGCCAGGGTGGTGGCTCCAGAATACGATACCGTGCCAGCGGCGCAGCGACGCACCTTTGCCGACGACAATCCGCAGAATTTTCTCAACGCCATCCGCTTGATCGAGGACTTCGACCCGAACAATCCTCCTTCCCAAGAAGAATTGATCGAGTTCAACCGCCGAAACCTGAATCGGCTGCTGGCGGAAGGACTGTTCCACCGGTTCCGACAACCCAGCCTGTTCATTTACGAACTCAGCCACTCCGGTCACGTCCAAACTGGAGTCGTCTGCGAGATATCCTCGGACGAATACCAGCAGGGCCATATCAAGAAACACGAAAATACCCGGCAAACCCAGGAAGATCTGCTGACCCAATACCAGAAAGAACTCGGAGTCGCGTCCTGCCCCATTTCGCTCGCCTATCCCGCCGACCCCGCGATCGACCAATTTATTGATGAACAACAAAAATGGTCACCCATGCTGGATTTCACTACCGGAGACCAGGTCCACCAGCGCGTCTGGTGTATCGAAGATCGGTCCTTGCAGCAGGAACTGTCCCGATTGTTCGAATCCGTGGAGGATACCTACCTGACCGACGGACATCATCGGGCTGCTTCGGGCTGGCGTTATACGGAACTCATGCGGTCTGAACGAGGCGGTGACGGCACCCTGCCTCACGAACAACTGCTGGTGGCCCTGTTCGCCGACCGTGCGCTCCGGCTGTTGCCCTATCATCGTTGCGTGAGGAGCCTCAATGGCCTGACCCATGAGGCCTTTCTGGCCGCTCTGGCCAACGACTTCGTGGTATCCGTGGCCGAGGATCAGAAACATTTTGCACCGGAATCTCACGGTGTATTTGGCATGTATCTAGACGGAACATGGTATCGTCTTGACATCAAGCCGGACCGGGTGGACTGGAATGACCCGGTGACTTCACTGGATGTCGCCTTGTTGCAGAACCATTTGCTTGAACCGGTCTGCGGCATTCATGACTTCCGGTCGGATCCCCGGCTGGGCTATGTCACCGGCGCAGAGGGGAATGCGGGTCTTGAACAGAAAGTCCGCGAGGGTTGGGCTGTGTCTTTTTCCTGTCATGCCACCTCCATGGAACAACTTTTCCGGGTCGCTGATGCAGGGGCCTTGATGCCGCCAAAATCCACTTACTTCGACCCCAAGACCCGGTCCGGAGTCTGGATTCGGTTCAAGTGATGGTCTTCGGTCAAGGGTTGACCAGTTGACCACCGGTCACCCGGGGCAATCCGGCGAGGTCGGGGGTGGATTTAACCCGGTGGAATCCGGCACGCTGCAACATCCCTTGCACCTCGAGTGCCTGTTGGTGACCGTGTTCCAGCAGCAGATGACCGTCCGGCATCAGGAATCGCGGGGACGACGCGATGATGCGGCGAAGGTCGGCCAACCCCCCTGCCCCGGCCACCAGTGCTTCCCTCGGTTCGTAACGAATCTCCCCCCGCAGATGCTCATCATTGCCCGCCACATAGGGAGGATTGCAAAGAATCAAGTCGAATCGGTCCTTCACCAACGCAGAATACCAGTCTGACACCTGGAAACAGACATTGGGAATGGCCAGCCGAGCCGCATTCTCACGGGCGACTTCGACCGCGCCCGGCGACCGATCCACCGCCACTATCTGGATGTCCGGGCGGGCCTTGGCCAAGGCCAAGGCGATGGCACCACTGCCGGTCCCCAAATCCAGAACCCGAACTGCGCCCATCGACAGCAGATCCAGTCCCTGCTCCACCAGCAATTCCGTTTCCGGTCGCGGAATCAAAACCTCAGGCGTCACCTGCAAACGCAGGGACCAGAACTCCCGCTCTCCCGTCAGATAAGCGATGGGCATGCCCCGTGCACGCTCATCAATCCACTCGAAAAACTGGGCTGACTCCGTCTCATCCAACCCCTGTTCCGGATGTGCCAGCAACCATGCCCGCCGCTTTTGCAGCAGATACGCCATCAACACTTCTGCATCCAGCCGAGGAGTGCCGGTCTCAGCGGCCCGAAGAAGGACGGTCGCCCGGTCCAGCGAGGAGCCGATGCGGTTTTTCACTCTCCGGGGGCAAATTCGGCCAACAGGTTGGCCTGGTGCTGGGTCATCAGGGGACCAATCACCGGATCCAGGTCGCCTCCCATGATATCCGCCAGCTTGTGCAAGGTCAGGTGAATACGATGATCCGTCACCCTGCCCTGCGGGAAATTGTAGGTCCGAATCCGCTCAGAGCGGTCACCGCTGCCCACCAGGGACTTTCGGGTGCTGGCCTCGGTCTCCCTCCGCATGCGTCGTTCGGCTTCCAGCAGGCGGGAAGCCAACATGGACATCGCCTGGGCACGGTTCTTGTGCTGTGAGCGCGCCTCCTGACATTCCACCACCGTACCGCTGGGTAGGTGTGTGATTCGAATGGCAGAGTCCGTCTTGTTGACATGCTGACCTCCCGCACCGGACGCACGAAATGTATCCACGCGGAGGTCTGCGGGGTTGATCGTCACCTGGTCCACCTCGTCCACTTCCGGCAAAATCGCCACGGTACAAGCGGACGTGTGGATACGTCCCTGGGATTCGGTTTCTGGCACCCTTTGCACCCGGTGTGCCCCCGACTCGAATTTGAGACGGGAATAGGCCCCCTGCCCTTCGATACGGCAGATGATTTCCCGGTATCCGCCGTGCTCACCCTCACTGGAACTGACCAAATCCACCTCCCAACCCCGATTCTCCGCATACATGCTGTACATTCGATACAGGTTCCCGACAAATAGAGCGGCTTCCGCTCCTCCGGTGCCAGCTCGAATTTCAAGAAAGACATTCCGATGGTCATCGGCATCCTTGGGTAACAAGAGATTGTTCAACTTGCCTACCTGCTCCTTTCGGGATGCCTCCAGCCCGGACAGTTCCTCTCTGGCCAGATGACGGATATGGGGGTCGTCATCCTCTAGCATATGTTCCATCTCATCCCGCTGACGCTCCAGATCCAGGAATCTGTCGAACACCTCCACGATCGTCCGAATTTCCGACAACTCAATGGACAGCCGTCGATAGTCGGTCTGGCATGCGATCACTGCCGGATCGGACAACCGCGCATGGATCTCCTCATGCCGATCCCGAATCTTCTGCAGCCTTTCACGGGTCGAAGGGTTCACGCGGAGGGAAGTGGCTGGCAGACGCAGTTCAGAGGCATCGGTTTCACAGGCCGAAGAGCCTGCGGGCAGCGGATAACAGCCCGGGATTTCCATCCATATCCGCCTGCTTGAGTTGCTGGCTCGGATGATGGGCAAACTTATTCGTCAGGTCGCGAGCCAACTGCTCGATAACCTGCTCCGGATCCGCCCCCCGTGCCAGACGCGTTCTGGCCTTGTTCAGTTCAGTCGTGCGCATGTCCTCCATCTTGCCACGAAAGGTACGAATGAAAGGCTCCGATTCCAATGAGCGCATCCAGCGCATGAACCGCATGACCTGCAGGTCGATGATCACTTCTGCCTCCAGGGCCGCCTTTTCCCTAACGTGCCGGTTCTCCTCCACCACAGTGCGAAGATCATCGACGGTGTAAAGGTAGACATCGGCCAGTTGTCCCACTTGGGGCTCTACATCTCGTGGCACTGCCAGATCAAGGATAAAGACCGGGCGATGGCGGCGTTTGCGAATGGCTCCTTCGACCGCTCCCTTGCCGAGAATCGGCAGGGTACTGGCCGTCGAGGTCACAATGATGTCTGCCTGATGCAACCAGTCCGAGAGCTCCCGCAAGGGAATGGCCTGGCATTGGATTTCCGAGGCCAGTCTCCGGGCGCGGTCCACTGAACGATTGGCCACGATGATGCGTTGGACCTGTTTCTCTTTCAAGTGTCGAGCGGTCAGTTCGATCGTCTCGCCGGCACCAATCAACAGGACGGTGAGTGTCGACAGATCGGAAAATATCCGACCGGCCAGACTGACGCCGGCATAAGCCACGGACACCGGATTGGTGCCAATCGAAGTATCCGTGCGCACCTGCTTGGCGACACTGAAGGTATGGTGAAATAACCGGTTGAAGACTTTCCCGGTACTGCCGGCCTGGGCCGCCCGATTGAACGCCTCTTTCATCTGACCCAGTATCTGGGGCTCCCCCAGCACCATGGAATCAAGCCCGGAGGCGACCCGGAAGGCATGTTTTACCGCCTGCCCATCAGGATGGGCATAGAGACTACGTCGCAGTTCCTCTTGCCCCAGGCCAGCTTGTGCCGACAGCCAGTCAACCACCTGTCCGTGGTCGATCTCATTGTTCCCGCAGTACACTTCGGTCCGATTACAGGTCGAAAGAATGGCCGCTTCAGAGGCAATCCGGGATTTTGCCAGAGACTCCAATGCTTCACCCATCGCATCGGGACTGAAAGCGACCCTTTCACGCAATCCCAAGGGGGCGGTTTCATGGTTCAGACCCAGAGCGAGGAGGCGCACAGAACGAAAATCCCAATGAACAGATAGGCCATTGTATTATAATGCCTCTGTGTCAATATGTCCGTACCTCATCATGTCGAGTTGCAGGCATCCGAAGGGCTGATCGGGAACAGACGATCCCTGAATCCATTCTCTGGGTGCCGTGTCCACACAACCACCCAAGGAAAAAGCATAGTCCCTGAAATCGCCATGGTCACGATACCCGATATGTCTGGACCCTACACGCCAGCAATTGACAGTGGGCGATTCAACGGTAGACGTGACAGGCTGCCACCCCTCTCACACCGCATCGCCGCCAGGACCCGACAATGCATCACCCCGGTTCTGTGTGTTTGGCTCGGTGCCTGCATATCTGTCCCACCAACCCCAGAGGTTCCATCATCCGATATCAACGAATCCGTTTCGCCAGACCCGCCAGTAGAGAATGAGGCCGAACTGCAGGAACCCAAACAGGTGGTTACCGATTCCAACCTGACCTCTGAACTCCTCTATGATGTGTTGCTGGCTGCAGTGGCCAACCAGCGTCGCCAACCCGAAGTGGCGCTGGATGCCCTGGTCCGTGCAGCCTATTTGTCGCGAGACAGTCAGATCACACACAGTGCCATCCATTTGGCGCTTCAGCTTGGAGACAACCTGCAGGCCATCGAACTGTCACATCTGCTGCTGGATCAGGAACCGAACAATGCCAACGTCAGACTGGCTCTGGCGACGGCCCAGATCAGAAGCCAATTGGTCGATAAGGCAGCGAAGACTCTCCTGGAATTGGTCGCAGGGCAAACTATCGACAGTGAGTCCACCTTCACGGATGTGGCGAATCTGGTAGCTCGCCAACCCAACCCCATCAGGAACCAGTTGCGCACACATCTGAACAAGGCGGTCATGGAGAACCATCCGATGGTGGTGTTCACGTTGGCGCTGATCGCGTCACGGCTCAAGGAAAAGGAATATTTCCACACCCTGCTGGACCGGGTGATGGCCATCCGGCCCGACTGGGAGACTGCGGCCATCATGAAGCTCATGCATATTGCCGACCATGACGACGATCAACTGGATAGCTGGGCCACCGAATTTCTCACGACCAACCCGAAGGCGGAGCGTTTCCGAAACCGACTTGGACATCTTTTTCTCCAGCATGAACGCCTGGATGATGCTCTGGAACAATTCACCACGGTACTCCAATTCAACCCCGAGTCAGAAGATGCCCTGCTCGCCGCTGCTGTGACCTACAGGGAGCAGGGGGAGTTTGAACCTGCCGAGACGCTGTTTCTGCGTTACATCGCCAACAAACGTGAGGTCGACCAGGCCAAGGTATATCTCGCCCAGATGTGGATTGATCAGGGGCGGTATCAGGATGCCTATCCTTTGCTGCGCCAAGTGCTTTCCCGAGAATATTACCTGGAGGCTCAGGTCATGCTCGCTGGCCTCATTGCCAAACGCAGCAACGTGGAAGCCGGACTCATGCATCTTCAGGGCTTGGATGCCAACAGTGAGGAAGATGCCGTGCAACTGATCCTGGAACAAAGCCGACTCCTCGGGGAGTTCAATCTGAACGAACGTGGGTTGGCGTTGTTGACCGAAGCACTGCTGGAACGACCAGAACACCCCAATCTTCTCTACAGTCGCGGCCTGTTAGCAGCACAACTGGACAAAATTGATCTGGTCGAACAGGACATGCGGCGGCTGATCAAACTACAGCCTGAGAATGCACATGCCTACAATGCCCTCGGATACACTCTCGCTGATCGAACGGACCGGTACGAAGAGGCCGCCGAACTGATCACCCGTGCTCTGGTCCTGCTGCCGGAAGACCCTTATATCTTGGACAGCATGGGCTGGTTGCAATACCGGCTGGGAAAACTGGAAAGTGCACTGGAGTATCTGGAAAAGGCATGGGGTTATGATCAGGACGCTGAGATTGCCGCTCACTTAGGCGAAGTACTGTGGGTCCTCGGTCGAAGAGCCGAAGCCGAGGAGATTTGGCAGTTGGGCATCCAAGCCGGACCCGACAACACCACGCTTTTGGACACGATGGAGCGTTTTCTCGACCATCGGCAAGCGATCTGACCATCACAGCCTACCATTCTCTCCATTGGATAAAACCGACTTTCCCGGTCCATGAGTACCCCATCTCCATTCAAGGGATTTTCTGTTCATTATTCACGGCGTGAATCGATCGTATTCATCCTGGTTCTCTATCTGCTGGCGGCGTGCACCTTGCCCATCTCCGAACCGGACACCCCGAAAAATCTCCCACGTGAACAGGCGCTGAAGCGGTGGCAAATCAACCAAAAGGTATTAGGTTCCATCAATCACTGGAACCTGAAAGGGAAAATTGGGGTGAAGACTGGTTCAAAGGGTGGCAGTGCCACGATCAAATGGCAGTATGCACCCGGCAGCCAGGAAATTGAACTGTACGGTCCGCTCGGTAGCGGCCGGATTATCATCACTGTCAATAGCGAAGGCGCCGTCCTTCGGGATACCAAGGGACGGGTGCTGCGTGGGACCTCCGCTTCGAATGTGCTCTATCAGCGACTCGGTTGGCAGGTACCGTTTGATCACCTCGCCAACTGGGCCCGGGGTGTCCCGGGGGAAGGTGCCCAAAACATTGTCATTGACACGACGGGCCGCCTGCAGGGAATGGTTCAAGACCAATGGCAGGTCGAATACCAGCAATATGAAACCGTGGGCACGACCTTGCCCGGCTATTCCCTGCCACTGAAACTCCAGGTGTCGGCAGTCCCCGGTACGATGGAATTCTTCTCCGATGATGGCCAACCGCTGGGAGATCAGCTCAATGTCCGAATCATCCTCAAACGCTGGGAAGATATTGAACGCCAACCCTCCTGACGTCGAGGTTCTCTCGCCTGCCAAAATCAACCTGTTCCTTCACGTCACCGGTCAACGGTCGGACGGATATCATCTGTTGCAGACCTGGATGCAGTTTCTGGACTGGGGAGACCGAATGACTTTCCGGATCAACCAACAAGGAACGATCCAAAGGCACGATGACCATGCCCATGTCCTGCCATCAACCGATCTTTGTATCCTGGCAGCCGAACGGCTCAAGACGACCGCCCGTCAGCCGAAGTTGGGAGTCGATATCACCTTGGCAAAGCAAATTCCGCCCGGGACCGGTCTTGGCGGTGGCAGCAGCAATGCGGCCACCACGTTGATGGTACTGAACCGGCTCTGGGGCCTGCATCTGCCCGACCACCACCTGATGGAACTCGGTCGGAAGCTGGGCGCAGATGTTCCTGTATTCCTGCAAGGCGTCTCGGCATGGGCCGAGCATGTCGGTGATCATCTGACCCCGGCCCTGGCTTCCACGGGATGGCTATTGCTGGCCCTGCCGGATGTTTCGGTGTCCAGTCATGAGATCTTCCAGGACCCCGAGCTTCAGCGGGACCATCCTCCTGTCACTCCCTGGGACTATACCCAGGGTCGAACAGGAAACGACCTGGAGGCGGTCACTTTTCGTCGGTTTCCTGTGGTGGCAGAAGTCCACCGACTGCTGTCAAGGTTCGGTCCTGCCAGAATGAGTGGCAGTGGCAGTGCGGTTTTCCTGCCATTACCGAACCCGGGAAAGAGTAAACCGATGGTCAGGCAGTTGCCCGATGGCGTCCAAGGGATCGTCACCCGACGGATTAACCGCAATCCGGTCCTGCATTGGGTCTCCAAGTCGGGAAAAGTGGCATAGAGCCTCTGGCGAACCGGCATCAGATCGCATACAGCGTGTTTCAGACCCCGGATCGAACACTGACTATCCGCATCGCTATCAGGACCGAATGCTGGCTATTCCCGACTGGCTTTCTGCGCAGCGAGGAGACAAATAAAATCCAGCATGATACTGGCACCTGCCAGTGCGGTGATTTCACCAATGTCGTAGACCGGAGCGACTTCAACTAAATCCATCCCGACAAAATCAATAGCACCCAGCCCCCGAACGATGCCTTGCGCTTGCCATGTCGATAGTCCACCGACCACCGGGGTGCCAGTGCCCGGGGCAAAGGCGGGGTCCAGACAATCAATATCGAATGTCAGATAGGCCT
This sequence comes from Candidatus Poriferihabitaceae bacterium, assembly GCA_965203365.1. Taxonomy (GTDB): domain Bacteria; phylum Pseudomonadota; class Gammaproteobacteria; order Arenicellales; family Poriferihabitantaceae; genus VYFG01. The sequence goes on from OZ241878.1 coordinate 1,621,444, forward strand.
TTCGTTCACCGACAATATCCAGTGTCTTGGCAATCACCGCATCCACCCCATTTCGATGCACGAATCCCGCATCCATGATCTGGAAACCATGTGTTTCATCATTCCATGTCCTGAGACCGATTTGTACTGAATGTTCCGCATCGACCAACCCCTGCCGGGCGGCATGGTAGAACATGGTGCCATGGTCGATACGTTCATCTTCTTCACGCCATGTGTCGGAATGGGCGTCAAAATGGATCAAGGCCACCGGACCATACCGCCTGTTGATTGCCTTCAGGATGGGGTAGGCAATGAAATGGTCGCCACCCATAGTCAGGATTTTTGCACCGCCTGACAGCAGATGGTGCGCGTGGTCTTCAATTTGCCCGGGGATCTGATCGGGATAGCCATGGTCCAGTTCACAGTCTCCGAAATCCGTCGCTCGCAATCGTTTGAACGGATCAGCATTCCACGGCCAGATGGCCCCCGGCCATGCAATGTGACTGGAGGCGGCTCGCAAGCCTCTGGGACCGAACCGGGCACCGGGGCGATTGGTCACGGCCAAATCGTACGGAACACCACTAATAATCAAATCCGAACGGTCGATATCCTTGGTGTAGGGCCGTCGTAGAAAACTGAGCGCACCCGCATACGCCGACTCTGCCCCAATCTCATCGACTCCCCTGCCTGTAAATGCGGAATCACCATGTACGTAATTCATATCACTCATCCACTTCAAAAGACTGATATTAGCCTGTCAAACCGGTTTTTCTGCCACCTCGGTCTACTCGTCACGCCAAGGTGCTCGTTTTCCGCAGTTCGGGAAGTAAGCATGCACAATCCTTACCAGCTTCTTTTTGGGATTTGACCGTCATTGATGCGCAAGTAGTATAACCCCATGAATCCCCCATTTTGATGACATTCGCCAAATCGTCGCCTGACTAGAAAAGAGGTTGCTGAATTCTCATGATGGGACTTATCCTATTCGCTGAATGAGAATCAGCGCACTGCCTAAACCGAAAGCCTTGTGGGGGGAAACCCGGAATATCGGGATGATAAGGAACCAATATTGATCTGGCACTGTCATGCCACGCATGCCAACTGGAGTTCACCGTCCGCTTTATAGGCACCCATGTGCAATACGACAGGATTGATGCGCAAACCATTTACTACCGGAGGATGAAACCATGGACATCAAACCAACCCCACTTCAGAGTGCCAAGGGGGTCCTAAGTCGGGGCCATGGTCACTCCAACACCCCCATCGGCCTAAGCGCTAACCGATCTCACCCTCATAATCCGCAATGCCGGGGTTGTCCGCCACCCCCATCAACGTAGGGTGGTCTACCCGGGCAATGACGATCCGGTAGTCCTCTCCACGCTGGCTGAGCAGATAATCCCGCACAATATCCCAGATCAATCGTCCATCGGGATGAGGGCCGACGACTGCCCAACCAGCGACCCGATAGCGCGTGTTGGGATCAATCGCTTCACCGGAATGTAGCCGGGCATCCGTGATCCGTTGCAACAAGGGTTTGCCCGGGTCGATGGTGTAGTCCATGCCACCCACCCGGACCATGTCCCCTCCCGACTGCAGGTATGGGTCCGGATCAAACAGGTTATCCGCCACGCCTTCGAGTATCTCCAGAAGCATTTTGCCGGTCATTTCCTGCACATAGGTCTCCCCATAGGTCATGCTGGTCTGGGTCATGACATGCTCCATCGTGATCCACTCCCCGGTCAGCACACTGGTTCCCCACCGAAATCCGGGAGACAGAGTGACATCCGCCTCATATTCATGCGCCAGTGCGTCACAGATCAGCTGGTCCCATGTTCCCATAAAGTTCCCACGACGATACAATGTGCGATCGGCAATGGCGAGTTTCTCAGACAGAATGTCAGCGTAAGTCCGTCCGATTCGATCCAGATGGGCCTGATGATTCGGTGACCGAGATTCCATCACGTTCTCGTCGTAGACGGTTTGGCGCACACCCTCAATAAACGCAGTCATTTCCGGGTCCGGGGCCAGCAGGTTCTCAAACACCGGCAACAAGTGATAGCGCATGCCACCTACCCCTTCGTGGGTGACCTCCATATCCATCACCCCTACAAACTTCCCATTGGTGCCCGCATTGGTCACCAGGCACAAACCACCATCCGGACGATCCACTTCCACCGGCACCGGAATGCCATCGTGGGTATGTCCTCCAAATATGGCATCAATCCCGGGCACCCGGCTGGCCAGCTTCAGGTCCACATCCATTCCATTATGCGACAGCAGGAGAATGGCATCGGGCCGCTCGTCAGACTGAATCCGTTCCACCAATGCGATCAATTCTCCTTCTCGAATGCCGAATGACCAGTTAGGTATGAAACCCTGGGGGTTGGCATTGGCGGTCCGGGGAAAGGCCTGGCCAATCACCGCCAACCGATGACCCCTGATCGCCCGGATCGTGTAGGGTTTGAACGCCAGCCCCTCATCCTCATCATGCAGCCCCAACCCGCCAAATTGTTCCACCATGTCGAAATACGTGTCCTCAAACAGGCTGGTTTCCTTGATCCGCACGTTCTGACACAGGAACTCTCCCTGAAACCGGGCGACATTGGCCAGCAGTTCTTCCTCATGATAGGTAAATTCCCAATGCCCGGTCATGAGGTCCACCCCCAGCAGATTGGAGGCATCAACCATGTCCCGCCCCCGTGTCCACAAGGAAGTGCCCGACCCCTGCCAGAGATCGCCTCCATCCATCGTCAGAGTATTTTCGAGACCACCTGCCTGTTCCCTGAGTCGATCAAGCAAGGTTTTCAGGTGGGCAACCCCTCCCATGCGACCGTATTGCCGGGCACTGTTTTCGAAATCCAGGCTGGTATAGGCATAGGATTCGAGGGTGCCCTCACGAAGCCCAGTTTCCTGCAGCAGCGCCTTCCCGACCAGATGGGGCAATTTTCCCTTGGCCGCCCCAACCCCTAGGTTCACATTGGGTTCACGGTAATACACGGGCAGCAATTGCCCATGAATGTCCGTCGTATGCAATATGCGCACATTGCCCTGCATCGGCAAATCATACAGGCCATCCAACCCGTCGGCTTCCGCACGGTCCACCAGTGTTTTCAGGGACTCCGGGGCCAGGGAGCCCGTAGCGGCGAATGCGATCACCTTGAGCAGGGTGCGACGATTGGTCTGGAGCATGAAGCGATCTCCTCTGAATTTGGCGAATATCCCTGAAGAGGGACACCTTTAGTATTCGATTTATGGTATACCGATTCTGCGCATATCGTGCCATGATGTTGGCCACTTTGGCAATACGAACTGGGGCATCCTTCAAAGTGGGTAGGGTCTGGGCAAGGCACCTACCCCCGGGAGATATCTCTCCTGCCCGAAAGTGGCAATAGAATTTCCGTGATCACAGCAGTCAAAGGTAGGTCCCGACGCCATCTGGAGATTTCGAATGACAGGAAATACCGCGGCTGAATCGCACCCGACTCACCTATCGCAAACCAAGGCAAATGTACTCATGACAACACCCGATCAAGAACTCGACGCCCGCAATCTCAACTGTCCTCTTCCCATCCTGCGGGCCAAAAAGGCACTCAACGGCATGGACTCCGGTCAGGTACTGAAAATCATGGCCACCGACCCCGGGTCCGTGAAGGACTTCGTGGCATTTGCCAATCAGACCGGCCATGAACTGCTCGACTCGGCGGAAGTCGGCCAGGAATTCCATTTCATGATGCGAAAGTCCTGACCGACCGCCCTGTGACGCCGGGGAAGGGTTCAACCCGCCTGGCCGAGGCGATGTCCCGGTCCAACGGGTGTGGATGCCCTGATTCCGGATCTGACCTTCTCCACCCGAATGTACCCTGGACCCTGCACCCATGATCGAATTTGAGCCTTATCAGAAAATTGCGCTGTATGGTTTCCTGATCGCGATGGCATTTGGTGCCATTGCCAACCGTACCCATTTCTGCACCATGGGGGCCATCAGTGACTGGGTCAACATGGGGTCGCGCACCCGCTTCAGGGTCTGGCTGCTGGCGATGGGGGTGGCCCTCATCGGCACTCAGATCCTTTATCTCAATGGCCAAATCGAGTTGCGTGACACCATTTACCACAGCCCGTCCTTTCCTTGGTTTGGCTACATCTTCGGGGGGCTGCTGTTCGGAGTGGGGATGACCATCGGTTCCGGCTGTGGTCAACGAACCCTGGTCCGGGTCGGTTCCGGCAATCTCAAGTCGCTGGTGCTGTTGCTGGTGCTGGCCATTACGGCCTACATGACCCTCCGCGGACTGCTGGCCCTTTTGCGACTGGAAATCTCCGAACCCACGACCGTCAATCTGTCCGAGCGGGGCATTCCGAGCCAGGCCTTTGGCTCACTGGTAGGAAGTGTCACAGGCATCGAACCCTTGGTGATTGGGATCTTCCTGACCATTTTGGTAGGTGGCGGGACCATAGGGTATGTCTTGAAGGACCGACAGGTCCGAACCGATTTCGATAACCTACTAGCCGGTATTGGCATCGGTCTGATCATCGTGGCTGCCTGGTATATCACTGGGGTGCTCGGCCAGGACGAGTTTGATCCCACCCCGGTGGAAGGAGTCAGCTTCATCAGTCCGGTCGGCAACACGCTGACCTACCTGATGACCTTCACCGGCTCCACCATCAACTTCGGTATTGTGATGGTACTCGGCACCATCGCCGGTTCCTTTCTCTACAGCTTTTGCACCGGCACCCTGCGCCTCGAGAGTTTCCATGATCGCCGAGATCTGCTGAACCACTTGTATGGGGGCGTGCTGATGGGATTTGGTGGAGTCCTCTCACTGGGGTGTACCATCGGCCAGGGAATCACCGGCATGTCCACCCTGGCACCCGGATCGTTGATGGCCTTGCTGTCCATCCTGCTGGGCAGTGTCGTCACCATGAAAATGCAGTACTACCTGTATGACGGTGAAGGCTGGCTGCATGCCATCAAAAGCACCGCAGTCGACCTGCTGCCGTTCCAACCCCCCAGGAGTTGAAGTCGAATCCGGTCCCCTCGCTCCGTAGAGCAAGCCGGACCGATTCAGTCTTGGAGACGGGCAACTGGTACGTCAGTCCGAGGCGTCTCCAAGCATCATCTCATCTTCGGAAAACCCCGCCTGTCGATACCATGCCCGGGCCTGGTCGGCATCCTTCTGCACCCCGGTCCCGCGTGCGTACATCATGCCCAGCGTGGCACAAGACCCCGCCATGCCCTGTTCCGCGGCGCGGGTAAACCATTCCACGGCCTTGCCGGCATTGCGACCGACACAATCACCTTCCAGATACATATATCCCAGACCATGCTGCGCCAGGCCGAGTCCCTGTGTCGCCGCGGCCACCATCCATTTCATGGCCAGCAACTCATTGCGCACGACACCAAGTCCATTCTGATACATGATGGCCAGCCGATACTGCGATTCCGCATCCCCGCGCTCCGCGACCGGGCCCAGCAAGGCCAGTGCCTGGGCAAAGTTCTTGGCTTCGAAGGCGGCAATGCCGCTGCCACGGTCTATGCGATCTGTCGCAGAAATCGATTCCGGCATGATGGTCTTCCAGTCAGTCAACCAAACTCGGGCAATTATCGCTTGTTGGCAAACAGCCTTTCATTGGCGGCCAAGACCGCCGCTTCCACCCGTGAATGAAGGCCCAGTTTTTTCAGGATGGATTTGACGTGCAGTTTCACGGTACCGTCCGAGATCCCCAGATGACGCGCAATCACCTTGTTGCTCTGGCCCTCGGTGAGATGGCTGAGGATTTCCATTTCCCGGGGAGACAGGCGGGAAAAAATGGAGCGGCTCTCCTCTTCCACCACCTCGCCTTGGTTCTTGATGATCATCGCCAGCTTTCCTGCCAGTTCCGGGGCCACGACGGTTTCCCCGGCGATCACCTTGCGAAGCGCCACGACGAGATCATCCGGATCCATATCCTTCATCAGATAACCGCTGGCATCGTGTCGCATGCATTCTTTCAGGTCAGCGACATCATCACTGGTGGTCAGAACCAGGACAGGCAGTTCCCGGTCCTTTTCCCGCAGTGCCTTCAATGCCTGGATCCCGGTCATCTCCGGCATCCGCAAATCCACCATCACCACATCTGGCTGGATGGTCATCGCCGCCTCGACACCTGTCTGGCCATTGGAACAGGACGTCACGGCCACACCCCGTCGTTTCAGCAGCGTTTCCAAGCCCTCCCTGAAAAGGGCATGGTCATCGATCAAGACGACTTTCATGGGTCATTCAGGCGGTCGCCGCCACGGGCCATGGGGGGCCGGCGGACAGTCCACTCTTCGGAATCATCGTTGCCGACTCTGGCACATGCTCAAACTCGAGAATCACTCGACTGCCTTCCCCCGGTTCGGTCTCCAATCGCAACTGAGCCCCTAGGCTTTCCGCCCGCTCAATCATGATCTGGCGACCGATGTGCTCACCGGCCCCGCCCTGGGGCAGAGTCGATTCATGGTAGCCCACACCATCATCTTCCACCACCACCCGATAAGCGTTGCCCTGGTGTCGCAACAGCACGCGCACCGTACTGGCATCGGCATGTTTCTTGATATTGGTCAAAGCTTCCTGGACAATCCGGACGACATCGGTCCGCATCACGGCATGTAATCGGTCCTCATCCCACTCGTTCTGGAAGAAAACGGAAATGCCGGTATCCGAACGGAACTTCCGGACCAGTTTCTCGACCGACAAAGCCACACTGTGAGACTGAAAGGGCGCCCGGAACTGCGCGATCAGGGAGCGTAATTCATGATTGGCCTCCTCGACCTGGCGCTCCAGCTTTTCCAACTCTTCCCAAGTGACTCTCTCTTCTCCCTGATGCAGAGTTTCATCCAGAACACGAACCTGGAAACGCAAACTGGCCAGTGTCTGGGCCAAGGAATCATGCAACTCATTCGCCAGACGTGCCCTTTCTTCCACCAACATCAATTTGCCGGATTCTTGGTCCAAACGAGATTGCTCCAGGGCAACGCCCAGATGTTGACCGATGCCGGCCAGCAACTCCCGGGTATCCTCATTCAGTTCAGCCTCCGAATCCAGGAACAGTTGATAGCTGCCCAGAACGGACCCTCGGTACTGGAGTGGCACCGAAACAATCTGATGGACCGATGAACGCCCTGACATAACCGACCCCATGGCTTCGGTCATGGTTTCGGTACGAACCTCAATCATCCCTCGACCGAATCGGTTGTGCCGCCACACAAATCGGATGGGGACACTCGGTTCCAGAAGGGGACTGTCGGAGTGGATGCCATAGCTGTCCTTGAGGTGAAGGCGGGAATTTTCCAGCACTCTCAGAATGGCCGCCTCGGCATCGAAAACTTCCCCCAGTCGACGGAGGAATCGAGAGAGCAGGCTGTCGACTTCGTATGTTCGGTTCACGGATGTCACCGCTTCACTGAGCAGTTCCAGCGCCTGGGCCTTGCGCTGCAGGTTCTGCGTGTGCGCCCGCACCTGGGCCTCCAAGTCGTCATGCAACGACTGAACCCTATCCGCCAATCCGTTGATATCCTGCGCCAGTTCATTGAATTCCCCGTCATCCATCTTCGGCATGCGAGCGGACAGGTCGCCTTCCCGGACACGGGAAACCCACAATCGGATATGGGACAGCGGACCGATCAGGGAATGCCGGACAAACCACATGGATTTGCCCACCAGGACCAACATGAGCACGGACACCCAAAAACCCCCGCCCCAACCCATCGGATGTTGCCCACCGTCTCGAACCCATATCCCGACCTGCACCCCCATGGTGACCACCAGCAGTACGGCCACCATCACCAGTGGCAACATGATTTGGCGACAGGCGAAACCCTGTCCCGGACGGTACCACTTAGAGCCGGGAGGTACCAGACAACGCGGTTCTTGCGCCGCACGGCAATCATCTGGCACGTGACGTTGAGGATGTTCCACGGATGGAGAGATTCGACGGGTCTTTGTCCGCACTATAGCGCGATTATCGGGCAGATTCCAGCGTCCCTTGCCCTCCCGGTCCAGAATGAGATCCCCGGCTCCCCCTCCCTCATGAGTCTTTGCCGCCCAATACGATCAAGGGGCCCGATCCGTCACTGTGGTTCCGGCGTGGACAGGTCAGTCCGTGGCCCATGGGAAGGATCATTGGGATTCATGAAAATAAACCGGAACTCCCCGTCATCCATCTGCACAAAGTCGAGTTCAGCATTGCGCAGCAGCTCGGTACTGGTGGGAGCGACCACCACATCAATCCCATGGCTTCGACTGTGACTATCATTGTGGTCCGAGTGATCAAACCCCATGGCGTAGTCCAGGCTGCCATCCGGCAACCGCCGGGCGGCCACCCGCAGGGCCATCCCCTCACTGTCCGAATCCTGCATGGATTGCCGGATTTGCCGGGCCGCCCTTTCACTGATATGAATCATGGGGTCGGCCCCTCGTCGGCCACTCTGACCTTGCCGTCGGCCGCGACCCGGCGCACCCTGTCGAGAAAGTCGGTGACCCAAGGATTCTGTCGGGTATGACGCAAGTGGGCATAGGTCGCAAAAACATTGCCCAGCACCAGGCCGTCATGAGTGCCATCAATGCCATGCCCCCGGCGCACCCGATACCCATACGACACGGTCTCGTCCAGTCCATCCAGCCGGGAATAGTGGAATTCATGCGCCCGGATGGAGCCAGCAGCCCGCCAAGGGTGCTGGCCTGTCCGCTCCAAAACGACATAGCCGCGTCCGACCGGGTGCTCTTTCATGGTTACTTCTGCGGGAATGACCCCGACCATGGCGTGACGCCGGCCGGCCCAGTTGATGGCCCGGGCAAGGTACATCAGTCCGCCACATTCGGCATAGACCGGACCCCCGTCCGCCACGAACCGTCGGATGGCGGCCCGCAGTTCACCATTGCGTTCCAGATCATGTGCTTGGGTTTCGGGAAACCCACCCCCCATGAACAAGGCATCCATCTTGGGTAGTTCGGTGTCCGACAGCGTATCAAAGAACTGGAGTTCCGCCCCCTGACGCCGCATTTCATCCAGATCATCCGGATAGTAGAAACCGAACGCCCGGTCCCGGGGAATGCCGATCCTCAGGCTATGTCCGGCTGGGTCCCGGGTCATCCGGCTTTGGGGCGCCAACAGCGTCGGCGCCTGGTTTGCACAGTGCAAAAGCGCCTGCAGATCCACGCAATCCGCCACCAGGGTCCCCAACCGCTGTAGTCTGTCCGCGGCGTCGGGGGTTTCCGACCGGGTCGTCAGCCCAAGATGCCGTTCATGGATATGGATCTCGGCACAGCGGGGAATGGCTCCCAGCACCGGCAGGTCGGTATAGGTTTCCACCGCTGCCCGAAGCTTGCCCAAGTGACGCTCCCCACGATAATTGTTCAGAACCACCCCGGCGAAGACAAGGCCGGTCTCGAAGGACTGAATTCCCCGGATCACTGGAGCGACGCCGCGGGTCATACCCTCTACATCAACCGTCAGTAGCACCGGCGCCTGCAACAGCCGGGCCAAGGCCGCATTGCTGTTGCTCCCATGTACATCCATGCCGTCATGGAGCCCCTTGTTCCCCTCCACCAGTGAAATCGTGGCCCCTTCACTATAGGACCCAAAATGTCCCAGGATCTCGTCGGAATCCATGGTGTGAAAATCCAGATTGACACAGCTTCGTCCTGCCGCCGCCGTGAGCCAAAGTGGGTCAATGTAATCCGGGCCCTTCTTGAAAGGCTGGACCAACAGGCCTTGATCGCGCATCGTCCGGCACAGACCCAAAGTCAGCAAGGTCTTCCCAGAAGATTTTCTCGTGGCCGAGATCAGCAGACGGGCCATGGGATCCCGGCGTTTCAGGCCGAAGACCGAAGGCGGCTGAAGTCCGGCAGGAAGGGGAGTACCCTGACCAGCACCAGCACCATCCCGATGGCCAGCGCCACCCCACCGACACCCAGCAGGAACTCCGGCATCGAGGGCGTGTAGAGAGCCACGTGCCCGTCATGAAAGGAACTCGACACCCGCTTGCCGGGGAACAGTATCAAGGGATAGGCCTGTCCGCCGATGATGGTGACATAGAGTTGGGACCAGCCGCCGACGATCGCCAGTAGGGCGGCCACGAACGGAATCGTCGACGAGTCTTTCCCATGGGGCAGGAAGACCAGCGCCAAGGGCACGAGGCCGCCGAGAATGATCTGGCCCAGCCAGAACCCGACCGTATAGCCCCCGCCGCTGAAGAGAATGAAGGTTTCCACGCCGTGATGTTCCGTCGCATACAGATTCGTCAGACGAAACGCCACCACCAAAAAAAGCTCCGTCGCAATGAAGATCCCCATCAATCGCGCAAGACGGTTCGTCAGGTCGGCGTCGGGACCATCCTCGAACCACTGACCCAGTATCAGGCTGATGACGATGAAAACCGCCGTGCCCAAGACCAGCGACAGCACAATGAAGATCGGGATCAGCATCGCGGCATCATAATATTGACGGGCCACTAGAAAACCGAAGATCCCTCCGGTGCCACTGGTCAGCACGAACCGCCATACGAAAGCCAGCAGGGCGGCATGCTTCACCTGACCGATCAGATGGCGCTGGAACAAGGTCCACAGATAGATGGTGACCACCAGCACAAAGCCTGTGTAGAGAAAAATGTTCCAGGCAAAGATGGATTTGAAGTTGTAGTGCGTCATGGCCACGATGAGTCGTTCCGGACGCCCCAGGTCGAGCACCAGCACGACCAACCCCCCCGTCAGCAGGCAGATGGACATCAGGCCCGATAATCGGGCCCAGGCACTGTATTCCCCGCGTCCGAACAGACTGCTCAGGGAAGCCACATTCAGGGCCCCGGAAGCGGACAGGATCAACCAAATGGCAAACACATGGGGGACGCCCCAAACCACCTGATTATTCATCCCGGTGATCCAGTGGCCTTCAGTGTCCATGCGATGAGCCGCGAGATAGCCCGTCAGCATCAAGCCCAACAGCCCTGCCAGGGTCAGCCAGTAACCGATCTCACGGGCACCCAGGACCTGAAAATGACGGGTCGTTCTGGTCGCCATACCCAATCCGTTCACACGTTCCGATACCGTACGCCGGTGTTGAGACCCAGGTCGGCCCGAACCTGACGGGACGGCGCATCGCGCAAGGTCCGGGAAAGGGCGCTGGATGCATCATTCAGGTCGCCAAACACCATGGCTCCACCGCCTTCGGACTGACAGGCTTCCACACAGGCGGGGGTTCTGCCCCGATCCACCCGGTGAATGCACAGCGTACAGCTTTCCACGGTGCCCTTGCCGCGGGGCGAATACGGTTTCTGGTTGTGCAGGGCTTCATGCACGAAGGAACGCGCCTTGTAAGGACAGGCCATGACACAGTAGCGACAACCAATGCAGGTATGCTTGTCGACCAATACCACCCCGTCCTCCCGCCGAAACGATGACCCGGTGGGGCAAACATCCACACAAGGAGGATGTTCACAATGCTGGCACAACATGGGCAGCGAGGTTTCATGTCCGGTCTGCTCATCGACCAGCTCCATCTTGCGGATCCACTGCGGGTCCGTCAGAGGACGATCGAACCCGGTCAGATTGTGCTCTTCATTGCAGGCCGTCACGCAGGCCTGACATTCACGGTGGCACTTGTCGGTATCAATCAGCAAGCCCCAACGGGTCAGACTGCTGACGACTTCGTCGTCATTCTTGGCCAGAGCCAGTTCGATGAGGTGAAAGCCCCCCCCCAGCGCCGCCACGCCAGCCGCCCCGGTCAGAAACTGCCGCCGGGCCGGGGATTCGATCGCGTCCGAACGGTTGGGCATGGTCGCCATCAGTCCACTGCCTGCAGGCGGATTGAGGGATCTCGATAGAACATCACACTGAGCCGATCGCCGATATGGACAGCGGACCTCGCTGCATTGCCGTGGGCCGTGCCACTGTCCGGGGTTGTCGCATGACATTCAAAGCAGTCCATCTGCACGCTGGTATAGGTGTGACACACCTCACAGAACTGGTCCGGCGCATCCACCGGAATGAACCCGCCCTCAAGATTGCGCTGGACATGACAATCCACGCATCCCACCAGACTGAATCGCGGAGTGCGGATCCCCTGGTGCACTGTAAGGTCTCGCTGGTGCAGCAGGAACTTCATGTGATCCCTTCGCATCACCTCCGTCGGCGCGACGCAGGCATCGCCCTGGCCACGGGGCAGGGCCGGCCGGTCCGCCGATACGGTCATCGGGGTCAATCCCATCGTCAAGACGAGGGCCGCAATGAGCATCCGTCGGTCCATCAAAACCGACGATCCGCCTATTCCCCCATGCCCATGTCGATGTAGCCGGTAGGGCAGACATCAGCACAGATATGGCATCCAATACACCGGGTGTAATCCGTATCCACGTATCGACCGGTAGTGGACTGATCCTTTTTCACTCGAAAAACGGCATCCTGCGGGCAATAAATCACGCAATTGTCACACTCAAAGCACATCCCGCAACTCATGCAGCGTTCGGCTTCCTTGCGGGCCGTTTCCGCATCAAAGCCCACATGGCGCTCGGCAAAATGCCCCAGCACTTCTTCAGCGTCAGGGCCGTGACTTTTTCGCTGGTTTCTGGGCGTATAGGCAAAGTGTCCCAGAAAGAGCTCGGAGGAAGGGATCACCTCATGCGCACTTCGGTCTTCATAATTGTGAATCGCGAAACGAGCCGCATCGGTCCCCCAGGCAGCCTGGTGATCGTAGCCTTCCGGCTCCAGGTTGGATTCCCGCAACTTTTGCATCAGGTTGAAATGATGCACATCCACCTTGGGTCGCTTGACGACGTCTTCCCCCCGCAAGTAGCGGTCCATACTGTCGGCCGCAATGGCGGCCTGTCCGATAGCCGTGGTGAGCAGGTGCGGCCGAACGATATCCCCCGCCACAAAATGGCCTTTTCTCTGGGGATGCTGATAAAACGGGTCCGCCTCAATGAACCCTCGTCCATTACCGATGTCTTCGAGACCGCTCAGATCCCCGCCCTGACCGATGGCGGAGACAATCAGGTCACATTCCAACTCGAAATCGGTGCCTTCGACGGCCACGGGTCGACCATCGGCCTCAATCCGGCATTCGGCCAGGCGCAGTGCCGTGGCCCGGCCCTCTTCGTTCTGAACCACGGCCACCGGGATCACCCCATAGCGGATATCCACCCCTTCTTGCAAGGCATCGTCGACTTCATGATCCGCAGCGGTCATGTTTTCCCGGGGGAAGAGGGAGGTCAGGGTGACGTCCGCCCCCTCGCGCATGGCGGCATAAGCCGAGTCATGTGCCACATAGCCACCGATCACCGCTTCGGGGCGAAAGGACTTGTTGATGTTCTTGATCTTGCCGAGACGGCGGGCGACCGACACCACATCGATGGAGGTGTCTCCACCGCCCACACAGACGACCCGATCGGTGGTGGTCTGGAGCTTGCCTTGGTTGAAGGCTTCCAGGAACTTCACACCACTGACACAGTTGGGGGCATCTGAGCCCGGAATCGGCAGGGGCCGACCCGTCTGGCAGCCGATACACCATATCAGAGCATCGAACTCGTTTTCGATCGCCTGGACCGACACATCGGTGCCAACCCGGACGCCGGTGCGCACGTCAATGCCTCCCATATCCAAAATCCGCTGGATCTCATGATCCAGATAGTCTCGCGGGGTTCGGTAGCCGGGAATCCCATAACGCATCATTCCGCCTAGTTGGTCCTGCAGTTCGAAAATAGTGCTGCCGTGTCCCTTGCGACGAAGCTGATAGGCGGCAGCCAGGCCCGCCGGTCCTCCACCGATGATCGCGACTCGCTGTGTACCCAATTCCGGGGCGTCAAAGGCATATTTCTGCTCATAGGCATGATCACCAATGAACTGCTCCACGGCATTGATCCCCACAAAGTCTTCCACGTCATTGCGATTGCACCCATCTTCGCAGGGGGCCGGGCAGACCCGCCCCATCATGGCAGGAAACGGATTGGCATCCGTGCTGCGACGGAAGGCATATTCCTCCCACTCCATCCCGGGCGGTGGTTTCTCAATACCACGGACGATCTGCAACCAACCGCGGATATCCTCACCCGAGGGACAGCTTCCCTGACAGGGTGGGGTACGATGCACATAAGTCGGACACTTGTGCGAATGATCGGCACTGAAGATGGCTTCCTGCCAGTCGTTCCAACGGCTCTCACCATCCTGAAAGGCGCGGAAGGTCAGCTTCTGATCCGATTGGGGTTCGATATGTTCAGACATAAGGTTGGAGTCTCCATGGATAGAGGATAGAGACGCGAGGCGTCCGTGGCAGAACCGGGTCCGGGCTGGCCACCCTCATCCTTCCCGGCCCAATTCCAGCGCATCACCTACCAGTTGATGGACGCTGATCACCATGTCCATCTCCTGGCCGTAGAGGGGCAGCACTTTGGTGAACTGGCTCTTGCAGATGGCACAAATCGCAGCCATATGCGTGACGCCATGATCGGTCATCACCTCATGCAAGGCCTGCATTCGGGGCAAGGCGCCCTTGACCCGCAATTCCACCAGATCATCGGTCAACAGGCCCCCTCCCCCCCCACAGCAATAGGTCCCTTCCTGGATGGTTTCCTGACGCATATCCACAAAATGATTGCAGGCCGCCTTGATGATTTCCCTCGGCAACACGAACTGACCACCTGGCATGGGACCCATTCGGCTGGCCCGGGAAACGTTGCAGGAGTCATGAAACGTGACCACCTTGTCGTCATTGGCTTCCTTGCGGAACCGCAGAGCACCCTGCTGGATCAGATCATAGGTCGCCTCGCAGATATGCTGTGGAACCGGGTAGTTCGTATCGAGAAAATCAAACGGACCGATCAAGGTGTTCCAGAAACTGTAGGCCACTCGCCAGGCATGACCGCATTCGCCGATGATGATCCGCTTCACCTCCAACTCCTGAGCCGCCTCCCGGATACGCATGGCCACACGCTGCATGTTGCCCTGACTGCCGATGAACAGACCGAAGTTGGCCGCTTCCGAGGCATGTGAACTCAGGGTCCAGCGGATGCCCGCCTGATGGAACACCTTGGCATAGCCGATCAAACCATCCACATGGGGTTCGGCGAAAAAATCGGCCGAGGGCGTGACCAAGAGAACTTCGGCTCCCTCTTCGTCCAGGGGAAAACGGACATCGACATCCGTATCTTCCTTGACTTCTTCCTCCAGCCCTTCCAGCGTATCGGCCAAGGCCGGTTCCGGCAGGCCAAGATTGTTGCCGATGCGAAAGACCTTGCCGATGATTTCATTGGAATACTTCTGTCCGATGCCCACGCTGTTCAGGATTTCCCGCCCAGCCATGGTAATTTCGGCCGTATCAATCCCATAGGGACAGTAGACCGAACAGCGTCGACATTCGGAGCACTGGTGATAGTAGCTGTACCAATCCTGCAACACCTCTTCGGTCAGATCCACGGCCCCGACCAGCTTCGGGAAGTGCTTGCCAGCCCAGGTAAAATAGCGCCGGTAGACCTTGCGCATCAGATCCTGTCGGGCCACGGGCATGTTCTTCGGATCGGCCGTGCCCAGATAGTAATGACACTTGTCAGTACAGGCACCACATTTTACGCAGGCATCCAGGAAGACCGACAAGGCACGGGATTGGCCCAGCAATTCGCCCATCTTGCCAATGGCCCGGTCATGCCAGTCTTCCACCAATTGTCCGGGAAAACCGAGTGGTTCCTGGTGGTCGGCCTTGGCTACAAACGGCTTGCTGTGTGCCATGACATTGGCCTGTAAGGCCGGAGTTCGGGGCACCTGGGTTAGGACAGGAATGTCGAATTCGACCTTGGCCAACGTCAGGCTCCTCCGGCAAGGTATCGCCGCTCCCTGGGATTGTCTACCTGGTTGCGGGTCGGACTGAAAAAGACCCCGGGCGCGTGCAGCAGCTTGCTGACCGGAAAAACGAACATCAGACCGATCACGAGGAGCAGATGCACCACCAGCAAGGGATCAGCCGGCAACGGCTCCAGATGGAATCGCAACAGACCCTGCACAAAGACCTTGAGCGCGACAATGTCGGTATGCCAGACATATCGAATCAGCAGTCCCGTCCCGCCAATGCCCACCAGCAGGGCCAGCATCAAATGGTCCGAGAGGGAGGAAATATACCGAACACGATCCACCAGGACACGGCGGGCCCACAGGCCTAGCAGGCCGAACACCATCGCGTAACTGCCATAGAGTCCGGCAGACTGCACCCAGCCGACCCAATGCCAGACGGGGTCGGTGAAATACCGAAGATGTCGCATTAGAACGAGGAGCAGGCCCACATGGAACAGCCAGCCGAACAGCCAAGTCCACAGGCTTGACTTGAATAGGCTTTCAAAAAGAACCACCTCCCGCAACATGCGAAACACGACGCCAGTGCGGGTGACCGGTGCGGGGGTCGTGGGGATCTTCAGTGAGGCCGGGGTGCGCACATACTGGACGATCTTGCGCACCAAGCCCACCAGAAGCGTCACCGTGGCCAGATAAAACAGTCCAGCAACGGTTGCCGTCAGAACCGGCATGGCATCCTCAACCTGCCCAGATGGCCGAAGCACTCGTCTCCTGACTAGACACAGCCAGTGGGTTTCGGCAATCCGGCGTATTTGCAGGCCTGCTTCGCCGGGCCGTAGGGAAAGAGCTCATATAGGTACTTGCTGTTGCCCTTTTCCTTGCCAAGGCGCTTGCCAATGGCCTTGGTCAACACCCGGACCGCCGGCGCGATCTGATACTCCTCGTAATACTCCCGAAGAAAATTCACCACCTCCCAGTGATTGTCACTGAGGTCACAGCCGTCCTCTTTGGCCATGGCTTCCGCCAGTTCCTGGCTCCAGTCACTCAGGTTGGCGAGATAGCCCTCCTCGTCAGTTTCGAAGGTCTTGCCGTTAATTTCAATGCTCATTTGCTTGACTCCACAATGATATGGAATGGATAGGTAGTTCGTGCATTACATCCAGGATTGCACCTTGGAAGATTCCGCCGCCAGGCGAACAAAGCCGTCATAGTCCACGACATCGATTCCGTCGATGAGTTCATCCTCACGGATACCGCGCGCCTTTAAATCAGGTCCCAGTACGGATATCAAACGGTCCTGCAGGGCACGGACCAGACTGTCGGCTACCTTGGCTCCGGCAACCGCCGCATACACGCCATCTTCGATCAACAGGACATGACTGCCCGCCTGCGACAGTCGAAGACAAGTAGCGAGGCTGTTTTTCTCAAAGGGTGACTTGTTCACCGTATGCAGGACCCGGCTCATGATCAAAAATTCAGGATGACGTCAGATTGGTCAATGATGTCGCTGAGTTCGGCTTCGCTGACGACTCGGATCAGCGGCTTTTCGGCCCAGTCGTCCTCCTCGTCCTCGTAGACCAGCGGCATCAGATCCACTTCCTGCAGACCCCGCTGTTGAAGGGATTCACGTTCCACATAGATCGTCTGGACCTCATAGTCCCCCAACGCTCGATAGGTCGCACTGAAATTCTTGGTACCAATCTCTGCGGTATCCTGATGATTCTTCAGCTGATACACCCCATCATCCAAGAAGGCCATGACCACTTCCTGATCAAAGGCCGCGCCGATCAACGCCACTTCCAGTCCCTCCTGGGCAAAGATCGTGCCATGGGGGGCGTGACGGTTGATATAGAGGAATTTCTTGACGGTCGGCGGCAGGGGGGGAGAAGAATCTGGCATCACGGTAAGGCCTGAATCAGTTACCAAAGGCAATCAGCCGGTCCGCCTGAATGCCAGCTTCGATCAGTTGTCCCAGCCCCGAAATCCGAAAACCCTCTGCAATGTTGTTGGCGTCCTTGCGATGGCGCTGCTGCTCGTCCGGATCCACGATACCCCGGCGTTGGGCAGCCGCCACACAAACCACCAGATCCAGTGCGTGCGCCGACGCCAGTTCGGACCAGCGCTGAACGATGTTTCGATCATCCTGGGGCGGTGTCGTCAGACGGGTGCCGTTATTCACGCCGTCATGATAGAAAAAGACCCGAATCACTTCGTGGCCTTGGGCCAAAGCGGCTCGAACGAAATGAAATGCGGTGTCACTGGCCTGATGCGTATAGGGCCCCTCATTGACCACCACGGCAAATTTCATATCCTGATCCTACAGCCGGATGTAGGCGGAAGCGTTGAGACTTTTGCGGGAACCTCGCCAATTGTCAATGTGGTACTTGGTAAACGGCAGTCCGGTCAATTCGAAAAAGCGAGGCCAGCCAATGCGGTCGATCCAGTCATTCATACGCTCCCAATCCTTGGCATCATTCTGATAGGCTTTCAGGATCCGCTTGACGATGGCGGTGGCTTCCGGCCAGCGGGGAGGATTGTTGGGGACGCTCCCAGCCACCAGCTTTTGAAAGCTCGGCTTGCTACGGGCATTGGAATGATTTCCGCCAACCCAGATCGCAAGCTTGGAATGCTCCGGATCGTTGATCTGCATCGGTGGGCAGGGCGGATAGCAGGCCCCGCAGCAGATACATTTCTTCTCATCCACCTCCAAGCTCGGTTTGCCATTGACCATGGCAGGCCGGATGGCGGCCACCGGGCAACGGGCCACCACAGAAGGACGTTCACACACATTGGCCACCAGGTCATGATTGATCTTGGGTGGCTTGGTGTGCTGTACATTGATGGCGATGTCGCCTTGCCCCCCGCAGTTGATCTGACAACAGGAGGTGGTGATATGCACCCGGTTGGGCATCCGGCAATTGCGGAACTCGTCAATGAGTTCATCCATCATGGCTTTCACCACACCGGAAGCATCCGTGCCTGGAATATCACAGTGCAACCAGCCCTGGGTATGGGAGATGGCCGTCACGGAATTGGCCGTACCGCCCACCACAAACCCTTCGCTCTCCAGGGCATCGATCAGGGGCTCCACCTTGGCTTCATCATCCACCATGTACTCGATATTGCTGCGGATCGTGAATCGCACATGACCATCCGCATACTGATCCCCGATATCACACAGCTTGCGCAGGGTGTAGACATCCAGAATCCGCTGGGTACCGGCCTTGACCGTCCACACCGACTCGCCACTGTAGGCATGGTGCACCAGCACACCCGGGCGGGGATGCTCATGATACTTCCACTGACCGAAATTCCGGATCATCACGGGATGCATGTACTGCATGCCGTCCGGACAGCCCGACTCAATGGGGCGGCGCATCTCTGCAAGGTTTACCATGACAATGTGTCTCTACTAGTCGATGTTGTGTTTCGAATGTCCGAACGTGGGATCCGCCATGTGGATCAGCCGGCCAGTTTTTCCTCGCGCTTGCGCTCGAACCACTTGCGGGCTTCTTCATCCCAGCCATCCATCCGCACATAGGAACTTTCCCTAGGATGGTCCACCATGTTGGGATCGACATCGACCCCGATGCCTTCCAGAAAGTTCACGAGTCCGATCCGTTCGATCATTTCACCGCAGCGTTCATGCTCCAGACCGTTTTCTGCCCAGAAGTCAATGGTCTCCTCGGCGATTTCCACGATGCGCTCATAATCCTCATCACTGTCCATCTTCATGAATGGGACGATAACCGTCCCCATGAGATCACCGATCTTGAGCGTCCGCTTGCCACCGATCAGCAGGGTAACGCCCTTGTCGTCACCCGGATGCAACGCCTTGGGAATGACATTGAGACAATGCATGCACTTCACACAATTACGATCATCCACTTCAATCCGGTCGTCATCGGTCAAAGTCAGGCAGTTGGTCGGACAGCGGGTGATCACATTGTCGATGACGTGCTGTCTGCCCTTCGCTTCCACATATTCCTTCACGGCCGGTTGATCCACCTTGATCTCGTCTCGCCACGTGCCGATGACCGCGAAGTCGGCCCGCTCGATCGAGTTGGAACAGTCGTTCGGACAGCCGGAAATCTTGAACTTGAATTTGTAGGGCAAAGCCGGACGATGGACATCGTCGGTGAAGTTGTTCACCAATTCACGGTGCAGCCGCTGCTCGTTGGCACAGGACATTTCACAACGGGCCGCCCCCACACAAGACATCCCGGTCCGCACACAGGGGCCCGCCCCTCCGAGATCGAACCCGTAGTCGTTGATTTCATCGAAAAAATGCTGCGTGTTTTCAGTGGAGGTCCCGATGAACATGATGTTGCCAGTCTGACCATGGAAAGTGACCAGACCGGAGCCCCACTTTTCCCAGCTGTCCGCCAGTTGGCGCAGCATGTCGGTGGTGTAGTGATTGCCAGCGGGGGGTTGTACCCTTAGGGTATGGAACTCCTTGGAATCGGGAAACTGCTGGCCGACTTCGGAAAACCTGGGGATGATGCCCCCTCCATATCCGAAGACACTGACCGTGCCGCCCTTCCAGTAGCCCTTGCGGGTTTCATAGGAGTGTTCCAGCTGACCGAGCAGATCGTTGGCCATACCATTGACCCGCATATCGGGATGGTCATCCCGCAATCGCTTGATTCCGCTGATAAAGCTTGGCCACGGTCCATGCTCGAGTTCATCCAGCATCGGGGTCGCATGTTTGGTATCGCTCATCGGTGATGGTCTCCTGGTACAGGGCTCCGGTCCGTTTCGCACACCTCTCTTGTCCGACAATCCAGCCATGAGATCAAACGGCCGGGGGACAAGGTGGCAAGTGGCAATGCAAAGCCAGTGAGTGGATCATGAGTAAATTGTCGCGATCTATTATAACGGCAGGTGGGCTCCGTGTCCGAAAAGGATGAATCCCAGTCAGTCGCTTAAATCTGTCTTTTAGGCATTCCACACATTCTAGCGATGTTCCCCGATTACTCCAGTGCCCCAAAAGGATAGCGCCCGAAGGGGAATTATCTCCATGGGGATATAGACGTCAGCCCGCCGCTGGCGGAATGATCAAATCGTCAAGAGGCGCGTGGGCCGTCTGCCGGATCGCCTGTCCTTCCCCGCCCTGTATCCATTCCTTCAAGTCTATTCCCAAATGGTGAATTCGGTGTTTTTCACCCATCACACCATACCCCAAGCCAGCCTCGCAGGCTCTCGTCATTCATACCATCACTCGCCTGGTCCCTTGGTGATGAGTGATGAATGGTATGCGGATTGGCGCCAACACAAGCTGCCTTACCTCGAAAGCGCGTCGAGACCTTCATTCATTCCGGTCAAGGACCCCCAGCACCTGAGTGCGAGGGAACTGGCGGCCATGGCTTGCTCTGTCGAACGACATAATCTGGTGCTCTATGATTGTCCTAACAGGACAGACAAAGGATGGTCGGCCCAGGAAAGCAGACAAATCCTGATCGCGGTCTGTCGTCAGTTGGGTCTCACCCATCCACTGACCAACCCCACTGCAGACCATGACGGCATCAGTTGCATTGAGGCCGTCCAAAGACGCGAAGGCCCAACAACGGGCGGTGACCGGGGGCGGTACATCCCCTTCTCCCATCAACGGCTCGACTGGCATACGGATGGCTATTACAACCCGGACCATCATCGGGTTCGCACTTTCGCCTTGCATTGTGTACGAAGAGCGGCCAGTGGAGGAGAAAATCGACTACTCGATCCGGACCTGCTCTATATTCTGCTTCGGGACCAATCTCCTGTCCTTGCTCATGCATTGAGCCATCCCGAGACATTGTGCATTCCAGCCGATGATCGTGACCCCGGCAGCGAACGGCGAGCCTTCCAAGGGGCGGTGTTCAGTCTGGACCCCGTTACCCGCACCCTATATACCCGATTCACCCGCCGACGTCACAATATCCAGTGGCGTGACGAGACCCACACACGAGCCGCCCTGGCGAGAATCGACTCGATTCTGGACCGGGCCCATCCCGCGATCCTCCGTCTGACCCTGAATCCGGGTCAAGGGATCATATGCCACAACCTGCTTCATTGTCGTACGGCCTTCACGGATCGGCCCGGTGAGGAAAATGGCAGACTGCTGTATCGTCTGCGTTATCACCAACGGATGACCATCTCTCGGTGATCATGAGCTATCTTGATCCGAACCTGGTGGACCTGGGAGCCGAATGCCAGGATGACGCCAAGACTTCCATGGCGGTACGGCAACGCCAAGCGAAACAGCTGTCACGCCAACTCGCAGATGCCTCCGACCACCACCCCGGACTGCGTGCGCGTCTGCTGACAGCGCTGGCCAGGGTTGAAATTGAGCTTCAACAGTGCGATCGGGCCTGGGATCACGCCCGGGAAGCTCTGCGCATTCATCTGGAAAG
Source organism: Candidatus Poriferihabitaceae bacterium (assembly GCA_965203365.1). Lineage (GTDB taxonomy): Bacteria > Pseudomonadota > Gammaproteobacteria > Arenicellales > Poriferihabitantaceae > VYFG01. Next base: position 1,643,600 of record OZ241878.1, read on the forward strand.
GGAGGACTGGGAGCAGTCTGTCGTCGCTTGTGATGTTCTGTTTTGCTGTGGAACAGAGGCGGCGTTGATCGCTCTCGGCCATGGGCTGTGGCTCGGTATTACCTTCCCAATTGACCCCTCGATTACGGTGAGGCAGTTGATGCATGTCATCGAAGACACCCCGGAAGATTCAGATGGGGCGGCCGTGGCGGCGGCCGTCGCAGCTTATGTGGTGGAACTGCGATCAGATGGCTCCCGGCACGGCGAACTGTCCTTGACTACGGGACAACTCCTGAACGATGTGGCCCGACGACATGGCGATGTCCAGGATGCCGCTGCATTTGATGTCTGGTTCCGTCGGCTAGAGTTGGACGATCCCAAAAAACTGCTGGTGCGGATGCGCAATATCATTGATGTCCTGGTCCAGGATCAGTGGTGGATCGACCGCGATGCATTGCAGGCAACCCTTCCCTTGGTGGACTGACATGCTGTGGGAAGAGCCCGCCAATGACCGGGCATTCGAGGTACCCAGAGATGTCATCGACCTCTCATTTCGCATTGCATGCCGTACCTTGCCTCTGGACCATGCCTGGATGCTGTATGAAAGCATTCGCCACCGGCTTCCCTGGATCGACGAGGATTCCAGAGTTGCCATCCATTCCATTCATGGTGCTGCATCCGGCAATGGTTGGATTCGCCCTCCCAACGAATCCGGCAGCTTGCTGCAACTTCCTCAAAGAACCCGGCTGTACCTTCGGATACCGTCCACCCGGGAACAGGAGGCACAAGCCCTCTCGGGACAAGAGCTCCGACTGGGTCCCTACCGAATCCGAGTGGGGGATAGCCGACCGAAAACCCTGGTGCCCACGGACACCCTCTTCTCCCGTTCCGTGACCGATCAGTCGGTTCATGACGAAGAGGCCTTCACCCACTGGATGGCAGATCAACTCGGACAACGGGGTATTCGGCTGCGAAAGATGCTCTGTGGCCTGCAGCACACCATTCATCATCCACAGGGCATCCTCACCGCCCGCAGTGTCATGCTCTCGGATCTTGAGTATCATGCTGCCATTCGACTGCAGGAAACCGGGGTTGGAGACGAACAAAAGCTCGGATGTGGAATCTTCCTGCCACACAAAAGTCTGGCCGCCGTGGGACTGCCCCAAGAGGACGGCTGAACCCTGGTCTTCCATCCGAAGAACCCGTTTGTCGACACGTTGATTATCAGGAGTACGACATGAACATGACCGTGAACCATCGAACCATTGTCACCACGGACGAGGGGTACCTCGTCAACCCCGATGATTGGGATGAGGAGGTCGCCCGACAGATCGCAGCAGCCGAAGGCCTGACCTTGACGGATCGACACTGGGATGTCATCCGTTACCTGCGTGATGCATACTTCAACCACGGCGGCCACCAGCCGAACAACCGGATCATGGCCAAGGCCATGGCGGAAAAGTGGTCCGATGAGCAGGTCAGTGCCAGCACCCTTTTCGAGTTGTTTCCCGGCACCCCCAGCAAGCAAGCCGGACGGATCGGTGGACTGCCCGAAAGCAAACGCAAAGGGGGGTATTGAGGCCCCCGATCCTTCCCACAGCCCACACTGCCAGTGCATCAATCATGAGCGAAAAGCAAGAGATCATCCAGAAACTGCTGGATATGCAGAGAAAATTCATCACCCTGGAGCAGACCGGAGGACTGAAACCCGAAGATTACTGTGATCCCGAATCCGGCGGCAAGCTTCAAGGATACCAATCCAATTACACCGACCTGGCCAACCAACTGGTGGAGATGGCACATGCCGAGAAGGGCTCCAAACGTTGAACTGACCATGCGCCCTGCGCCCACAGTTCAGCTCGCTCCATAGGACATCATGGTGTCTGGACATGACAGTGCTTCCCTTCTGGCCCAGCCCAGACTGTTCGCGCCAGCATCGGCATGGCGGGGTTTCCTGCTGCCCAAGGCAACATCAGAGGCCCCGGGAATGATCAATACCCTCAAACAGTCATTGGAAAAGCCAACTTCGTAAACGCCCAGTCACATGGTCTGGCCGCTGGTCGCCATCAGACAGAGCCCGACATACAGAATCAGCTTCGCCATGTCAGAGTCATAGCCCACTTCGACATGCTTAAACTGAGACTGAAATGCGAAGTGGCCCGAGGTGGTAGATTGAGTCGGTTGCCCTGGCCAATTCACTCTTCCGCCAGCCCCAGACGTCGGATCAAAATGGCAGTTGCAGGACACCAATCACAACCGACTCATCTCCAGTGCATTGACCGTATCAATTTCAGTACAATGACCTGGAGTCCGATGCGCGTTTTAGTGGCGTGACGTTCATATGGTATTTCCCTTGAGGGAAATGAATCCATCCTGTGTTAAGTCGCATCTCGCCGTAGTGGCTGACACATACAGTGAACCCCACCACCCGCTTGGGTGAACTGTGTCATATCGGGATCATAAACCCTGAATCCCGCCGCGCGCATCTTGGCATTCAGGTCCGTGGCAGCCAGTGTCGATAGAATTCGGTCATGACCGAGCGCCACCACATTGCAACCAAGCGCCATGGTTTCTTCGAAGGTAGCGGGAATGATCTCAATGTCGTGACTTTTGAGCCACTGCACAATGTCCGGGTCGGTGGTCTCCAGACAAACCGCTGCACAGCGCTCGTTGAGCATGCAGACCATCAGATCAATGTGAACATAATAAGGATCAATCGGGGCGAATCGGATTTCCCAACCCTCCGCGATGAACCAGTCTGCGATCTGGCGGGCCGCCACCCCCTCGGAGCGATGATCCGTGTATCCAATCAACACCACCCCAGGCTGGATCACATTGAAATCCCCACCCTCGAAATTCCCTGCTGACACCATATCGTAAATGGGGACCTCGTTTTCCAAATAAAACCGAAGAACGGCCGCATATTCTCCCCGCCTGCGTGGGTTCGCCAACTGACAGATCACGGCACCATAAGGCGTCATAAAGGAGGAATCCCTTGCATACACCTGCATCACGGTGGAGGCTTCTTCGGGAAGAAAGTGACAAGTGACCCCGGCTTCCTCATATGCGGCGACCATCTCAGCGTGTTGCCTTAAGGCAAGGGCACGGTCGAACTGATATCCCCGCCTGAGTGAATCTCGAACCAAGGAACTATAGTCGGCGTTTTCCACACCCAACCAACGAAAAGTCTCCGCCGGGCCCAGTAGCACATCTCGCAAGGGACCCGTTTCTGATCGCAGATACCAGTGGGTCATCTCTGGTGTGTTCCCGCCGTCCCTGCGTATGCGCAGTCGTTTGTCACTGGCAGTCAATGCATCATCCGGTATCATGTTCGGGTCCAATTCGCACAAGGTGGTAAAAAAATCAAAGCCGAGCGAAGAACGAAATGTCCGACAACGGGGGAATCATGGAACCGACCAGATCTACATCCGGGTCCACAGGCGAACCAAGTTCAGATAACTTCGATCCACCCGTCGGGTACTTTCCGCCTCCGGGGCATTGTGCCTCAGTTCTTCCCTGGCAAGCCAGAGCTGATACAACAATTCCCGGCGTTCGGCGACTGGTACCAGACTTTGCAACCAAGTCACCGCGGCCAACCGTTCTCCTCGAGTCACCGGCCGCACTTCGTGCAGTGAGGACGCCGGGTACATGACGCCATCCCCTGCTGACAACTTCACACTCTGATGGCCAAAGTCCGTGTGCACGATCAGTTCACCCCCCTCGTATTCATCGGGCTCACTGAGAAAGACCGTGATGGCCACATCACAGCGATAGCGTGATTTCGGGTCTGGTCCCATGACGGGATCGTCCACATGCGGACCATATTTCATACCTGGTCGATAACGAGAATAGTACGGGACTGCCACGCGATGCGGCAGCCCAGCATTCAGATAGACCGGATGCTGAACCAGTGCACCCATAACCGCATTGTTCAGGTGGGACATCCGTTCATCACCAGTCACCAGTTCCTCGTTATGCTTGTGGCGGCGGGCCTGCTCTCCAGCGGAGCTCCATCCATTTTCAAACCGGCCACTGGCCAGCAATTTCCGGACGAGGGTGAGACGCTCTGGCACCAGGATAGCCGGCAAGGTAATCAGCATCAGAATGCGCAGTCGTCGAGGTAGGTTTTCAGGTGTTCAGCGGAACACCCCGGCAATGCACGACTGACACGCAGCCAATGTCTTCCGGCTCTGGCAATGACTGGAGCCAGGGCACTGTAGTTTCCATCTTCTCTTGCCTCCTGATAGGCGACGCAAAAGCTCGGGAACAGTTCCTTGCGAAGCGGCGTCATGTTGGCATAGAAAAAATCTACCGATGGCCAGTTTTCCAAAGTCAGACAGGCGGGCAAGGCCGCCAAGCAGTCCGCCAGATTGTCCCGCACCGCCCTGATTTTGAGTTCCGTCAAGGGATCCTCCACCCGGGACAGCAGACACTGCCAACCATCTCCAATCAGGGCACCGGCCAAGCGTTCCCCGATCTCATGAAGGATCACATTTTCCATCTCGGTTTCCAAAAACCTGTCCAAGGCTCCTTGTGGGTCTTTATCAAAGCCGTAATGGTGGATGACCTTGCCCATCGCATTGTCTTCACGCTTCCAGCTCCACTCTTCGATCATACTGCCCAGGTATCTTCCCAGGGCGTCACGACGAACGAATATCTGGCCTGGCGCGGACATGGCTGGTGGGGCGGTCATGGTCCGTGCCAGCTCTCTTCCAGACACCAGCAGGTCCAAACTGGTTTTGGGACTACGAACCGACTCCGGGTTTTCGGTCGTATCATGCAGCAGCAGATTGGCCAAAAAAAAGGTGGGCGCACCGCCCCTGCCATGGATGCCCGCATAGACGTATCCAGCCGGATTGAGGACTTCATTGACAGCTTCATTATCGAAACAGTCGACTTCCCCAACCGACAATGGCAAGGCCCGGAAGGCTCCATCCTGGTCTTCCAGTTGCTCCCAACGAGACTCCATGAGTGGAATCCATTCCCCCAGAGCATTTCGACCCACTGGTTCACAGGCATTGAGACCTTGGTGCCAACGAAAGTAGTCGCGCATCTTCATCAGGTAGACACATAACGGATACTGCCCAGCATAGCAGGCATCCGAAACATCGGCATTGTACTGTACCGTTTCAATGAGGCGCTCTACAGACCAATCAGACAGTGATCGCATGCGGCACAACCATATATTTTCTCAATCGGTCATATCGAAACCGGATGATCATCCGGATGACAGGCAATCTTAATTTTAGCCCTTCTTCCTCCTGCTCTCCACACATCCAGTATTTCCTGACCAGATTGAGTCGTCATACACGAATCGGAGCTGCGAGGCAGCAACGGCTTGAGGCCTTCGGATACGATAGCTGTACATCCCGCTACGATTGTAGAGCATATCAAGGCAATCCCGAAGCCACAAAAGAAATGACATCCGTGGTGATCAAATCTCGAGCCAACATTTTCGGACCCATGGTCTGTGATCCTGAAAAAGCCTAATAGATGACAGTTCAGGGATTCCTGACTGTTATCATTGTGTCGACACCAAAAGCTCGAATTCCAGAAATCATCCCAATCCACAAATGGATAAAGCCCGCATTCGCACCGGCTGGAAAAACCGTAACCGTCCAATTTCTCTGGAGGAGTTTGCTAATGCCCTGTCCAGTATTTGCTGGCGTCTATCCCTCAATGCTGCCCGTAATCTCCATCAGCAGGATTTTGTCTACCAAAATGACCTCCAGCGTCTTGGGGTCATGCGTGAATACCTGGTATTTTTGATGCATTGTGCTGACCGCCTGACGCATGAATATCTCAGTACGGAACAGCGTAGCCGTTTTATGCATGCCTTGGCAAAAGACTGCCATCGACATAGCCGGGAAAATGCCATAGACATCACCCAAGGCATCGAACGAGAAGAGAATTGGATCATCCGAATCAACACGAAAATGGCCCAGTATGCCACCACGACCTTCCCGAACCGCAACCCGGGCTATGATATGTACCGACTGCTGGGGGCCAGCATTCAGGCGTACATGGGAGAGGACCAGACCAACCGCTGGGTCATTGATCAGGTCATGGACATCGACGGGCCGGAAGTCTTCGAAGTGTTTCTGAAGTCGATAGACAAACTCCAACACAACGCCGGCATCCCCGTCATGCTTCACGAACACGGCGGACCACGGCAAGGAGTTTGCAAGGCACCAGGAGACCTCTGAATCGCTCGGAGCCGACTTTGACTTTGCCACCCCCTACCATTCCTGGGAACGGGGCCTGAACGAGCGGACCCATGGCCGGGTACGCCTGTATTTTTCGAAGGGAACGGACTTCCGTCAGGCGACGGCGGCCCAAGTCCAGGCGGTGGAGGAACGAATCAACCACCAGCCCGCAAGGGACTGGGGTATCGGACCCCTCAAGAGGTCTTCACCGCCGCCGCGCCGACCTCCATGCCATGTAGGCAACCGAATCGTCCAGGTGGCTGGGGAGCGGCTTTGCGTCAGCTGACATTGCTTGCAACCCGGAACTACTTCCAGTTCTTCGCGTTGTCCGTACTACCCTTCCGACCATCCGCGTAACCCGCCTCATATGGCTCTGTCAGACGCTGCTCTTCGATCTTGGGGTTGCCGAGATATCCGCTAGCCCAACCAATAATGTATTCACGCGCAATGTTCTTGCTTTCGAGTTCCGTAATGGTCTGATAATAAATGCTCGTCATAATACACCTCAATTCTGGTACTTCCATTCCGACATCGACCCGTTCGCAGGCAGTGCGGAGAACCGGCCCGATAGACTCTGGGCAACGGGGAAAAACACCATAATCGTCTTGCTGTCAAAGTGATACTACCCTTTTTTGTAGTGACGTTCTATTGCTTCAGTGATATGCCAGACACATTCGGTATCGGGCATGACCGTAATCAGGTCACCGGCAGTAAATTGAACCGGGTCTTCATTCTGTACCCTGATTTCACCTGCCCCACTGACGATGTAACTCGTCTCGGTCTGCTGAAGATACCTGTCCCAACGAGCCACGGGATGGTGTGTCAAAGGCCAGACTTCCACTCCCAGCACTTCGAGTTTCATGGGGGATGGCGACTTTTCCAACAACACCCGGGGCATGATAAGATTCCGATACGGCAGATTCAGACGAAGTATGCATTCTAACATTCGCCTTCCCGGTCCAGTCGGTCGGTTTCGCATACGCCGCCTGCGTCAGATGTACATCTGAGCGATCATGTTTCGCGAACTCAGTCCGGGGTCCTTCATCTACACGATGGACAATGCACTTCCGGTCGATGCCTGTGAAGCCATGATCCAGCAGTTTGAAGATCACCCGGGCCAACAAGTGAAAGGTCGCATTGGTCAATGCGCCCACACGGAACCTTCCATCAAGCAGTCCACCGACCTCAGGATTTCGGGTCGACCGGAATGGAGACAACATGATGCACTGCTACGGGAATCCCTCGGACAGGCTCTGGGGCTTATCAGTGGACTGCATCCGTTCTTCAGAGTGAATCGGCTGCATGATATCGGGTACAACTTGCAGCGTACCGACCCCGGTGGTTATTACCACTGGCACCTGGATTCCGGACCCAGAGAATTTGCCAAGCGACAACTCGTTGCCATCTGGTACCTGAATGACGCTCCCGAGGTCGGTGGCGAAACCGAATTCTATTTCCAGAGTGTCTGTGTCCAACCTCAACAGGGCATGCTGCTGCTGTTCCCACCCTTCTGGACCCATTTGCATCGGGGGACAGAAGTAGTACGTGGCATCAAATACATTGCCACCACCTGGGTATGCGTCGACTGATCCGAGCAGTGCCGTGTTCTCTGGGAACTATTGGGAGTCTTGCAAGTGATGTGTGGAACACATCTCGGCCAGCCAAGTCCTTATCGGGGCCATCCTGATCACATGGCCTGATCTGATGACTCGGATCAGCTGGGAAGGACAATGACCATATATGCCCTCTGCATTGGATGTGTTCGGCCGGATCACTGATCTTCGTTGTACACTTTCACACACTTCTTGGAATTCGTACTGATGACTAACTGTTACAGAGCAAAAACCCACCAAATCAGGTACGAACCGATATGCCAAAGGCTTCTGCTACACCTGCTGTTGACCATGCCGCTGGTCTTTCAATGGCATCCGGCTTATGCAGATGACCGTCCAGATTATGACCGTGAAGTACGCATAGCCCAGGAGATAGAGCCCCACATCTTCGATGGAGAGGCCGTCTGGCTGAATACGCCGGAACGTCCATTCCTGTCCATCTACCTGCCGGCCGATGAGCCCAGAGGAGCCGTCCTAATTCTCCACGGTCGTGACACCCACCCCGAAGATGCCAATGTCGCTGGCCCTATGCGGGTCGGACTCGTCGATGCCGACTGGTCTACCTTGGCTTTGCAAATGCCGGTGCTGGCAAAAGGCAAGAAATACTACGACTATCTTCCCATCCTGAAATTCGCACATGCCCGTATCCAAGCTGGACTGCAGTTCCTTCGGAGCCAAGGCTACCAAACGGTGGTGCTGGCCGGGCATAGCTGCGGGGTACATATGGCCAACGACTGGTTGAATCACTATGGAGACGGGTCAATTGATGGCTATGTCGCCATAGGGCTTGGTGTCACCGATTTCGGGCAGGATCTCAAGACACCGTTTCCCCTTGACACGATGACAGTTCCCGTCCTCGATATCTATGGCAGTGAAGAATATCCTCGTCCATTGGCGATGGTGCCACTACGGGCCAAGATGCTGGAAATCAACGGTCACCCGGACTCCCAGCAGATGGTGGTCGAGGGGGCGGGTCACTTCTTTCGGGACCATGGAGACCCATTGACGGAAATGGTGGCCGGTTGGCTGAACCGCATCTCGTTCTGAACCTTCTCACAAATGCACGCCAGCAGTCGTCTACTCGAGCGTGGAAAGGCCCGACCAAAGCGAATGGAATCAAACCTCCCTTGATGATAGGGAGCAACGCCCGCCCGTCGGAATTCAGGTCGGTTGGGGTGACCTACCCACGGGTCGGGCCTTTGTCGGGGTCAGGATCACTGTTCCAGTTCTTCCTGCAGGGCGGGTACTGCCGAAAACAGATCCTCGTTCCAACCGTAATCCGCCACCTGAAAAATCGGGGCTTCCTCGTCATTGTTGATCGCTACAATGACCTTGGAATCTTTCATGCCGGCAAGATGCTGGATGGCCCCGGAAATACCCACCGCAATGTAGAGATCCGGGGCCACGACCTTGCCGGTCTGCCCCACCTGATAATCATTGGGCACGAATCCGGCATCCACTGCTGCCCGTGAAGCCCCAACCGCACCACCCAAGGTATCTGCCAAGGTTTCCAACATGGCGAAATTCTCACTGTTTTTCATTCCACGGCCGCCGGACACCACAATTTTGGCAGAGGCAAGTTCAGGTCGTTCACTGTGGCTCAGGTTCTGCCCGGCAAACTGAACACTGGGCGTAATGGGGGCTTCCGGGATGCGACTGATCTCGGCATGGCCGTTCGCACAATCGACGGCTTCAAATGCCGTGGTCCGCACGGTCATCATCTTGATCGAATCGTGAGATTTGACCGTTTCGAGGGCATTGCCCGCATAGATTGGGCGGACAAACGTATCGTCAGAAAGAACCACACTGATATCAGAGATGGCCTGCACATCACACAAGGCGGCCAAGTAGGGTATCAATGCCTTGCCAAACGTGGAAGCCGGAGCCAACACATGGGTATAGCCCTCGACATTTGCCTGGACCAAGGTGGCGGTGTTTTCAGTGATTTCATTGGCGTAGGAAAGTGAATCCGCATACAGAACCCGGGATACTCCGCTGATTCGAGCGCATTCGTCAGCCACTTCATCGCATTGGCTGCCCGCAACCAGCACACTGACTTCACCCCCAATCCGGGTGGCAGCAGAAACCGTATTCAAAGTTCCCGGCGAAAGTTGGTGGTTGTCGTGTTCCGCAATAACCAAACTGTTCATTCAAATCACCTTTGCTTCATTCTTCAGTTTATCCACCAACTCGGCAGCACCCGACACCATCACCCCAGCATCCCGGGCCGGAGGGGTATCGACCCGTAGCACCTCAAGCCGATTGACGACTTCCACTCCCAGGTCCTCAGGCGAAAACACATCGACCGGCTTCTTTTTCGCTTTCATGATATTGGGCAAGGAGGCGTAGCGCGGTTCATTCAGGCGAAGGTCGGCTGTAACCACCGCTGGACAAGTGATCTGAAGATCCTCCAAGCCCGCATCAATTTCCCGAGTGATGGCAAATCCATTGTCGTTTTTGACAATCCTCGAGATATAACTACCCAGTGGACGCCCCATCAGGGCGGCCAGCATCTGCCCGGTCTGGTTATGGTCATCATCAATCGATTGCTTGCCAAGGATGACGAGATCGGCCCCCTCCTTCTCCACCGCCTTGTGGATCAGACGCGCAATGATCAAAGGCTCCAGTCGATCATCGGTCAGGACATGTATTCCCCGGTCCGCTCCCATGGCCAGACCGGTTCGAATGGTTTCCGCCGCCTTCTGTGGCCCGGCCGACATGACAATCACTTCTTCGGCAACCCCAGCCTCTCGGATTCGCAATGCCTCCTCCAAGGCAATCTCGCAAAAGGGATTCATGGCCATCTTAACATTGGTGGTCTCTACCCCGGAATGATCAGACTTCACCCGGATCCGGATATTGGCATCGACCACACGTTTGACTGGTACCAATACTTTCATGAAAGGATATCTCCTAGAGACTGATGGTCAATCGTTAGGGGCGTCATGACTAGGCGACCCCGAAAATCAAGAGGCGGATTTTACTCCAAATTTCTTGGTTCTGGAGAATCTGCTAGGTGTAAGTTTATACAACCTGTCCAGTCGGACTGGTTGTCGGGAAACGACGCCAATTGATCGAATCAGGCACTCACATCGCTTGGACCTTGGGTAGAATACGCCTGTCATCGGCTTGATCACCATGAACAACTTCCAAAACGATTATCTGCAAACGGCACTGCAAGCGGCAGACATTGCAAGGACAATCACCCGCCGCCATTTTCGTACCCGGTTTGCGGTGGACAACAAGCCGGACTTAAGTCCAGTGACCGTTGCTGACCAGGAAACTGAAGCTGCGATTCGTGCACACATCGAATCACGCCATCCCGACCATGGCATCTTCGGAGAGGAGGGGGGCAACCAAATCAAAAATCAGCACTGGCAATGGATTATTGATCCCATCGACGGTACCAAGAGCTTTGCGGCTGGCAGACCCACATTCGGCACTCTGATCGCCTTGATGAAAGCAAACCAGCCCATGCTTGGCTTGATTGATCAAAGCATACTGGATGAGCGTTGGATCGGCATGCGAAGTAGCCGCACGGTCTTCAACGGCGCCCCGTGCCAGACACGAGAGGAAACACGGCTTGAACATTGCTCGATTTTCTGTACCACTCCAGAAATGTTCGATGCAGTGTCTCTCGACCAGTTCCGCAATCTCGCCGACCGCTGTCAGTTTCGAGTCTGGGGAGGGGACTGTTATAGCTATGGACTCCTCGCCGCTGGATATACCGATATTATCTGCGAGGCAGATCTCTATCCCTATGACTACCTGTCGTTGGTCCCCGTGGTGGAAGGCGCCGGTGGTATCATCACGGATTGGAACGGTAATCCCTTGACTCTGGACTCGGGTCACATGGTACTGGCGACTGCCAACCAAAAACTCCACCAGTCCGCCTTGGCGCTGCTGAACCCGTAGACAACCTCATCACGATACCCGACCGGTGGGTACATCCTCCGACGGGGCAAAGCGGTAAAGAACATTTCTGATCACTATGGCACAGTTTGTATACACCATGAATGGCGTGGGCAAGGTGGTTCCACCCAACCGGCAAATTCTCAAAGATATTTACCTGAATTTTTTTCCGGGGGCCAAGATTGGCGTTCTCGGCTACAACGGCGCTGGCAAATCCACATTGTTACGCATCATGGCGGGCATCGACACGGACATAATCGGGGAGGCTCGCCCACAACCTGACCTCAGTATCGGCTACCTACCACAGGAACCACAACTTGACGAATCCAAGGATGTGCGAGGAAACGTCGAAGACGGACTCGGTCCCGCCAAAGAAGCGTTAAAACAGCTTGAGGCGGTCTACGCAGGCTATGCCGAGCCGGATGCCGATTTTGATGCCTTGGCCTCGGAACAGGCACGACTGGAAGCCATTGTCCAGGCAGCCGATGCCCACAACATCGACCACAAGCTCGAAATTGCGGCCGATGCCCTGCGACTACCGCCCTGGGACACCGAGACCCGCAACCTGTCCGGTGGCGAAAAACGTCGTGTGTCGCTTTGCCGTTTGCTGCTGTCCAGCCCGGATATGCTCATTCTGGATGAACCGACCAACCACCTGGATGCCGAATCCATCGCCTGGCTGGAACACTACCTGCATGAATTTCCCGGAACCGTGATTGCCGTCACACATGATCGCTATTTTCTGGACAATGTGGCGGGCTGGATACTGGAACTCGATCGAGGCCATGGTATTCCCTGGCAGGGGAATTATTCCTCATGGCTGGAACAGAAGGAAAAACGCCTGGAGCTGGAGCAAAAATCCGAAGCGGCACGCATCCGAACCATGAAAGAAGAGCTCGAGTGGGTACGGGCAGGGGTCAAGGGACGCAACACCAAGAGCAAGGCCAGATTGAAACGTTTCGAAGAATTGAGTTCCACCGAATATCAGAAGCGAGCGGAAACCAATGAAATCTACATTCCGCCGGGGCCTAGGCTGGGTGATCTGATCGTGGAAGCCCACGGTATCACCAAGTCCTTTGGTCACCGACTGCTTTTCGACAGTCTCAACTTCAGTCTGCCCAAGGGCGGCATCATCGGGGTGATTGGTCCCAATGGTGCCGGCAAAACCACCCTGTTTCGCATGATCATGGGAAAGGAAAAACCCAGTTCGGGCAGCATCCGCATCGGAGAAACCGTCAAGCTGGCTTATGTCGATCAGAGCAGGGATCTGCTTGACGCAGATAAAACCGTATTCGAGGAGATTACCGGCAACTCTGATATGATGCTGATCAATGGCTACGAAGTCCAGTCCCGGCGCTACGTGGGTCGATTCAATTTTCGCGGCACTGATCAGCAAAAGAAAGTCGGCACCCTGTCAGGCGGAGAACGTAACCGAGTACATCTGGCCAAACTGTTGACGGCTGGAGGGAATTTACTCTTATTGGACGAACCGACCAATGACCTGGATGTGGAGACACTCCGAGCAATGGAGGAAGCCCTGCTCAACTTCCCTGGCTGTGCGGTCGTCATCTCACACGACCGTTGGTTCCTAGATCGCATTGCCACCCACATCCTTGCCTTTGAAGGGGATTCGAAGGTGGTCTGGCATGAAGGGAATTACAGCGACTATGAGGAAGACTACAAACGTCGTCATGGTGATACCATCCAGCCATCCCGGATCCGGTATAGACGGCTGAAATAGCCTAACCCACTTCACGCCATTTTGGCCAGTCAACGCTGAATGCATCAACTGACCTCAAGCGATCAGGCGACGGGGCTAAGTGTTGCACTTCAAAGTGGCACGGGGGAGCTTGTAAAATGGGATCTCTGCTGACTCTTGATGAAACATCAGCCCTGATGGAGTACCGCATCGTATCCGGGGTGCCGCCGTCGTTCAGGATTCCGGAAATAAGCAATGGACTCATTCGGTTTCCTTCGGAAGGTGAGTTTCCCTGCCGAAACACTTAACAAGCCGAGCGGGAACGATCCAGTTCAGTTCGCCGGCGGTGCCACCGGCAAGGCCCGCAGATAGTCCCCAAAAGACGGAATCGGGATCCGATAGTGGTAGGGCAACTGCTTGACCGGCGCCAGCAAGCCGGCATGCAGGGCGTGGGTCAGGAATTCATCCAGGGTTTCCTCCGCCAGGAACGGCCGGAGATCATCATAGGGCAACACGCCCCCCTTCTGCTGAGCCGCCAGCGCCATCTGCCGGTAGACCCAGGGCGGTCGAGACCCGGCCGCCAGCCGTCCGGCATAGTACTCCCGCTTGGATTCCTCGGCTAGGGCCATGGCCTCCGCCAGACCCGCCGGATTCATGCATCCCCCGTGGGCCTGGAGCACCTCCCCTGCCGCCACCGACACACTGTTGAGATGCTGCGGCCAGCCTTGGGACAACGCCGCCAACTGGGTGACCCAGGTGTCCTGTTCCTCGGCGGTACCGATGAACCCATAGGCGGCGAAGGCCGCCCGGATCACCGCGGCGGCCTCTTCGACAGGCAAGGGGTCCAGGTTCACCACCCGGCCCCGGGCAAAGCGCGACAGGCCGCACTGACGCAGCACCTCCTGGGTGTCGCTCAAGCCGAAAAACGCCGCCACCAGCGGAATCCCCTGCGGGTCCCGGTGCAGACAGTCCATCACCCCCTTGGTCTGTGCGCACACCGGCGTGTTCTGCGCCTCGTCCACCAAGACCACGAGGTGGAACTTCCCCAGCAGTGATGCCGCATTCTGGAAAACCCAACTGGCCGTCACGCCGGCATCACTGCGGCCGCCCACCGACAGGCCCAGGGCTCCACCGCCGCGGTCAGACAGTTCACGAAACAGTGTCCTGCCGAGGTCAAGCAGATCATCCAGTGCCCTGACAACCGAAGTGCCGGAAGCCATTGCCCGGAGGCGTTCGCTTTCGGTGCTGGCCGCCTTGACCAGGGTCCTGACCACCGCCACCGGAGACTGGAGGGCATCCGCATTCATGGCCACCGCCACCCAGGGCGCTTCTGGCGTCGAGTGGCGTCGCACCGCCTCCCGACACTCGGCCATCAGGGCGGACTTGCCCGCGCCCGGGGCGCCCTGGAAGATCATCGTGCCACCGCCGACTCGTCCCGCCTGAAGACTGCGGACGGCGCGGCGAAAGAGATCGAACTCCGCCTCGCGACCCCGGAAGAACGGCTCCCGACCGACTTCGGCCCGATCCGTCTGGTCCAGCCAGACGTCGAGGGGCAGGGGATCGGCCGGCGGGGGCTTGGGAAAGGGCATTGAGTTCATCATACCGGCCATCTTACCTCAACCGAGCCGGTCAGTGGGGAATGAAGCTCCCGACGGGGTGCCCCCGGTCGGTTATCCGAAACATCATGCGAACGCACATCGGTATAGAGTAAAGGCACGCCAGCAATGACCCAGTTAACTATGCCATGGTATGGTGCCTGAAGGGACATCATCGGCTTAGATACACGCTCCCAGCAAAGGTAACCAATCGCTTGCGAGATGCGGGCCGTATCCTACCGCCAGGAATGTCGCCATCCCGACGTCAGCGCCTCGCATCTGGAACAGCAGAACCAGCATTCCACCCTGCATAGGGTCGATTCGCGTCTGACGTCTGATCGTACCAGACCCCTCCCGGCACATGGTTGATGCGCTCTCCCCCTTGCGGCCGACATTGCCCTTGATCCGACAGGCTTTTGATCCACCTCCAAACGAGGATTCTTAACGCGGCCCGGACAACCGCTGGCCCGGCACCGAAGTTTCCCGGGTTTTCGTCACCACGCGGCCGGCCACGAAGGTCGCGGCACGTTGGGGACTAGAGGCAGATCCTCCACCACCGGAAACCCTCCCCCTATCCCATCGCTCTGTTCAGCTAATGAGGCAGCGGCGATTTACGTAGTAGCGGTTTGTCGGACAGGCCCAAGATCTGTTGCGTCTCCCAAAAGTCGGCAACTAGAATTCCACGCATCTCCATAGCAGCTTTCAGTGCAGTCACCAAATCAGCTGTATAGTCTGCCCTGCTGCCATCTGGCCGAAGCAAATTATTTTCGAACCCGATCCTTGCATGTCCCCCTGCCTCAATCGCCTCCAAGGCGCAATCGTGCTCACGACTGCCAAAAGCACAAACAAACCAGTCCATCGGAACATCGCCTTTGACGGCTAGGAATGGCTTGATATCTGCAGGCCTCGACTCCCGACTCTGCAGATATCGCCCAAGGACAAACAATACACACAGACGACCACCCGGAATCACGCCATGATTCTGCAACTCGATCAGACGGGCCAAATCCTTATCATCGTAGACAATGTGTTGAACATGGACATGGTGTTGGCAGGTCCAGCGATAGAATTTTGATGCCAAGGCAGTGTTGGCCCCGACCGGTGCTATTTCCCGAACCGCCATGCTGATAAGTCTTGGCTGCACCGCATAGACACATTCGGTCTGCTGGACTGATGAATAAAGTCCCACTGCTTCCGTGGTCATCTGCAACAGCATGCCCGGCACATGATTTTCCATGGCCCGGATCAACTGCCGGTACCGCACAGGATCCAGCACATGCTCACCGTGGCGACCTCGCACATGGGCATGAAGGACCGTAGCGCCAGCCGCTTGGCAACGAACTGCTTCCTGCACGGTTTCGGCAATACTCACCGGCAGGTTCGGATGATCTTGGTGGGTCTTTCGTGCGCCATTGGGCGCCACCATGATGATCGCTCTATGAGTCACTTCGCACTGCCCATAACAGCGATATCAAGGGCGATATGTAGCTTGTCCACTAACTCATCAATCTGTTCATCTTCAATAATGAATGGAGGTGCCAACAGAACATGATCACCCAAACGACCATCAATGGTGCCTCCCATTGGATAACAGATCAGCCCTGCATTGAATGCCGCCTTCTTCAGCTTGGTATATACCCGATGTGTCGGATCAAATGGTATTTTGCGATTATGATCCGCCACAATTTCCAAGCCCCAAAATAGACCCTTGCCCCGGATGTCACCGATGTTTGGATGATCTCCGAATCGCTCCTGCAGGGCATTATGGAGCTTGTTTCCCTGCTCTTTGACACGGTCAATCAAGTTCCGTGACAGCATGGCCCTGACCACAGCAAGTCCGGCCGCACAAGCCACCGGATGTCCATTATAGGTGTGACCATGCTGAAAATAGCCACTGTTACTTTCAATTGTCCGATAGATATCATCGCTGCACAACACGGCCCCAATGGGCTGGTAGCCCGCACCGAGCCCCTTGGCGATTGTGATCATATCCGGGACAATCCCGTCTTGCTCACAGGCGAACAGGGTCCCCGTTCGCCCCATGCCACACATCACCTCATCCAGAATCAGGAGGACCCCATAACGGTCACAGATTTCTCGGATACGGGGAAAATAGCCCGGTACGGATGGCACCGCTCCCATCGTCGCTCCAACGACTGGCTCCGCAATGAACGCCATCACCGACTCAGGCCCAAGGCGCTGAATCGCTTCTTCCAATTCATTGGCGACTCGTAACCCATATTGTTCACGAGACTCTTCTTGCCGTCGCCCCCGATACTCGTAGCATGGACTGATGTGAGTCGTCTCGACCAATAGGGGAGAGAAAGGCTTACGTCGCCATTGGTTGCCACCGACCGCCAAGGCACCCAATGTATTGCCATGATAACTTTGCTTTCTCGCGATCATCTTGCAGCGTGCTGGCTCGCCCTTTTCGAGGTAATACTGCCGTGCAAGCTTGAGACTGGCTTCCACTGCTTCTGATCCACCAGTCACATAGTAGACCCGGTCGAGGGCCTCAGGAGCCAGTTCAGTCAGAAGGTCGGCAAGGGACTCCGCCGGTTCACTGGTAAAGAACCCGGTATGTGCGAATGCAAGGGACTCCAACTGCTGCTTGATCGACTCGACCACTTCGGTATCTCCATGTCCGAGGCAGGAAACCGCAGCTCCGCCCGAGCCGTCCAGATAACGCTTTGCGTTCTCGTCAATCAGATAACAGCCCTCGCCGGCCACGGCCCGAGGTGGCAGGGAGCGAAGATGTCGGGGGAATACATGATGCATGGGAGAGAATCTGGGAAAACTAGCGGACGAACCATGTCGCCGACTGTGGGAAATACACTACCTGTCACAACATTGACCAAATAGGAGTATTCTAACTGCTGCTCCAATTCCTGAAGTGGTGGATCGTAACAAGTTCCCCTCCTGCGTCGGAAGAAGTTCGGCCAATCGTCGACATGGGCTGGTGAAACTGAAATCGAACGAGTCACACCCATCATCAATATACACTGTCTGTTTCGGGTTGGATCAAGCGATGGTCGTTTGTCAATATCTGTCTTGATCATACCCATCCGGTCCGACAGACGGACACCTATTTCATGCAGTTAGTAAACGGGCCGATGACGACCGCACCATCTTTAAAGTCGGTTGAGTGCTGAACCGACGAACCTTGAAGCGCTCTGGTGATGACTGTACGTCTCCAATTGGTATGCAAGTCGGCTCAGCCCCGATGCATTTTCCAATCGTGGCAGGACAGCCAGAACTAGTACACCGCCACTCAAATCATAGTCCTAGGTTACCGCTGACGAAATCGTATCATTTCTCTCACGGAAACCCGAGCACACGGAAACAATTGCCGATGTGAAACTCGAAGGAATTCCCTTCAAAAGCCCTTTGACGGCAGGAGTCAGCCACATCACGGCGCAATGGATTCAAGCAGGAAACAGTGCTGTTCTCGGCCCCAACCCCACATCCGTCAGATGCACCAGAACGATACCCTGTCAGAGAATCTGACTGAGGAATTCTTTTGTCCGGGGATCTTTGGCTTCGGTAAAGAAGGTGGCCGGAGGGCCATGCTCTACAATCACTCCCCGGTCAGTAAAATAGATATGATCCGCCACTTCCCGGGCAAACCCCATCTCGTGCGTAACCAAGATACAGGTCATCCCGCTTTGGGCCAGATCCCGGATCACCATCAGGACTTCTTTCACCGTTTCCGGGTCCAATGCAGCGGTTACCTCATCGAACAACATGACATCTGGGTTCATGGCCAGTGAGCGGGCAATGGCCACTCGCTGTTGCTGTCCACCCGACAACTCGCCTGGATAACTGTCCTCCTTATCGTGCAGATTAACCCGTGCCATCAGCCTGCGCGCCCTTTGTTCCACTTCATCCCTCGGCTGCTTCAACACCTTCAATGGCGCCATCATCACATTTTGCAACGCCGTCTTATGTGGAAAAAGGTTGTACTGCTGAAATACCATGCCGACCTTTTTCCGGAGTTCAAGTTTGTTGAGTTGGGGGTCATGCACCTCCTGCCCCTCGACCAGAATGTTTCCGGAATCAATCGGGTTCAACGCATTGATACAGCGAATGAGTGTGGACTTGCCGGAGCCAGAAGGCCCGATGATACAAATCACTTCACCTTTCATCACGTCCAAGGAAACCCCTTTGAGAACCTCGAGGTCACCGAACGACTTGTGCACATTGCGCAAGGACACGATAGGTAGGTCTGAACTCCAGTCGGCTGTACTCATCATGGAATTAATTGGCCGGTCTCATTGTTTGACAGAGAATCTGCGCTCTAGATAGAGCGTCCATCTGGCAATTGGATAGCAATAGAAAAAAAAGATCACCAAGGCAAAACCGAAGAACGGTAACAACAACTCGGGGTGGTTGTCCTCCGCTTCCATCGCCTGACGGGATAGGGTCACGAGTTCCTCCACCCCCAGCAGCGAAACCAGTGGAGTCGCCATGGTGAGGATGGCATACCAATTCATCCACGGCGGGATCATCCGCTTGAAGCACTGGGGCAATATAATCTGCCACAGAGTTTGCCGACGGGAAAAGGCAAGCGATTCCGCGGCTTCCCATTGACCGGTGGATACGGACTGGATACCCCCGCGGACAATTTCGGAAATATTGGCCATAATCGGAAACGCCAGACCGAAAACCGCCTTGATCCAGTCTGGGATCAAGTAGATTTTTCCACCCAACTCAAATTCAAATGGAAACGCCAGCATCACAATGAACAACAGTACCAGCCAAGGCGAGTTTCGAAACAGTTGGGTTAGAAACCAGCTGGACCCGGATAACCACCGAATTGGTGACACCTGACCCAGTCCCAGCAATATCCCGGCGGTGGTCCCGATGAGCATGGTAAAGAAACTGATTAAAATATTGAGCGCGAATCCCTCTCTGACCAGGAATGGGAGCCAACGCCACAGCGCCTCGAATGCTTGCGCATAGGTGTAACCCCCCTGCGCAAGGACTACTACGGGCCAGATCAGCAATGGCATCGCGGCCATGGCCAACATGCCCGGATGCAGATCATGAAGCCAACGACTAAACGCCAAGTCTGAACTGCCCTTGTGTGAAGACAGCCGAAATGGTTTCAGCACAGGCAGGTCTGTGCTCCCTGTCTGGCCCGGATGCATTCCGAGGGGAATCACTGGAAAGAGCTTCATTGTCCGTAACCCGGAATTCGTGCCGCCCGCTCCCAGGAATTCATCGCCATCACGAGAATGCCGACCAGTATGATGTATACCAGGAACAACACGACCATGCAGGCATATTGTGCCGTAGAATAATCATTGTAGATGCTCACCATCTGGTAGAGCAGTTCAGGCACCGCAATTGCCAGTGCCTGAGTCGTGGTCTTCACCAGGTTGACCAAGTTGTTGTTCAGGGCGGGAAGGCTGATACGAAATGCCAATGGAAAAACCACATAGATGAAAGTCTGTAGCCGACTCATGCCCAAAGATTCGGAAGCTTCCCGGGTGGACTCGGGGATAGCTTCTATACCGGCCCGAAAGATTTCCACATTAAACGACCCGGCAAAGAAAGACAGCGATATGATGGCCCATCCGACATTGGAAATGATGGGGACCTCAAGCCATCCATCCGGAGAATAGGTGGGTGTGAACTGTCCCAAGGCAAAATAGAAAAATAGCAGTTGGATCAGGGGCGGAGTGTTTCTGAAAAACTGAATGTAGCCTTGTACAACCCCCCGAACCAAACGCGATCTGGCGCCTTGGAGCCAAGCTCCGACCAAGCCGATAATCACACAAAGAACGACACAAATTACCGAAAGCTTGCAGGTCATCCATAGACCCGCCAACACCCGTTCTGTCTGTACCGGATCATAGAAAAAGATGAAGTTCCAGCGCGGATGATCTGCCGATAAGTCGAAGAAAAACTGCTGGAACGCATTCATGCTCATTTATTCCCGAGAACAGCAGGCGGATCTCCAGACTTGGACCCAAGAGAGATGGCAAGCCGCCATCCCCCCTGGTCCAATGGTGGAAAGCCCGGTCCATCGGGAGTCGACACAGCCGTCACTGCATCACCAGTCATGATGGAGTGGTCGGGTCTTCATGATCACAACCGTCGATGAGGCCAGTATCGGCCGAGTCCCTGTCGAGTTACCCTGATGCAGGGAATCGAATAGGACATGACGATTGTCCACCTGCCGTTCAAACCACCCAATGCTGGCTTACCAAACATCCTAGTCAACCGGCCGCCGAAAAAAAGTCCGCCTGAGGTCGGACACTCTCTCGGTCCCTGGAAGCGATCAAGATGAAGTCAGGTGATGATTACTGTATCCAGTCAGCAAACCGGGCATTCTGGTCCGCCAGATACTGGGTAGCCTGAATACCCCACTTTTTCTCCAATTCAATCAACTTGCCTGACTGATGCCAGTTATAAGTCATGCCGGACATGAAATTGCCGAAAACACAGTCTCTCTCGGCCAGCGGCACAGCCAGTCCCCAAGGATTGTCATCTTCACTGGCCAGTGGCATTTCAAAATCATTCCAGTTACCGGAGGAAAGATCCGACATGATGGACGAATCATCGTAAACCCAAGCGATGCACTTCTTATCTCGAAGAGCCTGCTTGGCTTCTGCGTTGCCGATGAAGGCCACCACTTCAGCACCATAGCGCTCATTCACGATCTTGTTATAGAACGCGCCTTGTTTACCACATACCGGTTTACCACGAAGTTCCTCCCAATCTTTCAGACCCAGGGCCTTCGGCGACATCACGTTGGTTCCAGAAGTATAGTAATTGGGTTGCGGGATCCCGACGATCTTGCGGCGGTCCGGACGATCGGACATGGTGGCAATCATCATGTCAATTTTGCCCTGCTCAAGGAACTGCATCCGGTTGGAAGACTGAACCGCAACCGTCTCCAGTTGCACTCCCATGGCATCGGCCACAAGTTGCGCCATATCCACTTCCATCCCGACGATACTGCCACTTTCGTCACGATAGCCCCAAGGCTTGTAGTCCGCCTTGACCCCGACAATCAATTTGCCACGATTCATCACTTTGTTCCAAACGTCATTGGTACACTGGGCATGGCTGGTGCCAATCGAAGCGAACAACAGGATGGCTGCGGTGGCGGCAGCCAGAAGAACTTGAAATTTGCTTTGCATCGGTAAAACTCCTCACATAGGGTTTGTTATGCCAAGATCGATCAGGAAACGCCTCCCTGACCACATCCGCAGGCACTATCAATCTGGAGTGATGATTCTCAGTGACCTGAAATCTAACTGGTTTGGCTGGCACGATTTTTCCGGTGCCATACCGTCACCCATTTCATCGCAGATTCAGTGCAATTGCCTCGGAATGATACCACTGATGGCCATCAGGTGGATACCTGCAACTCCCCCTGATGACATGACGCCCCCACCGCTGGCTTTTCAGAAAGCCCCACACTTGTAAGTGCAGGATTTCCCTTGGTGAGAATTTCACCCTGCGTAAACCCACTCGGGATCCCATCCGATGAAGTTGGCATACCGCGTCTTCAGCCTTTGGCAGAAAAAGAATCTTGATCGCATCCCAAGGTCCAAAACTTGTCTGGAGTGGTTGAGTTCGCCCAAGGCAGAGAGGTTCTCCCATCGACCCACCCTTCTGGAGTAATCACGCGGGCGATATGCAAAGCGGTGAACAGAGCTTCCACTACTCCAATTGGAGGCTGTATGCAACCGACCTTTGGCCACATCGCCTGGAAAACGTTGTGCACACCCGGCATGACGCGCATGGAAGAAACCCGTAGTCTTGATCTCCGGAGTTGGTTTTCACTCCCGAATGTACCCAAACCGGCACCACGGCACACCGCCAGCAGAACTGAAGCACACGGTGAACACCCCCCCACGTACAAAATGCACTCCCCGGCTTCACCAACGAGCAGTAGCCCACAACTCGCGGGCCGGTTCAGATCAAGTTCAAAGCTCTTCCGAGAACCCTCCCTCTGTGCTGATTGCAGTCAAGCCGATACGAGATGACACACTACCTACCATGCAATTGGAGTATGTCCGCGACAGCTTCCGACAAAGCCGCTTCAGTGCTTGTATTTCTTGATCTCACCACTCTGAATTCTTCCGAGGTACTCTTTCATCTCTCGCTTGACGATCGGGGCAAGGAAATACAGTGCGAGGATGTTGGGAACACAGATGAGAAACACCAACGCATCCGATATATCCAGAATCGGGCCCAGCTGGACCATGCAACCCAATGCCACAAATACACAAAAAACAATCTTGTAAGGCGTTTGTGTATCTTCTCCAAATAGATAGGTCCACCCCTTGAGGCCATAGTAGGACCAGGAAATCATGGTCGAAAATGCAAACAATAGCGCTGCAATGGCCAGAATATAGGGAAACCAACTGATCTGACGTTCGAAGGCGGCCGAAGTCATGGCAACGCCGGTAGCTTCGCCAGCAAAACCAGGGTCGGCGACTTGTGACGTCCCGATGACCAGGGCGGTAATCGTACAAATCACGATCGTGTCGATAAAGGGTTCGAGAAGTGAGACATAGCCTTCGGTCACCGGTTCCTTCGTCCGCACTGCCGAGTGGGCGATGGATGCGGAGCCAATGCCGGCTTCGTTGGAAAATACCGCCCGTTGAAAGCCGATGATCAAGGCGCCCAAGGCTCCACCGGCTACTCCTTCGGAGGTGAAAGCACCCGCAAAGATATTCCCAATGGCGGCTGGCAAATGTTCGATGTTCATGAAAATGACAATGATCGCAAAGGTGCAATAAAGCACCGCCATAAACGGCACGATTTTTTCCGTCACACGGGCAATCGACTTGATACCCCCGACAATCACGGCGAAGACGACGCCCGCCAGAGCAAGTCCCACCAGCCAGCCTAGGCCATCCAGTGCACCACCGGCGACAGTATTCAGTTGTACATACGCCTGATTGGACTGGAACATGTTGCCGATCCCCAGCGCACCGATAAATATGCCGATGGCATAGAACGAGCCCATGAAGCGACCCAGTCCCGCCTTTCCTTGGGCAGCCAGTCCGTTTCGCATATAGAACATTGGACCGCCGGAAACCGATCCGTCCGGGTTTTCCTGACGATACTTTACTCCAAGTGTACATTCGACAAACTTGGTCGACATCCCAAGAAAGCCCGCGAGGATCATCCAGAACGTCGCCCCGGCTCCACCCACTGTCACCGCTACGGCAACGCCCCCGATATTACCGATACCCACGGTACCGGACACTGCCGTCGCCAAGGCCTGAAAGTGGGAAACCTCACCAGCATCATTGGGATTGGCATAGTCACCCCGCGCCAATTCGATCGAGTGCTTAAAGCCCCGGAGATTCACAAACCCCATATAGAAGGTAAAGAATACCGCCCCGACAACCAGCCACAACACCACGACCGGCAGTTGGGCCCCGAACAAGGGGATTTTGAAGAACACAAGTTGACCGACTAATGTTGCAATGGGTGCGGTGATGCTGTTGATCGTGTCGTCGATGCCTGCGTATGCGGGAGATACTGCGAGGAAGATGGAGATGGCCGCTAGCCACGTGGATCGGATTTTCATTAGATTGCCCCCAGTTTGGATGGTTTTCTATTTCACTTCACGGCACGACCAGCACCGGCACATCGCTGATTTGCACCAGTTTGGATGACGTGGTGCCAAAGACCAACGATTTCAGATCAGCTTCCCCACTTCGCCCGATGATGATCTGCGATGCATCGATTTCGCTGGCCATGGCGGCAAGGGTTTCGGCCCCCTTGCCGTGACGGACGGTCGTTTCTACGGCAATCCCCATCGCCTCGATATCCGGTACAAGAGGAGCCAATATCGCTTCTTTTGCGCGGTGAATTTCCTCCTCACGGCGCTTGTGCCGTTCCGCAAGCTCGTCAGGTGTGTGAAAACTGTAGGGTGACCAATCGATAACATGCGCCAAGGTCAGATTCGCTCCAGACACCCGAGCCCGAGCAATTGCATGCTGCAAGGCACGGTGACTTCCGCTACTGTTATCGATCGCGACGAGGTAGGAGTTTTTCATGTTTCATTTCCCCATGTTATGACAGTGTTACGAATACAATGGCAACCCCATAGGATGGATAAGAACCGGGCGCCCATCAATTGGTCTCGGCATCTGGCAGGTTTTGCGGACATCAAGCGGGTCAGGAAGACAACCACTCTGGGTTGGCTGAACTCCTCGAAGAACAAGCAGCACTTCAGCGGCAAGCCATTGTCTCGAAAACAGCCACTATGCTCCTTGATTGCAAGACAGGTCCCCATCGCGCTTGTGAAGAGAGCCGGTCGCTTGATCAGCGGGCTCGCCAAAACCACTTCCGGATGCGGAGACCACTTCAGGCCAGGCTTAGGTTCGCGTTGTGGCATGTTGGTTCTTTACGTACGTGAATTTTGGAATGGACGAACCATCTGCGACCTTGTTTCGTCATGAAGAAATGATTCAGTAAACTGCAGATGACTCTTGTCAACGTTACGCAACAAGGAGACGATGGTTTCTGACGGGCGCTATCATCAAATGAACGACTCAACCGGGGAATCTCCCCCTCAGCGCTCACTAAAGCCACGAGCGACCAATGAAATCATATCCGGTTGTAATATGCCAGTCAGCATATCCAAATACTCCCATTGATTCAGTCAGGATTCATATCATCATTATATTTCCCGATTCAGAGCAGAAGGCAACCCCTCTATGTGGTGAATATAGTCAACTATAGTGAATTAATACATATCCAGTTATAAAATAGCTCATCCGCTCTGTTTAACAGACAATGGCTAGGCTGCATGATTAAGACAAAA
Organism: Candidatus Poriferihabitaceae bacterium; assembly: GCA_965203365.1. Lineage (GTDB taxonomy): Bacteria > Pseudomonadota > Gammaproteobacteria > Arenicellales > Poriferihabitantaceae > VYFG01. The sequence continues at coordinate 1,669,408 of OZ241878.1, forward strand.
GGCGGTTGCAGGAAATGAAACAACCGAAATGGGCTGCCGCCCGGTATGTTAAACATTGCATATGGATTCGCCATGCGCCCCCCTCTTACTGAACGCTTTCCCAAAGTGACACGAAAGACAAACTGTTTGACATCCACCCTTCTCCGGGAAATTGCCACTGCGTTAGCACCAATGTTCAAGCTGTGTACAGTAAACCGTTTGAACACCGTATGAATAACGGGACCAAATTTGGCGATCGCCGATACCAGCCAGGATGGCGGCGGAAATCAGCTGCATGGAATAATGATGACCCGACTTAAGTCGTCATCATCAAGTTGAAGTGCGTTTCCAGTCAAAATCTGATACGGAATGTCTTTCTTAAGTAATTTCAATAGTTCAATTCCTATTATGTTTGGTTCGATTCTGCCACAGTGAAGGATGATGAATTCCCGAGAACCCCCTCGATTTGACGACATTGACGCCGAGGCCTATCAAAAGATTGAAGCGATCATCGGCAAGGACGGCATCCAGCAAGCCTTTGCACCCATTGATCAGATCTCCGGTCTGCCGAATTCGGCCTACCACTCGTCAGCATGGTTTGATCTGGAAATGGACCGTGTATTTCGCCGCAACTGGGTGTTCGCCACCACCGACGGTGAGTTGTCGAGACCCGGAACCATCAAGCCCCTAGAGGTCGGTGGGACCCCCATACTGATGGTGCGGGACCGGGAAGGAACCGTCCGTGGATTTCACAACACCTGCCGACATCGCGGCACTGAGCTCGTCAGCGAAGTGTGTCGCCAGCCTCTCCTCACGTGCCCGTACCATGCTTGGACCTACCGACTGGACGGTACGATTTTGTCCCGCCCACACTTTCATAGAGCCGATGAGACGGAAACATTCAGTCCTGACGGAGACAGTCGGTTCAATCTATATCCAGTCAGGACAGCCAGTTGGAATGGCTGTCACTTCGTTGACCTGTCTGGACATTCACCACCGTTGCTGGACTGGCTGGCACCCATGCTCAGACGGACATCGGTCTATGACTTGACCCTCATTCGCTGGATTGGCAAGAAAAGCTACACGATTCAGGGCAACTGGAAGTTCGTGCTGGAAAACTATATGGAAGGTTATCATGTGTTCTGTGCCCATCCCCGCTTGTTGGATCATGCACCCATGTCCGTGCGCTGGCAGGGCGAATGGACAGAACATGTCTTTTACAATGACTATGTCGCCTCGAGCATCACAACAGGTCGGGGTGAAGGACTGCCTCACTACCCAAACCTGTCAGATGAGAACCGTCGTCGGGGGGCATGGTTTACCGTCTTTCCCAACTTTGCGGCGGAAGTCTATGCGGACCAGTTTGTGGTCCTGGCCACTTTCCCAATGGCACCAGACCGCACCTGCGAGGAACTGCATTTTTTCGTGGTAGGGGATGAAGCACAAAACAGGGACGAATTCAGCGGGGCAAGAAACCACCTCAAGGATATGTGGAACAAACTGAATCTTGAGGATGTGGATCTATTGGAACGACTGCAACGGGGACGCCGATCAAAGGCATTCACCGGTTCGTGGATGTCACCCGCTTGGGAAGGGCCATCCCATCAGTTTTCCCAAAAGATTGTTGAGGCAATCTGCCGAAAATAAGTGTTCAGGTCATCCAGACCCGCGCACCATCCTCCCGGCTTGAGCGATGGGTAAAATGCTCTGGAGTGGATTGACACCCTCTCATGGTGGCGAATTGAACAGGATGCTCTGTGGTATTCTCAGAGCATGATGGACCGTTCAGTAGGATGTATCTCGCCGTTAGGGAAAATGGATACCATGGTAAAATGACATTGACAAAAAAGCATTGGTGCATGCAATGCGATGAAGTCTGTTGCCCTCTGGATGAACCAATCTGCGGGGGATATCTGCCTAACTGGGAGTCGCTCAGTTCGATACGGGTAAAATGGCGATTGAGAAATTTAACTTCACCACTTAGAACCACTCGTCCTGGCCATCCAACGATGACGATTGCCGGTCGATACCGACTGTCATGAGACGTCAATTCGCCTGTGCCAATCGTTGGCTTTCATCAAGTCTGGCCGTACAATCCCCATGAATACCCAAGTTATCATCTATGTCCATCTGTGTGCTGCTATGATCGCTGCCATCCTGGGGATATGGAACCTGCTGTCTGCGAAAGGGACTCATCGCCACAAACTTGTGGGACGGTGTTGGGTTGTCGCGATGCTCGCTGTGACCCTACCTTCTTTCTGGATTCTTGAGTTGGCCGACGGGAGTTTCAGTTGGATTCACGGACTGACAACATTCACGCTTATCAGTATGGCTGTCGCTTTGTGGAGTATACATAACGGAAGGATACGCACTCACGCCATCACCATGATTGGAACCATGACAGGTCTCTTGATCGCCGGCTTCTTTGCCATGATGCCGGGACGAACTATCAGCCGGATACTTGGCTACAGTTAGATCCGGTGAAATATCAGCCCGTCGAATCAAACAGACCACTGGCCTCTATCAAGCCGACATAATTCACCTGATTTACCCGGATGGCACACGGTCATACCATCATTCTGGCCTCTTCTTCTCCTTACCGTCGTGCCATCCTGGAACGCGTGGGGATCGAATTTCTTCAGTGTGCCCCTGAAATCGACGAGACCCCCATGCCGGATGAATCACCGGACAACATTGTGATTAGGCTATCGGCCGCCAAGGCATCCGCAGTAGCCGACAGACATTTCGGAAGCCTGATCATCGGGTCAGACCAACTGGCCGTATTAAATGGTCAAATCATCGGCAAGCCAGTGAACCACGAAGATGCAGTGAAGCAACTCAAGGCCGCTTCCGGACGTTGTACCATACTACACAGTGGGATTTCGCTGCTGAATTCAACTACTGGGCAGATCCAGTCTGCCGTGGATCATGTGGAAGTGGAATGCCGAACTCTGAACGAGGATGAAATCAACCGCTACCTGACCCTGGACAAACCCTATGATTGCTGTGGTAGTCTGAAAGTCGAGGGCAGGGGAATTTCTTTATTGCGTCGTGTCCGCAGCGACGACCCAAATGCCATCATCGGATTTTCCCTGATACGGTTGATCTCCATGCTGCGAAACGAGGGAATCTTCCTGCCTTGATCATCCCCTTGCCCTGACTCCGGTCACGGTCCGTGTCCTGCTGCTGCGGCGCATTCGGAACATAACCTCACTATCACTCATCCCGATGTGCCAGAGCCGTTTCCGCTTGGGAGCAGAATGAGCCGGAGTGCAGGAGATCTTTCCGGTTCCATGGCACCATCTACACGGACATGCCGACGGTGGGCCCTCGAACAATTCCAACCGGTGAATTTGACCAACGGCCTTATACAACTTGCACCCACCGCCCTGATTGAGGCCAAGATCGCATCGCAATCATCGGTGAGAGGACGGCGTATGATCCATGCCATCACTGCACAGGTTGTCCGGCGGTTAGCCGTGCTGGACCGGATCAGGTATCCGGCTGAATCAATCGACCGGCTGGTTGGACTGCGTCAGGGAGCCACCTCATTTGAGTATTTTCCAGGCCGCATTGAGTTCAGGCCTGTGATGAGGTTGCGCTGCGTATCCAAGCAAAATAACGATCGATCCTGGTGAGAATCACCGGGACCAGCCGATAGCACCAAGCACGATGAATCAATGGTCTTTCACCACGAGGGCAACACCCAGCCTTCTAGCCAGCCCCAGATTCTGCCATCATCCATTTTCCAGACTAATAAAATTATTGTCCCGAATCTGCGCCATGCGATCACGTACTCGGGCAGCCTGTTCGAATTCCAAGTTCTTGGCATGAGCATACATTTCCTTCTCAAGTCGAGATAAAAGCCTACCCAACTCTTTGGGTGTCATCCCGACGAGACTTTCCTCTTTTTGGTCGACACCATCCGTCACGGTAAATTCACCCTTGGCAGGCTTGACGATCACACCATCAATGATCTCCTTTACCGGCTTGGAGATGGAGCGGGGGATGATGCCATGCTTCAGGTTGAATAATTTCTGTTTGTCGCGCCGACGTTCGGTTTCATCTAAGGCCCACTGCATGGATGGTGTCACCTTGTCGGCATAAAGAATCACCCTGCCATTGGCATTTCGTGCAGCCCGACCGATCGTCTGGACGAGTGACCGTCCAGATCGCAGGAAACCTTCCTTATCCGCATCCAGAATCGCGACCAAAGAAACCTCCGGAATATCCAAGCCTTCCCGCAGGAGATTGATTCCCACCAGAACATCGAACATTCCCTTGCGAAGATCACGAATGATTTCCACTCTCTCCACCGTATCGATATCGGAATGCAAATATCGAACGCGCACATCGTGTTCGTGCAGATACTCGGTCAAGTCCTCTGCCATGCGCTTGGTCAGTGTCGTCACCAAAACACGGCTACCCTGGTTTGCATGCTCCCGGATTTCCGATAACAGATCATCCACTTGGCTGATCACTGGTCGCACTTCGACTTCTGGATCCAACAAGCCTGTGGGACGTACAACCTGCTCCACCATGTCGGAGACGTGATTTGCCTCGTAAGGGCCTGGTGTCGCGGAAACAAAGATCACCTGACCAATCAAGCTTTCGAATTCATCGAAGCGCAGTGGACGGTTATCCAACGCCGAGGGCAGCCGAAATCCATACGCCACCAAGGTTTCCTTTCGCGAGCGGTCACCATTGTACATTGCTCCGATCTGGGGGACAGTGGCATGGCTTTCATCTATGAAAACGATCGCGTCCGCAGGTAGGTAGTCAATCAGAGTGGGCGGTGGCTGACCTGGCTGGCGCCCCGACAAGTAGCGCGAATAATTTTCAATGCCCGTGCAATAGCCCAGTTCGCGCAACATCTCCACATCGTACCGAACTCTTTGTTCCAGTCGCTGTGCCTCGACCAGTTTTCCCTCACTTTGCAGCACATCCAGACGTTGCCTGAGTTCTTCAATGATTTCATCCACCACGTCCAAGATAGTCTGCCGACCGGTGACATAATGACTCTTTGGGTATACGGTGATGCGGGTCAGATTGCCTTCCGAACTACCCGTCAGGGGGTCAAATCGGGACAGGGCATCGATCTCATCGCCAAACAACTCAATGCGCACAGCCAGTTTGGCTGATTCCGAAGGATAGACATCAATCACATCACCCCGTACTCGAAAGGTTCCACGACGCAATTCGAGATCATTTCGGGTATATTGCATCTCCGCCAGTTTTTTGAGTATCGCCCTTTGGTTGATCTGATCGCCCCGCTTCAGGTGAAGAATCATGCCATGATAAGACTGTGGATCACCCAAACCAAAAATTGCCGAGACGGTCGCCACGATGATGACGTCACGTCTTTCCAGCACCGCCTTGGTCGCCGACAGTCGCATCTGGTCGATATGGTCATTGACGGAGGCATCCTTCTCAATATACGTATCTGAACTGGGCACATAGGCCTCGGGTTGATAGTAGTCATAGTAGGAAACGAAATACTCGACCGCATTGTGCGGGAAGAAATCCCTCATCTCCGAGTAGAGTTGGGCGGCCAGTGTCTTGTTATGAGCCAAAACCAACGCAGGACGCCCGGTCCGGGCGATAATGTTGGCCATGGTGAAGGTTTTACCTGAGCCGGTCACCCCCAGAAGCACTTGGTAGGCTTCCCCGTTACCGAGTCCTTCGATCAGAAGATCAATCGCTTCGGACTGATCCCCGGCCGGAGAGAAGTCACTTTGCAGGTGGTAAACCGGCAAATCGTCAATGTGGGCCGCACCATTTGCTGACATAAGTCAATTATATCTGTCTAAACCGGAGTGAAGTATGCTCAACGATGTGGGCACCATCGCGAGAAAAACCAAATAAATTTCAATTTCTATTGACCCGAATCCATGAGCGGATTAGTATTCGCGCCCTAATTCTGCCATGATTCCCCTGTAGCTCAGTTGGTAGAGCAGTTGACTGTTAATCAATTGGTCCCTGGTTCGAGTCCGGGCAGGGGAGCCAGCTTTTGGCTATCCGGCACCTTCTGCCCCGACGCTGAACAGCCGCCTGCTTGATTTTCGATTCTGTCTCGCTTGTGATCGGTTGCCCTGAGCTATCCGACCCTCGGACAAGTGACAGGGGAAAGGGGTGCCAGAGTCTTCGAGACGGTTGAACACTACAACAAACCACTCTGGTGACTCTCCCTGCCACAGTCGCCAGTCGGGACCCGATTGTTTCCAGCGACTCCTCGGCATCGTGCACATTTCATATCCGCATTGCATACGACCGACCATCGACGGGTAGACTCAAATGATCGGCACCCAACCACAGCTAGGCGTCACCACGATGCCCCCCTCGTCGACACCCAGTGCCCTTCAGGTCACTGTCGGAAGCGGCAATGAAATCGTCTGAACGCGTGTGTCCCCTGCAGCGCACCACCATCTATCAAGAGAACCCAGACAGGACCTGTTGCCACTGGGCCTAAGAACGGTACTGAACAATCCATTCACCCACTAGAACAGGCGCATTGGCTGTACCCTCTGATTGGGCATCACCTCGCCGATACCAAGAAAATCGCCCGATTCCACGTACAGACGCACCATCCCGACCTCATTCGTTGAATGCACTCGAATACTACGCCCCTTTCGCAGATAATGGGCAAGAATATCTGAAAGCCAGATGGCGGGCAGGTGCGCCAGACCTTGATCGATGGGTAACATCAAGGCTTCCCGGCCCCCGGGGGTGAAGATATTCTTCAGTTGTGCCATGGTGACTGCCTGATCGACGGTGACCTCCCCCACACCGATGCGACGCAGGCATTCAACATGTCCGCCACATCCGATATCCCGGCCGATATCTTCCGCCAAAGCACGGATATAGAATCCCTTTGAACAGCGTATCGTCAGCGTCAGTTTTGAACCATCAAAGCCTTCTTGCTCCAGACTGTACACCGTCGCTGGCCTTGGTTGACGCTCGATGGTAATCCCTTGACGAGCCAATTTGTACAAGGGTTGACCATCTTTCTTTAAGGCGGAATACATCGGTGGGATTTGAAGAAACTCCCCCCGGTAAGCATTCAAGACATCCGCGAGTCTGGACTCGCTGACCTCCACCGGACTTTCTTCAATGACTTTTCCGTCTCGGTCACCAGTATCCGTGGTGATGCCCAACCGAATGCCAACATGATAGGTCTTGTCTGCAGACAGGAATAAGCCGGAAATTTTGGTGGCTTGACCAAAACATATCGGCAACAGACCGGTGGCCATCGGATCCAGACTGCCGGTGTGGCCCGCTTTTCGGGCATTCAGCAATCGCTTAACCTGTTGCAGCACTTGGTTGGACGACAATCCTTCAGGTTTGTCCAGCAGGAGCATGCCGTTAATGGGGTGTCCCTGTCTGGATCTAGTCATTTTTCCGGTTCAATCGATCAATCAGGCGGGACATTTCCACTCCTTTCTGAATACTGTCGTCGTATCTGAATCGCAAGTCTGGTATCACCCGAAGTTCAGCCTGCTGGCTCAGCCGGTGACGAAAAAAGCCCGCAGCTCGATTGAGTACACTCTCAATGTGGGAAGTGTCCTTGGCGCAAATTCCGGTTTCAAGGTGAGCGAGTGCCGAGTTGAGACTGGAAAAATAAATCGTCGCGTGCTTGAGATCCTTTGACACTCGAACGCGACTGATGGAAATTTGACGGATACGAGAATCATTGACCTCCCGGGCGACCAGCATGGCCAGCTCACGACGCAGGAGTTCCGACACCCGTCGAGACCGGTCGGTATTGACCATGATACCGAGACGACTACAGAGTCTGTGCTTTCTCGACTAACTGGAAGACCTCAATCTGGTCCCCGACTTTGACATCATTGTAGTTTCGGATGCCGATACCACACTCAAATCCGTTCTTCACCTCCGGCACATCATCCTTGAACCGTCGAAGGGAGTCAATCGCTCCTTCGAAAATCACCACATTGTCGCGCAAGACACGAACCGGCAGATTGCGTCGGACAACGCCTTCCAGTACATAACTTCCCGCGATGACACCGATTTTTGGTGCCCGGAACGTGTCCCGAACCTCCGCCAAGCCAACATGCTCTTCCTGATGCACGGGTAAAAGCATGCCACTCATGGCATTTTGTACCAGGTCGACGACATCATAGATCACGCTATGGTAGTGGATTTCCACCTGCTCGGATTCAATCAGTCGACGGGCCACCGCATCTGCGCGGACATTGAAAGCGATGATGATGGCTCTTGAGGTGATCGCCAAATTGACATCGGATTCATTGATCCCGCCCACCATGGCATGCACCACATTGACATCCACAGACTGATTGCTGAGTTTTTCCAAGACCTTCCTGATCGCTTCCACGGATCCTTGCACATCCGCCTTGATCACCAGATTCACGGTCTGAACCTCATCTTCTCCCATACCCTTGAAAATACCATCAGGCTCGGATTTTCCTCGTTGTGCCAGCCGGACTTCCTTGTACTTGCCCTGACGATGCAGTGCGACTTCCCGGGCCTTGCGCTCATCAGACACCACAATCAAGTCGTCACCGGCATCCGGCACACCGCCAAGCCCATGAATCTCCACCGGGGTGGAGGGGGTGGCTTTGTCGATTGGTCGCCCCATATCGTCCAGCAACACCCTGACCCGACCGGTCTCCCGACCGGCGAGAACAACATCCCCTTTATTCAGGGTGCCTTCCTGCACCAGCACGGTCGCCACCGGACCACGCCCTTTGTCCAGGCGAGCCTCGACCACAATTCCGACCGCTGTGCCGCTGGCACGGGCCTTCAGGTCCGCCATTTCGGCCTGTAGCAAAACCGCTTCCAACAATTCAGGGATTCCCTCTCCAGTCAGGGCCGAAACGTGGTGCATCAACGTATCACCACCCAAATCTTCCGGGATCACCTCATAGTTCACCAACTCCTGTTTGACGCGATCAGGATTCGCCCCTTCGCGGTCAATCTTGTTGATGGCTACCACAATGGGGACCTTCGCCGCCTTGGCATGATGGATTGCCTCGACTGTCTGGGGTTTCACTCCATCATCTGCCGCGACCACCAAGACCACAATATCGGTCGCATCCGCACCACGGGCGCGCATGGCGGAAAATGCCTCGTGACCCGGTGTGTCCAGAAAACAGATGTCATGACCGTCCAGATTCACCTTGTAGGCCCCGATGTGTTGGGTAATGCCGCCGGCTTCACCAGACACCACCTTGGTTTTTCTCAGGTAGTCCAGCAATGAAGTCTTCCCATGATCGACATGGCCCATGACAGTCACCACAGGCGCTCTTGGCCATAATTCGGCATCCTCGGCCACAGCCTGTGACAGCAGCGATTCCGGATCGTCCATGGATGCGGATAGACCTTTGTGTCCCATTTCCTCGACGAGCAATAGCGCCGTATCCTGATCCAAGACCTGATTGATCGTCACCATTGATCCCATACTGATCATGACTTTGATCACCTCTGCCGCTTTCACGGACATTGCCTGGGCCAGTTCTCCCACGGTAATGGTTTCTGGGACTCTCACATCACGTACCACCGGGGCGGTGGGCTTGGCAAATCCGTGCTGAGCCGCCACCGAGGATGAAATTTTGCCAATTTTGCGCTCCCCCGGCCGACGGGGACGGTCTTTACGATGCTTGGCAGCATGTAACACTTCGCGTTCACCCACAGATGATTTTCCCTTGCGACCCTTTTTGCCCCGGCTTTCGGATTCGGACGGCTTTTGGAAGTCCGGTTTCGCTCTGCCTGCATCCGGCGATTTGCCTGGTTTGGCCCGCTGATCCGGCCGGTGGGCCCTATCGGGTTTCTCCACTTGACCGGGTCCGTCCGGCCTGACAGACGGCTCCGGCTGGGCCACCTCGGCTGGCGTCGTTCCCTTAACATCCTGGATCACTGGTTTTTCCGCTTCCGGTTCGAGCGGATTCTCCTGAGGGTCAACGTCCGGCGTGGCAATCTTGGCCTGCTCAGCTTCACGGGTTCGCTGTTCAGCCAGATCAGCCTGTTCACGCTCCTGTTCCCTTCGCAGACGCTCTCTTTCCGCCTCATGGGCCGCTTTTTCCGCTGCCACCCTACGCGCCTCCTCGGCGAGCCTGGCTTCTTCCTGCTTTTCCAACGCTTCCTTCTCACGCGCCTGCTCTTCCGCTTGTTCGGCTTCCAGCGCGGTGCGCTTGACAAATGTCCGTTTTTTCCGGGTCTCCACATGAACCGTTCGCGCGGCACCTGTTCGAGAGGTCTGCCGAATTTCGTTGGTGGTCTTTCGTTTCACCGTGATCCGGGTACGGCCGGGGACTTCCTTAACTTTCTCCCCTTTGAGGAACTGCAATAGTCGAACCTTTTCGTTATCCTCCAACAGGTCGTCTGCTGTCTTGCCCAAAATACCCGCCTGCCCCAACTGCTCTAGCAGCTTGTGGATCGATACCCCAATCTGGGTGGCGAAATGGCTGATTGTTACTTCTGACATATTGAATCGGGTGATTTCAAGGTCCAAGGCAGACTGCGGTCATTTTACCACCGATCAAGCGATGACGTTCGGCTATTCGAACCAAGGTGCACGAGCCGTCATGATCAGGGTGCTGGCACGTTCAGCCGGAATATTCACGACCGCCAGCACTTCGTCGACAGCACAATCCGCCAAGTCTTCCTTGGTCCGGATTCCCCCATTGGCGAGTGCTCTGGCGATCGCTTCATCCATCCCTTCCATTTCCAGTAAATTCTCACTGGGTGTGTTCAGTTCCTGGGTCGCGATGGCTTTGGTCAACAAGGTGTCCTGCGCCCGACGGCGCAACCCATCAACAGTCTTTTGATCGAACTCTTCAATGTCCAGCAATTCCTGTTTGGGGACATACGCGATCTCCTCCAGGCTGGTAAATCCTTCTTGGGAAAGAATTTTCGCCACATTTTCATCAATATCAAGATGCTGTATAAAGTATGTCATCAACTCGCGCTGTTCGCGCTCCTGCTTTTCCGATGCTTCCTTGTCCGTCATCAGATTGATCTCCCATCCGGTCAACTCGGAGGCAAGACGAACATTCTGCCCGCCCCGGCCAATAGCGCGGGACAGGTTTTCCTCCGTCACCACCACATCCATCTGTTGAGTTTCCTCGTCCATCAGAATGGAATCGACATCCGCAGGAGCCAGCGCCTGGATCACGAATTCCGCCGCATCCTCCGACCAGACAATGATATCGACTCGCTCACCTCCAATCTCATTGGAGACACTCTGCACTCGGGAGCCCCGGATGCCCACACAGGCCCCCACCGGGTCCACATTGCGATCATTCGACCGCACAGAAATTTTCGCTCGGGAACCCGGATCCCGAGCGGCGCCGATGATGGTGATAATCCCCTCACTGACTTCTGGCACCTCCAGCCGGAATAGTTCGATCAGATATTCGGGGGACAGCCGGCTGAGGATCAGTTGTGGCCCCCTGACATCTTCATCAATCTTTTCCAGCAGCGCCCGGATACGGTCACCGGGACGAAGTCCCTCACGCGGAATCATTCCGTTTTTTGACAACAACGCCTCGGCATCCCCGAGATCAATAATGGCATTCCCTCGTTCCAGGCGCTTGACGGTGCCGGACACCAGCGTTCCCACTCGTTCCGCATAACGCGCTGCGACCTGCTTGCGTTCGGCCTCGCGGACCTTCTGCATGATGACCTGCTTGGCCGCTTGGGCAGCAATCCGACCGAAATCAACCGGTTCCATCGGCTCTTCAATCAGGTCACCGACTTCCACCTCATCATCACTTTTTCTGGCCTCCGAGATGGATAACTGGGCATCCGGCAGGGCCAGTTCTTCTTCGTCGGACACCACTTCCCAGACTCGGTAAATTTCATATGCACCCGTCACCCGGTCGATGCTGACCCGGACATCGATTTCGTCTATGCGCTTTTTACGAATTGCCGTCGCCAGCGCCGCCTCAATGGTCTGGAAAATGATTTCCTTGTCAAGACTCTTTTCCCGTGACACCACTTCGGCCATCAACAGGATTTCATTGTTTGTAATCACCATGACGGTTTACGCCCCAAATAGACCTATTTCTCCGTCGCGGTCAGTCCGCACGGAACCACATACCTGCCGGAAACACTTCACGACCGTCACCGGGCATTTCTGGGAGTATCGAACACTGGCTCGATACGCGCCGTTTCCATCTCGTCATAAGGCAGGCGATAATGCTCACCATCCACTTCAATTTCCACCACCTCATCATCCGCCGTCATCAGCTTCCCGGTGAATCGCCGCCGGCCCATCACATGCATTCGCATGACGATATGCACCCTTTCACCGGTAAAGCCCTGAAAGTGCAATGGTTTCACCAAGGGTCTATTCAACCCCGGAGAAGACACTTCCAACGTGTAGGCATTCTGAATCGGATCCTCGACATCCAGTATGGCGCTAACCCGCCGACTGACGACTTCACAGTCATCCAGTTCAATACCTCCCGGAGCGTCAATATACAGCCTGAGGATCCCCCCACCTTGGCCGGTGAACTCCAAGTGGAGCAGTTCATAGCCCAATGCTTCAACCGACGGTTCCAGCATGGATCTCAATCCGGTCAGATTCTGCATCGCAAGCCTCGTTATCGATCACTTCACCCATAAAGCACTCATAAAAAATGGGCCAACGACCCATCATGCCGGGTTCTGCTCCCACAGCCACCCTGCAATCTGCGGGACACCCATTGTCGCATTCGCAGAAATACAAAACCCCGCATCAGCGGGGTTACATCTGTCCACCTGACGACAGACTGTTGACAGGGGCTACCTGCCAACCGCATCTACCGTTCCTCACTGCCTCAAAAATCGCTTTTAAGCCGCAACCCTCAAAGTCCGTTACTATCCGACCTAAAGGTCGCCCGCCCCATTAGGACTGTATATTCTAACCGCAATGGTCCTTGTGTATCAATGGGCTATGTAGGGGGCATCGCGATGGGGAATCGAGTTGCATCAAGGTGGGTAGGCCCACGCATCATCCGACCCATCGTTTGGGTCAGGGCGACCAGTCGCTCAGCCGGTCATCGGGCAGAACGCCGTCTCCGGTTCCGTTCGTCTGAAAGAGTCAATCCCGTCGAAAACCCCCCACTGATCTCGTGCCCCCCGGAAACGCCCCATCTCTTGATGATTCTGCACACCAGGATGAAGACCTTGCAGCACGCAACCTCCACGACCCTGAATGGCAGGAATGAATGCCCGACAGGTCCCATATCGATAACATACGAGACGAAAGGAATCGACCTCGCAAAACATCATGATGACGAGTCCCCAACCGACTCCGGCTGGGATGTGCCTGACTGCGTGAGTCCATTGGTCGCGGCCACTGTCCTGACGGACGCAATCCCTTTGGCCAATCGCGATGCCATGACGACGGTGGCAAAGTGGAAAGGCCTTTCAAGCCCCCCAGCATGCACTCCTAACCGCAACCGTTGCCCGAATGGGCCAGAATCTACCGCAGAATGACCGCGAAAATAATCATGCTCGTTTTTTGTTTGGGTTAATAGATCGGTCATGCTAGAATATGACTATAATTATAGTCATAATAATATTTAACGACTGTTTTTATAGCCATTTTATTAGTGATTAATATGGGAATGGGAAAGCAACGCGTTTATTCCCCCGATGCAAGAGAAGCTGCGGCATTGCTGGGCGAGCACATCCAACGAGGGCGCAAGCAGCGCCAGTGGTCAGAGGGCAATCTAGCAGAACGGGCGGGCATATCCCGAGCCACCCTACAGAAAATCCAAAACGGTGAAATGGGCTGCACCATTGGACTGGTATTCGAAGTCGCCGTACTCGTGGGGGTTCCATTATTCGATTCCGGGAAACAACCCTTGGCACTTCAAAGAGAACAGGTGCGTGACAAGATCGCTCTGTTACCTCAGCGCATGAAGACGAAAGACAAAGTGGTGAAGGATGATTTCTAGCCATGAGAGCGAGGCATTCGTCTGGATCTGGCTACCCGATGCCACCGAACCTGTCGTGGCGGGGCGATTAGAATCTGATCATCGCAACATTCGCTTCAACTACGGTAAAAGCTACCTTGAACGCCGACAGACCGGCCTGACATGCCTGTCCATTTACGAGCCGGAGTTGCCGCTGCAACCCGGTCCTTTGCCTTTGGCCAGCGGACTGACCATGCCAGGCAGTATCAGAGATGCCGCCCCGGATGCTTGGGGCCGCCGCGTCATTATCAACCGAATGCTGGGGCGTAAGGGCACCGATACGGACAGGACTGAAATCAATGAACTGACCTACCTGTTGCAGTCGGGCTCCGACCGAATTGGAGCACTCGATTTTCAGCACTCGCCCACCGAGTATCGGTCGCGCTCGGCGAATGACGTCAGCATGGAAGAGTTGGTCGAGTCGGCTGAACGCGTCGAAAAAGGCATTCCGCTCACGCCCGAACTGGATCAGGCATTGTTTCACGGCAGTTCCATCGGTGGCGCACGACCCAAGGCGCTGATTCGGGAACATGACAAAAAATACATCGCCAAATTTTCTTCCAGCACTGATTTATACAGCGTGGTGAAAGCGGAACATATCGCGATGCGACTAGCCGCACTGGCTGGTCTCGATGTGGCACCGGTCAAACTGGCCCGGGCGGCTAACAGGGATGTCTTGCTTATCGAGCGCTTTGACCGATTGCGAAAACGGGACAACTGGTCACGCCGAGCCATGGTCTCCGCACTGACCATTCTGGGACTTGACGAGATGACGGCCCGTTACGCCAGCTACGAGTCGTTAGCGCAGACGATTCGCCAGCGCTTCAGTGCGCCCAAAGAAACCCTCAGAGAACTGTTTTCGCGTCTGGTGTTCAACATCCTATGCGGCAATACTGACGATCATGCGCGCAACCACGCGGCATTCTGGGATGGCCGAGAACTGTCGCTCACGCCCGCCTACGACATCTGTCCGCAGGGTCGAACAGGTCACGAGGCCTCGCAGGCTATGCGGATCATGGGGAATAACAACCTGAGTCAGCTCAAAACCTGCCTCCAGGCGGCACATCATTTCCTGCTGTCAGAAGTGGATGCCCACGCAATCTTCGACCATCAGATTACGGTCATAGAGCGGCACTGGGATGCGGTTTGTGACGAAGCGAAACTCAACGAAGTGGATAGGAGTTTGCTATGGGGCCGTCAGTTTCTCAATCCCTTCTCCATCCAACGCACAGCATAAGCAAACGGCTATTCTGTAGCCGAGATTCAACCATCGATTCCGACCAGACAAGAATCCGTCGTCTCTTGATCGTTGACGTAGAGCTTGCCGCTCTCGGCGATCCTACCTTGGCCACCGCGCGACTGACCGCCAACGCTGGACAGGCCAAAGTTGACGGCGTTATGATACCCAGTGAACGTTGCAACGCAGCGATGAGACGAGCAACACACACTTCCAGGGTAGTCGCTTTGCGTGAAATTGCCACCAAAATCGCAGATGAAGGAGTATCCCATGCCAAGCATTAGCGTTATTGACCATCCATTAGTTCAGCATAAACTCTCCCTGCTGCGCTCAAGAGAGACCGGAATCCGCCCTTTCCGTCGGATCATGCGTGAACTTGCAATGATGGTCGGCTACGAGGTCCTGCGTGATGTGGATCTCGTACGGCGCACCATTGAGACTCCGCTTGCCAGGATGGAGACGCCGTTTCTCAGGGAAGGAGAACCGGTCCTGATTTCGGTCCTGCGTGCTGGCAACGGATTACTTGAGGGCATGCTGGAACTGGTGCCATCAGCCCCTGTTGGTTACATCGGGCTGGTGCGGGATCCGCATACGCTTCAGGCGAACGAATACTACTTCAAGATACCATGCGATCTTGCCGACAAGCTGGTCGTCGTGCTTGATCCGATGCTGGGGACGGCTAACACCGCGTCTGCCGCATTGTCACGGCTGAAAGATGCCTCAGCCCGCAGTATCCGGCTGATGTCCCTGCTGGCCGCACCCGAGGGAGTCGACGCTCTGGCGAGGGCCCATCCAGACGTTCCGGTCTTCACTGCCGCCATCGACCAATCTCTGAACGATCATGGCTACCTGGTGCCCGGTATCGGAGATGTCGGCGACCGGCTGTGTGGAACCTGATCATGCCCCAGAGGCGTCATTACGAGGGGAGTCCAGTCCTGCTGGTATGGCTTTTGGTGCACTGATAGAAGCCGTAAGGTTGATACGAATGCGGAGGAAATTCATGGGGAAATCGTGCTGACGTGACGGCCGAGCTGCGCGGCAATCTGCCGCTGGGATCGACCAGTGGACTTAAGAGCGGAAATCTGCGATCTTTCCGGGTGGGTCAGATAATGGTAGCCATTAGGCATGACAGTTCTCCGTAAATTGTTGAACAGAGATTGTCTGCCATCACCTGGCCCGCTGCAGTCCGCTTAACTCAAGCAATCAGGCGACGGGTCCAAGTGTTGCACTCCAGAGTGGCATGTGGGTTTTGACCGGAACTTCACGGCGAAGGTAAGCGTTCGGTCATGCAGTGACAGACCATCTGCACTCCCTGCCGATCATCCCTTCCGGCTGATCGGCAGGGATGCCCGGAACGTCGTAGTGTACCGGCACCCGGGATGCGTGTTGGCGTTATTTTTGCGTATTGGTAGCGACCCTGCTTTCGGCCGCGTCGGCGTTGCCATGGCCGGGCCCTGATAACCGCGGACGAATGACCGCTCGCGAGGGTGCGGACAGGACGGAGGGTCAGCGGTTGAGAATCCGCTTCGAGTCCATCCGGCGGGGGCAGATCCAGAGGTCCTTTTTCGGCTTGTCGGCCTTGTTGTGCCGATCCTAGCGGCCGCACCCCCTGATTGTTCCGGCGCGGACCCAGCCCAAACTCCGTCAGATGCCGCCGCGGTGGCACGGAACCTCGACGAAAGTTTCGTAGAGTACGGGCGTGGTCCCGGGACAGGTCATCGGCGGTGCGTCGTGGAACGTTCCCCGGTATCCTGCCACCGGATCGAACGGGTCTGGCACAAATTCCGTACCGGTCAAGTAAGAATCCCGCTGTCCAAGACAAAATCCGGATACCGCCATGTCCTGGCCCGAAAATCACAAGAGCGTTCTCGACGAGCCCCTCTGCGTTTGCTCCACCAGCCCCATGACGGGATTCGTCCGCAACGGTTGCTGCGAAACCGGCCCCCAGGATCCCGGTTCCCACACGGTCTGTGTCGAGGTGACCGCCGGGTTTCTCAAGTTCAGCAAGTCCCGGGGGAACGACCTGTCCACCCCGATACCGGACTTCGAATTTCCCGGCCTGAAGCCCGGGGATCGCTGGTGCCTGTGTGCGGCGCACTGGCAGGAGGACCTGGCGGCTGACGCTGCTCCGCCGGTATCGTCGGTGTCAGCGTGGCCCTGTGGATACAGCGAAGCGGACACCAAGTCCTGTTGCTCGACCGCGCAGAGCCGGACATGGGCACTTCCTGCGGCAATGCCGGCATCATCGCCGATTACGGCTGCATCCCGCTCAACAGCTCCGCCTTGTTCAACCACTCTTCCCTCGCTGCTCTGGTCCCGGGAAAGTCCGCTCAGACTGGATCCCTTCCATGCCCTCCGCCTCGGGCCGACGCCGCAGACTGCCTAACCGACAAGGACGAAGTCGAAGTCGTCGACCGTCACGCTATCCGGGCTCACCTTCTCCAGGGTGATGGTATCCCCCGCATTGCCGTACTCGATGACCGTATTCCTGCCGTCCTTGCGAATCTCCAGCGTATCGAAGGCGTCTTCGTCCGAAGTGCCGGTCGGGAGGTTGAGGTGGAGCTGGATGACATCCACGTGTCCATTCCTTATGGCTATTTCCCTAGCCGCCATGAAGCCTTCGTAGGTGGGATGGTATTCGTCTTCTCCTGCCCAGCCGAAACCGAAGTAGGCAATGGTGTCGTGCCCGTCCCCTTCGCGAAACACGAAGGTATCAGCGCCCCGGCCGCCGTTTAGATAGTCGTCGCCCTTGCCGCCCTTGAGCGTGTCGTCGCCCCAATTGCCGTCCAGGTAATCGTCGCCCTTGCCGCCCTTGAGCGTGTCGTCGCCCCAGCCGCCCATCAGCTTGTCGTCGCCCTCGCCGCCCATCAGCGTGTCGTCGCCCCAGCCGCCTATCAGCCAGTCATTGCCCTCGCCACCCATCAGCGTGTCGTCGCCCGAGGCGCCGTCCAGGTAATCGTCGCCCTTGCCGCCCACCATCATCGTATTGTTGTCAACGGTCTTCCGCCATGCTTGAAAGTTGTCGTCGCCCTCGCTGCCCTTCCACTTGCTGGCGTCGTTGTCGATGTAAGTGATCCTGTGGTTGAAGCCCGTCTCGAAGTGGAAGTTCTTCGCCGTCAGGAGATGGTTGCCCTGTTCGTCGATGAGGTCCGCCGCATTGCGCAGCACGATCCAGTTGCCGCTGTCGTCGTAGCGGATGGTGATGGTATTTTCCGACCGGTCCACCTCGAAGGTCAGATCGTCGAAATCCCCCCTGGAGTCGATGAACCGGATCTTGTCGTCCTTCCCAAAGTCGAGGATGGCATCATGGATGTTGCCGTTGCCCTCCCGCATTGAGAAGACGAACAGGTCGTATCCATCGGTTGCCTGATACACCTGGCTTCCAATATCTGCGTATCCTTTTCCCTCGTATTCGTAGGCGTCGATAAAGATGGGCATCGCTGTTCCTCCCGGGTTCAGTAATCAATCGGACAAGTGATCTGGCCGAACGCAGCGAACAGGCACATTTCTTGTACCGTTCTCCAGTTCAGGCCTGGATTTAGGGGGGAGTTATACAACGGGGGGGGGGAGTCAACCTCAAGAGGATTTCCCGGTCGCCGCTCCGCTCCCTTCATTTGGGGGATGCCCTCATGCCGGGAGCGGGGCGAGTGTTGCCCTTCAGACTGGAAGTGGGGTCTCAAAAACAAACACTCCCGGAGAGGTTTCCTCGGGAGTGTTGGTATAGGTGGTAGCGGGGGCAGGATTCGAACCTACGACCTTCGGGTTATGAGCCCGACGAGCTGCCAGACTGCTCCACCCCGCAACATTAACCGAGATCAATTGTATTGTAGTATATGCGACCGATGTCTGGCAATGTGAAAAATGAAAAAAATCGGGCGAAATGACGGACAGCTCACTGGGCGTGGTACTGGACGTTTCAAAGAACGAGTCCAGATTACATCCATGCCCCGGATTCCACTCTGAAGTGCAACACTTACATCGGGGTCTGTTGAAACACGAGATTGCCCGCCACCACGGGCAGGGCAGCGCAGCTATCGACAACGGCAAGCCTAGGGCAAGGCGACGACCTGGCGTCAGGATGCCTCTTCTGTACCCCTCCGGATAACCCCCGAGCGATTGTCGGTGGCGGGAGGGATGAGGCCAGGAACAGGTCGCGGACCGGTATCGGCAACAAGGGGAAGTGATGGCGGGGAAAGAGTGGATCTACCAGTATATCCGGTATATCTGGGCTGACCGGCAGGCGGACTGGCGGGGTGGGGTCATATTCCCGGTCGGGTGGACATGGCCGAACGACCGGCCGGGAATGGTTCTATCAGTCCATCCGGGCGGGCCGACACGCGGGACGAGATCATCTTCCCGGTCGGGTGGACATCATCGAACGCCTGGCGGATTGGGGAGGCCAAGTGCCGGTTCGGGGACTGGGAACTCGACCTGATTATCGGGGTGATGCACCGACCGGGCCTCGAAGTATAGGGTGCTGATCTAGGTGTCAGGAAAGACCGCGGCGGCCGTGACCGAGGTCATTGTCCGGCGGATGGGGCCGATTCGGGACCGGGTGCATACGGGCACGGCGGATAACGGCATGGCTGAGATGGAGCCAAGCGCTACGATGACGTCTTTATTTGGACACATCTTGCGTAACTTATGACACTACCCCGGGACGGATGCATCTGTGGTATTCCCAAGTTGAGGTGGAGTGGGGGCAAACGCTTACCTGTATGACAAGCCCCGTGGTAAAGTGGAGAAACTCTGCGGAGCCAAGCTGTTTGAGAACTTGTGTCAGCGCTTGGCCCACCTTCTGGTGATGGAGAACAGGGTGGAGATCATCAGGTGAGCGAAGCGCGAAGGGATAGCCATTCGGATAGTGTCGCCGTTCCACGGCGAGCTGGTGGCAGTCACCCAACAAGGGCACGGCGGAAGCGTTGCTGGAGTTCATGGGAGAAGTGATGGGAATACCCCCGAATGGTTTCCCGAGGTTCCTTTCGCCAGTGAGGAAGGCATATCAGACAACTACAGAGAAGCGAAATGAATTTTCTTATTCATTTACCAAGCTGGACAAGTTCAGGCGTTGTCCGCTTGCGTTCATCACGAGTTTGTGACCCGGACCGTCAAGCCGGTCTACAACGAGGCAGCCAAGACCGGGAACCGGATCCACGAAGCAATCGACAAGCGCTTGTCAGAAAAAGAGGCGCTGCCGACGGAAGCTAAGCCGTGGGAACCCTTGTGCCAAGTAATTGATCAGGCCGAGGGGTACGACGAGAAACTGTTTGAAGAGTCGATAGCCATCTTCGAGGGTGGGATCCCAGGAGACTGGTACGACCCTGATATTTGGATGCGCTACAAGGCAGACGTCATCTTGATAAACCATCAAGGCGCTCTGTTGATAGACTGGAAGACGGGGCGGCGCAGACCCAAGTATCTAAACACGACCAACTGGAACTGGGAGCTTGCATGTTGTGGGAGACCCGACCCGAGGTGGACCAAGTGACGGTGATGTACGCTTGGCTCAAGGAGAACCATCTGGAAGAGCCTCGCACCTACTCACGCGAAGACCACTATGACCGGTACTGGGACAAGTTCATGTCCAGATATCGAGAGCGTGGAGGACTGCATGAACACCGGGTTGTGGCCGACCAAGCCCAGCGGTTTGTGTCCTTACTGCGCTTCCAATGAAATTTGTCCCGACCGCCGGGGGAAGAAAGCAACATGACGCTGGAGGGAAAAATCAAAAAGCGGGTGACCCAGTTTCTACAGTCTTATAAATATCCGGACGGTCAACTTTGGTATGACATGCCAGTAGGCGGGGCTTACGGAAAATCGGGGCTGCCTGATTACGTCATGTGCTGCCGCGGGACGTTCGTCGGTATTGAGACCAAGGCGGACAGGGCCAAGACGTTGACCGATTGACAGGTTCGAACCCGTCGTACGAGGATCAACAGGCCACCCAGACTGGCGGAAGTGGCGGTCCGCTCGGGAAGATTTCGCCCGGACCAAGCGGTCTGTCAGGTCAACGCCGCCTCACCCGGGATTGGTCAGGACCATCCTTAATCTCATAGCCCTTCGCTTGCACCATATCCCGCAACTCATCTGCTCGGGCCCAGTCCCGTTCAGCCCGGGCCAGGTCACGCTTTTCCATGAGCACCACAATCTCGGCGGGCACCTCCTCCAGCAAGCCTGACCAGTTCGCCAGACCCAGCCCGAACACTTCGTCCATGGCCAGCAGGGTTTGCCGGCGGTCAGCCACCGGCAGATCCGATTTGACCAGCCCCCAAAGTATCGCCAGAGCCTTCGGAGTGTTCAGGTCCTGCTGCATGTGCGAGTGAAACGTCTGCAGCCACGCCTTGTCCACCTGCCCAACTTCGTCATCGGCCAAGACCAGATCACGCAACCGAGACAACGCCACCGACGCACTGTCCAAGCTCTCCCAGGTGAATTTGAGATCGTTGCGATAATGGGCGGTAAGACAGAGATAGCGATAGGTCAAGGGATCATATCCCTGGTCCCGCAGGGTCTGCATTCGCAGAAACTCTCCACTGGACTTGGACATCTTTGAATGGTCCAGTTCCAGGAAGTACCCATGCAGCCAGTAATTCGCCAGCGAGGTACCGTGCGCGACTTCACTTTGGGCGATTTCATTGCTGTGATGGACCGGGATATGATCCTTGCCTCCACAATGGATGTCGAACAGCTTGCCAAGATATTTTACCGACATGGCAGAGCATTCGATATGCCATCCCGGGAACCCACGCCCCCAGGGACTGTCCCACTCCATCTGTCGTCGGCGGTCCGGTGAACTGAATTTCCACAGGGCAAAGTCCGTGACATTCCGTTTTTCGCCCAAATCCACCCGGGAGCCAGCGTTGAGTCCACTGACATCCAGTCGGGCCAGAAAACCGTACCCTTCCAACTTGGATGTATCAAAGTAGACACCGTCATCCGTGATGTAGGTATAGCCCCGGTGTTCGATTTTCTGAATGTCCGCAATCTGCTCTGCAATGTGATCCGTGGCCCGACACCAGATATGAGGTTCCAAAATATTGAGTGCTTCCAAATCCTCCTTGAATGCCTGTGTGTAACGCTCGGCGATTTCCCAGGCCGAAAGACCAGCCCGGATGGCTCCCTTTTCCATCTTGTCCTCACCGGTATCGGCATCCGAGGTGAGATGGCCCACATCCGTAATATTCATTACATGATGCACTTCATATCCTGCCATGGACAATGTGCGCCTCAATAAATCCTCGAACAGGTAGGTGCGGAGATTCCCGATGTGGGCATAGTCATAGACCGTCGGTCCGCAACAGTACATCTTCACCTTGCCTGGCTCCAGGGAATCGAATGCCCGCAACTCACGGTGATAGGTGTCGTAGAGAACGACCGGTTGCAAATCAGTATTCATCGTTGGGTGAAAGAGTCGTAACGGCGCAGCTGGGCGGAGGGAGGGGGATGGTACAATAGTTTGCTGTGGGAACCTATCTCATTGTTTTACCCTTGATCTTGCCCTGTGACCATCGCCTTCATATCGGACCTGCATCTCACCCCCGAGATGCCCACTTCCACCATCTTGTTTGAACAGTTCATCGCCCATGCCAGCCGGTATATCAGCCAACTGTATATTCTCGGGGACCTCTTCGACTACTGGGTGGGGGACGATGGCGCTGAGGCCCTCGGACACCAGCAGGTGGAAGCCACATTGCGCCGCACTGTGGAAGCGGGCACGGCAATCCGTTTCCTGCATGGGAATCGGGACTTTCTGGTTGGCAAACAGTTTGCCGAGCGGACCGGCTGCACCCTGATGCCGGATCCGGTGGTGATTGAACCGGATGGCATCCGGGTGCTTCTCACCCATGGCGACTCCTTGTGTACCGATGATTTGGAACATCAATCTGCCCGTCGCCACATGCTGTCGCACAAGTGGCAACTGGCATTCCTGAACCAACCCCTGCCACAACGCATGGCCAGCGCACTGGCCATGCGCCGGGAAAGTGAGCACAACAAGAAGCGAAAACCGCCAGAGATCATGGACGTCACCCAATCCGCAGTGGACGCCATGATGCGTGATCATGAATCGCGAATCCTGATTCATGGTCATACCCACAGACCGGCGGTTCACGAGTTCGAGATCGATGGCACACCGGCACTCCGATACGTTCTCGGGGACTGGGGGCAACGAAAAAGTGTCATCTATCTTGAGAACGGCCAACTGACCATGCGCAGATAGATCGTTTGCACGCAACCTGACTTGGCATGCCAGACGGTGAGCATCACTCGCCTTTCGCCTCGGAACGAGTCCGCTGTTGTCGTTCATTCACAACGATTTTGTGGGCTGGTTGAAGAGACAACGAACCTGATCGCGTATCGTGTCGCGACACGAATCACAGGCTCTCGGGCCTCGCCTAGGTAAGACATGATGAACCCGATCGCCCAATCCCGGCTGGCGATCGATATCGGTGGAACATTTACCGATATCGCCATCTCGGTGGATGACACAATCCATACGGCAAAAACCCTGACCACCCCCGAACAGCCCGTGTCGGGGGTCCTTGAAGGGATCGACCATGCCCTTCTTTCCAGTGGACTCAAGCCACAGGACTTCCGATTGGTTATCCACGGCACCACACTCGCCACCAACGCACTGATCGAGCGTCAAGGGGCCAAAGTGGGTGTCATGACCACCACCGGTTTCCGCGATATCCTTGAGATCGGATACGAACGACGCTACAACCAATACGACATCAACATCGAACAGCCCGACCGCATCGTGCCGCGCGATCACATCTTCGCAGTCCGTGAACGCATCAGTCCCACAGGCGAGATCATTGAACCTCTGGATCGGATTTCCCTGGATCAATCCATTCAATCCCTGATTGACAGTGGCGTTGATAGCGTGGCGGTTTGCCTTTTGCACAGCTACCAAAACCCTTGGCACGAGCAACGCATTCGTGACCGTTTACGCGAAGTCACCCCCCATCTGCCCGTATCCCTATCCTGTGAAGTGTCCCCAGAGATACGCGAATTCGATCGCATGTGCACTACGGTGTGCAATGCCTATATCAAGCCCTTGATGAATTCTTATCTGCAGGAACTGCAAACCACACTGATCTCGCAAGGCTTTGACTGTCCGCTTTACATGATGACCTCTGGAGGGGGAATGACCACGTTGGACACCGCGACCCGGTTTCCGATCCGACTGGTGGAGTCCGGTCCAAGCGGCGGGGCCATCCTGGCGGCCCGTGTGGCCGCAGAACACGGCGTTTCCGATGCACTGTCATTTGACATGGGAGGCACGACCGCCAAGGTGTGCCTGATTGAGAATGCCCAACCTCGGAGTTCGCGCAGCTTCGAAATTGATCGGGCAGATCGGTTTCTCAAAGGCAGTGGGATACCCGCACGAATTCCGGTGATCGACATGATCGAGATCGGAGCGGGTGGCGGCTCCATTGCCGCCGTGGATTCACTCGGACGGCTGCGGGTGGGTCCGCAAAGCGCCTCCTCGGATCCTGGACCGGCTTGTTACGGACGAGGGGGCAATGCGCCGACCGTCACGGACTCCGACCTGGTAGCCGGCTACCTCGATCCGTCGGATTTTGCCGAAGGGCGTCTCCAACTGCGTCTGGATCTATCTCGCCACGTTATCCACCAAGCCATCGCAGTACCGCTTGATACCACGGTCACCGCCGGCGCCGATGGGATCTCGCAAACTGTCGATGAAGCCATGGCCAATGCAGCGCACATCCACGCTGTCGAACGGGGCAAGAATCTGGCCAATTGCACCATGATTGCCTTTGGCGGAAACGGCCCTTTGCATGCAACCCGTGTGGCGGAAAGAATCGGCATCCACCGGATCATCGTGCCACCCGACCCGGGAGTGGGATCGGCCATCGGATTTCTGTTTGCTCCGGTCGCCTATGAAATCGTGCAAAGCCATCACGTTCGCCTGGACGCCGTCGCATTCGATGAAATCAACACGCTGTTGGGACAGCTGGAACAGGAAGCCCGAACAGTGGTGGTTGCCGCGGCGCCGAATGAGGCCCTGACCGTCCGCCGCATTGCCTTCATGCGATACGCCGGGCAAGGCCATGAAATTGAGGTCGTCATTCCCGATGGACTGGTTGATGAAGCCAAGCTGTCCGTACTGACCAGACGATTCGAAATCGAATATACCCGCCTCTTCCAGCATGTGGTACCGGGGATGCAGATCGAAATCATGAACTGGTCGATCACCGTGAGCAACGTGGTCCCACCAACAGACACCATCATTGAAAAGGCTGAAACCCGACTTGTTCATCCCTCTTCCCGACGGAGCCTCTATCTGGGTCAAACCGAACATCGGATCGACGCAGATGTCTACCCACGAAAGGGGCTCGAACCCGGTGACGAGATTCCGGGACCCGCCCTGATTGTCGAGCCCCAGACCACTACATTCGTCCCCGCCGCGTTTCTTGCCGATATCGACCCCGGTGGCAACATCGTCATGACCCGTCGTGACACATCTCCCCTGCCGATGCCAGTCAAGTCCCCCTCCATGATCGATTTTCAGGTCATGTGGGATCGTCTGATGGCCATTGTCGAGGAACAGGCGCAGGTACTGATGCGCACCGCCTTCAGTCCCATTGTGCGCGAGTGCGGCGATATTTCAGCCGGGATTTTCGACGTCAAGGGACATATGCTGGCGCAAGCGGTTACCGGCACACCGGGTCATATCAACACCATGGCGGCCTCCGTGGCAAAAATGCTCCGGCATTTTCCGCAAGACACCATGCATCCTGGCGATGTCTACATGACCAATGACCCTTGGATCGGTTCAGGACATCTCAACGATGTCCTCATGCTGGCACCGATCTTTCATCAAGACAAGGTGGTGGCATTGGGGGCTTGTACCTCGCACCTCTACGATGTCGGTGGTCTGGGAATGGGGCCTGATGGTAGTGATATCTTCGACGAAGGACTCTACCTGCCCCCCCTAAAATTGGTGGATCGAGGTGAGGTCAACACCCTGGTTATCGATATCATGAAGGCGAATTCACGGTCACCGATTTCCAATGAAGGGGATTTCTATGCCCTCATTGCCTGCTGTGACGTGGCAGCAGTACGACTTTCCGAAATGATGGGCGAATTTGGACTCGACCACATCGATCCACTCGCGTCACACATACTGATCACTTCCCGAACCGCGATGGAAGCGGAGATCGCCGCCATACCGGACGGCGTCTATGAGAACGAATTGATGACCGACGGGTACGACTTCGAAATCCGTCTGCGAGCCAAGATGACGGTGTCCGGTACTGAAATCACGACCGATTTCAGCGGCACTTCCGGACATTCGCTGCGGGGCATCAATGTGCCGATCAAGTACACCGAGGCTTATGCAGTCTTTGCCATGCGCTGTCTGATCGGGGCCGAGATCCCCAACAATGCCGGCTCACTATCACCGTTCGGATTCACGGCCCCGACCCACTGCATTCTCAATGCGCAATACCCGGCCCCGGTCGCGATGCGGCACTGTATCGGTCAAATGGTGGCCGACCTCATGTTCGGTTGCCTTCACAGCGCATTGCCCGGATCCACCCCAGCGGAAGGGGCTTCATGTCTGTATGATCTGCCTCTTCGCCACGCTCCGGCGGTCGATTCCACCACCCGCCACATCACCCCCTTCGCCACCGAGTTGTGTCATTCGGGGGGGACCGGTGCCCGACCAACCCGGGATGGCCTTTCCGCCACCGCCTACCCGAGCGGGCTGTGGGGTACGCCAGTGGAAGTCGCCGAGAGTACTGCACCGGTGAGAATCCGTCGTCGGGAACTGATCCGTGACAGTGGCGGGGCGGGGAAATTTCGCGGTGGACTGGGTCAGGTGATTGAGCTGGAAAGCAATGAAAACGCGCCGATCTTGCTGTTCGCGGGCGTCGAGCGCACGAAGTATCCCGCCCGCGGGAGAAACGGTGGCCACGAGGGCTCACTAGGACGCATCACCCTGCGTTCCGGTGCCACGCTCAAGGGCAAGGGTGAGCAACTGATCCCTGCGGGCGATTTGCTGACTTGGGAAACCCCAGGCGGTGGCGGTTTTGGCGACCCCCGGGATCGCGATCCGGCCGCCGTCGCACGAGATGTTCGCCTCGGACTCGTCTCGCCCCAAGCCGCCACCGACATCTATGGTGTGGTGGTGACCGACGGCGGACAGATTGACGAAGCGGTCACCCCGACCCGGAAAAAACCAGATTATCAGCGGTGTCGTGTGAAACTGGATTCCCGATGGCCGAGCCGGGGGCTGGCGAAAATCGGTGTGGTGGTGCCGTTCACCAACACCAATCTCGAACCGGACCTGACGATGCTGGCTCCCCCCGGTGTTTCGCTTCATTTCGCCCGGGCCGGCGGTTATGACGTAGACCAGATTCCCGATGAAACCCAGATGCGGCAATACTCGAACACGCTGGCGGATGAGGTGATCGAAAGCCTGAAACACTGCCGCTCCGACCTCATTGTCTATGGTTGCACATCAGCCACGCTCGCCCAGGGGCCGGATTACGATCGCACATTGCAATATCACATCGAACAAGTCGCCCGGGTCCCGGCGGTCACCGCAGCTGCCGCCGTCGTTGAAGTGCTGCAAGCCATCGGAGTGTGTCGATTTGCTTTTACCTCACCCTATATCGCCACCTTGAATGATTTGGCTATCGATTTTTTCGAGTCTTTTGACTTGGAATGCGTACACCGAGTCGACGCCCCCTTCCCCTTGAGCAACGAAGCCGTCGGCAACACCCTCCCGGAAGAAATTATCGATACGGCTCTCGCCGCTGATCACAAGTCGGCCGAGGCCATTGTCATTTCCTGTACGGATTATCGGGCGACCGAAGCCATTATTGACATCGAAAGGCATCTCGGCAAACCTGTCGTCACCAGCAATCAAGCCACCATGCTGGTGGCATTGAAGCGACTGGGTCTTGACCCATGGGCGTCGCCCCTGTCCCATCACCTTGTCTCGACTCAATTGTTCAGCCAGTGACCATTTGACCAGCCGCCGGCAATCCACTTCACCGGGACTCTGGAGGCCTCCATGCAAAAACCACGGGTGACGCCCGAGAATCGGGGTGTCGTAGCGTGGGATGACAGGACAGCCAGGGGCTTTCAGAGGATAGGATGTAGTCGGATATCACCACATACCCTCCACCCCTAGCCTCGCCAAAAACCCTTGACCAATCGTCTACAGGAACGGAAATCACCATGGTCCCGGACCAGGGTTTCCGCCTTGGTTTGAACTCGTCACCGATGCCCGACCTGGTCAGGTGATGCGCTGTCACACATACCGACTTCGGCCAAATCCAATTCACCATGGCGGGTTGTCCTGGCCTCGTCATTACGGATGCTGTCCACTTGAGCCAGATAATCGGCGGTGACATCCCCTGTGATGTAATTGCCACTGAAGCACGAGGTGTCAAGGCCCGTCAGCTTCGGATTGAACTGCTGGACCGATGCCTCCATGTCATCGAGGTCTTGGTAGATCAGTCGGTCCGCTCCAATCCGGACACAGATCTCGTCAATGCTGCGGTTGTGTGCCACCAGTTCATGGGATGACGGCATGTCGATGCCATAGACGTTGGGATAGCGCACCGGCGGCGCGGCCGAGGCAAAATACACTTTCCTCGCACCCGCCTCTCGGGCCAGTTCGATGATCTGGGATGAGGTCGTACCTCGAACAATGGAGTCATCCACCAAGAGGACATTCTTATCGGCGAACTCGGCGCCAATGGCGTTCAGCTTCTGACGCACGGACTTCCTGCGCTCCGCTTGGCCAGGCATGATAAAGGTTCGGCCGATATAGCGATTCTTGACGAACCCTTCCCGATAGGACACCCTGAGTTGCTTGGCGACTTCCAGTGCTGCGGTACGGCTGGTATCCGGCACCGGAATAATCACATCAATATCATGATCTGGCCAATCGCGTTGCAACTTGCACCCCAACCGCTTGCCCATCTCCATGCGGGATTGATACACCGACACATCGTCGAGAATGGAGTCTGGACGTGCCAGATATACATATTCGAAGATACAGGGATTGTAACTGGTCTTTTCATGACAATCGGCTTGATGCAGTGTCCCTTGCATATCCACCAGCATGGCTTCACCCGGTTTGACGTCCCGGTCCCGTTCATAACCGAGCACATCTAGCGCAACGCTCTCGGAGGCGAATATATGGGCCGTATGCCCATCATCGGACCGGATGCCATGAATCAAGGGTCTGACCCCATGGGGATCCCGGAAAGCCACGATCCCAATACCCACGATCATCGCAATCACCGAGTAAGCCCCCTGACAACGACGCATCACCCTGCGAACCGCATTGAAGACTTCCCGTGGGCCCACATTGAGTTGACAGGTGGTGATGCTGTTGCGCAGTTCGTGAGCTAGGACATTGAGAAGGATTTCCGAATCGGAAGTCGTATTGATCTGCCGCAGTTCCTGGCGGAACAACTCCTCATGCAGTCGGTCCGCATTGATCAGATTACCATTGTGCCCCAGTGCGATGCCAAACGGGGAATTCACATAGAAGGGCTGGGCCTCGGCCCGGGAATCACAGCCCGCAGTGGGGTACCGGGTGTGGCCAAGACCCATGTTCCCTTCCAGTTGCACCATGTGGCGAGTATGAAAGACATCCCGCACCAGCCCGTTGTCTTTGCGCAGGAACACGCGGTGGCCATCACTGGTCATGATACCCGCCGCATCCTGCCCTCGATGCTGAACCACGGTCAAGCCATCATAGAGTTGTTGGTTGACCCGCTGGTGATCAAGGATGCCAACGATTCCACACATAGTCTTGCCTCCACCACATGCCGACCGCAATGAAGCCGGATCAGGTTACCAAGGGTCGAAAATTTTCCACCGCTTCCGCTGGCATGAGAGACAGCAGAAAATCCGTTACTGGGGTGAAATACATCACCAGATTTGCCCCCTGCCACCAAGGCTGAGCGGCAAAATTCATATATACCGCCGCGAGAATGGCCGCGGCCACCAGAATCACCCCCCTCGTGATCCCAAAGACAGCCCCCAGGGATCGATCCAGACCGCTGATACCGGTGAGGGCAAACAGCCGGTAGAGCATGAAGCTCAGGATGGATACGGCAATCAGCACCGCCACAAAAATGATGGCAAAGGCAGCGGCCACGCGCAACGAAATCTGACTGATATGATCTTCCAGCAAAGCCGCACCCGGCACCGCAAACTGCCAGGCCACATAGACTGCGACCACCCAGGCCGCCAAAGACAGCGCCTCTCGAACAAAGCCACGATATACCCCCATCAGGGTGGAAATCACGAGAATGACCAAAATGACGATGTCGACAGGATTCATGCAGATCAATCGGGGCGGAAAGTCATGAATTGTCGCCCGTCACATAGCCTTTCTCACCGATCAGTTCGAAGAGGCGTTCGCTCACACTGTCCGCCGCATCCCGCTGGACATACGGACCCAGCCAAATCCGCGTAGATTGTTGGCCCTGTGCGGTCATGACCGATTTCATGCGTGGCTGATAACCGTTTTTCTTCAGAAGATCCGCCATGACATCCACATTGTTTTGTTTTGCATAGGTCCCGACCCGCACAAACCAGCCGTCCTCATTCTGAGATCGCTCGGGCTCCCTGGACGGGACCGTCGCCTGGGGGGATTCCTGGGACCGATCAGAAGTTTGCGTCATGACCAAGGCGGGCTTGGAAGAGTCGTTCCCGGCCGCCGATTGGTTCTCCTCGGTGCGATTTCTTGCCTCGACAGACGAGTCGGAAAGACCGTCGCTATCATCTTTCGGGACTGGGTCCATGACGTTGTTGAGGTTCAGTGGAATCGTTCGAGAACGACTGGACGAGTCAGTGAGGAAGGACGTATCCGACGTGCTGTCAGGCCCGGATGGGCTATGCCCTGACAGCAACAGCGGGACGATGAGAACCACCGCCGTCACCAGGATGATGGCCCCGGTGATGCGATGCTTGAGTTCGTATTCCGATTCAGCTCTCCTGGCAAGTTTCGGCATCAGCGAGCTTGGGTAGGCAGACGTTGAACAGGATAGTGGGCCAGGGTCATCGTGCCGAGCAGTCTGACTGGGAGATCAGCTCAACACCAGAACGCAACGAAGCCGTGCTGTGATTTTTAAAAGAGCCCATTATATCACCGACAATAAAAAATGAGCCAAACGCCACGACCCGATCATCTGGACCGGCTGCCGCACGGGCACCCTGATAGGCATCGACCGCATTTCGATAGGCTGTTATCGGTCGGTCGGGATATCGGCAACGCATGGTTTCCGCCAGTTTCTCACCCGACTGCCCCCGTTCGCCGGCGATACCCGCCAAGTGCCAACAGTCCACCCGCTTGCCGAGATCCGCCAGCACCGCATCCAAGGCCTTGTCAACCAAGATACCAAACACACCATGAGTTCGACCGGACACTGGGTGGGCATCCAAAAAGCCGGCCAAGGCGGTGGCTGAATCGGCATTATGGGCGACATCCATGAGGGTCAACGGATCCTGTTCGACCACCTGACAGCGGCCAGGCAATCGAACCGTGAACAGCCCCGGGGCAAGATGTTCAGGCATCACCCGGGTCCGGCTGGACAGCAGAGCCAGCGCGGCAACCACACCGCCCAGGTTCTGGATCTGCCAGTGCCCAAGAAGACATGGTGGAAGCCCTGCCACCTGTCGCCAAGGTGCCGGGACCGCGAGATGTTCGCTTCGCCAACGGCAGGTTGGGCCATTTCCTTCCACTTCGATAAAATAGTGCTCGGCGTTTTGCAGCAGGACCGCCTGTCGCTTTGCCGCCGTGGCCGCAATGGCCGCGGGCGGTAACGGATCGGCACTGACCACAAAGGCCCCGGGCTTGATGACACCGGCTTTTTCCCAGCCGATCTGCTCCCGGTCCGTGCCCAGCCACTGCTGATGGTCCAGTCCCACAGACGTAATCAGGGCCAAATCATTCTCGATCATGTTCACGGCATCCAACCGACCCCCCATACCCACTTCCATGATCGCCACGTCGATGTTATGCGCCTGAAATACCAGCAAGGCACACAGGGTGCCAAATTCGAAATAGGTCAGGCCAATCTCCTGGCGGGCGATCTCAATGCGCTGAAATGCCGCGATGATTGCCGGATCCTCGGCGGGTTTTCCGTCAATGCAGATCCGTTCGTTGTAACGCACCAGATGAGGGGAGGTGTAACTGCCCGTACGGTGACCCGCCTTGCCAAGAATCGACTCCAGCATCGCGACGCAGGAACCCTTTCCATTGGTGCCTGCCACGGTAATCACGATGGGCGGACGACCCCCACCCAGACGCGCCCAGACCTCCGACACGCGGTCCAGTTTGAGGTCCATAGTCCGCCCATGCTGACGTTGGATATGATCCAGCCAACCTGCCAGGCGGGACGAATGAAAGGCGTTCAATTCAGGCGAGATCCCCCGCCTTCAGGGAGTTGTGCGATCCGCCAACTCCCGGATGGGACGTTTCGTAGACAATTTCGGCTTCAATCGCTCCCGTCACCTCCACCGATGGATCTTGACCATCCGCCGACCTGATCGGCTGATCCACCCCAAAACCCAGCTTGTCCAACAAGCTGAAAATCTCATCCCGCATATGCCGACGATCCACGATCATGTCAATCGCACCGTGTTCCAAGAGAAACTCGGCCCGCTGGAAGCCCTCCGGCAAGGTCTGTCGGACGGTTTGCTCAATGACGCGTGGGCCGGCAAATCCCACCAAAGCATTGGGTTCTGCAATAATGATGTCTCCCAACATGGCCAGACTGGCCGACACCCCCCCCATGGTGGGGTCGGTCAGCACGGAGATGAACGGTATCCCCTCACGGCGATTGCGGGCGATCGCGGCGGATGTCTTGGCCATCTGCATGAGGGAAAACAGCGCCTCTTGCATGCGAGCTCCGCCGGAAGCGCAAAAACAGATCAACGGAATGCGGTGTTCCAGACTATAGTCGGCCACCCGGACGAAGCGTTCCCCGACCACCGACCCCATGGAGCCTCCCAGAAAGCCAAAGTCGAACGCCAGGACGGCCACGGCCGCCCCCTGCAGGGTGCCATGTGCGCCCACGATGGCTTCGGTCGCGCGGGTGGTTTTGCGCGCTTCTGCCAGACGGTCCCGATAGCGTTTCTGATCCCGGAATTTGAGCATGTCCTTGGGTTCTATCGTTTCACCCAGCATGACCAGGCTATCTTTGTCGAGGAAAGCCTCTAGGCGCTCATGTCCCCCCAGGCGCATATGGTGATTGCACTTCGGACAAACCTGCAGGCTAAGATTCAGTTCCTCTCGATAGAGCATGGCCTGACAGGCTTTGCATTTGCTCCACAACCCTTCCGGCACCCCGCGTTTGCCCAGACCAGTTCGGGTCTGAATCTTGGGAGGAATGATCTTGTCCAACCAGCTCATCATCACCCCCCGGAGTTGGGAAAAGAGCCCATGTCGGCATCCACTGCCTGGACTTGCCTGCAGAACGCCATGATCTTGCCTGAATCTTTGGTACCGTCCGTTTCCACACTGCTGCTCACATCCACGCCATAGGGTCGCACCATTTCCAAGGCATACCGAACATTGTCGACATCCAGTCCACCGGCCAGGATCAACGGTTTAACACCATCATAATCCGCCCGACGCCAGTCAAATCGATGACCGCTTCCCCCATACTGGTCCGGCACGAACGAATCCAGCAAGATGCCCTGACAGTGTGGGTAGTCTCGCTCCCGAGCCGCCGGGTCGGTGGTCCGGGACACCCGGATACCCTTGAGATACGGCAACCCGAACCCCGCACAAAAATCATCCGGCTCCTCACCCTGAAACTGAAGCAATGTCGGACCGACCTGCTGAATCATGGCAACGACATCATCCGGTTCAGGATTGACCATGACCGCCACACAATCCACCAGGGGGGGCAGAGAAGCGCGTATTTCGAAGGCCTGTTCCAAGGTCAGATGCCGATGACTCGGTTCGTAGAAGACCAGTCCGATCGCATCGGCCCCCGCAGCCACCGCGGCTCGGGCGGCTTGCAGGTCGGTAATGCCACAAATCTTGATTCGGGTTCGAAGGGGCCGGCTCATGATCACCCATTGGTGCAAGTCAGGGGAGAATTCTACCAAAACCGGCAAACCGGCGGCGGCGGCGGCAAGCCAAATCGGGGGGCATAGTCGGCTCCGACGAAATACAGCCCGTCGGGAGGCAAGGTCACGCCAGCATTTTTCCGATCCCGTGACATCAGCACTTCCTGGGCCCATTGGGGTCGTTCCCTTCCCTGGCCGATGGCGCAGAGCACCCCCACCAGGTTTCGCACCATGTGATGGAGGAACCCATCGGCGGAGACGTCAAACCAGATCCAGTGACCGGTCTGTCCGATATCCAGTCGACGCAGTTCCTTCACCGGGTTGCGGGATTGGCATCCAGCCGCCCGAAAAGCACTGAAGTCATGAACCCCCAGCAGACTCTCCGCGGCGGACTGCATGGTTTTGAGGCTCAGGGGCCAACGATACCAAGTCACCCGACCATGCAAATAGGATGGACTCACTTCCCGGTTCAGCATGATATAGCGATAATGCCGCCCTTGTGCATGGAATCGGGCATGGAAGGCATCGGTCACCGGCTGTGTCCAGATCAGACTGATATCATCCGGCAGCCACGTATTGACACCCCGCAACCAATTGACCGACTGTCTTCGGTGAGGGGTGTCGAAATGAAGAAATTGTCCGCAGGCATGAACTCCGGCGTCTGTTCGTCCGGCAGCGACGACGGTGACAGGATGGTTTGCCACCCGACTGATGGCTCGTTCGATGGCTTCCTGGACCGAAGCCGCATGCTTTTGGCGCTGCCAGCCAGCATAGCGCCACCCACAGTATTCAACGCACGCCGCATAGCGCTGCATACCGTTCTTCAGCCCCGTCATCAAGGTCGGACCGGATTGCGGCCCTCAAATGCTTGATTTAAAGTGGCCGGATCCATGTATTCCAGTTCCCCCCCCATGGGCAATCCCCTGGCGAGACGTGTAATAGTCACGCCCTTGGGTGCCATCAAATCGATCAGGAAATCGGCCGTGGCCTGACCTTCAATGGTGAGGTTGGTCGCCAGAATCAGCTCATTAACCGGCGTGTTTTCCAGCAATGCCAGCAACTGGTTCACCCCCAGTTGATCCGGACCGATATCGTCCAGAGGGGACAAGCTGCCCATGAGGACAAAATAGCCCCCCCGGTAGATACCTGCCTGTTCGATGACATCCAGATCCGCCGGTGTTTCCACCACGCAAATGCAGGACAGATCCCGGTGGGGTGAGTTGCAGATATGACAGAGTTCCGTTTCGCTGAAGTTGTTGCAGCGACGACAGTGAGTCACCCGATGGAGGGCTTGGTGAATGGCTTCTTCGATCTGGCGTGCCCCTTCACGGTCCCGTTCCAGCAAGTGAAACGCCATCCGTTGTGCGGATTTTGGACCGACCCCCGGCAACCGGCACAAGGCTTCTTTGAGTACTCCAACCGCGTGTGGGTCAGCCACGATGCCCAACCCACATCAGAAAGGCAGCTTCAGGCCGGGAATGTTGAGTCCGGCGGTCAGACCGCCCATCTTTTCCTGGGCGGTTTTCTCGACCTGACGGATGGCATCATTCACCGCCGCGGCAACCAGGTCCTCCAGCACTTCCTTGTCATCGGACATCAAGGCCGGATCAATGACGACACGGTGAACATCATGACGACAAGTCATGACCACCTCCACCATGCCCGCCCCCGACCGGCCGACCACTTCCGTATCCGCCAGTTCCGCCTGGGCCTTCTGCAAGTTTTCCTGCATCGCCTGAGCATGTTTCATCAGATTGCCTAGTTGATCTTTCATCGGTCTGTCTCCCGCAATCAATGCAATGTGTTGCTATGAATATACACTCCACCGTCATTCTGTGGACGATTCCTGACTAGGCGGACGGATCGAATCTGGCACGATCTCGGCCCCCAACTGATCGAGCATTTCCTGCACATGGGGATCATCACGAAATGTTTTCTCGGCCTGGGCTTGGCGCTCCTGCTTTTCCAGTTCCCGGCGCATGGCCGGCGATTCCTCCGTCAACCCCGGATTGTCGCCTATCGTCACTTTGAACTGAATCTCCCGACCCAGATAATCACTGCACTGCTGACGGATCTTCTCGGTCCGGTCGTCATTGAGCAATCCCTTGTGGGATGAATCCAGCGTCACTTCCAGAGTGTCTCCTTCCATCCTGACCGGGACCATATTCATGACGATTTCCCGGGGAATTCCGGTGAGTCGATTGTGCTGAGCGAATGTGGCCCATCCCGTGGCACTGTCAATGTCCGCCGATTCGGAGAGGTCGTGGCTCCGAAGGGGTGACATGGCCGCCGAATCCTGCTCCCGGCCATTGGGGGAGCGTGCTCCCGACCCCACAGAATCGTCGCCCCCCTGGGGTCCCTGGGGCCGGAGACGCCCGGTTTGTCTGCGAGTCGGAGCGGTATGGGTGGTCCCAGGGATCTGTGGCGCCGTCCCGTCCGGCTGGAAAACGGCCATCCGCAGCAGCGTCATTTCAAAGCCCGCCCGGGGGTCGGTCGCCAGGGCGAAATCCCGCTTGCCCAACAAGGCCATCTGATACAGGAGTTGCACCAGTTCCGCATCTGCCCGCCCGGCCACTTCCGCCACCGCCCCCATGTCGACTCCTTTCCATTGCAGAACATCAGGATTCACCTGGTACAAGGCGGCATTGTGCAAGAAAGTCAGAATATCCTCCAATGCGGCCCGAAAATCCACCGCACGGACTGCCATATCCGCCACTGTCGACAAGACCGCCGCCGCATCCCGACTGACCACCGCCCTCAAGAGATCCAAGGCAAATGCCTCATCAATCATGCCCAGCATCACTCGAACCCGATCCGTTCGCACTTCCCCATTGCCATGGGCAATGGCTTGATCCAGAAGACTCAAGGCATCGCGTACACTGCCTTGCGCCGATCGGGCCAGTATCCGCAACCCTTCCGAATCGAAGGGAATCTTTTCGGACTCCAGTATCTGCGCCATATGATCCTGAAGCTGCTGGATATCCATCGCCTTGAGATTGAACTGAATGCAGCGCGACAGGATGGTCGGTGGTAACTTCTGTGGGTCGGTGGTAGCCAGCAGGAACTTGACATGCCCCGGCGGTTCCTCCAGGGTTTTCAGCAGGGCATTGAAACTGTGCACGGACAGCATGTGGACTTCGTCGATCAGATAGATCTTGGAACGTCCCAAGGTCGGCGCATACTGGACATTTTCCAGCATCTCCCGGGTGTCTTCCACCTTGGTCCGGGAGGCCGCGTCGACCTCCAGCAGATCCACGTAATTGCCGGCACTGATTCCGACACAGGCGGCACATTGGCCGCAGGGCGTATCGGTAATACCCGTCTCGCAATTCAGGGCCTTGGCGAATATCCGCGCCAAGGTCGTCTTGCCGACACCCCGTGTGCCCGAAAAAAGAAAGGCGTGATGGACCCGACCTGACGACAGGGCATTGGACAATGCCGAGACCACATGTTCCTGTCCGACCACCTCGGCAAAGGTCTGCGGCCGCCATTTTCGTGCCAGTGCCTGATAGCTCATGAAATTGGCGGATCGGAAAGTGCAGTTATCGGGGTGACTGACGAAGATGGAATATCCGGTGTGACAACGGAACATCCAGGAACCGAGTCCGGTCCAAGAGGTGGCGGTTCCAACCAGCCTGACCCCGGCACTCGAATCGGCTGCTACGGCTGCTTCCTTCCGGACCTGACCGGGTTCACAACGTATCGCCACCAGGGAGACCGATCTTCACCGCCATAGATCATCTGGACTCTCGACAGGAATTGTAATTCATCCGGGCGGCGAACGGGTAGGAAAATCCGGTATTCGAAACGATCTGCTCACCGATTGACACCACCCGACGATTTTCACACACTCCACCTCTCCCACTCATTCCATGCCACCGATGACTGTTCTTGATATTGAATTCGTCCGCAGTTGCTTCCCGGCCTTTCAACAATCGCTTCCCGCTCAGACCGCCTTTTTCGAAAATGCCGGGGGCAGCTACGTGGCGGGCCCGGTGTTGGACCGTTATTGCCGGTTCTATATGGAAAACAAGGTGCAGCCCTATGGAGCCAGTAAAATCTGTCGAGTAGCGGGCGAACAAATGGACCTCGGCCGCCAGACGATGGCGGACCTGCTCGGCGTCGAGGTTGGCACCCTCACCATCGGTCCATCCACCACCCAGAACCTCAATACCCTGGCACACGCCAGCACCGGATTGATCACACCGGACAGTTCGATCATCGTGACGGGTCAGGACCACGAAGCGAATATCGGTGCCTGGGAAAGACTGTGCCATCGCCATCAGGCCGAACTTCGCACATGGACGGTGGATTCAGGCGGCGAACTGCACCTCAAACAGCTCGAGGAGCTACTGGATGACAGCGTCAAAATCCTCTGCATGACCCATAGCTCGAATATCCTCGGTACCGTCAATCCGGTCGAAGACGTGATTCACCTGGCGCGACCTTTGGGTATCCGGGTGGTGGTGGACGGCGTCTCCTTTGCGCCCCACAACTGGCCGGATATTCCCCAGCTAGTGCCAGACGCCTACTGTTTCAGCACCTACAAGACGTTTGCTCCGCACCTTGGCATTATGTATGTCGCAGCGGATTTCGCCCAATTGCTAGACCCACAATGCCACTACTTCAATCGTGCGATTCCGGAAAAGCGTTTCGATGCGGCCGGGCCCGACCACGCCTCCATCGCCGCATTGGCCGGACTCGGTGATTATTTTGCTCAATCCCACCAACACCATTTTGGCCATGACCAAGGCAGTCTTTATTCTCGTGCCCAGGCAGTGTCCACATTGATGCATGCCCATGAAACCGCTCTGGGCCACCGATTCCTGCAGGGGATCGAGGGTTTGCCGCTGCAGATTCTCGGTCGGAGCACCATGGATGGGCGGGAGGCGAATTTCGCGCTACACAGTGACGGGGTCTCATCCAGCCGACTATCGGCCACACTGGGCGAAGCCAGCATTGCGGCGGGACAGGGGCACTTCTACGCCAGACGGTTGCTGGAAAATGTCGGCATCCGGGATCCCCAGGACGGAGTTCTCCGGGTGAGCATGGCCCATTACAACACCGAAAATGAAGTGGACCGGATTATCTCCGGGCTGGAGACATTTTTTCAGACCCACCAGTCATGACCTATTGTCCCCTCACTCCCTATTCGTGAACGTTTTCCGGCTACCTCGAAGCGGATTGGCCGAGGGTTTGCAAAACGAACACAACCCCCGAGCAATACGAATCTTCCGCTCTCACACCTTCCGGGTCTAGACCGTCCGGCATCCCAACTGAAACAGGAGCGCCTCGACTCCTATGTTGCCCCCATCGAACTGGGTAATGCAGGGATTCGTTCGATGTCGTATAATTTGTTCGATGATCTCCAAGCTCTGATCGGAACATGATCGACAAACCACAAGGCAATATAAGGCCTAACCCTACAAAGGCTAACGAGACGGCTTCTGAATCTTCCTATACCATGGGATATGACGAAGACTTCCTACAGCTTCTCTCCCGACGCAGCATTCATACCCATTGTGGTTATCTGTTATCCAACCTGAAGGCCGGTATGACCGCCTTGGACTTGGGATGCGGCCCCGGAAACATCGCGGTCGGTCTGGCCGAATACATTCATCCCGGCATATTGCATGGTGTCGACTCTGAAGCGTCGCAGATCGACATTGCCAAGACCGCGGCAGCGGCAGGCAACCATGACAATGCGACATTTGAGGTAGGAGACGCATTGAACCTCCCGTTTGAGGACGATAGGTTTGACCTTGTCCACTGTCATGCAGTGGTCATGCATATCCCGGACACCACGGCACTGCTGGCGGAAATCCGTCGAGTGCTGAAACCCGGCGGCCTTTTCGCCACCCGGGATATGATTGGTTCCGCCTCGTTCATGACACCTCACTTCGGTACTCTCGATTCCGCCTTTCGCACCTTTGAACGGTTGCTCACAGGTAATGGCGGTCACCCCCAGATGGGTAAGGAAATCAAGTCCCTGCTCCAAGATGCGGGTTTCGTCGACATCCGTGCCTCGGCCAGCTTCGAAGTCTTTTCTGCGCCGGAGGATGTCACCTTCTGGCATAAGTTCGTGCAGGAGTGGTACTTGTCGGACCACATTGTGGAGAGTGCGATCCAGTTCGGTATTGCCACCCAGGAACAATTCGATGTATGGCGGACATCGCTTGACCAATGGAAAAATCATCCGGGGGCATTTGGAGCTCTCGCCTGGGGAGAAGCGATTGCTTCCATTTCTCAGGCGGATTCGCTCCACCGATAGAACTTAACCTGCCATGTTGTTGCTCATGGTGACAATACCTGAATCGATATTGCTGGCAATCCACCTAGATAGAGCCCCATCTCCTCGACTGCCACCTCCATAGAAAAAATGCCGACAGCGTAAGGCACATTGCGGGCGGCGCGGGAAATCGTCCTGCCGGGGGATTCATTCATCCCTACTTGCCTTACGACCCCACTTCCACTCCGAAGTGCAACACTCGCTGCGGTCCCAGAATGAGGGTGTCGCCCGAATGGAGCGAATGCGGCGGCGACCGATAAATATGGCGCTCCAAGGTGATCCGGTCGGCCATTGATGACATCCATCTCGACTCTCGGGGACTTTGAGGAGTCGATTCCATGACGCCAGGGTCGTTCCGGGCGGGCCCGTGCCCGTCGAGAACGAGCCTCCATGATGGGAGGCGACCCATGGGCATGACCGTCCTCCGTGGGTACTGAACAGAGATGGTCTGCCATCCTCCGGCCCACCGCCATCCACTCGACATCAGGCGATCAGGCGACTATCCGCTGTGGCACTTCGAAGTGGCATGGGGGTGATCTTAATTGTTAACGCCCCCTAGAATTTCGTTCGTCACATAACTGCGGAACTTTTCAACTGAGGTGAAACAACGAAAGCCTGCCGCACTAGCCAATGACAGCACATCCATTGGCTCATTAAGCAACACAGCGACTGGCGCAGTCAGTCCTGGCTGCAAACCATCAGGCCAAACCAAATCAAAAACAGCCTTCTGTTCACCAGTCTCTGGGTCGGCATAGTCGAAGTTAACTTGTCCTCGCGATAGTCTCTGCTCCCCGATCCAATCATTGAGCCGATTCAACTCCGATTCCTCGTCTTCGATTGCTTCGTCTTCCACAAATGTTGCATCTAGTGTAACTGTGGGCGATTCAGAAACACCCAACCACTGCATATCCCCGTGCAGAAGATCTTCGAATCTATTATTGGCTTCATCAGCCAGGAGTTTCTGTCGTGCTTCGAGAAATTCTCGATAGCAATCGATTTTCCATAGATTAGGATCGCTTGGGATCCACTGTGACGCCAGCGCTCCTGGATGTCTCGTCTCAATCTCCTCGAAGTAAGCCTCCGGCAAGCGATTGCTGATGCTCATATTGGCATCCTTCGTCAGAAAGCAAAAGTTCGCCAGTGCATTCACTTCTGGCCGACTATGATTCCATTTGTAGAGCTGCGCCTTGGGAAAGATGTGGTGGACTTCCAGCCGATTCCTCTTGCCCAAGAGACTCGTTCTTAGGGGCAGACCTGTACCCCAGTCTCGTGCTTCACCCATTCGGGTCAGCATGTAGAGAACTGGGTAGAACCGTGCGCCAAGGCTCCAACCGGTGAAATGCCCTGGCTCCACTCTCAAGTTGCCACGCCAAGCCTGGAGCTGCTTGAGCAATGCGTCGAGCCCGCCAGCCTCAAGCACTTCCAAATCCTGTTCGATCATGGTTTCTGTGGACCCCGAAAATCGCCCCCACATACCGGCCTGTGCAAACCAGAAAAGTAGTTTGTCTTGCTCGACGGCACTTAGCAGGGCTTGCTTCTGGGCCATGTACCTGACCATCACTGGCACACCGAAGCGACCGAAAAGAACCTGGTCATGATCAAGGCCAAGTCTCCCGGCGATGAGGTTCAGACTTGTATCAATATGCTTGGAGGCATGCTTCAGCCCCTCTTGGATATCGGATGCACCCTTATCTTGGAGGTAGCTGAATTTAGCTTTACCAGTGAGAGCAGCATTCACCGACCTTAAGAGCCAATCGATATTGAAGTTGTAGCCAGCTTCGGTCCAAGTCTTGAGCTTGTCTTTCATGGACTTCCGAGCATCTGGCCAATTAGCGCAAATTTTTGCCAGAGCAAGGTCACCCTTGGACAACTTGGTACCTCCACTGTTTACGCGATTGAAAATATCTACCACAATATCGATCGTATTCTTTTCCCCAGTGACTTCATCAATATGTAGCTCCCTGTTGTTGATGTTACGCAAAGTGAGGAGACGGGCTAAATAGTTGTTTCCGGAATTACCAACTAGCGGCTTCATGAAGGCGCCAATATTTTCATCGTCTCCCATTAGAAGATGAGTTACATTAATCCAGAGCGGGTCATCCCTCATCTTGACAGGCTGGTAGAATTCGAAACTTTCCGTGCCGAGGTGGAAGTGCAGACCCGTGAAAGTTTGTTTATTCCCATCAAAAAAATCCGGTGGCTTCCCTCGAACAACTCCGTAGAGTGTCGTCACCCGCTGCTGCCCATCCAGTAACAACTTCACTATGCCCGCCGCTAAAGGACTGTCGCCTCGGTGAACAGTTGTCTTCGATTCGGTGGCCCAAACCAGAAGAGTACCAACCGGATGACAGTGATAGAGAGAATCGAACAGCCCCCGGATCTGATCACGATTCCACACATAACCACGCTGAAACTCCGGCAAGGCTATCTCTCTGTTATCGATGTAATCCAATAGAGTCGAAATTTTCATATTTCCCCAGAGACGCTGAGTAAGGGATACCCCATTTGGGTTGGGTTGGGCTGGTCCGTTCGTGCCAAATACGAACGGACCATTTTTCACGATGGCACTATATGTTCCCCTTGGCGAGTTCGCTGGCCAAGTGGTCCGCCTGACGAATGGCCAATGCCACGATGGTCAGCGTTGGATTCTCAGCCGCACCGGTCGTGAACTGCGAACCGTCCGATACGAAAAGATTGGCGATGTCATGAGTCTGCCCCCACCTGTTGACCACACCATCACGCGGGTTTTCGGACATGCGATTGGTGCCCAGATTATGCGTCGATGGATAGGGTGGAGTAGGAAATGTTCGAGTCGCCCCCACCGCTTCATAGACCGCTTGACCACGCTGATAGGCGTGATCACGCATGGCGATATCATTGGGATGATCATCGAAGTGGACATTGACGACCGGCAGGCCGTACTGATCCTTCACATCATGATTGAGCGTAATCCGGTTGGTCTCCTGTGGCATATCTTCGCCCACGAGCCACATGCCGGCCATGTTTTCATAGGCATCCAGTGCCGTAGTGAACTCGCGCCCCCAAGCGCCCGGATCCAGAAATGCCGCCATAAACGGCAGTCCCAGCGACAGTGTTTCCATTTCATATCCGCCCACGAAGCCCCGGGATGGATCATGGTGCGATTCATCCTGGATGATGCCGGCCATCGTGGTACCACGCCACATCCGCACTGGCTGATCGAATACTGCGTAGACCGAGCCGGTCATATGTCTCATATAGTGACGTCCAACCTGACCTGAAGAGTTCGCCAGCCCATCTGGAAACATCGACGAGGCAGAGTTCAACAACAGCCGAGGGCTTTCATACGAGTTGCCCGCCACACAGACAATTCGCGCCTTTTGCATCTGCAGGTTGCCTTGGGCATCGAAATATTCCACCCCGGCCACCTTGCCGGCCGCATTGTGCAAAATGCGGGCCACATGGGCTTTCTCACGCACTTCGAGATTTCCAGTGGCCTCACCCTGTGGAATATCGGTATAGGCGGAAGACCACTTGGCCCCATATTTGCAGCCCTGAAAGCAGAATCCGACCTGATGGCACATTGGCCGGTCACGCTTGGTATCCGAATTGATCGCCATGCGACCGGTATGAACCTGCTGATACCCCAGTGCTTTGGCTCCCTTCTCGAAAATCAGGTAGTTGTTGTTTCCCGGCAATCCGGGGCGATCTCCGGTGCGAGTCACTCCCAGCTTGTCTTCCGCCTGGCTGTACCAAGGATCCATCTCGGCCGCATCAATGGGCCAGTCCAGCAGGCTGGCACCCTGGACATTGCCATAGGTCGTTGCTGCTTTCCACTCATGCTCCTGAAATCGCAGCGAAGCTCCGGCCCAATGCGTAGTGGCGCCACCCACCGCCTTGACAATCCAGGCCGGCAGGCCCGAAAAATCCCTGGCCACGCGCCAGTCGCCGGAGGTGGTGCGGGCATCCAGCCAAGCCAGTTGACCAAAGCTTTCCCACTCGTCGTTGACGTAGTCTTCAGGCAGATACCGTCCACCCGCCTCCAGCGCAACAACGCTCACGCCGCGCTGGGCCAGTTCGTTGGCAAGTACTCCGCCCCCAGCACCGGTCCCAATCACGACCACGACATTGTCGTCATTCATCTCGAAAGGTGCAGTCATAGTTCTATCCTCCACACGATGGCTCAAAGCCAGTTGATGTCGTTGAAACCGCGGTTGAGATAGCCACCCTGTTCGAATGACGATCCTTCGTAACCGAATATCGGCCAGACGGCTTTCTGATTATAGAGTCCGGTCACAAGACCCCCTCGAATCTGCTGGAAGAACGAACTGTCTTCCATTCCGCGGAG
The DNA here is from genome assembly GCA_965203365.1 of Candidatus Poriferihabitaceae bacterium. Classification (GTDB taxonomy): domain Bacteria; phylum Pseudomonadota; class Gammaproteobacteria; order Arenicellales; family Poriferihabitantaceae; genus VYFG01. The sequence goes on from OZ241878.1 coordinate 1,714,263, forward strand.
GATATCCACGCGGTCACGTTCCCAACCCACATCGATATAACTGCTGAAGCCCTTGCCTTGAGCGGCGGCGTTCAGCGCCTCAACTCCGGCTTCAATCCCAGAGGCCGCCTCCTTGTGGTCATAGCCCTTGACCGCCATGACGTAATACTCCGTCCCCACTTTGTCGTGCGGATAGATGTCCCTCGCCATCTGAACCAGCGTCGCGAAGGTCTCGGACTTCAGCACGGTCAGTTCCGTAGCCCAAGCCGCATCCCGTGCCGCCAGGAAACCGGTGCCCACCACAAAGGAGGCACCCATGGCACTGGCTCGCTTGAGAAGTTCCCGACGAGTCAGCCTCTTCGGGTCTGTGATGTCATTCATAATTTTTGTCCTCATTCATTGGTTATTGGTAGCGACCACCTCGTTCCAGGACTTCGATCTGGTAACCATCCGGATCTGTCACGAAGAAAAACCGCGCCATAACTTGACCGCCGGGTGCAAACTCGACGAGTTTTCTGGGAGCCAATCCCTCGGCCTCGAACCGCGCATGCTCCGCTTCAAGATCGTCCACGGTCACGGCCAAGTGGCCATACCCATCCCCCATTTCGTATGGGTCCGTGCGATCCTTGTTCACCGTCAGTTCGAGTTCGAACTCACTTTCCGCATTGCGCAAGTAGACGAGAGTGAATTCGGGAAAATCCAGCCGATCAGCCACCTTGAGGCCAAATGCCTTCTCATAGAATGCTGCTGATCGCTCCTCATCAAGGACGCGGATCATGGAATGAATCGCCTTGGCCATCAGTACCCCCGGAACATTTCGATGATTAATGATGGGAACTATGAATCCTGTCCCAACGCCCCGGGTAGTATGTTTTTACTACTTATCGGATAGCCGGCCCCCTGCATGGAGACTGGGATTTTTGTCCATTCGGATGCGGAGGTGGACTGCGAAGGGTATCATCGGTTTCAATAAACTTCAGGCACGCACAACGCAGGAGCGAGGTAAAGTTGGACGGCTCTCCCCGGATCTCAAGCACCTCGGAATGAAGCGTCGAAATGAAGGTCGGCGTGGTCATTCCATCTCGTGCCGCCGCTCTATCGAGAATATCCCAGAATGCATTCTCCAGCCGGATGCTGGTGCTCTGGCCATTCAGCCGCAACCGCCGTGTTCTACTTTTATACACCTCGGGTGCCTGACTGGCAAAGATATAGCACATGAATTGTTCCTCCCTGTTGACTCCAACGAACCGAAGTCGGTTGATCCAACTGAATCAGTGTCGAGGAATTGTGACACAATGCCTAGGAAGATGCCAGATTTCGGATCGGGATGCGCAATTCCAGACTCGTTTTCAACTTCAGCAATCCAGGGTATTGTCTCGCTCCCACTGCGTGATAGATCGCGTGAAATCATTCCACTGATCCAGCTTCAACTTGCAGTAGGCATCCACCAGTTCTGCCCCGAGGGCGTCCCGCAAGGACTTGGATTTTTGTGTCATGCGGATGGCGTCCAGCAAGTTCAAAGGCAGTTTCTTGAGTCCACGTACCTTGTGTCCATCCTGGTACATGTTGAGGTCCAGCCGCTTTCCCGGATCCCGTTGATATTCGACTCCATCCAGACCGGCCGCCAGCACCCCAGCCTGGAGGAGGTAGGGATTCGCGGCACCGTCCATCAAGCGCAATTCGAATCGACCGGCATCCGGAATGCGAACCATATGGGTGCGGTTATTTCCGCCGTAACTGACCGAATTGGGTGACCAGGTGGCACCGGACACGGTGCGGGGCGCATTGATCCGCTTGTAACTGTTGACCGTGGGATTGAAGATCGACGTCAGTCCTTCCGCATGATGAATGATCCCCCCGAGAAAGTGGTACGCCAAGGCGGACAGCCCCATCATGTCCTCCTGATCCTCAAAGAGGTTATCCTTTCCCTGTTTGCCCCAGAGAGAAACATGGGCATGACAACCATTGCCAGTCAAGTTTGCAAAGGGTTTGGGCATGAAAGTCGCTCGAAGGCCATGGTTCTCCGCAATTTGCCGGACCATATATTTGAAGAAGGTATGGCGATCGGCCGTCTTAAGACAATCATCATAATCCCAGTTCATCTCGAACTGACCGTTGGCATCTTCATGATCATTCTGGTAAGGACCCCAGCCAAGCTCGATCATGGCATCACAGATCTGCGTAATGACATCGTAGCGTCGCATCAACGCAGACTGGTCATAGCAGGGCTTCGACTGGATATCATGAGGGTCGGCGATCGCGCTGCCGTCAGCGTTGATCAGAAAGTACTCACATTCCACACCCGTCTTCATCTGATAGCCGTTCTTTTCCGCTTTTTGGATCTGACGCTTGAGAGCCACCCGCGGTGAAGCCTCTACGGGTTGACCATCCATGTGGAGGTCTCCGGCAAGCCAGCCGACTTCCTTTTTCCAAGGCAACTGGATCAAACTGTCCGGGTCCGGAACCGCAAACATGTCACTATCCGCTGGTGTCATGTCGAGCCAGGTGGCGAAACCGGCAAATCCCGCCCCATCTCTCTGCATATCTCCGATCGCCCGGGCTGGCACCAGCTTGGAACGCAGTACGCCGAAAAGGTCCACAAAGCTGATCAGGAAATATTCGATTTTTTTCTGTTTGGCAAGGGTCGCAAGGTCGGTAGTCATGTCATGGTTCCTGTTTGGTGATGTGGAATGTATCCGAGACTCGGAGCGGATTATGTCAAAGAATGCCCCGTAAGGAAAACCGCAGTGGAAAGCCGGATTCGACCTCCCTCATGTGGCCTTTCTGGTCAGCCGGAAGACTCTTGCACTGATAAGTGTTAAGAACGGCACATCCACATGGCTGATCCCATATCTTCGCTTCGGATATGTTGCGGCATTATGCCAAGTCACTGACGGTGAAGGGTTTCTTTTTCAGCACTATCATCAGCCCCATATGCCATCAGTGAGATGGCACCAGTCTGCGCTGGAATGAAGAGAACTGTATCATTGAAATTCACGCATGAGAGAGTGGAGTCAGGAAAAGTCTTGTCTTGAAACAACCTACTGTTGGACATCAGCACCTGCAGCTAAAACAAGCTTACACATCGAAACCTGAATGATCTCATCCTTCGGTGACAGGATGCATGGCAACAACACACGTGGCAATCAGATCGCCAACCAACATCGCTTGATCTGAATCGCCCGGAGGAAGACCAATGATTTCGGCATGCGATGGGTCCGCTTCGAAACCACCTTCGGCTTCAAGCGGATTATGGACAATACGCAGCGTATCAAGTTCTTCTAATACTACCCGCAGGATTGTATTGATATTGAGTTCCGCGAACCGTCCGTTTGGCCTTACGCGAAGACGAAACAGGCGTCGCACATTATTCAACCGATGTTCTTTCTTTCCCGAAAAAGCTTCAAGCCAGTTGACAGACAAGCCGGTTTCATCCGATCCAGTGGCACGCAAACAGAAAACCGAACCTTCCAAACCCCCACCTTCCAGAACCATACTCGGCTTAACGTAGCGGACGATATGGTCGTCCGCAGGCAGATCATCGCCCTTCATTTATAGTACCCGCTCGCCCAAGTCGAAGGTCTTGATCTGTCGCAATACACCCTCAAGAGAATCACGCCCGGCAACGCGCGATATCTGCCGATCAGAGCTACGTCGTCTGAATATCACATATTGCACCATTCCGTCGCCTAAGAACTGCAATCCCAAGTGGGAATCCTGACCATTCTTCCAGACCGCACGGAGGTTGCCGTTATCCATCAGTACCAAGTCGCCTTTACGGATGCCGGAATGGTAACGAATAAATTGCCAAAAATCTGTTTTGGAGTCCTCATTGAGCACATAGTTGTCATGAGCTGCCTCATTTTGTAAATATTCGATACGCAACTTGTAGGAAGATTCTAAATTCTTCTTTGACTTCCACGCAAAATCGACAGTACCGGGATTTACATCTGGCTGACCATATTCGGCCATTTTGTTTTCGACCTCCTTGGTAGACCATCTTCGATTCCATATCAGATTCCATCTCATGTTTTGATGACAATCGCCACCCTCGATTTCAAAAAATCCATTTCCACGGATGCCGCTCTTCGAGGCTATAACTGTTGGCAAGCTATCCAGTCTGCTGGGCTGTCCAGCCTCTGCATATTCGGGAGACATTATTCCTTTCCAGTTTCGGCTTCCAACAAGGGAACAAAAATCACGTATCCACTCGCACCCATTCCACCCATGACACCTTCCGAATAGCCTTGGCCACCGTCACCGCCCCCGCCACCATTACCGATGGTGACATCGAATTGATCGCCGATAGACAAATCGCTAAACGCGACAATGAGCGTTTCACCCGGAAAACCCTTGCCACCATCACCTCCGTTTGACCAAAGAAGACTGTCCGCAGGAGTTACCTTCCCACCTTGTCCGCCATCGCCACCGTCGCTATGGAGACATCCAGTTCCTTTCATGCCCTCGACAGGTGTGCCTTCATCAAGGGACCCACCTCCGCCGCCATTGCCGCCATTGCCGCCACCCGCCTGCCAGATTTTCTGTTTGTGCTTAACGCTTGTCTTGTTGCCACCACCACCGCCACCACCACCGCCTGCACCATAAATCGTCAGACCATCAATGTAAAACGAACCGCCACCACCGCCACCACCGCCTGCGGCCCCACGAATAATAAGCAACCCCTGTCGAGAAGTCCATGGCCATTCGAAAACACCCGATTCCGTTATACGTTCAAGCTTGACTGCTAGCATAATATAACTTCTTGATGGAAGGTGATCGGATAATATGAAGTCAGTCATGCCGCTTTTTCCAAGAGGCGCAACATGATTGAAGCGGTTAGTGATTTAGCGGTTTGGACACCGAAATCTATACTTTCGACCACAACTTGCGCTGTCTGTGCTATGTCTACAAAGCACTTTTGCAGACTGATCGGAGGAATCGGGATAGATAGATTGCTGTATTCTCGGCCATTGATATTTGGCTGAGCAACAGTGCGTTGCTTGCTTTCAACCCAATTGATATGGGCGGGACTGCGCGTGAACGCAAACAAGACCTCTGGATGCATTCTTTTTTTGTCCAAACGAAAACGAATGAGATATCCTGCGAAGATGTATGGACCGTCTTTTGAGCGGTAAAGATATGACTTACCAACCGATCCCCCACTTCGTGCGAAAAGCAAATCACCATTATCAAGACGATACTTTTCGAAATCACCACACTCAACTCCTACGAATTCTTTTGAGAGTGCGCCGGATTCTTCAATATCCATGATTCGTATATATCGTGCCTTGGTGGGAACAAAGGGTACAGAACGGGCATTAGCGCCATAATGAGGGCCTAATGTTGAGAGTTCCGATAATTTGCAGACTTCCCACCCCATCGGGTTGGTGGCCGGGTCCCCAAACATCTTCACAAACAGCGCCGGAATGAACTCCCGCATCAGTTCCTGCGCCTGCTTGCGCAGCCGTTCGATTTTCGCCGCCCGGTTAAGAATATCGACGGTACGCCGTTGCTCGGCAAGCGGCGGGAGGGGGACAGGTAGCGACAGCAGCGCTTTCATGTCGGTTCGCGGCATTCGGGAGCCGGTCACATGAGCCATGACATATTCGACAGTTTGTTTTCGCCGAAGCAGGTAGGCAACGAACTCTCGATCAACATGACCCCGGGGCAGAAGCGGAATCAACTCAGTTGAACACCTGCCCATGAAATCAGGCGTTGCAACCTTGTTCAGATACGGTCGGAGTTTAGCATAGAGGATATGACGTTCGTCGAACCGGAAAGTCATGCTCCTTTGGCTCCCGACGCGCGAGCCGTTAGCGAAATTGATTACACCGCTTTGAGACTCGACATTCTCCACGCCGACGAAGGGAAGCTCCGCCGCCGCACAGTCGTCCGGGCCAAGTCCTTGACGATCCATCTCGCACAGGTCGCCCAGTTGTGCGCTTGGGAAACTCATTCCTCTACCGCTCCCCGCACCGCCTCGGTGAGTTCATCGATCTCGCCCAGAATCTGTGTCTCGATCCCCCGCAGCTCCTTCAGGATGCCCAGCGGATCGTGGTGCTCGACCTTCGCCCGACTCAGCGGCCGGTGCCGGTTGGCGCTCAGGTTGAAGTCTGCGGCGCGGATTGCGTCTGCCTCGGTGAACCACCAGTTTTCGGTCCAGTCAGAGTCTGGATCTTTGCTTTGCCATTGCTTCCAGCAATCATCCCGATCTCGGAAATCTGTGATCAAGCCTGGAAGATCGTCTTCGTCGATAGGCGTGTCATGATTAGCGTCGAGTTTGTAGCCGTCGTTCTCGGCGTGCAGGAACATCACTCGCTCGGTTGTTCCGCCCTTCGAGAACACAAGCACCGATGTCTTCACACCGGAATAGGGCTTGAATGCGCCGCCCGGTAGCGACAGAACTGCGTCTACCCGGTTGTTCTCAACCAGCCGACGGCGCAACTCCCGGTGCGCTCTGTTCGAACCGAACAGCACCCCTTCGGGCACCACCACACCACAGCGCCCGCCATCCTTCAAATGGTAAAGCATGAATTGCACGAACAACAATTCAGTACGCGTCGTGCTCCCGACCCTGACTTCCTCGACAATGCGGTCTTGGTCCAACTTACCCTTAAACGGCGGATTGGCGAGGATGATATCGAACCCGTCAGGTGGCAGGCCAAGTTCCGCCTTGGCCGCACGATCCAGAGAACGGGTGAGCGCATCGCGTCGCATGATACGGACCCTCTCCAGTCCGCGCAACGTCAGGTTCATGGTGGCCAGGCGCACCATCTGCGGGTCCACATCGGTGCCATAAAAGGTCTCTTCCTGCAACTGTCTCACGGCGTCGCGGCCCAGCATGTCGCCGAGGCCACGCCGCACAGTCTTGCTGTCGGTCTCGACCTCCTCAATCCCGGCGGGCGAGGAGTTGGCGAGCCGGATATGGTCCCAGGCCCCGACCAGGAACCCCGCCGTACCCGCCGCCGGATCGTAGACCGTCTCTCCGAGCCGGGGATCGACCAGGTGGACCAAGGCGCGAATGACGTGGCGTGGCGTACGGAACTGGCCAAGTTCCCCCTGCTGGCGGATCTGGCGCAGCACATGCTCGAACAGGTCGCCCTTGGTGTCGGCGTCCACCCGGTCGAGCTGCAGATCGTTCAGTTGACTGACCACTTGTGTCAGCACGGTCGGCTCGTCGATCACCAGCCGGGCACCGTCCATGAAGTCCGTCACGCCGTTGGCGGCGATTTCGGCATGGAACGCAAAGACCTCTTCCCGGACCCAGTGCACCAGCCGCTCGCCGTTCAGGGCATGCGCCCAGGACGACCATCTCAACAGTTCCCGCGGCACGGCCCCGACACCCGACTCCGGCGCATTGCGCGGATCGCGCAGTTCCCATTCCCCCTTGAAAACACTGGTGTAGGGAGCCGCGCCCGGCCGCTGTGATGCCCGCCCCCGTGCCGCATCGGCCGCCTCGTACAGATAGAAGTAGATCAGAAAGCTGAGTTGTTCCGCATTCTGGGCCGGGTTTGGATACCCGCCGCCGAACAGGTAGTCACGGAGACGGTCGATCCCGCGCCGCAGTTCCGGGGTCATGGGCATGGACTCAACCCTCCCCAGTGTGTGGCCTTACTGGCCCGCCGATCGACTGCGTACGCCCGAACACCGCGGCGTTGATCCCGGCGATCATCCTGTCCAGGGACTGTTCCCCGCCGAACACGCGGCGGGCTTCGGCATAACCCCCCAATGTGGTGAAGGGATGTTCGTCAAAGCTCCAGGCGCCGAGACCGTCCCTGTCCATCGCATCCGCCCGCACCCGGCTGCCGATCAGGTTGGCCCAGCGCGTCTGTTCGGCATCGAAGTCTGCCTGCTCCCCCCGCCAAGCCTCGAACTTCAGGCCGAACTCGGCGGCGTGCGCCTCATGCTCTGGGGACTGCACGATGCGGCCGGTCCCGTCGAGAGTCAGCCACTCGCGGCTCGCCGGGTCGATCTGGTCGTCTACATCGAGCGTCAACAACAGGCGCGGATCCTGCAGCCTCCTGTTGGCCCCCGGTGTCCCCATCACCCCGCCGTCGATGTCCACATCGTCGTCGCCGTGGAAGTCCGTCACGCCGACGAAGTCGAAGATCGTGAAGCCCGCCTTGCCGATATGGTCCGCCTTGCGCGTGCCGCGCCCGCGCATCTGGCGGTAGAGGATGGCGCTCTTGGTGAACCGGGCCATGACGAGGTTGACCACCTCTGGACAGTCGAATCCGGTATCGAGCATGTTGACGCTGACCAGGATCTTCGGATACGCCTCCTCCTTGAATCGCTGGATGCGGGTACCGGCGTCGGGCGCAGGGCCGCCACCGACGTCGCTCACCACGAAATCGGCATAGCGCACGCTCGGGTGGGGTTTCAGATCCGCGAACTGCTCGTCGAACATCTGCGCCAGAGTCTCGGCATGGCGCTTCGTGACGGCGAACACAATCGTCTTGCCCCATTGGGGCACCCGCCGGAGGCCGTCCCGGCCCATGAAGCCCTTCTCATGTGCGTCGCGGAACTCGCGCACCAGGGCGCGGTTGCGTTCGGGGATCGTGAACTTCCGCTCCAGTGCCTGCGGGTCCATCGTGATCGTGTCCGAACCGGCGAACCACTCCTCGAACTCGGCGCGGGTCGCACGGTCCATGGCACGCCAGTCGAGTTCGTCCCGGTGGACCACGAAGCCGTCTTCGGCCGCGGTCTTCACCGTCATCGCCCGGTAGATGCGATACGGCACCAGATGGCCCGCCTGGATGGCTTGGCGCAGGCCGTAGCGGAAAGTGGGTTCGGCGAGTTCGAAGAACCGCAGCGTGTCGCGCACGAACCGCCCGTCCTCGGGATCGGGCAGGGTATCGGCATCCGCCGTGCAGGGCGTGGCCGTCAGGCCGAGCTGGAGGGAATCGAAGTATCGCAGCACGCCGCTGTATTCACCGTAGATCGAGCGGTGGCATTCGTCGGTGACGACGAGGTCGAAATAGCCCGGTGACAGCGTGCGGTACTCCACGATCATGGTCTGCAAGGTCGCGATCGTGATGCGCTTGGCGCGGTCGAACCGACGGCCGGGCCGCAGCACATGGCAGGGATAGTCGCGCAGATGATCGGCGAAGGCGTCCTCGGCCTGCCGGGCCAGGGCGATCCGGTCCACCAGGAACAGCACGCGGGTCACGAATCCCGCTGCAAACAGCCGCTTGACGAAGGCGGCCGCCATGCGCGTCTTGCCGGTGCCGGTCGCCATCTCGACCAGCAGCTTGCGCCTTCCGCAGGCGACGTCGGCCGACAGCGCCTCGATGCAGGCGATCTGGTAGTCGCGGTCGACGATCTTCCGGTCGATGGCGACCGTCGACAGGTCGCGGCGCACCCGGCGGGCGGCGGTCCGCCGCTCCAGATCATCCTGGGCAGGGAACCCCGCAATGTGGCGGGCATGGGCATCCGTCTCCCGGTCCAGGAACCGGACTGCTTCACCATTCGACAGGAAGACGAACGGCACACCAAGCTGTTCGGCGTAGTGCCGTCCCTGATCCTGCGCCGTGATCGGATCAAGGCTCGCCCGCTTGGCCTCCAATACCGCCAGCGGCCGGCCCTGGCGGTCGCACAGGACATAGTCGGCCTGCGTACCATCCGCCAGCACATGCTCGAACAGCACGCTTGATCCGTCGGTCAGATCCCAGCCCGCATCCGTCAGCAGGGCATCGATCTTGACCCGCGCAAAGGCTTCCGTGGGGCCGGTCATGGCGCTGTCCACGGATCGACAACATCAATGTCGATGTCCTCAAAGTGCCGAACATTACGCGTTGCCAGAACCATCCCACGGGACCGGGCGATTGCTGCGACCTGTCCGTCTGCTAGGGGGATGGTCCGACCCAACGAACGGCGCCACGCTGCAATGTCCGCATAGGCCCGTGCCGCCTCGCTGTCAAAGGGCAGGATGCGATCTTCGAAGGCCTCGCCCAGCATGCGCTCGATTTCCGCCGCCAGAATCTCTCGACGCCGACCAGATGCGAGGATCAAGGCACCATAGAGCAACTCTGCCTCGCCAACGGCGGAGAAGAAAAGCTCGTGCAATGAGTGGGCCGCAGCCCAGCCTACCACCGTGGGATTAGGAGACCGACGGATCAACTCGGACACCACATTCGTATCGACCAGCAGGGACATCACGCCACGTTCAATCGAAGGACGGCGGTTCGCGCCCAGGTTCGCGCAGCGGCAGTTCCAAGTCCACGCCGTTTTCCGGCCCGAAATGCGAGCAGGCAATCTCCGCAAGATTCCTCGTGTTTCGTCCGCGATCGACCGCCTCGCGCAGGATCAGCCGCGCTTCCTCTTCCATGGAGCGGTGGTGCTCGGCGGCGCACACGCGCAGGCGCCTCTTCACCTCATCGTCGAGATTGCGGATCGTGATGCTCGCCAAGATCTTGTCCTCCATCTCTTTTGGCAGCCCAGTCTACAAGATGATTGCAATGCAATCAAGATCAGGCGAACGAACGCACATAAGACAGCGTTGATGACGAAGGCAAGGCGACTTCCGTCACCTCTCAAGAGACCAGACTTACCGGGAAAGAAGAAATCTCTCTGCGGGCCACATATCCCTTTGCCTTTGCCTCCATAAGAACGCCAATCCGACAAGCTGGTTAAGGGTCGATCAGAACCGACTATGTCCCGGAATCCAGTCGGTTCCTGCCAGGGGAATTCTGGCCATGGCCGCTGCTTCCACGGTGAGGGCCACCATATCTTCCGGTTCCAGATTATGGACATCGGTCTTGCCCGCAGCCCGAGCCAGGGTCTGCAGTTCCAAGGTGAGAACACGCAGGTAATTCGCCAGCCGCTGGCCGGCCAGGACCGGATCCAGTCCCCTGCCGAGGGCATCGTCCTGAGTCGAAATGCCGACCGGGTCACGACCTTCCTGCCAGTCATCGTAAAACCCAGCGCTGGTACCGATGCGGTTATATTCACTCTCGTATTCCGGCGCATTGTCCCCCATGGCGATCAAGGCCGCCGTCCCGACCGCCACAGCATCCGCCCCCAGGGCGAGTGCCTTGGCGACATCCGCACCGGAACGGATGCCGCCGGAAACGATCAGCTGCACTTCCCGGTGCTGGCCAAGATCCTTGAGTGCATCGACCGCCAGTCGGGTGGCCGGCAAGGTCGGGATGCCCACATGCTCGATAAAGACATCCTGGGTCGCCGCCGTCCCCCCTTGCATCCCATCCACCACCACGACATCCGCGCCGGCTTTGACCGCCAGCTGCACATCGAAAAAAGTTCTCGTCGCCCCGACCTTGACATAGATAGGGACCTGCCAATCGGTGATTTCGCGCAACTCCAAAATCTTGATTTCCAGGTCGTCCGGTCCGGTCCAGTCCGGATGCCGACAGGCACTGCGCTGATCAATGCCCCGGGGCAAGTTACGCATGCCCGCGACCCGGTCACTGATCTTCTGACCAAGCAGCATGCCCCCTCCCCCGGGCTTGGCTCCTTGTCCCACCACCACTTCAATGGCATCGGCCTTGCGCAAATCCTCCGGATTCATGCCATAACGCGATGGCAAATATTGGTACACCAGATGCCGGGATTGACCCCGCTCTTCTGGAGTCATGCCGCCATCCCCCGTCGTGGTACTGGTCCCCACTTCAGAGGCTCCACGACCCAACGCCTCTTTGGCCTGGGCTGAGAGGGCACCGAAACTCATGCCGGCGATGGTGATGGGAATCTGCAATGCCAAGGGATTTTTGGCAAAGCGTGTGCCCAAGGTGACCCCGGTATCACATTTCTCCCGATACCCCTCCAGGGGATAGCGTGACACACTCGCGCCCAGAAACAACAGATCATCAAACGTCGGAATGGTCCGCTTCGCCCCGCCTCCACGGATATCGTAGATTCCTTCCCGGGCAGCCCTTTGGATTTCCCGGATGACCGGACGACTGAATGTGGAGGACTCGCGCAGCCAGCTCGTGTCAATCTTTTTTCCCATGCTCCTGTCTTCAGTAGGCGCCGACATGGTCCACCTTGAAGTGGTAAAGCTGTCGGGCCGAACCATAACGACGAAACCCGGCCACATCGAAGTCCATGTCCGAACGGCTCAGCAATTCGCCCAACTCAGCGGCATGTTCGTCACGCAGCTCCTTCTCAATGCAGTCCGCCCCCAAGCTGGCCACCTTGCCCCGAACATAGATTCGTGCCTCGTAAATCGAATCCCCTAGGGAGTCTCCCGCATCACCACAGACTACGAGGATGCCGCTTTGGGCCATGAACGCACTCATATGACCAATGGACCCGCCCACCACAAGATGCACTCCCTTCATGGAAATGCCACAACGGGCGGCGGCATTGCCTTCCACCACAATCAGTCCCCCGTGAGCGGTGGCACCACAATACTGGGAGGCATTGCCCCGAATCCGGACACTCCCCCCCATCATGTTCTCGGCGAGGCCCGGTCCGGCATTGCCGTGAACCGTGATCTGGGCCTGATCATTCATGCCCGCACAGTAGTAACCCACATGGCCATGAATATCGACGCGAGTATCGTACTGAGCACCAACGGCCACATTGTGTCGACCGTTCGGATGGTCGGCGGTGATGGCCTTGGCGGACGACTCCGGCTGATGCAGGTAGGCATTGAGTTCCCGGACGCCGGCCTGCGAAAGATCAAAGGTCGTCATCTTCAGTGATGCTCCCAGCTGTAGATGGTGGCCGGATCCGGCTCCCAGATGTGCGCCTCCTCACTGCCGGGAAGTTGTCCGATCGCACGGTACTCCGAGGCCATGGCCACCCAGTCATCCGTCTCGGCCAGTATCGCCGGCTTGCAGGCAATCGGATCTCGCAAAACCGCAAACCCATCCCGCGTCCCAATGGCAAAGGTGTAGAAACCATCCAGATCGACAATGGCGGCCTCCAGGGCTTCATTCAGGGTGGCCCCCTGACCCAAGCGCCAAGTCAAATAACCCGCCGCCACCTCGCTGTCATTGTCGGTCTGGAACCGAATGCCTTCAGCACGCAGCTTTTCCCGCAGGCGATTGTGATTGGACAAGGAACCGTTATGCACCAGACAAAGGTCTCGGCCGGTGGAAAATGGATGAGAATGTTCTGTGGTGACGGCACTCTCCGTGGCCATCCGGGTATGTCCCAGTGCATGGGTACCGGTCATCCGGCGAAGCGCAAAACGGTCGACTACCTGGGCCGGCAACCCTTTCTCCTTATAAATCTCGATCACGTTTCCGATGCTGGTCACATGGATATCCTGAAAGGCGTCATCCAGCCAAGCCGCCACTCGACTCGCATCGCGCTCATCGTCCACCTGTCCCACGACGACCGCATGATTGGCCCGGGGTGTCAGCAAGAAGGGCGCACCCGGCCCGTTCTGGATCTGGCCCAAAACCCCCGACCAGTCAATATCGTCCGGTCCTTGCAGGGTGATCTTCACTTGCCCAAAGGCCACCGGCTCATGATACAGGGCCACGCCCGCACTGTCCGGTCCGCGGTCCGTCATCTGGATCAACATGTCCGACAACATCCCGCCGAGATCGGGCTCAAGCTCCGGATTCTTTAGATAAAGGCCCACAATTCCACACACAGCGATTTGATACCATCAGTGAAAAACACGGCTCGCATGCTATCGCCAACAAGCCCTCTTTTCAATAGCTCGAAGTGCAATCCAGGCGGATGAGGGGCATGACATCATGTCATCACTTCCCGGGCCACCAAAGGCATCATGGAATCCTGCCGTCAGGAAACCGGTACAATTCACCCCACATTACAGCTATTCACCAACTACCCGTGGGAGACGAAATTACCAACCGCTATTTCAATGCGGAACACTTCAGTGGCTTTCGTGAATGTCTGGATGCCGAAAGTGCCTTGCTGCAGGCGTATTTTGACAACCAGGAATTCAGTCAACGGGGCAACATGGCCGGTTACGAGCTCGAGGCCTGGCTGGTGGATGCCGAAGGCAATCCGGCCCCACGCAATGACGAATTTCTCGCCGGCCTGCGCAACCCGCTGGTGGTCCCAGAGCTCGCGGAGTTCAATGTCGAGCTGAACGGCAGTCCCTCTTCATTGTCGGGTCGTGTGTTCACTCGACTGTATGATGAATTGTCCACGACCTGGAAAATCTGCCGGGAAGCGGCAAAAGCCATGAAACTGCGCATGGCGACCATCGGCATTCTACCGACCATTACCGAGGAACTGCTGTGTTCGGATTATATGTCGCACATGGTTCGATACCGCTCACTCAATGACCGTGTATTGGCCATGCGTGACGGCAAGCCGTTTGCCATCCACATTGAAGGCCAGCAGAATCTGTCGCTGACCCATCCGGATGTCATGCTGGAAGCCGCGGCCACATCCTTCCAGATTCACTTGCAAGTCCAGCCGGAATATACCACCCGGGACTTCAATGCCAGCCTGGTGGTTTCCGCTCCCATGGTCGCCGTCAGTGCCAATTCGCCGTTCCTGTTTGGTCATCAACTCTGGGAGGAAACCAGGATACCCCTGTTCGAACAGGCGGTGGATACCGGAGAACGCTACCCACCCCGAGTCAGTTTCGGACATGGTTACATTCAAGAAACCCTGCTGGAGATCTTTGAACGCAATCGAACAGACCATCCCATTCTTTTGCCGGCTCTGCAACACACCTCTCCGCATAAATTCAGTCATCTGCGCTTTCACAATGGAACGTTATGGCGCTGGAATCGCCCGCTGATCGGTTTTGACCATGATGGGCTTGTACATCTTCGCATCGAACATCGTGTGGTCCCGGCCGGACCGACGATCTACGACTGTATTGCGAATGCGGCTTTTTATTTCGGCTTGGTCTGTGGGCTCAGGACCTGGGACAACCCCGTGGAAAGTGTGCTCCCTTTTCATCAGGCTCGGGACAATTTCTATGCGGCCGCCCGCCTCGGACTCCAGGCGAACATTGTCTGGGCGGATACCCGAGACACCAGGAAAGTCGACATGCGCTCACTGATTCTCGAAGAACTCTTGCCGCTGGCCCGACTGGGTCTAGAAAGACGGAATATCCCGACCAAAGAGATTGATGAATATCTCGGCATCATCGGGGAGCGGGTGGAAACGGCACAAAACGGGGCTTCCTGGCAACGCCAGTGGGTGGATATCAATGGCTCGGACCTTCACGGACTGTTGCTGACCTATCTGCAACATCAGGAATCCGGACAACCCGTGCATACCTGGCCATTGTGACCATGAAGGTAGCACTTCTCCAGACGCTGCCGCCAGGTCTTCTCGACCTTGATGCCACTGAACTGGCATCGGCTCTCGGAGGGCCAGCGCTGATTCATGTGACGGGCCAACAGGAACCGCCTGTCCTGGTGTCTGTTCTACTCCATGGGAACGAGACCAGTGGTTGGGACGGGGTTCGACAGCTGCTGCAACGACACCCGATTCCAGCACGCAGTGTGATCCTGCTCATCGGCAATGTGGCCGCAGCGGCTCAGGGTGTGAGGAAACTCCCCCACCAACAGGACTTCAACCGAATCTGGCAAGATGCGGGCGGTGAGGAAGGCCAGCTCAGGACATCGGTCATGGCCGCCCTGGATGGCGTGGACCTGCACGCCGTGGTGGACCTGCACAACAATACCGGCTGGAATCCGGTCTATGGCCTGGTCAGCCAACTGGATGCCGACAGTCTGGGAATCGCGACCCTCTTTTCTCACCGGGTCGTGCACATCATTGAACCCGTGACCACCCTGGCCAGAGCCTTTGATCATCGTTGCCCTGCCGTCACCATGGAGCTTGGCCCGGTGGGAGTCCCAGCTCATGTGGAACGGGTCACGACTGATCTTGAGACCCTCCTGACACTCCCGCATCGGCCGGCCCCCAACCTGAAATCGCTGACGCTCTACCGTTCGCTTGGACGGGTGGAGATAGCGGACTGTGTGCCGTTTTCCTTTTTGGACGAACAGCCGAAAACTCCCCTGGTGCTGACGGGTTCGGAGGAGATGAACTTCCGGACATTGGCCGAGGGTTCTCTCTTTGCCGTCTGCGAACAGAACAATGTGCTGCGCGTAACGGGTCCCGGGCAGCACGATATCACGTCGGACTGCTTCGTGCGAATGGGCAATCGCATCGTGACACGAAAACCGCTTGTCGTGGCCATGTACACCATGAGCAAACCCGCCATTTCGCAGGATTGCCTGTGCTACTTCATGGAGGAAATGACGCTACCGATATTCTGAAGCCAGTCACCTGGTTGCCAATCCATCGCCACACGCCCTGTCGTCATGATAGGCAGTGTGACACCTCCCCGTTCAATGGACGGATAAAAAGATTTTGCAGTGACACCATCCCATTTCCCCTACACTGTGACCCATTCGACAAAGCAAGGCGCGAACCATCATGATCGGTAATATTCGCAGAATGCGGGGGATTGGCGTCCCTGTCAACGACTACTACGTCAAGGACTTTGTCGACATACCAAAATTCCGCTATAACAAGGTCCCCCTGCAGCAGGTGACCAAGGACAAGGATGGATTCATCCTGATTCTCGACGACGGGGAACACCAAGAGTATCGTATTTCACGCCACAACGTGGAAGCGCCCTGCTCAGGGGGCAACACCATGAACGCCTTTCTCGGGCTGGTCGCCCTGTATGCTGCCACGGAACAGAACATTCAGTTCAAGATCATCTTGCCGGATGACCGTTCTTCGATCGCTCAGCAGGAGATTGACCGGCATGTCTACAACGATGTGAACATTGTCCAGATCCATACCCATATCTGGGGTCCGAGAGAATGCTACAACGGCAATGCCCATGACCGGACCTACCTGCTGGTTTCTCCCCATCCTCCGATCGATACACTGGACGCCGAAATCAAGGCCCGATTCAAGACCGACCTGGACATTCCGATACTGACCCCGGGCTATCTCAACAGCTATCTCGGGCCGCAGATCATCATTCCAACCGGTATCGGATTCGACACCATCAAGCCGAGAATCGGCAACAATGATGTCATTGTCTGCTGCAACGATGATGAACTGCTGGAAAAATTCGGTACGGATACCTATCCGGATGAATATTCCGACGACGCGCTGAGGAAGATCACCGATCGGTTCACCCGGAATCACAATCCCCACATGGACCCCAGCATGACCTTCGCTCTGGGTTTTTCCACCGGAGGATCGCTCACCTGCTATCAGTACCTGAACCAACAGTACTTGATCCACTTACCTCTGGATGAGGAAGAGTCCCGGGAAATCGCCGACGACTTCGACGATCCGAACGTCGATTCGACCCATGACGGAAAATTCGGGGTGGGCCGAGGGGATGCCCGGATCACGGGCCACCTGTTCTATCCCTACTTTATCGATGTCCTAACGGATGGCTACAGGGCCGCCATGGCGGCATCGGAACTGGGAGCCGCCCTGTCGGCTTTGATGCACCACTCCCGACTGTCCAACATCACCACGCTCGACCCGGACGCACTGAACAAGCTGGTGGTGCGATGCATCGACAAGGTGGATGCGGGCGCCTCGAAGGCCATCAATCTGAGTCAATGCGGTTGAACCCAGTGCCGGCAGGTTTCGGACGAAGACACCACGCCGACACTCATCGGCAAAGAACTTCCAAGGGATTGAACGGTCATATGCTGCATATTCATGACCATTTCCACAGGAGACCATTATGTCCAAGACCTCAATTGCCGTTAACGGAACCATGCTGGCCAGCGCAGTGGCCTTGGCAATCTCGGCCAGCCTGTCCCCCCTGCCCGCCTCCGCTGCCGGCAAGGAAAAATGCTATGGCATCTCGCTGGCGGGAAAAAATGACTGCAAGGCCGGGGCGGGCACGACCTGCGCCGGGACTTCCACGGTCGACTACCAAGGGAACGCCTGGACAATTGTACCCAAGGGCGAATGCGAGAAATACGGTGTGCATGAGGAAACTCCGGAATATGTCCTCCCCGGTGATCGCCGGGGTTCCTTGGAGGAACTGGACCGGGACCTGCCCACTGGCTAAATCCTGTCGCCATCCCACGGTGGCGGCCTTGACCGCTGTTGCCGTGGGTCCGATGGGCTCGTGCTCAGGTTCGGGGACCGGTTTCATCCCTCTGGCCACCAATCAAGCGGAACAATGACCGGACATCTGCCCTGCAGCGCCGGAGTTGGCCTGAAGTCCAACCATTTTGAGCAGGCCCTGGCGTCAGGACAAATTCCCACCTGGTTTGAGGTCCATGCCGAGAACTGCATGGGAGACGGCGGACCGACTCACCGATGGTTGGATCGCGTTCGCGCCGAATTTCCGTTGTCGGTCCATGGGGTCGGTCAGTCCATCGGCTCGGCCAATGGACTGGATCTGGACCATCTGGAACGTTTGCGACGGGTCGTCCGGCGATTCGAGCCCGCCGTGGTCAGCGAACATCTGGCCTGGTCCACCCACAATGAGGTGTTTTTCAACGACCTGCTGCCCCTGCCATATGACGACGAAACGCTGGATCGAGTCTGTCAACATATCGATCTCATCCAGTCCTTTCTGGGCCGTGACATCCTCCTGGAAAACCCATCCAACTACCTGCAGTTTGCCCAAAGCGAGTATTCGGAGCCGGATTTTCTGGGCGAGATATCGCGCCGGACGGGCTGCTGGCTACTGCTGGATATCAACAACATTATCGTCTCTGCTTCCAACCAAGGACACAAAGGCAAGGATTACCTGAGCGGATTTCCGTTGGATCGGGTGGTGGAAATTCATCTGGCCGGTCATGCGTTGCATCACGATGAAGACGGCGCTTCCGTCCTGATCGACACCCATGACCGGGTGGTCAGTGATGACGTGTGGGCTCTCTATCGCCTGACACTGCAACAGACCGGCCCAGTCCCGACACTGATTGAATGGGACGCCAAGATACCCGAATGGCCAGTCCTGGCTCATCAGGCTCAACTGGCCAATCAACAGATGGCGCATCTTGAAACTGAATCGCCACATGCCGTCCCTGGCTGATCTGCAAAGCGACTTTGCCAAGGCTATCCGGCACTTGGAAGCCCCGCTGCCGGATCAGCTCATGACTCGTGGGGACGCCAATGTGGGACGTCGCTTCGATATCTATCGCAACAACCATATTGTGGGGCTGACAGAAGCCTTGGGACTGACTTTTCCCGTGCTGCAAAAGCTGGTCGGCGATGAATTCTTTCAGGTCGCCGCCCGAGAATATGTACTGCGATATCCACCCCGAACGCCAGTGCTCTTGCTGTACGGCAGCCGATTCGGTGACTTTCTTGATCAGTTGCCTGGTACTGCAAGATTCCCCTATCTTGGCGATGTCGCCCGGCTGGAGTGGTGCCGAATAGCTGCTTTCCATGCGGCGGATGCTCCGCCGGCCCGTATTGACATCCTGTCCTGCATACCGGAAGCGGAATTGACGGAAATCCAGTTGGTGCTGCATCCCTCGGTCCAGATGCTGAATTCCCGCTGGCCCGTCTGGTCCATCTGGCGGGATGGGGTATCGGACCCACCCCAGAGGGAAATCGAAATGGATCAACCCGAGCAGTTGCTGATCACCAGACCCGACGCCGAAGTCATGATGGCTCGGTTGGAGGGCGACTGCTTTGATTTTTGTCAGCACCTAACCCGGGGATGTACACTCGGAGTAGCCGCCGAACGAACGGTCAGGCATTACCCCGAGACTCAACTGTCCACACTCCTGATCACGTTGTTCCAAAGCGGAGGGGTGGTGGATATCTGGTCCGAAACTGGTCAAACTATCGGAAATAATGGGGAATGATTTCATGATTCAAGCCATCACAGCCCGTATTGCCAATGCATTTTCTTCTTTGGAACGCTCCACTGCCCCTTGGTTGCCCGGAGCCCTGGCCAGAATGGTGTTCGCCGCCGTTTTGCTGGTCTATTTCCTGAATTCCGCTATGACCAAGACTGGAGATGGATTGCTGGGTCTGTTTGCGATCCAGGATGCGGCCTATTTTCAGATTCTTCCCACCGTAGTCGAACAATATGACTACGACGCATCCAAGATCCCATTCATTCCCTGGGGAGGAATTGTCCTGCTGGGAACCTACAGCGAGATCATCCTGCCGATACTGATTGTGGTCGGACTGTTCACACGTCTGGCCGCATTGGGGATGATCGGATTCGTCTTGGTTCAGAGCTATGTCGACATCCATTTCCATGATGTGGACAGCCAAACCATCGGGTCATGGTTCGACAACCTGTCTGACGCTGTCATCCTGGATCAACGCGCCTTGTGGTTGTTCCTTTTGGCCTATCTGGTGATCTATGGCGCCGGAACGTTGTCGCTGGACCGAGTGCTGGGTGGACGCCTCGCTTCGCGAAGAGGAGGGCATCCCAGATGACCTGCCCCCTGCCTGGTTCTGTTCCGGGTCGGGGTCATTGGACTCGACGAGACGGGTCGGCTGGACCACCCGATCACCCATCGCCACCCATCCGATGGACAGCGAAAGCTCGGATTCGACGGACATCCTAGTCAACCGACTCAGGCAGTTCGGGGAAACTGCAGGGGGACAATCGGGAGACAGCCTAACAATCCAATTCCCATGATCGCCAGATAAGCCCCGGCAAATTGGCCTTCAGTGTGGCGGTCGCCATGAACCCGCCGCCCTCGCCCTGGCCGCCGGTCGGGTCGGGGATGGCATACTGGCCGACCGCAGGACCCTGGTAGGTCGCTTCGCCGTTCAGGTTGCTGCCGAACGTGGGGGGGTTGACGTCCCCGCCATCCTTGTTGTGAAAGACCCCGAACGCCGCGGGCAGCGTTGGCGCCGTCTCTCACCTACCGGCCGAAGAACACATAGTCAGTATCGGGGTGTGGATCACCCTGGCATCCGGGTGAGCAACATTGACATGGCGTAGACGGCACCTTAAGATGCTTTGCCGGAAGGCTTAGGACTGAAATGTGAGCGATTTGATGGTGCCTGCTGATGCCGACTACGCTCAGCGAGTCATGGATAGCTTTTCCAGCCAAAGAGTTTTGGAACTGATTGGGGTGGGGCTGGACCGCGTTCGGCCGGGCGAAGTGGTGCTGTCATTTGATTACCGGCCCGATCTGACCCAACAACATGGTTTCATCCATGCTGGGGTCGTGTCCACGGTGTTGGACAGTGCCTGTGGTTATGCCGCCTATTCGCTGATGCCGGCGGAGGCGGGTGTGCTCACCATTGAATTCAAGATCAATCTGCTATCCCCAGCCCGGGGAGAACGGTTTATCGCCGTGGGTTGCGTGACCAAGCCGGGGCGCACCATTACGGTGGCGGATGGCTATCTCTTGGCGGTTCACGACGGTGTTGAGAAAAAGGTCGCTACCCTGACCGGCACCCTGATGACATTGCAGGACAGACAAGGCATTCGAGGTTGATCAAAGGGGATGGCAGGCAGGGGGTGGCATGACCTTTCTTTGCCGTGTGAATGGAGCTGAGAAGATGGACTCATGCCCGTCAGACCGTTCATTTGACTGCTTGATGCAGGGTTTAGACGCTGATAGGCAGTCCTTGTGGACAAGGATGGCTCCGAAGCCGGGAGTCATGCCATCCATCCAATCGTGGCTTTGGGCCAGTCTGGATCTGATCTTTCCTTTGAAGCGTCTATTTTTCAACCCAGTATCCATAGTGACCGTCGATCCGGCCGCCCACTTTCTGGCGTCGATCGACCGTCCCATGCCCTACCCAAATCATGCCGGTGAAACCGGACAGACGACGGACGACTCGACGAATGGCGTCTCGTTTTTCGCTACGGAATCCGCCCGCACCGGTTGACGTGGGGGGAGTGTAAGCGTAAACCATCCACGCAGGAAATGGAGTCATCCGACAGCACCATGCCCAGTTAATGGCAAGATGGTGGGTATGAACCCGAGACCCTTTCCCAAGCCCCCACCGGCCGAGCCGTGGTTGCTGGCCACCTAGCTGGATCAGATGGACCGGGCCGAAGTCAGTCGAGAGCCCTCCTTCCGGGGGTGCGATGCCGAATTCGAGGTCTTCCGGCAGAAAAAAGCTCACTCCAGCCGAAACGGATGGTGGCAATGATGTTTTGACGCCATTCCAATGCCCTCCAGTCATCGGAGTCACTTCGTGGGATTGCGATTCACCAGAGGCATAATGGCCGTATCTTCGGCCAAGTACTCCGATCAGATCCGCATCCTAGGCGCTGCCTCGAATCCGGTCCGAGGCGGATCATTCTTAACGGTCTGGCCCGGGTGCGATCACTGTCCGTCGTCAGTGCATCGGCGACGAGGGTTCGAAACAATCATATGCCGCAATCAAGACCATGCAAACTCACCCTATGAAAGGTGTTGGCTTGAGATATCGATATCCCATCCCGCATGGAGCAGAAAATGGCGAGCGCATCCGACAAGCGACAAACCGGGACTTGACAAACCGCCAAACCGGAATAGCGTACTAGCCTTCATTCACTTCCAGGTATGCCGCCCATGTCTGCCACCCATCAACGCTATCGCACATTCAACACCCGGGATACCTATCCCAACCAACGGCTTGATAACGACTTGTGTCAGGTCGTCAAGGCACGAGGGACCTTGGTTTTTGTTCGCGGTCAGGTCGGTCAAGATATCGACTCATTTGAAAGTATTGAAAGCCTGAGCGCCTATGATCAAGCCGACCGTGCCATGCAGAACGTCAAGCAGCTATTGGAAGAAGCGGGGTCTGATCTGTCCCAGAT
Organism: Candidatus Poriferihabitaceae bacterium; assembly: GCA_965203365.1. GTDB lineage: Bacteria > Pseudomonadota > Gammaproteobacteria > Arenicellales > Poriferihabitantaceae > VYFG01. The sequence continues at coordinate 1,736,887 of OZ241878.1, forward strand.
TTGTCGTATTCAGGTCTACATCACAGACCGTGCCTATCGTGATGACGTCTATCAGGCGATTGGGAAATGGCTGAAAGGAGTCTATCCGGTGTCCACTGGATTGATCGTCAATGGTCTGGCCAGACCGGAATGGGTCATGGAAATCGAGGCCACCGCCGTGATTCCGGACGGAGAAGCCAGATGACATTTTCCGTCGTGGGACGATGTGGCCGCACTGGCATGTTCGGAGTCGCCATCACCACTTCCAGTATTTGCGTGGGGGCGCGTTGCCCTCATGCCCGGGCGAAGGTTGGGGCGGTAGCCACACAAAATGTCACGGATCCGAACCTTGGCCCCTTGTTGCTGGATGCGCTGGAATCCGGCCTGGATGCCGACAGCGCCTTGGATCGGGTCCTGACTGACCAGCAAAACCTGGATTGGCGCCAACTGACGGTCGTCGACCGTCATGGACACACGGCCGCCTACACAGGAGCCCGCATCCTGGGGACCAACGCCGAAAGTGCCGGACCGGACTGTTATGCCGCTGGCAACCTGTTGGCGTCGGAAGCGGTGCCCGGTGCCATGACAGACAGTTTCTGTACCCACCCGGATGATCATCTGGCCGAACGTCTGCTGCGGGCATTGGAGGCTGGCCTGTCGGCCGGCGGCGAAGTGGGTGATGTCCACTCGGCCGCCTTGCTCGTGGTTCATGCAGAACGCTTTCCTTTGGTGGATCTCAGGGTGGACTGGGCAGACGAAGCGGCCATCCCCGCACTCCGACATCTCTGGACGAAGTACCAACCACAGATGAATGATTATTTGCTCCGGGCCATCAATCCGGCCGCGGCCCCCTCCTATGGCGTCCCGGGGGACGAGTAGATGACCGGAGCCAGTCCATCAACCGGATGAAAACCAGCCGGGTCCATTCGCGGCCGTCTTGGACCGGATGGTGCGTCATGGAGGCGCCTCGTGATCGACTCCGGAAGCCCGCCCGACATTCCATCCATCGGCTGTCGACAGAAACCCAGCCACATGCCGGTGGAATGTCGCCGGATTTTCCAGGTGGGCATTGTGGGAACAACCGGACATGATCACCAGCCGCGAATTCGAAATGCCATGTTGGAGCTGATTCACCTGATCTCGCCGGTAGGATCGATCACTATCGCCCCAGACAATCAGTGTCGGCCGCTTGATGTCTCCCAATCGCTCCAGACTGCGCCACTTCCGCATCGCGGTATACCCCTGCAGGATCGCTTGTAGGGAAGCTTGCCGCGCGGTGGCCACCATCGAGTCGAAGTGCGGATCCAGTTCTCCGCGCATGAACCATGTGGCCACTGTGTTCACGATCATGGGCTCATGACCCCAGGCCTTCACTTTTCGAGCACTTTCCTGCAGGGTCTCGAAACGGCCCGGCATCTCCCCGACGGGGCCCGTACCGAACAGGATCAACCGATCCACCCGGTCCTGGGCTTGCAGGGCTACCTCTTGGGCAATCATGCCGCCCATGGAATGACCGAGCAGATGGAACCGATCGACTCCCGCATGGTCCAGCACCGCCAGCAGATAATCCGCAAATTCCGGAATGCTATTGATCGCCGGTTCGGTGGCTTGGTCAGCAAATCCGGGTAGGGTCGGTACGATGACCTGATATTGATCACATAACGCTGCCATGGTTTGCTGCCAGTAGGCAGGACCGCAGAGAAACCCGTGCTGAAGCACCAGCACATTACCGTGCCCAAGACACTGATAGCGCAATCGGGTCATTGTCCCTTGCGTCGTCCCTGCACGATCTGATCTAGGATCATGGCGCAGAACAGGATCGAAAATCCGGCCAGGATCCCTTGCCCCACCGAGGCATACTGAAGTGCTTCGAGCACATCCTCACCGAGCCCCTTCGCCCCAATCAGAGATGCGACCACCACCATAGCCAAACTCAGCATGATGGTCTGGTTGACACCCGCAAGAATCGAAGGGGCTGCCAATGGCAGGTCCACTTTACGCAGCAAATACCATTTCGACGCCCCATAGGCGATGGCCGCCTCACGGATATGTTCCGGTACGCCTCGCAACCCCAGTACGGTCAGGCGGACCACGGGCGTGCCGCCGAAGATCATGGTGGTCACGATGGCAGCCGGCTTGCCAGTCCCAAAAAAGGCAATCACGGGTATCATGAAAACGAAAGCCGGCATGGTTTGCATGAAATCCATGATGGGACGAAGCACCGCATACACCCTGGGTCGGCGGGCACAGAACATCCCGACCGGTATCCCAATGGTAATGCTGATCAGTGCCGCTGTCCCGAGCAAGGCCAATGTCGTCATGGCTTTCTCCCAGAATCCCAGCAGTCCCATATAGGCCAGAAAGGTCCCGGCCCAGATGGCCGTACGGGGACCGGCGGAAAGCCAGGTAAGCAGCACAATGAAACTGGCGATCACCACCCATGGCGTTTCCACGAACGCCACCTCCAGAGCATCCAGCAGGACTCGGATGCCGAAGGTGATGACATCGAAAAACCATTCTCCCTTGAGCACTGTCCAGGTAAAGAACTGCTTGACGGCAGCAATCGCAGTCAGACGATATTCGGGCTGGGTGGGAAACTCCATCAACAGGGTATATCGGTCGGGAAAACTGTAGTGCATCATGCAGGCGAACACAATCAACCCGAAAAAGAGCGCACTGAGCCCGGTGCGAAGTCGGCTGACTCCCTGTGTCACCGTCCGGTCCGAAAGCCAGTCCGAAAAACGCCGTTCCAGCAGGGGATTGGCCACCAGGCCCTCTGCGAGTTTGATCATGACCAGCAGCAGCATGCCGACCAACCCCACATAGATGGCCCCTTCCTCAATCCGGACCACCTCTTGTTGCAACTCCACAATACCGGACTCCAGTGAATCGATGGCTCTTTTGAATACCTCCACGTTGGAAGCACTGTTCTCAATGGCCGTCTCGAGCTGCTGACGGCGGAAATCCAGTGTGCCTTGCACATTCTCCATCCGGGTTCGGGCCTCTGCGGCCAGATCACCAACAAATCCCCTCGCGATCTGAATGAAGGCCAAGGTTTCTAGCACGGCGAACGGCATACACCAGTTCCACAATCCTCGCATACCGTACCAGATCGGACCCAACAGGGCGGCAATCCAGTGAAAACTCCACGCCAGACCCGACCGACTGCCGAGCCGTCTGAATGTGCGCAGATAGTATTCCTGACCGGGGCCGACAAACTCCCGCAACAGGGCCTCATGATCCTCCCGCCCTTCACTGAAGGGTTTCGATTGTGCTTCGTCCACCCCTTGATTCATGATGTCTCTGTCCCCTCAATTACAGTTGTCAGCAAATCGGAACGAGTGATCACACCCTGGATGTGACCGGCGCTGTCATTGACACGAATGGGCTGATCAGTGTCGATCGCTGACCGGATCAGCACACTCAGATTGTCCTCCAGTCCAAACACCGGCACGCCATCCGGTAGTGGTCCATACTGTGCTTCATATTCCGATAAAGAACGCATGACGGTTTTCGCACGGACCACCTTGAGCCGGGAGATGCCCGCCACAAAGTCCGCCACATAGTCGTCGGCAGGATGCATGACGATCTCAGTGGGAGAGCCGATCTGGACCACACGCCCGTCCCGCATGATCGCAATCTGATGGCCAATCCGCACGGCCTCATCAAGGTCATGCGTGATGAATATCGTGGTCTTGCGCATCTCCGATGCCAGCACCATGAACTCGTGTTGCAACTGGCGGCGAATGAGCGGATCCAGTGCACTGAACGGCTCGTCCATGAGAAGAATTTCAGGGTCGGCTGCGATGGCCCGGGCCAAGCCCACCCGCTGCTGCATGCCCCCTGACAATTCATGCGCGAACTTGTTGCCCCATCCGCCGAGTTCCACCATCGTCAGGGTTTTTTCCGCCACTTCCATCCGCTGGTTTTTGCTGATGCCTCGAATTTCCAATGGCATGGCAATGTTGTCGAGAACCGAACGATGGGGCATCAGAGCGAAGTTCTGGAACACCATGGCAATGTGTTCGTTGCGAAAACGGCGCAACGTTTCCCCTTCCATAGTCATCACATCCTGACCGCCCACCATGATGCGGCCCGCCGAGGGCTCCAGCAACCGATTGATGTGTCTGACCAAGGTGGACTTGCCGCTGCCCGACAACCCCATGATGCAGAAGATCTGTCCTTGCTCAACATGGAACGTCGCATCGGCGACACCCACCACACAATTGAACTTTTCCAGCACCTCGGTCTTGGAATATCCGTGAGCTTGGATACCCGCGAGCGCGGTTTTCCACTGTTCTCCGAACACTTTCCAGACTCCCTCGATCCGTATGGCAACGGTTTCGGGAGCATCCGATTCAGCCATCCCTTGCTCTCTCCTGGAAAGACAGCAAGCGCCGGACTTGCCGGCACTCGCTGCCAATGGCCATCAATGAAACAAATAGCGCTTCAAAGACCCAGCCAACCATCCACGCGTCCGCCGTTTTCGGCCACCCATTGCTTGGCCACCTCGGCGGCATCCCGGCCTTTGCCCGCGATCTCATAGGCAAAGTAGCTGACCGTGGCCGTGTCCAGTGACATGTTGGCCAGAAATTCGGCAATGATTGGAGAACGAGCTTCAAGGGATTTCGAGTAGGCCACCTGAACACTCTTCAGGGCATCTTCTGTCATGACGGTGGATTTTTCGAACCAGTCGGGATCTTCCTTCGGCTGGATCATGACATACTTCTCCGGATCAAACGGCGGTTCTTCCAGAGTCACCACATCATACATGAACCAGATCGCATGTGGGGCATAGCAATAGAAGGCATAACCGATATTCTTGTTGATGCGATCACCGACTTCAGCCACCATGACGCTCTGCTCAGCCCGAATAGGTTCGATGAAGTCCATCAGACCATAATCCCGCACCTTGACCTCATTTACATTGGCTGATGCCCAACCGGGGGCACCGATCCAGACCTCCCCCTTGCCATTTCCATCACCGTCCATCAACGCGGCCACTTCCGGGCGGGCAAGATCGAAAATCGAGGTCACATTGTTGGCCTCGGAAAACGCCTTGCTAACACAGAAGTTCTGCTTGCCCTCGTATGGATTCTGACTCAGCACCACTGTTCCCTTACCATCCACATATTCGTTGGTAAAGTTCTCTTGATTGGGCAGCCAGACATCCGGATGGACATCGATATCCCCCTTACCTTGATCCATCGCCTGAAAGATCGTGGCATTGGAGCCAGGAACCAGTTCTGCCGTCCCACCGATCTTCTCTTCCACCACCACCTTGATCAGGTTGGCAATGGCCTGAGCGCCGGTCCACGACGGAGCTCCGATATTGACACTTTCCGCAGCATGGGTCAGACCGGAAGCGGTCATCAGGCCCATCGCGCAGACCATTGAAGTGATTTGGGATTTCATGTCTTTTTCCTCTGGATTGGTAGTTGAAAGTTTGTGTCCGCGGAGCGGACCAGCTAGTCGAATTCAGGTGCGTGGCCTCTCCCGTTCCGGGTCCCGGAACGGCAAGGTCGTTACCCTCACCGGAATGCGTTTCATGAAACCGTCCAACCGACCGATTTCCAGTTCATGGTCCGAAGACAGTGCTTCGACCATCACCCGGGCCATCGCAATGGATTGCCCACGTTCCGGAGAACAGGCGGCACTGGTAATGTGGCCGACCTGCCGTCGACCGATAAAAACCGGATCACCCGGCGAGTTCGCCTCGCTGGTACGGGTCAGCAGACCCACCAGTTTTCGGCGGGGTGCCTGTAGGTTTCGGAGGATGGACTCTTGACCGACGAATCGATTCTTGCCAGTATCGACCGCAAATGCCAGGCCGCATTCATCGGGAGTTTCGGGCCCTCCGAACTCGGCTCCCGCCCCCATCAATCCAGCTTCCACCCGCAACATATGAAGGGCCTCGGTGCCCATGGGCTTCAGTCCAATGTCCGCATCACTCTGCAAGATGGCATCCCAGACAACCGGTGCGGAAGCGACATCACAGAAGACTTCATATCCTTTCTCACCGGTGAACCCGGTCCGAGTGACCATCACCGCCGGGCCTTCACGACTTCGGAATCGCCCGATGGTGAAACCGAACCATCGCAGTCGTTCGAATGAGGGCTGCTGTCCTTGGGTGAGAATCAGGGGCGCCAGCACCTCCTGGCTTCGAGGGCCCTGTACCGCCAAGTTGCACAGGGAATGTGACACATCGGTGATCCATACGGACAGATTACTTTCTCCAGCCAACTGTCGCAACTGGAGGGCACTGTCATCCAGACTGCAGCACCAGCGAAATACATCCGGAGCAAGGCGAAAAAGCGTTCCGTCATCAATGACCGCTCCACGCTCATCGCACAACAAGGCATACAGCCCGCGATTGACCGAGAGCCGCCGGATGTCTCTTGTCAGGGCCAGTTGCAGTAAGGCCTCCGCGTCCGGACCGGTGATGTCCAACTTGCGCAGGCCCGACAGGTCCTGCACAGTTGCTGCCTCTCGACATGCCCAGTATTCCTCAATGGCACCGGTGGCATCGAAACAACGCGGAGACCACAAATCCCTGGCCACCTCGAACTGGCTGGTCAGCAGTCGGGTCCGCGAATGAAACGGGGATTCCCGAGTGAGCACAGGCTTCAGGTGTGTCTCGGGACGGTAGGCTTTGGCTCGACGGGCGACGGTGCCCGCCGGGTAAATTCGGACCAGGATGTCTGTGGGGTTCCAACCGTTGATGGGGTCCACATCATTGGGACAGGCGGTGGAGACACAGACCAGATCGGTCAAGGCCCGCATGGCCACAAAATCTCCCGCCCGAGACCATGCTTCATCGGAGCGAATGCGGTTGTCCGAAGGCATAATCCAGGAATTGAAAAAGAAATTGATCGCTGGCCATGCCTTACGGGGCGCGACTCCATAAGGTTGATAGACCGAGGAGATGTTGTCGGAGCAATTCACGTGCCCGAGGAATCCTCGGTTTTCATACCCCCGGGCAGTACAGGCCACCGCAAACGTATCATGACGCCCTACGGTATCCTGTTCGACCGCCAGCAGGGGATTCATCTGCTGATCAAAAAACTTGTCAAAGAGTCCCGGCACCGGCCAAGCACATCCTACCAACGAACGGGTCACCGTGGAATCAATGTGCCATTCCTGTCCTCGCTCCAGCGCCCGGGCATGCATGGCCATGAAATCCGAACACTGCTTCCCCTCCAGATCAATGACCTGTATCAGCTCGCCTTGTCGGATCTCATAAGCCTGTGCCGTGCCGCGCTTGATCAGCAATTCGTCCCGAGGAGAGCCCAGAAACGGGGCATCATCCGTCACCCCCTGTTGGCGGCTGATTTGGAGTTCCACCTGCCCCCGGGTGCGAGCATGAATCAGGGAGTCGTTGGATTCCGGATAAAGGAAGAGTGCGAAGACCGGTTCCTGTATACGCAAGACCCAATCTTCCTGTGCCAGACGAAGGGAGGTATAGTGAAGGTCTCGGGGATGATGTCCGAATACCCCGAGCTGGTGAGTGGCTTCCCGAAGGTCGACATCCGCCCAGTCTGGACAACCCGTGGGAAGGCGCATCGTTGGCACGTTTTCAGCCATCCGACTGATCAGCCTGTCGGCATTTTTTGATCCGGATCGATCCAATACGGCCAGGAAGACCTCGATGCCCTCATCCAGAATATCCGCTTGACCCCGAATCCGGACCAGGTCTTCAGCTCGAAGATCCAGCCAGAGCGTGCCTCCCGGGACCAGCACAAATACCGGGGAGGGATCCGGTGCAGGGAAGCCCGGAAACCGGATGTGCCCGCTGCTCCCCATGCCGCCTTGAGGGGGTTTGTAGACAGGATGATTCACTGTGTCACGATCGGATTGGACAACTACAACTACAACTATAGATGTAACCGGTTTCACTTTCAAGTCACCGGTGGGTACCAGCCATGCCGATTGCGGCGGGCCGGATGATGGCAGACCAGCTCGGTTCATTACCCACGGAGAATGCTCATACCGGTCGGCTACCACCACCTGACCCATGGCGAAAGATGCCGGATTCACACCCGGTGGCACAGGTGCCTGTCGCAACGGGAGATCGCCTGCCAGCTCGAACGGGACCCCAGCACGGTCTCCCGGGAGACATCGCGCCACCGGGGTGACCGTCACCGCCGGCCCAAGGGCAGGCGACCGCCCAAGTTCCAAGGAAGATGACTCCCGGGCGCTGGGAGGTGGTCCGGGACCAGTTGAAGGGGGGATGGCATCCGGGACCAGTCGAGGGCCGGTATCGGCCACTGGGGGAAGGGATCGATTGCCGAAATGAGCGTCCTGGGACGCTGATTTTTCCGCCACCACGACCCCGCCATGCGGGCAACGCCTTCATTCCGGGAGCGTGGCGAGTTGTACTTCGGAGTGGAAGTCGGGCTTCTTATGCGGCTGTTCAGCACAAATTTCAGGTGGGTCGAATCTTGTCAAAAGCAGCGCTCGCTGTCAGACATTTACGACCCACTCAACGGCAAAGGCGAGGGGTCGAATCTTGTCAAAAGCAGCGCTCGCTGTCAGACTCCATGGCTGGTGACCCAGTCGGTGCATGGTGGACTCCCCGATGCACCGGATGGGGCTCTGTAAACCATTGGATACTGCCATGGCCACCATGTTGCGATTTGACCATTTCCCCAGAGCTGATTTGTGCCATCGTCCTACTCCACTCGAACCAATGCCAAGATTGAGTGCACATTTCGGGGGCCCCGACCTCTGGATCAAGCGGGATGATTGTACCGGGCTGGCCACCGGGGGAAACAAGACCCGGAAACTGGAATTTTTAGTGGGTGAGGCACTAGCACAGGATGCGGACATGCTGATCACCCAAGGAGCTGTTCAGTCCAATCACGTGCGTCAGACAGCTGCGGCCGCTTGTCGGGCAGGGCTGGCATGCCATGCGCTACTGGAACGCCGGGTCCCAAATACCAATGATGATTATGAACTGACCGGCAATGTTTTTCTTGATCGTCTGTTGGGAGCTTCGGTGGAATTTCGTGGGCCGGGCCTGGACATGAATGCAGAAGCCCGAGAGGTGGCGGCCAAGTTCGCAAAAAATGGGAAGAAACCGTATTTCATTCCGGGTGGCGGTTCCAACCCTACAGGGGCTCTGGGCTATGCAGAATGTGCCCAGGAACTGGTGCAGGATAGTCGATTGGACCGGATTGACTGGATCGTAATGGCGACGGGCAGTACGGGTACCCAAGCTGGCCTTGTGGCCGGACTACATGCGATGGGGGATCGGACACCGGTCCTGGGGGTCAGCGTGCGACAGCCAGCTGATGCACAGATCAAGGCGGTCCATGATCTCGCCGTGAAAACCTGTGAAAAACTGGGGGTGGAGCCTGTGCCACAAGAGCGCGTGTTGGTAGACGATACCCAGGTGGGTGCCGGGTACGGTATCCCGGCGGAGTCCACCATGGAAGCGATTTTTCTGGCGGCCCGATGGGAGGGCCTGTTACTCGACCCGGTTTATTCCGGCAAGGGCTTTGCGGGGATGATTGATCGCGTTCGTCATGGCTTCTTCGGTGTCGGGGAGACTGTGGTTTTTCTGCATACGGGGGGCGCCGCCGCCCTGTTCGCTTACCAAGATGCCTTGATGGGAATGAATGACTCCCAATCAAATGGCGTCAGTCGGGCCATATGAATCCTGCGCAATCCATTATCCGCCAGCACGAGCGGTGGACATCCGGGTAATGATGTGACCTTCGAGCCGTCTGGATACCAGCGGTTCGCCCTTGTCCAGACAACGTACCAATGTGGCCGCTGATTCGCGTCCCATCGCATCGACGGGAAGATGTATGGTCGTCAGAGGAGGAGACATCCAGCGGGCCCAGTCCAGATCATCGAATCCCATGACGGATACTGTATTCGGAATCGGGAGGTTCCTGCGCTGGGCTTCGTAACAGACGCCCTGTGCCAGCACATCACTCAGGCAGAGAACCGCCGAGTAGGAGTTGTCCTGGGATTCCAGTATTCGCAAGGCGGCGCAGCCGCCCTGAACGGACATGCTGGTTTCGATCAGCAGGGCATTGGGCATCACGGAGCGGATTCCCTGAACCCGCAGTCTGGTTCGATCGTTGTTGTGCAAGGGACCATGGACCACACCAATACATTCGTGCTCAAGCCCCTTTAAGAATCTGGCGGCGGTAGCCGCTAGAGCAAAATTATCATAGCCAATAGTGGGCAGGTGGGTTGCGTTCGCATCAAAAATACTGGTAGCGAGTAGGGGGACATCCCTCTGGGTGCACATGGCCAGCAGTTCAGACTGGTGATCCAGTCCGGACACCACGATCCCTTCGGCACCCATCCGGATCAGGTCGCGACAGCGCTCCATTTCAACCTGTTGGTCATTGCCTGTGGTGGCCAAGACCAGAGCATAATCCGCCTCCTTGAGACCCCGTTCCAAAGCTGCGATGAAGCGGGAGAAGATGGAGGAATCAATCCCGGGGATGACTGCGCCGATAATCCGGGTTCTTCGAGTCGCCAGCGCCCGGGCAGCTGGGTTGGGATGGTAGCCGAATCGGACAGAGGCCTCCTCGATAATGCGTCGAGCCCTAGCACTGACCGACTCTGGACGGTTGAAGACTCGTGATACCGTGGCGACGGAATACCCGGTTTGGTTGGCGATTTCGCGAATGCTACTCATGGTTCTTCGAGAGATTCGGTTCCTTACAGTGTGTCAGTCTGAATGGCCGGGTTCCCATCACCCGAAACGGGCATGGTATGTTATGGTCTACTTCCCTGGACCATATACTGTGCGGCCGGTGATGATGGAGTGTGTTTTTCGTAGGCGATCTGTGCGATTCGTCAGCAGAGCATTGTTGACCACCCTGACCCGATCTTTCCGCACGCTGTCAGAGTCGTGTCCACGGTGACTGGATGTCCTGCTTGCCCGAAATCGGCAAGCGGTTCTCGTAATGTCTAACTTGAATATACTCCAACTGTGACGTCAAGCCTATGGCTGTTGGGGATCGCGGTTGGGGACCGGGTTGCCCCGTTTCCCGACCGCGACCTGTTGGAGCAGGCCCATTCGACCCAGAGAAGGGTGACGTGATGTCGAGTGGATATGTCCAGGTCGGAAATGGCCATGGCCCATCCGCTGGCCATCGAGCCCCGCCACGAGACACATTTTATGAAATGAGAGGGGACAATCGGTGCCGGAGGGGTACCGAGATGAATTTCGACCAAAGTGATCTACCCTCCCCACTTCCATTGCGAAGTGCAGCACTCGCCAGCTCCCGGAATGGCTCCCTGCGTTGGCCGATGGCCAATGGCCTGACAGTGAAAACAAGCGAAGCAATACGATGAAAAAGATGTGGAACCAAGGCGACGCGGATAAGCATCGGACGCCGGGGAATAACATCCCTCTGCTTGCCGTCATGTCCAATCGGCCAGAGCGCAATTTGGTGAAAGTCCCGGCAGAAAGGACTTGAAATCATGATGAAGCTCCCGCCCAAGACCCATAAGCCGCTGGTTCATCATGATTTCGAACGGGTTGGATGATTGAATTTCCGCTGAACGCATCCATGACATCTAACTGCCATGCCGAGAGGGACTGTCCTTGATTTCGCGAAATGAGGACGCCAAGTGCCCCTGACAAATCCACCGAGATGTTCTGACCCCGCATACCGCCCCTTCAGGACGGTGAGTGGTTACAATATCGAAAACATGCAACCCTGATGGCAACGATGATTCGCACAGCAAGATTCCAAATCGGGCAGGTGGTCAAACACAGACTGCTGGATTTTCGCGGTATCATTTTTGACGCTGACCCCGAATTCAACAACACCGAGGAATGGTATCAATCCATTCCAGAAGATATTCGTCCTCGCAAGGACCAGCCGTTCTACCATCTCTATGCGGAAAATGAAGACACGGCGTATATCGCTTATGTGTCGGAACAGAATCTACTCCCTGATGACCGTGATGTGCCCTTGAGGCACCCCAAGATTGCTGAGCGATTTGAAATCGACGACAGCGGTCGGTATCGGATGATCAGGGGGCACAGATCTCACTGACAACAAAACTGTCTCTCCCCATTCGAGCCCGCACTCTTGCTGGTCAGCCCCATCAGTCGGCAATCGAATCTTTCCTTGCGATAGCGCTTGTTTTCTATGGCCGGTGATTTTGCATTTCCATCCTATGCAAGCATCGCGGTTTATCGATTCTGTGAAACTGAAAGTGAAGCTTTCTTGGACTGACCCTCAATTCAACCGGGTGCGGTCACGTCGTCCCACATCCCTGTTTCAAGGTCCATCAGAACCCGTTAAGTATCGAACTGCCCCCCGACATGCACACCGGACCTTGCAAAGGGACAACCTATGATATCGAAACCCGAGGCACTCGCGGCTAAAGCATCCACCTTCCGATGTGTCCTGGGAATGCGGACCATTTGAACCTTCAATCTCAGGCAGGCAAACCACCCGCCTCTCACGATCACTAACGTGTCAGTCGCCAATAGACCACAGTGACATGTTCAGGAGAAATGCGCGAAAATGAGATTCCCTGAGGCGACCTCCACTCCACACATATCTGAACTTTGGGATTTCTGAACCGGAATGACAGACCAGGCGGGATGTGAACGCTACATTGGTAAAATTATCCCCTAATCTTCAAGCTTGTTGAATGGAACGATGGTCAGTTTGCGTGAACTCCAGTATCTGGTCGCATTGGACGAACATCAGCATTTCGGACGGGCCGCCGCCGCCTGCTTTGTCAGTCAACCCACATTGAGTGGACAATTCAGGAAATTCGAAAACCGCTTGGGACTGAAACTGGTGGAGCGCCACCGCCACCAAGTCGTGATTACACCTTCAGGCCAACAACTGGCCCGCAGAGCCAAGGCAATCCTGGCCACCGTCAAGGAATTTGAGCAGCTGGCAGAAACCTTGCAGGATCCGTTGGGTGGAGATATCCATCTTGGATTGGTCCCCACGTTAGCCCCTTACCTGCTGGCCCGAATCATGTCACCCTTGAGTAGTGAGCTGCCCGGGCTTCGGTTTGTGCTGCATGAAGCACAGACCGCGGAACTCCTGGACCGACTTGATACAGCGGATCTCGACCTGCTGATCCTTCCCTGGCAAAGCAAAATGGCCACATTCGACTGCTTTGAACTTTTCCGGGAACGTCTGCTGTTGGCGACCGGTCCTGACGACCCTCTCTTGATGATGGACGGGCTCCAACTCTCGGCCCTGGAAAACAGACTGGTGTTGACGTTACAAGATGGCCACTGTTTGCGCGATGATACCATGAGCTATTGTTTCTCCGCTGGGGCCAAAGAGGATCAGCGTTTTCGCGCCACCAGCCTGGAAACTCTGCGCTTCATGGTGGCCAGCGGAATCGGAATCACCCTGATACCGGAACTGGCCATGGACCCGGCACGGGACACGGGCATTGTCTATCGCCATTTTTCAGATCCGGAGCCCGGTCGGAAAATCGTTGCCCTGATGCGCCGGGGATATCCGAGGATGGCCTGCGTCCGCGCCATTGTGGAGTTGGTTCGCCGGGTCATTCATTCACAAAACGATATGCCACATCCCATCTCCTCAATATCCGACAAACCCGGCCAACCATTGCTCACCGAAAAGGAGTACGCCCACCCCAACGAGTGAGGCGACGACGACATTCTCGCGCCACCACATGATGGCCACAACACAGAAAAGGGCTGCGGTCTCGATGATCGACCCTCGCCATGCTGCCGGGGCGAGAATGGCCATGAAGGCACAGCCAGGCAGGGTTTGCAGCATCGGTCGGATCCACCCAATATGACGAAGTTGCAATCCCAGCAGATAGCCCCCCGCTCGGGTAGCATATACCACCAGTGCCATGGCTGTAATGACACTCAAGATTTCAGTGTCGATCAGCATGCTGCCTGTCGGGAAGCAACGACATCAAGGCACCCGCCAAAACAGCCACTGGCAGAATCATCCAGGCAGGCACATTGGATTCCAGCAGCACGACCGCCACGACTCCGGAAAGGATCCAAGAAGGAAGCTGCCGGGACATTCCACGAACCAGCAACATCATCATGGTGGCCATCACGAGGGGGCCGGCAAATCCAAGGACGGTGAGGTCCAGACCCTGAAGCTGTTGCGCCAGTATGAGCCCCGTTGCGGTGGATACCAACCAGCTCACCAAGAGCGCGAGTCCATAGCCCACCAGATACCACAGCCGGTCGACGGAACGGTCCTGACCGAGGGTGGCTACCACGCCCGGATCCGTCATCACAGCGAGGCAAATGAGACGCCCTTTCAGTGTGTGACCATCAAGGTGATGGGCCAGCGCCATGCCGAGCAGGATGTTGCGGGTACTGACCAACCCGACCGAGAGCGCAATCGTGATGACTGGCAATGGCGTGACCCAATACTCCAGTGCGACAAACTGGGCCGAAGCACTGAAAACAGTGGCCGACATCAACAGAGCATGCCATTGCCCAATGCCCGCAGACACGGCTGCCGACCCAAACAGCAGACCGAATAGGAACGTCGACACGAAAAAGCCTCGTGACGCCACGGCACCAAGCCACAGGGCGTGTCGATCACTGTGTCTGATCATCAACCTTTCTGTCGGGGACTGGGGGCACGTGATTGATCTCCCACCCCGGTTCCCTAACCTCCAGCTTCCGAATGGTGGGGAAGGTGAATGCGACCCCTGAGCGTAAGCTCACGCTCCAGGTTCCTGGAATGGATTGCTTGCCCCCTCTTCATTCGAACCCTTCATCCCCGTGGCAAGCACATATAACACCGCTTGTCGGGTTCTTCTCAGCAATTCGGCCTCCCCGCAGGAAATGTCGCCTACCTCCACTCGACCCTGAAGCCATTGATTCCAGGAACGGTCTGTTCCCGGTTCAATACCGGAACGGTGCAAGCGGTTTTGTACTGCGGCGGACTGTTCACATAGCCTAAACGCCGTTTCCAGTTGCGTGACAAGTTGTGAGGGGTCATCCGGCAGGTAAACCTCTTCAGTCAGCCGGTCCCGAATGGGTCCAGGCGTTTGCAGGATTGCGTCGATTTGCCAATGTAGTTGATCATCAGGCAACCGCTGATAGCGACCCGTCGGAAACACCGTGATACGCAGCAATGCGCCCATAAAACGACGGGGGAAATTGTGAAGTACACCATCCAGCGCCTGCTGGGCGTTAAACAGAGCATATCGACACGCCCATTCCATTAAGGGGACCTCATTGTCCTTGGCTCCACTGCCCTGGAATCTCCAGATGGCGGCCGAGGCCAGGTACAGGTAGCCGAAGGCTTGGCACAGTCTGGCGAACAACGCCACATGACCTTTCGGATCTCTTCCAATGGCGACCATCACATTGTCCCAAATCCAAGCCAAAGCAGCACTCAGATAGTCCACCTGAAGACTGAAACAACGTACTGGATTGTCTTTGACCCCTTGAGCCAACCGACCTCGGCTCAGGCCAAGAACAAACGTCCGAATCTTGTTGGTCAATGCATGCTCCAGATGGCGGCACATGATTTCATCAAACACCTGGATGTCGGCTTCCCGATCCGGGATCTGGCAGACTTGCATTTCATCCCGCACAGATGGATGCCAACGCATCATACCCAGACCAAACAGGGGTCGACTATCGGAGCCAACGTCGTGCAAGCCTTGCAGGTGGCCAAACAAATGTTGCCAGTCAAGGCCAAGATGCGAGCCGAATCGCTCATGAAGGACAGCCATGCCCCAGCCAGTACTCATGGCAAGATGGTTTATCCGTTGTGACAACTCGATGCACTGTCTGCCGACGACCTGACTGAGGGTCGCACCACCCGCGTCGTGCCCCGCCTCAACGTTCAGCAAGATGCGTCCCGCATCCAGAAGATAAGTCAGACCACCGATTTGTGCCAATATCATCCGGTCATCCTTCGACCATCCGGCCTCCAATGGAAATTGTCTGCAGACCCGGGACAGGGCACTGCCTGTTCGGGTAGTGAATTTGGCCACACCAGCGACAGATGCCATCAGATAACAAACCATATCCTCCCGAAGCGCCTCCATCAGGGCATCGCTGCACTGCCCCATCTTCCGTGCATCACCAATCACACACTCAATCGGGATAAACACATCCTGGCCGCGTAGATGAAAACTGGAGCCGGGTATCCCTTCCTTCTGAAGCCAGGGCTGAGTCTCGGTCCCTTTGGTGTGCACAGGAACCAAGGCACACTTTACCCCCAGATAGGCGCCATGGCCAAGCAGGCTATCTGGATCATACGCATGAAAAACCAAAGCCAGCAGAGTAACCGATGGTTCCAGCGCCCGCTGACGACTCTCCCAACAGACACGGAATCCGAGTGTTTCTCCATCCCCGTTCGGTTGATGGCATACCCATCCACCTTGTGGGGCTCCGGTGGCATCGTATCGGTTTTCGGCGACGATCAGCCAAGGAATCTCATCCCCCGATGCAATACGCGGAAGATAATGATATTTCTGATCCTCGGTGCCGAACAACTCCAGCAGTCGAGCCGGTATCATGGCAGCAGCCAGGGGCATCCGGCCATGACATGACGCCAACTTCAAGGCAATACAGAACTGGGCGTGACGGGAAAACCCCAGGCCCTCGTACTCCAATGGCACATTGACCGCACACCATTTCGCTTGTCGAATGCTGTCCTGTCCTGCGCATGAGATGCCATCTGGTTGCTGATCGGGCGGTCGGCCAACCATCTCGGCGCACCAGTCCTCCACCGGCCCATCGACAAATGCTCGCTCGGATTGACTCAAGGTCGGGACAGAAATGGCCAACAACCGATTCCAGTCTGGACCACCATTGAAGAGGCTAGCTTCCCAACTCGCCAGATTGCCTCCCGCTGGTTCCGGCTCAACCTGACCACCCCATGGCATGGATTTCTCCGCCCACTCGAAGAGGGGTTTGGTCAGTATGCGTTGTCTCAAGCCGGGAGTTTGATACCATAGCATCCATGCCGTCCCCATCACCAGTGCACTTAAGACCGAGAGCGGCTCATTGGCAATTCCTGTCAATCCACTGGCCAAGAAAATCAGTGCCCCCAGAATCAGAAAGAAACGAATCGACCATTTCAATTGAACGAAAGCGACACAGAGCAGGATCAGCAGGAGGAGATAGACAATCACGGCCACGCAGTCTTCGCAGGAAGAGGATGAGACTTGAGATTATCCCACAAGTTTGTCATGACCCATCGGGACCAGTCCCTGAATACGAGGCTGCCAGATCCCAGCAGAATGTCGATACCCATCAACCATTGCACGGATCATTCGATGAACAGGGTTGTCAAGCTCCGATTTGATCGACGACCCATCTGGAGAAGTCACCGCTTTCCCGATTCACGATGCAACCCCCGACTTCACAGTTTGGGGTTGGCCTGCCCCCTGATTCCCGGTTTCAAAGTACCCATGACCCCTATACACCGTCCCGCCAAAGGCTGAGGGTATGGTGGCGTAGTCGGGCCCTCGTCAGGAATTCCCACTCCGCAGAAACCCGCGATTTTGTTCCTTAAAGACCCCATTGAACCTCTTTCACTCGGCAGGACAACCGGCGGTGAGCATCCTGATCTGATGGACTCGAAATGGTGATGGTCGATCACGGTCTACCTTGCCGGTAGAGCCATCGGACCGCCCAGAAACTCCCATACCGCGAGAGGTGTGCAAAGTGCCCCGGAAGTGCGGCCACAGCCGGTAAGGTGAAGTCAAAGCCGCCGGGGGGCCGATCATTCTGTTTTCGACTTCGAGGGACTGCCTGACAACTGGGCGCACATCTCGGCGGTTCTCGACACCGCCAGCATGATTCCGACTCCGGAAACCAGATCATATGACCGGCGCAAGCCCGGCTGACCAGGCCAGGCTGGATCATGAAAATGGGGCCATGGCGGAGAGAAGTCTGCGTGGTGGCAGCCGACAGGCATATGCTGGTATCCTGAAGTGCTACATTGCCCTGCCGATTGCTATGAACTCAGTCGCTCCGGGGCCGCAACCTTCAGCTTTCTCATCCGGGTCTGCAGCCCGGCTTCCGGGTTCGGTTTCGACCAAGCCAAACCTGGCGTTGGGGGTGGCGGTGGTAAACGGTCACCAAGGAATTGTCGGACACCACCATCGTCTTGTCAGTCAAGCGCTGAATCTGGGCGATCTGTTGCTTGATTGTACTGTTCTTCGCGGCATCCTGTCTGGTCAACATGCTCTTGAGTTCACCGGTCCGCTCGGTAACATCCTGTCTGGTCAACATGATCCGATCATGTCCAATGTCGGTTCCATAATCATAGATGACTTCAAGATCCGAGTCTCGGAAGCCTCGTTGACGCATCCGGGTCTCACCATGACGGGTCACTGTCAAGGGGATCATCATCGAGTTATGCGTGGAAATCGCTCGCCCCCCGCTTCCCATTTGCGGGCTTGCTCCACAAGCCATTCACGATAGCCGGATTCGCTTCGTGCCTGTCTGACGCGAATGCACTGGCGTAGGTCGATCGACCCTTCAACAAATATATGCCAAAGAATATTCTTGTCGTCTTCCTCACACAGTGAAAGGCCCGTGAGGCTCTTGACGGTATCGGTAGCAATGTAGTATCCGTGGATCATGTTGCCATTGAAGGACTCCATGAACTCGACCGCCTCCTTTGGGTTCGGCAGATCTTTTTTGAGCGCATGAATAAAGTCAATGAACGGGCCATGAGGGTCGTCAGGGTTTCCACCAGCCCATAACGCATTACTTCGGATGGGAATGGAACGCCCGAAGACATCCCGGTTTTCCAGGGACTCTTGCTCTTGCAGTAACGATTCCGGGAATGACTCTTCCAATAACGATTCCATTGACAGGTTGTCCCCCCCCGTCGAGAGGATCTCATCCAACCGCTCATCGAACTGGGTTAGGCTCTCCTGCATCTCGGTCAATGTCGACTCAATTTCCTGCAGTCGATTGCGTCGCCACACTAGGCTCTGCTCGGCCAGGATGACGGTGAATAATGGGGCGAGATTGATGACCTCCTGCAGGCTGATGCCATACCGTTCTGCCACCAGTTGCAGCTGGTTTCTCAGATTGGTGTCGATCGTCACTTTCGTTTTGTAGGGTTCGGGGTCCGGACTCTTGCCATCCATCGTTCCCGAGAGCGCTTCCCAGTCGACCCGAAGTACGCTGCACAGGGCATCCCGGAGGCTGGAACGAACCCGCACAGAGGCCCCCCGTTCCCAGCGGCTGACGGTATCCTTGGTGCACTTCACTGCCTCGGCCAGCTTTTCCTGGGTCATATTCCGGCGCTTGCGTTCCGCTTTCAGTGCTTGGGGATTGATCATGTTGTCTTCAGTCTTTTTCATCTTAATTCGTCATGTTTTGAGATAGTGAATATTTTAATTATTTTTTGATATAAAAAAATAGTTATTTTATAGATTTATTTATTTTATGTTGTTTTCTAAAACTTAAAATTAGACATAATTGACTATCTTCTGTCGATTTTCGTCATCCGGAGAACCCCCCTTGACCCTTTACCATATCTCACCTCTATATCCACCCTGATTTCTGATGCCTCTCAACCTCAACGGCAGTTATCACCACTCTGGGCATCCCGTACGTCACTCCCCTCATCACCATGAAGCCCATCGTCGCCCTGGCCAGCGAGAAATCTGTCACTGCCGCCAAAGCCATACCTATGCACCCCGGAGGCGAACTTCGAACCGTTGTGATCAACCTGGAGTGTTTCGTAGCATCCGATCTGACAAGGCGTCAGCGTCTGACAGCGGCTTGAAGGACTGCACCAAGGCCCGTGTGGGTGTGTGACGCGCTCGGCAAGAGAAAGCCGGGGCCGGTCCCGATGTTGAATATGGAGAATGTGATGATGACCCGTCCTCGCCCTACCGAGGCGGTCGCACTCGACCGGCAGAACCCGGCTTGGTATCAGTAGATGGCGTCAGTCCATATCTCCCGGCGTCGAGTGGCAGGCCATTGATAGCCGACCACAGACTTCGCAAGACCCATTGAGCCCGATTTGGCCGTGGATTTTCCGGCATGAGATAGGCCAGTAGGAATGACCGATGAAACATACGACTTCTTGAGCCGAACCGCGTTGCGGGGCTAAGCTCGGGAATTTCCGGCTCTAGGAGAAGCCAACTTGTCCACGAGGGCAACCTACCAGGATGTGCTCGCCGCCCCGCCACACCAGGTGGCAGAGGTGTCGACGGCGCCCTCTACCTAAATCCGCGCCCGGCTTCCCGGGCTGCTTGGGCCAGT
The DNA here is from genome assembly GCA_965203365.1 of Candidatus Poriferihabitaceae bacterium. Lineage (GTDB taxonomy): Bacteria > Pseudomonadota > Gammaproteobacteria > Arenicellales > Poriferihabitantaceae > VYFG01. The sequence goes on from OZ241878.1 coordinate 1,757,075, forward strand.
ACGGGTCTTGGGGAATTCATCGAACCGCCCTTCAATCCTGGAATAGGCGGTCCGGGCGGTTGGTGGATCGTCGACGGACCCGAATTGCACTTGGGAGAGGATATCCTGGTACCCGATCTGGCGAGCTGGCGCCGGGAACGGATGCCGGCCTATCCGATGTAAAGTTCTTCGCCCTGGCGCCCGATGGGTGTGCGAGGTACTCTCTCCCTCGACGAGACACCTGGACCTCGGGAAAAAGCGGGTGAGCTACGCTCGGGGGGCGCGGCTCACCCCTGGCTCGGGGACCCGAATGTCCGCACCTTGGAGACCGTTCGAACAGCAAAACGGCCAATGGCTGTTACTGGAGACACTGACCGGCAATGATCCGGTCGGCATGCCGCCGTTCGAAGCGATCAGTTTCAGCCTGGGCGACCTTTGGCCGGACGGTGGTCTGACCGCGGACGACAATCCTGGGAGCAGCCATCCTGATCGTCCCCAACGCGAAAGACAGCAGGCCGGATTCCAAGGAGGCCGGGACGGTCCTGGCGGTTTTGGCTTGCGGGTTGATCCAGGTGTTCTTCGGCCAGTGGCAGCGATTCGGGGACATCTTCCACAGGGAATCCTGTGGTCTGTTCGGTCTGTCGCTGAAGTGACCGCAGATCGTCGTTGTGAGTGCGTTCTGCCTAGCCAGTCGACGTGGTGCGTCCTGTTGCCGGGACCATCTGTCAGCGGACCGGGCGAGTCGTGCCTCATGCGCCATGCGTGCACCCCATGTCGAGAATTGTCGTTCCCGTCGAGCATAAGATCCTCAATCGGTCAAGGGAGGAGGAATTGTCCTGTTCAACTGTTTCTGGATAAACCAGCAATTTGGTGAATACTCCTACATGCGGTGACTGGCCACGGAGTCGAAAAAAAACTCATTGAGAAATGCGGACATGAATCACTGAGGGAACGGATATCATCTCGCGCACAACGACCGATCATCACTTCGGCAAGTCCCTGCATAACCGGTCCTCCAAAAGCCAGTAGAAATCAGGCCGACTCGAGCAAGCAGAGGTCGGCTCCGACCTGAAAATGGCGTGGGTGAGGCCCATGGGTCCGGGCAGGTGGCTTACGGCAGGATCAGCCGACTTCCTTGAGTGCTGATTTTCCACTGTCTGAAGAATCCCGCTGGAGCCTCAAGCGCATATTGAAAAAATCCTCCTGGATCATAAATGGGTTGACTGTCTTCCGTATAGATCTCCATCAATCTCACCCCTACCACGTATCCGAAGGAATCAAAAAAAGCAATATCCAACGGGGCGAACACGTTGTGCATATGGAAGCCTGAACGAACCGGATGCGCAAACCGAAACAGAATCAACGTACGCTGGATGATCTGGGGACAGATATGCTGAAACCCACTGGATCGCTCAGCCACACTGTCGGCGACCAGAACGTTGATCGACAATTCCCTGTGCTCATCGTTGAGCAAACGAATGGCCTCATGATGCATCGAACCCATCCCGGTGGTCATTTCCACACAGGCCGGTTCCGTCGCAGGCATCGGGGGGGCTATCACGACGCCGGACAGTAAAACCAACAGAATCAGGGTTGTTCTCATCATTCACCGCGGGACTCTTTTCTGAATATAACCTACACATCTATCCGGGTGGGTCAAATCATACCCATTCCCTTCTGGCATCGAACGCCAGGATACGCAATCAGAAAACGGTCCCCTGATTGCCCTCCCGGTGATGGGTGCTGCTCCCGGCGCAATGGTGCCTGACCCCCTCTTCTGGCATATAATTCAGCCGCTACCGCCCGACCTCTCATTTGATTCAGAGGGTCAGGGGGGTAGTTTCGAGTCATCCGGCGTCGTTGCCCATTCTTGCTGCGACCCCCAGCGAATACGAGATCCGAAAGCCAGCTGTTCACGGCCGGGGGCACCGGTTCATTCTCTAGGACCCCGTTCGACTATGTGTTGTCTGAGAAGCCGTCCCATCCTTTTTTTCAAAGACAAATCATGCCCCCGATAGCTTGTCAAGCAAGGGGGATGGCTGACCTCGGTGAGTCGGGAGCCGGTCGAATCAAGTGGTTTCTGCCAAAGCACCACAGACCTTCCGGTCAACCAGACAAAGTGAGCCGGAATGGGATGATCTGGTGGCGCAGGGTCCCGCTCCGCAGGTCGGTGACAAATCCCCCGGAGGTGTTCGTCCGGTCAGCATCAAGGAGTGATGGATTGTACGACCACCGGAAAAATCTGAGGACATGAAAACCGTTCACCCCTCCATCCAGAGCAGACCCAAAGCCTTGACGGTGGTGACTGTCGCCATTCTTGGCGGGCTGGTCTCGGCCTTTCATATGGGCAAAATTCCGGGGGCCCTGCTCAGCTTGCAGCAGACCTTTGACCTGAACCTTTTCCAGTCTGGCTTGGTGGTATCCAGTTTCAGCCTACTCTCTGCTCTATTCGGCCTCTCTTTGGGGGAACTTTCACGACGCACCGGCGCCTGTCTGGCCGGAACCTTGGGACTGCTAGCCACCGCCGCGGGGGCTGCGATGGGGGCCTTGGCAGGCAGTTTTTCCGTCCTGTTGGTTTCCCGCATTGTCGAAGGCTTCGGGTTTCTGCTCGTGGCGGTCACCATGCCGGGGTTGGTGAATCGGGTCTGTCCGGCGAATGTGCGTCCGCTGGCCCTGGGAATCTGGAGTGCCTTCATTCCCACTGCCATGAGCCTGATGCTCCTGTCTTCCCCTACCATCCTGTCACTATCCGGGTGGCGGGGACTTTGGTGGTTGAGCGCACTGCTCTCACTCCTGCTGGCGGGGATTTTTCTTTTCCAGACGAAACACTCCGGGCCACCCTCCCTGGCCACTAAGGCGATGCATCCCTATCGCCAGCAGTTGCGTATCCCGCTACTGGTCAGTGCCATCTTTTCCTGCTACTCGGCCCTGTTTGCCGCCGTCACGGCTTTCCTTCCCACCTACTGGACGACACAGCATCCAATGGAACTGGAGTACGCCACCTACCTGACCTCGCTGGTGGTGGTCGGCAACATCCTGGGGAACATCACGGCCGGTTATCTTGTCGGTCGAGGGTTGTCACTGGTACGAATACTGCAGGTCGCACTGCTCGGTGGGGGCGGCTCGGCCGTACTGGTTTTTTCCGGATTATTGCCCTTGTCCGGTGAAATGCTGGCGGCCGGGTCGTTTACGTTTCTTGCCGGAATGCTCCCAGGGGCCGTCTTTGCCCATATTGGCGAGATTGCTCCCTCCCCGGATGCGGTGCCGCTGACGACCGGCATGATCTTCCAGGGAGCGGGAATCGGTCAGGTCCTTGGTCCAGTGGGTTTCGGCATGATGGCCGGATACAGCTTGGGATGGACAGGAGGTGCAGGGCTTCTGCTGGTCATTGGTCTTGTGGGAATTTCTCTTATCTATTGGCTTCCTCTCCGGAAAGTGAGTTGACCCTGACATCCCGCCGAACGACGAGTGCTCATGATCCAACCTTCCCGCACCCATGAAGATGACTTCGACGGGTCGTCTAACGATCAGCGGGTCTGATGGTTTGCCTCAAGCGACTTCCATGGCGGGCAGAGTCCGGTCCCGCCTGACAAGAAATCTGGCATCAAGACTTCCGGCAGTGGTCCGGTAATTGTGCATGCCATACTCAACTCCAGTGAAACCGCTCGTGTGGTTTTTGCAGGCCTCGAACCAGGACATTCATTTCAACGGATAACGGGCAACGAGTTCATCCGCATCCAGACTCGTCCCGGACTCGGTGGAGTCGAATCCATCCATGACCGAAATGGCCTGCCGCCAGCGGGCACCGCCGAGCACGGCTCGTACGGCTCGAACACCCGGATGCTGCCATTCCGAACGTCTGACCGCATAGTAGTATACTTCCGTCGCCAGTGGAATGAAATCCAGGTCAAATGCCACGGCGGCCGCTTCCGTACCGATACCCACATCCGCACGGTCACCAGCCACCATGGCGCTGACCGCCGAGTGGGTAAACTCAATGTGGTCATAGCCTCGAATACCGGTATTGTCGATGGACTGGCTTTCCAACAGCAAGTCCAGCAACATTCGAGTGCCAGAGTTCGCCTGCCGGTTCACAAACTGAAGATCATCCCGAGTGAGATCATTCAAACCCGTGATTTGTCGTGGGTTCCCCGGTTTGATCATCAAGCCCTGCCGTCTTCTCACCGCCTGGACCACCCGATACTCGCCGGGAGCAAAGAACTGCAGGTAATGTCGGATGAACCCGACCGCGAGTGGCCCTTCTGCCAGATGAAACCCGGCCATGGTACAGTCGCCTGCGCTCAGATGCTCAAGACACCGTGCACTACCTCCGTGCGTCATTCGTGGCCTGATCCGGGTTTCGTGCTCCAGCATGTCACACAAGACCGGATGACTGAGACAATGGCTAGCGTAAATCCGGATCCCTGGTGACGACAACTGATCAGCGGCTTCCTGGCATTCCCGGATAACTCTCTCGCGAACCGCCCGAAGAGGAGGTGCCGATTGTTCCTTGGCATACTGATAGCCCCATAGCAACTTCCTGCCGAGCAAATCCAGTGTCGTCCCACGTCCCTGATGGGTAATCACCAATGAGGTGCCCAGTTGGTCTTGCCACTGGTTCAGCAGATTCCAGGCACTGCGATAGGAAATGTCGCACCGTTTGGCGGCCGTCCCAATGCTGCCGTGTTGATCAATCTCCTGCAACAAAACAAACAGCAGGTCAGGGACCGGCTGCGCACGATGCACACCCAACCGCCAGCTCACCTCGAGTTCCAGTTCCAGTGTCATCGGTGGAGTATGACCCTCTGATCAGCTGCCACAGTCACCCTACCCGGCGGCATTGGCAAAGAATGCCTGCTCTCCTTCAAGACGATAGGCGTCAATCAATTGCTGGCCGGTGTCCGATAGGAGCCACTCGATAAAAGCCTGCCCGTCATTCGCGTTGACATACTGATGTCTGGCCGGATTGACGAGAATCACCCCATACTGATTGAACAGCGCCGGGTCATCCTCGACCAGAATTTTCATGTCGCCCTTGTTGGCAAACCGGAGCCAGGTGGCCCGGTCCGTCAGCGCATATCCCTCCATACCCTCTGCCACATTCAAGGTGGTTCCCATCCCGGAGCCGGTTTCCCGATACCAGGCATTGTCCGGGGTGACCCCGACCGTCTTCCACAGAGCAAGTTCTTTTTGGTGGGTGCCACTGTGATCCCCCCGGGAAATAAAAATACTGCGACTGGAGGCAATGTGCTGCAACGCTTCTCCCACCTCCTTGCCAGCGACCTTGGCGGGGTCGGTTTCCGGACCGACAATCACGAAGTCGTTATACATAACATCGAAACGCCGAACCCCGTTCCCTTCGGCCACAAACTGTTCTTCCGACGGAGTATGGTGGACGAACAGAACATCGGCATCGCCACTGGCCGCCATCCGAAGGGCCTTGCCGGTTCCCACCGCCACGACATGAACCCTGATCCCGGTTTCTTGCTGAAATGCCGGCAACAGATAGTCAAGCAGTCCTGAGTGTTCCGTGGAAGTGGTGGATGCCAAGGTGATGTATCGGTCCTGGGCAAAGGCGACTGCGCACAGCACGAACCACGCCATGGCGACGGCCATGGGAACCATGACTTTCCCAAGGATTCTCTTGACCATTTCGAATACCAATGAATTGAGACTGACCTGGCGTCACCACAGCAGCTCGCCCGCCAGATAAGCGGCCGCTTCCGGGGACGATGGTCGGGGAAAAAACTCCGCGGAAGAACCATTTTCCAGCACTCTTCCACGGTGCATGAAAACAATATGATCCCCCAGTCGCCTGGCTTGACCGATATCATGGGTCACCATGATGACTCGGGTGCCTGCCTGACGGATCCGGCGAATCATCTCTTCGACCTGGCGAGTGGCGGTCGGATCCAGGTGGGCGGTGGGTTCATCCAGAAACAACACCCGATGCTGCACCGCCAAGCAACGGGCCAGGGCCAGACGTTGCTGTTCCCCACCGGACAGATGCATGGCCCGTCGTTGTGCAATCGGCAACAGCCCGGAAACTTCCAGCGCATCGTGAAGGCGTTCGGCCTGCATCGTCGGGTCAATGCGGCACACCTGAAGCGCAAAACGAATGTTATCCTGAACACTGCGTCGCAAGACCACGGGTTTTTGAAAGACCATCCCCTGAGATGTCGGCTGCATCGCCAACTGTGGGTTTCGCCAGCGTACCTCTCCTCTGTCAGGTGACAGCAGTCCATGGCAGATCCGCAACAGCAGGGTCTTGCCAGCCCCGTTGGGACCCAGGATCACACTGGTCGAATCGCCGGAAAACTCCAACTGAATATCGTCCAGCAAGATTGAGCGGTCCGACACCAGCCCCACTCCCATGAGTTGCAGGGGGAGGATCGCCTCGGCCCGGGAAAAGCCTGGCCTTCTCCCTCCACTCTCGGGGACGGGTCGGCCCGACCCGGCAGCGGTCGACTCCGCTTTGGGGATATTCATCCAGTGGCCGCGGGGCATCAAGCCAATTTCTCCCGGGTTTGCAACCATAACACTAACAAGTTGATGGCCAGGACGATCGACAGCAGCACCATGCCGAGTCCCAGTGCCAGACTGAAGTCACCCTTGCTGGTTTCCATGGCAATGGTGGTGGTCATCACCCGCGTAACATGGTTGATGTTTCCGCCCACAATCATCACCGCGCCCACCTCCGCACTCGCCCGGCCGAATCCCGCCAGCAAGGCCGTCGCCAGACTGAAACGGCCTTCACGGATGAGGAGAAACATCCCCTGCATGGGGCCAATCCGGTAGGACCGGAACTGTTCGTCAAAATGCTGATGCAGATCCGACAATGTCTGCCGAGTCAAAGCCGCAATGATCGGCAGAACCAGCAGGGTCTGGGCGAAAACCATCGCCTCCGGTGTGAACAGCAGTCCATATTGCCCCAAGGGACCCGCCCGGGACAGGAGCAGATAGACGGCCAGGCCGAGCACCACCGGGGGCATGCCCATCAGGCTGTTCAGCAAGGCAATGACTAGACGCCGACCCGGGAAACGACACATCGTCAACCAGGCGCCCAGTGGCATGCCGACGACGGCCGCAATCAGCACGGCCGACAAGCTGACCTGAAGGGACAGCAGGACAATCTCGATCAAAATCCCGTCGGCCGCCAGCACCATCCGAACTGCTGTTATGGCCGCCTCTTGGAACGATGACATAATATGATTAAATTTTCATATTTAATCGAAAATCAGACTATACATCGTATGATCATGAATCTATATATGTAATTTTTTGCCTATATGTTCGAACCCGCTCGGATTCAATGCCCCGGATTTCCCGGTCACGATGGGCGTCAAGATCAGATTTCGGCAACCCCTATCACCACATGCACCCCCGCAGTGTGTGGCAGGATACGCATTTGCCTTTCCGGGCAAGCCAGGAATCAGGAGGCGAACAATGGGTCGGTTCGCCCCGATGAACGATCTTATTCGTAGGTGATTTCCAACACTTCGTAGGTACGCATGCCACTGGGCGCCGCAAATTTCACTTCCTCTCCCTCGGATTTGCCCAACAGTGCTTTGCCGATCGGCGAACTGATCGAAATCCGCCCCTGGTCCAGATCCGCTTCCAGATGTCCCACCAGTTGGTAGTGGACTTCGGTCTCCTGGTCGACATCATACAGCCGGATGTGAGCCCCAAAAACCACCCTGCCGGAGGCTGCAATGGTGCTCGGATCGATGATCTCGGCGATGCCAAGGCAAGCCTCCAACTCCGCAATCCGGCCCTCCAGAAAAGCCTGCCGCTCCTTCGCGGCCTCGTATTCGGCATTTTCCGACAAATCGCCATGGGAACGCGCTTCGGCAATCGCACCGATCACCTTGGGACGTTCCACACTTTTCAGGTTCTTCAGTTCCCCCCGCAAGCGCTCCGCACCGGCCCGGGTCAGAATGATTCTCTCGTTGCTCATCAGGTGTCCTCCTCGTGCCTTATCCGACCGAAATGGCGGGTTCAATACCGACAACGGCTGGCGACTGAACATTCCGATGCAAGGTTTGCAGCCGGTTGACCGAAACTTGACTGGCCACCCGGTGCGCGGCCACTGCGGCCCGGGCACCCGCCATGGTCGTGAAATAGGTGGCCTTGTGCAACAGGGCTTCGCGACGGATCGCATAGGAGTCCTTGAGGCTTTGTTTGCCGGAGGTCGTATTGAAGATCATGACAAAGTCATCGTTCTTGATCCGGTCGACCACGTGGGGGCGACCCTCAATGACCTTGTTCACCCGAGTGACCGGCAACCCGGCGGCGGCGATCACCCGTGACGTGCCATCCGTGGCCACCAGATGGAAACCGGACTCCACGAGATAGCGGGCAATCGGGATAACCGCCTGCTGGTCCTCCTTGCGCACGCTGATCAGCACGGTGCCCTCCCGGGGAATGGAATAGCCGGCCCCTTGGGTAGCCTTGTCAAAGGCCTCACCAAACGTTTGCCCGATCCCCATGACCTCCCCGGTGCTTTTCATTTCCGGCCCAAGCACCGTGTCCACTCCCGGAAATTTGATGAAGGGAAACACCGCCTCTTTCACGGAAAAATAACTCGGTGCCCAGTCCTCGCCCACTCCCTGCTCGGCCAGAGACTGCCCCACCATACAGCGAACCGCGATCTTCGCCAGAGGACGGGCGGTCGCCTTGGAGACAAACGGTACGGTTCTGGACGCTCGGGGATTGACTTCCAGCACATGGATGGCCTCCCCCTTGACCGCAAACTGAACATTCATCAGTCCCATCACATTCAACGACAGGGCCATCGCCCGGGTCTGCCGTGTCATTTCTTCCTGCAAGGCTCGACTGAGGCCAAATGGCGGCAAGGAACAGGCGGAATCCCCGGAGTGGACGCCCGCCTGCTCAATATGTTCCATGATGCCCCCAATAATCACCTGCTGACCGTCACAGATGGCATCCACATCGACTTCGGTCGCATCATTCAGAAACCGGTCGAGCAACACCGGCGAATCGAACGAGACTCGAAGCGCAGAAGTCATGTAGGCCTTCAAATCGACCTCGTTATGGACAATTTCCATCGCCCGTCCTCCCAGCACGTACGAAGGTCGCACCACCAGGGGATAGCCAATCTCCTGTGCGCACAGCAACGCCTGTTCCGGCGTGCTGGCCGTCCGGTTCGGGGGCTGGAGCAAGTCGAGTTCCTCAATCAACTGCTGAAAATGCGCCCGATCCTCAGCCCGGTGAATGGATTCCGGGGACGTGCCAATAATGGGCGCACCCGCCGCCTTCAGTCCCCGAGCCAGCCGGAGAGGTGTCTGTCCACCATACTGCACGATCACGCCGACCGGTTGTTCCACACGCACCACCTCGAGCACATCCTCCAACGTCAAGGGTTCGAAATACAGCCGGTCCGAGGTGTCATAGTCGGTGGAGACGGTCTCGGGATTGCAGTTGATCATGATGGTCTCGTACCCAGCCTCCCGCAGTGCCATCGAAGCGTGGACACAACAGTAATCAAACTCAATTCCCTGTCCAATTCGGTTGGGCCCACCCCCAAGCACGATGATCTTCTTTCGATCGACAGGATTCGACTCGCACTCTTCGTCATAGCTCGAATATAAGTAGGCCGTCGAGGTATCGAATTCCGCCGCACAGGAATCGACCCGCTTATAGACAGGATGAATATGATGCCGATGCCGGAAATCCCGCACCCTGTCTTCCGTCGTCTCCAGGAGATCTGCCAGCCGCTGGTCCGAAAATCCCTTTTGTTTCCAGCGGTGAAGGCTTTCCGGTGCGATGTCGGCCAGATGTCGACCCCGGATTCGATCCTCCGTCAGTACCAAGTCGTGGAATTCCGCCAGAAACCAGGGGTCAATCCGGCTCAACTGGTGCACCTCATCCAAGGAAAACCCGGAGCGGAAAGCCTCGGCAATGTACCAGACCCGTTCTGCTCCCGGGATGCGCAGTCGGGCGGACAGCCAGTCCGCCAGGGCCTCCCCCTTGACTTCCAGGCTCAGGTCGTTCAGTCCATCACGACCGGTCTCAAGCCCCCTGATCGCCTTTTGGAATGACTCCTGGAAGGTGCGCCCAATCGCCATGACCTCTCCCACGGACTTCATCTGGGTCGTGAGCGTGGCGTCCGCCTGGGAGAATTTTTCAAAATCGAAACGGGGGATTTTGGTCACCACATAATCGATGGTGGGCTCGAAGGATGCGGGGGTCAGCCCCCCGGTAATCTCGTTGCGCAGTTCATCCAGTGTGAACCCCACCGCCAGCTTCGCCGCGACTTTGGCGATGGGAAATCCCGTCGCCTTGGACGCCAGGGCCGAAGAACGCGACACCCGGGGATTCATCTCAATGATGATCAAGCGCCCATCGGTGGGGTTGATGGCGAACTGAACGTTCGACCCACCGGTGTCGACGCCGATTTCCCGCAGTACCGCGATACTGGCATCGCGCATGATCTGATATTCCTTGTCGGTCAGGGTTTGTGCCGGGGCCACCGTGATGGAATCACCGGTATGGACCCCCATGGGATCGAAATTTTCGATCGAGCAGATGATGATGCAGTTATCCGCACGATCCCGCACCACCTCCATCTCAAATTCCTTCCAACCGAGAATGCTCTCTTCGATCAGCAACTCGCTGGTTGGTGAGGCGTCCAAGCCCCGTCGGCAAATGTCATCAAATTCCTCATGGTTGTAGGCAATGCCGCCCCCCGATCCCCCCAGAGTAAATGAAGGCCGGATGATGGCCGGGAATCCGACCCGGGCCAGGATCTCACGGGCCTGGGAAAGGTCATGAGCGATCTCACCGGGCACAGTTTCCAGTCCAATGCGGTGCATCGCATTGCGGAACTGTTCTCGGTCTTCCGCCTTGTCGATGGCTTCGCGAGTCGCCCCGATCATTTCCACTGCATGCCGTTCCAGAATGCCAAGGCGATGAAGGTCCAAGGCACAGTTCAGACCCGTCTGCCCTCCCATAGTGGGCAAAATCGCATCCGGCTTTTCGGTTTCGATCACTTTCTCCAGCGTTTGCCAGTGAATGGGTTCGATATAGGTGGCATCGGCAAAATCCGGATCGGTCATGATCGTGGCCGGATTGGAATTGACCAGGATCACCCGGTAACCCTCCTCTTTCAGCGCCTTGCAGGCCTGGACACCGGAATAATCGAATTCGCAGGCCTGACCGATGATGATCGGACCAGCCCCGATGATCAAGACCGATTCGATATCGTCCCGCCGGCTCATGATGCTTCTTTTTGGTCTGATGACATCATCCCGATGAACCGATCGAAGAGGGATTTCATGTCCTTGGGACCCGGACTGGCCTCGGGATGTCCCTGAAACGAAAAGGCCGGTCGATCCCGCAATTCGATGCCTTGGACCGTCCCATCAAAAAGAGATCGATGCGTCACCCGCACATTCGAGGGCAGGGAGGCTTCGTTGACGGTGAAACCGTGATTCTGGCTGGTGATCAGAACCTGCCGGGTGGCCAGATCCTGGACCGGATGATTGGCTCCGTGATGACCGAACTTCATTTTTTCGGTGCGCCCCCCGCTGGCCAGGGTCAACAGTTGATGTCCGAGACAAATGCCGAACACCGGAAGGTCCTGCTGGATGATCCGGCGAATCGCGCGAATGGCATAATCACAAGGTTCGGGATCGCCGGGGCCATTGGACAAGAACACTCCATCGGGTCGCAGATCCAAGACGTCGTCCGCCTCGGTTTCAGCTGGCACCACCGTGACATCACAACCGCGCTGCGCCAGCAAACGCAGAATATTGCGCTTGACGCCGAAATCATAAGCCACCACCCGAAACCGGGATTTGGGCGCGTTTCCATGCCCGGCCCCGAGCTTCCATTCACCGTCCTGCCCCCCCTGGTTCCAGTGGTAGGCCACCCGCGTGGAGACCTGCTTGGCGAGGTCCATGCCGCCAAGGCCCCGAAACGCCCTCGCCTTGATCAATGCCGTTACCGGGTCTGGAGTGTCACCCGCCATGATACAGCCGGACAAAGCCCCTCGGGTTCGAAGAATCCGGGTCAAACGCCGGGTATCGATGTCACTGATCGCTACGACTTCGCGAGCGGACAGATAGTGCGGCAAGGAGTGCCGAGCGCGCCAACTGCTGTGGGAAACCGGCAGGCTTCGTACGACCAGCCCGGCACTGAACACGCGAGTCGATTCCTCGTCCTCGAGATTGGCTCCCACGTTGCCAATATGAGGATAGGTCAGCGTGACAATCTGACTCGCATAGGAAGGATCGGTGAGGATTTCCTGATAGCCGGTCATGGCGGTATTGAACACCACCTCGCCCACGCCGGTTCCATGAGCCCCAATGGACCGCCCCCGAAACTCACTCCCATCCTCCAGAACCAACAATGCGTCTTGATTCAAGCCATCCCCCCGAACAAATTCATCTGCCTGGTTGACAACCCTTGCCGCGACCCAAAAAAAGGGAGAAACCGTGGTCGGCTTCCCCCTCTTGGGTAACTCTGACACAATGGTCCTGCCAGTTACCGGCTGTGCTGTCGTCAAAAGGGCATTGTAACGTTGTCTGCACTACAATTCAATGCAGATCCAGCACATCCCGCATGCTGTAGAAGCCAGCTGGCCGGCCGGCCAACCACTGCGCCGCCCGCAAGGCTCCCTCGGCAAAGATGCGACGATCCGTGGCTCGGTGAGTAATCTCAATGCGTTCATTCTGGCCAATGAACATCACGGTGTGTTCGCCAGCAATCTCACCGCCCCGAATCGTCGAAAATCCGATGCTTCCCTCCGGCCGGGGGCCCGTGCGTCCGGTACGGGCAAAGACCCCGTCCGACTGCAGATTTCGGCCCAGGATTTCCGCCACAGACCGACCCAACAGCAGCGCGGTCCCAGAGGGTGCATCAACCTTGTGTCGGTGATGGGCTTCAACAATCTCGACATCCATCCGATCGCCCAACACCCGACTGGCCGTTTCCAGCAAGGCGACACACAAGTTGATGCCGATACTGGTATTGGCGGCCAGCACCACCGGAATCTCCTGGCCCGCCAGCTCGACCTCGTCGCATTGTTGGGCATCCAGTCCGGTGGTGCCGATGAAGATGGCATGACCTTTCTCCCGGCAATAGGCCAAGTGTTCCATGGTGGCCGCCGGAGTGGTGAACTCCACCAATACATCAAATCGGGCGGCGGGGGTGGAGGTGATTGGGACGCCCAGAGAGGGAATGCCGGCCACCGCACCCGCATCCTGCCCCAGCTGAGGGCTTTTTTCATGCTCCAGCGCCACTGTCAGTTGCAGTGCATCCTCTTCGGGGATCAGGCGTATCATGGCCTGCCCCATCCGACCAGCGGCTCCGGATACAGCAAGATGGATTGTCATCTGTTCACGCAAACCTGGGAGTTTCAACCATTATACTGCCAGAAGGTGCCCCCTGCCTGTTTGAGAGGGCCTGAATGCAAGTGACCATCGCCCCTCCCCCCGATGGAAAACCTCGTACCAACCAGACCACCCAGCCACATCCGGTCTCTCCGTGGGCCATGGGGAACCGGTGCGAAAATCCTTGTCTCCAAGTGAACGCAAACTGCACCACCAAGGAGGTGTCATCCTGTGCTGTCTGACCGCCTGTAGGAATTCCAGCCGAGGAATGCGTCGAGAACTGCTCGGTGCAATGATGGATGTCACTCGGGAAGCCTTCAGACCGGCGTCTGGCATGACAAGTTCCAATTGGTGGTTGATCGCAGCCGACCGTTCGTCCAGTGTTCGATCTTCATCCCATCAATTCGCATCCTGCGTAGACTGGAAACCACTTTGGATCGACGAAATGAAGGAATGCTCATGATCATTTCCCCCCCTCACGCACTGCGATCCCCAAGAACGGTGCCTCACGCCGGGAAAAGCCCGGCCAATGAAGACCGACCGGCATCATCAGGCCCGTACCCGAGAGAACCCGTCGAAATCCCGCCTCAAGGGGGTCGTTTTATCAGACTTCGTCTGCCGATTCGGGCCAATGCCTGGGTCAGTCCCGCTGCTCGTTTGGTTAGGTCAGGACTGATCTGATCGGAAATCCAGCCGTACCCGCCTTGACCTCAATGAGTCATCATCGGGTCCGGCGGATCACCTTTTTTTGGGGAGAGAGATTGATTTCGTCCACCACAGAACCTGCCGGGGCCCGTAGCATGAGCATGATCGCATCCACCACATCCGAAGCCTGGAGTGCATGGTCCCGGTGCTCCCCGGGAGCAAAATCCAGTTCATCATAGAACGGCGTATTCACCATGCCCGGATTGACGATACCCACTCGGACGCCACTTCCACTGCATTCCGCGCGCAGTGCCTGCGATGCCCCCCGCAGGGCAAACTTAACGGCGCTGTAGACTGCCCCTCTAGCCACCCCCTTGTGTGCTACTTCCGATCCCAGAAATATCAAGGTCCCCCGGCCAAGGCGTTTCATCCGAGGCAGCCAGTGACGACAGATCAGAAGGGTGGAAACGAGATGCGACTCCACCAGTTGTCGGATCCGTTGGGCACTGAACTGTTCCAGGGACCCAAAATCGCCTCGACCATGACAAAACACGATTCCCTGCGGCACCGGTCGCTCCGGCAGGGCCAGCAGGTTGCGCTCAACCGCCGCACTGTCCAATAAATCCCATCTCAGCGAATTGACCGACACGACAGGGCATGCACGTCGGGAGATGTTGACCACCGGATATCCCAAGCCCCGCAACCGTTCCGCCAGCACCAGGCCAATTCCCGAGCTGCCACCGGTGATCAGGATGTCATCTTTGGTCGTTTCCATTGTCCCACCCCCCCCTATTGACCCCATCGAGTCGGATGCTGACCCGTGGCCTCTTCCTCGATATGGGGGGCGCCTTGAACTCCGACACCGAAGTGGCTGCTTTTTCCGATTTTCATGCCGGCCCGGGTCACTGACCTCGTTTTCTGTCTCCTGACGAAGAGACCAATTTCAGCCGAAGTTGAACAGCCAGTGACATGGCTCATTGACATTCCACGATCAAATCCCATCCGGCCGACCCCTGTCCACAGCGACCGCATCCGGCGCTGATTGGGAGGAAGCGACCTGTCCCGACCAGATGAGCAAGTGAGGGGGCTGACCGGTCACGCGATGAAGTCGAAATCTTCTGCGCTCAGCCGCGAGGCCTCGACGTCCTTGATCACGATTGAGAAGTCGTCGGCCGGGCCGTTGATCACCATGTCATCACCGCATTGTTGATATCGAGGTCGGTGAACATCAGGCCACCCTGGATGACGAGAGTGTCCAGCCCGTCTCGAATTCGTGGATCGTGTCGGTCTCGGACTCCCGGTCGAACACGAACCGGTCGGTGCCGCCAACGCGAGAGTCATTGCCATCGCTGGCACCGCAGAAGTTCCCCCCCAGAGGTGGTCGTGATGATCGCCCGTAAGAGACCGGTCAGGCTGGGAATCGCGTCGGCCATGGGGCCTTCTTCGTCAGTGGGGAATGTCGAGGGGGTCCCGGGGTGGATCGTTCGACGAGAACGCTCTCATGCATCCGCCCGAACAACGGAGAATATCACAGTCTACTCCCCCCGAAAATTTCAAGTCGATCTTCCCGCTGGAATACGGCGTGGCACCTCCGGGCTGTACGAGGCCCCATTGGCGCCGCCCGGGAACAGGGCTCATTTTTCGATCTTGGCTTCGCCTCCCATATACGGTCGCAGCACCTCGGGGATAGTGACGCTACCATCGGCATTCTGGTAATTTTCCAGCACCGCCACCAAGGCCCGACCCACCGCCACTCCGGAGCCATTGAGCGTATGGACCAACTCGGGTTTTCCGGTCTCGGGATGTCGGAATCGGGCCTTCATGCGACGGGCCTGGAAAGCCTCACAGTTGCTGCATGAGGAGATTTCGCGGTACTGGTTCTGACTCGGCAACCACACCTCAAGGTCAAAGGTCTTGGCCGCGCCGAACCCCATGTCACCGGTGCACAGGATGAGAACACGATACGGGAGTTCCAGATATTGCAACACGGCTTCCGCATTGGCGGTCAGTCGGTCCAGTTCCTCGTAGGAATCATCGGGATGGCTGATGTGGACCAGTTCCACCTTCTCAAACTGATGCTGGCGAATCATGCCCCGGGTATCACGACCGTAAGACCCCGCCTCCCGGCGGAAACAAGGGCTGTGGGCGACCCGCAGGATGGGCAGTTGGTCGACTTCGAGAATGCTGTTGGCCACGAGATTGGTCAAGGGCACCTCGGCAGTGGGAATCAGGTAAAATGGCGGTTCATCGTGGGTACTGAACTGGTCCTCATCAAATTTCGGCAATTGTCCGGTCCCATACAGGACATCCGGGTGGACCAGATAAGGCACATAGGTTTCGGTGTAACCATGCTCACGGGTGTGCACATCCAACATGAACTGTGTCAGGGCGCGATGCATCCGAGCGATCCCGTTTTGCATCGTGACGAAACGCGCACCGGACAACCGGGCCGCCGACTCGTAATCCATCATGCCGAGATCCTCGCCGAGCATGACATGATCCTTGGGTTCGAAATCGAATGCCCGAATCGTACCCCAGTCCCGAACTTTTTCATTGTGCCCTTCATCGGGTCCTTCGGGGACCGATGCATGGGCCAGGTTGGGGATCCCGGCATAAATCTCCTGCAGCGTATTCTGGAGTACATGCAGGGCGGCCTGGTCTGTCTGGATACGGCCGCTAACATCCTCCACGGAGGCCAAAATGGGAGTGATGTCTTCCCCCCGGGCCTTGGCCGCCCCAATTTCCCTCGACACAGTATTGCGTCTTGCCTGAAGTGACTCGACCAAGGATTGCAATTCCCGGCGTTGGGATTCAAGGGAGGTGATTTTCGCCACATCCAAGGTATAACCCCGATGCATCAGGCGGGCTGCGACGAGTTCAGGGTTCTGTCTTAGAAGCTGTGGATCCAGCATGAAAAGGTGTCTGTCAGAATTGGGGGATCAGGAACAAGCCAGCCAACGCACCAAGGCAAGACCGGCAAAGGCAGCGACGATACTCAGGCCTGCAGAGGCGATTATATTCAACAATGCCTTGCCCCATAACCCGTTTTCGATCAGCAGGACGGTTTCCAGGGAAATCGCCGAGAAGGTGGTGAACCCGCCGAGCAGCCCGATAATGAGAAAGGCGCGCCAGGTCTCGCGCCAGACCAGATCCTGCACCATACAACTGAGCCAGGCAAACACCAGGCCGATACAGAACGATCCAGTCACATTGACCAGCAAGGTGGCTATCGGAAAGGGCATCTCCGGCCCTGCCATCAGGCTCCGGCCTACCTGACTTCCCACCCAAAAGCGCAGGACGGACCCGATGGCTCCACCGGCGGCGATGGCGAGCCAAATGGCTGGATGGGACAAAGTCATCCCTTGGTTGCCTGGTCATGACGCCGTCTGAGTTCGACCAGCTTCTCTCGAATGCGACCCTCCAAGCCAGCTCCCACAGGATCATAGAACTGTGGTTCACCCATGGTTTCCGGGAAATAGGTTTGACCGGCCGCAAAGGCATCTTCTTCATCATGGTCATAGCGGTAGGCCCGACCATGCCCCATCTGTCGGGCCAGTCCGGAGGGTGCATTGCGCAGATGAAGCGGAACCGGGGCGTCGGGAAATTCGGCGACCGCCTGGCGAGCCCGCTTGGAGGCGACATACACCGCATTGCTCTTGGCACAGACAGCCAGATAGACCACGGCCTGGAGGATGGCCAACTCCCCCTCGGGCGAACCGAGCCGATCAAAGCTTGCCCAGGCGTCCAGGGTGATGGCCAGGGCACGGGGGTCCGCATTGCCCACATCCTCACTGGCCACGCGCACCAGCCGGCGCAGGAGATAGTGTGGGTCACACCCCCCCTGCAACATGCGTTCGAGCCAATAGGCGGACGCGTCGGGGTTGGAGCCCCGAATCGACTTGTGGAGGGCGGAAATCTGGTCGTAGAAGTGGTCGCCCCGCTTGTCGAATGGGACGGTTCGATCAGTGACGACACGCTGAACCAGTGCCAGAGTCAGGACACCGCCCTCCGCTGAAGGAGTTTCGCCCGCAAGGTCCGCCGCCGTTTCCAGAAATCCCAGGGCGCGTCGGGCATCGCCCCCCGCCGCCGCCGCCAGGAATGCCAGGGCATCATCCTGGATGTCCAGTTCCAGCGCACCCAATCCCCAGTCCCCGTCGGCCAGTGCCCGCCGAACCAAAGTGGCAATTTCCCTTTCTCCAATGGCCTTCAGGAGATAGACGCGACAACGCGACAGCAGAGCATTGTTCAACTCGAAGGCCGGATTTTCCGTAGTGGCCCCCACAAAGACAATCAGACCGCTTTCGATGTGTGGGAGAAACGCATCCTGCTGGGATTTATTGAACCGGTGCACCTCATCCACAAACAGCAGTACCTGCCCCCCTTGGGCCCGGACAACCGACGCCTGATCCACCGCACGCCTGATCTCCCTAACCCCGCTCGTCACCGCAGACAGGTTGACCATCTCCGCTCGACCCTGATCGGCCAGCAGCCGGGCCAAAGTGGTTTTTCCACTGCCCGGTGGCCCCCAGAGAACCATGGAATGGAGCTGTCCGCCGTCGAGTACCCGGCGAAGCGGCTGGCCCGGCCCCAAAAGGTGGGTTTGGCCCACCACCCGACCCAGCCCTTGGGGACGCATCCGTTCTGCCAGTGGCACCGGGGCAAGATGCCCTCCCGGTCCGTCCAGGGCAGTCACGGTCCGGTCTTCGGGCAGCGGTGATCCGATTCAGTTCGCCAAGCCATCGATGACGTCCACTCCCAGAGGGGGCAGGAATTCGAACAGCCGGTCATCAATCGGCTCGTTTTCCTTGAGATCCACAAAACTCATCCGGGTTCGTTGTCCCAGGGTATCAATCAACTCCATCAGTCGAAGACGGTTATCCTCGAAACCGATGCGGACCTCGGTAAAGCTGCTGTCCGCATCCAGCGGAATCAGATTGATCCAGTCATACCGGCCTTGGGTACCGATATCAATGATGGTGTAATTCTGTTTCAGGTCCACTCCACCGGCCAGCAGCAAGGCCGGGGTGGTGCCCAGCGCTTCTTGCTGGTTGCGAACCGTGACTTGCTCAAGGTCAATATCATGGACCCAGACCTGCTCTCCGTCACCCACGATCTGTTGGGCATCCGGGGGGGCATAATTCCAGCGGAACCGACCTGGCCGCTTGATCCACACCTTGCCCTGCCCACTGTCCAGACTCTGCAAATCCTCATCCAGGACTTCCTGTCCAAACGAGGCTTCAAAGGTCTGAACCTTCTCCAGAAAGAAATTCAGGGAGTCCAGTCCCGGACTGGCGTATCCCCACAGTCCCCAGAGCAGCAGGGTCAGGCCAAAAATCCATCGCAACCACATGGTCAGTCTCAACATACCGATATATCTACTAGTGTCATGGTGTTCAATCTTCGGGCGGTTCCGGAGCCAGTACCTCACGCTTGCCGTTTTCAGCGGGCGAGACCACGCCGGCTTCCTCCATGATGTCGATCATGCGTGCCGCCCGGTTATAGCCGACCCGCAACGCCCGCTGGACCGATGAGATGGAAGCCCTGCGAGTTTGAGTGACAAACCGAACCGCCTCGTCGTACAGCGGGTCACCCTCCCCCTCCCTCTCAGCAAAAAGGCCCCCGGCACTTCCGTGGTTGACCTCGTTGCCCATTCCGAGTTCTCCGCCCCCTTCGGTAATTTCGTCCAGATAGACCGGGGACCCGGCAGCCTTGAGCTCACTGACGACCCGAGCCACCTCTTCATCAGAAACGAACGAGCCGTGCACCCGCTGAGTGAAGCCGGTACCCGGGGGCAGGAATAGCATGTCGCCTTGACCCAGCAATGATTCCGCCCCCATCTGGTCAAGCACCGTGCGTGAATCCGCCCGGCTGGAGACCTGGAAGGCAATTCGAGTCGGCACGTTGGCCTTGATGAGTCCGGTGACCACGTCCACCGAAGGTCGCTGGGTTGCCAGCACCAGATGAATGCCGGCCGCCCGGGCACGCTGTGCGATGCGGATGATGATCTCCTCGATTTTCTTGCCGGCGATCATCATCAGGTCCGCCAACTCATCCACAATCACCACGATGTACGGCAGATTTCCCAGGTAGACCGGACCGGTATCGGATTCTTGGGGCACCAGGGCATCAACGAGGGGCTTGCCGGCCTTGTTGGCATCCGTGACCTTCCGGTTATAGCCCGCGATGTTTCGCACCCCGATTTCAGCCATCACTCGAAAACGGCGGTCCATTTCGGTAATGCACCAACGTAGGGCATTGGCCGCCTGGTTCATGTCCGTTACCACTGGTGCCAGCAAATGGGGAATGCCGTCATAGACCGAGAGTTCCAGAAACTTGGGATCCACCATGATCAGCCGCACCTGATCAGGGGTGGATTTGTAAAGAAGGCTCAGAATCAGGGCATTGATGCAGACCGACTTACCGGAGCCCGTGGTGCCGGCAATCAGCACATGGGGCATCTTGATCAGGTCGGTGATCACCGCATGGCCCGCGATGTCCTTGCCGAGCACCAAGGTCAGGGGCGAAGGACTTTTCTCGAACGCCGTCGAAGCCAGTCCCTCGACCAAACGGACGATCTCACGGGCATGATTAGGCACTTCGATTCCCATCGTGTCCTTGCCGGAAATATTTTCCACCACTCGCACACTGTCCACCGTGAGCGATCGAGCCAGATCCCGTGCGAGTCCCACGATCTGACTCGCCTTGACCCCCGGGGCCGGCTGGATCTCAAAGCGGGTGATCACCGGTCCTGGCTGCACCGTTTCCACCGTCACATCCACATTGAAATCCTTGAGTTTCTTGACCAACAACTGGGACATCGATGCCAACGTTTCACGGGAAAACCCACCCGCATGATCTTCCGGGACCTCCAACCACGCCAGATCAGGCAATTCCCCTCCTTCAGTGCCGACGAACAAACTGGCCTGGTGTTCCCTGCGTCGGGGGAGCGGTTCAGCCGGCCCCTTGATCCGGGGTTCGATCCGTGGCGGACACCTTTCCGTAACCGACCTCACTTCCTTGACCTTTTTTTCCCGACTGTGTTTTTTCCTCTCTCCCTCTCGACGATCATCCCGGGCCTCTTTCCAGACACCGATCCAGTCCGCCAAGGCAAAGGCAGCATAGCCAGTCCGATCCATGAGCCGAAACCAGGACACCCGGGTAACCAGAGTGAAACCAAGGAAGAAGGCAGTCAGCATGATCATGGTCACACCGACCATGCCAAACATGGAGATCAGACCCCTCGCCGCAAAATGTCCCAGTACTCCTCCAGGGGTATTGTTGGTGCCGACTATCGTCATCGGGAAGTAAATTTGCTCCAGTGCAGCGGCCCCCGTAATGCACAGGATGAATCCCGTGGTGGGCCACATAAGAGTCGACAGATTCACGTGACCTGAGACGGACCGCTGACGGAACAAACGCCAGATGAGGATCACCATCAGCGCCAGCATCAGATAGGCTGTGTTGCCGAACAGATGAAACAGGCCATCGGCGAACCAAGCTCCCGCCTTTCCACCCAGATTCGCGACCTCCTCACCGCCGCCAGTATGGCTGGGCCCGGGGTCGGTGGGGGTCCATGAAATCAGACAAAACAGCAGATAGGTCGAAAAGCCCAGTGCGACCAAGAGACTGAACTCCCGAAAAAATCGGACCAAGGCCGATTCGGTCGAGTCATGGGCGAGCTTCCGTTTTGCGGATTTTTTCTGGGTGATGGCCACGTGGGGTTTACAGGACGAGGGCCACCCATTCTAACATGGCCATGGACGGTATCCGACCTTGGGGCCGGCTACAGGTCGGTCAGCACAGACGTCAGGGAGTCCGGCAGCGGGGCGAAAAAATCCATCGTCTGTCGTCGGGTAGGATGGTAGACACGCAGCCTTTCGGCATGCAGAAAAAGTCGGCCAAGACCCCGTCGGCGCATGCATGCATTCAGACGGCCGTCCCCATAGAGACGATCCCCGGCAATGGGGTGACCCAGATGGGCCAGATGCACCCGGGCCTGATGCATGCGGCCGGTGAGCAGCTCCGCCTCAATGAGGGTGCTGTCGGCGAACGCTTGCCTGGTTCGGACCACTGTGGAGGCTGGCTGTCCATCCGGGTCGGCTACCATCCGCTTGCGGCCATCCGGCTGTCGAACTGACCGAAGGGGGACATTGAGGGTCACGGCCACCCGGGAGGACAACACGCCCCCGACCAGAGCCAGGTAATGCTTGCGGATTCCTTGGTGATCGGCCAGTTGCCGTTGCAATGCGACCAGTGTCAGGCGGTTTCGTGCCAGCATGAGACATCCGGATGTCTCCCGGTCCAAACGGTGCACCAACTCCAAAAATTCCGATTCGGGGCGAAGTTGTCTCAGGGCTTCGATCAGCCCAAACTCCAATCCACTGCCGCCATGCACCGCCAGACCGGCGGGTTTGTTCAACACCAGCAGATCCGTATCTTCATGGAGAACCGGCAGGCGATCGAGCCATTGTTCCGTCACAGCGGGACGCTTGCCCGGGGTTTTGTGTCGCAGGGGCGGGACCCGCACCCGGTCATTGTCGGCCAAGGGGTAGGACGGGCGCACCCGGTGTCCATTGACCCGGACTTCTCCCTTGCGAAGCGCTCGATAGATTCGGGTTTTGGGCACGCCTTTGAGAAGCTTGTGGAGATAATTGTCGATCCGCTGACCCGCATCCTGTGGGCCGGCAATGACAAGGCGGGCCACCATGTCGTTACTGACCGCCATCGGCAGGAGGTGGCTTCCAGTGCACCATCAGATGGAAACAGATGGAAAGCGGGTCGAACATCAAACTCTACAACTTATCGAGCAGTCGATGATAGGCCATCGCGACGACCAGCACAGGGGTCCGCATCATGCCCCCCCCTGGAAAGACCTTGTGAGGAATCCGCTCGAAGCAGGCCAGCTTCTCTCGGTCGCCCAGGATCGCATCAGCCAACAGGGAGCCGGCATATCCCGCCAGGGCCATCCCTTGCCCGGAATACCCCTGGGCATGATAGGCATTGTCCGGTGTGCGGCCGATGTGAGGAGCCCGATTGCGGGTGATGGCGACGAAACCACCCCAGACATATTCGATCCGCGTCCCCGCCAGTTGAGGAAAGACCCGCAGCAGGCGCTTGTTCAGGGAAGCCCGAAGACGCATTGGCTTCAAAGTGGAGTAGCTGGCCCGACCACCAAACAGCAATCTCGTGTCGGCCGACAGTCGATAATAATCCAAGACGAAATTGGTGTCTGAAACGGCGACATCCCTTGGGATCAGTTCAGATGCCACTGACTCCCCCAATGGTTCGGTGGCGACGATGTACGTGCCGACGGGCATGATGGACCGCTGAAGGCCGGAGTGGAGACGGTCCAGATAGGCATTGCAGGCATACACCACCTGTTCACACCGAATCCGTCCTTCGTCGGTCTCCACGGTCACCTTACCCACTCCATCGTGGTTCACCTGATTCACCGTGGAATTTTCATAAAGCGTCGCTCCCGCCTCCCTGGCGGCCTTGATCAGGCCGAGGGTGTAGTTGAGCGGATGCAGATGACCGCTCAGGGCATCTGAAACGCCGGCCGCATAGAGTCCGGATTGCAGCTGTTCACGCAGCGCATTCGCCGACAGGAACTTGAGGTCGCCGTGACCATAGACCTTTTCGAGGTGCTCGGCCCATTGCTGCAATGCCCGAGCATGCCGTGGCTTGACGCCCACATGCAGATAACCCCTTCTCAGGTCGCAATCGATGGCATGACGGCATATCCGTTCCCGGGTGTAGTCGAGCGCCGCCAGACTGTGATGCCAAAGTTCCCGGGCCGTGTCCATCCCGACGAGTTTTTCCAGCACATCCTGCCCACAGGAATACCCGGCGATGATCTGTCCACCACTGCGGCCAGACGCTCCCCCACCGAAATGCCGGGATTCCAAGAGGGCCACTTGAACTCCCCGCTCCGCCAGACACAGGGCGGTCGAAGCACCAGTCAGTCCGCCCCCAATGACCACCACATCCGCTGTCGACTCCCCACACAGACGGTCGGCATTGATCGAGTAGCGACAGGTAGCCTCATACCAGGATCCGGCGAGATCACGTTTGGGCCGGTTCAAGGGAGACAAGCCGTCGACCCGATCATTCACAGTGGACAGCAAAAGCGATTATCATTATCCTTCATCAGGTTTCGAAACAGCGAATATGCCACAAAAGAAGCGCTTTGGCCGATCCGGCCGGCCCCGGCTACCCAGTCGACTACGCCAATGGCTGGACGAGCATCACATTGAGGAAATCGAAGCCGTCGTACCGGATATGGCGGGCGTTGCCAAGGGCAAGATTCTACCCGCAAAGAAGTATCAGGATGATGTAGGCATCCGGTTGCCTGAAACGATCTTCGCGCAGACCGTGGATGGCAATTATCCGTCCAAATGGGATGTGCTGGGGGACACAGACGGCGACATCTTTCTGAAACCGGATCCCGGCACGGTTCGGCTGGTGCCCAATGCGGTGGATCCCAGTGCCGTGATCATCCATGACTGCTACTACCACGACGACTTGCCGGTGGACATCGCGCCAAGGCAGGTGCTGCGCAGGGTACTGGAACGGTATCGGGACAGGCAGTGGACGCCGGTGGTGGCTCCCGAGGTGGAATTTTATCTGGTCCGGCCCAACACCGATCCGGACTATCCGCTTGAACCTCCGGTGGGCCGCTCGGGCCGTGCAGAAAGTGGGCGTCAAGCCTTCAACGTGGATGCCGTCAATGAATTCGACCCGCTATTCGAAGATCTGTATGATTATTGCGAGATTCAGGAAATCGGCATTGAAACCCTGATCCATGAATCCGGTGCCGCACAGATGGAAATCAACCTGCTACATGGAGACCCGATGGATCTGGCCGATCAAGTTTTTCTGTTCAAACGGGGGCTGCGCGAAGTCGCCATGCGCCGCAAGATCTATGCCACTTTCATGGCTGCCCCGATGGAGGGAGAGCCGGGCAGTGCTCTTCACATCCATCAGAGCGTGGAGGATGCACCGACAGGCCGGAACATTTTTTCCACCACCCGCGGTACGGAAAGCCGTCTGTTTCACTGGCATATCGGAGGACTGCAGAAATATCTGCCGGCCGCCATGGCATTGATCGCCCCCAATGTCAATTCTTACCGGCGACTGGCACCGGACAAATGGGGAACGCCCATCAATACCGCTTGGGGGTACGACAATCGGACAGCAGGATTCAGGGTGCCCGTCTCCACTCCTCAGGCAAGACGCGTGGAAAATCGGATTGCGGGAGCGGATGTCAATCCGTATCTCGCTCTGGCGGCCTCTTTGGCCTGTGGATATCTTGGTATGACCGAACAGGTCAAACCCACTTCCCCAGTCCAAACGAACGCCTACAGTGCCGAGAGTCAGTTGCCCCACACTCTGAAAGAAGCCGTCGATGCTCTGCTGGACTGCGAGCCGCTAAGAGAAATCCTGGGGGACCGTTTCGTTCGATTGTATGCCAGTATCAAACATCACGAATACAATACCTTTTTGAACGTAATCAGTGCCTGGGAACGGGAACATCTGCTATTGAATGTCTGAGTCGAACGGATCAGTTGCTGTGGCTGGCGAGCCGGTAGGAATGATGCCAGTCGCCCCAAATGCTCCCGCTACCAGCCCCGTCAGGCACCGTGCCGACGTCCCACTGCTCCAAGCCGATGAAGTCGTCCTGCCCGGACAGGCGGGAGAGGTCCAAGCCAGCCGTGGCGTCACCCACCACAAGATTTACGCCCGGGATAAACCCGACCAGTGCTCCTTTACAGGTGACGGTTCCGGGCAGGGCGGGGTTGGCGGATAGGCCCACATGGCGGGGACGCCACTGGAAACCCCAGGGTTCGAAGAAGCAGTTCACGGCCTTCCTCGGATGGCCACGCCGCAGTCGATGCCGTCGTGGACTCCCGGCACCCGGGTCACGACTCCGTCTCGGGTTCCGAAGTCTGCGAGGTCCTGCCGGGGTCAAGGAGGGTGTGCACGACATGCAGGAATTCCCGGTCGATAGTTGTTAATCCGGCCTCGCTGTTCTGATCCATAATCGACGAAAATGGACAAGAGTGCCATTTGAAAGGAATGTGTCGTAATATTTCCGGGACCTTTCCGGATAGTCATCGGGAATGATGTATCTGCTTTTATCGGTGCAGGCCGGCACTGCTATGCCTCTTGGGTTCGAGATTCAATCGCACAAGGGGAAGAACAGCGGACAGGAGCATCTCCTGTCCCGAGTCCCATGGAGGGGCTCAACTCAAAAGGAAATGTAGCACTGGGGGAGCATGAAAAATGGTTCCCGAATCAGGCAATGAAATCGAAATCTTCCGCAGTCAGTAATGACGCCTGCATATCCTCAATCGTGATCACCACATTGTCGTAACGAATCACCGCATTTTCACCTTCCTGAACGATGGCAAGGTCTTCAAGGGTCTGTCCACGTATGGCGATGACATCCACTCCATCTTCGAAATCGGTAATCGTATTTACGCTGGCGTCACTCGCCTGCATGAAGTAGAAGCGGTCCTCCCCCTCACCGCCCGTGAGGGTGTTAGTGCCGCCCCAAATCTTGAACGTGTCGTTGCCGACACCACCATAAAACGTGTCATCACCACCACCCCCCTGGAGTGTGTCATTGCCCTTGCCACCCCGAAGTGTGTCATCACCGTCGCCACCATGCACAAAATCATCGCCTCTCCTGCCACGCAGATCATCATCACCACTTCCACCAAATATCTGATCATTACCGCCCATGCCTATGATCTTGTCGTTCCCTGCCCCGCCTTCCAGCACATCATCGCCCCAGGCACCCTTTAGCCGATTGTCCCGTTCATCGCCGATAATATGGAAACGCAGGTGGGACGCTTGGAGGTCGGCCAGCGACATGCCATCGATCTGGATCGTGCCGCCACCATTTTTGGTAGGCCGGTCCTTGTTGTAGTAGTGATCACCCCAGTCGCCACCACCGGTTCCGCCACCATCACCATATACGATGAGAGCAGTTCTGTAACCATCATCATAGACATATTCGTCAAAGCGTAATCTCGGGTCGGCACCATTGGCAGCGTAGATTCGAATCAAATCTCCGTTTTCGCGCTCATGGAGCCGGAACCCGTGAATCGAGTCAAATCCGTCTCCAGGTCGAAAAACATAGATGTCATAACCCCAGGGTCGTGCGGTGTCGTTGTGCCCATCCAGAAGGTCATTCCCCTTGCCGCCAATCAGTGTGTCATAGCCATTACGGCCCCAGAGGTGGTCGTGTCCATCCCCTCCATCCAGATAATCATTTCGGTCGCGGCCACCTATGAGGGTGTCGCGGCCGTTGGTACCAGTCTGGCGAACCTGAGGGGGTGTATTCCAAACGATGGCATACCAGCCTGGCCCTGCGTTTTCCGGCACTGTGATAGTAGACATGGTGAATACGGTCTGGGATTAGATCATCGCTTAGTATACTCACTCAACAATTCCCATATCAATCCAGGATCTGAGACCCTTGGCAGCAATTCCCGCTAAATCCAAGAAGCCAATAAATCCGGGGGGATTCAAGGGACTGGCAAACCCTCTGTTCGCAGACTTTTTCATCCGCCCCGTTCCACATCCGAAGTGCAATACGGGTCGGTTCGCCTGATAGCCTGATGGAGAGCGGATGGCAACGGGCCAGATGCCAAGGGATGGCCAACCCTCTCCGTTTACCACCAACGGAGAACTGTCATGCCTATTGGCTACCATCACCTGACCCGGGGCGAAAGAGGCCAGATTCACGCCCGGTTGCATCGGGGTCTGTCGACACGCGAGATCGCCCACCCGCTTGAGCGAGCCCCCGCCACGATCTCCCAAGAGACGACCCGCCACAGCGGCCAGCGGGGCGACCGTCACCCCCAGGCCCAGGGGAAGTAGCCGAACGGGCGCGGGGGGGCGTCCTGCCGGACGCGGTCACCTTCCCGGCCGGGTGGGGGACTGGGAACTCGAACCGACCGGGGGGAGCGCGACACTCAGGCGCCCTGTTGTCGTCCGTGGACCGGAGATCGAAGGTTAACGTTCCTTGGAGCGGGTCGAGGGGAAGACAGCCGCCGCGGTCACTGATGCACTCACCCGGAGTCTGGATGCGTTGTGGGAAATTGAGCTGCTGTTCGGGCCGCATGGTCCTGCACCGCAGAGTTTTGTGATAAGGTGGAGTCCTAATGGTGACTTTACCAGAGGTGAAACTGTGCCATCGACAAGCATCGACCCATCAGGGCTCAAGCCGACGCCTCCATCAGATGCATGGGGAATTGACAATGATTATGCCCGGCTACACGATGTGCTGCTCGGCCGACCCTTGCATTACCGCTGGGTCGAAGCTGGTCCCATCATCGCCCGCACATTGCAGAATCAGGCACATACCGGTGTCCAGTTTGATCTCGGTCTCGCCCTTCAGCAACATGCGGAAATGGTGCGAATCTACGAATCCGCGGGTGTCACCTGTCACTACATCGACGCCGATGAGACGCTGCATCGTAATTTTTTCGCCCGCGACTCCAGTGTCATGACACCGTGGGGGGCCTTGATTTGTCATATGCAACTCAAATGTCGTCGGGCCGACTATGTCACTGCGATCAAGTTCTACCAGGATAACAAGATTCCAATTTGGAAATTCGCGACCGCCGGACATTTCGAAGGGGGGGATTTCGTTATTCTGGAGCCGGGTTTGGTGCTCATCGGCTATGGCGGCGAACGTTCAGAACAAGCCGGTGCAGAACAGGTGGCCGGGTGGGTGAGGGAGCAGGGGTGGGAGGCGCAGGTCGCCCCCATTTCGCGGGAATTTGTGCATATGGATGGCTTGGTGGTGCCTCTGGCCCCGAAATTGCTGGTCGCCTGCCTGGATGCCCTTGAGGACTGGCTGGTGGAATGGCTAAGCCGCAAGGGGTTCGATTTTGTCGATGTCGGGTATGCTGAAGCACGTGACCTCGGCGTCAACCTGGTTTCACTGGGTGATCAACGTGTACTGGCGATGAAAGGAGCCGACTCGCTCATTGCCAAAATGGAAGCACTGGGTTTCGAGGTGTTTGCTCCTGACATGTCGATGTTTACCCTCGGCGGAGGTGGGGTGCATTGCCTGTGCCAGGCGCTACGACGCGATTCCGCGCGAGGGTAGGACCATGCCATCCCGGACCACCCTGAACTTCGACCCGACAAACAATCACGCTCCATCCATCACCAGCGACTCGGAATGGGATCGGGGCCTGACATTGACCAACATCAATGTTGTCCCGATTGCAAACTGCCAGGACCCAATAGCACTGACCGAACACACCCCGAGTCACCCGAGCGCTGACAACTATGAAAAGGCGCATCAATGGCCTTGATGTCCTTTTGTGGAAAAACTTGAACGGGAGCCCTTGAAGCATACCGGTGTTTCCCGTAGGCTTTATGTGCAAGCAATCGTTGATGCATCGCAACTCGCCAATGGCGATGGATTGACAAACAGACAGGGGGCTCGAAGCATGTGACACGAAGCACCTTGACTGTTTGAATTCGGGCGTATGAAACCGTGGTAATGCCATGGGTATGAATGTGTTGTCAACGGTTCTGACACGGCCCGATATGGTTTTCCCTGGTACAATTCAATCATGATGGAGGTCTGAAATGAAAGACATTGAAAAACTGGTCCCTCAATTACAAAGCGGTGGCATGACCCGTCGCCGATTCATCTCATCGGCACTGGCGATGGGGATGACACTGCCTGCCGCCAGCCTGCTGGCCACGCAGGCGCTGGCCGCCACCCCCAAACGAGGGGGGCACTTCCGGGTCGGCATCAATTTTGGCTCGACCGACGATTCGCTCGACCCTGGCACTTACCAAGATACCTACATGCAAACCGTGGGCTTTGCCTTTCGCAATTGTCTGACCGAGTTGAACAACGAGGATGAACTCGTGGGTGAACTGGCTGAAAGCTGGGAAGCCACGCCGGATGCGACCGTGTGGCACTTCAAATTGCGCAAAGGCGTCGAGTTTCACAACGGCAAGACGCTGGATTCCAAGGATGCGGCCGCCTCGATCTTCCACCATATTCGGGAAGACTCGACCTCCGTCACCAAGGGAGCGCTCAGCTCGATTGTCAGCGTCCAACCGGATGGCCCCGATATGGTCAAGGTCGAACTGGCCGAAGGCAATGTGGATTTTCCCTACCTGATGAGTGACTATCACATTGGCATCATGCCAGCGAGCGATGAGGGCGTGGACTGGCGGTCGGGTGTGGGGACAGGTGGCTATATCATTGATCAATATGACCCCGGCGTCCGCACCAGTCTCAAGCGCAATCCGAATTATTGGAAAGCCGGTCATGCCCATTTCGATTCCGTCGAAGCGTTGGTGATGCGGGATGCCGTCGCGCGCACCAGCGCCCTGACATCCGGCAGCATCGAAGCGATGAACAATGTCGACCTCAAGACGGTCAATCGTCTGGCCCGCATACCCAACATCAATATCCACGAAACCTCAGGGAACCTGCATTTCGGTTATGCCATGCGGTGTGATACGCCACCTTTCGACAATCTCGATGTCCGACTGGCATTGAAATATGCGATTGATCGGGAGGAATTCTTGCAGAAGATCCTCTTCGGGCATGGTTATCTCGGCAATGATCATTCGATCGGCAAGGCAAACCAGTTCTTCAATTCGGAGTTGCCCCAACGGATGTATGATCCGGACCGGGCCAAATTCCACCTGAAGCAAGCCGGTGTCAGTTCGCTACGGGTTGATCTCAATGCGGCCGACACGAACTTTGCGGCGGTGGATGGGGCACAGCTGTACAGTGAGTCCGCCAAAAAGGTCGGGATCGATATCAACGTCATACGCGAAAGCATGGATGGTTACTGGACCAAAGTCTGGGGAGTGAAAGGATGGGCCGCCGAGTATTGGGCCGGACGGGTCACCGAGGACTGGATGCTCACCCTTCCCTATACCCAAGGTACGGGTTGGGACAGGACTCGATGGTACAACGACCGTTTCAGTGCCCTGCTGAAGCAGGCCCGCGTCGAATTTGACCAAGAGAAGCGGCGTGAGATGTACTACGAAATCCAGCAGCTCTGCAGCGATGAAGACGGGGCGGTCATTCCAGCGTTCGGAAACTATGTTTTCGCCACCTCGGACAAGATCGCCTCTCATCGCATGTCTGCCGCGTGGGATCTCGATGGCATCAAGAGCGTCGAACGCTGGTGGTATGCTTGATATGCGACACCTGATAAGCCTGTTTTTTGGGCAGGACAACACCTTTGCCAACCACGTTGTGATTCTCGATTGTCGGCGGGTGTGAGAATCACATTGCAGTGGATGCCATCGGCGTTGGCCAGTCGCCGTAGGGAACCGGGTTCGCTCGGGTTCCTACGGCGGTTCCGGGGGACCTCAGCGGCTCCTGACGATCATCCGAAATCAGGATATTTTCAGAACCGGGCGGAATGAGTCGAAGACCATCCATCCGGCACAGAACCCATCGTGTCAAGGAGGATCGGTCGTCAATAGGGGGGGCTGCCGGGATGGATGCGAACATCCTGCACTATATGTACTACTCGTCAATCCGTCCTGCCCCGCCTGTTCCGCCAAGACGGCTTTTCACCTATCTCTCACAGAGAAACGATCAGTGCTATTCCCAGCAACGAGACCGTTTCCACCAGTTCGACCATGGTGCCCGCCACATCACCAGTAAATCCCCGTAAACTTCGCATGGCAGCACGACGAACCCATAGGAATACCATTGTCGCAGCAATCAGGGCCGGGACCAGAACCACCCCAAGAAACGGCAGCATCACCAGGGTACTGACCCCTAGGCTGATCCACAGCCAATGACGGTCCTGGGTACTTGGGGACAGGGATTCCCCGAGGCCACCCGGACGCACATATGGTGTGGTGCCGTAAAGGATGATGATGGCAATACGGCTGATCATCGGCACCATCGGCAGATAGGCGGCTGCATTCATCTCGAAAATGGCACTCAATGACACCAGTTTGGTGCCAAGCACCAGGATCAGGGCGACCACCGCCATCGGACCCGATGCCGGATCTCTGAGAATCGCGAGTGTCCGTGTCGTGTCACGGTGTCCGCCAGCCAGGGCATCCACACAGTCCGCCAATCCATCCAGATGCAGTGCTCCCGTCAGCACCACCCAGACAATCAGCACCACCATGGCCGCCAGCCAGGTGGATGACCCCAGCAGATACCAGACCAGCCAGAGTAACACCCCGATCACCAGCCCGACCAAGGGAAAACAATACAAAGAGCGCCGTTTTTCCGCAGGCGTCGTCTCGTACCGCCCCCCGGTCGGTAACACGGTCAGTAAGTCCATGGCGACTCGGATGGACCGCCAAAGGGACAGCAGATTGGACGGAAGAGAGTTCAAAGACCTGTCACTCTGGCCGGATGGGACCGACCCCATGGTAGAGAAGGCGCTGGGGCCATCCGTCCCGGGCGCGGGAGATTCGGCTGAGACAGGCATGGGGGACATCGATTTTCAGGTGAAGTCCTTCCCGGTCCAGCACCGAGGTCAGGATGCGGAGAATCACCCCACCATGGGCAATGATCAACAGGTTATCAGACATTGAGGAACAATCTCCATCGACCACCTCCCCATCTGATAGCGGCATCGACCAGTCATTCCATGCCTCCAGGACCCGGTGGTTGAACGCCGGAAAATCCTCACCACCGGGCGGTGTAAAGGCATAGGGATCGGCCAGAAAACGGCGGACAGACGCCCCCTGTGATGCCATCAGGGACTGAATGGATCGGCCTTCCCATGTCCCAAAATCATATTCCATCAACCGACTGTCGATCACCAGTTCGACTCCCCTTTCCTCGGCGAGATGCTCACCAAACGCCCGACAACGACACAGTGGAGAGGCAACGATTCTCGACCAGTGATGACCAGTGACCGAAGCGATCATCTGGGCATGACCGGCTGGACTCAACGGATCATCCAGTCGCCCCCGGAAGATGCCTTCGCGCATGGTGCGACCATGCCGCAGAAGTTCGATATGACCATTGCCCCTAAGATCCTTGGTCACAGATATTGTCCGTCAGAATTCGCGGAAACCTCGGCTTCCTCGAAAGTGGCCATTTTCCGGTGCAGGTCCACCGCCAGCCGGACGAGGGACAGGGCGATCATGGCTCCGGTACCCTCCCCCAGCCGCATCCCCAGATCCAGCAGCGGCTGACTGTGGGTTTCGGCCGCCAGCTCAGCCTGAATCTTGGCATGGCCCGGTTCGGCGGAAAGATGGGACAACTGCATCCATGGGGCACAGGTCGGTTGTGTCCTGACCGCTACCAAGGCTGCCACACTCGCGATGAACCCATCCACCAGAACCGGTAGTCCTGACTGGGCCGCCGCGATATAAGCACCGACCATAGCAGCGATCTCGAACCCGCCCAAGGCTTGCAGCATCGACAGCGGATCGGCCGTTTGATCAGGGAGACCTTGCAGTGCCAGTGTCACAATGCGGGCCTTGGCCGCGATGCCATCGGCGTCCAGCCCTGTTCCCGGACCAGTCATATTTTTAGGCGACAGGTGCAGCAGGGCACAGGAAAGAGCGGTGGCGGATGTGGTATTGCCGATCCCCATCTCGCCGCATACAAGGATGTCAGCGCCCTGTGACAGCGTCCGCTGAACCGCCTCCCAGCCCACCCATAATGACTGTTCCAGTTGTGCCTGGGTCATGGCGGGACCGTAGAGGAAATTCGCCGTTTCCGGTGCAATGATCGCTCGGACGACCCCAGGCAAGGGACCGGGATCATTGACCGTTCCGAGCTGGACCACCTCTAGCGTGGCACCCAACGACCGGCTCAGCACACTGATCGCCGCCCCACCTGCCGAAAAGTTCCGGATCATTTCCCCGGTCACGGACTGCGAAAAGGCGGACACGCCTTCCTGGGCGATCCCATGATCGGCCGCGAACACCACCACGGCGGGGTGCCTAATCTCGGCCTGGTCTCCCATCCATCCGCAAGCCCGTACCGCCAACCGCTCCAGTTCCCCCAGCGAACCGGGAGGTTTGGTGAGATGCTGCTGCCGCCCCATCGCCCGCGTCGCTGCATCCAGGTCGATCGGCTTGGCCGCTTGCCGGTACCAAGGGGATGCGGCTTTCATCTTGTTCCATAGTGCGTTGAAATGAACCGAGACTGGCCGCCCGAAAGGCTCGTCCGTCCCCTCGGTGGGTCTGCCGGAACCCCCTGCCGGGACCCGGTCATGGGGTCCACAGACCCGACAGTTCCGTGATGTGACGCAACTCAATGTCCGGATTTCCCAGTCCACTCCATGGCCGAAGTTCAGGATTGATCCAGAGGGTTTTCATGCCCACCATGGCCGCCCCATGAATATCACGCACCGGATCGTCTCCGATATGCAGAATCCGTTCTGGAGCGACACCCGCCGCCTTCACCGCCGCCCGAAAAATCACCGGATCCGGTTTGGCGGCCCCCGCACCCGAGGCGGTGATGTTGAAATCAAAATAGTGGCCGATCCCGATGCGCACCACATCCGCATTGCCGTTGGTGATGGACCCGCAGGTGAACCGCGCATTGGCCTGCCGGAGGACCGCATCAGCGCCTGGATGCAGTTCCACCTCATTGCGGGCCTGAAGAAATACCTCAAGACCCTCTTCTGTCAGATGGGACCGAGGATAACCAAAGTCATCCGCCAAGTGTGCCAGCCAATGCCGTCGCAACCAGGAAAAGTCATGCGCCATTTCCGGAAACCCGCTGAAAAACTGCTGCCGATGATCAATCAGGCTCTTGGGTGTGTAAGCGGTGGTAATCCGTGGATGATGTGCCTGGAGCCATGCATAGAACACCGACTCCGCCCGCTGGATCACGGCATGACACCCCCACAGAGTATCATCCAGATCAAAAGTGATGCACTCGATTTCCTGGCCAGCGACCCTCATTGACCCACCCGCTCCCGGATAAGACTTTCCAAAGTGGACTGCCACGCCTCATAATAGTCCTCACTGTGGACAATCGGTCGATCACCGCCCCGTTCCACAATGCTCTCGGACAGACGCTCCGACCATTCCTGCCATGTGAAAAGCCCCGCTTCATGCAACGTCACGGCCATGGCGAAGGTACGAGCCTGCCAAGGCGCGTCAAAGATCGGTTCCTCGTCTTTCTGCGGCTGTCCCGGTGATAATCTGGTCATCAGGCGTGACGACCCGCAGCCGGTTTTGACCGCCGACGAGCCCTCCATTTGGCCAATGTCCGGGTTCTCCTCAATCCACCACCCCGTCGATATAGGGTTCGAACACATCGACATGGACGACGGTTCGCGCTTCCCCGAATCCTGGCCCCCACAGTTCATCTGCCACAAAACGGATGCCGTATAGGTACTGGGGAATTCTTCGTCCCGACAGGGCATGCTCATCTGGAAAGACATGCGCCCCGTGGCAAGACCGGATCTCTCCGACACGGCCGCGGATATATCGAGGCATCCGGGTGTGAGAATGGGGATGGTGGTTCACAATACGCACCGAGTCGCCGACCCGAAACCGCGCCGAGTGTGGGGCTTCCATCCGGGTGGGTCCGCCACGTGCCAGCAGTGTCGACACCCGATTTTCGGGGACCGGATTGAAAGTCCGACCGTCCTCGGCACGACCCGTCGCCATTTCCGCAACCGTCACGAGACCTTTTTCCACCAGCAGTGTCTCCAGCCCATGCAGCCAGTGTTCGTAGTAGCGGCTGCCGAGATAGTGCGCCGGCTCCATCCGTTCCCGGGCCGCTCGAGACATATCGAGGTTCCAATGTCCACACATTCCACAGGCGAGGGTCAGGCGAAAGACCCGCTCCTCCCAGGCATATGCAAAATGGGCTTCTTGGCTGCGATCAATCGCCCCCAAGCCGTGCATCCCACCGAGATCATGGGCTCCGTCCATCAGGGTGTCGTCACCAGTGCCGTACCGACCATGGTGTCCCGATGCACCAATGCCGCCAGTTCCTCCATCGTCAGATCTTGTGTGGCTTTCGGGCGGCGAGGCAGCACGAGATAGCGGATTTCCGCCGTGGAATCCCATACACGCACTTCCACCCCCGGGGCTAAGGTGACACCCAACTCCGCCAAGACTGTCCTCGGTTCCCGCACCGCTCTCGCGCGATACTCCGAAGATTTGTACCATGTGGGAGGAAGCCCCAACACGGGCCAAGGATAGCACGAGCACAGCGTGCAGACGACCAGATTGTGCACCTGATCTGTATTTTCCACCACGACCATATGTTCTCCTTGACGACCGGCATAGCCACAATCCCGAATCGCGGCGGTGGCATCTTCCAGGAGCCATGCCTTGAAGGTCGGATCCGTCCAGGCCCTAGCCACCACCCGGGCGCCATTCTGCGGCCCGATTCGATGCACATAGGTGTCGACCAGCTTGTCCATGGCCAGTAGATCCACCAACCCCTTTTCCAGAAGCAGAGCCTCCAGGTTGCTGACACGTTCCTCGATTTCACTGGACTGGGCCAAATGATGGGGGTGATCGGGGTCGTTCATGGAGTCGGAATCATTTTGGGTTGGTCAATCGGATTTTCCCATAGATCGGATACCGACAACAGATCAATGCGGACCAAGGTCAAGGGGCCCGTCAAGAGACCCGGCCGGACCACAGCCAGATTCCGGATGAGCTCCTCTAAGGTACCCTGTTTGCGGGTCATGCGAACCTTCCCTAGACCGCACGTTAGGGTTGCCGGTCAACCAGCGCACATATCATGACGGGCTGAATCATCGTGAAGGCGGCCAGCGTCGATGGACTGGAACTGTGGGTGTGTCAAGCAGACCCCAATTGACGTTCAGCTCTCTCACAAGAAGGCGCGGTAGGCGATGTTGTGCCGTCGTCAACTGACCAGAGATGTCAGTGACCCGATGCCACCAAACGCCAAGGCTTACAGGCAAGTTGCCTTGAGTCTACTCGGGACCCCATGGTCGAGCGTTACCAATGCCATGGAGAAGAACGGGCCCATGGGTTGAGAGTTTGGTACTCGACCAGTGCGGAACATCCGACCAGGTCAATGAAGGTAACCGACAACTCAGACCCCTGCGAATCGGTCAGCTGTAATGCCTTGCCGAGCCGAAAAGAAACCGGCTGCGAATGTCCTTCCTCAATGGACATCTTGTCGGCATACAGCTATGTCCGATCCGAGGAATCGAGCACCGGATTTATTCGACCGCGAAATCCGGGAAGATGGCGACTCTCCCCCCTTTCAATGGGCATTTCCCAGCAAGTGCTCCACCCGGGATGCCAAATCATAAAGCTGGCGATCATGGCCATGAGGCATGGTCAACATCAGACCGACGGGCGCATCGCCCTCCTGATGACAGGGAAGACTGATCGCACAGCCGTCAAGATAATTCACCGCCGCCGTGTTGCGTAGGCAGCGCAGGTTCACCGGACCTGTCTTCTCCGGTTCCTGGATGGAGGATACCGGTGGTGGGACACAGACCACGGTGGGATAGATAATCGCTGACACTGCACTGGCCTGAAATGCGGCGGCGAAACGACGGGCAAGTTCCGTCTTTTCAGCATAACGGTCTTCCTGGTCCTCAGCCTTCACGTGACGGCCCATCATCATCCGCTGACGTACATAGGGATCGTATTCATCCCCCCGACTTTCCAGTTTCTCAGCGTGAGACTGCCAGGCTTCATATGGCACCACCGGCCGCTGAAGAAACATCTCGACACTGTCATCAATGACCGGCATTGTCTGCCATTTGACCGTCATCCCGCCCACTTCCAACCGTTCGATGGCTCGAGTGAAATCTCGTGATACCTCGGGATCCAGATCGGACATGACGACCCCATCGGGGATCAGCAAGGTTGTCTGTTTGGGATCAGGGGGCGTAAGGGCCGGCAGACCGCCTCGATATCCCCCTGACATGACGTGATCCAGAAGAAAGCAAGTATCCACATCCACCCCAAGTGGACCGGGTGCATCGGATGTCGGGGATAGTGGGTAGATCCCCTCCAGAGACAGTCGGCCATAACTGGGCTTCATACCGACGATCCCATTGAAGGCGGCCGGTATCCGGCACGAACCAGCCGTATCCGAACCCAACGTGCCCGGAACGATGCCGAGGGCAACACTGACTGCACTGCCCGAGGAAGACCCCCCCGGCAACCGACCGGTCTCACGGTCCCAGATCGAATAAATTGGCGGGTGATGGGGATTGATGCCCATGCCGCTGAAAGCAAACTCGCTCATGTTGGTCCGCCCGAGAAAGAGAAAGCCCGCTTCTCTCAGCGAAGAGACCACCACCGCATCGCGGCTTTCCACTGGTGCGGTATCCTTGAGAACTCGGGAGCCCGCCAGGGTTTTCTGACCCTGAACATTGTAGAGATCCTTGAGTGAGACGGGAATGCCGGCCAACGGCCCGACTTGACCGGCAAGGCGTTCTTGATCGATCTTCCGAGCCTTGTCAGGTAGACTTTCATCGAGTTCGGTGAAGATTCCACTGCTTTCCATTGCCGCCTGACATGCCCGTTCGGCCAAGTCAACCGAAGTCAGTTGACCGGACATCAGCGAGTTGGCCAATTGTCGAATGCCTGACAGTTTGGACATCATGAGGTGACTGGTGGGTGTCCGGGTATTTTACATGGCAACAGGGTTCGAGCGGATTGTAGTGGCGACGGTCAGACTCCTGACAATGCGACATGAACACTCTGCCGAAATCAAGCGGGGCCGGTCGTGACCACGAAACCGTCAAAGCCTTGTTGCGAAAAGAAGTCGCCCTGATTCCCACATGAGGCCATTCACGCCCGGTACAGCTGCATTTGGAGTACTATCCGAGTCGGAGCGAAGGCGAATCGGGTCGCAGGTTGCCATTGGACATGGACCAGCCACCGACCGAGACCCGCCATGCGCCTGATGAATCCGAAGGGGTCGAAACATAAAAAACGTAAAATCATGTTTCCCTCCGCGATCAATTATGCTATGCTGCACTGCACAATATCCGTTGACAGTTACATTCACTCTGAAAATCAGGAGATTCGACATGGCGAAAACACCAGAAAACAAGTCGCTGGAAAGCGCAATGGCCCCGGTGGTGGCTTTTAACAAGCTCGTGATCAAGAACGCCGAAGAGGCCTTCAACATGCAAATTGCCAGCCTCCAGACCTACACCAAGATGAGTCTTGACAACCTCAACGCCAGTCTGGATGTGCGCGATGCCGAGGATGTCAAGGCCTACGCAGAAAAGCAAAAGAACATGGCCCAAAAAATCACCGACCAGATGGCCTCCGATACCAAGGCCTTCAGTGAATTGAACGCTCGATTCCTTGAAGAGGCTCGCGCCCTGACCGAAGCCAGCGTCAAGGCAGCCGCAGAAGCCAGTCAGGACCACTGACCATCAATCCAGTCACTGGAAGGGGGCGGAACAACGACAAGGCGAGTCCGAGGCGGCTTGCCGGAATCGGCCGGGCTTTCGATACCACCAGCAGAACCATTGCCTCTGCGCCAAGGCGCAACGCATCCGGTGTCCGGAATCCAGGGCGTTGACCAGCCTGCCCCCGAGGGTGCATCAAGAGGGCGATGTCCGACCTGCATGACCACAGGAGTCGAGAAAGACCTCCTCTCAGGCTCCCATCAAACACCAGTCAGGCAAATTGATCTGACCAGCATAAAATAATTTCCAACAAAATCAATATATTGTCAATTAATTGGGATACTGTTACCCCCCAATTCCCTTATTTTATCAAGCAACGATCAAGCAAATTTCCCTAAGCCCACCACGGTACATAACGCGTGGCTTTCCT
The DNA here is from genome assembly GCA_965203365.1 of Candidatus Poriferihabitaceae bacterium. Taxonomy (GTDB): domain Bacteria; phylum Pseudomonadota; class Gammaproteobacteria; order Arenicellales; family Poriferihabitantaceae; genus VYFG01. Next base: position 1,796,803 of record OZ241878.1, read on the forward strand.
ACCAGCGCTCTTGTCATAGGGCTTAATGGCTCCAGCATCAAGTGCTTGTTTGATCATTCGGCTTACCAGAGCACTATTTTTCGGAGGGATACCGAACCGGTCCCGCAAGGTGGTATTGTTCATCGACTGCCGGTTCAGATGCCTGAGCACAGCGTGCAGATAACAAGCCCGAATTCTCGCTTCCCTATCCATTTCCTTCAGCGCCCGGTAGGAAAACAGCACAACTCGAGTATGCTCTGCAAAGGCTTCAAAAATCGGGGCCGGCAACCGGTGAATCTCCGTTTGCGAGACGACTTTATCAACGCCACTACCCCGTTCTTCGCAAAAGCCGATGCGTCGCATCAAGGAGGCCAAGCCCTCATTGCGACTACGTGGGGGGCTGTCCAGAAAGCGGTCAGTGGCTACCAGCGGAGGGCCTGGATTGGTAACCTCCATACGGTGAATGAAATACTTCGATCATTGGGCCAGAGCCAGTCAAGTTGAAATCCTGATGGATCACGGCATTCGCAACCAGTTCGCGCAAGGCCAATTCAGGATACATGGGCACTTCACGACGGATGGCTTTGCCCATCTTTTCATTGGATGGCAAGAGCGTCATTAAGGTATCCATCAGGCCCTCAAAGCCAATGGCATAACCCTTTTTACATTGGAGTTCACGAATGGTCTCAAAGCGATCATCCCCCTTATACAAAATCAAACGTACCGCTTTGCGAGATAGATGCCGGAAGCTGCCGAGTCGCCTGGCGAATAAAATCGCGCCAAGGTTCGTGACATGCCAAAGCCCTGATTCGGACTGTTCGATCAACTGATCGGCGCGTAACGCCTTTAAAATTCCTTCTCGCCCCTCTGGTAACGGGAGGTCCAGCAGGTCAAAATAAACCGGATAGTCCAGCAGTTTAAGTACTTCTTCTCCACGGATATTTTCTGCTGCGATTTGTTGTTCAAACGGCAAACGATCAAATATACGCCATAGCTCACGCTCTTTTTCGGGGAAAGTGCGCAGTTTTTTCTTGTAGGATCCAACACGAATAAACTCGGTGCCATCAAACTGAACCGGGGTGTGAGATGCGGCCTGAATTTCCAGTATGACGATCGGCAAATCATTTGCAGATTGGAACGCATAAAAGTAGAAATCAATCTTTGGCGTAATTTTTTGCAAAAGCCAGCTTTCCAGTTCCTGTTGTTTGTGTCTGGCCGCACCGGGCTTAAACGTTGTGCCCAATACTGTATGAGCTTCATTGTGAATCCCCCAAACCACAAAAGCGCTTTTTTTACCGTAAAGCGCCGCCGAGTTGGCCAGAGCAGAGATATATTCACCTATCTGGACCGGATCGTTATTATCTTGCTTAAACTCTACCCACTCGGTTTCCCGAGAAAGGGCTAGCAACTCCTTTAGCAGGGAGCGCAAGTCATCAAGTGTGCGTGCCGGCGCCATAATTTACCTTTTCGCGAACAACTGATGGTCTCCCTTCTCCATTGAATCCGGCATGATGGCTAGGCACTGACTTTCTCGCCCGGGTTCTTTCTCTGGGACCTCCCGATACCAGAAGACATGATCTTCTTGGGAAGATTCTTGATGTGCAGAGCCCACTTTGTCTGCAGAAAACTCGGATGGCGATCGATTCAACGTCCATCGCTATGCTTGCCTGTACCAGTCCGTCTGTCATCGTCATACCCTCAGAACAAGCCGAAGAAACGCTTAAAGAAAGCCGCCAACTTATTCAGGACCGTTTGCTTCTTCAACGCATGACAGTTGTTTCGATTGAACCTTGAAACCGGCGACAGGATCTTCGTAATGGCGGTGCCGGTGACTGGTATCGCACCGTCCCGGAACACATTCGCAATAAATCCGTTGATCGCGTGACGAACTGTTTGCAATCGGTGAATTGGTGCCGCCATGCTGATCAAGGGAAGACCCCCATACACGGATGCTGACGTTTATGGTCACGCTACACACTTTGGACCTCATCCGTGGGGGGCCATTGTGTGTGCATCATAACAAAGAAGCTTGAAGATATCACTGCTGGGTATTACCCGCCCACCGGGGAAAACCGGGGAGATGAGTCGATTATTTTTGGTCATTGCAGCGCATTTCATGCAACGGATTTCTATCTTTGGTCATTGATAATCACACTCTTGGAGTGGCTTACACCAACTGTTCTGAGGTCTGTCTCGACAGGGAAATGTCACTTGATTTGAGATGCAGGTCGCGTTGGGGAAAGGGGATTTCGATGCCATGTTCAAGAAACAGTTCCCAAACCCTGAGCAGGACCTGGCTGATCACATTAGAACGTCCCTCGGCCGGGTCGTCGATCCAAATCCGCACCTCCAAATCGATTGAACTGTCTCCAAACCCCCGAAGCAGACACTGTACCGGCGGGTCGGACAAGACCCGACCCACGCCTATCGGCGCCTCGCGACACAGATCCATTGCGAGGAGAAGATCGGACCGATAGGAAATACCGATCGGGATATTGAGACGGACAGCCTTGTCACTGTGAGACCAGTTCTCGACCCGCTGGGTGATAAACTCTTCGTTCGGGATTAGGTATTCGACCCCGTCTCGTGTCCGCACCGCAGCATAACGGGCCCCGAGCGAAGCCACCCAGCCGTAGGTGCCACCGACGGCAATGACGTCGTTGGGCTTGATTGACTTGTCCATCAGCAGCAGGAGGCCGCAAACCAGATTCGATACCACCTTCTGCAACCCGATACCGATACCGATGCCCAACGCCCCCCCGAATACGGTCAGCGCCGTCAGGTCGATTCCCACGCTGCCGATCGCCATAAGGACCGCCAGTGCGACCAAGGCAATCTTGATGATTTTGACCACCAGAACCTGGGCTGATGGGGTCAGGCTGTCTGACTGACCGATTTTCCGCTCAAACAGGTGGGAGAGCACCCCTACCGTCCATAGCAAGACGCCCAGAGCCAAAACTCCTTTCGCCAACGAGAGCAGCGAAATCCGCACTTGTCCGAACGTCATCCCGACGCTGTCGAGCACAGCGAGCGTTGGTCCATACAGTCCAACCGAAACCAAGGCCGCCATCGCCCAAGCCGTCCATGCAATCGACCGGGCCAGTAGTTGGTTCTCAATGTATCCGGTCAGCAGACTCACCAGCACCCAAGCACCAACAAAGCTGGCGGCAATTTGCGTCAGGTGGTGGCCGAACAGGGCAGTCCGCGACCCCACTTCCACGACGAGCCACAAGAACACGAACATCATGATTGGCGTGGATAACCCCATGAAGCGATCAACGAGATTCCGAATCCTGAGGCGCCAAGTCCGATGCTTCATGGCCGTCGATATGGCCCGACGCAGTCGCGAACCCAGAATCCTGCCCAATAGCAGGGCCAGCCCAATGAAACCGGCTTGCACCGCATTATCCAGTGCCAGCACATGGATATCGAACCACGTCTGGAAGCTGGCCCAGAACTCGGGCAATTTCAGCAAGAGCGCGTTTATCGGATCCATTCCACAGCGCAGAGACAGTCGTTGATTCTGAAGATGATGTGCATCACATCCGCCACCTCGAGATGTCCTGAATATCTGGGCTGGGAACACCAACGGACTCAATCATATGTTGGACTTCGTCTGATGTTTCAGTCAGTTCCATCTGGAAGATCATCTGCCCAAGCGCAGAGATCAAATTCGCATACTGAATCGATGTTTGAGTTGGCTTCATCTTGCAAGGCGGGACAGGGGGATGTCAGAATTTTGCGTCGATACCGTAGTCCGGTTCAACAGCCCCATGAGGGACACGCATTGACTGGGTTGGTATCATTGCCCCTGACACTCAACCCGCTGACAAGACCCGGATGAAAGGTACCCATGACTTCATAGAAGACCCCCGCAATGCCACCATCTTGATTGATATCAACGGGAAAATCTACCCCCGTGACGAGGCCAAGGTTTCGGTATTCGACAGTGGCTTCGTGCTGGGAGATGGCGTTTGGGAAGGACTTCGTGTCCATCGGGGCAAGATCGCCTTCCTGCGCCAGCATCTGGACCGGCTGTATGAAGGGACCAAGGCGCTGGACATTGCCATGGATGTCTCTCCAGAACAATTGTCGGAACGATTGTATACTTGCCTGCAAGCCAATCACATGGTGGACGGGGGGCATATCCGACTCATGGTCACCCGGGGAATCAAGGCGACTCCCTACCAAGACCCGAGAGTCACCGTCACCCCCCCGACCATCGTGATTATCCCGGAATACAAGACGCCATTGCCGGAGACCCTGACTCGGGGCATTCGGCTGTTCACGGTTCATGTCCGCCGGGGCTACCCGGATGTGCAAGATCCGAAACTGAACAGCCACTCCAAACTGAATTGTATCATGGCCTGTATTCAAGCTACCCGGGCCGGAGCCGACGAAGCGTTGATGCTCGACCCACATGGCTTTGTGGCCACCTGCAATTCCACCCACTTCTTCATCGTCCGCCAAGGCCATGTCTGGACATCCACTGGGAATTACTGTCTGGGGGGGATTACCCGGGGAAACGTCATCAACCTCTGTCGGGAAAACAAGATCCCCGTCTTCGAGAAAAATTTCAGCCTGACGGATGTCTATGGGGCCGAGGAATGCTTCGTGACCGGCACATTTGCCGGTATCGTCCCGGTTGCGGAAGTGGACGGACGCATGATCGGTACCGGCCAGCGCGGTCCGATGGTTCAAAAACTGCAACAGCTCTACATCGCGCTGATCGAAGGTGAGTCATGATGCGGCGTATTGCCATGTGGTCGGGGCCCCGCAACATTTCGACTGCCCTGATGCGGGCCTTCGAAAACCGACCCGATACCCAAGTATGGGATGAACCTTTCTATGGTTACTATCTCCACCGAACGGGCGTCGCCCATCCCGGTGCCGAGGACATCATCTTGGACCAGGGAACCAACTGGCAAGAGATCGCCAGACGGTGTATCACCCCATTGCCAGGAGGGACACCGGTGTTCTATCAAAAGCAGATGACCATGCACCTTCTGCCGGAGGTCGGGCGAGAATGGATCTGTGCCCTCGACAATGGCTTCCTCATTCGGCGGCCCGACCGGGTCATCGCGTCCTATGCGAAGATCCGTGCTGACATGACATTCGAGGATGTGGGATTCCGGCAGCAGGCCGACCTGTTCGAATATGTACAAAACAATACACCCCGGCTGCCTTTGGTGGTGGACAGCCAAGACTTCCTGATGAACCCCGAACCCATGCTGAAAGCCATCTGCGAGCATTTCGACATTCCATACTGGACCGAAATGCTGTCTTGGCCGCCAGGACCACGGGACAGTGATGGGGTGTGGGGAAAGCACTGGTACGATCAGGTCTGGAAATCCACGACATTCGAACCCTATCGAGAAAGCCGTCCGACCCTTGATCCCGCCTTGCGGGCAATCGCCGAAGAATCAGAGCCGTATTACCAAAGGCTGTACCGGCACCGTTTGACCATCTGATGCAATTCGTATCCTACAATGTCCAGTACGGCAAGGGTCGGGACGGGCAGATCGATCTGACCCGCATCGCCCAAGAGGTGGCGGGGGCCGATCTCATCGCCTTGCAGGAAGTGGACCGGTACTGGCCACATACCGGCATGGTCGACCAGGTGACCCTGCTGACCAAAAGCCTGCCGGGCTACTACTGGACTTATGGTCCTGGAGTGGACCTGCATGTTGACGGAAGTCTTCCCGAAGATAACCGCCGGCGGCAATTCGGCAATCTGATCATGAGTCGATCCCCCATCCTGAGAAGCCGTCATCTCCTGTTGCCAAAGATGGGAAGCGTGGACGCTCTCAGCATTCAACGCAGTACCATCGAAGCCACCATTGATTGGGGCAACGTCCGACTGAGGGTCTACTCGGTACACCTTTGCCATCTCTCGGCCGCGAGTCGTCTTCCCCAGGTGGAACGACTGCTGGACATTCATCGGACGGCCGTCCACGAGGGAGCCCCGATGTGTGGCGATCTTTCCGGGATGGCCTACGACAGCGGCATCCCCGACCAGACCGTGCCGCTCCATGCGATCATGATGGGCGATTTCAACTGTCAGCCGGATTCCACCGAATATGACCATCTCACGGGTCCGCCCAGCGACTATGGGGGTCGAGTGTGTCCGGCAGACGGTTTCGTGGATGCCTGGGTGGCTTCTGGCCAGGACCGTACCGAAGGACACACCAGTGACATACGGGATGTGCCCGCAGTTCTGGATTACTGTTTCGTGAGTCCGGCGATCCGTCACCGGGTCCGTCATTGCCATGTGGATACGACGGCCAGCGGTTCCGATCACTTTCCGATCTGGACTGAAATCGACTTTCAGGACTGACGCTTTTCCGTTGATCAGTCGCCTTCAGCTTGGGACCGTACTGGCGGCGACCCTGCTCGTTTTCTGTACCCTGTACACGCCCCAACCCATCCTGCCACAACTGGCCAGAGACTTCGACATTCCGATCACCAGTGCCGCTCTGGTCATCACCGTGACGTTGCTGCCCCTAGGCATTGCACCGATCCTCTACGGTTACTTTCTCCAAGCGATCCCAGCCCGGACTATGCTGGTGGTCTCACTGCTTCTGATGGCACTGAATCAGATGGCGCTTTTTTTCGCCACCGAGTTCTGGCACCTGCTGTCGCTCCGATTCATCCAGGGACTATGGCTGCCAGCGGTCTTTACCTCGGCCATGACCTATGTGACCAGCATGACCTATCCCGGTGGGATCCGCCCTGCCATGGGAATGTATGTCGCTGCAACCATCGCTGGGGGGTTTGCCGGTCGGGTCCTGTCTGGATATCTGGGGTCGACCTGGGGTTGGCAATGGGTATTTCTGGCCCTCGGAACGATACTTCTGATTCCCACGTATCTCTGTACCAAGCTGAAAGCGGATGCCCAACTGAATTTTCAGCGACTCGACGTCAGGGCCGTCATCCGGGTGTTTCGGGTGCCCCATTATGTCTGGTCGTATCTGGCTCTGTTCACAGTTTTTTTCTGTTTTACCGGCATCCTCGCCATGTTGCCTTTCCGGATCGAAGCAATCCGTCCGGAAACGAGCAGTTGGGTCATTTCACTGGCCTATACCGGATATCTGATCGGCATTCCGGCCGCACTCATCAGTGACCGTCTGGTCGTGGTCCAAGGCGACCAGACGGTTCTGCTGATCGGCGCCGGGATCATCCTGTGTGCGATGATCCTGTTTTTATTCCCATCACTTTTTTTGTGCTTTGGACTGATGGTGGGACTGGCCGCCGGCATGTTTCTGATTCATTCCACTCTGGCTGGTTTCCTGAATCACACGGCCAGAGAACATAAAGGCGTGGTCAATGGCATCTACGTGTCAGTCTACTACTTGAGCGGGACCCTCGGATCATGGTTGCCGGTGGTCATGTATCGTCGGTTGACCTGGGAAGGCACGATCATCGTGTTCATCGTTCTGACACTGCTGTCGATCGGGTTTTTTCGTCGTCTGAACCGTAGCGATGCCCACTGACTGTCCACGAAAAAAACCTTGCATTTCCCATGGGCAAATGGTCACCCAACCGGTACGGACCCTTCACACTGTGGGGGTCTGAGCCCCTCCGCTTGATCTGCGAAGAGAGCGGCTGTTCGCGCCCTCCGGCCAATCATGAACGCACCCTATTTCGAGGATCGACGCTGGGCAGAACGATGATATATTCCAAATTGGACGATGCATCATTCCGAATTGGACGATGAATCATTCCGAATTGGACGATGAATCATTCCGAATTGGACGAAATGTAATGCCTGACTGGACGACATCCTGTGCCCAATCGAACATCGACAGGGGATGACCTGATCACACGACATGCCGAAGCATCCGTCTGCCGCGCCCTGACGGACACCCGGGTCGTCGCCATCGTGGGACCTCGTCAATCGGGCAAGACGACGCTGGCCCGTCTGATTGCCAATCGGGACAGCCGACCCTACGTCTCACTGGACGACAACCAGTTCAGGCGATTTGCCAAAGACGACCCGGCTGGCTTCATTCGGGGACTGCAAACGCCAGTGATCGACGAGATCCAGCGGGTGCCGGACTTGATCCTCGAAATCAAAAGGGAGGTCGACGAGCGTCCTGACCCCGGGCGGTATTTGATTACCGGTTCGGTCGATCTTTTCCGGGGGGCCATTTCTCCGGATTCGCTGGCAGGACGAGTCGAAACCATCGAGCTGTTTCCATTCTCGCAGGCCGAGATTGCCGGTGCCCCTTCTCCCCATTTTCTGGAGCGGGCGTTTGCGGGAGACTTTCCGGTCTTGGTAGAAACCGGATCCCTGAAAGATATGATCGACCGAGTGGTTTTCGGGGGCTATCCCACGGCGCTTTCACGAACGATCCCGGCCCGTCGCCGGGCTTGGCTACGGGCCTATGCGCGGGCCCTGGTGGAACGTGACGTGGCCGATATCGCTCCAGTCGGAAAAATCGACGAGATGGTTCGACTGATTGATCACATGGCCCTTTCGGCAGGCCAACTGCTCAACATGTCGGCCTTGGGCTCTCGCCTCGGTCTCGATGGCAAGACTGTGGACCGTTGGCTGAGTTTGCTGGAGCACATGTTCCTGATTCGGCGAATTCACGCCTGGCATCACAACCGGTTGAAGAGGCTAGTCAAGACGCCCAAGCTGCATTTTCTGGATTCTGGCCTGCTCGCCGCGATTCTCGGCACCCACATCACCGACTTATCACGGGACCGCGCGAAACTGGGCCCGTTGCTGGAGAGTTTCGTTTACGGAGAAGTTGCCAAAGCCGTGGCCCTGTCAGATGAAGTGACGACCATCAACCACTATCGTGACAAGGATGGCATGGAAGTGGATCTGGTTTTGGAGCGTCATCCCGGCACCATGGTCGGCATTGAGATCAAGGCGGCCACAACGGTCTCCCCCCGGGACTTCAATGGCCTCAGACGTCTGCAGAAAACCGTGGCCGACCAGTTTTCCTGTGGTATCGTGCTATACGATGGCGAACGCATTCAGCGAGTCGCCCCCGGTTTGTTCGCGATGCCATTCAGGGTCCTCTGGGACGATTTTTATTGATGTGGGCATCTCCCAATGGCATTTGCCTTTGACCCGGTCCGAAAGTTAGCATCCAGCTTTTTTTAGGCCCCATGCGCACTCCCCTTGTGGTTGGAAACTGGAAGATGAACGGGAGTCAATCGACGGCTCTTGCGCTTTGTCACGACCTGATATCGGGAACGGGTTCCCTGACTGGAATCGAGGTACTCATCTGTCCACCCGCCATCTTGCTCCACCGAGTCAGTCAGGCACTGGAGGCGAGTTCGATTTCCACCGGTGCCCAGGATATTGATGAGCATGAATCCGGTGCCTATACCGGACAGATTGCCGCCAGCATGGTCCGGGATGCCGGCGGCATCTGTACCATCCTGGGACATTCCGAAAGGCGTACCCTGTACGGCGAATCCGATGCCCGGGTAGCCGCCAAGGTGAATGTGGCCCGCTCCCAGGGACTCATGCCCATTGTCTGTGTTGGCGAAACCCGAAAAGAACGGGAAGATCATCTGACCGAGAAAGTGGTGATCAGGCAGGTCGACAGCATCCTCGAAGGCTGTGGAATCGATACATTTCAGCAAGGAGTAATTGCCTATGAGCCCGTCTGGGCCATCGGCACCGGACTGACCGCGACGCCTGATCAGGCCCAGGCAGTTCATGCCCTGATCCGTCACCGCCTTGGACAACAGGATGCCGATATGGCGGCTCGATGTCGTATACTCTATGGGGGAAGCATGAAATCCGGTAATGCGGCTGAACTCCTGGAGCAACCGGACATTGACGGCGGCCTGGTCGGCGGCGCTTCCTTGATGGCCACCGAATTTCTTGCCATCTGCCAAGCTGCCTCCGACACCGTCGGACGGTCCGGTGACTGACCATCCCAATCCCGACTGTTATTTCATCCTATGTTATCCAATCTGCTACTTGCCGTCCATCTGATCATCGCTGTGGCCATCGTGGTCCTTGTCCTGTTGCAACAAGGCAAGGGGGCAGATGCCGGGGCGGCCTTTGGAGGAGGCGGTTCATCCCAGAGCCTGTTTGGCGCCCGAGGATCGGCCAACTTTCTGAGCCGCTCGACATCCATCCTGATTACTCTTTTTTTTGTGACCAGCATCACCCTGGCCCTGTATTACTCCCAACTGGCCGGCCCCACCAGTGTCCTGGAAGGATCCGTACTGGAACAGGACGAAACCCCGGCTGATTCAAGGGAAGCCTCGACCGTTGATGGGGTGGAAGTGCCGCAGCCAGAAAGTGACATTCCCGCGGCCCCCGAAAGCTGACGATTTTTCGTTCCATGGAGTTAAGGTATAATCGGAGCCGTAGGAAGCGGCCGAAGTGGTGGAACTGGTAGACACGCAGTCTTGAGGGGGCTGTGCTTCACGGCGTGAGGGTTCGAGTCCCTCCTTCGGCACCATTTCAAGGATTTGGAGCTTACTGATTGTTTCGAAAAACCGTCAAAAGGAATGGAAGAAAGGAAATTGACTCCACTCCGTTATGGTGTGTCTGATTCCCCGTCCAACTGGACTGCAGGATTTTCTGATTGATCCGGGAGGGGGTGCGCGAGGTATTCGGGGGATGTTGTGTGATCGCCTTACTTCGTGCGCACGGGCCTCTCCTGTCATCCTTCGACGACCGGGATGAGCCCCGGTCATCCCACCGCCTGCATCACCCCGGGAACCGTCAATCCCATAGGAGCCCGATTTTCCGGATCATAGGATGGCTCATTGATCAAACGAACCGGGAAGTATTGTCCCAGCATCTCGACCTTGAGCGTTTCTTTGGAATTCGCCACCTCCACGGGCAGGAGCAGGAATGCCAGATTCAATCCCACCCGATGTCCATAGGCACCGGATACCGCGACGCCGACACATTCCTCATGTCGGTACACCGCTTCTCCGCCGATGATAGCCGTCTGGGCATGATCAATCTGGGCATAATACAGTCGACGGGTGATCCCTTCATTCCACTGTCGGATGAGCGCCTCCCGACCAACAAAATCCCGCTTTTTCAGCGCGACAAAACGATCCAGACCTAACTCCCACGCAGTGGTTTCGACGGTCAGTTCGCTGCCCCAGGTCCGAAAAGCCTTCTCCATTCGCAGGCTGTTCATGGCATAGAAGCCAAAATCCACCGGTGAGGCGATACCCCCGACGCCTTTCAACGCTTCGTACAGCTCCACTTGATCGCTGATGGCATGATGCAACTCCCAACCCGCTTCACCGGTCAAGCTGACGCGTAGCGCCAACACATTTTTTCCGGCCACCTTCATAGCTCGCGCTGTCAACCACGGAAATACGGCCTGCCCAAGGCCGGCATCCGTCAGCGCAGACAGAATCTTCCGCGAGTGGGGTCCGCAAAGCCCCAGAACCCCCCGTGTTTGCGTGCAGTTCTCAATGGTGACATCCATGCCGTCGGACAGGTGATGGTGAAGCCAGTCCAAATGATGTTGCTCCGCCGCCGTCGCACCAACGAGATAGTATGTGCCATCTTCCAGTTGCGTGATGGTGAACTCGCATTCCACCGACCCTTTTCGGTTGAGACAGTGACAAAGCCGGATCTCACCCACTCTGGACGGTAGCCGGTTGGCAGACAATCGGTTCAGAAAGGCCGTCGCGTTGGTACCACTCACCCAAAACTTGCTGAAACCGCTGACATCAATGATGCCTGCGTGATTCGTTACCGCACGGACTTCGCGGGACACCGCATCGAACCATTCTGTTCGCTGGAAGCTGAGGGTATGGGGCTCATGACCGTCCGCAAACCAATTGGCCCGCTCCCAGCCATAGACACAGCCAAATTGGCCCCCCGCCCGTTGCAGATGACGATAGACCGGGGTGGTCTTCCGGGGCCGTCCCCCGAACCGCTCTTCCAATGGGTAATGCGTGGCGAACTGCTTCGAAAAGGTTTCCCGAGCTTTGTCCATTCGATAGGGGCGGTCGGCAAACTCACCAAACCGCCGCGGGTCGAAGAGCCCCATATGCATCGGCGGTTGACTTTCGACGATCCATTCCGCGAGCAATCTTCCGGCACCAGCGCCTTCACCAATGCCAAAACCACTGCCACAGGCCAACCAGACATGCCGAAGCCCCGGAGCGGGACCAATCAGAGGTTGTCCATCAGCACAATAGCTTACGGGCCCATGCACCACGGTTCGGATTCCAGCTTCCCGAAGGGCCTGGATACGGTCCATGGCGTCCTTCATCAAATGCTCCACGCGCTCAAGGTCCGGCTCAAACAGTTCCTTGCCAAAATTCCTGGGGATGCCGTTCACGGACCAGGCCTGAGGGTTGTCTTCATAGGCCCCGAGTACCAGCCCATCATGCTCTCGACGCAGATACCACTGAAAGTCATGATGGCGTACCAGAGGAATGCTGTCCGGGGCACAAGCGGCAATGGTGGGATGGTCCTCCGTGACAAGATACTGATGCAACAGGGGGACAATGGGCAGATCCAGCCCCAGCAACTGACCCACATCATTGGCCCAGAAGCCTGCCGCAATGACCACATGTTCCGCCACCAGTGCATGCTCGGGGGTTTGCAGATGCCATTCCCCCGAAGCCAACGGGGTGATGGCTTCCACCGGATTGTGCTGGAGAATGCGGGCACCACCCATCCGAGCCAAACGGGCCATCGCATGGGTCGTTTGTGACGGGTCGACATATCCATCCACCGGCTCAAAAAGGCCTCCCACCAACCCTTGGCATTTCATGAGCGGGAAAATTCCGGCGATCTCTTCGGGTCCCAGCAATTCAAAATCAATCCCTGCCTGCCGGCCCACCGACAGGCCATGGCGAAATTCATCCAGCCGGTCCGCACTCTGGGTCACCCGCAGCCCCCCACATCGGTGATAACCCGTCGGAGATTCACCGTCTTGTTCCAGTTGCCGATACAGTTCCGTGCTGAATTGGCGCATGAACAGATGGGTCGGGCTGAAACTGTAGTGGGTACAAAAGCCCGCCGCATGCCAGGTGGAGCCCGCAGTCAGTTCCGATTTTTCGACCAAGGTCACGTCCTGCCAACCTTTGTCCACCAACTGCAACAGCAATCCACAACCATAAATGCCACCACCGATAATGGCCACACGGGTATGTATCGTCATGTTCGCATCCGTTTGCCATCGGGATCATAGGGGGGTCGATCAAGCATGCGCAAGGGATATTGCTGCCCGGCCACCTCCACAGACCATGCATCACTGCCCTGACTACCATGAGGCTCGCGGACATACCCCATGCACAGCACCTTGCCTGTGCGAAAGCCGCATCCGCCCGAAGTGGTGTGTCCGACCCGTTCCCCCTCATACCAGATAGGCTCGTCATGAAGCATCAAGGGGGGCTTCGAAGCCAGCACTTCAAAGAGTCGGCGCCGCACCGTCGGTGGCACGCCGAGTCTGGCCGTCAGAGCCGCCTTGCCAATGAAATCAAACCCACCCGACAGGCGGACGGCCGCCATCAACCCGGCACTCATCGGATTGTCATCCGGACCAACATCGTGTCCCCAGTGGACACGGTCTTTTTCCAGTCGGCAGGAATCCAGACAGAAGTGCCCGGCGAAACCCATATGCAAGGGAGTCATCTCTTCAATGACTGCCTCCATAATCTGGAGGGCCTGATCCACGGGGATCATGAGTTCCCAACCCTTTTCGCCCACATAGCCCATCCGGTTGGCCCACACCTCAATTTGACCCATGGTCACCCGGCGGGAAGTCGCCAAGGGAAACCCCTCCACCGGAGTATCAGCCAGCGACAGTGTCCTGAACAGCGCTTCGCTGCTCGGGCCCATGATTCCCAACATGGCAAAATCTTCCGTGACGTCTTTCACTTTCACCGACCCGGGCAATCGTTCACGCAAATGCCAATAATCCTTCACCCGGGTGGCGGCCCCCGTGATAGCCAACCAGCGATCGACTTCCAGTCGGGTCAAAGTACACTCCCCTTCGATTCCACCGTCCTCATTGAGCCACAGACTATAGACGATGCGACCCGGGGCGACATTGATGCAGTTGGTACAAAGCGACTGCAGGCACTGAGTGGCCCCGGGGCCATCCACCAGGAATTTGCTGAACGGAGACAATTCAAAAACGGTGCCCGAGGTCATCAGTTGGTGGGCCTCACGCTCGGCCGCAGGCCACCAGTCTTGGTCCACATAACTGTAGCGCAAGACGCGTTCGTTAGCTTCCTTCGCGAACCACAGGGGTCTTTCCCAGCCTGTCGGAGCACCGAAGACGGCCCCCTGGGTTGCCAGTTGTTGGTGCCAAGGGCTCTTGAGTCGATCCCGACCTGTCCGGTATTGTCGAAAGGGCCAGTGAATGTCAAACTGACCATGCACAGCTTCCGGGATGCGGGCATCCAGGAATGCCGATGTCCCGTCTCCGGGCAGGAACCGCCGGAAATCCACCGACCATAATTCCCGTCTCGGGCGACCCTGGAGAACCCACTCGGTCATGGCACGACCCACCCCGGCAGACGACATGATACCAATGGAGTTGAAACCGGCCGCAACGAAGTAGTTGGCCAGTCCCGGTACCCGACCCATGATCTGTCGCGTATCCGGGGTGAAGCTTTCCGGTCCGTTCACAAACCGGGCAATCCCGAGACTGGCCAGTGCGGGTACTCGTCGGATACCGGCTGTCAGCATGGGCTCGGCATGATCCCAGTCTTCGGGAAATTCGAGAAAATCCACCTTCGGATCGATAGAAGACGGATCCCAGAGCCGAGCATTGGACTCGAACATGCCGAGCACCAGTTTCCCCGCCTCCCCCTTGAGATAGATTCCGCTGTCCAGATCCCGGATGACCGGACAGGGGTTCGGCCGGATCGACACCGGTTCGGTCACGATGTACATATGTTCCACGGCTTTGAGCGGCAGAGGCACCTCCACCATGGCCGCCAGTTCCCGAGCCCAAAGACCCGCACAGTTGATGACCGTCCTGACCGCCATTTCCTGGCCGTTATCAAGTGCAATGGACACCACCCGATCCCCCCGGCGCTGCATGCGAATGACGCCGGACTGTTCCCGAATGTCCACTCCATGAAGGCGCGCCCCATGCGCATAGGTCATGCACAGGTCCACCGGATTGATCTGCCCATCCTGCGTCACCCAGAGCCCTCCCTGCAGGTCATCGGTGACCAAAAAAGGAGAGCGCTCACGTACTTCTGGCGGCGTCACGATGCGGGAGGACAAACCATGCATCCTGCCCATAGCGGCCAGGCGCTTCAGTTCTTCCATCCGGTCAGCGGTCTGGGCCAACCAATAGCCCCCCGTTTGTCGATAACCAGTCGCCTGTCCGGTTTCATCCTCCAAATGCCGGAATAGATCGATTCCATACCGAGCCAGTTCGGTCAGGTTGCGTGAAGACCGCAGGGGCCCCACGATCCCGGCCGCATGCCAGGAAGTGCCGCTCCCCAATCGGTTTCGCTCAAGCAACAGAATCTCCCCCACACCGGCCTGGCCGAGATGATAGGCGACACTGAGACCGATCACGCCCCCACCAATCACCACGGTCGGAGCGTCAGTCATATCGACCAGATGCCTCGATTTTCCGGATACCTTGCCCTGACTCCCATGTCCGGTTGGGGGGACATAAGGCAACCAGTCCCCTCAGTACCATTGATCCGGCACCTCGGCCTTGCGGCGGGCCACATACTCTTCCAAACCCTCCAGAATGGCCACATCCAAAGCTGGTTCCTGGTAATTTTCCAGGGCTTCCTTCCAAAGCCGGTGGGCTCGGGCGGCCGCATCCAGGGACCCTTCCGAATGCCATTGTTCAAAGGAATTGTTGTCCGCCACACTCGAGCGGTAGAACACCTGGTCGAAATTTCGAAGGGTATGGGGGCTGGAAAGAAAATGACCCCCCGGTCCGGTGTCATGGATCGCGGCCAGGGCTTGGGCTTCGTCCGAAAGATCAATCCCTTGGCAAAAATCGGCGAGCTTGCCACATAGATCCGCATCTAGCATGGTTTTTTCATAACCGGTCACCAATCCGCCTTCCAGCCATCCGGTCGCATGGTTGATGAAATTCGCCCCGGCCAGAACCGCCGTGAAAAGACCCATCGCGCCTTCTTGCTGCGACTGTGCATCGGGCAGCTTGGAGGCGGACAACGCTCCGACCGTATGCAGGGGGATGCCCAGTCGGCGGGCCAGTTGTCCCGACACCAGAACCAGCTTGGCCGCTTCCGGTGTGCCGAAGGTGGGAGCGCCAGACTGCATGGATATGGAGGTCGCGAAACTGCCCATCAGACATGGAGCACCCGGCCGGACAAGCTGGGTCAGCGCACAGACGGCCAAAGCCTCGGCCAGCACCTGCGCCAACGTGCCTGCCACGGTACAAGGACTCATGGCACCCGCCAGCGTCCAGGGGGTGCAGGCCACTGCCTGGTTGTGAGCGGCATAGGTCCGCAGTGCGCCAGACATGGCCGCATCCAGCACCAAGGGGGCATTGGTATTCGCCACGGAATAGAGCACACAGTTTTGATCGACAAAGGCAGGACCAAACACATGCTGCGCCAAGGCGATCGAGTCCTTTGCCCTGTCCTCACCAATCAACGCCCCGAAACAGGCCCGGTCAGAATACCGGAAATGACCCAGCAGCATGTCGAGATGGCGCTTGTTGGTCGGCACATCGACCGGCTCACAGACAATGCCGCCCGAATGATGCAGCCAGGGAATGGTCTGATGAATCTTGACCAGTTCCTGGAAATCCTCCAGTCGGGCGTAACGCCGACCTCGCTCCAGATCATGCACGAACGGCGGCCCCCAGGAAGGGGCCAATACCGTGTTCTCTCCGCCCAGCACTACATTGTTGGCCGGATTGCGGGCATGCTGCGTAAACCGAGCCGGTGCCGAATCCGAAATGATCTGTCGGCAGTGCCCGGGCTCGAACCGGACCCGGTTGTCCTGCACCTCCGCACCGGCCTCATGATACAGTCGCAGCGCGACCGGGTCGTTGCGGACTTCGAGACCGATATCGCGTAAAATGATGTCGGCGTTCGCCTCAATCAAACACAGGCCTTCCTCGGACAGGATATCATAGGGGGCGATTCGGCGATGAATATAGGGTGCCCGCTGCTGACACACATCGCGCCGAACGAGCATCCGCTGCCGACGTCCGGCTCTTTTGCGGGACCCGGCCATCGCTTCGGGTGGCTCATTAGTCATTGAGTTGCAACCCCACCACTGTTCACATCCGGCAGGAAACGGTCTGGTTGGCAACGGATCAAGGAATAGCATCCCGGTCCGAGGTTGCCCAACTCATCAGGAGGGACCCGAACCGACGGGAGTCATCACGTTGGTAACGACGAACGATGCCAGATTTTCGCCCGATTGAAAAGGGGTTTCTTGATCCGGGGTCCAGACAGGGACTGTGGAAATGAGGACTCGGCCGCCATTACCGTCTCGACCTCATCGCCTCCCGACGGCGACCATGATTCAGAGCCGTTGCGATTCCACCCCGCCTGTTCGATCAGGCGCAATGAAGCCCCTCCCAAGCACTCGCACCGAGAAGATTTCAATGATACAGTCAACTTTCAACCTAGGCAGAGACTGCCGCCACCCAATGAGGTGCCATTCAGGGTGCTAACCACAGAATGAGTCGTAGATCCCCCCGAACTCTCAGTAATCACCATCCGGACCGGGACTTGAATACTCACCCTTTGGACCGAAACTGACCATGAAAACCAACACACGAATTTCCGAACAGATCGACCGCGACCCGGATCATTTTGTTCTGCCCGTGGAGTGGGATACCGATGCCATCGTCCACCGTCGTGAACGCTATTATGCCGCCTCCCAACGGGCATTCGTCCCTTACCGGGTCCCGCTGATCTTCCAGCGCGGCCAGGACCAGTATCTCTGGGATGAACAGGGCAATCGCTATCTTGACTGCCTGAGCCAGAATCTCTGTGTCAGCATCGGCTACAACAATCCAGCGGTGACTCGGGCCGTGCAAAATCAGGCCGCCCAGATCCAACACTGCACCACCATGTTCTTTCATCCCGTCCCGGCCCATTTTGCGGAAGAATTGTCGGCCAAGTTTCCTCCGGGAGAAGACTGGGTGGTCCATTTCACCAACTCCGGGGCGGAAGCCATCGACTTTGCGCTCCTCCTCGCCCGCTCCTACACCCGTTCGATTGATATTCTGTCGCTCACGAACGCCTATCATGGGCCGACCATTGGTGCCCAATCCATCACCGGAATCAGCCATTTCCGGCATCCAGTGCCCTTGCTCGGGGGAATCCATTTTGTCCCCAATCCAGATCAGTATCGAGGAATCCATGGTGCCGTTCTGACCCCCTATCTGGATGCCATTGACCAAGCCATCCACTATGGCACCAGTGGTCGTATCGCAGGCATGTTCTTTGAACCCATACAGGGATATGGCGGCATCATCCCCCTGCCGGATGGATATCTTCGGGACGCTTTCGAACGAGTGCGCTCGGCTGGTGGTCTTTGCATCGTGGATGAAGTCCAATCCGGTTTCGGCCGGACAGGAGCAGGCTACTGGGCATTCAGTCATGATCAAGTCATCCCAGACATTGTGGTCATGGCCAAAGGCATCGGCAATGGATTTCCACTCGGAGCCGTTGTGACACGACGGGAGATTTCCGAGGCCATGGCCGACAAGTTCTATTTCAATACCTATGGCGCCAATCCGGTGTCCTGTGCCGCCGGAAGGGCCGTGTTGCGGGTCATTGATGAATGCGGCTTGGTGGAAAATGCCCATTCAGTGGGGGCTGCCATGCTTCAGGTCCTCGAAAGCATGCAACGAAAATATGACCTGATTGGTGAGGTTCGGGGACGGGGACTGATGATGGCAGCGGAACTCGTCAAGGACCGCACCACCAAGGAACCGGCCACCGAAGAGATGCACCAACTGTTCCAGTTGACGCGCCGGCATGGCTTGGTCGCTTCCAAGTCAGGGGCCTATAAGAATGTATTGCGAATCTGTCCACCTCTTTGCATTCAGATGGAAGATGTGGCGTTTTTTGAACAGGCCCTCGATAACAGCTTCCGGGATTTGTATGCCGGAGTGTCCTGTTGAGCCCCGACTGGTCAGTGATATTCAGGAGCCCGGAATCAGTGCGTTCTTTGGAGTCCGTCCTGAATCATCCCTTGGGGGTGCATCAGAAAATGGCCACACTGCCTTCCTCGACTCCATCCATCGCCCCTGCACTGATCGGGTATCACCACCCAACCGCCTTACCCCATCCGGTTCACAGTCCGCTGGTACCACATTCAGAAACATCAGAAGGCAGTCCTGCCTCGCTTGTTCACCTGATGAACGACGATTTGGTCTCTGATCCCGTGCCAGATCAATGTGAGACAGGGACCCATCGGCATCACTGGACTCTGATCGGAATTTTTTTCATCCACCGCATTGAAGGGGAGGGATATCTTTCGCCACGACTTTTTCCAGAGCGCAACCCGATTCTACAATACCCCCAGTATGTCCTCTCGGTCCACAACTGATTACCTGCGACACGCGGCACTCAATGAAAAGCAGGAAAGATTGAAGGATCGCTTTACAGAATCCGTTGGTCTGCGCATCCATCGTTCAATCAGTTGGGTCGGGAGAGCTGAGCGCGAAGCGGATGACGATGCGCGATTCATCTTCCTCTGGATTGGTTTCAATGCGGCTTACGCAGATGGAGAAGATTTTCGGATGGCCCCCATTCAGGCCCGAACCGCCTTTAAGGGCTTCTTCGAGAAGGTGGAGGCTTTGGATGCCCACCAGCGGGTATATGACGCCATCTGGAACAATTTTACGGGCCCCATCCGTATGCTGTTGCATAATCAATATGTCTTCGGTCCGTTCTGGCAGCATCAGATCGGCATCCAGGCGACTGTGGACTGGAGAACCCAGTTTCAGTACGCCACCAATGAATATATGCGGGCCATGCAAAGGCAACAGACTGGAAAAATACTGTGCCTGCTGTTTGACCGGCTGTATGTCCTGCGCAATCAGATCATGCATGGTGGGGCGACCTGGAACAGCAGCCTGAATCGCGACCAAGTGCGCGATGGGTCAGCCATCTTGCGATTTCTTGTGCCCGAGTTCATTGATATCATGATGGACAATCCACAAGAGGATTGGGGGTGTCCCCTTTACCCGGTCGTGAAGTGACGATGTACACAAACAACCGGGGGAAACGGTGCCCGACTTAAGCACGACCCCACAAAGGACACACAGAACCATCCACCATGGGACGCCGGTTCACTCCCGAGGTTGGTTACATTATGATCTTTCTTATGATCCACCCATGTCGTTTGCCAAATGGCCGTCAACTTCAAAAAATACCCGATGAAACCAGAGGTCATCGCCTATCTGAACAAGGTGGCCGAGAGCTATCCAGAGAGTAATGGCTCGCTGCCCGTGGAGGAAAACCGCCGTCGCTACCTTACCATGTGTGCACAATTCGATGCTCCTCTTCCCGATGATGTGGTGGTCACCAATCATGCCATTCCCGGGCGTCACGGGGAAATTCCCATCCGTATCTACGAAAACCCCCGCCACCATACCCCGGTCACTGTCATCTACTATCATGGAGGCGGATTTGTTATCGGCAACCTGGACAGTCATCATTCGATCTGCGCCGATATGGCTCATGCCACCGGCTACCGGGTGGTGGCCGTGGACTATCGTCTGGCTCCGGAACATGTTCATCCGATCCCCTTTGAAGATGCCCTGGACGCCTTCCTGACCCTCGATCAGGGCCATACTGTGGTGGCCGGGGATTCCGCCGGCGGCACCCTGGCGGCCGCGATATGCGTGGCCCAGCATGGCCGCGAGCGCCAGCCGGTCGGTCAAGTCCTGATTTATCCCTGGCTGGGGGGTGAACAGTATTCACTGGCTTCCTACGAGGATAATGCCGATGCGCCGGGCCTCACCCGACAAGACCTCCTGGACTACCAGACATTGCGTAGCCAAGGGGCACCCGAATGGCACGATCCGACCTATTTCCCGCTGGCTCACCCGGATTTCTCCGACCTGCCGCCCTGCATGGCCTTTGCCGCAGAGCACGATCCCATCCGTGACGATGCGGTGGAATATGTTCGTCGACTGGTTGCGGCGGGGGTCCGGGCCCGCTGTACCGTGGAAACGGGTCTGATACATGGCTATCTGCGGGGCCGTCATATGAGTCCGGACATCGGCGACAGCTTTCAACGGATTTGCCTGGCGATCCAGGAACTGGGGGCACTTTAAGATCTACTGCTGACCCAGGAAAGCCATCAACTGGCATCACACCCCGTCTCCTCATCGGAATATGGGACAGGCCAAGACCGATAACGTGCCGAACCGGCACCTCAGGTCGGACCGACTCGCTGAAAAAGACCAGGAGAGAGCCGCCTTTCGGTACCCAACCCTCTGTGATGTTGAACCGAAACGGACGATGTACTGCCACATTCGGCTCCAGGCGCTGTCCAGTCCATGACATGACCTCAAAGGCTCATGTCATCGAAAAATCGCCTTGATCGACACATATGGCAGATATCATGACGAGAATGCTTCCGGCTCCCCAGCGGATCCATCCGGATGGCCGCCCGAACATCCTGGAAATCGTTCCTATAGCCAACCCCCGAAATCACATCTCTTCCAGCCCCATCAGAACATGCTGAAACGCTTGGACGACCAGACCCTTGCCAAGTTGGCGGCCGTCTTTGCTGGCCTGGTATTCGGTATCTTCTGGATACCGATTCGGGCACTGGAAAATGCCGGCTATCCCGGCTTGTGGGCCACCACCTTGTTCAATCTGGCGGCCCTGCTCATCGTGCTGCCCTTGCTCTGGAGAGACCGCCGACGGATTGTGCCCGGTCGGCTGCGCTTTCATCTCATCTGCTTCGGTACTGGGCTGGCCTATGCCCTGTACGCCTCCGCCTACGTCTACACCGAGGTGGTGAACGTCGTGATCCTGTTCTATCTGATGCCGATCTGGGGTTTTCTGCTGGCCCGATGGCTCATCGCAGATCCCATCACTGCGCCTCGGTGGGGGGCCATGATCCTGGGGTTTTCCGGTATGTGGGTCATCCTTGGTGAAGGCATGGCCTTGCCCTTGCCCCGCAACCTCGGGGACTGGATGGCCGTGGCCTCCGGCCTGCTCTGGGCCGGGATGGCCCTGATGCTGCTCATCGACCACCAGGAAAAAGCCACCACCTATGGAGCGGGATTCGTTACCTGGGCCTTTTTGATTACGTTGATCCTGGCCTGGGTGGCTACCGGACAGGAAGTGCTCCCGGCACCGGACTGGTCCCAGTTCGGCCGCGTGATGATGTGGCTGGTGCCTTTTTCCCTGTTGGTGATCGTCCCCGCGGCCGTGGCCAATGTCTTCGCGCCCACCCGACTCAATCCGGGACTGGTAGGCATCTTGTTCATGGCCGAAATCAGCGTGGGCGTCATCACCGCTGCCCTCTGGGCGGGAGAACCTTTCGGCTGGCGTCAAGTCATTGGAGTGATGCTCATCAGCCTGGCGGGCCTGCTCGAGACCATCTGGGGACTTCTTGGCCGACGAAAAAACCGCGCATCCGCCAAGTCCCCAGCCCGACGCCCCTGAAATCGGGATTCAGAGTGGCCGCAGTCACTATGCGGGACTGTCGAAACGACGGTCAGTTCACCGATCCTCCGTTATGTCGTGACCATCGGGGCCGGTCGAACCCGATACCGACCGGTCAGTCGATGAAGGCGAAATCAGCCTGGCACCGGGTGGGGTTTGCGCTGGCGCCGGAACCGATCAGGCGGGCGGACGGGTCGCGGAAGCACGACAGCGAGCGCCAGGTGGTGGGGGCAGGAGGAAACCGGGAGACCAGGGGGAGGGTTCCACTGGGTCGATGTCACGGCGGCGACCTACCCCGGGGAGCGAGAGCAGGACGGCGCCCGGTTCCGTTTCCAGTTCCTGAACGGTGGGCCGCCCAATGACGCAACTGTCGACCGACAGGGGAACTGCTGGCGTGCCGGGAGATCCGCCCAGACGCTTCCCTGCTCCGGGGTCACGAGCCTAGCCGTCACGGCCTCCAGCGGAGGCGGGCGGTTGGACCTCCCGTTGGAGAGGGCTGCGTGGGTGGTTCCTAGGCTTCCCCCTCCTGATCGGGAACCCTTTGACCCGGTCGCCGTGACCGACTGGGTGACCGGTTGGTTCTTCAGGAAATCAAGTGGCCAACCGCCGGAGGGGCCGCCTGGTCCGCAGACTCCCGACGCCTGCGTTGGCATCCGGAAATCACACCGAATCCCCGCAGGGAGGTCCTTGGCGGAAATGGCTGGCTGGCCCTTGACATGGTTCTCGAAAAGTATTTCACTAGACTATCGTGAAAGAGCATAAAGCGATAAGAATAACCCCCTGGGAACCTGAACCGGAGAGTACCAATGAAAAAATTACAGCTGATCAAACAAGCCACAATGATGATTTTGGGCACCCCCTTCGCCCTAGGACTTCTGGCCAGTCTGCCAGTGTCGACATCCTTTGCAGATGAAACCTGCATGTCGCCTTACATGGCCAAGATCACCGGACAGGAGGATTTTGTCTATGTGTGGACCTTGGGCGTGGAAGGGATAGGAGACGGTCAGGATAAACTGGTCACGATTGATGTCAATCCCAATTCGCCACACTACGGCACTGTGGTTCATTCCCTATCCGTGGGTGGTCGAAACGAAGCCCATCATTCAGGATTCACCGACGACCGGCGCCATCTTTGGGCCGGTGGCCTAGATACCAACAAAATCTTCATTTTCGATGTGCATACCGACCCGGCAAAGCCGGTCCTGTTCAAGACCATCGACAATTTCGTGTCGGCCAGCGGGGGAGTCGTCGGTCCCCACACCATGTATGCGTTCCCCGGGCGTATGATGGTGACCGGACTGTCCAATAACATTGATCACGGTGGCCGTACAGCCATGGTCGAGTATACCAACGCCGGTGACTATGTTGCCACCCACTGGATGCCTACCGATGAAGACCTGCTGGGCGCAGAAAAAGGGGGGAAATACGCCGATGGCTATGGCTACGATGTGCGAGTATTACCCCGAAAGAACCTGATGGTCACTTCCTCGTTCACCGGCTGGTCCAACTACATGATGGATTTCGGCAAGATGCTGGGGGATGCGGAGGCCATGAAACGATTCGGCAACACCGTCGTGGTCTGGGACCTGCACAGTCGAACGCCCAAAAAGGTCCTGGATGTTCCGGGTGCCCCACTGGAGATCCGCTGTGCCTGGCAACCCAATCACAACTGGTGCCTGACCACCACTGCCCTGACGTCCAAGGTCTGGATGATTTACGAGGATGAATCCGGGGACTGGCAGGCCAAGGCGGTTGCAGATATCGGAGATCCATCCAAGGTACCCTTGCCGGTGGATTTTTCGATCCTGTCTGATGACTCCGGATTTTTTGTCAATACCTTCATGGACGGCAAAACCCGCTTCTTCGACATGACCGACCCGCACAATCCCAAGCAGGTATACGAAACGGTGATCGGCAAGCAAGTCAACATGGTTTCAGGCAGTTGGGATGGCAAGCGCCAGTACTTCACCAGTTCATTGCTGGCCAACTGGGATAAGAAAGGGGGCGATGACGAACAGTTTTTCCGCGCCTACCATTGGGATGGGAATCAACTGGTCAAACAGTTCGAGATCGACTTTTATGCCGCCAAGCTGGGGCGCTCCCATCAGATGCGCTTCAACGCTTATTCACTGTTCGCCGCCAGTCCGTCTGGTTCCGATACCCGTATGGCGGCCAGCAACTGATCCCTGTAATGGGTGCACCGGCTCTTTGCCGGTGCACCGGAATGGGGACGACTGACCGCGTGCACAACACCACGATGGCAAGCGTCGTCTACCGGGCCATCCGCTCCATATATATCGTCCTGCGGGTTGTATTACTGGGATTTCTGGTCGTTCATCCTGTCCTGGCTACCACCAGCAGCGGGATCTTGGCACTCGGCTATGGGCCACTGACATATCAGTTGCCTCAACCCGGAAGCTACAACCTTCCCCCCTTGGGAACAGCCAGCAATGGCCAGATTCTAAACGAGCGGAATGAATCGGCAGACCTGCATGACCTCTTCCGTGATCGCATCGTTCTGCTGAACTTCATGTTCAGCCAATGCAGTGATATCAATGGATGTCCGCTGTCATCTTATGTGTTCTACCAACTCAAAACGCTGATGCAGAACGACCCGGTGCTGGCATCCAATGTCCGCTTGATCAGCTTGAGCCTTGACCCGGAAAGGGATACACCGGATGTCATGCAACTGTATGGCAACAATTTCCGCTTTGCCGGATCCAAGGGGGACTGGGATTTTGTCACCACGGACTCCCAGAAGATTCTTCACCCCATTCTGGAAGCCTATGGCCAAGACATGCAGATTCTTCGGGATCCGGATACCGGAGAGATGCTCGACATTACCCACCTTCTCAAGGTTTTTCTGATCGACCGGGACCAAAGAATCCGCAATATCTACAGTGTGTCCTTTTTGCATACGGATCTGTTGCTGAACGACATTCGTTCTTTATTGATGGAAACGACCCCGGATCACACCGGTGCCACGGCCAAGCCCACCACCAGCACGCTCTCGCGTCCCGGAGATGGCAAGGAAGGTTACGAGTCCCCGGAATACGAAACGGACAGCCTGGCGCTCACCCGCCGCAAGGGAACCCGCCTGGACCTCCTGGAACTGGCCCAATCGCCACCGCTGGGACTGCCCGCCGTGCCGCAACCGACCGCCAATCCGATTACCCGGGACAAAATCGAACTCGGCCGCAAACTGTTCTTCGATCGGCGACTGTCCATCAACGATACCTTTTCCTGTGCCATGTGCCACATCCCGGAGCAGGGATTCTCCAACAACGAGATGGCGACTCCCGTCGGGGTCGAGGGACGCTCGGTCCGACGCAATGCCCCCACCTTGTACAACATCGCCTATATGGAAAGACTGTTCCATGATGGGCGGGAAGACAACCTGGAACAGCAGATCTGGGCACCGTTTCTAGCCCGCAATGAGATGGCAAATCCATCCGTCGGCTATCTGCTGAACAAAATTCGATCATTTCCGGACTATGACGGCTTGTTCGAAAAAGCCTTTGCCGGACGCCCCCTGGGCATGGAAACCCTGGGAATGGCACTGGCCAGCTACCAACGCACCCTGCTCTCGGCCAATTCACCATTTGACCGTTGGTTCTATGGTCAGGAGGAAACCGCGCTGAACGACGCGGCCCGCCGCGGCTTCGGACTGTTTACCGGCAAGGCCGGGTGTGCTAGCTGCCATCTGGTCCATGAGGATCATGCCCTGTTCACGGACCAGCGACTTCACAACGCCGGGCTGGGCTACCGAAACTCCGTTGGGAAAGTCTTCCCGTCGAGCCGTATCACGCTGGCACCAGGCGTCTTTCTGGATGTCGACCCGGAAATCCTGTCCACTGTCGGTGAAAGACCCGCGGCCGATGTGGGACTTTACGAAATCACAGAAGATCCGGCAGACCGCTGGAAATATCGCACGCCGACCCTGCGCAATGTCGCCCTGACAGCCCCCTATATGCACAACGGACAGTTCAGTACCCTCGAAGAGGTCGTCGAATTCTACAATCAAGGGGGCGTGGAACACGACCTTCTGAGCCCACTGATCCGGCCATTACATCTTTCGGTCGACGAACAGCAGGACCTGGTGGCTTTTCTGAAAACCCTGACGGGCGACAATGTCGATGCCCTGATCCTGGATGCCTTTGCCGCCCCGGTGGGTGACACTCGGTGAACTCGGCGGCAGCCCATGATTTCACTCCACTCCCTCCGCCTGATCCCTCTTCCCCTGATGAGAATTGGGTGGCTGGGCTTGTGGGTTGCCCTGCTCTGGACATCCAGTGGTGCGATGGCAGAATCCTCGTCGCCCATCGGCAGCCCATTCACTCTGACCGCACACGATGGCAGCCGTTTCGATTCGAGCCGCTTGACCGGAAAGGTCGTACTGATCTACTTTGGCTTCACCCATTGTCCCGATATCTGCCCCATGGAACTGGCCAACATGGGACACGCTCTCAATGCATTATCGAGAGATAAGGTGGCCGGTGTGTTCATTACGGTCGACCCGGCACGGGATACCGTCGAAAGACTGGCCGCCTACGTACCATTTTTCCATTCGGATCTCATCGGCCTGACGGGTACCGACGAGGAGATTCAACGCGTCGCCAGCCAGTATCACGTCGCCTATCGCCAAATCGGTCAGGGTGCTCACTACACCGTGGAGCATCCGGCTGAGATTTATGTGCTTGGTCCTCGGGGTCGAGTCCAAGCGTTGGCCCCATTTGGCTCTACCCCGGAACACTTGGTGCGTCTGGTGCAGGGGGTTATCGCGGATGTACTTGGGCCCTGAATCGTGCCTGTGGGGTTCTGCCTGTCATTTCGTCCATCACCAATCATGACCAACGGTCCCGTGTTCCGGCGAATAGCCTACCCGACACCCCTGCATACACGATCTGACTGAGTGGGTCACTGATCTGATGACATTCGTCAAGCTGTTCCATGCATACGCCCATGTTTCGCCCATCGCCTTGCTGAGAGATTTGACGAAGCCAAGCCTTCCTACTCTCATCACCCATCGCCTGATCACTGAGAGCCACAAGGAACCAAACGAACCGCACCAGCAACCGGAACCGGGCCTATCCCCTCTGCCCTGATCCGGGGGTAGAACGGCCCCATTCGCGGAACAGTCCGGTGAACATCAGGAGAGCCGCAGCAATTACTGCTAGCCTGATAAAGTCAATGAAGCCGGGGGTTCAAGTCGATCGAAAAATGTTCTCGTCCACTTTCTGGCCGTTATTGACTCACCGGTCGGGGGATTCTCATTTTATCGCCCAAGATCCCATGGCCAGATCGCTCCCCAAACGGCCTGGGACCCGTCGCCCCTGACCAACACTCGTTCCAAACGCCTTCCGAGCCGTCCCCTTGCCCGTCCGCACCCGGACCCACCGTCCCCTAGACCACCGGATGAGTGCCGTGGCGGTATTCCGGCTCCAGTGTCCATCCGGTGCTCTGGATAGTGATTCCCATGGCTCTGGAGATGATTCACAAAACGAACGGCGATCAGAAGAACGACGGCGAACGTCACGCCGCCCAGCGCAGCGAGCCTCCCCATCGTCCGACCGGACTCGACGTCCGGTGGAGGGCACTCAGGCACTGCGCCCGGGCGCAGCGAGAACGAGGCCGTTCCAACCCGGAAGACCCGTGACGATCGCTGCGAACACCATTTCAGCCAGGACCAGAAGCCTCCATGCCACGTGTTGGCAAGGCCGATGATGGGGGGGCCTGATGGACCGGACCCCGTCGTTGTGTTGTCCCTTGAGGCAACCAGCCAAGCGGGGGGCTTCGGGGAGACCGGTCGCCCGGGTTCCGGAACCGCCCGGACAGCGGAGGGATTCGTTCGCCGGCGGTTTTGTCAGCCGTCCGGAAACGGGATTGGTAGGTGAATTTTTCGAACCGGGACCGGTTGACGGGAATTGCTGTTCCACAACGACATCAAACGCGAAATCAACCTCCGACATGATAGAATCCGTAGCTTCCCGAATGGCCGTACTGCCCTTCCCATGACCGAACCGAATCGTCGTGTGACACTGGAATCGAAAGCCGAATGCTGAATTCCGGCTGGGTCGATCTGCTGATTGACGACATGACGCCGGGCCTGCTGCACACGTTGCGTCTTGAGGATGTCCAGGTCTTTTTCGAGATCGGCGACCAAGTGTGTTTTTCTGCTTCCGATGGCGGCAGGATAAGCGGTACCCTAGAAAAGCTGAACCCGAAACGCGCCAGCGTACGATGCGGTGACGGCAGATGGGCGGTGCCCTACATCGGGCTTGATCACCTCTGTGAATCTACGGCCATCGAGCGTCGGCCGCGCGGGGTCCGGCTGCGCGAGGTGGCGACCCGGGCACGCGAACTGATGGACCACCACGGGCTGGAGGAGTGGGCACTGCTCTTCAATGTGGCGAGGTGTAAGCTGGGGGAATGCCGGTCGCGGGAAAGACTCATTCTGCTCAGCCGATCCCATGCGGTGAACGGCCCTCCCGAACAGGTCACCGATACAATTCTTCACGAGATCGCCCATGCGCTGGCTGGCCCGAAAGCGGGCCATGGACCTGAATGGAAGGCCATTGCCCGCCTTATCGGCGCGACGCCGAAATCCTGTGTGCCCGAAAGCGACGAAAGGAGCCGACGCCGGCAGGATGCAAAGGAGAGCTTCCGCCGGGGGGATGCCGTGTCAATCACTGTCCAGGGCGAGTGTCGAATGGGCATGATCGAACGCATGAACCCAAAGCGCGCCAGGGTCAGATGCAGTGAAGGCGTGTGGCTGGTACCCTATGAAAGGCTCAATGCCGTCAGCCGACCCCGAGGATGAATCCGGCAGCCGGTAAGGGAGGTCGGCGACCGGTTTCCGGGGCCTTTCTAGGTTGACCTTCCTTCTGTATTCTGACCCGATTTCCGGTCTGCTCTGGGCTAGCTGATCGGACTTTACCATTTCGACACTGCCACGCGGGACGGGCTGCTCCAGACTTTGCCGGCTAGCGAACTGACCTGCCAGTCGGTCTGGACCGTCCCAAGCTTCCGCCACGTCGTGATCGATCTGGGATGGCGGGTGGATCTCCATCCGTCGACGCACCGGGCACGAAGCAGGTCTGGCAAGGATTGGAACGACTCCACTGGGCCGTGCGGGTGCGCGATGCCCTTGATGAGAGAAAGCGGGAATGAGTTCGGAAGTAGGTGTGGAAGGTTGAAAGCCCCCCGGTTTCATTGACTTTTCCGGGTTAGCGGGAATTGCTGGGAGAGACGGCCTGTCCTTGCGCTGCCCCCCCGATGCGAATAGAATCGTTTGAAGATTCGCCTTGCGATGAAGGAATGCGGTCCCGGTTCAGTGGATTGCCTGGCGGATTTAGGATGGGTATTTCAGTTAAAATCCGGTGGCCAGAACCGGCGTGAGTCGCTCGTCCGATGGTTGCCGTTGTGCTGATAGGTTTTGCCGCATCTATCGGGCCAGCGAGACCGACACCCCTCGGAACTAGGTCTGGGGATGCCGATATCTCAGATATCGGCATCGCGATTTCTGGCGACTTTGTGCGGCCCAAGGCAAGACACTTTCCAATACAGTATCAACAAACCTAAAAGGCATTCATGTCTACCCTCGTTGTTCGCCTGTCGGTCCTGCTTGGTCACGAAGCCGCGGGCGGTGTGCTCCTCATGTTGGCGGCGGTGGCCGCACTGGTGCTGGACAACTCACCGCTGGCTCATCTTTATGACGCCCTGCTGACCATCCCGGTCTCCTTTCAGTTCGGCGGACTCGCACTGCAAAAGCCGCTGTTACTCTGGATCAACGACGGCCTGATGGCCCTGTTCTTCCTGCTTGTCGGACTGGAGATCAAGCGCGAGTTGCTGGAAGGCAATCTGTCTTCCTGGCGCCAGGCGGTGCTACCTGCACTGGCTGCGTTCGGGGGCATGGCCGCACCAGCGCTGATCTACTTTTCGTTCAACTCTGGTGATCCCACGGCGCTGCGCGGCTGGGCGATCCCGTCTGCCACGGACATCGCATTCGCCGTGGGAATCCTCGCCCTGCTTGGCAGCCGGGTGTCGACGGGATTGAAAGTCTTTTTGCTGACGGTGGCCGTGATTGATGACTTGGGCGCGATCACGATCATTGCGATTTTCTACACAGCCGACTTGTCGCTGTCGTCGCTTGGCATCGCTGCCGCCGGTGCTGCTATTCTACTGGGGCTGAACCTGTCCGGGGTGCGGCGGTTGCTACCTTATTTTCTCGTGGGTCTCGTTATGTGGGTGGCGGTGCTCAAATCGGGCGTGCATGCGACGCTGGCCGGTGTGGTCATCGCACTGTTCATTCCCCTGCGTCGTCACGGTGACGGAACTCCCCCCCTGGTGAGGGCGGAGCAAGGCCTGCATGGATTCGTGATTCTGTTGGTGATGCCCATATTCGCCTTCGCGAATGCAGGGGTCCATCTGGGCGGGGTGTCGGCGAACGATTTTCTGTCGTCGATTCCACTCGGCATTGCGGTCGGTTTGTTCCTGGGCAATCAGGTGGGCATCTATGGGCTGACATGGGCGGGGGTGCGACTGGGACTAGGCCGCTTGCCGGACGGAATGACTTGGTGGCATGTCTATGGCGTCTCGGCACTGGCCGGCATCGGCTTCACGATGAGCCTGTTCATCGGCACCCTAGCTTTCGAAGATCCGGCGTATCAAGCCCAAGTGCGGATCGGCGTGCTGTCGGGGTCGCTGCTGTCCGGCATTGTCGGTTACTCGGTCCTGCGCTGGATTGCAGGTACCAGAAAACCCGCCGCCGGCGAACTGGCTTGACCGTTCAGTTACATCCTGAAAGCCAGTGGCTTTAGATTGGACAGGACTCGCGGAAGTCACCGTCAGTTCGAGGGAATTATTGGGGGCAAGCGGAGATTGGTTACGGTGTCGGATAAAGACAATCAGGATGTGGGGCCTGGCACTCTAAAGAGTATTCGCAGACAGTCCGGCCTTCCGCGAAAAGATTTCCGTAGATGCTATGGGGATTTGCGCTTAAGAAGCTGTTCCCGTTCCGATTCCGGCAATTCGGAGATTCGCTCCAGAAACATCTGAATACAGGACTCAAGGATTCCCTGGCTTGCTCATAAGAGTCGCCTTCGACGGCGATATCGAGGTCGGTACAGACTGCTTGCCAACTGTCGCTACTGCCGTAGGCATAGCATCCTAGCTTGAATCCCATTTTGTTCCTCTTCTTAATGCCCCGTGCCACTCTGAAGTGCAACACTTGGCCCCGTCGCCCGATCGCTTGAGTTAAGCAGATGGCAGCGGGCCAGATGATGGCCGACCCTCTCAGTTGACCTATCAACGGAGAAGGGTCATGCTAACTGGCGACCACCCCCTGACCCACCCGGAAAGATCGCCCATTTTCGTTCACAAGTCCACTGGTCGATCCCAGCGACCGATGGCTGAGCCACTCGGACGGGACGTCAGCCCGATTTCCCGAGAGCTGAGGCGCCATCGGGGACAGCGCAGGGATCGACATCAGCAGGCCCAGAGCAAGGCGACGAGCAGCCTCCACCGTGCCTTGGAAGATGACTCCCGAGCGCCCGGCGGATTGGGGAGGCCAAGGGCCGGATCGGGGACTGGGAGCTTGACCTGATCATCGGGGTGAAGCACCGGGGGGCCTTGATTTCCTGGGTAGATCGGGCCTCGAAGTTCATGGGGCTGATCGGGGTGGCCGGGAAGACGGCGGCGGCCGTGACCGAGGCCATTGTCCGGCGGATGGCCCCGATTCGGGACCGGGGGCACACGGGCACGGCGGACCACGGCCAAGAGTTTGCCGGGCCCCGGGAGATTGCGGCAGCTTTCGGAGCCGACTTGGATTTTGCCACTCCGGACCACTCCGGGGAGCGGGGCCTGAACGAGCACACCAACGGCTTGGTACGCCAGTCCTTTCCGAAGGGCACGGACTTCCGTCAGGTAACGGCCTCTCAGGTCCAGGCGGTGGAAGAGCGGATCAACCGCCGGCCCCGGAAAGTCCTGGGGGTTCGAACCCCGGAAGAGGTCTTCACCGCTGCCGCCCCGCCCTGAAGGCGGTCATTCCTCTCCTCTCCACTCCCTTTCCAGAAGCCCGTGTTCGACGGGCCGGGCCCGCTCGGCCAAAACCCATCTGAACGCGGCCCGAGCGGGCCCTGGCGTCGTGAAATCGCCTCGGTCAGACTCTCTGGCGCCGAGATGGATGCCATCGGTGGCCGAAATCAGCCCCTGGGAGGGCTGAATGGTCCGGTCGCCGCCGTGCTCCCTCCCTTCGGGGGGTGCCCTCATTCCGGGAGCGGGGCAAGTGTGGCACTTCGGAGTGGAAGTGGGGTGTGGAAACTGGCTGGCATCGGCTTCGCGATGAGCCTGTGCATCGGCACCTGGCTTTTGAAGATCCGGCATATCAAGCCCAAGTGCGGGTCGGCGTGCCGTCGGGGTCGTTGCTATCCGGTATTGTCGGTTACTCTGTCCTGCGCTGGATTGCTGGTACCAGAAAACCCGCCCCAGTGAACTGGCGTGACCATTCAGTTGCATTATCGCAAGGTACCAATCCGGCCAGCTGCTGAAGCAACTGGATACAGTCGGCTCCTCGTGACCTTCCGCAAGCCCACATCCGTCATACCAGCGTGGCTTACGGAGGACCGGATGACAAATCTTTCGTGCGGACTGGTCACCCTCCGGACGGAAACCTCCCACCCGCCCGCTTCAGGAATGCGCCCCAGTCGTCTACGATTCGGGGGGCAGCGGGATAGTGACAAAATACACCCCGGACACTCCCTTTTCCATCGTCAACACCCCGCCTTGAGCACTGACTCGAAAAGGGATCGGTCTGACTACCCCGGCAACCAGATCCACCACCTCTGCGCATGCCCGGATGCGGGTGGGCACCACCAGATCATGCAGGATGATTTCAGACGACGGAAAATCGGTCAACACCAGCAGGTGCAGCATCTCCCCGGTCTGCCTGGAAATCCAGCGTCCATTGTTGGTCTTTCCGCTATTTTCGCTATGGGGATGATCTGGCATCGTTGCCAGAATCGCACAAAGATGACGCACAACAAGCATCGCAGGCCGGGGATTGCACATTCGATCGATGACGCCATTTCGCACACTGTGCCCCCGGTCCAGATCCATGAAGGTGTCAATGAACAGCTCTGCATTGTCCCACCCCGAGCAAGAGAACATCCCTTCTGCGATATGGTGCACATTATCGAGATCATCGCAACGGTGCAGGGCGGGATTAGGGTCGGCCAGATACATCGTGATGGACGCCCGCAGGTCCAGCCGTTTGCAGACAGCCGACATGTTGGTGATCGATTCATGGACCGAATCAGACCGAGCCACCCGAAAAACCACACCATCGAATATCCTTTCCCGGTGATGATTTGACCTCAGGGTCTTGAGGTCATTGTCATCGGCCAGGGTGAACCCATGTTGAATCTGATGAAAGTAGGGTTCTCCATCCCGGCCAAGGTCGGACTTCATGCGCAGTTTGGACAGGTACACGGGAAACCCGCCTTCCATTCTGATAGCCCGAATGGCTGCCGTTAGTTCCGGAGCCATGGGCAGCGGCAATGTCACCTCCCAACGTCGAACCAGTTCCTGCTGCTGGATCATACGGTCACAGGTTCCATGGGATGGGATGCCTTCGCTGACCACAACAAACTCATGGCCCGATTCCCGAAGGGCCCGCATACGAGCCACAGTCACTGAATCTTCCAGATCTTCCACGGGGAGGCGCATCCGTCCAACCCCCATCTCCCACAGAGCCAATAGTGGATAATCATTTCGTACGCGTTTTCGACGAAACTCATCCAAGGTGCCGGATGGAGCGATGTCAATCCGTTCCACCCAAGGATGACGCATGTCAAATCCCACTGGGCAACTGATCGCTTCACGGGGGTGGACCGGTACCACCTTCGGAACGGTAACCAGATGGCTTTTCGGCGTACTCTTCCCGGTACGGCGAAAATGGCAGACATGTCCCTGTTCATAAACCAGCACTACAAAGTAGCCTAACTTATCCGTGTCGTTACGACCATCATGCATCCCGGATGTGGGGGGGCGTCGGAACATCTCGCTGTAATCCTGCCGGGTGAAAGAAGTGGAGGGCAGAAGATAACAATCAGTCGAGGCGAAACGGTGATACCAGAAGTGATGAACATGCCCGGCAAACAGGGCTTCTACCCGATAGGTTTCAATCAGATTCAATATCCAGGTGCGTCCGGGCTCGGCCAAGTTGTCGTAATGCTCCCCCTCATCCGGAAAACACAGAAATGGGGGGTAGTGAAGGCACAGAAAGATGCGGCGATTGGCATGGCTCTTCAGTTCCATTTCCAGCCATGCACGCTGCTCACTTTCCCGTTTCAACCCGGAATTGATGATCTGCGCATTCAGCAAGATGAAATGGATTTCCTGGTGATCGAACGCTTGGTATTGATGACCGAAATGCTCCTCCCATTGCGTCAGGAACGCCTCCCGGACGACCCCGGCCGGAGCCCAGCCCACTGGTTTGTCCCCCACATCATGATTGCCGGGCAGAACATACAGCGGTATGTCCAGCCCGGCCACAATATCGTGGAAGTCATTCGCCGCCTGGGCATAGGCGGGCATGGAAGGGACTGGATGGATCAGATCCCCCAGGTGCAAGGCAAACCTTGGTGCCAATGGCCCCATTTCCTCCCGAAGTCCATTGATATCCGCAATACAGCCACGCGTTCTGGCATTGGAGCGGGCGTTTATAGGAAAGGGGGATGACGAAGGATGATTTTCACGGTCCACATGGGTATCAGCCATCAGCACGAAGCTGAATAGGCAGTGTCCCAGAGACGAACGGACCCGCCTGTCGGTCCATGATTGGAAGCCGTGCATATCCCGGTCGATGCCTAACGTCCCAAAAGAACCAGCGAAATTTGTGGTACAAAGGCAATCAGTATCGCTACACAAAGCATGGCAAACACATAGGGAAATACATACTTTGCGACATCCAGAATCGATTCTCCCGTCACGCCGGAGATCACAAACAGATTCAACCCAATCGGCGGCGTAATAAATCCGATCCCTAGGGAGGTCACCATCAAAATGCAAAAATGCACCTGATCCATACCGATTTCCTGGGACAAAGGGTACAGTACGGGAGCAATCAGAACAATATTCGGCACTGCCTCCATCACACAGCCCGCGATGATCAGGATCCCGACAATGAGCAAAAGAATATAGTGGTAGTTCTCGGTAATCGAGAGGACCTGTTCAATGAAATACTGCGGGACGGACAGGGCCCCCAAGGCCTCGGCCAATGGCAGTGACAAGGCGACCGTCGGCAGGATGACACCATTGACCTTGGCGGAGCTCACCAGCATTTCCGGAAAATCTCCCAACTTCAGGGTGCCTTGCAGCAATCCAATCAGAATGATCAGCACCACGGTAACGGCGGCAGCTTCCGTCGGCGTGAAGATCCCGGAATAGATCCCACCCAAAATGATGAACGGCACCAGCAAAGCGTAACGGCCGTCCCATACCGTCTTCAGCCAGTGGCGGATGGAAAACCGTCGGGTTGAACTCTCGTAGCCCCGGAATCGATTCACTAGGATATTGGTGACCATGATCGATAGCAGGACGATCACTCCCGGTACGACCGCAGCAAGAAACAACGTCGAAGCCGAAATGCCGAGGATCAAACCAATCACGATATAGGCAATGGAAGGGGGGATCAGGATCCCGGTACAGGAACCCGATGCCACCAGGGCCGCCGCGTAGGGACGTGGATATCCGGCCTCGACCAGTCGCTTAATCGTCATTCGGCCAAGTGCGGCGCAACCCGCCGCATCCGAGCCGGAGATACAGGAAAAAAATCCACATCCCAGTACAGTCGAAGAACCGAATCCGGATCGGAATCCCCCGGCCGTCGCTTCTGCAATGTCCAGCAACTTGTTCGACAGTCCAGTACGGACCAGGACATCGCCCGTCAAAATGAACAAGGGCACTGCGATCAGGGCGAAGGCGTCCATACCCTCGAAGAGACTCTCTCCGAGCAGGTGGAGTGGGAGTACTTGCGTATAGTGGAGCATCGCGATCACTCCCACCCCCATGGAAACCCACATGGGAATCCCGAGCAGGAGCAACCCGACGATCAGCAGCAAGGGTCCGCCGACATCCCATCCGAACTCGTATGCCACCGCAGGTTGCTGGTAGAGGTTGTACACCGCGGGTTATCCGAACAGTTTTCGACCAGTGAATGGGGAGCGACCCGACCGCATATCGGCCACATCCCGCCGAATCGACTGGACGAGCCGAATAAGAATCAGGGTAAAGCCAAACGGAATCGCAAACGAGAACCACGCCTGATTGATGCGCAATCCATGGGTGGCGGCACCAAATCGGAGGGAAGTGGCGACCGATTCAAGGGACCAGTACAGTGCGGCGCAAGCGAACACCAGCGTGATAATGTCGCCCAGCAGATACAGGACCGCCACCCCCCTAGCAGGCAGGAACTTGAAAACAATGTCGATCCTGATGTGGGCGCGGTCCTTGACGGCTGCCGCTGCCCCTACCCAGACAAGATAGATGAAGGCATAACGCGCGGTCTCCTCACCCCAGATGGAGGAATACTGAAACACGAAACGTCGTACCACCTCGACAAAGATCACCAACACTACGAACGCGTAAAACACCAGCAGGAGCCAGCGTTCGCCATTCCGGTCAAATTCACGCAAAAGGGCCTTCATGAACGGATTTTCTCTCGCATTTGTATCCCCCGGCCAGCAGCTGATCCTGCCCTGGGCAGAACCAGCTGTCCGTCACACAGTTCTAGACGTTATGCACGAAGTAATTTCCCGGTGTTTGCGATGCTTCCAGCATCTGATCGAAATGGGCCATGGAACCCGCCAACTTGATCTTCCATTCATCCCATTCCGGCCGCTGATGTCCCGCCAGCTCACGGAAAGGTGCAATCTGATCCTCGCTAAGCGCATGGATCTGGACACCCGCCTTGGTCATCTCCGTGGAAGCATACGCAAACGCCGCGGGCACTTTGGCTAGGTTCTGGCGGAAGGTCACGTCGCTGGCGAACTCAATGCCTTCCTGCACCTCACCGGGCAGGCTCTCGAACCATTCCAGATTGCAACTGTAGACCTGCAGTCCATGTACCGACTGGGCCAGCGAAACATGGGACAGGATGTCCCCAAAGCCGAATATGTACAAGCCGGATAGGACCGGATCGAGTGCATCGGCCACGCCCTGCTTGATGGCGGATGGAGTTTCGCCCCAAGCCACCGGGGTGGGATTAGCCCCCAGCAATCGATAGAACTGCTGAAGCATTTTCGAACCGGGTACGCGAAACTTAACACCGCGCAGATCCTCAGGCACCAGAATCGGGTCCATGCCCTCGCGGACCGCAAAGGTGCGGGCCGAAGTTGATGTGTACCACAAGGCCTTGAAGCCGGACGCATTGATCTTGGGGTTCACCACGGATTTCCAGACATCCGATGTGACCAGATTGACCACTTCCTGGTTGCGGGCACACATATAGGGCATGTTGATCAAGTCGGCCTCGGGCGCGAACGGAGCAAAGTTGGAAACCGAATGCTGGGCCACCTGAATCACCCCGCTTTGCACCTTCTTCGCCAAGGCCGCTCCGGCACCAAGCTTCTTCCCGGGAGCGAGGTTCACATACACCCTGCCATTGGTCATATTCTGAATATTCTCCTTGAAGTCCAACTGCATGATCGGATAAGCCCTCGACACTCCGATGATATAGGCCGTCGCAAAGGTCATGGTATGATCTGCCGACCTCTTTCGTTCCGCCTCTTCCTTGGCGGTCTGTGCCACCGCCTCCGGGGACGTGAGCACACCAGCGGCTCCGGCCACCATCGCAGCGGTAAATCCATACCGTGCGCTACTTTCAAAAAACCGGCGCCTTTCCTCATTGGCCGGAGTATCACTATTTCTTTGGGTCTTCATGGTCTAACCTCCTCGGATGTCATTGTGTGTCGTTCGTTTCCGCGCGTTCTTTCAGCAGCGTACTGATTACAAAGAAAATGATGGCTGTCAGGAGCAACAGGAACTCCGGCACCCCATCAAGGTGCATGCTGGTCGGCATCAAAGAGGAAACTTCCATTTTCCCTACCACCAGATTGATCGTGAACAACACGATGCCCAGGATGGAAGCGGCAAGGTACACTCGGCTGTTCCGAAACATCAGCGATCTAATCGTTTGTTGGTGCCAAAGGTAATGACGGCTCGACATAGGGAAATCGGGCGCGCGCCTTGGTGTCGGCCGCCCCGGCATTTCGGACATACTTCCGATGATCATCCTCGCTCAGCGCATATACATATGACGGATCGCCCCCGGTGGCAGCATGGATGAACAGTCGCTGGGCCTGGTTCTCTGCAATCCGTTCGCGCAGTTCGTCGGGGTTCCATCCCTCCATGGCCAGATGGCGCAACGCACGTAATGGCTCTTTATAATCCTGATCACTTGCGAGATTGATCAATTCCAAGGGATCGGCCGACAGATCGATCAGGATCTCTTCCACTCCCTCAAGATACATATACTTCAGCCCGCCCTTGAGGACCATTCTGCTCGGACCCGTAGAGCCGTCTGCGGAAAATTCCGAAATGACCGGATGACCCCATTCCATCGACTGGTGGGCAAGAATCGGATAGAGACTGTGGCCGTCCGACTGTATCGGCCGGTCAACACCCTGGCCTTCAGTGGCCATATCAAGCAGGGTGGGCAACACATCCACCAGAGACGTTTCGCATCCGATACGGGCGGGTGTAAATTTGCCCGGCCAACTCACGATCAATGGCACTCGGGAAGCCCACTCAAAGAAATGTTGCTTGTACCACATGCCCCGTTCACCCATCATATCACCATGATCAGCCGTAAAGATGACAATGGTATTGTCGTCCAGCCCGGTCTCCTTGAGGACACCTAGTAACCGCCCAATCTTGTCATCCACATAGGAAATCATGCCAAAGTAGGCATGCCGGGCATTACGGACCTGTTCTTGACTCACCCGGTACTGATCACGCCCCTGGCAGTAATGGAGATTCCGACTCAGATGGTCTTTGTCTTTCAGGGGAATCTCTCCCACGTCCGGCATCTTGATGGCCTCATGTTCATACCGGTCCCAGTGTTCCCGGGTGATCACATAAGGGGAATGGGGATGGGTGAACGAAACGGTGAGGAAGAAGGGGGAACCACTTCGGTCGCGCGCCAGATCGTAGAGTCCCTGCAGACTGGCGAATTCGACCTCATCGTCATAGTCCATCTGCAGTGAGCGAATACAATGTCCTGCCTCGATGACCGGCGCCATGGTCAGATTGGTGGGACGAAATCGACATCCTTTGGACCAATCCACCGTCCAGGCAAAGTTGGCAGGATAGATTTCGGTGGTCAGGCGCATATCGTAACCATGCAACTGATCCGGGCCGACAAAGTGCATCTTGCCGGACAACACGGTTCGATACCCCAACTGACGCAGGTAATGGGCCACGGTTGGGATGTCAGCCGGAAATTCACTGGAATTGTCATACTGCGCCATACTATGTGGCAACCGTCCCGAGAGCATGGAGGCCCGAGACGGGGCACAGATCGGGAAATTGCAGTAAGCGTTTTCAAACACCACCCCCTTGTCGGCCAATGTCTGCAGGTGGGGCACCTGGGCAAAATCGTGGCTATCAAGTGGCAGTGCCGGTCCGGCCAACTGGTCGGCCATGATCAACAGGATGTTGGGACTCGAGGTGCGACTCATGGCAAAGTGCCCGCTTGCATGGCCTCATCAATCTGGGCACTGCTCATCGGTGGTCGGTTGGGTGGGATGGCTTCCACCATTGGCAGCCGGGACTCCGCCTTGGTGGCGTCCACTTTTCGATCCCGTATGAACCGCTTTTCATCTCCCTGGCAGTAGACAAAATCCCAGGTTGGGCTCTTTCCTGGGCAACGGTTGATGACGAGTCGGCGACGCTGACTGTCCCTCACCCGATGGTCTACTTCCTCCGGATTCCAAGCCAAGAGCAAAGCCTCTTTCAGAATCTGCTTGATCTCTTCGCACTCAGGTTGATCCACAAGGTTTTTTTCCTCATCAGGATCCCGGGAAAGATCGAACAGTCGCTCATCGTGTCCATGGGTGTACATGAATTTGAAGTCGCCTTTTCGAATCATCCTGCAAGGCACGCAAGGGCCAATGGCAAGATAATCCGCAAAAATGGGATGTGCCGCCGCATCTTCATTCATCACGGGAAGCAGACTCGACCCATCCATCCCCCGGGATGCGTTGGCAGACCCCAGCAAGTCGAGCACGGTGGGGGCCAGATCCAGGTGCGATACGGGTTCGAATACTCTTGATGGGGCAAGTTGGCCAGGCCACCGCATGATCAGTGGAACCCGTACGGAGGGCTCGTAGAAGTGGTGCTTGTGCCACATGCCCCGCTCACCCAACATCTCACCGTGGTCCGAGGTGAAAATGACCAGGGTCTTGTCAGCAAGTCCAGTCTGATCCAGAACATCCAGCAGTCGGCCAACCTTATCATCCAGATAGGACAACATACCGTAGTAGGCATGCCGAGCATTCCGGGTATGTTCATCGGTCACTTCGTGAAGGTGTCTTCCGTGCGCAAAATACAGTCCACGACTATGATAGTCGAGTCGTTCAAATGGCACGGGGCCCACCACAGGCAGGTCAATTTCTGCTGGCGAATATCGGTTCCAGTATTCGTGGGCAATGGTGAAG
The DNA here is from genome assembly GCA_965203365.1 of Candidatus Poriferihabitaceae bacterium. GTDB lineage: Bacteria > Pseudomonadota > Gammaproteobacteria > Arenicellales > Poriferihabitantaceae > VYFG01. Next base: position 1,838,067 of record OZ241878.1, read on the forward strand.
GGGTGATGGGGGTGGGTGAAGGAAATCGTGAGGAAGAATGGCGGTTTGCGTCCCGACCGAGCCAGGTCGTAGAGCTTTTGAATGCCCCGGTACTCCACCTCGTCGTCATAGTCCATTTGCATGGACCGGATGCAGGGTCCCGCTTCCAGGATCGAAGCGCAGGTCACGCCGGATGTTATGTATCCCGCCCCCTTGTCCCACTGCGGTGCCCAGGCGAACGTGGACGGATAGATGTCCGTCGTCAGGCGTTCATTAAAGCCATGCAACTGATCGGGACCGACAAAATGCATCTTGCCGCACAGGGTTGTCCAGTATCCCAGTTTCCGAAGATGGTGGACGATGGTCGGCGTGCTCGCCGGCAATTCACAGGCATTGTCAAAGGCACCGATCTTGAAGGACTGTTTTCCAGTCAGAAGAGAATACCGTGCCGGAGCACACAAAGGGGATGCACAGTAGGCCTGATCGAATATCACGCTCTCCAACGCCAACCGATCCAGATTAGGCATCTTGACCACCCGGTTGCCGTAGATGCTCATAGCCCGTACCGTCATCTGATCGACCATCACCAACAGGACATTCGGCCTATCCAGCAACCTGTTCATGCCGCCTGTTCATTCGATAGGTTGACAATCCGCTTGAGGGGCTCCAGATCAATTTCCGAGGAGAGCAAGAACCGATCAATGGCAAATTCCACTGTCGCCTTGATCAGTGACTTGAACGAACGTATGATCTGAACCGAGGAGCGGTTTTCCCTCGACGCATATTGATTCCAGGAATGGGCAAACCCTTGCATATAATATGGCGAGCGCCCCACCTGCCCCGCGACGATCACGGCCTCGGGGCTGATCGCTTCAGCCAGTTGGGCGACGTAGAGTCCAAGGGCTTCACCCCCCTCCCGTAGCAGTCGCTGTGAGCGCATATCGCCGCATTCGGCCGACTTCAGTATCGCCACAATCTGTTCATTGCTGTCCGAAGGATCGTCTGGCGTGAAAGTGACTTCATTGGCATTCATTAGCCGGGCTAGGATGCCGAATCCTGACGACACCGTATTCAGGCAACCTCGCCGACCGCAGTCACACAGAATTTCATTGGTATTGATCGGGACATGATGGATGAGGCCCGCCGACGACCACCGACCACGCACCAGTCTTCCATCCAGCATGAAGCTCGCACCGACATACCCCGTGCCCACCCGAAGTGTCAGAACATTCCGAAACCCCTGTGACTGACCAAAATGCGATTCGGCTAGATTGATGACATTGTTCAGGTTCTCGATCGCCACCGAAATCCCGGTCTTATCCTGAAGGAGGTCGCGAATGGGCAGGTTCTGCCACCGGTAGATACGGGACTCCATCAAGATACCCCGGAGAGGGTCGATCTTTCCGGCCAGTGCCAAGGCAATGCCGATGACTTGTCCCCTTTGGAGGCGGTTGCGCTCAATCAACTCGTGCACCAGTTCCCCGATTCGGTTCATGATTCGCTGTGGTGATTCCGAAAACGCAATGTCCAGATGCACCCGATCCTTGACCTCACCCAGTACATTGGCCAACACCAGGCTGCGATGGTTCACATTGAGACAGATGCCAATCACATGCGCTACGGCCCCACTAATGGCCAGTTCGGTCTCTCTTCTGCCGGGCAACCCTCGCCGGGGTAATCGGGACCCTTCCTCGACCAACCCCGCTTCGATCAGCTCCCGTGTAATGCGGGAAATGCCGGTTCCCGTCAGACCGGTGCGGGCCACCAATGCCGTCCGGGATACCAGCGCTTGATGGTAGATTTCCGTCAATACATTTTTCCGATTCAACCGACGGACGGCCGCAGTCGTCTGGATTGAAGTATCAGATACTGGTGTTATTAGCACTGGTTTGAATTAATTACAGACTGTCAGCAAATAATATCTATCCGATTTGACGCTGTCAACTCCCAAATGAGTGGAATCGATCTACCCAGTCCATGGCAACGGGTCGTGCAGTGGTCTGAGGACCTGGGGTCCGCTCCTTACACGGGTCTGAAAATCTAGGTGATAGGCTCCTTATGTTGACGGCATGATCTTCCTGTTCACTGCTGGCCACCCGGGCGCACCGCCCCTGAAACCCCGATCGCCGGGTGGGAGATTGGGGCAACCTCTACAGACTCACGACAATGGGGTTGGCTTAGCGCACTCGGGGTTGCGTGTGCACACTGACCAGATCAGTTCAAACGGGCGTATTCCTGGCCGATTCCCCTCATTCGATGCACCATACTGACGAGACCGTTGGAGCGGGTAGGGGATAAATGTTCCTTGAGCCCAATCCGGTCAATGAAGTACAGATCCGCCTTGGCGATGTCCCGGGGTCTCTGCCCAGACAATACCCGGATGAGGAGTGCAATGATCCCCTTGGTGATAATGGCGTCACTATCCGCCGTAAACCGCACACGCCCATCCTTCAGTTCCGAGTGGAGCCAGACCTGACTCTGACACCCAGGGATCAGATGTGTTTCGTCCCGAAAAGATGGATCAATCAGCGGTAATTTTCTGCCGATATCGATCAGGTATTCATACTTGTCCATCCATTGATCGAACAATCCGAATTCCTCGACCACCTCATCCTGTATGTCGTTGATGGTCTCGCTCATGCGCCCAGCATGTCTGCCGCCCGTCGAGTGGCACGAACCAGAGCGTCCACATCTTCGCAGTTGTTATAGAAAGCCAAGGAAGCCCGCACCGTTCCGGGAATGCCGTAGTAGTCCATCAGTGGCTGGGTGCAGTGGTGTCCGGTGCGGACCGCTACGCCTTGCTGGTCCAGCAAGGTGCCAACGTCGAATGGGTGCTGGTTTTTCAGGTTGAACGAAATCACACTGGCCTTATTGGGTGCGGTGCCAATGATCTCAAGACCGGGAATCTCACCCAGGGCCTGGGTGGCATGATCCAGCAGACCGGCCTCATGTACCGCCAGTGGAGTCTGTTCCAGAGTGCCAAGATAGTCAATCGCCGCCGCCAGCCCAATTCCACCGACAATGTTCGGGGTGCCGGCTTCGAACTTGTGAGGCAGGGTATTGTAGGTCGTTTTCTCAAAAGTCACCTTTTCAATCATGTCTCCGCCTCCCTGATAAGGGGGCATGGAATCCAGCAGCGCCTCCCGGCCATAGAGAATGCCCACCCCCGTGGGGCCAAACACCTTGTGACCGGAAAAGGCGTAGAAATCACATCCGAGCGCCTGCACATCAATCCGCATGTGGGGCAGTGCCTGGGCTCCGTCCAGCAACACCAAGGCACCAGCCTGATGCGCCTGGTCAATCATTTCCCGAACCGGGTTGATCGTGCCCAGCGTATTCGAGACATGTACGATCGATACCAGACGGGTCCGGTCCGTCAGCAAGCCTTCGAAGGCTTCCAGGTCCAGTTCGCCGTTGGCAAATATCGGAATCACCTTGAGCCGGGCACAGCGTTCCTCACAGATCATTTGCCAGGGAACAATATTGGAATGATGTTCCATGGTGGAAATGACAACTTCATCGCCCGGAAAGAGCACATCGCGTCCCCAACTGGATGCCACCAGATTGATGCTGTCCGTGGTGCCGCGGGTAAAGAGCACTTGACGGCTGGTGGGCGCATTGATCCATTGCGCAATGGTTTCCCTCGCATTTTCGTAGGCTTGGGTGGCCAGTTGACTCAGATGATGCACCCCCCGATGAATGTTGGCGTTCTCGTCGGAATAGTAGCGATCAACTGTCTCAATCACCGCCCGTGGTTTTTGTGCGGTGGCGCCATTGTCCAAGTAGACCAACGGACAACCGTTGACCTGTCGGGAGAGAATGGGAAAATCATTCCGGATATGTTCGACATCAAATGTCACGTCAGATTCGAAAGCGGAGATGGCTGGATTCACGATCATTTCTGATCATCGCAGGAAGTAGTGGCGATATCAACTTGGGCGCTCAGACCTGGATTTCAACTGCACGGACGTATCGGGCAAGTCAGTTCGACCCAGCCCATCGACCCGACTTGCACCATAGTCACCAGTGGAAACCGGATCGCTTCTTTGTCACCGCCAAGGTGTGCACGAATAAGCCTTGGGAACAACGCCCCCTTTCCCAGCGTCAAACGAATTAAAATCTGAGTCAGAGAATTCAGTTCATCCGTCATTTGTCTTCCATGACTCATAATTCGCTGCAAAAAACTCTCCCGATTCATCTCAAAAAGCGATCAGAATGTTCATAACTGAACCGACTGTCCAAAAAAGCAGGGTGCCTACCACAGAAGTGGAAAATCGCTCTGGTCAACCGGCGCGGGTCTCAATGGTTTTTCCGTGGGTTCTACGTTTGAAACTCCTTGTTAACCGTCTGAAACCCTCTCACGACCGATAGGTTCATGCATTTTTTTGACCACCGTCAGGTCCACGAATCCTTGCCCTACTCCACTGTCGTTCCAGCCCTGATCACGGCACATCTGCGAGATGTAGAACTTTCCCAGAGCCTGCTACAGACGCAGCCCGGCGCAGAAGACGGTGAGGATGTTTTCCTGAACCTTCCGGCATGGCAACGAGGTCGGGCATTGGGATCCAAGCTGGTGACAGTATTCCCCCAAAACGAATACAACCACAGCGGATTGCCCTCTGTCCAGGCGATCTATGTGCTTTTTGATGGTACCAATGGCAAACCCTTGGCCGTGATCGATGGGACGGCACTCACTTTGCGAAAAACCGCCGCCGATTCAGCTGCCGGCAGTCATTTTCTGGCGCGCGAAGACTGTGAAAGCCTGTTGGTCGTGGGAGCCGGTGCCTTGGCTCCCCATCTGGCCATGGCCCACTGTGCGATTCGGCCCAGCATCCGCCAAGTCGTGGTCTGGAACCGAACCTGGTCACGGGCGGAGAAGATGGTGGCCAGGCTGAATCTACCCGGCATCCAGATCCGCGTTGCCCGAGACATTGAGGCATCTGCCCGGGAAGCCGATCTCATCACCTGTGCCACCATGGCAACAGAACCGCTGATCAAAGGAGAGTGGCTGAAGCCGGGCACCCACCTTGACTTGGTGGGGAGTTATCGACCGAACATGCGCGAATGTGATGTGGAGGCCCTTCGCCGATCATCGGTTTTTGTGGATTCACCCCGGGATGCGGTCCGGGAATCCGGAGAGTTGCTCATGGCTTTCTCTGCGGGGGCCCTGGACCAAGAAGATATCCAAGCCAATCTCTTTCAACTGGCGCGGGGAGAACACCCCGGAAGGCAGTCGACTTCGGAAATCACGGTGTACAAAAATGGCGGCGGTGGGCACCTGGATCTGATGGTGGCGGGATTGCTGGTCTCTGGATGTAAGACCACCCCCATCGACTGAAAACAAGGATCCGGCCACCCCTTGCCGAAATCAGGCACCGCATCGTTCCTTCGGCCAGTTCCCCTACATCACCGAACACAGGCGAAGCGCATCAAAAATCGCCGCCGGCAGGTTGCGACTGGACTCGGCATCTCCGATCCGGTATATCGCAAACCCTTCCGCCCTGCCTGGATGCGGTTGAGGTGTTCCCGACAGCAGGGCGTCCAGGTCAGTGACCCCCTCATTGATGGAATCTTTCCGCAGGGACTGAAACAGCTCGTCGGCCGGGATCGTACCGTGTTCCACCACCACTTGCGTCGCCGACAGTCGCATCGGATCGCCCGTCAGTTCATGCTGAAACCGGGCCCACAACTGGCCCTGGTTCGATTCCACCGACATCAGTCGCCACTCCAGAATGGGGGCGATTCGCTTTTGGGCCAATGTCCTTTTCCAGATCACCCGTTCACCGTAGGACAGTTCCACACCGGGACGGTCGTCCAGCAGGACCAATTGCATTTCCTTGCCGGCATCTCGATAGATTTCCGCAACCGTCAAGGCCGGATGCCGGCCGGTACCATCGTAAATCACCGCCTCGTCCATAAGTGGAACTGCACCACTCAGAACATCCCAGACCGATGTCACCAGCTGATGTCCAGGCAGCCATTTCAGGTCTGGAACACCCCCTGTGGCAATAATCACGATCTCGGGATGTTCGGCCTTGATGTCCCCAGGTTCTGCATACCTATTGAGCCTCACATCCACCTCGAGGCGGTCCAGTTCACCCCGACGCCAGTCGATGATACCGTTAATGTCACTCCGCCAGCTGGCCTGGCCGGCCATGCGAAGCTGCCCACCGAGATCATCCGACGCCTCGAACAGGATCACAGAATGACCCCGGCTGGCTAGAATCCTGGCTGCTTCCAGACCCGCCGGCCCACCACCGACCACGACACACCGACGGCCAGGGGATGCTGACCGACCAATGATGTGAGGCCAGGACTGTTCTCGTCCCGTGGCCGCATTGTGTGCGCAAGTCGGACGGGTGTCACCCATGCAATGCGTCATGCCGACACAGGGTCGAATGGTCGCTTCTTCTCCCCGCAGCAGCTTATTGACAATGTCCGGATCAGCCATATGGGCACGGGTCATCGCCACCATGTCGAGCAACCCCTCGTGGATGGCATATCGGGCCGTGGACAGATCATTGATACGGGCCGCATGGAATACCGGCAACTCCACCTCTCGCTTGAATGCACCGGCCTGTTGCAGCCAAGGTGCCATGGGTGAAGCCATGCCCGGCATGCAGTCCGTGACCAGGGCCAGTTCCGTATCGATACGTCCGTAATTGACATTGAAATAGTCGATCAGGCCCGATGTCTGAAACCGCCGTGCAATGGAAACGCACTGGTCAAAATCCAATCCACCCGGCAGGGTTTCGTCAATCGGAAACCGCATCCCGACGATAAAACCGTCCCCGACCCGGCGCCGGATCTCCTCATGCACCTCCAGACCGAAACGACAACGGCCCTGTTCAGAGCCTCCATAGGCATCGGTTCTTTGATTAGTGACTGGTGAGAGAAACTGACCAATCAAGTGTCCACCAATCATCGTCTCCATTCCCTCCAAACCCCCTTCTTTTGCCCGCCAGGCCGCATCACCGAACGCCCGGATGATGCGGGCGATGTCATGATGGTCCATGGCCCGTGGAAAACTTCGATGCCCGGTTTCGCGCAACACCGATGGGGCCACGGTGGGCAACCAGTTCTGGCTCAGAGACTCTCCCCGCCTCCCCAAATGGGTTAATTGAATCATGATTCCGGCTCCCGCTTCATGGATCCGTCGGGAAAGCTGCAAGAGATAGGGAATGACCCGGTCAGTCGACAGGTTGAGCTGTCCCGCCGCCCAAGTGGAATCCGGTGCCACATACGCCGACCCGCCAAACATGGTTAGACCAATCCCACCGCGTGCCTTCGCTTCGTGATACGCCTGATAGCGCTCTGCCGGCATGCCACCCTCTTCTTCCAGTCCACAGGCATGACTGGTGGACATGATGCGATTCCGGAATTGCTTGCCACGAAGAGTAAAAGGAGTTAGCAGAGGATCCGTGTGACTGACCATGGTGATGCTGGGAATGAAAAAAGTGACCGGTAGAATGCGACTTTCCGGGTAGCCAAGTCAACTTGATATCACTCCTTCTCCTCTTCCCCGGACCAACCCCTGCAAGCCCTCGGGAGCGGTGACCAACTCCGGGTTCCTACACGCCGGGAAAACCTGCATCCGGGCATTTCATTCATCGACAGGCATATAATTGCCTATTTGAAGCCATCGGATCATTCGTAATGCGTAGCGGGGGCAGGGTTCTTCTGGATGGGTTGCTTGGCATGGGGGCCAACACTGCATTTTGCGTGGCCGGGGAGAGCTTCCTCGCCGTGCTGGATGCCATGTACGAGCATCGTGAGCGCTTTCGCCTGATCACTTGCCGTCAGGAAGGGGGGGCAGCCTACATGGCAGAAGCCTGGGGCAAACTGACCGGTCAGCCAGGTCTCTGCTTCGTCTCCCGGGGGCCCGGCGCTTCCAATGCGATGGTCGGAATTCATACCGCCTATCAGGATTCCACACCCCTGATCTGTTTCATCGGACAGGTCCCGCGTTCGGACCGGGGTCGTGAGGCATTTCAGGAACTCGACTATCACCGTGTGTTCAGCGCCGTCGCAAAAAAGGTTATCTCCATTGATGATGCCCGCCGCATTCCAGAACAATTGAACCACGCATGGCAGTGCGCTACGATGGGGCGTCCGGGTCCAGTCATCATGGTGCTGTACGAGGACATGCTGCGAGACGAAACCGATGTGCCGGACCTGCCTTTATCGGAACATTCGGCTCGCTATGCGCCAGCTCCCTCTCCAGATGCCATTCGACAAGTGCAGGACGTACTCAAACAGTCGAAACGGCCATTGATCATCTGCGGTGACAGCAGCTGGAATGAGGAAACCCAGACCCTGTTGACCCATTTTGCCGAGCGATGCCAGATTCCTGTCGCCACGGCTTTCCGACGCCAGGACGCCTTCGACAACACACACCCCAACTACATCGGTGAGTTGGGCCTCATGGTGGCACCGGGGCTGCAGGAGTATCTCATGTCGGCCGACCTGTTGCTGGTCATCGGCCCAAGGCTCGGCGACAAGACCACGCAGGGTTACGACCTGATCCGCCCGCCATTGGGGGTTATCGGCCAACAGTTGGTACATATCCATCCCGGAGCCGAGGAAATGAACGCAGTGTTCCACACGGACCTGGCCATCACCAGTACCAGTCGGGACTTCCTGTCCGCGATGCAGTCGACTGTCGTTCAGAACCCCAGACGCCACGAAACAATCCGGTGCCTGCATGAACGATATGCGCAGTGGGTGGCTGAACCCGTCTGTGCGGGTCAAACGGTGCGAATGGACCGGATCTGCGCCGAGATTCGCCGAGTCCTCCCCCCCGAGGCGATAATCACTGTGGGAGCCGGAAACTACACCACTTGGGGTCAGCGGTTCTACCAGTTCCGGCAGGCGACAACCCAGTTAGGCTCCACCAACGGCACCATGGGATATAGTGTGCCAGCAGCCGTGGCGGCGAAGCTGCTGCGCCCGGAAGTGCCCGTGGTATCGTTCAACGGGGACGGTTGTTTCCTGATGAACGGTCAGGAGTTTGCCACGGCGGTGCAATATGGCTTGTCGGTGGTGTTTCTCATCGTCAACAACCACCGTCTCGACACCATCCGCACACATCAAGAGCGGCACTATCCGGGCCGGACAATCGGCTCGGAACTGCGAAATTCGGACTTTGCCCAACTGGCGAAGGCATATGGGGGCCAAGGCTATGTCATCAGCCAGACCGACGACTTTATGCCCGCATTTGAGACGGCATTGCAGGATTGCGTACCCTCCATTATCGACATCCGGGTCGGATGATGCCCACTCCACAGGCCACTGCGTCTATCCACCTTGGCCCTGCAACGGTCGTCCATATATTCCCGCCCCGGTGGACAGGAACCATTTTTCGCATGGGGAGAGCCTGACTGGTGCCGGCTATCCAACCGGTTCACAGAACCGTTCATCCCTCTGGATAGGATGGATTGCACCGCGTCGGTCGCCACATCCCAGAAAGATGATTGATCAAGAGCCAAAAGCGCACAATTCCGACGGAACATCCATCCATCTGTCTGTGGTGAATTTCCTGTTGACGATTCTCACCATCCCGAGCGACCCGCCAAGAAGATCAGAGGTTATGTTACGTCCTCTCATGCCGCAAGATGGAGAGCCGGATGAAGTGACCAAGATCACGGTTTTCTGGCCTGCCACGATTTCCATTATGTCTCGGGACAGGCCGTATACCTGGACGATGGACGACTGGACCTGAATCATGTGGTCCCGACCCAGGAAGCCGAGCCCACCATGAGTGGCGCACTGACCGGTCGGCTGGTGGTGACCGTAGAACAGGCGGTCGCGGCCCCTTATTGCAGTGCCAGACTCCGGGAGGCGGGGGCACGGGTCATCAAGGTTGAACGCCCTGGCGGAGATTTCGCCCGGCAATATGACAGCGTGGCTGGAGAGGACAGTTCCTACTTCTACTGGTTGAACCAGGGCAAGGAGTCCCTGGTGCTGGATTTCCAACATCCGACGGATGGGGCCCTGCTCCACAAAATCATCGGGCAGGCGGATATATTGATTCAGAATCTGGCCCCGGGCGCACTGACACGGGCCGGGTTCGACCTGGCTGAATTGCGGGAAAAACATTCACATCTGATTACCTGTGATATCTCTGGATATGGAAAGCATCCCGAAGTCCGGCATTTGAAAGCCTACGACCTTCTGGTGCAGGGCGAGTCGGGCCTGATCAGCTTATCAGGTAGCGAGAACGGTTTCGGTCGAATCGGGGTATCCATCTGTGACATTGGTGCCGGCATGACCGCTCATGCCGGTATCCTTGAGGCCTTGCTGGAACGACAGCAAACAGGCAAGGGAGCCGCGGTGGAGGTATCTCTTTTTGGGGTCGCCACCGACTGGATGACAGTCCCTTTACTGCATCATGAGTATGGTCCTGGGGCACCACGACAGGCTGGCCTGCACCACCCTTCCATTGCCCCTTACGGTGCCTATCCTTCCTCGGAAGGCGATCTGATCATCATCGCCATCCAGAATGAGCGGGAATGGGTCCGGTTCTGTGAGCAGGTGCTTCGGTTGCCGGGATTGGGTCAGGATGATGATTTTCGTCCCAATGTGAACCGGGTAGCCAACCGGCCGGCACTGGATGCACACATTCTCTCCGTCACCCGAGCCCTTGAACGAGGCGAACTGGTGAACCGACTGAAAGCCGCGGAGATTGCTTATGGGGCGGTCAACTCGGTCGCGGATTGCGCCCACCATCCGGCCTTGGTTCGAAGGCGGGGAATCACCTCTGACGGCGAAGAAATCCTGTACCCTGCGAGGCCTGTAGGGCAGACCATTCCTGCCAGAGTGCCCACTCTGGGAGAGCACAGCCAAGCCATCCGTGAGGAGTTCGCGCCATGACCGAAACCGACCCCGACCGAAAAGACCGAACCCGAGATCTGTCACAGTGGATCGGCAGATGCCAGAACACGCGGGATCGAATTGACCCGAAAAAGGCTCGTCTGATGCAGCTCACTCTGGACCGGGACCCTGACCTGTCTGAAGGCGACTGGTTACCCCCAGCCTGGCACTGGCTGTATTTCATCGACAGCGTCAAGCTGTCGGAAACGGACCGGGACGGGCACTCAAAACGCGGCGATTTTCTGCCCCCCGTTTCCCTACCCCGTCGGATGTGGGCCGGTTCCCGATTGACATTCCACCATCCTCTTGTTGTGGGTGACGTCATGACCCGGGAATCGACCATCCGGGGAATCCGGGAAAAAACAGGCCAGTCTGGCCCCCTATGTTTCGTGACTGTGGCTCACACCTACCGCCGGGGGGATGAAAAACTGCTCGATGAAGAACATGATATCGTGTACCGGGAGGACCCGGCCCTAGGCAGACCGCCTCCGACTCTTCCTGCTGCGGACAGGCCATCCGACATCCAGCGCACCCTCCACCCTTCTCCCTTGCTGCTGTTTCGTTATTCAGCTCTCACCTTCAATGGGCATCGCATCCACTACGACCTGGACTATTGCCGGAATGTCGAGGGTTATCCGGGCCTTGTCGTTCACGGCCCACTGGCCGCCACCTTGCTGTTGGACATGCTGGTAGGTGAAGTGGGTCAAAGCAGAATCCGGAAGTTCAGCTTCCGGGCCATGAGTCCATTGTTTGCGCACAGGCCCTTTTCCATGCATCTGAGCAAAAACGAAGGGATATGTCATCTGTGGGCAACCGACCTGGATAATCGTCTGGCCGTTCGCGCGAAAGCGGAAATCGAATGAGACCGAAGCAGGCACTGCCGGTCAACTGTGACCAATCGACAACATCTAAATGCTTACCGTATCGGAACCTATGTCCGCCCACAGGTCACCCAGACTGAAACTGATCGCCTCAAAGGGAGGCAGGGAGACTGGATCATTCCCCGTCAACGTCTTCAGCAGAACCCATTGCCCATCCCGCCGTTCGAAGGCCTCCAGGGTGCGCACATCCGGCTCGACAAACCAAAGATGGGCCACCCTCTCCCGAGCGTAGGTCGCCCGCTTCATTCCCTGATCCAGGGCCCTCGTCGAAGGGGACAGGATCTCGCATACCCAGTCCGGTGCCAGGGTAAAGTACGCCTCTTCCGGGATTTCCGGTATCCGCTCCCGTCGCCATCCGCCAGATTGGGAACCAGGAGATCCTCACCCAGATGTAGTTCGGGTTCAAACAGGATCCACCAGCCGCCCGGCCAAAGTCATTAGGGTGCCGAAATACTGATATTGAGGCCTGTGCTCGCTCTGGCATGCCTGAACGATGGCCTCGGGTTCATCTGCAAGGAGATATCGGATGTGGATCGGTTGTTGAGAGATCACTCCAGCGGCTCCGGCAACGCTTCCTGATGGTTGCTGGCGACGCATCGATGTTTGGTGCCACGCGCCTGACTCAGATTCTCCGCGAAGGGGTTGGTCCGAGCCAGCGATTTCAGACGCAATCGGGCCACATCGGGGACAATTCGATTGGCGTTTCGCATCCCGACAAAGCGGGCCCAGACGGCCCGCTTTTTGGCCACCTGATGGGGTTGCAGGCGATCCATATCTCGAGGGGTCAACGGGTCTCCCGTGGCCACGTATCCAGTCGCCACGGCCCTTGCCAGCATCTGCTCACCCCGTCGAGTCCGGACAATCACGGCGTTCTGGCCGGGATCGTCTTCCTGGCCTTCCCGGGAAGGTGCTCCCCCCTCCCAACTATCGGCCGCCGCCAGGTCCGCTGCATCGCCGATCCCGTCAGGACACACCTTGCAGCGAAACGGTAAGTGCCAAGCCGACTCGTCCTCCCCCCAAAAATCCAGGTAATTCTTTTCGATCACCGTCTCATCAACGGTCTCTACCTGCGTCGGTCCGGGGCAGCCGTGGCCCCGGTAGCGCAAGGTCTGCAGGTCCCGCCATGCCACCCCCAGCCCCTGCAGGTATCGCTGCAGTGCCACCGGGGCCATAAAACCTCCACACACCATCGCGAGTTGATACCGGCACAGTGCATCCACCCGGGCATCCTCGGTGGCCAGATTTCTCAAGCCGGTCACATCACAGGGGGTTCCGATGAAAGCGAAGCGTTCTCCCGCCGACTCAGCGCGATCCAGGATCTCGAGGATGTCCACCAAGGTAGCCGTGGGACCATAGCGGGAGCCGGCTGCCGACAGGACATCATCCCGGCAGCGGCTGATGGCCCGCTCGCCGAATGCGGGATGCGTCTTCGAAGCCCGGGCATGAACGACAAAATCGACCTCACCTTCTTCCAGCAGATACAGCGCCAGAGCCGTCAGCAGGCCGCCCGTAGAACCCAGATACCGTATGGCCGGATCAGCCGCCCACGCCAGCACCAACCGGCGCCACACTCCCCATATCTTGTCATAACCACTATCCGGTTCCGTCAACGACTCTGGCAATCCCTCAACCCGTGTCGCCGGACAGACCCGGTAGATTCTGTTCACGGACGCCGCATCCAATTCTCCGGTGATCACCGGACGTTCCGTCAGATTTTGTACCAGTCGCATCCGGATCCGATCCTCGCCCACGATACTTTGGCACAATCCACAGCCAATGCACATCGCATCTGTCACGACCTTGTAGAACCTCTCTGATGGGGACAGGTTCTTTTGCAGATCTTGCAAATAGCGATGCCGTTTCTTGACATCGGGGGCTTGAGGGAGCGATGGCATGGCCAATGGGAGCGCTGCGATGAGATGGTGAGGACTTGAGTGGTGACACTTTGCCTGATTCCAGCCCTCGCCTGCAAGCCCCATCCCCCGCTCGGGGAAAATTGCGTATACTGTCCCCATCTCGCCTATCGACAGCATCATGACCGATTATCCCGAATTTCAGGATCCCATCGTCCGGCCGCGCTACACCGGCCTGCCCACTTTCCTGCGAGCCCCCTACCGCGAAGATCTGCAAGACGTGGAGGTCGGCCTGGTGGGCGTTCCCTTTGATGGAGGCGTGACCAACCGCACTGGTGCACGGCATGGCCCGCGCGAAATCCGCAATCAATCGAGCCTGATACGGCGCATGAATCAGGCCACCGGCATCTCCCCCCACGACCTTTGCCGGATTGCGGATATCGGAGATGCCTGGGTACAAAAACCGTTTACCCTGGAAGGCAGTCATCGGGAAATCGAGGATTTCTACCAAAAAGTCAATGCCGCCCATATTGTCCCCATCTCCGCGGGTGGGGACCATTCCATCACCCTACCGATCTTTCGGGCGCTCGCCACCAAACAACCCGTGGGCATGGTGCATTTTGACGCACATTGTGACACCGGTGAGGATTACCTGGGTTCCCGCTTTCATCACGGTGCCCCCTTCTCCAGAGCGGTCGAAGAAGGTCTGCTGGATCCGAAGCGTACGATCCAGATCGGCATCCGGGGATCCTTGAACGATCCGGACGTGTGGAAATTCAGCCATGACGCCGGCATGCGGGTGATCTACATAGAGGAGTACTTCGAAATGGGCCCCAAGGGGGTGATTGAGGAGGCCCGAAGGATTGTCGGGGATGGCCCGACCTACATCAGTTTTGATGTTGATGCCCTAGACCCAGTCTATGCCCCCGGAACCGGCACCCCGGAGGTGGGCGGATATTCCACCCTGGAAGCCCAGATCATGATCCGCGGATTATCCGGACTCAATCTGGTGGGCGGAGATGTCGTTGAAGTGGCACCTCCCTTCGACCCGTCAGGCAATACAGCCCTGGTAGGGGCCACCATGATGTTCGAAATCCTGTGCGTGATCGCGGACGCGATACACCGTCGTCGCTGAGTGTTGGTTGATGGACCCATTTGGTTTCTCTCACCCATTTGGTTTCTCTCACCCATTTGTTAGATCAACTTGCCGTCCAGCATTTCTTCCAACATCTGGACATTCTGTCGCACACCTTCCATGAACGGGTTGATATCCAGCGCCAGTCGAAACCAATGCAAGGCTTCGACATGGCGACCAATTTCCATATAAATCAGCCCTTGGCCGGACAAGGCGCCAAAATGGCGGGGTTCACGACGCAAGGTTTCCCGAACATCGGCGGTGGACCGCTCATACTCCCCCATCATGTAAAAGACGGTGGCCCGCTTGTTCCAGGCCTCGGCAAAATCCGGGGCCATGTCGATCAGGCGGGTAAAGATCCGGGCCGCATCATTCAGGGACATCTGATTCATCCGCTCAATGCCCAGTTCCATCAAGTGTTCGGCTCGGGGGTCTTCACTGGAAAGCCAGTGATTCCAGATCCGGGCCGTCACCGCCCGGGCCTGCGTGGATGACATAGCAGGAGACACGAGGCGATCAAACAGGTCATCCAGTGCCGGATCATTCTGGTCTGACCAGGCCGGGGACAGGAGCAGAACAGTCAGCAAGGCGGCAATTCTCAACGTGGGGTTCATCGTCGATTCCTCCAAAGACCGGTGGTTATCCCGAATGCACTGCATCCAGCTTCAGGACCAAATGTCGCTCAATTTGGCCCCCATTGCAATTGTTTGGTCTGGAAAAGCCACCCGAGACCTCCATCAGGAGACCCGATGCCCGCCCGCATCATATCGGCCGTCATCTCTCAAGACCCACCCCACTGAACGAGAACCAAACGGCCTATTCGCGACCTTCAGTGCCCGGACTTCTTCCCCATCGCTGCCGGACGGAATCCAGGTCGGCGGGCGTGTCCACACCTGGCGGCGTCGAAACGCAGGCCTCCCCACAGACAATGGGTTCTCCGTGCCAGAGCACCCGTAACTGCTCAAGACTTTCCTGGCGTTCCAGGGTACACGGTCCGTGCTGCGTGAACCGAAGCAGATCCCCGACACGGTAGGCATAGATGCCCACATGACGAAACGCATGTTGCCAGGCGCCCTCTTCCCATCTTGCTGACGGGTCCGAACGGTTCCAAGGCAAGGGGGCGCGACTGAAATAAAGGGCCCGGTTATTTTGTCCCCGAACCACTTTCACCACGGAAGGGTCGACAAACTCATGGACACTGGATATTGGTGCGCACAGGGTCGCCATGACCGAATCATCATGTGATACCAACAATTCCGCCACTTGGTGGATCAAGGCCGCGGGCATCTCCGGCTCATCGCCCTGGACATTCACCACGACCGCCTCGGGTGGCAGTTCCAGTATGGCGCAGGTCTCGGCAATTCGATCACTGCCGCTGGCATGGTCCAAAGCTGTCAGAATCGCGTCACCACCCGCAGCTCGAACTACCGTGGCGATTCGGTGGTCATCGGTCGCCACGGTCACACTCCGTGCCCCACTGGCCTGTGCGGCCGCAACCACATGCAAAATCATGGGTTTTTCTGCAATGTCGAGCAACGGCTTTCCTGGCAGACGCGTCGAGCCATAGCGGGCCGGGATGATCACATGGAAAACGGCCGTCATGGTGTCCGAGGCGCAAAACCGTGACCCAGATGCTGCCGCACGGTCTGGTAGAAGGCCGGAGAAAGACAGGCCGTCACGGGGACAAAGAAAACAGGCCCGGGCAGTTCCAAAGACTGGCACTTGACCGAATCCTTTTCGGTCATCAGGACCACGCGGTAGCCATCAGCAAATGGAAAATCGGTCTTTGCATAGGCATGATGATCCGGAAAAGCATGACGTTCCACGATCAGCCCAGCCGCTTCAAGAAACCCGAAAAACCGTTCCGGATGTCCCAGACCCGCCACGGCATGAACCCGCTGGCCCCTCAAGCTGGACAGGCAGATGTGATGGTGAGCCGCCCGCAGCGAACAGGCCATGGTCCCTTCCAAGGTCATGCCAAATGCCTCCTGTGTGTCGATCGACCCGTCGCCATTCAGCACCTTCATGCCCACACCGCGGGCCATAGACCGAGGTTCGCGCAACGGCCCTGCCGGCAGGCACCAACCGTTGCCGAAGCCGCGGACCGCATCGATCACCAGAATCTCCAGGTCGCGGTACATGCGGTGATGCTGCAAGCCATCGTCACTAATGATGAGGTTACAGTCACACTCATCCACCAGCCGCCGGGCCGCCGCCACCCGGTTCGTACAGACCGCCACCGGCACCCCACTTCGTCTTTGCAAAACAAGGGCCTCGTCCCCTACGTTGATCGGCGAATCGGACGCCATGACCTGGTGCGGTACGGTCCCGACCCTTCCCGCATAGCCCCGACTGACAACCCCCGGGCGGACTCCACTGGCTCGAAAATGATCAGCCAGGGCGATGGCCAGGGGCGTCTTGCCGGTGCCTCCAACGGTCAGATTCCCCACCACAATCACCGGCACCCCCACGCGCTCGGGCCGCCGAAAGGGTAACCGCCACGACCATCGGTTCAAAACCGCCAGCGCACAGTAGCCCCAGGACAAGGGGAGCAGCAAACGATTGATCCAACGAGGCTGATACCAACCCTGCACGATCAACTGAGCACTGTCGACAAGATATTTCAAGATGGCAAGGTACCGTTGACAGAGCGATGCCAACCCCGCCCCGACGACAGGGCGACCAGATCATTTTCCCGAAGACCCTTCCCCGTTCTCACGATCTGGCGGCATTCACGGACACCCCGCCCAGCCCGGCACCCTGAAGTTGATCCAGTCCCCATCCTATCACGGCTAAAAGACTGTCTCTTAGTAATTCATATCCTCGAATGCGTCCTTGCGACGTCTGACAAAGGCCTGGAGAGCTTCGTCAATGGCCGGATCAATAGGTGGAGCCTCATACTCGGCCAGCATTTTTTTCCAGATCCCGTGGGCCCGCATCACGGCATCCTTGGAACCCTCCATCTCCCACTGCTCGAAGCTGTTGTTATCGGCCACAGTGGAGCGATAAAACGCCGTCAGGAAATTCTCTTGGGTATGAGAGCACCCCAAAAAGTGGTTTCCGGGGCCGACTTCCCGCACTGCATCCAGTGCCTGACCCCGCTCGGACAGGTCGATCCCTTGGGCATAGACTTCCATCATGCCCAGCTGATCCGCATCCAAGATCAACTTTTCGTAGCACGACACCAACCCTCCTTCCAGCCATCCGGCGGCATGCAACACAAAATGGACTCCCGCCTGCAGGGTCGGGAGGAGGGTCTGGGAACTTTCATGGGCGGCTTGGGCATCCGGAATCTTGGAGCCGCACAATGAGCCTCCGCTGCGAAAGGGCACGCCCAGTCGCCGGGCTAGGGACGCCGCCCCGTTGAGCACGATGGCCGGTTCCGGTGTACCGAAGGTGGGGGCTCCGGACTGCATGGAGATGGAGCTGGCGAACGTCCCGAAGATAACCGGAGAGCCTGGCCGCACCAACTGGGTGAAGGTCATGCCCGCCATGGCTTCCGCCAGAATCTGCGCCAGCGTTCCCGCCGACGTCACGGGCGACATGGCGCCCGCCAGAATAAAGGGGGAGATCACGCTGGCCTGATTATGACGGGCATAGACCTCACAGGCCCCGAGCATCGTGTCGTCGAACACCATGGGGGAATTGGCATTGATCAGGTTGACCAGCACCGTGTTCTGATCAACGAAATCCTCGCCAAAGACGATCTTGCACATATCCACGCTGTCCTGAGCCCGCTCGGGGTGGGTCACGGAACCCATGAACGGCTTGTCACTGAACCGGATATGCGAATACAGCATGTCGAAATGACGCTTGTTTACCGGCAAATCCGTCGGTTCACACACCGTGCCACCCGAGTGATGCAAAGACGGCAGCATGTAGGTCAGCTTGACCAGGTTGCGGAAATCCTCAATCACGGCATACCGCCGCCCCCGGTCCAGGTCGCGCACGAACGGCGGGCCATAAACCGGAGCAAAGACCGTATGATGGTCACCGATCCGGACACTCCGGGCGGGATTTCGGGCCTTTTGCTCGAAACACCGGGGAGCCGAATCCTGGATGATCTTTCGACACATGCCTGCGGGAAAGCGCACCCGTTCCCCCTGGACATCCGCCCCAGCCTCGCGCATCAGTTTCAGGGCGGGCTCATAGCGAAAATCAATACCGATCTCCTGAAGAATGATGTCGGCATTGCGTTCAATCGTTTGCAGCCCCTCCTCACTGATGAGCTCATAGACCGGAATCTTTCGGGAAAGATACGGAACAACGGCCGGTGCTCGGGTGCCGGAAGGATGACCACGACCCTGTCGTCGGCCACGCTTGCGAGGATTTCCAGCCATATGAGCATCATGGGGTCGTCAAATGAACCCGGCAAGTATGCCCCAAAAAAGCCGTGGCGGCAAAACACGGCGCGACCCGCACATGACCGATTGCGCCATGCGGAATCCTCCATGATAATCGCGTTATCGAAAACAAGACCTTTGTCCCCCATGAAGGCCGTCACTCAGACATCCATCCCACCGAACCGATATGGGTTCCTGCTGATTTCGGAATTTTCGATGATGGCACTGGCTGCGGCCATTGATCAACTGCGAATGGCGAATCGACTGACCGGAAACCCGCTTTACGAATGGGTCGTGTTGAGTGACTGCGGCGGTTGCGTCAAATCCAGCAGTCACCTGTCACTGGAAACCACTTCCCTGGATGAGGCTGGCCCACTGGATATCGTCTTTGTTTGCGGGGGTATCAATATCGAACAAAAGACCAGTCGTCATCGAAATGGCTGGCTCCGGGAACAGTCGGCTCACCAGGTCGGGATCGGTGCCCTGTGCACGGGCACCTACCTGGTCGCCGACGCCGGCCTTCTGGACGGTTATCGCTGTACCATCCACTGGGAAAATATGGCAGGTCTCCGGGAAGCCTTCCCCCAACTAATCATCAGTCGGGATCTGTTCGAAGTGGACCGGGATCGGTATACCTGCGCCGGGGGCTCCGCGGCCATGGACATGATGGTGTTCCTGATCGCGCAAGCCCATGGCTGGGAGTTGGCGACCCAGGTGGCGGAGGAATTTCTGGTCGACCGAATTCGTGGGCAGAACGACCGCCAGAGAATGCCACTTCGCCTGCAATTGGGGGCCAGCCAGCCCAAGCTGGCAGACGCCGTCACCTTCATGGAAGACAATATCGAGGAGCCGATCAGTCTCAACGAGATCACCGCGCATGTGGGCCTGTCCCGGCGGCAACTGGAACGACTGTTCCAGAAGTATCTCCATTGCGTTCCGACCCGCTATTACATGCGCCTGAGGCTGATGCACGCTCGCCAACTCCTGTTGCAGACCCACCTGTCCATCGTGGAGGTGGCCAGTGCCAGCGGCTTTGTGTCCACACCACACTTCAGCAAATGCTACCGGGAATATTTCGGCATTCCTCCGCGTGAGGAGCGGCGGGCTCACATGGAGATGGCCGCCGCATCATAAGGGACGGACAGGCTCCCGAGTCCCGGCTCCCATCACCATCCGGTCAGCATCAGCTGCGGCGCCTTCGACGACGGGGCACGAACGAATCGCTACCGTCACCTCCCGCGGATTCCTTCGGCGGCAGTGCCACCGCCTTGGAGAGATGGGGATAAGGCGCCCTGCGGTGTGGAATCGCCAGCGCATCGACAAAATACTCCTGGAATTTCGGCTCCACTGCAGTCTCGACTTTCTGGATTCGACAAACCACATCCTCGATTTCACTTCGGGCATCCCGGTCCAGCAGGGCGATGATCGCGCCAGTCCCGGCGGCATTGCCAGCGGAACTGACATGGTCGAGCGGGCAATCCGGAATCAGACCCAGTACCATGGCGTATTGCGTATCGATATGGGAACCGAAGGCGCCAGCCAGCCGAATACGCTCCACCTGGTCTATTTGAAGTTTGTCCATCAGCAGCGCACAGCCAGCATGGAGGGCCGCCTTGGCAAGCTGGATGGAACGGACATCATTTTGGGTAATCGTGATACACAGTTCTCCGGCTTGGTACAGCACATAACTGAACGTCTTGCCCTGAGGCACAATCCGAGGTGTCTTTTGTGCCAGTTCCCCCCGGATAATCCCATCCGAACGCAATATGCCGGCCAGATACATTTCAGCGACCACTTCGATAATGCCGGACCCACAGATGCCCGTCACGCCGAGATCCCGGACCGAGTCCGCGAAATCAGGCTCGTTAGACCAGGTCTCGGATCCGATGACCCGAAACCGGGGCTCCAGGGTCGTCCGATCAATGCGGACCCGCTCTATGGCGCCGGGAGCCGCCCGCTGACCCCCGCTGATCTGGGCCCCTTCAAACGCGGGACCGGTGGGGCTGGATGCGGCCACCATGCGCCGGTGGTTGCCCAGTACAATTTCCGCATTGGTCCCTACATCCACGACCAGCGTCAATTCACTGCGATCGTAGGGGGCTTCCGACAGCACGGCGGCGGCGGCATCCGCCCCCACATGGCCTGCGATACACGGCAACACATACACCCGGGTGCCCGGGTTGATGTTGAGGTCCAGTTCGGATGCGCGGGTGTCCACCGCCCGATCCACGGCCAAGGCAAAGGGGGCTCCGCCCAGTTCGACCGGGTTGATGTCAAGGAGCAGGTGATGCATCACCGGATTGCCCACCAAGGTCATGTCGACAATGTCGGTTAGGGCCACCTCCCCTTCCCGGGATAACTCTTCCACCAGTCCCTGAATCGCCTCTCGCACCACACGGGTCATGGCCTTCTCACCCCCCGGGTTCAACATGGCATAGGACACCCGGCTCATGAGATCTTCGCCAAAACGGATTTGGGGATTCATCCGACCCGAAGAAGCCTTGACCTGCCCCGTGGACAGGTCACATAGATGCGCAGCAATGGTGGTCGAGCCGACATCGATGGCAAGCCCGTAAACCCGGTCCTTGAGGCCGGGCCACAGTCCAATGATCCGATGGCCGTAATGCACCGCTGCCGTCACACACCAATCCCCATCGCGAAGAACGCTCTGCAGTTGGCCGAGCAGGTGTGTGTCACACGTCAGTTCTGTCAGCCCCCATTCGAACTCCAGCGCATCCACAAGCCGCTGAAGATCGCCGCTGGGCTCATGCATATTCGGTTCGGGGACTTCGACATAGTGCAGTTTGATCGCGGAATTGAGGTGGATACCATGGACTTCGGCCCGTTTGCGTACGACCTGACGGTGGGCCTGGCTCTCGGGAGGCACATCAATCACCACATCGCCCAGAAGCCGCGCCTGACAGCCCAGCCTCCGAGTGGGGGGCGTATCCGGACTGAAATATTCCCGCTCACTGGAGGAGTGGGGACTCAGGTGGTCGGCCAGGGAGTGAATCCCCAACTTGGCGAACTCCCCCACACTCAGATCCACTTGACACCGGTCACAGATTCCACGCCCCCCGCACACCGTATCCAGATCGACTCCCAGCATCCGGGCGGCATCCAGGACCGATTTTCCATAGGGGATTTTTCCACGCTTTCCGGAAGGGGTAAACACCACTTGGATGGACTGTCCTTCACTCATCACCCAACTCGCCCCCTATCCATCAGAGCACCCCATGGCCGTGATGCCGCTCCCCTTCCCCCCTCGACCTCGCACCATGATCCGTCGTGTGGATGCGGTCGATTCCACTCTCTTGTGGTCAGGTCCTGGTCGGCCATCATATGAAGTCTCAGACCGCCGGTATCGGGATGTCAGGCGAACACCGACCATGACCTGCAATGGAATGACGTCGCGGTCAAGCCATTCAACCACGGCGACGGCGACGGACCCGCCTAGGGACAGCGGAAGAAGCCTCGACGGGTGATGGGGGCTGACGATAACGCCGCAACCAACGAGCACAATTGTGATCGTGTCCCATGACGACATTGGCCGCCATGATCGCCTGTGTCACTTCCTCATGGAGCGGATTGGTAATGGCAGAGGTCATGCCGGCCCCGATGGCCATGCTGAGAAAGTGCGCATCCATGCCTTTTCGGTTCGGTATCCCGAAACTGAAGTTGGAGGCGCCACAGGTGGTATTGACCTTGAGTTCCTTCCGCAACCGGTTCACCAGATGGATGACCTGCTTGCCCGCACTGTTCACCGCCCCAACCGGCATCACCAGTGGATCCACCACAATATCACGGTAGGAAATACCATGGTCCGCGGCGCGTTCCACGATCTTCTTCGCCACCTCAAAACGCTCATCCGGATTTTCTGAAATCCCCGCCTCGTCATTGGAAATCGCCACGACCGCACAACCATATTTTTTCACCAGCGGCAGGACAGCCTCCAGTCTTTCATCCTCGCCGGTGACCGAATTGAGCAGGGGTTTACCCTGGTAGGCCTCGAGCCCGGCTTCCAGGGCGGCCACGATGGAAGAATCAATGGACAAGGGAACAGCAGTGATGGACTGCACCAGTTGGATCGCTTCCGCCAGAATGCGCGGCTCATCTGCCAGGGGAATACCGGCGTTGACATCCAGTACGGTGGCACCCGCTGCCACCTGAGCCAGTGCATCCGCCTCGACCCGGCTGTAATCTCCATGGCGCATTTCCTCTGCCAGCACCTTGCGCCCGGTCGGATTGATCCGCTCACCAATCACCACAAAAGGCTCGTCAAACCCGATCCTGACCTCGGCGGTTGCTGAACTGATAACGGTGTGTGTCATCGACAAGACAATGATGGGTTTGTGTGTGTCGGCCGAACCGGGAATCAGACCACCGGCTCTTTGCCTTCGTTCCGGACCAGCGATAAAAGCCGGTCTCGGTCATAGCGGGCTTCCAGGCACTCTGCCGCTTCCTGAACCACAGTCTGAAGATCCTCTTCGCACGGAACACTGACCCGTCTCCATTGTTCCAAATAGGCATCTGTGCCCACCATCCCGGCCCGCATGGCCGCCTGGTCAATGGCTTCGGCAAAACGATCATCCAGTACGACCTTGGCCGTTTTGCGCCGTTGCTTTGCCATCACCTGGGCCGGGATATCGCGCCAGTACACCGTAATCAGATCGGCCATCGAACTAGAGTCTTGAATGTCAGCACCGAGTGGGAAGGCAGACCGGATTCCCGGCCAGGAAATCAGGCAGCACGCTTCGTCACACCCAATCGTACTTTCAACGCGTGGGTCAATTCACCGTCGCCGGTCATGACCTTCTCAAACGTCAGGCCAAGAAAGTCCGCCGCTGCACGAGCACGTTTCTCAATCTCCGGGGCATCCAACTGCGCCAGAAGCACGAGCTTGCGGTAATGGCGGAAATAGACATCTCGCAACTCTGGGTGCCGGTCCAACCCGAGCCCTTGGATCATGAGGCGTTCAAAATGTCTTGCCAGAAAATCTGTCAGGTAGAATGTGCCCAGTTCCGCCTCATGCAGGCGTGAGAAAGTTTCGCGGCCAGCGAACATTTCGTAGCAGTGAGCACCCGGCAGACGTTCCACTCCTTCCTCCTTCAAAACCCGGTCGAGTTCTCCACCGGTACCGCAATCGGAATAAGCCACGAAAATCTCCTGATATTGCCCCTTGGTGCCATGGATCTTGTCCCTGACCGCCTCGGGGATCTTCTGTGGCTGATTATGTAATTCCGCCGGGAGGCACTGGAAGTCAAGATATTCCCATCCATTGGCATCCCGGACCCGGATCAGATCATGGGCCAAGGCCCCACAGGCAATCACTAGCACCCTGTCCACCCCACCACACCGCACAAAATCGATCATCAGGCCGCCGCCCGCCGCTGAGCTACCAGCGTCTGGGCCGTTTCCACCGCCACGGCGGCATCCCGGCAATAGGCATCCGCCCCCACCGCCTTGCCAAATTCCTCATTCAGCGGCGCACCACCAACCAGAACAATATAGTCATCCCTGATACCCTTTTCCACCAGCGTGTCAATCACCACTTTCATATAGGGCATGGTGGTGGTCAGCAAGGCGGACATGCCCAGAATATCCGGTTGGTGCTCCTCGATAGCTTGCAGATAGTTTTCCACCGGATTGTCGATGCCGAGATCAATGACTTCAAACCCGGCCCCTTCCATCATCATGGCCACCAGATTCTTGCCGATATCATGGATGTCACCCTTGACAGTTCCGACCACCATTTTACCAATGGGCTTGGCTCCGGTTTCGGCCAGTAATGGCCGCAGCACGCCCATCCCCCCCTTCATGGCATTGGCGGACATCAGCACTTCCGGCACGAACAATATCCCATCTCGAAAATCAATCCCGACAATGCGCATCCCTTCCACCAAAGCTTCCTCCAACACCCTGGTCGCCGACCAACCGCGCTCCAACAGGATATTGGTGCCCTCGATGATCTCTTCACGCAACCCATCATAAAGATCATCATGCATCTGCTCCACCAGTTCATCGTCCGGAAGACTGGCCAGATCAATATCGTCTTCGTAGGTTTCGTCAGACATGGGCAGGAGAGAGTTGGGTTGATGAGGCCAGTGGTATATCGACAAGACACGATTATCCACTTCGGTTGCCTATTTTATGCCAACTCCAACATGCAAAAAACTGCCTGCTTGCGACAATTTCAGGAGCAACCTGTGCGTAAGCAAACAAATCTCGGTTCTGTCCAAACTTCAGGGATTCAGAAATCCGTGATTACTTCTGGTCCGACTGGGGACAGCGGTCCCAAGCATCCGTTGCTCTTACCCTATCATCGCCCTTGGGGTGGATGATGGATGCTCAAAGCGTTTGACGCACGACCTGTCGGGCTTGGAGGGCTGCGATACTTTCCCGGGAATTTGGCGCCCATCATCGGATGTTAAACCTCTTGAGTGTGACGTATAAGCGATGGAAAATGAAATATGATTGTGGGAAATCGGTGAAAATGGCACCTATTTCACCCCCCGAAATGCTATGATCTGGCTGGCTGTGGTAGTGGGTGACTGTGACTCTTTGCAGAGTTGGCCGACATCGAAACTGAAAGAAAATCTCACGGCGCAATTCCGTCAACTCATGCTCTGGAATGGCTCAAGCACGAACATTACAGGGCATGACTCTTGTCCGGATTTGATTCAATATGGGGAAGGTCGCAGCACCCGAATTCGGGATATTTGAGTGTGTCCGTTGTAGTCGGAATCGGGCAATGACCTGTGATTGGATTGACGTACGGGGCAGGCGCTAGCGATGGTGGGCGCAGGAGTGGTTCTTTATCGTCTGGGCGTGGCACCGTGTTCTGGATTGGGACTGCAATGGTCCGACAACGAACTAAGCACCGCAATGGATGACCGGGTGGCGGAAGTGCTGTTCGACGACGAAGGCAAGGCGAATATTGAGGACATTCTCGCGAGTCTGGCGGAGACGGACTTCACCCAGGAAAGATTGCGGCGCATTCTCAAGGATCCTCGCCGGATTGAAGACTGGCGGGTAGGCGAAGCGATTGCGGAGGTCTACCTCACAGACCACCGATCGTGCAGTTTCCCTTGGCCGGATGGGCGGGACGAGAGGAAGAGTGGCTCCAGCCTGCCCGGGGCGGATCTGGTCGGATTCGGGACCGACAACAATGGCGATTGCCTGGTATTTGGCGAGGTGAAGATCTCGAGCGAACAGCGCTATCCCCCCGGCGTGATGTACGGCCGCACCGGATGGAAGCAGCAATTGGAAGATCTGCGCGACGAGGAAGCCATCCGCGACGGTCTTGTAAAGTATCTCGGTCACCGGGCTGGGGCTGCCCCATGGCGAGCGCGTTTCGAGAGGGCAGCCAGCAGGTATCTGCGAAACACATCCGATATTCATCTCTACGGATGCCTTATTCGGGATGTGAAACCCCACCAGAATGACTTGCGGGAGCGGGTCGACAGCCTCGCCGACGCCTGTCCCAAGGGCACATGCATTGAAATGCTGGCACTCTACCTGCCGCGGAAAAGTCTGGACGGGATTGGAGAGGCGATGGTTTCATGGCGAACCGGGAGGGAGCGGTGAGCCTGTCCAGCAAGGCATTGAAGGCACTCAACGAGCATTGGGCCGTTTCCGCCATCGGGACGCAGGGGCTGACACGTACAGGCGATCTCGTCAACCAACGTTTGGCGCAGCATGCGGTCGGCAAGCAGATCAGTTTCTCGTTCGAAGAGGACCGGGAGGACACACCGCTCTTGGAAAGGGCGGCGCTGGCTTTCGAGCTGGCGGCCATTGAAGGCCTGGATGAACTGAGCCGTCCGGCTGGAGACAAACAGCAACTCCGGGATCAAGCGATTGCCGCTTCGTTCCGGGCATTCGACATCCGCAGGCTCCTTCCTGTTCCGGTGAAGACGCAGGACCGTCTGTTCTTCGTGCTTCAACTCTCTACGGTCGCGTATTGCGGTGACCGCTGGTCAGATCTACGGCGCTGGTATCGGGAGCAGGGAGAGGCATTGAGGGTCCCGAGCGTCGCGACGACCGAATGGGACCGCAGGGTCCTTTACCGACTGTTCGACTGCTGGATCAGGTTGTTCCGCAAGCAAGGATGGGATGATCTGGATCGGGTTCGAGAGATCATCGCGGGCTTGCGCCAAGACCAGGAGGTTCATGAGGCAAATCGTCTGCAAAATGATTCGGGGACGATAGACCGAGCCATCGTCTTTCGGCTGGTGGCACTTTACCACTGGGCGAAAGCCACGGAGACGCTGGCAAGGTACATGCTCCAAGGGGAGCCGAGCGACCCGTTCGGAACTCTGGACAAGCATTTCGAGGCGGGAATCCTCGCGGCGACCGCTTCTGGGGATGCGCAGCATGAGATGATGCTCAGATGGCTGCACGCGACGGCGCGCGTGATGGTGACGAATTCGCTGTGGTGGACGACGCGAGCGGTCAACTCGCGAACCACGGACTTCGTGCACTCCTTGACGCATCGGGAACACCAGGCGATGTTCGAGCTGTTACCACCACAGCGTGCCGCGCTACTTGAACAGGGTCTGCTCGACCAAGCGAAGACCGCGATCGTCGTCGACATGCCCACCTCGGGCGGCAAGACACTGCTGGCCCAGTTCCGCATCTTACAGGCGTTGAATCAGTTCCAGGCAGATCACGGATGGGTGGTCTATGTCGCACCAACCCGTGCGCTATCGGCACAGATTACCCGACGCCTACGAGTCGACTTCGAGCCGATTGGCCTACGAGTCGAACAACTGACCGCGGCCATTGAGGTGGACACGTTCGAGGAGGAAATCCTCACCAATAGGGACGTGCCGTTCGATATTCTCATCGCGACCCCAGAGAAGCTGTCGCTGGTGATCCGCAACAAGAAGGTGGAGCGTCCACTCGCGCTGGTCGTGATGGACGAAGCCCACAACCTAGAATCAGAGGGGCGGGGCTTACGAATCGAATTGCTGTTGGCGACGGTCAAGCGAGACTGCCCGCAGGCAAACTTCCTTTTGCTGATGCCCTACGTGGAAGGCACGGAATCCGTGGCACGGTGGCTGGCGCAGGACATCAATGCCGGCAAGGCGATCAGTCTGGGTACAGTTCCATGGAAACCCAACGAACGGATCATCGGTCTCTATCGTGCGGTGGCCAACGATAGTGAACGCGGCGGCTGGCACCTCGACTTCGAAACACTGACCACGACAAAAAAGGCCATGCCACTTCACGGAACGCATCGTGTGGGCGGCGTAAAACCTATTGGTGTGCCGAAAAGCCGGGTACTGACGAAGGGCGTTCAGAAGGGGCTTGGACTTCAAACAGCGGCCATCGGGGCCGTCATGTCGGCGCGGGGCACAAGTGTTGCTGTGGCCAACAGCATTCCCACGGTCTGGACGATGGCAACCGAAGCCGCACGGAGTCTTCCGAGGATGAATGAGGTACCGCCCGACATCAGACTGATCCAGGACTTTCTGCACACTGAAATCAGTGCTGCATTCCCATTGATCGGCCTGCTGGAGCGGGGTATTGGGGTACACCATGCCGGGCTGTCCGACGATGTCCGGGCGCTCATGGAATGGCTCGCAGAGACCGGCAGCCTCCGGATGCTCTGTGCAACATCGACGATTGCGCAAGGCATCAACTTCCCGGTGTCTTCGGTCTTCCTGGCCTCACGATTTGTGCCGCAGGGCACCAGTTCGATGGAAATTGGGGCACGGGAGTTCTGGAATCTGGCAGGTCGTGCGGGCCGCATTGGTCACGACAGTGTCGGTGTAGTGGGTCTGTCCGAAGGGACAGACCGCGATGCGATGATGGCGTTTGTGAGTCGCAATACCGGCGCATTGGCATCCCGCCTTGTAACGCTCGTCGACGAACTTGCCGCCCAAGGGGCTCTGGCGCAACTGTCGGAGGTTCTTTGGAAAGATCAGTGGGTGGATTTTCGCTGCTATATCGCCCATCTTTGGGCGGAGAAGAGGAATTTGGATGCGGTACTGGCGGACTCTGATCAACTTCTGAGGCAGACATACGGATACACCTTGATGCGAAATGATCCGGAGCAAAGGCATAAGGCGGATGCTCTCTTGGAAGCGACGCAGCGCTATGTGCGCGAACACGCCACCATGCTCAAAGGAACCGCGGGACTCGCGGATGCCACCGGGTTCTCGCCGGAAGGTGTCCGAGCAGCAATGAGTGGCATGCACAACCTGGAAAGTCCGCTGACAGCCGCTGACTGGGTGCCGGAGAGCCTGTTCGGCCACGGCGGTAGAATGGCCGACCTGTTCGGTATCATGTTGAAGGTGCCACAACTTAAGCACGACCTGATCGAGTTGGTTGGTAACGGTTTTGACCAAAGCCGGATCTCGGAGATTACCAATGATTGGGTGCATGGCAAGAGTCTTCGAGCGATCGCGGGCAAGTATTTCAGTCGCGAGACAGATGACGAGGCGGGCACCACTGCGCTGACGAGTGCATGCAGAGCTATTTATCGTACGATCGTCAACAGTGGAACCTGGGGGGTGTCGGCTCTCAGCCGACTGGGGATCGATTTTGAGAAGCTATCCGAAGCGGAAAAACGTCAGATCAATGTGCTTCCCGCCATGATTTATCATGGTGTCAGCAGCGAGGAAGCGGTGCTCATGCGGATGAACTCCGTACCGCGCAGCGCGGCCGAGGCACTGGGCAGTTGGTACCGGAAGTTGAATAGAAGTCGGTATTCGGTGGGTAAGGCGCGGCACTTCCTGCGGAAACTTGATGCCGATGACTGGGAAGAGGTGAGGCCGGAGGGATCGGCGTTGTCAGGGATCGGGTACAAACGAGTCTGGGAAGTTCTTTCGGGAGAGACCAGTTGAGAATAGGCGAATGGTCAATCGACCCGCTATAGACTGGATTGATCGTGAACGAGTCGCCTGTTCGGTGGTCGGCATGAACGCAAAGGGACTTCTTATGTTGGGGCCTTGGTTGTAGCCCAAACCATATGAAGTCGTGCTCGGAGTGCGCACTGCGTTAATTCAGAACAAGTCATTGAAAATCAAAATTTTTTACTGCCCCTAGGGACACCGGTGATCGGAAGATCAAGACCTCACGGGTGGACATGCCTCACTCTGGATCTGGAATTTCTTATTCATTGAGTCAATGCCCTTGCACGGGCGGACGCACCGACCCTTTTGTGGCATCAGCCCAGGATCCCCCAGCCAGATGCCACCCGTCCCACCCGTAAAACCTGCAGTGTACAACGATGTACCCGAACGAAACAGGGCCCTCATCTTTTCAGTATCTACATCGGTTGTCGACTGACGTCCGACACTGACCAAGACCCGCGCAAGACCCAGGGGTTGGCCCGGGTAGGCCGATCCGGGGATAATACCCACCCACCATCATTCTTGGAATCTTGCAAAACCCTCGCCTGCCGTTCGTCTACTGGTTGGTTCTTTTTCACATTGGAATCATCGCGCTGGCGAACTACACGGTGCAGTTTACCGGCACCATCTTCGGATACCCCTTCACCTGGGCGATGTTCGTGTTCCCCTTGGTCATCTTGGCAACGGATTTGACCGTCAGGCTGCTCGACCAGCGAATCGCCAGACGCATTGTCGGCTACGCCTATATTCCGGCCATTGTGGTCAGCGCCTGGCTAGCCGACTGGCGGATCGGGATGGCCAGTGGAACGGCGTACCTCACCGGACAGATTCTGGACATCCATGTATTCCAGAAAATCCGGGTACGCTTCAGTGCGTGGTGGGCCGCGCCAGCGGCTTCCACCTTCTTCGCCAACATTATCGATACTTATGTGTTCTTTGCAGCGGCCTTCGTTCGCTCCAGCGATCCCTTCATGGCGATGCACTGGCCAGAAGTGGCCACAGTGGATCTCGCCTTCAAGATCCTGGTCTCCTTGATCGTATTCCTGCCGATGTATGGGGCACTGCTGGCCATTCTTCAGCATCAATTGGACGTGGGCCGACTCCATGCATCCTTCGAACACCCTGAATCCAGTGAGCAACCCCGTGAGACATCCCCTGTCGTACGCAAAACACCCACAGGGTGTCTTCCAGGCAGGGAACCAGGACGGCGGTGAAGTGCCACCATTGAGACAAAACCCGGCAATACCGGACGAGCGCTCTTTGAAGATGGCATCAAGAATCGGTGAGTGTCTCTTCCCCGGGCACCTCCCCCTGTTCAGCGGCCTCTTTTTCTGCCTCCTTTTTGGCGATGTAGCGTGACGTGAACAAACCGAGTTCAAACAGCAACCACACCGGAATCGCCAGCAATGTCTGGGAAAAAATATCCGGTGGGGTCATCAGCATGCCCACCACGAAAGCCACGATGATGATGTAGGGACGTTTGGCCTGCAGATCTTCCGGTGTCGTGATGCCCAGCTTGACGAAGATCACGGTGGCCACCGGCACCTCGAACGCGACGCCGAAGGCAAAAAACAGCTTAACGACGAAACTGAAGTAGGCATTGATGTCGGTCATCACCCGGACTCCTTCAGGCGCACTGCCAGCAAAGAAGGCAAAAATGATGGGGAATACCACGAAATAGGCAAAGACGATCCCCAGATAGAACAACAGGCTGCTGGACACGATGATCGGCAGGACCATGCGTTTCTCGTGCTGATACAGTCCAGGCGCCACAAACGCCCAGACCTGATACAGCACATAGGGCACCGCAATGGCAAACGCACAGGCAAAGGCGAACTTGAACGGCACGAAGAATGGCCCGTGCGGCTCGGTGGAAATCATGCTGTTGCCTTCCGGCAACGCCGACATGAGCGGCTTGGCGAGGATTTCGTAGAGATCGTTGGCAAAGGGCACCAGGCAGACAAAGATGATCACGACCGCCAGGATGGCGCGCAGCAGTCGGTCCCTGAGTTCCAGGAGATGGGAAATCAGGGTGCCTTCCCCGAGTGGAGTTTTCTGACTCACCGGAGACTGGATTCCGCCCGGGGTTCCGGATCGGCTTGCGGCTCTACAGGCGCGGCCGTTTCACGCTCAAGCGATGCCTTGTCATCGCGGGAATCCGAAGAGGGGAAATCAGCAGGTGCCGCCTCGGCAGTCGGGTCGGCAGCATGGATTTCCTTGTCCATCTGTTGTGCGATTTCATCAATCTCGTCTAGGTCAGACTGGATGGCCTGTGTGACGGGGGTCGCCTCCTGCACGGCATCCTGAAGGGAAGATTTCAATTCTTCCGTGTCACTGGCTTGCTGGATCGTCTGACCAGCCTTGGTGACTTCCTGGCGGGCTGTCTCAAGTCCTTCTTTGAGTTCCGACAGTTCACTGGCCTTGAGTTCCCGGTCAATATCTCGCTTGACATCCGATACCATCCGGCGGGCCTTGCCGATCCACAGACCAGCGGTGCGGGCCAGCTTGGGCAAGCGCTCCGGTCCCACAATGACGAGCGCCACGACGCCAATAATCGTCAGTTCCCAAAACCCGATGTCAAACGGCATGTTTCAACCCCGGCAGGCATCAACGCGGCAATCGGTTCAAGTTTTCCGGTCGTCCGCCTGTTTGTCCGGTGTATCGGCCACTGACTCAGCCACCCCACTGGCGGGAGAATCATCCTGCGCCTGGTCCAACGTATTGGGATCCCCCGGCTTGTCTTGGGCTTGATCCTCTTTCATGGCTTTCTTGAATCCCTTGATCGCTCCCCCAAGATCGCCGCCAAGGCCCCGCAGTTTCTTGGTACCGAAGATCAGTAGCACGATGGCCAGTATGATCAATAACTGAAATGGACTAATACCGCCAAAACCCATGTTCTTTCTCCAGATTGGTTGTCAAGCGTCATGTCTCTTATGCGGGTGGAACGTGTGGTCTACCACACCCTCAACAGACAGATGCTTGAGATAAATGCAAATTGTACATTCTAGCGGTAATCAGGGGGGGTGCGCACATTATTTTCCGTCCCCCGGGAACGGCCCCTGCGCGATTGCAGTACCCGCTGCACATCATCCAGCTTCAGATCATATCGCGCCAGCAGGACCAGCAGATGAAACAACAGATCCGCCACCTCGGCCGCAATCATCCCACGGTCTCCCGATTTGGCCGCGAGCATGACTTCGCCCGCCTCTTCACCGATCTTTTTCAGCAGCCGATCTTCCTGGCCAGCCAACAAGTCAGCGACATAAGAGCCATTCGGATCATGCGTTCGGCGCGATTGGATCACCGACTCCAACTGCTCCAGCAGCATATCATTCGATGGGGGCTCAAGTGGCACCATAGATCTCTTCGGGCTCCTTGAGCATCGGGTCCACGGCCACCCACTGCCCGTCTTCATATCGCAGGTAAAAACAGCTTTGGCGACCGGTATGGCAGGCAATGCCTCCCACCTGTTCCACCTGCATTAAAATGGTATCCGAATCACAGTCAATCCGGATTTCCTTGAGGATCTGTATGTGACCCGACACTTCCCCTTTTCGCCAGAGCTTCTGCCGTGAACGGGACCAGTAGACGGCACGACCTTCTTTCAGGCTGAGAGCCAACGCCTCACGATTCATCCAAGCCATCATGAGGACCCGGCCGGACACCTGATCTTGGGCAATGGCGGGTATGAGACCATCCCGGTTCCATCGAACACAATCCAGTAGTCGTTGGTTCATTGTCTTGTCCTGATCCGGTTGATGTTGACCTGATCACCCGTCGATTCCCCGCCTGCTTTTTTACATCTCATGGGGGAAATCACCGCCTGACCTCAATGCCTCGCTCGGCCATATACTGTTTGGCTTCCCGCACCGTGTGCTGTCCGAAATGGAAGATACTGGCCGCCAGGACCGCATCCGCCCCTCCTTCGAGGACCCCGTCAGCCAGATGGGCCAGAGTCCCGACACCACCGGAAGCAATCACCGGCACCCGGACCGAGGAGGTCATCGCCCGCATCAGTGCCAGATCGAATCCGTGGCGGGTGCCATCCCGGTCCATGCTGGTCACCAGCAATTCTCCCGCCCCCAGGCCCTCCATCCTCTGCGCCCATTCCACCGCATCCAGACCGGTGGGATGGCGACCTCCATGGGTAAACACCTCCCAAGCGGGGAGATCACCGTCCCGCTCGACGCGCTTGGCGTCGATGGCCACTACAATGCACTGGTTACCAAAATGCTGACTGGCGTCATGGATGAATCCCGGGCGGCTGACGGCAGCGGTGTTGATCGACACCTTGTCGGCTCCAACGTCGAGCAGACGGTGGATATCTTCCAGCCGTCGGACCCCCCCGCCCACCGTCAACGGAATGAACACCTCATTGGCCACCGTTTCCACCACCTGAATGATCGTATCTCGCCGGTCGGAACTCGCGGTGATGTCCAGGAAAGTGATTTCGTCGGCCCCCTGGCGGTCGTAGTTTTGCGCCACGACCACCGGGTCGCCGGCATCCTGGATATCTACAAACCGAATCCCTTTGACGACCCGACCCGCATCCACATCCAGGCAGGGGATAATTCGGCAGGCAAGACCCATGAATTCTGATCGACCGGAAAACCGTTCTACAATCCGAAGACACCATGTCCGGCGATCTCATCGGCGGCTTGCTGGGCCTGCGCAAAATCCAGCGTGCCTTCATAGATCGCGCGACCGGTAATCGCCCCGATAATTCCCGCTGCGGACACCTTGGCGAGTGCCCTGACATTGTCAAGATCGTGAATCCCGCCAGCGGCAATGACCGGAATGTTGATGGCTTCCGCCAGTTTGACCGTATCGGCGATGTTGACTCCCAACATCATGCCATCGCGCGCAATATCCGTATAGATAATGGCCTCGACGCCATCGTCCTCAAAATGTCGGGCCATGTCAATGGCGTCATGTCGGGACAACTTTGACCAGCCATCCGTGGCCACTCGTCCTTCCTTCGCATCCAGACCGACAATGATCCGAGTAGGGAATTCAGCGCACAGATCGCTGATCAGATGCGGCTCGTTGACCGCCTGGGTCCCGATGATGATGTAACGGACGCCGGCTTGGATATAGATATCGACCGTAGACTCGTTGCGGATACCACCGCCCACCTGAATGGGGATATCCGGATACGTTTCGGCAATGTCATGAATGATATCGGCATTGACAGGCTCTCCCCGCAGGGCCCCATCCAGGTCGACGATGTGCAGCCGGCGGGCCCCGGCCTCCGCCCATCGTTGGGCCACTTCCAGCGGTTGGTCGGAAAAGACGGTGGCATCCTGCATGTCGCCTTGTCGCAGGCGCACGCATCGACCCTCCTTAAGATCAATCGCCGGTATCAGGAGCATGTCAGTGCACTCCGTTCCAGTGGATAAAATTATACAAGAGGCGCAGGCCATCTCGCTGGCTCTTTTCGGGATGGAACTGCGTGGCAAACAGGTGGCCACGGGCGGCCACAGCAGTAAAGCAGTGGCCGTAGATACAGATGCCCGCCACTTCCTCCGCTTCGCTGGATTCCACATAATAGCTGTGCACAAAGTAGAATCGCTGCTGGTCGTCGATGCCTTGCCACAGCGGATGCCGGGCCGTTTGTCGCACCTGGTTCCAGCCCATGTGGGGGATTTTTCTCGGAGCAGCATCGGTGGCGCTCCACGGTTCCTGCCCACTTTGAGCACTGGTGAAATGGCGCACCTGACCGGCCAACAGGTCCAGACAGTCGACTCCACCATTTTCCTCACTTTGGGCATACAGGGCCTGCAATCCCAGGCAAATACCGAGAACCGGACCCTCGTGCAGACGATCTCGCACGGCACCCGCCAATTCAGGCCGCTCGCCCAACTGACGCATCCAAGTCCCGATGGCACCCTGTCCCGGCAGGACCAGATGGCCGGCATTTCGGATATCCGAAGGCTCGGAACTGATCCGCACATCACGCGCACCCACATGCTCAAGGGCCTTGTGAACAGACCGCAGGTTACCTGTCCCCAGATTGACGATCACGACCGCAGGCATGGATCGATATAGTGGCTATGTGGGCTAAAGCACACCCTTTGTAGACGGCACTCCCGGCATGCGGGGATCAATCTCGGTCGCTATCCTGATGGCCCGTCCGAAGGCCTTGAACAGGGTCTCGGCAACGTGATGGGAATTCCCCCCCCGCAAGTTATCCACATGGAGTGTGGCCAGCGCATGATTGCAGAACCCTTGGAAGAATTCATGCACCAGCGGGGTCGCAAAACGGCCTACCATCGCGTCCGGCCAAGTGACCTGTTGAACCAGCAAGGGCCGCCCGGAAAAGTCAATGACGACCCGGCTGAGCGATTCATCCAGCGGCACATAAGCGTGGCCATAGCGCCGAATCCGTCCCTTGTCTCCCAGAGCACGCAGCATGGCCTGCCCAAGGGTGATGCCAATATCCTCCACTGTGTGATGATCGTCAATGTGCAAATCCCCTTCCGCCTCCACGTTGAGATCGACCACGCCATGCCTGGCCACCTGATCCAGCATGTGCTCAAGAAACGGCACACCGGTCTGGAAACGGCCCTGTCCAGAACCATCAAGGTTCAGCTCCACCCGGGTCCGGGTTTCCGCCGTTTGGCGGGTGATATCGGCCGTTCGTTCTGTCATGATTGAGGGATTTCGAGTCAATGGGGGAAGAAGACTCAGGTCGAAAGAGCGCGATCAGGGAGTCGGGATAATGAACGAGTCATCATGCCCTTGCAGCAGTGGGCTTTGGAGAAAAAACCCGAAGCGTTTCACACATTCATCACCCACCACGGTATCGATTGAATCTCCCCAACCAATGAAGTCACATTATCGGATCACACTCGGACTCAATCCAGTGATTTTACCTGCAAATCGTCAAGGATTGTAGGTCTACATGCTTGGACAAACCACATCGGCACCTCCCGCGTCTGGTCGAAGCAACCCATCATGTAAGTGCCCCATGGGTCGAGACCGATGCGATCAAAACGACGACCTGAACGCCGGTGGCCTTCGACGGTTCCTGCCAAAGAACGGGGGGGGGCTTTCATGAGGGATCTGACGATCTGTTGACTTTTCCCCTGTTCTCCGGATTCCCCCCCCCCCTTTTTTTCCGTCCGCGAATCTGGCATCTTTCGCCCCCTTCAGGTGGGGAGGGTCGCCTGATCGTATCAATCACTCGTTTTAGGGGGGTGTTCACGCTGTCGTCGCCCCCAAACGACCGGTCATTTGAACCATGACTTGACTGACGCGGTGGGGCCTGTGAGCGTCCCCAAAGAGAGACTCTCTGGCAAGACAGTGATGTCCCGGCTCCAGCCCGCTTCGGGTGGGTGCCGGGACAGGCAGAATTCGGGCAGGTCATGAGAGACCGGATGATCGACTAATCGGACAACCTGGTATGCATAAGCGAAACCGCAGAGCGCCCCCCGGCGACCTGGCACGACAGGCCGAGGGGCTGACCCCGCTTTCGAGCCGGGAGCCTCTGGTCGTCACTGCCCGGAGGCCGGGGTCGTCTTGGCAGCCAGGGGGGCTCGCCGGCGGCGGAGCGGGGCCTATCGGGATCAGGGCATCCTCCCCGGGGGCGAACCGATTCAGCCGTCCGGTCAGGCTCCCGAGCCGCGACCTGAGGGCGGGCGAAGGCCCCCGGAGGGCGAGCCGGGGTCGGGGCATGCGGCCAGGAAATGCTGTCAGAACCGATGGGGGGGATTGCCCGAGGAATGGTTTGATTTCACCGCCATGTCAAGTTCCATGGGCAAACCGCTGATTATTGTCGAGTCTCCCGCCAAGGCGAAGTCCATGATGCGTTATCTGGACAATGAGTTTATGGCCTTGGCTTCCTTTGGTCATGTGCGCGACCTTCCCTCAAAAGAGGGGGCCGTGGATCCGACCCAGGATTTCCAGATGCGATATGAAATCATCCCGGACAGCAAGAAGCATGTCGACCGGATCGTCCGGGCGATGAAAAAAGCGGACGCCCTGTACCTGGCCACGGACCCGGATCGTGAAGGAGAAGCGATTTCATGGCATTTGTACGAAC
The DNA here is from genome assembly GCA_965203365.1 of Candidatus Poriferihabitaceae bacterium. GTDB lineage: Bacteria > Pseudomonadota > Gammaproteobacteria > Arenicellales > Poriferihabitantaceae > VYFG01. The sequence continues at coordinate 1,876,033 of OZ241878.1, forward strand.
TGCTCAAGGAACGCCACTTGCTCCGGAACAAGCCGGTGTATCGGGTGGAGTTTCATGAAATCACCCGACAGGCCATTCGGCAGGCGGTCGACCATCCCCGGGAGCTGTCTCACCATCTCATTGATGCGTATCAGGCGCGTCGGGCCCTGGATCATCTGGTGGGGTTCAACCTGTCGCCGCTGTTATGGCGAAAAATCCGGGCGGGACTGTCGGCCGGCCGGGTGCAAAGTCCGGCCCTGCGATTGATCTGCGAGCGGGATGAGGAAATCGCCCGATTCGTTCCCCAGGAGTATTGGACCGTCGAGGCGGACTGCCGCCAGGAGGAGACGAAGTTTGTCGGCAAACTGATCGAGTTCGAAGGCAAAAAGCTGGCAAAGTTCGCCATCACCAATGCCGACAGAGCCGCCGAGGTGGAAGCGCGATTGTCCCGGGCGACGGTCGGGTCCGGGGAGGGAGCCGCGACCGAGGATGCCCTCAGTGGGCCCTCGGAGGCCCGGCCCGGCCAATTGCGGGTGAGCAAGGTGACCCGAAAGCAGGTGAAGGAGTCCCCCAAACCCCCCTTCACCACGTCCACCTTGCAGCAGGAGGCCTCCCACCAGTTGGGATTCACGACACGTCGAACGATGCAGGTGGCGCAACAGTTGTACGAAGGCACTGGCACCGGGACGGGCGGTCTGATCACCTACATGCGGACCGATTCAGTGGCCTTGGCAAACGAAGCCCTGGCGGAAATCAGGGCCCTGATCCGCCAGCGCTATGGGGCTGATCAGGTGCCCCCCCAACCCAGATTTTTCAAAAACCAGGCCAAGAACGCCCAGGAGGCCCACGAGGCCATCCGGCCGACGTCGGCCCATCGCGCCCCCGAAACGCTCCGGGGCCAGCTGACCTCAGAGCAATTCCGTCTGTACGACCTGATCTGGAAGCGCGCGGTGGCTTGTCAAATGGGGCCGGCCGTGTTCGATACGGTCTCGGTCGACCTGGCCGCCGAGGCCGCCGGCACCTTCCGGGCCAACGGCCGCCACCTGCGGGTGCCCGGCTATCGGTCCGTGTACCGGGAAGAGTCCGATGGGATGACCGCATCGGACGAACCGGGGGGGCTGCTCCCGCACCTGACCGAGGGCGACCTCGTCCACCTGACGGCGATCAGGCCGTTGCAGCATTTCACCGAGCCTCCCCCCCGATTCAATGAGGCGTCGCTGGTCAAAACCCTGGAAGAGCATGGCATCGGGCGCCCATCGACCTGGGCCAATATCATCAGCACCTTGCAGCGGCGGGCCTATGTCACGCTGGAGAAGCGACGCTTTCAGGCCACCGATCTTGGCAAGATCGTCAACCATTTCCTGTCCCGGCACTTTACGCCGTATGTCGATTATGAGTTCACCGCCCGCCTGGAAGATGCCCTGGACGCCATCTCCCGCGGAGAAAAGGAATGGGTCCCGTTGATGCGGGAGTTCTGGGGCCCGTTTGAACAGCGGTTGGCCGAAAAGCAGGCGACCGTCCGCCGTGAGGATCTGTCTCCGGACCGTCTCCTCGGTCGGGACCCCAAACATGGCAAGCCCGTCATTGTCCGCATGGGCCGATACGGTCCATTGGCCCAGATCGGTTCCCGGGATGACGAGGAAAAGCCGATCTACGCCAGCCTGCTCCCCACCCAAACGCTGGATCAAATCACCCTGGAAGAGGCACTCGACCTGTTCCGACTACCGCGGGATATGGGAGAGACCCCCGAGGGTGAACCTCTGGTGGTGGCGATCGGTCGCTTCGGTCCTTATGTGCGCTATGGAAACCAATTCGTGTCGCTCAACAAGGAAAATGATCCCTATACCGTGGACCGGGAAACCGTTCTCAGGCTGGTAGCGGAAAAAAAGGAACGGGATGCCAACCGCATCATCCAGGATTTCGGTGAAGGGGGGGTTCAGGTCCTCAATGGTCGCTGGGGCCCTTATATTACCAACGGCGAGACCAATGCCAGGATTCCGAAGGACATTGTCGAGCCTAAGACTCTGACCCTGGCAGACTGCCAGGAACTGCTGAAAAACGGGACGCCGGTCCGCCGAAAAAAGAAGACCAAAAAGAAAGCCAATACCCGGAAATCCGCTTCCGCCAGCCAACGTGGCACCCGCGTCGGCAAAAGCCGGAAAGTCACCAGTCGCAAGAAGGCGCCCTCCCGAAAGAGCGCTTGACCCTGATCAACCGTTCGCCGGTCCAAGCCAAAACTGGGCTCGGGATCACCCGCGGCCGACGATGGGGACTGCTTCTGAGAAGGGTCAGGGTCGAATCCTGCTATCCCGCGCTGAGCCGGTCACCGGGTCCGAGATGGGCGATCGAGGCTGATCCAAACGATACCACCAGGGTAATGGTCTCTGTCACCGGTTGGTTTCATGGCGGGATCAGAGAGCCTGACGAATCGTGTCAATGATCCGGTCTTGATTAAATGGCGTCAGGTAAGGATGCATGGGCAGACTGAACACTTCACCCGCCAGTTGCTCTGAAATCGGCAGGCTGACGCCGTCCCCGTGAACCGCACGGAATACGGGCTGTTGATGCAGGGGACAGGGATAATAGACGGCCGAGGGAATGTCCGCCACCTCAAGTGCCCGACGAATCCGATCCCTGTCGACCGAACGTAGCGTGTATTGCGCCCAGGCCGTGGTACAGTCCGGCGGGATAGTCGGTGTGGCCAGCACGTCGGACAAGCCCCTTTGATAGCGGTTCGCCACCCTTTGCCGGGCCGAAATTTCCGTATCCAGCACGGTAAGCTTGCACCGCAGTACCGCCGCCTGAATCGTATCCAGTCGTCCGGTGATACCGGTCCGCACATGGTCATACTGGCTGCTGCCCATGCCATGACAGCGGATGGACCGCAACCACTGCGCCCGCTGGGCGTCATCCGTGAACACCGCCCCCCCATCCCCATAGGCGCCGAGCGGTTTGGACGGATAGAAACTCGTGGCGGTCACATCCCCGAAAGTACCGACCTTTTTCCCATGGCGTATGCCACCCACGCTCTGGGCCGCATCAGCCAACACGAACAAGTCGTGTTCGCCGGCAATCCCGGCAATCGTCTCATAATCCGCCGGCAACCCAAACAGGTCCACCGGGATGATGCCCTTCAGACTCAACCGACCCTGACGCCGAATCCGTTTGACCGTCTCGGCCAATTGATTCACCTCCAGGTTGAACGTGACCGGGTCCACATCGACAAACACCACCGTGGCCCCCAGAAGCTGAGCCACTTCGGCGGTGGCAACAAACGAAAAGGCTGGCACAATGATGGCGTCACCGGGGGTGATCCCGTAACTCATCAGACACATCAGCAAGGCATCCGTACCGCTGGCGGTACTGATGACGTGCCCCGCACCACAGTATTGCGCCAGTTCGTCCTCGAAGGCGTACACCTCCGGACCCATGATATATTGGCCGTGGGTCAACACGGCATCGATGGCGCTTCGGATATCGGCCTCAAGGTAACGGAATTGGGCTTCCAGATCGACAAATTTCATGGTCGAATCGCCCGTAAATGCGGCATGACCTGATCGCGGTCAGTGCAGCACAAGCTGTCTTGCCCGGATGGCGGGTCTGGGCTGTCCCACATCGGAATACATCAGGGCCGCCACCGCCGAAAAGGGCATTTGTAGCTGCACCCCCGCCAGTGAATCGGCTAGGTGGTCGGTATCCGTGTTCGGGAACAGTCCGGCCAGCGAAGTGCCGAACCAGCAAGACTCGAGTGTCTTAAACAAGGCAACCTGATCCAGGTGATAACGAATGCCGACCCCCAAGACCTTGCCATACGCCTCCTTTCGTGTCCAGCAGCACAGCATGGCATCATGTCTTGCGAAGGGCGGTATGGTTTTCCATGTCGCACACTCAGTGCGGGTCAGTTTTCTCGCCGCCACCCGTTCAGCCCGGATGGGTCGGGGCAGGACCTCGATATCCACTCCGACCTCATGGTATGTGGACAAGGCATACAGCGCCTTGCCTTGGGACAGACTATAATTGAAACGAATACGACCGCCCGGTGAGGCATCCTGCAGTGCTGGCTTGCCGCGAGAACCATATTCGAATCGGATTTCGTTCCCGGGGATGCCGACATAGGCGGACAACAACAATCTCATCCCCGCTCGGCCACCCAAGTACCACCGCCGCTTCCCGGCATGGCTGATCCGCTCGGCCCAAAGCCGGTCGGTCGAGGTAAGGTATGGCATCAGCCCCTGCTCCTGCGCCTTGAGATCGACCACCCAAAGGTGAATCTCATTCGGTTCCAGACGACATGACAATGACCCGGGATTCGCCAATTCCCAAGCCGGTAAGAACATGCTGACATGGTCAGCGACCGCCAAACTCACTGGACCTCCAAAACCGACGAATGGCTGGAATGACTATTCATCTGCAACAGCGCATTTTCCTCGGTGCTGGTATCCAGACCCTGTTGCTTTCTCTTGACGATCCGGTATTGCAATCCTTGGCGATCAAACAAGGCGGTGCTGTCGCCTTCTCCGATCTCCACCACCAATCCCTCTCCTGGCATGCTGAAAATCCCCACCAGTCGGGTTTTCTGATCTGTGTCTGGTCTGTTCATGTGGTTAGGCTCATGACAAGAACAATCGATACACCGGATTGTCGGTTTCCTCTCGATAGGCATACCCCAAATCTTGCAGAAAACGGCGAAAGACCGACCGTTTATCCGGAGGAACGGCAATGCCGCAAAGCACCCGACCGAAATCGGCCCCATGGTTTCGGTAATGAAACAGTGTGATGTTGAATTCCGCGCCGAGTTGATCCAGAAATTCCCGCAGGGCTCCGATCCTCTCGGGTATTTCGAAACTGAAAATACGTTCATGTTCCAGGCCTGGGGCACGCCCCCCCACCATATGTCGTGCGTGCACCTTGGCCACCTCATTGTCCGTCAGATCCAGGGTGGGAAAGCCCTCCGACTCCAACTTGACGATCAGCTTCTCAATCTCGGCCTGCTCCTGAATCTGCACTCCGACAAAGATATGGGCACATTCATCGGTGGCATAGCGATAATTGAATTCGGATATCTGCCGATTGCCGATCGACCGACAAAATTCCCGGAACGCACCCGGACGCTCGGGAATGGTCACGGCCAAGATGGCTTCACGACGTTCCCCGATCTCCGCTCTTTCCGAAATATGGCGCAGTCGATCAAAATTGATATTGGCGCCCGAGCTGATAGCGACCAGATTCTGGTTGTGAACCGGGTGACCTCGCTCCTCGCTCTCCTTGAGCCATCGTTTCATGCCTGCGATACCCAGCGCACCCGACGGTTCGACCAAGGTTCGGGTATCTTCGAACACATCCTTCACGGCGGCACAAATCTCATCGGTGCTGACACGGACGAACTCGTCGACCAAGTCACGACACAGCCGAAATGTTTCCTTTCCGACCTGTTTGACAGCGACCCCATCAGCAAAGATGCCGACCTGCTTCAGCCTGAGTCGGCGTCCCGCCTGCACGGAGCGTGTCATGGCATCGGAATCCTCCGGTTCGACACCGATAATCCGCACCTTGGGTTGCACTTGCTTAACGTAGACCGCAACCCCGGCGATCAGTCCCCCGCCTCCCACGGGCAGGAAAATCGCATCGACTGGACGTACACTCTGTTTGAGGATTTCCATTCCGACGGTTCCCTGGCCTGCGATGATGGCTGGGTCGTCAAACGGAGGAATCAACGGCATTCGGTTGGCCTGCGACAGCGTTCGGGCATACTCCGCTGCGTTGTCATAGCTGTCACCGACCTTCCGGACTTCTGCTCCCCAACGTTCCACGGCATTGACCTTCACTTCCGGGGCAGTCTGGGGCATGACCACGATGGCCGGGCAGCCCAGCCGGTGTGCACTCATCGCCACACCAATGGCATGATTCCCGGCGGAAGCCGCCACGACACCCCGTTGGCGCTGCACCGACGTCAGGGAAACCAACTTGTTGTAGGCCCCCCGCACCTTGTAGCAGAACACGGGTTGCTGATCTTCACGCTTAAGTTGAATGAAATTGCCGAGCCGGTCCGAGAGCCACAAGGCATGATCCAGGGGCGTTTCCTGTGCAATATCATAGACCCGAGCATTCAGAATATCGGTCAGATAGTCATGCGGAGACTTGGCAGTCATGGCTAGGGAGAATCGGCCAATCAAAAAGCCGACGGTTGCAACAACGGACGATTAAAGGGGAGCAAAATCGGGATTATATGATGATGCCAAGGGATAACGCACTACGCAAATTCTTTTGGAAGAACCAATATGATGGAAATTTGTGTCTCATGGAAAGATGACGCCCCATGGAAATAGATGAGAAGTCCCACGCCCTGCCAAAAATCGACACCGGATTCCCGGATCCGAGAAATGGATGGGTGTCGATCAGCGTCACCTCATAACTCCATCCAGCATACCCTGATCCTACATTGAAAAGTCTCCGGCAGTCGCCCATCGTTTCGGTATCGTATCACTCACATGGTGACTGCCAGAACACTCCTTTCGATATCGATTCGGTCCGACTCAATCCCCAGTCCCGGAAAGACATCTCGACCCGGTGAGTCGGCCTGCAATACCGCGACTGGGACAAAGATCTGTGCACCCGGCGGTTCGCCTCGCGGGAACAAGAGGTCCTGCCCGAAGTCGACCGGAACAATGGCCGCCCAGGCATAGACTGTGGCATCAGCGAATCAAGCCGCATCCATCCGGTCCGGGCGTTTTTGGGTCATGGACAGCGAAAGCCTGCAGGTCACAGGATGCCTGCTCGGGCACAGCGCCCCAGCATGAACCACCATGACGGCCATCCAGACGAGGCGCTGGTCGGCCATGACTCCAAGCGAGTGGCAACTGCGATTCAACAGAAGCTGTATTACGCTGACCAGCAATCAATGCTCTTTTACGGGGTTTGCTGCACTAAACCCATCGATGGCCGGAATGAACGCTCTGGGGCGTTGATTTTTCCGCCGCCATGGTCCCTCCCTTCGGGCTACCCCTCATCCCGGGGTCGCGGCGAATGTTGCATTTCGGAGTGGAACTCAGGCCTACATTGTTTGGACAACCTTACCAACCGCCACTAAAACCAAGTCCCGCTCCTCGCATCTCCTGACCCGGCTTGAACAGCAGCCCGATAATACAGACACTGTTTGGCAAAATTTGTTAGAATGGTTCGAATTTCATTCTTTCTGCCCGATTGACATATGGATTTTGAGGCGGCCCGAGCCAACATGATTGACCAACAGATCCGCCCATGGAATGTATTGGATTTGCAGACACTGAATGCCTTGGGCAGGATCAGACGTGAGGATTTCGTTCCTGAAGACTATCGGAACCTCGCATTCGCCGATGTGCAGATACCCTTGGGAGACGGAGAGGTCATGCTGGAACCCAAGGTCAGTGCCCGGATGATGGAATCACTCCATCTGGAGCCAACCGACAAGGTGCTGGAAGTGGGTACAGGCAGCGGTTATGTCACTGCGCTCCTTTGCCTGATCGCTTCTCATGTCACCAGCGTGGACATCAATCCAGCCTGGCTTGCCCAAGCGAAGCGGAATCTAGGTATCACCGGGTTGCAGAACTTCACTCTGGAGGAGGGGGATGCCCATGATGGCTGGGGCGAATCGGGAGCGTTCGATGCCATTCTGGTGAGTGGGTCTGTAACTCGCATGCCAGACAAGATGCTGGCGGGTCTCGCCCAAGATGGACGCCTTGTGGGAATTGAGGGTCATTGGCCAGCCATGCAGGCTGTGCTGTACCAACATACCAACGAGGGTATAATCCGTCGAAGCCTGTTCGAGACGAACGCCCCGCGACTGAAAAACGCTGAAGACCGCCCAGAATTTGTCTTTTGATATTACCGGCAATTTTCGTTATCAAGTCACCTAATCTTCTGTCTACCGAGTATGTTCAAAATAACGAATACACAAGTCTTTACTGCCTGGCGGGGGTTGCAGGTCGTACTGTTGTCGGTCATGCTGCTCGGCAGCTGGCAGGCCAGAAGTGAAGACTTGTGGGATGTCTACCAATTGGCACTACAAAATGATGCCAACTATCTGGCGGCCAAGGAAAATTATGAAGCTTCACTGATCAACCTTGATCTGGCCAAATCGACACTCAAGCCAACCGTGACCGGGGTTGGCTCCTTCAGTAGACAACGCAGTAGCGCCTTTGGAGACAACCGGAGTGGAGACAACCACGAAACGGGTATCGTTCTCAACTATACACTCTTCAACCAGCCGAACCGGATCCAGTACAGTCAAGCCAAACTAGAGGTTCAAAATGCGCTACTGGAATTCGAGTTCGCCAAGGATGGGCTCACCTTGCGCGTCGCGGAACGATATTTCAATCTGCTCTCTGCATGGGATGCCAAGGAAGTGGCGAGACGACAGAAAATCGCCATTGAGAGACAGATGGATCTGGCCAAGCAACGACTCGAAGTCGGGCTCGGTACCCGGACGGATCTGTTTGATGCTCGGGCTCGTTATCAGAAGGCCGACGCGGACTTGATCGCTGCTGACATCCAAATCAGCAACGCCCGTCAGGCATTGATCGAGATTATCACCATGATGCCGGCCTCTATTTCTCAACTGGCCGAAGATTCACCGTTGAATCCACCGGAACCCAACCAGATTGCCCACTGGATAGATCGGGCGCGCACCGATAACCTGTTGGTGCAATTTCGGGCCCGGAGCCTTGAGATTGCAAATCTTGAAGTGGACCGACAACGTGCCGCCCGAAGCCCCGTCATCGGTCTGGAGGTCAGTCAGCGCTGGTTCGACAACGACTTTCGCTCTGTGAACAGTTCCTATCAATCCTCCACCGTCAAGGTCAATTTGAATATGCCACTGTACGCCGGGGGAAGGGCTCATCTGAGAACCATGCAGGCGGGATTTCGGACCAATTCCGCAGAACAATCATTGGAAGAGGCTCGACGTCGCGCCACTTCTTCTACCACGTCGGCTTTTCTGGCGATTACCAGTGGAATCAGTCAGGTGACTGCCCTGGCAGAAGCCATTGTGGCCGGTGAAAGCGCTCTTCAGGCCAAGGAAGAAGGGTTTCGGGCGGGATTGACCACCAACCTGGATGTGCTGGACGCACAAAGGGATCTTTCCGAGTCTCGGACCAACTATCTGCGAGCCCGGTATAACTACCTCCTTTCGATATTGCGTCTGGAGGAGGCCGTCGGTGACCTCGGGGATGAAGATATTCAAGCCATTAATGATTGGCTGATGCACCCTGCCAAGACCACCGATATGCAAGGCGGATAGCGGAAGGTCGCATATGCCAAATCCTCGGGTGAAGTCGAGTCATCACCTTTGGGAAGAAGCACAAAGGAACACCTCCAGAACGTCATATGTCCTGCTCCATGGCATAAATCGACGGTCCGAAGCCTGCCTCATCTATCCTGTCGGTAGCATCGCATCATCGACCCGACCCTTGCCGATGTGCTAATTCAGTGCGTTAAGTGGCAAGGCATCTCGGTGCCTTCCGCACCTCGAACTCAATCGCCCTATCGGGATAAGCTATTATTCCGGTTGAGCCGGTTGAATAACGTCGTTGATAAACTCCGCACAGTCATGGACCGCATGCAATGTGTTGAATCAATCCATCAGGGTGCGGTCTCCAAAAGAACCAAATCCACTTTTTCGAACCAGCAAAAACCCGATTGACGTGGCATTGGGGTAGTCGGACTGGACGAAATCCAATGACAGGGTCAGCTTTTCCTCGTCCGATGCCGCTTCATCACCTGTCGGAACACCTCATAACGACATGCGAGCATGTCGGATGACGTTCTCAACAGCCAGCGGTCGGCAATGGGCACCAAAAATGCCTGCAGAAGCGACATTGAGGAGTTAAACCCCACGGCTGTCTGACTTGGCGGCGGCTTGAACATGTCGGCGACCCTTTGCGATACCTCCCTCCCGCCCTTCATGGTGGCGAGTCAACCTGTCTACAACCAGGAAAAAACGGAAGTGGGATAAGTTGGTCGGCAGGTAGTGCATTGTTTATGCACAAACCATCCAGCATTTCGTGTGCTCATGGAGCAACTCGGTCTTACTACCCGTCAGGGAGCTTTCCCAATCAACCTGCATTGAGCGGTTGGTCCTGTGCCATCTGGCGACCCGCCTGATCTGATCAACAGGATTGTTCATGTGCCTCTGCCTCCTGGCCGTCCAGACCTACCATCACAGAAGTGGGTGGGTCGAACTTCCACTCTGCAACCGGACCCGAATTGAGTGCCATGGAGGCAGAACGATATGAAATTATCATAATGCCACTTGATTTTAACAGTAAAGGTGTTATATTTAAGATCATGAACACGACTAAACAATCTTTCACTTTGAACGAGATCGCTGGACTGACGGGTTTTCCCCGACGAACGATCCGTTATTACATCCAGATCGGGCTGGTTGACCGTCCAGGGGGAGCAGGACGGGGAGCTCATTACAGCCGATGCCATTTGGGACAACTACTGGAAATCCGCAAGTGGCAACAGGCTGGCCTGGGGCTGGAGCGCATCCGGGAGTTGTTCCAGGATGAGGATGCGGGAGACGCTTTGGTGAAACCACCCCCTATAAAGAAGGGATCAATCGATGTCCGCAGTCATGTGACGATCGGTGAGGGAGTGGAACTGATCCTGACACCTGCACGGTCCGGTCTGACGCCAGAAGAAATCAGGCGATTGGCCGACGGAGTGATTGAGTTGTACGAAACCCTGTTAAATCCGAAGGAGTAATCTATATGAAGAATGCAACCGCTGCCGTATTGGAACCTGTTGAAGACGCCCGGGTGGCGTTGGTGTCGGTCGACGTCGAGACCCGGATCCGGGGACTGCTGTCAGACACTGTCGTTGCCCAAACCTACCGTAATCTGGAAAGCCGCCATATTGAGGCGGTTTACACCTTCCCCTTGCCACTGGAGGCCGTCCTGCTGGAATTGACGTTGGATTTAAATGGAACCACTCTGCGTGGATCGGTCCGGCCTCATTCACAAGCCGAGTCGGACTATGAAGACGCCCTGGATTCAGGCGATTCGGCCTTACTGCTGCGACAACTGGAGCCCGGTCTATACACTGTCAGCGTGGGTAACCTGAATGCTGGCGAGACCGCCACGGTCCGCTTTCGCTACTCCCTGCTACATCGCTGGCAAGATGATCAATTGCGGTTCCACCTGCCAACGACGGTAGCACCCCGATATGGCGACCCAGCCGCCAGTGGTCTGGCATCCCACGAGGTTCCGGAATCAGCCTTGTCGGCGGAGTATGGATTCTCTCTGCAGATCCATATTGAAGGGGCACTGGCACAGGCCTCTTGTCATAGTCCCTCCCATATGGTGTCCGTATCTGATGTCGAAGGAGTGCGAAACATCGCGCTGTCGGGGGGGCACTTCTCAGATGGATCGGGATTTCGTACTGGTGATCAAGGGAACTGCCGACACCACCACGGAGGCACTTTGGGCACCAGATCAAGATGCGTTCGTGGCTCTGGCGTCTTTCCATCCGGTTGCCCCTCGGAAAGTCTCGACCTCGCATCGTAGTGTCACGCTGATAGTGGACTGTTCCGGTTCCATGAGCGGAGACTCCATCGCACAGGCAAAGGAGGCCTTACACGAAATTCTGGCCCTGTTGCAGCCAAACGACCGTTTCAACCTGATGACCTTCGGGTCACATCATCAGCTACTGTTCCCCGAACCAGTGTTGGCTACCGGGATGCATATTCGCACCGCCGCTCAGTTTATCAGACGCATGGAAGCCGACATGGGTGGCACGGAATTAGGGGCAGCCTTAGAGGCCGCCTACCAATCGCCAACGGCAGAAGGAAAACCAGCCGATCTGTTGTTGATCACAGATGGCGAGGTCTGGGAGCAAGAACGAATCATCAGGGCCGCACAAGCATCCGGCCAACGGATCTTTTCAGTGGGCGTCGGCAGTGCTGTGTCGGAAGGTCTGGTGCGACAAATTGCGGAAACCACGTCGGGGGCCTGTGAGTTGGTGTCACCCCGAGAAAGCCTGGCCGAATCAATCGTCCGACAGTTTCGGCGGATGGATCAACCAAAGGCCCGCGATATCCGAGTGGCCTGGCCGGATCAGCCCACCTTGCAGTCGCCGTCCCAACTCGAAACCATCTATGCCGGTGACACGTTGCACCTGTTTGGCTGGTTCGAGACTCGTCCAAAAGGACAAGTACGGCTGGAAGTGACTTTTGAGGATGGGACAACTGTCACACAGGCTGTGTGGCTTGTCATGACGTCTTGCGATGAGCGCGAAGAAACCGCCAACTTGCCTCGGATGGCGGCCTATATCCGATCACACGAGTTGACAGAAGCACAAGCGACCGAGCTGGCCGTGCGCTATCAGCTGATCACCGAACATACGAGTTGTGTGTTGGTTTGTGAACGGGACGAAACCGGAAAGATGCACGATATTCCCGTGCTGCGCAAGACACCCCATACCTTGGCCGCCGGATGGGGCGGGATGGGGACTGTCGTCGCAAACCAAGAAAAACGGGCTTACTGTATAGGACGTATAGAACATGGTCTTGAGGCTTTTCATGCTTATTATATGCCAAAAGCAAGTCGGGTTTTTCCAGATGAATCCGATAAGAGAGGTAGCAGAAGAACAGCAGCTCTAGCAAAAAAAGACAAGCCCATTTTAGATCATACCAAGGCAACAGATGCTTTCTCCCTTTTGGTGGCGAATCTGAACGAACTGTATGCCGACTCATCGAAGACACACCTTGATATCAGCACCATTGATGAACTGATCGCTCTTGGAATGGAACCGGATACTTCCAACCAGCTACGGGCATTGGTCGCCAACGGGCACACCGAAGCCACCATTTTCGCATGCTTTTTGGCGATGCTGTCCGAAAGTGCATCAGGCAAGGACCTGTCTCGACACGTCACTCGGCTGATCCGCAGAGCGAACAAACAGCACGAGAAGTCGATGGAGTTGGATGAGGCCATGTCCACACTGATGCAGGAGGCTTTATGAGACAACGCCCACACATGACTCACTCCCGGATCATCCCCCAAGCTCTGGGACTACATTGATTCCAGTGGTGCAATCAACTCGATGTGGACCGATATGCAGATTGGAATGGCCGGTTGTACTGCGATGGCACCGAGGCTGCGGGTGTTAACCATCAAATTCGAGGAGACCTTGACTACTCCGGAAGCCTTGTCACTCATCAGTAAAGCCAAAGGTAAATTGAAAATGAATCGAGTTTGTTTACTCATTACCCGATATCACGCTGCCGCACCGTCCCACTGTACTCAACATATGAGGCAACTTATGCATAAACAACATGATATCCGCCTAAAAAGGAAAACGAATGACAGCATCCGTACAATGTTCGTAATATGCCTGGCGTTCAACCTGTTTTTCGGGTTGACCGGCTGCGGAGGTGGTGGCGGACCGGGAAATGAGAGCGGGCCGGACGATGGAACCCACAGTCCCAGACCGACGCCAAGGTCGCTCTCTCCGGCTGATCCTGCCTATCACTTGAATACGGATCGGTTTACCATACACCAGCCCGAAGTGCTGGAACAGATCGGGGCGCATCATGCATATGCGAAGGGCCTGACGGGCAAGGGAGTACGAATCGGCATTGAAGACACCATTGTCGACTACACCCAGCGCAGAGAATTTGAAAACCGCGTCAAGTTGCGAAATACTGATGGAGCGGAGTTGTCTCTTCAGCGCCCATTTGCAGATCAGGCTTTTGATGAAATCCAGACATGTCGGTTACTGGATACTTGCAAGGTATGGACGGCCAACAGCCAAGGCGACATCGAAGTACCCAATCGTTGGGTACAGGAAATTGTCAGCCGGGATGGATGGCCGATACAAGATGATTCGGTGTTCATACAGGATGAATATTACAACGAAGATGTTGTGGGAAGAATATTGTTCCGTTGGAGGGAAGTGCCATCACCCTACGATTCTCACCATGGAACCTTCCATGGAACCTTCGTAGCATCTGCCGCCGCGGGTGCTCATTTGGGCGTGGCTCCGGGAGCCACAATTATTCCGGTTGTTCGTGATTTTTCCAACGACCAAGGTGCTACTGATACTGCCAACGCAAATGTGCGTGCTGCCATTACCCTGCTGCCGCCGAATATACGAGATCAGTATGACGAAATTCAGGCCAGGTGGATCCAAGAACGCTACAAAAAGTACGACATCATCAATCGATCATTCGGTAGGAACATTTTCAATCAGTCGACGGTCACATCAATAATCGATACCGAACTCGAATGGTATCGGCGCTACCTGCCAATGACACTGGAAGCCCATCTCCAAATGGGCACGCCTGAAAGTGAAAAAACTATTGTGGTCTACGCTGCTGGTAATAAGGGACAGGCTTGGTCTGGTATTGAAGCCGACCTGCCTTACCATGTTCCCGCCCTACGTGGACACCATCTGTCAGTCGTCGCGACGGATCCGAAGACGGGTCGAATTGCCGATTATTCCAACCGCTGTGGAGCACTACCACCCAACTGGGATGCGGCACGACATGGTCGACACTTCTGTCTGGCGGCGCCGGGCGAGATGCGGGGATTGGTACCCGATCCGCAAACCCCTGGCAATGGGAGGGAAACTACCTCAAGAGGTACCAGCTACGCTGCCCCCCTCGTTTCCGGCTCTCTGGCCTTGCTCAAGGAATATTTCCGTGGTACCCGTGGCAACACCGAAATCGTCCAACGGATGATCAACACCGCCAATCAGAAGGGGCCCTACGCCGACCTGGAAACCTACGGCGCCGGGCATCTGGATCTGGCAGCGGCATTGGCTCCGGTCGGAGCGCTCACAGCCGGGCAGTCTGATCAGTCGCTGCATCTTTCCCGCTTCCAGACCCCAGCTGCTTTCGGCTCACTCACTCAACGCATCGGCTCTGTCGAACTGGCCGCATTTGACGAGCAGAACTTCCCGTTCTGGGTGCCTCTATCCAGTTTGCTCTCCACTCGCTCAAATGGGCAGGTGTCTATTCCCCGACTCGCCGAGACATCACCGGATCTCATGCCGGCCATTGGACTGGATGCGCTGGATCAACACTGGCTGACCTTATCCGACATTGGCAGCGGGTCGTTATTCTCTTCAGGACCCGACTGGGTCATGGGATTGGGTCCAACCTCGGCAAGTCTGGCCCGTCCGGCGCAGGCGAGCCATTGGGGGTACGGCTTCAGCATGGAAGAAAACGGATATCTGGGCGCACAGACCGGTGGCGCCTTCGGATCCGACCTGCGCTCACGGATGATCTGGACTTCCCGCATATGGGAAAGGTCGCTGGGACCGAACTGGCATCTGAACGCACAGGGAACCTTGGCCTACAGCCAGTCGGAATACGCTGATCAAGCCATATTCTCGGCATCCCCGGCAGTGCTGTCAGCCGTATCGGTCCGGCTGGGTACAGCCCGGACGGGCTTCACTTTATCCCAGCCGTTGCGAGCCGAGTCGGGTGAAGGCATTTTTCGGTTGGAAAACGGGCAAATAAAGAACGGGCGCCGATTGCATGACCATCATCGGGTACCGCTCCAGCCTACGGCAAGGGAATGGCGACTCACGATGCGTCACGACCACGGGATTCTAGGCGGGCTGATGGCCATCGAGGTCAGTCATGCGGTGAATGCGGGCCATATTCCTAAAGCAGCAGAAACCGGTATCGGATTCGCCTTCCAAAGGACTTGGTAGTAAACCGATGTGCCGTCTGCGCACTTTGGGGCTCGCATGAGATGT
Source organism: Candidatus Poriferihabitaceae bacterium (assembly GCA_965203365.1). Lineage (GTDB taxonomy): Bacteria > Pseudomonadota > Gammaproteobacteria > Arenicellales > Poriferihabitantaceae > VYFG01. The sequence continues at coordinate 1,891,756 of OZ241878.1, forward strand.
CGTAGGCCCGGATATCAGGAACAGAAATTGTTGCCAACCAAACCAAGCTGCACTATGAGATAACGTACAACCATGACTCACTCCCAGACAATTCCCCCAAGCTTCAGGACTACAGCAATTCCAGTAGGGCAAATCAACCCGATATGGACCGATGCGCAGACTGGAATGGAGGGTTGCACTGCAATGGCAATGGAGGGCCCGGCGGGCGTCACGGTCCTGACCTAGGGAAAGAAGGCACTACCCCTGGTGCCGGAGCGCACGGGCGCAAAACATGGTGGCCGCATCGCCAAGTTCGACACCAAGAATGGGTGGATGTCCCTGCGGAAGTACGAGGTCGATGTCCGGCGATTCGCTCGCCATCCGGCTGTGAGTTTCACGAATGCCCAGATCGAACGGCATCTTCAGATGCCAAAGGACAAGCAGAAAGTCTCGGGGGGGCTTCCGCCGGAGTCGATATGCCATCGCTTGGTGCCGGGTCGCCATCTACCTGCAGTCCCTATCCGACCCGGACATCCATCCCTTGACCGTCATCACATCGCTCTCAAGGGCAAGTCCGCAGAGATGCCGAATCGGTCCGACGAACCAGCAGCCGCCCCGTCTGAAGGGGCAAGTAGTTGCACGAAAAGCTCAAATTGATGGGGTTCTATGTACGATATCGCTTGTGAAAAGATGACAGATGCCTTCCTCGACTGTTTCAAATGCGCTGTTTCTCATTTGGAATGTCAAGTTGATGGGGGAATTTCATGGCTACGCTGCCAAACGGCCCCCCCTTTTCTGGAACACCTATCCTTTCGTCTGGGCAATCAACTGTTTTTTGTGCGTATTGAGGATGTCGACGGACGCATTAATGGTCCTGGTAGCTTAAGGGGTCTTGAGCTGGCTGCCAACATGGCTAACGGATATACCTGCATTCTACCCATGAAGAAGGATCCATTGAGCCAGATATGGGTGGCCGACATGCCGGGATGGGGTCTAATGGATATTGGGGGGAAAAATCCAATCAACCCGATCACACTGGTAACGGATGAAAAGATTCTCATGACACGCTGGGAAGTGCAATCGATGGGCGTTCAATGGATTTGCGACTGGTTGCGCAGTGAAGGCTATCAGCAAGGATCATCACAAAGCAACCCTGACGTACATCCATCAATCTGGTTTGGCAGAGAAGGTGGGGAACTGGAGTGGGTTCTGGTTCGCTCAGACCGGTGGCCAACGAGCGAGGGAACATGGCGCAACCCTAAAGTAAAACCACCGGACGACTGGAATGACATCAAAGCGTATTATGCCAAAAGGGGGTTCCCCAGGGGGCACTTTGCATCAATTGTCTTGGTCAGTGCATACCAGCCATTTCGGTCAGAGGATGAGGCCGTGATACCTCTATGGCGAGGATATCCCATGCACGCCAACTTTACTGGCTTTGAGTAGTACAACCTTTCATAATACCTGAAACCCTTTACGACACTTTCAGAGAACGCAGATGGAGTCCTTTTCCTAATCCCAGTAATAATTCTTCGGCATCATGTTTTGGCATTGTTAATTTTACAAATATATCGTATCTCGTTCCCTTCCCTGAACTCATCGACAAAGGTGACGAGATACTGAATGGTCCAGAAGCCAGGGTCAGGAGGTAATCAAGAGCGTTCGAATCGCGGGGCGCCAGCGCCATCAGTGCAAGACCTGCCACAATCTTAACACGGTGGAGCCAGTGTCTGGGATCCGCACGGAAGCCCAGCGTCGATTAGCCTTGAACCGGTCCCTGGAGGGACTGGACTTCTGCTTAATCAGGTGCCTACTGGGGTTCAGCCCAGTCGCCGTGTCTCACTGGATTCGGGCCTTGGGGGAACCGGTCGAGTCGGTCTGCGCCGCACAGCCTGCCCAGATGGTCGGGTGGGATGAAATGCACTGCCATGTGGGGCGATAAAACCATGGCTGGCTCTGAGTGGCGGTTGATCGACCTGAACAATGCTATCGGCCTGCGGTTTTGGGAAGTCGAGGCTCCGAAACCGGAAGGCGGCTTTGGGCGGAAATGGAGCCGTCTCGCATGGGCGATGCAATGACGGATCATTGGGAGCAGGATGAAATATGCATTCCGCGGGAAAATATATCTGGAGCCATGGCCGAGACCGATACGGTGGCAAGCCATGACCGTCTGTTCCGACATTGTCTGGCTCAATGGAATGGTATGCTTCAAGATATATTAAATTAACAATATCGAAAAACGTCAGAGAAATACATCCGATGATTGATTACAAGTCACTGAGTATAAAAAATGAACGTAAGTATGGGACGGATATCGGCCGAATCGGTCGGATGCTGCTTGCCCACCGATATTCCGATAGATCACATTTCATCTATGAGCTGTTGCAGAATGCGGAGGATGCTCTCAAGCGTCGACCATCGGATTGGAGGCGACGAACTGTCCGGTTCGAGTTGACTCTACTAGACTTATCATCTCTCACTTCGGCGAACCGTTTACCGAGGATGACGTGCGTGGGGTGTGCGGCATTGATGAAAGCACCAAGGATATGACGGCGATCGGGCGCTTCGGAATCGGATTCAAGTCGGTCAATGCCTATACCGATCTTCCCGAAGTGCATTCCGGTCCGGTGCACTTCGCCATTGAGCGATACGTCCATCCCGTCGAGGTTGCGCCGATGATCAGCGACGGAGAAGAAACTCGGATTATCCTACCGTTTCGCAAGGACGATCAGGAAGCCTTTCAAGAGATTGCAAATGCACTCAAGCGACTGGGAGCGAGAACGCTGTTGTTTCTTCATCAGATTGATACGATTGAGTGGTCGGCCGCAGATGCCGGAAGAGGTCTTTATTTGCGAGATACCACCCGGCGACAACTGAAGCATGGAGCGGAGCAGGTCAGTATTACGGGAAGCGATATGACCTCGTCGGGGGATGACAGCGAAGACTGGATCGTTTTCTCCCAACCCGTACAGAACGACAATGGTGTCGAAGTGGGTCATGCCGAGCTGGCTTTCCTAGCTAAGTGTGATTCGGCAACCGATTCCCCAGTCAAGGTGTTGTTAGCAAGGAATACCGAACTGGTGGTGTATTTTCCCACTATCGTCGCCTCGGATGTGGGGTTCCTGATTCAGGGTCCTTACAGGACCACACCCAGTCGGGACAACATTGTCAACGACGATCCATGGAATCGCTCCCTGGTCCACACCACTGCCGAATTGCTGGTGACCGCGCTTGAAGGGCTACGGGAGTTGAATTTGCTGGGTCCGGAGACATTGGAAACACTTCCGCTTGATCGGGAGACCTTTGGCGAGGGTCACTTGTTCAGTCCGTTGTGTTCGGCCGTTCTGGCGGCCTTTCGGCAGAATCCCCTCCTCCCTACTCATGACGGAGATTTTATCATTGCAGGCGACGCGAAACTGGCCCGTGGAACAGGACTGCGGACACTGCTGGACTCCCAAAAGCTGTCCACCATGTTCACTGATGGCGTGACAGCGAAGTGGCTGGACAAAGACATCACTCCAGGCCGAACCCCGAGATTGCATCGTTGTCTGGTGAAGGAACTCGACGTTGAGGAAATCACCCCAGAAGAACTCGTGCGTCGTCTGGATGCCCAGTTTTTAGAGGACCAGACGGATGGCTGGATTGAGGAACTGTATACCTTCCTGGCGGAACAAACGGCGCTGTGGTCAAGGTATTTATCGGACCACATTGCACTGGTACGGCTTGAAGATGGTACGCATGTTCCCGTTCAAGATCAGGATGGGAATCCTCGCGCGTTCCTGCCCGGTAAAACCGAAACAGATTTTCCTACAGTTTGCAGTGCGGTCTGTAGAAAAGAGAAGACTCGCGAATTCCTCAAACGTCTTGGCCTGTCTGAACCGGATTTGGTGGATGACGTGATCGCTCATATTCTACCCAAATATCCACCCAGCGCCATGATGTCGGAAGATCGGTACGCTTCCGATATAGAGCGTATTTTGGCAGTCTTCGAGACCGACTCCTTCGAAAAGAAGGGACGACTTAAACAAGCCTTGCGAAAAAACTCATTCGTCTTGGCAGAAGACGCTGCATCAAAGGAAAGGGTCTTTGCGCGACCGGACCAAGTCTACATTGCCACGGAGCGTCTGAAAGAATTGTTTGATGGGGTTAAAGGAGTACTCTTAGTTGCTGATATCCCAGCATTGAGAAAGCAGGAGAGTCGGGACATGCTGTTGGCGGTTGGTGCCGCCCGCTATCTTCAGAAAGAGGCATGCAATAGCAATGGGAGGTTTACAATTGAACAACTTTGCAAAATGCGCACAAAAGCAGGATGTAAGGATAAATCTGGATCTGATACGATTAAAGATCACACATTGCGAGGACTGGACGCTCTGCTGAAACGATTATGTACTCTTGATATCGATATTGCGCGTCGAAAGGCGTTTCTATTATGGGAGTCGCTCTGCGATCTGGAGCAGTCTGGTTCTGCCACGTTCCAGGGAATCTACGAATGGTTCTACTATACGCGGCGGATTTGTTCCTTCGATGCAGTATTCATTGAGCGGTTGCGTAGTAGTGAGTGGATCATTGGAGAAAACAATGCTCTTCTCTCTCCCGCCGAAACGAATTTTGATTCATTGGGATGGAAAGAGAACCGCAACCTGCAAGAATGGCTCAGGTTCAAGCTTGGAAATCTTGATCGACTGGCCCAAGAAGCTGGTATTGATCCCAATGCTCTTCACTTAATTAAACAGCATAATTTCACGAAGTCAGATATTGAGGATTTGATCGCGCTCAAGGCTTCGTACGGCCGCAATGATGTCATGTCTAATGGTACAAGCTGGAGTGATGACCATACCGGCAATCCTTCCAGCCCTGAAGAGGGCTCTCGTAATAAAAATGGAAAAAATACAACATATGATGGAACCCAAAAAGGTATGAAGAGACGCAAGCTAGTTACATACATTCATACAGGTGCCGACGACTATGCTGATAGAAAAAAAAGTAAAGCTCACAAACAGAAAATGAAACTTGAAAAGGCCGGAATCCGAATCATTCGAGATAAGGATCCTCGTCTAAAACAAGCAGGGAAAAATAATCCCGGATTTGATCTTGTCGAGAAGAACGCTGATGGCAATGAGTTGAGATGGGTTGAAGTGAAGACAATAAAAGGCGCGTTTTCTGAAGATAGTTGGGTAACACTTTCTCGAAAGCAATTCGACATAGCTAAGGATCGTGGAAAATCCTTTTGGCTATATATAGTGGAATATGCGGATACCCCAGAAAAAGCGAATATTATTTGTATCCGAAATCCCACAGGAAAAGCGAAGTCATTTGTTTTTGATCATGGATGGCGGGAACTTGCCACAGAATTTCCATGAAAAGCACAAGACTCCCAACACGACGCGGTGGAACTTGGATTTTTGAAATATATCGATGATCGCATGCGTGAAATCAGAAAGACGAAGGCTACTATTCAGCGCGTTTTCCACCTGTGGTTTCATCGCATCGGTATGGCACGGAGAATCTTTTTCATCACAGAGTCGTCAAAAGTTTATAGATGCATTATGAGTAAGAAGACAAAGCTACCAATAAGAATCCATGTCGCCATGCGGGCAAGAAAATCTAACCCGCTTTTTTTCTCTTTCATATCGCATCCACTGAGATGAAATCTCCTTTTCTTTCCGTCTATCAGTTTATATTTCGCTAGCCTGGATTCCCAACAAGTTTTTCCGATATGACATTTTATTGGTTGCAGCGCAGTCGCAAATTGCGTCCATCAAGCCAAGGCAACGGCTGGGCGGTCTCAAACAGGCCGGCTTTGGACCGATAGGGATGGTCGGCTCGACGCCCGAACATGATGAAGAGGTCGTCTTCGGTGATTTCCACCGTGGCCGACGCCTGAATGAACTGGCGGAACAGATGAGCGGGCTGTTGGCTTTCAAATGGCGGCCCGATGCGCCGGGCCAGGAAGGAGGTAAAGGGCAGATGCCATGACCGTCAGCTGGACATCGACATCGACATCGATCTTCATCGGCACTACAGCGGACAGGGCATTGAGATGGAAGAAGTCGACGGCGTCCGCCATCGGGTTTTCAATCCCCATGCGCCGCGCGTAGCGATCCACCAGTTCACGCGCAGGGGGGTCGAACTGGTTGGTGATCAGCAACGTCGGGCGGTCATGACCGTGATCGCGGAGGGCGATCTGGCGGAGAGGATCGGGCACGTTCTTAAGCTCAATCGTCTGCTCCAGGATGCGCGGGGGGCGGAAGCGTCGGGCGATGTGGTGCAGTGGGATGCGACGCCAATGCGCTGCGGGTTCGGCGAGCAGGGCATCGACCAACCAAGCGGAACGCCGGCGCAAGGTGATGAAGCCGAACCCCATGGCCTGGAGCTCGGCCAGATGGGCATAGGTGGTCAGACGGCTGTCGAAGACCAATTCGGTGGGTCGTTGTCCGGTGCGCTGCTGCCAGGACTCGACGAAGTCCAGCATCGCGCGGTTTGGGGTGGACTGGGTAACCGTCGCATCGGCCCAGGCAAAGCCTCAGGTGGCGGCACTGCGCACCAGGAAGGTCAGGAGGCCTGGTTGACGACGGGAGTGTTTGGAGAGGTCGTGCTTTTCCATGAAGGCCTCATCCCCGTGATAGGGGATGGGATGAAAGTCGAGATCGAAAGAGGTCTCGCCCACGACCTCGGCATCCCGCGCCGCGAGCTGGTGATGCCAAGCGGCCATGAGCGAGGGGATCCGGCGGGGATCGACGCGACAGGAATAGTCGGTCAAGGTCGCCCGTTTGGGCATCACATTGAGGCCAGCGAACAGGGCGATGCCCGGATCCAGGACTTCCGGCATGACCTGGCCCTTATGTCCGATTCCCCACAGCTTCAAGGCGAGCAGCGTTCTCAGGGCACAGTCGGCGGGAATCATCGCCGAGCCGGGCAGATGGGCGGTCACGTCGGTCAGGTTCAGGTGCGCCAGTTCGGCGGCGAACAGGAATAGGCCGCCGAAGGCGGTACGTCAGGTCCGGGGCGTGAGATCCAGGGCGCGGCGACCGGCGCTGGGAGCTTGCAGGACCGCGGGGCCATTCGGCGGCGACGGTGAAACTGACCTTGCGCTGTGGCCGGATCTCCCTGGCGCCACCGAAGGAAGTGGACGGGATGCTCCTGGCCCGCGAACGGCCGGACGATCCGGCGTGGCGCCATGTGCCCCCGTCGGAATGCCGGGGGTGGCTGGCCCGCGCCCGGCCACGGCGTCTGCCCGGTTCACGCGGTCCTCCAGACACCCTGACCCTCCAGACCTGGGTGGTCCCTGACCGCTGGGCGGACGGGATGTTATCCGTCCCAACGTCAGCCGATGCCGGGAACGCAGACGCTCTGGTAGGGCCTGCAACTGCTGAAGGGGTATGTGATCGGTGATGAATTGGGTCCCCCAGCGCAGGCCACCGACTGACGGAGGAGGAACCCACTGACGAAATGAGGGGATGGACGATGAAAATCCAGGTGGAAAGATGGCGGGGTCAAGTGGGATGAGTGGATAGCTGCCGGAGGGGCACCCTGTCCGCAGATTCCCCCCGCTGGCGTTGGCGTCCGGAAATCCCGCCGAATCCACGGAGGGATGCCCCTATCGGGAATTGCTGATCACAACTATACTCGGTTGTCTGAACGACGATAAAGCCTCATAATCGCCCTTGCGACAACCAGCAGAGATCCGAAGTCGGGTCACCTGCTGAATACAACAGCACCGACTCGGCGAGGGTTTGGCCACCATCGTCTGGCGTGAATAGGCAGGACTTCTCCGCATTCTCTGCGTGGTTGTCGCACGGCCCGGCACCTTTTGGTGTCGGTATGCAATGCTCAACGCGGGAGATTGACAGATGACATCATTGAGAAAACGCTTAGCGAAGACCACAACTCTGGGCGTCGCTGCACTGTTCGCACTACTGACCCTCTCAGCCTGTGGTGGTGGTGGAGGAAGCGGCGGCTCCAGCATCGGCATCGGACAGCCCCCGGCCGTGGCTCCCACCCTGACCGATACCCAATCAGCCAATCCCAGAGTGATACGCATCGCCAGTGCGCAAGCAGTAGGCAATCTTCCCAACTTCGGCAGAGTAACGCAATCGTCGAACATCGGATCCGTTGTGGGCGTCAGCGGCGATACTGCCTTGGCCACCTTCGACGGCCGCAATTCGCGCGTCACGGTTCGGCGCACGGACGGCAGCCGACTCATCCTCGACACTGGTACCCATCGGGTTGTCAGTCAGACCTACGCTCCGGTGTTGCCCGGATATTCCTTTCGCGGGGACGGATTACTGACATACACCGGCTCCAGCGTCTCGATTGCTGCGGTCTATACGAACTGGAATAATGCTGATCCGACTGATTATTTGGCTGGTGGCTACTGGATGCACCTCAAGGGGCGCACCAATCCGCTGACTATCACGGGCGCCGAGGTCGGAGCCTTCGTGGATGGTCCTGAAATCTCTACCCCCCCAACTAACCCCACTATACTACAGCGTTTGGGGACGGCAACCTACAGGGGACGCTCGGGTGGTTTATTTGTCACCGAATCGCTCAGCGGTGCGGAGGTCGGTGAATTTGCTGCTGACGTTCGTCTGACCGCAAACTTCGCTTCGAACACCGTGTCGGGTTGCATCGGCTGTGGTAACCTTACTTTTACAGGCGTTGCCGTGGACGCGAGTGGGCGATCCCGGGCATTTTCTAATGCTAACGTTCCGGCGCGGTTACGCTTGGGTGCCGCACCTATCGCACCCACTGGCACCTTCGCGAGTCGTAATGTAACCTTCGAGCGCGATGATGTGACCGTAACGTCCTCAAGTGGGTCGTGGGGCGGCCGGTTCTCGAATATCTCGACCGGTGCCGGAGATCCCCGCTTGGCGGCCGGGACGTTTGCGGCCTCAGCCACCGACGCAAACGGAGGCCGAGGTGCCGCTGTCGGAGCTTGGTTCGGAATTCGGAACTGATGCTCTAACTGGCCAATCACCCGGTCTGATTATCCGCCCAACTTCCACTCCGAAGTGCCACACTCGCCCCGCTCCCGGCATGAGGGCATCCCCCGAAGGGAGGGAGCACGGCGGCGACCGGACCATTCAGCCCTCCCAAGGGCTGAAAGGGGCTGATGTCGGTCATTGATGGCATCCATCTCGACGCCAGGGAGTCTGACAGAGGCGATTTCACGACGCAAGGGCCCGCTTAGGCCGTGTCAGGCTGACTTCGGCCGAGCGGGACCCTGCCCGTCGAATGCGGGCTTCTGGAAAGGCAGGGGAGGGGAGAGGAATGACCGCCTTCAGGGCGGGGCGACGGCGGTGAAGACCTCTTCCGGGGTTCGAACCCCCAGCACCTTCCGGGGTCGGCGGTTGATCCGCTCTTCCACCGCCTGGACCTGAGAGGCCGTCACCTGACGGAAGTCCGTCCCCTGCGGAAAGGACTGGCGTACCCGACCGTGGGTGTGCTCGTTCAGGCCCCGCTCCCAGGAATGGTCAGGAGTGGCAAAATCCAAGTCGGCTCCCAGGGCCTTGGCAATCTCCCGGTGCCCGGCAAACTCCTTGCCGTTGTCGGCCGTGCCCGTGTGCACCCGGTCCCGAATCGGCCCCATTCGCCGGACAATGGCCTCGGTCACGGCCGCCGCCGTCTTCCCTTCCACCCAGACCAGCACCCGATACTTCGAGGCCCGATCTCCCCAGGAAATCCAGGCTCCCCGGGGCATCCCTCCAATGATCAGGTCAAGCTCCCAGTCCCCAGTCCGGCCCTTGGCCTCCCCAATCCGCCGGGCGCTCGGCGATGTCCACCCGACCGGGAATATGACCGCGTCCCGCGTGTCGGCCACCGCGCCCGTTCGGCGGCTTCCCCCGGCGACGCAGGCACCGGTACCCGTCTCCACCCGCTCGCCGGTCCGCCCGGATGGACTGATCGATCCATGTGGCACGGGGGACAACAAAGTGCTATGGAACTAACCCAATAGACGTGGGAATCTGGACACCTCACCATAGGTGGTTCCATTTCCGGAAAGGATGACGATATCGAAGCTGCACTTGATCACGTTCCACAAAGCATATGGAACCATCGTCACCTGCAACTACCCGAAACTCATCATCGCGCCGGGACAGTCGGTTATCATGGCCCAACTTTAAGTCCTGGCCATAGGTCACAGGAGCAAACGTTCGATGTGGACACCCCACCTGGTGATAAAATAGGGCGAGTCATCGAAAAGCCGAAAACAATGTACCGACCGATCGATATCGATTTCGAAGTCTACCAACTCATTATGCTGGAGAGATCTGGATTCGATGATACAGAGAATGATGCTCTTCGAAGGCTTCTCGGACTCTCACCAAGAAAGGGGGCCACTCCGACACCACCCCCAGAGCCGGACCCTACTTCGACAACTGACAAGGGGGCGGGGGGATGGGACAAGCAAGGAGTGTTCTTACCCAATGGCACAAAACTTTGGATGCAATATAGGAAGAAACAATATGACGGAGAAATCGTCAATGGAAAGTGGGTGGTAGATGGAGAGCAATACACATACCCCTCAAAAGCCGCTTGCAATGTGGCCCGAACCAAGGATGGCCGAAAGCCCTCAATCAATGGCTGGAAAGTTTGGCATGTGAAACGACCTAAGGGACTGCAGTGGTATCGCTTGTGTGATCTAAGGGTAAAGAAATAACGTGACCGAGGATAACCTGCTGGGGAGGTTTCAGAGCCGATGCTGTAGGTGACCGATCCTACCAATTGTTCGGCACTGGGCCAATGAAAGGGACATTCCCTGAATGAGAATGCAGCAGCATACGGTTAATCACACCGAACCGATGGCCGAGCATTCTCGTCCTGGAAAACCAGATTCTCTGTCGCAGACTACACGGCAGTGCATGCGGCAAATCACAGGAACTGCTTGGATGTGCGGAGCGGTTCTTGGGTGGGAGGGACCAGTGTGCTATCAGGCAGGGTTCAATGTACCACTGGCTGTCGATCCCTCCTATAACGAACACCTCCGACTGCAAGACTGACTCGTCGGATAAGAATGCAACTCGGCATGTTCCCCAAGATGATCCCGTAGTGACAGGACAAGCGGTCCTCAGCCACTAGGGGGTCCGCTTCCTAACAGTACCGAAAGCGACCGAACTCTCCTGACCCGCATGGGTGAATCGGCCTAAGCTGCGATGTATCTCAGTGCTTCCAGAACACCGGACTGAACAATACAATCAGGGTGAACAGCTCCAGTCGACCCAACAGCATGGCGACGATCAGAACAACCTTTCCGCTATCGGCGACACCCGCATAGTTTTGTCCCACATCAGCCAGTCCCGGACCAAGATTGTTCAGGCAGGCGGTCACGGCGGAAAAAGCCGTCACATGATCACTTCCGGTAGCCATCACCGCCACCAGCAGGACGACATAGCTCAACACGTATAGTGCAAAAAACCCCCACACCGCATTGATCACGTTTTCCTGCACCCGCTTGCCCCCCAACTTGATCGGAATGACGGCATTCGGATGCACGAGCCGAGTCGTTTCACGCGCCCCTTGCTTGAACAGCAACAGCACCCGGATCACCTTCATCCCGCCAGCGGTCGAGCCGGCGCATCCGCCGACCGCACTGAGCAGAATCAACAGCACCGGCAGGAAAGAGGGCCATAGATGGAATTCCGATGTGATGAACCCGGTGGTGGTCGCCACCGATATCACTTGGACGGTGCCATCAATCAGGGTTTCACTCCAACTGACGAAGTGGTCATGCTGAGACAGTACCAGGACGCTCAGCAATGAGACACCGGCCAGAATGGCAAGATACGTCCGGGCTTCGGGATCTTCCAGGTAGGTGGACACCCGTCGGGAGTAAAATGCCGTATAGTGCAGGGCAAAGTTGAACCCCGACAGCAGCATGAACACCCCGGCCACGAGATTGACCGCCCGACTGTCAAACCACGCCAGGCTGGCGTCGTGCGTGGAGAATCCACCGATGGCGACCGTGGAATAGGCATGGCAAAGGGCGTCGAACCAACTCATGCCGGCCAACTTGTAACCAATCATGCAGCTGACAGTTAAGGTCACATAGACATACCAGAGCTTTTTCGCCGTTTCCGCGATTCTCGGGGCCAGACGACTCTGCTTCATCGGGCCCGGAGTTTCGGCACGGTACAACTGCATGCCCCCGATTCCCAGCATCGGCATCACCGCCACCGCCAGGACAATGATCCCCATGCCGCCCAGCCACTGCAACTGTTGACGATAATAGAGAATGGAGGGCGGCAAGTCGTCAATGTCCGTGAGCGTGGTCGCCCCGGTCGTGCTGAGTCCGGACATCGACTCGAACAAGGCGTCAACGATGCTGAGGGAGGGTGATTCCAGCAACAGCAGGGGGACCGCACCCACGCCGGACAGCACGGTCCAGAACAGCACCACAATCAGGAAGCCTTCACGAAACCGGAGATCCTCTCGGTTCCTTCGCAATGGAAACCACAACAACAGGCCCAACCCCGAGATCAATCCGAAGGCAATGGCGAAGGGCATCAACTGACCATCTTCCGACAACCACGACACCAGCATCGGCGGCAGCATGGACATACTGAACAGTCCCAGCATGATGCCCAGGATCCGGTATACGGGGGAGTGCACGGAGACGGACCCTAGAAATATCCTGGAGTCACCTGGAACAACTTCTCCACTTCCGGAATCCGGCGCTTGTCGGTCACAAATAAGATGATGTGGTCCAGTTCCTGAACCACGACATCGTCGTTGATCGGCACCAACGTGTCCTCCCGCAAGATGGCCCCAATGGTGGCCCCGGCCGGCAATCGAATCTCGGACAGCTTTCGACCCACGAGTTTCGAATCCTTGCGGTCTCCATGGGCCACCGCCTCGATCGCTTCCGCCACGCCGCGGCGCAGGGAATGTACCGCCACCACGTCTCCCCTGCGAACGCGGGAAAGCAAGGCACTGACGGTCGAAACGCGCGGTGAAATCGCAATATCCAGTACATCGCTCTCAATCAGGTCCACATAGGCTGGTCGATTGACAATGGCCATGGTTCGGCGGGCCCCTAACCGCTTGGCCAACATGGCGGACAGAATATTGGCTTCGTCGGCATTAGTCACGGAGCAGAACAGCTCCATACTGTCGATGTTTTCCTGTCGCAACAATTCCTCGTCTGCCGCATCCCCATGCAGCACCATACTGCTGTCGAGCTTTTCCGAGACGAGTCTAGCCCGGGCGGCATCGCGCTCAATCAACTTGACTTGGTAGCCCGAACTCTCCAGTGACAAGGCCAGTTGCAATCCAATGTTGCCGGCACCCGCCAGGATGACCTTGTGGCCCACCTCCTCAATCGTACGTAGCTCCTGCATCACCGGGTGGATGTCTTCCTGGGTGGCAATGAAGAATACCTCGTCATCCGGCTCAATGACCGTCCGGCCCGTAGGGATGATCGCCCGGTCCTGTCGGTAGATCACGGCCACTCGAGAATTCACCGTCGGCAGGTGATCCTTCAGTTCCCGCAACTGATGGTCCACCAGCGCCCCGCCATAATAGGCCCGTAGCACCACCAGATGCACCTTGCCACAGGCAAAATCGACCACCTGCAAGGCGCCGGGATATTCAATCAGACGCCGGATCTGGTTGGTGACGATCTGTTCCGGGCTGATGATACTGTCCACCGGGACCGCCTCTTCACTGAACAGGCCAGGGTGGGCCAGATAGTCGGGCGAACGGACCCGGGCGATTTTGGTGGGAATCTTGAACAGGGTGTGGGCGACCTGACAAGCCACCATGTTCACTTCATCGGAATGGGTCACGGCCAGCAACAGATCCACATCCGCCGCTCCGGCCTGAGCCAGAATGGTTGGCGAAGACCCCTCACCGCCCACCGTCTGGATATCCATTCTGTCCTGGAGGTTGTCCAACAGGCGCTGATCACAATCCACCAAAGTGATGTCGTTGTTCTCCCGGGATAATATCTCAGCGACGGAACTACCCACCTGACCCGCTCCAAGGATAATGATCTTCATGGATAATTTCGGGAAACGGCCAATCCTATGGTGACAGGAAAACGCAATTATAGTTTAGACAGACCACAATAAAAGAATCCGTCTCCGGGATGCACTCCGGGCAGTCTCTGGATCCCGTGTCGGGTCCGGATGCCGGGTACCGCGGTAAGAGGCACGGCACGAGCTTCCGAATGGAGATCGAAAAATTGGTCAATCACACCATCATTTTCCTGGGACAGGATCGAACAGGTGACATACAGCAGCCTGCCCCCTCGAACCAGCAATCTCCAAGCCAGCTCCAGCAAGCGCAGCTGCTGAGCAGCGAATCGCTCCAGATCCCCGGGTTGACGGCGATAGCAGATATCCGGATGCCGGCGAATAACCCCGATTCCAGAACAGGGCACATCCAGCAAGATGCGGTCCCACAGACCGTGTTCGCGCCAATCTGCCAAGGCCTCCAAGCCATTGCCCTGCAGTTCCGCCGTCAGGCCGATTCTTTGCAGGTTTCGCCATAGACTGTCCATCCTTTCGGGAAGGTCGACCGCCGTGAGATGAATGCCGGGTTCACTTTCCAGCATGGCACAGGCCTTGCCCCCGGGGGCCGCACAGGCGTCGAGCACACGCAATGCCGGCCGCAGGCACATGGCGGCAGTACAAAGCTGTGCGGATTCATCCTGAACGGAAACCCAGCCATCCAGAAATCGCGGGATCTCGTCCACATTCATTGGTCTGACCAGATGGATTCCATCCGCTGAGTCGGAAGTCCTTTCTGCTGGGAGATGCCGCTCCTGCAACAACTGCAGGTAGTGTTCCCGCGTGGTTTTCTGACGATTGACTCGGAGGGTCATGGCAGGACGCTCACCGTATGCCTCGCAGATGGCGTCGGTATGGTCTGGCCAGGCTTGCTGGATCCACTGATAGATATGAGTCGGCAACCGAACACGGGGTGCGGATTCCCGATGGGAACGGAATCCGTTCGAACCGGCATCATCCTCCTCACGGAGAAAGGTCCGCAAGACCCCATTGACCAATCCCCGAGCCCAGGTTCGTCGGGTCGCGTTCAATGCGGCGACCGTTTCATGAACGGCTGCATGGTCCGGGACACGCATATGGATGATCTGATACAGACCGACGACCAGCAGAAAATGGATCGTCCGGTCCTTTTGACGCAGGGGTCGGGGGAGCAATGAGGAAATGATCTGATTAAGATATCCGTAATGTCGACATCCCCCATAGCCCATTTCCCGCAAGGCGCCGACCTGGTCTGAACCGATGCGATCAGCCTGGCTGGCCAAGGCCTGATCCAGCGAACGCCCCTGGTCAATGACATAGCGCAATACATGGGCGGCGGCAATTTGCAAGGAGGTTTTAGCCAAGCCGTTCGCCCACCTCCAAGCGGGTTCCGTTACAGAAATCCCAGGCCCCCAATATCCGTGCACCAGCTTTCTGCAGTTGGGTGATCCGAATCGCACCCGGCGCACAGGCGACCATGATGCCCTGTGTATCCATCGCCAACACCTCGCCGGGAGGATGTTCCGTGTGACATTCAGGCGCTTCCAAGGCCATCAACAACCGCAGCCGGTCGCCACGCAGCCAGGTCGTCGCCCCCGGAGAGGGGTTGAAGGCGCGAATCCGGCCAGCCACCTCCGATGCCGGTCGATCCCAACGGATCCATGATTCGTCTCGTGACAACTTGGGCGCGTAGGTGATGCCCTTCGGATCCTGCGCCACGGCCAGCACGGTCTGGCCCAAAATGCCTTCCAGGTAGTCCGTTAGCAACCGCCCACCGACCTGCGCCAGCTGGTCTTGCAACGTCCCGCCGGTCTCATGCGGACCGATGGTCACCGTTCGCTGCCCATACACCGGTCCACTGTCCAACCCGGCCTCCATTCGCATCAGGGAGACCCCGGTCACACGGTCACCCGCCTCAATGGCCCGCTGTACCGGGGCGGCCCCCCGCCAGCGAGGCAGCAAGGAGCCATGCACATTGACGCAGCCGCATCGAGGGATCGCCAGAATCGCCGGGGACAGGAGGAGGCCATAGGCCGTCACCACCATCAGATCCGGGGCCAGGGCTGTCAGTGGAATGATCACCTCCGGGTCGTCCAGGGTGCGGGGCTGATACACCGGAATATTCAATTCGACCGCACGGATCTTGACCGATGACCCGACGCGTTTCCGACCTCGCCCGGCGGGCCGGTCGGGTTGCGTGTAGACGGCCAGCACCTCCACCCGGTCATGGGCTACCAACGCCTCCAAGCTCGGCAGCGCAAACGAGGAAGTTCCAGCAAAGACGACTTTCTGTGACAAAGAATGTCGAACCGCTCGGAGAATAATGCACCCAGGATGTTGGCGGGCCTTGGGGGCGAATCAGGCCGCTTGAGCCTGTCGGTACTCCTTCAGGAGCTTCTTGCGGACACGGTCCTGTTTCATGCGGGACAGATAATCCACGAACACTTTTCCGTCCAGATGATCGACTTCGTGCTGGATGCAGACCGACAACAGACCATCGGCTTCCAGCACGAAGGGCACCCCATCCGCATCCATGGCCCGGATCCGCACCCGCTTCGCTCGCTCCACGTTGGCCAACACACCGGGGACGGAAAGACAGCCCTCCTCATATTCCTGAACCCCTTCGATTGGGTCGATTTCGGGATTGATGAAGACCTTGAGATGATCCCGGCGTTCACTGAGATCCATGACCACGACCCGCAACGGCACATCGACCTGAGTGGCGGCCAGTCCGATGCCCGAAGCGCTGTACATGGTCTCGGCCATGTCCATCACCAGTTTTTTCAGTGCCTCATCAAATTCGGTCACCGGTTTGGCACACCGTCGAAGGCGTTTGTCCGGATAGATCAGAATATCGAGTAATGCCATGATATACACTCGTCATGCAGTGAACTGATTCTAATTTCCACGCCGCCGAATATCCAGTGGTCCGGACATTTTCCATCGGCACAACATACCTGTCGCGACCAAAGTACCGACTCTTCGTCCCCGACCATCCCGGATGTCATGTTCAGAGTCGCTCGTCCAGCAGGTCGACCATCGCCCGCCAGGAATCGCGGTCCGCTGCGGCGTCATAACCCACCGGGATCCCGTATTTTGTTCGGTTCTCATCCGCCTCAAGACTACTGAAACCATGCATCGCATCGGCATGGACGATGACCTCGTAATCCGCCTTGGCGGCCTCCATCTCGGCGCGAAAGGCGGCCACATCGTCCATGGACACCATCTCGTCCGCCCCCCCATGACACACCAGCACCTTGGCCGTGACCGCTCCCGGAGCGGGTGGGTGAAAAGAGCCCAGTGCCCCATGAAAGCTGACCACCGCTCTCAGGGGATAGCCGATACGCGCCATGTGCAACGACATGGCCCCGCCGAAACAGTATCCAATGGCCGCCGTTCGCTCCGCATCCACTCCCGGAATCGACAACAGGGCCTCATAGCCCGCTTTCAAGCGTTGCGTGCCCGTCTCCATATCCCCCAGAACCGCATTCATCAAGGCCCCCGCCTCCTGCGGGGTCGTCGCTGTCTGACCCTGACCATAGAGATCGATGGCCAAGGCACAATATCCCAACTCCGCCAGCTGACGGGTCCGACGGCGGATATAATCGTTCAAACCCCACCATTCGTGAATCACCACCATGCCCGGTCGAGAACCTTCGGTCTCTTGGGGCCGGGCCAGGTAGCCCACATGTTCCGCCGGTCCACACTGATAGCGGATAGTTTGTGTTGCCAGCGTCATCGGTCTCTACAAATTTTAAAGACCGCTTCATTGTAATGACCCGCGTGAGATAAAGAAAGACGCGTTTCGGTATACTCCGCCCTTTCTGATCCTGGCGGCTGATACCCTTTCACCCCATGAGACCCCTGATTTCCATTGCAGACCTATCCAAGACCTATGCGGGGGGGTTCACCGCCCTCAAGGGCATCAATCTGGATATCCGGGAAGGTGAAGCCTTGGTACTGCTTGGACCCAATGGGGCGGGAAAGACCACAATGATCAGTATCATCTGTGGCATTACCCGGGCTACCGCGGGCGCAGTCACGATCGCCGGCTACGATATCACCAGGGACTACCGACAGACCCGCCGACTTATCGGGCTGGTCCCGCAGGAATTGTCCACGGACAGCTTCGAGACGGTCTGGAATGCCGTCAGTTTTACCCGGGGCCTGTTTGGCAGGCCGCCGGATCCCGGTTATATCGAACAATTGCTGAAGGATCTGTCCTTGTGGGACAAGAAGGACAATCGCATCATGCAGCTGTCGGGCGGCATGAAAAGACGCTTGCTGATTGCCAAGGCCTTGTCGCATGAACCCCGCATCCTGTTCCTGGACGAACCCACGGCGGGGGTAGATGTCTTTCTCCGCCAGGGCATGTGGGATCTCATTCACAAGCTGCAGAAATCCGGCGTCACTATCATCCTGACTACACACTACATTGAGGAAGCCGAAAAAATTGCCGATCGGGTCGGCGTCATCAACCAGGGCCAGATCGTGGTGGTGGACGAAAAAGACGCCCTGATGAAACAAATGGGCAGTAAGCAGTTGATGCTGGATCTGCGAGAACCGATGGCAACCATCCCGGACACCTTGGCCGCCTATGACCTTGCCCTGACAGAGGAGAGGCGACGCTTGATCTATACCTACAACATCCACCACCCACGAACAGGGATTCGGACCTTGTTGATTGCACTGGATCAGGCCGGGATCCGCTACCGGGATCTGCACACGGAACAAAGCTCCCTGGAAGATATCTTTTTGACCCTGGTCCGAGAACAGCCATGAATCGATACAGTCTGCTGGCCATCTACCGGTATGAAATGTCGCGCGCCTTGCGCACGATGTTCCAGAGCGTGGTCTCACCGGTGATTTCCACCACGCTGTATTTCGTGGTGTTCGGCTCGGCCATCGGTTCGCGCATCGAGGAGGTGGGGGGCGTCAGCTATGGCTCTTTCATCGTCCCGGGACTGATCATGCTGGCGTTGATGACCCAAAGTGTCTCAAGCGCCGCCTTCGGCATCTTCTTCCCCAAATTCACCGGCACCATCTACGAGCTCCTGTCGGCACCGGTGTCCTATCTGGAGATCGTGATCGGCTTTGTCGGCGCCGCCGCCACCAAGACCATTCTGGTCGGGTTCATCATCCTGCTGACTGCGGGACTGTTCGTGCCCCTGGAAATCGCCCATCCCGTCTGGATGGTCTTGTTTCTGATTCTCACCTCGATCACCTTCAGCCTGTTCGGCTTCATCATCGGCATCTGGGCCGACAATTTCGAGAAGTTGCAGATCATTCCACTTCTGGTAGTGACCCCCTTGGTTTTCCTGGGCGGCAGTTTCTATTCCCTGGACATGCTGCCCCCGGTCTGGCAACAGATCTCCTTGCTGAATCCAGTTATGTATCTGGTGAGCGGCTTTCGCTGGAGTTTTTACGAAATCACCGATGTCGGCATCGCCGTCAGTCTGTCCGTCATTTCGATTTTTCTGGTGATCTGCATCGGTCTCGTGTGGCGGATTTTTGCCACCGGCTACAAGCTCAAGACCTGACGTCCATGACCGCACCTCAAGTCCGCCTTCTGTATCTGAACATCGGGCATTTTCTGGACCACCTGTTCGTCCTGATTTTCGCCAGTGCCGCGGCCCTAACCTTGGTCCGGGAGTGGGCGCTGCCCTATGGTGAACTCATCCCCTATGCCACACCAGGATTCGTGGCCTTCGGGTTATGCGCCATTCCCGCTGGCTGGCTGGCGGACAAATGGAGTCGGGAAGGGATGATCGTGATTTTTTTCCTCGGCGTCGGCGCGGCCTCCATTCTGGCCGGCTTTGCCGACTCCCCGGTGGAAATGGCTGTCTGTCTGACCCTGGTCGGTGCGATGGCGGCCATCTACCATCCTGTCGGGCTCGCCTTGGTGGTGCATGGGCGGGAACGAACCGGCATTCCATTGGCCATCAATGGCATCTTCGGCAACATGGGAGTCGCTTCCGCCGCCCTGATCACCGGGTTTCTCATTGACATCATGGGTTGGCGACAGGCCTTCATCACGCCCGGCATCTGTTCGGTCCTGGTGGGACTGGGATACCTCAGCTGGCTTTACCGGTCCTGTCAGGCAGTGCCGCCCTCCGGGGAGGGGGAGCGTTCGACCGCCCCTCAGCCAGCGTACTCGCGTAACATGTTGATCCGCACCTTCGCGATCGTTCTCGTCACCACGGGAATCGGGGGCATCGTGTTTCAGAGCACCACGTTCGCCTTGCCGAAGGTGTTCGAGGAACGCCTGGGAGATCTGGCCGACAGCGCCACCGCCGTGGGAGGATACGCTTTTTTGGTGTTCACCATCGCGGCATTTGCCCAACTGGCGGTGGGCTGGCTGGTCGATCGGGTCCCGGTGAAGCGCGTTTTCGGTGTCGTCGCCATTTTGCAGGCTGTCTTCCTACTGGCCATGACTCATCTCTCCGGCATGGCAGCGCTTCTGGTCTCGTTGGTCTTCATGCTGGCGGTTTTCGGCCAAATCCCTATCAACGATGTGCTGGTGGGCCGAATTGCCAAGAGTGAATGGCGCGCTCGGGCCTACGCGCTGCGTTACATCGTGACATTTTCCGTCATGGCCTCTGCGGTGCCGTTGATCGGATGGATTCATGGTCAATGGGGTTTTTCCATGCTCTTCCCGCTGCTGTCCCTGGCGGCCGTCATGATTTTTCTCGCGGTGATGCTGCTCCCAGCTCGTCTGTCCACCCTGCCCAAAATGAGTATTGCCTAATGCTACCATCAGATCAGACAGTTGATTGTTGCTTGTGATTTTCGTAAAAAGTTCCTGCTGGCCATTGGCTATCGCTCTTGGATAGAAGCGGTTTCAGCACAGGCATCAAATTGGATGAATTTGTTCCAATTGATATCATAGTCATATTGGACACAGTTATTCATCAGCGATCAGATAAAAAACCTTTAGAGACCCCCACTTCCAGTCTGAAGTGCAACACTCGCCCCACTCCCGGAATGAGGGCATCCCCCGAAGGAAGGGAGCGGGGCGGCAACCGGAAAATTCAGCCCTCCCAGGGGCTGAAAGGGGCTGATTTCGGCCATCGATGGCCTCCCGCTCGACGCCAGGGCCCGCTCGGGTCGTGTCAGGCGGGTTTTGGCCGAGCGGGGCCCGGCCCGTCGAATGCGGGCTTCTGGAAAGGGAGGGGAGGGGAGAGGAATGACCGCCTTCAGGGCGGGGCGACGGCGGTGAAGACCTCTTCCGGGGTTCGAACCCCCAGTACCTTCCGGGGCCGGCGGTTGATCCGCTCTTCCACCGCCTGGACCTGAGAGGCCGTCACCTGACGGAAGTCCGTTCCCTTCGGAAAGGACTGGCGGACCAGGCCGTTGGTATGTTCGTTCAGACCCCGCTCCCAGGAGTGGTTCGGAGTGGCAAAGTCCAAGTCGGCTCCCAGGGCTGCCGCAATCTCTCGGTGCCCCGCGAACTCCTGGCCGTTATCCGCCGTGCCCGTGTGCCCCCGGCCCCGAATCGGCCCCATCCACCGGACAATGGCCTCGGTCACGGCCGCCGCCGTCTTCCCGGCCACCCCGATCAGCCCCATGAACTTCGAGGCCCGATCCCCCCATGAAATCAAGTCTCCCCGGTGCATCACTCCGATGATCAGATCAAGCTCCCAGTCCGGCACTTGGCCTCCCCAATCCACCGGGCGTTCGGCGATGTCCACCCGACCGGGAAGGTGACCGCGTCCCGCAGGTCGCCCTCCCCGCCCTTTCGGCGGCTTCCCGCGACGCCGCAGGCACCGGTCAAGGTCTCCCCCCGCCGGTCGGTCCGCTCTCACCGATGGGTAGATCCATTCCCGCCCGGCCATCACCTCCCCTTGCTGTCGAGACCGGCCCGCGATCTGCTCCGGGCTCCATCCGGCCTGCAGCCGGTCTTCGACCACCGCCCAGCGCTCGGGGGTCATCTTCCAAGGCACAGCCGAGGCTTCCCGGCGTCGGGATGTCGCCTTGCCTTGGGCGGGCTGATGTCGATCCCCCCGCTGTCCGTGATGGCGGGACAGCTCTCGGGAAATCGGGCTGACGTCCCGTCCGAGTGGCTCAGCCATCGGTCGCTGGGATCGACCAGTGGACTTGAGCGCGGAAATGGGCGATCTTTCCGGGTGGGTCAGGGGATGGTCGCCAGTTGGCATGACCCTTCTCCAGTTGTTCGTCAACTGAGAGGGTCTGCCATCCTCTGGCCCGCTGCCATCCGCCTGACTCAAGCGATCAGGCGACGGGGCCAAGGGTTGCACTTCAGAGTGGCACGGGGGGACAATATGAAAACGATGCAATCCGTGGTGTATTATAGTTTCTACTGATCATGCAAGATCATCAAACTAGTCACAGCCATTCCCGCTAAGGACATCCCCCTGTGGACCGGCGGGATGTCCTGGCACCCACGCCCGCGGGGGAAATCTGCGAACAGGACGGCCCCTCCGGCGGGCGGGCGGATCGACGATGGGCCCTGGTTTTCCTGAAGAACCGGCCGATCACCCACTCGGTCACGGCAGCCTGTTCAGGATGTGTCGAAGGGCTCCCCATCAGGCGGGCGGTGCCCGAACACGATGGCCTGGGACCCCGTCTCCCCGTCCGGGAGGGGGAACCCCCCGAACCCGCCGCGCCACGGTCTCCCCCCGCGGGGGAGACGACCCGACTTCACCCGGGCGGCCTGGCACAGCGCACCGCCCCGCTGTTGCACCGGATCAATGAGGAAGGCCCGCCTCGTCCGATGGGCGAACCCTGCCACCCGCGGGGGCTGGCCGTGACCGAAGGGGGGTACCCAGCCATCCCCTGGGTTCTTCAGGGGGTTGAAGGGTTCGTTCTCAATCCGCCCGCGGGCTCGTCCCGCCCGCCTCAGGGGATCCGCATGGGCGGCCGTGACTGCCCGATCCGTGACCCAGGAGAAGGGCCCCGTCCGACCGGCTGGACGGGTTTCCCAGCATTCCAGGCCGTTCCCCTCCCCATCGACATTCGCGTCCTTCAGCGGCCCCCCGTTGAGGCACCGGCAGCGGAACGGGTGGCCGCCCCGGGTCCTCTCCACGAGGCGGGTCGCTGCGGGGGCATCGACCCAGCGACACCCTTCCCCGCGGTCTCCTGGCTTCCCTCCCAGCACAGAGCGCCTGTCCCGTTCCTCCAACCCCCGGATGGGCGGACCATTCGAGGCCAGCGCGTCTTCTCCCACCCGCCGTTTCCGATGCGGAGGCGCCCCCCGCCCCTCCCGCCGCCGCTGGGCGGCCGCTCGCTCGCCCTCGTGCTGGCGCGACCCGTCCACCCGCCGGATCGGCTCCGGTGCCAGCGGCCATCCCTCCCGGGGGGCCGGGTGCCCCCCACCGCCCCCCGCATCTAGGGATCCCCGGTCGGGCGGCCATCGCGGTGAGGCGGCTCACCGCCCGGATCACCGGGCCCCGGCTTCGATGAGCACCATCCCGTCCCGTCCCCCGACCGCAGCGGGTCGCCCAGCCAAGGGAAGCCCACCAGGCCCTGGCCTCGCTGCAAAGCGGCGAAGACCGGCTGGAAGGCGCGACGAACCGACCCCGGGTCCCCCGGGTCCAGCCGCTCACGCCGGGCCGACTCCGACGGCGCCCGAATCCCCCCATACCCGTTGCTGAGGGGCGACCGAATCGGGTTCTCGTCCCGGGCGTCGGGTTCGAAGCTCAGCCGCGACGGGGATGGCCGGCGGAACCTCGCCAGGGCCGACCTCAGGCCGTCCGTCAGGCCCAGGCCACGGGGGGCGATGGGGTCTGGGAGGCGATCGAAACCCTCCCGGACCAGCCGGAGCCAACCCGGGGCGCCGAGAGGCTGGCGAAACCCGTTCCGGGACAGGATGCATCCTGCGATAGAGAGAACATCGCCAGATCAGACCGCTGTTCAATGAACCGTCTGCGAACAGATTGTTTCAGAGTCCCCTAAACCCCCCGGATTGGCTGGCTTCCCGGATTTAGCGGGCATTGCTGAACTAGTCATCAGTACATTGTCATGCTCTAAACACCGCGTCAATCACGTATGGTTCTAATTCCTACATTTCTGCCCGCTTTTAATTTCAGTACTACACTTTGCAAAACTTTGTAGCTTGGAATGCCAAAATATAGTTGGCCATCAATATCATCATCCATGCATTTTCTTGCAGTCAAAAAGCCGTCAGCTTGCTCTACTTTTCACTTTTGAAAACTAATTCCACCTGTCTTCTTTTATTGAGTAGCGGAAGCAACAAGGCTCTGAGCTTACGTGCATGTGACTCTCCCATATCTGGCTTTGCCATAAATATGCTGGCATGTCCTGGATGATTCTCGAGTGCCGTATCGATCACAACAAAGAGCTGTACCCCTTGATCATCGAAGTGACGGACATCCTCGGTGAGTATTTCCGCAATCCCTTCATCCTTCCATGATGGCCCTCTTCTTGGTCGATTAAGTCGTTGGTCAATAGCCTTTCTTATGAATTCATAAGAAACATGCGTTCTACGATGTACAGAAAAACCTCTGAAGCGCAAATCACTGAGTGATATCGCAGTCACAACAATTTCACCATCAACAATGTGTTGTGGATTGAAAAGTTCGCGAAGCAAGATCTCAGAATCCAAAACAACGCCTGGAGAAAAGTTCGGTGAGGCACTAATGCTCTCATCCAGATGTATAGATGACGATGACAACTGACTATCGGTTTGTCAGTATATTCTCGATCGCCGGAATCAAGCCTTCTGAAGCCGAAACATTCTCTCCTTGGATTTCTTTACCTTCCGCATTGCAACCAAAATAGGAATAGGTGCCCGTACCGTAAAATCCCAAGTCAAGATGGACATTGCCCCCAAGCCATAAAAAATTAACCTCTCCGTCATCAGCAAACCGAATATCTGGCTCCGGTACCTGCAACAAAGGCAGGCTAGCAATGAATATTTCCGCATCCTTAAGTGCTCTCTTGGTGGGCCAAACTGCACCGGGCCATCGGACATCTTCTGGCGTCTCGTGTAAATCCCTAAGACGAGTCATCAATCGATACGTTGGTGACACATAAGGCAAAGCTAGAGTCATACTTCCAGTAGGCAAGTCGGCAGTCTCTGAGTATGCGACTTTGCTTTCTGGCTGTATAGTACCACTGGATGGCTTCCATGTATTTTCATATAAACTATCTTCGAAAAATGAATCAACTGGAGTATGTGAAGCACCTGGCATCCTTGTCCCATGAAGGAATGTAGAATCCACTTGAGACGTGCTGATCACTGTTTCCTCATACATCATGGTTTCATTCCTATTCGTCGAGAAACGTAAACCTGTAGCAAATTAATCATAATCGTATGATTCTTTTGATGTAAATAGTCTAATGAAGATTCCAAACTTTGCTCATCTACTTTACTAAAGAATGACTCTACCGAACGATGGGGAATTTTTTGCTGACAGATCATGTTGTGATCAATAGTTACCGTCTGGACGTTATCGACTATAGCACTGTCCACATTCAGTTGATTCAATATGCGGGAACTGTCACTGAAACTATCAAACCATCCTGAATGACAGTGCCAAACTGGGCCAGCGTCAAAACAATGTAGGGCAATATAAGGAGTAGTTTTATTGAGTAACAAGGAAGCTTCCGCATTTTGAGGTGGTCCATCAAATGTAAATCGATCAATGTATTTCAAGCTATATCCTTGAATAGCATTGGTTTCCAAGCTTAGGCAAGGAACAATCGTTTTTATGTAATGAAGGCTGTCATTTAGCATGGAAGACCAGTTATCATATTTCATGAAATGCACAGCTAACAAATTGGACTCTAGACGAAGGACGCGAGTGGGCTTACCATTGGCACCCATTTTAGAGCAATGAAAGCCAGTAAGTCTAGAGGTGCCAGCATCCTTGATGTATATTCGATCTTGTTCGGTATTCTCAATACTGATCTGTGTCTGGATAATCCCTTCTGATCGAGGAAAGGCATCCTTCAATTCATTATCGGCGACAGAGCGTGAACGCTCAATGTCTAACGGCGGAAAATTGTTCTGGAAGTGAATCCCTATCACTGCCTCTTGGATGGCATTGGTTCCTGCATATGGCAGATAACTGTTCATTTCGCGAGACTACTGGTTTGGATCAGTGAGCATCATTGAAGTAGGTGGTTCATTGATGAGTTAACGTCATTATTGCGCCAACAAATAATACCCCCGTTCCACTCCAAAGTGCAACACGGGTCGAGTCGCATGATGGCCTGATGGAGAGCGGGTTGCGACGGGCCAGATGATGGCAAACCATCTCTGTTTGCAACCAACGGAGAATGCTCATGCCTTCCGGCTACCACCACCTGACCCATAACGAAAGATGCCAGATTCACGCCAGGTTGCATCGGGGTTTGTCGAAACGCGAGATCGCCCGCTAGCTCGAACGGGACCCCACCACGATGGCTCGGGAGACGTCGCGCCACCGCGGGCAGCGGAGCGATCGACGTCAGCCCACCCAGGGGAAGGCGACGTCCCGGCGCCGGGCCGCATCCGCCGTGCCTCGGAAGATGACTCCCGAGCGCTAGGCGGTGGTCGAGGACCGGCTGCAGGCCGGATGGAGCCCGGAACAGGTCGCGGGCCGGTCTCGGCAACAGGGGACTTGATGGCGGGGAAGGAGTGAATCGACCAGCATGTGCGGGCGGAGACTTGTACCGACACTTACGGTGCCGGAGGAAGCAACTGAACTGGCGGGGAGCCGATACGCGAGACGGGGTCATCTTCCTGATCGGTTGGACATGGCCGAACGATCGGCGATCGTGGAGGCCAAGTGCCGGGTCGGGGACTGGGGACTGGAAACTCGATACGATCATCGGAGCGAGGCATCCAGGGTGCCCTGTTGTCGTCCGTGGACCGAAGATCGAAAGTCACCGAATTGGAGCAGGTCGAGGTGAAGACGGCCACCGCGGTCTTGGAATAGCCGACAAACCCCACCGAGAAATGTATCAGCAGAACTACCCCACAAATTCAGCCGATCGACTTGTTAGTCGTCTGACAATCGCTTATCACTGCCCCCGTGCCACTCTGAAGTGCAACACTTAGCCCCGTCGTCTGATTGATTGAGTCAGGCGGATGGCAGCGGGCCAGAGGATGGCAGACCCTCTCAGTTTGCTAACAACTGGAGAAGGGTCATGCCGACTGGCGACCACCCCCTGACCCACCCGGAAAGATCGCCCATTTTCGCGCCCCAGTCCACCAGTCGGTCCCAGCGACCGATGGCTGATCAGTTCGGACGGGACGTCAGCACGATTTCCCGAGAGCTGTCCCGCCACCGCGGACAGCGCGGGTATCGACATCAGACCGCCCAGGGGAAGGCGACATCCCGACGCCGGGCCGCCTCGGCTGTGTCCTGGAAGATGACCCCGGAGCGCTGGGCGGTGGTCGAGGACCGGCTGCAGGCCGGATGGAGCCCAGAGCCCATCGCGGGCCGGTCTCGACAGCAAGGGGAAGTGATGGCCGGGCGGGAATGGATCTACCCATCGGTGAGAGCGGACCGAACGGCGGGGGGAGACCTTTACCGGTGTCTGCGGCGGCGCGGGAAGAAGCCCAACTGGCGCGGCGGCCGACACGCGGGACGCGGTCACCTTCCCGGTCGGGTAGACATCGCCGAGCGCCCGGCGGATTGGGGAGGCCAAGGGCCGGATCGGGGACTGGGAGCTTGACCTGATCATCGGGGGGATGCCCCGGGGAGCCTGGATTGTGCGGGGGGATCGGGCCTCGATGTATATGGGACTGATCGGGGTGGAAGGGAAGACCGCGGCGGCGGTGACCGAGGCCATTGTCCGGCGGATGGGGCCGATTCGGGACCGGGTGTACACGGGCACGGCGGATCACGGCCAGGAGTTCGCGGGGCACCGAGAGATTGCGGCAGCCTTGGGAGCCGACTTGGATTTTGCCACCCCGGACCACTCTTGGGAGCGGGGCCTGAACGAGCACACCCATGGCCGGGTACGCCAGTATTTCCCGAAGGGAACGGACTTCCGTCAGGGGACGGCCTCTCAGGTCCAGGCGGTGGAAGAGCGGATCAACCGCCGGCCCCACCAGGTCCTGGGGGTTCGAACCCCGGAAGAGGTCTTCACCGCTGCCGCCCCGCCCTGAAGGCGGTCATTCCTCTCCCCTCCCCTCCCTTTCCAGAAGCCCGTGTTCGATGGGCAGGACCCCGCTCGGCCGAAGTCAGCCTGACACCGCCCGAACGGGCCCTGGCGTCGTGAAATCGCCTCTGTCAGACTCCTTGGCGGCGAGATTGATGCCATCAATGACCGAATCAGCCTCCATGGGGGCTGATTTTCCGGTCGCCGCCCCGCTCCCTTCATTCGGGGATGCCCTCATGTCGGGAGCGCGGCGAGTGTGGCACTTCAGACTGGAAGTGAGGCTGGATATGAGTGGATCTGGAAAGCGCATAATGCAAGGGGGTATGCACACTGTCCCAAGAAGAAAACTGGGCTTGAGGGTCGTTGACAAAAAAGACGATGGACCAGCGGGCACACAATCGGTTCACATGCCGCACACCCGGTGGATGTAGGACATCATGCCAAGCCGGCTGGATTCGCCCCTGCGAAGCCTGAAAGAGCATCCAGGCCGGCATGAAGATCGCGTGTCCGCCTTGGTGGTGTACCGGAAACAGTGGGTGGGCATTGCGACGACCGACACGCAGACCGGGGGCACTGTCACCCAGAGCCAGCGTACTGAATCCCTTGTCATAATGTGCCTTGGCACACAGCGTCTGTTCGGTCCTCAGCGCATAGCACAGAAACCGCAAGGTGCCGTCAATGAGATGATCGCCCACAAAGAGTCGCTCTCGATAATCCGGCAGACATTGGGTATAGATCGCTTTCAAAGTGGCTTCCGCCGATTGGTAGACTTGCTCGGCGACCTGAAAGAACCGATCAATCACCGCTTCCTGCTGTCGCAACGCCACACAGGTGGGATCCTGTTCAAGAAACGGGGTCCAGTGAAAGAACCGCTTGGGGTCCTTGCTGGCTCCATCCGACCGGTCCGTGTAGCCATCGGCAGTGGCCCGATATCGACGCGCGGGAAAATGGAGCTGTCGCTTGAGAGATTCCGGCAGTTCCAGGAACGACAGAAACCGGTCAGCCGCCGCTTCCAGTGCCTGCCGAGATATCGACATCGGCACTGTGGCGAAATGATTCCGCTCCAGACTCTGATGGAACTGTTGTTGGTCAAGCTGCATGTGAAAATCCAGCTAAAGTCAGTTCAGTCAATCGTACGATTCGGATGGGAGCGACAAGTTCTATGGTGCCGTGAATACCAAAACACAGCGGTCGGAGCAGCCCGCAATTCGACAAGATTCTGTCATATGCCCAGCATTCGCAGCCGTCATCCCGGATGTCGTCTGCCAGAATTCGGAAGACGGCCATCGACCCAAGGTGGTATTATACGAAATGATCCCGCCTGACCGACAATTCGCTTGCCGCAAATTCTGTCAGATCCAGTAGCGTGCAAGAGATGGCGTGTCCCCTGGGTGCAGACAATCTCCCTGCTTGAATCCCGCCCAGGCAAAGGGGACATCGTGCCGCCATGCTTAGGAAAGGGTGACCGATGATTTGCATGACTCCAGGGTCACCCGTCAACTGAAACCCATCATGTCCACCACACTGGAATTCAATCGACCATGAGTGCCGATTTGATCGCTCTGGTCCTGTTGGCAGCGGTACTGCATGCGGGATGGAATACACTGGTCAAATCCGGCGGTTCACCGCTGTTCAGCATCGCGGCCTACCATCTGGTGTCCGCTATCATGAGCCTGAGCATCCTCTGGGCGGTGCCTTGGCCAAGTTGGGAGACCTGGCCTTTCATTGTGGCTTCGGTGCTGATTCACAGTCTGTACTACTTTACCTTGGCTCAGGCCTATCGCGGGGGGGATTTGTCCTTGGTCTATCCCCTGTTTCGGGGTATGGCTCCGCTACTCGTCGCTGGCGGAGCGGCTTGGTGGGTGGGGGAATGGCTCACCCGGGAAGCCTTGACGGGGGTGTTGCTGATCAGTGCAGGCCTGTTGTCCCTGACGGTCTTAGGGGGTCGCTATGCCCGAATCACGCTCCCTACCCTGATGTGGTCATCGGCGACGGCGGTGTTGATCGCCGCCTACACCATCACCGATGGGGTCGGGGTCAGAACGGTGGACAACAGCCTGTCCTACATTCTCTGGTTGTTTGCGCTGGAATCAGTCCCGATCTGCCTCTGGCTTTGGGTGAAGGAACGTGAAACCTGGATGGCATTTATGAACCAAAACCGTCTCCAAGTCCTGACGGGTGGACTGACTTCGGCGGCCGCCTATGGCATTGTCATTCACGCCATGGGAGTCGGCCCTATCGCCTTGGTCTCTTCTTTGCGCGAAACCAGTGTCATTTTCGCCGCCCTTTTCGGCACCCTGCTACTCAAGGAACCTTTCGGCCGCCGGCGGATCATGGCGGCCATCGGGGTGGCAATGGGCATTGGCGTGATCCGTTATCATGGCTGACTCCTGATGAAAATCTCGACCATCACCGTCTGGCAAAAGCATCTGCCCCTGAAGCAACCCTACTGGCTGTCCGGCGGGAGACTGCGCTTTGACGTTCTGGATGCCACGTTCGTGCGTCTCGAAACGGACGACGGTCTCACTGGCTGGGGAGAAGCCACCCCTTGGGGACACACCTATTTGCCAGCACACGGACCCGGCGTCCGAGCGGGCCTTGAAACCCTGGCGCTGGCGGTGCTGGGACAGGATCCCTGTCAAGTGGAACGGGTGGAGCGGGCTATGGATCTCTGCCTTCCGGGA
The DNA here is from genome assembly GCA_965203365.1 of Candidatus Poriferihabitaceae bacterium. GTDB lineage: Bacteria > Pseudomonadota > Gammaproteobacteria > Arenicellales > Poriferihabitantaceae > VYFG01. The sequence continues at coordinate 1,922,483 of OZ241878.1, forward strand.
CATCTCTATGTCAAGGCACCCATCGACATGGCCTGCTGGGATCTCATGGGGCAGGCTTTCGGCCGACCCGTCTGCGACCTGCTCGGGGGATGTTATTCGGATCCCACACCCATCGCTTCTTCAATCTCCACCGGCACCCCACCGGAGATGTTGGATCGAATCCAGGCCTATCGGCATCTCGGCTATCGCGTGCATTCGGCCAAGGTCGGTGCCGACCCCGGTCTGGATATCGAAAGAATCCGTTTTCTGGAACGACACCGACAGCCAGGCGAGCACATTCTGTATGACGTCAATCGCGCCTGGACCCGTCAGGAAGCCTTGGTGGTGATGAATGCCGTGGCTGACCTGGGGATTACCGTGGAGCAGCCCTGTGAAAGCTTGGCGGATATGGCCGCCATCCGTCCGATGACTCGGTGCGCATTTAGTGTGGACGAGCGACTGGAAACATTTCAGGACATGATCCGGATCGCCTGGAATGCCCTGGCGGAAGTGGTCAATATCAAGCTGAACCGATGCGGCGGTCTGACCAAATCCAGGCGGATTCGTGATCTGGCCTTGGCTCACGGAATCCGGTGCTATGTCATGGCCACTGGCGGGAGCGCTCTGGCCGATGCCGAAGCGGCTCATCTGGCCCAATCCATTCCGACGGAATACCGTCTTGGCACCTGGTGCTGTCAGGACATGCTGGCGGAGGAATACACCACCGGTGAGGGCATCCGAAAGGAAAACGGCTATGTACAGATCACCAGATCGCCGGGAATAGGCTTGACACCGGACTTATCCCGTCTGGGAGACCCCGTGGCCCAATACCGATTGAAAGAGACCGGATCGGGTTGTCGTTTCGGGCCCAAGCGGTGAAAGACTGACTGCCTCCACCGGAATGGCTTGAATTCACCGTCTGGCTTGGCCTGGAAATCCACCCCCATGGAAGACGTCCGGTGCCGTTCGCTGGACGAGATTCTGAATCTGGCCGTGCAGATACCGGACGATGAACGAGTCACACTGAGCAATGGGGTATTGATCCAACTTAGCACCGATCCCGTGACCATCAATCGGAAGGGTCGACAGCGGCTGATCGCAGTGAGTGCCCATGTGATGGACCGAGATCTGGGGACGGTGGCCGCCGACATTCAGGTCCAGCTGGAGCACATGCCCTGCCCGGCCGACCATGAGCTGCCCCATTTCCGGGGCCTATGAAGAACCGCAGAAAGCCTATCGTGAATTGTGGCTTTTGCTGATACCGGCGCTGGTGCTGGTCTAGATGTTCCCCCCGTCCCAGTACGAATCCCTGATCGACCCATTGGTCGTCATGTTTTCAGTGCCCTTCTCGGCAGCCGATGTGTTGATCACCCTATTTCTGACGGATACCACACTGAACCTGCAATCGGGCGTCGGCTGTATCTTGCCGGTCGGCATCGTGGTCAACAATGCCATCTTGCGGGTCGACCAGACGGGGACGATGTCGGCGAGAAGGCATGAACATCCCAGACGACCTTCTGGCCGCAGGTCAAAGACGCCTGCGAGCCGTACTGATGATCACGCTGACCACGATTCTGGGCCTGCTGTCGCTGGCCCTGGACGACGGTGAAGGGTAGAGGCCCAATCCACCATGGCCCAAGTCGTGCTGGGGGGATTGCTGTTCTCCGCCGTGATCACACTGAGGCTGATTCCGTCGTCTATTTTTGGGTCCATCAGGGGGCAAGGCTCGTCCCAGGCATGGAAGGTGTGGACTGATCGTTCCAATTCGTCCACTTTCCGCGAGAAACGGTTGCAAAGATGGGCGGGCACGCCCAAAATGTCCGATTGACGATCGGCGGTTCCGCAATGAGGGTACTTTGGCGATGACAGAATGGCTTCATCGGAGACCGAATGGCGCACGATGTCGAATCCCGGCACATCATCGGTAAAATTGCCTGTCAGCCACGTTGTGGCCTCTTCCATTTTCCCTGCAGTGGACCTCCAAACCATGACCGAAAAAGCTCCCGACTTCAGAACCCGTGAAATTCATGCCGGTGTCTCGCCGGATCCGGTGACCGGAGCGATTCTCACGCCCATTTATCAGTCCACGACCTACGTACAGGGTTCCGTGGACGAATATATGGCCAAGGGTTATTCCTATTCCCGCTCCGGCAACCCCACGGTGGCGGCCCTAGAAGAACGCATCACCTCGCTGGAAAGCGGCGTCGGCACGGCCTGTTTTGCCACGGGCATGGCAGCCACCAGTACACTGCTCATGGCGCTGTGTCAGGCTGGTGACCACGTAGTGCTTTCGGACGTGGTGTATGGTGGCACTCACCGCCTCTCCACTCGGGTATTAAACCGATTCGGCCTGACCTTTAGCATGGTGGATACGTCGAACCCGGACAATGTCCGAAACGCCCTCCGGGATAATACCCGCCTGATCATCACGGAAACGCCGGCCAATCCGACACTCAAGATCTCCGACATCGCCGCCATCTCGGACATTGCCCGAGGCCACCACATCCCGCATGCCGTGGACAACACGTTTCTGACCCCCTACTATCAGCGACCCTTGGAACTGGGGGCCGACATCACCTGGCACAGCACCACCAAGTTCATGGATGGTCACAATATTACCGTGGGGGGTTCAGTCACCTGCAAGGACGAGTCGATGCTGGAGGAGATTCGGTTCGTGCGCAACTGCCTCGGGTCCAACATGTCCCCGATGGTGGCTTTTTTCACCTTGCAGGGTTGCAAGACCATGAGCACCCGACTGGACGCCCAGTCCGCCAGTGCCCTGCAGGTCGCCCGGTTCTTGGAAACCCACCCGATGGTGGAGCGGGTCGCCTATCCAGGGCTGGACTCATTTCCACAAAAGGCGCTGATAAACCGACAGGCAAGCGGCTACGGTTCCATGCTCTGGTTTGAGGTCAAGGGCGGCGTGGCTTCCGGAAAGAAACTGATGGATACACTCACGCTCTGGAGTCTGGCGGAGAATCTCGGCTCGGTGGAATCACTGGTCACCCATTCCGTGACCATGACCCACGCCGACATGCCGCGCGAGGAGCGCATGAAGGCGGGAATCACCGACGGTCTGGTCAGACTGTCGACTGGACTCGAGGCGGCGAGCGATTTGATTGATGATCTCAAACAGGCTCTTGATGGGCTTTGAGTCAGCGCGGGGGCGACCATGAAATACTGCGAATCCATCATTGAGACCATCGGCAATACGCCGATGGTCAAACTGCACTCGATCACGCGACACCTCCGGGGAACCGTTCTGGCGAAAGTAGAATACTTCAACCCCGGTCATTCCATGAAGGACCGCATGGCGGTGAAGATGATCGAGGATGCCGAGGCGCGTGGCGACCTTCGACCCGGGGGGACCATTATTGAAGGCACGTCCGGCAACACCGGCATGGGACTGGCGCTGGCGGCCATCGCCAAGGGATACCGCTGTATCTTCACGCTGGCGGACAAGCAATCCCAGGAAAAGATCGACATTCTTCGGGCCATGGGGGCGGAGGTCATCGTCTGTCCGACCGCCGTATCGCCGGAAGACCCGCGTTCCTACTACTCGGTGGCCCAACGTCTGAACCGGGAAATCGAGAACTCCTACTATCCGAACCAGTATGACAACCTGTCCAATACCGCCGCCCACTACGAGACCACCGGGCCGGAAATCTGGCGCGACACCGACGGGAAAATCACCCATTTTGTGGCTGGGGTCGGCACCGGTGGGTCCATGTGTGGTGTCGCCCGCTATCTCAAGGAACAAAATCCAGCGGTGGTGACGGTGGGCATCGACACCTATGGCTCGGTGTTCAAGAAGTATCAGGAGACCGGAGAATTCGATGAAAACGAGATCTATCCCTATCTCACCGAGGGCATCGGGGAGGATATCCTGCCTGCCAACGTGGATTTTTCCCTCATCGACCACTTCATCAAGGTCACCGACAAGGACGCTGCCGTGATGACTCGAAGACTTTCCCGTGAGGAGGGATTATTCGTGGGCTGGTCATGTGGCTCGGCCGTATGGGGGGCAGTGGAGTGGGCCCGGGATCAACTGCGGCAAGACGATGTCATGGTGATCCTGCTGCCCGACCACGGCACCCGTTATCTCGGCAAGATCTACAACGATACCTGGATGAAGGATCACGGATTCCATGAAGAACGGCAGTTTGTCTCGGCCCACCATATCATCGACAAGCAAGCCGGAGAGGATGCACTGACCACCATCCACAACAAAGCCCAAGTCAGCGAAGCCATCAGTCTGTTGACCTCCATCAACATATCGCAGTTGCCGGTGGTGAACGATCAGGGTGAGTTTGTCGGCAGTCTGTCGGATACGCGGCTACTCAAGCAATTGATCGAGGAACCGGATCTCCGGTCTCGAACGGTCGAGGATGTGATGCAACCGCCATTCCAGTTTGTCCCGGCGGATACGACACTGGATGTCCTGTCGTCCATGATCAATCGGAACAACCCGGCGGTCATGGTGCGTGATGACCAGGGACTGCCCCGGATCATTACACAACACGACCTGCTGGAATCCATGGCGGACTCCTGATGTCATGTGGAGGGACGGCGATAGCCACTGGTCGGTTCGACCAAACCATCTGTCCGCAGAAAATGGCGGATGCCAGCGGACGATATCCCAACAGCCGATTGGGCCAGATGCCAGTATCCCTCACTCGGGTCAGGACATCGTGCATCACTCTAGCTGATAGCGGAAAGGCTCGGGTCCTCGGGGAATAAACCCGTGAGTGGCTGTGCCCATACCGTCTGTTGGCCGTCACGGTCATTGGAGCAGATATTCCATGGCACCGAACCCAATTCCCAATGACGCTGCAACGCCCAAGGTCTGCAGCAACGATGAGTGTCGCCTAAGCAACATCCAGGCACTCGCAACGCCAATCACCAGAAGGCGCCCATCCAGTGAATCCCAGACCGGCACCAACAGCTTGAATGGTCCCCATTGTCGGGTCAGCAACTCGGCAAAGAGCACCTGCAAGCCAAACCAGACCGACAGATTGAGGATGACTCCCACCACCGCTGCCGTAATGGCCTCCAATGCCCCTTTCAGTCCGGGCTGAGAAGACAACCGCGTGATATAGGGCGCCCCGGCAAATATCCACAAAAAGCAGGGTACGAATGTCACCCACAGTGTCACCAGCGCCCCGGCAATCCCCAGGCCGATACCTCCGACCCGGAAACCCACCAGATAACCGACAAATTCCGTGACCAGGATCAGGGGACCGGGAGTGGTTTCCGCCAGACCGAGGCCATCCATCATTTCAGCGGCGGTCAGCCACCCATGATGGGTCACCACATCCTGGGCCAGATAGGCGAGCACGGCATAGGCTCCACCAAATGTGACCACGGCCAGACGGGAAAAGAAATGGCCGAGTTCCACCAGGATGGGATAGTCGCCCGTGACCGAAAGCACTCCAAGCGGTGCCCACCAAATCGTCAGCCAGACCCCCACTGTCCGAACCGTGCCCCAAAGCGACCTTCCTTGGGTTGGTTCCCGGGCGTGTTCGTCCAGAGGAGAATCCGCCAGCAAAAAATAACCAATCAGGCCCGATACGAGAATGATGAACGGAAACGGTACCGACAGAAAAAAGATCGAAACGAAAGCCATGCTGGCCAGGCCCCAATGCAGCGTTCGGTGCAATGCCTTCTTCGCCAATTTCAGCAGGGCTGCCACCACGATGACGAGTACCGCCCCTTGAATGCCGACGAACAGGGCATCCATGATCGGCAGGTCTCCCGCAGCCATGTACAGCATCGCCAGTCCGAGGACGACAACGGCGCCTGGAATCACGAACAGCAGACCGGCCAAGAGGCCTCCCCATACCCCGCGTATCTGCCATCCAGCGTAGGTGACCAGCTGCATGGCTTCGGGCCCAGGCAACAGCATACAGAAGCTCAATGCATTCAGGAAACTCGCTTCGTCGAGCCATTCTTCCTCTTCTACCAGCACACGATGCATCAGGGCAATCTGCGCCGCTGGCCCGCCGAATGACAGGACGCCAATCCGCCAGAACGCGCGGAATAGATGTTGCCAAGGTATGATGGGTTCGTGCGGCTGCCGATCGCCGGTTGCTTCCTGACCCTTCGCCATGGCCTTCAGTGGATTCGTAAAACGGACATCGGAACCGCTCAGTCACAATGCCTGCTGAGAAACCAGTTGGATTCCCTGGTCATCAGCAGACACGTTGTCTCGAAAGGGTTCAATGAGCTACGCTTGATGAGTGGCGTGGTTACGAGGGACTACACGTCAATTGTGACAATCCGGGCGGATGGATTTTCAAGGAATCTTCGACTGGTGCCAGACGCGTCGATATTCCCCCATGACCCCCCGCAAATTCCCTCATGGAGAATGTGCCGTTCACGGTTGATCGCCTACTTTGCAGTCCAGCAACGCAATATTATCGGCATTGTTAATTTAATATGTCTTGAATCATGCTATTCCATTGAGCCATGAACAGCCAGGCGGAACCCACACAGCATGGTCTCACTCTCGCTGTCACCCTTCGTCTAGCGACGAAACCGAGCCGAGCAATGGCGGAACCAACCGTCATGACCTTATTCCGGATAGGCTTTTCAAGGTGGGTGTGAATGTTTCATCAGGCACCCAATCATCCGTCATCGCCCAGTCGATGCCGGACGTCTCGACGGCTGCCCCAGGCCGCTTGCCGGTTTCGGGGCCCTGGCTCCCCGTGACAGCAGGCAAACAGCATTGTCCAGGTCGATCAGCAGCAACCCCGGGCCCGCCATAGTTTTTTTCTGCCTCACATAGCGGTGCATTTCATCCCACTCCACCATCCGGACGGGCTGCGCTGCGCGGACCGACTCGACCGGTTCGCCAAAGGCCCGAATCCAGTGATACACGGCGACATGGCTGAACCCCAGCAGGCGCCCGATTGAGCGGAAGTCCAGCCCCTCCAGGTACAGGTTCAAGGCCAGTCTACGCTGGGCGGCCGTGCTGGTCCCTGACCGTTGTGCCACCGTGTAATGATAGTGGCAGGCCTTGCACTTATAGCGCTGGCGACCCGCCATTCGACCGCTCTTGACTACCTCCTGACCCTGGCATCTTGGGCAATTCAGCATCTCATCACCTTTGTCGATGGGTTCCTGGAAGGGAGCAATGTACAGTAGATATATTGATTTAACAATTCTGTATTATCAATAATTGAGATTTCTTGTTCCTTCGCTCCAACCGCAGACCCGCCGGCTGAAAATTGCCGGATGGTGCCTACCTCAATGGCAATTGGATCGGAAAGCGCTTTCGGACCGCCTAGTCCACCTCCTGATCAATATGCGCTGGCCTCGGTCCGCTCAGCAACTGCCGGGTCTTTTGCCGTGCCCTTTCCAGCAAATCCTCCGCCCCACTCTCCCGCCATTGTTCCGGTGTACTGCGGTCAGCCAGAGCGGGATAGTAATAATCAGACTCCATTCGGTCCAGCGTCTGATCATGACCCAGAAAGTGCCCCGGTCCGTGGATGCACACCTCTTTGATCACGTCAAAGGCCAAAGTCTCCTCGCGGACATCAATCCCCCGCGTAGCCCGCAAAACGGAGCCGATGAGGTCGTTGTCCAGTACAAAGCTTTCGCAGGAAGCCGCCATAAGCGATCCGTACATCCCTGCCGCCTCGTAGATGAAATTGGCGCCCGCCAGTGCGCTCAACAGTTCGGTGATCCCCTTTTCATAACCGGCCTGATAGTCCGGCATCTTGGAATCGGTCATGCCTGCGGAAACCGCACAGGGAATGCCATAATGCTGTGCCATCTGGGCGCATGCGGCCATCAGGACACCCTGCTCTGCGCTGCCGCCCGACATAGCCCCTGTGCGCAGGTCGGAAATGAAGGGCAATGCCCCAAAAAGCGCTGGATGCCCCGGCTTGAGCAGGTTGACATAGACCAATCCCGCCAGCACTTCGGCGGTCTGTTGCGCCACTGCCCCGGCCAATGGCGCCGGACTGGTGGCACCAGCCTGACCCGCAGAAACCAGTTTGATCGGGGTTCCGGTTTCCGCTGCGACTTCGATGATCCCGAGCGCCTCTTCAGCAAAGGTCAAAGGGGGCACGATAAAACAAGTGGAAACACAGCAAAACGGTCTTGCCCGCCATGCGCTCTCACCCCCGGCGATCAGATGGAACATCCCCACCGCATCGCGCAGGGTATCGCTAGAGGAAAAACTGGTACCCACCGGCTTGGCGGTACCCAATGCGCAGGCATAGGCCGTGTTCATTTCCATCGTGTAGGTGTCTGGAATATCACGAGCCACCACCGTACGCTGGAACATGTGAATGTTGGGCAGCGCATCCGCCAAGCACGCCATGTCATACAGATCCTGGAGCGTCGAATCTCGTATGGCACGTGTTTCACTGTCGATCACATGCACTGCGGCTCCCGAGGTACCAAGGTGTATCCGGGTTCCCTGCGGATCCAGGTCATGCCACTCATGCTGTCCATACAACCGAAATCCCCGTCCGGCCACGCCCAACATGCGCTCAACGAGGTCGGCTGGCATCAGCAAACGCCCCTCGTCAGTCATTCGTCCGCCGGCAGTGATCACGGTGTCCCGACAACGCGATGTCGCCCCGCGAATCCCCACTTCCGCAAGAATGCGAAGGGCCGTGCTGTGCACCGCGTGCACCGAAGTCGGGTCCAGAGGGCGATACTGTCCGCCTTCCAGTCCCGGCCAAACCGCACGGCTGATCCCTCCTCCAGCCCCCTCACGACGCACATTCCGGCGGACTGAACGCCCACCCCGCTCCCGTTTCATGTAGCCAGCCCTCGCTCGTGCGCGACGCCGAACCGATCAAACAATGTCCGCACATCTTGGGAAAACGGCCAGTCCAATAGCGCATCCGGATCACAGTCGACATGCCGCCCGGCATTGCGCCGAAACTTTTCCAGCACGGCATAGTCAGACAACGGGGTGTGCGGGGTGCCCATCGGCAAGGCACAGACCGCCTCCCGGCATCTTCCATCCGTAAGCGTGATTCGCATCCGGTCCGGTTCCAGGGGGTCGTAATTCATATCCGGTCGGGCCGGCTTGAAAGGATGGACAGACGCACACTCAATCAGGCGGCGGATCCTGGGTTCCCGCCAACGCTCGTGTTCAAGGTCAGTCAAGGTCAGATCGCCATACACTAGTCCCATGGCCGCCACGAACGGCAAACTGAACAAGGCTTTGCGCCGGTCATCGGGCTGATGATACGGCAGTACGGCGGCATGAAAATCCGGCAGATGCAGTTCGATGGAACGGATGTCGTGAAGGTCGGTGTCCATCGCGGCCAGTTCCAGCGCACACCCCATGATCCGGTGGGTATAGCCACAACTGGGCCACGGCTTGATCAGGATACCGTACTCCTCCACAGCCAACGGGGTGCCAAGCTTTGCCCAGGCAGAATGCATTCTCGCCTGAGGCACTCCGGCCATCAGGGTGGCCATGCCGCGCGGATGTTCCAGAATATCCAGCTGGCCGGTCAAGCCCCCTTCTGCCAAGGTGGCCGCCACCACCCCATTTTCCGCGGCGAACCCGGCTTGCAATGCCTTGCTGTCGGTGCCGAACTGACAGGTCAGCCCGGTCGCCCGGCTGGTGGCAATGGAAAGGGCATGACCGGTCTGGAGGGGAGACAACTTGCGCTGTCTTGCCACGGCCGCTGCCGCCCCCAAAGAACCCAACGTGGCAGTCGAATGCCAACCGGCATCGTAATGTGCGAAGTTCAGTGCCTCACCCAGCCGGGCGATGACTTCAAAGCCAGCTACATAGGCCGACAGTAGTTCCAGACCATCGGTGCCTTCGTCCAGTATTGCTAACAGGGCGGGCAACAACACCACACTCGGATGGGTATTGCCTGGAATTTCCCAATCATCGAATTCTAGAGCATGGCCCGCAATGGCATTCAATAGGGCCGCAGTGTGCGCTGGCGCCGTGTATGCGGTCCCGTATATCCGTGCCATTCCCCGGGTCATCCCCAGCGTCCGCATGGCATTCCCAGCGGCCATTGCCACCGGTGTCTGCGACCCGCCCAAGATACACCCAAAGGCATCGATCACACAGTTCCGCACCATCTGATGAGACTTGCCGGACAATGTCAAGGGTGCCGAGATCACAAAATCGGCCAACTCCACCAATAGAGGCTGACTGGGCTTCATCGACACCGTGATACACCGACTGTCTTTCTTATCCAGGTTATTGGGCAACCGAGAAACCGATCATTGGAACCATCCGTTCACACCGAGTAGCGTAACCCAGATCGACAAAAAATTTGTTAGGCAGAATAGTGATGTTGCGACCGAAAACGGAAGTTTCATGACAAAAATATACTGAGGAGACGGTAGTAGACCGAGTGCTCTGTCCCTCGTCAAGTTCTCGCTATTTTTGCTTCAGCGAGCGGTACGAACACTGGTGCCCCGGAAGACTCGTTGAGTGAGACCACTCACTGCTTGGCTTCACTGGCCACGTGAAGTCTTTATTATCAGGCTTTCACAGCCATGGCATCATCTACGTCTGATCGTGCTTCAGTTCCTTGTGGCAAAACCCTTCTCGCTACAACCACAACTAGAGCGTGTTAACCCATTTTCACTGGAATATAATCCCTTGGGTCCCCGTCACTGTTGATTGGAAGCATCGGGAGGCCCCACCAGTGGAGCTCACACCAACCTAATGCGAACGTATTTCCCCACTACTCCCGAAGCCGCGGGGAAACGTCCATCTCCCGAATTGACAGGGACTCAATGCCATTGGCGATATGGCCGAACACTGCGGCCAGTGGTGTGGCCTGCCGGAACGGTTCGGCCACGGACACCCCCCTCGACACCCGGATGAACCGGGGGTCGAAGCACGGCGTCCTGGACCTTCCAAACCTCTGTACTTATATCCGAACTCATTCCCGCTTTTTCTCACCGAAGCCTTCCCGCACCAAGGCGGCCCAGTTCAGTCGTTTGAGTCCCTGCCAGACATTCTTCGCCCCTAGAAGTGGCTGACGCTTCGACGGATGCAAGCCCACCAGTCGGCCGAGATCAATCACCACACTGCGGATCTCGGGGACGGTCCGACCTTCGGAATCACGAAATGGTTCGGTTGACCACTCTGCTGGTCCTCATTTTCCTATATCTAGGAGGAATTCCTAGCCATAGCCTAACCGCTAACCTCGTGGGAAGCACCCGGGTGATCGACGGCAATACCCTGACAGTCGGCTCGATCCGCATCCGGTTACAAGGTATCAATGCCTCGGAAAGCCGGTAATCGTGTCGAATCCGGGGACATGCTTAGGCCTGTGGGGTTCTGGCCACCCGAACCCTGCGTCAACGGACCAGTCGGCAGACCGTGCAATGCCAGGCCCTCGACCGGGACCGCTACGGCCGCCTCATCGCGGTGTGCCGGATGGCCGGGCCTTCGCCTATCGACGCTATTCGACCTGGATGTGCGTCTCGAACAGACCGCCCGCCGAGTTCGTCGGGGCATCTGGTATGGCGAAGTGGTACCACCTTGGCAATGGCGCCGGGGTCAATCAACATGTGGGACCATAAAGCGGATTGGTGATCCGATTCCTTAAGGTCATTGGGGATGTCTAATTGATGATCTCTTGCTGCGCACGATCCTCTGTCCTTTTTTGTGGATGGCTCGGAACAATTATCCAGATTCCTGTGAAAATGCGCCTCGAATGGCCCATCAGGGGTTGACCCCAATGGCAATCTGGGGCCGTGGTAAGATTCCCAACTGAACTGCTGATATGGAATAACTTACTGATGTTCGACACTACGAAAGAAGATCTCTCCAAACTGCTTCGTGAGGCTGAAGAGGGTCGCCTCCAACTTCCTGACTTTCAAAGGGATTTTGTCTGGGACGATGAGGACATTCGCAGTCTCATCGCCTCCGTTGCTAAAGGCTATCCGGTGGGTGCATTGCTGACCCTTAAGACCGGAGGCGATATCCACTTTAAACCTCGCCCGCTCGCGGGTGTCTCTACCCAAAAAGCCGATCCGGACGAATTGCTCCTCGACGGCCAGCAGCGAATTACATCCCTCTATCAGGCCACCTTTTCCAACCAACCGGTTCGATCCAGGACTCATCGCGGAAAAGAGGTGGATCGGTTCTACTACATCGATATCAAAGCCGCCCTGAAGACAGGGGCAGACATTGAGGAGGCGATCATCGGTGTTCCAAAGGACCGAAAGATACGCAAGAATTTCGGTAGAGATATCGATTTGGACTTGTCCACACCCGAGCAGGAATACAAAGAGCATATGTTTCCTCTTAACCGGATCTTCAATAATAGAGAATGGTTCTACGCTTGGCAGGACTATTGGAAGAAACAAGAAGAGGATGTTAGCGACCTCCAGCGTGACTTCGACCTAGGCGTGGTCGAAAAGATATATCGCTACGAGATGCCACTTATTCGACTTAATCAGGAGAACAGCAGAGAAGCTATATGCCTAGTCTTCGAGAAGGTCAATGTGGGTGGCAAAAAGCTTGATGCGTTCGATCTGCTAACCGCTATTTTTGCGGCTAGCAATTTTGACCTGCGTCACGACTGGTACGGTCTGGTCGAGAAGCCTGGAACTGGTCGGCGGTTGCAGATCATTGGCTCTCCCAATCCGCGTAATGTACTCACAAAAGTAGTTGGTACCGACTTTCTCCAAGCATGCACATTGCTACACACAAGGAAACACCGACTGGCATGCATAAATGATGATACAGAACGCAGAGACCTTCCCCCGATCAGTTGCAACAGAGATGCTCTGTTAGCACTTCCTCTCACGGGCTACAATGACCATGCTGAATCAGTTGAGAAAGGAATGATTGAGGCGGGCACCTTCCTGAACGAGCAGAAAATCATCTGGTACCGTGACGTGCCTTATCACTCGCTCATCATTGGTCTCGCATCGACCTTTGCCATCCTCGGTCAGGAGGCTCTTACAACTGCCGCTAAGGAAAAAATCGCACGCTGGTTCTGGTCTGTCACGCTGGGTGAACTCTACGGCTCCAGAACTGAAACACGTCTTGCGAAGGATGTACCCGAACTTGTGGACTGGATTCAATATGATATTAAGCCTAATGCACTAAAGGAGGCGGTTTTCCAGCAAGAACGTCTACGCTCACTCCGCATACGTCACTCAGCCGCCTACAAAGGCATTCACGCGTTGCTAATGCGCCACGGTTGCCGGGACTTCAAGACCAACCGCCCGACGGACATTATGACATTCTTTAACGACCGGATCGATATTCACCACATCTTTCCACAGGCATGGTGCAAGAGACAGGATATCGAACCTACGGATTTCAATTCTATTGTCAACAAGACCCCTCTGTCCAAGGCATCGAACATTTCGATCGGTGGGGATGCTCCTTCTGTGTATCTACGCAGAATCGAAGAAGAGGGGAACGTAACCTCCGACATGTTGGACGATATCCTGAGATCCCACCTCATTGATCCCGAACACTTGCGCCGCGACGATTTCGATGCTTTCTTCGATGCGCGCTTGCGTGCTTTGTCCGATATCGTAGGGGATGCTATGGGAAAACCGGTAGTTGTAGAGGCCGATACGGACGAGGATGAACGTGACTTCGAGTTCGAATACGATGAAATCGCCGAGATGGATGCAGTAGAGTAAGTGCCGAATTCTTCCACCAACTGGATTTCTATGTTCGATTGGACCTCGAAATTTCGATTGACCACGCCATGCATCAGAGCAAGACCTGCAAAAGTCGATCATTCACCATATGAAAAAACCGGTTTTCCGTATGACACCATTCGACTCTCAAACGCTCAATGCCCAACAGACCAACTCGCTGGATCAACCTATTGGATATCCGGTATCGGTCGAATTGCCGCGACCGTTACCGCCCTTAACCCCAATGGAAGGCCAGCATTGCCGCATCGTGCCCCTGAGTGGAGGCCCATGCGGAAGGCCTATTTCGGGCCGTACAGGAAGATCGTTCAGAGCGCAACTGGACCTACCTGCCCTACGGTCCGTTCGCCTCCCTGGCAGACTATGAAGCCTGGTTGAGGAGAGACTGTACCGGAAAAGATCCCCTGTTCCACACCGTGCTGAACCGCGGGGGCGAACCGGTCGGCATTGCCAGCTATCTGCGGATCCACCCCGAATCCGGAGGAATCGAGGTCGGACACATTCACTTCTCACCCCGCCTCCAGCAAACCATCGCGTCGACGGAAGCCATGTATCTGATGATGAGACGCGTATTCGACGAACTCGGCTATCGTCGCTATGAGTGGAAATGTGATGCGTTGAATGTGCCTTCCCGACGGGCGGCCGAGAGGCTGGGCTTCGTTTTTGAGGGCATTTTTCGACAGGCGACGGTGTACAAGGGGCGCAACCGGGATACCGCCTGGTTCGCCATCATCGACCGGGACTGGCCTCGCATTCGAAGGTCGTTCGAACGATGGTTACATCCCGACAATTTCGACCTTCATGGCCGTCAGAGACAGCCGCTCACAATGACCGCCTGAAACCCATCTCCCGCCGGTTTTTCGGCAATGATTGGAAAGGGCCCAATACATGCCGGCCGGAAACGATGGTCAGCCGAACCCTTGCGCCAGCCACAGAAAAAAAGGAATCGAGATCAAGGCGAATAATGTTTGTGCTGCCGATGTGGTCGCATACAGATCTGCATCTCCACCCATCTGACGAGCCACAATATAGCCATTCATAGCCGCCGGCATGGTCGCACAGGCTACCGCCGCTACCAGCGGAACGCCCGACAATCCCGCAATCCCGGCAAACAGCAATACCAGCAATGGAAAGACCACCATTTTCCCCAATAGCCCGAACCACATCTCCATCTGTGGCTGGAAGATGGAACGAATCCGCAGTCCGACCCCCACGGTCAGCAGACCAATGCAAAGTCCCGCCTGTGCGATCACGTCCACCGCCACCCGTAAAGGGGCATAGACTGGAATGGCGACCAAATTGAACAGCAGCCCCGTCAATGCCCCAATCACCATCGGGTTTCTGGCGGTGGTCAAGGCCGTTTGTCGCCATCCTGATCCCTCCCGGGCGACCGACCGGGCAACCACCACAATATTGATCACATTCAGGGGCAGGACGGTCAACGCAATGACCAGCGCGACAATCGCCAGTCCTTCAGCACCGGCCAGCTTGTCCATCACCGCCAGACAAATAAAGGCGTTCCAGCGGGAGGTGGTTTGAAACACACTACTGTAGGCCCGACCATCCATGGTAAGCAACCGCCCTCGTACCTGTTGCAGGATGAACAGCAGTCCGAAGAGCGTCACCAGAGCAGCGAGATAGGTGACGATGAGGGCATCCAGGAAAAGAGAGCGCAAATCCGCATTGATCAGCGCATGAAACAGCAAGACGGGAAACAGTACCCAGAAACCCAATTGCTCGACGCCCTCCCATTTCTCCATTGGGACCACCCCGTAGCGACGCAGGGCCCATCCCAGGGCAATGATCAGGAAGACCGGCAACAGACTGTCGAATACGGCCAGCATCAGTGCTTCATCACGTCACGACTTTACCTGAATGCATATGAGCCGCGGGCCCAACGCTGCTCCATGGACAACATGCCCCGCGAAATCGTCTTAATCATGCAGTTGGGGTATTCATCTCCGGGGCAAAAGCCGCCGAGAAACGGTTCGGTGAACATGCTGAGGTCCTCATACGACCGGAAGCTGGAAGTGGACTGTTTGGGACGACCTGCCACGGGTGGATTTTCGGTCCTGCCATAATGCGGTACCTCATGAGTGGCGAAACGGTTGGTGTCAATCCGGATTGTCATCAGGCGTTGACAGGGGCAAGTACACTATGGCGGTTCGTCCTGACCGCCTGGAACACCGTCTGCCATCTCTCCCTGCTCTGCCGCTTTACCAAGCACGCGGTTCTTCGTACCATTATGCCATGACACAACACACCATTGAGCGGACTGCCAACGCCAGAATTCCCACGCCATATGGGGAATTCCAGCTGCATCACTACGTCAACTCCCAAGACGAGAAATCCCATCTGGCGTTTGTGATGGGCGACCTTTCCGACGGTGAGGAGGTGCTGACCCGGGTTCATTCAGAGTGCTTCACCGGGGATGTCCTCGGCTCCCTTCGCTGTGACTGTGGCGAACAACTCACCAAGGCCCTGAGCCGCATCGGCGCGATGGGGCGTGGTGTGGTCGTCTATATGCGACAGGAGGGGCGTGGCATCGGATTGTCCAAGAAGATTGAAGCCTACAACCTTCAGGATGATGGCCATGATACCGTCGATGCAAACATTCTCCTGGGCCATCAGCCCGACGAGCGGGAATACTCGCTTGCGGCAAAAATCCTGCAAGACCTCGGGGTCAAATCCATCCGCCTCATGACCAACAATCCGCTCAAGATCCATGGCCTCCAGGCGGCGGGCATAACGATTCTGGAACGGGTGCATGTCGAAAGCACGATTCACCCGGAAAACGAACGCTATTTGATGACCAAGAAGCATCGCATGGCCCATCTGCTGTCCCTGGAAACCGCCCACCAAACAAGGGTGGTGGGGGACTGAACACCATCGCAGACCTTTTGGCTAGGCATGCCGCTAACACCTGACCATCCGGAAATTCGAACCGAGGTGCAGAAACTCTGCCAGCGGTTCCCGGGCGAATACTGGCGTCAATGCGACCGGCATCGGGCCTATCCGGAGGAATTTGTTCAAGCCCTCACTGCGGCTGGCTATCTGTCCGTGCTGATCCCCGAGCAGTATGGAGGAGCGGAACTGCCCCTGTCCGCCGCGGCCGCAATCCTGGAAGAGATTCACCGCAGCGGAGGCAACGCCGCCGCCTGCCACGCCCAGATGTACACTATGGGGACCCTGCTGCGGCACGGTTCCCCCCAACAAAAAGCCCGCTATCTGCCAAGGATCGCCGCGGGTTCCATCCGGCTGCAGGCGTTCGGGGTCACCGAACCCACCAGTGGCACCGACACTTTATCCATCAGGACCTCGGCGCATCGTGAAGGGGATCACTACGTTGTCAATGGGCAGAAAATCTGGACTTCCCGGGCCGCCCATTCCGACCTGATGCTGCTGCTGTGCCGAACCACACCACAAAGCGAAGTTGAAAAACGGACGGACGGACTTTCGGTATTGCTTGTCGACCTGAGGGACCTGCCGGAGGACACCTTGACGATCCGTCCCATCCGGACCATGATGAACCATGCGGCGACGGAGGTTTTCCTTGACCGGTTGCCGGTGCCATGTACTGCCCTGGTGGGCGAGGAGGGCCAGGGATTCCGCTACATCCTGTCGGGTATGAACGCAGAGCGGATCCTGATTGCCGCCGAATGTATCGGCGATGCCAAGTGGTTTCTGGATCAGTCCACACATTATGCGTGCGAACGTCAGGTATTCGGCCGCCCCATCGGTCAGAATCAGGGGGTCCAGTTCCCCATTGCCCAGGCCTACGCCGACATGCGGGCGGCCGAATTGGTGCTGCGGGAAGCCATCCGTCGGTATGACCAGGGGGAAAACCCGGGAGAGGAAGCCAATCTGGCCAAGATGCTCTGTGCCAAGGCATCATGGACCGCCGCGGAAGTTTGCGTGCAAACCCATGGCGGCTTCGGCTTTGCCGAAGAATACGACATTGAGCGCAAATTCCGTGAAACCCGCCTGTATCAGGTGGCTCCCGTCTCCACCAACCTGATCCTGAGCTATCTCGCCGAGCATGTGCTCGGCTTGCCACGGTCCTATTGACCGTATGGGATGAGCGATTGCATGACACAGGTCTCCTCCAGCCACTGGGGAGCTTTCCGGGTCACCACCCAGAACGACCGGATTGTCTCGGTGACGCCCTTCGAGAACGATCCCTGCCCCCCATCCATCTCCCACATGTTGTCCGCCGCCGTGCATCATCGCCAGCGGGTGGGCAAGCCGGCCATCCGGCGCGGGTGGCTGGAACATGGTCCGGGTCAGCCTGGCCTGAGGGACACCTGCCGGGGAAAGGACGCCTTCGTGGAACTGGGTTGGGACGAAACGCTGGATATCGTCGCCCGGGAAATCGAACGGGTCCGTCAAACCCATGGCAACGAATCCATTTTCGGGGGCTCATACGGCTGGGCCAGTGCGGGTCGATTTCACCATGCCCTGGGGCAGGTTCATCGCTTTCTCAATTGTGCGGGTGGCTACGTCGCGTCCGTCGCCAGTTACAGCACCGCAGCGGCACAAGCCATCATTCCCCATGTGTTCGGGATGAATTTCCTGAAGCTGTATTGGGGTCATCAGAACAGTTGGCCCCTGATCGCACAGCACACCCGCTTGATCGTGATGTTCGGCGGAATCAATCCCAAGAATGCCCAAGTCAGCATGGGCGGCGTCACTCGCCATGACATCCGTGGATGGTTCGATGAGTTCTCCCAAAGGGGAATCCGCACGATCAATGTCGCTCCACAGCAGACCGATGCGCCGACGGGAGCCCAGTGGCTACCGGTCATCCCCGGCACCGACACCGCCCTGATGCTGGGACTGGCCTATGTGCTGGAGACCGAAGGCTGGCGGGATCTGAATTTTTTGACCCGCTGCACCATAGGCTATCCGCGGTTCCGGGCCTATCTCCTGGGTGAGACAGATGGACAACCCAAAACCCCGGAATGGGCGGCTTCCCTGACGAGTGTCGAGGCGGACGAGATGCGGCAACTGGCCCGGGACATGGCCCAGACACGCACCCTGATCACGGTCGCCTGGTCACTGCAACGCGCAGAGCATGGCGAGCAACCCTATTGGATGGCCGCCACCCTGGCGGCCATGCTGGGACAGATCGGATTGCCAGGGGGTGGCATCGGCTACGGCTATGGCGCCATTGGAGGAATCGGTGTGCCGGTCAAGCGGATGGATGGACCGACCTTTCCCCAAGGGGAAAACCCGGTCCGTGCCGTCATTCCGGTCGCCCGTATTGCCGACATGCTGCTGCATCCCGGGGATCCATTCGATTTCAATGGCCACCAGCTAATCTATCCCGACATTCGCCTGGTGTACTGGTGTGGAGGCAATCCATTCCACCACCATCAGGATCTTCATCGTCTGCACCGGGCCTGGCAGTGCCCCGAGACCATCATTGTGCATGAGCCCTGGTGGACAGCGACGGCGAAGCGGGCGGATATCGTGTTACCGGCCACCACGTCCTGGGAAAGAGAGGACATTGGCTGGGCCCGAGGGGATTCCTACCTGTTTCACATGCCACAACTGATTCCGCCGGTGGGCGAGTCACGAAACGATTTCGACATTTTTTGCGACCTGGCGAAACGTCTCGGACTGGAGGCGGAATTTACCGAAGGTCGGGACAGCCAGGGCTGGATCGAATCCCTTTACCAGGAATTCCAGCACCGCAACCGTGCCCGAGGCATCACTGTTCCGGATCTGGATGAGCTGCGGGAGCGGAACTGGATCGAATTGCCCATCAGAGGGGCAGAACATGCCCCAACCCCCTTTGCCGAATTCCGGAAAAATCCTGATCAGGCCCCGTTGGGGACCCCATCCGGCAAGATCGAGATCTTCTCCGACACCATCGCCGGATTCCAATACGATGACTGCCCCGGCCACCCGGTCTGGCGGTTGCCGAAGGAATGGCAAGGCGCCAAGGGACGATATCCGCTTCATTTGGTTTCTCCCCAACCCGGAGACAAGTTGCACAGTCAACTCGAATGTGCCATCGCGGACTTACCCGGGGAACGTCCAGCCCCGGTTACGATCCATCCCATGGATGCCCGGGCCCGAGGCTGTCGCCATGGCGATCTCGTCAAGCTGTACAACGCCCGGGGATCGTGTCTCGCTCGAGCGGTTGTCACGGAGCACATCATGCCCGGTGTGGTGGCACTGTCAACCGGTAGCTGGTTTGACCCCGATTCCGACGGAATGGATACGCAGGGCAACCCCAACGTTCTGACCCGCGACACAGGCACTTCCCGGCTGGGTCAGGGATCCAGTGCCCACAGCTGTCTGGTCGACCTAATCCGGCAACATAAAGAACCAACCGCCGACTGACACCGTTTTCAATAAAATTGTAGCGTGCTAGACACTCGTCGTGGAAGGCACATTTATGCGAATATCATGGGGTTTGAAAAATTGATATACGACTTATGTTTGAACGACATGCTTTCTAGGATTGCAATATGAGTAATGATTGGTATGCCAAAAGATATGCTGCGGTCATGTCCAAACCCAACCCAACCGAAGCGGATGTCGGAGATATTTTGGTTCGCCCAGTATTGGAAAAAGTCTTGGGGTTTAGTCCGGTAGAAATCGACTCCCAGCCTTCAGATTCCTCTGGTTCAGGACCAATCAGACGACCGGATTATGTTTGTCGTCAGGCTAACGACATCACGGTCTCCGTGATTGTCGAGGTAAAACGTCCTTCCATCTCGTTACTCAATCGCGCCCATGGAGCCTCTTGGCTAACTTCTCCACTGGGGCAATTGCAAAATTATCTCAACCGATTTCGAGGTTCAAGGGATGGTACTTGGGGCATCCTAACGAATGGTACTCAGTGGTTGGTAATTCGTCGTGAAGGAGACCATGTGTCGCCTTATGTCAGATTCGATCTAGAAAATGAAATAAAGACTCTTGAAGAACTGGAAAGCACACTGGATGCTGTACGCAATTCACATCGTTTAAGCAAGCATGTTCCCACGAAATCCTCTGCTAGCAAGGATTGGCTTCAGGCTATCTTATCGTGCGGTTCTCCCAAGGAGTTTTTGAATCAAATCTACCCCCCCCCCCCCCCCCCCCATTTTGCATTGCACAAACAGTCTGATTCATCGGATTGTCGGATAGCGGTTCGCCAAATTTGTGAACCCGATGCAAACCAAGAAAACTTTCCTCAAAATGTTTTTCTTGCTGCAATGCAACTTGACTTTCCAGATGGACAACTGACCCCAAGCGATATCACAGACGTCATATCAGATCAAACTGGTCTAGCTGCTGAAATAGTGATCGGTGTTGCCTGGAC
Organism: Candidatus Poriferihabitaceae bacterium; assembly: GCA_965203365.1. Classification (GTDB taxonomy): domain Bacteria; phylum Pseudomonadota; class Gammaproteobacteria; order Arenicellales; family Poriferihabitantaceae; genus VYFG01. The sequence goes on from OZ241878.1 coordinate 1,943,412, forward strand.
CGATCAAGGTGAAGAAAAAACTCGATCATGTCGGGGGTTTGTTATGCAGGAAGGGCAACTACGTACCACCGCCTTGGTGGACACAGAACTGCCTGGTTCTCGAGCTGAAAAACAGTTCAAGGTATTGTCCAATTTCCTGCAGGAGCTTTCTGTTGACCGTGTGATTGAAGCCTTGGAGTGCGTTCCACTGCATAAGAAATTTCATGAAGAAATCGGACAATGGTTCGCTCAGACATCACAAGGAGACTCGGACCTCCACCATCTGATAAGGGTAATGTTTTGCTGGATACTCCAGGTGCGTGAAATCCTGCCTGATCATGCTCTATGGGATCAGTCTCGACGTCCAACAAATTCGATGGATGTACACCATCATATTCAGTGGCTATTTCGTGAAGTGCTAGCGAAGCCCAAGGAAAACCGAGTAAACCCCAGTGGCGATAGAAGAGACTGGTATGAAACGCTTGTAAAAAAGGTTCCCTTTCTCAACGGTTCCTTGTTCAGTGAGGTAACAACTGGTCATGAGCCGACCGAACTTAGCAACGAGATGTATCTCGGACAAGACGGTCTATTATCGATTTTAGGGCGATATGATTGGACCCTCTCCGATCGGACTGGGTATGAATCCCAAACTGCCTTGGACCCGTCTATGCTTGGAGAAATGTTTGAGCAAATGATTCTCATAATTGAGGGAGCAAGGCTGGAAGGAGAAAACCGCAAGATGCCTGATGGCACCTACTACACTCCGCAGGATGTGGTCGACGAAATGGTAGCGGATTCAATTGCGGGCTGGCTTGACCCCAGAATTCCGGATATCAATTGGAGACTACTGCGCGACTTGATTCATCCAGTCCCAGAAACCCGCAACTGGAAAGAGTGGAGTCGCTCCAATCGGGAAAGCATCCGAAATCTAATCAAAAATCTGACCGTGCTGGATCCCTGTTGTGGAAGTGGGGCATTTACGTTAGGGATTATACATGCCCTGTATCGTGCTCAGTCACGAATTGCCGACCCATATGGAGCAAACATGGTGGAAGATTTAGAAGACATCATAGCCCGTCAGATTTACGCAGTAGATATTCATCCTCTCGCTGTTATGATCACTCGTCTTCGATTATTCATTGCATTGGTAGATGCCCGTCTTCGTGGTGGACAGTCTGAGGAGGATGTGAAGCCATTGCCCAACCTAGAAACCCGTATAATTTCTGCCAATACTCTGTGCATCAAAATCTCAAGACAAACTGTGATCGAGGGAGATAAATGGGATCAAGGCATTGATGAACTGCGAACTGCTCACGAGCTATGGACATTGGCTCATTTTCCAGAGGAAAAAAAGGTCGCACTAGAAGCAGAAAAGGAAGCCCGTGCCAAATTGCGTGATATGGCTCAAGGTTGGCATACCGCTGATAAACCAACTTGGCTAGAAAGAGATTTTCTATCAGTAAGCGCATCATCTGGAGAATTCGATATTCGCAAGTTATTTCCCGCTCCCAAAAATGGCTGGGACATTGTCATTGGCAATCCTCCATACCAGACGCCAGATGAGGCTGATAAAGACCGAGGAAAATATCTTGGATATACTCATAACCCGAGCAATCTGTACCAGATGTTTGTCGAGGCATCTCTGGACGTTGCAGCCAAAGATGGTTGCATTACGCTCGTCGTTCCACATTCAATCGTATTTGGACGGAACAAAGTATTTCAGAAAATACGGCAACACATTGAATCTGTTTCGCAAAAAATCAGCATCCGAACTTATGATAATCGACCTCAGCCGTTGTTTCCTGACCTGCCATGGTTAAAGGGAGAGAAAAATGCTAACGACAACCGACAGAGATCCACGATAATAACGATACAAAAAAACCGGAATGCTAATGCACTAATCGTAAGTCGAGGATTGATTCGCATCAAATCCCAAGAACGAAACCAAATCATTAGGAATGTTTCGCAAGGTCAAGTCCAACCCAAGCATCCTATTCAGTGGACCCAAGCACCGACAAGACCACTAATGGATTTGCTCATCTCAATGTCTAGCAATATGCCTAAATCTACAAGATTATTTTCAGGAAAAACTAGAAATATAACGTTCAAACCGACTGCAATGTATTTTATAACCTGTTTACCAGAAGGTATACTATATGACCATCATCGCACATCTTATCCACTGGACGATAATGAATTTTTTTGGCCATGGGTCGGATTGTATAATTCTCACCTATTCCATGCGTACTGGCTCATGATTGGGGATGCTTTTCATCTGAATTGGCGGGAGTATGGAACAGTGCAACCGCCTCAGGGATGGAAGATTCCTGAAATACGTAATGAATTGGAGCGGTTAACAAAATTATTGATAGAGCCAGAAACATTGAAAAGCTGTGAAAGCATCCATGTTGGTAAAGGAAAAAAGGAATTTCCCAATATCAATTTTCATATGGAAGGATCACGAGGACCAAAAATCATACGGGAACTAGATAAAGTATTGCTGGCTGCATATAAACTTCCAGAAAACCCACTTCTAGACCAGATGTATATTATTCGTACCGAAAGTGCACATAAAATTGCGCACGATTAGTTATTTAATATCCTTTTTTGTTGTATGAATTTGGTTCAATTAACCAGAAATACCGATAATAGGAAAGGCATAAATTGGATTCATCAGGATGCCGCGTAATCTCCTCCGTAAGTTTGGTACGCCTGAGAATTGACCAAGTTGGTTGCTAGAGCTGTATGCATCGAACTCGACTACCTTGTCGTTCAAACATATGTGGGTAGTTCCTTGTGCGTCCGTGAATCTGGAAATCGGTTACTTCGCTACGGTCTCTCTTCCTGTAGATTCCTCTGTGGTTCACCTGTGAGGCGATTTCGTGCGTGGTCATCCAGACATTGCCATTGTCGAGAAGAATGTTACGAATTTCCTCATGGAGCGTGATCTTGTTCATATGGTAATCCCCATACAGCTATACTGATTGATATGGATGCGACAACGGTGATTATACAGAAACAGCCGTTCCATCTGTCGACAAAAAATAACATGTCATGATATCACCCTAAAGCTAAGATAAAACTTAGATATATAAAACTACCACCCAAAAAGGTATAATCACAATTAGGCTACCTTATAAGTTCTTATATCTATTTTTTCCTGATATAATTTATGTTGATTTATATCTGGTGATTTTGCGCCTATACACCCAACCAATTATATATTATATCAAGAATCCTCTCTGCAGGACATCCACATGTGATCAAGGCCAATTGTAAATCAGGGTAGATCTATCGATTTCAGTAGTCTTCAAGCTTAATCTCAACCCGCTCCCTACAGAGAGAAAAGTTACCGGTAGGGTTAGAAACCACCCATGCCGACCCTTGCGTCGTGAAATCGCCTCTGTCAGACTCCCTTGGCGTCGAGATGGATACCATCGGTGGCCGACGCCAGCTCCTTGGGGGCTGAATTGTCCGGTCGCCGCCCCGCTTCCTTCATTCGGGGGACGCCCCCATGCCGGGAGCGGGGCGAGTGTTGCACTTCAGACTGGAAGTGGGGATATGTATTGACCATAATGTTTCTTACTTATGGATGAGCCCATCATGACATTCCGATCCGATATTCACGTAATATCATAGACAAAACTGACGGATTCTCCAATCGACATAACACGAGCGAAAAAAGCTGCTGCAGTAGCTTCTCTCTTTCTGCCGGGGAGCTTTCCCTACCTTTTTCTATTTGTCTCTCCCTCTGACAACTATCAATAGATCATCATGGCATCAAGTCCAAAGAGAGTATTGACAAATTGCTTGTCCAAAATCAAGCCGTTAACCACACCCCCAACCGCGCCAAGGGCTTGACCAGTGCGCCATACTCTGACGCCCGGTCATTTGAGGCATTGCCGTCCAGGCTGCGTCGGTACACTCCCTGCATGATGGCAGCGAAGCGGAAACAGCTGAAGGCGAGATAGAACGGCCAGTTGGGAATCGATCCCATCCCCCGGCGCTCGCAATACCGCTCAATATACTCCTCTTCCGTCGGGATGCCCAGCGGGCGACGATCCAGTCCTCCCAGGCCAGGCATCATTTCTTCCTGACCCAGACGCCATTGCATGCACTGATAGGCCAGGTCCGCATAGGGATGTCCCAGTGTGGACAGTTCCCAGTCCAGCAAGGCCACCACCGTCCACTTCTCGGTCTCGAAGACCAGATTGTCCATTCGATAATCCCCATGAATCAGGCTGATCATGCCATTGTCGGGCGGCAGATTCTCCGGCAGCCAGTGAACCAGGGCCTCCATCTCTGGGATCGTTTCGGTCTGCGAGGCGCTGTACTGACGACTCCACCGACTGACCTGTCGGGCAAAATAGTCTCCCGGCCGACCGAAATCCTGCAAGCCAATGGCCTGGTAGTCAACATCGTGCAATGTGGACAGCACACGATTCATTTCATCAAAGATCGTCCACCGAGCGTCCCGGTCCAGGTCCGGCAAGGCGGGATTCCAGAAAATGGTGCCCGGAACAAAACTCATGATATAGAACATGCTGCCGATCACCGTATCATCTTCACACAAGTGCCATGCCACGGGAACCGGTACGTCGGTCTCAGCCAGGGCACGCAGGACGCGAAACTCCCGATCGACCGCGTGCGCCGAGGCCAGCAACTGTCCCGGCGGCTTGCGGCGCAACACATACGTACCCGAGTCGGCCTGCAACCGATAGGTCGGATTGGACTGACCTCCCTTGAACTTGACGATCGACCGCAAACTCCGGAATGTGGGAATCTGTCGTTCCAGATAAGGGCCCAGCACCTCCAGTGGAAGGGGTCCGATCGACGCGTCAGTCATGTCCGACACCCGCATGGCGGCGGATGATCTCTCGACCCAGCTGCATCATATGCACTTCATCCGGCCCGTCCGCCAGACGAATCTGACGGGCATAGTTGTAGGCTTCGGCCAGGAAGAAGTCTTCCGTCAACCCCGCGGCCCCATGCAGTTGCATGGCATCATCGATGACTCGGCAGGCCATGACGGGCGCTACGATCTTGATGGCAGCGATCAGGTCCCGGGCCACCCGATTGCCCAATCGGTCCATCCGGTCCGCCGCCATCAGGGTCAGCAGCCGCGCCTGCTCAATATCACAATAGGCGCGGGCGATCGTCTCCCGGACCGATTGATGCCGGCTAAGAGGCCGACCGAACGTGGCCCGCTCTTCCACCCGGCGACAGGCCAGTTCCAAGGCTCGCTGAGCGCACCCCACCAACCGCATGCAATGGTGGATTCGTCCTGGGCCCAGCCGGCCCTGGGCAATCTCGAACCCTCTCCCCTCGCCCAGCAAGAGGTTTTCCGCGGGCACCCTCACCTCCCGGAATTCAATTTCCGGTTCTCCGAAGGGCGCATCGTTATATCCGAGTGTCGTCACAGAGCGGAGAATGTGGACGCCCGCCGTGTCGCGCGGCACGAGAATCATCGACTGCTGCCGATGGCGATCCGGGTTTTCGGGGTCGGTTTTGCCCATGACGATGAGCAGCCTGCAATTGTCTCTCATCGCCCCGGTGGTAAACCACTTGCGACCGTTGATGACGTACTCATTCCCCTGTCGCCGGATCGAACAGGCAATGTTGGTCGCGTCCGAAGAGGCATGATGTGGTTCCGTCATGGCGAATCCAGAACGGATTTCGCCGGCCAGCAACGGTTTCAACCAGTGCTCCTTTTGCGACTCGCTGCCATAGAGGATCAGGGTTTCCATATTGCCGGTATCCGGAGCGTTGCAGTTGAACACTTCGGGGGCCCAAAGGACGCGCCCCATGATTTCAGCCAAGGGCGCGTACTCAAGATTGCTCAGCGGAACCGGGTCCTCTGGCCCTGATGAGTCATGTGCCTTGGGCAGAAAGAGATTCCAAAGCCCCGCCTGTTGCGCCCTTTTCTTCAGATCTTGAAGGATGGGTGGCGTCGTCCAGGGATTGTCCGTGCTCCGCTTCCATTGATTCATCTCCGTCTCCGCCGGGTAGACATGGCGGTCCATGAAGTCTTCGAGTCGACGCCGAAGCGCCTGAACGCGATCAGGGAGCAGGGAATTCACCACCAGAAGACATCATCGCCGGTGCCGGGGGGATGGCACAGGGGGGGGTCATCCTTCTGGACGGACCAGACGGTTCCTGGCGACGGCGAACCGGCGAATCCTTTCATTTGCTGATCGGGCCGATCAACCTGGCATCACCGTATCCGACTGGGCGGCCAGATACTTGGCCACGGCCGAACCGTCTTCCTTGCCGAAACCGGCCCCGGATGCATCCGAGAACAAGGCCAAGGCGGCATGGGTCAATGGCGTCAAGACTTGTGCCCGGGCGGCTTCGCGACGGACGATCCCCAGGTCCTTGACAATCGTCTCCATGGGGGACCGGACGGCATAATCACCATTGACGATATGCGACCCGCGTTCTTCAAACATCCACGAACTGCCTGTGGCATGGGAGATGACATCGTACATGGTCTCGAGATCGACTCCGATTTTCGCCGCCAGGGTCATGGCTTCGGCAGTGGCCGCCAAGTGTACATCCGACAACAACTGGTTCAGCATCTTGATCCGCGAAGCCATGCCGGGCTGGTAACCCAGGGTGAAAACACGGGCCGCGATGGCATCAAATACCGGTTCCGACTTTCTGAACGCTTCCGCGCTGCCAGACGCCATGATGGCCAAGTCCCCCCGAAGGGCCCGTGCCGCTCCGCCCGCCACGGGTGCGTCCATCAAATGCATGCCGGATTCCGTCAGTTGTCCCGCAATCCGCTCCACGGTGGAAGGTGAGATCGTGTTCGACAGAATGAACAGCGTATCCGGCTCGGCCGCCTGCACAGCCCCATGCGGACCAAACAACACCGTCTCGGTCTGTTCATCATTGACCACGAAAATCAGCACCACCGGGGCGTTCGCCGTCGCGGCCGACGGGGTGGTATAGGAGATTCCCTTCTCCATCTCGAATCGATCCAGCACTTCGGAGCGCAGGTCGACCCCATGGACATTGTAGCCCTCACGGACCAGCGACATGGCGGCCCCCCAGCCCATGGCCCCAAGACCGATCACCGCCACGTCACAATAATCTGACATCAGGTTGATTCCTGGATTTTCTGTTGATCACGGACCCCAATTGAACAGGACGCACCGACTCGGGACACATTGAACCCGGAATCGGCGGGTTTGTCAAAGTGGCCATTAGTGGCAATTCTCTGCCAAATTCCTGTCATCTTCCCCTGAATTGACCATCATGACATCGTCCAAGAGTTGCAGGACATCACCGATTCGCACACACTACAGTGGTCGCCCCACTGACGGATTATCATCATGACCGACACTCCTGTCATCGCCGCCAAAGCGCCTGTCCGTGTCGAACTGACGGCAGGTGAAACCTATTTCTGGTGCAGTTGCGGACGCTCAAAGACCCAACCCTTTTGCGACGGCTCTCACAAGGGGACCGGGCTCGCTCCCTTGCGCTATACCGCCGAAAGGTCCGGTCCGGCCTTCCTGTGTCAATGCAAGGCCAGTGCCCGCCGCCCGCTTTGCGACGGCACGCACAAGACCCTGTAGCCCCAGAGTGATGCAATGCCCGTCCATCGCGCAATCGACGATTGACTGGTCCCGATGAGACCGCCGTTTCCATGCTGAAACGAGTCAACATCCGTGTGTACGGGCTGTTGCTCCACTGCCACCGGATCCTGCTGATCGATGAGCAGGTGCGAGACCGAAAGCTCACCAAATTTCCCGGGGGCGGAATGGAACTGGGGGAAGGTCCCATCGACTGCCTCATCCGGGAGTTCAACGAAGAAATCGGCACCGAAATCCGGGTCCGGGAACATGTATACACCACGGGTTTCTTTCAATTATCGGCTTTCTCGCCTGAAGACCAGATCATCAGCATCTACTATCGCGTCGAGGCCCCCACTCTGCCAGCAGACACATTGCCCGACATCGGGTGCCCGCCCGTCCTGACCCAACAGACCAGTACCATTGTGAGATTTCGCTGGAAGCCGCTCACCGACCTGAGCCCCGATGATGTCACACTTCCGATCGACCGGCATGTCGTCGAGCACTGTCTTCCGGAACGATTGACATCCCACCCGATGGCGGCCCAGAACCGTTCCGATCAACTGCGCGGCAACCGATTGGATGGGTCATAAAGTGCCTTGCAGCCGACAGCCTCGACGCGGATGGGATACGGCTCGTCAAAGTATTCCATGACCAGCTCCCGTCCTTCCACCGCGTAGTCGCAGGGCAAGTAGCCCAACAGGATGTTTTTTCCGATGGATGGCCCATACGCGATACTGGTGGTATAGGACCGTCGACCCAGGGAATCCAACAAGACCTCCCGACGGTCCGGATCCAGGATCGGACAAGTGCCTACAGGATATCGCGCCATACCGTGGCGGTCCGTGTTGTCGGACATGGTCATGGTGCACAGATAGGCCGGTTGGTGTTCTCGAGAGCGCTGTTCCAGATAGGCCGCCTTCCCGACGAAGTCGGCGTCCTTCACCTTGGGCCGGGCCAAACCCGCCTCCACCAGATTGTACTCGGTCAGCAGGTCCGCATTCTGAAGTCGCAGGCTTTTTTCCAGACGACGGGTGTTGGCATAGGTTTCCACACCCACCGCAACGGCCCCCTGTTCATAGATCAAGTCCCACAAGGACAATCCGTAACTGAACGGCACATGCAGTTCAAAGCCCTGCTCTCCCACATAGGAAATACAAAAGGCCATCACCGGAATCCCCTGCAGGGTCAGGGATCGGGTGAAGGCAAACGGAAATTCATCGGGCTCCAATGCGCCGGGGTCATCGGCCACATTCTGCAGCATTCTGCGGGCATTGGGGCCCCAGATGCCAAGGCAGGCGATGTGGTCACTGCGGTCTTCAATGTCCACTGTCCAGCCCGCATCCTGCGCCATGCGCTTGAGGTAGACATAATCCCGATGCCCTGCATCGGCCCCGTCGATCACTCGAAACCGGTTCTGTGCCAACCGGATGACGGTCAAGTCCGCCCGAACCCCCCCGCGCCGGTCCAGAAACTGGGTATAGATTCCCTTTCCCACCTTCACATCTCCGCCGACCTTGGAAACACACACATATTCCATCAGGCTCTCGGCGTCCGGGCCAGACACATCGTAGATCGCGAAGTGGGACAGGTTGAACATACCGGCATTTTCCGACATCGCCAGATGCTCGGCATTGGATACACGCCAGAAGTGACGATTGTCCCATTCGTGCTCCCGCACCGGCACCCGGTCGGCATATCGGTCCAGCAAGGGCTCATTGGCGGCATAGCCATGGGCCCGCTCCCATCCCGCCAGTTCCATGAAGTATCCCCCCAACTCCTGCTCCCGGGGCCAGAAGGGACTGCGTCTCAGCCCCCGACCCTGCGTATAGGGCTCCCGGTTGTGGACCGCGGGATTGTAGATTTTGAAGGCGGTCTCATGACAGCGGGCATGAATGTAGCTCGGCGTTTTTTGCAACGGATAGTAGCGGGCCACATCAATACCGTGAATGTCAACCTCCGTCACCCCCTCGGTCATCATGTCGGCCAGGACCTTGCCAATGCCCGGTGCGTCCTTGACCCATACCGCTTCGGCATACCAAAGACCCCGTACATCCGGTGACTCACCAATGGAAGGTCCCCCGTCGGCGGTCACCTGCAACAGGCCATTGAAGGAATGATCGTCCTTGTACCCCAGTTCGCCGAGAATGGGGGTCAGTTCGATCGCGCGTTCCAACGGTTCCAGAATATCCTCCATGGCCAGATCCCGCTGGGAGGGAGACCAGTGACTGGCGCCATTTTCCGGCAGGTCCTTGGGATGCAGCAGCCGGGGGTGGTTCTCTTCGTAGTAGCCCCATTCGATCTGGCCGCCTTCCGGTGTGACCGGATCACCGGTATCCCGCATATAGGCGGAATTGCCCTGATCACGAAGCAACGGATATCCGATGTGCCGGCCGGTGTCCGCAAATTCTTCGTACGGACCAAAAAACGCCAGCGGGTGATCCACCGGCATGATGGGAAGGTCCTCTCCCGCCATCTGCGCCACCACCCGACCCCAAAGACCGGCACATACGACCACATGATCGGCCGATATGGCGCCCCGATTCGTCTGCACGCTGCGGATGCGGCCATCCTGAACATCCAGTCCAATGCACGCTGTGTTCGCAAAGGCCTGCAACTGGCCCGTACTCACGGCGTTGTCCACCAAAATACCGGCCACCGTCTGTGACCGCGGAATCACCAAGCCCGCATCCGGGTCCCACAGGGCTCCCTGGATGCGGTCTTCCTCCAGCAGTGGAAATAGGGCCTTGGCCTCCTGTGGCGATATCATTCTGGCCTGGGTGCCGAACGATTTGCCGGAACCGACCTTGCGTTTCAACTCTCCCATCCGTTCGTCATCCCCCACGCGAGCCACTTCAAGGCCCCCCACTCGGCTGTAATGTCCCATCTGCTCATAGAAGGCCACACTATATCGGGTGGTGTAGCACGTCATGTGGTCATGCGCGGTCAGATAACAGAAGTCCGATGCATGGGAGGTGGAACCGATATCGGTGGGAATCGACGACTTGTCGATCCCGACGATATTATCCCAGCCCTGTTCGAGCAGGTGATGGGCCACGGAAGCGCCGACAATGCCACCTTGACCGATGATCACGACATTCGCGCGATGAGGCAGTTGGGCCATGAATACTTTCCTCCCGGAAGTCAGTTCAGCACCGGCACATTATAGACAATGCCACGGGGCGCCAGAGACATTCAAACGACCGAGTTTTTCCTGGAACGGACCCTCGGGCAGTCCCATGCTCTGGTCAGTCGAGTGAATCAGGCCGCGGCTGACAGCCGCTGACGGAACAGCCCCCCGAATCCTTCGATGGCATACGATCGGCCAATCAGTTCCATCGCATGCCAGACCATCACCTGATTACTGCTGAGTACCGGGATACCCAAGGTGTGCTCAAGGCGATCCACCACCTCGGCCGCCCGGAGAGCCGTGCAGGAAATGAACAACAGATCGGCCCGGTCGTCCCAGACCGTGCGGGCGGCACAGTAGATGGATTCCGGGGAAATACGGGTCATGTCGGCATCGCTGGCGAAGCCGAATCCCCCCATCGCCTGCACGTCAAATCCCTGGCCAGCAAAGAATTGCGCCATCCGGGAATTGACCGATTCGATATAGGGGGTCAGGATGGCGAGCCGGCGAGCCCCCAAGGTTCGCATGGCCGCCAAGGCCGCCGTGACCGGTGTGGTGCAAGGGAAGGGACCGCGGGCTTCGCGCAGCCGGCGGAAGACTTCCTGCTCGCCGATCACCACCGTCCCGGATGTACAACCGTAGACCAGGACATCCAAGGCGACATCCGGTACGATCCCGGCCGCAGCACGACCGATGTCCGACGCCATCGCCCGCAGGTTCTCTTCGGTCACCGGATTGACATTCACCACCCGGTTCGTAAACAGTTCAACCCCAGGGGGCAACATGGTACGCAGATCCGCCTCGGTACAAAGATCCGTGGCGAGCGCCACCAGCCCAATGCGGCCATTGGGGCCAATCGTTTCCAATGGCTCTGCGAGCGAGACAGCTTTGTGTTGTATCATAGTCGGGTGATTTTATTGCATCCGGTCCAAAAGGGATAGGTGCGTGAACCCATCGGCCCCGACCCCCCATTTCCATCCCTCATCACCTGCATATTGAGCACCATCACCCCGTATCATGGCTCCTGCCTTTGCAGTGAGGCGTCCTGGACCTGTTTCGACAGTCCCATCACGGCACTTCACTGTCACTGCTCCAGATGCCGCAAGGCCCATGGCGCCGCTTTCGCTTCCTACTACTTTTTTCCGATGGACCACTTCCAGTGGACCGGCAATCTGTCGTCGATCATCCAGTTTTCCACCTCCCCGGGTATCACCCGGGCTTTTTGTGGGATCTGCGGCTCGGTCACACCAGCCGCTGACACCGACTCCAACATGATGGGGGTGCCCGCCGGCTGCCATCACCACGGCCCAGCCATCTGCGCACACATATTTGTCGATTCAAAGGCTCCCTGGCATGAGATCACGGATCACTTGCCGCAACACCGGACCTATCCTCCGGGCATCAACGGGCCCGTACTCCAGAACACACGATGGCCTCCAAAACCGGAGGGGGTCGTGTCTCGGGGAAGCTGCCTTTGCCGAACCGTCACTTTTGAGGTCACCGAATCGTTCCATGTGGTGCACAACTGTTATTGCTCCCGTTGCCGGCGAGCCCGAGCTACCGCTTTCACGACCAATGGGTTTACCTCTTCCAAGGGAGTCAGATTTCTGACTGGGGCGGACCACATCCACCATTACAAACTCCCCGAGGCCCGGTATTTCACTCAGGCCTTCTGTACAAAGTGCGGGTCGGGACTGCCCCGGATTGACACGGAGCGCAATCTAGCCGTCACTCCTCTGGGCGTTCTTGACGACCCACCCGGGCAAGGTCCTGTGGATCACATTTTCGTGGCGGACAGGGCCAACTGGTATGAAATTGGCGGCCCGCTGCCACAGTTTTGCCAAGAGCCGAACTGACCCCGCGTCGGGGCTATCACTTCACCCGGGCCCCCCGCAAATATTTCAGTTGACTCGGTGAAGTCAAATCCATCTTTTCGATCCAGACCAGGTGCAGGTCGCCGTGGCGGTCCTGTGCGACGACCGGACTCCCCTGATAGCCACTTCCAGATGCACCGGGCACAATCCAGTCATCACTCCAGTCCTCGTCAAATCGCCAGGCCAGAATCACATCACCGGTTTCCTCTTCATCACTCCAATTCTCCCGGGCATCATCCCACACGGCGACAAACCCACCGGCAATCGATGCCACGGAGACATGCCACTGCGCTACGGCATCACCCATCGTATCCTGGACCGGTCCATTGACCCCGAATCGGTGCCCCCCATCCACACTGCGTGCCCCCCACACCGCATAGCCCGAGCCGGGATGGCGCTTGTCAAGCCATACCGCTTCCACCCAGCCGTCCTGACCGGAGGCCACAGAGACGCGCATCGCACCGGTTCCCTTGTTGGCAAGATAACTTTCCGTTATCGCCGGCTCACGGTGTTCATTCAACTGAATTTCAGGGCCGAGAGTGCCGTCGAGGTGATACAAGATGCCAAAGAGACGAGTATGTCCCGCCCGACGGTCTTCCCAGGCAATGAACAGTTTTCCCGGGTGCGCATAGTCTGCCGCGGGATAGGCTTGGTGATTGCTGACCTCCTGATGCACAATTGTCCTTTCCATTTCGGCGGTCAATGTTCCACCCCCCACGCCCAGTTCCCTCATCACGAGCCTCTGACCGGAGCCTTTCCGTTTTGCCCAGATAGCGAAGAGACGGCCGGACCCATCCGTTGCCAGTGTGACCTGTCGTCCCACACCCAAAGAAAAGGGCCTCAAGGTGGTGGGCCCATCCAGCGTGAGAAGACTGCCCAGAATCTGGCCATCCTGCTCCCAGGCGACGACCCAAGTGGTATTGATGGCTGGCACAATCACGGGGGCATAGGCCTCCGCTCCGGTGCTGATCTGAAAGGTAGTACGAAACTCAAGGTCAGCCAGCCCCTTGATCGCTACGTACACCTGAGGGGAACCGGTTCGATCATCCTCCCACACGACAGCCAAATGATCACCGGCCGCCGCCAGATGCCGGCGCCCGGAACCGTCCAGATGATGGTAGTGGGGTGCCAAAGCAGGGTTCGTCACATCAACCGGCTCGCCGAAATTCCACAACTCGCCATAACAGACGACAGGAACCCACAGGACCAGCCACAACCAGCGCATCATGAATCTCCCGATACAAATTCCTCCAGGGTCTGGTGATGGTAATGCCCACCATGCACATATAGATCCAGCACCAGGAACTGCGCCACGGATACGAAACCCGGGATTCGGGTGATGGTCTCCCCGTCCGGTTTCATGAAAAAGAAAAACGGTGTGCCGAACACCTCGTAGCGGATGCCAAGGTCCATCTCGGTGACCCTTTCGCCATTGGGCAACCGCAATCGCTCCCCACTTTCGGCATCGACATACGCCAGCACATAGTGTTCATGATAGCGCCTGTGCACTTCCGGGTCGGTGAGGCTTTCGTGGTTCACCCGGGCACAGGTGGGACATCCATAACGCCCGAAGTAGACGAACAGGGGCCGGTTTTTGGTGATCGCCTGTGCTCTAGCGGCATCGAAGGCCAAGAAGTTCCAGTCCGCTGGCGCATCCGTCAACCCTTCCCGGACCGTCAAACACAGGCACAACAAGAGGATGATCCGGACAGATCGCAATAAGGGGCCATTTCGCATGGTGACATCTTCAGGGAGAAGACTTGCCATTCTAGCAGGCACTATGTGCAATTTCACCCATAGGACCAATCCATCCACCTCAAGACGACCTCGGATAGCCAGCCCATATTCCAGTGAAGGCCAACTCAATCACTTATGGTAACCGGCAAGTATCATATGATCGATCTCCCATCATGACCTACCCTTTACCGTCGCTCCGGAAAAGCGCATTTTCCGTACCCACCCGTCAAGGCACATCACGACCAGATCGTATCGAAGGATATCGTCAGATCTTGGGCTGTCGGCGGGGACCATCCGGTCGAGCAAGGGACCGCGCCACCACGAGGCCACTGACAAAGATCATCACCATACCCATCCAGGATATTAGGCTGGGAGTGGTGCCAAATACGGCGTAGCCCACCCCCACCGCCGCGACAATCTCAAAATAAGTGAACGGGGCCAATGTGGATGCCTTGGTCCTCGCAAAGGCAAATACGACCAATGTCTGACTGACCGCCCCGCTGACCACCATCACGACAATCAGCAGGCTCTCCCGAAAATCCGACGGTTGCCAAGCCTCGTTCAACAACGGCGTCAGGAGCACGGTCGCGCCCACCGCTCCCCAGAAAGATGTGACCAGTGGATGCGAATAGGCTCCCAGCTTGCGATTTAGGGTCATCTGGATACTGACAATCAGGGCACACAGGAACACATACAAAGTGCCAACATTCACACCGGCAAAGTCCGGACGCATGATGAGGAGGACCCCGATGAATCCCCCGAAAATACCCACCCATCCGACCCAGTGGACCTGCTCATCCAGAAACCAGACCGCCTGCAAGGTAAGCAGAAAAGGATAGGCATACAAAATGGCAATCGCGTCCGCATAGTCGACCGTCCGGACTCCGGCCACAAAGGCGACGGTGGAACCTGCCATGGTAAATCCGCGCAGGAACTGCATTTTGAGCCTGGCCGGACGAAAAGCCGGCCAGCCGAATCGCCATGCCACCACCGGCAGCATCAACACCGCATAGCCCAGGAACCGGAACCAGGTAATCTGGATGGCCCCCATCCCATCCACCAGAAGCTTCATGATGGCGCCAGTAAATGCGGCGATCGTCAGTCCCAATACGATCAGCACAATCCCCTGCCGATGATCGTCCGTGCCAAACGACACGCTCAGATACGCCCGATGCGTTGACAGCGGGCCGTCGGCTCGTTCATATCCAGACCTTTCCGGTCCATCAGATGCGCAGCCGGACCTGATACAAGGACTCGTAATGCGGCTTGCAGGCGGCATACAGTCGCAACATGTCCCGATGGGAAGTCAGTGAGGGATAATCCCGTTTCTGCCGACTGACTCCGGTGCTTGCTCGCAGTTGGTTATGGAATTCGTAGGCATGAGGGCTCCAGGTCGGTGTCTTTTCCCGTTTGCCTTCCAGATGATCGGACCATTGAGTCGTCGCCGGGACAAACGGGATCCCCACCGCGTCACAATATGCCTTCATACCGCCTTCGGGATCATCCAGCCATTCATCGGAATCCAGCACGACCGGCGGTTCCCCTGTCCGACTGGCTACCCGTCGATACAGCGTATGTAGATCTTCAAGGCCAATTTCCCCCAGAGAAATGTCGGGCCACTTGGCATGCATGGAAGTCACCACCTTTTCAGGGTCACGAATCAGGAAAGTGTGCTGAAAGGCATCCAAAAACGTGTCATCCGCCATGTGCATGATAGAAAAGGCGAAGTCTTTCACGAACACCAACTGGCGGTCGGCGAGGGCTCGTAAGTGGGTATGTACGGAGTTCAGGCTGAGCCCCGGCTGAGTGACCAGTTCGGGGTCTGCCTGGAAGTACCGATCATTCCGACGATCCTCACCATGGTAATACGCTTCGTTGTACGGTTCATGGAAACAGGTCATGTCCCCACGGCTCTCCATGGCCCATTCAAATGCTGTGGAAGTGGACCGAGGAGTGGCCCAGAGCACGAGGATTTTTTTCGAGCGCATTTTCTGTCAGGACACTGACAATCGATAACCATACAGATGTTGGTAATCCGGCAAGACGGTCTCATGCATTCGACGGATTGATTCCGGCACACAGGCAATATCCGCCGACCGGCGAGGCTGGGGCTTGAGACCGTCGGACTGACGCAGGTTGACATGCCAGGAACCCTCATCATACCAACTGACTTCGGTCCGATCACCGGGTTTCCAGGACAGGGCTTCTTCGATGAAGGTGATGCCCATGGCATCACAGTAGGCCTTCACGACCCAATTCGGACTCTCCAAGAGGTCATCGCTGTCGATCACCACCGGTGGCACCCCATTCCGGTCACAGATCCAGTCGAACAGGACCCGTTGCTCCTGGAATCCGGTCTCATCCAGCCGAAACTCGGGCCAGTATCGATACATGGAAGTGATCACTTTGGTCGGATCCCGGATCAGGAAACTGTGATCGAAATGATCCAGAAATCCATCGTCCCAACGATGAGCGACATAATGCGCAAAGTCCTTGACGAATACCGGTCCGTGTTCCGAGGCTGACCGGATGGTGTGCCAAGTGCTATCGAAACTCAACCCGGGTATGGGGGGAATATCCGGATCCCGGCGCGGCCAACGGGCATCCTCCCCCCGGTACCAGGCTTCACCGAAAGGTTCATGAAAGCAGGTCAGATCACCGCGCATACGCATCATCCATTCAAACGCCGTGGATGTGGACCTCGGAACGGCCCAGAGCACCAGAATCCTGTGCATGGGGATTATTGCAAAGAGGACAACAGGCGGCCCTGGTGGCCCGTCGGTGCTGTACCGAGGGTTCTGAAGATTCGCCAGTAAAGCGACGTGTCCGAGGAGATGATGGGCTTTCCCACCACGGATTCCAGCCTTTGGTCCAGAGACACCATGCGCTGGGGCAACCCATCCGAACGGCGAAAATTCGGCATTCCGTTCACCACGATAACATCGACCTCCGTCGCCTGTTCCACGACCCGGATCATGGAGCGTTCTGCCAGTGAGCCATCAAAGATCCAATGGCAATCGTTGACGGTCTGTTGTGAGGCAAAAAAGCCCTGATCCACAAAGTTGCCCACATAAGCCAAGTCGAACCCCGCCTCTCGGAGAAACCGCGCATAGCCATCGCGCCAGTCGGGCCAGTAGTACACCGAATTGAGCGCGACCCGCTTGGCGCCAATCGCCCGGAGGGCTTCCACCACACAAAAGCCCGCCATGTGGAAGGGAGTTTCATACTGATCGCTGATTCGTTGACAGATTTCGTCAATCTCTGTCGGAGTCGTTCCCTGGCAATGCACCCAGTTGGTTCCGACCTGTCCACAGGCATCTACCCCGTTGTTCGACATGCAATGGACGAATTCTTCCAGCAAATGGAAGTGATCGGCCCGTTGGGACAGTTCGTGGGCATAGCCCGGTAGATGGAGCATGCGCCCATGGACGCCCACATTATCCCCACAGATGCGCAGGAAGTCGCTGGGAGCGGCATCGAAATCATGCGGTGGAGAGGCAAACCCCACCTGATGGGGGAAGAGCTTGTTTTGAGGGTTTTTCCAGCGTTCGGGCTTCATCAGTTCAGACGTAACGTCATTCAAAGGGTCTATGAGAGATGCCACAAAGATAGCAATTCTCCCCGACCATGACTGCCAGAAAATGCGACAAAATCTGTTGTGTTTCGATGAGGGTCCGTCTCCAGTTCCGGTTCCACAGAGGCATTCGGACCTCCACAAAAAGTCAGCAGTTGGACAATGCCTTCATGATCCGCTGATCAGGTTCGGCTCCTGGAATGCCTAATCCCCAAGCCAGTGCGGGTGGCCACTGGACTCGGACGCGAAGGCGACGGCACCTATGAAGTGCGCTGATGACATGATTTCTCATCTTTTCACCTACCCAGCCAACAACATCATCCACTGACCGCATGGTCGGAAGTCGGGCACACAACCGATCAATAACTGATGGGAGGTGCCACGACGGGGCGACCGAATCGATCCGAAGACAAAAAGCCCTGCAGGCTATATTCCACCCGTCTTGATTGAGGATCAGAATGAACGGCAACAAGGATTACCGAAACACAATCTGTTGAGCATCTAGCGTCACCTGGATGCAGTCTCCTGCCACGAATTTGCCCGCCAGGATTTCCTGTGCCAGCGGATTTTCCACCAGTTGCTGAATTGACCTTTTCAACGGCCTGGCGCCGTAGACCGGATCAAACCCGACTTCAGCGAGTTTGTCCAAGGCTTCTTCAGAGAATTCGAGTTCCAGATCACGAGTCTTGAGGCGCTGTCGCAAGTACTCGACCTGGATTTTCGCAATCTGCTTGAGCTGCTGCCTCTCTAGCGGATGAAACACGGTGATGTCATCGATCCTGTTCAGGAATTCCGGTCTGAAGTGGCTGCTCACGACCGCCATGACGGCAGATCGCATCTTCTGGTAATTCCCTTCTGATGCCATTTCCTGGATCATTTGGGAACCCAGATTCGAAGTCATCACAATCACGGTGTTGCGAAAATCCACGGTCCGACCCTGTCCATCCGTCAACCGCCCATCATCCAGCACTTGCAGCAGGACATTGAACACGTCGGCATGGGCCTTTTCCACCTCGTCCAACAAAATCACGCTGTAGGGTCGCCGGCGGACCGCCTCGGTCAGATAGCCGCCTTCTTCATACCCCACATAGCCTGGAGGGGCGCCGATCAGTCGGGCCACCGAGTGCTTTTCCATGAACTCCGACATGTCGATGCGCAACATCGATTCGTCGGTATCAAACAGGAACGCCGCCAAGGCCTTGGTCAGTTCGGTCTTGCCGACCCCGGTAGGACCCAGAAACAAAAAGGAACCATACGGACGGTCGGGGTCCGCAAGGCCCGCCCGGGACCGGCGGATCGCATGGGAAACGGCGTGAATGGCTTCCTCCTGACCAATCACACGCCGATGCAGGGTGGCTTCCATCGACAGGAGCTTTTCACGCTCACCTTCCATCATCTTGGACACGGGAATGCCCGTCCAACGGGACACCACCTCGGCAATCTCGTCTTCCGTCACCCGGCTTCTGAGCAGATGAGTTTCCTGTCCACCGGCTTCATCTGCCCGGGCCAGTTGTTTTTCCAACTCGGGAATACGGCCATACTGCAGTTCCGACATGCGCTGAAGGTCACCGGCCCGGCGTGCACTTTCGAACTCGATGCGGACGCGGTCCAATTCCTCCTTGAGCAGCTGGCTGCCCTGAACAGCCGCCTTTTCCGCATTCCAGATTTCCTCCAGATCCGCATACTCCTTTTCCTGTTTGCCGATTTCTTCTTCCAGGGCCTCCAGTCGCTTTTTTGAGGCGGGATCGCTTTCCTTTTTCAGTGCCTCACGCTCCATCTTGAGTTGTATGGTCCGTCGATCAAGCCGGTCCATGGACTCAGGTTTGGAATCGATTTCCATGCGGATGCGGCTGGCAGCCTCATCGACCAGATCAATCGCCTTGTCAGGGAGATGACGGTCCGAGATATATCGGTGCGATAACGTGGCGGCCGAGACAATGGCCGGATCGGTGATATCCACGCCATGATGCACTTCGTAGCGTTCCTTGAGCCCGCGCAGGATGGCAATGGTGTCTTCGACCGACGGTTCATCCACCAGCACTTTTTGGAAGCGCCGCTCCAGGGCCGCATCCTTTTCCACGTACTTGCGGTACTCGTCCAGGGTGGTGGCCCCGACGCAATGCAGTTCCCCGCGAGCCAGTGCCGGTTTGAGCATATTTCCCGCATCCATGGCTCCTTCGGCTTTGCCCGCGCCTACCATCGTATGCAATTCATCAATGAACAAGATGATCTGGCCTTCCTGCTTGGCCAGATCCGTCAACACAGCCTTCAAACGCTCTTCAAACTCGCCCCGATATTTGGCGCCTGCCAACAAGGCCCCCATATCCAGTGACAGCACCCGCTTGCTGCGCATCCCTTCGGGGACCTCGCCATTGACAATCCGCTGCGCCAATCCCTCGATGATCGCGGTCTTGCCGACTCCGGGCTCACCGATCAAGACCGGATTGTTCTTGGTGCGCCGTTGCAATACCTGGATGGAGCGACGAATTTCTTCATCCCGACCGATGACGGGATCCAGCTTGCCCTGCTCCGCCCTTTCCGTGATGTCAATGGTATATTTCTCCAGTGCCTGCCGCTGGTCTTCGGCATTCGGATTATCCACCCCCTGACCATCGCGCATGTTGTCAATCGCTTTCTCCAGTCCGTTTTTCGATGCGCCGGCCCCTCGCAGCAACCTACCGAGGACGCCCCGATCATCCAGCGCCGCCAAGGCGAACAACTCGCTGGCAATGTAGCGGTCTTGCCGCTTCTGGGCCAGTTGATCGGTGACGTTCAGCAACTTGCCCAGATCTCGGGACACGTGGATCTCCCCTGGATTCCCTTCCACTTGCGGCAATTGGTCAATCGCGTTACCGATGGCCGAACGCAACCGATTGACGTTCACGTCCGCACTAGTCAACAGGTGACGGATGCTGCCCCCATCCTGGTCCAACATGGACTGCATCAGATGGACCGGTTCAATGAAGGCGTGATTGCGTCCGAGCGCGAGACTCTGGGCTTCCCCGAGCGCCAACTGAAACTTGGCCGTCAATTTCTCCATATTCATCATGAAATCCACTCCGGAATGTGGGACGATTACACTTTGTTAAATGGGGTTTTGATGCGGTTGTTCAATCGGATCATGCGGACTCGACCGGTACCATTCCATTCATTTTCATAGCCTTTGTGACGGACCCAAGATCGATTTCAATTTCAGCGCCTGTCCGGATCTTTCTCCGATCGCCTGTGACCGATGACGGTTTCACACTCACCCCGCACTGTGTGCTTATCCCATTGGGCCCGAAGCGCTTTTTGTCAGTCCCGCTGGCATGGTTTGATCCGGTTTGTCGAATACCAAGACGGCGATCAGTACCTCTCATCCGCCCAGGAAAGGTATGACGCAAGGGGATCGGTTCCGGGGGGGTGTGGGATAGGTATGGCCTGTTCATAGCTGACCGAGATGCCCAAGAAGTGGTCGGAGAAAGAAGTCAAAGCGGTAGTCGAGGACTACTTCGACATGTTGTGTCTTGAACTGAGGGGCCAGCGGTTCAATAAGTCCGAGCATCGACGCGCCTTATTGGCACGACTTGACAACCGTTCCCTTACTGCCATTGAGTTGAAACACCAGAACATCAGTGCGGTGCTGATCGAGATGGGCATTCCATCTATTGACGGCTACAAGCCGCTGTCGAATTACCAGCGATTAATGCTTCCGTCAGTGGTCTGCGACTATCTTAAGAGCAATCCCCAAGTTCAAGCCCTGTTCGAAACCCACTGCGATGCGATACCCACCAGTCCTCGCGTTGAGGACTGGCAAGCCGAGCTGGAGGAACCCCCGCCGAAGGGGATGCCAACTGGTCCGGCCACGGACGAGACACCGATCATTGGCAACCCGGCCGGGGTGAATTATCTGGAAAGAGAAGCCCGGAACCAGCAGCTCGGCAACGCTGGCGAAGAATTCATCATCGAACTCGAGCACGCCAGACTCCTGCGAGCTGGGCGAGAGCATCTGGCTGACCGCATCGAGCGGATTTCCGAAACCCAGGGTCCTACGGCCGGCTTCGACATTCTGTCTTATGAAAAGAGCGGCCAGGATCGCTTCATTGAGGTAAAAACCACTAAGTACGGCCCACATACCCCATTTTTCGTCACCCGGAACGAACTGAAGTTCTCCCGGGAAAACTCGTCTCAATATTACCTCTACCGCCTGTTTCGGTTCGGTGTAAAACCGCGACTGTACACTTTGCATGGCCATTTGCAGGACCAGTGCCGCATGGAACCATCCCTGTATCTGGCCAGAACGTAGAGAGATTCGACCATTGCACGGCATGGCAGGATCTGGCGGTGTATCGAAATCCCCAAGGTTCAGGTGCCACGGCGACCTCCTTTGGCATCTGACAGCCAGCGACAAGTCCCGTTGATTCCGGGCGAACTCGCTTAACCTTTCAGTACCGGGGGCTAACCAGATTCATCTGGTGCTTGATGGTACTGCCCAGCTCTTCGACCGAGTATTTGGTCGAGTCACAAAACGGAATCCGGGTGTTCCGAAAGATGAATTCCGCCCGGTGGACATCCTGACGACATCTGGCCAGCGAGGCATAGGCACTGCCCGGCCGTCTCTCGGTCCGAATCTGGTGGAGACGAAACGGATCGATTGTCAAACCAAACACCCGGTCCTTGTGTGCCTTGAGCAGATCGGGCAATTCCGCCGAATCCAGCTCATCATCGGTCAATGGATAATTCGCTGCGTAGAAGCCGAAATGGAGGGCGAGATACAGGCATGTGGGCGTCTTGCCGGAACGTGACGCACCCAGCAGAATCAATGTAGCCCGGTGGTAGTCTTGTGGATGCAGGCCATCGTCACAATGCAAGGCATAGTTCACCGCGTCAATGCGCTGATTATACTGACCAATATCGGCAATGCCATGGGACTGACCGGGCTGATGGGAAGACGGTTGGTCCAGCACCCGTTCCATGCGCCCAATGAAGGGAGAGAGCAGGTCAAAGATCTCTCCATGGGCGCGTGCCAGCATTTCACTGAACGATTCATCGACAAACGTCGCGAACACCAGTGGCCGACAGTTCGACTCCCGACCCGCTGCATTGATGGTCTGTACAGCTTGTTGCACTTTTTCCGGCGTGTCCACAAAAGGCAGAGCACATTGTCGAAATCGGACCCCGGGAAACTGACTGATCAAGGTATGGCTGAGCGTCTCCGCAGTCAATCCGCTCCGGTCCGAAATAATGAAAACGGGATAATCCTTCATGGGATTGGGCACGATGGAATGGGTGGAGACATTATACGAAGAACATATGCCCCGGGTGATGTGGGCGATGTCTTTCAATCCATCTCTCGAAGTCCCGAACACAAGACATGGCGGCCAACGCCCGGTCTGGGTAGGCTTTTGTAAAGGGCAGCGGCCATTGATCTGTGGATCGACTGGCTTGCTTGGCGCGGCCCAGGGGCTGTGCAGCCGTCAACTGCTACCCCGTCATGGTCTCAGCAAACTCCCCCGACCCCGCTTCTCGCCGAGACCTAGACTGAAACCCATGCCAGACGGCCGGTAGGATCACCCGATTCAAATCAGGGCTTGACACAGATACTTCCCTACTGTACTATTTCACTAATACAGTTTTTATTGCCATTCACTCTCTGCGTATGCCCCATGATTGCATTGGAAAACATCCAGTTCGGTTACCGGAACCATGTTGTCTTCAACGACTTGAACCTCACGCTGGCTCCGGGACATATCTATGGTGTGTTCGGACTCAATGGAGCGGGCAAGTCGACCCTGCTCAAACTGCTCGGCGGCCTCATTTTCCCTCAGGCTGGCCGGATTCGCGTGCTGGACCAGGATCCGGGCCAAAGAGATCCAGACCTTCTCGCCCGCATCTACATGCTCTCCGAGTCGCCCCACTTGCCCACGATCACCGACCACCAATACCGCTCCCGTTATGCTCCCTTCTACCCAGATTTCGACGACGCATACCTAGAACGCCTGCTCACCCAACTGTCGATCCCCCACACCCAGAAACTGTCGAGCCTCTCGCTCGGCGAACAAAAGAAATTCCATCTCGCGTTCGGGCTCGCCTGCCAGCCTGCCATCCTGACCCTGGACGAACCCACCAATGGACTGGATATTCCCGCCAAAGGACTTTTTCGCCAGTTGGTGGCGGAAGCCCTGACCGAAGACCGCACCTTGATCCTGGCCACCCATCAAGTGAAGGATGTGGAACTGCTGATCGACCGCATCTTGATCTTGCACGATGGCATCTTGATCTGCGACCAGAGTCTCACCGACATCTCCTCTGGCTTTCGCTTTTCCCGGGAAACCACCCGACCGGACCCGCAGTCACCCGGCCTGCTATACGTCGAACCGAATCTCGGCCAGTATGCCACGGTCTGGGCTGAACCCAATGATGGGGAAGGGCAACCCGACCTGGAACTCCTGTTCAAGGCGGCCATCACCCACCCCTTGGCCTTTCGCCAATTCCTTCAGTCGAGGTCATCATGAACACTTCCTCGTTTTCTCTCCACCGACTCTGCCTTCTCCTGCGCAGCGATTTCCTCTCCGAATGGCGGATGCATATCGCCGTGTCCGCCGTCGTGGCCATCCTCGTTTTTCTGACCTGCATCCACCCCCCCTTCGACGCATGGGAACAGTCGGAAAGATATGCGAAGCTGTTCGGCCATACTCTCTTCATTTGGGGGATCTGGGCCACCAGCCTGACCTTTCGTCCACTCCATGATCGGACCCGCCGAGAGATGTATCTGCTCCTGCCCACCTCCCCGCTGGAAAAGCTCATCGCCCGCCTCCTGCCCCTCACGGTGGGTCTTGGGATCATGCTGCCCCTCTATTTCCTCGTCCTGTCGGCCCTGATCGAGTCCTTCAATCAGCTAAGCTACGGCCATCGACGCCCGTGGTTCAACCCTTTCGGTCTCGACCTCTGGAGTCTGTACGGGCCGTACATCCTGGTCCAGTCCGCCTTCTTTCTGGGCGCGGTCTGGTTTCGCCGATTCGCCTTCCTGAAGACGGCCCTGACTCTCATCCTGCTGCAGATGGGTTTCGTTGGGCTGATCTTCACGGCCGTCTACTTTACGGTCGGAAGTATCCATGGGCATTTGATGGATATCTGGAACCTCCATGGCCCTGTATCCAGCGACCATATCAACCCTCTGGAACGATGGTTCTACGGGGTGATGAGGAATCCCACTGCAGACTTCATCAGATCAAGTCGCGATACGCTGTCCACCATCATCCAGGCTGGCGCAGTGCTACTTCCCTTCGTTCTGTGGTGGATTGCATGGCTCCGACTGAAGGAAGCCCAAGTGAACGATGGAATTTAAGGACCCCAAGGGGATCTACCTGCAGATCGCGGATCAAGTCCGGGAACGAATTCTTGAGGGCGAGTGGATAGCGGGAGGGCGCATCCCGTCCGTCCGGGAAATGGCCATCGAGCTCGGGGTCAATCCCAACACCGTGGCGCGAAGCTATCAGACGCTGGTGGAGAACCGCATCGTCATCAACCAAAGAGGACGAGGCTATTTTGTGGGCGAGGGTGCCGTGATGCGCATCCGGGAGGACAAGCGCCGAGAGTTTCTCCAAGAAGAACTCCCAAGGATTATTCAAACCATGCAGTTACTCCACATCGGGCCCGAAGAAATCGCGGCTCGGTTCCCGCCCGACGACGATCACCCACCCTGAGAAATTCACCATGAAACGACAGATGAGAGCCAGCTTGAGAGCATTGCTCGCAACGATTATCCTATTGTTGATCTCCATCATCGCTCTGTTCGCCTTCGTCATCACAGACTGGGGGTATGTATCCGGCACGAAAGTGGCGGGCACCCCAACCTCGGACGGACGGGTCGTGGTGCCCCCTCAAACCCATGAATTCCGGAAAATCACACTCATCGGCCATTGGCATATGGAACTCACACAAGGGCAGGACAGACAAATGGAAATTGCCTGCCCCACCTCCTGCAGTCCCTGGCTGAGGTGGGAGATCAAGGAGGGCCAACTCGAACTCGAATTCGACCCGCCGGATCTCGCCAGTTCATTTGCCATAGCCAGCATCACCCTGGCAGAGCTGGAGCAGCTTGATCTCAGGGGGCACAATCGAGTACGCCTGCAGAGCTTCCAAGGGGACCGGCTCACGCTGGTCACCGAGGGAAACAATCAGATCGAGGGAGTCAGTGGATCCTACACCACGCTGAACCTGTCCACGACCGGCATGAATCACATCAATCTGAACAACACCCGCTTTCAGGATGCCGACGTCCGGATTCAGGGCCTCAACCATGTCACGCTGTTGATGGATGGCGGGCTACTGTCCGGCTCGATGGCCGGAGCCGGGACCCTCGACTACGTGGGGTCGGTCTCGGCGGAAACTGTCCGTATCGCCGGACCCGCCCTCGTCAGGAGGCGGGATTGAGGGTACGCCCCATCCACTGGCCAGGCACATCGGAAAATTCGGGCCACGATGCCGTTTGCAAGCCGCCCCCTGAAGGGTGGCAAGGAGACATTTCCATGTGCACCGACCGCGTGACATCTTCTGTTTCGAAACCATCCATCGCATCCTTTTCTGGATTTGGTACTATCCCGAGTCGAAAGCTCCCGATCGTAATGACCCCTCCCAGCCCCTTTACCGCCTGCCCTGTCATGTATCGAATTGATTCTGACCTCTCCACGGACCCAGCCCGCTCGCCCCGTCCCTGATGGACGCCACCCGAATCGTCGTCCTGGGCCGTGACGGCGTGATCAATCACCGTGAAAATGACTGCATCCGGTCACCAGACGAGTGGGAGGCCTTGCCGGGCAGCCTGGAGGCGATCACCCGTCTGCATCACGCTGATTATCGGGTCGTGGTGATGACCCACCAATGGGGCATTGCCGAGGGGTTCCTGACCTTGAATACCCTCAATCGGATTCACCAGAAGATGCTGACGCAATTGCACGCACTGGGTGGGGAAATCGATGCCATCTTCTTCTGCCCCCATGGATCGAATGATGTCTGTGTCGGTCGCCAATCCTTAGCGGGGCTGTGGGGGGAATTGCAGCAACGCCTGAAATGCCATCCCCAGGGAGTGGATGCCGTGGGAGATTCCCTGGCAGAGCTCCAGGCGGCCGAGGCCGCAGGTGCTCAGCCCGTTCTGGTGCGTACCGGTAAGGGAAAAATCACCGAAGAGACGCTGCATTCCGGAGACTGGGAGGGCGGTTTCAGGGAGGTGGCTATCCATCAGGATCTGGCGGCCTACGTGGAATCGTTGCATAAGCGCGGGAGGTTGGGCCCGTGATCTGGCTCCGGTCCCTGCTCTATGTGTTGGGTCAGATCGCGAGCGCCGTCGTTATCGTGATCGCCATCTACCTGTCTTTTTTCCTTCCCCGCCCAATGACCGACAAGGTGATCGGGAGCTGGGCCCGATTCAATATCTGGACATTGAGGGTCTTGTGCCGACTCGACTATCGGGTCACGGGACTGCAACATCTCCCGAACGAACCGACGATCATCATTTCCAACCACCAGTCCGCTTGGGAAACCCTGTGTTTCCAACTGTTTTTTCCGCCGGTTTCCTTCGTCCTCAAGCGCCAGCTTCTCTGGATTCCACTGTTCGGCTGGGGACTGGCGGCCTACCGACCGATCTCCATCAACCGCTCCCAAAAAATCCGGGCCCTGGACCAGTTGATTGAACAAGGGCAAGAACGGTTGTCCTGCGGCCGATGGCTGATCATCTACCCCGAAGGCACTCGGATGAATCCCGGCTCCCCGGGACAATTCATGGCGGGTGGCGCCATGATCGCGCACCGGACCGGCGCACCGATTCTCCCGATCGCCCACAACGCAGGGGTCTTTTGGCCCCGTCGGAGCTTTCGCAAATATCCGGGCACCATTGAGGTGGTGATTGGCCCACCCATCTGGCCCGGAGAAAAAAGAACGAGGGACATCAACCAGAAGGCAGAGCAATGGATCAAGGCCCAACTGGCCGAACTACCCGCCACCCGGGTATGATGCTGGAAGAGTCAATCCGGGTAGGATGGCTGTCTCCATCCAGACAGCCCCGGAATCGACGCCAACTCAGGTCGGGTGGAGTGGACCCGAACCCCTATCCCTGGCTTTGCCGAAGGAGGCCGGTGATCGGCTGGCCTTGATCACAGAGGCCAGACGAACGTAATCTGCGGGCGTCAATGCTTCGGCCCGCAAAGTGGGATCAATGCCGGCGGCATCAAAATCCGGCATGGTCACGTGATCTCGAAGCGTGTTGCGAAGCGTCTTGCGACGGTGGGAAAACGCGGCGGTGACCAATCGTTGCACCGGGTGGCGTTCTCGGGTCAGAGGCTGTGGGAGGGGCACGAGCCGGATCAGGCTGGAGTCCACCTTAGGCGGCGGCGAAAAGGCGGTGGGCGGGATATCGAACAACACTTCGCATGCCAGTTCCAAGGCGGTCATGACAGTCAATCGGCCATAGGCCTTCCCCCCCGGGGTCGCCACCAGTCTCATCGCCACCTCCTTTTGGACCATGAAGATCATGGCGTCAATCTGTGACAACTGTGCCAGCAAATGGAAGAGCAACGGCGTGGAGATGTTGTAGGGCAGATTGCCCACCACGCGGAAGGGGACATCGGGACACGGTCTTGGCAGGGTGGACAAATCACAGTCCAGGATGTCCATCGAGACCAGATGCAGGCTGTCAGGAGGGAACCGCCTCTCCAGTTCGGGAATCAGGTCTCGGTCCAGTTCCACCGCCGTCACCTGACCCACTCGTTCCAGCAATACTTCGGTGAGCGCCCCGTACCCCGGGCCGATTTCGAGCAAATTACGAGGATGGCCGGCGCATCCGAACTGCGCAATCCGCTCAAGGATCTGTCGGTCGGTGAGAAAATGCTGTCCGAAGCGCTTGCGGGACCGCACCCCCGTCAAGGACCAGGAAGCCGCTGCCATGAGTCAACTCTCGTGGTTTGATCGGGTTTGGGTGAAATCCACGGCCAGATGGATGGCCGCCATGAGACTGTCCGCACAGGCTCGGCCGGTTCCAGCCAAATCCAGCGCGGTACCGTGGTCAACCGACGTACGGACCAATGGCAGTCCAAGCGTTACATTCACGACGTGGCCAAACCCCTGATACTTGATCACCGGCAGTCCCTGGTCATGATACATCGCCAAGATGGCATCCAGGCGAGACATCGTGGCGGGGTTAAATGCGGTATCCGCAGGGAGCGGGCCGACCAACGGCATCCCTTGGGACTGAAGTGCCTGCACCACTGGCAAGATGGTCTCCACTTCCTCCATCCCGAGGTACCCCCCTTCTCCCGCATGGGGATTGAGACCCAGCACACCGATTCTGGGCGAGTCCAGTCCGTAAAGCCGGCCGAGGTCACGGGACATGATCTCCAGGGTCTGCGTCAGATGTTCCCGGGTGATCGCCCGAGGGACTTCGGCAAGCGGCAGGTGTGTCGTGGCCAGGCCGACACGGAGACTGGGGCTAGCCAACATCATGACCGGCATCGTGCCGCCTGCACGCTGCGCAATCCATTCAGTATGCCCCCGAAATGGGATGCCGGCTTCATTGAGGATGGCCTTGTGCACGGGTGCCGTCACCATGGCATCGGCTTGATGATTCAGGCACAGATCCGTCGCCAGATCAATGCCACGAATGACCGCATCCGTATTGGCCAGATCCAGCTGACCCGGCTTGACCGGTTTGTCCACCGGGATTTCAATCACCGAAATCCTGCCCGCCCGATGCGGCGTCGACAACCCCTCCCGACGGATGGACACGATGTCCACCTCCAGCCCGAGTTGACTGGCCCGCTCGTTAAGAACCCGGCCATCCCCGATCACCGTGACCGCAGCACTGTAGGACGCCAAAAGCGCCTCCAGCACGATATCAGGGCCAATACCGGCAGGCTCGCCAGCGGTCAGCACAATGCGGGGGAAAGTGGAATGGGTCATCCTCAATCCACTACCCCCCACCAAGACCGGACAGCCGAGGGGATTGTTTAAGGATTGGAGTAGCCGAACCCAACGAACTCACCTTACCGCGAATGCTGTTACGAATGGCTCCAGGAGAGGGCCCAGCCACCCTGGCCTCCCCGGCCTGATCGCTGATTGGCAATTTGGATGGCAATGCCGTCCGATGCGAGGGCATAGCGGGATGGTTCCATTTTTTCAGAGGGATACCGCATGATACCCAAATGCAAGGACGGAGAGTCGACACGGTTCTGAGCGGACGATTCATTCAGAATCCCACTTCATCCAGAACAAATCGGCATCAATCCAGCCAAACCGATCAAAATCCACCCGTCCCCGACAGTCGAATATCACTCCTTCTTCCATGAGAAGTTGGCGCTGTTGCGTGTCTGTCTGGCCATCCTTTCGGCGACTGATCTCGCCACGGCTGTTGATCACCCGATGCCAGGGAACTTCATCGCTCTGCGTCAGGGCGGCCATGGCATAGCCCACCTGCCTGGGTCCCGTATTCACCATTCTGGCAATCCCCCCATAACTGGCCACCTGTCCGGGCGGAATGCGCCGCACCACACGGTATATCCGCTGATAAAGGCGGTCGTCGGTTTGTTCACTCGTCACGGTGGGGGCAGGTATCTCAGCGCAAGGCCAATTATAGCGGCTGCCCAGGAGACTCCACACCAGATCCCCCCCGAATCACGATCTGACGGATCTTCGTGCCCATCCCATTTCGCACCGTTCTTCGCAACCCGAATTCGCCTCCTGTCAGGACATGCCGTGACCGGGTGTATTGCGGAGTCACACTTCGATTACCAGCATATCGACGCTGGTCGCCCGCACGAGCTTTCCCTATGCCCGATACCGCTCGCCGGGATGATCCCCTGCGTAATGGATCCTGTCCTGACGACCAGATGCTCCAAGCCGACCCCAGGCGAAAATGACCAGGACCTCTTTTTCATCTGGCTGGCACGAATCCCGCACACGGAATAGACCATGGGAAGACAAATCGATACACTTGCGGATGTCCCGCATCGGGTCGATAACGTTTTCCTCTGACATGTTTGAATTGCTTCAGGCCGGAGGCTATCTGATCTGGCCCATACTCCTGTGTTCCGTGGTGGCCTTGGCCATCATTCTGGAACGCAGTCTGGCGTTACGGTCCCGTTACGTGGCCCCTGCGGATCTACTGGACCAGATCCACGATGACCTGAAGAGCGGCCGGCTCGACTCCAATACGATCGTGGAGGTCGAGATGAACTCCCCCTTGGGCAAGATCCTGGCCGCCGGACTACACCATCGTCATCAGCATCGGCTGGTGATCAAGGAGTCCATTGAAGACGCAGGACGCCATGTCGTGCACGATCTGGAAAAAAGCCTGACCCTCTTGGGTACGATTGCCACGATCACCCCACTGCTGGGTTTGCTTGGCACCGTCATCGGCATGATCAAGGTGTTTTCCGCCATCACCGCCGTCGGCGTCGGCAATCCCCAAGCCCTGGCCGAGGGAATTTCCGAAGCCTTGGTGACGACTGCAGCGGGGCTGTCCGTCGGCATACCCAGCTTGTTGTTTTATCGATATTTTCGTAACAAGGTCAAATCTCTTGCGGTGGACATGGAGCATCAGGCTCTCATGTTCCTCAAGATCATGCAGTAATACGGTCGGATAGATAAGGTGCAATGAAATTCAGTCACCACAGTGAAGATGCCGGTACGGACATCAATCTCACCCCGCTGATTGATGTGGTTTTTCTGTTGCTGATCTTCTTCATGGTCACCACCACCTTCTCCCGGGAGGCCGACATCAAACTGAACCTCCCGGAAGCCGATTCGGCTACCCGGCAGGAGCTTGACCAGGGCGCTGTGACGATCCAGATCAATGCGATCGGTCAATACGCCGTCCAAGGACCCGAAGGGGCACCGCCCAGAGAATTGCTCAATACCCGTGTGGAGACCTTGCGCAACGTACTGAAAGGTGTGGCAGGCCCCATCAAGAACCCCGTGATCCGGATCCGGGCGGACCGACTCACCCCCCACGAGGCAGTGGTCAAGGCCATGGATGCCGCCCGGCAACTCGGTTGGCACCAGATTACCTTGGCCACCGGACTGCCACAATAAACCCAACCCGCCTGCCTGGATCAGGTCCCCATCCCGTCAGCGTCCCCGGTCCAGTCTTCCGGTCGAATGGGATGTCCGGGCATGAATGGCCCACATATCGCGGCGACTGCTTTTTCTAGGGAGTCTGCCCACACCAGCGAGTCGCATCAGGACTCGCTCTTCGGACGCTTCCAAGTGGCAAGGAATTTCTGGCGGGTGCGAGAAACCACCAATCCAGGTCGATCGACATTGCGTGTGACGGTCGTGCCAGCCCCGATTGTCGCACCATCAGCTATCTGGACCGGGGCAACCAGTTGACTGTCTGATCCCACAAAGACATTGTCTCCAATCACCGTCTGGTGCTTATTAACCCCGTCATAGTTGCATGTAATCACCCCGGCACCGAGATTGGAATTTCGACCGACCCGGCTGTTGCCAATGTAGGTCAGATGATTAGCCTTGACCCCTTCCGCCAGTTGGCTTTTGTTGATCTCGACAAAGTTGCCGATGCGCACATGATCCGCCAGACGGGTATCAGGGCGCAGTCGGGCAAAGGGTCCCACCTGGCAGTGATTGCCCAATACCGCCTTGTCTACGACACTGTGGGGATGAATCTGACAATGATTCCCGATATGGGCATCCCGAATCACGCAGCCGGGCCCAATCAGGACGCTGTCCCCTACTTCCACATGACCCTCAAGGACCACATTCACATCCACGACACAATCCCGACCAAAACGAACCTCACCCCGAATGTCAATCCGCTCCGGATCCATCAGGGTGACCCCCACTTCCATCAATTGTCTGGCCATCAACTGCTGGAAGGTTCTTTCTGCGACGGCCTGCTCGGCACGGGAATTGATCCCGAGACACCGGTCTGCTGCCTGTGCCATGGTACCGTGAATGGTCACTCCCTCGGTCGCCGCCTGACCCACGATATCCGTCAGATAATATTCTCCCTGACGATTGTCACAATCCAGCGTCTTTAACCAGCGAGCCAACCAATCGGCTGGGCACATCAGAATGCCTGTATTCACTTCCCGGATAGCCAGTTGCGCCGAGGTGGCATCCTGATGCTCCACGATGCCCTGGATCTGACCCGAGCTATTTCGCAGGATTCTGCCAAGTCCCGATGGGTTGGTGGGGACCGCCGTGAGGATGCCCAAAGCCAACTCTGTCTGGCAAAAACGACGAAGCTCTTCTGGGTCGACCAAGGGGACATCGCCATACAACACCAGACAACGAGACTGTCGAGCCACAAACGGCATCGCTTGACATACGGCATGTCCGGTTCCTTTGGGCTCAGCCTGGGTCACCCAGTTGATCGGAGTAGCAGACGGAGTGAACATCGACTCCAGGGTGTCACGTACCTGCTGTCCGTCAGGACCGACCACCACATGAATGCCGGCGGGTGCCAAGTGCCATGCCGTGCGGATGACATGCCACAACATGGGCTTGCCACCGACGAGGTGCAGCACCTTGGGGAGGTTGGACTGCATTCGCTTTCCCTTGCCGGCGGCAAGAATGACAACTTCAAGTGGCTGAAGCACGTTCGAAACCAAAATCTCAGGTCATAGGTCAGGGACAACGGGAGAATTCCGGGCAAATCTCTCGATCAGGTCATGGGCAGGATAGTAGCATAGGCTCACAGTTCTCCATCTGAAGCGGACAGTCATACACCGGCATCATTTCTCGATTCTGTGCCGCATTTTGCCACGATCGCCATACCTATCTTTCCCCCCGTTCCACCCCGAAGTGCAACACTCAGACTCGTCACCTGATCGCCTGAGGTAGAGCGGGTTACAGCGGACCAGATGATGGCAAACTATCTCTGTTTACAACGAACGGAGGACTGTCATGCTGACTGGCTACCACCCCCTGACCCATGACGAAAGATGCCAGATTCACGCCCGGTTGTATCGGGGTTTGTCGAAACTTGAGATCGCCGGCCAGTTCGAACGGGCCCCCACCACGATCTCCCGGAAGACCTCCCGCCATCGCAGACAGCGGGGCGACCGGCATCGCTGGCCCACGATGGGTTCCGGACTCCAGCCTTCCCGCAGCCTCCCCTTGGCAGCGGGCGGTCGCTTTCCCCTGGGGCTTTTGGTGCCGATAGCCCCGCGATTTCGCGCCTATCCCGGGACATCTTACTGACTGGTCGTCCGACCTACTCGGCAATCTGCCGCAGAGATGGACCGGTGGACATAAGAGCGGAAATCTGCGATCTTTCCAGATGAGTCAGGGGGTAGTAGCCAGTCGGCATCACAATTCTCCAGTCATTAGCAAACTGAGATGGTCTGCCATCATCTGGTCCGCTGTAACCCGCTCTACCTCAGGCGATCAGGTGACGAGTCCGAGTGTTGCACTTCGGAGTAGCACGGGGGGACCTAATTGTCATGACACCTTATTTCGCTTGGTCTTTGAACCGAACATAAATATACCCATGAAAAATCAGGAGAATGAAGATCATTCATGGCTGCATGATATCCACTCCCCAAAAATTCAGCAATTCATAACGAATAGGATTAGTGAGCTGCGTAAGAAACTTCTTGACCTGTCCAGACGCAATCCGCTACTCAATACTCACTTTCGGCATAACTCGACCTCCATCCTGCGTGTGGTCGATGAACTCCCAGATGTACTGCGCTTCAATCTTGCCAATGGGAAGAAAATGCGCCTCGTTCCGCTGCCAGCATTGGAAGAGGAACTACCTGATGAGAAGACAAAACAATTTCTTGATGCACTCTATATTGCTCGGAAAGAAGACCCACAATATCTCTCGGATATTGAGTTAGCGAACTCTTCTTCGGAAGATTCAGAAGAAATTCTTCTGGAAATCGAACGGAAACTCAAAGATCGGATCAGGGAGCAACTTCGGTTAGCACCCCGCCAGACTAAGGAAAACCCCTCTATTATACAACATGCCAAGATTCACGGAATCGATCCAAGTTACATTCTTCCACTACCCCAAGAGGAAAATGCAGATGGTCGACATAATGACAAAAAAATTCAGACACTCATGCTGCCGGACAGGCTGATTCGTGTTGCCAAAGGCATTTTCGACAAAAGCCATTCCTTTGAACGTGAAACTGGTGTCAATGTCTTGAATGCCTCATTTGGGTTTCTGGAATGGAAATCCCCTGATGAGAGCAAGCCTTTCTTAAGCCCGCTCTTGCTCCAGGAAATTCGGATCGAACGAAAGCAGTCTCCACAAGGTGCGCAATTCCTAATCACTGGCCTGGATAGTGTATTTGTCAACACGGCACTCGCCCTGAAGTTATCTGTGGATTATGAACTTT
This sequence comes from Candidatus Poriferihabitaceae bacterium, assembly GCA_965203365.1. Taxonomy (GTDB): domain Bacteria; phylum Pseudomonadota; class Gammaproteobacteria; order Arenicellales; family Poriferihabitantaceae; genus VYFG01. The sequence continues at coordinate 1,978,622 of OZ241878.1, forward strand.
TGATTCCCCAATACGACAATTGCAATGTTGAGGAGTATTTTGATCGAATAAAGAACAGTGCACCGAAGGGTTGGGACTGGAAAGTTCGCCGAGAAGTAGCCTTTGGGATTTTCCCTTCTTCAAAGATTGCAATGTATCACGACCTTGACCCGGAACTACGTCCAATCGCTGCAAACAATGTGGTTGCTAGACTCATGGGGAGTACAGGTAGTGGAGACGGTTCTTATGCCGAGATCTATGAAACTGATAACCCCGAAGTTAAGAAGAAGGTTCCATACATCATCGCAGATGCCGACGCTTCACAATATTCGGTGCTAGTCGATGTTGCCAATGGGAAAAATATTTCTATCGAAGGTCCACCGGGATCAGGTAAAAGTCAGTCCATAGTCAACCTGATCGCTGCTGCAATTGTTGACGGCAAGAAGGTTCTATTCGTCGCCGAGAAACTGACTGCATTGGATATAGTTAAGAATAGGCTTGAGGCTGCCACCCTTGGGGGATTTATTCTGCCTCTCCAGGCGGGACGTGGAACCCGAGAGAAAATATACGAAAGCCTTTTGAACCGCTTAAAAATTGACCACTTACCAACCCATACTCACGAGGATTTTCGGAAAAAGCAGAATGTACTGGAAAAATGCCGTGCAATTCTTCAAAGGTATCTTGATATTATTGCCTTGCCGTTCGGCGACACAGGCATGACGGTTTACCAAGTAATCGGACGTGGTATTTCAAGTGCAGAAATACTCAGTACATTGCCGAAGAAGATTCGACGTATCAAACTCCAAAATGTTGAAAGGGTCAACCTCGAAGATGTCGAGCAACTCGTTCAGGATGTTGATGCCTTTGCCGACCACTTAGGAAAAATCCATCGGATACCAAGATTTTGGCTTGTCTCAAACGCAGCAATTCTGAATCATGATGAAGCGGAAGATGCGAGCGATGATGCCAGTCAACTAGCCAAGGATATGGAGTGCTTTGCCGAGGACTTCATGGATTCTGGACTCTCTCCTTTCTTGGCTTCTGACCCGTTTTCCATCGATATTGTTGAACTGAGCCGACTTCTACACGCTATATTAGACGCAGAGAAGATGGATTCGATGCTCGTCGAGAACCTGACTAGTGAAAAATGCCGCCAAGATGTTCAGATGTTGTGTGAACAGATAAAGGAATACAGATCATTTAAATCGCATTTGGCATCTATTCTGAAAGATTCAGAAGGTTGGAATATCGTCAAAAAAATTGAAGCAGCACGCAAATTTGCAGCAGACAATGGAGGATATTTGGCACCACAAAATCATCACAACCGAATTCGGGAACTCGAAGAGCAAATTTCGAATTCTGATGAGTTAATCAGGCAGGCCAAGGCATTACCGGTTGGCTGGACTAACCAGATAGGGACCACCCTTCGTTCCATTAGCCATGATGCACAGAAAATCATGGCATTTCCTGAATCAGTTCGTGCTATACGAAGGAGAGATGAATCTAATAATGCTGCGCAACTTGCCACCGAAATCATAGATACCCTCCACTTGCTCAAGAGTGAACTGGTCAAGATCCGCCAAGCCCTACCCCGTGCAACCAATGACAACACGGTTCATGTTCGTCTCAAAGTTCGCATAATTGCAAGATCCGGAATTTTCCGGTTCCTGTCCAAAGAATACAAAAGTGCCCGCAACTATTACTGCAACACACTCGGTGGAAGTCATAAGGAAGACCGAGAAATTATGGCCTGGCGTCTCGAAACTTACGCCAACTGGCTCGACAAGAAAAATATGTTTGAGAATGATACTCGATTTAACCAAGTTTTCGGCGATCTTTTCAAGGGCATAGCGACCAGTCATGAGGATATATTACGATTAAGCATGTTCTATTCCTGTTGTCAGAATATCGCCAACGATGACTCTATGCTCCAGCAGGTACTCGAGACCGGTGACCTTACTCCAATTGAAACTTTTTCACTGGCGGATAATGTGCCAGGCCTTTCACTTTCTGAACTTGAGAATGCTAGGGAAAATCTTGCCAGACTTCTCAATGCAGAAAAGATGATTCTTAAGGAGGCGATTAGTCATGCTGACATTTTCAAAATGGCTGATAGACTGGAGCTTGCTGAAATAGAGAGAGTCATTGACCACTACTACCGACAGAGAGAACTGAACGACCTCATTAAGTCATCTGAAGCAGCTGATGCTCTCGGACCTCGTTTTTCCGGTATTGAAACCAGAATAGACATTCTTCAAGATGCATGTATAAAAGCTGATACTCTCAATGACATGCCGGACCCACTCGTGGCTATTTCTATACTACGTAGCGGAACAGCCCAACAGCTTCTCGAAAAACTCAACGATTACCAGACACGCTATCAGAAAATCGAGAAAAATGCTGCAAACTTATGGACACATCTCAAGTTGCCGGAAGAGCTACGTTCGCTATCTGCTCTCTATGCATGGATACCGGATATCAAAGCTGCCGCCGAGGACCCTGATTCACTTATTGACCGCACCTACCTCAAGAAATGTGAAGACACATTGCGTACGCAAGGACTTGAAATCCTGGTGGAATGGGTCAAACAGGAAACCGATACCTTCGAACCGAGTCGTCTTGGCTCTATAGTACGCGCCATAATCGAAAAGAACATGGTTGACTGCATATTTCAGTTACATACAGATGTACTACAGGAATACAACGGGCAGGAATTCAACCGCATTCGCAAGTCTATTGCCACAACAGACCGTGCTCTGATTGAAATGTCACGGGATATCATTAGAAACAAGCTATTGGTCAGTGCGCAGCCACCATCAGGCAACAATATCGGAAAGAAATCAACCTTCACAGATTTGAGCCTGCTGCATAACGAGTTGAGGAAGAAACGGAACCGGATTGGTGTTCGAGAACTCACCCGGCGTGCCGGCATGGCTCTACTCGAGCTCAAACCATGCTGGATGATGTCTCCACTTGCTGTGGCACAATACTTGCACGATGGTATCGAATTCGATCTCGTTGTGGTCGATGAGGCATCACAGATGACACCGGAAAACGCTATTGGTGCGCTGAGTCGCGGCCGTCAGGCTGTCATTGTGGGCGACACAAAGCAGTTACCGCCAACCAGCTTCTTCCAGAAAATGCTTGATGACAGCGACATGGATGATGATTTACATGATGACAGCGAGAGCATCCTGGACATGGCCAATGTCGCATTTATGCCAATCCGACAGTTACGATGGCACTATCGGTCAAGACATTCCGAACTAATCCAATTTTCCAACCAAATTATGTATAGGGGAGAACTTACAATCTTCCCGTCTGCACAGGAAAGACATCATGACCTCGGTGTCGACATCATTGAGGTTTCCGGAGTATATAAATCTCAACGAAATATAATCGAGGCAGAACGCGTTGTCCTCGCTGCCATACGGCACATGGAGTCCAAGCCTGATCAGTCGCTTGGAATATGTACCATGAATATATCTCAGAAAGAGCTGATCCTGGAGGAGTTTGAGCGCGAACGCGACCGCAACCCAAACGTCCAAAAATATATTGACTATTGGGAAAGGGAGAACGATGGTCTTGAAGAATTTTTCATCAAGAATCTTGAGACGATTCAGGGTGATGAACGCGATGTGATGTTTATCTCAACCCTCTATGGGCCTGAGAAACCGGGTGAGCGGGTGCTGCAGCGATTTGGGCCGATTAATTCTGTACACGGACACCGGCGTCTGAACGTGTTGTTCACCCGCGCAAAGCGGAAAATGGTCACTTTCACCTCTCTCAAGCCAACCGACATCATTGTTAACGACACAAAGCACTCCGGAGTAAAGATGCTCCGAGACTGGTTGGAATACTGCCAGACCAAGAATATCCCAAGTCATCAACAGGGCGGTGAAGAAACTGAGAGTCCATTTGAGGACTATGTCGCACGTCAGATTGAGGCATTGGGCTGTTCCGTTACCCCACAGGTCGGCGTGGCCGGATTCCGGATTGATCTTGGGGTACGCCATCCTGACTGGCCTTATGGGTTCATTCTCGGGGTCGAATGCGACGGCGCAACTTACCATTCTCCAAAATCGAGCCGAGACCGTGATCGATTGCGGCAGGAAGTTTTAGAAGGTTTGGGTTGGAGATTGTACCGGATTTGGTCAACAGACTGGTTCCGAAATCCCAATAACGAGGTAAAAGCGCTCCAGGATGCGATCAACAAGTCACTATCAGAGGCGAAAAAAAATATAGTTCAGAGAAACGAGGTCTCGCCAGAGGAAATCATGCACGATGGTTCTGACAGTTTCTCAATGGAAGTGGTGCCAAAAGAGCCGGATGAAAATTCCCATGACATTCACAATACAGATACCATCAACTATACCGCCAATGAATTCGATATAGTATCTGATCCCACTGTATCACTGGGCAGCAGAGTGAGAGTTAAGAATCTGACTGACGGCACATTATTGGAATTTACCTTGGTTGATAGACCTAATGATCCTGATCAGGGTCGAGTCAATATTCATACTCCATTAGGTAGGGCACTCCTTGATACGCAGGTTGGTGACGAAGTCGAATTTCTGGTTGGCTCAATAATCAAAAAAGCAAAACTTTTAGAAATATATTAAGAGGGTTGATCAGAAGAGTGCTTAAGATAATGAAGTCAGGGAAATAGGACATCAAAGATAATATGGACTGATGCATCACGAAAAATGGATCACTTTTTCACAACCCACGATATAGATCAGGTGTGGGGCCAGAGCCAGGAAGAAAAATATCCGCCAAGATCAATATCAAAGCCACCCACCGCTCCGATAGCAATCTCCCGAATTCCCTTATTGTGACCTCCGTGCCACTCTGAAGTGCAACCCTTGGATCCGTCGCCTGATCGCTTGAGGTCAGCAGATGGCGGCGGACCAGAGAATGGCAAACCATCTCTGTTGCTCAAAACGGAGAATGCTCATGCCTTCCGGCTACCACCCCCTGACCCATTTCGAAAGAGACCAGATTCATGCCGGGTGGCATCGGGGTTTGTCGAAACGCGAGATCGCCCGCCAGCTCGAACGGGACCCCACCATGATGGCCCGGGAGACGTCCCGCAACTGCGGGCAGCGCGGGGATCGACATCAGCAGGCCCAGGGCAAGGCGACGAGCCGACGCCGAGCCGCCTCGACTGTGCCCTGGAAGATGACCCCGGAGCGCTGGGCGGTGGCGGAGGAGTGGTTGCGGGCAGGCTGGAGCCCGGAACCCATCTCGGGTCGGTTTCAGCAACCCGGGGAGGGAATGGCCGGGCGGGAATGGATCGATCAGTCCATCCGGGCAGACCGACCGGCGGGTGGCGACCTTTACCGGTGCCTGCGCCGCCGGGGGAAGAAGCCCAACTGGCGGGGAGGCCGACACGCGGGACGCGGTCATCTTCCCGGTCGGGTGGACATCGCCGAGCGCCCGTTGATTGGGGAGGCCAAGGGCCGGATTGGGGACTGGGAGCTTGACCTGATCATTGGGGTGAAGCACCGGGGGGCCTGGATTTCCTGGGGAGATTGGGCCTCGAAGTTCATGGGGCTGATCGGGGTGGAAGGGAAGACGGCGGCGGCCGTGACCGAGGCCATTGTCCGGCGGATGGCCCCGATTCGGGACCGGGTGCACACGGGCACGGCGGACCATGGCCAAGAGTTCTCGGGGCTCCGGGAGATCGCGGCAGCCCTCGGGGCTGACTTGGATTTTGCCACCCCGACCCACTCCGGGGAGCGGGGTCTGAACGAGCACACCACCAGCCTGGTGCGCCAGGATTTCCCGAAGGGAACGGACTTCCGTCAGGTGACGCTGGCCCAGGTTCGGGCGGTGGAAGAGCGGATCAACCGCCGACCCCGGAAGGTGCTGGGGTTTCGAACCACTGAAATATTACCGTTTTTCGGCGAGGTACAACCAAGTTTCCACCACCGTATCAGGATTCAGTGACACACTTTGAATCCCCTCTTCCATCAACCATCGGGCCAGTTCCGGATGATCCGACGGTCCCTGTCCGCAAATGCCAACGTATTTTCCTGCCCGGTTGCAGGCCCGAATCGCCATCGACAGCATGGCCTTGACCGCCTCATCGCGTTCATCGAACAGTTCCGCGATGGTCGCCGAGTCGCGATCCAGACCCAAGGTAAACTGCGTCAGGTCATTGGAGCCGATTGAAAACCCATCGAAGCGTTCCAGGAAGCGATCCGCTAGCACCGCATTGGAAGGCAATTCGCACATCATGACAATACGAAGGCCGTTCTTGCCACGTTCCAGGCCCTGTTCCTTGAGCAGCGCCAGAACCTGATCGGCTTCCCCCAAGGTACGGACGAACGGAATCATGATCTCCACATTGACCAGTCCCATCTCATCCCGCACCCGCCTGATCGCTTCGCATTCGAGTGCAAAGCAATCACGGAACGAGTCGGCGAGATACCGTGAAGCTCCCCGAAAACCCAGCATGGGATTTTCCTCTTCGGGTTCAAACAATCGCCCGCCCAACAGGTTGGCATACTCGTTGGACTTGAAATCGGACAACCGGACAATCACCGGCTTGGGGCAGAAGGCTGCGCCCAACGAGCCGATCCCTTCGACCAGTTTCTCCACAAAATACCGCCTGGGGTTAGGATACCCCGCCATCCGGCGACTGATTTCCTGACGCAGTTCCTCCGACAGACTCTCGTGTTGCAACACGGCCTTGGGGTGAACGCCAATGGCATGGTTGATGATGAACTCCAAGCGGGCGAGGCCGACGCCGTGGTTGGGGATTTTCGAAAAGGCAAAGGCCCGTTCGGGATTGCCCACATTCATGGCGATCTTGAACCCGATTTCAGGCATACTGTCGAGGTCCGTCGTCAGCACCTCGAAATCCAGCCGCCCAGCATAGACCTGCCCGGTTTCCCCTTCTGCGCAGGATACCGTGACCTCGGCTCCATCACTCAGCACCCGAGTGGCATCTTCGCACCCCACGATAGCCGGGACACCCAGTTCTCGGGCGATGATGGCAGCATGACAAGTGCGCCCTCCTCGATTGGTCAGAATGGCGGCGGCCCGTTTCATGATCGGCTCCCAGTCCGGGTCGGTCATGTCGGTCACCAACACATCCCCCTCAGCGACCTTGTGCAGTTCATCCACACTCCCGACTTGCCGCACCTTGCCGCAGCCGATGCGTTGCCCTACACTGCGGCCAGTGACAAGCACTTCGCCTCTTTCCTTGAGCCAGAACCGTTCCAGGGTCCGACCACGGTCACGACTGCGGACCGTCTCCGGACGGGCCTGGAGAATCATCAATTCCCCTGTCAGACCGTCCTTCCCCCATTCAATGTCCATGTGCCGACCGTAATGCTGGCCAATGGTCACCGCCAATCTGGCCAAGGCGGTAACCTCCTCGTCAGAAAGGGAGAATGCGAACTGCTGTGCCGGAGCTACATCGACGATCTCGACCGGCTTGTTGCCCCCGGTGGCCGAATAGATCATCTTGGTCCGCTTCGAGCCCCGATGGCGGCGCAAAATGGCTGGCCGACCCGCTGCCAAAGCGGGCTTGTAGACATGGAATTCGTCCGGATTCACGGAACCCTGGACCACACATTCGCCGAGTCCCCATGACGAAGTGATGAACACCGTGTCCTCAAAGCCCGACTCGGTATCCATGGTGAACATCACCCCACTGGCACCCAGATCACTGCGAACCATCCGCTGAATGCCGGCTGACAGCGCCACATCCCCATGATCAAATCCCTGGTGGACGCGATAGGCGATGGCCCGATCATTGAACAGCGATGCATACAGCCTACGCACGCATTCCAGCACACTGTCGATCCCGGTCACATTCAGAAAGGTTTCCTGCTGACCGGCAAATGAGGCTTCCGGCAAGTCCTCGGCGGTGGCGGAAGAACGCACCGCCACACTGCCACCCAGATGGGCATAGGCTTCTCGAATCGCCTGCTCCAATGCAGCCGGAAGGGGATGGTCCATCACCAGATGGCGGATGGTGGCACCGACCTCCTGGAGCACCGTCACATTGTCGACATCCAGGGAATCGAGCATTCCGGCGATGTGGGCATCCAGACCCTGATATCCAATAAAAGTCCGGTAGGCATCGGCTGTCGTGGCAAATCCACCCGGCACCTGGACACCAGTCGAGGACAGGTGGGAGATCATTTCCCCCAAAGAGGCATTCTTGCCGCCGACCCTGGAGATGTCATTCATCCCCAGGTCTTCCAGCCAGACAATCCATGGACTCAATGACTGGCCAGCAGACATCACCATATCATCCATAAGGAAGGGTCATGGTGACCCATGGAAAAATCATTCATGCCGGTCGCTGTCGAAAAAACGATTGGGGTCACCGGGGAGGGCGGGGGCATTCTAACACCGACGCCCCGCCCATCGAAGCCGGATTCACGATTCTGCCTCTCAGAAAAGAGGCGAGTGGCAGGATGATCCGGGAACCGCCGTTCGTCGAAATTGCGGATCAAGTCTCACCACCTTCTGCTCCCCGATAGGCGGTGACCCGAATCCGGCCATCCACCAAGCGCACCTCCCGCTGATTGATGATGGCCATTTTTTTCCAGAAGGCCTCGCAAAGGTCGAAATTGGCGGCAATCGCATTGCCCATCAGCAGGATCAGCAAATCCGCACATTCCGTGGCCAATTGATCCTGCGTCTTTCCCTTGGTGACACATTCCGCGATCTCGCCCAGTTCTTCTGTCATCAAAGCCAGCCGGTAGATCAGGTCCTCACCACCCCTTTCCCGAAAGCGGTGCTTGTCGTGAAAAGCCTGAACCGCCAACATCATTTCCGAGAAGGACCGTTGGTCACGGTGTTGTGTGGGTTCGTTCATTCCACCCGAACCAGCGAGATATCCGCGACCACCAGGAACAGTCGCCGGATTCGACCCAACAAGGCCAGACGGTTGTTCCGGATGAGCGGATCATGATCCATCACCATGACCTGATCAAAAAACCGGTCGATGGGTTTTTTCAGATTGGTCAGGACCATCAGACCTCGGCCATAACGTCCTTTGGCAAAATGGTGGCTGGCTTGTGTGCCGATCTTATCGAGCTTCTTCGCCAGCACCTTTTCCGCTTTTTCCCGGAACCAGGTCGCATCCGGAATGCAGTCTTCACCGATTTCCTGCTTGGTCAGCAAGTTCGCTATCCGTTTGTTGGCCGATACCAGGGACCGTGCCGCTTCGGGCTGTCCCGTCAGAAAATCCTGGAGCGCCGTGAGTCGCCAATGAAAGTCCAGTGGACTGCACGGCTTGACCGCTGCCACGGCAGTGATCGTCAGGACATCATATCCCAGTGTCTGATAATAAACCCGCAGTCGATCAGTGAGAAAGCTGAAGGCCTGTTGTGCCGTGGCGTCCGAGGTATCCAGATGGTCTCCCTGATCGATGAATTGTCCGACAGCTTGCCGGAACAACCGGTATAGATCAAGATCATGACGCTTTTCAATCAGGATTCGCAGGATGCCCAGTGCCGCCCGCCTCAGGGCATAGGGATCCCGGTCTCCGGTGGGTATTTCACCACAGGCAAACAGTCCGGCGATGCTGTCAATGCGGTCGGCTAGGGCCAGACAACGGGAAACACGGCCCTGCGGCAGTTCATCGCCAGCAAATCGGGGCTGGTAGTGGGACCGTATCGCCATACATACGGCTCGATTCTCGCCGTGACGGTCCGCATAGTAGCTGCCCACGACCCCTTGCAACTCTGGAAACTCACCCACCAAACCAGTCAGCAGGTCGGTCTTGCACAGCCTGCCGGCACGATCAACCTGTGCTGCATCGGCCCCCATCTGCCGGGCGAGCTCACCTGCCAGAGTGCGGATCCGATCCACCTTGGCCCCAATGGAACCCAGCTTGGCGTGGTACAGCACCTGGTGCAGCGCTTCCAGATGATGTTCCGGGGGCTGTAACAAGTCATTGCGCCAGAAAAATTCCGCATCGGCCAGTCGCGCCCGCAACACCCGCTCGTTTCCACAGCGAACTCTTTTCGGGGCCCGACTGGGCAGGTTGCTCACGGCGATGAAGTCCGGCATCAGCCGTCCCTTCGCGTCCACCAGATGAAAATACTTCTGATGATCCCGCATGGAAGCAATCAGGACCTCCGGGGGAACCCGGAGGAATCGACGATCAAACTTCCCATGCAAGGCTTGGGGCCATTCGACCAAACCAGTCACTTCGGCCAGCAACGCCGGGCTGATGACCGCGTTGCCCCCATTTCGCCGCGCGAGTCGATTCACCTGACGCTCAATCAATCTTTGCCGTTCCAGATAATCGACCATGACACATCCTTCCTTTTTCAGGGTATCGACGTAGCGGTCCGCCGACCTGATGCGGACCGTATTCCTGCGGGCCAGGAAACGATGCCCGTATGTCCCGGAACCGGCTTGCAGTCCCAGTGCCGTCACCTTGAGCGATTCACTGCCGTACATGGCCAACAGCCAATGGACCGGTCGGACAAATTCCTGCGGGTGATTCCCCCAGCGCATCCGTCTGTCAATGGGCAAATCCCGCAGGGCCTTCTCCAGCGCCTGCTCCACCAAATCCCGAATACACTGTCCCACCACCTGTCTTCGATAGACCAACCAAGCCCCCGTGCCCAAGTCCTGCTGATCCAGTTTGTCCACCGCCACACCACAGGATCTGGCGAAGCCCAAGGCGGCCGAGGTGGGCTGGCCTTTCGCATCGAAGGCTGCTTGGATGGGGGGTCCTCGACGTTCCTCCATCCGGTCGGACTGATGGGGTTTGACCCTCCCCACCCAGACGGCCAGCCGGCGTGGTGTGGCATACCAGCGATAGGCTTCCGTATCTTCCTGCACGACACCGGCTTCCAGCAACGACTCGTACACGGACGTCGCAAAACTTTCCGCCAATCCCCGCAGGGATTTGGGTGGCAGCTCCTCGGTGCCCAGTTCCAGCAACAGGTTGCGTGGGCGTCCGACGGTTCCTCGTCGTCTGGCTGCCATCAGGACTGCCTCCGTTTCCGTCGGGGGGCGGGCTTCCCACGGGGAAAGCCCAAGGTCTCGCGACGGTCGTAATAACTGCGGGCGACGCCACGGGCCAAGGTCCGCACGCGACCAATGAACCTGGCTCTCTCGGTGACCCCGATGGCCTGACGGGCATCCAGCAGATTGAAGCTGTGGGATGCCTTCAAGACCTGCTCATACGCGGGAAGCGGTAGTTTTTCTTCGAGCAGCTGCTGGCACATGCGTTCGGCCTCATGAAACTGCTGCAGCAGAAATTCCACATTGGCATGCACGAAGTTATAGGCCGACTGCTCCACTTCATTCTGGAAATAGATGTCATGATAGGTATATCGACCGGCGGGCCCATCACTCCAGACCAAGTCAAAAATACTGTCCACCCCCTGCAGGTACATCGCCAGTCGTTCCAGACCGTAGGTGATTTCACCGGTCACCGGTCGGCAATCAAGCCCCCCCACCTGCTGGAAGTAGGTAAACTGGCTGACCTCCATGCCATTCAACCAAATCTCCCAGCCCAAGCCCCAGGCCCCCAGCGTAGGTGATTCCCAATCGTCTTCCACAAAGCGGACATCGTCTTTGTGGAAATCGAATCCCAATTCGCGCAGGGAACCAAGATACAGATCCTGGAATAGATCCGGTGAGGGCTTGAGGACGACCTGATACTGAAAATAGTGTTGCAGCCGGTTGGGGTTATTTCCATACCGACCGTCGGTGGGACGACGAGACGGCTGCACATAGGCGGCGTGGAAGGGCTCCGGTCCCACGGCGGCCAGGAAAGTGGCTGGGTGGAATGTGCCAGCACCCACTTCCATATCGTAGGGCTGCAGAATCATGCATCCCTGTCGGGCCCAGTAATTTTGTAGCCTCAGTATCAGATCTTGGAAAGTCAATGGAAAATCGGGTCTGGAACCTGGAAAACCTGTCGCTGCACAGGTTGTGTTTCCACCGCCTCATCACCGACGACCGGATTCTACCAGTTTGAACGTTGATTGGAACATGGAACCAGCGAGGTGGCCGCCCGCCCTCCTCACTTTGGAATCGGACCCGGGAATGTTCGTCCGGGGATAACAAAAGCCCCGCCGAGACGGGGATTTCGGGATGCTGGACGGACGATCCAGATTACAATCATGTCGCCCATACCACCACCCATGACAGGCATCGGAGGAGCCGGCTTTTTTTCCGGGATTTCCACCCCCATCGCCTCCATGGTGATCAGAAGGCCTGCAATATCGTCATCTCCGGCATTGGAAACGATCTGGTGCAGAGGTTCTTCCAAAGACCGCAGCACGATACGAACCCCTATGTCCTGATCCGGGTTGTCGCCCGAACCCGCCTTGACGGCATCGACACAACGAACCAGTCGTTACCCCCGCCAGGGACGACTCCTTCTTCGGCCGGCGCCCGGGTGGTGTGCAGGGCATCTTCGACACACGCCTTCTTTTCCTTCATTTCCACTTCGGTCGACGCCCCGGTCTTCATGACGGTTACCCCCGGCCAACTTGGCCACCCGCTCCTGCATTTTTTCGCGGCCAGAAGTTCAACCCCCAGCGTGACGTGGCCCCGTAGCGGATTGCGTAGACGGCTGGACGCGAGGCACAAGGCGATGATGATCGCATAGACAAAACCAAAAGCACCTGCCAAGCGGCCTGCACTTATCCGACCACTTCAGGGAACAGGACCCAGGTCTATTTGTCCGATTAATGAGGGGCGAGGTGTTTTCGCTGAGAACATGAAAAAACACGGACTCAGCAAAGGGCATCAGCGACCTCAGGTATTTCGATGATGCGGTAAACAGGTCGGTGATGAACGCAGCTACGGCAACTGCGACCGCCGGAGCCTAAAAAAAGCTATACCGCATCAGTTTGTACTCCAGTACTTACCGATCAGAGCGTCCAGCGTTCCGTCTTCTTTGATGGCCGCCAGTCCTTCGTCGATTGCGTCAACGGTTGCATCGCCTTCTTGAAAGACAATGCCCAGCGGATTGGGCTGCAGGCCCGTGATCCCGACGGTCAGTTCGCCCACGAACTCCTGCTCATATGCGGCGGCAGAGGTGCCATCAATGATGACGCCCTGCACATCCGCGTTCTGCAGTGCCACAATGGCGGCAGAGAAATTGTCGTAGAGGCTGACATTTTCGCGCCCGACCAGTTCTTCGGCCAGTTGCGCGTTGGTGGTGCCGGTTTGGGCCGCCAGTCTCTGGTCACCAGCCTTGAAGTCATCCAATGTCATGTCGGCAGTGTCGACCTGCAGCAGGATCGCCTGGCTGACCACAATATACGGCTCGGAAAAATCCATGGTCTCTTCGCGTTCTGGCGTGATCGATACGCCCGAGATCACCAAATCGAACTCCCCCTGCCGAAGCGCGGCAAAGATACCATCCCAGGCTGTGTTGACGAAGTCAGGGACGCAATTGACCTTTTCACAGATCGCATTCATCACATCCACATCAAAGCCCACGATCTGGCCCGTTGTTTCATCGACGGTTTCCATCGGCGGGTAAGTGGCGTCCGTTCCAATCTTGAGCACACGTCCTTCCAGGTCGGCCGCAAAGGCCGCAGGCGCGGTCATCGCGGCCAGCATTGCGGCGGCAAGCAGTTTCCTGAACATATCCGGGTTCTCCTTTGTTGTTCTGTTGAGTTGCGTCGCTTCCGGTGCCCAGGGTGTCAGGTTGCCACTCAATAATATCAGGCCTTGGAAAGTCAATGGAAAATCGGGTCTGGAGCCTGGAAACCCTGTCTCTGCACACAGTTTGAACGTTGATTGGGACACGACGGAACCAGCGCGGTGACCACCCCGCCCTCCTCACTTTGAATCGGACCCTGGAATGTTCGTCCGGTGGATAACAAAAGCCCCGCCGAGGCGGGGCTTTCGGGATGCTGGACGGACGATCCAGATTACATCATGCCGCCCATACCACCACCCATGTCAGGCATCGGAGGAGCCGGCTTTTCTTCCGGGATCTCCGCCACCATCGCCTCCGTGGTGATCAGAAGACCTGCAATGGATGATGCATTCTGCAGGGCGGCCCGAGCCACCTTGGTCGGGTCCAGAATACCCATTTCCAACATGTCACCGTACTCACCGGTAGTGGCATTGTACCCATAGGCACCCTTTTCCTTGGCCACGGCATTCAAGACCACAGAAGCGTCATCTCCGGCATTGGAAACGATCTGGCGCAGAGGTTCTTCCAAAGACCGCAGCACGATACGAACCCCCATGTCTTGATCCGGGTTGTCGCCCGAAACCGCCTTGACGGAATCGACACAACGAACCAGTGCGGTACCACCGCCAGGGACGACTCCTTCTTCGACCGCCGCCCGGGTGGCATGCAGGGCATCTTCGACCCGCGCCTTCTTTTCCTTCATTTCCACTTCGGTTGCCGCCCCGACCTTGATGACGGCTACCCCGCCGGCCAGCTTGGCCACCCGCTCCTGCATCTTTTCGCGGTCATAGTCGGAGGTGGCTTCCTCAATCTGGATGCGAATGGCACCCACACGGGCCTCAATGTCGGAACTGGCTCCCGCCCCATCAATGATGGTGGTGTTCTCCTTGGTAATCTGGATGCGTTTGGCTTGTCCAAGATCGTCCAAGGTGGCGCCTTCCAGACTCATGCCGACCTCTTCGCTGATCACGCGTCCGCCGGAGAGAATGGCAATGTCTTCGAGCATGGCCTTGCGACGATCACCAAAGCCAGGAGCCTTGACCGCACAGACCTTGACAATCCCACGGATGTTGTTGACGACCAGGGTGGCGAGGGCTTCCCCATCCACATCCTCCGCAATCACCATCAACGGACGGCTGGACTTGGCGACCGCTTCCAAAGTGGGCAGCAAATCGCGGATATTGGAGATCTTCTTGTCATGAATCAAGATATACGGATTTTCCAGTTCCACGGACATGCTGTCCTGGTTGTTGATGAAGTAGGGGGACAGATAGCCGCGATCAAACTGCATGCCTTCGACCACATCCAGCTCATTGTCCAGGACATTACCTTCCTCGACCGTGATCACCCCTTCCTTACCCACTTTTTCCATCGCCTCGGCAATGATGTCTCCGATATCAGAATCGGCATTGGCCGACACGGTCCCCACTTGGGAAATCTCCTTGTGATCGGCACAAGGGCGAGACAGTTCCTTGAGGCTCCCAACCGCAGCAATCACAGCGCGGTCAATGCCACGCTTGAGATCCATCGGGTTCATGCCGGCTGCCACCGCCTTCATACCCTCATGGACCATGGATTGTGCCAGAACGGTTGCCGTCGTGGTGCCATCCCCCGCCACGTCGGAGGTCTTGGAAGCCACTTCCTTGACCATCTGGGCGCCCATGTTTTCCAGCTTGTCCTTGAGTTCGATTTCCTTGGCCACGGAAACCCCGTCCTTGGTCACTGTAGGTGCACCGAAGGACTTGTCCAGAACCACATTGCGGCCCTTGGGGCCCAAGGTAACCTTGACCGCCTCGGCCAAGGTGTTGACGCCCCTGAGCATTCGCGCCCGGGCCTGTTCGCCAAATACAACTTCTTTAGCAGACATTGTTCAATAAACCTCTAGAATGTTTTGGTTAGTGATTGCTGACGGATCAACCCTCGATCACACCCATGACGTCGTCTTCACGCATCACGAGTACTTCTTCGCCGGATACCTTGACTTCGGTGCCGGAGTACTTGCCGAACAAGACCCGGTCACCGACTTTGACATCCAGTGCACGTTGCTCGCCGTTCTCCAGCATCTTGCCGTTTCCGACAGCCAGGACTTCGCCCTGCATCGGTTTTTCGGTCGCGGAATCCGGGATCACGATGCCTCCGGGGGTGGTGCGCTCATCTTCGATACGCTTGACGATGATGCGATCATGAAGCGGACGGATGTTCATACGCTCAATCTCCTAAATGAATGAAAGTTGGTAATTAAAGTGAATTCAAGGTAGCTAACGATGACGGTGGCAGAGCCCAGTCAGGCCGTGGGGTGGGGCACAAAGAGCCCTTTCCCGGGATACTGACACAGGCCTCCAAGCACAGCGTTTGTTAGCACTCAACCTTAATGAGTGCTAATAATAATGCCCACATCCGAAAATTCAATGCGTCCAAGCGAACTTTTTCATTTCCTGGCATCCGGCCCGGGTCGAATGTGAGATGCCGCGATAGACAACCGGGCTATGAAATCAGGAACATGTTCATGATTCTCTCCGTAGTACCCTTTAGGCTCCATGAACGGCGAATTGAGTATTGGTTCAGGCCCCTCTTGCCCACTCACGGCTCAACCCCGAATGCGCGACAGATCCCGTCAAGCTTCTCGACAACTTCTGGATGAATCTCCTCGGAGAGCATCGCCTGAGCGATCTCGTGATAGCGGGTGTAGGGGACTCGCTGACTCCAGCCGCTTCGAGCAACGGAGGGAGGAGACGTGTGCGAGCCTTCGTCACGTTCAGGAACTCATGGTCGCCGAGCGGCTCTCTGACCACCGCCGGTGGGAACATATCGCGCCAGCATGCAAGCATGTCCTCAACATGCGGACGGGCCGCCTCGACACCGACCAAGGTTTCCACGAATCGGATCAACGAGTCCGGATTCAACAGGTAACTCTCGATTGCATAGCGCCGCCAACGTAACCGCTGCAGGCCCGCGTCAGTCATCTCGCTTTCCCGTCTGCCCGAGTGAGCATCTCCGTCGAGAAGTTCCACCCCCGGCAGGTCTTCTCGTACCAGTTGCAGAGCGTCGAAATGATCTCTTGCGCGGACGCCAGCATTGTCCACTCCTTTGTCCCGCGCTTGGAACGCCCCATATTTCAACATCGCTTCGGTCGTCAGCAAGGTCTCGGCTCGATGTCCCAGTTGAGCCGCCCAAACCCGCAAGAGGTCGATGTCCGTATAGTCTTCGACATAGAGGACGCCCCGCACCGATTGAGCCAGCATAACATCAGCATGGCTCAAGACGCGAAGAGATGAAATAAGTCGGCTACGTTCAACGTGGTCTGCAACGGCTTTAGGCCCATCAAGCATCACGTATAAATCTCGCGGTTCAACAGCGTTGATTACAACCTCTGAATGTGTAGCGACGATGAGTTGTGAACCTTGCCGGGCTGCGACTGTCTTCAGCTCATGGTAGACCGCATCCTGAAGAATGATGTGTAGATGGGCGTCCGGTTTGTCCAGCAGCAGAACGGAGCCCGGTCGCGTATGGAGAAACGCCAACAGCATCAGCACTTGCTGGAATCCACTGCCAGCACTCGCAATATCGAAATGTGGCCGTACAACGCCCCCTCGACCGGCTAATCGGTACTCGGCACGAATATGCGGACCACTCGTATCGGGCGGAAGCAACTCGTACCCGAAGAGTTTCACCATTGATGCTTGAAGCGCACCCCAAGCTGGTTCGTCGCGATTCGCTTCCGCCAGTAGATTGCGCAATACCTCACCAGGACGTCCGAGTCCGAGGAGATGTTCGATCTTTGGCGCCTGGAATACCGGTTCGTCGATTCCTATTCCGGTCACCGGTGGAACAAATACTACGCCAAGATCAAGCTCGCGTAGCACTTCTGCTGGCGTATCGGCCTTCGGACGGAGATTTGTTCAGTACTGTCGGCCCTGAACTCCATCGTCACCGACCAACCATCGCGATGTTGGAGCTGGACTTCAACCTGAATCCGACGACTATAGTCTCGATTGATCCAGAGCAGGTCGAAACTTCGCAGTGGAACCGACGTGAACGCCTGTCGGGCGATGGGTGCGTAGGTATACCCAGCTCGCGGATTGAAGTCGTTGAGTTCACGCCACCGCCGAAGTGCCAGAGACCATGAGGCGATCGCCTGAAGAACCGTGGTCTTGCCGGTGTTGTTGGGACCCGCGAGCACGATATGTCCTAGCAACCTAAGAGTCACTTCGGTGAAGCGCTTGAAGCCCTGGATGCGCACCGTGTGAATCACCCCATCGCCTCCGACAGAGACTTTACCACCATCAACTCATTGCTCCGGTCGTCAATCGCCTTCACCGCAATTTGCGCGTACTCTCCCGCCTTGAACGGAGCACTCACTGTTCCCGAGAAGTGCGTCCAGACGCTGTCGTCGAACTCACCCCGCAACGAGCAATTGAACTCTTCCCGGGCGGATGTGCGTGGAAAAAACGCCTGGCAGACGTGGAAACAAAGCCCATTGTAGTCCGTGTTAAGAAACCACGCGGGCATGTCGTTTCTCTCTCGATGAACCGGGTCGAATACATTGGGGTCGATAAGTACGGCTGGGTATGCTCCATCACATGAGCACCTAACCTGAACGTCTGGTAGTCCACAGAAAATCTGGCTCGACCGCATGTTCTTAAGCAAGTCTCCCATGACCAGATCCATGCTAGTCTGTAACCAAGTCACCGAAGTTCCAATCGATTGTTCGAAATCTTGATCAGTTGTCGTGCGTCGGCAGACAAATTCAAGGTACGCGTTGACCGCCGTTTTTTTGACAACAAGACGCGTTGTCCAGCGTCGATATGCAATATTGGCGAGTGTCGCAATACCTCAATCATGCGCTCGACATGGTCAGTGTAACTGTCAGCGGCGACCCTGTCATCCGACTCCTCTTTACCGCCATCCTCCCAGTCCACCGAGGTCGGGATAGTCGCCTCGACGCAGAAAGGACCGCTTATCCGCGTCACGCGCCCATCCTTCTCTGGACGGTCGAACAGTACCTCTTCTCTAGCTGGCTCATCGTTCGCAATCGACTCAAGTGTAACATGCGGCACGATCCCGCCGATTTCTTCTTCGTTCCTATTCTGTCTGCGGGCCCACGTTCGGAATCATTGAGCCTTGATAGTCGAAGGTGGCGGTCAGCAGCCGTTGACGTGCCAATGCGACCGGTACCCGCGAAGTATCGCAAGTGATCCAGCGCTGGCCCCATTTCTCCGCGCACCAAGCGGTCGTTCCCGATCCACAAGTCGGATCGAACACCAAGTCTCCAGGGTCCGAAGTCATCAGCAGACAACGCTCAATCACTTTTGGGCTTGGTCTGGACGACATACAGCTTTTCATCGGTGAAACTGTCGGTCAGCGTGTCTGTCCAGAGATTGCCCCCTTTCCTTATAGGGAAAGTCGGAAGCGAAGCGACGATACTGAGTGCTATTGGCCGCAACGTGGATCCGGCCCGCTCTGGCTAGGCGTTCCAACCCTTCCGGATAGTTGGGCTTCCAGTGTGAATTGGTCCTCGGTTTGTAGACCTTCCCTCCGGATTCGCAAGCCTTAAACAAACGGTCGTGGATCGACAGATCGCTTTCGCCAAACAAGCCAAATATAGTCCGCCGGTTGCCTGAATCAGATTGAGCCCACATCAACTGGCTGGGGGCTGTATTGTTACCTATCCAGATCCCGAAATTCCCCGTCCAAAACCCGACCCGTAATGACCTTGCCTTGAGTTTCTCTCTGTGTCACCTTGACTTGCGTCAGCACTCGTCGGATCAGGGCGCGACGAAAGGACGGAGTGAGGCAGACAAAGCCAATGCTGTCCGTAAAAAATCCCGGGGTCAACAACAACAGTCCGGCCACCAAAAGGAACACACCTTCCAGAATCTCCATGGCCGGCAGTTCATCCCGTGCCAGTTGCGCTCGGACTCTGGCAATCGTGGTAAAGCCTTGGGCACGGACCAGTACGGCACCCAGCACCGCCGTGCCGACCACCAGAGCCACCGTGGAAAATGCCCCGACAACACTGCCGACCTGCACCAGAAGATAGACCTCCACTAGCGGGACCAGCAGAAAAATCAGCAAGAAAATTTTCATTCCGGATGATGGCGCAAACTTCTGATATATGGGGTCTCAGACATCTACCCCAACCGGGCGACTTTTGATTTTCCGATTCCCAGGATTATAATGACCCCGATTACCCTTTACTTTGAACTGATCAAAGTTATCTGAGTCCGACTGGTTGCCATGTCCCTCCTGACCAAGCCGGGTCTTTCACGGCTATCCCTATTGCTGATCGCCCTACCTCTTTTGTCCTGGGGGCAGTTGGAAGATCAAGCCTTGCTGCCGGAAGACGAAGCATTTGCCTTCCACGCACAGCGACTGCCCGATCACCGGCTTGCAGTCCAGTGGGACATTGCCGACGGATATTACATGTATCGGGATAAGATGGATTTTGACCTCGTGGGGGGGCACGGATTTGCCGGGACTGTCGAACTGCCGCCGGGCCAACCCAAGGAGGATGAATTTTTTGGGGCCGTGGAAGTCTATACCGGCAGTTTTCGTATGGTGCTGCCACTGGCCGAAACGACTGCCCAGTTCACCTTGATTGCGGAAGGTCAGGGGTGCAATGAACCTGTGGGTGTCTGTTATCCCCCTCTACGACATGAAATCATTTTTGGAGCGGATTTCGGGACCACCTTTTCTTCCACTGTCCGGGGGGAAGGTGGTTTGGTGAGCCAGTCCGGCGACCAGTCCCTGCCGATCCATGAACTGGCGGGCAGTGGACAGACCGACCCGGTGGCCGAGCTCAAAAGCCTCCTGCAACCGACGCGGCAAGAGGCGGACCCTGATCGCAGTGACCTGTCGCCCAATGACCGTTCAGAGTCGATTGATGAAGGCCGCTCGAATCAAACAGAGTCCCAGGACCCCATTGAAGCGCTGAAAGCCTTGCTGGATGGGGGCTTTTCGCAACCCGACTTCCTCCCGCCAGAAGAAGCCTTCCGGTTGACTGCCGAAATGATCGACGGCAATACGCTGAATGCCCACTTTGAGGTGGTCGACGGGTATTATCTCTACCGTGACAAGATCGCATTTGCCACGCAGGGCGATGCCCGTGTTGGGCACTATGTCCTGCCCGATGGCAAGGAAAAGGAAGATGAGTTCTTTGGCCGCAGCCAAGTATTTACCGACTCTTTTTCGGTACCCATTGATCTCCTGCGCCCAGCCCCACAAGCGGGCTCCATCGTTCTGAATGCCCAGTACCAGGGCTGTGCCGAAGCAGGCATCTGTTATCCACCGAGCACCCAAAGCATCACCCTGGCCTTACCGCCCTTGATCTCCACCAGTGCGGCGGCGCAAAGCCTTCCACCTCCATCAGACCGCCAGAACAGCCTCAATCCATCATCTAATCTTGATGCCGACCCCGGGCCGGACACTCGCTCGCTGTGGGGGATTCTGACTGGGGCCTTGTTGGCCGGTCTGTTGCTGACCTTCACCCCCTGCGTCCTGCCCATGATTCCGATCCTGTCCGGTGCCATCGCCGGCCAGGGGGAAAAGCTGACTCGCGCACGAGGCGGTGCCTTGGCGGTGACCTATGTCATCGGGACGTCGGTAACCTATGCTGCGATGGGCGCATTGGCCGGAGCCACCGGGGAACAACTCCAAGCCTATTTCCAGAATATCTGGGCGATTGGTATCCTGGCGACCGTCTTTTTCCTGATGGCGCTCTCCATGTTCGGCCTGTACGAAATCCAGATGCCATCGGCGATCCAGTCTCGCCTACAGAGCCGCACCATGAGTCTTGGCGGTTCCTATTCCATGGTGTTCATTCTCGGTCTGGTCTCCGCCCTGATTGTCGGTGCTTGCGTATCTCCCATCCTGATTTCGTTTCTGGGTCTTGCGGTCAGCCGGGCCGACCCGTGGTTGGGAGCACAGATGATGCTTGCCATGGCCATGGGCATGGGGGTCCCCCTGATTGCCCTCGGTTTCGGGGCCGGGCACCTACTGCCCAAGGCAGGAGCCTGGATGGAACGGATTAAGCATATCTTTGGCATTCTCCTGATCGCCGTCGCGATCTATCTGTTGGGCGTGCTGCCGGAAGTGCCGGTGCTACTGTTGTGGGGAGTGTTCCTTGTCATCATCAGCATCTATCTGGGTGCAACACAATCCCTTCAGGAAGGGGCCTCTGGTTGGCAGCGCTTGGCGAAGGGGGTCGGCACGGTATTGCTGGTTTGGGGGATCGCCGCCTTGATTGGTGGCTTTCATGGTAAACGGGACCTGCTGCAACCACTACCGACGCAATGGGCTGCCAACAATTGGCAGGGGACACAATCCGGGGACAAGGCCC
This sequence comes from Candidatus Poriferihabitaceae bacterium, assembly GCA_965203365.1. Taxonomy (GTDB): domain Bacteria; phylum Pseudomonadota; class Gammaproteobacteria; order Arenicellales; family Poriferihabitantaceae; genus VYFG01. The sequence goes on from OZ241878.1 coordinate 2,000,590, forward strand.
ATGTCTTTACCCAGATCCGTAACACGACAGAACTGGATCAACAATTCATCCGAGCCCGACAGGACAACCGTCATATCGTGCTGGATTATTATGCCGACTGGTGCGTGGATTGTCTCAAAATGGAAAAAACCACCTTCCAGGACCCCCGGGTGGTGCAAGTTCTCGAGGAGCGCTACATCGCGCTGCAGGTCGATGTGACAGATCCCACTGATTCCGATGCCCGGGCCGTGAAGAAACGCTTCGGCGTCTTTGGACCTCCCGCCGTGCTGTTTTTTGATCCACAAGGCCATCGACTACCGGATCTGGGCTTCTATGGCTACCGTGATCCGACCGAATTTCTTGCCTTGATCAATCCCTGAATGCGGTTATCCCTTCGACTTCTCCTGGTGCTGGCGCTGTCGCTGGGACTGGGAATTTGGCTGGGCCTGCATGGCTTCGGGTCGAACGTGACTGAAGACAAAGCGCCGAAGGCTCTGCTGTCCGAACTGACGCTGCCGGATGTCAATGGACAGTTGCAACACGGTGCACAATGGTTGGGCAAGGTGGTGGTGGTCAACCACTGGGCCTCGTGGTGCCCCCCCTGTATCCGGGAGATTCCGGTACTCCTCGAAGCCCAGGAAACCTTGCGCGAGCGAGGGCTCCAGGTCGTCGGTATCGCCCATGACATACCGGAAGCGGCAAGAAGATTCGGCGATCAGATAGGAATCAACTACCCTTCTTTGGTGGTGAGCACCGGTGGCACTGAGTTGATGAGCCGCCAAGGTAGTCCTCAAGGGTCGGCACTGCCATTTACGGCGATCTTCGATCGGACCGGCCAACTGGCCCGAACCCGGTTGGGGGAGATCAGCAGTGCTGAACTCTACCAACTGGTGGAACCACTCCTATGAGCACCTTGGCAACTGCAGTTCCACTTCCACTTCTCCCTTGCCTTTTCCATGCTGGCAACGGACCCCACACAACGAGTTCGCTTATCCGCCCTGAGCAATAGCTCACCGATGTGTGGGTGGGGCAATGTCTGCATCCATCCTGACGTGCCCCTCAACAAACCAAGGCGGGAGATCAATCCGATCCAGAATATGCATCCAAGCACTTCTTGTAGGCATTCCTGTGAAGCCGAAATGATGGCAATGGTAGGAGGATTCCCCGAATGGTGGGGTATGCGGATCAATTGGTGACCGCTCGCTGTGGGCGACCCTGTCACGAATTATGGAAACCCACCAGCGGGGGCGATCAACCCGAACTCGATCATGCGTTCCTCCAGGACGGCCAGTTGCCGTGTTAAGCCTTGGATAGTAGGATCACTCATTGATCAATCCCACCATGGCCATGTCATAGGATGCCAGATATGATCGTATCCAGATCAGCCACATCCCCCCAAACCGATCTGTCTACTCTCACTGACTCCATGCAACACCGTCTACCGACCTGACCATCAAGGCTGGGCCGGCACCTCTCACCAGTCTGTTACGAGGCTGCCGAATCTAGCTTGGAGTATTTCGCTCCACCCACCGTTCGTTCCCATCCAGTTGTTCCTTTTTCCAGAACGTGGCTCGGGACTTCAACGCTTCCATCATATCTCTGCAAGCCGTCAGTGCCGCCTTGCGATGAGCGGACCACGCCGCCACAAGAACAATGGGGTCATTCGGCTTGACCTCCCCCACCCGATGCACAATCAACACATCCAGCAGGCCATGACGCTGGATATTTTCGCTGGCCAACTGTTCCAGTTGAGTTTCCGTCATGCCCGGATAATGCTCCAGGAGCATCGACTGGATCGTTTCACCTTCATTGAAATCCCGCATCGTACCCACAAAGCTGGCACAGGCCCCGTAAGATCCGGGAGCCAGGGAGCCACTGACCGACTGATAGCTTGCCAGTTCGGTCCAAGGGTCATACGGGTCTGACTTGATTTGTATTTTCATGCAATCCCCCTGTACCGTATCAACCACCGGTCACCGGTGGGAAGAAGGCAATTTCATCCCCATCTTCCAACGGCGTATCCCAATCCACATAAGCATGGTTGCGGGCGCACAAGACATTGGCCGGTGGAGTCATCCGATCAGTGGACTGATGCCATACATCGGATACCGTCGCTGGCGCTGTTAGGCTCAATAGGCGGTCCGTCACCCCCACCTGCTCTCTAAGGCTGGCAAAAAACCTGACGCGAATCTGCATAGGACCGGACCGACTTGAATCTCTGAATGATGCGGCGATAATAACAGGAAGCGTCTCAATTTCGTGCCGACATGTCGAATTCCGAACGTCCTTTCGTCCCAGTACACATTGCCGTGCTGACTGCCTCGGACAGTCGAACCGAAGCCGAAGACCGGTCCGGAAAGTCCCTGGTCGAAAGGCTCACTACAGCCGGACACCAGCTGGCGGAGAAGTGTATTGTCCCTGATGACATCTATCAAATCCGGGCCAAAGTAGCTAACTGGATCGCCGATCCAGATATCCAGGTCGTCCTGACCACGGGAGGTACCGGGGTGACCGGCCGGGATGGATCACCGGAGGCGATCATGCCCTTGCTCGACAAGGTGCTGGACGGTTTCGGGGAAATGTTCCGGGTCCTGTCTTATGAGGATATCGGGACCTCCACCCTCCAATCCCGAGCCTTGGCTGGCGTCGCGAATGGGACCTATATCTTTGTGTTGCCCGGATCTCCTGGCGCCTGCAAGCTGGCCTGGGAAAAGCTGATCGGACATCAACTCGATTACCGCACTCGGCCCTGTAACCTGATTGAACTGATGCCACGATTGCACGAGCGATAGGCTTATAACACCACTTCTGTAAATATTGCCTGCATCGTCTACGATTCCGAAAATATACAACCCGTCTTTAAAAAGATTACGGACAATATTAGTATCCCGGTGTCAAAATCACGAATAATCAATATCTTTTCCTGAAAGCCGTGGACATCATTAATACAATCGTGGACATCATTAGTACAATATTGAGTGGCATAATTCTTGCAGTCCTGTTTTTCCTGGTCAGGGAAAAGTTCTTCCCCTTACCTGCAATCACTGGCCGTTGGTATTTTGAAATGAATACTGAAAATACGGCATACAGTCCTTATAATGGCATGTCGCTGGAGTATGTCGCAGTCCTCTGGCGTGAAGGCCCGTACATCAAGGGAACAACGGAAAAAATCCATGAGAACTCATCCACTGGAAAGAGATCGTATGTTGGCGAAAATCGTACGCGAGGAAGGGTGGAAGGGTATATTGAAAAAAAGTATTTCAGATCAAAGGATATTGCATATTTACATATTGTGGAAGATGGTCATGGCCGGGAATCGACACACTACCATGAATTGCAAATTGATAATGGACAACTGATGAAAGGTACATTTTCTTCCATGGTAGCAGATTCAGAAGGCAATACGACTTGGCTGCGAGAGTCATTTTCACCCAAATAGCCTGTTTCATATTATCCTATCCGTCGGTGATTCTTTCTCGTATCGCCGAATTCCTGGGTTTGTGGGGGCTGCATTCTGATCTGGCTAAGTGCATTGGAGTTATTGACAACTCGATGGACAAGCCGGTTTCCGACGATCTCATTCAAGCACTTATCATAGCCGAAGACCACAGGAATGCATATCATCCTGGGATTGATCCTATCGGTATCGTAAGGGCTGTTTTTGTCAGAATCAGGTTGGGTAAGGTCCAGCGGGCAAGCACTGTCGAGCAGCAATTCGTCAGAACTGTCACCAACCGCTACGAAATCACCCTTCGAAGAAAAATAAGGGAGCAAATGCTGGCTATTATGGTTGCCAGACTGAGGCGGAAATATCAGATTGCATCAGCATATTTATTGGTTGCTCACTACGGGCATAGCTTGACAGGATATAAAGGACTGAAAGAGCTTTGTGGAACCGGGTTAAATCCGCCCACTATGCAGCATGCATGCGAAGTGGTTTCCCGGCTCAAATATCCAGAACCTCACCATCCCCCTCCTTCGTGGGGGGAGAAAATATCTCGAAGAGCAGCCTATATCTCACAAAGACTATCGGATAAGCCGACTGTCTCTGGACATCATGCCTATCACTCAAGCAATTCCCCACTACAGTTCAATATTACTTGACCCATTCATAGTAACGATATCCAAACCCCCGTGCCACTCTGAAGTGCAACACTTAGCCCCGTCGCCTGATCGTTTGAGTTAAGCGGATTGCAGCGGGCCAGATGATGGCCAACAATCTCTGTTTACCACAAACGGAAGACTGTCATACCGACTGGCTACCAGCAACTGACCCACGCAGAAAAAGGGACGACTCGCATCGGGTAATCGCTCGCCGATCACTAACTACAGTCACCCGATGCATGCATCGACGGGCAGGCAGGTAGTCCGCCACGGCATAGTGCATCGTCACCCGATTGTCAAACATTACCAGATCACCGGCTTTCCATCGCCAACGGATCTGATCCTCGGGCTTGTTCATGTGATTGGCCAGCCAGGTCTTCAAGGACATGGATTCATTGGTGGTCAGTCCTTCGATATGGGTGACAAACGACTCGTTGAACTGGAGAAACTTTCTCCCGGTAACGGGATGCACGTCGATCAATGGCCGGATGGCATGTCCAAAACCAGAAACCGTTTCATTCAGCCGTTCGGCTCCGGAACGGTTCGGGGTGTCTTTCGTGAAGCTGTTGCGAAAATCCCCAAGGTCATGTACCGCCCTCAACCCTTCCAGGTCGCTGCGCAGACCGACCGGCAGCCGATCATAAGCCGCATAGCAACTCGACCACAGCGTATCTCCTCCACAGGGTGGGATGACGCGAGCCAAAAGAACCGAGGCGCAAGGGGGAGTTGGCCGAAAGGTGAGATCGGCATGCCACGTATTGGTATCCGGCGGTGTGCCGGCATCATTGTCCAGCAACACGATCTCCCGGTACCCTTCCACGTGCGGATAGACCGGATGGGGGAGATCCAGATCACCCAACGCCCTCGCAAAATCAAGATGGAACCGGGGGCTGAGCTCGGTACCTCGAAAAAACACCACCAGATAATCCAGCAACGCCTCGTAGAGGCCATCATACAGATCATCCGACAGGGGACGGCTGAAATCCACGCCCCGGATTTCCGCACCGATCGCCGGTGTCAATCGTTCCGCTTCGAACATCATGCAAGGACAGGTGGGAACCCGGGCAATATTCTCCCCCCAACCGATAAGGTTTCTTCTCCTTTGACGACCAAGAGCGTAACGCGGGCGTCAGACAAAACGAAGCATCTCGAACGGATATCCCCGCTTCGCCAGGAATGCCAGCAGAACCTCACGGTCCATCGTGGTGGTCCGAGTGTTGATCAGTGGATGCACATGCAACTTCGGTGCCTGGAGCAAGGTCTCGTCAATCCAGCAGGTCACGACCCGGGTCACATCATTCAGCACCGAGAACATACTGACTGCCCCCGGGGTCACTCCCAGATACTGCATCAGCCGTTGCGGACTGGCGAAGGACAACCGATCCGCCCCAATCATGACCCCTAGGGTTTTCAGGTCCACTTGGCGGTCTTCATGCAGGGTCAGCAACCACATCCGCCCCTTTCGATTTCGCACGAACAGATTTTTGGTATGACCGTGCGGGGCAGGCGTCCGGATGGCCTTGGCATCCTCCACCGTCCACATCGGGGCATGACTCACGGTATGATGTCGAATACCCTCCGCATCCAGAAGGGCCAGCAGTCCATCCGATGTCAACGGCGAAGAGCCGTCAATCAGGCAGGTGTCGTTATCCGTATTCACCGCAGGGATTATAGTATTCGTCGAATCCAGGTGTCTCGATTCGCGGTCGGGCATCAGCTTGGCCAGATCGACCACTTGGAACAGGAAGAAGCCCGCAGAACGAAACCCATGGGACAATCGGACCTGAACCTTGCCCGGGCCAGCAGGTCATGATCGTCCCGACCCTATCATGACCAGCCGGGTTGATGCCCTGTCTGGTAGTTTTTCCTATGATGCCATCCTCATCAAATCGACGTCAACGCATTATCCGGCACCTGCGATGGTGGGTGTTGGGGTGGTCCATGGTGTATCTCGCCCCGGTCGGGTATCAAGTGGTCGCCTATTATGCCCATCGGGATCAATCCGCGGCCTGGTGGTCCCAACGTCGCGACAGCAGTGCCCAAGCCCCAGACCTGAGCACCACCCAGGATGCCATCATCCAGGTCTATGCCGCCCGAGCGGTGCGATGGCGGGGGATACTGGGGGTCCATACTTGGTTTGCCACCCGACGTTCCAACGAAGACATCTATCGACGATTGGAAGTGATGGGGTATGCCTTGCGCTGGAGCCGCCAGAGCGTACGAATTCACCCAGGCATGGCGGATCAGTACTGGTACGGCCAGCGACCGGTCCTGCTGCGTGAGCTCCGCGGCGGCGAAGAGGTGGACCGGCTGATTGATCGCATTCACCAGGTGGCCCGACAATACCCATACAACGACCAATACCATATCTGGCCGGGGCCAAACAGCAACACCTTCACGGCTTACTTGGGCCGCAAGGTCCCAGAGTTGTCGTTGGATTTGCCCCCGAACGCCATCGGCAAGGACTATCTGACCCAAGACGGCTTCCTCCAGACTCCCCCGAGCGGTCGGGGACTGCAACTGTCACTCGGTGGTCTGTTCGGGTTGATCACAGCCCCGGAAGAGGGTATCGAAGTCAACCTGCTGGGACTGACGGCTGGGGTCGATTTCTCTCCCCTGGCCCTCAAGCTGCCTGCGGTGGGTCGCATTGGCAAGCCAGACCTCGAGCGCAGGCGGCTGCCTTGATCCCACCCTACGTTTATAATTCCATCCTCCGTCCCCTCATTGCCATTACCCCCTAGATGCCGACAGACTCCCTGCACTCACCGGATCACCACGCCGCATTCCCGCCCTCCGACCCGGAACTTGAAGCCCTCTCCATTGCCCGATTTACCGAAAATGCGTACCTAAATTATTCCATGTACGTGATCCTGGATCGGGCCCTTCCGAGCATTGCTGACGGGCTCAAACCGGTGCAACGGCGTATCGTGTATGCCATGTCCGATCTGGGTCTGCATGCCGGTGCCAAATACAAGAAATCCGCCCGCACCGTCGGGGATGTGCTGGGCAAGTTCCATCCGCACGGAGACAGTGCTTGCTATGAAGCCATGGTTCTGATGGCGCAGCCCTTCAGCTATCGCTACCCATTGATTGACGGACAGGGCAACTGGGGCAGTCAGGACGACCCGAAGTCTTTTGCCGCCATGCGATACACGGAATCCCGCCTGACCCGGTATGCCCAACTGCTACTCAATGAATTGGGCCAGGGCACGGCCAAATGGACCCCCAATTTTGATGGCACGATGGAAGAGCCCCAACTGCTTCCCGCTCGATTGCCCAATGTACTGCTGAATGGCGGATCCGGTATCGCGGTGGGGATGGCGACCGATATCCCGTCGCACAACCTGCGCGAAGTGATCAATGCCTGTGTCCACCTTCTCGACAATCCCCGGGCGTCTGTCGCAGAACTCTGTGAACATATTCGGGGGCCGGACTATCCCACCGAAGCCGAACTGATCTCGTCGCCCGAGGAAATCCTCCAGATCTATGAAACCGGATCTGGCAGCCTGAAGCTCCGAGCCGCCTGGCAGAAGGAATCGAGCGATATCGTGATCAGTGCCCTCCCCTATCAGGTCTCCGGTGCCCGGGTACTGGAGCAGGTCGCTGCACAGATGACCGCCAAAAAGCTGCCCATGGTGTCCGACCTGCGCGACGAATCCGATCACGAAAGTCCGGTGCGTCTGGTCATTGAACCGCGTTCGAACCGGATTGATGTGGACGCCCTCATGAATCATCTGTTTGCGACCACGGATCTGGAACGCAATTACCGGGTGAATCTCAACATGATCGGTCTGAATGGACGCCCACAGGTTTTCGACCTGAAATCCCTGCTACAGGAATGGCTGGAGTATCGACTGGAGACGGTGAAGAACCGACTGCAGTTCCGACACGACAAGATCATGCAGCAGATCCATGTTCTGGAAGGCCTACGGATTGCGTTTCTGAACCTCGAAGCCATCATTCAGATCATCCGTACCGAAGATCATCCGAAACACAGCTTGATGCAGCGTTTCCCGCTGTCCGATATGCAGGCCGAAGCAATCTTGGAACTCAAGCTGCGCCGACTGGCCAGACTGGAGGAAATCAAGATCCGGCATGACCATGAGCAGCTGGAAAAAGAGCACCAATGGCTCGAAGCGGTACTTCATTCCCGCCGGCGGCTGATCCGGCTGGTCCGCGATGAACTCATGGCCGATGCCAAGGAATTCGGGGACCATCGACGCTCACCCATCCGGCAGCGGGAAGCCGCCAAGGCCATGGATCCGACTATGCTGATGCCGGCCGAACCGGTCACCGTGATCCTGTCGGTTAAAGGCTGGATCCGAGCCGCCAAGGGACACGATCTCGACCCGTCCCAGCTGACCTTCAAGTCCGGCGACCAGATGCTGTGCGCCGTCCGCGGAAAGACCAACGAACTCCTGCTGTGCATCGATTCCTACGGCCGCACCTACGGCCTCACGCCCCATGGCCTGCCGTCCGCCCGAAGCTTTGGAGAGCCCGTCAGCAGCATGACCAATCCCCAGGTCGGTGCCCATTTCTGTGGTCTGATGATGGGAACGGAACAGTCCGAATATCTGCTGGGCTCGTCGGCCGGCTACGGCTTTGTAGCCCACCTGGGTGATTTGGCCACCCGCATTCGAGCGGGCAAGGCAACCCTGACGATCCAGGACGGCGCGGATGTGCTGCTCCCCCGGCGGGTGCATGATTTCGAGGCCGACCGGGTGGCGGTAGTGACCAACGAGGGCCGGTTGCTGATCTTTACGGTCAGCGAGTTGACGAAGCTGTCCCGGGGCAAGGGGATCAAACTGATCCATATCCCCCCGGAGAAACGACAGTCCGGAGAAGAGTCGGTGGTGGCTCTGGCCGTTTTTCGTGAAAAGGAGCATTTGCGGATCTACAGCGGAAAACGGTTTTTTACCTTGAAACCCGCCGACTTCGACCCCTATGTCGGCCAACGAGGGCAACGGGGTCGTCCACTGCCCAAGGGATACCGCCAAGTCCATCGTATTGAGCCGGTGAGCCCATAGCCCTTCAGCCGACCCGTTCGACATGACCTCCGCGCTATTTGAATCCCATCTCCCCCATCTCGAACGCATATGCCGCGGCAAGGTGCGGGATGTCTACGATATCGACGGGGACCACTGGTTGATCATTGCCACCGACCGGCTGTCGGCGTTCGATGTCGTCCTGCCTCAACCCATCCCGGGCAAGGGGGAGTGGCTGACCCGGATTGCCAACTTCTGGTTCCGACGGACCGAGGACATCATCCCCAATCACCTCATCCAGGGCAATCTGGCCGACGTGATACCGGATATCGACCAGCGAAGAGCCATTGGTGAACGCGCCACCTTGGTCAGGCGACTGCACCCCCTTCCCATCGAAGCCGTGGTGCGCGGCTACCTCATCGGATCGGGATGGAAGGATTACCAGGCATCTGGAGCTATCTGCGGGATAAGCCTTCCTCCCGGTCTGCAACAGGCTGACAAACTGAACGCGCCCATCTTCACGCCCGCCACCAAAGCTGTCCGGGGACATCACGACGAAAATATCACCTTTGACCGGACAGTCGAACTCATTGGCGATCAGTTGGCCGAAAGGGTCCGTGACGTGAGCCTTCGCCTATATCGTGAATCAGCTAAGTATGCCCAGAATCGGGGCATCCTCATCGCGGATACCAAATTCGAGTTCGGACTGGATGATCACGGCACGCTCTACCTGATCGATGAGATCCTGACCCCGGATTCCTCCCGCTTCTGGCCCCTGGACACCTATCACCCCGGGATGAGTCCGCCGAGTTTTGACAAGCAGTTCGTGCGGGACTACCTGGAAACCCTGGACTGGAACAAGATGGCCCCCGGTCCCCAATTACCGCAGGAGATTATCCAGAGAACCGGGGAAAAGTACCAGGAGGCCGAACAGCGACTGACCGCCCCATCGGATTCCCTGCCAACCCGACCGCCCGTCGGAAGATAAGACCACAGCGCATCACTTCCGACCACCGGCGCCCCGGTCATGCGAACCCAACGCCAGACAGTCAAGCCACTGCTGTCCCTCATCGTGATGGGGGCGATGTGGGGGCTTCAGTTTTCCATGCTCAAATTCGCGGCCCTGAGCGACACCGGTCTCATCGACCTGCTGATGTGGACCCTGATGGGGCTGGCTGTGGTCTTTTCCCTGTACGTATGGATCGTCGGCGACTCACTGCGTTTCCCGGCCCGCTGGATGCCCTTTTTGCTGGTCACCGCGCTGCTGGGATATGTCGTTCCCTTGGGCCTCACGCTGGGGGTCGCACCCCATATCTCCGTGGGCACCTTGTCCATGATCGCCTGCCTGGCGCCGATCATGACTGTTGTCACCGCCCTGATCTTTCGTACCGAGTCGGTTTCTTCGACCCGGATTCTGGCCATCGCGCTCGGTCTGGTCTCGGTTCTGCTCATGCTCTGGCCCGAATGGCAATCGCCGGGATGGGGGGCCATGGGATGGATGATAATCGCCCTGGGTATCGCCTTGGTGTACGGCATTGAACCCGTTTATGTCCAGGCGCGATGGCCCACCGGCATGTCGGCGCCACAACTCATCGCTGGCGAGGCCATCGCCGCCATCATCCTGCTGCTGCCCCTATTCCTGTGGCAAGGGTCCCCGTTCCGCCTGTTTTCGGTGGGTCATGATGCCCTCTGGCCTTTGTCGATTTTTGCCGCAGCGGGCATGGTGGAAACTGTGCTGTACTTTCACCTGATCCGGACCGCTGGTGGTGTGTTTGTCTCTTTCGGCACCTTTATCTCCTTGTTCGCCGGCATTGCCTGGGGTATGCTGTTGTTCTCGGAAAGGCATGGCGTATTTGTCTGGCTGGCGGTGGTCTTTCTGGTTGGTGCCTTGACACTCTCTTGCCGCCACTCAAACCCCGAAGCCGTTGATCGAACCGCTCGACCTTAATTCCCTGTTATGTCGGGAATGCGCCGATCACGGATACAATCCGATGGCAGACCCATCCACTCGACCACAGCGGGCGAGATGAATCGATACAGTCCCCCATCAGATCCCCCCCTGCCACATGAAACCCGCATTTGATTGGTGGTATGCACCATGATCATCGACTGCCATGGCCATTACACGACCGCGCCCCCTGCCCTGGAAGACTGGCGGAATCAACAGGTGGCGGCCATTGACGTCCCGGGCTTGAAGCCCTCACCGTCTTCGATCAGGATCGCCGATGACGAGATTCGCACCACCATCGAGACCAATCAGCTGGCCAAAATGCGTCAACGAGGCGTGGACAGACAGATTTTCAGTCCCCGAGCCAGCTTCATGGCGCATCATATCGGGGATTTTCAGGTCTCTTCGGTTTGGGCGAGCATCTGCAACGAGCTGATTTACCGGATTCAGTGCCTGTTTCCGGATACTTTCTACGGCTGTGCCATGCTGCCTCAATCGCCCGGCGTGGATCCGGCCACCTGCCTGCCGGAACTGGAACGATGCATCCGCGAATATGACTTTGTGGCCATCAACCTGAATCCCGATCCTTCGGGAGGACATTGGAACAGTCCCCCCTTGACCGATCGGCACTGGTACCCCCTGTACGAAAAAATGCTGGAATACGACATTCCGGCCATGATCCATGTGTCCACCAGCTGCAACCCCTGTTTTCACACGACCGGAGCCCATTATCTGAATGCCGACACCACGGCGGTGATGCAATGCCTGGACGGCGACCTGTTTCACGATTTCCCGGACCTGCGGTTCATCATTCCTCACGGCGGCGGAGCGGCCCCTTATCACTGGGGACGTTTCCGGGGCCTGGCCGACATGCTCGGGAAACCGCCCCTACAGGAACACCTGCTCCACAATCTCTACTTTGACACCTGTGTCTACCATCAGCCCGGGATTGACCTGCTGACCCGGGTCATCCCGACCCGGAATGTGCTGTTCGCTTCGGAAATGATCGGGGCCGTGCGGGGAGTGGACCCGGAAACCGGACATTTCTTTGATGACACCAAGCGCTATATCCTGGCTGCCGACCTGACCGACACACAGCGCCAACTGATCTTTGAGGGCAATGCCAGGCGGGTCTATCCTCGGCTGGACGCTTTGCTTCGGCAACCCCCCGCATGAGCTTCTCCAAGACCCCCGGCTGGCTCGACTGGCACCCGAGCCCTGCCAAACCCACCTTTTCACTGCCGCAGGACTCGGTAGACGCCCACTGTCACGTCTTTGGCCCCGGCGACCGATTTCCCTACGCGTCCGGGAGGAAATACACCCCCTGTGATGCGTCCAAAGAACAGCTCTTTGCGCTCCGCGACCATCTGGGGGTGGGTCGCAACGTGATCGTCCAAGCCACCTGTCACGGCACCGATAACCGGGCGATGCTGGATGCCTGCCGAGCGTCCGAGGGACAAGCCCGTGGGGTGGCGGCCTTGCCGCCGTCCATTGCGGACCGGGAGTTGCGCCAACTGCACGACGCGGGGGTTCGAGGCGTGCGCTTCAATTTTCTGAGACGACTGGCCATACCACCTTCCGCGGAAGACATGCTATCGGTCAGCCGCAGGATTGCGCCCCTGGGGTGGCACGTGGTGGTCTATTTCGAGGCCCATGCCATTCCGGTGGTCGGCCCCCTTCTCGCCCGAATCCCCACCGTGGTGGTCATCGATCACCTGGGGAGACCCGATGTCTCAAAATCCGTGGATGGACCCGAATTTGGGCAGCTGCTGGGCCTGATGCAGGCCCACGGCCATCTGTGGTGCAAGGTCAGTTGTCCAGAGCGTCTGACCCGTCGGGGGGGGCCAGCACGGCGGGGGGACAGGCCTCCCTATCCGGATGTGATACCATTTAGTCGCCAAGTCATCGAATCGTTCCCTGATCGCGTGCTGTGGGGCACGGACTGGCCGCATCCCAACCTGACAGACCATATGCCCGACGACGGACAGCTGGTGGATTTCATCCCCCATATCGCCGTCACGACGCCACTGCAGCAAAAACTGCTGGTCACGAACCCCCTGCAGTTATACTGGGCCCAGTGAATCCCCATCCGTCTCATGGCACTCGAAAAACCCTACCAGGACATTCCCGGCACCATCCTCTTTGACACCGAACAGTCCCGTCGGGGATATCACCTGAACCAGTTCTGCATGTCCCTCATGAAGCCGGAAAACCGTGAACGCTTCAAACGCAATGAACGGGCCTATCTGGCGCAGTGGCCCATGACCGAGGAGCAAAGACAAGCGGTGTTGGACCGGGACATGAACCGCTGCATGGCACTGGGTGGCAACATCTACTTTCTGGCCAAGGTCGGGGCCACGGACGGGAAGAGCTTCCAGCAGATTGCGGGCAGCATGACCGGGATGACCGAATCCGAATATCGCGCGATGATGCTCTCGGGGGGGCGTTCGCCCGAGGGCAATCGGTTTCTGCACGAATGGGAAGACCATTAATGGCCCACATTTCCGCCAGCGTCTACACTTCCCATGTGCCCGCCATCGGGGCGGCGATGGATCTCGGCAAGGACCAAGAGCCGTATTGGCAAAACGTGCTGAACGGTTATCAATACTCGCGCCGATGGATACGGGAAAAGACCCCGGATGTGATCTTTCTGGTGTACAACGACCACGCCAACGCATTCAGCTTGTCCATGATTCCCACCTTCGCCATCGGCACCGCCCCCCACTACGCCATTGCGGACGAAGGATGGGGGCCCCGGCCGATCCCCGATGTCCTGGGGGATGCGGTATTCGCGTCCCACATCACCCACAGTGTCATCCTGGAAGACTTTGATCTGACGATCGTCAATGAGATGGCGGTGGACCATGGACTGACGGTCCCGTTGTCACTGATGTTCGGTCAGGTGGCGGCCTGGCCTTGTCGGATCATTCCATTGGCGGTCAACGTGTTGCAGTATCCGATCCCATCGGCGCGGCGCTGCCTGGCCCTCGGTCAGGCCATCCACCGAGCCGTCGCTTCCTACGATGAACCGCTGGACGTCCAGATCTGGGGCACCGGCGGCATGAGTCACCAGCTCCAGGGGCCCAGGGCCGGCTTGATCAATCGTGAATGGGACAATCGGTTTCTCGATCGACTGATCGAAGAACCGGAGCATCTGGCCGAGATGCCCCATGTGGAGTATGTGCGCGAAGCTGGCTCCGAGAGCATTGAACTGGTGATGTGGTTCATTGCCCGCGGGGCCATGGCGGACCTCGCCGGCGGACCACCGCCGAAGGTGATGCACCGCTTTTACCATGTGCCGGCCTCCAACACGGCCGTCGGCCATCTGATTCTGGAAAATCCCTGATGAGTGATCCCATCAAAGTGGCCCTGGCTGGGCCCGGAGCGTTCGGCATCAAGCACCTGGACAGTATCCGACAGATCGACGGGGTGGAAGTCGTTTCTCTGGTTGGACGGGTGCTGGACAAAATCCAACCGGTGGCCCACCGCTACGGCATTGGTCATGTGACCACCGATCTGGCGGAGAGCCTGGCCTTGCCGGAGGTGGAGGCCGTGATCCTGTGCACTCCCACCCAGCTGCATGCGACCCAAGCCCTGCAGTGCCTCCAGGCCGGCAAGCATGTCCAGATCGAAATCCCCCTAGCCGACCATCTGGAGGATGCCAAGGCGGTGCAGGCCGCCATGCAGGAAACCGGTCTGGTCGCGATGTGTGGTCACACCCGTCGATTCAATCCCAGTCACCAGTGGATACACCGCCGCATCACGGCCGGAGAATTTCACATCCAGCACATGGATGTTCAGACCTACTTCTTTCGTCGCCGCAATCTGAACGCTCTGGGGGAGCCGCGTTCCTGGACCGATCACCTGCTGTGGCATCATGCCGCCCATACCATCGACCTGTTCCAATATCAGTGTGGCTGTCCGATCATCCAGGCCCATGCACTCCAGGGACCCCACCACCCCGAACTGGGGATTGCGATGGACATGAGCATCCAGTTGAAGGCCGCCAGCGGGGCTTTGTGCACCCTGTCACTGTCCTTCAACAATGAGGGCCCCTTGGGAACGTTTTTCCGATATATCGGGGATACCGGCACCTATATTGCCCGCTACGATGATCTGGTGGATGGTCACGAAACGCCCATTGACGTCAGCCAAGTGGCGATGTCGATGAACGGAATCGAATTGCAGGACCGTGAGTTCTTTGCCGCGATCCGGCAAGGTCGGGAGCCCAATGCCAGTGTTGGACAGGTCATGTCCTGTTACCGGGTGTTGCATGAGCTGGAACAGCAGCTGAGTGCCTGACCGTCAGCCGACCGAGGTCATGGGACATACACGAGCATCCGTCGGGATCATTGGCTCGGGGCCCGCCGGACTTCTCTTGTCTCAGCTTCTTGACTGCAATGGTATCGACAATGTGGTCCTGGAAAGACGATCCCGACAATATGTGCTGAACCGCATTCGGGCCGGGGTCCTCGAACCGGGTACGATGGAACTCATTCGTCAAGCCAACGTGCACCGACGCATGGAACGTGAGGGTCTGATCCACCATGGATTCAACATCGCCTACCACAATGCCCTGCATCGAATTGATCTGAAGGACCTGACGCAGCGGTCGGTCATGGTCTACGGGCAGACCGAGATTACCCGCGACCTGATGGAGGCCCGGGAAGCGGCTGGTGGCCATCTGATCTACGAAGTGGAGAATGTCCAGATGGAGGGTCTGGAAGAGGAACGAGTCGTCGTGCAATATGAAACCGCGGGTGAAACCCACACCCTCGAGTGTGACTTTGTGGCGGGTTGCGATGGCTATTATGGTCCCAGTCGCCAAGCAATTCCCAAGACGGCATTGACCGTCTATGAACGCACCTATCCCTTTGGCTGGCTCGGGCTTTTGTGTCAGGCGCCCCCTGTCCACGAAGAGATCGTGTATGTCCGGCACCCACGAGGGTTCGCCCTAGGCAGCATGCGGTCGGCCACACTCAGTCGATATTACCTCCAGTGTTCCCTGGAAGACAATTTAGCGGATTGGCCCGATGATCGGTTTTGGGACGAACTGTCCCGACGGTTGCCCGGTTGCCTGTCGGACGCTCTGGTCACCGGCCCCGCGATCGAAAAAAGCATCGCGCCCCTGAGAAGTTTTGTGGCGGAACCGATGCGCTACGGGAGACTCTTTCTCGCCGGCGATGCAGGCCACATCGTCCCGCCGACCGGGGCCAAGGGGCTCAATCTGGCGGCATCCGACATCCATTACCTGTCCCGGGCCTTGATTGCCTGGTACCACGACAGTCATGCCGCATTGCTCGATACCTATTCTACCCACTGTCTGCGTCGGGTATGGAAGGCGGAACGCTTCTCTTGGTGGATGACCCACCTGCTGCACCGGATCCCAGAGCACAGCCCGTTCGAGCAACGGATGCAGGAAGCCGAACTGGACTATGTCTTCAGCTCAAACGCCATGATGACCGCCCTGGCGGAAAACTATGTTGGCCTGCCCTATTGATGGCCTCCGGTCCGCCCGTGACGATCGCCGGCGGCGCCCCCTTTTGCCGACACGGCCTTGGATCCCCCACCTTGGGGCCACCACCATGGTCCCACCCGTCCGATGCTTGATCCCCGAAAAATCCTCATGAAACCTGCTGCCGTCCGAACCATCTGCCGCGCTGTCCCCGACACCATTGATCAACTGGCCACCCTGGGAGTCGCCACCGTGCACGAAGCCGCCGGTCGAACCGGCCTGCTGAAACCCGCCATCCGACCGATTTATCCCGGTGCCCGGATGGCGGGCAGTGCGATCACAATCCTGACACAGCCGGGCGACAACTGGATGATTCATGTCGCCATTGAACTGTGTCGACCGGGTGACCTGCTGGTCATTGCCTGCACCTCAGACAATACCGATGGCATGTTTGGTGATTTGCTCGCCACTTCCGCGCAGGCGCACGGCGTCGTGGGCGTGGTTTCCGAGACCGGGATACGGGATGTGTGCGCACTGCAAGCCATGGGATTTCCCGCTTGGGCGCGGGCCGTATGTGCCAAAGGGACGGTGAAAAACACCCTAGGTTGGGTCAACATTCCGGTGGTCTGCGCGGGCCAGTTGATCCATCCGGGGGATGTCGTCGTGGCAGACGATGACGGTGTGGTGGTCGTCAGACGCGAGCAGGCGGACACCGTCCTGGCGGCCGGCAGGGCGCGGGAGGACAATGAGGCGGACAAGCGCCGCCAACTCGCCGACGGCATTTCCGGGCTGGACATCTACCAGATGCGGTCCAGACTGGCCGCCGAGGGGTTTATCTATCTGGACGGGCCGGAAACGGCGGATACAACGCCATGAGTCGAGGCATTCCCTGTACCTGGATGCGGGGTGGCACCTCCAAGGGCGCATTCTTTGTGGCCGACGACCTGCCCCGGGACTCTGGGGAACGCAATGCCATGCTGCTGCGGATCATGGGGTCCCCCGACCCGCGTCAGATCGACGGGATCGGCGGGGCAGACCCGCTGACCAGCAAGGTTGCGGTGGTCGCGCGTTCCGAGCGTCCGGGAGTCGACGTCGATTATCTTTTTCTGCAGGTATTTGTGGATCGCCCCCTGGTCACCGACCGGCAGAACTGCGGGAATCTCCTGTCCGGGGTGGCTCAATTTGCCATCGAAAGGGGACTGGCCCAGGCAGGTCCCGATCGGACCGAATTGACCGTTTTTCTCCAAAACAGCGGTCAGATCGCCGAAGTCACCATCGACACCCCGAACGGTCAAGTGACCTATGCCGGCCGCGCCCGCATTTCCGGCGTGCCCGGAACCGGGGCACCGGTTCTGCAAAACTTTCCCGATGCGGCCGGTTCCCTCTGCGGAGAGTTGCTGCCCACCGGCCAGGGGGCGGACCGAATCGATGGTTTCTGGGTGACCTGCATTGACAATGGGATGCCAGCCGTCGTGCTGTCCGCGGACGCACTGGGGATTCGGGGAGACGAGTCACGGGGCGAACTGGAGGCAAACACCCGCCTTCGCGACCAGTTGGAATCCATCCGACTTCAGGCGGGACCGAAGATGAATCTGGGGAATGTGCAGGACTTGTCTGTCCCCAAGATGGTCCTGGTGGCATCACCGAAGCAGGGCGGGACGCTCTGTACCCGCACCTTCATCCCTCATCGCTGCCATGCTTCCATCGGGGTATTTGGTGCCATCAGCGTGGCGACGGCCTGCCTGCTCGACGAGGGACCCGCGCGACACGTCGCCCGATGGCCGGCACCGGTCGATCAGGCCGATACCCGAGTGTCGTTGGAACACCCGAGTGGCGAAACCACGGTGATGATGCAGGTCCAGCGCAGTGGCCACGAGATTCGAGTCCAACGCGCCGCGATCCTCCGGACGGCGCGCAAGCTCTTTGAAGGCCGGGTGTTTGCCTGATCGATCGGTTGTCTGGTCAACCCCGGATTCTCCTGGGCAGTTGACCCGACGACGAACCGACCCGGCTGTCCAGAGGCCGCCCATCGAATCCCTGGAGGGTCTGTCCGGCACAGTGACTCCGGTTGCGGCCATTCGTGGTCGAAAACGCCTAGTCGAAACGTGACAAAAGGCTGCGACCGCCATGATTGTCACGGAACCGGGCGTGTCATGGCTCCACACGACCATCCACCCGGGCGTCAGCGGCGCAGGGAACCCGCCACTGGAATGGGATTGGGGGTCGAGCCGGATATCCCCCCTTTCAGCCGGCGGAACCCGGCACCATGCACCTCGACCCAATCCACCGATGAACGCCCAAGGGGTCCATTCGGGTCATTGACCGCGACCTGGGTCAAAGCGATGCGATCAGGTCGTCTGCCCGCTGGCGTGTCAACATGGTCACGTCATGCGCGAGGTCATGCGCCACACACCGATAGGCCAAAGCGTATCGTATCAGATGCCAGCGTTTACCCCCCAACTGTCGCCACAGCGCACTGGCACGAATCCCGGCAAAAAGTGCCGTACGAATACGGTTGGCGATACACGGATTGGTCAGCCGCTTTTTGTGCCCCCGCACCTTGATTTTGGGTTTGATCGGACTGATGGTACGGGAATACAGCTCCGCCAGAGCAAGATACAGGTGCTCCTCCCCATCCCTATCCTCCACAGGATGGTCATCATCGGAGGTCAGATATTCGTCTCGGATGGCTTCCAGACCGATTCGGATCATCTGGCTGGATTGGGCATGGCCCAGCAAACGCCCCGCGTGGCGATGCATCGCGAAACAATATCCCTTCATCACCGGCGGGATGGGCGGTTCATCCGCATCCAATGCGATTTGGACCAGTCGCAATCCGACCACAAACGAATCGGGGTCGAAGAGATCCATCACGCGGTGGCATTTGACAGCCAGAATGCTCCGGGCGGAAGCGAGGAGAGACGCTTCATGGTAGGTGCTCTGGGTCGCCAACTGATGGGCCAGAGCGCCCGCTTGCAAGATACCGGCCAGGGCCAGTGTCTGGTCAATCGTGGGGTAGTCCCTCATCGGTTGGCCTCCTGATGAAGGGTTGAGCCATCATGGGGGGGTGTTGGGGGCGATATCCGGGCTTTCTTGTCCGACATGGGAATGACCTCAAAACCGGCGAGACGCCCAGTGCGACCTGGCGGTCCAGGGTCCGCAATAGGGGGTTGTCTTCCCCGCCGACATCGCCGCCTGGACGGATGGTCAACTCGCCCTGGGCACCGTCTCAATCGGTCAGCGTTCCCCTGAAGAAATTCCGAATTCGGGAAAATAATCCCGGATTTTCGTTCTCATCCATCTGCCTGGGGTCCGTATATCGGGCCCCGGCAAACTGAACCGATGCGCCCAGATACTCGCTGTCAGGAAAATTCAGGGCCAGCACGCGCCGTGAATCTTCGGCCAATTCGGGCAGCCCCATGGTCGTGTAACTCGCGACCAGCAATCCCAAGGCTTCTTCGACTGCGGGCGTATTGGAATACTCCTCTACGATCTCCCTGGCTCGATTGACCGTGGCGACATAGGCCTTTCTGGCGAAGTAGTAGCGGGCAATCGACAGTTCATGCCTCGACAGCGTATCCCGGAGATAGCGCACTCGCTCCCGAGCCGAGGGAGCATATTGACTGTCCGGAAAAAGGGTATAGACCTCCTCAAAGGCCCTGAGGGCATTCAGCGTCATGGTGGGATCCCGGTCAGACAGGTCATCCTGCCCGATCAACACCCCCAAGATGGAATCATCCTCTTCAAAGCTGGCCTGACCCTTGAGATAGTAGGCATAGTCGACCGAACGATGGGTGGGATGAAGCTTGATGAATCGGTCGGCCGCACTGATGGCCAGTGCCGACTCGTCCGAGCGATAGTAGGCGTAAATCGTGTCCAGTTTGGCCTGTTCGGCGTACACGCCGTAGGGATATCGGGCCTCCAACTGCTGCAGTCGTTCCACGGCCGTCAACCAATCCCCGTTGTCCAGGCTCTCCTTGGCGAACGCATAGAATTCCTCCACAGTCGCATCCTCTCCCAGTTCCTCTTCCGGCTTGAAAAGCCCACAGCCTGACAGACAGGCCGACATGATCAGGAGAAACAGGAATTGGGATCGGTGCATGGCCAGCCTGAGTGCGTTGGAATAACAAAGGTCAACCATCGTAAAATGGGAACATGAAATCATGAACGAATTTCTATTCTCCCGATGGGCAGGGGGGGATTGTGCCATATAACGCCGTCCGATGCATGAAAACGAGTGACCCGGCCGCTGACTTCGAAATCACCCTGCAGATTCCGGACGACCTGAAAGGACGGCGAGCGGATCAGGTACTCGCGGCCTTGATGACGAATTATTCCCGCGCCACCATCCAGGGCTGGATCCGTTCAGGCCGGGTACGACTCGGGCGACGGCCCCTCAAATCCAGCGAACGGTTGTCAGTGACGGGACCGGTGCACGTGTCCATCCCCCCGGTGGAACCCGCCGAATGGCTGGCAGAGAACATCCCGTTGGAGGTGCTCTACGAGGATGTCCATCTATTGGTCCTCAACAAACCGGCCGGCCTGGTCGTGCACCCCGGAGCCGGTAACCCGACGGGGACCCTGCTGAACGGACTGCTGGCGCTGGATGATGCGCTGCGGTGTCTACCCCGTGCGGGGATTGTGCAGCGTCTGGACAAGGAGACGTCCGGCCTCATGGTCGTCGCCAGAACGGAAACGGCCCGTCAACATCTGATTGGCCAGTTGTCTGCCCGGCAGGTCGTTCGAGGCTATCTCGCCATTGCCACCGGGGTTCCCGTATCCGGCATCACCCTGAACGAGCCGATCGGAAGACATCCGGTGGACCGTCGCCGCATGGCGGTCTCGACGCATGGAAAACCCGCGGTGACCCACATCCGAATCCTGGAAAAATATCGCGCCCATGCGTTAGTGGACGCTCGCCTCGAGACCGGTCGAACGCATCAGATCCGGGTGCACATGGCCTGGTGGGGCTATCCCCTGGCGGGGGATCCCGCCTACGGCGGCAGAGCCAGACTGCCGAAGGGAGTCCACCCGAAACTGACGGAAAGACTCAGAGGCTTCCGGCGTCAGGCGTTGCATGCCACAGTCCTGTCCCTGACACACCCCGTCACCGGACAAGCCCTATCCTGGCAGCAGGCGCCACCGGAGGATTTCCAACAGCTGGTGACTACCCTTGAACACGATCGTGACACGGCTGGCTTGGACTGACATTCCCGATGCGAGTGCCGGATGAGGCGGGCAATGGCCGGGGCCGGGAGGAAATGTCCACGGGCTGGAGCGGGTGTCCCCTTTGGAAAGGTGCTATCGAGCCGAGATCAAGGCGCCACGCTGTCCTTTCAGTCACTGAAGCCCATACCCGCTCGACTGATGAAGTGCTGGAGAACAGAGAAAAAACCGCTTAAAATGTCTCGCGAAAACACTCCTTGGACCGACTTATGGGCAGCAATCTCTGGAAACTGATGGAACCCTCGTTGCTGTTGCACGGAAATCAAACCGCCTGGATCTGTCGCGAGCAGGAGGGACGCCGGGAAGTCCCCTACCGACAGATCTACCGGGCCGCCTTGTCCACCGCCCATCAACTTCGAAAAAATGGTATCGGTCCGGGAGCGACCATCGGCATCACGGCCCCCAATGGTCCGGAATGGACAGTCGCCGCCTTGGCGGCTTGGCGTCTGGGCTGCGTGGTTGCTCCGATTCATATCGGCAATAGCGAACACGAAATTGCCGCCCAGGTTGACGCCATTCGGCCTGACATCATGTTGACACACCAGACGGATCTGGCGCATGAATCCCAAATGGATATTGTCCTGGATGAAGAACCGGAATATGTCGCCGCCGAAAATGCGCTGGCGGCGGATGACCCGCATGCCGTGGCCACCCGACTCTATACCTCCGGCAGCACCGGAAACCCCAAGGTCGTCCGCCTGTCTCACAGCAATCTGGCTTCCAATGTCCTCGCCGCGATGAAGGTCGTGTCATTCGGCCCGGAAGACCGTTTTCTTTCCCTGTTGCCACTTTCCCATGCGATGGGGATCACCGGCAATGTGAATCTTCCCTACTACGTGGGTGCCACGCTGGTCACTCCCAAAGTACTGGCAGCCAGCGAGATCATTGCCAGCATACAGGAAGAAAGGGTCAGCGTGGTCATTGCGGTTCCCCGTCTTTTCCGCAACGTGATGTTGGGCCTGGAACGGAAATTCGCCGAAGGGGGCAACGGCATGACCCTGTATCGCCAGATGCTCAAGATCGCCCCGCCCAAGCTGAGGCCGTACCTCAATGGGCCATTGCGCCGGAAGCTGGGAGGAAAAATCAAGGTGTGGGTCAGTGGGGGATCGAAACTGGATGGCCGCATCACGGAGTTTTACCATGCACTCGGCTTGCCCCTGCGCCAAGGATATGGCCTGACCGAAACCTCCCCGCTGGCCTGCGTCCAGGACCAGTTCGACGAGGCTCCCGACAGTGTGGGCAAACCGGTGGAACATGTTCAGGTGCGGGTTGACCAACCCGACGAAGCGGGTCAGGGGGAGATCTGGATCCGGGGACCGAATGTCATGCTGGGGTACGAAAATGCCGAACAGACTGCTCAAGTGCTTGAGGACGGCTGGTTCAAGACCGGCGACCTGGGTCGGATTGATAACGAGGGACGCGTGACCCTGACAGGTCGTCTGAAGCGCCTGATCGTGACCGAAGCGGGCAAGAATGTGTACCCGGAAGAGCTTGAAAGCCTGCTTGAGCGCCACCAAGTGGTGAAAGAAGCGGGTGTGGTCGAAGTGGATCAGCGCCCGGCCTGTGTCCTCGCGATGGACGCCGAGCATGCCCCCGAAGAAGCCCAGCGGGTGATCAAGGAACACAATGCCCTGGTGTCCAGCCATAATCGGATTGTCCGATTCGCGATCGTGGATGAACTGCCACGCACTCCACTGGGCAAGGTGGCACTGCAGGAGTTGCCCGCCACCTTCGAGGCCCACGAAGTGACACCCGGAAAAGGCTGATGCCCGTGCTTCCCGGATGGGATCAGGCCGCCGCTCACCCAGGACACAACCCATGTCGGTGGAGTCACCGGGACATCCGAACGCATCCGCCATCGCCCTTTCACTGGCACCTGGACAGATTGCGTCCCGATTCGATCCGCCTGGAAGCTGCCGGGAAGTCACCATCCGTCACCCATTCCTGCCATCCCCTCCCACAGAGGGCCGACATGGATGGCATGACATGTCGACCATGCACACCACCGGGAGCACTGTGGAACCCGCCAGCCGCCCGTGGTTCGTGCCCGCCGGATGGGGCTTCTCGTCGGGAAACCGGCCGTTCATCGGTGGCATCGATCACGCATGCCTCGTCCTGTCCTGATTCCCGGCGCCAGTCGACATGAACGAGGCCCCACTGGCAATGCGACACCCTGACCCACGGGCCGTGCTCCACGTCAGTGGCCCTGGACCCAGACCGGCTCCAAGCGTCTGTCCCAGCCAAGGCGGGCGATGGATGGGACCGGCTTCCGACCGCAGACCAACCCCTGCAAGTGCCTGGACCATGACAACCCCGCCCGAAAGGGACGATGGTCGGGATGATATCGTGCGCAAGCTCCTCGGCATCCGCCAGGACAGTCCGCTTTCCGCCCAGAACCAGACTCATTCCTGACCCACCCACGTGATCTACGAGAGCACGCGAGGGGCCGCTGTCCCCCTCACCTTTGCTGATGCCACCCTCAAGGGTCTGGCGGAAGATGGCGGCCTGTATCTGCCCCGATCTTGGCCGACGCTGTCCCCAGACCAGATCCGGGCCATGCGCGGATTGCCCTATGTGGAACTGGCCTTTCGCATTCTGTCGTGTTACACCGGCGATGACTTGCCGCAAGAGACCCTCGCCCGGCTCACGCGAGAGGCCTATTCCCGTTTCGACCACAGTGCCATCGCGCCGCTGAAACAGCTGGATACCTCCCTGCATGTGATGGAGTTGTTCCACGGCCCCACACTGGCGTTCAAGGACTTCGCCCTGCAACTGCTGGGGGGTCTGTTCCATCACCTGCTCAGTGAACGGGGCGATCACTGCACCATTGTCGGCGCCACTTCCGGCGACACCGGTTCCGCTGCTATTGAAGCGGTCCGTGGTCTGGAATCCGTCCGGCTATATATGCTGCACCCCCATGGAAAAGTCTCTGAAGTCCAGCGCCGACAGATGACCAGTGTGGCGGACGGGAACATTCATAATCTGGCCGTCGACGGCACCTTTGACGACTGTCAGAACCTGGTGAAGGCCATGTTCAATGACGCCGGGTTCCGTGCCCGCCACAAGCTGTCTGCGGTCAACTCCATCAACTGGGCCCGCATCACGGCTCAGGTCGTCTACTACTTCCGGGCCGCCTTGGAGCTGGGGGCACCGGACCGGCCCGTCAGCTTTTCCGTTCCAACCGGCAATTTCGGGAATGTGCTCGCCGGTTATGTCGCCAGTCGAATGGGCCTGCCCATCCATCGGCTGATCATCGGCAGCAACCGCAATGACATCCTGACCCGGTTCTTTGAATCCGGACGCATGGAGCAGCAGGGTGTCAACCCGACCCTGTCGCCGAGCATGGACATCCAGATATCGAGCAATTTTGAACGTTATCTGTATGAGTTGCTGAGCCGGAACGCCACCCGGATCCGCGAGTTGATGGAGACATTCGCTCGCCAGGGTCAATTCTCGGTCACCGATGAAGAACTAGCCAAGGCCAATGAACTGTTTTCGGCCCACCGACTGAATGATGTGGATACCTGCGCCGAAATCAAGCGGGTGTATCAGGAGACCGGCGAGATCATGGACCCGCACTCAGTGATCGGGGTCGCGGCCGCCAGAGTCCATGGGGTTTCTGACATTCCCACCGTGGTACTCGGCACCGCCCATCCGGCCAAATTCGTCGAGGTGGTCGAGCAAGCCTGTGGGGTCAAGGTTCCCCGGCCCGCATCCCTGACACAGATCATGCAGAGCACAGAACGCGTTCGTCGGGTGGCCAACTCATTCCACGATATCTGTGAACTGATCGACCAGGACCGGTGAATCGGCCTGGATCCATTGCATACATTCCGGAAATGGTGACCTGAATGCGTTTCGACTGCCCCCCCGACTGGACCTGCGCCAGGAGTGGCTGAACTTGCCGGCTTGAGCGAAGCACCCCATTGGCCAAGCGTGGAAGGAGTCGACGGAATTTCGAGCATTCGGGGGTCACGTCGGACCGGAGTCCCAAGTCGGGACTAACCGTGGCCTCGGCGAATGCGAATGGTTAAGTCCGATGAAACGAAGATGCACGGGGATTAGCAAATCTGACCCTCCCAGGGTGACCGGGGGTGGTGAACCTCCCGAGCTATTGGACCGTATATGAGAGGTGGGTGTCGATGCATCCATCCGATGAGAAGAAACACAGAAACCAGGCATATTGAGACGCCAGATGGGCATAACCCCCCCAAACTGCGCATTGGAATCACCGTGCCCCATAGTAGTGAAATCACCATTGAACGACCGTTTGCACATGGGACAGCGTACCAAATGGTCACGCCATGATCCTGAACGCGGTCCTGATATCGCACAGCTTGAGGCGGTTTACGCCTTGATGCGTGTGCGTGGCTTTGGCCCAGTGAAATTTCGGGCACTCTACCAAGCGGGGATCACACCGTCGATGGTTCTGGAACAGCCGGACATTCTTCCATTCAGGGGCTGGTGAATGACAAGCTTCGTCAGGGCATCCGATCACTGTCCTCCAATGAACGTTCCAAGACGTGTCGACAAGCTATGGATCAAGTCAAACGGGCGCAGTCGACCGGGGCTTCCATCCTGACCTATGGCGACCCAGCCTACCCGGAACAGGTGTACGCCAGCAACAACCCCGTGCCGGTACTGTATGTTCGAGGCAACCCAGACCTATGGAATGACAAGGCCGCGGTAGCGGTGGTAGGGTCGCAGAATACTCGTGAACCTTATGCCACTGCCGCCAGAACCTTCGCTTCGGTCGCCGCCCACAATCGGTGGCTGGTGGTCTCCGGATTTGCGCAAGGGGCGGACACATTCGGCCATACCGCCGCCTTGAAGGCTGATGGCCAGACCGTGTGCGTGATGCCATGCGGTCTGGACAATGTATTCCCACCGGAAAACCGTGGATTGTGGGACAAACTATTGGAAGATCCGAACGCTGTTTTCGTCAGCGAATTCGGTTTTGGTCAACGCACATCATCGCTGCTCCTACGCAAGCGCAACAAGCTGATGGTGGCGTTCACTCGGGGCGTAGTAGTCGCCCAGTCGAAGCAAGACGGTGGGGCGATGAATGCGTACCGATTTGCCCGGGAGCAGAATAAACCGGTGGCGACATTCGGTCATGATGGCTCCAACGACACCACCGGCAACGCCGTCATTGAGCACGACAGTCGTACCGGCGGTTTCGTGCTCGGAACGACCGGAAACAGATCCGAATACGCAGCATGGTTGCAACAACTGTCCTGCTGGACCTAGGAAGCAGGAGAGACTCTGCCTACCCGAAGGGAGGACGAAGCAGCACATCGCATATGCAGGTGGCTGGCGGCCTAGTTCACCATTCAAGAAGCGCTATCGCAGTGCCCAGCACACAAACAGATGCACCAACGCAAAAAAGAATCCTGCTGATTGATGATGTCCTGACGCGCGGAAACAAGGCAGCTTGGTACGGGGGCATGAAAAAAGTCCGAAGCGACGGCAGTCGTGGTGACTGTGGGACAGATGAACATATAGGAGGCCGTCCTTGCCGATGAAGGATTCGATTCGGCTGAAATGAAGCCAGCCGATGGGGTGGCGAGTGATTTATCGGTGCTCACCATCGGCGCATTGTCTTCGGTACGCATCCTGGTCAGAAACGTTGCCTGATCCATCGGATTGGCCGATGTCCACTCTAATTCTGTAATCTCCTACAAGTGTTCTTCAAGGATACTGCATCAGGCGTTCGGCAAAAGATATGCCCCCTTTCCATGCATCTGCATGGTGATTCCGGCTACTCAAAACGCGATGGTCGACCGATACATTTCAAGATGTCCGCTCATGCGCTCCTCTCGTGACACATATCAACCTTGAAATATAGAAGCATCATGTCAATAATACAAGAATGATTCATCGTGAAATCTATCGTCTGGTACAAACTCGTTTGCAGCACTTTGACAGTGTGGCCCTGATCGGACCAAGGCAGGTGGGCAAGACCACATTGGCCCATCAGATCGCAGCCGACTGGGACAGTGGCGCGAAATACCTGGATCTTGAGAATCCCATGGATCGGCGATTATTGGACGACCCGGTGGCCTACCTCTCTGGCCATAGTGACAAACTGGTGGTGCTGGATGAGATTCATCGGGTACCCGAAATCTTCCAGATCTTGAGAGGACAGATTGACCAACGTCGCCGCATGAGCCACGTCAACGGAAAGTTTCTGATGCTTGGATCCGCATCGATGGATTTGCTGCGCCAGTCTTCTGAAACCCTGGCGGGTCGCATCAGTTTCGTTGAGATGAACCCACTCACTTTGCGGGAGATTCAGGGGCATGACACCCCGGGGGGTCACTCGCCCACTCTGGTGGATCGTCTCTGGCTGCATGGTGGCTTTCCGCTGGCCTTTCTGCGAAGCGATGCCGCAACAAGCCTGCAATGGCGTACCGATTTCATTCGCACCTATCTCGAACGTGACCTCCCGCAGTTCGGACTGCAGGTCGCCACCGACTACATGGACCGTTTCTGGCGGATGTTGGCCCACGACCAGGGCGAACTGTACAATGCCCAACGCTATGCACGGTCCTTGGGAACCAGCGGGAATACCGTCACCCGACATCTACAGGTACTCCAAAGACTCCTCATGATCCGATTATTGCCGCCCTGGCTGGCCAATGAAGGCAAACGACTCACCAAGTCCCATCGGGCCTATCTGCGCGACAGCGGTATTTTGCATGCCATGATGAATCTGCGCACGCTGGACGATCTCCGTTCCCATCCGATTGCCGGGAAAAGCTGGGAAGGCTTTGCCATGGAAAATCTCATCAGTTCGGCCGCCGGGCGAGCGAAGCCCTATTTTTACCGCACGGCCGCAGGTGCCGAAATCGACCTTGTCCTGGAATTTACACCGAACGATTGCTGGGCAATCGAAATCAAACTATCGAGTGCGCCGTCTATCGAACGGGGCTATTTCAGTGCCGTGAATGATATACGAGCGAAACGAAGGATCGTGGTGCACAAGGGGGAGGAATCGTTTCCCATGCGCCATGGAATAGAGGCGATGCCGCTGTTGGAAGCCATGAATGAAGTCAGCCGAACGGTAACCCCATGAATGTTCCGTGTGTGATCGCGCTTCGAACACAGCCCCCGTGCCAGTTTGAAGTGCAACCCTTGGCGAAATCGCCTTATCGCTGGCGGTCGGGTGGATTGCCATGGGTCAGAGGATGGCAGACCCTCTCAGTTTGCTAAATGGCTTGAGAATGATCATGCCGTCTGGCGACCATCACCTGACCCACCCGAAAAGGTCGCCCATTGACGGTCTCCAGTCCACTGATCGATCCCAGCGGCAGATTGCTGAGTAGCTCGGACGGGACGTCAGCCCGATTTCCCGAGAGCTGTCCCGCAACCGCGGACAGCGCGGTTATCGTCACCAACAAGCCCAAGGCAAGGTGACGAGCCGACATCGGGACGCCTCGGCTGTGCCCTGGAAGATGACCCCCGAGCGCTGGGTGGTGGTCGAGGACCAGCTACAGGCCGGCTGGAGCCCGGAACCCATCTCGGGCCGGTCTCGACAGCAAGGGGAGGTGATGGCCGGCCGGGAATGGATCGATCAGTCTATCCGGGCGGACCGAAAGGTGGGTGGAGACCTTTACCGGCATCTACCCGCCGGGGGAAGCAGCCCAACTGGCGCGGTGGCCGACCTGCGGGACGCGGTCACCTTCCCGGTCGGGTGGACATTGCCGAGCGCCCGGCGAATGGGGGAGGCCAAGGGCCGGGTCGGGGACTGGGAGCTTGACCTGATCATTGGGGTGAAGCACCGGGGGGGCCTGGATTGTGTGGGTAGATCGGGCCTCGAAGTTCATGGGGCTGATCGGGGTGGAAGGGAAGACGGCGGCGGTGACCGAGGCCATTGTCCGGCGGATGGGGCCGATTCGGGATCAAGTGCACACTTGCACGGCGGACCACGGCCAGGAGTTCGCGGGCCACCGAGAGATTGCGGCAGCCCTCGGGGCCGACTTGGATTTTGCCACTCCTGACCATTCCTGGGAGCGGGGCCTGAACGAGCACCCCCACGGCCGGGTGCGCCAGTCCTTTCCGAAGGGCACGGACTTCCGTCAGGTGACGGCCTCTCAGGTCCAGGCGGTGGAAGAGCGGATCAACAGCCGGCCCCGGAAAGTCCTGGGGTATCGAACCCCGGAAGAGGTCTTCACCGCTGCCGCCCCGCCCTGAAGGCGGTCATTCCTCTCCCCTCCCCTCCCCTCTCTTCCGAAAGCCCGCATTCGACGGACCGGGCCCCGCTCGGCCGAAGTCAGCCTGACACGGTCCGAGCGGGCCCTGGCGTCGTGAAATCGCCTCGGTCAGACTCCTTGGCGTCGAGATGGATGTCATTGATGGCCGACATCAGCCTCTTTCAGCCCCTGGGAGGGCTGAATGGTCCGGTCGCCGCCCCGCTCCCTTCCTTCGGGGGATGCCCTCATGCCGGGAGCGGGGCGAGTGTTGCACTTCAGACTGGAAGTGGGGTTTCAAGGTGTTGGCCGGACACGCCGGTCAATAACGGGCTGGAAGTGCCGGTTGCATCGGGACCCGTAATAGGTTTCAGTGAATGCTCGCGGCGTGTCCCGATAGTCCGGCAGTAGGGTCGAAAGGATCGATATGACCAGCCGCCCGTACCATGGTATCAACCATGACTGCTGCTTGCCATCGACCCAGAGAGCCCGGATGCTGATCTTGATCGCCGAAACAACCCGATCATTGTGTCGACCAGGAAATCGCCTTGAAAATCAGATAATATCCACTACATCGACCGAAAGGCCGCATCGTGACTTGCGGTCAAACGGTGGCTCAATCGACAATCGGTATCGGGCTTGACGGCGTCGAACCGACAGCCTGGTAGCGGTGACTCCGGGGGTCGATGATCATCCGGTCAAGGCAACCATCTACCATTCGTCCAGTCAATCGACCAGATATGTCCACTCAGGCTGTTGCTTCCAAGGTCACGCTGCGTACTCTGACCCAATATAAGCAGGCCGGCGAAAAGTTCGCCTGTCTCACAGCCTATGATTACTGCAGTGCATGGGCGGCCAATGAGGCGGGTGTGGACATTCTGCTGGTGGGCGATTCCCTCGGCATGGTGATCCAGGGTCACGACAGCAGTCTCCCGGTGACCATTGAGGATACCGCATATCATGTGCGCTGTGTTCGCCGAGGCAACCGCCGGGCCATGATCATGGCCGATTTGCCCTTCATGAGCTATTACACCGAATCCGCCAGTCTGGAGAATGCGGCGGTGTTGATGCGTGAGGGGGCTCAGATCGTCAAGTTGGAAGGGGGGGCCTGGCTGGCCGAAACGACCCGGCTGTTGGCGGAAAGAGGGATTCCGGTCTGTGCACATATGGGCCTAACCCCCCAGTCGATCAATCATCTGGGGGGCTATCGGGTACAGGGCCGTGATCCGGAAAAATCCCAGGCCATCCTGGATGAGGCCCTCATTCTGCAGCAGGCGGGAGCCAGTATTCTGTTGATCGAATGTGTGACAGTGCCACTGGGTCAGGCACTCACCAAAATGCTGGAGATTCCCGTCATCGGTATCGGGGCCGGGCCTCAAACCGATGGTCAGATCCTGGTGTGGCACGACCTCCTCGGGTTTTATCCTGGCAAGACGGCCAAGTTCGTGAAGAACTACCTGGAGGGCAATCGCGGGGGCATCCAAGGGGCTATCCGGACATACGTGGAGGAGGTCAAATCCGGTCGTTTCCCGGAAGAACAGCACTGCTATTTTTGAGACCAATCCTTCCTGACGGTAGGACATCGGGACGGTGGGATCTGTTCGACCGACCGAATCCAGCGATATCGAACCATCGCCTCTGGCGAAAAGCCTGGAAACCGCAGGATTCACCACGAGGCACTCGTCTTTCTCCGGCCCCCACTTCATGTTGAAAGGTTACTCGATATCCGGTCAGCATTCGAACTCACCCTCCCTGATATCGCTGTTGCCCAGACGATACCCTCCTTCAGTCCGGGTCGCCTGACCATCCCTTTCACGTCACTCCAGTCTGGCCGAGACCAGTTGTCCCCCGCAGATAGGGTTCGCACGAGGGGGTGATTCCAATGGAATCAGTGTAAAGTGTGATCGAGTCGTTCCGACCCGACCTACAGGTGGTAGCCAGCACGAGCCGTAGACGCCATCGGATCACTCCGCACGACTGACATCAGACGGCTCGTCCCAACAATTCCGGCTAACCTGAACAAGTCCATGAAACCGGGCGGTTCGAGCCGGTGGAGAACATGGTTTCGTCCACTGTTTGCCCTGGGATTGGTTCCGATGTCGGGGGGCTCATTCATCGCCCGGCATCCCCCGGTTCCCTCGATTTCGAAACGGTCCTGGACCCGTCGGCCTCTGTGCGTCCCCTCGATGACCGAATGGGCACCGTGGCAGAAGGCTGGCTCCAGGGTCTTTCGTTGCTCGACTTCGATCGATCGTTCCGCAGTGACCCACGGCATCACCCGCTGCCGGCTGGGTGTGCATGGCGTCTAGGGGTGGAACGGGCATCGAGTGATGCCCCGGCTCGATACTGATAACCGCCTCATGGGTCGGCGTGGTGATGTGCCAACGCATCGCCCACTACGCTTCTTACATAGACCAGAATCTCGCTGACACTGTTCAGGGCATTTTGCCCGTCGGCAAACTCCGGTTCGGCCATCTCCGGGTCCGCCTCGTCTCCATCGGTACACAACCAGATGGATTTGGTGAACAGTGCTTGCGGTAGATGGCCAGAAGCGGACAATCGTTCGCAGACAGTGGCGGCGGTTCCTGCTCGTCAGCATAGGAACCTTCGCAGGCATTCGACAGTGCGCCGACAGCGTCTTTGGCAATATCAGGGGCCTGGGCGGCGACCTCTTTTGCAAATCCTCCATCTGCCAGCAGGGTCGCCATGCGGAATTTGTGTTCCGCCGACTCCATCAGGGCCCGCGCCTGGACAAGGCGTTTTTTCTCCTGCTCCTGCTTTGGAGCCGGCCGGGTGGACTGATAAAGGACTTCGGCGGTGCTTGATGTGAACTTGAGAAACCCGGCAGCTTCGAGTTCAAGCATCTTCTCGTAGGTATCGCGGCCAATGGTCCGTACGGCCATCCCAGCCAAGGTTTGGTCGAAGGCGTCGACCTGACCGACTTCATCGGGGTCAACCACCGCCAGTAGCAATTGTTGGCCATCCTCCGAGGTCTGCCCCTCCAGCATGACCAGCCGGTCTCCGTACGTCTCTTTCAGCCGTTCCAGGAGGTCGGTTTTGGGGTCGGGGGTGCGTTCTTTGGGCACCACAGTTCCCATCACTTCCTCCAGACGCTGAAGGAATGCCGCCCGGCCCGAGGGCAAGTCCATGGTACCGGACTCGGACTCGCCGTCCAGGACGGCTCCGGCAATGGCTTTTTTCTGTTCAATCAGAAAGAGCATGTTGTGCTCGATCGAGTTTTCGCTGACCAGATTCGCGACGGTCACGGTACGCTTTTGGTGCTTGCGCCAAGCCCGGGCGATCCGTTGTTCCAGTTTGGCCGGATTCCAAGGCTGGTCGAGGTTGACGACCGCATTGGCCACCTGAAGGTTCAATCCGGCCCCGCCACTTTCCGATGACAAAAAGACCCGGCAATTGGGGTCTTGCTTAAACCGGTTGATTTCCACCTTCCGCTGTTTTTGCGGTACCGATCCGGTGTGCAAGGCATAGTCGATACCCAGATCACTCAGCAGGGACTGCACCAGCGACAACATGCGGACCCATTCCGAAAAAATGATGACCTTGGATTCGTCATCGGTCAGCAGTTCTTCGAGGATGCGCTCAAGCTCCTCCAGCTTCGGACAGTCCCGCACCTCCTCGTCGAGAATGAAGGGCGTATCACAGAGCATGCGCATGCAGGAAGCGAGTTGCAGTCGTTTGAATTCAGCTTCCGTCAAGGGACGCGATTTTGCTCTTGCTGCAATCTTGGCGACGAGGCTGGCATAGTCATCGTAACGGACCTGCTGCTCTTCGGTCATCGGAACGAAGTAGTTGTTGACCATGCGGGGTGACAGGTCGTCTTCCACCTCAATCTTGCGCCGCCTCAACATGTAGGGCCGAATGCGCTCACCGAGTTCGTCCAGATTCTTGTAGCCAATGGCCCGACCCTTGTCATCCAGACGGTAGTATTGACGGTTGAACCGAAACAAAGGACCCAGTATCTCGGGATTCAGGAACTGGAGAATGGAGTAGATTTCGTCGATCCGGTTCTCGATCGGCGTGCCGGTCAGCACAAAGGCAAAGCGGCTTTGGAGTTGCTTGACCTCGTTGGCGGTCTTCGTGCGCCAGTTCTTGATGCGCTGGGCTTCGTCCAGGATGACGATGTCCGGCCGCAACAGCTCCTGAATTTTCGCCCGATCAGCCAGGATTTGCTCATGGTTGACAATCGTGAAGAATACCGGGTTTCGGTAGGCTTCAAGCCGTGCGGCACGCTCTCCGAAGACCGCGCGGTAGGGCAGTTGCGTCGCCCCTTCGATTTGTTCGGCCCATTCCGACTTGAGTGATGCGGGGCAAACGATGAGGGCACGTTCAACGCCTTCTGTCTGGCGCAGCAATTCACAGGCCGCCAAGGCCTGACAGGTTTTTCCCAGCCCCATTTCATCAGCCAGCAGCGCACGTTCCTTGAACGCCAGATGCATCATGCCCTCCCGCTGATAGGGGAACAGGGGAAAATTCAGCACCTCGAAGGTGCGCTCACCCGCTTCCACCTGATTCAGGAAAGCTTCGCGCCGACTGGCTGGCCGATTCCTTGCCTTTTGCTGTTCCCACCACGGCTCAAGCAACCGGGAGACACGCAGTTGTTGGGGGTGCTCATTGGCAATCTGCCGCAGGCGTTCAACTGCCTGATCCGAATTGAGTTGCTGCAACTCCTGGAGTCGGTGCTCAACTTCATCGCATAGATCAGCGGGACAGGGTCCTTCGGGGCGCATCAAGGTGGGGGCTGTGTCGGTCGGACAGAACAGGTACACCTCAATGCGGGGAGACTGTCGACCCGCAGCACCCACCTGCTCCGATCTGTCAGACTGGCCAAGCAGGTGAAGAACGCCTTCGATATGCTTGCAGGTGCCCAGTTGGGACACCTCAAAATCCCGGCAAGTACAGGAATTCCAGCGACGGTCAAGGTGTCTGATTTCAACGACGTAATGGCTTGCACCACTGGATTGCACCCGAAATGAACCAAAGGCCGGGAAGGCCGGTTCCGTTGCCTCACATTCGGTGACTTCCGTGATGCCGCGCCATTGTCGACGTTCGATTTCCTGTTCATCGGTGGTGTGCCAGCCCAAAATGACCGGGCGCTTGGGGGCGGACTTGTCACGCCCCTTGCCGACACGCTTTGCGGGCTCAGGCATTCGGCCCCCTGCTCCATCGCGAATCGCCGTGCAGGGCTGCGAGGTGCAATGTGCACAAAGTCATCTCGGACTGCGATTGGCCATCCCCCCACTGGCGGGAGTCGCGACGAACGTGATGACAGGATTGGTTGCAGTTGGGCTATGCGCTGAAATCGGGGAGACAGGGCGGATCGGTCATGCGATTGAACAGGATTAATGGTTACCGTCACAGCGAAACGGGTCCGCCAAACACCCGCATCTTTTGCGGCCAAAGTGATGCAACAGTCTCGGGGAACACGCTCTTCCAACAGGTGCGAAAGGGACGATAATGTTACCACACAGCTCGGCTTTTCGTTGGTAACCCACAGGCTGCACCAGCAATCCCCGCCAAGGACATCCCCCCGTGGATTCGGCGTGATTTCCGGGCGCCAACGCCAGCATGGGGAATCTGTGGACAGGGTGGCTCCTTCGGCGAGTTGCCGGATCGGCGGTTGACCACCTGGACGCTATCTTGTATCGGTCTTCCTCCGCCCTCGCCACAACACGGTATCCTATTGCGGACTTCAGAGATGTATGCCCTATCCGGCTGTCCGTCGAGGATCCCAGCCAATCATGGCAATCGGGATGATGCCCCGTTTGTTGCTGAATCGATGGGGCCCTCTCGGAATTCGTGTCTGCTTGCCAGCCTGACCCACAGCATCCCTCCAGTGCGCGGGAGAGGACCTGTCGATTTCATCTGATATTTTCATGCGTTCCATCCTGATTGTCTGCAGCCTCCTATCGATTCTCACCCTGGTTGCCTGTGGTGGTGGCGGTGGCGGGGGAGGTGGGAATCCGGTTCCGGTTACACCCAGACCCACACCGACTCCTGACCCCACGCCACGACCCGTGACGTCCAATCCGGAATACCATCTGCAAACAAGACGCTTTACCATCCAACAGCCAAAAGTGCTGGAACAGGTCGGGACGCACCATGCCTATGCCAGAGGCCTCACTGGCAGGGGGGTGAGAATCGGGATTGATGACAGCATTGTCGATTACACACAAACCGCCGAGTTCGGAAGCCGGATCAAGCTGCGTGCGGCGGACGGAGCCTCCCTGTTGTACTCTCGTCCTTTGGGAGATTTCTCCTTTGGCGAAATTGCTGACTGTCGGTTTACTGCCCGGTGTTCGATATGGGAAGGAAACAGCAACGAAGATGGAGAAGCCCATAACAATTGGGCGCAACAGATCGTGCGTGAGAGCGGATGGCCACTCAGAGACGACAGCGTGTTTATAGTGGACAATCATTATCCTGAGGATGGTACGATCGCTGAATTCAACCGTTGGTGGGAACTGCCGACACCCTACGGACGACAGGGAAGCCATGGGACGATAGTGGCGTCAGTCGCCGCCGGAACCAATCTCGGTGTGGCGCCGGGAGCCACCATCATTCCCATCGCCAACAATCTCTCAGATGACCAAACGACAGCCGCACAAGCATCGAATGAACTGCGACTGGCAATACAGTATCTCCCGATCGCAGAACGCAGACAGTTTGATGAGTCGCTGGCGAAGATTGTGCGCGATAACTACAGAAAGTTTGACATCATCAATCGGTCCTATGGACATCGCCTAACTTGGTTTTCCTACAATAGCGCCCTGAATAACGCACGATGGTTAAGCCGATATTTGCCCATATCCCAGAATGCCGACTGGCAGTCTGATCGGCCAGATGCCGAAAAAACCATCATTGTCTGGGCGGCGGGAAACGATAGCGATCCCCAACCGGGTCTTGGAGCCTACCAACCTTATCTCTTCCCGGCACTGCGCGGGCATAACCTGGCGGTGGTAGCGACGGATCCGGAAACCGGCATCATAGGCGACTATTCCAACCGATGCGGCCGTCTTCCATCCAACTGGAATTCAACGAGACACGGACCACACTACTGCCTTGCTGCGCCGGGTACTGTACGGGGACTTGTCCCCAATCGCTCCAGGCCAGGACGAGGTAATGTCAGAAATGGATTATATGGCACCAGCTATGCGACCCCTGTGGTGTCTGGAGCACTGGCCTTGCTGATGGAGCATTTCCGGGGCACCCGCGGAAACACTCAAATTGTGAGACGGATGCTGGATACGGCTGATCGCACCGGCCCCTATTCTGATATGACGGTGTATGGGGCCGGCTTCCTTGATCTGGAAGCTGCCCTATCACCGGTCGGTATCCTGAGCGCCGGACAGACGGCACAAGCGCTGAGCGAAACCACTCTTCAACTACCGGCCGCCTTTGGCTCAATCACGAAGCGCATCAACCACATCGAACTGGCGGCATTCGACGAACAGGATTTTCCTTTCTGGGTACCCCTGACCACCCTGATCTCCACACGGGAAGGGAACCGTTCTCCGATTCCGGTACTGAAAGAAAATGGGACAAGACGGGTTCCAACCACTGACCCAACGGTTTTCGGATTGCCCTGGATACCTGCTGGCGATGCGGGGCACTTTTGGTTGGATGGTGGGCACGGGTGGATCACCGGCTTGGGTCCCACTTCGGCAAGCCTTGCCCGGCCACCACAAAATGGTAGATGGGGATACGGGATGAATTTCGAAAACGCCAGTTACCTGGGATCTGAAGTGGACGGCGCATTTGGTTCTGACCTTCGCTCCAGCATGGTCTGGGCTTCCAGCACTTTGGGACACGACTTCGCCAGTGGATTGAGGTTGGATGCCATGGGCACGCTGGCTCTCAGTTTGCCCCGATATGAAAAAGATGCCATCTTCCGGGCATCCCCTTCCATCCTGTCGACCATGTCCCTACGAGTTGGTACCCCCCAAACAGGGGTGGTGATCGAACAGCCGCTACACGCCGAATCCGGCACCGGTCTATTCCGAATCCAGAATGGACGACTCGAGAATGGGCAACGACTGTACGATGAATATCATGTTCCCCTCCGGCCGGAGAATCGTGAAGCCAGGATGACGCTTCGTCATGACCGTGAAGCATTGGGTGGCGAGGTGGCATTTCAAGTGAGCCGTGCCATCAATAGTGGTCATGTTTCCGGGCAAAGCCATTCCAGCATTGGCATGACATACCGGCTAATCTGGTAACGATGAATCCCTGCTTGGCCCTTGCACTAGCTGGCGGGTCCTTACTGAGTGCGGCCTGCACCGAATCTGGTCATCAGATTCCTGCATCCGAACTGATTGATTCCCCGTCAGCGATCGTGTACCGGGGCGAAATTTATACTCCTGCAGGGCATTCCTCGGAGGGATGTATTCTGTATAAAGTTCACATTCCCGGCGGATTATCACCTACGACCTTGTTTTACCGGAGTCAGCTAGGCGAATTCAGCCTCAGTCGTCCCGACGAATGTATCATGGGTAAGAAGTCACCATAAGATGTAGCCGGTGCCGGTTCCAGATATCGAACCCGTTTATCCCGGAATGGCTTTCTGGCCGCGATACCGGATGACCCACTTGGCAGTTGGCCGTGACATTCGAATAGCAAAAATCCCTCGGGACCCGACCGGTTAACCTGCTCTGACAGAATGGCTTGATGGCAAGTTGGGTTGATCCATGTCTCTTGGGCGGTAAGATATCCGGCCGGGAGGTCGGAACCCTCGACAGAATTATAGCGAGAAGGGGCCAGTTCAAGCCGAAGGCGGCTCCACCGGCAAGTCCCGCAGATAGTCGCCGAAAGACGGAATCGGGATCCGATAGTGGTAGGGCAACTGCTTGACCGGCGCCAAGAGCCCAGCATGCAGGGCCTGGGTCAGGAATTCATCCAGGCTTTCTTCCGCCAGAAACGGCCGGAGATCATCATAGGGCAACACGCCCCCCTTCTGCTGAGCCGCCAGCGCCATCTGCCGGTAGACCCAGGGCGGTCGAGACCCGGCCGCCAGCCGTCCGGCATAGTACGCCTCCTTGCGCTCCCGGCCCAGCGCCAGTGCCTGCTCCAGCCGCGAGGCGTTCATCGGTCCCCCATGGTCATGGATCACCCGGACTGCCGCCACCGCCACCCGGTTGAGGTGCTGCGGCCAGCCTTGGGACAACGCCGCCAACTGGGTGACCCAGGTGTCCTGTTCCTCGGCGGTACCGGTGAACCCATAGGCATCAAAGGCCGCCCGGATCACCTCGGCGGCCTCTTCCACAGGCAAGGGGTCCAGGTTCACCACCCGTCCGTCGGCGAAGCGCGACAGACCGCACTGACGCAACACGTCCTGGGTGTCACTCAGTCCGAAAAACGCCACCACCAGCGGAACCCCCCGCGGGTCCCGATGCAGGCAATCCAGTACATCCCGGGTCAAGCGATCAACCGGGGTATTCTGCGCCTCATCCACACACACCACCAAATGGAACCCCGACAACCCCGGTCGGACATGCTCGAACAATCCTTCGACCGACATCTCTTTTTCTCTCCGGCTCCAAGAGACCCCCCCGACCGAGACATCCCGGTCCGGGATCTCCCGCAGGAGCTGCCGGCCCCGCTCCCGCCAATCCCCCAGCACCTTGGAGACAGCACCGGAGGCCCGCTCGCGCAGACGTTCACTCTCCGCCTGGGCGGCTTGCACCATGGCCCGGACCACCCGATCAGGAAATCGCAGGGAGCCAGGGTTCAGGGACACCGCCACCCAGGGCGCTTCCGGGGTCGAATGCCGTCGCACCGCTTCCAGACACTCGGCCATCAGCGCGGACTTGCCCGCGCCCGGTGCCCCCTGGAACACCATCGTGCCACCCCCGACTCGTCCCGCCTGAAGACTGCGGACGGCGCGGCGAAAGAGATCGAATTCCGCCTCGCGACCCCGGAAGAACGGCTCCCGACCGACTTCCGCCCGGTCCGTCTGGTCCAGCCAGACATCGAGGGGCAGAGGATCGGCTGGTGGGGGTTTGGGAAAGAGCATCAAGTTCATCATACCGGCCATCTTACCCCAACCGAGCCGGTCAGTGGGCGATGATGCCCCCGACGGGATGCCCACCGGTCACGGTCATCCGAAAAACCCTTCGCACCCGCCTTCGACGGGGTCAAGGTGCACGACCACAAGCGACTCCCCCCTCCGACCTCCCCGGTTCGGGATATCGGAAATTGGCCTAGGGCTCATTGGGTTCAATGCGGTGAGAGCCCCCGACGGGAAATCGAGATCCTCGACGGGCCACCGCAGGAACGATTCGGTTCAGTCCGATGGTGACTCCACCGGCAAGGCCCGCAGATAGTCGCTGAAGGACGGAATCGGAATGCGGTAATGATCCGGCCAGCCCCGCACCGGCGCCAGCAGGCCCGCATGCAGGGCACTGGTCAGGAACCGGTCGAGGGATTCGCCGCTCTTCCCGCGCACCGCCTCGGTCAGCGACTCAATGCAGTCAATCGACAACCGACCACCATGCTCTTCCGCCACCTCGGCCAATCGCTTATAGACCCAGGTCCGACTGGAGCCAGCCGCCAGGCGGGCCGCATAGTACTCCCGATTGGATTCTTCGGCGGTGGCCATGGCCTGCTCCAGACCCGCCGGATTCATGCATCCCCCGTGGGCCTGGAGCACCTCCCCTGCCGCCACCGACACACTGTTGAGATGCTGCGGCCAGCCTTGGGACAGCTCGGCCAGCCGGGTGATCCACCGTTCCCGATCGGCCGGGGTGCCCGTGAACCCATAGGCGGCGAAGGCCGCCCGGATCACCGCGGCGGCCTCTTCGACAGGCAAGGGCTCCAGATTCACCACCCGCCCCCGGGCAAAGCGCGACAGGCCGCACTGACGCAGCACCTCCTGGGTATCGCTCAAGCCGAAAAACGCCGCCACCAGGAAAAGCCCGCCGGGGGGTTGGTGCAGACAGTCCATCACCCCCTTCGTCTGTGCGGACACCGGCGTATTCTGCGCCTCGTCCACACACACCACCAGACGGCATTGCGCCAGCAACGCGGCAGCCTGCCGGAAGGCTCGTTCCGCAGACAGCGGCGTCTCCCCCTGGTCCGCCGCCGGCCGGCCTCCCACGGAGATTCCGCCGACCCCCACTCCCCGTTCGGACAACTCCTGGTAGAACCGGCGGCCCCGGTCCAGCCAGTCCTCTAGGTTCCCGGCCAGCACGCCGGATTCCAGCCCGCGTAATCGGGTCATTTCCAGATTGGCCGCCTCGACCAGTCGCATCACGACATCGACAGCCGACTGCAGGGTCTCCGGCCGGAGGGTGACCGCCACCCAGGGGTCGGCTGGGGTCGAGTGGCGTCGCACCGCTTCCAGACACTCGGCCATCAGCGCGGACTTGCCTGCGCCCGGCGCCCCCTGGAAGATCATCGTCCCACCGCCCACGATGCCTTCGCTGAGACTGCTGACGGACGACTGGTACACCCCGTATTCTGCCTCTCGTCCCCGGAAGAACGGCTCCCGGCCCGCTTCGGCGCGGTCAGTCCGTTTCAGCCAGACATCGAGGGGCAGGGGATCGGCCGGCGGCGGCTTGGGAAAGGGTCTCATGTTCATAGGGTTCATCTTATCCGAATACGGACAGCTTCGGGGCCCCTGTTTTCACTCTATAGCACGGCCTACATTCCCGCCCCTGATCCCTGTTCCCCCTGGATGGTTCGGCTGCCCCAGACAGACTGGCCATCTCCTGTTCTTAGTGGGCATGAAAACTGTTCTAGCCTGGGTCCCCTGTATTTTGTATCATTTCACGGTACGGTTGCTAATTGTGGGCTACGTCTATTCCGTGGCCCTTTCTGTTCAGTATCGTGTGCAATCTTCGAACAAGCAAAGATAGTATACTGTCTTTCCATGTGCCACTCCAAAGTGCAACACTGCACTGCATACATTAGGAGACGGTTCTGATGTAAACAACCGACTGATTGGTTACGGACATGGAATCCACCCAAAGTCCAGCGGACATTGCGAAACGAACCGGTCCGGGGTACACTGAATCCATGGCAGATGAAGAACGATCATTGAGTGAGGCGCAGCGGGCCACGCTGCAACAACTCATCCGTCAGGGAGACCGGGGTCGCGCTGCGATCTTCATCGGTCGGCAGGCGGAGTTGGCATTGATCCGAGACCGACTGGAAACACTGTTGGAACGACAGAACGAGCTGGCGCCTGGGGTTGACCTGACCACGGTGATCCAGGGAGCGCCCGGTGCGGGCAAGTCGGCCCTGCTGGCCCGCATCGCTGATGAATGGCCCGTGGGGAGGGAAGGGTCGCCGGTGGCGGTGTCACTGGACCCCGGGGTGCTCAAACTGCCTATGGCCGGGTGTCTGCAGGCGATCAGGGCCAAGGTGGCGCCAGTGCCGGGCATGGGACAGCGACTGGGAACATTCGTGCAGTCGATCTCGCTGGGTGTTCCGGGGCTGGCCCAGGTGGAGATGGGCGTCGAATCGGGGGAAGAACCCGGGCTCCCCCCGGTGCCGGTGATCCTGCTGTTCGACGAGATCCAGACGGTGCTGAAGGGGCCTCATTCCGACTTGTCCCGGGCCCACCTGATCGACAATCTGAGACTGCTCCACACGGGAGAACACGGGGCTCCCCTGTTTCCGGTCTATGGGGGCCTCGCCAACAGTGGGGACCTGTTGCGGGCATCGGGGTTGACCCGCCTCGCCATGGAATCCGAACGGACGTTGGCGCGGTTGAGTGCCGACGAAGTGGACGAACTCATGACCCGGTTCGTGGACGAACACCTGTCGTCGGCCCGACTCGGTCCCCTTATCTGGGCACCGTGGGGCCGGGCGCTGCAACACGACAGTCAGGGTTGGCCGATGCACTGCCGACATTTCCTGATCGCGCTGGCGGAGGCGATTCGGGCGCAGGACTGGCGGCCGGGAATGGTGGATCTGGAGTCGGTCCGGCGACGGGCGCAGGGGTTGCGATGCGAGTATTATGAACAGCGAATGCAGGGGGAACTGGAGGGAAGACATATCCTGATATCGACCGTTCTGGAAGCGGTCGGCCAGCGGGGCACGATGGGCAAACTGGAAATCATCGACGGGATTGAACGGGCACATCAGGATCGGCCAGCCGGTGATTGGGGGCGGGGTGCCTTGCCCGAGGGGATGACGGCGGGTCAGGCTTTCGAGGCCCTGTTGCATGCCGGGATCGTGCAAAAAACCGCCAACGGCCAGTTGGCCTGTCCGATTCCTTCGCTGAGCAGTCACCTCGCCGCCCGGGCCACACTCCCACCCAGCCCGCTGCATGACGCCATACTGAACTCCGAGATGGGGAGTCTGGACCTTGCATTGGAACGATGCCACCCGGATGAAGAACCCGGGCGGGGGTTGCAGGCTACGGACCGACGTGGGCGAACCCCGTTGATGCTGGCGGTCGAACTCGGTCTGGCGTCACTCGTCGAACGGTTGGTGCAGGCCGAGAGCCAACTGCCACCGGAACAGCGGTCTGTGTCGCTTCGAGACCACCGCGGCCGGACGGCGCAGGATCAGGCCATGGCGTCAGGAGACGAACGGCTGATGGCTCTGCTGAACCCGCTTCAGCACCTGGAGTCGAACCACACAAAGCCTGCCATATAGTTGAATTTTCTGTGCGGTCAGGAAGTCCGGGCGACTGGTGGGTGCGGGAGGTCAGATCCCTGCTGCGAGACTTGGGGATCAGAGTCACCGAGGCCACCCGCCAGTAAGGTCCACGCTTTACAACCATATGGGAGTGATTACGCCATACCAATGAACAACTAACACTTAATTCCCATGACCAACCCAACGATAGAAGAACGACGAAGCAAGGTGCGTATGTGTCTGTGTTACTCATTCCCTCTTGATGTTCTTATCAGAGGATCGGAATGGAAATAACCCTGCAGCACAAGTCCTTCACTCAAGTATAAATCGGGAGAACCGAACGTTGATCAAAGTAACCAGAATTCAGTACCCGGTCGGCCAAGGTTGCTTTCACGTAGGGGCCGTCAAGTGGGACAACGGGTCGGGAGCGGGCTGTTTCCGTTACGTCTACGATTGTGGATCGAAGAACAAGACAGCATTGAAACGTTCCATGAATAGCATGCGCCAGCAACATAAAGGGATCGACGCGCTCTTCGTCTCCCATCTTCATGACGACCATGTGAACGGGCTGAACCGTCTCCTCGGCAGTGTTCGTGTCAACATGGTCTTCATTCCTCATCTGCGTGTTGGCCTCGCCGTTGCCAATCTTGTCGCCGCCGCGACAGACAATACGCTGTCGTATTCGTTGATTGAAGCCAGTCTGGCTCCTCATAGATGGTTCGGTCAACGGGGAGTCTACCGTATCGTCGAGGTACAACCGTCGCCACTCGACGAAG
Source organism: Candidatus Poriferihabitaceae bacterium (assembly GCA_965203365.1). Classification (GTDB taxonomy): domain Bacteria; phylum Pseudomonadota; class Gammaproteobacteria; order Arenicellales; family Poriferihabitantaceae; genus VYFG01. The sequence continues at coordinate 2,044,860 of OZ241878.1, forward strand.
CGCCGGTTACGGATACCGACTCGGAAGACTCTCCTGAAGACCGCGAACCGCTTTATAGTGAAATTTCCTTGGAACTGCACGAGATGAGAGAAGAGGGCACGGTCACTCCTGCAGTCCTTGAGTCGATGAAGTCAGGAGAGATGTTGGCCCCGGGTGCCGGGTCCAGTAATTTAGACTGGGTGTTCGTGCCGCATGTCGACCCGGAGCCACAAGCGATTTCCAAGTTCGAGACCGAAATTGCGAACGTTTTTAGTTTGTCCAACCTGAAGAACCTGACCGTTAAGCGGCTTGCTGAAGCGCTTCGAGACACCCAGCAGCGAAAAGCCCGCAAGGGTTGCTACACAAGGTGTTTCGGCGCGAACCACAACCGCGTATCGATGTCAGTGTATTCGGGTCCCAAGTCCGATCCTGAGAAAAAAATACTGGGGGTGTTTTTCTGGATACTGGTTGCACGACGCAATTTACTGGAAAAGCGCCTCAGGTTGGATTGGAACCGGAGATGCCGAACTAAAGAACGTTCAGATCAGGAATGCCTAGCAACATTCATACCGTTTCTTTCTGCGCAACCTGTCCACATTGCTGCTCCCGCATCATGGATCCCATCACAATTTCAGTTCCGAAATCCTAAACTGTCCTCGTCTTGTCAATTGCATTGCGGCGGCTGGTAATTCATCGCCGTATTCTCATCCCAGCGTCGAAGTCATTGAGAGTGTCAGGCAGGCACTCAAGAACTTCCGCCATGTCTCGGAGAGCCCCAACACGTTGTTCTTCGAGCGATATTAAAGGGTGACATATATGCTGGAAGTAAACCTTGCTGTGAGAGACCACTCGACATCTCCAGTATTCCTTCCGGCCTGACTTCCACTCCGAAGTGCAACACTCGCCCCGCTCCCGTGCCAGAGCCCGGCGACGGATCCCCTCCGGTGGCAGCGCCTGCTGAAACCACTCCACGGTCTGGGCATCGAATGGGCGTAGCCCAATCGGCATGGTCCGATCCTCCGGGATGAATGTCCTGGAGCCTGCGGGCCAATGAGTCCGTTGTTAAGTGTGTAATAACGACAGTCCTGCAGCAGCGCCTGGATGCCCGGCCGCAGGGTGACGCTGGCGCCCGAGATAGCGGCGTTCTTGCAGGCGCCCACCACCTTCCACTTCTCCCGTGCCGCTTGGTCCCGGCAGATACGGAACTGGTCCTCAATGGAGGAAACGCTCTGGTTGTCCGAGTAATAGCGGGCGTACAGTGCAACACGGGTCATCGGACTTCCTTTCATTTTTCAGACACAAGATTCATTCGTCCGGTTCCGGCCCCTCTCGCTCTGGCTTTCGGGCCACCAAACATGCCGTCGGGGCGTTTCGCCCGCCGTTGGCGGACCGGTCCTTATTGTCGTTGGCCGCCGCTTCCCTCGTCCCCGCTCCCGGATCCTGACCTGTTCGCGGACGATATGGCGTCCAATGGCTTTGGCGATGGTGTTGAGATGCCGTTCCGCTTCCTGCACCGCTTCTCTTCCAGGTCCGTTGTCGTTCGCCGGCGGTGAGATGAACGTTGCCGCTCGTTCTTTCTTCTTCATGGGCAGGACCTTTCCAGCTTAGGCACATACCGGGAAAGGATCACCCTAGGTGAGATATACTCATATGGCCATTATGTACGCTCATCCGACATTTTCGTCGTCCATCCCTCTGCTGGTTGCCAGTTCTGCGCGAACGACATTCCCGATGCCGCCGCAATTGTCGGCGGTATGACGAACTTTGTGATCTCCCCGACGACACCGGCCTAGTTGAATGCAAAGCGTTAGGCACACCTGAATTCGAGCTGTTCCGCATAGTCAGCAAAGCTGATGAGCTGCGCTGCTTTCTCAAGAGCAGACAATTGTGTTCAGTATTTCGTATCGACCAGAAATCCTATCCGTCCGCTGCACTGGAAACCACCGGGTGCCTTGTGTTTGTTCAGACGACCATCCATTTTCTTACGGTTGAATTTCTTGCCGCATGTCCCGCATGGATAGACGTAAGTCGGCCCGAAAGAAGAAATCGAGCGCATTGCGGGGCGGCGCCGGAGCCTTTCGCGCCGCACAGGTGCGCGCATCAATCCAAACCCGCCACTTGGTGAACCTGAAGACGAGCGATCGGTCTGCGGAATCGACACTGGCCCACTCGGCGTCAATTCGATGGCATAGCGAGGGGTAAAGCTACGGTTCGTTGTCCGTGCGCCCTGTATCCGGTCGACACGGTAGCTACGATGTTGGTCCCGGTCGACATTCCAGGCATGCAGGATGATATTTTCATCCTGGGTACGCCGAAGTGAATAGGGCTCGATAAAGCGTGTGCTGCGGCGTCCACTTTCGTCGGTGTAATCGAGTTCGACACAGAGCCGGTTCGCAGCTGCAAAACGGATGACTTCCAGGTCAGACTGGGTGCGCCCGCTGACCGGCAAGCGCAATGTACGCTCCCGGAGAACGGTTTCACCGGCAGCCATTGTGTAGGCCGCCGGGATTGCCGGTGCTGCTGCGCCGCCAAGCCACGCGAAAAATTCCGGCAGCGCATTCCAGAACGAGTCTACCGGTGGCAACTCCGGAAGCTGGTGCGCCAGCATGTTGGCCCAGGATCCTTCAAGATCGCCTCTGTGCTCGTCGAGATCACCGTCTTGCCGGTAGGGAGATGCCCTTGAATTCGCATTTCTGGGCCAGGACATCGAGCAGAACGGCAGGAGCAGGACGGGCTTCTTCATTGCGGAAAAGGTTGATTACATCATAGAGGTCACGCGGCCGTGCCCGTTCGGCGAGCGCCCGCACCTTTTCGCCGAAGGCTTCTTCGTAGGCGTATGAAAGCACCTCGATGCCGCCATCGGGCGCATCGCTGTATGGATGAAAGATCGGTATCCTGACGGGCGTGAACACAAGGCGCTCATCGGCAGTGAGATCAAGCTTGATGCGGGGTAGTCCGCCGGAGCTTGGAGAAACCGGGCCGCGATAACTGAGCTTGCCTTGGCAACTCGGGTTGCCGCGCGGGTTTTCGAATATGTCGAAGTCCTGCAGGTCGGTGGGAAATTCGAGTCCGCTCTGTTCGTATATCCAGTCCGCGATTTCCGCAAAGACACGCTTCAAGAATGCCTCATCGAAGTGCGAGCCGCCCTTAAGTGTGAAGTCCAGATCTTCGGAGAACCGGTACGTTTCGAAGTAGCACTTCTTCAGGCATGTACCACCTTTAAAGACCCAGCTATCGCTAAGCTCTTTATGAGCAAAGATACCGGCAAGCGCCCAGCCGAGCGCATAGTCCTTTTCAACAACATGTGGCGTAAGCCGTAGCGCCCTGGCGATGCCGAGTAATTCCGGCTTACCGATCATGGGTACCGCCTTTCAGCCAGCTTGACGGCACGCGCAACCGCCAGCGCGTTACCAGCCGGTCGCACGCCAGCGTGGGATCGAGCTTGGTATGGCCATTGGTCAAGCGGGTCTTGGCCTGCTTGACCAATACCTGCCCGTCCGGATATCGCTCGGCCAGAAAGCCGAGCCGCTTGAATATCGCGCCGTTGCCATGACGGTCTGCGTATTCGATCAGTTTTTCCGGATCACGGTCGTTGCGTTTCATGTACTGCGAAAAACAATCTTCGACGTGCTGAATGCCGCCGCCGCCGACGGGACCGTCGAGCATGTCCACGATCGTGCGGTGAATGTCAGAAACGGCAATGCGGGTCTGGCCGCGCCAAACGGTCTTTGTGCCGAAGATCAGCTCTTCACGGACATTTTTAAGCGTAAATACAGCACTTTGCTGCTCCACCGTTTTTTGCCTTACAGGGCGCACGGTGAAGACAACGATGTCACGGAATATCTGCTCGGTCAGGTCCCAATGTTCGGCTGCGGTGCGACCACCGATATAGGCGGGTGCAAACAGGGCCGGAACAAGTATCCACGGGTCCTGCAGAACCTGCTCCGAATCCAGCAATTCAAGCTGCACCGGCACATAGATTCCGGTGCCAACGCGGCGCAGCCAGCCCTGCTCGGTCCAGCGCGCGAGCAGCTTTGCCGCCTTTTTTCTCGAAACATCAAGTGCCTGCGCCGCATTTTCGATGCGCACGACATCGCCTGCCGCCTGTATCACAGCGGCAAGCCGGGCTCTTCCTCGTGGCAGGTTCGAATCGCTCATGGTATGTCATACTATTATAAATTCTCTTTTTTCGGAAAATTTCGAGGGACTTCTATACTAGTATGTCAATAATGCGAAATATTCCTTTTTTCGTGAACAAGCACCAGAATGATGTACTGCCGACGAAATACGAAAGCCCAGTTTCGTGCTGTAGCAAAAAAGCAGACGTCGGAAGGAAAGAAAGCGAATGTCGGCCTTGGTACAGGTTTCTCATACCCCTGGCACAGCGGTTTAGTAGCGCGTGACATCATCAGGACTGACGAATATACCGCCTCTGCCAAGCCCACAAGAAGGTCGAGATGCTGTTTGCCTATCTCAAGCGCATGCTCGGACTCGATCGGCTTCGATTACGCGGCCCATGCGGGGCGAAAGATGAATTCCTCCTCGCCGCAACCGCCCAAAACCTCCGGAAACTGGCAAAGCTTATTCCGATGCCAGCGCCAAGACCGGTGTGAGGAGGCAATGCCTCTGGCGCCTAACTTCGCTTCCGCCATCCGGCTTGATCAACAGCTGACATTTTCAACAAAATCGGAGGATTGAAAGCGGCCTTTCGCTGTGGATGACCAGTTCTAAACAACTACCGGCTGGCGCCGGTAGGTTTGGCCGAGTGGTTGGCGATGTATTGCAGTATGATCTCTTTGGTAACGCGCCCGCTGGTGGTGCAGAAATAGCGGGGTTGATTCAGGCTCAGTGCTAAATCCTACGCTAATCCCTCTGGGGCCTTTGCAATGTGTGATAGACAGTTGCCCTTGAAACGGAGAATATCTCGGCGAGATCGCTGATCGAGTGCTCCCCGGTTTCGTGCATTTTATGAAGCTCTTTCTGTTGTTTTTCAGTTCCCCCGTGCCACTCTGAAGTGCAACCCTTGGCCCCGTCGCCTGATCGCTTGAGTTAGGCGGATGGCAGCGGGCCAGAGGATGACCGACCCTCTCAGTTGACCATTCAACAGAGAAGGGTCATGCCGACTGGCGACCACCCCCTGACCCACCCGGAAAGATCGCCCATTTCCGCGCTCAAGTCCACCGGTCGATCCCAGCGGCAGATTGCTGAGTAGCTCGGACGGGACGTCAGCCCGATTTCCCGAGAGCTGTCCCGCAACCGCGGACAGCGCGGTTATCGTCACCAACAAGCCCAAGGCAAGGTGACGAGCCGACATCGGGACGCCTCGGCTGTGCCCTGGAAGATGACCCCCGAGCGCTGGGTGGTGGTGAGGACCAGCTACAGGCCGGCTGGAGCCCGGAACCCATCTCGGGCCGGTCTCGACAGCAAGGGGAGGTGATGGCCGGCCGGGAATGGATCGATCAGTCCATCCGGGCGGACCGACCGGCGGGGGGAGATCTTTACCGGTGCCTGCGCCGCCGGGGGAAGCAGCCGAACTGGCGCGGTGGCCGACCTGCGGGACGCGGTCACCTTCCCGGTCGGGTGGACATTGCCGAGCGCCCGGCGAATGGGGGAGGCCAAGGGCCGGGTCGGGGACTGGGAGCTTGACCTGATCATTGGGGTGAAGCACCGGGGGGCCTGGATTGTGTGGGTAGATCGGGCCTCGAAGTTCATGGGGCTGATCGGGGTGGAAGGGAAGACGGCGGCGGTGACCGAGGCCATTGTCCGGCGGATGGGGCCGATTCGGGATCAAGTGCACACTTGCACGGCGGACCACGGCCAGGAGTTCGCGGGCCACCGAGAGATTGCGGCAGCCCTCGGGGCCGACTTGGATTTTGCCACTCCTGACCATTCCTGGGAGCGGGGCCTGAACGAGCACCCCCACGGCCGGGTGCGCCAGTCCTTTCCGAAGGGCACGGACTTCCGTCAGGTGACGGCCTCTCAGGTCCAGGCGGTGGAAGAGCGGATCAACAGCCGGCCCCGGAAAGTCCTGGGGTATCGAACCCCGGAAGAGGTCTTCACCGCTGCCGCCCCGCCCTGAAGGCGGTCATTCCTCTCCCCTCCCCTCCCCTCTCTTCCGAAAGCCCGCATTCGACGGACCGGGCCCCGCTCGGCCGAAGTCAGCCTGACACGGTCCGAGCGGGCCCTGGCGTCGTGAAATCGCCTCGGTCAGACTCCTTGGCGTCGAGATGGATGTCATTGATGGCCGACATCAGCCTCTTTCAGCCCCTGGGAGGGCTGAATGGTCCGGTCGCCGCCCCGCTTCCTTCCTTCGGGGGATGCCCTCATGCCGGGAGCGGGGCGAGTGTTGCACTTCAGACTGGAAGTGGGGCAACATGGCAGCGCCCGTCCCTTCGACCTGATCGCCCGCCGGGACGTCGAGGCCCGCTTCAACCGCATCACCGCCGACCACGGCTGGTCGCCGGCCAACCGGGCGATGTCGCTGCTGCGCTCAATCTATCCCCGGCCCTGCGTCGACGGGGAGGGGCTGCGCAATCCGGTCGATCTCTGGCTTGCTGGCGGCGGCAAGTTCCACCGCAAGGCGCGGCGCAAGATCTCGGTGCTGGCGGAAGTGCTGCCGTGCTGGCACCAGGGCATCGAGACCGAGGTCCACAACCCGGCGATCCGCGACGCGCTCTGGTTCGGGCTCTACACCGGCATGCGCCGCGAGGAGGTGCTAACCCTGCGCTGGGAGCGGATCGACGGGGAGGCCCTCGCCTTCCGGGTCGAGGAGACCAAGACCGGCGTTCCGCTGGAGCTTCCCGTCACCCGGCAGGGTGTGATTTCTGTATGGCGAGCTGTCAACTTTTTAATGCTTTGAAATTAAAAGGGATTTTCTGATTCGGATTCGGAAGCCTGCGCGGATTCGGCCAATTTCGCGAAAATCAGCCGCTCCGGCCGTGATTTTTCCACGGGCACCGTCTTCGACGATGCTCCCGACCTTGGCTTCTTGGGGGGTGTAGAGTGCTCCTCAAACCCAAAAACCGCCCCTAGGCGGGGCGACAAAAAGGAGCACTCCAATGACCAACGTACAGATTGACGCCTCAATTGCCAAGAACGCCGAAACGCCGATGGCAGCGTATCCGTCGAAGCGACGCAGGAAGCCTTGGTGGAGGTGGGTGCCGCGCTGGTGAAAAAGGCCGCCGAACTCAACCTGGCGGGGAACATGGCGACGCTGTACCGCCATGATCCGCTGACAGCCGAAAACCAGTTCCGGGACATGCTCTTCGGTGACGAAGAAGAAGAAAAGCGGCCTGACGGCCGCTGACTCCCCTTTCCGGCATCCACCTCCCCTGACCGATGGGTCAGGGTGGGGGGACCGGTGGGCGCATTTTGGCAAAACCGGGTCAGCAGGGACCCCAAGGGGGATGGTCTCGGCCGGTCATCGGGAAATTCGATCAGATTCTCTTGTTTTATAGAGATTGCCTATTGTTTTGCTGGGGGAACTGGCGACGGACCGAGCCGGGTCGCCCGAAAAAGAGGCGTTTTCTGCCAGACACTAAGTATGGTTTTTTGATAGGACAATGGCCCCGGTCACGGCCGCCGGCTTCCCGGCCACCCGAATCAGCACCATGAACTTCGAGGCCCGATCCTCCCAGGAAATCCAGGCTCCCCGGGGCATCCCCCCGATGAACAGGTCGAGCTCCCAGCCCCCGACCGGCCCTTGGCCTCCCCCATCCGCCGGGCGTTCGGCGATGTCTGCGCGACCGGGAAGGTGACCGCGTCCCGCAGATCGCCCTCCCCGCCAGTTCGGCTTCTTCCCGCGACGCCGCAGGCACTGGTAGAGGGCTCCATCCAGCCTGCAGCCGGTCCTCGACCACCGCCCAACGCTCAGGCGTCATCTTCCAGGGCACGGCCGAGGCTTCCCGACGCCGACTCGTCGCCTTCCCCTGGGCCTGCTGGTGACGGTCCCCGCGCTGTCCGCGATGGCGGGACAGCTCCTGGGAAATCGGGCTGACGTCCCGTCCGAGTGGCTCAGCCATCGGTCGCTGGGATCGACCGGTGGACTGGAGCGCGAAAATGGGTGATCTTTCCGGGTGGGTCAGGGGGTGGTGGCCAGTCGGCATGACCCTTCTCCAGTTGTTCGCAAACTGAGAGGGTCGGCCATCCTCTGGCCCGCTGCCATCCGCCTGACTCAAGCGATCAGGCGACGGGGCTAAGTGTTGCACTTCAGACTGGAAGTGGGGTATCCATTTTGGCGGTCCGGATATCGGACATTTACCCCCCGTTCAGTTGATTTGCCGTCCCGTATCCAAAGCGTTTATGCATAAACCGAGATGCATACCTTGGAGACGGTCCTGATGCAAAGCAACCGACTGATTGGTTACGGACATGGAATCCACCCAAAATCCACCGGACATTGCGAAAAGAACCGGTCCGGGATACACTGAATCCATGGCAGAGAATCATCAACCATTAGGTCTGACACAACGCACGGCACTCGAAGAATTCATGGAGGATCGCGACCGTGGCCGGGCCGCGATCTTCGTCGGACGTCAGACCGAACTGGACCATGTGCGGGCGTGTGTACGCCGACTCCTTCGCCGACAGAACGAGCTGGCGCCTGGGGTTGACCTGACCACGGTGATCCAGGGAGCGCCCGGTGCGGGCAAGTCGGCCCTGCTGGCCCGCATCGCTGATGAATGGCCCGTGGGGAGGGAAGGGTCGCCGGTGGCGGTGTCACTGGACCCCGGGGTGCTCAAACTGCCTATGGCCGGGTGTCTGCAGGCGATCAGGGCCAAGGTGGCGCCAGTGCCGGGCATGGGACAGCGACTGGGAACATTCGTGCAGTCGATCTCGCTGGGTGTTCCGGGGCTGGCCCAGGTGGAGATGGGCGTCGAATCGGGGGAAGAACCCGGGCTCCCCCCGGTGCCGGTGATCCTGCTGTTCGACGAGATCCAGACGGTGCTGAAGGGGCCTCATTCCGACTTGTCCCGGGCCCACCTGATCGACAATCTGAGACTGCTCCACACGGGAGAACACGGGGCTCCCCTGTTTCCGGTCTATGGGGGCCTCGCCAACAGTGGGGACCTGTTGCGGGCATCGGGGTTGACCCGCCTCGCCATGGAATCCGAACGGACGTTGGCGCGGTTGAGTGCCGACGAAGTGGACGAACTCATGACCCGGTTCGTGGACGAACACCTGTCGTCGGCCCGACTCGGTCCCCTTATCTGGGCACCGTGGGGCCGGGCGCTGCAACACGACAGTCAGGGTTGGCCGATGCACTGCCGACATTTCCTGATCGCGCTGGCGGAGGCGATTCGGGCGCAGGACTGGCGGCCGGGAATGGTGGATCTGGAGTCGGTCCGGCGACGGGCGCAGGGGTTGCGATTCGGGTATTATGAACAGCGAATGCAAGGGGCCTTGCGGGGTCGATATGGGCTAATCTCGACGGTGTTGGACGAGATGGAGACCAGTTCCTCAATGCCGGAGCATGTGATCGTGGCGGCTCTCGCCCGAGCGCATCAGGCGTGTCCCCCCGAAGAGGTCGGTTTGGGGGCATTGCCGGATGGGCTGACGGGACAGCAAACTTTCGAGGCGATGCGACATGCGGGCGTGGTGCAGAAAGCCGACGAATTTGGCTACGCCTGCCCGATTCCTTCGCTGAGCAGTCACCTCGCCGCCCGGGCCATCTGGTCACCTAGCTGGCTGCACGAGGCGGTCCTCCAGGCGAACCCGGAGGACATCGGCCCGGTCATGGATCGATGCCGGACGGATGAAGAACGCGGGCGGGGGTTGCAGGCTACGGACCGACGTGGGCGAACCCCGTTGATGCTGGCGGTCGAACTCGGCCTGGTGTCACTCGTCGAACGGCTGGTGCAGGCCGAGAGCCAACTGCCACCGGAACAGCGGTCTGTGTCGCTTCGAGACCACCGCGGCCGGACGGCGCAGGATCAGGCCATGGCGTCAGGAGACGAACGGCTGGTGGCTCTGCTGGATCCATTTCAGCACCAAGAGTCAGACTAGGCAAGGCAGGGAGAATCGACGCCGTCTTTAGCCACTGCTTTGGGGATGTCTGCGGGAGGTTACCGATGGACCTTTTTCCCGATTACGTCCTTGTCTCGCCCGAGGACCTTATGACTTGAATTGACCCCAGTCATCAGGCGGAGGCTTCCAATCCCTCAAACAGCAGCACCAAAGTCTGCAATAGCTGAGCCACATTTTCCTCGTTTTCTCCCGACACCCACTCCCATTCCGTGTTTCTCTGCGGCGAGGCAAATTCCTTTTCCTTTCTTTCCGAATAACGGTGACTGACAAAGACCCGGGTTACCTGATCCGATTCGCGTTCGAGCCGGACTCGATACTTATCCAATAATGCACCCGCACCGGTAATCCGGTTGAACAGTCTGGCAATGGACAGGCCTTCCCCCTTCTCTGGTGCATTCCGGTCAATCCAGTCCGTCTCCATCAGTCCCGCAGCGGGTTGGCTGCTCACCAGATCCACTTCCAGTATAGCCCAGAAGTCCACCAGCTTATCCCAGACTGCTTGAGGATCGGTTTCCACTCGCAGCCAACGTTGTCCGTTTTCGATGATGATTTCGGCACCGGTGACTTCGGGCAATACCGTCTGCTGGCTGTCCAGGCTCGCCTGTTCGTGGTTTTCCCGGACTCGGTCGCTGGCGGTCGACACCAAATCCGGCGGCAAGAGGATGGCCTTGGGTGCTTTTTGTCGAAAAAACGCAGCGAATAGTCTTCCCTGCTCCGGTTCAATATCGGCTTGTTTCGACTTTGGGAGTGTCGATTTCGTGGATCTTTCGCTGCTGGACTGACAGGCTGTCAGGGCCAGTATCAGCAATATGGGAATAATGCACTTGTTCATAACCGGGACAATGCGAAACAAGGTGGGGTAGTTTCCAGGTAATTTCGGGCAGGATGCCGCCATTTTTTCCCTTAACAAATTGATTATTGATGGTATAGCCGAACAGTACGTGATTACTGCCCGAATCACTTACAAAATGCCTCCGCATCCAGACTCATCGGGGGCCAAGATCATGGCTCCAACGCCTTGGAAATCTATCATATTCCCCCCTGCGGTGTAATCCAATCGGGACTCGTGGATAAAAAAATCGAAGAAAAAATATTCCAAATGCTGATGTAGAAATACCTTTTTTCGAAATAATTGGATGTTATATCTTTTCATCTTATTGTTTTTTAATGTTGTTTTTCGTCTAAACTTCGACGAAATCCACTTTTCCATGGAAATTCAATAAAAATTAAAAAAAGTTAATTTTTCTGGAAATTTGTGGCATAATCTGCCTCGCATTTGTCGGGATGGTTGGATATTGATCCTAGTGGCCAATGCGGTTGCTTGGCTATGGGCTTCAACTAGCCCGACCACACTGCGCAATTTTTGCAAAAATTTTAACTCTGCTTTTTCAACAATGAGGTATCTCACATGAATAAAAAGCTAATCGCTGTCGCAGTCGCAGGGGTTGTCGCTGCACCTGTGGCTTCCGCCGACATTACCGCTTATGGACGAATCGACAATCACCTTGTCTTCTCGAAAGCGTCTGGTGGGAAGAGTATGCAGGACATGACTACCGGTACTTCCCGTTTCGGTTTCAAGGGATCGGGTGATCTCGGAAACGGAATGAGTGCGTTTGCCCGGTACGAGTTCTCAGCTAATACTGATAACGCTACGGGTGGCGGCAGTGGTATCGGCCGGCGGCTCGGCTTTGTGGGCTTGGACGGCTCGTTCGGCAAGATCTCTCTGGGACAGCAGTGGTCTGCCTACTACCAGAATTTCGGTACTCATATGAGCCTGAATATCTCGCAAGGCCCTGCTCAGGCTATGGGCCCTTTTCGTACCGGCAATACCATTCAGTACGCCAACAGCTTCGGTCCGATTTCTCTGAAAGCGGATGTCCGCGTGGACGATGCCGAGGACGGTAACGGCAATGGCTTCGGCATCGGTGCGACCATCAACCCGATGGACAACGTCGCCTTGGCCATCGCATTTGACACCTCGGATATGATGGACATGCCTGCTGAAGGAGCTATGCCCGCTGTCACAAATAGAGACAGAGATACCCTTGGAGTCGTGGGCAGCGTCAGTATGGGAATGTTCTCTATCACAGCATCCTATGAGCAGCAAGAGGATGAGATGGACATGAAGAACAAAAGCTCAACACTCTGGCTGGGGGCCGGACTTACGGACAAGCTAAGCGCGAAACTGGGATATCAGAGCACGGAAGTAAAACACTATCATGGTACTGACTCGAAGGGACCCGACAAGGTTGGCGAAACGGACAAAATATCCGCCAATGTCACTTATCTGCTGGGCGGTGGGGCTCGAGTCTATGGCGAGTTCACCAACGCGGAATTTACTCACAGCACTATGACTGGTAAAAATTCTGATAAGGACACGTTCATTCTTGGAGTACGACTGGACTTCTAATCCAAGAGGATTTTTCCGCACCATAAACCGGGGCTCTGCCCCGGTTTTTTTATCCCAAGCCCTCAGATTCCGTACTAATGCAAGGAGCCCATACTTACCAGAATCCGTATGTCTAAACCAACCCCCTATCCAGTCCTTCCATCATCACGCAACACCTCAATGGCAGGCGCAAGACACCGTTCATAATTTCGCCACCGTGCCTTCGAGCTGGTATAAATCCCCTGCCGCACCTGCCAGACACTGGCAGTCCGGACTGCTGTATCTGAGCGGCTGAAATCCAGACAATCCTGGCTCCAGTCCAACCCTGCTCTCTTGATCAGTTCACGCACCTGATTGTCCTTGTCCGCAATCAGGTTCTCGTACTGCACGATGTGGATTTCCCCCGGGAATATCCGCTGCCAGTGCTGCATCATATGATGAAAACAGAGGTAGAAACGGGCCAGGATCTTCAGGTCATACACATAGTTGATGTCAGAGCCGAACCATTGGAAATAGTTCGAGAGAATGACATCCAGCGGATGACGATTGCAAAGGATGATCGCGGCAGTCGGAAACAACGCCTTGATCAGCCAGATATGCACAAAATTGAACGGCATCTTGTCCGTGAAATGTCCGGTTTCCAACTCCCGCAGCCGAGTCACCCAGTGCAGATATTCCCGTGTTTCCCGATCGAAATCCGCTTGATCCAATCGGGGAAAGTCATCGGGGTAAATCTGGATTGCTCCATTCCCCTTCTCCAACCGGGATATGACCCGTTCGATACAGGGCAGTTCACCCCGTCCAGTCACATCCGGATGTCGGGAAAGGATCTGTTCCACCAGGGTAGTGCCACTGCGTGACATCCCCAGCACGAAGATGGGTCTCGGACTCCCTGGAATCACATCCGAAGTCACCGTTGGCGGTCGGTCGAACACCTCGGCAATACGCCGGATATGCCCGAAGTACTGGTCAAAATCAAACCCACTGCGGGCGATTTCTGCCGACTTGATTCGGTTGCCCACCTCATAGAACTCAAAGGCTCGGTCATATAAACCACAGTCGTCATAAACTTTTCCCAAGGCAAAAGCCAGCCGACCACGCGCTTCCTCATTGTAGTCCTCCCGCTCCCACAGTGCCTGCAGGGACTGTACATCCGGATCTTCCAGGGAAGAAAATGTCCGCATGGTGGTCAGATTGCGATAGGCCTCGATATCCTTGCCATCCAAACCGATCGCGGTTCGGAAATTCTCTTCCGCCCGTTCCCGGTCTCCCAATGCGGCATGAACACTGCCCAAATGATGGTGGTAGACCGAGTTTTCGGGATCCAGGTCGATCGCCTTTTGATGACAGGCTTGAGCCTCGTCGATACTGTTCAACTCGAAATAGATGCGCCCCAGCGTATCCCAGACATTGGCATCTCCGGGCTTTCGCTCAAGAATCCTCTTGGCAAGATCAATCACAGCAAAGGGTTCCTTGTTCCACTCATTAAATACCATCTCAAGAAACCACACGCTCTCTTCGTCTGGATAACGGCTTTTCAGTTCCTGGATCAAGGATTCCGCCTCATCGAATCGGCGCAAATCCAGCAGAATATGGGCGTGGAGTGCCTGCTGGTCGCGTGTCAAACCCGGCCGGTTCAGTAAGGGATCAAGAGCTGCCAGCGCACGTTCCGGGTCGCCCTCCGCCCGTAAGGCATGGGCCAGACTGGTGAGGTTTTGTTGTGTATCGGGATTGTCCGGTTCGCTTTTGAGGGACTGGTGAAAATAGTCGAGGGCGGCCGTTGAATCCCCGGATTCCGCCAGCAGGGATCCCAATAGATTCAATGCGCGAGGATGGTCTGGTGCCAAAGTGAGCGCCTTGCGCCCCGCTGACTGAGCACTATCGGTGTTTTTCAGGTGCTTATAAGACAGTCCGATATTGACCCATGCATCCACCTGGTCTGGAGCAATCCGGAGTGATTTTTCGTACTCGTGAATCGCCTTCGAATGATATCCAAGGTGCTGTCCAGCCAAGGCGAGGTTGTACCAGACCGCCGCACTGTTTGAAGCCATTCTGGACACCTTTTCCAGGATGCGTCTGGCATTTACCACATCGCCCTGTTGCAATCTTGTTGCGGCATCAATAAACAGTTTCTGTGCCTTTTGTGTGGAATGGCTTGCGCTCATGAAGAACAGGCTGGCTTATGTAGGGGCGAGGTGGTGGATTGTAGCAGGCATTGCCTGTTGACTGACTCCCCACCATCAGTCTGGTCCCATCCACCCCAAGAAGACCCGCCCACAGACCAGAATCTCCCGTTGACTGTTTTTATGCCATTCTGAACATTCTCTGCAACAGGATATTTATTCATCGCTACGGCTGAACAATAGCCGGTTGGATGACGCTCTTGTCGATTTCTTGCGTTGATCAGTAGGTGAAGTCAATATTCGGTCGCCTTCTGAATCACTCACCGATATGCTTACAGTAGACAATATTCAATTCAATAGGATACAACGATCCAAAAAAGGCAACATCTACCATACGGACACACAGTCTTACCACCCGATTGTTTACCCAAAGATCCCGGACCACCGAATACCCTTGTTTTGTGAACAAGACGGCACAAACCTTGTTAAGAGGTGACCACTTTGCAAAAGCTGCCATTCACACGAACAATTGGCCACATCCCGCCAGTGTGCACCCGGTCATGGCATATTTCCTATTAGTCCAGATCTGGGTACGACGTCATATCATAAAACACCGACAACCATAGATTGATCCTACATCATCCTGGATAAATCCAATCGGGAATCCAGACAATCGTGGAACACGTCGATTCGCAGAATCCAGTGTATTGTGAAATCAAGGATATCCTGGACGAGCTAAGATCTTCAAGTGATGACCATCAACACCCCTCATATTCAGTGCGAACCATTGATGTTGGCCAAGCCAGCGCGACACAATGCCCTTCGGGGAAACAATCAACCGCAACACGGCATAGCCGAATCTTGGATAACCACATCCGTTGCCATCTATCATTATCCATTTTTCAACATGGCATTCCCACCCTACTTCTCCGGTCATTGAAATTGTGCTGAACGGAAAACGACAGGCTTGGTTCGGAAGACAACCATCGAGTATCAGAGTGAATCAATTCGTACCTCCAAGTCACAATCACCTCATGGGAAGATCGTGATTCACTCGAATGCACTGAGCAGGCTGTGCTTGACAGGTGGGATCCTCCAATCAACCTGAAAGGCCGATACCTCACCGATCAGAAGAAATGCCCCAAGCGGCCACGCAATTTGATAAAGGGACAATGACTACCCGATTACCCAAACCCCGTCACCCACGGTGACGTTGTGATCAGCTGGCCCGTACGACCATCAGCTAGCGATCATTTTGGCCAGATAATGACTCACATAAGTTGCGTTTGAATTAGTGCGAAATCTTGTTTACACTCCACCAATCAGGATTTTGGACCGACTTAATGGCGAAAGAAGAAAGCATCGAAATGGAAGGGACCGTTATCGAATCCCTCCCCAATACCCAGTTTCGAGTCAAACTCGAAAATGGGCATGAAATCATTGCCCACATCTCCGGAAAAATGCGCAAACACTACATCCGGATTCTGCGGGGAGATACTGTGACTGTACAATTGACACCCTACGATCTTTCCAAAGGCAGAATTACCTTTCGGGAACGTTGATCCGTCTCCTTATCGAGTTCCCACCGTTTTTCCGACGATGGACCAGCACACCCCCCAGAGTTAACCCGCCCCGTTCCACTCCGAGGTGGGAGTCGGGCCTGCGAACATATCGAAAATAGGCTGGGGCTCACTGAGTACGATTCGGCAAGATGGCTGGCCGGGAGATCGAAGCCGACAATGAGGCACCACGGGCATAAGACGGTTCAGTTCGCCGGCGGTTCCACCGGCAAGGCCCGCAGATAGTCCCCAAAAGACGGAATCGGAATGCGGTAATGATCCGGCAGGTCCCGCACCGGCGCCAGCAAGCCCGCATGCAGGGCCTGGGTCAGGAACCGGTCGAGCGATTCCCCAGTCTTCCCGCGGCCCCTTTCCGTCAGGGACTCAATGTCGTCGATCGACAACCGACCCCCCCGTTCTGCCGCCGCCTCGGCCAATCCCTTGTACACCCAAGCCCGGCTGGCACCCGCCGCCAGTCGGCCAGCATAATACGCCTCCTTGCGTTCCCGCCCCCGCGCCAACGCCTCCTCCAGCAGCGGGGCGTTCATCGGTCCCCCCCGATCTCGCAGCACCCGCACCGCCGCCACCGCCACCCGGTTGACATGCTGCGGCCACCCCTGGGACAACTCCGCCAGCCGGGTGACCCACCTATCCTGATCCGCCGGCGTCCCAGTGAAGCCATAGGTCTCGAAAACACGCCGAATCGCACTGGCCGCCTCGTCCTCCGGCAGCGGTTCGAGATTCACCACCCGTTCGTCGGCGAAGCGCGACAGGCCGCACTGGCTGAGCACCGCCTGCGTATCACTCAAGCCGAAAAACGCCCCCACCAAAGGAATGCCTTCCGGCGGATGGTGCAAACAGCCCATCACCCCCGTCGTAGTCTCGGCCACCGGGATACTCTGCGCCTCGTCCACCCCCACCACCAGATGGAACTGCGCCAGCAACGGGGCCGCATTCTGGAACACCCAACTGGCCGTCACCTCGGTCTCATGATCCCGCCGCCCCCCCACCGACAGACCCCAGGCACCACCCCCCCGATCCGACAGTTCACGAAACAGTGTCCGCCCCAGGTCCATCAACCCCTCCAGCCGCTGACCCCCCGAAGTCCCGGAGGCCCGGTCCCGAAGACATTCGCTTTCCTGGCTGACCGCCTGGATCAGGGTCCGGACAACCGTCACCGGAGACCGAAGAGCATCGGGGCGCAGGTCCACCGCCACCCAAGGATCCGCCGGCGTCGAATGGCGCCGCACCGCCTCCAGACACTCAGCCATCAAAGCCGACTTGCCCGCGCCCGGAGCCCCCTGAAAGATCATCGTCCCACCCCCGACTCGTCCCGCCTGCAAACTGCTGACCGCTCGGCGAAAGAGATCGAATTCCACCTCCCGGCCACGAAAGAACGGCTCGCGGCCCACTTCCGCTCGATCCGTCTGGTCCAGCCAGATGTCCAAGGGCAGCGGATCGGCCGGTGGAGGCTTGGGAAAGGGTCGCTGGTTCATGTCGACAATCTTACCTCAATTCGGAATGGTCCTGCAGGTCGGGAATTAGCCCATGGAAGCCGAACTGAAAGACGACCGGGTCAGGAAGGCCTGACAACATTCGTACCGTTTCTTTCTGCGCAACCTGTTATGTTGTTGTTGCCACATCATCGGTCCAATCGCAATTTCAGTTCCGAACTCTTGTCCCCCATTTCCGAAAAATCCGGTTGCAACGACGACACTGCCGGGGTCAGAGACCGAGTCCATGGTGGGAACCGAGGCACACCAGACCGAGATTTCAGTGTCAGACTTGCGCTAGATCAAAGCCCGATCGGGCCTGAGGTGGCAATCACGACAGTCTGTCCACTGGCCGACAAGCGTATGGTCCCGATGCCTTGATGCGAGTGGCCGGTCCGCCGGAGGTCGGCCAGCAGGGGGTCAACGCGGCATGGCCAAAGACCGGGTTGACCGCATAAAGTCCAGATCGAACATCACCCCAGTCAACAATGGCGTTCGACCCGCTGCGAACGGCTATGGACGAAGGCAAAGAGAAGGAGTCAACATCATCAGGACGGCCACACCAGTCGGCTGAATACTCACGATCCGTCGGTTGCGCTCAATGGGTTCTTGTCGGAATTCAGGGAATCACCCCGATGACCCCGATACAGTCCCCCGGCTGGACCAAGCCGGGAAAATGGCGTCCGGCAAGGATACCCGCTCGACTAGCGGGATATGCCACCGGGGAGATACCCGTGCGGTCCAAAGGCCAAATGTGCGCAATCACGTCACCTTGTCCCACCTTCGATCCCAAGTCAATCATCGGCTCCAGCAGGCCCTCCTGAGTGGAAAAGATGTAGCAGTCTTCATCTGGCATTTCGAGGCAGGTGCTGTCGGCAATCTCTGGTTTGTCCCGTAGGATCCCGGCATGGATGAGAAAATTGCGGACGCCCTTCCTGGCGACGCTGACCGACCGAGTTGTCAGAGTACCTCCTCCACCCAGTTCGGTAGAAAGGAATACTTTTCCTTGCTGTTCCGCCGCCGTGTCGTACATCCCCATGGGGTCGATTTCCAACATCATCATGGAATAAGGGGCATTGAAAGCCTGCATGGCGGACACACAGGCCGCCTGCTGTCTCTTATCTTCCAGGATATGGGCGACGGCAAGGGGTACAAATTCCAGTGTCTTGCCACCGGAATGGATATCGAGGACATAATCCGCCATGGGTAGCAGGGTCTGCTGGAAGTAGTCGGCAATTATGTCTGTTATGGTCCCATCGGGTCGCCCAGGAAAGGCCCGGTTCAGATTGCCCCCATCAATGGGTGAGGTTCGCTTACCGGCCCGAAAAGCCGGATAGTTGAACGCTGGCACGATCACGACGCTGCCGCGAATTGATGCGGGATTCAGGGTCAGGGCGAGTTCCTGCAGGACCACTGGGCCTTCGTATTCGTCCCCATGATTCGCACCAGTGAGCAGGGCAACAGGACCATCTCCGTTCCGGACCACGCTGATGGGGATCATCATCATCCCCCATGCCGAATCGTCCCGGCTGTGGGGAAGCTTCAGGAAACCATGGTGCATCCCATCGCTGTCGAGGGGAATTGTGCAATGGACGGGGTTGGCTCTTTTCATATACTCGGTGCCCGATCAATGGGTTGGCCTGTGACTTTTCTGGTCCGATCAATCGGGTCAGCCGCTGTTGCAGGTCACATCGGTACTGTAGCATGCAAATCAGTAAGGTCGATTCGATTCTTGGCGGCCGTCAAATGGGGTCATTTCAGACAGCCAATCGAAGATCGACTTGTCCGGAAAGACACCAATGGCTTCCGGCAAGCTTAGGAGAAGTGCCCCGTTCGTCATGACGACTCGGCATTCGATGGACCGACTCGACTCCCATGGCCTTAGGGGAGAAGACAGCCGGATTCTCCGTATGGGATGGCGGTGGGGCTGCATCTTTCCACCGCTCCACGGAGGCTTTGGTCTGTCAAGGATTCGGTTGAGCCGGAAAATGCCTGGACAATCCGAAGGAGGGGGGTTGGAATGTCGAGGCACGCATCACTCCTCCGATGACCGAATTGCTCCTCAGGGTCGTGCGCTGGCGGGAGCATCTGGAAATTCCCAGGACCCAGACCGCGAGATGACGCAATCCTTGGGGGGGATCCCTGAATCACACTGGCCTGTGTTGGCGTCACGAAAACGAACTCCCCGGGACATCCGCCTTGGGAACCGGCAATCGCGGGGGGCAGTCGTATACAGCAAGAAGGTGGCGAGGCCTTCGGGAGGGGGATGGCTGTTTCATCAGGGTCTTGGGCCCAGGAACAAACGCCAGCTGGGCCTGATCGGACCAAGTCGTTCGATGGGCGCATCGGAAGCGTCCGCGGGGTTTCGAGAGCCTGCTCCGACGGTCTGAAATCTATGTCAGCAGGTGACAGCTACCAAGTGGTTATCCCAAGGATCTGGCGTGACAAAGCCATTCGCCAGTGCGTGTGTCTCGCCCGTGTGTGCATCGATATGCCACACACTCCCCCTGCCGCTGGTCACGATGAAACAGCCTGAACAGGTCGAGGGGGCGACACCACTGCCGTCAACAGCGGGTACGGATGCCAGCCAAGTACCGGTATCCGCATTCCAGAATGTCACGACATGGCCACGTGGTGCCGAAGCGGCGATAATCTTTCCGGATGAATCGAATGCGATGCTGCCGCAATATTGCCTCATCGCCCGCAGAGCAGCTTCTGGTATGGGCAAGGGATGCAGGGTTCGGCCGCGCTGGAGGGCAACCAGGGGAACGAGGTCATCGCGCGGGCCTTCCGTACTGCATGGCGACAGCGACCATTTTGTTCCGATTGGTGGTCAGATGGCGGATGCTAAGCTGGTGAAGCGTGGCATCCATTCGGTATTCGGTGAGTAGCGCCCCGGTCTGTCGGTCAACATACGCCAGCAACGGAGTCATCTCGGGCACATTGAGCTTGATCCGCGGCAGATCGGGGTGCGTCGCGATGCCTCCGTTGGCGATGGCCAGCGTGGTGCCATCCGGCAGCAGCACGATCTCGTGTGGGCCAATTCCATAGGAAGGGAACTCACCTGCCCGGGTGTAGTCATTGATCGCATCGTAGACACCAATCACCCCCCGAACTCCCTCGAAATCGTTTTCGCTGACATACAGAAACCGGCCGTCAGGGCCGAAGGTGCCATGGCCTTGAAAGCGTCGGTTTTCAGGAGGTGAGAATGTTCCCACCGCGGCTCCATGCGTGAGGTCAATGACGAGTGCGAAGACCCCCGGACGACGGGAAAAATGGACAGCGGTGCGACCACTCGGGCTCACGGCAAAGGAATGGCCCCGGTCGGGCAACGGCAGCTCGAAGACGGGCAGGCCGGAAGGCAGGAACCCGATAACCGAATAGGTCTCGGCCTTGCGGGCGTGTGCACTGAGATAGACGGAACCGTCAGGGCGGTTGAGAAATGGGTACGGTAGAATGGTCCCCACACCCCCGACGGTGAGCCACCCGATCACCGCTCTGCGGTCAATCGCCATCAAGGGCATTGAAACCGACAGCGAAACCCAGCACACCGGACAGTCGATCACGGACAATCTGACGCAGGGCTCGGACCTAGAGAACGAGCCGGGTGACATTGGGTCGGAGTGTTGGGTTCAACGCCGTGATCTCCAGCGGGCGGTGGATGGAATTGGCGGTCTCAAGCGTCACGCGAAACGCTTTGCGTAACACTTGGTCGAGGGCGGGGTCGACCTGCGCCGCGAGGTCCCCGAGTCCCGGTCCGCCCTCCCCCAGATAAAGCGCTTGCAAGGCGGCCAGACCGACCGTCACATGGCGGGCAGACTGCCCACTAAGGCGCGACTCAGCGAGAGTCGGGCGCACGTCTTGTAGCGATTCACCGACCACGGGCTTTAACCGAACATCGACGATGAACTGCAGTCCATTATGCAGGCTCGTAAACAGGGCGAGCGTGACATCTTGATGATTGCGGAACCAGCCGTCACCCACACCGGAACCGACCATGCTCAGAACGAAAGGGGGGTCGCCTTCCGTCCAATGAATCAGCGTCTCTGCAGCCATCCGCTGCAGGTTATCGGTCACTGCCCCCAAAAGTCGGCAGCCCTGAGGATGGATCAGAAAATCCTCATCAAAAATCAATTGTTCAATAGCAGGAAAGCCCTGGACCGCCGCACTGGTCCGAGCGAACTGGTCCGGACTCAACGCTTCGTCGTCAAGCGGAAGGGCGGCCTCAATAGCACCCTTGACCTTATGTCGCGCCTGTGGCCAAAAATGAAACCGCTGGTGGCGGGAGAAGTATTCGATCGGTCCAAAATGGATATGCTGGATGCTCACAAATGCCCGCATCGCATCCCGAAAGGCCGCTCGCAGCCGTGGCAACTGCTGAATTGGCTGATGGTCCGTGCAGCTCTCCACCGCCGCCAGGGCCAAGCTCTCAGTCTGGCGGGCCAACCGAACATAGCGCGGCAGAATATGTCCTTCGACCAGCGCCATATTGATACGTGCGTAATCCGACGCCGGTATGGACCCCTTTGATTCGGCTACAGCGGTGCCGACCAACAACAGCATCCCGAGAGCGAGCGAACGGACCGTGGATCTCATCAGAGGCCAGTCATGGTTCACAGCGAACGCAGGAAGGCGAGCAGGGCCATGCGTTCATCTCGGGTCATGGCGACGACCTGATCTCGGGACGCCTGAGCTTCACCTCCATGCCAGAGGATGGCTTCCAGAAGGTTTCGTGCCCGACCGTCATGCAGGAACTGCGTATGACCGCTGACCAATTCGGTGAGCCCGATCCCCCAAAGCGGAGGAGTGCGCCATTCCCGACCGGTGGCCTCGCCCTCCGGTCGATGGTCGGCGAGCTCCTCTCCCATATCGTGCAGCAGTAGGTCGCTGTAAGGCCAGACCAACTGGAAGGACTGTTCTATGCCAATCGAATCACGTCGCGTGACGAACTTAGGGCGGTGACAGGCAGTGCAGCTGGCTCCATGGAACAGGCGCTTGCCGTGGAGGACTTGAGGGTCGTTGATGTCTCGGCGAGCCGGAACGGCCAAGTTTCGAGTATAGAAGGCGACCCGATCCATCATCTCTTCCCCGGCTTCAATACGGGGCGTAGCCGCCGTATCTCCATGTGGCATTGTCCGGCAGTCCGACTGGGCCGCCGTACAATCTCCCCATGGTTCCGGACGCAGGGGGGTGGCAATTCCGATGTCGTTACGGAACGCCGTGGCAGCCTGTTGCACGATGGTGGGCTGGGCCGCTTTCCAGCCGAAGCGCCCGAGCATCCGCCGCTGGTGTTCGTCACTCCATACCCGATTGGGACGACCAGAGATCCCATCCTCATTTCGGTCATCGGGGTCGGCACCAGCGAGGATATCGGCTTCCGGGATGGCCTCAAGCAGTCCCATCCCAATCATCGGCGGGGCAATGCGAGGTGACGACTGGGTGTCGGGTCCTAGGGGGCCATAGGCGAGACGGGTGATGTCATACGTCGGTTGGCGAAGATGGACCACCTCGTCATCGGACAGGACGACCGGTATTTCCTCGTAGGATACCTCGATTTCTCCCTCAGCCAAGGCATCCTGGACGGCGAAATTCTGAAGCTGCCCCCCATAGACCCGGTCGGGATGGCCCGTGGAAATGGTGAGCTTGAGGATCATGGATTCTGCCCGCTGGCCGGGAGAAGGGGGATGGCCACGTCCGTCTTTCAGATGGCAACGTTGACAAGATCGCGCGTTGAAGAGTGGACCGAGCCCATCCGATGACTGGGTGGAAGCTGGTGCGGAAACCCAAGTCTTACGGAAGATGCCGTTGCCAACATGGAATTCCAGGGCGCGCTCGAAACTCATGTTGGCCGATGGGTGAGAGAAGGAGTTTCGATTGAGCGTCTTGAATACGGTCGTCGCCCCACCCGGATATCGCTCATAGCTTTCTGCGGTGCTGAAATCCATGGTCGGCTGCGTCACGGTTGCGATTCGCGCCCGCTGGGCTTCGTCCGACAGGGTGGGGGCGGTTGATCCCATCGTCGCGCTGATGACGGCGAACAGTGTGGCCGTCCACACGACGGAGCGCCTTGCTCGCCAGGGTTTCATATGTCGGGTGGCTGGGTTCATACGGTTACATTCAGATCAGGATGAAGATCTCCCATTTGCTGATGTCAAGACATCCTCTCTATTGCTAATAGTAACAATTCTCATTATAATAAGCAATAATTTCTTATCGGCATCGGCCGGGTACGAAGAGAAACGACAGATGAGGAACCTGCAAATGATGAAAACATTGTGTGCCGCAATGAGCATCGCCATCTTGGCGGCCCCCGCTTTCGCCACGACAAAAGACGCGGTGCTATCCCACTATGCCGACCTGGCGCAGGCGAAGTATCAAGATTCGCTGACCTCCGCGCTGGCCTTACGAGATGCGGTGAGTCAGCTGATCGCCGAGCCCACGTCGGCCCACCTTGTCGCTGCCCGCGAGGCTTGGGTCGCTTCGCGTATCCCCTATCAACAAAGCGAGGTATACCGATTCGGCAATGCGATCGTCGATGACTGGGAAGGTCAGGTGAATGCTTGGCCGCTGGACGAAGGGCTGATTGATTATGTGGCTGAGGGCTATGGCATGGAGTCGGAGGAGAATCCCGGCTATCGTGCCAACGTGATCGCCAATCTCTCATTCTCCTTTGCGGGCCGGATGGTGGATGTGGATCGGGTCGACAAATCCCTGCTTAAATCGCTGCACGAGCTCGGCGGAGTCGAGGCCAATGTCGCTACCGGCTATCATGCGATCGAGTTTCTGCTGTGGGGGCAGGATCTCAACGGGACGGGGCCGGGAGCCGGCAATCGACCGGCGACTGATTTTGACCCAGCCAACTGCTCTGGGGGGCACTGTGAACGCCGGGCCGCCTACCTACAAGCGGCGACCGACCTACTCATAGACGACCTCACCTGGATGGTCGCGCAATGGGGGGCGGATGGCGAAGCCCGTGCCGCGGCGGCCATTGCCGGACTGTCCGCAATTCTTACCGGCATGGGCAGTCTTTCCTATGGCGAGCTGGCTGGTGAACGCATGAAGCTCGGCTTGTTGCTGCACGACCCGGAAGAGGAGCACGATTGCTTCAGCGATAATACCCATGCCTCACATTACTATAATGCGCTCGGCATTCGGAACATTTATCTGGGGGAATACACGCAGATCAATGGGACATCGATGACAGGCCCCAGTGTATCGGCTCTGGTCGCCAATGCCGCGCCGGCCGTGGACCAGGAAATGCGCACCCAGCTCGACGCCACGATGGTGGCCATGTCCAAGTTGGTGGAGTCCACCCAGCACGGCGAAGCCTATGACCAGATGATTGGCGAAGGCAATGCCGCGGGCAATGCGCACGTTCAGTCAGCGATCAATACACTCACGGCACAGACCCGATCAATCGAGAAAATCGTCGCCGCGCTGGGCCTAGGAAGGCTGGCTTTAGAGGGGTCAGACAGCCTGGATGACCCCGAAGCAGTCTTCCGGTAGCCTGACCAGGGCCTGTTAACGCTATCGTAATGCCTCACGATGCGCACGAAGACAATCGACCCGAAAAACATCACATCCCGTTTCCCGAAGCGCGAGAATATCCTCCATAAGCCATTGAGCCGACGAAACAGACGCTCCCGCTCGTTACGTCGCTGGGACAGTGCCTAATCGTCCTTGCCGAGAGCCCCCTGGTTCCTCTGGGTCGGAAAAATATTTTGCATCCACAAAATTTTTCCCCTCACTGGCTCATGGTAGATGCAGTACCCCTTGCGGCAGATGTTGCCATTGATCCGACAGGCTCTTGATGCGGTGAGATACCCGGCCGGGAGATCGAAGCCGGCGATGGGGCACCACGGGCATAAGCCGGTTCAGGCCGCCGGCGGTTCCACCGGCAAGGCCCGCAGATAGTCCCCAAAGGACGGAATCGGAATGCGGTAATGATCCGGCCAGTCCCGCACCGGCGCCAGCAAGCCCGCATGCAGGGCCTGGGTCAGGAATCGGTCGAGGGATTCCCCAGTCTTGCCACGGCCCCTTTCCGTCAGGAACTCGATATCGTCGATCGACAACCGACCCCCCTGTTCTGCCGCCGCCTCGGCCAATCCCTTGTACACCCAAGCCCGGCTGGCACCCGCCGCTAGTCGGGCCGCATAGTACTCCCGCCTGTATTCCTCCGCCACGGCCATGGCCTCCGTCAGACCAGCCGCCTCCATCCGCCCCCCATGGGCCTTGAGAATCTCCCCCGCCGCCACCGACACACTGTTGAGATGCTGTGGCCACCCCTGGGACAACTCCACCAGCCGGGTAACCCACCTATCCTGATCCGCCGGGGAGTCGCTGAACCCATAGGCCTCAAACATCGCCCGAATCACTTCGGCCGCCTCCTCGGTGGGCAAGGGCTCCAGGTTCACTACCCGCCCCCGGGCGAAGCGCGACAGACCACACTGCCTGAGCACCTCCTGCGTATCGCTCAAGCCGAAAAACGCCCCCACCAAAGGAATCCCTTCCGGCGGATGGTGCAAACAGCCCATCACCCCCGTCGTAGTCTCGGCCACCGGGATACTCTGCGCCTCGTCCACCCCCACCACCAGATGGAACTGCGCCAGCAGCGGGGCCGCATTCTGGAACACCCAACTGGCCGTCACCTCAGCCTCATGATCCCGCCGCCCCCCCACCGACAGACCCCAGGCACCACCCCCCCGATCCGACAGTTCACGAAACAGTGTCCGCCCCAAGTCCATCAGCCCCTCCAGCCGCTGACCCCCCGAAGTCCCGGAGGCCCGGTCCCGAAGACGTTCGCTTTCCTGACTGACCGCCTGGATCAGGGTCCGGACAACCGCCACCGGAGACCGAAGAGCATCGGGGCGCAGGTCCACCGCCACCCAAGGATCCGCCGGCGTCGAATGGCGTCTCACCGCCTCCAGACACTCAGCCATCAAAGCCGACTTGCCCGCGCCCGGAGCCCCCTGAAAGATCATCGTCCCACCCCCGACTCGTCCCGCCTGCAGACTGCTGACCGCTCGGCGAAAGAGATCGAATTCCACCTCCCGGCCACGAAAGAACGGCTCGCGGCCCACTTCCGCTCGATCCGTCTGGTCCAGCCAGATGTCCAAGGGCAGCGGATCGGCCGGTGGAGGCTTGGGAAAGGGTCTTGGATTCATACCCACTATCTTACCCCAACCAGACCCGTCAGGGGATGAATGAGCCGCCCAGATTCGTTCCACCCGGTCCCGGTCATCCGAAACAGCCGCCACCACCGCCCCGGACAGGATGAAGAAACACCCCCACAGTCAGCGGTGGCATCCATCACCCGGGGTGACGGGAGTCGACCAGTATCCGGATCATTGACCCCGACCCCCCGGTAGAATATGTGGCCCCGGAGCTTCCACGCCATAGCGACCCCGGACTCAGCATCCCCTGATGATCCCCGATTGATCGGTCCGTCTATGCGCTCCTACCCAACCCCACGCCGTTCAACCCCCCCCCTCTTCGCGAAATCAAGGTGTCGCTTCGGACCCGGAACAAGGAATCCGCTTATCCCCCGAACAGTGGCTGACCCCAACGCCATGGCCAAGGAGCGACCGCTTCACCGCGCCAGATGCCCTGTCGGGCGTGTCCACATCTCCCTGGAAGGCGCATCTCTGGGGGTGGATGGAATAGACATTAAGGGCAACCTTCCCCTCATCCAAGCGCCCCCGGAAGGTGGCGGCACCGGACAGGGCAATCCATTCCCACAGCGAGAAGTATTTTCGGGTTCCAGACTGACTTAACATCATCCAGTTCGAAACTCGGGAGCGTTCAGCAAATCCACCGGAGCGCCGGTGGACGGAGTCTGTGCGATGACAGATGAATGGCCGAAACGCCAGACGGTGGTCAGCATGCTCACGCCAAGAAGCGCTCCTCATCATCGGAAAATCTCCCGACTTCCACTCCGAAGTGCAACACTCGCCGCGCTCCCAGAATGAGGGCATAGCCCAAAGGGAGGGAGCGAAATGCCTCCGCCCCGAAAATATTCACTAGGGGCGTGTTAACCCATTTTCACGGGACCATGATCTCCTGAATCCCCGTCACTGTTGTCTGGAACCATCGGGAGGAGCCCACCAGGGGAACTCACACCGACCCAAGGCGAACGCATCGCTCCTCGACTCCCGAAGCCGCGGGGGAACGTCCATCTCCCGAATTGGCAGGAACTCAATGGCATTGGCGATGTGGACGAAGCTGATGGCCAGTGGCGCACCTGCCGGAACGGTTCGGCCACGGGCATCCCATCGACACCCGGATAAACCGGTGGAGCTCTCGGCAAGGACGAACAGACACTGTCCCAGCGGCGCAACGAGCGGGTGCGTCTGTTTCGGCGACTCAAGGGCTTATGGAGGATATTCTTGCGCTTCGGGAAACAGGAGATGTTTCGGGTTGATTGTCTTCGTGCTCATCGTGGAGGCGTTACGATCACGCTAACAGGCCTGGAATGATGTCATGACAGGGGGGCTCCAACCAACCCGACCGCCCGGGCAGGCGGTGAGATCCCGGACCCTCACTCAGCGGTCGGTCAGGTGCTACTCAAGGACGCTACCGCCCGGTGATGCTGGGAACCGACTGGAAAGGCAGTCAGATCCTCAACAGAACGATGACGTCAGTTCTTGATGACCAGCTTTCGGGGGACAGCCGCCAGGCATTCCGGCCCATTCGGCCCGATGACGATGCTTTCCGTGATCTCGAAGCCCCAGTCGGCCATCCACAGCCCGGTCATGAAGTGGAAGGTCATATTCGATTTGAGAATGGTTCGATCGCCCGACCGGATGGACATGGTGCGTTCGCCCCAGTCCGGCGGATAGGACAGCCCGATGGAGTACCCGGCGCGGTTGTCCTTGGTGAGACCGTATCGCTTCAAAACCTGATGGAAAGCTTGGGCAATATCCTCGCAGACATTGCCGGCTTTGGCCATCTCCAGACCCGCCTCCATTCCCTCCAGCACCGCCTGTTCAGCCGTCAGAAACGCCGTTGGAGGCTGGCCGAGAAACACCGTTCGGGACAACGGGCAATGATATCGCTTGACCACTCCGGCGATTTCGAAGAAGGTGCCTTGACCGCTTTCCATCGGCCGATCATCCCAGGTCAGATGGGGAGCGGCGGCATCGGAACCGGAGGGCAGTAGGGGAACGATGCCGGGATAGTCGCCCCCGGCCCCGATATTGCTGTCGTAGCGCAGAGAAGCGTCATAGATCTCGGCGACCAGATCGCATTTGCGCATACCCGGCTGGACCCGGTCGACAATCCGGCGGTGCATTCGCTCGACGAGGCGCGCCGCCATGCGCATGTAGGCGAGTTCCTGTTCCGATTTCACGGCCCGTTGCCAATTGACCAGTCCCGTGGTGTCAATCAAGGTGGCCTCCGGCAGATGGGACCGGAGGGCGCAATATGCGGCCGCTGAAAACCAGTAGTTGTCCATCTCGACCCCGATTCGACACCGGGCCCAGCCTCGTTCCTGAAGGCAGGTCGCAAGATAGTCCATGGGGTGCCGTTCAGTGGACTGCACATAATGATCAGCGTAGCCAATGATATTGTCGGGTTGCATGAAGCAGGTACGGAGCGCTCCCTGGGCATCTTGGCGGCGACCATACCAGACCGGTTCCCCTTCCAGGCCAAGCAGCACGCATTGATGCACATAGAACGACCACCCATCATAACCGGTGAGCCAAGCCATGTTGGATGGATCAGAAACGATGATGAGGTCGAGGTCACGCTCTGCCATGGCGGCCCGAGTGCCGACAATGCGATCTTCATATTCCCGGCGAGAGAAAGGCTGTGTTGATTTGATCATGCGGAAATCCAGAAAAATGGAGTTGGTTGTCCGACAGTCACTCCACCCCCGGACGAAGATTGTCCCAACCATTCGCCGTGGAGCGATCTGGCACTGTTCACCGGATCTTACCACCCCATCGGATGACTCGAATGATCCGATCCCCTTCCGGGTGACCGGGCGCCCTGCGGGCAACCCCATTTCGGCCCCACCGCAGGGGCCAAGGGATTCGGGATCAATTCCCATGATGTCCGATCTCATCGGGGGACCCTGGCGGATGATCATGCGTTCGCTTATCCGCCATTGGGGGTCCGGATCGAATAGGCTTCGGCTGGACTATTGGGGGTCGGCGCCCTCCGCGTTCGTATGGGCGACGATCCGATCGGCAGCCACATATAAGACCAGTCCGATTCCGGCCAAGCCAGTCAGCAGGTGAAGCACCAGACGGTAACCACCGATTTCCCAAAGCAGTGAGCCAACGAAGGGCGCGGATGCACTGCCACATAGGTACAACAATGCAAGCCCTCCAGATTTGGTGCCGAACGCCGTCTGACCCAACAGGTCCCGGGTAATGACGGGACGGATGATGCTGACCATGCCATAACTGCCTCCAAACAGGAGCACGAATCCCAGCAGCCGGGCCGGCAGATCTCCCGCCTCCAGGAGCACCAGGATGGACAGGCCCATGAGAACGAATGTGGCGATCGCAATGTGATGATGGGCCACATACCGCTCGACCGCGACCATCCCTAGACGACCCACCACCTGCATGGGACCGATGAGGGATGCCATGAGCACGGCCGTTTCCGCAGGGACGCGGCGTTCATGGAGCATGGGCAGCAGGTGGTGGAGGGTGACGCCATGCACGATCGCCAGCAGGGCGAAGCCGACACCGAGCAACCAGAACACCGGATGGCCGATCCAACCCCATTGCCGCGGGTCGTTTTCGACCGCTACTTCCGGGCGGTGGGCTTTCACCGCCTGGGCCTCCAACCGGTGGGCACTGACCCAGAGGATGGGACTCCCCAATACCGCGACAGCCAATGCCTCAATGCGAAGGGTCATGCGCCAACCGAACGCCTCTGCCAGCAGGTGGGTGGAGGTGAAGCTGACCGCACCGGCGAACCCGGCAACCAAGGTAATGAAAATGATGGCTCGCTTGGCCTGTCGCCCCCGAGCTCGGGTGACCACAGCAAAGCAGGGTTCGTAAAGGCACCCGGCCAAACTGACACCGATGAGGCCCCACAGCACCACAAATTGCCAATAGTGCTGAACGAAAGAGCAGGCAAACAAGGCCGCACAGCCGAGCAGGGTGCCGCCCGCCATCAACTGCGGTCCCCGACCTTGGTCAATCAGGCGTCCGGCAGGCCATGCCGTCAAGGCCGAAACGAGCACGGCCAAGGTGATCGCCGTGGTCAGTTCCGACCGGGACCAACCCAAGTCCTGCTCCCACCGTAACAAAAGGGCGGGGAAAACATAATACAGCCCGGCCCAGGTGAACACCTGGCCGACGGCCATGGAAAGGATGACTTTGTCCAGTTTCATCGGCGCTGCCGGTTCAGCCTGTGCTTCTATCACATTTCGCGGGCGGGCAGGAAACCTTTCGTGTCGAGGATGTCCTGGCCTTCGGTCTGATGAGAGGGATATGAGGGGATCCAAACCGGTGGGCCATGGATTTCTCTCGGTTCACACGACCTGCGTCAGGCCCGCAAGGACTGGCTCCGACGACGGCCTGCCCGGAACTCCAGGCGAGCAGTGACCACGAAACCTTCATCGACGATTTGCAGATGCCCCAAAATCCGGTTTTAGCACCAAGGGGGCGTGATGCCCAAGGGGCGCCGTTTGAGGCCATATCGAGCCATAATGGAAATGATGAGTTCGTTTCGGGGGGTCTAGGCACAGCGGGGCCACCGAGCCGATGGCTCGGCCCGGTTCCGTACTGGGTGCGCGGTGGCAATCCATATAGTCGATGGCGGTTTTTCCGGCACAAACCGGTTATCATGTATGCTTTGGAGCCTACCCGGTTCCGAATTCCAGACAAGTGCCCGATTTATGACAAACAGCATTAGAAACCAACTGCGGTGGCGGGTCCTGGCGTTGGCTCTTGGCACCGCCATCATGGGACAAGCCCCGGTCGGAGCCCAGGACCAAATCGTCCAAAAATGGGCCATTGCCGAATTCGGAGAGCCTCTATACGCCAACGGCCTGCAACACTTCCCTTATGCCAATCCCGATGCCCCCAAGGGCGGTCGGGTCGTGTTGAGTGATTTCGGGAATTTCGATACGCTGAATTTCTATGTGCAGAAAGGAGAGTGGCCGAGCAGCATCGGATTGATCTATGACGATCTCATGACGGGATCGGCCGATGAGATCGATGGCCTGTACGGGTTGATTGCCCACAGTGTGGAGTATCCCGAGGACCGTAGCTGGGCTATCTTCAACCTGCGCCCCGAGGCAGTCTATCATGACGGAGCCCCGATCATTGCCCAGGATTTTGTCTTTGCGTTGCAGACCATCAAGGCTCATGGCCGGGCCTTCGTGAAGTCGTTCTATGAAGACATCGACCGGGCGGAAGCGTTGTCGGACCGGCGTCTGAAGTTTCATTTCCGGACCACCGGCAGCATGAAACCGATCACCATTGCGGCAGGCATGTCGCCCTTGCCGGTACACTACTGGAAGGACCGGGATGTCACCGCCTCCACGCTGGAGCCCCCCTTGAGCAGCGGACCTTATCGGATCAAGGAACTGGACCCCGGCCGTTCCATCACCTACGAGCGGGTTCCGGACTACTGGGCGAAGGACTTGCCCGTGAGGCGGGGCCTGTACAACATGGATGAAATCCGTTACGAGTATTATCGGGACCTGACGGTCGAATTCGAGGCATTCAAGGCGGGCGAGATTGATTTTCGTTCGGAGGGTTCCGCCAAACGCTGGATGACGGAATATGATATCCGGCCCGTTCAGGAAGGCCGCATGGTCCGACAGGAAATTCCCAGCAAGCGGCCCCGCGGAATGGGAGGTTACTTCTTCAATCTGAAACGCGAAAAGTTCGCGGACATTCGGGTGCGCGAGGCGATCATGATGCTGTATGACTTCGAAGCCATCCAGCGAACGTTGCTCTATGGTCAGTACCGACGCATTCACAGCTATTTCCCCAATTCAGACTATGGGGCCACCGGGGTGCCAACGGCCGCGGAGAAGACCATCCTGGCCCCCTTCGCCGATCAGTTGCCGGAAGGGATCTTGGACCGGGCGTTTGTGCCACCGACCACCGACGGCAGTGGGCGCGACCGTCGCAACCTGCGTCGGGCGTTGGGGTTGTTCCAGGCGGCCGGCTGGGAACTGCAGGCCGGCAAATTGATCTCCAGTCGGACTGGTGAGCCATTCCGGATCGAGTTGATGACGGCCTATCCAGAAAACCAGCGTCTGGCGCTGCCCTATGTCGAGAGCCTCAAACGAGCCGGCATCGAGGCCTCCATCCGTCTGGTGGACACCTCGCAATGGCGGACCCGAATCTACGATTACGACTTCGACCTCTGGGTGGGTGGCCTCAACTTCTTTCCCCCGCCCGGCACCGAACTGCGTAGCTTCTTCGGTTCCGAATCCGCGGACATTCGCGGGGGCAATTCCGGGGGCATCAAGAATCCGGTCGTGGATGAGTTGATCGAACAGATTGTCCAAGCCAGGGAACTGGAGGTGTTGCAACATACGACCCGGGCACTGGATCGGGTTCTTCTGTGGAACCACTATGCCGTGCCGACCTTCTTCAATGATGAAGCCTGGATCGCCTATTGGGACCGGTTCGGCTTCCCGGAACGCCGACCGATCTACAGTGTCGGATTCCCCGGGACCTGGTGGATCGATTCAGCCAAGGATGCCGCATTGAGGCGATGATCCATCAAGGGGAGTGACCCGGGCATGTTGACCTATATCATCCGCCGTTTGCTGCTGGTCATTCCGACGTTGCTGGGTATCATGGTGGTGAACTTCGCCATCATCCAGTTCGCGCCGGGGGGGCCAGTGGAGCAGGCCATTGCGGAGCTTCAGGGTCATGGGACGGAGGCCACCCGCCGGTTTTCCGGGTCCGGAGCCGATATTCAGGGCGGCGGGTCGGAGTCGGCCTCGGGGGCCGGGCAAAACAGCGTCAGCCGGTACCGGGGCGCCCAGGGACTGCGCCCCGAAATTATCGCTGAAATCGAGCAGCAGTTCGGATTTGATCGGCCGGCTCATGAGCGGTTTCTGCATATGATCGGGGATTATGTGCGGTTCGACTTCGGTGAGAGCTTTTACAGCAACCAGCGGGTCGTGGATCTGGTCCTGGAAAAACTGCCGGTCTCCATCTCGCTGGGACTGTGGACCACCCTGATCACCTATCTCGTGTCCATTCCGCTGGGGATCCGCAAGGCCGTACGCGACGATTCACGCTTCGACACCTGGACCAGTGGATTGATCGTCGCCGGCTACGCCATTCCGAGCTTCCTGTTCGCCATTTTGCTGATTGTGCTGTTCGCCGGAGGACGTTATTTCGATCTCTTTCCATTGCGGGGCCTCACCTCGGAAGGCTGGGATGAGTTTTCGATGGTGCGGCAGATTCTGGATTATCTCTGGCATATCACCCTGCCAGTGGTGGCGATGGTAATCGGCAGCTTTGCCACGCTGACCATGCTGACCAAAAATTCGTTTCTGGACCAGCTCCAGTTGCAGTACGTCTTGACGGCCCGGGCCAAGGGGTTGGGGGAGCGTCGGGTGCTGTATGGCCATGTCTTTCGCAATGCCATGCTGATCGTGATTGCCGGATTTCCGGCTCTGTTCATCAGCATCCTGTTCACGGGGTCATTGCTGATCGAGGTGATCTTTTCCCTGGACGGTCTGGGCCTGCTGGGTTTCGAGGCGGCCATCAACCGGGACTATCCGGTCATGTTCGCGACCTTGTATTTCTTCACCCTCATCGGTCTTTTGCTGCAGATCGTGAGGGATGTGATCTATACCATCGTCGACCCGCGCATTGACTTCGAATCACGAGCGGTGTGATGGATTCGACCGCAGAACGCAACTCCGTCACGGTGCTGGGCCGACGGGTTTCCCCTATCACCCGGCAGCGTTGGCAGAACTTCCGGCGCCATCGACGTGGGTACTGGTCGTTGTGGATCTTTCTGGGGCTGTTCGTGCTGACGCTGGGGGCGGAACTGGTCGCCAATGACCGGCCCGTGCTGGTCCGTTATGAGGGGGAATATTTCATGCCGGTGTTCAGGTCCTATCCGGAAACCGTATTTGGTGGCGAGTTCGAACTGGAGGCGGATTACCGTGACCCGTATATCCGAGAAATGATTGGGGAAAAAGGCTGGATCCTGTGGCCCTTGATTCCGTTTTCCTATGACACCATCGACTACGAACTGGAGGTTCCAGCGCCCGCCCCACCCTCGTCACGCCACTGGCTCGGTACCGATGACCAGGCCCGCGATGTGCTGGCCCGGGCAATCTATGGTTTTCGCATCTCCATCCTGTTCGGCCTCATTTTGACTGCACTGAGTTCCGTGGTCGGGGTCGCCGCCGGGGCGGTACAGGGGTATTTCGGGGGAAAGCTCGATCTAATGATGCAGCGGTTCATCGAAATCTGGGAAGGACTGCCGGTCCTGTATCTGCTGATCATCATGGCGGCGGTGATCACCCCGGGATTTTTCAGCCTGCTGATCCTGATGCTGCTTTTTTCCTGGACCGGGCTGGTGTCAGTGGTGCGCGCCGAATTTCTGCGGGCCCGTAACTTCGAATATATCCGGGCCGCCCGGGCACTGGGCGTAGACGACCGGACCATCATGGTCCGTCATATCCTGCCGAACGCGATGGTGGCCACGCTAACCTTCATGCCGTTCATTCTCAGCGGCTCGGTCACCACATTGACCAGCCTGGATTTTCTGGGCTTCGGCCTGCCCGTCGGCTCGCCCTCGTTGGGTGAATTGCTGCATCAGGGCAAAAACAACCTGCAGGCCCCGTGGCTCGGCATCACCGGCTTTGTGGTCATCGGCTTCATGCTGTCGTTGCTGGTGTTCATTGGAGAGGGCGTACGAGATGCCTTTGATCCACGCAAGCTGTTCAAATGACGGGCATGGCCCACCGGGCTCCGGTGCTGTCCGTGGAGGATCTTTCGGTCAGCTTTCGCCATCGGCAGGAGCACCAGGACCTCATCACCGATGTCGTTCGGGAAGTCACGTTTGACCTCCATGCCGGAGAGACGCTGGCCCTGGTGGGCGAGTCGGGATCGGGCAAGTCCCTGACCGCCTTGTCGATCCTGCAGTTATTGCCCTACCCACTGGCATTTCATCCCACGGGCCGGATCCACTACCGGGAAACCCAGCTGGTGGGAGCCTCGGAAGAAACGTTACAACGTATCCGCGGCAACGACATCGCCATGATTTTCCAGGAGCCGATGACGGCCCTCAACCCACTGCATACGATCCAAAAGCAGATTGCCGAATCGCTGGTCCTGCACCAGAATCTGACCGGTGAGGCCATCCGTCGCACCATTGTCGAGTTGCTGGAGCAAGTGGAAATCAAGGACCCGGCCTCTCGCCTGGAGGCCTATCCACATCAACTGTCCGGCGGCCAGCGCCAACGGGTGATGATTGCCATGGCCCTGGCGAACCGTCCCGAGATCCTGTTGGCGGATGAACCCACCACGGCCCTGGATGTGACCGTTCAGGCCCGCATACTGGCACTGCTGCAGGAGATCCAGCGTCACCATCGTCTGGGCATACTGCTCATTACCCACGACCTCAACATGGTCCACAAGGTGGCCGATCGCGTGTTGGTGATGCAGAATGGCCGAATGGTGGAGCGCGGCCCGACGACCCGGATATTCACTTCACCACAAGAGCCCTATACTCGACACCTGCTGTCCGCAGAGCCGCCGGACCGCGAGCCGCCCGCGCCAGGGGAGATGTCGGTCCTGGAGGCGGAACACCTCCGGGTCTGGTTTCCGCTGCGACGCGGCCTGCTGCGACGCACGGTGGGATACGTGAAAGCGGTCAATGACGCCACGTTGTCACTGAAACCCGGTCAGACCCTAGGCATTGTCGGTGAGTCCGGATCGGGCAAGACCACCCTGGCCCTGGCGTTGATGCGCCTCATCCCGTCGGAAGGCCGGATGAGTTTTCTGGGCGAGGATATGCGAGCGGTGGGACGGGCGGAACTGAAAGCCATGCGCCGGCAATTGCAGATGGTCTTCCAAGACCCCTATGGCTCGCTGTCGCCCCGCATGGCCGTCACCGATATCATCAGCGAAGGCCTGGATGCCCATGGCCTGATCACCGATCCCCCCACCCGGGACCGACGCGTGCAGGCGATTCTTGAGGAAGTGGAAATCGATCCAGAGACGCGTTTCCGCTATCCCCACGAGTTTTCAGGAGGGCAGCGTCAACGCATTGCCATCGCCCGGGCATTGATTCTGGAACCCCGAGTGCTGTTTCTCGACGAACCCACCTCCGCACTGGACCGGACCGTACAGGTGCAGGTGCTGGCATTGCTCAATCGAATCCAGCGTGAGCATCATCTGTCCTATGTGTTCATTTCCCACGATCTATCGGTGGTTCGGGCCATTGCGGACGACCTGATCGTCATGAAATCCGGGGATGTGGTGGAGCAGGGCCAGGCACAGAAGATATTCGATTCACCGGAACATGAATACACTCTCGCCCTGCTGGAGGCGGCCTTCCGGTAGGCCACCTGAAGACGCAGCCCGTCGGGCCGGACCCGCCGGCGGCAATCGGACCGCGGACCGCTAGGGCTATCGGACGAGAGGGCGGATGGTCCGGTGAGCGGCCACCACGGACCCATCCTGACTCACTGCCCTGACCAGCGACCTCCCACGATGACGCCGGCTCATTCTTCCTCGATGTACTCAAAGACCTTGACGATATGTGTGGCGCCGCTGGCCTTGCGGGCGGCCTGTACGGCGGCGTCCGCCTCAGCTTGAGTGACCACCCCCATCAGATAAACCTTGCCGCCCTCGGTGACGACCTTGACCGCATTTTGTGGCAGTCCCTTCGTGCCGATCAGGTAGGTCTTGACCCGGGCCGTAATGTAGGTGTCATTCAGGCGACTGGTCAGACTGGTGGACCCGGCGAGTTGCAGTTCATTCACGACGGTGCGGGTCTTCTTGTTCGCCTTGGCTAATGCTTCGGCTCGTTGACGCATTTCATCCGAGGCGACTTCGCCGGTCAACAGCACAATGCCATTGATCGCCGTCACGCTGATATTGTTGGGCTTGAGTTGCTCATCGGTTCGCATCTCGGCCCGTAACTCCAGCTCCAATGAGTTGTCATCGAATGCGCGTCCGAAAGAGCGACGTTCATTGACGACATTGATGGCGGTCACCACGCCCGTCCCGAGTAGGACAGGGGCGCAGGCGACCATTCCTTGTGCACCCAGCAGCAGCAGAATTCCCAAGACCGCGGTCCGGGTGCGGGCATTGCGTCTGACAAAGCAATTCATTCCAGTGGTTTCAGTGAAGGAGTGAGATAGTGAACCCGTTGGTCGGATTATACACAGGGATCAAGTCAATGGGAGATAACCGGCGGCGGGCCACTGGATAGGCCGTCTGGCAGTCGCTCCACCGGTACAACATGACCATCAACAAACGTCGCCCATTGCAGATGTCGGATGACATTGCCATCGGTGCGGACACTGGCACGAAACGCCTGGCCGTAGTACTGCTGAGACGTCTCTTGCCGCAAGGCCAGCAGACGCGGGATCAGGTGATAGGTTTCCAGACCCAGGGCATACAGTCGATCCAGTGACGTGAAGCTGAATGGAGATTTTTTCACCGGTCGGGGCTCTGGTTTGGATGTGGGAAGCACATGGGCGACCGGGACCTCTTCGTCTGTGGTCAGCCGGTCCCCCTGGTTCGGTTGCGTCCCATCGGATAGAAGGGACGCTGGTGCCGGATCGGGCACCGAAAGACGGGGTCCCGTTGCGGGGGAAGAGTCTTCCATGTGGGGGGGATCGGAGACCGTGACCGATCCGATGGGTGGGTCGTCAGGCGGCCGGATGTCGGATTCAGCCGCCACAGCGTGGGTCGGGGCGGAGCGTTCTGCCTTCGGTTCGGATGCAAGCAGGGCGTACCGAATGTCCAGCATCCAGGGCATATCGCCGAAAATCACGCCGTCCAGATCGGCATCCACCGCCGGGTCCGGCTGGCCGCTGAAGATATGCGAGGTGGAATAAATGGGGAGATCGTGGGCTTGGAAAAACCGCAGTTGTGGTACCAGCAGCCGGGCTTCGTGCGCACGACCCGCCAGAAAGAGCATATCTAGATCGTCTCGTCGTCGGGGGGTAAATTCCAGGTTGAGTCCCACCTGCGCACTGAGAATCTTGCGCCGGACCCCGCTTTTGTCAACTTCCAGGAGTTGTGGGATGAGGCGTACATAATCTTCCACAACCTCCGAATAGGCCTGGTTCGCCACCACGGTGCCCCCCAAGGAGAGCCAGGTATCGGTAAAAGCGCTGGTGGCGCGCTTTCCCCGTGTCGAGCCATCATGCAAAATACCTGCCTGGCGGTGGCCATCTCGGAAGGCACGGAAAGCCACCTGCTCCGCTTCGCGCTCGGGCGACAGACTCAGGCCGTACAACCCTTCGGAGGATGATTCGATGGGGACATCCGACAGAACTAGGGTGGGCGTGTCGAGAGGCGCCTGCTGCAACAGGACGGTGGTCGCTTCTTTGCCTAGCGGTCCGACCACGAATTCCGTGCCAGCAGCGACGGCCGACCGGTAGTAGAATGCCGATAGCGACGGGTCCTGGCCGATGTCGTGCAGCCGGACCGCTGGCCGGGATGCAGCGGTATCGCGGTGGTAGGCGTCCATGAATCCCGCCTGGAACGCCTGGGCCGCCTGACCATACGGGGAGGTCAATGGCAACAATAGGGAGATATGATGGAAGGTGTCCAGGCTGAGTGGCGGCAAGCCACCCAGCCATTCCTCCTTGGCGGGGTGTCCGGGGTAGCTGTTGAACCAGAATATGGCCGCTTGCGCTTGGTCATGTTCCGGGAGTTGACGCAAGGCGACCAACTGGAGCCAGCCGTCGACCAGATTGGCGGGCAGACCGAGGTGATGAGCATTTTGTTTGAGCAAGGCCTGTTCCAGCGAACTGGTCTGCCCTAGCAGGTCGATAAGGCGTCGCTGGCTGGCCAGTTGGGGGGCTCCCACCAGCAACCGGTCGCGAAGCAACAGATGGGTCAGGGCATCCACGCGTTGGTCAAGCCCTAGATGGGCGTCCGCCAAGCTTTTCAGGACCAATGCCCACTCCTTGGGTGACCACAGAGGGTCGTCGCGTAGGGGTTGCAGATACTTGATCGCGGTGGGATATTCTCCGAAGCCGAGGG
This sequence comes from Candidatus Poriferihabitaceae bacterium, assembly GCA_965203365.1. Lineage (GTDB taxonomy): Bacteria > Pseudomonadota > Gammaproteobacteria > Arenicellales > Poriferihabitantaceae > VYFG01. Next base: position 2,084,607 of record OZ241878.1, read on the forward strand.
CGATTCGGCCCCGCTGCAGGTTGAACCGGTTGAATTGGGTTCGGTTCAGGGGCACATCCAGCAGATAGTTTGTCTGGGTCTCCGCGGGAGTGAATTCCTGCATCGCGAGGAATCCGTCAATGGCATCCAGCCGAAGGTCAATCGCGACATCCAAGGTGGCTTGGTCAGCCCGTCGGGCCAGCTCCCACGGTCCCTCGCCTTCAATCTCCTGTTCGGTGATGCCCGATTCCGGCTCCAGTGCCCGAATCACCACCGGGTCCGGCTCAGGGACCACCGGCTCTTCGGGGATCACCTCCGCGGGGTCTGGCCCCGGACCCGGTGCCGGCGGCGTGGCGCAACTGGCCAGCAAAAGCAGGAGGATGATCAGGGCGGGCCGGTGCCACAGGCTCCGTCGGACGCACTCTGGTTTCCGGGCAGTGCAGTTCATGGCAGTGAAATTCGGATTCCATTGAATGGTAGAGTATTGATGACAGTATACGAAACCTTCTCATGAACCGCAAAACCGGACGGCTTGATATTGTGGCCACACCCATCGGCAATCTGGGCGACTTGTCTCCACGGGCAAGAGCCACCTTGCAACAGGTGGATCTGGTCTTGGCGGAAGATACCCGTCAGACCCGCGCCCTGATGCGACACTTCGACTTGAAGACCCCACTGAAGTCTTTTCATGAGCACAACGAAAAAAAGCAGGTGACGGAGATCATGAGGAGGTTGTCCAACGGCGCCCACATAGCCCTCGTCAGTGATGCCGGGACCCCCTTGATTTCCGACCCGGGCTATTGTCTGGTCCGTGAAGCCCGCCGACAGGGATTCCGGGTCAGTCCGATCCCCGGGCCCTGTGCAATGATAGCGGCCTTGTCCGTATCCGGGCTGCCGATTGACCGGTTTGTGTTTGAGGGTTTCGTGCCTGCCAAGGAAGGCGCCCGACGGACCCTGCTCAGGCGGGTCGTCGAGGAACAGCGCACCGTCGTGCTGTACGAATCCTGTCATCGGATCCTGCAGACACTAGCGGAACTGTCCCACAGCCTGGATCCGGAACGGACCGTGGTGGTGGGACGCGAAATCAGCAAGAAGTTCGAGACGTTCTATCATGGGGGCGCCGGAGAAGTGCTGGGACAACTGCAGGGGGGGGCGGAACATCAGAACGGAGAGTTTGTGGTCATGGTGTCCGGAGCCCCCGCCAGCGATCCGGCGACTGCTAACCTACAGGACCTGCTTGCCCTCTTGCTGGACGAGTTGCCCGTGAAGACGGCCAGTCGGATCGTGTCCACTTGGTCCGGCATGGGCCGAAACCAGATCTATGCGTTGGCACTGGCACTGGAAAAAGAAACACGCACCGACCCCACCGGGCCAAATGAGACCCTAGAGGATGATCTTCGTCATGGACCATGAATCAGCCGGAAGGGGCCCCGTGCGGCTCAACGATTGCTTCCCCGAGAGAATTTTGATATGGCCAGATTTTCGACTCGACCCTTGAAGTCTCTGCAGGCGTGCGGTGCGGACAGCGTCACGTATCCGCTGGTCGCGGCCGCACTGGTGGCCTTGGATTGCGAAACGACCGGGCTGAATATCACCCAGGATCGGCTGATTCAGGTGGGGGGAGTCAGGATTCGAGGGGGCCAAGTGGATCCAGGAGACCATTTCGAGCACTGGGTGAACCCAGACGTGGATATCCCAGCCAAGTCGTTTGCGGTGCACGGGATTGGCCGGAAAGACTTGCTGGGAAAACCGGCCTTTCCGGACATTGCCGACGCATTGCACCGCTGGGTCGGAGAATCGGTGGTGGTGGGATTCTCGGTGGGGTTTGATATCGCGATCCTGCGCCGGGAGCATGAATTGTGCGGGATGACCTGGGATCCGCCCGCCAGTCTGGACATCGCCTTGCTGGCCCGGCGAGTGCTGCCGGCCTTGCCGGACTATTCCTTGGATATGGTCGCATCCAGTCTCGGAGTCAGCATTGTGGATCGCCACAGTGCGATGGGAGATGCCACGGCGGCAGCGGACATATTTGTGGCGCTGCTGCCCGCCTTGAGAAAGGGGGGTATTCGGACGGTCGGAGAGGCATTGCGTGTGTGCCAGGAATCCCGAGATGCGACCCCGAGTAGTGAATTGCCACCATGGGAACGGCTGGGTGAGCCTGACAACGCGGACGATTTTCTGGAAGAACGATTGTCCCCGGTACTGGATGCCGGTCGATACTGCCTGCGGGTCGCGGAACGGATGAAGCAGGATCCGGAAGTGATGCAGGAGAACCAAACGGTGGAAAAAGCCCTGTCACGCATGATGGAGCGGGGGATCAGCTCCGTGTTTCTGGGCCGCGAAGCCGGCGGTCCGGTTCGTCCCGAAGCATCCGGAGTCGTAACCGAACGAGACATCCTGCGGGCCATCGACCGATGGCAGGCGGAGGCATTGTCCCTGCCATTGGCGCAATTGGCCACCCGACCGCTCGAAAGCATCCATGCCGATGAGTTTGTCTACCGGGCCACCGGACGAATGTCCCGACAGGGTATCCGTCATTTGGCTGTGCATGACGATGCTGGCGTGGTCATCGGAGCGATCTCGGCCCGTGATCTGCTCAAGGGGCTGGACAATGATGCGCTCATCCATCTGGACGACAGTCTGGATCTGGCGGAAACCCCGGAAGAGTTGGGTCAAGTCTGGTCGGCACTCGTGCCGGTTTCCCGGAGCCTGCTGGAACACGGGATCGACGCCCGGGATATTGCCAGCGTGGTCTCCCATGAACTGTGTGCCCTGACCCGTCGGGCCTGTGAATTGGCAGAAGCCGATATGGCAGCGGACGATTGGGGGCCCGCCCCGAGAACCTATGCGATGTTGGTGCTCGGCTCCGGTGGGCGTGGCGAATCCCTGCTGGCCATGGATCAGGACAATGCGATTGTGTATTCGGATGAGGAAGATGGACCGAGTGATCCAGATGGCTGGTTTGTCGAATTTGGCACCCGGGTGGCCGGGATTCTGGACATGGTGGGAGTGCCCTATTGTCAGGGAGGCGTGATGGCCATGAACCGGACATGGCGGCGGTCGCTGGCCGAATGGACGCGGGAAATCAGCACTTGGGTTCGCCGGCTTCGTCCAGAAGACATTCTCAATGTCGACATTTTCTTTGATGCCCGGGTCGTGCACGGCGACACAGCCCTTGGCTCGGAGCTGATGCATCGGGCCTTTTCCGTCGGCGGCCGTTCGCGCGAATTTCTTTCCCTGCTGCGTCTGAATGCCTGTCGATATGACCGTGCGACGGGATTTCTGGGCCGGTGGCGGCTGGAGGCGGGTCGTCTGGATGCCAAGAAATGCGGCCTGATGCCGGTCTTTTCATCGGCCCGGGTGATGGCCATTCAGCACGGTATCCGAGCCCGTTCCACCCAAGCCCGGCTGGAAGCCGCCATGCAGACGCTGGCCGAAAACGATGACCTGCGGGCCGTCCACCAGAACTTGCTGGAAATCCATCGCATTGTACTGTCCGCCATTCTTGGCCAGCAGCTGAGGGACATGTCCCGTGGGGTGCCGCCGTCCAACCGGGTGGCCCCGTCGGAAATGCCCATGCCCGCCCGACAGCGACTGAAGTGGGCGTTTGATCAAGTGGATTATGTGTCCAACCTGCTGGGGGTTCCCCAAGTGCAGGAATAGCCTGTTCGTTAGGGCGCAGGGGGTCGCCCGCTCATGACCGGACCGTCGGGGGTGGTCACCTCCGGTTCAATCGACCAACCATTGGATCACCTCCGCCACACCCCGGGCAAATTCACTTTCCAGGGGAAAAGACAGCATGCCCATGATCGAATAGCCGAGTAGCCAAGGCATGAGATAGAACCGGATCATGTAGAAGAACCAGGCCACGTAAAGTGGCACCATGGGCCTGATCAGAAAGCCGGGGGTGATTGGTCCGAACAGCCGAATCAGCGGGTCGGTGACGCGCACAAAAAAGCGCATGAAAAAGAAAGTGCTGTTGTCCGGCAGGAAGATGCCCATGCCAAAGCGCCCGATCAGTGTCCACATCACCATGCCAAGGAGATAGTCCAAGGCCAGGAGCCAGATTGGGAAGTTCGCATACATCGCCCTACCGTTCCGTACCGTTTCGTCGGGCGGGCAAGAAAAAGCCGGGGCGAGTCGCCCCGGCTTTCACGGTACTATCCGTCCGGTTAGTTGGAACCCAAGATGGTTTTCCCGGCCGGGACTCGGGTTTCATCGACCATCCGCTGGATTTCCTCATCGGGTTCTGCGGTCATCAGTGACACCACGACCATAGCGATCAGGCTCACCGGCATGCCGATCATACCGAATCGCAGGTGATCGATGCCCAGCCATGGATCCATGCCGGCGAAGCGCACCAGATAGAGGTAAACCGAACCCGCCAGGAAGCCGAAAAACATGCCGGCAATGGCGCCGGGACGATTGGCCCGTTTCCACCAGATTCCAAGCACGATCGGGAAAAACAGACCGGAACAGGCAAAGTCGAACGCCCATGCCACGGCTCCCAGAATGCTGGTGAGCTTGAGACTGGCGACGAAGGCACCCGCGGCCCCGATCAGGATGAGAAGAATCCGGGCCACCATGAGTCGGGTCTTGGTCTCTGCCTTGGGGTCGATGATCTTGTAGTACAGGTCATGCGACAGTGCATTGGCGATCGCCAGCAGCAGGCCGTCCGCAGTGGACATGGCTGCCGCCATGCCACCCGCCGCGACCAACCCCGAAATAACATAGGGCAGTCCGGCAATCTCGGGCGTCGCCAGCACGACAATATCTCCCCGCATGAAGAACTCATTGAGTTCCAGGATGCCGTTGCCATTGCTGTCAATGATCTGCAGGAAGCCCACATTGGACCACTTCTGTATCCATTCCAGGGCGTTGACATCCGAGATCGCCTTGCCAATGATGCCCGTGGGCAGACTCGGATCCAGCACCTGAAGCTTGGTGAAGGTGGCCAGCGCCGGGGCGGTGAAGTACAGCAGAAAGATAAAGAACAAGGACCAGACGACGGAGTTTCGGGCCGCTCGAACGGTGGGGGTGGTGAAGTAACGCATCAGGATGTGCGGCAGGGAAGCGGTGCCTGCCATCATGCACAGCACCAAGGTAACAAATTTCCAAGCCGCCAAGCCCGTCCCGGCGGCCACATGCGGGACCGTCAACGCCCGCAAGCCCCCGGCCGCCCCTTCCACGGCGGGCAAGGTGCCGAGACCATAGACCGTTTCGAGCTCCGTGATCCGCATGACCGCATCGCCATAAACCAATTGCGGTACCAGACCGAAGCCCTGCTTGCTGGACATCCAGAACACCGGCACCAGATAGGCGATGATCAATACGATGTATTGGGCGACCTGAGTCCAAGTGACGGCGCGCATGCCGCCCAGCATGGAACACAGCAGGATGCCCAACAGACCGAACCAGACCCCCACCTCGAACGGGATCTGCAAGGCGCGGGACGCAATGGTGCCGGTGGCGTTGATCTGTGCTGTCACATAGGTGAACGAGGTGATCACCAAGACCACAACGGCCAAAAAGCGAGCCAAATTGCCACCGTATCGGGTGCCGATGAAGTCAGGTACGGTATAACAGCCGAACTTGCGCAGATACGGGGCCATCAGGGCCGCCACCAGCACATACCCTCCGGTCCATCCCACCACGAAGGCGAGATAGCCATGGCCGCCAAAGTAGATGCCGCCGGCCATGGCCACAAAGGAGGCGCCGGACATCCAGTCGGCCGCAGTGGCCATACCGTTGAACACCGATGGCACTTGTCGGCCGGCCACATAATAGGCGTCGACCTGCATGGTGCGCGACAGCCATCCGATCGCGGCATAGATCAGGATCGTGAAAGCCACGAACAGAATGCCGATCGTATCGGCGGTGACCCCCATCTGCTCCAGCAATGCCATGAGCAGGATGAAGATCAGAAAACCGCCGGTGTAGAGTCCGTAGACCTTCGGCAGATTGTCAATAAAGTTGCCCTTGATCATGATTTATTATTCCTCGGCAAAACCGGTATCAGTGTCGATCTTGTGCTGTGACCAGGCGAACCAGACAATCAACAACACAAATATCACTTGAGACCCTTGCGCAGCCATGTAGAATCCCAACGGGAAATGCATGAATGTGAACGCATTGAGCGCATCCGCAAACCAATGCACCACAAAGGCGAAAATAAACCAAATGGTGAGCGTGATGATCATCAGACGCTTCGTCCGCGCCCAGTGTTCTGCCCGCCTCGAATCGTATGCCATGAGTATCCTCTTTTGTCTGGTTGGCCGATCAAAGATGGCTGATTAGTGGATGGAAAACCAGTATATATCGTCAGGGCAAAATACCCATTGTGCCAATAGTATCCGAAACCTTCATGAAATTGCACTACCCAATCGTGATTAATTTCATGTTGCGCTTGTGGTCGGCCGTGGGGATGAGTGCGCTGGTGCTCCCCCCGGTTCCGTCAGGATGAGCCCCCTTTCACCAGCCCGAATCGGCTCCCGAGAACAGGGGGGGTCAACCTGCCAGCAGACAACCGGTATCCGCGCTGCGCGATGGCAGGATTTGCCTGCATTCCAGCCGCTCCCGGTCCGTGGCGGGCCATCATGACGCTGGCGCCAAAAATTCTCACGGGGGTGTCCTGGGAAAAACTGAGGCAGTATCTGGGGCTGGCTCGTCGTGGATTGCGCCATGCAGTGACGAATGCCGACCAACTGGAACACTTCATCACCAGCCGGGCCAGCCACGTCTCCCAGACATCGCTGTATGGTTACCTCAAAGCGCGGGCCGGCACCCGCTTTCCGGAACTCTTTGACAGTCCCGTGATGCTTGAGTCCATCAATATCGCCAAGTGGCAGACCTGGTTGGCTTGTGTGTCGGACCTGAGTGTGTATTGTGGGGGGCTGCTGTATCGATCCGGTGCCCTGGATGATGGCCAGACCGCTGGATTGATGGGTAGCTTGGCAGACCACATACTCGGCGAGACCGGGATTCCACCGGAAGCCGGGATGGAATTTGGGGAATCCCGACAGCGGTTCCGGGAGCGGATGGATGACGTTCTTTGGGCCAATCTTGTGGATGATGAGACGGTGTTTACGGCCAGTCCGGCCGCGTTGGTGAAATGGGCTCCCGTCGTCGATGAGTTCAGGCGACGGGACCGTGAAATTGTGGAAAACTCGGTGAAATTCCGCTGGATTGAGGTTCGGCGCAGTGCGCGCCAGTTGATTGATCCGATGCAGGTCGCCGCCAGCGTGGAGGAAAGGGGTGCGTGAGTTCGACCAGGAGAGCCCCTTGGCTGTTATAATGAGCCCGCGGGAGTTGGCCAGACAGTCGCTCCGGTCCAGTGGGCCGGGGAGGAAAGTCCGGGCTCCACAGGGCAAGGTGCCAGATAATTCCTGGGCGGCGCGAGCCGACGGAAAGTGCCACAGAAAATATACCGCCACGACCGTTGGGTCGCGGTAAGGGTGAAATGGTGCGGTAAGAGCGCACCGCGTTGCTGGTAACAGCAATGGCAGGGCAAACCCCACCTGGAGCAAGACCAAATAGAGACCCCCAGACGTCGCCCGCGTCGGGTCCGGGTAGGTCGCAGGAGACATGCGGCGACGGATGTCCTAGATGAATGACTGTCCTCGACAGAACCCGGCTTATCGGCTGACTCCCCCCAGATGAGACGGCCCATGACATCGTGCGGCCGACTCCGTCGCAAATCGCGGCCCCGCCGTGAATCGACCGGATGGCAACCCCTCTTCCACCCCGCCAACCGGCGCTCTGTCAGGGCCTTTTCAGAACAGCGATTCGGAGATATCCCCGCTGTTGAGGACAGTGCTGCCCTCCCCGGCGCCTTTTCGCATCGGACGGACCGGGCCGGTGGGCTCGGTCCCGGCGAGAAAATATTCCTTCAGCCCATCGGGGTCGGCCGTGTCCGTGAGTTCGCCGGTTTCGCGATGGATGAAGCGGGTGATCACCTGCGCTGGGACGACCTCGGGCTGTTCCGGGAAATCCGGCAAGACCCGGCCCATGAAATCCACCCAGATCGGAAGTGCGGCACTGGCCCCGGATTCCCTTCGTCCGAGATGTTTGGGCTCATCAAAGCCGATGTAGACTGTGGTCGTGACATCGGGTGAGAACCCGGAAAACCAGGCGTCGCGGAAGTTGTTGGTCGTGCCGGTCTTGCCGGCCAGATCGGTTCGGCCCAGCGTCAGAGCCTTGCGGCCGGTACCACTCAAGATGACCTGTTTCAGCATGTCCCGGATCAAAAAGGCATTTTGCGGAGTGATCACCTGAACGGGCTGCATCGGGCCGATGCTGGACATCGGGTCCATGGCCTGGGCGACCGTGACTTCGGCCTCATTGTCGGTGGGAAGAGTCGCCGGACAATCCTCACAGGTCGCTTCCTGCGCCGGAGGCAGGTCAATCAGCTGGCCATCGGCATCTTCCACCTTGGCCACAAAATAGGGCCGAACCAGCTTTCCGCCGTTGGCGAAGACGCTGTATCCCCGAGCGATTTCCAAGGGCGTCGCCGTCGTCGAGCCTAGAGAAAGGGACAGGCTACGGGGCAGTTTCTCCGTGTCGAATCCGAATCGGGACAAATGGTCGATGGCCGTCTCAATGCCGACCGCACGCATCAGTCGGACCGAGACCAGATTCAGTGACAGGCTGAGCGCCTCTCGCAGACGGGTGGGACCAAAAAACTTCCGACTGTAGTTTTCCGGTCTCCAGACACCCTCCATGTCGTCCTGAACGACGATGGGTGCCCCACTCACCAGACTGCCCGGAGTGAAGCCGTTTTCCAGGGCTGCCGAATAAATGAAGGGCTTGATATTGGAACCGGGCTGGCGTTCCGCCTGGGTGGCCCGATTGAACTTGCTCAGGTAGTAGTCGAAGCCACCGGTCAGGGCCAGGATGGCGCCGGTTTTCGGGTCCAGCGAAATCAGGGCCCCGGAGACGCGGGGCATCTGACTGAGTTGCCAGTGGCTGTCCTCGTCCGCCTTGACGTAGATGACATCCCCGGGCTGGACCACCTCCGTGGCCGTGGTGGGTTCGGGTCCCTGGCGGTTGGCACTCCGGTAAGTCCTGGCCCATTTCATGGCCTTGAGCGGGACGGAAATCTCGGTTCCGTCGCGGTGGAGTGCCTCGAAGCCGTCGGCATGGACGGTCCGGACCAGAGCAGGCGACAGTTCCAGGCTGCGGGGGTAGCTGTAGAGTGCTTCCTCCATGTCGTCCTGGCTCATGCCAGCGATATCCAGGTGTCCGGCCGGCCCCCGGTAGCCGTGGCGTCGATCATAGTCCAGTAGCCCCTGGCGCAACGCCCGATTGGCGTCCGCCTGATATTGGCTGTGGATGGTCAACGTGACGTTGAGACCTCGGTCATATGCGAGGTGACCCAAACGCTCCACCAGTAGCTGGCGAGCCAACTCGGCCACATAGGGCGCCCGCACCTGGGCTTTCGTCGCATGTCGGGCGGCAGTGATCGGGGCTTTGCGGGCGGTGTCAAAACTCAGTCGGTCGATCTTGCCGAGATCGTATAGCCGCTGCAACACATGGTCCCGTCGGGCCTGTGCCCGGGCGGGATTGGAAATCGGATTGTCGCGCGAAGGGGCCCTGGGCAGGCCGGCCAACATGGCGATTTCGGGTACACTCAGTTCCTCAAGGCTCACGTCGTAATACATCTGTGCGGCGGCGGCGAATCCATAGGCGCGGTGGCCCAGGAATATCTTGTTCAGATACAACTCAAGAACCTCGTCCTTGGTCAGTGCTCGTTCCATGTTGAAGGCCAGCAGGATCTCCCGGAATTTCCGTTCGTAGGTTTTCTCCCGATTGAGAAAAAAGTTCCGAACCACCTGCATGGTAATGGTACTGGCCCCCTGACCGCGAGATTGACTGCGGATATTGCTGATCAGGGCCCGAACAATGCCCAGAAAATCGACACCGGTGTGGTGGTAAAAGCCATCATCCTCTGTAGCCAGAATGGCGTCAATTAGCAGCGGAGGAGCCTGATCCAGGGTCACCGGGACCCGCCGCTCATTGCCATACTCTGCAATGAGCTGGCCGTCCGCACTGTAGATGCGGAGCGGAATGCTGAGTGGGACTTGTCGAATTTCCTCCACGGTGGGCAATCCCGGCAACAGGGAGACGGCATACAATGCCAGCCCTAGGGTCATTGCACCGCCGAAGGCCACCCCGAACAAGACCAGCCTCAGACAAGCCCTAAGCAGCAGTTGGATGAGTTGGCGGACCATCGTCTATTTTATGGGGGCAAGCACGGACATCAGGAATTCAGATGATTATATCGCGTTCCATGATCAACTTAACGGGTTGGGCATCCCCCCGCCTCTCTTGATGAGGTGATGGAACCTCCATCAAGTCGCCTCCCTATCCAACCAAATGATCGTCAACCCAACCTCAATTGATTGAATTGTGGGCGATGTCCACACCGGCATGAACATTGCCGAGAACCAAACATCCTCAATCCGAGACGAAGCGAAATGGGCCAAACAGCGCGGCGAGTGTTGCACTCCAGACTGGCAGTGGGGTTTCTTCAATCTGACAAGACGAAAACGCAACCCTTGAAATAATGACCTCATATTTCCGAAACGGTTTGTCCTTGATCAACAGGTGTGACACTATCTCATTGGGCCCATTTTTCCGTGAAGACTCATCCCGTTGACCCATCAATCCAAAATTGTCAGCCGCTATCTGGCGGCCCATGCCCATGCCACCAAAGTGCAACTGGTCGGTCCGCTGGCTTCCTTGTCGACGGTGCTGACAGAGCCGATGATCTTCGTGGATGGCGGAGCCCGGCTTCGCGAACAGAGTGAAGGAGTGGCGGTGGGGGACGGGGATTCGTTTGATGGATTCCTGGACCACCGCCTGGACCCTGACAAGGATCTGTCCGATCTGGCCTATGTCTTGCGTCATATTGGCCGGGAGTTTGATGACATTGAACTGTGCGGGTTTCTTGGTGGACGACGGGATCATGAATTGTTCAACCTGGGCGAAGTGCATCATTTTCTGGATCAGCGTCATGTGCCAACCCGTGTCCTTTTTGATGAACAAGTGGTGGCGTACAGCCAAGGTCAATGGCAGTTCGAATCCGATGGAATATTCAGTCTGGTGGTCTTTTCGCCTTGCCATGTGACCCTGAGTGGAGACTGCCGTTATCCTATCTGGCCGGACAATACAGTCCCTCCCCTGCGTTCCTTCGGATTGAGCAATGTCGGGCATGGAAAGATTGAATTGAAAACCGATGGGCCGGTATTCATCTTTCAGGGGTGATATCGCATGAATCCGGGTTCTCGCAAAAAGACAAAAGGTCGATGAAAGATCTGTTCGATTTCAGGCCCCAGGTCCGGGAATTTGCTGTGATGGGCAATCCCATTGCCCACAGCCTGTCGCCAACCATCCATGAACTGTTCGGCCAGCAACTGGGGATTGATCTGATCTATCGTCGCATTCAGGTGGATCCAGGGGGCTTCAATCAGGCGGTGAGTCACTTTCAGGCCCATGGGGGTGCAGGTCTGAACATCACGGTACCTTTCAAGGGAGAGGCGTGGAAGCTCTGTGCTTGGCTAGGGAATCGACTCTCGGAGCGGGCGGCCGTCGCCGAATCAGTCAATACCGTGAAGTTTCTGGACGATGCGAGTATCGAGGGAGACAACACCGACGGCATGGGGATCGTGCGGGACATTGAAACCAATCTGGGTTTTGCAATCCGCCACCGACGCATCCTGATGGTGGGGGCTGGCGGGGCTGTCCGTGGGATACTGGGTCCGATCCTGGGATGTCTGCCGTCGTCAGTGCATATCGTCAATCGAACCGCTTCCAGCGCCCAGTCCCTGGTCGATCGGTTCCGGAGGTTGGGCGGGGCCGAGGTGACTGGTGGCGCACTTCAGTATACTCGTGGCCCCTATGATCTGTTGATCAACGGGACGTCCGCCGGTCTTGATGATGATTTGCCAGGCATCGATCCGGGGTGTATCGGTGCGGATACTCTGGCCTACGACCTGATGTATGGGGCAAAATCCACCCGATTCATGCAATGGGCGCTCGAACATGGGGCCGCTCAGGCCAGTGATGGTCTTGGCATGCTGGTGGAACAGGCGGCCGAATCATTCTACATCTGGCATGGCACCCAACCTCAGACGACACCGGTGATCGACCAGTTACGAAAGATTTGATCCCCATGGACACCTAATGAAAGAACGCCTTGACAACGCCCTGATCATCGGGATTTCCTCCCGGGCCCTGTTTGACCTGCAAGCAAGCCACCGAGTGTATGAAGAACAGGGGATTGATGCGTATTGCCAGTATCAGATCGAACAAGAAACCGTTCCTCTGGCTCCGGGGGTTGCCTACCCCCTGGTGAAGAAGCTCTTGGCTCTCAACACCGTTTCGGACCCAGATCCAGGTCGGTTGGTGGAGATTGTCCTGATATCACGCAACAGTGCCGACACCGGCCTAAGAGTCTTCAATTCCATTGAGCATCATGGACTGTCCATCTGTCGAGCGGCCTTTACCGGTGGCGAGTCGCCTTGGCACTATCTTGAACCCTTTGGGGCTGCACTGTTCCTGTCCGTCGACGCCGGGGATGTGCGTCGCGCCTTGGAGCTGGGCATCGCCGCCGCCATGATCCTGCCATCCCACGAGAGGAACCGTGACAATGAGCGCCTGAAAATCGCATTCGATGGTGACGCCGTGCTGTTTTCCGACGACGCCAACCAGATCTATCACCATCAGGGTCTGCAAGCCTTCGAGAAAATGGAAAAAAATGCGGCCAATGAACCTTTGCCCGGAGGCCCGTTCAAGCCGGTCCTGGCCGCATTGCACCGCATTCAGGAAATTTATGGTCCCGACGAGTCGCCGATCCGCACCGCATTGATCACCTCCCGAGGGGCTCCGGCTCACGAACGCGTGATTCGGACCCTGCGGGCCTGGAACGTTCGGATTGATGAAAGCTACTTTCTCGGCGGTATGGACAAAGGCGAATTCCTGCGCAATTTCGGCGCAGACATATTTTTCGATGACCACAAAGGGCACTGCGATTCCGCGCGTCGATTTGTCCCGACTGCTCATGTGCTGCATGGCCTGTCAAATGGCTGAAATCCGGGATCAGGGTAGCAGGCTTTCTCCCCGGTACAGGTCGGCCAGCGATTCCCGTTCTCGAATCAGGTGGCATTGGCTCCCATCCACCATCACCTCAGCCGGTCGGGGTCTGGCGTTGTAGTTCGAGGCCATGACCATGCTGTAGGCTCCGGTGGTCCGTACGGCGAGCAGATCCCCTGGTGTGACTCGAAGCGAGCGGTCAGTGCCCAGAAAATCGCCACTCTCACAGACCGGTCCCACGATGTCGAACACTTCCGGTTCCCAGTCGGTGTGCTGAAACACGGGGACGATGGACTGGTAGGCTTGATACAGGGCGGGTCGAATCAGATCGTTCATGCCTGCGTCGACGATACAGAACTTTCTGGCACGGGTGGACTTCAGAAAATTCACCCGAGTCAACAAAATGCCGGCGTTGGCGACAATGGCCCGCCCAGGTTCAATCATGATCGGAAGGGCGATGTCACGTGCCGCCAGTTGTCGGGCCAGTCCAGACCAGTACTGGGCCGGACTGGGCGGGGTTTCCTGATGATAGCGCACCCCCAGACCGCCCCCGAAGTCAATGTGGTCCACGGCGATTCCCGCACGGGTCAGGGTCTCAATGAAATCCAGCACCTTGCCCAGAGCATCGACATACGGTTCCAGAGCGGTCAATTGGGAGCCAATATGGCAGGCCACCCCACTGACCCGCACATGGGGGTCGGCGGCGGCCTGACGGTAGACCGATAGGGCAGTGGACACCGGCAGGCCGAATTTGTTCTGGTGCAGCCCGGTGGAGATATAGGGGTGGGTTTTCGCATCCACGTCCGGGTTGATTCGGATGGAAACCGAGGCGGTCTGGCCCAAATGTCGGGCGACGTTTGACAGGGTTTCGAGTTCGCCTTCCGACTCGATATTGAAGCAGCGCACACCGGACTGAAGCGCATATTCCATCTCCCAGACCTGTTTGCAGACTCCAGAAAAAACGGTTTTGGCCGGGTCGCCCCCGGCCTCCATGACCCGTTGAAGCTCTCCCCCAGAGACAATGTCAAAGCCAGAGCCCAGTCTAGCGAGCAGATTGAGAATCGCCAGACTACCATTGGCCTTGACCGCATAGCACACGAGATGCGGATACGTGCCCATCGCGTCATCAAAGGCGTGCCAATGCCGCTCCAAGGTCGCCCTGGAGTACACGTAGCAAGGCGTACCATACTGCTCCGCAATCCGTTGGAGTGGCATGTCCTCGGCAAATAGCTCACCGGATTGGTATTGAAAATAATCCATCACATAAAAGGGTGGTGGGCGCTTTTATCAGGCCGCTTTTTGCGGGGCATCGGGCCAGTGTCCATCCGGGGGGTCGTTGGGTCAAATGCGCCGGTTTTTTCCGTGATGTCACCGGACGAATCCCCCCATGGCGTCAGGATGATCCGCAACTCGGCCATGATGTCTTGAAACAGGTCGGTTTCCGGGTCGACAGGGTGTTCCCGGTAGCCTTCGGGTCGGTCCTTCCAGTTCAAGGGATGCGGAGCATGCTGTCGGGATTAGTCACAGAAGTTCCCCGTCTTCTTTTTTATGTGGGGTCTCCCGCTCATCGGGTACGCTGGAGACGGCCGTCGAGGGATCGTCCGGTCGGTACAAGGGGCCTTTTTGTCCGCAGGCGGTCACGAAAAGCAACACGAGAAGCAATAGGCTGTTCAGGGGCATGGGGGGGAGAAGGGGGATATTGCCTCGGTCTGTCGTGCATTTCAAGGCGGTTGCAAGGGATGGTCAGGCTCAGTTCGTCCGACGATTCAGTCGTTGGATCGCCTTGTCCGCGGCGATTTTGACCTGTCTGGGAGCAGTTCCGCCGATATGGTCTTTGGCGGCGACGGACCCTTCCAAGGTCAGTGCCTCATAAACATCTTCCTCGATGACCGGGCAGAATCGTTGCAACACCGTCAACGCCACTTGGGCCAGAGAGGCCCGTTCCTGATCGGCATGGGCGACCACCTGTCCCACGATCCGGTGGGCGTCACGAAATGGAACCCCCTTGCCCACCAGATAATCGGCCAGGTCCGTCGCGGTGGAGTATCCCCGGGAGGCAGCCCGGTACAGGGCCTCGCGGTGGAATTGGATCTGCGACAACATGGCCGAGAACACGCGCAGGCTGCTGTCGACCGTATCCAGGGAATCAAACAAGGGTTCCTTATCTTCCTGATTATCCCGATTGTAAGCCAAGGGCTGTCCTTTCATGAGCATCAGCAGGGACATCAGGTTGCCGGTGAGGCGAGCGCTCTTGCCCCGGGTGAGTTCCGCCACATCGGGATTCTTCTTTTGGGGCATGATGCTGGAACCGGTGCAAAAGGCCTCCCCCAGGTCCACGAAACCGAATCCTTCTCCGGACCACAGGACCAACTCTTCAGAGAACCGTGACAGATGGACCATGAGCAAGGCTGCCACCGCATGAAACTCGATAATGAAATCCCGATCGGACACGGCATCCAGACTGTTGCTGGCCACGGCGTCGAATCCCAGTTCGTCAGCGGTCATCCGTCGGTCGATGGGGTAGCGCGTGCCCGCCAGTGCCGCGGCGCCGAGAGGGGAGACATTGACTCGTCGTCGACAGTCGAGCAATCGGGCATAATCCCGTTCCAACATCTCGTTCCAAGCCAAAAGATGATGCCCCAGGGTGACTGGTTGGGCACTTTGCAGATGGGTGTATCCGGGCATGATGGTGTTGGCTTCCTGGCCCGCGCGGTCCACCAGGATCCGTTGCAGTTCGGTGAGGATGTCTGCCAGACGGTCAATCCCGTCACGCAGAAAAAGGCGCATGTCGGTGGCCACCTGATCATTCCGTGAACGGCCCGTATGTAGCCGTTTGCCCGCCTCGCCGATGCGTTCGGTCAGGGCCGCCTCAATATTCATGTGGACATCTTCCCGTGCTTTCGACCACGGGAAATCGCCTTTTTCAATGGCTCCCTGGATCTCGATCAGGCCGCTTTCAATCTGCTGAAAGTCCGTTGGGGACAGGACGCCGATGGACTGGAGCATCCGCGCATGGGCAATGGACCCCCGAATGTCTTGGCGATACAGTCGCCAGTCAAAGGAAACGGACTCGGAGTAGGATTCCATCAAGGCATCCGTGTTCTCACGAAAACGGCCGCCCCAGAGCTTTTTCTGGTCGGTACTCATCAGCGGTGGGTTGGATTGGTCTGCATGAAGGCCTCGATATCGAATGATGGGTCAGTTCGTTGCGGGCCATCTCCGCTCAAGCCGGGCTTGTCACTATCGCCCCAGAGCGAGCCCCCGGTGTGGATCTGACCGTCATTATAGCGCCATTGCAAGGGACCGAAAAATCATGTGCCAGCGGTGGACCTCTCGGCTAGTTCAAACAAGGGCTGCAACGCATCGGCCAGGCGGGACAGCGCCTCGTCGTCTATCCGGGAACCCGTCCCGGCCATGTTCTCCAGGGCTCGGTGGCGGGAATAGGGTCCCTTGCCCAACTGCTTGGCGACCTCCCGGGCCCCCGGGGGGTGATTGCAAACCAACACCATGTCGCAGCCAGCGGCGAGGGCCAACCGGGCTCTGTGGGCGGGAGAGGGCACCGTGGCCGCTCCTTGCATCGAAAGGTCGTCGCTGAACACGACTCCCTGGAAACCAATCTGTCGTCGCAGGACATCGCGAATCCAGTACCCGGAATAAGTCGGCAGCCGTTCATCCACGGACGGGAACTGCACATGCGCGGTCATGACCCCCCCCAGCCATGGGCACAACGACTGATAGGGGCGCAAATCCTTTTGCCACAGTTCTTCGATTGACCGGGGATCCACGGGGGTTTCCCGGTGGGAGTCTTCGCAAACCCCGCCATGGCCTGGAAAATGTTTCCCCGTGGCCGACATTCCGCTGCTCGACATGCCCCGAATGTAGTCGGTCGCCAGTTCGATGACAACCTGGGCCTCGTAGTGGATGGCCCGGTTGCCGATGACATCCGTACCGGAGCCGGGTCGGGGGATGTCCAGCACGGGAGCGAAGCTGAAATCCACGTCCACTCGGCGCAATTCGGCCGCCATCAAACGACCAGCGGCCCAAGCCAGTTGTCTGGCCCGATGGGGGTCCACCTCATACAGCCGCCCGAGGGTATGCAGGGACGGGAGGGGATGGAAGTCTTCCCGAAACCGCTGCACCCGTCCCCCCTCCTGATCGACCGCGACCAGCAAGGGGGGAGAGCGCAGGGACTTGATCTCACGGATCAGG
The DNA here is from genome assembly GCA_965203365.1 of Candidatus Poriferihabitaceae bacterium. GTDB lineage: Bacteria > Pseudomonadota > Gammaproteobacteria > Arenicellales > Poriferihabitantaceae > VYFG01. The sequence continues at coordinate 2,101,887 of OZ241878.1, forward strand.
TCGACGACCTGCTGGGGGGAGGTATAGTTTCGGCGAAACAGAATCACCGCCCCGATGGCCGGATGACGGAGAAATCGCCTTTCCTCCCCCGTCAGGGCCAGCCCACTCACATCGGCCATGAGCGGACCCAGGGGGCGCACCACCGAAGAAGTGCACATCATGAATCAGGCTTGGATCATCACGAGGGTTCCAACTGGCACTTGCTCAAACAGCTCGATGATGTCCCGGTTGCGCATACGGATACAGCCATGGGAACCGGGGCGGCCCATGGGCACATCGTCCGGCGTGCCATGAATGTAGATGTAGCGGCGCATGGTATCGACCTCCCCGAGTCGGTTGAAGCCCGGTTCGGCGCCACTCAACCAGAGAATTCTTGTCAGAATCCAGTCCCGTTGGGGGAAAGACTCGCGCAGTTCCGGCCGGAACAATTCTCCCGTGGGGCGTCGGGCCACGAATACGGTGTTGGCGGCCGCCCCCTCACCGATACGCGCCCGCACGACATGCCGACCCCGTGGGGTGCGATGACTGCCGCGCCGTTCTCCCGCCCCATTGGCGGCGGTGGAGACCGGAAATTCCCGGATTCGGCCGGATGGCACGGTGAAGCGAAGTCTCTGCGTCGGAAGGTCGATATGGAGGCTAGGCGTGTTCATGCCGCCTGAAACAGGTGATCAATGAGTCCGTCGCTAGCGGCCTCAATCAAATCGATCACGCGATCAAATCCATGGGTATCGCCGTAGTAGGGATCGGGAACCACATCCAGCCCATCGACATCCGTGAATTCCATGAACAGCCGCACCTTGTGGGCCAGCTCGACGCCAGCCAGTCGGGTCAGTTCCCGATGATTTTCGTGGTCCATGGCGATGATATAGTCGAAGGATTGGAGATCATCGAGTTGCACTTGGCGGGCGCGGATCATGGAAATATCGAACCCCCGCCCGGCGGCCGCCACTTGGGCCCGATGGTCCGGGGGATGGCCGATATGCCAAGTGCCAAGACCAGCCGAGTCCACAATGCAATGTTCGCCGAGGCCACGAACAGACAGGCGATGACGAAACACGCCCTCCGCGGTGGGGGAGCGGCAGATGTTGCCGAGGCAAACGAACAAGATGTGGATTGGGGTCATGACACGAATGGCTAACGGGGGCGCTGCAGACGGATGACAGAGGGTTTGAGATGCAGATCCCGCATGATGTCGGCGAGATGCGTACGGTGCTGGACTTCGATCACGAACGACATGCGCGAGGTGTTGCCAGTCAGCTTCTCGACATTGAGCTTGTTGATATTCGAATTGTGGTGGGCGATGGTGTTGCTGATGTCAGACAGAACCCCGGGCCGATTCTGACTTTCCAGTTTCAGCATGGCCTCGAAGAGTCCCTTGGGGTCATCCACCCAGTTCAGATAGAAGAACCGGTCCGGATGTTTCATGATGCCACGAGAGTTGGGGCACCGCAACCGGTGGATCACCAGGCCCCGGTCGGCCGTGGTGGTGCCGATGATACGGTCGTCGGGGATCGGGTAACAGCATTTCGCATAGTTCACCAAGAGCCCTTCGGTCCCGTCAATGATCATTTGGGTGGGATGGTGGCCTGACCGGCGACGTGGTTTGGGCGCCTGGTTCGGCCTTGTGACAACCGAGATGAGTTGTTTGGCCACGAGCGGGGCCAATCGTTTGCCGAACCCGATATCGGTCAGCAACTCGGGCCAGTCCCGCAATGCCAGTGCCTCCAACAGGAGAAGCTTATGCTCGCTTGGGATGCGGATCCGACGGTAGCCTTGATCCCACAAGGCCGTGCGGAGCATTTTCTGCCCCAGCTTGAGGGATTCCTTGCCCTTTTGTTTGTGCAGGTAGTGACGGATGGCACTGCGCGCCTTGGATGTCACGACATAGTTCAGCCACCCCGGATCAGGTCGGGCCCGGATGGAGGTCGTGATTTCCACATGATTGCCGTTGCGCAATCTTTCATACAGCGGTACTTCCCGGTTGTCGATTCTGGCGCCCACGCAGCGATTGCCCACATCGGAGTGGACGGCGTAGGCAAAATCCAGGACGGTCGAATAACGCGGCAGACGCTTGATGTCCCCTTTGGGGGTGAACACGTAGACCTTGTCCGGATACAGGTCAGCCTTGAGATGCTCAATGAACTCGCCCGAGTCGCCGGAATCCTGCTGGGACTCCAGGAAACTGGATAGCCATTGTTGCGCCAGTCGTTGAGGGGCGGTGTCGTCCGATGGGTCGGTTTTGTAGCGCCAGTGAGACGCCACGCCGGCTTCGGCCAGATGATGCATCGCCCGGCTGCGAATTTGCACTTCCACCACCTGACCGAAGGGTCCGATCACACAGGTATGCAGGGATTGGTAGCCGTTGGCCTTCGGAATGGCGATGTAGTCCTTGAAGGTCGCCGGTCGGGGCTGAAACAGACTATGGATGATACCTAGGGCCTGGTAGCATTGATTGCGGCCATTCGTGATGACGCGCAGGGCAAAGATGTCCGCGAGGTCACGAAGTTGGACACGACTGGCTTCCCGGTGCCGGGCCTTGTTGTAAATGCTGTACAGGCTCTTTTCCCGACCTTCCACTTCGGCATCGATGCCGACTCGCTCGAATCCTTGCTGGATGGCTTGTCTGACTTCCTCAACGACCCCCCTGCGCCCCCGCTTGCGGCTACGAACCATCTTGCGAATGACCTCATACCGTTTCGGATACAGGTTCTCGAAGGCCAGATCCTCCAGGCTGTTGGCCAACTCGCGCATGCCCATGCGATCAGCAATGGGGGCATAGATGTCGAGGGTTTGACGGGCAATGCGGCGGCGTTTATCCCGGTCCAGGGCTTGCAGCGTGCGCATGTTGTGCAAGCGATCGCAGAGCTTGATAATGATCACCCGGATGTCCTGTGCCATGGCCATGAACATCTTGCGAAACGAGGCGGCTTCCGCATGTTCCTTGGATGTGACTTCCAGTTGGCTGACCTTGCTGACACCATCGACCAGATGCGCCACATCCCCCCCGAAACGGGACCGGACCTCTTCCAGGGTCACTGGGGTATCTTCCACCACATCGTGCAGAATGGCCGCAACGATGGTCCGGCTGTCCATCCGCATCCCGCCGAGAATCTGGGCGACGGCGACGGGATGGGAAATATAGGCCTCCCCGTTTTTTCGGATTTGATCCTTGTGGGCCTCCGCCCCGAACCGGACGGCCGCCTCGACGTTGGACAACTTCTCGTTGTCCATATACTCGCCCAGGTCATTGAGCAGGTCCTTGACCAGAGATGGCTTAGGGCGGCTCTCGCGAGGTCGGAACAGTCTGGCTTCGGTCAGGGGCATCGGAGCAAGGAGAGAATGCAGTCTGGTCACGCCGGATCGAGCAGACAATGGCCGATCAATCCATTTCGCTGGACTCCTCATCAGTTGTCATCGCCCCTCCACCGAGCATCATCGCCAGTTCCGCATCCACATCGGTCACATCCGGGCTGCCATCGGGCCCGTCCTCGTCCGTTTCGGCGGTGGGACCAAAGAGGTCCTTGGGTATCGAGGTCTCCTCGGTCAGGACTTCCGGTCCAATCAATCCTTCGGCAATTTCCCGCAGCGCAATCACCGTGGGCTTGTCATTTTCAGCCGGCACGTGGGGCTCCGCTCCCAGGATCAGCTGCCGCGCCCGTTTGGTGGCAATCAGCACCAGTTGAAATCGGTTGTCAATGTGTTCCAGACAGTCGGTTACCGTAATTCTTGCCATGTCGTTGCCGTGTTCAGTTGAATGAGGGTGAGATAGTAACAAAAATCAGGACTTCGGGGTTTTAGCCGAAAGATGTGAAACAGCGGGATCCTTGACAGGTGATTGGCCAGGGATAGGTTCGTTGAGCTCATTGATTGCGTGGTTCAGTTGTTCCAGTGCGCACGCAAAATCATCGTTCACGATGATCACATCGTACTCATCGGCATGACTCATTTCGCTCCGGGCCTGCCGCATGCGCTTGGCAATCACTTGGTCACTGTCTTGTCGACGGTCCCGCAACCGCTGTTCCAAGGTCGCCTCGGATGGGGGGTTGATGAACACGGAGCGCGTGCCGGGATACTGTTCTCTGACTTTGCGGGCGCCTTGCCAGTCGATTTCCAGGAGGGCATGTCGGCCAGTACGGGTCAGGGCCTCGATTGCTTCAATCGAGGTCCCGTAAAGATTCCCAAAAACCTCTGCATATTCCACAAACTGGTCTGCATGGATCATCCGGTGGAAATGGTCGTGGTCCACGAAATGATAGTCCCGGCCATCGACCTCACCCGGCCGTTGAGGGCGAGTCGTGTGCGAAATGGTCAACCCCACATCATCCCGTTCGTTCACGAGGGCCCAGGACAGACTGGTCTTGCCTGCCCCTGAGGGCGCAGAAAGGATCAGAATCCCGGGAATATTCATGAATGGCAGAAGGCTCCACGCCATGGGGTGACACCGGATGGGGCCCCTTAACCCCGTATGTTCAATGGGAGGGCGTATTCTAGGATAAACCGACATCCCCTGCACCGATGAGAGTGCATATCCGGCCATGGTCGCAGGCTCGGGATCGGCACCTCAGCCGGGCGGAGAATGTGGCCAGCTCCCAATCGGTCTAGGGCGGCCGTCGACTGAGGCCCAATACGCATTCGCGTACTAGTACTTTATCATTGTGATATTGACGGATAAAGAGTTTTCAGCTTGATTCGAGCATCGTCGGCCGTGAATTGCCAGTTCACGGTAACCGCCTCCCGGTTGTGCGCATTCGTCCAGGCACTCACTTCGTTTTCGACCGTGACCCGATCAGGAATCCGCCGATGGAAGCATGGTCTCGACCAGACACTGAACTCGCCTTCGGCGATGTGGAGCCAACTGCCCTGCTTTGGCGTGGACACACACTCCAACCGGTCCAGCAAGGAGCGGGCCTTGTCGGGAGCAAACGCCTGGTCCAGGGACGCGCCTGTATGGGGGTTCCGATGATCCCTTACCAAGGTGATGCGCTTCGCCATCGGAAAATCCTCCTCGACCCACCGCCTCACTCCCGGTGCCCATGGCCAGGCTGCCTGATGGTCCGCGACATCAATTCGGCGCCGCCCAACCCGTGGGGCATAGAACAAGATCAGAAGGGCCACCCCAGGGCGTTCGGATGCCACCTCGTCGCATTCCATCTGACCCGGCTTGCCGGGAATCACCGGACGGACTGCCTTCCCGCATGGCCCGCGGGTTTCCTCCAGACAGACCATCGGATCATCCGGGTCCTGGGGTCGTTGATCGGTGGCTATCAAAAATCCATACTTAAGTGTCTGGCAGAAAACCCCTTTTTTCGGGCGACCCGGCTCATACCTAACCCGTTCCCGCCACCCGGCCCAGATGCCTTGGTCCCGCCAGCGGCCAAAGCCCCGGTGGGAGTTCTTCCCGTCGCCGTCATCCGGTGGCTCGGCCTGCAACACCGCTACCGGGACAAGGATTTGCGCACCCGGCAGTGTGCCTGCTGGAACAAGGGGGTCGGCCCGAAGTCGACCGAAATACTGGCCGCCCAAGCCGAGACCGATGGCGTCAGCGAGTCAATCCACATCATATGGTCCAGATGTTTTCGGGTCATGGACAGCGAAAGCCTGCATGTCGCAGGATGCCTGCTTGGTCACAGTTCACCATCATGGCCAACCGTTACGTCCATCAAGTCGATGCGCAGGTCGGCCATGAACCCAAGCGATTGGCAACTACGATTCAACACAAGCTGTGTTACACTGATGGGCAATCAAGGCACCTTACAGGGTCTGCACTAAACCATCGGTGGTGGCCCAAAACTTAGATTTGAGGATATAGCAAAAGTCGTAGGCTTCATTAGTGAAAAGGGTGGCACAGGCAAGACCACGGCTTGCTACCACATTGCTGTGGCCCTTCAGCGTTATTACCACAAGCGTATATTGGTGGTCGATACAGACTATCAGAGAGGCGGAATCACCGGGAGATTTTTCCCCGATCTAATTGAACCTTTCGGCTCTGGAGAGATGAGTGGGACGACAATGTTCCACAAATTCCAGGAACTCTATAGCGCAGGAGAACGTTCTCCTGAAGTTGATGTTCGGCCTTGGAGAAATTGTATTGATGTAATCATTTCTGACCCCCGCCTTTCGACTGTTACAGAAGATAAACTCCCAAGTACCCACAATATTCGGGATAACAACATATCCCTTTTGAAAAATCTTCAGGTAATTGATTTTGTTCTTGATTCGATTAAAGATTGCTATGACTACATTCTGATTGATAGCCATCCTGAAGTATCTGATATTTTGCGTTCTGTAATTTATTCATCCGATTACTGTGTTTCACCGGTAAAATTTGATCGACAGTCTTCCATCGGTGTCGCTACGATAATAGGAGAAATCAACAATGTTAACGCAGATGTGGAGCTTATTAGAAATAGTCTGGATAATGAAATTCAATATGTGGATACAGTATGTTCTGGCTCAATGGGGATGATGGCTCGAGAGTGGAGCGGAGACCTGAAACGAACAGAGCAATTAGAGCGCAATCGACTAAGGCGGACCGGAAGCATATTCGAAACTTATATTACTGAGGGCGATGGTTTAAGAAGAGCCTTGTTAGACAGGAACCCAGTCTATGATGTTAGTAGCAATAATGCGAACAAGCAAGCAGATCAATTTCGCGAACTCACTCGCGAGTTTCTGGAGAAGTGCCCATGAAAGACATTAACGTTGAAAAGTTGATCGAGTGGCTCGGACCAGATGGTGCAATTGCCGGATTGGAAGAAAGTAACCTCACAGTATTGGAGCTTTATGAGGTAGCAATGCGTAACGGCCTTATGGTAGAGAGAAGAACAAGGCGACATGATATTATCATTGACCTCATCAATCGAAATTCCATTAAGATTGATAAGACAACAGACGAATTATTAGCTATGAGTCGTGACGATCTTGGCGACTATTTCAAAAGCAGAAAAGTTTCCCAAACGGAACTCTTGAGGTTGCTTTCGCAGTTTGATATTTCCCCTGCCCCAGGAGACAAAGCCCGCCTAGTAGATTTTGCTGCAAGGGAGATTAGCGACGTGGGCATGTACCAAAGAGTAGCAAAGGGTGTGCGAAGTGTATGAGCGACTCACTTGTCACCTCAATGCTACTCTCCATATATGAATACGCGTGGCGGTCTTGTGTATTAAACGATATAGGAATAATGGCGATGACTGTATCAGGTGACGCGATGGTGACTGTTTTATTGACCATGTCACAACCGATAAAATAGCGCGAACTCTGATAGACATACCCTGCGACGGAAACATCATACCGTCGCCGACCATATCAAATCAGCGTGAGGATCCAGAGAACGAAATCACTGTTGCCATCGCTTTACCGTCTGACTCACCTCTTGTACACACCCGACGAGGCACGATCTCCATACGCAGTACTCTGCACCGGAATATCGCGATGCGTCAGAACGAACAACCTTCGAAAAAGTGGTGCCTTTTCGGCGACCGTCTTTCGATTCTTCGACAGTGCTGGGAGCAAAAGTCACTAATCTCAGTCCGGAAATCCTTCCCCACTTCCACTCTGAAGTGCAACATGTGCCGCGCTCCCGGAACTCGGCCGTCAAGTCGTATCCCTGATGATCCGATGACAAGACAGATCCACAATGGCACGCAGTGCCACAGTGACCACACAAAGTGCCAACAAGGCGGCAAACATCAAGTCAATCTTGACCCGTCCATTGGCCAGCAGCATCAGATAACCGAGGCCGTTGGAGGCACCGACCCATTCCCCGATGACGGCCCCGATAGGAGCATATACCGCCGCCAACTTGATGCCGGATGCCAAGGCCGGCAAGGCGGCAGGCACTCGGATTTGCAACAGGGCGGACAGGTTCGAACTGCGCATGGTGTGGGCCAGGTCGAGATAGCCCCGCGGCGTGGCCCGCAGACCATCCAGAAAGGTCGAGGTGACCGGAAAATAGACAATCAAGACAGCCATGGCAATCTTGGAGGCCAGACCATAGCCCAACCACAGGGTTAGCAGCGGAGCGAGTGCAAACACCGGGATGGTCTGGCTCATGACCAAGGCGGGCATCAGCAACTTGCGTGAACGATCCGAAGCCATCAGATGCAGCGCCGTCCCGACCCCGGCCGTGACCCCCAGGACCAGCCCGGCGATGACTTCCGTGGCCGTGATCAGCGCATGGTGCATGATCAGCCCGAAATGCGCATAAAATGCCCGGATGACCCGGACCGGGCCCGGCAGGATGAACGGTTCCACGCGGGTCACCCAAACCAGCAATTGCCAGATCACGACGAGAAACAGACCCACGAGGGTGGCTTCCATGACCCCGGCCCATGCCGATTTCCCTCCCGCTCTCATCGGGCGTTCAGCACCGAGAATATCTGGGCCTGGACAGCCATGACCGAAGGGTCGTCCAATGGCCGAATGGTGGGAGAGGGTAACAGGTCGAAACGCTCCAACCCACCGTCGTACAGGGCATAGATCCTTTCTCCCATGCGAAGGGCCTCGCCCAAGTCATGCGTCACCAGCAGCACCGTCCGGCCCTGCAGCATGGTGTGGGCCAAGTGTTGCATGTGCTTTCGGGTGGCGGGATCCAGCGCGGAAAACGACTCGTCCAGCAAGATAATCGGGGTGTCCTCCATCAGCGTCCTGGCGAGGGCACAACGCTGGCGCATTCCACCGGACAACTGTCGGGGTTTGCTGCGGATGTGGCGGAACAAACCCACCGCTTCGATCAGCTTTTCCACCGTGTCCCGATCGGGTTTTTCCCGGCGCAATCGGGCGCCCAGCATCACATTCTGTGATACCGTGAGCCACGGCAGCAACAGGTCGGATTGGTCCATGTAGGCGACTCGTCCTGCCACCGGAAGATGGTCGGTGGTGGTGATGGAACCGAGGAAAGTGCCTCCAGTTTCCAGTCCTGCGATCAGTCGCAGTAAAGTCGATTTTCCAATGCCGGATGGTCCCAGCAGGCAGGTGCATTTGCCAGCCGGCAGGTCGAGTGACAGCTCCCGGAACAACTCCCGGTGGCCATAGGCAAACGTTCCTTCCAAGTGAATGCCGGGCATCATGACCTGTCCGAAAAAACGAGGCTCTGCGAACTATGGGTTCCGGTCAGCGTCAATGCCCGACGTCTGGCGGGTTCGCCGGAACGGGTCATTGCGGTCTGCCCGCGGGATGTGGCGGGTGCTCTGCCCGGGCGTTTGTCCCGCTCCTTATCGGTCATCGGCGTGCAGTTGTCCGAACGAGTCGGTCATTCCTGCCGGGTGATATCCACGGCCAGGCGGTCCACCGGACTGATTTGCGGGATCAACCCGTGTTCCAAGAGAAAGGATTCCATCTGCTGGTAGCGCCCGGCATCCAATGCCGCGGGACGAAGAGCGAACCGGGGCAGAGTATCGAACCAGGCCAAGCGATTGAGGTCATCGCGCAGTTCCGGTGAGGTGGAGGCGAAGATCTCCCAGCTTTCCTCGGGATGATTGACGATGTACTGGACGGCTTGTTCCACCGCGGACAGAAATCGGATGATGGTGTCGATATCCATGGTGTCGGGATTGGCAACATAGATCAGTTCGTCATAAGGGGGCAGTCCCTCTTCTTCCAGATAGAAGCACTTTCCCTTGATCCCCTCGAGTTTCATCTGGTTCAGTTCAAAATTCCGGAACGCACCGATCACCGCATCGACTTGTTTAGTCATCAAAGACGGGGAAAGCGACCAGTTCACGTTCACGAGTTCGATATCGTCCAGATCCAGTCCATGGGGTTTCAGGATGCCGGTGAGCAGGGCTTCCTCCACCCCGGCCACGGAAAATCCTACCTTCCGACCGGCCAGGTCCCGCAGCGATTGCACCGGGCCTTCTGCCAGGACCAGCAGGCAGTTCAGTGGGGTAGCGACCAACGTCCCGACTCGCACGAGGGGCAGGTTTTCGGCCACCTGCAGGTGGAGTTGCGGCTGGTAGGAAATCGCCAGGTCGGCCTCTCCGGCCGCGACCAGTTTCGGGGGCACGGACGGGTCGGCCGGGGGCACGATCCGGACATTCAGCCCCTGTTCGGCAAAATAGCCGTTTTCTTCGGCAATGAGAATCGGCCCGTGGTCCGGGTTCACGAACCAGTCTAGAATCAAGGTCAGGTCATCCATGGACCAAGCCGGGACGACCCAGAGCATGGCAAGTATAGGGAGGAGCTTTTTCATCTTTCAGTCCGCTTCGGGTGGCAGGGGTTTCATTGTCGATAGGGTTGGGTGCATTCGAGCCACTGTGTCAATCGGCTGTCGGGGGCCGGATTGAGGGTGATGTCCGTTACCACGGCGACACTATCTGCCCCGGAAGCCAGAGCCGCTTGCGCTCGCTTTGGGTTCAGCCCCCCTAAAACGACCAATGGGATGTCTCCGATGAGGGACTTCCATTGAGCGATGCGTTCCAGCCCCTGGGGTGGCCAGGGCATGGCTTTCAAAATGGTCGGATAGATCGGACCCAGGGCGATGTAGGCGGGCCGTAGGGTCAGTGCCCGATCCAGTTCCTGCGGACTGTGGGTGCTGATGCCAAGTTGGATTCCAGCCGCTGCGATGGCCCCCAGATCAGCGTTGTCCAAATCCTCCTGTCCGAGGTGTACAGCGTCACAGCCCAACTTGATCGCCACCTGCCAGTGATCATTCACGACCAGTTGACAGTCATATTCACTACAGATCGCCCGGGCGCTGGCCACCTCATGGTGTATCCGCACCGGGTCTTCGCTCTTGATCCTGAGTTGCACCAGACGGACTCCATATGGGATCAGTCGTTCAATCCATTGGCTGCTGTCCCAGATGGGGTAAAACGGATCCAGGTTCATGGGGCCAGTCGGGCTTTGCTGGACATGTCGGTGGATGGGTGTGGCAACTCCGAAGGTTCCATCGGTCCGGCGAGATAGGCACGGCGGCCAGCGAGGACGGCATCGGAAAACGCCTTGGCCATCAGGACCGGGTCTCCGGCCCGGGCGACAGCGGAATTCAGCAACACGGCATCGCAGCCGATCTCCATCGCGTGAGCGGCATGGGAAGGCAGGCCCATGCCGGCATCGACGATGATGGGGACATGCTCAAACCGCGACCGCATCGCGCATAGTCCGTATTCATTGTTCAGTCCACGACCGGTTCCGATCGGAGCACCCCAGGGCATCAGCACCTCGCAACCGACCTGGAGCAATTGTTCCGCGACGACGAGATCCTCCGTCGTATAGGGAAACACCTTGAATCCCTCCTCGCACAGAATTCTGGCGGCCTCGACCAGGCCCAGCGTATGGGGATGAAGGGAGTCTGAATCCCCGATCACTTCCAGCTTGATCCAGTCGGTCTCGAACAGTTCTCGCGCCATCTGGGCCGTGGTCACGGCTTCCCGGGCGGAGTGACAACCAGCGGTATTGGGCAAGATGGTGGCCTTCAGTGACTTGATCCGTTCACGAAATTCCTGCCCTGAGGTGCTACCACCGGCTTCCCGGCGAACCGACACCGTGATGATTTCCGCAGAAGAGGCACGGACGGCCTCAAGCAGCCTGGTCGGTGACGGATACCTGGATGTTCCAAGCATCAGTCGGCTGGCAAAGGACTGCCCGTACAATGTAACCCTACTGGATTCTGGATCAGCCGCCCGCATTGGGAGCCACCACCTCGATTCGGTCCCCAGGCTTGACCACGGTTTGATCCCGTCGATGTCGGTGAATGAATTCTTCATTCAATGCCGTGGCAATATGGGGATGACGATACCCGCATTCGGCCAGAATCTCGCTCAGAGTACCGCCATTCACTTCCTGCGGAGCCCCATTGACTGTTATGCGCATAATGGCAATTCCTTCAGATGATTCGAATCCATGACAGCATCCGCGACCTGCATGGCCAGTGACGGACTCAGCAGGAAGCCATGGCGGAATAGCCCGTTCACAAAGATCACATGATCTTTGCGAAGGACTTTCGGCAGGTTGTCATCGAATGCCGGTCTGACATCGACTCCCGTCTCGACCACTTCCGCTTCGCCGAACCGGGCATCCAGCAGCAGCGCAGCGTTCAGTAGGTCGACTACGGAACGGACACTGACTCGCTGACGTTCGTCATTTTCGATAGCCGTTGCACCGAGCATATAGCATCGTCCATCTCGGGGCACCAGATAAATGGGTTGACGGGGGTGGAGGAGTCTCACCGGTCTGGACAGGTTAATCTCGCGACTGTGCAGTATCATCATTTCGCCCTTGACCCCCCGAAGGCCCGGCAATTCGTCACGGGCCGCATATCCTCGGCAATCGATGACAAACTCGGAATGGACGTCACCCGACTGAACATCTTCTCCGAATTGGATGCCGACCTTGCGGTCTTTCAGGTAGGCCACCAATTCCCGCAATGTTTGCCGGGGATCAAGATGAGCCTCATCGGGGAACCACAATCCCGGACCCGGGAAATCCTGCAGGTCCGGCTCGAGTTGCGCAATGTCCGATACGTTGACCCACTCACATTGCTGACCGAGTCGGGCAAGCCTTTTCAGCTCATTCCGGTCCTTGGGCAATGACAGAACCAGGCTGCCTCGTTGCGTGACGGTCGATACGTGTCGCTCCCACCATTCCCGGGCCAATAACCCCGACTGCGTGACGGACTCTTCCGCCGTATCGCGCTCGCAATAAGGAGCCAGCATGCCGCCCGCAAACCATGAACAGGAGGCCGGGCCAATCGCGGCTGAGCGTTCATAGACCGTGACCGGGATACCCCGATCGATCAGTTCACAGGCACAGGCCAGACCAGTCACGCCGGCACCGATGACGCTGACTTCAGGCATGCCAGATCTGGTGGAAGTGATGAACCGGTCCATGGCCACTGCCAATTCGCAGCCGGTCGGCTGACCGGATAGCCCCGGCCAGATATTGATGGGATTGTCTGACGGCCGCCTTGAGGGGCATCCGGCGGGCCAGATGCGCCGCAATTGCCGCTGAATAGGTACAACCGGTCCCATGGGTATTGGGGGTCGACACCCGGGAGGATACCAGCTTCATCGGCTCTTCCTGGTCCTGCACCAGCCAGTCAGTACAGACAGACTCATTTCCATGTCCTCCTTTCATGAGCACGGCCTTCGTGCCAAGTAAGCATAGGGCTTTTCCTTGGGCCAGTGCCTCTTCGCTGTGGCAGGCCGGAGCCACATTGAGCAGTGCCGCCGCTTCAGGCAGATTGGGCGTGATGAGGTCCACTTTGGGCATCAACCACTCCCGCAGCGAGTCGATGGCTTCAGGTGCCAGTAACGGATCCCCCGATTTGGCCACCATGACCGGGTCCAGCACAATGTATCCACGAAAACTCTCCAACGAAGTGGCGACTTCCTTGATGACGGATGAGGTGCCAAGCAGACCAACCTTGATCGCATCGACTGCCAGATCCTCCAGAACGGTTTCAATCTGATGTTGGACCATGCCGTCCGGCAACATGGCAACATCACGGACTTGGTGGGTATTCTGGGCCGTGACGGCGGTAATCACACAGGCCCCATAGACACTCAGGGCACTGAATGTCTTCAGGTCAGCCTGGACTCCCGCGCCGCCGGAACTGTCGGAGCCGGCGATGGTCATGGCAATAGGCGTGGCGAATTCTGGATTCAACGGGCCGCAGATCCTGCGCAAGTAGATCGGGGAACCCAGAAATCTGTTGGTGTCTGGGAAACGCGCAATGCCGTGATTGAGTCAGGATAGCACCGTTTCCTTCGCCAGCATTATCTGGGGCAGGTTCGATGGGTCGATTCCTCACATCTCTCAGCCTATTCAGGCTCCCCAACGGTGGGCATAAGTATATGGGAAATGGTTGAGTCAATACAACCGCCACAGCCAGTCCCGGGGCCGAAAATAGCCAGACAAGGGACAGGACGGTGGACATCCCGCTCGCGATAAGCAGAAGCCACTTACCAAACCCGCATCCAGCTGGCCGGCCGATGAGCCCCGGCCGAACCTTGTCTGCCTGGTCTGCGCTGGGCGCCGAAGGTGCCGACCCAGGATGTCCTCTTGATCTGGATCGATCGGTCCCGAGGTTTGTCCGAAGTGCCACGGAAACGCCGGCAGCCCTGTCGATCGGTACTTCAACGGCCCGAAATGACGGAAAGAAACAAGTGGGCGCTTATGAGTGGTTCCGCACGGTCCTCCATAGATTTGTACCGATCACACAATGCGAAGCAGGATGCCGGTACAGCGAATCTACCCGACCGGTGACGGTGGGCGCATTCTGTCCGTCCGGCGACAAAAAAGGGTATGTCGCTTGTGGCGAGGAACATATTGGACTGTGCCGATGCGGACATTGAGTCTCCCGGTTCATCCCCAATCGGGGGGGCAACGCATAACTTAAGGGGCGGGTGGTTACGATTTTATCCTCACACCAGCTTGCGAAAAACCATCGGTCCGATTTATGCTTGTATCATGAATTCCAAGAGCCGCATTCACAGCGACATCGACTACGACAAGCCAGGCCGGCAGATGTCGGTATTGCGACTCGTGCATTCCGATAACGAAACCCCCTGGGGTTTTATTCCCGTTCCGGTGGCGGTTATCGCTGGCGGGAGCTTCAAGCGGGAAAATACGGTGTTGCTGTCCGCTGGCAACCATGGCAATGAGTATGAAGGGCAAGTCATTCTCCGCCGGCTGATTCACGAACTGGATCCGGAGGCGATGAATGGTCGGGTCATTATCTTTCCGGCACTCAACTTTCCCGCAGTGATGGAGCACAGCCGCGTGTCCCGTATCGATGGCATCAATATGAACCGCACGTTCCCCGGCGATCCGGACGGAACGCCGACACCCGCCATGGCCCACTATGTAGAGAGCGTCGTGTTGCCACAATGCGTTGCCGCTGCGGACTTGCATTCCGGCGGCGCGGTGTCGAGCTTCATGCCCTGCGCTTATCTTCGTCACGCTGGCGAAGCGGCATTGATGGCCCGCAAGCTGGCCGCTTGTGATGCTTTTGCCGCACCGTGGACGGTGGTGGTGTCCGGCACCGCGGACAATCGATCACTGTCCGCGGCCTGTGACCGCCACGGTGTGGTCATGGTGGCCACGGAGCTCGCCGGTTCCGCCAGCATCGACCTGGATGCGCTGGAGATCGGATACGCATCCATCCGGCGCTACCTGACCCATTTTGGCATCATGGAGGACAGCCCCCTCGCCGCCGCGCCCACCCGTTACCTACACACGCCGGATGCGAGTTGGTTCGTCTGGGCTACATCCGACGGCATTTTCGAACCGGCTGTCCGATTGGGAGACACCGTCCATGCGGGACAACCGGCCGGCCGGATTCACCCGTTGAATGACCCGTTTCAGGAACCGGACATCGTTCACTTCAGACAAAACGGCATCATCGCCGCCATTCACACACCTGCCATTGTCCATCGTGGACAACATGTTTTCCAGATTGCCAAGGAGATCGATACCACCGGATTGACATGAGCCTGTCTCCCGCCAAACGCCGTATTGCCGATATCCGGACTCATATGACCGCCCTGCCCGCCGGGTTTTCCGTCGATACCATCAAGCTCTGTTCCAATGAAAGTGCTTTCGGTCCTGCTCCGGGCGTCATTGATGTCGCCGAGAAAGCGTTGCGCCGGATGCAGTTTTATGCCGAGCAGGGAACCGACACGTTGCAGCAGGCAATTGCGCAACGCGAGCGCATTGATCCCGACCGCATCGTTTGCGGGCCGGGGTCCGATGAATTGCTGGCCCGCCTGTGTCGCGCCTATCTTGGGACTGACGATGAATTGTTGTACAGCATCAATGGCTACGCCAAGTTTGCCAACTACGCCCTCGCCAACGACGCTGTGCCGGTTCGAGTACCGGATGCAGATTTTCAGGTCAGTGTCGACAACCTGCTGGCAAGAGTGACTTCGCAAACACGCATGGTGATGGTGGCCAATCCAGACAACCCGACCGGGACCTGGTTGTCAGGCAGTGAAATCGCCCGGCTGCATGAGGGTCTGCCGGCATCGGTCCTTTTGGTGGTGGACTCCGCTTATGCAGAATATGTGGATGACCCGTGCTATACTATGCCATCCGCCCTGGTGGATGATCACGATAATGTGGTCATGACGCGGACGTTCTCGAAAATCCATGGCCTGGCGGGGCTGCGTCTGGGCTGGCTTTACGGCCCCTCAAGTATCGTGGAAACGCTACGGCGTATCGGCACCACTTTTCCCATCAGCAATGTCGCCCTGGATTGTGGCGTCGCCGCCATGGCCAACGAGGCGTACCAGACTGAAATCAAACAGCGTAACCGGGTGCTGAGGGCCAAGCTGCGGGATGACATGTGCGCTCTGGGCCTCGACCCGGTGGAAAGCCAGACGAATTTCCTGCTAATCGGATTTCCCGCAACCGGTCCCGACGCCGCAGGCGCTGACGAGGCGCTGTGGTCGCGGAATGTCATGGTCAGGCGATTTCCAACTCCGGCCTTTGCCAATCATATTCGCGTCTCGATCGGGACCGAAGCGGAAATGGCACGATTTCATTCGATCATGAGTGCCTACGTAGACGAATCATGCTAAGCGGAAAGCGAATCATCGACGCACTGAAGACAGCCGGCATCCGTTACATATTGTCTGTACCGGACATCGTCACCAGCGACGGCCTGTTGTGGCCCGTCAGCCGGGACCCGGATTTCAAGCTGGTGCGAGTGTGCAAGGAGGATGAGGCGGTTTCCATCGCCGCGGGACTGTCATTCGGTGGTGTCCGGGCCTTGGTGCTGATACAAAACACGGGATTCATGGATTCCATCAACGCCATCCGGGTCATGGCCGTGGAGTACAACCTGCCGATCTGTCTGATGGTGGGACTGCAGGGCAAGGAGTCCGACCGCCTGCCGGCAGAATCCGCGAAATACAGTGTTCGCATCTGCCCACCCATCGCGGATGTCCTTGAACTGAAGCATCACCTCATCCAGAACGATGAGGACATTCCCGTGATCGTCCGGGAAATCGAGTGCGCCTATACCGTACCCGGGCCGGTAGCCTTTTTTCTTGGACGGTCCCCTGCGACATGATGAAACGGGACGAATGCCTGCAGGCCCTGAGACAGCACTACACCGGCCAGGTGGTGGTCCCGGCGTATCAGGCCGCGTTCGAATGGATGGTCATCTGTCCGTCAGACCTTACCTATCTCACCACTGGCGCCATGGGGCAGGCATCGTCCCATGCCTTGGGACTAGCCTTGGCGCGACCCGACAAGTCGGTATGGGTGCTGGATGGTGACGGCAGCCTATTGATGAATCTGGGCACTCTGGTTACGATCGCCAGCGTGGCACCGAGAAACTTTCACCACTTTCTTTGCCACAACGGGGTCTACGAGGCGAATGGTTCGCACCCGATTCCCGGACAGGGCATGGTGGATTTCCCTGGACTGGCGCAGGCCGCAGGATATCCCCATTGTGAACGTTTCGACGACCTGGATGACTTTTGTTCGCGAATTGGGGGGGTGTTGCGCCTGAATGGGCCGGTATTCATCGAGTTGGTCGTGGAACAGGGTGCGGCCTACCCCCAGGATTACACCCAGTTGCACAGTGCCGAACGACGAGCGAGCTTTCGGGCGGCATTCGAACCTCCGGCGTGACGGGATACCGTACCGGATTCGCCCAGCCATCCTGATTCATCGCCCCCCGCCTGCTGGTCGCTGGAGTCAGAAAATGGGGACGAGCCAAAAGAGTCGGATCATGTCACGGAAAAAACCAACCACCTGATGGGGCTGGAGGAAGTGGAGTCCGGTGTCGCAGTCGGCCCTGGGGCATCAGGCCAGTGGGTTCGGCACCACTTCCGCATGGTTGATCCATACGCTTTTGACCTGCAAAAATTCCCTGATCATCTCCTGGCCGTTTTCCCGGCCGATGCCGCTCAGCTTATAGCCTCCTACGGGTGACATCATGCTGACGGACCGGTAGGTATTGATATAGACCGTTCCGCATTGGAGGCTCGTCGCCATCCGATGTGCCAAACGGTGATTTTCCGTCCAGACACCCGCCGCCAGACCGAAGGAGCTGTCATTGGCCATGGCCACCGCGTCGGATTCATCGGTGAAGGTCATCATGCTGGCTACCGGTCCGAAGATCTCCTCTCTGGCGATGCGCATGTCCGGGCGGACATTGCGATAGATGGTGGGTTCGACGAACCAGCCCTTTTCGCAGCCCGGGCGGGTGGCGCGATGCCCGCCCACCACCAGTTCCGCCCCTTCGGCTTGCGCAGAACCAAGGAAGCCCAAGATGGTGTTGAACTGCATTTCATTGGCGATGGGGCCGATCCGGGTGGCCGGGTCGGAGGGGTCCCCCATACGGAGGCTGGCCAACGCTTCGACCAGTCTTTGTTCAAATTCCGACGCGATATCCCGCTGCACCAGGATGCGGGAACCCGCTACGCAAGTCTGGCCATTCGACAGGAACAGGCCGGACAATACTCCGTTGACGGCATTGTTCAGATGGGCATCGGCAAACACGATCTGGGGCGACTTTCCCCCCAGCTCCAGGGTCACCGGTTTCAATTGATCGGCCGCCGACCGGTTGACCGCGCACCCGGCGGATACCGAACCGGTAAAAGTCACCTTGGCCACATCCGGATGCGAAACCAGGGGCTCGCCTGCCTCATCGGCGTATCCCGTCACCACATTGATCACACCCGACGGGAATTCGGCCTGTTGCACGATTTCCATGAACGCCAGCGTGGATGCAGATGCATGCTCGGAAGGCTTGACCACCACGGTGTTGCCCGCAGCCAGGGCGGGCGCAATCTTCCACAGCATGAGCATGACTGGAGAATTCCAAGGCGTGATCGCAGCGACCACGCCCAAAGGTTCGTGGAGGGTGAAATTGAAGATATCCGGGGTGTCCAAAGGAATCACCGTGCCTTCGACCTTGTCGGCTAGTCCGCCATAGTAATACAGCCATTCGGGCAGATACCGAAACTGGGGTAATGCCTCGGCCAGTCGTTTGCCGTTGTCTCTGGCCTCAATCCGGGCGATCTCCTCTCCCCGGTCCTGCAGCAAGTCCCCCAGACGCCTCAGCCATCTCCCTCGGGAAGTGGCGCTCATTTGAGTCCAGTCTCCCTGTTCGAACGCCCGTTTCGCTGCGGCCACCGCGGCATTGACATCGGTTCGGTCGCAACGTGGGATTCGCGCCCAAGGCTGACCCGTGTAAGGCTCAATGCTGTCAAACCACTCCCCACTCGCCGGGTCGCACCAGACACCGTCTCGAAACAGGCGAAAGGTCTTCATATTGAAATACGCTTGTTCGCTCTCCCCCGCCGGCAGTGGTCCAGAGCATGTTCGTAGAACTGGCGGCCAAGCCGGGAAGCGGGGACATCCGCCCGGGTAACCAGCATGATGTCGATGTGCATGGCTGGTTGCAGCGGCCGAAATACCAGGAGGTTGTGATTCATCGAGGTCGGCAGTTCCGGCCCGACAATGGAGACCCCCAATCCCGCTCCCACCAAGCCATAGATCGCGTCAGCGGTGCGGGCCTGGATATCCAGGCGGCAATGGACCTCGTGCTGCTCAAGCAACGTCATTGCTTGGTAGCGGAACAGGGAGTCCCTCGCCAGGGAGATGAACCGTTCACCTTCGAGATCCTTCGGGCGAATAGATTCCTTCTCCGTCAGCGGATGCTTCGCTGGCAGCACGCAATAGGCTTGCAACCCACAGAGACGCTCAGCACTCAATCCCTTATCCTCAATGGGTCCTGAAGTGATGCCGACATCGTATTGATCCGTCGTGATGGCCGCCAATGCCTCACTGCGAGGCAACACCTCCAGCCAGACCCCGACTTTGGCATGAGCGGCGTAAAATTCAGCGACCAGTTCGGGCAATACCCGGGACGCCAATCCAGGCATGGTGACAAGATTCAATGTGCCGGTGCGGCAATGGCGGATGGCCTCGGCGGTGAACTTGAGGTCCTCCAGCCCGACAAAGGCCCGTTTGACCTCCTTGTAGAGCATCACCCCCTCTTCAGTGGCGACCAGGTTGCGGCCACGCTTGCGAAACAGTGGAAATCCCACGTGACGTTCCAAGTCACCCAACAGCCGACTCACCGCTGGCTGGCTAATGGACATGAGTTGTGCGGCACCGGTCACCGAGCCGGATGCCATGACTGTACGGAAAGCCTCTATCTGCCGAAAGTTCATGGCGGCAGTATACATAACAATTTGACATTCGGGTAGTAATTTCAGAAGCATTTTGATATGATTTACCCAAGCCCCTGTAGTTTAAGTGCCATGTCCAAAGAAACCCGCTGGGTCGACCAGCCCTACCACGGATACCACCTCGCCGAACTCCCAAAAGAGGATGAGGAACTGACGCATGTTGAGCCCGGTACACCCGGGGGGGAATACCTGCGCCGGTTCTGGCACCCCATCGCGATGACCGACCGCATCGGTGACCGACCGGAAGCGATCCGCATCCTGGGTGAGGATCTGGTGGTCTTTCGCACCCTGAATGGAGAACTGGGTCTGCTGCACAAGCACTGCCTGCACCGCCGGATGTCTCTTGAGTATGGCAAGATCGAAGAAGATGGCATCCGCTGTGCCTACCATGGTTGGAAATTCGCCGCCAACGGGCGTGTCTTGGACAAGCCCGGTGAACCCGATGCGAACGGCCTCCGGGAACGCCACTGCATGGGGGCCTATCCGGTACAGGAATACCACGGTCTGATATTCGCCTACCTGGGTCCGCCGGATGAGTGGTGCCCCGAATTCCCCTACATGGATTCCATGCAGATCGAGGGCCACGATCTCGTTCCCTATTCCATTCATTCTCCCTGCAACTGGCTGCAGGAAAGTGAAAACTCCATCGACCCGTTTCACAGCGTCTTCCTTCATGGACGCATCAACGGCCCACAGTTTCCGGGACTGGAGAACTTCGTCAATCTGCCGGTGGTGGAATACCACCCCATTCCGACCGGTTTCGTTTACAGCCATGCCCGCCGCATCGACGACCTGATCTGGATCCGCTTTCATGACCACTTGACACCCAATTTCGCCCAGAACGGCGGCATGTTTCAAAGCTACTCACAGCCCACCTTCTTCGGTCGCCCCAGTCTGTCAAAATGGGTCGTGCCGATCGACAACACCAACAGCCGCAAGTTCGGCTGGCGGCATTTTGACGACACGAACGAAGTCCTGCGTCGGGGCGAGCGGGCAAAGGTCGGCTGGGAAAGTGTGGACTTCTATGGTCAGACAGGCCATCGCAACCGCGATGAAATGCTGACCAATCCGGGCGACTGGGAAGCATGGACCAGCCAGGGACCCATCAACATCCATGCCAGGGAGTATCTGGGCTCTACCGACAAGGGGGTCGCCATGCTCCGCAACAAATTGCGCCAGGACATTCGGACGGTGGCCGCCGGTGAGACCGTGGAGCGTCCGGAGGGTACTCCGGAAAAGCCGATTCACACCTACGGGGGCGATACCGTGCTCCGCATTTCCCGGCAGCACGAAGACGAAGGCGCTTTTTTGTCGGACATCCAAAAACGGGTCGCCGAGATCTACTTTCGTGGCGATGAACATGAGGGCCAGGACCGGGTGGACTTCCTGAAACGGGAGCTGGCCCAGCTGTCCGACTAATGAGTCGGCGTCGCGCAGATGGTTTTACGCAACAACAGTCTCTAGGCGTCGAAGCACAACGCCTGCTGCAAGTCGTGGAATCCGTCGTGGAAGACAACCGGTCCTTCCACCATGGCATGGAGCCAGATGCATTCCTGGCCCAGTTGGGCGGGTGGACGGACTATCGCCTACCTGCCGAGCCGACCACAATCGCCGCTGCCCCCCCAGCCACCCATACCGACATACTGTCGCTGACCGTTCCGGATATGGTCCGGTCGCTGGCATCGGGCGAACTCAGTTCGGTGGCTATCACGTCGGCATATCTTGATCACGCCCACAGCAGGAACCCCGAGATCAATGGCTACATTCGAATTGAATCGGACAGCGCCCTGGCCCGTGCGGCACAGGCGGATGTCGCCCGGCGTCATGGAAAGGAGGTCCATCCACTTTGCGGCATACCGATCGCCATCAAGGACATATTCCATCGCCGTGGCATCCCAGTCTCGGCCGGATCCAGCGCCTACATCATGGATTCCGGTCTTGACGCGACCGTGGTACAACGGTTGCGACAGGCCGGTATGCCAGTGCTGGGCACCCTGAATCTGGACGAATTCGCCGCCGGAGGAACTGGCACCAATGAACATTTCGGTCGATGCCTCAATCCGATACACCGTCATTTTCTATCAGGAGGATCATCGTCAGGTTCCGCTGCCGTGATCGGGGCGCACATGGCGCCATTATCGCTGGGTTCCGATGCGGGCGGTTCCATCCGGCTACCCGCAGGGTGGTGTGGCGTTACCGGTCTGAAGCCGACCTATGGCCAGGTGTCCCGACATGGTGTGGTGCCCCGCACTTGGTCGATGGACTGCATCGGCCCACTGGCGCATGATGCCGTGAGTTGCGCCTTGCTTCTGGAACTGATCGCTGGCGAGGATGATCAGGACCCCGCGACGCTGCCGGGTAAGCAATTGTTCACCCCCGTGCCCGATGTGCCCGACCGCTCGCTTCGAATCGGGGTGGACGGAAGAGTTTCGGATACTGTTGGCCGGGAACAGGGCGTGGCGCTTTCCCGGGTGGGTGCCCTGTTCCGGGATTGGGGTTTGGGCATCGTCGAAACCATGTTGCCGGATCTCGAACCATTGAACCAGCTTCACCAAGTGGTCGTCAAATGTGAAGCAGCCGCTTATCTGGCTCCACGACTGTCATCTGATGAAGACCAGGTGTCAGAAGCCGTCCGGAACGGGGTGCAGGCAGGTTTGGAAATTCCCGCTGTGGCCTATCTTTCCGCATTGAGACTTCGGCGGCCCATGCTGCAAGCCGTTCTGGATCAGGCCTTTGGAAACGCGGACATCATTCTGTTGCCTCTGTGCCCGGACGATGTCCCGTCAAGTGATCATCCTGACATCCCCCGGCTGTTTGCCCACTCCGCCCGCTTTACCCGATTCGTGAACTACCTGGGGTTGCCGGCGATCACCTTTCCGGTATGCCGTGACGCCAATGGAATGCCCGTATCGGTTCAACTCTTGGGCAAGCCCCGGGACGAGTTGACACTGCTCGGTCTTGCTGCGGCCTTCGAACATGTCTCCGGGGGATTCCGTCAGGATAGGTGATTCTGGGGGGCATTGACCATCCGGACCCATTTTTGTAGTGCCCGATACCGAGCTGGTGATGCCGTCGAAGCGCCATGGCCGGGAGCCCCGGAGCAGGGGGCATCTCGCTGCCGCGGGCGGCATCGGGTGGAAGATGCCTTCCGACCTCTTCAGCGCGGGCGGGACATCACCACCCGCCAAGAGAAGAATACCCGTTCCTGCCTGGCTGCCATCCCGGTCCGATGGCTTGTCCTTTGGGCCGCTGTCTGGTGACGGTAGGATCTGGAAGGGAGTCATTTTTTCTCTGCCGGGCCTGGATCCGGGGTTGATTTTTCGGGGGGGGGGGGGGGGGGGTAGGATCAATCCTTCTTCCCATGATCCACTCCCTTGACTCGGAGGTCTTGCCATGATGTCCCGAACCAACCGATGCGTCCCTTGCTCCCTCGCCGTGATCCTGGCCCTGACCCTGGCGGGTTGCGGCGGCGGGGGCGGCAACCCAGCCAACCCACTCACCGGGGTGGTCGACCTGAAGGGTAGCCAAGACCTGCCCACCGGCCCGATAGAGATTGAGGCGGGCGAGTCGCGGAAGTTTGGCACGACAACCCTGTCGTGCGCGGCCGGCGGCCGGGACTGCACCCTCACGGTCGTGCAGGACGAGGAGACGGAGGCACTGACGGCGACCGCGACCGGGGGCCGACTCACCCTGGTGCGGAAGGTGGACCTGGCGGGCAGCACGGACCTGAACGCCGGCACGACGACGATTCCAGCGGGCGAGTCGGTGACCACCGGCCGAACCACCCTGAGGTGCGCCGCCGGGGGCGAAGCCTGCGAATTCACGGTCCAGGTGGACCCAGTGACGGATCAGCGGACAGCGACCCAGACCGGCGGCACGCTCACCGTGACGGTGACCCCCCCACCGCGGCCAGTGACCCCAGTGACCCCAGTGACCCCACCGCCGCCGCCCCCCGCCCCGGTGGCGCTGACCCTGCCGGCAATGCATGACCTGAAGAAGGGCACGGTGATCCTTCCGGCCGGCCAGACCCACACCGCCGGCGGCACCGTCATTGCGTGTCCCACGGACGGGGCGGCCTGCACCGTCGCCATCTCGGACGGCCCGGGCGGGCTCGTCGGGACGACGACGGGCGGCACCGCCACGGTCACCCTGGTGCCCTTCCCCACCTGGATCGGCACCCGGGGCACAGCCGTCGACACGGCCATCAACACCCCTCCGGGAGACAATCACACCCTGACCACCGACGACTCCGGCAAGAATTCGGCCACCAAGTTCGACATGGATGAAGTCCTGGTGAGCGCACAGGGCGAGCTGAGCATCGCCGCCGGCACGCGCCCGGCCGCCCAGCGGTTCACCGATGTCAGGGCGGCGCCGGCGCTCGCCGGCTGGACCGGACGGGTGTTCGAGCGCCCCCAGGCGCAGGGCGCCACGCAGCGGGTGGTCGTGTACACGAACCGGACGCCGTCCTCCACCCCCTACTACCGGATGGGCTGGTGGATGAACGAGCCGCAGGTGGCCGACGGCACTCACACCACCTATCGATTCATCGCCACTTCTTCGTTGACTGCCGTCGATGGCAGGCAAGCGGAGATCACGGGAACCGCCACCTATGCCGGCTCCGCGGTCGGGCTCTACTCCCTGCGCCCCCGGACCGGCGACGCGATGCGGGGCGGGTCCTTTACCGCCACGGCCAACCTGACGGCGGACTTCGGTGCCGACACGGTCGAAGGGGCCATCAACAACTTCCGGGACGAGCAGGGCGCGGCCATCCCGGGCTGGGTGGTCAATCTGAATTCAACGAGCTTGACCAACCGATTCAATCAAGGCAATACCAGCGGCGTGGGCGCGGGCGGCCTGGGCTGGACGGGCACGTTTATACAGGTACTCGCCAACCAGACTGGCGTGAATGACCGTCCACCCCACCACGCGTATGGCGTCTTCCACGCCCGGGTCGGTAGCCGCGTCCCCGACACCGGCCCCTACAGTTCGGTGCGGGGCACATTCGCCGCCAAGAAGACCGAGTAGGCGAGCCCGTCCGGCCGGGGAGGGCGGTTCCCCCCTCATCCCCGGCCGACCGGGGACGGAATCCTCCCATCGGGCCTCGGTCGATGCCCCCCCGGGAACGCGGATTACTGGGACGGCTTGTTCACGCCAAACCCGCCGACCATCCGGCCGAGATTGTGGTATTCGGTGTAGAATGTCCCGACCGCCACATCCGGCAAGCCGTCCGTCGTGTCGCCGCCTTCGGCGAACGTCCCCTCCCACTGGCCGGAGGCATTCGCGACGGTTCCGTCCCTGGTCCACTTGGTGCCACCGCCCGCGATGGGCTGATCGAAGCCCCCACTGTCGGCGAACGGCTTCTTCAGCAGTTCGACCGACCAGGTCCGCGCGGTGCCCGCCGTAGCACTGCCCAGAGCGCCCGTCCGGAACCCGCTGATCGTGCCCGTGACCGTGTTGGCACTGAAGTCGGCCTGAAGCGTGGCATCGGCCTCGAACCAGCCGGCGTGGCTGTCCGCGGCCACCGTGCTGTTGATGGCGTAGTAGCCACCCGCCCCGCCCGTGTACGTCGCCTGCCCCTGCAACGCGTCCCGCGTCAGGTTGGTGATTTCGCGCACGACCCCCCCGCCGGGATCCCTCACGGCATAGAACGCGCTCGCAGTCCAGGTCTTGTCGTCCCGGGTTCTGTGGATCCACCAGCCGTAGGTGCTGTAGCCCTCGTCCAGCAGGTCCGGGCCGGCCGTCGTCGGGGCGTCCGGATCGTCGGGCTTGAACTGCCACACCGCCTTGTTCTGGTTGAACGACGCCCCCGCCTTCTCCGCCCCGCCCAGCGTGACGCCCAGCTTGTCCGACTGATACTGGGCGAAGTCGAGCTTGGCCGCGCACACGTTTTCGCCAGAGGGCGTGCAGATGAACTCCCCAGGCACCGCGTCGAAGAGGCCGCGGATCTTGACGGTGGTGTCGTCCCCCTGCAGGGGATAGACCTTCACCCCGGCCGTGTTGGTGCCAGCGGCGAAGCCAAAGCTCGCCGACCGCGCGATCACGCCGCCCTGACCCTCCGTCTCGGTCTCCGAGAGCAGCCCATTGGAGAAGTAATTGCCCCACTCGGCATCATCCGAGAACTTCTTCCCCGGCTGGGGCTTGGGGTCCGCGATGTTCCCGTAGACATACGCCTCGTAGCGGCCGCCGTCGCTGGGCGCCTCGGCCGCCACGTACCGCTTCCGCGTCCAGCCCTGTCGCTTCACGGCCGCCGTGTCGGGGTCGACCTTCATGCTCACATCCCCGTCACCCTTCTTCACCCTCAGGACCAGGGGCTTCTCAGTCGTCCAGTACACGCTCCGATTGCCTTCGCCGCCGTCTTGGGAAAATCCGGCCAAGCCGGTGTAGAGCCTCAGCGCGGCCGCCGCCTGCTGCTCGGCCTCGGCCTGGGCCTGGGCCTTCTCAGCCGCCGCGTCGGCGTCGGCCTTCGCCTTCGCCGCCACCGCCGCGGCCACCTCAGCCGTGTAGCCAGCAGAGTCCGCCGCCGTCACCCGCCCCCCGGTGTAGGTGGCCGTGCCATCGTCCTTGACCGTGACCGTGCAGCCATCGCCCCCCGCCGCACAGCGGTAGGTGACCTCGCCGAGCGTCTTCGAGGCCCCGGCGGCGATCTCCAGCGTGCCGGCTTCCTTGTCGGCGCCCGCGGACACGGAAGACATGTCCACCATCATGGGAGCCGGCGGGGGCGGGGGGGGCTTCGGTTGCGCACTCCCGCCGCCGCAACCCGCCAGGGTCAGGGCCAGGATCACGGCGAGGAAGCAAGGGACGCAGCGGTTCGTTCGGGACATCATGACAAGCCCTCCGAGTCAAGGGGATGGACAAAGGCAAGAAGGATTGATCCTACCCCCCCCCCCCCCCCCCCCCCCCCCCCGAAAAATCAACCCCGGATCAAGACTTTTCAGGGAAAAAATGACTCCCGGTCCCGGCCAGCCCTCCCGGCGCGGGTCAATCGAACGGGGCTTCCACGCGCTCAAGGTCGACCCCCGGATCAAGGACCGACGCCTCAAGGAGGCCGACGACGGGCGCCCGGGCCTGGCCTTCGATGCGATCACCTCATGAAGGATGGTAGCGAAACGAACGATGGGTCGAGGTGGTATCTGGCCCGTGCCATGATCGGGTGCGCTGGATGATCAGCGCCCCTAGTGTCTGGATCTCGCCGCCCGACGTTCCAGCCAGTTGAACACGATGACACATGCGTAGCAAATCACGAAGTACATGAACGCAGTCAGAATCCAGACCTCGAATACCCGGGAGGTGGAGACTCCGACTTCCACCGCCATGAAAGTCAGTTCCTGGATCGAGATCAGGGATACAATGGAAGAATCCTTGATCAAGGTAATGAACTGATTGGCCAGTGGCGGCATGATGCGTGAGACGGCTTGCGGCAGAATCACGTAGCGCATCACATCGAAACCGGAAAGCCCCATACTCTTCCCGGCTTCCCACTGTCCCCGGGGAATGGACTGGATACCGGCACGGACAATTTCAGTGATATAGGCACCTTCAAAGATACTGAGGCAGATCAGTCCGGCAACATAGTTGGAAAACAGGGCCGGATCGCCCGCCACCATACGGACAAGCCATTGCACTATCGCCGAATCGCTACGCACCAGGTCATCCACCCCCAGAAGAGGCATGAGCTGGCTGGACAGAAAAAAGTAGAAGATGAAGATGAAGACCAGTGGCGGGGTGTTGCGCACCAATTCGACATAGGTGCGCGAGACCATGCGCAGAAAAAGATTGCTGGTAATCCGGCAAAGTCCCATTACCACGCCGATCAGGGCCGAGATCACGATCCCGATCACGGCCAGCCGCAGGGTCATGATCAGACCTTCCAGCAGCAGGTTGGTCACCCACCGCCCGGTGTCTTCGTCCACATACGCCAGAAAGGGCATCACATGGAACCAGTTCCAGGAGTAGCGAAGCACCGTTTCCACCCGCACCCCCACGAAAATCACGAATCCGATCACCAAGGAGATGACCAGCAGATCGATCCATGACCACCGGACTTTCTTGCGCCGGGGCAGCGCCATCAGGACCGCACCTGCACCCGCCGCTCAAGCCAGGTGACGAACACCGACAGAGTCAGAGTGATCACCAGATAGATGGCAGCGACTGTGAACCAGATTTCGAAACTCATGAAGGTATCGGCGATGATATTGCGCCCTTCCGTGGTCAGATCCGCCACGGCGATGACACTCACGATGGCGGAATGCTTGACCAGATTGATGACCTGCCCCGTCAGAGGTGGCAGCATCAGCGGTACCGCCTGGGGCAGAACGATGAACCGATAGGAATCTCGTCGATTGAGGCCCACGGCGTCACTGGCCTCCCACTGCCCCCGGTCCACCGACTCGATCCCCGAGCGGATGATTTCGGCCACAAAGGAAGCCTCGTAGAAGGTCAGGCATATCACCCCGGTCCAGAACCGGTCAACACCGAAGATCGGTGACAGTACGAAATAGAATAGGTACAGTTGAACCAGCAGAGGCGTGTTGCGCACCACTTCCAGGTAGACCGTCGCCAGCCATCGTCCAGACCAGGAATTCGACATCCGCAAAAGCGCGGTGAAGAGACCGACCAACAAGGTGAAAATGGTGCACCAGAATGTCATCTCCAGGGTCACCATCAGACCCTTGGTCAGTCGCCCCGGATACAACTCACCCTTGTACTCCCTCCAGAGGTACTCGGGAATGTTGTACCACTGCCATTGGTAGCCCATTTCCGCGGCGCCACGCAGCACCACCCACACCATGAACGCCATGAACAATAGGTATTGCAGCATGGCAATCCCTGGCGACTGTTGGGAAACCCGCCACCAGCGTCTGACTCGGGTCCGGTTCATCTGGACAGATCAGTGCGACAGGATCTGGCCGAGAAAAAGTCGCGTTCGCTCGCTTTCCGGAGCGGTGAAGAAGTCCGCTGGCGGCGCCGACTCCACGATCTCTCCATGGTCCATGAAGACCATGGTGTCCGCCACGGTCTTGGCAAAGCCCATTTCATGGGTCACGACGATCATGGTCATGCCCTCCTGGGCCAGTTCGATCATCACATCCAGCACCTCCTTGATCATTTCGGGATCCAGTGCGGAGGTGGGCTCGTCGAACAGCATGATTCTCGGTTTCATGCAAAGGCTGCGGGCGATGGCTACGCGCTGCTGCTGACCGCCGGACAACTGGCTCGGGTACTTGTTGGCCTGATCCGGAATCCGTACCCTCTCCAGGTACTGCATGGCCACCTCCTCCGCCTCCTTCTGGGACAGCTTTCTCGCCCGCATGGGCCCCAGGGTCAGGTTGCGCAACACCGTGAGATGGGGAAACAAGTTGAACTGCTGAAACACCATGCCCACTTCCCGGCGAACCGCCAGGATGTTGCCCATGTCCTCGGTGAGTTCCCTGCCGTCGACCACGATGCGGCCGGAGTCATGTTGCTCCAGCCGGTTGATGCAACGGATCATGGTGGACTTGCCGGAGCCCGAAGGGCCACAGACCACCACTCGCTCTCCCAATCGAACGTCCATGTTGACGCTCTTCAAGGCTTGGAAGTCTCCGAAAAACTTGCTCACATCGGTCAAACGGATAACCGGATCCGGGTTTTCTGTCATGATGGGGGTTCTATGTCATCGGTCCTACGGGCATTCTAGCATGAAGCGATTTCGGCATTTCTGATTCCGATACAGGGACCACGAATCACCGGATACCATGTGGACACGATGCAAACCCGGGATTGTCCGTATTGATTTCAGACCCCGGATGCTGTCTATAATGACATCTTCCACAGCGGTTCAGGTATGCCGCTCCAAATCAGACACCACCCATTTCGGAGAAAACGATGAAAAAACGCAATCTATTTCTTTCCATCATTGCCATGGCACTTTCAGCCTTGGTGGGCACCCAGGCCTTGGCCCAGAACGAACTGGCCGCATCCAGCACGCTCGAGGAAATCAAGAAACGCAAGGTATTGAAGGTGGGTTTTTCCACGTTCGTGCCGTGGGCGATGCGTAACAGCAAAGGGGAATTCATCGGCTTCGAGATCGAAGTCGCCCGTCAACTCGCGGACGACAACGGCTGGGAACTCGAACATATCCCCACGGCCTGGGACGGCATCATTCCCGCGCTGATTGCCGGTAAGTTCGATGTCATTATCGGCGGTATGTCGGCCACACCGAAGCGGTCCCAGACGGTGAATTTCACCATACCCTATGCGTATTCCACAATCACGATGTCCGCCAACAAGAAGCTGGCGGGTGATTTCAAGACCTTCGAGGATTTCAATCGGCCCGAGGTCACGCTGTCGGTTCGTCGCGGCAGCTCCAACGTGGAATGGATGAAAAAGCATTTTCCCGATGCCGAGTTCACGTATTTCGATTCCGACCCGCTGGCCTTCCAGGAAGTGCTGAATGGCAATGCCCACGGTGTCGTCAGCGCAGAACCCAAGCCTTCACTCTACACGCTGGCCAACAGCGAAGTGCTGTTCAAACCATTTGGCGATCAGAAATTTAACTATTATCCGGGGGGCTTCGCGATCCGCAAGGGGGATCCGGACTTTCTGACCTTTCTAAACACGTGGATCCAGCTATATACGTCCAATGGCTGGCTCGAAGAACGACAGCGGTATTGGTTCGAGACAGATGGCTGGTTCGGTGAAGTGGAAGACAATCCCTTTGTCGTCAAATAAATCCCGCCGTGGCGTTTCGATACGCCGATCGGATATCGAAAACCCGCGCTTCGCGCGGGTTTTCTGATGGACACCGGCGGTCAAGCCGCCCATGAATCCGCTGAAAAAGTACATCGGCATCGGATTGTCGACAGAAGATGGCAAAATACGCCTTTGGCGCTCTTCTGATCCTCATCCTCCCGGAGGCACTGGCCCGGGAAGCGTTGTCGATGGGAAAAATGGCCCGGCGCCCAGACCATCCAGTCCCCCTATGCAGATGGATGGACAGTTCTGGTTTTCCGGACGACCGCCCGAGGGCCGTACTGCTCAAACGGCATTGCGGGTCGATCACCACTGACCAGTCCGCCGGGGATTCGCTGTGTCGGACTCGGCATGACTGCGATCAAATCGCGGATTTCATCAGAAGCTTGCCAGGCCACGATACGCTGCACCGATCTGTCGGTCCGGCGATTTTCCCACGTCCGAACGTGATGGGACAGGCCGATCCGTCTAACCGACATGTCGACACCAATGATGACCGAGCAGTGTCACCCCTCCTGCCATGTGCGGGTCGTGGAGGGATCTTTGAACATGCCCCGTTGGTCCGCAGCGAAGAGGATGAAAACCACGCCGCGGTCTCGGCCAGACTGAATCGCTTCGCACAACCGCATCGCGCCGAAATGCCATCAGGCACCTTTATGCGGTTCTTGGGAAGGCGCGGCCGGCATCGTGTTTCATCTGTCGGCGCCACATGTCGACTTCGACACAGCCTGTTTTCAGCCGTGGGCGTCAGTCCGGCCTGCTCTTTCCGTAACAGGCCCGCTGGCGTCTGACGGAACCGTCCTCCTCTTCCTGCCGCGGTGCGTCGGCACCGGAATAGTCGCCACTATTTGACGAGATCAAAAGACTCCAGAACGACCGGCAGATCGTCCCGCCACTCCCTTCCCCACACTCCGAGCTGGAGCTTGAAGTAATCCTCGTGAATACGGGACCAGTATTCCAGACTGCCGTCGCCCTCCCCCTCCCGGGCCGCAAATGCGGCGTCGACTTCACGAAATGGGCGTTCCTCGACCTTGACCATTTTCAGCACGCAGGCAGGCGTCATGTCTTCCCACAGGATGACCCAATAGTCCCCTTCCTTCCTTCTGGGAACATGATTAACTTCAAAGTCCATGGCCAGATGCGCGGTGGCGCGTTTGGTTTCGTCGATGGCCAACTGAGTTACGTGATCACCGTAGTCGGCAAACCGCGGATCACCGAATGTGCTGCAGTGATATTCATCAGCGGTAATGCCGAACTTTCCTTTGGCTTGCGCCCAGTAGGCTTCCACTTCGGGGGTTTTCTCTCCAATCATGTTGGTTTCTCCAGGTTTTCAATTCAGGTCGAGCGCCGCTTGAATCCACTGCGCATCCCTCAGCAAAGCATGGTCTTCGTCGAGTCGGCCGATCAGTTGTATGCCGAGCGGCATCCCGGCTGGCCCCCGGCCGGCCGGAAGGGTCACCGAGGGGACCCTAAGCAATGTCCACATGCGGCTGAATATCGGGTTCCCCGTAGACGTCAGCCCCGCGGGGGCTTCTCCGGGTGCGCTGGGTGCCAGGAGAACATCGTAGCGATCAAACAGCGTTGACAGACGATTCATCGCCTCGGCGGCTCGGGTCCTGAGATTCCTGTAAGCGTCATGGGTCATGGCCTGACCCGCCTCAATGAGTTCACGAAACGGCGGACTCAGTCGATCAGCATGGGCATGATATTCATGGGCACGGGCTTGGGCGGCTTCAAACGACATGATGCCATGGTGACAATCGGCCAGTTCGTCGAATCCCGATGGCAATTCAACCTCTGCTGTGGACGTCAGAGCGGCCAGAGAATCAGCAGCCCGGGTCAAAAGACTCCGGGTAGGCTCGTCCGCCAGTGCCCAATGGGGCGTTTTCACGAAACCGACCCGGGGGCCGTCGCTCTCCTTGCGCGGCGCGAGGTCGGCCCGGTCACCGCACAGGACGGAGCGCACCAGCGGGATGTCGTCGAGTTCTCGGCAGATGAATCCCAGGGTATCCAGCGATCGCGCCAGACCGCAGACGCCTTGCAGATCAAAACTGCCCCAACTGGCCTTGTAGCCGATCACCCCGCAATACGCCGCGGGACGAGTCACGGAGGCGGCGGTCTGGGTACCGAAGGCGAACGGCAACATGCCATCCGCCACGGCGGCGGCGGACCCCATGGAAGAACCACCGGGGGTATGTTCGGGATGATGGGGGTTGACCGTGCGTCCGGGCGAGAAGTAGGCAAACTCCGTAGTGACGGTCTTGCCGAACAGATTGCCGCCCGCGGCGCGGCACAAAGCCACACAACTGGCATCCCCATGAGGCATACGCCCCCGGTAGATCGGTGAGCCCCAGGCAGCGGGGTGTCCCTGCATATCGATGATATCCTTGACGCCGATCGGCCCGCCCCGAAGCGGTCCGGCGTCCGGCCTGTCGTCCAAACGCCGTGCGGTCTGCAGCACTTGCTCCTCGTCGAAGCTCTCGAAGGCCCCGACGATAGCCTCTCTGGCCTGGATTCGTGCGATGAACGATTGGGCCACTTCGACACAGGAAGCCTGTCCCTCCTGGATGTACCGCACAATTCGATTGAGACCGAACTGGTTCAGGTCACCTGTCATGACGCTACCGATCACTTGGCAACGGTCTCTTCAAGACGACAACGCCTCCACGGCCTGTTCGAACAATATCATGGGGGGCTGGAATATGCCCCCTCCCAACCGCCCGAGTTCACCTAGGCGATCAAGAATACCCAGGCTCACTATCGGACAATGACCGGATGCGGTGACGCCGCGGGCGCATAGTCCCACCCGCAATCCGAGTGCCCCAAACTCGGGGTGCACAACACCCAGTAACCTGGCGGGGAGGGCCAAGGCATCTTGCGGAAGATAGGCTCCCAGACCAGCCCTCTGGGCGGGTGAGAAGTTCATGGCCATGGCACCGAGCCCCAGCGCATCCACGACCGCACTGTCGCCGATGGCTCCCAGTTTGCGGCTGTCCGGAACATCGACATCCAGCTTTCCTTCGGGTGGCGCGGCTGGCGCGGTAAACCAGTGCCCGGCAAGGCCGGACACCTGTATGCCCGCTTCCAGGCCGTTGGCGCCCGCCGCGATGACCAGGCTGCTACCCGCCACATGGCTGGCGGATTGGAACATGCACTTCACCGCCGCCATCCACAGGTTGAGGAAAAAGCTGGGACTGTGCTGAAGAAACTCGCGTCCCGACTGGTCCAAAAGAGCGCCTCGCAATTCCGACGTCATCCATTCGGTCAGCAGCCGGGTGGCCTCCATGGTGCGTCCATGGCAGTCATCTCCCCGCTCAAGGGATTGGCGGGCGATATCGATCAAGTTCAGGGGGGAGTCGACAGTGTGAGCCAGCTGCTCCGCGAAGGGGCCGTTCAGCCAGCGCAGATGTGCCAGAACGGCGTCGTTGCATAGTCCAAGGCGCATGGCCGGACCACTCCCTCCATTGATGGGTGCCCATGCCTGGACATCAGGCCGGTGAGCATCCCGGACGGTATGCAGGCACATGGCCGCAGAAACCACCGAGGCCAGTGGCGTCACCACACCATGGTCCTGAGCGGGGACCAGTCGAACTTCTCCCTGCAGTATCCGCTCGCGGGCATCCTGGAAATTCGCCGCCAATCCCTGGAAGACCGCGGCCACCCGGGCGGCATTCATGATGGGGAGCGTGACCTCCTTCGGCGAGGCAAATGCTGGCCCGGCATGCAGCAACGTCGAGTGGGCGCAGCCCACGGCCTCAGCGGCGGTGGTCATGCCGATCCATTCCGGTGAGGCTGCGGTCAACCGGGCCATCGCGGTATGGTCCGCCTGGTTGGGCATCCGGGTCATTTTGTCGCGGGGTCGATCCATGATTCGGAGAAATACAAAAAGGCACTGGTGGTCTCAATGCCCGCCTGCACCCGGGACACTGGCTTTCCGGGGAGTATGCGTCCGTTCAGACGGATCTCCGGCCTTCGGCATTCCACCAGCACGTTGTAGGCTTCATGCTCCTTGCCACCGGTCAGTTCCGCTGGCAATTCCAGCGCTACCGGTTCGCCCAGGTCATCCCAAGTCAATGTCACTTCCAGCCCATCCGCCCTGACCTGCTCCCGGTAACAGGTATTCGCATCCCCTTCGGGCCAGGCCTGCGAAATGGCCACATGGGTCAGCGCAGAAAACGCCGGCGCATCCGCGAACGCAGCCAGTTTGGCAATGAAGTTCAGCCGCAGAAACTCGGCCAGTTCCGGGTTGTCCGATAACAGCACATTCACCACATCTGGCACGCTGACGGCACGGGTGGGATTTTCATACAGCAGCAACACCGTGCCTCGACCCGCCGGAGACCAGGCGATGCGGAAAAACAACGCCACGGCGGACAGTGGACCATCGGGGTCTTCCTTAAGCAGGATACCGGGGTTCTCACCGGACCAGACGACCCGTCCGGGATGTATGGGGGAATCTAGTGGCATGGTAATCAGTCAGGATCAGGAACGCGGTCGGACCCAGGTTTCAGAGACCGCAAGAAATGCCGTGCTCATCGTCCGTCCAAAAAACTGGCGATCGGTGACTCGACCACCAAAGGATACGCCGTTGACGGATATGGACGCATCCCCGGCTTCGAAGAATATGCTATACATGTCATGTGCCCCCGTGGCGCAGTCCTTCGGCGTCACCTCCACAGCAAAGGGCTCACCCAGTTGACGCCATTCCATGCAGCACTCAATGCCATCGGCGAACATCCACTCCCGGTAAACCGACTGCATGTTGCCTTCACATCGCCGGCTCTTCATCGGCAGTCGACGCATGCCATCCAGACCCGCCCTTCCCCTGAACGTGGGAAAGTGCCGGACAAAATGTTCCAACAGGTAGTCCGTCAAGTCATCATTGTCCGTGATACACAGGTTATGGGCATCCGGAAATCCGACGGCACGGTCCGGTTGTTCCAGCAACAACATGGCATGACCACGGCCATGCGGCGAGAGGGTCACCCGAAAATATACGGCCAACGCTGACCAGTCCCCTTCGGGGTTCTGTTTAAGATAGATGCCCGGGTTGTCGCCGCACCATTCTACGGTACCGGGATTGACGGGAATTCGATCGGTCATGATATGTCTTGGTGGTTTGTTCGATGGAGAATCAACGGTCGGACCGGGTCAATTGGTCAGCAGCATGGATTCGTCCACCCGCCAGACCAGCGTCACCCGTTCTCCGGGCTGGACATCGAGAAGCCTCGGGCGATCTTCCAGGGATATGATGCTGCCGTCTTCCATCGTGACCGAGACACTGACCAAGTTGCCAGCGAAGTGCCGTGTCGCCACAGTCCCGCTGACGCGGTTTACGGTCCCATCAGAAGGACCGACCGTATTGGATTCGAGGCTGATGTGCTCCGGCCGGATGGCTATCATGACCTCCGACCCCACGCCCACCCCACTCTTCGCGGCACAACGGAATTCGCCGATGTCCGTCCCGATGATGACGATTCCTTCACGGTGACCGAGGAGTCGCCCAGACAACGTGTTGACTTGGCCGACGAAGTTTGCCACATAACGGGTCCTTGGATGGTTGTAGATCTCTTCGGCACTGCCCATCTGCTCAATCTCCCCCAGATTCATCACCACGATGGTGTCGGACATGTTCATCGCCTCGGTCTGGTCATGGGTGACGTAGACGGTAGTAATGCGAAGTTCCTGCTGGATACGGCGCAATTCTACCTGCATGGCTTCCCGCAACTTGAGGTCAAGTGCTCCGAGCGGTTCATCCATCAGCAACACTCTAGGCGGATAGGCCACGGCTCGGGCCACGGCAATCCGCTGCTGCTGACCACCACTGACCTCAGACGGGTATCGGTCATACACCTCCGGCAACTGGATCAAGTCGAGCAACTCACCCACTCGCTGGCGGATCTTTTTCTTGGGGTATCTCCTTTCCTGCAAGCCAAAGCCGATGTTATCGCCGATCGTGAGGTGGGGAAAGAGAGCATAGTCCTGAAACACCATGCCGATTTCGCGGTGCTGTGGTGCGACCCGGGTGACGTCCTCATCGCCTAGAAGAATCGTGCCCGAAGTCGGTGTCAGAAATCCCGCTATCAATCGCAGGGTGGTGGTTTTGCCACAGCCCGAGGGACCAAGGAGAGTGAGGAATTCACCCTCCTTGACCTCAAGGTCCAGCGACTTCAAGGCGGTAAAGTCCCCGAATTGCTTGGCGACCCGGGTGAGGAGTACGCGGGACATGGCAGATCGAAACCTTCAGGTCGGTGTTGATCTATTGCGCCACCGACCGGTTCCACTGATCCGTCCAATCGGCAATATCGGCCTTGGAGTAGTCAATTCGAAGCTGCTGCGATATTTCTTCGGAAGAGGTCTGCAGCAATTCATCCAAGACCGGGTCCTCACTCAGCTTGGCGATGGCTTCCTTGTTGACCGGCACCACCCCACTTCGGGTGGCAAATTCGAATTGAAATCCGGCGTCCAGATATTCATTGATGAACCAGTTGGCCGCAGCGGCGTTTTCGCTGCTTTTCATGATGCCCAGCCAGCCATGCTTATGCACACCGGTATGTCGGTCGTTGATATATGGATGTACCGTGGTGACATTGGAGCCCGCTTTCTTGGCGCGGACACACCAACCGGCATGGACAACCGCGGCATAAACATCGCCACTTTCAAACTGGGTGACCACCTCCCCCCCACGGGACCAGAACTTCAGGGCATTCATGCTCTTGACCAGATCCAGGCCGGGCTGAATGTTGGCCTCATCGCCGCCAGCAGCATGGGCAAATGCACCGAAATTCGCCAGCCCGCCTCCCGAAGTGATATCGGGAATCGACAGTCTGCCTTCCAGCTTGGCATGGGCCAGATCGCTGTAGGTCTTCGGTGCGTCGAGGCCCAACTCGGCAAACTTGTCCTTATGGTAACAGATGGTCTCCTGGGTAAACCAGGATCCGATCGTATCATCGTGCACCTGCCAGTCTTCCAGATGGGATTTGTTGGGAATCGCATCTAGGTTGAGCGGCTGCAGGAACCCGGCGCTACGGAAATCCTGGATCTGTGCATCCAGTATTTCCATGATGTCAAAGGGCGCCTTGCCCCGGCCAGCGATCAGTTTGGCCAGATTCGCCTGGGGACTGCCGGTGACGAACTCGATCTTGCCGCCTTCCGCCTCGAATTTGGGCACGATGACGTTTTCGATGTTTTCCTTCCAGGAGCCGCCCCAGGTGCCCACTTTCAGCGTGACTCCATCGAACTGGCCAGCCAAAGCAGCACCGGTCGCCAGCATGGAGCCGACACCCAAGGCCAAGGCGATGCCGGTGGTTGTATATGATTTGCGATATTTCATTGGAACCTCCAAGTGAGTGAATAAGATGTTGAGTATGAGTCCATCAGGATGGGTTGGCTGGCTGATCATCATCGGCTTCCCGAACGCAGCAGGGCTTCCAGCCCCACCAACTTCTGCATGCCCAGTAATACAATCAGACAAAAGAAGATGACCAGGGACGCAGACGCAAGAATACTGGGATCAAAATCATTCTCGAGTCCGTAAAACAGCTCAACCGGGTAGGTGGTGAATCCCGGCGCGGTCAAAAATATGGATATCGGCACATCACCGAATGACACCATGAAGGAATACAGGGCACCGGCATAGACTCCGGGCATGATCACCGGCAGCGTCACCCGGCGGAATGTCCGCCATCGGGAGGCACCCAGGCTGAGCGCAGCCTCTTCAAGCCGGTTGTCGAAACGCTGCAGGATCGCGGTGACAGTGCCGATGACATAGGGGGTGGCGACGAAAAAGTGCCCAAGATACAGGCCGAGGAAGGTTCCCTGCGCATAGAGACCAGTGGCGTCGCCTACCAGGAAATAGAGTTGAAGAAAAGCAATGCCCGTGACAATGGCCGGAATCTGCAGCGGAGCACGGAACAGTGCCGAGATCAACGATTTCAATGGCAGTTGGCTTCGTACAATGCCCAGCGCAGTGGGAATGCCCACGATGCAGGCGCCCAAGGTGGCGGCGGCACCCAACAAAAAGCTCAGCCCCAAGGCATGGAACTGCGCCGCAGGAATCTTGAAGTACCACTGAAAAGACGGGTCTTTCGGTGGGAATGAAATGGCGGTATAGTATTCACCGCCATGCAGCGAAGCACCGATCACCACAATCATCGGTGACAGCAGGAAGATGTAGGAGAGGCTGCAATACAGCCAGTGAAGCCACCTTCCCCAGGGCAGTCCCCGCTTGGGCAATGGGCCGGAACGGGCACGGGGCTGAATCACGGACCTATCCGACGACGCGTCTTTCATGCGATCACCAGTTTGGCCGCCTTCAACCTTCGGAGAAGGTAAATGGACAGTAGGTTGATGAGGATGACAGAGACCAGCAACACCGCCGCCAGCGTCCCCGCCATGGCATATTTGATCTCCATCATGACCGTTCGCTGGATCAGCACTGGCAGGGTAAAGACCCTTCCTCCACCCAATAGCGCAGCCGATGTAAAGGCACCCATGCTCATGTTGAAAATCATCAGGGCGCCGATGGTGATGCCCGGCAGACTCAGCGGCAGCAGGATCCGCCAATGCATTCGCCACCGACTGGCGCCATGAATCTGCGCCGCCTCCTCGTATGAGCGGGGAATCGTCTGGATGACGCTGTAGAGCAGCAACACGCCGAATCCGAGAGTGAAGTGCATCAACCCCACCACCACCCCGGTCTGGTTGCCGATAATGGTATAGGGTCGATCAACGATCCCCACTCCCATGAAGAGCCGGTTCAGCCACCCGTCGGCGGAAAAAATGATGATCAGACCGAAAACCTTGATCACGATGGTAACGAACGTCGCTACCACGACACCGGCCAGCAGGATCATCGCCCAGCGTGAGCGCATCCGGGCAATCAGGTAGGCCACGGGAAACCCCAGCAAAATGGTGGCCAGCGTGGCCAGTGCCGATGTCTTGATCGTGACCCAGAGCGTATTCAGGTAGAAGGTATCGGAAAAAAACTTGACGTAGTTGCCAAGACTTGTAGCATCCGACAGACGACCCAATCCCAGGTCTCGGTGGAAACTGCCCTGCAGAAAGACATACTGAGAAGCAACGATGAGCAGGATCGTCACCAGAAATCCCGGTATCAACAGTAATTCCCAGCGGACTTTCATGGCAGGGGCGGATTGGGCCGTTAGTCGACGAATCTCGGGTCCCGGGGAATTTTCCTCAGTTCCGCCTGAATAAAATCTACACGTTCCCGTCCACTGTATTGGTCACCGTTGAATACCACGGCCATGACCGCATCCGTGACCTCTTTCATCAGTTGTTTGTCATCCATGTCCTGCCGCGGCGGTATGGGCAACACCGTGTCTTGCACGTGAGTCATCCACTCATCCCCAACCCGGGTCAACGGAGGCGGGTCGCCGCCTTCTTGCACAGTACGGATGCCCCGACGCAACTGTCGCCTGAGCTGAATCAAACCGACATCGGTGACGCCCAGGTGTTCCGCTGCATGGGAATTGATCAAGCCCTGAGACACTTGGGCCTCGTAATCATTGGGATGCCGCTGGCGATATTCATAGCTTTCGACCCCCGTCTGTCCTTCGAAGTCCACACTCTGCTTACCACATTTTGAGCGGTCTCCATGAGTCCCTTCCGGATCAATCCCCGGCCCGAAACTGCGCCAGGCAATGATCATGCAATGATGATCATCGTGAGGAATGGTCCACTTGGTGATGCTGGCGCGGCGAAAGTGCTTTTCGTCCTTTCCTTCTTCCCAAAATGCGCCCACCTGACTGAA
Source organism: Candidatus Poriferihabitaceae bacterium (assembly GCA_965203365.1). Taxonomy (GTDB): domain Bacteria; phylum Pseudomonadota; class Gammaproteobacteria; order Arenicellales; family Poriferihabitantaceae; genus VYFG01. The sequence continues at coordinate 2,142,537 of OZ241878.1, forward strand.
GGAGGGCAATATCGTTTCCTGGGACCGGACCCAGATCATGCCGTCGATACGGTAGGTTAGGGTGGCCCATATTTTCTCTTCCCGGCGATGAAACACGACTTCAGGCATCGTGCCCCAGGTGGACCCGAAATGCACATCCGTTACGCGGGCATGCAAGAAGACCGTATGGTATGGGTCCATGGTATTTTCACAGACCTGCAGCCAGTTGCAGGGATAGTGTATGCAGTATGGTACCAACTCCACCTCCGGCAACAGGGTCGTATCGAAACGGGGAAAATCCGGTTTCTTGTCGGGTGGGCCCAGGTAGGCAAACAGCAGACCATGGTATTCGATGACAGGATAGGCACCATGCATAACCGTATCCTTGCGCGTACTGCCCGCTGGCTCTCCCGGTGTCTCCAACACCGTCCCGTCTGTTCCATAAAGCCATCCATGATAACAGCAACGCAACCCGCAATCCTCCACCACGCCAAATTCGAGGGAGGCATTCCGATGGCTGCAATGCAGATGCAGCACGCCATATTCACCGTCGCGGGTTTTGAACGCCACCAGATCTTCCCCAAGGATGCGGATGCGAAGCGGAAGATCCGTCATCTCGCGGGTCATCGCCACTGGGATCCAGAAACGACGGAAGTACTCTCCACACGGCGTACCCGGTCCGACATGGGTCAGTTCCGCGTCTTCTTCCGGCCGAGTGGCCTTGTGATATCCGCCATAGGCTTCCATTGATGTCATTCGATTCATCACACTTTCTCGATTGCTGGATGTCTACGTTGGCCGCCGTGTTCGGAGCAACCCGGTTGCCAAACAGCATAATCGGATTCGACCCGAAATCCCATACGGTAATTCCCTGGTTTCACTCAGGGAAAACCCCGAATCAGACGATTTCATTCATCCCCCGGATCTGGCGCATAATACCCCTTGGCAAATCTGGAAAGACCTAATGTCCAATCCACCCAACCCACCTCCCGTCACCTTGATTAGTGGCGCGGCCCGCGGCATCGGCAGGGCATGTGCCGAACAACTCAAGCGGAATGGGCACGACATCATCGGACTGGGCCGTCAGTGCCCGGCGGATGCCTTTCCGGGCGAATTTATTGAAGTGGACTTTGCTGACCGGGCCGCCGTTTCCCAAATGTGTCACCACCTGTCCCGAAAAGATGACATCAATGGCGTGGTCAACAACGTCGGCGACCCCGGACCCGAGTGGCTGGAAGAGATCGACCTCAATACAGTGGACAGGGTCATGGAAGTCAATTTCTACAGCGCGATCCAACTGGTCCGAGCCGTTCTCCCAGGCATGAAGGCCCAAGGTTATGGACGCATCGTCAATGTCTCCAGCGAACTGGCCCTGGGTTTCTCAACCCGAACCGCCTATGGCGCGGCAAAATCCGCCATGATCAGCGCCGTCCGGACTTGGTCGTTGGAACTGGCCAGATACGGCATTTCCGCCAACTGCGTGGCGCCCGGACCGGTGAACACGGATTTTTTCAATCGTCACAACCCGCCGGGCAGCGATGTCCGGCAGATGAAGGAAAACCGGATCCCCATGGGAAGAATCGCCACCGTGGAGGATATCGCTCGGGCCGTGGCCTTCTTTATGGCACCGGAGAACGGCTACGTCACCGGTCAGACGTTATTCGTCGACGGCGGCTCCAGTCTGGGCGCATCAGCCTTGCTCTGACATCCAGGAAGGCGTGGAGATAACGACAGCGGCCTCTCAATCGGGGAGGACTGCCGACACGCTGATCGAATGGTTGTCAGGCCAGAATATCCGACTGACTTCCTCGTAGTTCGGCAAAGGCCGCTCCGTAGGCAGGGTGTAGACGAAGGAGCGCAGCATCAGGCGTCGGTCCGACTCGTACAGGTGCGTCGGCGTGCCGCTGTGCAGCATGGCATGATTGTCCCAGATGATCAATTCCCCCGGCGACCATCGGTGGCGATACACACGATGTGGCGGGAGGGCGATTTCCAGAACCTGTTGCAACAGCGCCTTGCCGGTGTCGTCGTCCACCCCGGAGAATGCCAATGGGTCGAAATTGAGATAGTAGACCGTCCGGCCGGTGACAGGATGGGTCTGGACGACGCGATGCCAGACCGATGGCAGGGCCGCCCGTTCAAGACTCGTCAAGGGGATGAAGGCATCCGGATCCGTCTCAAGCAGTGGATCATTGTGGGCGTGAAAGCTGGCTAGGACACTGACATTTTTGAGGGCATCCCGCAACTCGGATGGAGAATCATCCCAGGCATCCGCTGTGCTCAGAAACAGAGTGTCTCCCCCTTCACGGGGAACCTCAACCGCCGACAGCAACGTGGCGGCGTTGACATGACAGGCAGCGGTTCCGTCGGTATGCCATCCGAACCCTCCCCGGGCAAAGAAGGCCAGCGGCTTTCCGTCATCATCCACAATGTTGCCGACTGTGGACACTTCGGGAACCTCGCGAAAATTGAATTGCTTGCGGGTTTCGATCTTGGGCCAACCGAAGTAGTGGCTGATGCGGGCCTGATCTTCAGGGGTCAGGTTCTGCTCCCGAAACAGCAGCAGCGAATGTCGGTCATACAACTGGCGAATGTGGCCGACCTGATCCGGGGACAATGGACGGGTCAGGTCGACACCAACGACTTCCACCCCAAAGTTCGGCATCAGAGGAATCACATCGATCTTCATGGTGGCATGCCTGCATTCAGTTTTCGGTTGTCTACGATACCCGCAAGAATCGCGAGCCGGACCAGTTCGGCCAGCGATTCCGCCCCCAGCTTGCGCATCAGATTGGCCCGATGTGTCTCAATGGTCTTGGGACTCACACAGAGCAACTGAGCGGTTTCACGGTTGGACTTGCCGGTCGCCACCAACGCCATGACTTCCCGCTCCCTGTCACTGAGACGCGACAGGGATGTCCGCAGCACTTCCACCTCCTCCAGTTCACTGCGCTTACAGGCATCCGATTCAATTGCCCCCTGGACCGTGTCGAGAAGTGCCTGATCACTACAGGGCTTTTCCAGAAAATCCAAGGCGCCCAGTTTCATCGCCCGGACCGCGGCTGGAACATCGCCGTGGCCGGTCATGATAATCACCGGAATGTCGATGCCCCGGGCGCGAATCAGTTCCTGGGTCTCCAACCCACTGTATCCCGGCATCCGCAGGTCCAGCAGTAGGCACGCGGGACCGGTATGATCGTAGCCCTCCAAAAATTCAGGGGCGGAGGCGAAAAGGCGGGTTTTCAGGCCCACCGACTCCATCAGATAGCACACGCTGTCTCGCACCCCGGCATCGTCATCCACGATGTAGACAATTCCCTTCATTCGCCAGAGATCCGCGCGTCGGGCAGGTTGAAGATCAACCGGGCGCCCGTCATGCAACTTTCGTCCACCCGCAAACGGCCTCCATGGGACTCCACGATGGTCCGGCTGATGGACAAGCCCATCCCCAGACCGGAATCCTTGGTGGTAATATACGGTTCGAACAGCCTGCCGACAATGTCATCGTTGATACCGGGCCCATTGTCGGAAACGCCGACTTCGCATCCGGTGCGCACATCATGAGCCACACTCACCGACAAACAGCGATCATGCGGCGGCGCCTGTTTCAGAGAATCAATGCTGTTTCGGATCAGGTTGAAAACCACCTGCTCCATCTCGATCCGGTTTACCTGCACCAAGACTGCCGTATCCGGCAGGTCTTTATGCCACTTGATTCCATTGCGTCGCAATGATGCCTCGGCGAGTTCGAAAACCGCGTTCACGATTTCGACCATGTCATGCTCGCTGACGGATGGAACCGAGTCCCGTACGAATTCGCCGACATGGCTGAGGATGGCTTTGGCTCTTTCTGCCTCCTTGGTGGACTTCTCCAGAGCATCCACCACTTCCGGAAACCGGTCCTGACCATTTTCCAGGCGCCGGAGAGAGCCTCGGGCATAGCAAGTTATCGCCGTCAGCGGCTGACTGAGTTCATGCGCCAGTGCTGAAGCCATCTCCCCCATGGAAGCACGGCGTAGAACCGCCGCCATTTGCTCTTGCTGTTGTCTGATCTTTTCTTCCGCCTGCATCCGCTCGGTAATGTCGGTTCTCAGACCGACTACACCGCCGGTTCGGGTTCGCCGATCAGTGGCCAGTACCCATCGTCCATCGGACAACTCAACTTCCACAGAACCCTTCTGATTCGAGTAGTCCGCCATGCGCTCTTCGAGCCACTCCTCCACGCGACCGATGGCGGCTCGCACCTCTCCTGCCTCGGCACTGATGCGCAGCAGATCCCTGAACGATATGCCCGGATTCAGCTTGTCGCGGATGCTTGGGAACAGATCCGCGAGACGGGAGTTGGAGGCCACCAGGCACCCGTCACTGTCAAACAACAAAAAGCCATCCGTCATCGATTCGAGTGCCTCACTCAGCCATTCCTGGCTCGTCCGGAACTGTGCCTCGGTTTCCCGACGCATGCGAATCTCTTCCCTGAGCTCACGATTGCTGCTTTCAAGGGCCGCAGTGGCGCACCTTATGCGTTCATCCAGTTTCTCATAGGCCTGGCGTAAATCCCGTTCCGCGCATTTGCGAATGCTGATATCCCTGACCAGGAAAAAATAGCCTAAGACCCGGCCATCCTCTATATCCGGCATGTAATTGAGATGCACATCACGGCAGATGCCATCCGGATAAGTGATCGTACTCTCCTGGCTGACTTCTTTGCCGGAAAGCACCTGTTCCAGCAGGGTTTCCACCGTGTGGTAGTGTTCGTCCGAAAAAAGATCCCGCAACGACATGCCGATCAGGTCATCCCTGTTCAGCCCATACCAAGCCTCCAATTGCCGGTTGGCGAAGACGATGCGCTGATTGAGATCCACATAGCCGGTCATGGCCGGCAAGGCATCGATGATTTGCTGTAACCGGCTGTTTTCTTCCATCAGCCGGGAGATGTCGATATCCGGATTTCCGGTGCGCCATAACGCTCCCCTTTCCCCCGCTTGACGAACATTCGCGGGCGAGAAGACAGATGCGTCACCGATACGATTCAATTCACACCGATCCCAGAAAACCAGTTACCCTGTCCAAAGATACCACTATCACGGCCGCATTTCCAACAAACCGCTGTGGACGATCCCTCGGGAATGCCCCCTATCGCACCGCACGAGGCATCGGACAACGCATGCTGGTCCGCACTGAATCTGAACCGAAGCACCAATGGCGATTTATCTTGGTCCATCGATATCGCCGCACTGTGCACTACCGCCTCGCATCAGTGCGAAATGATGACACCGTCCGATTGTGCCGGAGTGGTGCTTTACGACCCGGAGAATATTCTCTACACCACTGGCATCATGCCGGTTTTTACTGCACTTTCGTGATCGATACGGCTTTATCGTCGCCCATCCCATGGGCCGGTGGTGTTCTCTTAAAACTATACAGGCGCCATCTCACCAAAGACGCCGGTCTAGTCGACGAAGTACGTGATCGGATTTCCTGCCGGGACGAAACGGGTGGCTCGGATATCCACGGAAACAGGGTCCGCAGGGTTGAATGAGGTCCAAGACCTCATCTACATCTATGGTGGCAGCGATCACAGACTGGCGATGGACCACTGCGAACCCTCACGGCTGAGGGCACTGGAATCCAAGAACTCATCGAATGGATTCGGACCATCCAGTCGGCCGAGGAAGCGGACTGCATCTGGAGGAGCTTCCCGTCACGGAACAAGGAACGCAGAGAATACGGGATGCGCCAAGTCCCGGCGTCAGGGAACATTGTCTCCGGCCTCATCCCGGCTGGCAACAATCTTGAATGGGGTGGCGAGTGGCTGAAGGTCGCTTACCGGATCAGGTCCACGTACCAATCCCTGATGGCCGGAGTCATCGGATCGATTCGAACCGGCTGAGGAGTTGGTTGCTTTCAATATCGACTTGTGATCAAGCCATTCGGATACTGCACGGACATTTCGCAAACGCTTTTCTGCGAACCGGGTATACCGATGCGGTGGCAAAAGACCCTCTATTCCCTGGTCCGGGAAGGACTGGCACACAACATGGGTCCACTGCAACCGGGCCGGACATTGCGGGCGATGACGGAGTCCGGCCCGGTGACATGTTCTGACTTCCCCTTCGAAACGGTTCTGATCGATTGAAGAGACTCTCGGCCTTATTCAACCAATCCCACCACGGAAAGTCCGATCAATACGATCAAGGCCACGTTTCGATACTGCGTCTCCCCCGTCAAGCCAAACAGGCGGGACCCGAGCCAAGCGCCAACCAGATACAACACCGCGCCGGGCCATGCGATCAAAAGATCACCGCTCCCGACGGTTCCCGCATAGACAGCAATGCATGTGAACCAGATCTGCACCATAAAGGCCCAAGAGACAATCAGGGTTCGTGCCTCCATGTGATTCCATGGACCCAGCAAAATCGCGGTGACGGTGACTAGGGCAATATAGCTGGCACCAAAAATGATGCCGCTGACGCTGCCAATGAGTATCATGCCAGCCAGACCCAAGCGCTTTCGATATCGCCAGCCTGACAACAGCATCAAGCTGGTCAACAGGATCGTGACGGCGATTGCCCGGGCCAAGGTCTCCGAATCCATCAACCACAGCAGCCATTGACCGGCCGGAATAAACAACATGCTCGGGATCACCAGGCTGAGGGTCGGTTTCCACTGAATCTGGTGATAACATGAGCGGAACAGAAAGGTGCTGGCGACGAAATCCACGATCAGCACCTTGCCCACCATCGTGATCGGCGGATAGAAAATGGTCAAAATGGCGATCATGAAGGCGGGGCCACCGAAACCGGTAAACCCCCGTAGCAGCCCGGCGACAAGCGCCACCCCGGTGATGACCGCCATTTCCGGTTCATTACCTACCATCGTTCAACGAACGCTGCCAATCGCAACCACGGCATGATCACCTACCTCTTGGCCTGGAACCCGCGACGCGCCCTCTGGCGCGAACGCACCACGTTACTGCACCGCCTCGCATCTGGTCAGCCCGCTGTCACTTCCTGGGGCATGTTGTCGAAATCCATCCAGCCGGGGGACAGGGTTTTCCTCATCCAACTGGGAGTGCCACCCCGGGGGATCATTGCTTCAGGTTCTGCGGTGAGCGGCGCATACCTTACACCACACTGGGACGTGGAGAAACGAAAGCAGGGAAAGAGCAGCCGTTGCGTGGATATCGTATTGTCCCAACTGCTTGATACGGACGCCGTCGCACCTCTGTCCATGGCGAGCCTCAACGTATCGCCGCTGGACGAGATGCATTGGTCCATCCAGGGTTCGGGCGTTATGATTCCGGCCCATATAGCCGTTGCTCTGGAATCAAGCTGGTCGGCTCATCTCAAACGCATGAAAGCAGGCACCGCCCCAGCCGGTGCACATTGAACGTCAGTCATAACAGGGCAACCGTGCGTTCAACCCCCTCCGCTCTCCAGGTCCGCCCGCAACCCGGTTCCCGATTTTGGATCGCCGACTCTGCCCATGTCAGTAGCGGTTTTCCATATCCTGTGGCATCGACCTTAGCGGGATCACACCCCCTAGCCCCAGGGCGGAGGCACCGCCAGCGACAGACTACCCGGACCGGGAACTGGTCGGTGCGTTGGCCGACTGGGGACCGGTGAGCCTGCGACGGGTCGACCCCGCCGACCGTCAGGCGGGTCCCGATACCCGGGGGGTGTCGGTGTGTGACCGGGAGGGCGATTGCTGGGCCTTGCTGAAGCAAGTCGATGAGATCGACGCGGAACGGCTGGTGCGGGCAGCCCGAGGGGCGAAACGCCGGGTGCGCACCGAGGACGGGGCCGAGGAAGACGGGTGGGACCACGGGGCGCAATGGGACTCGGTGGGCAGCCAACGCCTGAGATTGGTGGCCCGGGGAGGACCACGGGGCCATTCGGCAGCGGCGGTGACACTCACCTTGCACTGCGGGCGCGTGTCGCTGGTGCCACCGAAGGAAGTGGGCGGTGACCCGCTGACGGTGCTGGCCGTGTCCGCCCGGGAGGCATCCCCCCGCCCGGGCACGGCGCCGCTGGAGTGGGGGTGGCTGACCACGGCGGATGAGACCCCCGACCATGGCGTCTGCCCGGCTCGCGCGGTCCTCCAGACCCCCTGACCCGCCAGACCGGGGTGGTCCTGACCGCCGGACTGGCGGGATGTTATCCGTCCCAACGTCAGCCGATGCCCGGGACGCAGACGCTCTGGCCGGGCCGGCAGCGGCTGAAGGGGTATGTGATCGGTGATGAATTGGGTACCCAAGCGCAGGCAACCCACTGACGAAATGAGGGGATGGACGATGAAAATCCGGATGGAAAGATGGCGGGGTTAAGTGTGATGAGTTGATAGATCAGGCAGTCCGTCAGGCCCGGGCCACGGCTTGCGACGGGGTCTTCGATCCGGTCGGAACCGTCCCGTGTACCATGCGAAGGAGGCCGGGCGCGCTGAGGTTCCTGCGAAACAGGGTCCTGGGCATGGTTTATCATCCGGGATGGAGAGAACGGCCTTGGCATACCGCTTTTCACCGAGAAGTCTGCGAAAGGATTTTTTTCAATCCGCTGAAACCCCCGGATTTGCTTGTTTGGCCGGCTCAGCGGGAATTGCTGTGCGACCCCTTGATCCAGATCGCTCGGCCAGTGGTCACTGCAAGACCATGGACCGACGATCGACATGGAAACTTGTCCGGATCAGCCGAACATGAAATCCTCTTCCGTCAGTTGAACACCGTCCTCCAGGTTGAGCAAGGTTATCGTTTCACCTTGTGAGCCGTATGAGATTGTCGCTTGGCCATCCTGAACCTGAGAAATGGTCAGATCGTCAAATTCAATGTCACCCTTGAATTGAATCTTGTCCTTACCGTCCTCGAAGTCGTTAATGGTGTCGTTGCCATCTCCAGCCGAGAAGACAAAGGTGTCGTTGCCCTTGCCGCCCCGCAGCCAGTCGTTTCCGGCGCCGCCTTCCAGCTGGTCATTGCCCTTGCCGCCCCTTAGCGTGTCGTTGCCGCCTCCAGCACCGCCAGCTCCAGAATCTCCGTACAAGTTGTCATTGCCCTTGCCACCCTTCAGAGAGTCATTCCCAGCACCGCCGTACAAGTTGTCATTGCCCTCGCTACCCTTCAGCGTGTCGTTGCCCTCGTTGCCATACAGGTGGTCATTCCCGCCGTCGCCGCAGAGCGTGTCGTTGCCAAGGTCACCCCAAAGGTAGTCGTTTCCATTGCCGCCATAGACGGTATCGTCATCCTCGCCGCCATACAGCAAATCCTTGCCTTCCCCGCCATACATGGTGTCGTTGCCGGCACCACCACAGAGCAGGTCGTCGCCGCCGTTGCCGCGCATCGTATCGCCGCCGTCTTCGCCCGCTATCCTTTCCGCATTTTCAGTGCCGTTGATCGTGTCGTCACCATTGCCGCCCATCATTGCAGGAAGACTGTAATATAGTGCCCAATTCATGTTTCTCTCCTGTCAGTTACTGTTCAATTGCATCGTGGGATCAGCCGCCCTATATTCAGGCGTGCGGGCAGACTGACCTGCCCTTATACCCCCCCCCCCCCCCGCCCGCTGTCAAGACTCCAAAGTGATAAAGCAGGGTGATCCCACGCTAATTTCGGCCAATTTTGCTTGGCGGGAAGTGGCTGACATGGACGCGCAGGCGCGTCCCGTCAGCGAACTGCTGCAGATGGTGCTTCCGGACGGGCGCGACCGCCGTTGCTGCCGCCCGCGGTTGCTGCAATCTCCGGCCAGTTCCTTCTTCTTCGTGTCCACCGGGACTGCTGGCCGAGCGCGTTGCAGGAACCCGTCGGCCTGTGCGCCGATGTGCCCGATCTGCGCGTTGCGGTCCGGGTGCGACAATCTGGTCGCATCCGAAATCGACTCCGATATTCCTGCTCGCAAGGCCGGGGAGCGCAATCACCGTGAGGGTCTCTTCTATCACCCCGCGTCCTGCAATGATGATCCAGCACTGCGGTCTGAAGACGGCTGATGCAGGATGAGCCTAGGCCCACTTCCTGGCAGCGCTGATCAAAATATTCGATCCCCGGCCACCTGATTGCCCGGCATCCCCGGTTCCGTTTGCCAAACCTTGAAGCGTACCCCCCGCACGAAGCCCCGCCCAACCGAACGCTTGCGCTCCAGCAATAATCCGGTTGACAAGGATGCGTTTGATTGAACAATGTCCCGCCCGGGTGCTGTAACCAGAATCCCGTGTTCCTGCAATCCCGGTGAAACATGAAAAACTTACAAACCACGGGCTTGTAGCATTACGAGCCCGGATTTCATTCCCCCCAGTGCAACACTTGGCCCCGTTGCCTGATCGCTTGAGTTAGGCGGATGGCAGCAGGCCAGATGATGGCAGACCCTCTCAGTTTGCGAACAACTGGAGAAGGGTCATGCCAACTGGCGACCACCACCTGACCCACCCGGAAAGATCGCCCATTTTCGCGCTCCAGTCCACGGGTCGATCCCAGCGGCCGATGGCTGATCAGCTCGGGCGGGACGTCAGCCCGATTTCCCGAGAGCTGTCCCGCCACCGCGGACAGCGCGGTTATCGTCACCAGCCAGCCTAGGGCAAGGCGACATCCCGACGCCGGGCCGCCTCGGCTGTGCCCTGGAAGATGACCCCCGAGCGCTGGGCGGTGGTCGAGGAAGCGGGCCCTTGCGTCGTGAAATCGCCTCAGTCAGACTCCCTGGCGTCGAGATGGATGCCATCAATGACCGACATCAGCCCCTAGGAGGGCTGAATTTTCCGGTCGCCGCCCCGCTCCCTTCATTCGGGCTACGCCCTCATGCCGGGAGCGGGGCGAGTGTTGCACTTCAGACTGGAAGTGGGGATGTAAAAAACAATCCATTATGAGACATAATGGGGGTTTCTGGTGGACCCAAGTTTCAACACATGCAGCGGTATTCGATTTTCAGCCTGGCCCGCAATGCCCTGAACCACCATCGGAACTGGCAACGCGCCTGGCGCAGCCCGGTGCCGAAGGCCCGTTACGATGCCATTATTATTGGCGGTGGCGGACATGGACTCGGCACTGCCCATTACTTGGCCAAGGAACACGACATGGCCAATATAGCGGTACTGGAGAAAGGATGGATCGGCGGCGGCAATACTGGGCGCAACACCATGACCGTGCGATCGAATTTTCTCCGCGAGGCCAGCGTCCTATTTCATGAGCATTCGCTGGATCTTTATCAGCAACTGAGCCGTGAACTCAATTTCAACGTCATGGCCAACGAACGCGGGATGATCACATTCATCCAGAGTTCCGCGGTAAACCGCATCGCCATGCAGATGGCCAACACGATGCATATCTATGGGGCGGATTATCGCGTCATCGGTCTCGACGAAGTCAGACGTCGCATCCCGATTTTTGACCCTCCCGAAGATATGCGCATGCCCATTCATGGAGCAGTGTACCAGTCTCGGGCTTCCATGGTTCGGCACGATGCCGTGGCCTGGGGATTCGCCCGGTCCGCCGACGCACATGGGGTAGATATCATTCAGAATTGCGAGGTCACCGGCATACTCAGGGAAAACGGCCGGATAACCGGCGTCGAAACCACCCGCGGCATCATCCGTGCAGACAAGGTGGGCATGGCCGTAGCAGGTCATGGCAGCGTTGTTGCCGGCATGGCAGGCATCCGGCTGCCCATCGTCACCCAGCCGCTCCAGGCTTGGGTATCCGAACCCATCAAACCGGTGCTTGATGAGATCGTGGTGATCCGCAGCTATTTTGGTACCTATCTGATGCAATCCGATAAGGGAGAAATAGTCGTGGGTCAGGGTTGCGACCCCTATCCATCCTATGCCCAACGGGGAACGTTTCCCATCATTGAGGATGCCACCACAGCGATGCTGGAGGTGTTTCCCAGTTTTCGCCGACTGAAACTGCTGCGCCACTGGGCAGGAATGCTGGACATGGTCTATGACGGTAGTCCGGTCATTTCCCGTACCGATCTCAAAGGCTTTTACGTGGACCTTGCCGGCTCCGGTGGTTTCAAGACCACACCGGCAGCGGCACGGACTTTTGCCTACCTCATTGCCCGGAACGAACCCCATCCGCTGGCAGCGGCCTATGAACTGAACCGCTTTAGCAACGGGCATCTGATCCCGGAAGGCGGCGTTTCCGCCAATCGATGACATGCTGCTGATTCCCTGCCCGCATTGTGGAGAGCGTAACGAACACGAATTCGTCTGTGGCGGCGATGCAGCGCGAAGGCGTCCAGCATCTCCCTCGGATCTGGATGATGCGGCTTGGCAGGACTACCTGTACAACAACACGAACACCAAGGGCTGGGTTCGCGAACGCTGGTGGCATTTTCGTGGCTGCGAACGCTGGTTCGAAATCGAGCGGCACACAGTAACTCACGCCATCAGATGGCCGGAAAGAACCGGAGAATCCGATGGCTGAACCCATGCGGTTGCCTCAAGGTGGCCTGATCGACCGGAATGCCCGCCTGAGATTCACGTTCAACGGCCGGCCATATATGGGGTGTCATGGCGACACTCTGGCGTCGGCGTTGCTGGCTAACGGCGTGCGGCTGGTCGCGCGGAGTTTCAAGTATCACCGTCCCCGAGGAGTCATGGGAGCTGGGATGGAAGAAACCAACGCGCTGGTACAGTTGCTGCATCCGCGCGACGAACCCAATGTACAGGCCACCCGATTACCCCTGACCGACGGTCTGGTGGCCCGCAGCATCAACTGCTGGCCCTCGGTGGGTTGCGACCTTGGCGCGATCAACTCCCTGTTGTCCCCGTTATTCCCCGCCGGATTCTACTACAAGACCTTCATGTGGCGGCCATGGAAAGATTATGCCCACGTCATCCGCCGTTTCGCGGGCCTCGGAAACAACCCTGTTGCCCGGGATCAAGGACACTATGAACGCCGTTATCATCACTGTGATGTGCTGATCGTCGGGTCGGGGCCCGCCGGGCTGTCCGCCGCACTGGCTGCCGCCAGGGCGGACATTCGTGTCATGCTGGTGGATGACAGCCGACACCCCGGCGGAAGCCTTCTGGATCTGCCCCACTCGGTCAATGGGATATCCGGGGAAATCTGGGCCCAAGAAGCCGCCCAATGGCTGGATTCCCAGCCCAACGTTATCAGGCTGACCCAGTCGCTGGTGGCTGGTTACTATGACCACAATCTGTTGACCGTGGTGGAACGCCATCCGGACCCCGCCTGGGTCTCGGAACGACTGTGGCGGATCCGGGCAGGACGGGTCATCCTAGCCACCGGCGCGGTGGAGCGCCCCCTGCTTTTTCCGGATAATGACCGGCCGGGGGTAATGCTCGCCTCCGCCGCTGCTGCCTACTGTCACCGTTATGGTGTCAGACCAGGTCGGGCGGTGGTGGTCGCCACTAACAACAACAGTGCTTATGACACCGCCTTCGCTCTCAGGCAGGCTGGCGTGGAGATTCCCGTGTTGCTAGACCGGCGCGTCACGCCCCCGGAGGCACTGCTCGCCCGGGCAAGGGAACTCGACATTCCAGTACTGGCTGGCCGGCGAATCAGCGGGGTTGGTGGTCGGTCCAGTCTGTCCGGTGTCCGTTCAGAGACCGTCCGGGGCACCCATGCACAACATCATCGCTGTGACGTTCTTGGTACGTCCGGGGGCTGGAATCCATCCGTGCAACTGCACTCCCAGTCTGGGGCCAAGCCGCTCTACGACGGATCGATTCACTGCTTCGTTCCCGGAGAGTCGGTGCAGCAGGAACGAACGATCGGCGCTGCTGCGGGAGCGTTTTCTTTGGCGGCCTGTCTGCAGCAGGGTCTGGATGCCGCGCATGAGGCCGTGGTGGCACTGGGACAAGACTCCCACCCACTGCCCGCCTTCAGCGTCGAAAATGAACCGACACCGGATATCGAAATGGACTGGTCCATGCTTAACAACCCCACCGGCTCCAAGACCTTTGTCGACTTTCAGAATGACGTCACCACGGCAGATATCGACCTCGCACTGAGGGAAAACTATATCTCGGTGGAACACGTCAAGCGCTATACCACTGCTGGCATGGCCACCGACCAAGGCAAGTCCAGCAACACCCATGTCATCGGCTACATGGCGGCACGACTGGAAACATCCCCTGGGGATGTGGGGACCACCACGTTCCGCCCCCCGGTGGCCCCCGTCAGTTTCGGTGTCATAGGCGGGATCGAAACCGGTGAACTGATCATCCCCATCCGCCGAACGCCTTTGACGCCATGGCACATTCGCCAAGGTGCCCGGATGAATGAAGCTGGTGCCAACTATCGTCGGCCGTTTTGGTACCCACGTCCGGGCGAAGGCGATGATGAGGCGGTATGGCGTGCCGCCAAGGCCGTACGAACAACCGTCGGCATTTACGATGGCTCACCCTTGGGCAAGTTTGAATTGTTTGGCAAGGATGTGGAGAACCTACTGGAGTTGGCATACACCAATCGCTGGCGGAAGCTTGAGCCGGGTCAGGGGAAGTTCGGCCTCATGCTGCATGAGGACGGCCGGCTACTGGATGATGGTGTCACGTTCCGCCTGGATGAGCAACGCTGGATGATGTCCACAGGGACGGGTGCCGCTGATCAAGTGTATGCCCATCTGGAACGCCTGCTTCAGGTGGAATTCCCCCGTTGGCAGGTTTACATCACGCCGGTCACCAATCAGTGGGGAAACATCTGTGTCTGCGGTCCGAAGGCGCGTGCTGTGCTGGCCCGAGTGGGAACGGACATTGATCTCAACCCCGAAAAATTTCCCTTCCTGGCATTACGGACAGGGCAGGTGGCCGGTGCGGATGCCCGGGTGGGGCGAGTCAGTTATACCGGCGAGCTCAGCTTCGAGGTCAATGTCCGCCGTCGGGATGCCTTGCGAGTATGGGAGGCATTGATGGAATCTGGAAAAGCCTATGATATCACCCCCGTGGGCTCTGAAACCAGTGCTGTACTGCGCATTGAGAAGGGATTCGTCTCGGCTGACAGTGAAGGCGACAATATCACCAACCCCTTCGACGCCGGGATGGGATGGGCGGTCGACATGGACAAGGCGGATTTCATCGGCCGGCGCACCCTCGTCCGTGACTTGGCGAACGATGCATCTGTTCGCCAGCAGGTGATCGGTCTGCTGCCCCGAGACCACTCTTTCGTGCCGACTGAGGGCAGTGCGCTGATTCAGCCAGGCAGCCAGTCCCGACCGGATTTTCAGGGGCATGTCACCGCCTCATGCTACAGCCCGAATCTCAAGCGATCCATTTGTCTGGCGCTGTTGAAAAACGGGCGTCAGAGACTGGGGGAAACCATCCTCATTTCCGGACTGGGACATACCATGGAAGCGGAAATCACCCGACCGGTGTTTGTTGACCCCAAAGGTGAGAGGATGAAAAGTTGAACGGCTACGATGTCCAGGTCATCGGAGTGGATGGTTGCCTGATCGATATCCGGTCGGATGATCATGGTCTCTCGGCCCTGGCAGAGGTGCTTGGCATGCCGTTACCGGCGGCGACGGGGTACTGCACGACCGATGGACACCGGCATCTCATGCAATTGTCTCCTGATCATTGGCTGTATTCCTCCTTGGATGAAGCGGACGAAGCGTTGGTCCCAAAACTCAACGAAGTATTCCGTGATGACCATGCAGTTGCCACGCTGATCACCGACCAGTACGCGAGCTTCCGCGTCGAGGGCAGTGGCGTCATGGAGGTGCTTTGCCAAGGCATCTCCATGGACCTGTCTCCGGACCGCTTCGGCCCCGGACATGGTACCATCTGCGCATTCGCCCGGACCCGTGCCGTTCTCCTGCCGCTGGAACCCAACCGATGTTATCAAGTGTACGTCGAATCCAGTCTGGGCGAATATGTCGCCGACTGGTTGAACAAGGCGATTCGCGGCAACGAAGCAGTGTGATCACCCACCACAGGTACCTCATCGAAGGCCGGGTGCAGGGCGTCGGTTTTCGTTACGCCACACTCAGGCAAGCAGAACATCTGGGTGTAACGGGGTGGGTCAGGAACCTGCCGGACGGACGGGTGGAGGTCGAAGCCCATGGCGACAGTCGAGCGATGGCCGCATTGGAAAATTGGCTGTGGCAGGGTCCCGCTCACGCCGGGGTGAACCGGATCATCCGCGCCGAGGCCGACCCGGCCGATCATGGGTCCTTCCGCATACGGCGGGATCGACCTTCCCGTTTCCCATCTCTGGATTAATTCGATACACTGTTTCGATGCATGCCTTCGCGAGAAATAGTCGGGCCGTCGCCGCCGCTTGAAAGCAGCATCCCGCCAAGGTATTGTGTGGCGCAAGGGTCAATCGACTATGCAACTAGTCCTCGTCATGCCACCAGACGTCATTCAGCGGATGGGCACCGGAGGTTCATCGGGGCATGACATCCAGTCCCGCCCAGGTCAATTGACCACTTTTCAGGCCGTCCTCAATCATGCCGAGTCCCTGAATCAGATTTCCCTGTTCGGTGTTGATCAGAACAAGCCCCATCTGTGACAGTACCAGCAGCCCCGGTTTGATCATCTCACGACTTTCTTCCGTCAGCGTGTAATGCAATATCACCATGTCACATTCTGCAAGCAGGGACGCCAACTCCAGCACCCGGGCGAGACCGTTGCTGATGTATGGGTCATAGCCGAGAACACGACAGCCGAACAACCTCAGGCGTTTGATCATACTGATACCGATACGACCTGCACCCACCACATCGACAGTACACCGGTTCAAGGGGTGCAGAGAGCTGAGATGAGTTTCCTGCCAACTGTTCCGGTAACACCGCGCGGACCGGTCAGGCTCATCAATTCTCCGTTACAACCCCAGCCGCATGGCCCTGGCAGCGTCCGCCATGTCTTCCAGAGCATATTCCGGGTTGTTCGAAACCACCATTCCAGCCCGAGACCGGGCCGGCCGGTCGAGCTTGCTGTAGCCGACGCCATTAACGGAGAGAATCCGGCAGTTTCCGAGCTGATCAATGGTGGCCGTAGTGATACAGTAGCGTCCAGACCAGGAAAATGTCGAACCACGGCAGTGCCCTGGAGTCGAATACCGCTTCGTCCCGGGTAAAGGCGACGGCCGACGAGGAGATGTGGCATATGCGCGAAACGGATGATGCGGACAAGTACCGGGTCGCCGGCATGACATTGATTTGCACGCCATGGGGCTTGATTGGGAGCAGCGCAACCAAGGCATGATCCGCGCGGGACCGGGACATCCTTCTGGGAGAGCACTTGCCCATAAACTGATTGATCTGGGTAGTGGTATATTGTCAGGAACCTGCGCCCACCCACATTGCATGAATAACTCCCAATCCCGTCCCCATGATATTGGCGGCTCTCCAGCCGACCCCGTAAATCAGGCAACCCGTGAAATCTCATTCTGGGAGCAACGCATCGACGCCATGGTGAACCTGATGTGCGCCAAAGGCGTGATATCAGACTGGGCCCAGTTACGCGCCGGGATCGAGGCTTTGTCACCGGAAGATTACGAAAGATTCGGGTACTATGAGCGTTGGGCGGTCTCTGCGGCGGAAATCGCAGTCCGCCGGAAACTGGTGACCCGGGAGGAACTGGATGCCCGAATTCAACACTTGATGGAAACGGCGTCATGAATTTTCATCCAGGTGATCTGGTCAGGATATTGCGTCGCGATGTTGCTGACCATCACCGTGTTCCCGGATACGTCATGAACCAGGTCGGTATGGTCATCGAAGTGCTCAGGTCGGCAGCGTTACCGGAAGAAGCGGCCCTTGGCTATACCACACCGACCAAGGTACCGGTTTATCGTGTCCGGCTGGCTCACACGTCGCTGTGGCCGAGCTATGACGGATCACCACATGACACGCTGGAGCTTGAGGTCCATCAACACTGGCTCGTGCCCGTCGATAGTTTCGATCAATTGTCAGCCTGATGCCTGATACCCACCCATCATGTCCCAAAATCATTCCCATTCACCGTCGCCGGATCATCGGTCACCACTCACCTATCACCAGTTTCTCGGCTTGGCACTGAACGAGTTGCTGATTGAGCATGGGCTGTATTCCAAGGCAGAGCTCCATGACATGATCAGGTCCATCGAATTGGTCGATCCTGCCACCCATGGCGCCCGAGTGGTGGCCCGATCCTGGACCGACGCGGATTTCAAGCAGCACCTGCTCACTGAGGCCAACGCCGCGATAGCGAGCATCGGGCTGGACCCGGGACCCGCGGAACTGCGGGTGCTGGAAAACACGCCGGAAACCCACCATGTCGTGGTGTGTACGCTTTGCTCATGCTATCCCCGGGCTCTGCTGGGACGACCCCCGGCATGGTATAAGTCCAGAGAATATCGTGCAAGGATGGTACGCATGCCCCGTAAAGTCTTGGCGGAATTCGGTCTGTCACTGGCAAAAGAACAGGCGGTTCGGGTGCATGATTCCACTGCGGAGCTGCGTTTTCTCGTGCTCCCGGAACGGCCCATCAGAACCGAACATCTGGCGGAACCCGAATTGGCCGAGCGGGTCACCCGGGATGGCATGATCGGGGTGGCGAAACATTAAAGGACCTGTGCTCCCCGATGCCCCCCGCGATTTCAATCCGTGGAACGATAACGTTTCGGCCCCGACATCATCTCGACAACCAACTCTTCCTGACCGAATCCACCCCTGGGCAACGTCAATGCGCGTTGTCCAGGGTAATTCAGTCTCCGTCGCACCTCGGGATGCAAGTAATAAGCAGCGCAAACGAGCATCACCACCTGCCGACAGTCTTCCGGGGATTTTCTGGCGCAGTCATCGAACCAGTCTGGTGTCACCATTTCCGGGCACTGCTTCAACAGCCGCAAGAGTGCCGCATCCCATCCGGGGATCAACGTCCGCACCAGTGCCAGTTCCCGCGCTGCCAGACCCAAGGTTCCCGCAGCCGGCATGGGACCGTAGGCTGGCAGAATGACATTGCACAGTGTGCTGAACCTGGCGGTCTGGGTCTGCGTCAGAGGCGCCATGACAGTCAGATCGGCACCTGTTGATTCCAGCGCTGGTCGATCAGTCGCTCCGTCGCCCTGAGAGCCAAAGCGGCAATGGTCGCCGCGGGATTGACCGACGAGCCGGTCACGAACGTACTGCCGTCCATTAGGTACAGGTTGGGAATATCATGACTTCGGTTCCAGCGATCGACCACTGAGGTGTCGGGATCATCCCCCATCCGGCACGTACCCAGCGCATGCCATCCGGTATCACGGGCCAGGGTCTGTACTTCCGTACCCGTGGCACCCGCCTCGAGAAATGACTCACAGGCACGGTCCACCATGAAAGCCAGCATGTTGCGACTATTGTCATCCACGCGGTAATGCAACCGGGGAGCTGGATTCCCATGGGTATCCGTCAGCGTATCGTCCAACGTGATCCGATTGTCCCAATGGGGGACATCCTCCGCAGTGATTCCCCAGATCGCGGCATGTCCGAGCCAGCGCGATACCCGTTCATGGATACCAGCCCCCCAACGGGGTGCTCCATCCGTAGGATATAGGGCTGCCAGTAGCGGACCCCCGCTGGGCACCAAGTTCCATTTCGAGCCACGAATGAATCCCCGGCGTGGGTCCGTCTCCGCAAATTCGAGACAGTAGAGGCTCTGGCCCCAATGACCCTGCCAGCTTTGCAGGTTCTCATCAAAGAACCCCACCACCCTGGCCAGCGGATGCATCATGAGATTTCTCCCGATCTGACCGGACCGGTTGGCCACACCGTCTGGCCAGTTCGAACAGGCGGACATCAGCAAGAGCCGCGCAGTACCGATGGCATGGGCGGTCACGATGACAACCTTCGCTCGGATTGCCTGCTCCACTCCACCGGCGTCGTGGTAGGTCACGCCTTTAGCCAAGCCGGTTCTGTCGACCAAGATGCGAGATACCCGGGCACCCGTTCTCAGGTCAGCGCCCCGAGATAGCGCTTCAGGCCAATGCGTACGATCAACGGTTCCCTTGGCCCCTTCGTTACAACCACCTCGACAGGTGGATCGCTGGACACATGGGCGCCTTCCATGGTAGGGACGTGAGGCAATGGCGTTGCTGCCTGGCCACCAATGCCAGCCCAATCGATGGTGCGCCGCCGCCACTCTTTCTCCCCAGCCCCCCATCGGCAGCGGCGGCATGGGGTATTGCGGCCGATCCGGATAGGCCGGATCTCCGGCGATACCGGACACGCCGATATCCCGTTCCACGCGATCATAGTACGGTGCCAGTTCCCTGTAATCGAATGGCCAGTCCGCCGCCACACCATCCAGGGAATGGACACGAAAATCCGATGGCAGAAAGCGCATCCAGTGAGCGCTGAACAGTACCGTGCTGCCGCCCACACCATTGAACAACATAGGGCCGATATCCGAGGTGTCGTCGGCGATAGGATAATCAGCGGAATGGTCGCGAAGGTTCGGATTGGCATGCCAAGGACCCATGGTGGCGACTTCGAACGTCGGCTTGTCACCGGGGAAGTCTTCTGGACTCGACCAATCCCCCTGCTCCAAGCAGGTGACACGGATGCCAGCCCGGGCCAACCGTAACGAGGCGATCGCCCCGGACAGTCCCGCGCCGATCACCAGAACATCGGTCTCATCCCGGACCGTCATCGACCCTTCTGGCGAAACTCCTTGAGCCAACGCGCGGTCGCCGCGCGATTGGCAGCTACTTCATCGCCGACCACGGCATGACTCTCCAGCGTATCCAGCCAAGTGTCAAGCCCAGTGCCGAACGAAACTCTGGCGCCAAGGTGGTCGAGAATATCCTGGCCCATGCGCAGCGTGGCCGGAAAAGGACAATCCGCGAGGCAAAGTCTGGTGCCACCGATATAAGGCGCCGGATCAATGGTCTGTTGCAGTTTTTTCAATTGCTGGCAAAATCCATCCAGCAGGCCACTGAGACGATCCTCCCCAGCCATTTCCGCCCCCTGCTTGACCCACGGAAACAGCGCCCTGACCGCTGGCTCAAGCCGGGTATTGTGAAACTGGGAAATTGCGCGCTGTCTCGCCCTTTGCCGGGAATCTTCCGCCCGCATCGGAGGGTTCGGGTAAACATCCTCCAGATACTCGACGATGGCCTCGGAATCAAACAGCTTGAAGTCATCGTGTTCGATGGATGGTATCGTGCCTGGCGGCATGTAGGTCTGATATGCTGCGCTCGTGTAATGGCCTCCGGGCGGCAGGATTTCCTGATACGGAATGCGCTTGATGCGAAGAACAATCCGGACCTTGGTACAGTAGACGCTCAACGGCAGTGCGTAGAAGCGGATCATGTCGGCCTTTTGTAGTAGCCCACTGTGTCACCGTCGGTCGTCACGCCAAGCCCGTTGAGCAGGCGATTGGCATAATTGAAGTATGCGACAACTTGGTTGATCTCGAGGATTTCACCATCCGTGCAGCCCTCGACCTTCATGGCATCGAATACAGACCGATCGATTCCTGCCACGTCCACGGTCAACCGTTCCGCATACCGTAAAAAAGCCAGTTCGCGGCCGGAAAATTCCCTCTCCGGCTGACGATCGACAAACGCCTGACGAATCCGGTCGGACCGAGGGTCATCGTTCAACAGGTGACGGGCATTGGTCCAGTGATGAGTGAAACTGTAGTCGCACCGATTCAGCAGGCTGGTATAGGAAGCCACCACCTCCAGGAACCAGAATGGCAGCACATTGGTGTCATGGTGCAATATGCTCCGGTACAACGTCACATGACCTTTCATGGTGGCGGGACGCAAACTGTGGGCACGCATGATGTTGTCCACCGTTCCATGAGGCGTCTTCACCAGGTCGTACATCGCCTTGAGCTCCCCTTGTGCGGCATCCAGGGGCACCATCTCGATCCAAGCGCTCATCTCGGTTCCTCTGGATTCCGATAGGAAAACGACCGATCGAAGCGGCCGCGGATATACTCTCCGCAGGTCACATCCTCATACCGGGGCTCTTCATTGTCCTGGATGACCGGACTGATCAGCGTGTCCCAGTCCGGATCCATCGCGATGGCAATGGAATAACGTTCTCCACCGGACGTATTGACCACCGCGTGCGGGGTTGACCGAAACCGGTCATTGCTCCAGCGGGCCAAAAGATCGCCGACATTGACCACCAGGGTTCCGGGAATCGGATGCGCCGTCAACCACTCGTCTTGGCTTGACTTGACCCGCAGTCCGCCACTCATGTCCTGTGCCAGAATGGTCATCGTGCCGTAGTCCGTATGGGGCGAGACACCATACTGATCGGTGCCCATGCTCGGGGGTTGTGGCGGATAGTGGATCAGGGTTCCCCGGGTAATGGGTTGATTGAAGCGCCCGATAAAATAATCCTGATCAATATTCAGGCTGGCGGCGACCGCCCGCAGCAACGCCTTTCCGCAGCGATGGGCAGCATCCATGTAGTTCAGCAACACCGGGCGCATGGCCGGCAGGAACCCCGGCCAACGGTTTGGCGGCATGAATTCGTTACCGGACAGGAAGTCCGGATT
Organism: Candidatus Poriferihabitaceae bacterium; assembly: GCA_965203365.1. Taxonomy (GTDB): domain Bacteria; phylum Pseudomonadota; class Gammaproteobacteria; order Arenicellales; family Poriferihabitantaceae; genus VYFG01. The sequence goes on from OZ241878.1 coordinate 2,164,935, forward strand.
GTCGGCCGCAAACTCCATGCCCCAGATAAAGCTCTCCTTGAAGTCGTTCTTCTCTTGCCCTTCCATTCTCGACGCGCCAAATGGTAACAAGCCACGATGGTACTCCTGGGCCAACACCTGGACTTTTTCCGTCTCTCGTCGGGCAAAAAAGTCATGGGCCATCTCGAATGCCCGTCTCATCAGGGCTTCATCAATACAATGGCCAGACACATAAAAAAATCCGATGGTGGCGGTGGCGCATCGAATCTGTTCACCGACGCCCATGAAATCCGGCTTGGTGCCGAACAGCGGAGCGATGTCGATGACTGGAATTTCCGCGACATGGATGGTGCGAACCTCAGCGTAGGTCATCAGCCCCCCCCCCCTCGTCACTGTTCGGTTTGGGTGGACCCGCCCAATCGTTCATCCGCGCCCATCCGGCGCTCAAGACGGCGCACCCCAGCCGAAACGACCAGTACCAGCAACAGGTATTCAATGGCGACGAAGGTGTAGATCTCCAGCGGACGGTACTCGGTCACCGCCAGCTCGTTTCCCCGCCGCAGCACCTCCGAGACGCCAATGACGGAGACCAGCGATGTCATCTTGAGCATGATTACCAACTGGTTGCCGATCGCCGGCAAGGAGCGTCTGAGGGCCTGGGGGAAAATCACGAAACGCATGGTATCGAAGTAGGTCAACCCGAGCGCATGAGATGCTTCAAACTGGCCCCGTGCGATCGACTGGACGCCCCCCCGAAAGATTTCCGCCATAAACGCCGACCCGTAGATGGACAATGCCAGCATGCCGGCCGGATAGGGCGACAACGTGATATCAATCATGATGGGCAGTCCATAATACACCCAGAAGATCGACACCAACGGCGGTATGGAGCGAAAGACTTCGACATAGGCTCGGTAGATCCAACGCCACCCGCGCCCCTGGGCAAGGCCCATCAGGCTGATCAGGAATCCCACCACGTTGGAGATGATGACGCAGCAGACGGTCAGGGCAATGGTCCAAGGAATGCCGGACAACAGGAACGCCAGATTGATCCGCCCTCTCTTCAACGTCGGATCCACCACGTACCAGCCCCATTGCTGGGAACTGGCGCAGCCTGCGAGCAGAACCCCGACCACCAGAATCAGCAGGATTCTGTGGTGAGCGCACTGCGGAAATCCACGACCAGACAAGAGCATCAATATCGTTTTGTTATATGGAAAGCGCCAGCGAACTGGCCTGGGTTCCAGTCATCTTGACACCTGACGATGACTGCGAATACCATCCAATTTTAGCGCGATTCGACAGTGCATTGTCCCTGACATGAACGAAAGCCAAAGCGGGCCGACCGGGTTCCAAGGATATCACATCCCCATCCATGGCGAACCGGACCCGGAACTTACGCATGTCGACAGAGGGACTCCTTGTGGCGAGTATCTGCGCCGATTCTGGCAGCCGGTTGCGCTGTGTTCGGAACTGGGCGATCTGCCGATCAAGGTGGATGTCTTGGGCGAAGCACTGGTCTTGTTTCGCGACCGTCGTGGCCGTCTCGGGCTGCTGCATCGACATTGTGCTCACCGCGGCGCTTCGCTGGAGTACGGCATTATCGTCGAGCAAGGGATTATCTGTTGTTATCACGGCTGGCATTACGATACCGACGGCACCCTGATCCGGGCGGGATCCGAGCCCGTGGACAGTCCCGTGTGTCGGCACGTGGTCCAGGGCGCTTATCCAACCCATGAACACCACGGTATCATCTTTGCCTATCTGGGACCACCGCCATTGAAGCCCCCTTTTCCGGTCTTCGATACACAACACCAGGCAGATACGCAAGCCGTCCCGTTCGCCATCACGACACCCTGCAACTGGTTACAGGTCTACGAAAACACCCAGGACCCGGTTCATGTCCTGCACCTGCACGCCCGCTCCAGCGGCGTGCAATTCGGTGCGGCTTCCGGCGTTGACCAAGAAATCGACTATCGTAACACTCCCCTCGGCATGATCAACCTGCAATCTCGTCGTGTCGGCGACATGCTCTGGATTCGCAGTACCGAATCGATTCTGCCCAACGCCAACCAGACCGGGGCCATCTTCGAGGAAGCGACCTGTGAAAAATATTTCCAACGCAGCGCCATCTTGCGTTGGATGGTGCCGATCAACAATTTTGTCACGCGTACCATTGGCTGGCGCTTTTTCAGCGACGAATTGGATCCCGATGGACGGGGGAACCGTCATCAGGTGGGGCTCGAAAAAATCGACTTTATTGGCCAGACCGAAGAGGAACGACCCTATCAGGAGCGCCAGCAACAACCGGGTGACTACGAAGCCCAGGTCTCGCAGGGGGTCATCGCCGTGCATGCACTGGAACATCATGGCGGCTCCGACGCGGGCGTCATCCGGCTACGCCACCTGCTACGCCGACAGGTTCGCCACCTGTCCGACAGGATGTCACCCGATTATCCGCCGACCGGCCCGGAGGGTATCGCCACCTATACACAGGACAGCGTCGCCCCGTGGCCGGAAAACACCAACGGTCTGGATGAACGCCAGCTTTTGCGGGATTCCGGAAACCGCGTGGCCCAAGCGATCATTGAGAGTGCCGAACTGCCCACCGGGCAGCGCCAGCGGCTCGTCCGGGAAGCTCTCAGTCTCACCGGGGCCACCTGATCGACTGACGCCACATTTCATCCATTCGGTGACTGTGGCCCGATTCCAACCATCACGAAAGAGGAACAACTTATGATCGCAAGACAACTCGTGGCTTTGGCGACTGGCCTGTCGGCCCTGCTGCTGTCCACGGCCACCCTGGCCCAAAACCCATCCATTCTGAACAAGGTACTGGACAGCGGCATACTGAAAGTCGGCACTACCGGTGATTTCAATCCCATGTCCTTCAAGGATCCAGAAACCAAGGCATACCGAGGTCACCAGATCGATGCGGCCAGGCAACTGGCCGAGGATATGGGCGTGGAAGTGGAATTCGTGCCCACCGACTGGAAGACACTGATCAACGGCGTGGTCGCCGGCAAGTACGATGTCGTCATGACCGGCACATCCATGACCGTCAGCCGGGCCAAGGCGGCCGGCTACACCATTCCCTGGGGTCGTACCGGCTATCTGCCATTGACCCGGGCAGACATCGCGGACCGATTCCAGTCCTGGGACGATATCAACCAGCCTGACGTCACCGTGGGTTACAACCTGGGCACCTCCTTCGCCGACTTCGTGAAGCTGAAACTGCCCAATGCCCAGGTCAAGGAAGTGGAATCGCCGGCACGGGACTGGCAAGATCTCCTGGCCGGTCGGGTGGACGTGACCATTTCCAGCATCTTGGAGGCCGGTGAACTGTCCAGCACCCATGACGCTCTGGTCATTCCGTTTCAGACAGTGGCCAACAGTCTCCCGCTGTCATTCATCGCACCGCAGGGAGACCATGTCTGGCTGGGCTTTCTCAACAACTGGATGCGCATCCAGCACGAGACCGGCTACTTCAAGACCTTGAATGAGAAATGGGGCATTCAGGGTCAGGACTGATCCAGACCCAACTTCCCGGTTCACTCGGCCACTGATCGGGCGAACCGGGCATGCATCTGACCTATTCCACCTGGCCACAGGTCCGGGATTATCTGGCCGCCTACGATGGCATCGTCATCCCGCTGGGTTCCACCGAACAGCATGGCCCGACCGGATATTTTGGGACCGATTCCATCTGTGCGGCATCCATTGCCGAACACGCTGCCCACTCGCGGGACGACCTCCTGGTCGCCCCGGTGCTGGCGTATAGTCCGGCGCAGTTCAACCTGGGCTTCGCCGGCAGCATATCGCTGCGCTGCAGCACGTTGATCGAGCTGGTGAAGGATGTCGTCCACTCACTGGCCGCTGGCGGATTTCGCCGATTCTATTTTCTCAACGGGCATGGCGCAAACATCGCACCCATGCGGTGTGCGATACACGATCTTTATCACGCCCTGAGCACCGGTCAGAATGCGACCCTCGGCCAACCCGACTTCCGCCTGCGCAGTTGGTGGGAACTGCCGGGCATGGAGACCTTGCGCCAAAGGATGTTCGGTGATCGCGAGGGAATACACGCCACCCCCAGTGAAATCGCCATCACCTTGGCGAACCACCCATCGCAGTCCATCGAAGGCGAATTGGTGTTCAGGGCGCTCGAGCCCGTGGAAATGCGAGCACATGCAGGAGACAATCACCAGGACGCCTCTCGTCATCGGGCCACATTTCCCGATGGGTGTGTCGGCTCCGACCCTTCCTTGGCGAGTCAGGCACTGGGGAAAGAGATACTGGCCGAGGCCGCCCGGGCTTTTCGCGACGACTATCTGGAATTCACGTCGATTTCCAGCGGACAACCGACCCCATCCAACACGCCGTGAGACCGACCATGGATCATCTGGCCATTGGGGCCGACAACCTGCTGCTTCGCGCCATGGGCGTTTGTCGCGGCCAACGGATACTCGTGGTGGCAGAGCCCGATGACGAGACGTTGTTTGACAAGCGACTGGTCGACTTCATCATTGATCGCGCCATCGGCCATGGCGTCACGGCCGTGCGACAGTCCCCGGCACTGGTCGCGGATCCGAAGGACTTTCCCCGGGACATTCTGCAGTTGATGCAGGCGGTCGACCAGACTCTGTTTCTCAGCCGACTGGGAGACTATTGTCGTTTCACGGAACTCGAGGCCCCCTGTCGCAAAACCATCTGCTACGTCCACCATCTCGATCAGTTGGGTTCTGCGTTTGCGCGGATATGCCATCGACTTTTCCATTCGCTGCTGGAGCGGTTTGAATCCGAGCTGTCCGCGGCCCGGCGGTGGCGTATCCAGTGCCCGCTGGGCACCGACATCGGGGGTGAGGGGGTCGGGGCGTTCCCTCCGGATGACGACCGATTCGCCATGCACCTTTTTCCGGTCACCACCTTCCGACCGGTTTCTTGTCACAACGCATCGGGTCGGGTCGTCTTGTCTCGCTGGCTGATACCGGGAGCCGCTCCCAAGGTCGACAAGGCGTACATGGTATTGGAAGACCCGATTGTGGCGGAAGTCTCTCGGGGTGAACTCACCGGATTCATGGGCCCCACCGACTCCGTGCAGGCGGCGCATCGCCACTATGATCATGTCGCCGAAAGCCTGAGCATCCGCCGCAATCGAGTCCATTCCTGGCATGCGGGTTTGAACCCCTTTGCCCGGTTTGATGGCGACCTGGCGACGGACCAGGGACTGGCCGAATGGGAATCCATCTCCTTCGCCAGCCCCCGATATCTTCACTTCCATACCTGCGGTGACGTGCCGCCCGGCGAGATCACTTGGTCAGTATTCAATCCCACCGTACAGATCGATGGGGAGACATGTTGGCAGGACGGTCAATTCCTCTGGCTCCGACGACCGGATATCCGTGCGATGCTGGCCGCCACCCCCGGTGCCCTTTCGCTCCTGGAACCCAGTGCCGGTATCGGTGTCGGCCAGTGACCGACTGCCGTTACTATGCGCTCGGTGACGTCACCCTCCAGTCCGGCGAGCGTCTGTCGGATGCCCGGCTCGGCTATCAAACCTATGGGACGCTGAACCGCAACGGCGACAACGCGATTCTTTTGCCGACGTTCTATACGGGAACCCATGTGCGCAACGAGGGGTTCTTTGGTCCCGGACGCGCACTGAATCCTGAACGGCATTTCATCGTCTCCATCAATCTGTTCGGCAACGGGATTTCGACCTCACCGAGCAATGCCCATCCGGATTGCGCCGGGCACCGGTTTCCCCGGGTAACCTTCTTCGACAATGTGGCCTGCCAGCATCGCCTGTTGACCGAAGGTCTGGGCATCGAATGTCTCGCCCTGGTAACGGGCTGGTCCATGGGCGGCTGCCAGAGCTATCAGTGGGCGGCACAATACCCGGATATGGTCCGCGCCGCAGTCCCCTTTTGTGGATCCGCCCGGACATCGCCCCACAACCGGGTTTTCCTGGAAGGCGTCAAGGCAGCCCTGCTGGCCGACGCCCAGTTTGCCGACGGTCGATATACCCGACCCCCAGAGCGTGGTCTGCGGGCCTTCGGCCGGGTCTATGCCGGATGGGCCTACTCGCAGACATTTTTCCGGGAAGGCCTGTTTCGCCAATTGGGATTCGACACCTATGAAGACCTCCTGCTGAGCTGGGAGGAAGACCATCTGCACTGGGATGCCAATGACCTGCTGGCCATGTTGTCGACCTGGCAATGCGGTGACATCAGCGCCAATGACCGATATGACGGCGACTTTCAGCGTGCACTGGGCGCCATCCAGGCTCGGCTCATCACCATTTCCTGCAGTGACGACCTGTATTTCCCGCCCGAAGACAATGCCCTGGAAGTCTCCCATATCCGCGCCGGTGAGATGCGCATACACCACTCTCCCTGGGGGCACTGCAGCGCCTCACCGGGAAATGATGCCGGCTTCCATCGGTTGCTGGACCAGTGCCTCTACGAAGTGCTGGAACAGACGTCGTGAGCACCATCCAAGCCGCCCTACTCGGATTCGGCCGCTGGGGACGAATTCTCCATGAAGCCTCACTGGCCGCCAGCCGGATACGGATCAGTCACGTGGTGACCCGATCCCCCGGCAAGGTGCGGGAATACTGCACCGCACAGGATCTGCTGTTGAGCGACGACCTCGACTCCATTTTGAGGAACGACGAAGTGGATGCGGTCATCATCGCCACGCCCCACACGCAGCACTACTCGCAGCTATTGCAATGCGCCCACGCTGGCAAGCACGTTTACTGCGAAAAGCCGTTTACCTTGACCGGCCTCGAAGCCTTGAAGGCGCTGGACACCCTCGAATCACGTGGATGTGCGGTCGCCATTGGCCACAACCGGCGGTTCGCCCCCAATACGCTGGCATTGCAGGCTCTGCTGGCGGGTGGAGAACTGGGGGATCCGGTCCACATTGAAGGGGTGTTCAACGCCAATATGAAGGCGGCGAAGGGCCAGTGGCGCGACCATGTTGACGAGAGTCCGGCCGGTGGAATGACCTCATTAGGTATCCACGCCCTGGATATGATGGTCCACCTGATGGGCAATGTCACCGACGTTCGGGCTACCAGTCGACGCGTGGCCACCCGCCTGTCCTTCGATGACTATACGGTGGTGGACTTGCGGTTTGCCAACAACGCCGGGGGGCGTCTGACCACGCTCACGTCCACCGCCATGCAATGGCGAATCACCTGGTATGGGACCCGGGGCTGGGGGGAATTGCAGGATCTGGACACGCTTGTCTTGCAACCGGTGGAAGGGGAGCGAACGACCACCCGTTATCCCGGTCATGCATACCCCGGCATGCCAACCATCACCGCGGCGCTGCAGGCATTCGCCGCCACCATCCAGGACGGGACCGCCTTCCCGGTGTCCCCGGCACAAATCGCGCATAGCACTGCTGCCCTGGAAGCCATCATCCAATCAGCCAAGAGCCAACGGACGATCGCGCCTTGTGCCTGACCGAGGAGGATAAAGACCCTCCAAGGTGCTCCCTGCTGGCGAATCACCGATAGCCCCGTCCCACCTAGTCGAACGAGGTCGACACACGGCGATCCGATGTCGGCTACATCATCGAAATAGGGACTTGACAAGTTCCTAAAAAAACTATAAAACCAGTTTTATAGAGCCAAAACGACCATGATCAGAACAGAACAGGCGTCCCGCGGTTTTGCCGCAGTCGGCTCCGAGGCCCGGCTTCGGGTCCTGCGCGTGGTCGTTCGGGCAGGACCTTCCGGCCTTTGCGTAGGCGAAATCCGGGAACGGCTGGACATGCCATCTTCCACCTTGGCCCATCATCTGCGATCTCTCACCACCGGGGGCCTGATTGAACAGGAAAAATGCGGCCGGTCGGTGATCAACCGGGCCAGATTTTCCCACGTTCGCGACCTGGCGGACTTCCTGCTGGCGGAATGCTGTGCCGATGATCCATCCTCGGCATCGTGCGGGCCGCCTGATACCAACATCGATCCCCCTTGCTGTTCAGGAGACCTCCCATGAAACTGCACCTTTCCCTGTCCGTCAACGACTTTGATGCGTCGGTGGCATTTTATTCCGAGTTCTTCCGGCAGCAGCCGACAGTGCTGAAAGACGGCTACGCCAAATGGGATGTCGAGGAGCCGCCGGTCAATTTCGCCATCGAACAAGGCACCGGCACGCCGGGGGTCGACCATCTCGGTGTCCAGGCCGATTCCAGCGAGGAACTGGATGAACTCGTCCGCCGGGTACGGGCATCGGGCCGACCGTTCCTTGATGTGGAACGGATGGACTGCTGTCATGCCCGGATGGACAAGGCGTGGGTGAAGGGCATGGCGGATGAAAAATGGGAAGTGTTCCTGACGCACCGCCACGATTTGGAGGAGTACGGAACCGCCCAGAGCGAAGCACTTGCCGCCCTGTAGGTCCCCCACACGCCTTCTGCCGTATGGGCCCGATCGCCTTGACCCGGGCACTGTTCACCGAGTGGCTGGGCACCGCATTGCTGCTCGCCACCATCATCGGCTCAGGCATCATGGCCGAGCGGCTGGCGGGGGGCAATGTGGCCCTCGCCCTGCTGGCCAACACGATCGCGACCGGCGCCATGCTGGTGGTATTGATCACCATGCTCGCCCCGGTGTCCGGTGCCCATTTCAATCCCGCCGTCTCGCTCGCCTTCGCCCTGAGGCAGGAAATCTCCTGGTCCCGATGCGGAGCCTACATCACTGGGCAAATCCTGGGGGGGATCGCGGGCATGCTGGCGGCCCACCTGATGTTCGAGGAGCCGCTGCTGCAACTGTCCCAGCAAACCCGAACCGGCGGGGCACAATGGTTTTCCGAGGGGGTCGCCACCTTCGGTCTCGTGTTGACCATCTTCGCCACACTACGGACCCGACCCACCGCGGTCCCCATGGCGGTTGGTCTGTACATCACCGCGGCCTACTGGTTCACTGCGTCCACGTCCTTCGCCAATCCCGCCGTCACCCTTGCCCGCAGCCTGACCGACACCTTTTCCGGCATCCTGCCCGCGCATGCGCCGATGTTCATCGCCGCTCAGTTGGTCGGCAGCCTAACGGCCGTAGCAGTGTGTGCCTGGCTGTTCGTCGCAGATGAAACCGGTCGAGTCGAATGACCCGACGCCCCGACATCGGGCCGGAACCGAATCAGCCGACGTACCCACCATCCGTCCGCGTAATGGCAATCACCGCCGAGCGGGGAACGGAACGACCCCCCTCCGGGAAATGGCATTCGGAGGGATTGTCCTCGCCCGGGTGCTGAACCCCCACAAACATGGTGTGCTTGTCATTGCTCCAGGTGAGGCCGGTGATTTCACATTCCTTCGGTCCCACCAGAAAGCGTCGGATCTCACCGGTTTCAACATCCGCCATCAGCATCTGGTTATTTCCCATACCGGCAAAATCGCCCTCGTTGGAGTAGTCTCCGTCGGTCTGTATCCACAGGTTGCCCAGTGAATCGAACGCCAGTCCGTCCGGCGAATTGAACAGGTTGTCGGCATTGACATTAGCCGAACCCGCCTTGGCATCGCTGTGCACCTCGGGATTGCCGGCGATGACGAAGAGGTCCCAGGAAAACCCTGGTGCGGTGTGATCACCCTGATCGGGCACCCAACGGACGATCTGCCCATACCGGTTGGCCTTGCGGGGGTTAGGCCCACCGACCGGGGTCGGGTCCCCACCGGCATTGGGCTTGATCCCGCGGTGCTTGTTATTGGTGAGGCAGCAGTAGACTTCCGCTTTATGGGGATTCGCCGCCACCCACTCCGGACGGTCCATGGTGGTGGCACCGACCGTGCTGCCAGCCACCCGGGAAAAAATGCAGATCTCCTCCCGGGACATGCCGGTCGTGGCCGGGGTCAGCTCGATCCAGCGACCGCGGCCATCCGCCTCGAATTTCGCCACCGACAGAGTCCCGTCTTCCAGCAGTTCATCGTTCCCCACTGTCCCGGGCACGTACTTACCCCTTGATATGAACCGGTAAATGAATTCGCCCCGCTCGTCATCGCCCATGTAGGCAACCACATGGCCGTTGTCGGCCACGACCACTTCACAGTTTTCGTGCTTGAAGCGGCCCAGGGCGGTCCGCTTTTTCGGGATCGACTGGGGCGAAGAAGGATCAATCTCCACGATGTAGCCCACCCGGTGGGGCTCGTTGGGGTGCTTGGCCACATCAAACCGGTCGTCTACACGAGCCCAGTCATAGCCCCAGTCCCGGTTCTTGATGCCGTAGCGTTTCAGAGTGTCGGACAACTCGGCTTCCGGCTCGCTGGGCGTGGCAAAATAGCCGTTGAAGTTTTCCTCGCAGGTGAGATAGGTCCCCCAGGGCGTCACCCCGTTCCCGCAGTTGTTCCAGGTCCCGAGGGAGCGGGTGCCGGTGGGGTCCGCCACCGTCTTGAGCAGATCATGTCCCTTGGCCGGGCCGGTGATGTCCGCCGGCGTTATGGCTGTGATCTTGCGATTGTAGGGTGAGTCGAGGACAAGTCGCCACTGTCCGTCGCGCCGCGACACTTCGAAGATACTCACCCCATGAGCCGCCATTCCCTTGTACACATCGTCGTCGTTTTCGGGCAACCCGGATGCGCGGTTTCCGTAGATGATGTCGAGGTTGCAATATTCATTGTTGACCACCAGCAGATAACGGTCGTTGACCTGAAAAAACGCCATACCGTCACAATTGTCGCCAAACGCCATCGCTTGGCTGGCGGCCGTTCCCCGGGTGGCGGGGTCGAACCCGGATCCACGACTCCACAGCGGATCCCCCCAAGCAGCCAACACCCGCCATTCGAAACCTTCCGGCACGGTGATGGTGTCATACGCGTTGGCAGATACCGGACGGAATCGGACAGTGGGATGGGCCAGTGCTCGAGTACCTGAAAGGGCCGTGGTCACGAAAGCGCCCGCCCCCAGAACGAGCGACCCCTTGAGCAGTGCCCTGCGGCCAACCATGATGTCAAAGTCCGTTATGTTCTCAGTCGTTTTCATAATGTCCACCCCATTTAAGTCGTTGGTGCATGGATCCCAGCCGTCAGACGGCCTGATCGCGGAAATAGCCGAACATCTATGGACCGAATGTGAAATCCGTGTGACAGTCCCATCGCCGAATTATGACACGACTTCGATATGGCTGTCCCAGCGACTATCGTCCCGAGCCATACCTACCGATCCATCACCCCTCGACAGACATCTTCACCTCGGTATAGTGGGTCGACTGTCTGTGCGGGAATGTCAGTCCTCGGGCAAATCAAGGCGGGGAACGATGGGCCGGAGGGACCGTTGATCAGAGGGCCGTGTTCACCGATCAATCGTCTGTGCCCCGACCACGACCCCATCGCGTTCCTCCAATGACATTCGCGATGGCTCGGCTGGACCGCTTCGAACCCCGACCCTCGCGCCAAGAACTGAGCAGTGATAAAGTAAACTCCTCATGTTTGTGAAAGCATCCCCCCTGCCGGGGGTTGCCTTCCCGAGTGAAAGACGACCTGAATGAGACCTGTCACCGCTTCAGTTTCTGCCCCCAACCCCCGATTTTTCTGATTGACCACAGTCCACACGGCAACGCATATGGCCTCGGCAACCCACCTCCCATCGACCCAAGGCTCCACACCCGTGGACCGACCGGCTCTCAGTCATGCCGGACTGGAATCCATTCACCAGGTGACCGCGCTGGACCAGTTTGGCAACCAAAAAGAGATCCAGGTTGCGGGTGAAGTCCCCCTGACCATCAAGGTGGATGGCCAGGAACTGGTCACCTTGATGACCCTCGGCGCATGCCCGGAATTGCTGGTGCTGGGCTACCTCAGGAACCAGACCCTGTTCCATCAACCCAGTGAAATTCGCTCCGTCACGGTGAACTGGGACCGGGAAGTGGCCGATGTCGAAACCGTGGAGGGCAATGGGATTGTCGATGTGGACACCAGTCGGCGCACGATCACCACCGGCTGCGGTCAAGGAACGATTCTCAGTTGTACGCTGGACAAGCTGTACGACCACCGCCTGCCGCCGACCACGATCCGGCAATCGGATATCTATGGCATGCTGGAAAAAATCCGGGATCACAACAAGACCTATCGGGCTGCGGGCTCCGTACACGGTTGCGGTCTGTGCAAGGAGGGCGACATTCTGACGTTTGTCGAGGATGTCGGACGGCACAATGCCATGGATACCATTTCAGGTGAGATGTGGATGGAGGACATCAGCGGCCATGACAAGATCTTCTATACCACCGGCCGATTGACTTCCGAAATCGTAATGAAAGCCGCCTTGATGGGAATTCCGGTACTGGTTTCGCGCAACGGAACCACCCATATGGGCTACGAACTGGCGGAAGAACTGGGTGTCACCCTAATCGCCCGTGCCAAGAGCCGGCATTTCGTGGCACTGAACCCGAACAATCTGATCTTTGACGCGATTCCCAGACCGATCAAGTTCGATGGACCCTGAGGCCGGAATGACCGGGTGCCGGGACACCATCCTCCTCGACCGTTGCTATGTCCATAGTTGCGTAGCGGAGACCCCTGTATCCACACGCTATACAGCGGTCAACCCAGTGAACAAGGAGGCACCGAGCAGTACAATGACGAATCCGGCCGCCTTGCGCACCAACGGTCGACGAACCAACCCCTCTTCACCACCAAGGGCACTCAGGGCCGAAACCACCGGCAGAGTCCCGATACCGAACGCTCCCATGGCAACCATGCCGATGAGCGGGTCGCCGCTGGCCAGCACCAAGGCCAGGGCCGAATAGACCAGACCACAGGGCAACCAACCCCAAAGGATCCCCACGGCCAGGACACGGCTGTAACGATCCATCGGCAGGAAATGCCGCGTCAGTGGTGCGAGCCATCGCCACAATTTTAATCCGAGCCGCTCCAACGGAGCCAGCGCATTCCACCACCCAGCGAGATACAGGCCGAGCAGGATCATGAACAGCCCACCGATCATCTGCGCCAACATGCGACTGCTGTCTACACCCATCAGTCCCAGCAGGGAGATTCCCGTCTGGGCGGCGAGCGCACCCGCCAGCATATAGCTGCCGATCCGGCCACTGTTATAGACCAGAATCATACGCCAGCGTTGTCCTGACGCAGGAGCGCCACCCGATACGGCATTGGGCGCATGCAGCAGGCCAGCGATGCCACCACACATTCCCACACAGTGCAACGAACCCAGCAGGCCCAGCATCAGGGCCGTCAGGATGATGGCCATAGCCGGGGTCATCGACTATGGAGGTGGACCACACGGTCCCGTGGCCGCTCCATTTCACCGCCAATCCGCCAGCGCATTGTTTCGAGCTGCACCACAAAACGACCCGGAGGGATCTCTCCGACCTGGCCATGAAAAAGGCCATCGGGCCCGGCCGTCAGGACCATCGCCCGGTCCCGGCCGGTGCGGGTGCGATGCAGGAAGAATAGGTTGACCGTTGCGGGGAGGACCAGACGACCATCATGCCGCAGTTCCAGCACGACCTGGTCGGCGGCCATTGCCAAAGTGGCACCGATGGCATACTGCCGGGCTAATCGGTCCCGCTCCAGCACCCGATTGATCTCCTTGCCTCGCGTATAGTAGTCGTCTACGACCAAGCCATCGTAACTTTGGATGGACAGGACCAGCATCAGGATGCCCACCACCACGGCACTGGCTGGAATCGCGATGACCATCCAGACCATGGGTTCCCGGAACCAGCGACTTGGGGATGCGTCTCGGGAACTGTCCATCATTCCGGCTTGAGGAATCTGGCTTCATCCTCGTGGGTGATGCTCGGATCATCCTTTGAGGTGATCCGAAAGAGGATGCCGGTCGCTGACTGTTGGAGGTCCGTCGGGTCGATCTGTACGCGGGTAATGATATCCGCCACTTCCCCGGACGCAATTACATGCCCGGCTTCCGCATCCACCCTGGCGCCCGGCACGCCCTCGACCTCGATTCGGAACCGATGTCCTTGATGGTGCTTGTTGAGTATTTTCAGGGTGTAGATGTTTTCGATCCAGCCTTGGTCGGTGACACGATAGAGCACGTTGCGGTCGCGGAGGATATCCAGTTCGACCGGTGGACGATGCCAAAGCCCAACAATCAACATGATCATGACGGCTAGCAGAACCCCACCATAGAGGATGACCTTCGGTCGCAGCAGGTGGGTGACACCGGATTCCAGGGCATTCAGGGTGGTATAGCGAATGAGTCCCTTGGGGTAGGACATTTTTTCCATGACCTGATCACATATGTCCACACAGGCGGCACAGCCAATGCACTGATATTGCAACCCTTCACGAATGTCGATTCCCGTGGGGCAGACCTGAACACACAATGTACAGTCGATACAGCTGCCAAGCCCTTTCTTGGCCGGATCCTCCCGGCGGCTGCGATGTCCACGCGGCTCACCGCGTTTCTCGTCATAAGAGATGATCAGCGTGTTCCGATCAAACATCGCGCTTTGGAATCGGGCATACGGACACATATAGATACAAACCTGCTCGCGCAACCAGCCCGCATTGCCATAGGTGGCCATCCCATAGAACAAAACCCAGAAACCTTCCCAGAAACCGACGGCTCCAGTCAGAATCTTGTCACCCAATTCCAGAATCGGGGTGAAGTAGCCCACAAACGTAAAGCCCGTCCAGAGGGACAACAGGATCCAGATCGCGTGCTTGGCGAACTTGAGACGAACCTTGCGCAGACTGATCGGGGCCTTATCCAGTTTGATGCGCTGATTGCGGTCGCCCTCGATATGACGCTCAATCCACAGGAACACCTCGGTCCAGACCGTCTGCGGACAGGCATAACCACACCAGAGTCTTCCCGCGATGGTGGTGAAGAAAAACAGCGACAGGGCGGCGATGATGAGCAGTCCGGACAGATAGATGAAGTCCTGTGGCCAGAGCACCATACCGAACAGATAGAACTGGCGCGCGGGCAGATCAAACAGCACGGCCTGTCGACCCTCCCAAGGCACCCAGGGGATGAAGTAGTACAGCCCGAGCAATACCAGGACCGCTGTCACTCTCAGCCGTGCGAAGAGCCCGCTGACCTGTCGCGGGTGGATGGTCTGTTGCTTCTCGTAAAGCTCCTGCCTGAGCGTCGATGACCCGTTCGTCATTCGACTTCCCGATAGGACGAAGGCTCCTGTCTGACCCGGGGGGCCGGGGTTCCCAAGATGTAGATGGCGAAAAAGGCCGTGACTATGCCCGCCAGCCAAGCCAGCAGAAATGCGAGACTGTAGCCGACGAGACGAGAAATGGAATCGATGCCCACCTCACTCATCAGCACCCGGGGATCGATGAAGGCAAACAAGATAGCGGTGCCGGCACACGCCACGAGAAAAGATGGCCAGAGAATCGCCATCAACACCTTGCGTTGGTACCATGATTTCCCTGGCATGGCGATCAAACTCACTTCATCTTATTCTCTGATGTGTCTCAGATAGGCTGTGAGCAGATGAATCTGGCTTTCGTTGAGCAAGTCCCCGAAGGCCGGCATGACACCCAATCGCCCCTGTCCCACCGACTCTCGGATGGCCCCCAACGATCCTCCATAGAGCCAGACATTGTCGGTCAGATCCGGGGCGCCCAAGACCGGATTGCCCTTGCCTTCCGGTCCATGACAAGCCACACACAGCGTGTTGTAATGCTGTTTGCCCGCATCAACCAGACTCGGATTGAGGGGCTCACGGGTCAGGGAAAAGACATATTCCGAGACTTGTTCCACCCCATCTTGTCCGATCACGGACAACCAACCGGGCATGACCGCATTACGACCCGCACTGATCGAGGTCTTGATCGCGGTCTCGTCTTCGCCCCAGATCCAGGCCGCATCTCGGAGGTTGGGGAACCCCGTGGCGCCTCGGGCGTCGGCACCGTGGCAGATGGCGCAGTTGGCGGAGAAAAGACGCTTCGCAGTGCTCATCGCCGCCACGGTGTTGGGCAACTCGTTGATGGGGGTCGCAAGGTAGGCATCGTACAATGGTTGGTACGATGCCTCAGCGGTCTGGACTTCGTTGTCATACCGTTCCTGGGAACTCCATCGCAGCAGGCCATCGAAACTCCCCAATCCGGGATACAAAAGAAGATAACCGGCACCGAAGATCAGGGTGATGTAGAACAGGTTGAGCCACCACTTCGGCAGGGGATTGTTGTACTCCTGCAGGTCCTCATCCCAGATATGACCCATCGTTTCCTCTTTACCCGACTTCCGTGTCGTGACATTGGAAAATGCCAGAACCCAACAGAAAACCAGCCCGAGAACAGTCGGAATGATGATGTACCAACTCCAGAAGTCACTGACAAAATCAGACATGGTCAGCCTCGCTCGTTGGGTGAGACGTTCTCCTTTGATCCGTGCCACTCGGGGTCATCTTCCAACGGCAGATTCGCCGCCTCGGTGAAATCCTGTTGGCGTCTTCCACTCCAGGCCCAGGCAACAATCCCCAGAAAAACCAGCAGAAGCGTCATCGTCCAAAGGATGTGCAACATCATGGCACGGCCTCCTATCTGCGATGGGGTATCAGGGTGCCCAGTCCCTGGAGATAGGCGATCATGGCATCCATTTCCGTCTTGTCCTGGAGCATGGCCGGTGCGGCAGCGATCTCTTCATCTGTGTAGGGGTGTCCCAGCCGCTGCAACACCTTCATCCGGGCCTGGATGGTGGAAGGGTCCAAGGGAGTGTCTTGCAGCCATGGATACGCCGGCATGATCGATTCGGGCACCACATCGCGCGGATTGATCAGGTGGATCCGGTGCCAGTCATCACTGTAGCGACCTCCGACTCTGGCCAGATCAGGGCCGGTCCGCTTGGAACCCCACAGGAAAGGCCGGTCGTACACGAATTCGCCTGCCACGGAATAGTGGCCATAGCGTTCGGTTTCCGTCCGAAATGGTCGGATCATTTGGGAGTGACAGGAAACGCAACTCTCCCGGATATAGAGATCGCGTCCGGCCAGCGAAAGCGCATCATAGGGCTTCAACCCATCCACCGGCTCGGTGGTGGACATCTGAAAGAACAGCGGGACGATCTGTACCAGCCCCCCGACGCTGACCAGCAGGATGACCAGCACAATCATGATCCCGATGTTCTTTTCCGCTGTTTGCTGAATCGACATGCCTTCAGAACCGAGGCGGCGGTTAATGAGCGGGCGCCAGCACCGGCGCACTCTGCGCCTGACCGCTTCGGATGGTCATGAACAGGTTGTAGGCCATGAGCAACATGCCGGACAGATACACCAGCCCCCCCAGGAATCGCACGAGATAATACGGATGCATGGCCTCCACGGTTTCGATGAAGCTGTATATCAGGGTGCCATCCTCATTCACGGCCCGCCACATCAGTCCCTGCATGATGCCGGCAATCCACATGGAAGTGGCATAGAGCACGATGCCGATGGTCGCCAGCCAGAAATGCAGGTCGATCAGCTTCACGCTATAGATGGTTTGTCCGTACAACCGGGGAATCAGGTAGTACAGTGCGCCAATGGACACCATGCCCACCCAGCCCAGTGCGCCGGAGTGCACATGCCCGATGGTCCAGTCGGTGTAGTGGGACAGGGCATTCACCGTCTTGATGGACATCATCGGTCCTTCAAAGGTTGACATGCCGTAAAATGATACCGAGACGATGAGGAATTTGAGAATCGGGTCCGTTCTCAACTTGTGCCAGGCACCGGAAAGGGTCATGATGCCGTTGATCATTCCCCCCCAGGAAGGCGCCAGCAGCAGCAAGGAAAACACCATGCCCAGTGACTGCGCCCAGTCCGGCAAGGCGGTGTAGTGGAGATGATGGGGACCGGCCCAGATATAGGTGAAGACCAGGGACCAGAAATGCACCACCGACAGCCGGTACGAGTACACCGGACGATTGGCCTGCTTGGGGATGAAGTAGTACATGATGCCGAGAAACCCGGCCGTCAAAAAGAATCCCACCGCATTGTGACCGTACCACCACTGGACCATCGCATCCTGCACCCCCGAATAGATGGAATAGGACTTGGTCCAGGTGACCGGCCACTCCAGATTGTTGATGATATGCAAGAGGGCCACGGTGACAATGAAGGCCCCAAAAAACCAATTGGCGACATAGATGTGGGTGACCCTTCGCTGGATGATGGTGGCAAAAAAGACCACGGCGTAGGCCACCCACACCACCGCAATCAGAATATCAATGGGCCACTCCAGTTCGGCATATTCCTTGGTAGTGGTGATCCCCAGGGGCAAGGTGATGGCCGCCAACACAATGACGAGATTCCAGCCCCAGAAGGTGAAAGAGGCCAGCGGCCCCAAGGCCAGCGGGGTGTGGCAGGTACGCTGCACCACATAATAGGAGGTGGCAAACAGGGCACTGCCTCCGAAAGCGAAAATCACCGCATTGGTATGTAGCGGCCGGAGTCGGCCAAACGTCAGCCAAGGCGTATCAAAATTCAGCGCCGGCCAGACCAACTGAGCCGCGATCAGCACACCAACCAGCATACCCACGATCCCCCATACGACCGTCATCACCGCAAACTGTCGCACGATCGTGTAATTATAGACTTCTGGAGACGCGGTGCTCATCAGGATACCTTGTTGAATTTGCCGTCTGTTTTCATAGGTCGATGAAATCTCATGTCCGAAAAGAAGGCCCGATGCCAAAGCCCCATAGACTCACGGTCACCACGATCAACCCCACGAGGGCTACCAGTCCGAGGGCGAGGATGGCACTGGAGAAAAGGAACCCCTGCTCTCGGTTGATTTCCATCATGATCGGCACCCCGGTATACAGCAGTGCCACGCTGTATCCCAGCGCGATCAGACCCAGAAGATAGACAAACCAAGGCATGGGATAGACCATGGTGATTCCCACCAGAAAGAGCGGTACCGCAGTGAAGAACGCCAGCGAAAAGCAAGACGCCAAGGTCTGCTCGGAGTCATAGGTTTGTGCCATCCAGTGAATCGTTCGCCCAAGGATGTAGGTCACAACCAGCATGGCGAGGAACATGAGCACCGATATCTGCAGGGCGCTGGCGGGGGTCAATCGCACGGCATCTTCAGCACCGACACGCCATCCGACCATGGAGGTCCCGAAAAATGATGCCGCCGGAGCAATCAATCCCAATGGAATGACATATCGAAGATAGCAATCCTTCACCGACAGGGACTCGGTCTTGACGGCTTCCCATCCTGCCGAGGGGCGGAGTATCAGATTGACAATCAAACCGATTTTCACAGGTTATTTCCTTCGTTCTGACACGAGCATTATATGTGTCGACAGCAATCGGCGCAACCAGCCGGCGGATTTTGTCCGGGCCGAAATGGGTCACATCATGCTGGCAGGTTACCGAACCGTCACAGGATCAATGTCGCCATACCACCACCTCAATCCTTCGTCTTCTCTCGGCGATATTCGTATAGTGTTGACGTTCGACGACAAATCATGCCTTCATGAGAGTCCGCACTCCACTGGAAATCGGCCTTGCCATTCGCCACCGACGACGCATGCTCGGAATAAGCCAGACTGAATTCGCTTGCCGGGCAGGAGTGGGCTGTCAGTGGATTGCGTCTATGGAAAAGGAGAATCCCCGGGCCAACTCGGATTGGTAATGGACACATTGCATGCACTGAATCTTTCCCTTGAGGTCAAGGCTGAAAATTCCCCTGCACCTTCCGATGCCGCATTTCGAGCTGGCCTCCATGCCGTTGTCAGTTCCCAGACAGAGCACTCGAAGTGCCCAATGTCCCTGCGGGGATTGTCGACCACCAGATCATTGGTCTGGATTCACCGGGACCGGCGTGGAATACGATCTCGCGGACGCTTGAGGCACCCTGAAGCACATGGATTCGACCATCATGCCGTTCTCGGTCCTTGATATTGGCTCCCAAAAGCAAAGCTAACCGCTTTTCCTGCACGTTCAGCGTCGTTCTGCAGTCATTGGATTTCATGACTCATAGCGGCTCCTGATTCTCCTTTCGGTGATCCTCCTGTGGATGCTAGAATTCCCCCGATGCCGTTCGTTACGAGCGGCTGCGGGGCATCCAGACCTAATCACCGGAATCCACCTCCGCCTGCCTTGCCGCAACAGCCCGTTGTTATGTCACCAGTGCCGCAGAAGCACGATATTGAGACAGCCCTGCCGTCCCACGCCTCTGTGGTCGTGGTCGGCGGTGGGGTCATGGGATGTTCCACCCTGTATCACCTCGCCGGTCTCGGCGTCACCGACGCCATCTTGGTGGAGCGCAACCAGCTGACTTCCGGCACCACATGGCATTCCGCCGCCCAGGTGCGGGCCCTTCGCTCAAGCCGCAATCTCACCGACCTCATCCGCTATTCCATTTCCCTGTATACCGACCTGGAAGAGCAGACCGGCCAGTCCACGGGTTGGATCAACAAGGGATCGTTGTCCATCGCCTCCAGCGAGGACCGGCTCACCCATATCCGGCGGCAGGCGGCCCTGGCCCATGTCTTCGGTGTCCGTGCACGCTCCATCCCGACAGGGGAGGCGAAGGAACGTTGGCCCCTCATGAACATCGCGGATGTTCTCGGCGCGGTCTGGTCTCCCGATGACGGGCGAATCAGCCCGTCCGACCTCTGCGCCGCCTTGGTCAAGGGCGCCAGAACCCACGGTGTGCGAATCTTCGAAGGGACCGGCGTCACCGGGATTCTGACCAAGGCCGGACGGGTTGCCGGAATCGAGACGCCCGCCGGCACGGTGCAATGCGATGCAATTGCGCTCTGTACCGGGCTGTGGAGCCGAAATGTGGCCGCTCTGGCCGATGGCGTACCGGGCTGTGGAGCCGAAATGTGGCCGCTCTGGCCGATGGCGTACCGGTCTGGCCATGCGAGCATTTCTACCTGTTGACGCGGCCCATCAACGGTATCAACGGCAACATGCCGACACTGTCGGATCACGATAGTCACCTCTACATTCGGGATGATTCCGGCGGTCTACTCATCGGCTGCTTCGAGCCATCCGGCAAGCCGATTGATGCGGACCGACTCGGTGACGACTTTGCCTTCAAGCTGCTGCCGGAAGACTGGGACCATTTCGAGCCGATGATGCGAAATGCCCTGCACCGACTCCCCGTACTTGAACATGCCGAGGTGAAGATGCTGCTCAACGGCCCGGAAAGCTTCACGCCAGACGGCTCATTCCTACTTGGGGAGGCCGCGGAAACTCGAGGACTCTTCCTCGGCTGTGGCATGAACTCGGTGGGGGTGGCGACCGGCGGAGGCGCGGGTATGGCGCTGGCCCATTGCATCGTCCACGGCCATTCGCCGATGGACTTGCAGGAGGCGGATCCGAAACGGTTCCCGTCCTGTTTCAATTCCGCCGCCACCCTAGCCGAACGGGCCCCGGAAGTGCTCGGCAAGCATTACGAGATCACCTATCCCGGCCGCCAGTGGAAGACGGGAAGGAACCTGCGGAGATTGCCGCTTGATGACCGCTGGCAGGCCGAAGGAGCACATTTCGGCCAAGTCTACGGCTTCGAGCGGCCGTTGTATTTCGGCAAGAAGAAGGAGCCAGCGCTGACTTTCGCCAAGCCCGCCTGGTTCGATCAGGTAGGTCGGGAGGTCAGGCGGGCGCACGAAGGGGCTGCGGTGTTCGACCAGTCCTCGCTCGGAAAAATCCGCGTCACCGGCCAGCAGGCGGAAGCCTTCTTGGGCCGGGTCTGCACCAACGACATGTCGCTTCCCCCGGGTAGGGCCACCTTCACACTAATGCTGAACGAACGCGGCGGCATTGAGAGTGATCTCGTCGCGATGCGGCTCGGCGAGCACCACTATCGTTTGTATGTCGGCACTTCGGCGGTCAAGCGGGACCTGGTATGGCTGAAGCACCACCTTGCCAATGGCGAGGCTGTGGAAATTGCGGACGAGACCGAAGCCCATGCCGTGCTTGCCCTCGCCGGTCCGGACACCGCCCGTATCGTCGGGTCGGTAGGCGCTTCAGCACTCAATGAACTCGGCTACTTCCGCCACTGCGAGACGCGCATTTCCGGTGTCACGGTGCGTGCGGTGCGTCTTTCCTATGTGGGTGAGGCTGGCTGGGAAATCACCTGTCCCGCCCGGCAGGCCAAGGCCGTTTACGATGCGCTGCATGGGGTGGGGGCGCGACCTGCCGGGTTGTTCGCGCAGACCTCGATGCGGATCGAAAAGCGTTTCCTGGTCTATGGACATGACCTGGATACCGATGCCAGTCCGCTCAAAGCCGGGCTCGGGTTTGCGGTCCGGTGGGACAAGGAATTCATCGGCCGGACAGCTCTGAAGCGTTCCAGGGACCAAGCCCCCGGGCATAGGATCACCTCCATCGTTCTTGATGACGCGGCGGCTGTCCCACTCGGAGGAGAGCCGATCTACCGTGAAGACCGCGTTGTCGGCCACACCACGTCGGCCATGTTCGGCTACCGGATCGGTCGGCCCGTGGCCCTGGCCATGATGGATGCCGGAGGCCTTGTCGGGACTGGTCGGCAGCATGTCGAAATTGACATTGCGGGGATCCGTCATCCCGGCGAGGCGAGTTTCCGGGCCGCCTATGACCCGAAGGGAATCAGAATGCGGTTACCGCCCATTGCGCAGGGACTGGGGTGATTTCAAAGCCCCGATAGCGGTTGGTGTAAGCGACCCTTGAGCAGCTGATTGTGCCGGGTACCAGGACCTTCGGAACGTTCAGCACCTCGGTTCCTGGTCACCACACGAATCAGTGGGAAAGGTCACCTTACCGTCCCAATATCAGGTTGGTTCGGAAGGTCAGCGCGATCCGGTCGCGGATAGCGGATGCGATACCCACGGCTTCAGCATGTTGATCCCAATCCCGAATGGCCGCACTTACCTCGTTCAGAATCTTCCATGCTCGACGCTTCTTCAGGCCAATGTTGGTAGCAAACTGATGAATATCTTGAAGCTCGAAGTGGTTCCGCCGTCCGGCCAAACTCATCTGGTGGTCTCCGGTCCATATCCCTCCCGGATTGTAGGCATATGTCAGGTCATAGGCCGGAGACAGTGTCCATTGTCCAGACCGATCCATCAGAAATGAGATGTTCTTGACATGGTCATCCTGATTGCGGGCGATCACATTGAATAGTGCCCGTCGAAATTGCTCTTCAACTGTCGTCATCCCGAGTCCCAGTTCTCGGATCGTCATCACCGCCTGTTCGTAAGAATAGGCCGATGGGTCGTTGAAGTCGAAATGCTGCAACGCTCCAAGCGACTGCATGTGAATCTTGCGACCGGTCGGGTCCCGATCAAATCTTTTGGTCATAAAATGGCTACGCCCCCCTTCATGATGAAGTCGGCATTCGGGCATGGAGATGCCGGCCGCCTGCGCCATATTGGCATATGCGTATTCGATCTTGCCAAAGCCTTGGGGGCCTGCCAGTGCTTGATCACTGTGACCCGATACGCCGTCAAACTTCAAGAGCCAATGCTCAAAACCCTCACCGGCATCAAGTTGTCCAGATTGAAACTCTCCGGTTTTCGGGTTCCAGGCAAGGACCGCCTTGGCTCTCGCCCCTCCGGCCGAAGTGCCAACGCTCAGGATGTCCTCAAACGCTTCGGTATCGTGTCCTTCACCCCATTGCCCGGTCAGAGTAGAGCGTTCCTCAACCAACCGAGCCGTCAAGATGGCCAATTGCGCCAGTTCCAGATTGTGGGTGTTTGTTCCTTGTCGAAGAGAAGGTTCGAACTCAAGGGCTCCCATGCCGCGACGGCCGATATAGCAAAGCCGATCCACTGGATTGAAGGTTTCCGGTTTCTTGCCGGTTTCCGCCAACCAGGCATCAATGAGTCGGTTGCCGAACCGATCCGGCAGCGCATCAGCCAGCATGCCAGGCAACCCTCGAAAGGATGTCCTGTTGAGGGCCGGAAATGCATAGGGCGTCTCGCGGACCGGCATGGTCAGGGGGGCGACCTCAATACCGGCGTGAACAAAGGCCGGGTCATATTGAAATATCCCCAGAGCGCGTGCCTCATCCCAGGATATAGCCCCAATACGCCGCCCCCAGAGCAGGACACTGGCGTCAGTCATTGGTGTCGTTACGCCATGTCCAGGTCGAGTTGGGGTCCCTTCGTGGTTTCGGACGGGCCCGTTGACGCTCAAAGCCCGTCCGGGAAACACGTTCAATCGGACGAACTTCACTCAAGGGGACCGCACCGAGAACGGCATCGCCTAGCCCCAGCGCCAAGGCGACACGCAGGAAGGTGTCAAAAGTGGATGGTTCCCCGGCCTCAAGACGCCGTAAGGTGCGTAGTCCAATACCCGCATCCTGCGCCAGCATGGCTTGCGTAACATTGCGGGACAATCGCAACCGCGCCAGCCGAGCCCCGATCTCGGATTCAATTTGGCCAGCTGTTTTCATCACTTCTTCAAATGTGGATTATGGCGATATGTCGTTCGTAGTACTGCAGGAAAGTCTATCATGGCCGAGAGAGTACGACTTAAATAAAATGCCAATTAATGCCTTTTAATAATTATTCATGTTTTAAAAGGCCAAATATGACACATAAATAATGTTCAGCATAGTGGAGTATCCGGTCCGTGGATGCTGGGATAGAGGGACTTGCATAGACATCACAATCGAAGGAACAGGGCCTACGTCAAATAGCAGGCGGGATGATTTGCGAATCGAAGGAGGACTCATCGGCTAACCCCACCATTCACATGCTGGCATGTCAACTGACCACCTCGGAAGAACGCCTGAACATGCAACAGGCATGATATGAATCTGCGATAAACGGACTGCAGAAGCAGGATATCACTGCGAGAGACATTCGAGACGGCCAAACGGAACAAGGGCAGACTGCGTTGGATGGCTCGGGTGGTTGTCACTGATATGGGCACCTTGGCCCACCCTTTTACCCACAATAAATCAAGGCCTTACCAAACACACCCCGCCGAGAGAAATCGCAGAGCGTACGATATTCCAAGCCGGATTCGACAACTGACCCTGCCTGCCAAACAAATGACGGAATTCCCGCCCGAATTAAGATAGCGCATGGTGACTGCCACATTTAGTCGATTTTTCCTGCGGGAAAAAACCGGATCATTCACAATACACCGGCGGGCCGGGTCAACCGTTCTTCAGACGCTCGGCATGAAATCGCACATGATCTCCGATGAAAGAGGCAATGAAAAAATAACTATGGTCGTATCCAGGCTGCATCCTCAGATTGATGGGTTGCCCCCGTTCTTCACAAGCGGATACCAAGGCATTGGGCTGGAGCTGTTCCTCCAGGAATGGATCCGCATCCCCTTGGTCGACCAGAATCTCACGGGTCTGGGCACCATGTCGTATCAAGGCAGTGGCATCGTACTCCTGCCACCCCCTTGGGTCGTCCCCCAAATAACCCTTCAGAGCCTTTTGTCCCCACGGACATTGGGTGGGTGAGCAGATGGGGGAGAATGCGGAAATTGAAGCATAGATGGCCGGATTTCTGAGTCCCAGGACCAACGCACCATGCCCGCCCATGGAATGGCCAGTGATCCCTTGCCGATCCCGATCGCCGGGAAATTGATCAAACACCAGATCCGGGAGCTCACGGGTCACATAACTGTACATCCGATAATGGGCACTCCAAGGTCTTTCGGTGGCATCCACATAAAACCCGGCACCGGTGCCGAAATCATACTCATCGTCCTCTCCTTGAATTCCTGCGTCCCGAGGGCTGGTGTCCGGGGCCACCAGCATCAGACCGTACTTCGCTGCATAACGCTGGGCACCGGCCTTGACGGTAAAATTTTCCTCGGTACAGGTCAGCCCGGAAAGATACCACAGCACCGGCACCGGACTTTGGGGGGCGGTGGGTGGCGTGAAAACGGAAAACTGCATCGTCGTGGCGGTTTCACGGGATGGGTGACGGTAAATCCCCTGTACACCCCCGAAGCAACGCGTTTCAGAGACAATGTCCATCAGGGTCTAATGATCATACAGAACGACACTGCGGATGGACGTGCCTTCGTGCATCAGATCAAACGCCCGGTTGATATCCTCAAGGGGCATGGTATGGGTGATCAGATCATCAATGTTGATTTTGCCATCCATATACCAGTCGACGATTCTTGGCACATCAGTTCGCCCCCGTGCCCCACCGAATGCCGTTCCACGCCAGACCCGGCCGGTCACGAGTTGAAATGGACGCGTACTGATTTCCTGCCCGGCACCGGCCACACCAATAATCACGCTTTCCCCCCAACCTTTGTGGCAACATTCCAGTGCCTGTCGCATCAGATTCACGTTGCCCACACATTCGAAACTGAAATCTGCGCCGCCTTTCGTGAGGTCTACCAGGTAGGGCACCAACTCGCCATCGACCTCGTTGGGATTCACGAAATGGGTCATGCCGAATTTCTCGCCGAGTGCCTGTCGCGCCGGATTGATATCCACTCCGATAATCATGTCGGCACCGGCCAGTCTGGCCCCCTGGATCACATTCAGACCGATTCCCCCCAATCCGAAGACCACCACATTGTCGCCAGGCTGGACCTTCGCCGTGTTGATCACCGCACCAATACCGGTGGTGACTCCGCAGCCGATGTAGCAGATCTTGTCGAACGGAGCGTCCTCGCGCACCTTGGCCACGGCAATTTCCGGTACGACGGTGTAATTGGAAAACGTGGATGTCCCCATGTAATGGTAGACCGCCTCGCGACCAATGGAAAATCGGCTGGTACCATCCGGCATGAGACCCTGCCCTTGCGTGGTACGGATGGCCTGGCAAAGGTTGGTTTTGCCCGAGGTGCAATATTCACACTGACGACATTCAGGCGTATACAACGGGATGACGTGGTCTCCCTTTCGGACACTGGTCACGCCAGGGCCGACATCGACCACAATTCCGGCCCCCTCATGGCCCAGAATGGCCGGGAAGATTCCTTCTGGGTCAGACCCAGACCGGGTGAATTCATCGGTATGGCAAATACCTGTCGCCTTGACCTCCAGCAGCACTTCTCCCTCTTTGGGACCATCCAGTTGAACGGTTTCAACCACCAGGGGTTTGTCAGCCTCGTAGGCAACCGCGGCACGAGTCTCCATAATGTCTGTCCTCAGTGAGTGGTTATCATCGGGTCATATCAGGTGCGTCTGAAATCCCGATAGGATATGTTTCGTCATCTCGCCAACATGCGCTGTCTCGAATCCGACCATGACCTGCCGGTGACATACGCTGGCAACTGCTTCATAGAAGGGACGGGATATTATCACCGAATGTTTCGAAAGAGTGAATGACCCTGCAACTCACCCACATGATGCTACCCTTGAGTCCTCAACTATGGAAGGCGCCATGGCGAGCCACTGACATTACGAGAAGTTGGCGGATTAATCCAATGAACTTCATCTCCCAATGTTGGAGAAACCCTATTGACACCATCGGGTTATCGGACTTCGGGAGAGGCTTGGCCTGTAACAGTTCGGATTATGACAGGATTTGGGTGGGGCGGGTCCCCGGGAGTTGAACGCCACGCCGTAACTGCTCATACCTTCAAGGACATACCCACCATCTTCCATTGGAATACCAAGCGAGAATTTCTGGCGATCACCCTGTTAACCATTGGGAGCGCACTGTCGGTCAGGGCTTTGCAGGTACTCTGCCGTCACAAAGAAACTGAACTGTTCGGAACCGGATGCGATCCACAGGGAATCATAGTTTGCGATTGGGAGCATTCTCATTTCTTCAGACCCGTTCCGCCCGAACCGCCGGAAGCGGAGCCATCCGCCGCACGATGGCCTCGGTGACGGCCGCCGCCGTCTTCCCTTCCACCCCGATCAGCCCCCTGAACTTCGAGGCCCGATCTCCCCAGGAAATCCAGGCTCCCCGGGGCATCCCCCCAATGATCAGGTCAAGCTCCCCATCCCCGATCCGGCCCTTGGCCTCCACGATCAACGGGCGCTCGGCGATGTCCACCCGACCGGGAAGGTGACCGCGTCCCGCAGGTCGCCCTCCCCGCCCTTTCGGCGGCTTCCCGCGACGCCGCAGGCACCGGTAAAGGTCTCCCCCCGCCGGTCCTATCAAAAAACCATACTTAATTCCCCACTAAATTCTATGCCAACATCTGCTCCATGCCCATTGGCATGAGAATCTTCACGACCGATACGCTCGACTGGTTTCGCCCGGCGTGTCGGGGACCGACGCCGCCTTCCCGCGGGGCGCTGGCGCGGGAGCTGTGTGCCCGCGAGCAGGGGTTCAACGCCGCCGGACGACCGTGTGAAGCCAATGCGCACCAGGTCCTGCCGAAGCTGGCCGGGGCCTTGGGCGTGTCGCTGCCCCGGGCTCGACCGAAGCCCACCGGGAGCTATTCGCCGCCGACAGATGATCCGGACCGGGAACTGGTCGGTCCGTTGGCCGACTGGGGGCCAGTGAGCGGGCGACGGGTCGACCCCGACGACCCCACCGACCGTCAGGCGGGGGCCTCGATGTTGGCCACGCATCATCCCGTGGGCTGCTGCCGGGCGCCCGGAGGACCAGTGCGCCAGGGAATCGACTCGGCCGTCCACGGCGTCCTGGGCGGCCTCCGCTTCGGCGCGGCCGGTCGGCCACGGGCGCCGCGCGATCCGGAGATCGGCTGGTCGGCGGAGGCGCGGATGGTGCCTATCGGTCAGGGGGGGTGCCCTGATCGCTGCTTGATCGGGCCGTCAGTGCGAGTTTCGGAAACTGGCCTCGCAGGGGCTGCAACGGGCGACGGAGCGCGTCGCTGCCGACTGGTCCGAGCGCGATGGCGAAGAACCGGTTCTAGTGTCTCCTCTCACCGGGCCGGAACATTCCGGCCTGAGGGACCGGATAGGCGGCTGGACGCCCTGTGCTGAGCGGACCTCGGGTCGGCGCTCCGGGGGGAAACGCACCGTGTGGTGGCGGCCCCTATGCGACGACTGGCGGACCGGGTTGTGCGCCGAACCGGAGCATGCCCAGGGTCGCTCACCGCCAGGGGGGTCGGATGAGGCCGACTGGGCCGAGCGGGAATCCGGCGGCAGTCCGCCCACCGATGGCCGGCTGCGCCGGTGCCTTGTCGCCCTGGGTCGCGCTTGGCTGGCGTCCCTCTCCCCTCTTCTCCCCCCACCCGACGAAGCGACGGTGGCCCGGGGTCGCACCGAATCATTCGTGCTGGCGATCCAGGATACCCCGACCTTGCAGGATGACGGCGGCCCAGCCCCGCAGGGCCTGGACGAACGGGGCGGCGGCGGCCAAGGCACCCAGGGAATCGGTGCCCAGGCCGGGATGGCCGTCAATGGCGCCGGGCGTTTCCTCGGGTGGTTCACCGGGGAGGCCGACTGCCGCCGAGCGACTGGCCCGGACCGCGTCCGCTGGCCGGCCGGATTGACCCCGGCGCCGACCTGGGCGCAGGCGGGTCCTGATACCCGCGTAGTGTCGGGGGGTGACCGGGAGGGCGATTGCTGGGCCTGGCTGCAGCAGGCTGATGAGATCGGCGCGGAACGGCTGGGGCGGGCGGCCCGGGGGGCGAAACGCCGAGTGCGCCCCGACGACGGGGCCGAGGAAGACGGGTGGGATCACGGGGCGCAATGGGACCCGGTGGGCAGCCAACGCTTGAGTGGGGTGGCCCGGGGCGGCCCGAGGGGCCATTCGGCGGCGGTGACACTCACTGGGCGCTGTGGCCGGGTCTCCCTGGTACCGACGAAGGAAGTGGGCGGCGAGCCCCTGACCGTGCTGGCGGTGTCCGCCCGGGAGGCATCCCCCCGCCCGGGCATGGTGCCGCTGGAGTGGGGGTGGCTGACCCCGGCCGATGAGGCCCCCGACCAGACTTCGGCGCGGCCAGTCCTGCGCTGGGTCGAACGGCGCGGGTTGATCGAACGGTGCTTCCACGCGCTCAAGGTCGGCCCCCGGATCGAGGACCGACGCCTCGATGAGACCAACGACGGGCGCCAGGGCCTGGCCTTCGATGCGATCACCGCCTTTCGGGTCTGGGACGGGATGCGCCTGGCCCGCGAGCGGCCGGACGATCCGGCGGGGCGCCAGGGGCCCCCGTCGGAATGCCGGGGGTGGCTGGCCCGCGCCCGGCCATTGCGTCTGCCCGGCTCGCGCGGTCCTCCAGACACCCTGACCCTCCAGACCTGGGTGGTCCTGACCGCTGGGCTGGCGGGAGGTTGTCCGTCCCAACGTCAGCCGATGCCCGGGACGCAGAAGCTCTGGCCGGGCCTGCAACTGCTGAAGGGGGAGGTGATCGGTGATGAATGGGGTCCCCAAGCGCAGGCTACCGACTGACAGAGGAGGAACCCACTGACGAAATGAGGGGATTGGCGATGAAAATCAGGGTGGAAGGATGGCGGGGTCAAGTGTGATGAGTTGATAGCATCGGGACGCCGCTGGCGAGCGGGGCCATGGAGAGCCACGAGCCCACCTGGCAGTCGAGCCGCGCCTTGATGTCGGCCGGGTCCGCCTTCACCCGCGCGAGGCCGTCCGTCAACAGCGCCAGACCGCGGAGCGCCTGCGCGTCGCCATAGGCGTGAGCTTCGCCCGAGCACACACTCTCGACGCATCTGTGATGCCTTTCCGCCTTCCGGTTGGCGTTGCGGGAGGTTGCCGGGAAACCCTTGTTTTGCAATGGTTTCCGGTCTTCCCACCTGCCGCTTCCTTGTCCTCCTGCCCGCGAGCCCGGGGCCCTGTCCAGGACACGTTGTGGCATGTCCTGCGGGTCGGGTCCATCCTTTCCGGACGGCCGGCCCCTTTCGGTGCGCCGCGGCCGGGTTCGTTCAGAACTGGCGCACGAAGCTGAGTTCGGCACGGTTGCGCTGGTAGTCGAGGGGCTGGGCGTTGGTGTTGCGCTCTTCGCGGATGAGCGACAGGCGCGGGCTGAAGCCGCGCAGGGTGACGGCGCGGTGGTGGACTGAAAGGCTCACGATTCGTGTCTCGTCCCGGCGCCCTTTGCGGTCGATGGTGCGGTGAGCGGCACCACTGCCCCGATAGTCAGTCCGCTCCACGGCGGCGCGCAGGCCCAGGGTGAAGCCTTTCGGCAGCACCAGCGTGGCCCCGAGGCTCGCCCGCGGGCCCCGACTGCGCCAGTGTTCCAACTCCGCCCGGCTCCAGGTCCACCCCACATTCCCGCCAAGACGCAGCGTGGGCCGCGCCACCCAGTTCGCGCCAATCGAGATCTCCCCCACCGGCCCGTCGAGATGATTACAGCCCCGGCAGCGGCGGCGGGCGGCGGCGACCCGGGTGGAGATCCCCACTCTCGGCGTCAGGCGGCGCTCCCCTTCCAGCCGCAGGCCGACGCGGTCGGTCTCCGGCCGCCCGGCGGTCCATTGCCGCTCCCCGGTCGCCAGCAGGCTGGCCTCGGCGCGTGCGCCGATCAGCCAGCGCGGGCCGAGGTGCACGGCCAGGGACTGCCGGTCGAACGCCCGGCCCCGATATTCCTGGACGCTGGCCTCCGCGCCGAAGCGCAGCCGCCGGCGGTCCGTCAACGGCTGCTGGTATTCCCCCCCGACCTAAAGGGACAGGCCCAGGCCGGATTCAGGCTTCGCCGGACCGTCCAGGGTGAAGGGCAGTCGGCCAAAGTCCGTGTCGAGAAAGATCGTCCGCTCGCCCGAGGCCGCATTGAGGTTGCTGTCCGGGGCGATGGCCGCGCCGAACCACGCCTCCCAGCGCCGCCGCGCCCGCATGACCTGAAGAAAGCGCCGGACATTGGCCACCACCGCCGGCGGCAGGTCCCCCGCCAACACCTGCTCGAAATGTCGTCGCGCCCGCCGGTCCTCCGCCTGCAGAAAGAAGGCATGCGCCAGTTCCAGGCGCACCCGCACCAACTCCGGGCGATCCACCAGGATCGCCTCAAAGGCGGCAATGGCCTCGTCCAGCCGGGCGTCCCGCGTCGCCCGGTCCGGGCGGCCTGGAGGGCCACCATCCCGGCCTCGAAACGCCGGCCGGTCAGCCGATCTTCTGTCCTGCCCATTGCCGCCGCGTCCGGGGCTTCCGGGGGGCCAGCGCCGCAGGCGGATATCGGGATTCCACCCGCCATCGCCAGCAGCAGGATCAGCGGGATCAATCGGGCCCGGAGGCCAGCACCATCAAGCAACCAG
This sequence comes from Candidatus Poriferihabitaceae bacterium, assembly GCA_965203365.1. Lineage (GTDB taxonomy): Bacteria > Pseudomonadota > Gammaproteobacteria > Arenicellales > Poriferihabitantaceae > VYFG01. The sequence continues at coordinate 2,196,891 of OZ241878.1, forward strand.
GTCATTGTGTGTCCAGAGGGATTATCGACAAAAGACAAGCGCCGGGAAACGTGGCAGAAACGAAAGAAAAAAAGGGGCAACCAGAAGTGCCCCCCCTTGCCAAACCTGGCTCCCGTTGATCCGGGAACCCGAGCCCGGCCAGCTACTCCGTCGTCCGCGTCTGAAGCTCCGCGCCGAAGGCGCCGACCATCCGGTGGGTGCCGCCATGCTCGGCCTGCCACTTGCCCATGATCACGGTCGGATGGTTGCTGCCGTCGCCGCCGTCCTCAACCGTGCCGACCTTGTCGTCATGATGAAACCTTTCCGGTTCCTTGTTCCCGTGCTGGCGGGGCTGTCGGTCCTGCTTGTTGCGGCGCCCGTCGCGCGCCCCGCCCTGGGCCGGGATGGAGGCGCTTGCCGCGGCCGATGCCGCGCCGGACCGGGAAGCCCGCGAGGGCAGGCTCGACGAGGCGGTCGCCGCCTTCCGGGCCATCCTGGTGGACCGTCCGGAGCTGGTGCGGGTGCGCCTCGAACTCGCCCGCGCCTTCTTCCTGAAGGAGGAGGACACGCTGGCGCGGCGTCACTTCGAGCAGGTGCTGGCGGGCGACGTGCCCCCGGCGGTCGCCGCCAACATCCGGCGCTTCCTCGACACCATCCGTGCGCGGCGGCGCTGGGAGGCGTGGTTCGGGGCGGCCATCGTCCCGGACAGCAACCTCAACGCCGCCTCGGGCGAGCGCACGGTCTTCCTCGACACCCCGTTCGGCCGGCTGCCCTTCACCTTGGACGATCCCGCGAAGCCCGAATCCGGCCTCGGTGTCTCCTTCTGGGGCGGCGGCGAATACCAGCATCCGCTGAACGACCGCCTGCGCCTGCGCACCGGGGCGGATGCCAGCGTCCGGGAATACAGGGGCGGGGAGTTCGACCGCCATTTCCTCGCCGCCCATATCGGCCCGCGCTGGCTGATCGACGCCCGCACCGAAGCGAGCCTGCTGGCGACCACGGACCGGCAATGGACCGCCGGCCGGCCCGAGACCGACCGCGTCGGCCTGCGCCTCGAAGGCGAGCATCTCCTGACGCCGCGCCTCGCGCTCTTCGCCGGCGCCGCCCGGCGCAACTGCCGCGGCTGCGACTGGCTCGACGGCCCGGTGGGCGACGTCTCGCTCGGCGCCAGATGGGCCCACGCCAGGGCCGAACACTGGCGCAACAGCGGCCCGCGGGCGAGCCTCGGCGCCACGCTGGCGCTGCCAGCCGGCTTCACCCTAGGCCTGCGCACCGCCCACCGCACCATCGACCGCAAGCCGCGCCGGGACGACACGCGGACCCTCTCTGTCTCGGTCCACAACCGTGCTCGGCTTCAGCCCCCGCCTCTCCCTCATCCGCGAGGAGCGCAAGACCAACGCCCAAGCCCTCGACTACCAGCGCAACCGCGCCGAACTCAGCTTCGTGCGCCAGTTCTGAACGAACCCGGCCGCGGCGTTGACATTTGATGAGTTGATGATGACCTGTTATGCTCCGCACCATGAGAACCACCATATCGCTTGACGAGCGCCTCGGGAGGCAGGTTCGCCAAAGGGCGGCGGCCCAGGGCCTCAGCGTGAGCGCCTTCATCTCCAGGATCCTCGACGACGCGCTGAAGCGGCGGGCGCCGTCGGAGACGCCTCCGTTTCACCTGGTGACGGTGCGCAATGCGCGTGTTCGCCCCGGGGTTGACCTCGATTCGCCACGATCGCTCGATGCGGAGGATGATCGGGCGCAGTTCGGGCAGTGAGATAGCAACACGCGATGCTCCTTCCCGATGTCAATGTGCTGATCTACGCGCATTTCGAGGACATTGTTGCAGAACAGTCCGCCTACGCGCGTTGGCTCACCCGGTTGGCAACGGGACCCGAGCCGTTCGCCCTTTCCGTCCTTGTCCTGTCCGGCTTCGTTCGTATCGTCACGAATCCCCAGATATTCGATCCGCCATCGACCTTAGAGAGCGCTTTCGCCTTCATCTCGTCCCTGGTCGAACGGCCGACGGCCCGGATTGTCGGTCCCGGTCCCGATCACCTGGAGATTTTCGAGCGGCTGTGCCGTGAAGCGGGAGCAACCGGGAAGCTGGTCGCCGACGCTCAACACGCAGCGGTCGCGGTAGAGCACGGTTGCACCATGGTCTCCACCGACTCCGACTTCAACCGGTTCGACGGGGTCCGGTGGCATCATCCGTTGCGCCCCGACGGCACGTAGGCCCGGCGCGGAACGGGGGCAGGATGGATCGGTCCCGGAGAACAAGCGACGACCTTTGCCCGACAGCATCGTCAAAGCCCGGTTCGACGGGCGCGTTGCGCGGAGACGCAATCCCCGCAAGGCAGTGGCTTGAATCCCGATCATCGGCCCTGCCCCTACCACCTCACAGGCGGCGGTGGTGATGCGTCGCCTCTTCTGCGGCGCATGCCAGTCATACCAGCGGGCATAGTTTAGCCCGGATTTCTCACCGAGGGTAGGTGCATCGGGGTTCTGCATATGAGAAAGTTCTTTTGCAACAAAGACTTGTCCGGTTGCAGAGGAGCTCCCCGATGCCCACGGAGTGTAACCCGGTTTCGATGCGATTTGCACGCCTGAAGGGGCGTGACGTTGTGGCGGATTTCGACGGCGGGACGATGACCTCGGACGCGGGTGCGCTGCTGCTGGGCGCGACGGATCGGGCGATCGGTCTGGTGGGCCGGTTCGCGGGGTGTTTCTCGGACGGCCGCAGCCCACGGGATGATGCGTGGCCCCCATCGAGGCCCCCGCCTGACGGTCGGCGGGGTCGGCGGGGTCGACCCGTCGCAAGGTCACCGGTCCCCAGTCGGCCAACGGACCGACCAGTTCCCGGTCCGGGTAGTCTGTCGCCGGCGGTGCCGCCGCCCGGTTGGGGGCCGGTCGGGGAGTCAGCGGTGACACGCCCAGGGCCTTGGCCAGTTTCGGCAGGACCTGGTGCGCATTGGCTTCACACGGTCGTCCGGCGGCGTTGAACCACCGCTCGCGGGCGCACAACTCCCGCGCCAGCGCTCCGCGGGAAGGCGGCGTCGGTCCCCGACACGCCTGACGAAACCAGTCGAGCGTGTCCGTGGTGAAGATTCTCATGCCAATGGGCATGGAGCGGAGATTGGCACAGAATCAGAACTCTGTTAAGTATGGATTTTTGATAGGTGGCTGACCCCGGCCGATGAGACTCCCCGACCAGACTTCGGCGCGGCCAGTCCTGCGCTGGGTTGAACGGCGCGGGTCGATCGAACGGTGCTTCCACGCCCTCAAGGTCGGCCCCCGGATCGAGGACCGACGCCTGGATGAGGCCGATGACGGGCGCCAGGGCCTGGCCTTCGATGCGATCACCGCCTTTCGGGTCTGGGACTTGATGCGCCTGGCCCGCGAGCGCCCGGACGATCCGGCGGGGCGCCAGGGGCCCCCGTCGGAATGCCGGGGGTGGCTGGCCCGCGCCCGGCAATTGCGCCTGCCCGGCTCGCGCGGTCCTCCAGACACCCTGACCATCCAGACCTTTGTGGTCCTGACCGCTGGGCTGGCGGGATGTTGTCCGTCCCAACGTCAGCCGATGCCCGGGACGCAGAAGCTCTGGCCGGGCCTGCAACTGCTGAAGGGGGATGTGATCGGTGATGAATTGGGTCCCCAAGCGCAGCCAACCCACTGACGAAATGAGGGGATTGGCGATGAAAATCAGGGTGGAAGGATGGCGGGGTCAAGTGTGATGAGTTGATAGCCGCCGGTCGGTCCGCCCGGATGGACTGAGCGATTCACTCTCGACCAGCCATCCCTTCCCCGGGTTGCTGAAACCGGCCCGCGATGGGCTCCGGGCTCCAAGCCGGCCTGCAGCCGGTCCTCGACCACCGCCCAGCGCTCGGGAGTCATCTTCCAAGGCACGGCCGAGGCGGCCCGACGTCGGCTCATCGCCTTCCCCTGGGCTTGCTGAGGTCGATCCCCCCACTGCCCGCGGTGGCGGGACAGCTCCTGGGAAATCGGGCTGACGGCCCGTCCGAGTGGCTCAGCCATCGGTCGCTGGGATCGACCGGTGGACTGGAGCGCGAAAATGGGCGACCTTTCCGGGTGGGTCAGGGGGTGGTCACCAATCGGCATGACCCTTCTCCGTTGATGGGTCAACTGAGAGGGTCAGCCATCCTCTGGCCCGCCGCCATCCGCTTGCCTCAAGCGATCCGGCGACGGGCCAAGGATTGCACTTCAGAGTGGCATGGGGGATAAGAATCCGATGACTCAACAACTGCTCTCTTCGGGTAGTCCCAGAATACTCCAATTTTCCCGATACGGTTCAAGCCAGTCCTTTCCATACTGGTCGATAAATTCCCTTGCCTCTTGCGTGTTTGCTGTGATAACAGTCGAGTGGTCAAGATAAAATTTACGCATTTTGCTGTTTTTGCGTGGCCGACCCCCCTTACCCGGACTGTTGAGCCATAGTCGGTGGCATGTCTGAATGCATATTGCTACCTTATCTGATGGCAGAATTTAGGAGACAGTCGGATCGGATAGTCGCTCTCCGATATCAACAAAGATATAGAACAAATTCGGTTGGCTTGTTTCATGTTTGGATTGCATGGGCCAGCCCATGCCGCGATGAGTTTTTTTTACGCGACGAGTCTTAACTTGGATAGCACACAACTTGTTGCTGTATTCATCGGTTACCAAGATATCCATGTTAGGGACTCCTTCGGGAGCCAATGCCGCCACCCAGCCTCGCCGCAGCAGTTGACTGAGAACATAATATTCACCAGCAGCACCAATGGTCTTCGTACTGATCCTTTTCATTGGCAATTTCTCTCATGGAATGAAGCCCCCCGTTTCAATCTAGCGTAGTCAGGTCGAGTGTTCAAACATACCGCTAATAATCGATATCTAGGCTCAACTCTCCTTCAACCTCCAATGATCACATAAGGACTACTCGACTGATCAGACCGCCGATTAGTGCGAGATAGAAACACGATCAGCTACCGTCTCTTCACCTATCTATATATTGAAGAAGGCCCTGATGTCGCGTGCAACGTTTATGCCAAGCCGAATATCTGGTGGTCACGCAGAGACTCCAAACCATTATGGCGTTACCATAAGAAAGATCTTCAAGACAAGACTTCAGTTCTGTGGAGACCCGGGCACAAGTTCAGACGAATTCCTTAATCTGAAACCGCATGGCCATATGCACCACGGGGAAAGTGGCGATTTCGATACAGGACCGACCCACAATCAGAGTTTACGATCCTTTTCGACCCACTGAATCAAGGGATACCAGGCAGTGATATCTCTGGCAACCTGGGAAGGACGCACCTCAAAAATCCCTCGCCCATCTTGGGCAGCACGGATATAGTTTTGGTTATCTGGTAGATGGGTAATCAGAGGCAACTTCAGTCGACGAAGAAACCGAGAGAGGTTCCGATAGATCAACGTATTCGCTCGAACCCGATTGGCGACCAAGCCAATCCGGGCCTGTTTCAGCATCTGTTCAAGCAATAACTCGCCAACAAAGTGTCCGGCAGCACGAATGTCAATGGGAGACGGTAACACAGGAATCAATACCACATCCGCTTGTTTGAAAAAACGATGAATCTGGTTCTTGTCGGTTCGGGCCGGTGCGTCCATCACTACCCGCTGCACCCCTGTAGGCATTCGCAAGCGTCCAAGGGAACCATCAATGCCTTCAATGGGAAACAAGGTCCGGGGGCGTTGGTCCAGCCAGTCGAGACTGGAGTGCTGGGGGTCGAGGTCAATCAGAGCCACCGGCACTTCCCAGGATGCATAATAACTCGCCAGATTGGTGGCCACAGTGGTCTTGCCACAGCCACCCTTGGGATTGGCAATGAGAATTTTCTTCATCGATTTTTCTTTCAGGTTTTTTCCTGTGTCGGATGAACCGGCGACTGCCGGAATCATATATCAGGCGGCCAGGGTCCGGTGAATTAGTCTTGTGTCAAGCCTACCAATGTACTGGTTCAGTGACCGATATGCAAATGCCCGTATGTGACCTTCCGATGGTTGCCAAAATTCACCCGTCCAAGGCGACAGAAACTCTTCTTGAAAGGGTTTCAGTTCCATTCAGGCGATGGGCGACAACGGCTCTTATTTAATTTATGTTCGAATATTTTAATAATGGCACACTATATTCCGGTCTTCACAATAGGGGATGTTATAATTAAAGCTTGTTTAGATTTGCCCCGTCACACCGACAGCCCAGCGCCAAAACGTTTGGTGTTTATGCCTATTTCGCCCCACCCATGTTGATACTCTTGAGAGATATACCCCCCACGCTTGATCTTGAGTACACGTATCACGTCCAACGCCGAGGATTTACCGCTCTCAGGCATCACTCCACAGGGTCATGAGATTCAGGGGTTGGCGCAACTGTTCCAGTAGTTTAGTGATCCACGGAACAGCTAGAAACTGGGCTGGTAAGGATTTTAGACCGGATTTCTCACCAATGACAGGTGCATCTGGACTTTGCACTTGAGAAAGTTCTTTTGTACCAAACTCTTGTCTGATCGCAGAGAGTCGCTGCAATGCCTGCAGAACGCATTCCGGCATCAATTTGATTCATTCGTAAATCTGAAGAGGTGTGACGTTGTGGCTGATTTTGATGGTAGTGCGATGGCATCGGGCGCAGGTGCGCTGCTTCTTTTGCCCGAATCAATTTCATCGTATCCCGACGGTATCGTTTCTTGGACGATGGCAACTTGGTACTGGTGATGTAACACTTGTTGGTATAGTTCTTCAATCTCGTCACGTCAGTAGCCTGCGGCAGGTCATGTCCTCCTTTCCTCCAAGGAGTGACCACCGCCCATGGCTGTTGAACCACCATCTCCTTCCATACTGCACTATTATGGGCGTTACATGATCCGTGATGCGGAATTTTGAATATATGAGAACATGGTGGTTGCCCCCGACGGTTATCAACGACAGCATTCCATCCCTTTTGGGAATCTGCCACCTGCTCTAGGTCCGCCCCCAACAACACGCCTTGATTTCCGATGGTCAAGAGCATCGCGACCGAAAGATGATTGCGTGAGGGATCAGAAATTCTGCCTTTGGGTTGCCCTTGGCTGACCATCGGAAAGTGCCCAATGCGCTGGATAAATTCCGCAAACTGTTGGCCAGAAGGAGACAATGCTCGCATTTCCACCCTTAATCGATGGGCCAGTTTTTCCTGGGCAAAATCAAAGGTCAGCGTATCTGCTAAAAGCGGCTTAATGACACGCCTAGACTGCTTCAGGATTTCCAAACACCGGAGAAGTTCTGTTCCTCCTCTATCAAGCTTTTGCACGGGCTGCATCTCATGTGCAAAAAGGAAGGCAACGAACTCTTTTGGCTGCAGAACTGACCCGAATGCAAGCTGTGCGGCTTGGCACGCTTTTATTGTTTTCGCTAATCCTTTCACATGATCATCATGCCAGGGGCTTGCACTGACAGAGATTACGTCCGTCTCAACCGACACGCCCAAACTCCGCAAATATGTCAGTGAGGCCGGCTCAGCGTATCATCTAGGCATGAATCAATGATGGCCCATTTTCCAGAGCCAATATGGATAACGATGCATTCTCCATACCCTGGACCGAATATAGTCACCTCAATCTCATCAGCCTTCGGTTTCATTATCCCAATCGATTCCCGCTAGCAGAGTGCAGGCCATTTCGTAAGCTCGTTTGTAATCTTTCTCAGTATGAGCAGGGAGTCGTCGGAAGTACAGTTCTGATACATTACGTATTTGACCCGTGGACAATCGCTCGCGCCCAACAACCCAGCGTACAATCGCACCTTCTTTAAGCAACTGCCGGTCGTATTTGCTGACTTCATCCTTGTCGAAGGTGGCCATGTCAGCCGGTAGAGAAGACTTCGAACGCACATTCACCATCCTCACCGAGAAGTCGTTTTCCGAAATATCTTCAACGTAACCTTCCCACTCCGATATGGGAGTCAATGTTCTCTCTGGCCTGGTCTTTGCCTTGTCTAAAATGAGGCTGTCAATTGGAGGAACAACTTTTTCTGCGTCTAGTTGGTTAATTGTCTGGGTAGCTTTCCCGGGGAATGTGTTGGAGACTATCTGGGCGGAAATCCTCGTGTTCTCAGGCATAAACTGGGAATGATCTTTCGAACTAAGAACATCATCGACATGGCGACTCGTCCTTCTAATCACATAATCATCGGGCACCTGGTCAATATGGGTATGCACGGTGCTGTCATGCTGGCCGTCGAAAACAGGACTGGATGTCACAACGCTCATTGTTCATTCCCCTTTTTCATCATCGCCTCAATGATCGTTTCGGCCTCTTCTACCGCTGGCTCGAAACGCTGGGACAGCAAGTCCATGGCCATCAGGCAAATCAGCTAATGCATGATGGCAGTTGACCTGCATATAGACGCCTTTTGTGTCTGATATCTTGACAGATGGCTCGACCGTGACATTGGTTTCCAGGAAATGTTCGTCCAGCAACGACTTTTTTGCATCAACAGACTCTTAAGACCGCCCGTCAAGGTGATGTCCTCTGTGTCCATTCCTTGACCATATTCTCCCCATGGACCAATTGGTGCCAGTATTCGACCAAGCTGGTTTCTTGAGGACATGCTGGGCAATCCAAAGTGAACCGTGCGGTTGACGCCAAATCCAGTGATCGGAGTGTGCAACAGATGTTCTACAAAGATTTTGGTGGTGACATCCAAGATCGTCACCCAAGGAGCTGCAAGAGTCTCCATCTGAAATCGGTCAGTCCGAACAACGTAATGGCGAGTGTCAATCGAAAAGCTGGCGATATCATGATGAATGAACAAGTCGCCACCCGCAGGAGTCGCCTCTGATTCAATAGCCTTGGCTTCAAGCCAAGCAGGATGGAAGATCGCAGGATTGAATTTCCCCAGCAAGACGATGGAGCAAGATGAAATTTCTGGCGGATTCACCATTTGGAAAACCCTGGGTCCATGTTAGATTGTGTACGAACAGATGGCAATGACACAAACCTTTCTTTCACCCGCTGTACAGGCAAGATTGTCATGATCGCCCAATATTGCCTATCCTTGGTGTCACATAAGAGACAGCAGGGCAGCGCACTTTAAGGTACCTTGCAGCCCACCCTCGCCATGTTGGATGGAGGCCAGAGCCCGTTAATAGACCGGTACGACCTAATTTTGATGAACTCAAGGGGAAGTAATTATACAATAGTTATTCAGTCGATGCGAAAAAGCGTTCATCGACGAACCGGGAAGATATTTTATATTTTCCCCACTTCCAGTCTGAAGTGCAACACTCGCCCCGCTCCCGGCATGAGGGCGTCCCCCGAATGCCGGGAGCGGGGCGGCGACCGGACCATTCAGCCCTCAGGGGGCTGAAAGAGGCTGATCTCGGCCATTGATGGCATCCATCTCGACGCCAGGGAGTCTGACCGAGGCGATTTCTCGACGCCAGGGCCCGCTCGGGCCGTGTCAGGCGAGTTTTGGCCGAGCGGGGCCCTGCCCGTCGAATGCGGGCTTCTGGAAAGAGAGGGGAGGGGAGGGGAGAGGAATGACCGCCTTCAGGGCGGGTCGACGGCGGTGAAGACCTCTTCCGGGGTTCGATACCCCAGGACTTTCCGGGGCCGGCGGTTGATCCGCTCTTCCACCGCCTGGACCTGAGATGCCGTCCCCTGACGGAAGTCCGTTCCCTTCGGAAAGTCCTGGCGTACCCGACCGTGGGTGTGCTCGTTCAGGCCCCGCTCCCAGGAGTGGTCCGGAGTGGCAAAATCCAAGTCAGCCCCCAGGGCTGCCGCAATGTCCCGGTGCTTCACCCCGATGATCAGGTCAAGTTCCCAGTCCCCAATCCGGCCCTTGGCCTCCACGATCAACGGGCATTCGGCGATGTCCACCCGACCGGGAAGATGACCACGTCCCGCGTGTCGGCCACCGCGCCCGTTGGGCTGCTTCCCGCGGCGACGCAGGCACCGGTAAAGGTCTCCCCCCGCCTGTCGGTCCGCCCGGATATGCTGATCGATCCATTCCCGCCCGGCCATCACCTCCCCGGGTTGCTGAAACCGACCCGAGATGGGTTTCGGACTCCAGCCGGCCTGCAGCCGGTCCTCGACCACCGCCCAGCGCTCCGGGGTCATCTTCCAGGGCACAGCCGAGGCTTCCCAGCGTCGGGATGTCGCCTTGCCCTGGGCTTGCTGGTGACGATACCCGCGCTGTCCGCGGTTGCGGGACAGCTCTCGGGAAATCGTGCTGACGTCCCGCCCGAACTGCGCGGCAATCTGCCGCTGGGATCGACCAGTGGACTTGAGAGCGGAAATGGGCGATCTTTCCGGGTGGGTCAGGGGGTGGTCGCCATTCGGCATGACCCTTCTCCAGTTGTTCGTCAACTGAGATTGTCTGCCATCCTCTGGCCTGCTGCCATCCGCCTGACTCAATCAATCAGGCGACGGGGCCAAGGGTTGCACTTCAGAGTGGCACGGGGGTCAGGAGGACCAAGGTCCGGTGAATTAGTCTTGTGTCAAGCCTACCAATGTACTGGTTCAGTGACCGATATGCAAATGCCCGTATATGACCTTCCGATGGTTGCCAAAATTCACCCGTCCAAGGCGACAGAAACTCTTCTTGAAAAAAGGGATTCGGTCTTCATTCAAGCGATGATCGCGCCTGGAAAATCCCACCAACTCGGTTTCGCAGAGCGACGATCGACACCGGCATCTAATTTAATTTTCGTTCGAATTATTTAATAGTGGTACGCTATATTCTGTTTTTCTTAATAGGCATTCTCCTCCATGAATCGTGGTAGTACCGGCCGATATGAAGTCACCGTCGTGAACGGCGAGGCGGTGCGGGCTTTCATCCCCACCCCTCTGCCTCCCATCCCGCCCCTGGATTTTCCCGTCCTGGCATCACACATGGAACAAGCGCTGCTTGCGCTAGGTCGCCTGGACAGCCTTTCGCGAATATTACCCAACATTGGTCTCTTTCTGTACTGTTATGTGCGCAAGGAAGCGGTGCTGTCATCACAGATCGAAGGAACCCAATCTTCGCTGTCTGACCTCCTGATGTTCGAGCTGGACCGAGTGCCCGATACCTCCTTTGACGATGTCGGTGAAGTCTCCAACTACGTGGCCGCCCTGGAGCATGGGTTGCATCGGTTGGACAAGGGCTTTCCCCTGTGCAATCGACTGGTCCGGGAAATGCATGCGATACTGTTGCAACGGGGTCGAGGCGGCCATCAAGCACTGGGGGAATTTCGCCGGTCACAAAACTGGATCGATGGTCGCCGACCGGGTGTTGCGCGATTCGTCCCACCTCCGGTGTCTGCCGTCGCCGATTGTATGTCGGATCTGGAGCGTTATCTCCATGAGAACAACGACAAGACATCCTTGCTGCTGCGGGCCGGGCTGGCCCATGTCCAGTTCGAGACTATTCACCCCTTCTTGGACGGAAATGGCCGTATCGGTCGTCTCCTGATTGCGGTACTGCTGCATCACGGCAGGGTGTTGCGTCACCCGTTACTGTATTTGAGCCTTTACTTCAAACAGCATCGGGACGACTACTACAGTCTCCTGAATGAAACACGTACCAGCGGTGACTGGGAAGCATGGCTGAAATTCTTCCTGCATGGCGTCGCGGAAACGGCGGGAAGTGCCGTCGATATGGCCCGACGTTTGCTGACACTATTCGAACAGGATCAGACACGAATCAAACAGGAAGCGGGCCGTAAAGCGAACTCATCCCTACGAGTGCACCAAGTGTTGCAGGAACGTCCGATCGCATCACTTTCGCAATTGGCCGCGCGAGCCGGCATATCCTTTCCGACGGGGTCGGCGGGAATCGAGTTTCTGCAAAACGCCGGCATCGTACGTGAGTTAACCCGGAAAAAACGCAATCGACTGTTCAGCTATGTCCGTTATTTGAACATTTTGAGTGAAGGCACAGAACCATTGTGAACGACGGATGGCCCAGATGTCCTCTCACCATCCACTATCAATCCCCGTGGTCACCACCAATCACCCTGCACCGTATCACTGATGAAAGGGCCGGAAAGCTGAAGTCCCAGAAACAGAGCCTATCCGACCCCGGCGGCGCGAAACTGACCCGGTCACCAATACCGGTTGATCTGGGACATTCAGGCGACCTCTTCCAGGCTACCGAGGCCTTGATGACGAAGCAGGGCGTCCACCGTGGGTGGGCGTCCCCGGAATCCCTCAAACAGGGTCATCGGCTCTTGCGAACCACCTGGTTCCAGAATCCAGTGAAGAAAGCTCAACCCCGTTTCTCGGTCCAGAATGCCGTTTTCTTCGAATCGGCTGAAAGCGTCGGATGACAATACTTCCGCCCACAGATAACTGTAGTATCCCGCCGCATAGCCGCCTGCAAAGATATGACCGAATGCATTCGGGAATCGGACATAGGACGGGACCTCCACCACGGCGACTTCGCTTTGGACCGCATCCAGCAGGTCCTGGATAGAGTCCTGGCCCGAAGGATCGAATTCCAGATGCAGCCGCAGGTCGAAAAAGGCATACACCAGTTGTCGACACATATGCATGGCCGACTGAAAATTCCTCCCCGACAACATCTTGTCCAGCAGTTCCGCCGGCAGCGGATCCCCGGTCTCGACATGACCCGAGATCCGATCCAGTGCCGCCGGTTCCCAGCACCAGTTCTCCAGGAATTGACTCGGCAATTCCACCGCATCCCAAGGCACGCCGTTGATGCCAGACACCTCGGCCACTTCGACTGTCGTCAACATGTGGTGCAGGCCATGACCAAATTCGTGGAATAGGGTGCGCACTTCAGCATGCGTCAGCAGGCAAGGCTGATCTTCCAATGGCGGGGAAAAATTGCAGTTCAGGAAAGCCACCGGAATTTGTACACCGTGGTCGGTCACCCGCCGAGTCACACAATCCGCCATCCAGGCCCCACCCTGCTTGTGCGGACGGGCAAACCAGTCGGCGTAGAAAAACCCCCGGGATGCCCCTTCCCAGTCCCGGATCTGGAAAAATTGCACATCGGGATGCCAAACGGAGGGCGCCTCGGCTTGCTCGACTTGAATCTCGAACAACTGCCCGACAATCCAGAACATGCCCTCCAACACTGTCGACAACGGGAAATAGGGTCGGAGGGTCATTTCGTCAAAGTCATGCCGGTGCCGCAGTAGCTTCTCGCTGACCCAGGCGTAATCCCATGGCTTGAGCGCCTCCATGTCGAGCTCCTCTCGGGCAAACCGCTCCAGTTCCCCCTGCTCCTTCATACCCGCTGGACGGCAGCGGTCGGACAGTTGTTGAAGAAAATCCAGGATATCCGCCGGTTTCTCGGCCATCTTGGTCACCAGGGAATATTCCGCATAGTGACGGTATCCCAGCAATTGGGCCAGTTCCCTTCGCAACCGAAGGATATCCCGCATCACCGGCCCATTGTCCCACTGTCCCGCATGCGGCCCGATTTCGCTGGCTCTCGTCACACGGGCACGATACATCGCTTCACGCAGCCAGGCATCTTCGGCATGGACCATGATGGCTTCATACGAGGGATCCTGGAGCGTGAATCGCCATCCGTCGACCCCTGCGGATTGCGCGACCTGTCGAGCCATATGCCGGGCATTGGCGGGAATCCCTCCCAACCGGGATTCGTCCACGATGTCCAGATACCAGGCATCCGTGGCATCCATCACATGGTGGGAAAACTGGCTGTCCAGTCGGGAAAGCTCACTGGAAATCTCCCGGTATCTTTGCTGGTCGCCGACATCGAGATCCACTCCCTGCAAGTGGAAGTCGCGCAATGTCTGGTCGACCGTCATGCGTTGGGCTGGATCCAGGGTGTCATAATGGCCGTCATGACGAATCCGGTGAATGGCCTGCCAGACATTCCGATCCTGCCCCCTTTCGGCATGATAGTCCGACAGCTTGGGCAGGCAATTTTCATAAGCCGCCCGCAAGTTCTTTTCGTCTCTGACGGCCACCAAGTGTTCAACCGGGGCCCAAATGCGATCTAGGTCGTCTTCCAGTTGCTCCAAGGGAGCCATGAAATTGGCCCAGGTCGGTTCCTCCACGGTCGCGGTCAATTGCTGGATCTGTTGGCGATTGCGGGCTAGGGCCCAATCCACAGCTGGCTCCACATGCTCTGGTAGAATCGCCTCGAAATTCGGCCATCCGGTGAGGTCGAGTAATGGATTGTCGGACAACATGTCGATAGAAGAGGTCAACACAGTCTGATGTCAGAAAAATTTGATTTTATCGTAATCGGCGGGGGAAGTGGCGGCATCGCAGGAGCCCGCCGGGCGGCGGAGCACGGCGCGAAGGTCCTGTTGGTGGAGCATGGGGCGCTGGGGGGGACCTGCGTGAACGTCGGCTGTGTGCCGAAGAAAGTCATGTGGAATGCCGCCCAAATCGCCGAGACCCTCCGCTTGGCCCCGGATTATGGCTTCGAACCACCCCCCGGGGCATCATGCCATTGGGAAACCCTCAAATCCTCAAGAGATGCCTACATCCATCGACTGAACGGCATCTATGCCCAAAACTTGGATCGCGATCAGATCCGGTGGGTGCAGGGCACCGCCCGGTTCGTCTCCGACCAGGTCGTCGAGGTCGACGGTCGGCATTTTCATGCGCCGCACATCCTGATCGCGACCGGTAGTCGACCCACGATTCCGAACCTCCCCGGAGCCGAACTCGGGATCACCAGTGACGGGTTTTTTACACTGGCCCGACAGCCCACCGACGTCATGGTCATCGGGGCGGGGTATATCGCCACGGAACTGGCTGGCGTGTTGCACAGTCTCAACAGCCGCGTGACCGTGGTCCTTCGAAAGAATCAGCTGCTGCGTACATTCGACCATACCCTCCATGAACTCGTCACCGAGGGGATGGAATCGGCCGGGGTCCGGATTATCCGTCAAGCGAACCTGACCCAACTCGTTCGTGTCACCGGGGAGAAACTGGGTTTCATGAAGGCGACTGGTGAAGTCATCGGCGGGTTCGATTGTGTTATCTGGGCGATCGGACGGCATCCCAATATCGAGACGCTCGGGTTGGAAAACACCAGCATACAACAGGATGAGCGAGGGTTTATCGCAGTGGATGAATACCAGAACACGACAAGCCGTGGGGTCTATGCCGTGGGAGATGTGACCCGGAATGCTCCTCTGACTCCGGTGGCCATCGCCGCCGCGCGAAGACTCTCGGAGCGCGTGTTCAATCATCAGCCGGAGTCCCGGCTGAACTATGACAACATCCCCACGGTCGTCTTCAGCCATCCGCCCATCGGCACCATTGGGCTGACGGAACGAGATGCGCGGAAACAATACGGTGACCGCATCCGAATCTACCAGAGTCGTTTCGTGAATATGAAATATGCGATGTCGGCACATAAGCCCCTCACCGTGGTGAAGTTGATCACTGTGGGACCAGAAGAGAAGGTGATCGGCTGCCACGTGGCCGGAGAGGGGGCCGATGAAATGACGCAGGGGTTCGCCGTGGCCATGAGCATGGGAGCGACCAAGCGGGACTTGGACAACACGGTCGCAATCCATCCCACCGCCGCCGAGGAACTCGTGACCTTGCGCTGACCCAGCGGGCACGGTCCATCCGGCTTTACGGAACCAGAACTTCAGGAGGCCTTCTGGAGTCTCTTAAGATGGACCAGAAGTAATGAAATGGCGGCGGGTGTCACCCCCGGTATGCGTGCCGCCTGGCCGACCGTCTCCGGCCGGGTTTGGTTCAGTTTCTGCTGCACTTCCGTGGACAACCCCCGCACCTGACTGTATTCCATCTCCATCGGCAGGAGAGTCGATTCCTGGCGGCGCAAACGGGAGATCTCTCCTTGCTGACGTTCGATGTATCCCTCGTACCGAGCCTGAATTTCCAGCTGACGGATCGTCTGATCATCCGTCAAGGGGTTGTCCAGACCGACCAGATGCACCATGACCCGGTAATCGACATCCGGCCGACGTAGCAATTCAAGCAGGTTGACCCCCCGGCGAAGTGCACCGCCCAGAACGGCCTGTTCCCGTTCAAGATTCAACTGCCCGGGGCGAACCCGGGTGCTCGCCAGTCTTGCCTTCTCCCGTTCCAGCGCATGGCGTTTGGTGTCAAAACGCCGCATTCGATCCTCATCGACCAAGTTGAGTTGATAGCCCTTTTCCGTCAGTCGAAGGTCGGCATTGTCCTCCCGGAGCTGAAGCCGGTATTCCGCCCGGGAAGTGAACATGCGATAGGGCTCTCCTGTGCCCAGTGTGACCAGATCATCGATCATGACACCAATATAGGCATCCCCGCGTCCGGGACACCAAGGCACTTCATCCCGCACCATTCGGGCCGCATTCAACCCGGCAATCAGACCCTGGCCCGCCGCTTCCTCATAACCGGTGGTCCCATTGATCTGACCCGCAAAGAACAGTCCCTGGATGCACTTGGTCTCCAGACTGTGCTTCAATCCCCGAGGATCGAAGAAATCGTATTCAATGGCATAGCCGGGGCGGGTGATCCGGGCCTTCTCAAATCCCCGGATACTGTGCACCAGCTCCTGCTGCACATCGAACGACAGGCTCGTGGAGATTCCATTGGGGTACACCTCGGTCGTGTTGAGCCCTTCCGGCTCAATGAAAATCTGATGACGGGAACGATCTGCAAACCGAACGACCTTGTCCTCAATGGAAGGACAATACCGGGGGCCCGCCCCTTCAATCACGCCACTGTACAAGGGAGAGCGGTCAAGGCCCTGGAGAATGATTTCGTGGGTTCGGGGATTGGTGTGGGTGATATGACAAGGCACCTGACGGGGATGTTCGTCCCCATGGCCCAGAAAGGAAAAAACCGGAACGGGGTCATCACCCGGTTGGGCTTCGAGTTCCTGGTAGTCAATGGTCTTGCCATCAATCCTCGGCGGCGTACCGGTTTTCAGCCGGTCCACCGCCAGTGGCAACTCTCTCAGCCGGTCGGCGAGCGTGATCGAAGGTGGGTCGCCGGCCCGTCCCCCTTGGGCGTGGTCAAGTCCGATATGGATTTTTCCATTCAGGAAGGTGCCGGTTGTCAGCACCACCGCCGAAGCCTCGAAAACCACACCGATCTGCGTGCGGACGCCACACACCCGGCTATCTCGCATCAGGATGTCGTCGACCGCTTGCTGGAACAAAGTCAACCCCGGTTGGTGCTCAACGGCATGACGGATGGCCATCCGATACAAGGCGCGGTCCGCTTGGGCGCGGGTGGCCTGCACTGCGGGTCCCTTACGAGCATTCAGAGTACGGAAATGAATGCCCGCCTGATCCGTCGCCCGCGCCATGATGCCACCCAGGGCATCAATCTCCTTGACAATATGTCCCTTGCCGATTCCCCCGATGGCCGGGTTGCAGGACATTT
The DNA here is from genome assembly GCA_965203365.1 of Candidatus Poriferihabitaceae bacterium. Classification (GTDB taxonomy): domain Bacteria; phylum Pseudomonadota; class Gammaproteobacteria; order Arenicellales; family Poriferihabitantaceae; genus VYFG01. The sequence goes on from OZ241878.1 coordinate 2,214,200, forward strand.
GGCCAATGGTCTCAATGTTGTGGGTCACCAGTAGAGTGGTCGCACCGACCCGAGCGGAGGCCAAGGCCGCTTCCACGCCGGCATGCCCGCCGCCGATGACGATCACATCGAATCTTTCACGATAACGCATCAGGCTCACAGTTAGGAAGTCGGGTCATCGTCAGTGGACAAGTCATCAAGCTGTGCGGACCAATCCCACAAGGCGCAACGATCGCAAGCCCATGGGGAGCCGTGCGCAGAGATTGACCATTCCGTTGGGCCCCAGCTGAGATGGTTAACACCCCGTCTCTCTTCGGAGCGGAAAATACCCATGACGGCCGGTAATCACGAAAGGTCGGATGAGAGGTCCAATAACCCACCCACCCAGTTGATCGGCACACCGGCTCCATAAAAGAGAATGCACATAGTATATGCCGAATCGGCCAATTGACCAAAGCGCAGGACCTGGGCGCCGTCGTGTTGTCAGCGCTTCAAGGATTTGCCTGTTCCACAGGCTGCGAGTAGTAGTCGAAATTGTTCAAGATATATTGGGTGAAACGCCAGGCCTCTTTGTGCGACAAGTCACTGTCCTCGGGAATGATCACCTTGGTATAAAGGTTCCGCCCATGGCGTTCCTTCAGCTGGGTCAACTGCTGGTCGAGGACTGCTCGTGAGACGATCTGTGCTTCGGTTTCACCGGGCCGGGTCAGTCGGTATTCATAGTCGTCGTTGCGTCGACGAAAGTAGACTTGGGCGACTTCCTTGCCTGCAGGGGAGCGCGCTGCCCGAATCAACCCCCGGTAGCGTTCCTCCAACGACTCATATTCCTCTTGCAGGGATGCAAACCGGACTCTCTGACGCTCGGCCTCCGCCTGCAACGCCCAATTCTCCCTTTCTCGTTCACGGATCTGTTGGGCCAGACTCTCGATCTTTTCACGGTCGACTGATAGCTGTTGCCATGACAACTGCTCTCGCACCTGCAGTGCCTCAAGTTGTTCATTCCGCTCGGCCAACTGACCTTGCAGAGCCCGCTCTCCTTTCTTCAGTCTATCCAACTCCAAGTTCAGCTGCGCCAGCTTGAGATTGACCTCGTCCAACTGCACCGTCAGCGACCGGTTCCGTTGCATCAAGTGGCTGACATTTTCTGCCGATGTGCTGGTCAGTTCCTCAAGCTGTCGTGAAACCTCGGCGAGTTGACCGGACAGGAGCCGTTCCTGCTGGGTAAGACTTTCAATAACCGTCTGCTGGCGGGCACCTTCCTCCACCAAGGCTGATCGTTCGGCGTCGAGGGCTAAATTTTGCTGCTGCAAGGAGGCCAGTTCCCCCTGCAACCGTCGGCGGACAGACAGCAGAGTATCCACTTCTTCGATCAAGGCCAGTTTTTCCTGTTCGATTTGATCCTTGGACAATGCCAGGGACTCACTTCGCTGCACCAGGGCCTGCTGGTCCGCCTCTAGCATGCGATGCTGGGCTTCCATCTGCCCCAGAGAAGTTTCAAGCGTTGCTTTTTCCTCGGTCAGATCCTGTTTTGCCTGTTCCAGGGCGGTCTTTTCAGTAGCCAGCAAATCGCGACTTCGGATCAACTCATCGCGCTGTCCCTGAAGCGCAGACTGTGCTTCCGAGAGTTGGCCCAGCTGGATTTCCAGGGCCTCATTGGCATCTTGGAGATGAATGTTTTCTTCGACGAGAGTTCGGTTCTCTCCTCTCAACTGATCCCTTTGCGCCAGCAGCTCGAGATTCGTGTCACTCAGTTCGGCTCGTAACTCCGTCAGGCTGGAGACTTCCTGTTCCAATCCTTGCTTGGCATTCAGTAGTTCCGTCGTACGGGCAATCTCATTGTCCAGACGCTCGTTCAAAGTCTGGTTGGCCGCATTGGAATCCGTCAGGGCCTTTTCCAAGGCCTGAAAATCGGTTTTCAGTTCGGATATCTCTGAAGTCAACCCCAGGTTGTCTGATGAAATCGCCTGATTGATATCCATGCTGTTCAACAATTGGCGATGAAGGCTGCTATTGCGGACCATGATAATGATCAGGGCCATGAGAAAGATCATGACCACAACCGTCATGATGTCAGAAAAGGATGGCCAGACACTATCATCTCCGAAGCCACGAACCCCGTGACCAATTCGAAGATCAACAAACCCGTTTTCGGCCATGCGTCATTTGCCCGCTAGGCGGAACCCTTCACGCAACAAATGGACCATCTCATTCAACGCCTGATCACTGCGTTGCGCCATTTCCTTCTGTCTTTCACTGATGTCCCGCAACTGCTCCAACATCTGACGACTAGTCTGCGCATTCTCATCCAACTTGTCGGGGGGATTGCTCTCAACCCATTGTTGGATTGAGGATTGCAGTTGCTCCGCGGAATCGGCATAGGCTCGCTGGCTCTGGTCAAAGTGCCGCATGATTTCAGTCGCGCCGCGAATACTCTCTGAATAATCCATCGTCACCTTATCCTGGGCCGACTCAAGGTGGGGCAACAAGGTGGTAGCGGTCACCTCTTCCACCCGGCTGATCAGATAAGTCTGGGTATCGGTCAGTTTGATGTAGAAGTACCCGAAAATCAGGTAGGCCAAAATCGCCGACATGGTGGTGGAAAGGGCGGTGGACATGCCGTAGATCATGGTGCTCATGCCACCGGCTCCCTGTGACCCTTGTAGCCCACCCTGGATGATACTGGAAGCGCCGAGCAGGGCAATGGACAAAGAGACGATCGTTCCGAACACTCCGGTCAACACGAGAACACTCTGAACGAACTTAAGATAGCTGTTGCGACTGGATTCAACCGCATGCAACGTCGCGGCCAAGGCATTGTGGTTGATTCGTGCCTGTTGGCGATTGAGCCGGAACAAGGTGATATACCGCTCCGCAATCATGCACTGTCGCTCGATTCCTTTCAGCGGCTCATCGTTCTTGCGGAGGTTCACCAGGAATTTATTCAGCGCCGCTTCTTGATAGCGATACTCGAAAAAACGTGTCACGAGTTGCGCCAAACCACTGAGAAACAAGATGCCAATACCGCCATTGATAACCCATCCGACCGCATTGACCTGGTTGTCAATGTAGATTTCCCGAAACAGATCCCATTGCCATACGGTCACACCAATCAAAACGGCCATGGCCGAGGCCATCTGAACCAGTATGCTCTGCGTATAATTACTGGTAATCCGAATGGTAGAAGACATTGTTTGTCGATTCTCCTGCAAAGGCATGGCTATCTGGGGTAAATCACTTCAGACTGGATTCAAATCTCGGCACGGGTACATCGAAACCTCTTTCAGACAAACCGTGGCGAGCGGAAATACACCTCTTCATATCCGCAACCGGCCAGACGCCAACAGATATCCCCCCCACTGGCAATTGAGAATGTCTTACCATTTGCCCACGAATGATCTGGCCCGGGAAAGCAGGCGAACGGTAGCTATGAATCCATCTTCCATTGACAAAACGAATTATAGAGGTTCCCGCATTCTCTCACAATGTAGCGCAACAAGGCGGAGTCGGTCCACCGCACGACAGGGGAGCATACAGCTTGTCGGCGACCACCCTCTCGAGTGGCATACTTCCAAGCGGAAGAAAGCGGGCGTGATATCAACTAGTATTCAAAATACTCCTCCGCCCACATTGCGATCGACACCCCTTCCGGCTGCATTCCATTTTCATTGACTCCTCCCTGATTATGCAGGCCTTCCAGCCCATATACTGTGGTGAAGTGCACAGGCCAGTTCACCGCTATCTGATAGAGCTGCGACCCTCAGAGAGGCCTACTTGCCGATACAGAACGAACCGAAGATTCGACCCAACAGGTCATCACTCGTCACTTCGCCGGTAATTTCACCCAAATCCACCTGGGCCAATCGCAACTCCTCAGCCAACAGTTCACCGGCCTGCAGGTCTCGAAGGTGGGCAATCCCCAAGGCCAGGTGCCGGTGGGCCTTCTCCAGGGCATCCACATGCCGCTGACGGGCAATGTAACTGGTCGAATCCGCTTCCCGATATCCGGCAAATTCCTTGATCCGATCCACCAGGCATTCCACACCCTCACCCGTCAACGCCGAAAGGTACACCTTTCCATCCCGGGTGCCGGGCAAATGTCCGGTCAGGTCAATCTTGTTGTAAACCACGAGAACCTCCCCCGGCGACCGTTCTTCCTCATGACCACCCTCCCGGTGCATCGTTCGGTGATTCCTGACCTCCAACACTAGGTCGGCCTCACCTCTCGCCTGACGCGCCCGCCTGACCCCCTCGGCCTCAATGCTGTCGTCAGTTTCCCGCATACCGGCCGTGTCCACCAGGATCACCGGCAGTCCATCCAGGTCCAGGTACTGCTCCAGCACATCGCGGGTTGTGCCTGGAATAGGGCTGACGATCGCTCTTTGTTCCTTGAGCAAATAATTCAACAGGCTCGACTTGCCGGTATTGGGGGCACCGCTGAGGACGACCCGAAGACCATCACGCAGCAACTGCCCTTGTCGCATGCCCTGCCGCAGATCCGAAAAAGCCCTCTCCAGTGCCTCCAGCCGCCGCAAAACCGCCTCGTCGGCCAGAAAATCGATTTCCTCCTCTGGAAAGTCAATGCTGGCTTCGACATATATCCTGAGGTCGGTGAGGCGATCCACCAGTCTGTTGATCTGCTGCGACAATTCCCCCCGCAGTGCATTCATGGCCGAACGGGCCGCCGCCGCCGTACTGCTCTCGATGAGATCGGCCACCGCCTCTGCCTGGACCAGATCCAGTTGACCCGCCAGAAAGGCGCGCTCACTGAACTCTCCGGGCCGAGCCAGCCGCGCCCCCAGTTCCAGACATCTTCGGATCAGCAGTTGCACCACCACCGGGCTGCCATGTCCCTGCAGCTCCAGGATATCCTCACCGGTAAAACTGCCAAGAGCCGGAAAACGGATCGCCACGCCTTGGTCGATCATATCGCCGGACGCGTCGCGAAATGCGGACAAACGGGCCAGTCTGGGCTCCGGCAATGTCCCGGTCAGTTGGCAGGCGATCTGCGGTACCAGAGGGCCCGACAGACGCACGATGGAAATCCCCCCTCGTCCCGGCGGTGTCGACAGGGCCACAATCGTATCTCCCTGTCGGTCACTTCCCGACTCAGGTGTTTTGGAACTTTCGGGTAATGACGTATTGCTGCGCAATGGACAACAGGTTGTTCACGACCCAGTATAGCACCAGACCGGCGGGGAACCAGAGAAAGAACACCGTAAAGACAATCGGCAATGCGGTCATGATCTTTTTCTGGAGCGGATCCAGCGGCGCAGGATTGAGATACTGTTGTGCCAGCATGGACGCTCCCATCACAATCGGCAGGACATAATAGGGATCCGGCAAGGAAAGATCCCTGATCCAAAGTGCGAACGTCGCCTGTCGCAGTTCCACACTTTCCAGCAGCACCCAGTACAGGGCAATGAACACCGGAATCTGAACCAGAATCGGCAGACATCCTCCGGCGGGATTGACCTTTTCGGTCTTGTAGAGCTTCATCATTTCCTGCTGAAACTTCTGCTTGTCATCCCCGTAGCGTTCCTTCAGGGTCTGCAGTCTGGGCTGAAGCTTCTTCATTTTGGCCATGGACTTGTAACTAGCGGCTGACAGCGGATAGAAGATGAGCTTGACCAACACGGTCAACAGGATAATCGCCCATCCCCAGTTGCCGACAAAGGAGTGAATCTTGTCCAGCAACCAGAACAGGGGATCGGCGACCGGGGTCAGCCAGCCGTAATCCACCGTCAGGATAATCCCCTCCACCCCCAGAGCATTGAGCCGACTTTGTTCCTTGGGTCCGACGAAAAGCGAACTGCTGAGCACTCCCCGGGCTCCGGCCGGAATCCGTGTCGGTTCAGTTTGCTTGAAGCCAATCCGGTATTGAGGCAGGGAAGTCTCCCGGTTCACCCCGGAATACAACTGATAACCGCTGGAATCTTGCGGTAGCCAGGCCCCCACGAAATAATGCTGCAGCATGGCCACCCATCCATCGGCGGTGGCCACACGCAACGGTCCATCCTCCATTTCACCGTAATCGATCTTGTCGAATTTTTCTTCGGCGGTATAGATGACAGCTCCATTGTAGCTGGGTAACCGGCCCAGTATCCCCATGGAGCCGGGCTGTTCCACTTCGGTCTGTTTCAACTGCCCGTAAAAAAAGCCGGTCCAATCTTCCGGGCTGAGGTTGTCAACCTCAAAATCCACATCAATGTGATAGCTGTTGCGGTGAAACGTGTAGATCTTGTGGTATCGCACACCATCCGGTGCGGTCCACTTCAGGACGACCCGAGTGGATTCATTTCCACCCAGTGTTACGTCATATCGATCCGTGGTGTACTCCACATGATGGTGGGGGTATTCCCGATCCACCCCGATGAGACCACTTTGGGCGACATACAAGGCCGGCCGATCACGGTGCATCAGGACAAAGGGATTGTCCGGTGTCTCGACACTCACGGGATGCTTCAGCAGTTCCATCCTGACCAGATCCCCACCCTGGGTATCAATCTGGGCACGGATGATATCGGTCTCGACATGGATCAAGCGCCCCGTGGCCACGATCCCTTCCTCGACCACGGGTGCGGCGGGAGTCGACACCTCTTCCACGGTCGGCGCTTCCGGCACATCGTCACTACCCGGTCGTCTCGTTTCGGGATTCTGCCCCGCGCCGGGGGCAAGGTCCGAAGTGACGCCGGGTCCTCGATTGGCGTCGTAGTCCATCTGAAACTGAAGCCATGATTGCCAGATCATCACCAGCACCAGTCCAAGGGCACCAAAGAGAATCAGTCGACGAAAGTCCATGGCAAGGATCAGAAGGTGATGGTGAGGTTCAGGGTTCTGATCAGACGTTTTCCAGTTCCTGGCCGTCGGCTGGCTGGGTTCCGGGCACCGGGTCGAATCCACCCGGATGCAACGGATGACACTTCAGTATCCTGCATAGCGTGTACAGGCTGCCTCGAAGCGACCCATGCAGTCGAATGGCTTCCATGGCATAGCTGGAGCACACCGGATAAAAGCGACAATTCTGACCCAGGAGCGGACTCAGCAGCCACCGGTAGCCCTTGATCAGCAGGATCAGTAACCGCTGCATCTCAACATGTCCATGAATGCAATGATATCCAATGACGATCCAGGTCGCGACGCAACTCGGCCTGTCCCGCATCGGCGGCGAACGGTTTCGCCACGACCACGACATCCACCCCCGTTGAGCCTTCAGACGGTCGTTCCAAGGCCATTCGGAAGGACTCGCGAATGACGCGCTTGATTCGATTGCGTCTCACTGCGGATTTGCTGACCTTGTGGGAAACCGCCAAGCCAAGACGGTGAAACCCGAGTCCATTGGACAATCGGTAAAATGTAAAGTATCGGCTTCCACAACGGTTCCTGTGATCAAACACATCCCGATAATGCCGTGATGTGGTCATTCGGTGACGGCGCCTGAAATCCGCCATCGCGGGGACGAATGAAGGGAATTCAGTACTCAGAACGGCGGGGCGACCGGTCATCCATCGCCGACAGAATGCTAGGCACTGAGCTTAGTCCGGCCTCGCGCACGGCGCGCATTGATAATCGCCCGACCACCGCGGGTCCTCATCCGGGCACGGAAGCCGTGATTCCTCTTGCGTTTGATGACGCTGGGTTGAAATGTGCGCTTCATGACGACGATTCAGGAGCATTCTTGGGGCGGCAGAATCTACCCTGTTTGGGAGGAAATTTCAATCATCATTTGTGCGGCCTCGGTCACGGAACCGCAAGGTGTCACCCGGGATGTGTCCGATGGAGGGTGTTGGGTAGGTCGGTCGAGCGGCGGAAGCGAATCACCTGACCATGGGTCGGTCGGCCTTTATGAAGACAAGAACCAATCCCCCCCAGCCTCTTTGTCGTTTCCTTCCAAGGCATCATCCCACCCGGCCTTGCCTGTCCGCCCGGCGAGATGAGGGCAATCAAGTCATCCCCTCCCAAGCATTTCCGACCATCCCGACGCCATGATCTACACAGGCATCGCACAGCTACCCCGATTTTGGGGTACGTCTGTTCTCAAATCCCCCTTACAATGTCGGTTCATTCCACTGTTCGAACCCACTCTGCCAGCAAGGTCCAGTGGCCACCGCCAAAGGCTCTGGTACAGTCCTCACTCATACTTGGTAAGTCGCCGATGACCGAAATCCACACACCGAAAAATGCCTTTTATGCCCAGTCCGGGGGAGTAACGGCCGTGATCAATGCGTCCGCCGCCGGGGTGATTGAAACAGCGCGACAGCACAGCCACCAGATTCCCGCAGTCTATGCCGGACGAAATGGAATCATCGGTGCGTTGACAGAGGATCTGATCGATACCTCCAAAGAACCGATCGCCAACATTCGCAAGCTGCGTTACACCCCTTCGGGGGCATTTGGTTCCTGTCGCTATAAACTCAAGAGTCTGGAAGAAAACCGCCGCGAATATGAACGTCTGATGGAAGTCTTCACAGCGCACAACATCGGATACTTCTTCTACAACGGCGGGGGCGACTCGGCCGATACCTGCCTCAAGATTTCCCAACTCTCCCAGGAACTCGGATTTCCAATCCAGGCGATCCATGTGCCCAAAACTGTCGATAACGATCTGCCGGTTACCGACAACTGCCCCGGTTTCGGTTCTGTGGCCAAATACATCGCCGTATCCACCCGGGAAGCCAGCCTTGATGTGGCTTCCATGTGCAAGACATCGACCAAGGTCTTTGTGCTGGAGGTGATGGGACGTCATGCCGGCTGGATTGCCGCGGCGGGGGGGCTGGCCAGCGACCCGCAGATCGATCTGCCGATCCTGATCCTGTTCCCAGAAGTGCCCTTCCACCGACACCAGTTCATGGCTGCCGTCCAACGCAAGATTCGTCAGTATGGCTATGTCTCGGTGGTTGTATCCGAGGGGGTCCGTGACCAACACGGACAATTCCTGTCCGATCAAGGACGAGTGGACGCCTTCGGGCATGCGCAACTGGGGGGAGTGGCCCCCGTGATCGCCCAGATGATTCAAGAGGACACCGGCCTCAAGTTTCACTGGGGTGTTGCCGATTACCTGCAGCGGGCGGCCCGGCATATTGCGTCGGCGACCGATGTCGAGCAGGCATGGGGGTTGGGCAAGGCCGCCGTGGAACTGGCGCTTGAGGGCAAGAATTCCGTGATGCCCACGATCCGGCGAATCAGCAATCGCCCCTATCGTTGGGAAATCGGTTTGGCCCCGCTCAGCCAAGTGGCCAACATCGAAAAAAAGATGCCGGAACACTTTATCAGCGATGATGGTTTCGGCATCACACCCTCTTGCCGAGACTATCTCCAGCCCCTGATCTTAGGGGAAGACTATCCGCCGTTTCGGGAGGGTCTGCCCGACTATGTGGCATTGCAACACACCCCGGTCAAAAGGAAACTGTCCGCTGACTTCCAACCCTGACCCGATCCCGAAAAACGGGGCTGATGCCCACTTGGCGGTGCCAGTCCGACAGCCGAGGAGCCCCGGACAGACACCAACGAACCGCAAACCCCGTGATCCGTCGTTAAAGGCTGTGTGCGCCTTGTCCTGCGACAGGAGATCGGCAACCTCGACATGGGCCATAACGTATGAACAGGCCAGAGAAAAAAAGAGAATCCGGTCGAATACGCTGTCCGAATCGATCTCGTCATGTTTTTTACTGGCTTACATCAACTCGCCGGAAACCCCATGGCTGGACCTTTCCAACGAATGATCCACCAGCAGGTTGACTCCGATAGTCAGCAAGCTGATCGCGGCCGCCGGATAGATGGCGGACAAATTACCCAAACGCAAACCATCGAGATTTTCTTTCACCAGACTGCCCCAATCCGCAGCGGGCGGCTGCACGCCGAGCCCCAGAAAACTGAGCGCCGACAGGAAGAGAACGGCAAAGGTAAAACGCAGGCCGAATTCGGCTGCCAATGGCGGCATCGCATTGGGCAGAATTTCGCGTAAGATGATCCACAGATCATTTTCCCCTCGCACCTTCGCTGCATCCACATATTCCATTGAGGCGACTTCCATACCGATTGCGCGCGCCAGTCGAAACACGCGGGTCGCCTCTATAAGCCCCATCGTGCAGATTAGAATGAGGGTCGTGGAACCCAGACCAGCAATCACGAGAAGCGCCATGATCAAAGGAGGGATAGCCATGAACAGATCGACGATCCGCCCCGTCACGATATCGGTTAAGCCGCCGCGTACAGCAGAATAAAGTCCCACCGATGTTCCCAGAGAAAACGCCAGAATAGTCGCTGCCACGGAAATCAGAATCGTTGTTTGTGCACCGACCAGAGTGCGCGATAGCATATCCCGCCCCAGCCTGTCCGTGCCCAGCCAGAATTCCGAACTGGGCGGCGCCCAGACCTGGTCACTAACCAGCTCGGCATGACCATAGGGCGCGAGCCACGGGCCAAACAGTCCCAGAATGAGCGCAACGACAAGGGTGGCATATCCGAACCATCCGGCGGCACCGACCGCTTTCAGTTTTCCCGTCAATGACGAGACCGGCGAAAAAATCAACGGGGCTTCCTCAGGCGGGGATTCGCGGCAATCGAAACCAAGTCCGCCACCAGATTCAACAGGATATAGGTCAATGCGAAGATCAGGCCGCAGGTCTGCACGATTGGGAGATCCTTGCGGGCAACACCATCAACGAGCAGCTTGCCAATCCCCGGATATGAGAACAGCACTTCGACAACGATGACTCCCACAACCAGATAGGCCAGATTTAATGCAATCACGTTCACGATCGGGGCGATCGCATTCGGCAAGGCATGCAGAACGATCACCCGCCAGCGTGGCAGTCCTTTCAAAAGCGCCACTTCGATGTAGGACGACGACAGCAGGTTGATCACTGTATTTCGCGTCATGCGCATCATGTGAGCGAATATGACGGCAGTTAACGTCAGGATCGGCAGTGCCAGAGCGTACAGCAATTCTCCAAAAGACATATAGCTGTTGACCCGGGCAAGAGTCGGCAGCCAACCCAGCTTGACGGCAAAGATCAGCACCAGAACGGATCCGGTGAAAAATTCAGGCAGTGAAATCGCTGCGAGAGCGCCTATCTGAACATTGCGATCGAAACGGGAGTTCGGCCGCATGGCGACCAGAATCCCCATACCTATAGCCAGAGGTACCGCAAATAACGCGGTCAACCCCGCCAGTATCAACGTGTTAGGCAGGCGCGAGCTGAGCAACTGCTCCACGGAGCGGCCGGTAACGACGGAATTGCCGAAGTCGCCCTGCACAAAAGCCGCAAGCCAATCGAAGTAGCGCAGCAGCGCCGGCCGATCAAGGTCAAGTTGCGCACGCAGCGCAGCAAGCGTTTCCGGGGTCGCGTCTCTCCCCAGAATCGCCGTTGCCACATCACCGGGCAGGAGCTCGGTACCAACAAAAACCAGTACCGAAGCTCCGAGCAGGGTCAGCAAACCCAGCGCCAACCGCTGCCTCAGAATCCGGATCATCCGTCGAGCCAAACCATATCCGAGAAGCGGGCGCCCGACAGAACCCCAGCTCCATGCGGCTCCATGCCCTTGACCCGACTGCTGTAGCCGTCCTGATAGTCGACGAAGACCGGAATGCCCGTACCGCCCTCATCCGAGATGATTCTCTGGACCTCACCGTATATTTCCTTACGTCTGGCAAAATCCGTCGTTGCGCGGCCCTCTTCAATCAGAGCATCCATCCTTTCAGAACGCTGGCGCGCCTCATTCCATTTGGCGCTGGAATGATAGGCGATAGTCAGCATCAGATCCGCAGTTGGGCGGGCATTCCAGAAGCCCATCCAGCAGTTATTGTTAAATATCACGTTATCCCAGTAGCCATCTGCGGGGTTGTTCTTGACTTCTATGTTGATGTTCCCGTCTCTGGCCGCTTCGGCATAGAGCACAGCCGCATCAATAGCGTTCACTCCCACGCCATTGACAGCCTGCGAGGTGTTCAACACCACATCAAGCGATGCAATGCCCGCTTGCTTCAGGTGATACTTGGCCCGGTCGGGATCGTAGGGGCGCTGTTCAAGATCGGCGTTGAAATATGGATCGGACGGCGCGATCGGATTGTCATTGCCGATTTGCCCGTATCCGCGCAGGACCGTACCCAGAATGCGCTCACGCGGCGACAGGTATTTCATCGCCAAGCGCAGGTGGTTGTCGCCAAAAGGATCGAGGTCGATCTGGGTGGTGAATGTGAAGAATTTTCCCGCCTTGGCAGAGAGCACCTCGACACCGTCGGTTTGTTCGATCGTTGTCACGACGCTGGGATCAATGCCTTCGATCACATCCGCTTCGCCGCTGAGCAGTGCGCTGGCGCGGGCGCCATTGTCATGGATGGCGAATGTCTCAATGGCATCCACCCATACATCCCCCCAATAATTCTCATTGCGCTCGGCGATCAGGTTGATGCCCGGCTCGAATTCACCGATTCGAAAAGCGCCCGTACCAACAGCGTTGTCGAAGTCGGTAAAGCCGTCCGGTACAATCCCGAAGTGATAATCACCCAATACGATCGGCAGATCGGCATTGGGACCGCTCAGGGTAATGGCAACAGCGCTGTCCCCATCCGCCCTGATATTGGTCACCGCATCCAGCAAGGGTTTTGCGGGAGATGTGCTGTCATCACCGCGATGCAAGTTCAGGGAATAGACAATATCGGCAGGCGTCAGACTCTTGCCGTTGTGAAATTCGACGCCCTGACGCAAGCGAAATACCCATTCGGTGGCATCCGGACTGGACTCCCAGCTCTCGGCCAGCTCCGGTTTCGGCAGCAGGTCGGTGCCGACACGCGCCATCATATTGTAGATCTGGAAAGAGCGAACCGCATCGGTGGAATTGGCCATGCGTATCGGGTTAAGCGTATCCGAAGCGCCGCCAGCAACCAGCGCGGCACGAAGAAATCCCCCCCTTTTCGGGGGGTTGGCAAAAGCCTTGAAGGGGGTTGAGGCAAGGCCGCCGGCCATGACGGCGGTCATTCCCATTCCGGTCAAGGCGCGGATAAAGTCTCGGCGCGACATCTGTCCACGCCCATAGGCCTTTTTAAGGTGATCGAGTGGGTTCATTTTGATTCCTCTTTAAGTCAAGTTCAGGTTCTTCATGATGACAAGCGATGCGATGACCCGCTGCAAGTTCGCGAATGGGGGGTTTTCGGGTCTGACAGGTTCCGCCGATCACTACGGGGCAGCGATCCGCGAACGGACAGCCCGGCGTATCCAGATCAATGTCTCCCGTCATGCCGATATTGGCGTCTTTCCCTGCGGTGACTTCTTCAAGCCAGCCGGGGCGCAATTCAGGAACAGATGACAGCAAGAGCCGCGTATAGGGATGAAAGGGAGGCGAAAAAACCGCGTCGCGCGAGCCGATCTCAACGACCCGTCCGGCATAGAAAACGGCAATGTCACTGGCCACATCCGCAACCACAGCAAGATCGTGGCTGATGAACACATAGGCCACGCCAAGTTTTTTCTGCAAATTGCGCAACAACTCAATCACAGCAGCCCCGACAACGGTATCAAGCGCCGATGTCACTTCGTCACACAGGATCACCTCGGGGTCGGCTGCCAGTGCGCGAGCGATCCCGATCCGTTGTTTCTGCCCTCCTGACAACTCGGCCGGGTGGCGGGCCGCAAAATCGGCGGGTAATTCCACCATTTCCAAGAGTTCTTTTACCCGGTCGCCACGTTCGCCCCCCTTCAGATCATGGTAGAAGGTCAAGGGGCGCCCCAGAATTTCACTGATCGTATGGCGCGGGTTCAGGGAGACATCGGGACTTTGAAAGATCATCTGGATCTTACGAATTTCCTCACGGCTGCGCCCCCGTACAGAAGCATTCAGCGACGTACCATTCAGTGCTACGTCACCGACTGTTGCGGCTTTCAATCCCGACATCACGCGCACTATCGTGCTTTTACCGCAGCCGGATTCACCGACCACCGCCAGCGTTCGCCCTTTTGCCAGTGCCAAGCTGACATCATGCAGTATTTTCAGCTCACCGTAGGCAGCGTCGACATGACGGATTTCAAGAACAATCTCTTCACCGACCTGGTGTCCACGTTGGCTTTCGGTTTCCCGACTTCGCTCAACGACCTGACGCGGCGATGCCTTCACTGCCCCGATCAAGGTGCGGGAGTATTCTGTCCCGGGTGCGCGGATGATGTCTGCGGTTGGGCCTTTCTCCACAATCTCGCCATAGCGCATGACCACGGAACGGTCGGCAACCTGTGCCACGACCGACAAGTCATGGGTAACATAAATGGCGGCAGCGCGGGAGTTCTGGATGGCTTTCTTAACCGCCTGCAACACTTCAATCTGGGTGGTCACATCCAGCGCCGTCGTTGGCTCGTCCAGGACCAGTAGCCCCGGATGACAGGACATTGCCATGGCCGTCATCAATCGTTGCAACTGTCCTCCGGACACTTGATGCGGGTAGCGGGTCCCGATATGGTCCGGGTCGGGTAATGCAAGTTCCCGGTAAAGAAAATGTGCGTCGGCAATCGCGTCAGAGCGTGACTTAACCTTGTGAAAGACCGGGCCTTCGGTCACCTGGCGGTTGATCGAAAGTGCTGGGTTGAACCCGGCCGCCGCGCTCTGGGCAACATACGCGACATCCTTGCCGCGAACCGCCTGCCGGTCGATATTGGACAAGTCCAGCAGATTCTGTCCATTCAGGTCGACCGAACCGGATGAAAACCGGCATCCGGGTCGGGTATAACCCAGAGCCGCAAGGCCAAGTGTCGACTTGCCGGCGCCGGATTCGCCGATCAATGCAACCACCTCGCCCGGCTGTATCTGCAATGAAGCGCCGAACAGGATCGGCGACCAGGTCCCGTTTGCAGACTGGCCTTCAATCTTGAGATTGCGGATATCCAGGAGCGGCTCCACGCTCTTTCTTCCCAATAAATGTTCTGTATTATCGAAACATTATTCAATAATACGATACTAAAATGTACGAAGTCAAATCGTTTCTGCCCTCACACCCCCCTAAGCGATCGCTTCGTGCCCCAGTTGGGACGAAAGCCGCTCACTCAAATGCAACATCGCCGGTACCTGTGCCAGCATCTCCTCGCGGCTGAACTTTTCTGTCAGAGCCCACAGAGACACCCCTGCGAAAACCTCCCCCTGGACATTACGCACCGGAACGGCAATGCCGAGGACCTGAAGAAACTCTTCCTGGAAACAGGTAGCGTAGCCCTGTTGTCTGACTTGCCCGAGTTCTTTCAGCAGCAGTTGCGGATCCTGTATCGTGAATTCCGTGAATCGCTCAAGCCGCAGTCGCTGGACCAGGATGGTGCGCTGGCGTTCCGGCATGAATGCCAGAAAAACCTTCCCGACAGCCGTGCAATGCAAAGGGGCATGCTCCCCCATGTGAGCCGCATACCGAACCGGAAGATTGTCAATCGTTCGCAGATACAGAACCGAGTCGTTGTCCTGAATCGACAGGGCAACATTCATGCCGGTTTGTTCGCACAGGGTTTCCAGTTCAAGAGATGCAATTTGCTGAATATCGGTACGTCGCCAGGCAGAGCGCGCCCAGGTAACAAGCTTCGGTCCCAGTCTGTAAGCCTTGCTCTGCTCGTGGTATTCAGCCAGACCTTCGCCAACCAGAATAGACAGGATACGATGCGTTGAGCTTTTGACGAATCCCGACCGCTGTACAATCTGGCTGAAACTCAGTGGCCTCCTGGCCGCAGCCATGAGATCAAGAATGCGCGTACATTTGGATACGATGGAACTTTGGTTGACAGATGCCATGTGACACTTATGATCGGTATGATGGACATTGTTCCATATTATAGAACTATTTTCATCATGATTCCAGAAACAATCTGCCCTGACAGCAATTCCCGCTAAATCCGGGAGGCCAGTCAATTCGGGGGGTTCGGGGGACTCTGAAACAATCTGTTCGCAGACGGTTCATTGAACAGCGGTCTGATCTGGCGATGTTCTCTCTATCGCAGGATGCATCCTGTCCAAGAACCCGTTTCGCCAGCCTCTCAGTGCCCCGGGTTGGCTCCGGTGGGAGTGAAGCCAGGGGGACCACGGGGAAGGGTTTCGCTGGGTCGATGCCCCCGCAGCGACCCGCCCCGTGGAGAGGACCCGGGGCGGCCGCCCGTTCCGCTTCCGGTTCTTCAACGGGGGGCCGCTGAATGACGCGAATGTCGATGGGGAGGGGAAACGGCCTGGCGGGTTGGGCGGTTCGCCCAGACGGTCGGACGGGGCCCTTCTCCTGGGTCACGGGTCGGGCAGTCACGGCCACCCATGCGGATCCCCTGAGGCGGGCGGGGCCGTCCTGTCCGCAGATTTCCCCCGCGGGCGGGGGCGCCAGGATCCCGGACACCGTCCCGGCATAGCCGAGCTGAGATTTCCCCTGCGGGCGGGGGCGCCAGGACATCCCGCCGAATCCACCGGGGGATGTCCTTGGCGGGAATGGCTGAAAAAATGGTCCTGAGGCTTGACAGGAGGGGGGGGGGGGGGTACAGTTGCCGGTCAGTCTGCCCGAACGGTTGAACGCAGGGCGGCTGATCAAGCGATGCAATGCAGGTTGGTGTTTGGGTTCGGCCAGGGTGTGCACACCCTGGCCGGGTTCCCGGGCAGCCGGACCGGCAGGGCCTCGGAATACCAAATCTGCAACGTGAACTGAACATGAACAAACACAATGTCTTAATGGCGGTCTTGCTGGCCGCTGGGTTGGCCTTGGCGGGGTGCGGGGGCGGCAGCAGCGGTCCGGTGACGCCCCCGGATAACGAGATGACACCGAAGGAGCTTGCTGACGCGGCGACCACGGCCCTCAATGAGGCGAAGACGGCTGTCGACATGGTGATGGACGACTCCGAAAACACTGTGGTCACCGACGCCGATACGAAGGTGAAGGCGGCCAAGGCGGCCGTCAACCAGGTGCCTGCCGCGCAGCGGGCCGACCTCAGCGAGCGGCTCGGGAAGCTTGAGGCGAGGCTTGACGCCGCGAAGGTGTCCCGCACGGCCGCCCTGGAGAAAAAGAGGATGGCCGAGGCCGCGGCGATGAAGGAGACGGCGGGCAAGCTGTATGCCGGCATTGCCGCGAGAAATTTTGGTGGCAGTAATAGTGTAGGGCGGCGGGGTGCGTACTTTGATGATCAGAATCTCAAGGTGCAGATTGACGGGAATGAGGTTACCCTGAAAAAAGACAAGGAGGCGATGGTCCCGGCGATCAAGGACTGGGTGGGAGAGAAGTACACCCTGACCGAAGGTGTCGATACCTACGAGGCCTATATTTACGGCGATATGGCGGAAGGCAGTTTGAAGACGCTCAAGGAAAAGCATGACGAATATGACGAAACCACCGGCGTGTTGCCCTGGGCAGAAGTCCTGAGAAGCTCTGGCTCCCGCATTGGACGCACTGGTTTCGGCATCACAGCCGGGTACAAGACTTACCCGCCAGATAATCCCGGCGGCACCGAGGTGACGATCAAGGGCACCTACCTCGGCGTACCCGGCACCTACCGGTGCGTGCCGAATAAAGGTTATCGGTGCGCAGCGTATCTGTACGTCGAAAACAATGATGATAAGGAAGCCATCGTTCTTACCGGACAGCAGATCGAAAATGAAGGGTACCGGAACGATAACGTGACTTGGACGTTCAAGGCGGACGACCCGAAGGCCAAGGTCAGGCAGGCGGACGCGGTCGGCTGGTCCATGTACGGCTGGTGGATCAAGAAGTCCAGTGACACTGGTACCTTGACCGCAAGCGCGTTCTATGACATCAGGAGCGGGAGTGTGACGGGAGTCGACAGGACAAATGTACCCCAGCAGATACACGGCGATGCGACCTATGAGGGTGGGGCCGCTGGCCTGTACGCACTCTACAGCAACCCCAGCAGTGGGCACGACGCCGGCCAGTTCGTTGCAGACGCCCGGTTTGAAGCGAACTTCGATACCGACAAGGTCAGTGGTGTCATCAACAACTTCAGGACAGGCAACCTCGGGACGTCACCGGAAAGGCCGCGGGACTGGTCCGTCGAACTGATGCCGGTGAATATTAAGAATAACAATACCAGCGTGAGTAGTAGTACGCCTAATGCAGGCGCCCATGGCGAGACCGAAAAGACCAAATGGACCATCGGCGGAACCGCTGCAGCAGCCTCCGGCAACTGGTTCGGAGGGTTCAGTCAGAAGGATAATGGCATCGGCAAGAGCGTAATCCCGCAGACGGTAATCGGGAACTTCTACTCCGAATACGGCCGGGTGGGCAAGATCGTCGGCGGCTTCGGGGCGAATCTGAAGACGCAGACGGAGGAGTAGCACCGCCCGCAGAATAGCGCCTCGCCACGGCGCCGTCTCGCCCGGTCGGGGGAGAAACACCCGGGCAGGAGGTAGCGGTCCGGCGGGTCCGGATCGCCCTCGCCGGTCCCCCTCTCCGTGTCGTCTTCCCGTGTCGATCATCTATGCCGCGCTCCCTTCATTCGGGGGACGCCCTCATGCCGGGAGCGCGGCGAGTGTTGCACTTCAGACTGGAAGTGGGGACCCATTTAGACATATCCGCCTTGAAGTCGGAAAAATCCAGCAATTCCCGCCAAGGACATCCTCCCGTGGATTCGGCGGGATGTCCTGGCACCCACGTCAGCGAGGGGAATCGGCGGACAGGACGGCCCCTCCAGCGGGCGGACGGACCGACGATGGGCCCTGATTTTCCTGAAGCACCGGCCGATCCCCCACTCGGTCACGGCAGCCTGTTCAGGATGTGTCGAAGGGTACCCCCTCGGGCTGATGATGCCCGAATGCGATGCCTTGGTACCCGGTCTCCCAGTCCGGGATGTGAAACCCCAGAAACCAGCTGCGCCACTGTCTCCACCCGCGGGGCAAACTGCCCGCCTTCGCCCGGGCGGCCTGGAACGGCGAGCCACCCCGCTGCTGCACCGGATTGATGAGGAATGCCAGCATCATCAGGTGAGCGAACCCCGTAGCCCGAGGTGGCTGGCCGTGACCGAAGGGGTGTTCAAAGCCATCCCCTGGGTTCTTCAGGGGATTGAAGGGTTCGTTCTCGATCCCCAGCGGGCTCGTCCCGCCCGCCTCAGGGGATCCGCATGGGCGGCCGTGACTGCCCGATCCGTGACCCAGGAGAAGGGCCCCGTCCGACCGGCCGGGCGAACCGCCCAGCCCGCCAGGAAGTTCCCCTCCCCATCGACGTTCGCGTCATTCAGCGGCCCCCCGTTGAGGCACCGGCAGCGGAACAGATGGCCGCCTCGGGCCCTCTCCACGGGGCGGGTCGCTGCGGGGGCATCGACCCAGCGACACCCTTCCCCGCGGTCTCCTGGCTTCCCTCCCAGCACAGAGCGCCTGTCCCGTTCCTCCAACCCCCGAATGGGCGGACCATTCGAGGCCAGCGCGTCTTCCCCCACCCGCCGTTTCCGATGCGGAGGCGCCCGCCGCCCCTCCCGCCGCCGCTGGGCGGCCGCTCGCTCGCCCTCGTGCTGGCGCGACCCGTCCACCCGCCGGATCGGCTCCGGCGCCAGCGGCCATCCCTCCCGGCGTGCCGGGTGCCCCCCAGCCCTGGCCTCGCTGCCCCGCGGCGAATACGGGCTGGAAGGCGCGACGAACCGACCGCGGGTCCCCCGGGTCCAGACGCTCACGCTGGGCCGACTCCGACGGCGCCCGAATCCCCCCCGACCCGTTGCTGAGGGGCGACCGAATCGAATCGGCGTTCCGGGCGTCGGGTTCGAAGCCCAGCCACGACGGGGATTGCAGGCGGAACCTCGCCAGGGCCGACCTCCGGCCGTCCGTCAGGCCCAGGCCACGGGAGGCGATAGGGTCTGGGAGGCGATCGAAACCCTCCCGCACCATGCGAAGGAGGCCGGGCACGCTGAGGTGCTTGCGAAACCCGGTCTTGGGCATGGTTCATCATCCGATAGGGAGAAGATCACCCTATCAGACCGCTGTTCAATGAACAGTCTGCGAACAGATTTTTTTAGAGTCCCCTGAACCCCCCGGATTGACTGGCTTCCCGGATTTAGCGGGAATTGCTGCTGCCCTGAACCGTTCAGGCCGGACGATGCCGCAGAATGGTCTTCTCTTATGTGAAATTTTGTTCTATATTGACGAAAATTTGTTCTGTATTATAGAATAAAACGATGCGCAAGAATAAGTCTGAACAACGCGGCGGGAGCAGGCGCGCCCGACAAGTACGCAGTACCGCGCCGCCCAGTCCCGGGCCGATAGGGATATCGGGAGGAATGTACAGACCTCTTGAGGCGTCCGGGGTCGCACGCATTCATGATGCGGCACTTGAGATTCTGTCGACCGTGGGCATGAAAGGCGCAACCCCGACCATCACCGAACTGGCGCTAGCAACAGGATGCGCCCGGAATGACACCGGTCGACTGCTGTTCCCTCGCTCGTTGGTCGAGGATGTCATCGCAGGTGCCGCACGCGACTTCATGCTATTCGGTCAAACGCCGGAACATGATATTGAGGCGAGCGCCGGTCAGGTGCATTTTGCCACTGGCGGCGCGGCGGTAAAGATGCTCGACAGCGATACCGGGGCCTATCGGCCGTCCACGCTCGAGGACCTTTATGATCTGGCCCGCCTTTGCGACACGCTGCCCAATGTCCAATGGTTTACCCGTCCAGTCGTTACCACCGATATCCTCGACATTCGGGAAATGGATTTGAACACGATCTATGCCTGCGCGTCCGGCACCACCAAACACCTCGGCTCCTCGATCACACACGCCAGTCATGTGCCGGAAATCGTGGCCATGCTGGATGTGTTGACCGGACGTCATGGCGGCTTTTCCGAACGCCCCTTCCTTTCGGTGCATGCGACCACGATTGTCTCTCCGCTCACTTTTGCCACGGAAAGCAGTGATGTCGCTACAGCTGCCGCCTTGGCCGGAATGCCGATACTCAGCCTGACGGGCCCCCAATCCGGCGCCACCGCTCCGGCGGCGCTGGCGGGCACGATCGTCCAGGTCGTTGCCGAAACGCTCGGCGCATTGACTGCGATCAATCTGGTACGGCCTGGCCACCCGGTAATTGCCGGTGGCTGGCCTTTTGTCAGCGACCTGCGCACCGGCGCCTTCAGTGGCGGCAGCGGCGAACAGGCGCTTTTGTCCGCCGCCATGGCACAGGTTATGACACACTATGATTTGCCCTGCGGTGTGGCCGCGGCCATGACCGACTCCAAACTACCGGACAATCAGGCCGGATACGAGAAAGGCATCACGACGCTCCTAACGGCGCTGGGCGGACCGACCTTCGTCTATGAAAGCGCCGGAATGATGGCGTCACTGCTGGGATGTTCGTTTGAGGCGATCGTGATCGATGCCGAAATGATCTCGAACATCCGAAGGTGCATGCGAGGCATAGAAGTGACAGACGAAACCCTGTCGGTGCATGTCATCCGCGATGTCGCGCACGGTCCCGGGCACTTCCTCGGCCATGACCAGACACTGGCACTCATGCAAAGTGAATATGTCTATCCACAGATCGCTGACCGCTCAACGCCGGACGACTGGACAGAGCAGGGCTCTACAGATATGTGGCAACGCGCCAGAGCGCGAGTGCAAAACGTCATGGAGCGGCATTATCCCGGTCACATAGCGCCTGAATCGGATCGACTGGTTCGCCAACAGTTCCCGATCGCGCTGCGAGCCGAAGCGATGCGAGCCGAAACCTCACGCTGGGCAAAAAACCCAGTGTAGATCGATGACAGAGTGCGTACATACTATTATCATCGGCGGCGGAATCGTCGGTTGTGCGGTGCAGTATCATCTGGCCCGTCTCGGCCTGACCGATTCGCTGCTGCTCGAACGTCTTGAATTGACATCAGGCTCTACGTGGCACGCGGCGGGAAACATTACCCATTTCGGACATTATGCGGAAATCACTCGCTTGTATGCGGACTCTCTGGAAACATACAAGGAAGCCGAGGCTGAAACCGGGCAGTCCATCGGCTTTCACGAAACCGGCAGTTTGCGGCTTGCCACGACACAGGCCGAGCTGGAAGCATACAAGCGCCTGCCCCCGCTGTATGAAACACTAGGTGTACCCTATGAGGTGGTAACCCCCAGGCAAGTGACAGCACTGAATCCGCTGGTCGAACCGGCGGGGCTATGGGGTGCGGCTCACACCCCGGCAGATGGTCATATCGACGCCTCAGGCGCAACACATGCCATGGCCAAGGGCGCCCGCAACCGCGGCGCAGAAATCTGGCGGCGTTGCCCTGTACACAAAATATGCCGACGGGACAACAACTGGGAGATTGTCTGCGACAAGGGCCGGGTGCGAACCGAAAATATCGTTCTCGCTGCCAGCTTCTGGACCCGGGAGCTGGCCCTGCAAATCGGGCTCGACCTGCCGCTCTATGCATTGGAGCACCACGAAATTGTCACTGACCCGATCCCGGCGCTCTACGGCCTTGTCCGGGAAGTGCCGACTATCCGCGACCCCGCAGCTCCTTCCAACATCCGCCAGGAAGGTCATTCTCTGCTGTGCGGCGTATATGAATCGGAACCGGTTTTCTGGGGAACCGACGGCATCCCGCCCGAGTTCGGTCAGGAAATGCTCGTGCCCTCGCTAGACCGCCTGGAAGAATCCCTGATCCGTGCCATGAACAGGATGCCCGCCTTGGGTGAAGCGGGCTTCAAAACTGTCAATAACGGCCCTTTGTGTTTTACCCCGGACGGATGCCCGATAATCGGCCCCATGCCCGGATATGATGGCTTATGGCTGGCGGCAGGATTTCCGGTCGGCATTGGAACCGGCGGCGGTGCTGGCAAATTCCTGGCTGAATGGATCGTCAACGGCGTCCGGCCTTATGCGCTTCCCATGGTCGAGGCGCGCCGGTTCAAACATCCGATCGACAAATATTCTGCCTTATCGGCTATCAAAAAAACCTACTCGGCGGGATATATCACACCGGGCAGACACCCGAATAACCCCGCGCCGGGGCAGATTATCCACCGTAACCGCCACTCTGCCCAGGCTTAGGCGCACTTGTCAGACAGGCAGAAATGGCCAATGATCAACCGGGTCGCCCCGCAAGCCATGACCATATCGGCAATGTTGAATGCCGAAAAGCACAAGTCCTGATAGGACCTTTATCACAGTGCTCACAAGGACTATCTGGATACCCCGGCTGTCGAAAGCCTGCCCGCGCGACCCGAAGGGAAGACAGGCGTAGGCAGGACCCATCTTTCAGATATGTAGGAGCGGTGCGATCACCAGACTGACAATCGCCATCACATTGATCAGAATGTTCATTGATGGACCGGAAGTATCCTTGAAAGGGTCTCCCACCGTATCGCCCACCACCGCCGCGGCGTGCACATCGGACCCCTTCCCACCAAAATGGCCCTTTTCGACGTACTTCTTGGCGTTGTCCCAGGCGCCGCCAGCATTGGCCATCATCAGGGCCATCAGCACACAGCCGAGCAGGGCACCCGCGAGCATGCCACCAAGGGCAGTCGCCCCCAAGGTGAAGCCCACGAGCACGGGGGAACCGACCGCCAGCACACCCGGTGGAATCATACGTTTGAGGGCGGCTTGGGTGGCGATATCCACGCAGCGGTTGGAATCCGGATCAGCCGTCCCCTCCATCAGGCCGGGAATCTCTCGAAACTGGCGGCGGATTTCGTGAATCATGTCGAATGCGGCCGAACCCACCGCGCGCATGGTCAGGCTGGACACCAGGAACGGGAAGACGCCCCCAAGGAATACCCCGGCCAACACCTTGGGCTCATCAATCCGGAGCACAAATCCGGGATTGTTGGCGGTGACCGCGACAATGAAAGCCGAGATGATGGCCAGTGCCGCGAGGGCGGCGGCACCGATGGCAAACCCCTTGCCGATGGCAGCGGTAGTATTCCCCAACTCATCCAGAGAGTCCGTGATTTCACGCACATCCTCACCTAGGCCAGCCATCTCCGCAATGCCCCCGGCATTGTCGGCCACCGGTCCATAGGCATCAATGGCCATGGTAATCCCCACCGTTGCCAGCATGCCCACGGCCGCAATCCCCACACCATACAGGCCCGCCATCATGGACGCCGTGAGAATGATGGTCGCGATGATCAGCAAGGGCACAACGACCGACTCCATCCCCACCGCCAGTCCGGTAATCATCACGGTGGCAGTACCGGTCTCACCACTTTTGGCAATATCACGGATCGGTTTGGCACCGGTATAATACTCGGTAATCAAGCCGATGCCGATCCCGCCCAAGGCACCAATCACGACGGCCCCGTAGACGCCCGTCGACAGACCGACCATTTTCACCAGCAGAAATGTCAGGGCAATAAATACGACCGTGGCACCGATGGTGCCCATGCGAAGTGCCTTTTCCGGCGAGCGGGATGCATTCAGTTTCACCAGGTAGATCCCGGCAACAGAGCACACAATCCCCAAGGAAGCCAGGGCCAGTGGCATGAACATCAGGCCCGCTTGGCCTCCCATCGCCGCCGCTGTCGCCACTGGCAGGGTGGAGGCAATCGCAATCGAAGCGATCATTGAGCCGCAATACGATTCGAATATGTCCGACCCCATTCCCGCCACGTCACCGACATTGTCACCGACATTGTCCGCGATGACGCCCGGATTGCGTGGGTCATCTTCCGGGATCCCAGCCTCCACCTTGCCCACCAAGTCCGCCCCGACATCGGCACTCTTGGTGAAGATGCCGCCACCCACGCGGGAAAACAAAGCCACCGAGGAGGCACCCATGCCAAAGCCATGAATAATATGAGCACTGTGTGGATCGCCGCCATAAAACAAATATAGGAGACCGACGCCAAACAGCCCCATGGCGGCGACAGTCAACCCCATGACCGACCCACCAAAAAACGCCACGGTCAGTGCACCGGCCGATCCCTGTTCATTGGCCGCCATGGTCGTACGGACATTGGCATGTGTCGCCGAGTACATGCCGATATACCCGGCGCTGGCGGAACAAAACGCCCCGACCAGGAACGCAAACATGGTGTGAAACCCAAGGTCAGAGAACAGGATCAAGAGGGCCACCACCGCGACGAACACGGCCAGATAGGTATATTCACGTCGCATGAAAACCATGGCACCACGATGAATCTTACCGGCAATCTCCGCGACTTTGCCTTCTCCGGCCGGATTTCGTAAGATCATCTTATAGACAGTCCATGCGACAAACAAGCCGGCAATTCCGAACAGGATCGGAACCAATGCAATCAATGTCATGTTGAGTTTGCTCCTCTTAAAGTTGCGATTTGGGGTATCTGCCGAACGGTCATCTCCCTGACAGCCGGACGAATTCCTGTCCCACGGTGAGTGCCAACCGCCCTGTGGTGGTCAGACTGTGCCAGCGCATGAATATATCCATATTGCACCTTCATATCAATGGATACCCTTGATCGGCAGCCATTCTCACCAAGGACATCCCCCCGTGGATTCGGCGTGATTTCCAGGGGCCAATGCCGACGTGGGGAATCTGCGGACAGGGCGGTTCCTCCGGCGGTGGGCCGGACCGGCGATTGGCCACAGGGTCTCCTGAAGAACCGGCCGAC
The DNA here is from genome assembly GCA_965203365.1 of Candidatus Poriferihabitaceae bacterium. Taxonomy (GTDB): domain Bacteria; phylum Pseudomonadota; class Gammaproteobacteria; order Arenicellales; family Poriferihabitantaceae; genus VYFG01. The sequence continues at coordinate 2,239,690 of OZ241878.1, forward strand.
CGCACATTCGGACACGTCAGCCGGGTCAGGTCGTGTCGAAGGGTGCCTGAACGCGGGTTCCCGGGGTCCTTGATCCGATCGAAACCACCACGCACCCACAGCAGCAGGTCCGGCGCACCGGGAGTCTGGCGAAACAGGTAGGCATGGTTCATCATCCGATAGGGAGAAAATGGCCCTGGCAGACCGCTTTTCGATGAACCGTCTGCGAACGGATTCTTCGACAGTCCCCTGGATAGCCCCGGATTGACCGACCCGTCAAGCTTGGCGGGAATTGCTGGCAGAGCACTACACGCATATGCCACAAGGCCTGTTTTCTGTGAAAATGGGGATCTGTGACAGACCGACTTTGAATCCTTTCAGCGGTGGAATTCGCCCCGACATATTCAGGAAATCGCCCCGGCCAGCACACCGATCGCCTTATGTTCGGCGCCCGGGCGGTATCGTGCGCATCTCGTACCGACGGTTTGTTGTGACCTCAATGAGACAGAGAGTCGCCACCGACCCAAGACACCCAGAACAAGGCCGCGATACATCGGGCTACCAGACCCGCAGGTAGGCCCATCCGATGCCGGTTTTGGAGACATCCGGAACATGGCCTGCATTCACGGAATGATGGACCTCCAACGCCATCTTTCCGCCGAGGTGCTTGCGGTCGCGACGCAGCACGAATCGCCATTCCCGCGCCGAGGGCCGGAGCGGAACCTGGTGCAGGTCATATAGTCTCCAACCCCTTTCGATGCGTCCATTCTCAATGCGGAATGTCCCGATACCCGATTCGGCATGCAGGGGTTGCTCCACGGTAAGACTCGTCCGCGCAGTGCCCACCCGCAGCGACAGTGCTGACAACACCACCGAGGACGCCGAGAAGATGGCCCGGTCTGCGTAGTCGGACCGGCTGTAGGCTAACGTCCCCCGGCCCTTCAGGAACCACTCCTTCCCCAAGGCCCGCTCAAAGACCCGGGATGTCCAGACCATCCGGGAGCGCAGATCGGACCCAAAAGCCCCAGAAGTCTGCGCCCCCAGATACCCCGCATGGTCATAACTCAATCCATATCCCCAACCGGTGGTCCGCGCCGGATGGGCCAGACTCACCGAGGTCGGGCCCAGTCCCATCCGCCAATCGGACTGCCAGGAAGAAGACGGTCGTTGCACCACTTGGTCGAGGGACAGCCAATGTTGTCCGAGTACCTCCAGTCCCAGGGCCGGCGGCCGGCTCATTGACGTCTCGGCCAATTGGTGAATCAAGCCTCGAGTCTCGACGGGAGTCGACAGCAACCCGGACAGTGGCACCCAGAACGGAAAGTCCTGCTCATCGAACGCCGCCAGTTCGAGTGGACCCACCCGTCGGGCTAAAGAGCCGAAGGCCGCTGGGGTCTGAAGGCGGGACCGAGGCAGTGCTTGGACAGATTGCCCGACATTGAGCGAGCCGACCGGGGCCAATGCCGCGGCCAGATCCAGATGCCCAGCTCCATACGTCTGCCGGTCGGCGTACCGACCCGTCCGGTTGGCGGTATCGATCACCCGCCGAACGATCTGGGTAGGGCTGCGGGTCCCCCGGAAGTGTTCCTTCAGCAAGGCCAGAGACCCAGACACCAGGGGCGCGGCGTAACTGGTTCCGTTCAATCCAGCGACCGAGGTGCCCCGACCCGGAGTCTGTGGATCGGGCACCAGTCCCCGTACCGTTCCGGGAGCCGCCAAACAGAAATGTCGTCCATGTTGTGTGGTATCCCAATTCCGCGGCAGGCGCCCACAGCGATTCGAGTACCCTGCAATACGGCCCGTGCGGGGATCCGTCGCGACGACGGTCAACGAGTGACCGCGCAGCTGGGGGATGTAGAAGGGCAGGTTTCCGATCAGTGAAGGGGTCGGCTGACCTTCATTCCCAGCGGAGTGGACCAAGATGGTCTTTTGGCGGTCAGATGTCCCTTCCTGCAAGATCGCCGCCGCTGTTTGGGGCAAATAACGCCGGTACCATCGCAGGGTCGAATTCACTTCCCGATTGGCCACATTGCGGTCAAATATCGGAGTGCCATAGGAACGATTGATGATATCGAACTGGGTATAGAATGTCCGGTAATCATCGGCCAAAGCCGCATCATACTGACGACGGCTCGCCTCGGCAAGTCGCTCGACCCGGTCTCGTGTTTCCGCGTCGGCAACATCGATATCCCGCTGATCATCGGAAAAATCCCTAACCACCGGGATGATCGTGGCGCGGGGCGCGACGCCCAGACGGGCGCCTGCGGCCACGGAGGCCACAATGGTGCCATGACGGCCGGTCCCACCGTAGGGAGTGGGAACTTCTCGCCATCGGTTGCGCGATGCAACCCACTCGTCTTCCCGATAGTGCTCATCCAGAATGAACACCGAATCATCTCTCGTGGCCCATCCATTGTGTCGCACAATCGCCTGTACCCAGCGGTTGGGCGCCTCGTTGTCTCCTTGGCTGTTGCGACGAATGATTGAGCAGGTCCCAGCTCGTCGACACCTCTGGATGTCGCTTAAAGGATCATCTCCATACGGATGCCGGACCGTCAGTTCCGCTCCCTCCGCCTTGCGCAGATTGACCCGGTCTCCGAACTCGCGCTGCTGCGTATAGTCCACAATGGTATCTTCAATGCCAATTCGCACCCCCTGCCCCGAAAGGCCTCTCGCATACGCATGATGCGCCCCGATTTGTTCCAGAACATCGGGTTGGTGCATCGTAAACCGCACGGTTTTCAATTGGTCGGTGGGATTGGCGGTCGGTGGAGGCTGAAACGTTGGGCCAGTTGCTCCGCCTCCACCACCCCCACAGGCCGACATCGAAGTGCACACAGCGACCCACGCGATGCGTCGGGTCACAATCATGGGGTCCTCCCCGGGATGCCTGGATGCCACTCGCAGGATGATGCCCCACTCCGGCCGTCGAAGAAGAAAGGCCGGAATATCTCTGCATCCGCACTGATCATGGCCATCGGGACCCGCTACACATCCCGTCGCTTCTTGGCTCGGGGATGGGCATCGTCATAGACGCGGGCCAAGTGCTGAAAATCCAGATGGGTATAGATTTGCGTGGTGCTAATGTCAGAATGCCCCAGCATTTCCTGGACGACCCGCAACTCGCCACTGGACTCCAGCAGATGGCTGGCAAAGGAATGTCTGAGCATATGCGGATGCAGTTTTCGACCCAATCCCCGCGCCTTGCCCCATTGGTCCAGTCGGTACTGGATACCTCGATTGGACAGTCGGTCTCCACGGTGGTTGACGAACAACGCCCGCTCCTTGGGTCTCGCCATTTGGTTGCGGACCCCGAGCCAGTCCTGGAGCGCTTCTCTCGCCTTGCTTCCCACCGGCACGATGCGTTCCCGGCTTCCCTTGCCCCATACCCGGACTTCCCCTTGGTCCAAGTCAATCGTATCGACATCCAACCGCGATAGTTCCGACAACCGCAGCCCAGACGAATAGAACAGTTCCAGCAACGCACTGTCCCGTTTTTGTGACGGGGTATCTCCGGGATGGTTCAACAATTCGCCCACTTCATCCACAGACAAGGTAGAAGGCAGAGTCTGGGCGGCTTTGGGGGCGCTGATGGACACAAAGGGATTGCTGGCCGCAAGGCCTTTGTGGACTAGAAATCCATAAAACGACCGAGCGGAAGACAGCCAGCGCTGGATACTTCCCGGGGCCAAGCCAGCGCGGTGCAAAAGTGCCGGATAACGACGTGCCTGGGCGACGGTCATATCCCCCCAGCCAAGCAGGCCCGTTTCCTGGGACAGGCGGTATAGCCAGACAAGGTCTCGTCGATAGGCCTCAATCGTATGCGGAGAGAGGTGTCGCTCCCGAGTCAGGAAGACAATGAATTGATCAATCTCCAAGGCCAGATCCGACAACCGCGTCACCCCGACTCTCGACACAAAATAGCGCTCATGAGTTCACCGATTCGATCCAGGTAGATGACTCCCAAGCCCGCTTCGAACCGGTCCCTTTCAACCGATCCGAGGACCAATATCCCCTGTCGCCCATGTGCGGTCAAGGGAATGAAAGCACAGGACCGGATCGGATCGTTTTCACCAAACAATGTCGCCAGCAGGGTGGGGGAGACCCGGTCATCGCACACACTGCCTCCATGCCGCACCCGCTCTTTCAACCAACCGAACTCCCCGTCCGGCAGGGCATGACAGTCTTCAAGGCATAACCGGACCCCTTCGATTCGGAAACATTCCTTCACCGTCTCGACCAAGGCGTCGGGACTCCACTGGCCTTTCCCAAGTAGTCGGCAGACAAACCCATGCAGGACCGACTCCAGTGTCTGGTTCTGGCGGGCTATTTGCACCAACTGATCATATCGGGCCCGTTCCCGAGAATGACGTTCACGCCATACGTCAATCTGCCGTTTTTGAAAAGCGTGTTCCGGTGGCGGAAAGATTCCCGCGAGCACATCGCTGTTCTCATCAAAAAAGGCCGGATTCTGTTTCAGATAAGCGGCCACATCTTCGGATTTCATGGAACATCTCAATCATGAAGTAAATGAATCATCGGCTCGTTCGAATTCCACGGGTAAGGTGATGTGGCCCGTGTACACCGTCTGCGCCGGTCCGGTCAGGTGTACCGCCGCCTCCCCGTTCCACTGGACCCAGACTTCACCTCCCGGAAGGCTGACACACACCACTGGATCCAACCGACCCAGGCGAACGCCCGCCACCACGGCCGCACAGGCTCCACTGCCACATCCCAGGGTTTCCCCCACCCCGCGTTCGTGCACGCGCAGCCGGATGCGGTCACGCGCCACGATTTGACAAAACCCGACATTCACACGGGCTGGAAAACGGACATGATTTTCGACCAAGGGACCCAGGCGTTCCACCGGAGCCGTGTGCACATCCTCCACCAGCAGGACGGCATGCGGGTTTCCGAGCGACAGCGCCATAATGGCCAGCCTCTCTCCCTGAACCTCGAGCGCATATCGTTCTGCGGGCTGGTCCGTCAGAAACGGGATGCGTTCGGGAAGAAATTCGGGCACCCCCATCTCCACACGGACCGCTCCGTCATCCAGGAGTTCCAGTCTCATCCGGGTATTCAGCGTTTCCACGGAAATGGTATACTGGTCCGTGAGACCACGGTCATGCACGAAACGGGCCAGACATCTGGCGCCATTGCCACATTGCTCCACTTCACTGCCATCCTGGTTGAATATCCGAAACCGAAAATCCGCCACGGGGCTGTTTTCGGCCAGTAGGATCTGGTCGCACCCGATGCCATAATGGCGGTCCGCCAGTCGTCGAACCATTGCGGACGAGAGCGGCATTTTCCGGCTGACTCCATCCAGCATGACGAAATCATTCCCTAGGGATTGCATTTTTGTAAAATCTAGCTGCATTGATGATCTAGCCTTGTTCCTATCGCATGGTTGCCGAGTCCAAGGGCCAATCCTGATGGCCCATAGTATCGCATCCAGCGGTCACAAAGAACCATCCATCTTTTGCGCAGACTGAACCCTATGAATCGCCAAATCCCCCCCTTTGTCCGAAGGGTGCCTTATCACGGCAGAACCATCATTGGCATTGCCCTGTTGCTCGGTGGATTGTTTTGGTTTCTCCCGGTGCTGGGGCTCTGGATGATTCCGTTGGGTCTGCTGGTTCTTTCCACAAATTTTACCTGGGCACGTCGAGGATACCTGAACCTCATCGTGTGGTGGCGCAGAGCCAAGCGCAAGCGGCACAACAAAAGGACCTAAACATCCAGACCCGCCCCCACGATCAAACAGGCCTCAGGGACTGGTCCCGGTCTTCCGGCTGATCAGGTTCAAGCCTTTCAACAGATTAAACGCTTCTCGCAACGGGTAATCGTCCTTCATCAGGTGCATCCCTCCGGCCTCGTCGACTGAACTGGTGGGCGTTTTTTCCAGCCCCGTGGGCGAAACGATGGCCGGAGCTTCCTGTTGCAGATGTCCGGGCAGATCCGCCTCCCTGACATCCGGCCGGTTCTCGATTTCCCGTAATTCTGACGGACGAACCTCAAGGTCCGGAACAATCCCCTGAGCCTGGATGGAACGACCTTGCGGCGTGTAATATCGAGACGTGGTCAATTTCAGTGCCCCCCCGTTATTGACCGGGATGATCGTCTGAACTGATCCCTTACCAAATGATCGCGTGCCCATGATGATGGCGCGCTGATTGTCCTGTAGCGCACCGGCCACAATTTCCGATGCCGAGGCGGAGCCACCATTCAATAGTACCACGATGGGGGATCCTTCCAGGATATCGCCCGGTTTGGCCTCATAGATGTTTTCGACCACATCACCCCTGATCCGGGTCAAGACCACGGTACCCGTCTCCAGAAAAAGATCGCTCACCCGCACCGCACTGCTCAACACGCCACCAGGATTGTTCCGAAGGTCCAGCACCAACCCGTTCAGCCGACCGCCGTTTGCCTGCTTCAGTGTTTCAATGCGACGACGCAGGTTGGCCGATGTCCCGCCCTGAAAACTGGAAATCCGGGCATATCCGATCCCTTCCTCCAAGAGAGACCCTCGGACACTGACCACCTTGATCACGGCCCGGACCAAGGGCACATCGAAAGGTTCCGGAATACCGGGGCGAGCGATCGTCAACACGGTCGATGTCCCCGGCTCACCTCGCATCCGTTCCACGGCATCCGCCAGATTCAACCCCAACACCTGCTCACCATCAATGCGTACGATGATGTCTCCGCTGCGCAACCCTGCGTCTTGGGCCGGGGTGTCATCAATGGGAGCCACCACCTTGATCAGATTGTCCTCAATGGTGACCTCAACACCCAATCCGCCAAATTTCCCCTCGGTCGAGATTCTGACCTCCTGAAAGTCCTCCGGGGCCAAGAACTCCGAGTGGGGATCCAAGCCCCTAAGCATTCCCTGGATGGCATTGTTCAGCAATTCCGCATCCCCGATTTCCTCGACATACTCACTCTTGATTTTTCCGAAGACTTCCGCGAACACCTGCAACTCTTCCAGTGGCAGTGCCTGGACAACCTCTTCCGCCGGGTCGGCAGAGAGCGTCTCACCAGCTTCCTCTGTCTGGCTGGCATGGATTTCCTGTGACCCGGTCTTAACCGGGAGCAGACACATCATTCCCAGAAAAAGGCCGACGAACCGATTCAGGCGAATGCCTGATAATCGTCGGTTGTCGCCTGAAAAGTGGTGGGTTCTCACGATGGTTATCACAGGATTCATCCCAATACTACCATTTTAACTGATCATGTTAGATGTTCCGTGATGCCGAGACCGGCAAGGCCGGTCGGCATGTCGGTTCAACCCCTAACCCCGATGAGCAGTTGGACCGGATCAATGTCGATGGGTTCCGACCCATTCCCCGGGAACGGATCTTCTCCGATCCGGGAAGTCGCGAAACGCCAAAAAACTCTTGTGATTGCGGTACAATTCGCTGCTCCTGAAATTCGAGCCCACTCAGTGTCGATGCAATGATGTTCATGGAATTCGCCATGCAGAACTGGTATCTGTTCGTCATGCTCACGGCGATTTTGCTGTTGCTGGCCTTCGACCCCGGGAGCCGCCTCGCCGGGGGGGCCATCAAAATCTCTCCGGGGAAACTGCCCCAGGTCCAGACGAGAAAATCCGCGGTCTTGGTGGATATCCGCAGCCAGGACGAATTCCGCAAGGGACATATCGAGCAGTCCCTCAACCTGCCGCTGGACACCTTGGAATCGAATCTGAAGAAACTCAACAAGTATCGTGGCAAACCCTTGATCCTGGTGTGTCAAACTGGCATGCGGGCCGGGAAGGCGGCCGGAATCCTGAAGAAGAACCAGTTTGAGGAACTGTATGTGCTGGATGGCGGTGTGGCTTCGTGGCACAAGGAAAACCTGCCGCTGACTCGAGGTTAACCACTGATCCTCTGCCACCGAACTGAATATGGCCAACACTAAACTGCCACGCCTGCAAGTGCGGAAAATCTATCTCAAGGATGCCTCCTTTGAATCGCCAGCCAGCCCCGACATCTTTGCGGAGTCGGCTGTGAAACCGAATATTGAGCTCAGCATCAATGGAAACCACTATCAGATGGATGCCGACGGGAACTTCTTCGAAGTGACACTGCAGGCCACGGTCACGGCGACCAAGGAGGAAAAAACGATCTTTATCGCCGAAATTCACCAAGCCGGCATCTTCGAAATTCATCCTGACGATGATGAGCACCGGAACCTGCTGCTGCGGATTGCCTGTCCCAACATGCTGCTTCCCTTTGCCCGCGAAGAAATAGCCAGCTTGGTGACCAAGGGTGGATTTCCCCCGGTTCTTCTTTCGCCGATCAACTTTGAAACCATCTACCGACCGGAACGTGAGACCGTGGCCGAGCAGGAGTCTCAGACGATCCAGTAGGGGTTCTTCCTGCAGTCGCTGGCATGTCTGACCCGGCCACGGAACGGCTCAATATCCTGGGCTCAGGGTCCTGGGGCACGGCCCTAGCCATCCTGACCAGCGCCAATTTTTCTGAAATCACCCTCTGGGGGCGCAGCGGTATCGGGGCACTTCGCGCCACCGGCCAGAATCAACGCTATCTTCCTGACATTCCCTTGCCGGCCAATCTGATCCCCACCGAAGAGTTGGAAAGACTGATTGATCCCGGACTAAGATTTCTGCTGGTCATTCCCAGCCACGCATTCAGTGAAGTCGTCGCCCGACTGTACGACACCATCCGTCAAGCCGGGATGGATCCCAAGCAGGCTACCCTGCTTTGGGGAACGAAGGGTTTCGACCCCCGCACCGGGAACCTGCCGGGCGATGTGGTTGCCCGGTATTTTCCGCCGGAAACAGTCAGAGGCGTACTATCCGGTCCAAGCTTTGCGCGGGAAACAGCGACCGGCATGCCCACCGCCCTGACCTTGGCCTGTTATCAGGCGGGGCAGTCCGAAGTGCTGTCCCAGTGGTTTCGGTCGACCACAACCCGAATTTACTTCAGTAATGATCCGGTCGGTGTTCAACTGGGGGCGGCCATCAAAAATGTCATGGCCATTGCCACCGGTATCAGCGATGGCCTGGGTTACGGTGCCAATGCCAAGGCGGCATTGATCACGCGGGGCCTGGCGGAAATGATTCGCTTGGGGACTACCCTCGGGGGACGGGCGGAGACCTTCAGCGGCCTCACCGGTGTGGGAGACCTGGTGCTGACCTGTACCGATGATCAGTCTCGCAACCGGCGATATGGCATTGGACTCGGCCGCGGGAAAAGTCCGGCATTCATCGCCCGGGAAATTGGCCAGGAGATCGAGGGCATTCAAACCACTCTGCAATTGCATCGCAAGGCCAGCGGTCTTGGGGTGGACATGCCCATCACTGAACAGGTATACCGGGTGCTGTACGAGAAACGCCCCCCGGATGAGGCCGTTCGCCACTTACTGGGCCGCGATGCCCGACCGGAACACGCGGATCCGTCGGCAGCAGACCGATGAAAACGCCCAGACCCATCAACCGGAAGGTCCCTGGTTCGAATTCACGCCCCCTTGAGTGCCTCGCGTGGTGATGTTGTCGAGAGATAGCGAGATCGTAACGGATGGAAACGCTTACGGTATTTTCCACAATCGGGACATCGGAACCGCATGGAAGCGATCGCCAAAGGGGAGGCTGGTTTCACCGTCATAGAGCACTACGCCGCGAACGAAGCGGTTGCCGGCGACTTTTTCGAGCTTGCGCAGTCCACGAAAGTCCCTTGAACTGACCGACGCGGCCGCCTTGATTTCCAAGCCGACGACAGCGCCGGGCGCCTGCTCCATCACGATATCCGTTTCAGCGCCGTCCTTGTCCCGAAAATGGAAGAACTCGGTGGGTGTATCCTGCCAACTCGCCTGTCTTCGCAATTCCAGAAACGCAAACGTTTCCAGGAAGTGACCCAAGAGGGTTCGGTCTGCCATCAAAGCCTTGGCGTCGGCACCGAGCAAGGCTGCGGCGAGGCCGGTATCGGTGAGATGCAATTTCGGCCTTTTGATCAGCCGCTTCAGTCGATTGCTGTGCCAAGCAGGGAGCCGTTCCAGAAGGAAAAGTCTCTCAAGCAGTGTCACATAGTCCCCGATTGAAGGCCGGCTGAGTTCGAACGGCGAGGCCAGACTGCTGAGGTTGAAGAGTTGGGCCGTCTGTGCGGCGGCGGTACGCAGGAGTCGTGGCAGGATGTCGAGCGAGCGGACCCGCGTGATGTCCCTTGCATCGCGCTGGACGAGCGCCTCCGCATAGCCCGATACCAGTTTGCCGAGCGCCTCGCTGTCGGGCGCTCCAATGCCGCAGGATAGCCGCCAGCCACGATCTTCTCGACAAGCTGTCCGCCGAGACGCTCGCATTGAAATATCGGGAACCCGTCTCCGAACAGGGCGATCAGGAAGTCCGCATCAGGACGGGATGACTTGGAATGACCCGTCAGCTCAAACTGTGTCAAAGGATGTAATGGCACGATTTGTAGGCGTCCCGCAAGCGAATCCGACAGTCGGGGTACCCGCAAGACGTTCGTGGAACCCGTCAGCAGGAACCGACCCGGAGTCCGCTGACGGTCCACGGTTGTCTTGATCACCTCAAATAGCTCGGGAACACGCTGTGGATTTCGTCAAGAATGGTGCGCTCTGGCAAGTTAGCAACGAACCCCATCGGATCCGCTCGAGCGCCGTCTCTCGTAACGGGATCGTCAAGGCTGAAATACCCATAGTCTCGATCTTCCCGAGTGTCTCCCCATGCAGGCTTATCGGCCTTTCGGGTCAGGTGGAGAGGATAGTTCGGTGCACAGGTGACCTGAGCGAGGGTTGTTTTGCCACACTGACGGGGCCCGTGAATCAGTACGACCGGTGAATCCTCCAGTGCTTCAATAAGCTGGCGCTCGACGGATCAAGGATAAAAGACCGGATTTGACATCGGCCAAGTGTAAGAACAGAGTGCGGCTAATTGCAAGTCTATATCTCGGCCAATTGAAAAATCCATCTGTTGCAGTTGAGTGAGCCCCCATACGGGAAAAGGTTGAGCAACCATCGCGTAGTACTTGGTAAGCGGGAAAAGGCTGCTGAAACGGTACCTCCATACCGTTTATGTGGGTGCCAAGAGCGCAAGGGGTGTGCGATGCTGCTCCTGACTGCATGACCCTGAGATCTTGACGGGGTCGTTGGCCAAGCGCACAGGACGTGTCATGACCTAGACCTGTATATGACCCAGTCGCTTCGAATCATCGGCAGCCCCTCACCGAGCGCAAGGGTTCTGCTTGCAAAGTCGTATCGCATGTCGGGGAGGTCCGCCCACTCCCGAATACATCGCTAGGGATACTGGTAATCATGTTGAGATCAACATGATTACCAGCAGGCATTGGCGGCGGCTATCGTCTGCCCCACGATCTCGGCAGTGATTCCACTGTCACCGGAGATGATCCACAATCCGACGGCGAGAAGAAAAACGACTATGAGCGCAATGCGTCGAAACGCCTGCTGGTGCACCACGACGCAAGCATCCCCCAGCTCAAGACGTTAAATTTCTGCTTTATTTCTGGATGCCAAGCCCGGGAATCACAAGAGCCTGTATGCCTTCGTCGAGGAAACCGAGCGCCTCCCAAGCCGAACGGCCATAGAATGCGACATGTCGACCTCACTGATGACGCTGGCGTCCACCATCAATTCCGCTACCTGAATCAGATGGCGCTCAGTGACAGTTATTTCGGCACCCCCAGCCTGTCGGACACGACCCTCCACCGGCGGGGGCCCATGCTGGTCGGAGCGGACTTAAGCGCGAGTCCATGCGTCGGCAACCGCGTGTCGACTGAACATCGGTGAGGGCCCGGAGTGGGAGGTCGCCTCGCAACACTCAGAGGAGAAGAGCCCCGGGTTGAAGTGGTAGCTTTTCCGTAGGATGGGTGATCACTTTGCGTGGCACAGCCAGATCAGATCCGGCGTCATGGATCCCTTCAACGACAGGTCCCATTTTAATCCTGATGACCGCCGTTCGGGTCAGGATTATCGAACGGACTGCGCAATGCCTGATCATCCTTTGGGTCTGCCGCTGATTCCAAAATTCTGGCGATGTCGGCCCAGCCTTCCTCGCGAGCGAGCTGAAGCGCCGTGCGGCCGCGCAAATCCCGGATGGCCGGGTCGACACCCGCTGCCAGCAGTTCGACAACCCCCTCGGCATCGCCGCGCATCACTTCCTGGTGCAAAGGACTGCCGCCACAGGCCATCCAGGACGCCAGCGATGGGATCGGACAACGGTAGACGCGATTCCTGTCGCCTTGAATTATCCCTCTGGCCAGCATCTGCCGGAAGGCTTGTTCGGCCTCCATGCCCAGCGGGTGGTTGCCACCATACTCGACCAGCAGGCGCTTGATGTCAGCTTTGTGCCTGATGGAGCCGATATGCGCCATCACCCGGCCCAGCACCTCCAGATGCTCCTCGAACACATCGCCAGTGCGTTGACCATAATAGCTGGTCCGCAGCGCTGCCGCCCGCTGCTTCACCACCAGCGGCCGAATGTGAGCAAGATCGCCCCCGTTACGGGACAGTTCCCCCGCCAGCGACTGCAATGAATTATGCACATGCATTGGCCAGCCATCGGACCATTGGGTGACGGTATTAGGCCACCCAGTTCGGTCGCCGGCCACCTGGAAGTGGTCGAAAAACATCTCCACGGCCTGCGCCGTCTCCTCCGGACTCAGCGGGCCCAAAGGCAACCCATCCGACGGCGATAGGCGGTTGAGGCTGGCATCCAGCAGCACCGAGGTAGAATGGGCAAGGCCCGCCAGCACCGGCACAACCGGTACTCCGTGGGTGCCCAGATGTAGGGTTCGAAGCAGCCTGACTTCGGCTGCCCGGGGATCAGGTGGCAAGGTCTGAATCTCGTCGATGAAGAGCACGACCGGCCGATTGATCGGTTCCATCTCGACTCCGGGATCCCGGAGATTGACGCCGAGGCCGGTACCCAAAACATCCAGGTTGACCGAACTAAACCGACTGAAGACATGCGCCAGCCAATGTCCGCCACTGCCAGCGGGACTGGCTCTTCGAATGGCCCGAGTCAGTCCCTCGGCACTGCCGAGCTCGCTGATGTCAATATCGACTCCGAACGGTTCCTCACCTGTCGCACTGCTCCACTGCTGGCGCAACTTCCTCATCAGCGAGGTCTTACCAGCACCGGGCACGCCAGTAATCAGCACCGTGCTGCCGGCCACCGCTTCTCGGTCACCCGACCGATGCCCGCTGGCGACCGCCTGCACCCGTTGGGTGATGAAGGTGATCTCCGGCTCCCGACCCACAAAGAATGCGGTCAGTCGGCGATCCGACAGCGCGGCGAACGCTTCTAGTCCCTCAATGTCAGGGGCGGTTCTGGTCATCATGGATCATTATGGCATATGGTGACTGACGACGACAAACCTTTTGCGCATGGCATGCGAAAGAGCGATGGTCATCGGAGGCAGTGTCCTGAATATACCCCACAGGAAAGTTTCCACCTGATTCAAGGACATCTGACCCATCGAAGCCACGGCGTACGATTGACCACCCGGTAGGGTGCCCTTCTGCATCCACGAGTAGGCAACCCGCCCTCAACCAGAGTCCACCCATACGCCAGATCCAAGATGTCATGCGGTGGCCCGAACGCAACTGGGAACCGCCGAAGATCACTCGGATTGACCAGAGATCCCTAGCGTTCCAACAGTGTCAGACTCGGCTGGAGGCGGTGGGTCTCGGTGTTATCACCTCATCGCACTCAACAGTATCGCCGAGGGTGAGGTGGTCTTCCCCGGCCATGCGCTCATCCTTGGCAGGAACCGCATTGGGACATCACCCCTTTGTGAGTCCTGGATCGTTTGCTTGAGCGGATCGGTAGTCTCAAAGTCGACGGATAGATGAGCGCAACTTTTTTCGAGCGGCCCTATGTCGACGAACATGTGGCATTCATTCTGGTGGAATAGGACGGGATGCTGATGACTTGACGCCGGAGGGTCGCACCCAGTTTCGAAACTCGCCTGGGTATTGGAATACTTAAGACGAAAGAGTGGCTGGATGAGAAAGACACTCCGGAAGATATCGACGGTGGCATCGTGTCGATCCCTCGCGTCAAGGCGTTAAGCATCGCCCAGTTGTCGTCAGCTGACATGCGGCGCAGAGCCGACTCAAACTCCTGGCTTGAGAATCGCCAACAGAACCGCGGCCACCAAACCCAGCACCGGCAGTTCGTTCATCAGCCGATAATAGACGTGACTCCGGGTATTGAGATCGTCACGAAATGCCCGCAATGCCAGTAGGCACCAGCCATGGTACACCACCAGCAATCCCACCACCCCCAATTTCCACACCAGCCATTGTCCCGTAAATCCGTACCCTAGCCACAACCACAGCCCAAAGACAATGGTCAGCAGACCGCCCGGAGTCATAATACCGAAAAAGAGCTTTCGCTCCATGATCTTGAAGCGGCGGTTTCCAGCCTCATCCTCACACATGGCATGGTAAACAAAGAGTCTGGGCAGATAGAACAGCCCGGCGAACCACGTCACCATGAAAATCAAATGAAAGGCCTTGACCCAGAGCATCGGTATCCTGAAGCTTCAATCTGGCGAGTGTAACGCGAAGACCCCCTCCTGTGTCCGGTTTTCGATTGACCTCATCTTCCCGCTGTCCTGAATTCCCGACTGGCCCTTGCGACCGGATCGGGGTTCCCAACCCCCCTCATCCTCCCCAAACAGTTGAAGGGGCGGTCGACCATATGATGAATGAAGTCAGACGGACACCACTCCTCAAAGTTCAGGGCATGCTGGCTGGCTGGATCTGAAAAAAAGGCCCTCGGGGAGAGGGCCTCAATCAAACACCAATGGAGGAGTAAAACGCCTTCACGTTTCACGCTGCGGCTTTGTTAAGCGGAGCCACCGCTGAGCTGGTCTCAACCGGGTGAAGGTGGGCGAAGTTTCCGCCATACTTCACTACATTCTCGATTTCATGCCGCTGAATGCCGATATCCCGCAATAAGACATCCGGCATGGCCCGTAGTTCCCGTATGGCTTGGCGACGCCGATTCCAGGCCTGCCACCGGTTGATCATTCGGATCAGGAAATTCCGGTGAAATTGTCCACTGACAATGTTCTTCCGGTTTACAATGGTTTCATTCGTACGCATGATCACACCCCCAACGGTAAAAGGGTCAATAAAATCGTAAGGAAGGACAGTGCGCCGACAAATGCGACGCCTACCCTGATGAACATATCATTCATGTGTCGCACCTCAATCATTACTGGATAACAACTGGTTCGTTTGTCTCAACCAACCACCGAGGCAAAGAATATAAGGGCCGAGAGCACCGTATACAAATGATGAATTTTCATGCAATACATGAGCATTTATTCATGTCTCCATTCCACCGAGTGGATTGAATGGTCGTTCATTTTCCCCCAATCACGGCACTGAGAGCCCTGGAGGCTTCGGCGCGCCATCTGAGCTATACCAAGGCCGCCGATGAACTCCATATCACACAAAGTGCGATCAGCCACCAGATTCATCATGCGGAAGAACTGTGGGGGGTGAAGCTGTTCAAGCGCCAAGGCCGGGGGCTGGTCCTCACCGAGGCAGGAGAAGCCCTTGCCCCGGTCGTTCAGGACTTCCTGAGAAAAATCACCAGTACCCTCGAAGATATCAAGGAAAAGGATGACAGCCCATCCGACCTCCGGGTCACCCTGCTGCAGTCATTCGCATTCAAGTGGCTGGTACCTCGGCTGGGTCATTTCCATCAGGACTATCCGGACATTGATGTCTGGATTTCCACTTCTGACCATTTGGTGGAATTTGACCAAGAGGCCGCGGATGTCGGCATTCGTCTCGGGTATGGCAATTGGAGTCACCTATATGAAGAACTGCTGTTGACCGAATATGTCTTTCCGGTGTGCAGTCCCCGTTTTCTGCAAGAGCACGGTTCACCCGAGGAACCACAGGATCTCCTGGAACTGCCGCTTCTTCGGCGCAGTACCATTGACATTCTCCCTCGCTGGCGGGATTGGTTCCGGGATGCCGGTGTAAGAGTCCGGCACATGCCCAGTGGAACCAAGTTTCCGCAAAGCAGCCTGGCCCTGCAGGCCGCCATCGATCATCAGGGCATCGCTTTGGCCCGCAGTGCACATGTCCTGGATGACCTCAATGCCGGCAGGCTGATCCGGTTGTTTCCAGAAGTCATCTCGAAGTCCAATGCATCCTACTTCTTTGTTTGTGCCCCCGGACGGGAAAACGAACCCTATATCCTGGCTTTCCGTCTATGGCTCCATCAGGAAGCCAGGAAATCACAAAAGGAGTTTGATTCCATGGTCTACCAAGATGCCGTCCCCCCGACCGACCAGACAACCACCTGCGGCCTGCCTCCCTGACGCCCGGACACATCCGGGTGCGCAGAAACCGGAAGCCCCATGGGGCTCGAAACGGCATTATTTCCCCGCACTGGAACCATGATGACACCAGCCGAACTGGCTATCCGGACGACCCTTACTCGTAGGGACTGCCCCCCCCCTCTGGACGAGTCTGAAACCAGCGGAAGGTCCACAGATATTGTTCCGGCGCCCTTCGAATCAACTGTTCCATGGCCTGGCAAATGACCGCTGCATCGGCTCGTGGGTCGCTGCCATCCAAGCCCTCTAGGGGGGGACCGAAGGTGCAGATATATCGTCCCGTTCGGCCATCCAGCCGGGAAGCGCACACGCAGACGACCGCCCCCCCAGCGCGGGCGATTCGCCCCGGGGTGGTCACCATGGCCCGAGGCACGCCGAAAAAGGGCACATGGACGACATCCGCTCCCCGTTGACCGAAATCCTCATCCGGCACCAGAATGCATTGCCGGCCCGCCCTGAGGCCTTTGAGCAGGGGCCGAAAGCCAGCATCCCGGGTCACCAGATCCAGGTCTGCAAAACGACATCGGGCCCGGGCAACCATCCAGTTGAGCAGCGCATTGTTCAAGGGTTTCATCATGGATACCGAAGGCCCCGCCAAGGTGATCAGCGGACCAGTCATCTCCAAAGTGGTCAGATGCCACGTGATGGTGAGCACCTTGCCTGAAGCGACTCGCTCACGGTGGGCCTCGAATCCCTCAAACTCCACCAGGCTGAGTACCTTTTGTTCGTCCCCCCACAGTGTCAATCCCAGATCAAGAATTCCACGACCATAGGCCCGGAAATGTTCTACCAGCAACGCCCGCTGTCTTGCCTTAGACCACTCAGGAAAACAAAGTGCCAGATTCACTTCCGCAATCCGCCTTCGCTTATGGCTTCTGTACCGCAGGAGGTCTCCGACCCCGCTGCCGAGTGCCATGAGCCAACGTCTCGGAAGCCGGCCCAAGACCCCCAGCAGACCTAATCCCAGCCATGTCCCCCAGTATCGTGGTCCAATCAGCGACCAGTGAAATTCCGTTGGACCTCGGACCTGTCTGGGTTCAGTCATGGTACGAGATACGGGCCCCAGTCAGGAAACGAAGATACCGCCGGTCCCGTTTGGCCAGCCACTGGAGGTCGCCGACCTGATCAATATCCCGCAGCGTCGGGAGTCGGTGAAAACGGCGACCCCGGAACCGACATCGCTCCAGCACCTGCGACAGAACGCTCTCCTCCTTCCAGCGTATGTGCTGGAAGAGACCCGGGTCGGCGGTGTGCAGACCCAGAAGATAGAATCCCCCATCCTCGGAGGGACCGACGACCTCCTTGCCCTGACCCAGCCACGTCTCGACCTGTCGGAAAATCTCGCCCCCGATTTGAGGTACGTCGGCTCCCACCACCGCCGCCGCTCCCTCGCGGGCAATACCTTGTAACAGGGCATAGTGCATCCGCTCACCCAGATCCCGACCCTGCTGGATGTCCAGTTCATAGCCATACTCACGTTTCAGTTGCACAAAGACGTCATGCTTCGCATCCGGCCATGCACAGATCACTCTCGGTCCGTGCCAATGCCGGGATAAGGTATGACTCACCTGCCGGAGCATCTGCACCGCCAGATCCGTACACATTGGCCGGGAAAGGGCTGGCTGCATGCGGGTCTTGACCAAGCCGTCCCGCGGCGCCTTGGCAAACAGATAAATGACCGGCCCCGGTTTCGGTGGAATCATCGGGCCGTAGGGTACATGCGGGCCAACCGTTCGGGTTGGACTCCCAATCGGTACAGCAGGCGCAAGACCCACATCCGCCCAATGGTCTGTGCGACACCCTGTCGGATCCAGCGCCGCGCGGAGGTGCGCACCGGGGAAGCGACCCGTCCCGGACGATATCGCCGGCCCACACGTCGAGAAAATTCGATATCTTCCATCAGTTCGATGTCTGCAAATCCCCCCTGTGCCAGAAAAAAGTCCCGGAGCACAAAGATGGCCTGATCACCCGTGGCAATCCGGGTCAGACGTGACCTCAGGTTGACCATGAATTCAATCAGACGAAACGGCCATCCGGGAGCATCCAATTGCAGGTCAAAGCGCCCCCATTTTCGATACTGTAGCACCCCCTCCATCTGGAGCACGGCATCCCGGGGCAAGGTGGTATCACAATGCAGGAAGAGCAGGACTCGGCCATTGGCCCGCCTCGCCCCTTGGTTCATCTGCGCCGCACGACCTCGAACCATGGCAGAAATGACCCGCACCGAGTTTCCCGTCGGGAGTTCGTGCACAATCCGCCGTGACAGTTCATCGTCACTGGCGTCGACGAAGAGGATTTCCGTCAGACCCGCGATCCCTTCGAGGGATTCAAGCAACGCGGCCGGTTGTCGCCCTTCATTATAGGTGGGAACGATGACGGAAATCACGGCGGCGGAATTGACGCTGGGTCGAGTTCAGGAGGAAGGGAAAGGGAATACCGTCACTCATCCGTTTGATCCGGCACCCTGATCCGAATCGCAAGGGCGGGCGAAATTGCATTTTACCTTGTCGGTTCAGTAAAATGCGGTCTGACAAGCACCGTCAGACGGTGCTTTTTGATTGTGGAACCTGCCCGTGCCGTACCATGCCATGGGTCACGGAACCGGTTGACTGAAGCGGACCATCCCATGCCCGTGAGACATTTCCTCAGCCTGATGGATCTTACACCTGCCGAAATCCGGCAGGTACTGAACCGCTCGGTGCAGATGAAACAGGCACCCCTTGGGAGCGGTGGTATGACACTTCTACATCAGCATACCGCGGTCCTAGTGTTCGAGAAGTCGTCCACCCGCACCCGCGTTTCCTTCGAAGCCGGCATTAACCAATTGGGCGGCCATGCCATCTTTCTAGCCCCCTCGGATTCCCAGCTCGGCCGTGGAGAGCCCATCGCGGACACGGCCAAGGTGTTGTCCCGCATGACCAGCCTGATCATCATGCGAACCAGTGATCATGCCCGAGTCGTGGAAATGGCGCACAATGCGACCATCCCGGTGATCAACGGCCTGTCGGACTTCAGCCACCCCTGCCAACTGCTGGCGGACCTGCAGACCTGGCAGGAACACCGGGGGGAGATCGCCGGCAAGCGAGTCGCATGGATCGGAGACGGCAACAATGTCTGTCATTCCTGGATGAATGCCGCCACGCAACTCGACTTCCAACTGATGATTGCCACACCGGCTGGTTATGAACCGGACATGGATCTGACCAAGGCTCACAGTGACGCAGTCACCTTGGTCCGCGAACCCGTCGTCGCCGCCCGTCAGGCCGACCTAGTGGTGACCGATACTTGGGCCAGCATGGGCCAGGATGATGAAAAAAACCGGCGTCGGCGGGATTTCCGGGGATTTTGTGTCGACACCGCCCTGATGGCCAAGGCAAAACCGGACGCCCTGTTCATGCATTGCCTACCGGCATACCGAGGCCTGGAGGTGACGGCCGACGTGATTGATGGGCCGCAAAGCGTGGTCTGGGATGAGGCGGAAAACCGTCTGCATGCCCAAAAAGCACTCATGGAATTTCTGCTCCACTGATGGTTTCGGTTCTGGTGCTTTACTACAGTCGACACGGTTCGGTGGCAGAACTGGCCACCCAAGTGGCTTTTGGCGTGGAAGCCGTGGAAGGCAGTGAGGCCCTCCTCAGGACAGTCCCTCCCGTATCCACTGTCGCCGAAGCGACCGCGCCCGCAATTCCCGACCAGGGCGATGTCTATGCCAAACCGGAAGATCTCATGGCCTGTGATGCCCTGATCCTAGGCAGTCCAACCCGTTTCGGCACCATGGCTTCACCCCTCAAGCATTTCCTTGACCAAACCACTCCCCAATGGCTTGCCGGCGCATTGCGGGACAAGCCTGGCGGCGTGTTCACATCGACCGCCAGCCTGCATGGTGGGCAGGAGAGCACCCTGCTTGGGATGATGCTCCCTCTCATCCATCACGGAATGGTCATGGTGGGCCTGCCCTTCAGCGGGACTGTGCTGGCCCACACCCGAACGGGTGGAACTCCCTACGGCGCCAGCCATGTCGCCGGTGCAGACAACAATGATCCCTTGAGTGAAGATGAGATCCGATTGGCTCGCCTGCTCGGCAGTCGGGTCGCCAAGGCGGCCACTTTACTGAAAGGCACCTCTCTATAACGTCTTTTTTCGGGAGCATCAGGGACGATTCGGTTGGACGTGATCCGCCAAGAGTTCTCGCAGGAAGGGGATGGTGACCCGTCGTTGCCGCGACAGGGAAGTGCCGTCGATTCGGTCCAACAGACGAAACAACGATCCGGTATCCCGAGCGTGATGGTGCAAGATGTACTCCACAACGGACGCCGGGATGTCAAACCCCCTCTCCCGGGCGCGTTTCAACAATACCTGTCTTTTCCCCACATCATCCAGGGGCTGCAACTGAAAGACATTCCCGGCCGTCAGTCGGGAAATCAAATCCGGCATGTTCAGGCCCAGACCTTTCGGTGGCCTGGAGGCCGCCACCACCAGATTCCCCCCAAATTGGCGTACAGTCTCATACAGGGACAACCATTTCCATTCCATTACCTCTCCCTGCGCGGAAGGGTGCAGATCATCCAGGCAAACCAGCAAGCCCGGTTCTCGAAATCCCACCATACAGTCCAGTCCCTGATCGGTGACCGGCAGGTCGCCCGTTAGAAAACGAAAGGGGCGACTCAAGGTGCCTGCTGCCACACAACAACTGTGCAAAAGATGCGTCTTTCCGGTTCCATTGTCTCCCCAAAGGTAGACCACTTGTCCCGGTCGGTGACCTTCCGCCGCAGACTGGACGAAATCGACCAGCATTCGGTTGGGGCCTGCCTCAAAGTTGTCGAAAGTCCATTCGTCCTTTCCACCGGCCGGAATCACGGTCTGCCAGGTCACTGGGGCTTCTCTTTGATCAGTTCACGTTTGAACCCCCAAATCCAGACGTAGAGGGTTCCACTGACAACCGACGTCACGATCACTCCAAATACCAGCAAATCGACAAGGTATCCAGGTAACAGCGCCCCACTTTGCTCCATGAGGACGAATACCATCAGGGCAATCTGCAAAAATGTGTTCATTTTGCTCCAGTAGATGGGCTGGATTGGCACCTGATGATCCTCCATGACAATCAGTAAAATCGAATAGCCCCCAATAATCACCAGATCACGGAAAATCACGATCACCAGCAGATAAAACGGAATGTCTCCCAATATCGCCAGCATCACATAGGAACAGATAATCAGGAGCTTGTCCGCGATGGGATCCAGGATGGACCCGATATATGTCGCACAATCAAAGCGCTTGGCAATAAAACCATCCAGACCATCGGTGATACCGGCGATCAGGAACACCAGCAGCGCCGCTTCATAGTTTTGTTCTTTCAGGACCAGCACGAGGACCGGGCAGGCCGCAATCCGCAGCAGGGTCAACAGGTTGGGGAGGATGGAAACCAAGAGACGCGGTGCCACAGGGATGAATGTAACGTGACAATGGGTATTGTAATTCGGAAAGCCTTGACAATCATTATCTATCCCATGATTTGATGGTATCACCACATCGTTCAGCCCCCTCCCGCTTTAGAGTTTTTCCAACTCATGATTTCGGTACCACTTTGGTTTCGGCCACTGACGGTAAAATGATCCTCACTTCCAGTCTGGCGGCGACCGGAAAATTCAGCCCCCAAGGGGCTGATTTCGGCCACCGATGGCATCCATCTCGACGCCAGGGAGTCTGACCGAGGCGATTTCACGACGCAAGGGCCCACTCGGGCCGTGTCAGGCGGGTTTCGGCCGAGCGGGGCCCGGCCCGTCGAATACGGGCTTCTGGAAAGGGGGGAGATGGGGGAGGAATGACCGCCTTCTAAGGCGGCGCCAGGCATCGGCGAACACCTCCGCCGGAGTCCGATACCCCAGCACCTTGCGGGGCCGGCGGTTGATCCGCTCTTCCAGCGCCTGGACCTGAGAGGCCGTCACCTGACGGAAGTCCGTTCCCTTCGGAAAGGACTGGCGTACCCGGCCGTGGGTCTGCTCGTCCAGGCCCCGTTCCCAAGAGTGGTAAGGAGTGGCAAAGTCCAAGTCAGTCCCGAGGGCTACCGCGATCTCTCGGTGCCCCGCGAACTCCTTGCCGTTGTCCGTCGTACCCGTATGCACCCGCTGCATCACCCCGATGATCAGGTCGAGCTCCCAATCCCCGATCCGGCCCTTGGCCTCCCCGATCAACGGGCGTTCGGCGATGTCCACCCGACCGGGAAGGTGACCGCGTCCCGCAGGTCGCCCTCTCCGCCCGTTCGGCTGCTTCCCCCGGCGACGCAGGCATTCGTAAAGGCCCCCACCCGCCTTTCGGTCCGCCCGCGTAGATTGGTCGATCCACTCTCGACCGGCCATCCCTTGTCCGGGTTGTTGAAACCGGCCCGAGATGGGTTCTGGGCTCCATCCGGCCTGCAGCCGGTGTTCGACCATCGCCCAGCGCTCGGGAGTCATCTTCCAGGGTACAGCCGAGGCGGCCCGATGCCGACTCGTCGCCTTCCCCTGGGCGGGCTGATGTCGATCCCCCCGCTGTCCGCAGTGGCGCGGCGTCTCCCGGGCCATCGTGGTGGGGTCCCGTTCGAGCGGGCGGGCGATCTCGCGTTTCGACAACCCCCGATGCCACCCGGCGTGAATCTGGCCTCTTTCGAAATGGGTCAGGGGGTGGTCGCCGGAAGGCATGAGTATTCTCCGTTGGTTGCAAACAGAGATGGTTTGCCATCCTCTGGCCCCCCGCCATCCGCTTAACTCAAGCGATCAGGCGACGGGGCCAAGGGTTGCACTTCAGAGTGGCACGGGAGACATCAAGACGCTTGACCATCACCCATCTGGCCTCATGAAATGAGGCATAATCCACTTTTTGATCACTTCGCCTCTCCCTTGACCAATCGACATTCCCCTAGCCAGTCATTGTGCTACCGTGATACGGGGGTGGACATTGATGCTGGCAATGACCTCGTTCGCCGGATTGGTCCGGCTGTCCGCAGTACCCACCGGCCGGAAGTGTTGGGTGGAATCGGTGGCTTCGGCGCACTGTTCGAGTTACCCCTGAGCCGATACCGAAATCCAGTACTGGTTTCTGGTACGGACGGTGTCGGCACGAAGCTGAAGCTGGCCGCCACTCTCGGGGCTCACGGGACCGTCGGGATCGATCTGGTGGCGATGTGTGTCAACGATATCCTCGCTGCCGGTGCCGAACCCCTCTACTTCCTGGATTATCTTGCCACGGGAAAACTGGATGTCGAACTCGCTCAAACCGTCATTGAGGGGATTGTCGAAGGGTGCCGGCAGGCCGGCTGCGCCTTGGCCGGTGGAGAAACGGCTGAAATGCCCGGGATGTACCGCGGGAAAGACTATGACCTCGCCGGATTTGCTGTGGGCATTGTCGAGAAAGACCACATGCTCAATCCAGCGAACGTACGGCCCGGTCAGATCCTTCTGGGCCTGACATCTTCTGGACCCCACTCCAATGGCTACTCCCTGATCCGGGAAATCCTGCAGCAAAGCGGCACCGATCCGCATACCCCATTCGGACCCACGACGATCGGAAAAGCCCTGCTGGAGCCCACACGAATCTATGTCCCATCCGTACTCCAACTGCTGGAGTCGATTCCTATCAGCGCACTGGCCCATATTACCGGCGGGGGAATCAGTGACAACCTGCCACGAGCTCTTCCGGAGGGCACCACTGCCGTGGTAGATCTGTCTTCGTGGATGATGCCGGCCGTGTTCGACTGGCTGCAGACAACCGGGGGGATTACCCAAAAGGAGATGTTGCGTACATTCAATTGTGGCATCGGGATGATTCTGATCCTGGATAAGGCTCAAGAGGAACCAGCCCTGTCCCTCCTGCGCCGCCAGGGACAGGACGCCTTTGTCATGGGACATGTCGAATCCAGTCCGGGAAAGACGACGACCCGTTACGTGAACTCGTGACCCGATCAGAATGAATCGATGCTGACGTTGGCGGTGTTGATTTCGGGCCAAGGCAGCAACCTGCAGGCCATTATGGATGCCATCGGCCGAGAGGAGTTGTCTGCTCGCATTGCCGTTGTGATCAGCAATCGCCGGGAGGCCCATGGTCTGCACCGGGCTCGGCAGGCCGACATTCCCACTCAGGTCATATCCCATGTTGACTATCCGAATCGTGTCGACTTTGATCAGGCCCTAGCCCGAACCATCCATCCTCATTCTCCCGACCTGATTATTCTGGCCGGGTTCATGCGGATTTTGGGTGCCTGCTTTGTACAACAGTTCGATGGCCGGATCCTGAATATCCATCCATCCTTGCTACCCCGATTCCGGGGCATAGATACCCACCGTCGGGTGTTGGTGGCCCAAGAGGCTGAGCACGGGGCCACCGTCCACGTGGTGACAGAACGACTGGACGATGGCCCGATCGTCATGCAGGCCACAGTGCCCGTGTTGCCAACCGATGACGCCGACACTCTCGCTTCCAGGGTGCGCACTGAAGAGCATCGGCTGTACCCCTTGGCAATTGCCGAATATGGCCAGACCCTTGGCCTGCTATAGACAGCCTGCACCCCAGAACCGTGGTGAGACAATGACCGCCCGCCGCCGCGTGATCTTATCGCTCTCATCAGGGGGGTGGCTGATCATGGCACTCTTCGGATGCCTGACAGGCCCGGTCTGGTCCGCGCCCGGGGAGACATGGCAGTACTCCTATCACTATCGGGGCATGGATGCGGGGAAGATCACCTACACCCTCCAGCAGCAGGGTGATCAGTATCTGGTGAGGGCCGAGAGCGATCTGAGCCTTGTCGCCAACATGTTCCTTGATGATTTCACCATCGAATCGCGGTATCAGTGGCAAGATGGCATGTTCGTTCTCCAGTCGGGGCGAGAGTTGACGAGCCAGACTGGGGAGATCAATCGGTACTTCGAGATCGATCATGTTGAACGGAAGATCCGATTTTCCCATCACGACCCGATCCATTTCGAACCCGGGACCCGGCTGGATACCTTTCCGTTACCGTGGGGTATGGTGCTGACTGGCCCGGCGCCGAGCGAAGAGATCCTGTATGTGAATTCCAGGCGAGTCTACCGGTCAGTGATTAAGCAAGTGCAGCCAGTCTCAATCACCGGCCCGGGCGGCCCATTTGAAACCCTGAGGCTCGACCATGTTGTCCTTGACAAGCCCGGACATATTTTCCGCTTGTGGTTTCGGCCGGGGCAGGACCGTGTGCCGACCCGCATTGAATCCGGCCGCAAGGGTCAACTCAGCGTGATGGAGCTGCTGCCGTGAGCGGGTTTGATGTCCGGATCGTGTGCTGGTCTTCCCATGCAAAGACTCTCCAGTCCATCCGGAACCAAGTCTTCATCGAAGAACAGGGCGTGCCCGAATCCCTGGAACAGGACCCACGTGACAAGGAATATATGCATGCCCTCGCCACGACGCAGATAGGGGATCCCATCGGAACCGGCCGGCTGTTGCCCGATGGCACCATTGGCCGGATGGCCGTGCTGTCAGCGTGGCGGTCCAGAGGCGTGGGCTCAGCGCTGTTGGAATCCCTGTTAACCGAGGCGCGCCATCAAGGGCACCGGACCGTCGTGCTGAACGCCCAGACATCTGCCAAGCGATTCTACCTCCGTCATGGGTTTGTTCGCGAAGGGGGCGTCTTCATCGAAGCGGGCATCCCCCATGTGCGCATGCGCCTGACGCTCTGAACAGAGTCCCGCGGACTCCTTGAGGTGCCCGTGGACCCCAAGTGGCGGATACGGAACTGGGGCAACCACATGACAGCCCCTTCCCGGCCGCGTCCCGTCGGCCGAATCCACCCATCCCCGAACCCGGTCGTCACCACAGTATCAGCCCCCAGGTCGCGACCAGGATCACGAAGGACATGAAGACAGCGGCAGAGCCCATATCCTTGGCCCTTCCGCTCAGTGTGTGCCGCTGATGGCCGAAGCGGTCGACCACGGTTTCAATGGCCGAATTGATCAACTCCACCAGCAGAACCAGAAGGATCGTCAGTATCAGCAAGGCCCGCTCCACACCCGTATCACCGAGCCAGATGGCCAGCGGAAGCAGCCATAAACAACCGAAGGTTTCCAGGCGAAACGCCTCTTCGTTGTGCCATGCGGCCAAGAACCCCTTCCAGGAATTCACCCACGCCATAAGAAAGCGGCGCAGGCTGGTAGGGTGACCGGGTTTGAACACGGACGGGCGGATTAATCGTTGAGTGCCTGGATCAAGGTGCGCAATTCTTCCGGCTCTCTGGCCGCCAGAATACCGGATAAGGCCCTTTTCAATTGTCCGACATGGCTCATGCGGATCTGTTGCTTGACGGCGAGCAGGGAAGAGGGTTCCATGCTGAACGACCGCAGACCCAAGGCCAGCAAGATCCGGGTATAAGATGGATTACCGGCCATCTCACCGCACATCAGTACGGGCACCCCGGCTTGACGGCCGGATTCAATGACATTTTTGATCAACCGAAGGATCGATGGATGCATCGGGTCATACAGATAGTTCACGGCATCATCGACGCGATCAATGGCTAGGGTGTACTGGATCAGATCATTCGTTCCGATGGACAGGAAATCCAGCTTGCGGGCAAAAATATCGGCCGAGACCGCGGCCGCTGGTACCTCAATCATACCCCCCACTGGCAGGTCCGGGTCGAACGGCTCCCCCTGATCGGTCAGCTCCTGTCGGACTTCGGCAATCAGCGAGAGCAATTGGTTGACTTCGTCCAGATTGGACAGCATGGGGATCAGCATCCGCGCATGACCATGTGCGGAAGCACGAAAGATGGCCCGCAGTTGGGGCTTGAACAGGGCGAGATCATGCAGGCAAAGCCGGATGGCCCGTATGCCGAGTGCCGGATTGATGGCCCGTGCATTGCCCGAGCGGATCCCCTCCACCTGCTTGTCGGCCCCGAGATCCACCGTGCGGATGTTGACCGGTGTCTGGCTGCGCTCAAGCAATTCCCGGTAAACCCGATACTGCTCCTCCTCATCGGGCATCTCACGGCGGTTCATAAACAGGAATTCAGTTCGATACAGCCCCACACCATCGGCATTCTGGGCCACGCTCAGGTCGACTTCATCCAGAAATTCCACATTGGAAAGCAACGACACCGCCTTTCCGTCCAAGGTCGTGGAGGCCGCCTCCTTGAGACTCTCCAAGGCCTGATGACGTCGGACGATCTTCTCTCGTCGCTGCCGGTAGGCGGCCAGGGCGGATTCGTCCGGATTGACCAGAATGATGCCGCGCTTGCCATCCAGAATCAGCCGATCGTCTGTGTGGAGATATCGGATGGCGCCGTGTAGCCCCACGATGGCGGGGATTTGCAGGCTACGGGCCAGAATCGCCGTGTGGGAGATCGGGCTTCCTAGACGGGTGATAAAGCCGGTCGGCCGGTGTTTTTTCAGTTCGATGGTATCGGCCGGTGTCAGGTCGGTGGCCACAATCACTTCCCCATCGAAGGTGCCCTCATGAGGGGGCACCAGCGTATCGTCATTGTCCATCAGTGACGCCACAATGCGACTGACTACCTGGGCGACATCGGTTGATTTACTGCTTAGGTAGGGGTCCGACATGCGAGAGAACTGTAACTCGAGCTGGCGGCCGAAGCGCGACAGTGCACATTCGGCATTGATGCGCTGAGTGCGGATCAGTTGAGCGGTTTCCGACCACAGCATGGGGTCTTCCAGCATCGTGACATGCGCCTCCAACAATCCGACGACTTCCGCAGGCAGGGGGCCATCATAGTCAGATTTCAGATTCAGAAGCGAATCCTTGGCCAGACGGATTCCGTTGGCCAAACGGTCAATTTCTGACTCGACCGCGCCTTCTTCAATAGAGTACTCGCTGATCTCCGGGGAGGGTCGGCTGACAATCCGCGCCCTGCCGATCGCAATGCCATGCCCCACACCAGTGCCGTGAAGTGCCAGCATCAGACCCGCCTGTCGATTCCGTCGTTCACTCGCCCTCCCCAAAGCAACTGGCGAACAGCGCCTGGATCGCATTCACGGCTGCCTGTTCGTCCTCGCCGTCTACCCTCAGACCCAGTTCCGTGCCTTGAGCCGCCGCCAGCATCAAGACACCCATGATGCTTTTTCCATCCACCTCCTGCCCATTCGCCGACAGCTTGATATGGGAGGAAAAGCCGGCACAGAGCTTGACCAGCTTGGAGGCAGCCCGGACATGCAGCCCCAGTTTGTTGATCACGGGGAGGGTGATTTCGATCATATGGGCTCCGCTGGGGCGCATTCCCGACTATCCGGTGTCCGCTCTGGCATCTCCCGGTGGCGAACCTGGACATTGAGCTTTCCCTGATGAAACTTTTCGGCCAGCCGTTCGCAAATGTACACCGAACGATGCTGCCCGCCGGTGCAGCCCACTGCGACCGTGAGATAGCTCCGGTTCTCGCTATCAAATCCCGGCAACCACTTGAACAAAAAGCGGTAGATCTCCTCGGTCATCTCCACCACCATGGGCTGACTGTCCAGAAATCTCTGCACCTCAATATCCAGGCCAGTCCGGTGACGCAACGTCCTGTTCCAGTGTGGATTGGGCAGGCAACGGACATCGAAAATGAAGTCGGCTTCTCGCGGGGTACCGCACTTAAATCCAAATGACTCGAATAACAACAGAGGGCTTTGGCCACCGGTGGCCCCCGAAAAATCCCGAACCATGGTCCGCAACTCGTGGGGGGTGGTGTCAGTGGTGTCGATGACCTTGTCCGCACGATCATGTAATGGCAGAAGCAGGGCCCATTCCTGACGAATGCCCTCAATCAGCGGAGTGGTGCCATCGGTCAGCGGATGCTTGCGGCGGGTTTCGCCATAGCGCTGTACCAGCGTCAGCTCCTCAGCTTTCAAAAACAAGGTGCGAAAAGGTCGGCCATTCAACGTCATCGCGTCCAGAACACTGCCCAATCCCTCCGCCATTCGATGGGTTCGAGAATCAATACTCACCGCCGCATTGACTATATCATGCTGGCCCGCCATTCCATCATTCCGTAGGCAGCGCCAGAATTCCGGGATCAGGACCGACGGCAGGTTGTCCACACAGTAATAGCCGATATCCTCAAGTGATTGCAGGGCCACACTCTTGCCGGATCCTGATAATCCGCTGACAATAATCAGATCCATGGTTCTGTCCGTCGGCTCATTCGGGCCCCTTGATACCCATCCGGTGGTTATGGCGCTGGAGAAATTCCAGACTACTGTGTTCCCCCGCCATTCTCAGTAGATGGTCCCGGATCGCCGCCTCGATGAGGACTGACAGATTGCGTCCCGGCGCCACCAGGATATGCAGACAGGGAATTTTGACACCCAGGATTTCTACGGTCTCAAGACTGGGCAGCAACCGGTCCAGGTTCTGCATGTCGTGGTCTGTGGCATCGGTGAGATTGATGATCAATTCCAGTTCATAGTCATCCAGAACGGCCGAGGGGCCGAACATCTTTTTTACGTTGATAATCCCCAGACCCCGTATTTCAATGTGCTCCTTCAACGCCGGTGGACACACTCCCAGCAATTCCGGTCCGTCACGACGATAGAGTTCCACCACATCGTCAGCGATGAGTTGATGTCCCCTTTGCACCAGATCCAAGGCCACTTCGCTCTTGCCGATACCACTCATTCCGGTAATCATCACGCCGGTATTCATCACGGCCAGGAAGACTCCGTGGCGATGACAATGCGGGGACAGCAGTTTGCCCAGATTGGCCTGGAGAAAATCCAGCAACGCATCGGCATGCAGCGGAGTCCGAAGCAGGGCAATATCCAACTGGCGACAGACCTCCTCCAGCGCCGGGTTGGAATTCACGCCCCCGCACAGAATCGTCGCCAGGGTGACTTCGGTATCAAAGCACGGCGCCTGCCGCAATTCCCCCCCTCCCTGACGATAGAGCCAATCGAGGGACACTTCGTCCACCAACTGAATCGGAACCGCCCGCAAGGGATTCAGAAACCCATACAGATTGGCATGCTGATAGCACTCTTTGACCGGTTTGCTGGAATCCAGATACCAGCATGCACCCGGTATATGGTCCAGCACCTGCCGGACCGGGTTGTCCTCACTGGATGATTCCAATGCTACCGGCCGCACTGCGTTTTCTCTCACCCGACAATCATCCCTCGGAGCCATGGGATTCGGAGACGTCAAACAAGGCAGCGACCTGTTCCCGGGAATGGCACTCCTTGATGGACTCGACGAAATTCTGATCCTGAAACCGCTGCACCAAGAGGGAATATAGCTTGAGATGGATTTCCTTGGATTCCACTGGCACCAGCATACCCACCACCAGCCAAACCGGCTTGCCGTCAGGCGCATCATAATCAATGGGATGGCGCAGCCGAATCACGCTGATGATCGGTCGTTTCAGGTTCTCGATTCGTCCGTGTGGCACCGCGACCCCATCCCCCAGTCCGGTACTGCCAAGCCGCTCGCGTTCCGTGAGTTTTTTGAAAATACAATCTTCCGCCACAGTCTCCAACCCGTCACACGACAA
The DNA here is from genome assembly GCA_965203365.1 of Candidatus Poriferihabitaceae bacterium. GTDB lineage: Bacteria > Pseudomonadota > Gammaproteobacteria > Arenicellales > Poriferihabitantaceae > VYFG01. The sequence goes on from OZ241878.1 coordinate 2,270,524, forward strand.
CTTGGCAATGTGTTCGAAAAGCCGTTTTCGACTGGTGGTGTCCAGATTCAACTCAATCCGGCCGATCTCCAGAAAATTGTTCAGCACAGGACAGGCTCCATCGTCATTGAGGGGGCTGGTATTCATCGTTCATCTTTGGCATCGAAATCCTGACTCAACACCGCATCTGTCCGGTGATGGTCGGTCAGTTTCTCTTTGTGTTTGAGCACCTGTCGGTCCAGTTTGCTCACCATGCTATCAATCGCGGCATACATATCATCGCAGGTGCTGGACGCATGGATCATCGCTCCTTTGGCATTAATTGTTGCTTCTGCCATATGCCGCTTCTTCTCCACCTGCAAAATGACATTGGTTTTCGTCAGATGGTCAAAGTGTCTGACAATTTTCTCAACCTTCCCTGCCACATACTGATGCATGGAGTCGGTGACGTTCACATGATGTCCGCTGATTGAAATTTGCATAATGGGTACCTTCATACAATGAATGGAATGCCGGTCATTTGGATCGCAAAAAGCATGACGAAACACAGGCTCAACCTTTCGCCGCCTCCAATAGTGATTTGCGTCGACTGGACGGCAGAATGTTCATCTGCTCGCGATACTTTGCGACAGTACGACGAGCGATATCAAATCCTAGAGAGCGAAGCCGCTCGTGGATTGTCATGTCACTGATCGGACTTAAGGGAGATTCGGCGGCCACCATCTCCTGGATCAATGCCCGGACCGCCACCGACGAGGACAGATGGCCATTCCCGGCACCGACCCCCGTGGAAAAGAAATATCGTAACTCGAATGTCCCCATTGGGGTCAACATGTATTTTCCGTTCACCGCCCGCGACACAGTGGATTCGTGAATGTCCAGCCCCTCGGCAATTTCACGCATCCGCATCGGTTTCATCATCGCCGGGCCATGGTCGAAGAAAGATTGTTGGTGCACCACGATTTCCGACGCCACGGATCGGACGGTTTCGTGACGCTTTTTGAGATTCGCCAACAACCACTGGGCATCCTGGAGTTGAACCTTGAGTCGGGAAAACGAGTCGTTCCGATGATTTTCCTTCACCAGCAGCCGATAATTCGGGTTGATCAACAGCTTGGGCAAGGCTGCCATATTGAGCCTCGCCGTCCAGACCCGGTTCTGCCGCTCCACCAGAATATCCGGCAGGATGTAATTCACCGACACTCTGCCGACACTGTAGCCAGGATGTGGGTTCAAGTCCCGGATCAGTTTCACGGCTTCACACAGAATATCCTGCCCAACCCCCAACTTTCGGCGCAAGGCCGGAAAATCCCGGTTGGCTAATAGGGGCAGATAGGACTGGACCAAGGTTTTTGCGGCCTCCAGCGCACTTCCTCCCGAGGGTTGGGCCGACAATTGGAGTAACAGACATTCCTCAGGGGTTCGCGCCCCCACGCCGATCGGATCCAGAGACTGCACGGTACCAAGGGCGCTTTCCAGGTCCGACAGGGTAATTTTCGTATCCGACGCCAGAGTATCCTGCATCTCGACCAGCAGGGTCTCCAAATCTACTTCAAGATAGCCCGCCTCATTGAGGTGAAGCACAAGATAATCGGTCAGAACCCTTTGCAGTGGATTCAGTGGCAGAAGGTTGAGTTGGTCGCCCAGCGTATCGTAAAGTGATTCGTTCTGATGGGGTTGCGTCAGGGTTTCGCTGAGCCCATTGGCTTGGGGAAATAAAGAGGGCGACGGCCGCGTGCTCCAGTCGACCCAATCTTCACCGAGAGAGCCACGTGATTCGTCCATAAATTCCATGGCCGGAACTGGACCGTCTGGGACCGACTCATGCTGACTGTCCGCCTCTTCCATTTCCAGCAGAGGGTTGGTCATGTGGGCGTCCATCAACGCCGCGGAAAGCTCGACTGCATTCATCTGCAATAACCCGATGGCCTGCTGCAACTGGGGCGTCATGACCAAACGCTGGCTCTGTTTCAGATTCAGTGCGGCTTTCATCCAGTAATTAGTGGGTAATGTCACAGGAGCATTGTACCCAAAATTCAGGCATAACAGGCATTATGCCCCACAACTGCCCCGCTGTATCTGAAGGTAGTTGAATCCGTCTGATCCCGTCACTGACTCGAACGGGTGATATCGTTAAGTATGATGCATTGAGAGAGCCAGCCCGCCTGAATGCGCCCCTGTCTTCAGACGTCGAACCAAGATGCCTGTCCAGATTGAAGACAGGCCGCAGTGGCCGACCACCGCGCTCCCTCTCTTCGGGGGATGCTCTCATACCGGGAGCGCGGCGAGTGTTGCACTTCGGAGTGGAAGTCGGGTGCGATAATGGATGCCCTGCGAACTGACAGGGACTGAAGTCGGGAAACCCAGAACAGTGGCGGAGGAAGTGGTGGCTGAACTGCTACCGGTCTGAACATGGTATTGTGTATCGGACACTGAGACGGTCCGATCTGCTACAGTGGTCTCATCGTCGACCTCTCCCCGAAAGTTGGTTAGCTTTCAGAAAATGCGTATGATGTGGGTGGTCAAAGTGCTGGTGGGGGGCAAGCGGGCTGGTGGGTCTGACAACGTGCGATGGGGTATGGGATATACTCGAACGAAACCTTGCATGGGACCGCGCCTTTGTCCGTGCCCCGCAAAATCGGGTAACGCCTTGAAAGTCGGACGCTGACCACGACCGAACTGCCGCTGTCGTTCGCGCGACGAAATGGTTCATGTCGAGGAACATTAGGATGCTTGCGAAAGTAGCTGAACAAGGCGTAACGAAACGCTCATGATAGTACTCCCCATTTCCAGATCAGCGCTCGGATGGAAAGTCCTTCATCCCATTTAGTGAAATGCTTGCAACTTTACTTATGGAAATGCGTAAAGCAATCCACCGTTACGATCATGGGAGCACGATCACTACAGGAAGTTTGGGTGTACCTATAAACATGCTCCTGGCGCTTTGGGTTCAAAAGACGAAACGGTTTTGGCGCTTTAGTATCTTGACTCGACATGCCGTACAAAGACCGTTGGTGTCGCATTGGAAGTGAAACAACAATGACAAACAACAAGGTCCCACAAAACACCCATGAGGGCCTACAACCTGTAACTCTGGAATCTCCGAACGATCTGTTCTTTGACGGCAAGAATCCCCGTCTGGTTGAATTGGTCGAGGGGAGTATTCCCTCCCAAGAACAGCTCGTGACAATTCTTTGGGAAAACATGGCCATCGATGAACTGGTCATGTCGATATCGGCGAGCGGCTACTTCTCTTACGAACCGCTGATTGCCATAAAAGAAGATGGCAAGGGAATCGTAATCGAAGGCAACAGGCGTTTGGCAGCACTCAAACTCCTGTTGGACCCTCACCTGAGAAGGACAGTGCGTGCCACTGGTATTCCCAAGTTGACGAACCGACAAATCAAAGAACTCCAAAAAGTGCCGGTGGTATGGACGACTCGGACAGCGGCATGGAATTACATCGGCTTCAAGCATGTGAATGGACCTGTAAAGTGGGATTCCTACTCCAAGGCCAAATATATTGCTGAAGTGCATAATGAATTTGGCATTCCCCTGACAAAGATCGCGAGCCAGATTGGCGATAAGCACAAAATTGTACAACGCCTTTACCGTGCTCTAATGGTTATTGAGCAGGCGGAAAGAACCGGGGTCTACCATAGATCACGTCGATACAAGAGCGATTTTCCTTTTTCCCACCTATATACCGGATTAGACTACGATGGCATCTCGTCGTTCGTGCGTCTTCGGTCGGCATCAGTGGAATCGCGCACGCCCGTACCGAAATCGCATCTGCAAAATCTAGGGGAGCTGTGCACTTGGTTGTATGGGGATAGTACACAAGAACGACAGCCGGTAGTCCAAAGCCAGAACCCGCACTTACGGCAGTTGGATGAAGTCGTGCAGAGCAAGAGCGCACTGATGGCTCTGCGGGAGCGCATGCCATTGTCAGTCGCATTGGAAATCAGTTACGGTGACGAATCTGTATTCAGGCGATCACTCGTTCAGGCTAAGGATGCTTTGCAAAAGGCCAGGGCAACCCTGTCCACTGGCTTCAATGGCGATCGGGAGTTGATCAAACTTGCCGATCAGGTCTCAGACTTAGCGTTGGATTTATGGGAAGAAATGGAAAGAAAGTTGACCAAAAAGTCGACACGAAAAAGCGCAGGAAGAGCCGAGTAGATTCCCCCATGATTGCTATCCCAAGCTTACATTCTAATGCGATTGGCGAAATTGCAGACTGCGCTGAACTCGAATGCCTGAAAAAAACGAGGCCAGTCCGTATCCGCGACTGAAATTAGCCGGGTCCTCGCCAGAAATAGTGCGAGTGATGATGATAAGGTCAGGCCGGTCATTGACGACGCATTTGGTGATTTAGTGGCCAGAGAGACAGACTGCGGCGTATCTGGTCGCTACCCGTTTCGGCTATCCTCTCAAGACAACGTGTTGACCCTGGAATCGATAAATAGGAAGTACTCGATTTTGTATCAGTACTTGCTGTTTGCCACGCGATTCAACATGAGTTCCAATAGACGTCATGGTGGCGAGGACGGGACGAAGTTGTTCGAAGAGCTGTGCGCAGAAATCGCACGAAACTTTTTTTCGGAAGTCGGACCGAAAGCACGGAGCATGGTCTTCGGTACTGGCCGCTATTCCAAGCGACTAAGTGGCACACAACCGATTGACAAACGTGGTTTTCAGATTTCAGTGAAGGAATTGTGTAACGATTTAGGAGAAGGGGGCGGTTTTCTAAATCATACCGCACCGGCCCCAATTACCGCCAAGGATGGCCGGCTTGATGTTGTCGTGTGGAAAGGATTTGGGGATCGTCGACCCAATCAGTTTATTGGAATGGGGCAATGCAAAACAGGGAGCAATTGGCGTAGCGCAGTTGATTCGTTACAGCCGAATAACTTTTTTTCGAAGTGGGTTTCAAGTCAGCCCGTCCATTTGCCGATGAGAATGTTTTTCGTGGCCGAGCGGATAGTTGTCGATTGGAATGTCGCGAGAGATACTGGGCTGTTGTTTGATCGCTGCCGCATAATGGAATATGCGAGCCAGATTTCATCGGCATCGGATTTGTTTGCTCGCATCAGAGCATGGGTGGTAGCGGCTCGTAAGCAGTTGCAAAGTGCCTCAGATTAGTATCATGAGGCATAGGCCTCATTCAATTTATCCAACTGATAGCCATATTGACGGTAAATTTCACTGAGAACTGTCCCATGCCCCTCCAGGCATATGGATCCGGTTACGGAATCTGTGATACGACCTCAAGTTTCGACATAACCCGGAATCGGCACATGAGCATTTTTCTCTAGCGGCGACGCCAGAAATCAAATGCGAAAATCCCTGCCAAGGTACACCTCGCGAGCACGATTATCCTGCATGATGGTCTCTGGAGACCCTTCGATCAATACCCTGCCCCGATGCAGGATATATGCCCGATCACAAATCCCCAGAGTTTCCCGAACGTTGTGGTCCGTGATCAGGACGCCGACTCCCCGCTCTTTCAGCTGCCGGATAATCTGTTGAATTTCCCGGACCGCAATCGGGTCCACTCCGGCAAATGGTTCATCGAGCAACATGAACGAGGGGTTCAGCGACAGCGCTCTGGCGATTTCCAGACGACGCTGCTCCCCCCCGGACAGTTGAATGGCTGGCTTGTCCCTTAGGTGGTCAATGCCAAACTCCTCAAGCAGATTCTGGCAGATTTGAAGACGAGCCTCCCTAGTGTACTGTCCAGACACTTCCAAGACGGCCAGGATGTTTTCTTCCGTGGTCAGTCTTCGGAAAACAGAATGCTCTTGGGGGAGATAGCCGATCCCCCTGCGGGCACGTTCATGCATCGGCAATCCCGTAATGTCCTCCTCATCCAGAAGAACATGTCCTTGGGTGGCCCGAATCAGCCCAATCACCATATGGAAGCTGGTGGTTTTGCCCGCCCCGTTGGCCCCCAGAAGACCCACAACTTCGTGGTCGGTCAACGCCAGGGACACCCCATCCACTATGGTATGGCCCTTGTATTGCTTCACGAGGGAACGGGTGGACAGTGTACGCATGGGCGGGGATGGAGTAGGATCAACTCCGGCAGACGGCGAAATCGGCCCGAATCACCGATCAGATGGTTGAATAACGACTCTGACCCGGGACGAAGCCCCATTGGCCCCGCCACTCTCCCCAAGGCTTCCGGACGTTGGCACGACCGAGTGAACGTCATCAGGGTCATCGGCCGAATGTCCGACTGTCGAGCGACCCCCATTGACTGAAATTCTCTCGGTCGCCAGGTCGTACGTCAGCAGCCAGCCCGTAATTGTATGGCGACCTTGCGTAACGATCACCTGGCCCGACAGGGTCACGACATTGCCGGTCTGGTCCAAGGTGATTTCTTGCGCTGAGCCGATCAGGTCGTCGTCAGCTGCCTCAGGTCTTTGTTGGAATCGCGCCGGGGTGCCGTTGCAAACTCCCTTGCGCAGTTCTCCATCATCGTTGTGATGAGTGATCAGTTCGTCGCAGCGCAAAAGGATGGAACCTTGGCGAAAAACGACATCTCCACGGTATGCACGCACACCATTTTTCAAGTCGAATTCGATCTGATGGGCTTCCAGTGTGGCGGACTGACGGTGGTCACTCTCCAGCGCGTGCCCATCTGCCCCCGTGACCAACAGAATCATCACCCACGTCAATGTCTTGTGCATATCTACAGCCTGCTTGAACTTGCCTGTGAACCAGCCTACATTGTGTGACGATTATCCGCTCAGAACAACACTCCGGTCAGTCAAAGATCACACTGTCTTGAAAGCGCAAACTGCGAATACCGAGTGGCCACGCCCATCGGGTGTATTCTCCGCTCGAACACCCTGGTGGCCCATGCCTGCTCCCTCCACATCATGGCACCTCTTTAGGATGACCTCACGCTCAAGGCGATGCGGTGGAGAATATCCAGCCGCTTGGGGCTGAACTGTCGCTCGGTCAGGCCGAATCATGGCGTTGTCACCGCGTCGTAATCACTAGGGAAGATGCTCCAAGGCAATTGTCAGTTCGAATGCCGAATCTGTGTCACTCATCGTCCTTAATGTATGACTCAAACCGCCCGTGACAAATCGACATAGTCCGCCTTGGTCATTCTACCTGCCGTTACGCGGGTATGTTTAAATCCGGCTTTCATCCAGAATGACCACCATCCGCTCCCCCATGTAAACATCTTCGCTGGAACCCGTCTCACCCTCTACAAGTCGCACGTTACCCACCATTACCACCTCGGATGTGCGGTTGTCCAGCCAGCCATGATTTGCGGAAATGCGTCTCGGCGACTGGTCATCACCAATCTGCCAGATACGAGGTCGGTCCAGCCAGGCACGGTGGTCCTGCGGATAGTGCTCCATGCGGTCCGCCTGCAATTCATATCGCTTGCCATGGCCATCCATACCCTGTAAGACCAGACCCTGAATGTAGTAACCGAGCACATTGGGTCCCTTTTCAGTCAGGTTGTCAACGGGAGGAGCCAGCACCGCAAACTGCAGCCATACCGACAATCCTGCCAGAATGATGAATCCGAAAACCAACGGAACGTAAGGACGAAGGCGGTGCATTAGCCGGGATCAGATCACTCCCATGCGCAGAAGGTCATGGGTATTGAGCGCCCCCACCACGCGACCCTCGTGATCGACCACAAAGACACTGTTAATCGCATGGGGACCTTGTCGAGCATGGTCCCGCATGATCCGTACAATCTCGACCGCCAGCATGTCTGGAGGGACGGTGAAAGGGTTGGGATTGACCAGATCAATGGCGCGAGCCGTGTAGATATCCTCTCCCTGGCTCAGCGTCCGCCTGAGGTCACCGTCCGTAAACATGCCGAGCAGGCGGCCTTCAGCATCGACCACCCCCGCCATGCCCAGTGATTTGGAAGTCATCTCCAGCAACAGTGATTGTAATGACGCATCTTCCGATACCAACGGCAGACGCACCCCTTGATGCATGAGATCGGATGCGTACAGCAATAGTCGTTTGCCCAAGATCCCTCCCGGGTGGGTACGGGCGAAGTCCTGTTGGGAAAAACCGCGCATTTTCTGCACGCTGACGGCCAGAGCATCCCCCATCACCAAGGTCGCGGTGGTACTCGCGGTCGGGGCCAAGTTCAGCGGACAAGCCTCTTTTTCCACGCTGATATCAAGGCAGACATCGGCCTCCTTGGCGAGGGTGGATTCGAGATTCCCGGTGAGCACGATCAGTCCCACACCAATACGTTTGACAATGGGCAGGATGGTAATCACCTCCGCGGTCTCTCCGGAATTCGAAATCACAACGACCAGGTCATCCGAAGTAATCATGCCCAGATCACCGTGACTGGCCTCTCCTGGATGCACAAAGAATGCCGGCGTCCCGGTGCTGGCCAAGGTCGAGGCGATTTTCCCACCAATGTGCCCGGATTTCCCCATGCCGACCACCACCACCCTACCTTGACAGGCCAGTATTCGGTCACAGGCCAAACTGAACTCCCTGCCAATTCTGTGCTGGACGGCCTCAATGGCATCTTGTTCGATACGAACCACTTCCCGCCCATATTCCACGGCAGTTTGGGAGCTTGCAGCGTGAGACATCAGCTGAGCCATCGCACTGGATATCGAGTATCCCGGTCCCAATGATTGTGGAGGCACCGTTCCTGACACCACTTTTCATGATCTCCGAAAAACCCCTTCAGCAGGGAGATCAAAAGGTGCTTGCCGAAGCGGTGTGGACGGGACAGAATGTCATATTCACCCTCTTCCATCAACGGGTGAAAGCCCCGGCCGCGCATATTCCGGAAGTCGGAAGTGCCGACCGGGAGTTGACGCTTTTGCATGGTAACCGTTGCAGGAAGAAGAACCAGAAGGATAGCATACAGAAAAGGCGGGTTATCTGTCCGACAGAAGTCGGAGCCCAGATGACCCACAACATGAACAGGGCCGCCATAGGACGGAATTGACATCGTGCGCAGGGAAATGTTCCTCCGTCGACTGACTGCTGCGGGCACCACATCGCCCCCCTTGCGATGCCGTTCTTTCGCCGAACACGGGTAACTTCGTCAGGCTCCATGGTCAACCCTAGCGGGCGTTAACCAATATACCAGCCAAATCATGGCCCTGGCCAAGTCTCCCATCGACCCATCCTTTCGCTTCCATCCCTCATCACGAGTCGCCAGACGACGACAGGGCTTCCGCTGTTGAAACCGGCGTTCCACCCCATGGCGCACTGGATCAATTGCCCGATCATCGTCTCAGGGCGATTGACGATGACAGCGCAGCGGGATCACAGCCGTCGCCCCCGAATGCTCCATCCATTCCCTTCGTGGATGGCGGTCATCCCCTGGATCGACGATCTCATCATCAGGCTCGGGGCCTGACCAGACTCCGAGGCTTGTCCAAGCGTGACCCACCGCGGGATCGGGAGCCCCAGGCGGATGGACGCGCGTCATTGAGCCGATCAATCATGAGCGATTCAAAGTCCGCCTCGACCGACCGGGCCGGTCAAATCTGCGGCCATCGCCCTTTTGGGGACCCGCGGGGGGGTTGCCGGACATCCCGGGCTGGATGCGTTCCCCCGAGTCCTCTCTGAGTCTGAAACGGGTCATGGCGATTGCTGATGACCGCCCCTTGATTGACCGAGTCGACTCGAAATGACTTCAATGGGTAACGCCCCCTAGTCCGTCAACCTGATGGTGGTGGAGATCAAGGCCTCGCAAGGGCAGAACATCGGCAACTGGACCGAGACGGAAATGGAAAGGAAACCGGTCGCGGTAATGCAGCAGATGCGAGAGCAGGGCTGTGCCAATAAGTACTGAACGTGGGGGAAAGGACATTCATCGGCTGGCTATGGTGCTGGATCGGATACAGTCCCTTTGGCCGCACTCCGGCAGAGTCGGACTACAGGAGGGGAGAGGCTCCGTCCGACATCCACCGATTGCCTCGACAATCAGGTGTGCGCCCTTCCGAGGGTTTGTCGTCCCCTACCAGGATCAGCTCCCCGAAAGACGGTACCACTTGATCAGGGACTCCGGAATCGCATATAAGGACACACCATCTCATTGTGTTCTGATCAGATGCTTGCCGCTGACAAGACAAAACCCATACTACACATTGGTCTGTTGCTCTGTGACGATGTGCCGGAGGACGGGCGTGACCGGTTCGGGGACTATTTCGGGATGTTCTCCCGGGGCATCCAGGCGGTCGACCCGGATATCCATTTGACCCCATACCGTAGCTACCTCGGTGAACTGCCTGCTCGCCCCGAAGCACAGGACGGATATCTGGTTTCCGGGTCGGGGGCCAGCGTGTTCGAGGGTCTGACATGGATTCGCGATCTCATGGAGTTTGTACGCCGCTGCCGCGACCAGCGGGTCCGAGTCGTCGGGGTCTGCTTCGGCCATCAATTGATCGCCCATGCGCTGGGGGGCAAGGCCGCACGGTCTCGAAACGGTTGGGGATTCGGCATTCATCGTGCGCACCTGAACAGCAACCCTGATTGGCTCAATGCGGACCACTCCGAATTCGATCTGGTGGTGATCCACCAGGATCAGGTCGAGATCCTGCCACCCGGATTCAGTACCATTGCCAGCAACGACTTTTGTCCTCACAGCATGATCACGGACCATGACCTGATGCTGGGGATCCAGGGACATCCCGAATTCAGCAGGGAGTTCTGTGCCTATCGGGCCGATTTCCGCCGTCAGCAGATTGGTGAACGCCAATATCAGGACACCATGGAGCAATTGGCCCACAACGAACCACAGTCCAGCGAAGTGTTGACCTGGGTGAGCCGATTCTTCCGCCGGGCCGCCTGACCGGACATCATCCACCCCCGTCGGTTGCTACGGTATCATTGCCCATGTGATGGATCGTCAGGATCCGCAAAGCGTTCCAACGATCCGTCACCTTTCCGGCTGCAACCAGCGGGGGCTTGACGGACCGACTCCAGGTCCCCCTACCCCGGTGCACAACCGCTGGCAGAACCGAAGCGGAAACCGAATCCCGTGTCTACCGCCACCGACGGATGTCAAATCCGGCCACTGAACGAGCGAGACGAAAAGCGCGACCGTCGAACGGACTCCCCGGTCACGATCGAAGCTGCTCGGTCGACCGGTGCGCTCCCGGACGTGTCTGACTCCGTTGATGGGGTGATTAGTCCGCCTGTCGCCGCAAGAAGGCGGGTATCTCCAGATGGTCCAAGTCTGCCTGGTTTGCCTGTACGGCGGACGCACTTCCTCGGGTAAAGTGACGGGGCGGCATCATCGCTTTTGGAGGAAGCTGCTCAATCGTCTCTTCCTTGGTCCGGCGGGTTTTCGGGACCGCCTTGACGGGCCTTTCAATGACCGGTTGTTGCGCACCGGTTTCCCCGAGCCCGGTCGCGACCATGGTGACCCGGAAATCTCCATTCATATCCGCATCGAAAGCGGTCCCAATCACGACATTGGCTTCTGGAGCCGCATATTCGTGGATGGCGTTGCCCACGGCCTCATATTCCCCAATGGCCATGTCCGCACCCGCTGTGATGTTGACCAACAGGCCTTTAGCGCCGTAGAGATTGATGTCTTCAAGCAGCGGACTGGAAATCGCCTGACGGGCGGCTTCGACCGCACGGTCCTGTCCCCGGGAGGTGGCGGAACCCATCACCGCCCGGCCCATCTCACTCATCACGGTACGGACATCGGCAAAGTCGACATTGATCAGCCCAGGACGGGTGATCAATTCTGAGATTCCCTGGACCGCGTTGAACAAGACCTCGTTGGCCTTGGCAAATGCCTCCACGATGGGGGCATCATGACCCATCACGGCCAGCACCTTTTCATTGGGAACGATGATCAGGGAATCCACATAATCATGCAGGTCCCGGATTCCCTGGAGTGCCATATCCATCCGCTTCTTGCCCTCGAAAGGAAACGGCTTGGTGACCACAGCCACCGTCAAGGCACCCTTTTCCCGAGCCAGCTCGGCAATCACAGGCGCCGCGCCCGTCCCAGTACCTCCGCCCATCCCGGCCGTAATGAAGACCATATCGGCCCCGTTGAGGGCATCGGCAATCCGATCATTGTCCTCAATGGCGGCCTGACGGCCTATATCCGGGTCGGCTCCGGCACCCAGACCCTTGGTCAATTCAGCCCCTAGCTGAAGAATCGTAGGGGCATTGGAACGCGACAGGATTTGGGCGTCGGTATTGGCATTGATGAATTCGACCCCCGCCAGATCCTCCTTCAGCATATGCTCGACCGCATTTCCGCCGCCGCCGCCAATGCCAATGACCTTGATCAGGGCCTGCTGGCTTACCGCTTCGACCAACTCAAACATTGTGTCCCCCTATGTCTAGTAAACTTATAGTGAAAAAAATTAAAAGCAGCCGGCCTGACCACCCAGTCCTGCGCTGCAAGAGTGTGTCCACGCACCCGGGGCACATGGTCGACAGGGGGCACTGGATGTTCATCCCCCTAAAACCTTCTCCAGAACCAGTCCTTCAACCGTCCCAGCAGGGCGTTGAACCCGGATGGCTCTTGACGGATCTGGTTGACCAGATTGCGGTTGGCATGGCCGAATTGGATCAGGCCGACCCCGGTGGCATAGATCGGATTTCGGACCACCTCACTCAACGCACCGTCGTATCTCGGCACGCCTAGGCGAACCGGTAGATGAAAGATTTCTTCGGCCAGTTCCAGCATGCCCTCCATCCGGGCACTGCCACCGGTCATCACAATCCCGGAGCCAATGAGTTCTTCGAACCCGCTGCGGCGTAACTCTGCCTGGACCAGCAGCAGCAGTTCCTCCAGTCTGGGTTCGATGATTTCCGCCAGGTTCTGCCGAGATAATGTCCTGGGGGTGCGCCCCCCCATACTCGGTGTTTCCACGGTCTGGTGTTCATCTACCATCTGGGCCAATGCGCAGCCGTGCTTCTTTTTCAGTTCCTCGGCGTCGGGCGTCGGGGTGTGGAATGCCACGGCAATATCATGGGTCACCTGATCTCCGGCAATGGGAATGACGACGGTATGCCGGATGGCTCCATTGGTAAAAATGGCGATATTGGTGGTGCCGCCGCCGATCTCGACCATGCAGACCCCGATCTCCCTTTCATCTTCGGTCAGCACCGATTCGCTGGACGCAATGGGCTCCAGAATGATGTCATCCACTTCCAGTCCGCAACGGCGCACGCATTTGATGATGTTCTGGGTGGCACTGACGGCCCCGGTGATCATATGGACCTTGACTTCCATACGGACGCCGCTCATGCCCACGGGATCGCGAATACCATCCTGACCGTCGATAATGAATTCCTGTGGCATCACATGCAGGATGCGCTGATCATTGGGGATCGCCACCGCTTTAGCGGCATCAATCACCCGGACGATATCTCCATGGGTGACTTCACCATCTCGCACGGCGACCACCCCATGGGAGTTGAAACTGCTGACATGGGCTCCGGCGATGCCGGCATAGACCGAATAGATCTGGCACCCCGCCATCAGTTCTGCTTCCTCCACGGCTCTTTGGATCGACTGGACGGTGGATTCGATATTGGAGACCACGCCCTTGCGCAGCCCCTTGGCTGGATGATGGCCGACGCCGATCACCTCAATGTTGCCGCCATCGTTGATTTCGCCCACAATGACCAAGACCTTGGACGTGCCAATATCAATGCCGACGATTAGGTTATGATGGGATTTTCGGACCATGGTTCAGTAGGATTCAGCAAGCATTGATAGCTGTTCAGGGGGGTCCGACCAGTGAATGGCAAAGCCATTCGGATAACGCAGGTCGATGGACTGCATCTGGGGGAAATCCATAATCAGATGGCTGTTGAGTGCGTGAATCAGTCGCTGAATTCGATCCTGGGCATTGGGATCGTTCACCATCACCCTGACTTCCTTCGGGGCGGCATCGGGTGAGGTCTCCGCCAGCAGCTCATCCGAGTGACGGGCTGTCAAACCGGCCGCCCGGGACAACGTGAGGTACCAAAGCGCCCGATCATCCAGTTCGAGCTGGTCCAATGACAGGCCTTGGCGGGCAAACAGGGGCTGCCAGTTCTGGAATGTCTCCCAAACCCTCTCCTTCGCATGCTCGGGACCCTTCAGCCTCGGTAACGGACCCACCCGGGCATCGCGAGGAAACAGGTCGCCCTGAAAATCCAGCACCCGATCCGACCCCCAAAAAGCCACCGGCTGGATTTCCTCCACATGCACCTCCAGCGTGGACGGCCAGCGGCGGCGAATGTGGACTCGAGAAACCCCTAACTGCGACCGTACAGCGCTTTCGATCACCTCCAGGCGGGTCGAAAAGTAGTTCCCGTTGATCCGAGAGGCAACCACCGCCCGAATGCGATCCGGCTCCACCTGCTCCCATGACCCTCGCAGGGCCACCTCCCGGATCGGAAATCTTGCCGGATCCATCGCCCAGTCCAAAACGGACAGGCTGATGACCATGACCAACAGCAAAAAGACCAGCGCAACGAACCAGATCGGATGTTCGGCATCGGACCCAAGATGGAGATCCGGTCCCTCCGGCCAAATCGATGACGCGGATATCGATAGGCGGTTCATCCTGTCCTCCCGACGACCCGTACCTCGGTTTCCAGCCAGATTCCAGTGTGCTTACGCACGGATTCACGCACTTTTCCAATCAGGATTTCGATATCCTGTGCACTGGCATGACCCTCATTGAGGATGAAGTTGGCATGTCGGGTGGACAGCCGGGCACCACCGACCGTCAGACCTTTGAGGCCCGCTTGTTCAATCGCCCGAGCGGCAAAATCGCCCGGGGGATTTCTGAAGACCGAGCCGGCACTGGCGCTTTGGATCGGCTGACGGGCGCTACGTCGTGCGAGCAGATCCTGAATTTCCCGGCGACCATCCTTCCCTTCGGCCGGCTTCAGTGCCAAGATGCCGGACAACAGCGCCATCCCCTCGGGCAGTGCCACATGTCGATAATCATATCCGACCTCCCCTTGAGTGAAATGACTCAGGTGACCCACACGGTCCACACATTCCACTTCCGCCACCAGCGGCCAGGTTTCCCCGCCAAACGCCCCGGCATTCATAGCCAAGGCTCCCCCAAAGGATCCCGGTACGCCCGCCAGAAATTCCGCTCCGGTCAGACCCGCCGCCACACTTTTTTTCGCCACTTTGGCACAGGTGGCGCCCGCTTCGGCATACAACCGGGTCCCGGTCCGCATCTCCACCCCGCCCAGACATTTGACCGTTTTGATCACCAAGCCGGGAATCCCCCCATCACGTACCAGGAGATTGCTACCCAACCCGAGCCAAGTCACCGGCATGTCCCGAGGCACGCGACCCATCAGATCCACGACATCCGCCTTGTCAGCTGGCAGGTAGAACCAATCCGCCGGCCCCCCCACCCGCCAACTGGTGTGTTTCGACATCATTTCGTGGCTTCGCAGCACGCCGCGTAAACCCCGCAGGTCAAACGGCTCGCGGGATGTGACAGGGTCTACCATCATGGAGCCCCCCCGGCCTTCTCCAGTCCCTCTTGGCACAGGGTCATGGCAAACCGTCCGATATCCCCGGCCCCCAGGGTCAGCAACACATCACCCGGGCATAGAACCCGGGCCAGCAGGGCCTTGAGTTCCATGAAATCCGGCACAAACACCACCTCACTGCCTCGCTGGCGAATGGCTTGGCACAGCGACCACCCGTCCGCTTCGCGGATAGGCGTCTCGCCGGCCGGATAAACGTCCATCACGAACAGCGGATCCAGTTCCGAGAGCAACTGAACAAACTGGTCGAACAGGTCGCGCGTCCTGGAATAACGGTGGGGTTGGAACACCGTCACGATTCTGCGTTCTGGCCAGCAGCACCGGGTGGCTTTCAGGGTGGCTCGGATTTCCTTGGGATGGTGGGCATAATCATCCACCATCTCCACCTCCCCACCAGGCCACTTCAAGGGGCCCATCACCTGAAACCGACGGTCAATGCCCTCGAACTCCGCCAGCGCCCGGCGCACAGGTTCCATCCCGATCTGGAGCGAGCTGGCCAGGGTGATGGCGGCGAGCGCATTTTGCACATTGTGCTCTCCCGGCATACTGAGACAGAACTCGCCGAGGGAGCCTTGGGGAGACTCGACCGCGAACCGGCTGTTGTGCCCGTGAAATTGCAGGTCGGTGGCGCGATAATCCGCTCCGGCTCCCAGCCCATAGCTCAGATGGCGCCGCGTCAGTTCGTTGGGCAGCTTCCGAACTTCCACGTCATCGAAACACAGGACCGCCAGACCGTAGAACGGGAGATTATGCAAAAAGGCGAGGTAGGTCCGCCGGAGCCGCTCCGCATCCCCCCCGTACGCCTCCATGTGATCATCGTCGATGTTGGTGATCACCGCCATCTGTGGTTGCAGGTGCAGGAACGACGCATCGCTCTCATCCGCTTCCGCCACCAGATACTCGCCGCGCCCCAGGCGGGCACTCGTCCGGGCGCTGTTCACCACACCGCCGATGACGAAAGTCGGGTCCAGTCCGGCGGCGGCCAGCACCGCAGACACCAGACTGGTCGTGGTGGTTTTACCGTGGGTGCCCGCAATCGCGATTCCCCGACGAAATCGCATCAATTCGGCCAACATCTCCGCTCGCTGGACCACTGGAATGTGATGCTGATGGGCGGCCCGGACCTCCACATTGTCGTGTCTCACGGCCGAAGAGGTGACCACCACATCCGCGCCTTCGATGTTCGCTGCATCGTGACCGATCTGAATGCTCGCCCCAGTTCGAGCCAGACGGTCCACGTTCACATTGCGGAGGCGGTCAGATCCAGAGACCGTGAACCCTTCCCCGATCAACACTTCCGCGATACCGCTCATGCCGATTCCCCCAATGCCCACGAAATGGATTTTGCGAACAAATTCACGCATGAGCCAACTCGACACAGAGGTCGGCCACGCGCTCGGCCGCATCCGGTTTCGCCAAGGCACGGGCTTTGTTCGCCATCGCCACCAGATGGGACCGGTCCGCCCCCAACCCGGCCAGATCCGTCAGCCAGCTGCCGGTAGGCAGGGCCGACTCCGGTACCAGGAAAGCCGCTCCCGCACCCGTGAGATATTCCGCATTGCGCGTCTGGTGATCACTCACCGCATGTGGATAGGGCACCAGGAACGCTACACTCCCCGAAGCGCACAGTTCGGCCACGGTCATGGCGCCGGCACGACAGATCACCACGTCGGACCACGCATACGCGTCCGCCATATCGGCGATAAAACCCGATACCTCTGCCTGGATGCCGGCGTTCCGGTAGTCCGTTCGGACCCGGTCGGCGTCTTGCCCCGGCCCCACCTGGTGACGTACGGTGATCGGGAATGCCATCTTCCCCGCCAGCAGCGCCGGCAGTTCCCGGTTGAACACCCGAGCCCCTTGGCTGCCCCCCACCACGAGGATCCGAAAGTCCCCTCTTCGCCCAAGCAGGCGGACCGATGGAGGATCAATAGCGGCCATCTCCGGGGATACGGGATTGCCGATCCAGATGCCATCGACCAGCCCCTCGACTTGGGGAAACCCGGTCAATATCCGGTGCGCCATTCGGGCCAGCCATCGGTTCGTCAGGCCCGCCACTGCGTTTTGCTCATGCAGCACCAGCGGCTTGCGCAGGCACCCCGCCACCAGCCCTCCCGGACCCGAGACAAACCCCCCCATGCCCAGCAGGACATCCGGGTTTTGCCGAAGCACGATCCATCCGGCCCGCAGGCAGGCCGCCAAGAGGACGAAGGGCAGGATCAGCTGACGGACGGGGCCCTTTCCCCGCAGCCCCAGAATGTGGATGGTCTCCATCTCAAACCCTGCGGCGGCAGCCACTTGTGACTCCAAGCCGCGCGCAGTGCCCATCCAGCGCACCTCCACCCCGCGTTCCCGCAGGCACTTGGCCACCGCCAGGGCTGGCATCACATGCCCTCCGGTTCCTCCGGCCATGACCATGATCCGGCTCATCGGCCTTTCCCCGGCCCGAGACGGCACTGCCCGTCCACGGCCAGCAGCAGCCCCACTGCCAGCAGCGAGGCCATCATGCTGTTGCCCCCATAGCTCATCAATGGCAAGGTCAGCCCCTTGGTGGGCAACAAGCCCGTATTGACGGCAAGATGGACCGAGGCCTGGAGACAAAGCGACAGACCCACGCCCTGAGCAAGAAAGGCCGCAAATCGCTGTCCCCGGTCCATCGCCCGACGGGCGATGGCAAACGAGCGCCAGAGAATCACCGCAAACAGGCCAATCACGCTAAAGATGGCCACCGCCCCCAATTCCTCACCGATCACGGCAATCAAAAAATCGTTTCCCGTATGGGGCAGATAGAACAGTTTCTGGATGCTGTTGCCCAGACCCGTCCCCAACCATTCTCCCCGACCAATCGCGATCAACGCCTGGGTCAACTGGAAACCCGATCCGAACGGATCGGCCCAGGGGTCCTGATAACTCAGCAGCCGCTGCACCCGATAGGGCTCGGTCCACAGCACGGTGGTCAGGAGCACCACCGCCACACCGATGCCAAACGTGAAATGCGAAAACCGCACGCCCGCCAGGAAATTCATCGCAGCCACCGTAGCCACCAACACCACCGTGGTCCCGAAATCCGGCTGCAGCAGCAACAACAGGCCAATCATGCCCAACACTATGCCCACATTGATGAACCCCACCTTGAACCGATGCAGATCATCCTTCTTGCGGGCCAGATAGTCGGCGAAATAAATCAGGGCGGCCACTTTCATGAATTCCGATGGCTGCACGCTGATGCCCGCGATGTCATACCACCGCAGGCTGCCGTTCACCTCCTTGCCGAGTCCCGGAATGAACAGCAGTGTCAGCGCAAACAGCCCGACCAGCAGGATCATTCGGGCGTGGTACTGAACCCACTCCAAGGGCAGGCGGATCGCCCCCACCAGCAGGATTCCCCCGATGGCGATATGGGCGAGATGACGGATTAGTCGGTTGGTGCTGAGTGCCAGCGTTTCACTGTTCGACGCCACCGTGGCAGAGAACACCATCACCGCGCCCAGGCATAGCAGACTGAGAATCGACAAAACCAGGACACCGTCCGGGCCCTCGACCTCGCTGACCGATACTGGGGAGGGGGTCATCGGAGGGGTCATCCCATTACCTCTTCCCGGCCGGCTGGGGCCGTGACGGCATCTCTTCGGTCACCAAACGACGGAAGCATTCTCCGCGATGGACATAACTGTCGAACATGTCGAAGCTGGCACAGGCCGGGGAAAAGAGCACCGTGTCGCCCGGCCGACTGATGTGCCGTGCCTGCGCGACGGCCTCGGTTAGCGAGGATTGGCACCAGGTCCGCACGACAGGCCCGAGTACGTGTCGGATCCGGTCGGTGGCCTCGCCGATCAGGATCACCCCGCGCACCCCCGCATCCATGACCTCTCGCAGTGGGGTGAAATCCGCTCCCTTTCCCTGACCGCCCGCAATCAGCACCAAGGGCCGGTCCGCCCCTCGAATCGCCGCCAAGGTGGCCCCGACATTCGTTCCCTTGGAATCATTGATCCAGTGAATGCCATCCTGGGTCGGGACCCGCTCACAGCGGTGGGGCAATCCCTCCCAGGCCAATCCGCATTTCATCCGCTCGGGCGTCAAGGGATGGCTGGCACTTCGCCGGGCCGCGGCCACCAGCGCCAGGGCCGCCAGCATATTGGACAGGTTTTGTTCGCCCGGGAGCGTCAAGGCCGACGTCGGAGCCAAGGGGCGGTCGCCCCAAGCCAGCCATCGCCCATCCCGTCGGGGCAGTACGCCAAAGTCCCCGTCGTCAGGACAGTCAAGGCCAAAGGTCATGTCCGACTCGCGACGCACACTGTCCACGAGGGCTGGCTCATCCCGATTGAACACCCGGCAGGTGGAATGGTGGTGGATGCGAAGTTTCGCTGAACGGTACTCGTCCATGTCCTGATAGCGGTCCATGTGATCCTCGCTGAGGTTCAACACCACCGAAGCGGCCGGCCGCAAGCTGTGCGTGGTCTCCAGCTGAAAACTGGACAGCTCGAGCACGTAGAAGTCCGGCACCGTCTCGTTCAACAGGTCCAGGGCTGGTGGTCCGAGATTGCCCCCGGCCAGCGCCGTGGTCCCATCACAGTCGAGCATTCGCTGGACCAGCATGGTCACCGTGGATTTGCCGTTGGATCCGGTGACCGCCACGACCGGGGCGGTCGCCTCACGGGCGAACAGTTCAATATCGCCCTGAACCTCATGACCCGGCACCACCACGCCGGGACTCGCCACAATGCGCACGTAGTCCTGAGCGTTGATTCCGTCATTCAGGTCCAGGAACGGCACTTCCGGATAGGTGGCAGACAACGCCTTCAGGCCAGGGGGACTGGGCCGCGAATCCATCACGACCACCGCCTGCCCCCGGCCCTTCAAAAAGCGCACCACCGACCAGCCGGTCACGCCCAGCCCGACGACCAACGTGGGTCGGGGATCCAAAGACCGGGACGCGACCGCCCGCATCAGCGCACCTTGAGAGTGGCCAGCCCGATCAGAACCAACATCAGGCTGATGATCCAGAACCGCACGATGACCCGGGGTTCGGGCCAGCCCTTGAGTTCAAAATGATGATGCAATGGTGCCATCCGGAAGATCCGGCGACCCACCAGTCGGTAGGATGCGACCTGAAGGATCACGGAAACCGTTTCCATCACGAAGATCCCGCCCATGATCATGAGCACGATTTCCTGGCGCACGATGACCGCGACGACCCCGATGGCCGCGCCCAGCGACAGGGCACCAATATCGCCCATGAACACTTGGGCGGGATAGGTATTGAACCAGAGAAAGCCGAGGCCGGCCCCCACCAGGGTCGAACAGAACACCAGTACCTCGCCCGCGCCGACGATATACGGAATCCCCAAGTAGTCCGAATAGATCGAGTTGCCGCTGGCGTAAGCGAAAATCCCCAGTGCCCCCGCCACCATGACCGTAGGCATGATCGCCAGACCATCCAGGCCGTCCGTCAGGTTGATTGCGTTGCTGGTACCGACAATGACGAACCAGGCCAGCACGATAAACCCCATCCCGAGCGCGATCGACACATCCTTGAACAAGGGGACCAGCAAAGCCGTTTCCGCGGGGGATTCAGCGTGGAAAAAAAGGAAACAGGCCGCGCCCAGGCCAACCAGCGTCTGGGCCAGGAACTTGTTGCGCACCCCCATACCCCGGGGATTCTTGTCAATGAGCTTGCGATAGTCATCAATCCAGCCGATCAGCCCGAACAGCGCTGTGGTGAGCAGGGTCACCCACACGAACCGGTTGCCGATATCCGCCCACAGCAACGTGGAGACCACCACCGAGATCAAGATGAGCAAGCCTCCCATGGTCGGGGTGCCGACCTTGGCGAAATGGGCGGGTGGTCCATCATCCCGGACGATCTGGCCGATCTGATATTCATTCAGCTTGCGGATCATGGCGGGACCGAAAATGAAGAAAATGCTGAGGGAGGTCAGCACGCCACAGATGCCCCTGAGGGTCAGATAACGGAACACATTGAATCCGCTGTGATACTGTGACAACCATTCGAAGAGCCAGATCAACATGACGCTCCCTCTTCCCGGCCGACGCCCGTCAGGGCCTGGACCACGCGCCCCATCCGGGCGGATTTCGACCCCTTGACCAAGATCGTGTTGCCGGGACGATCCTCCGTCATCAGCGAAGCAGCCAGGGTGTCGACCTCCGCAAACCGTTCCGTGTCGGCCCCAAACCCCTCGCCATAGCCTTGCACCGCCGGATTGTCCGAATCGTCCAGGACCAACAACCGCTCAATGCCTTCGGTGCGCGCGTATTCTCCCACTTGGGCATGCCACTGCTTGGCGGCCGGGCCCAGTTCGGCCATGGCCCCCAGGACCAGAATGCGGCGCCCCGATAGGCCGGACAGATGGTCGATGGCCGCCTGAACCGACGATGGATTGGCATTGAAGCTGTCGTCCACCAAGGCTGCGCCCCCCATCGACCGCAGGGGGCGCAACCGGCCGGGCATGCCGGCAAATCGCTCCAGGCCGATCGACAGATCCTCCAGACGCCCCCCCGCCGCATGACTGACCGCCATGGCCGCCAGGGCATTCTGGATGTTATGCCGGCCAGGCACCCGCAGGGTGAGGGCGACATTGCCGACCACGCTGCGCACCGAACACCGGCTGCCGGTAGCCTGCAATCGAAGCTCCGTCGCCCGAAAACTCGCTTCCGCCTCCAGACTGAAGGTCAGTATCCGGCGTCCGTCCGCCCGTTCCTGCCAGTAGTGGAAGTTCGGGTCGTCCCGGTTGAGCACTACGGTCCCATCCGGATCCACTCCCGCGAGGATTTCCCCCTTGGCCTGGGCCACCCGCTCCACCGTGCCGAGACCCTCCAGGTGGGCGGCCACCGCATTGTTGATGAGAGCAACATCCGGCGCCGTGATCTGTGCCAGATAACCGATCTCCCCGGGATGATTCATCCCCATTTCGATGACGGCATGCGTGTGGTCCGCCTTCAGCGCCAGCAGGGTCAGCGGGACCCCCCAATGGTTGTTGTAACTGGCCTTCGGGGCCAACGGCTGACCGGAAACCGACAGGATCGCCCGCACCATGGCCGTGACCGTGGTCTTGCCGTTGCTGCCGGTCACCCCAATCACCGGCAGATCAAATTGCCGCCGCCAGCTGGCCGCCAGCTGACCCAACGCCCGGGTCGTATCGACCACCGCCACCTGGGAAATCTGCTCCTCCATCCGGCGGGAAACCAAGATGCCCGCCGCCCCACGTCGGACAGCCTCGGCCACAAAATCGTGTCCATCCACCCGTTCGCCGCGAATCGCGACGAACAATTCGCCCGGAGTCACCGTGCGCGAATCGATGCTCACCCCGTCAAATTCGGTATCCGGGCCCTGGAGGATGCCATCGACCTGATCCGCCAGTGCGACCAGCGTCATCATGACAGACTGCCCAGCACCGACCGGACCACGTCCCGATCACAAAAGGGCATGCGATGCGCCCCCATGATCTGCGTGGTTTCGTGCCCCTTGCCCGCCACCAGAACCACATCGTCGGCCCGCCCCTGGCGAATGGCCCGTGTGATCGCCCGGGCCCGATCTATCTCAATCTCACAGCCCCCTGCCGAACCTTCTTCGAGCACCCCTTCATGGATCATGTCGGCAATCACTTGGGGATCCTCGTTTCGGGGATTGTCGCTGGTAATCCAGATCCGGTCCGCATGGCGGGCCGCCACAGCCCCCATGAGCCGGCGTTTACCCGGGTCCCGCTCCCCACCACAACCGAAGACCACCGTCAGGCACCCGGGCGTGAGCGGGCGAAGGGAAGTCAGTGCCTGGGCCAGGGCATCTGGGGTATGGGCATAATCCACTACCCCGACCGGGCCGTTCCCACGACCCGGGATCCACTCCATCCGGCCCGGTGGCGGGCCCAACTTGGGCATCACCCGGGCCACCTGTTCTGCGGCGTACCCTTGCGCTAGCAACGTAGCGATCACGGCCAGCAGATTCGGCAAATTCATCTCGCCGAGCAGCCGGGAGCGGATGCGAAACCGGTGCTGGTGCCACTCCCAGTCGAATTGTGTCCCCGTGGACTGAAAGTGTGGGTTCAGGGGTCGGATATCCGCTCCCTGTCGCCCATAGGTGATCCGCATGGGAGCATCGGTCAGATTCAGGATATCCCGGCCGAGTGCCTCATCCGTATTGGTCACCACCGCCTCCAGACCCAACAGGCCAAAGAGTTTTTTCTTGGCTTCTGCGTAGGCCTGCATATCGCCATGGTAGTCCAGATGATCCCGGGTCAAGTTGGTGAACAGTGCTGTATGAAAATGCACGGCGTTCACCCGACCCTGGTCCAGCCCATGAGACGAGACTTCCATGCAGACGGCCGTCGCCCCCTGGTCCAGCCAATCGCGTAGATTCCGGTGGACCGCCACGGCATCGGGCGTGGTCAGGGAAGCGGCGGCCAAGGCACCCGGGAACCCCGCCCCGAGGGTGCCCATCATCACGCAGCGTTCCCCCAGTTGATTCAGCGCCTGGGCCAGCAGCCAGGCACACGTGGTCTTGCCATTGGTGCCCGTAATCCCGAGCACGCGCAGATGGGCGGACGGATCCGCGTACAATCGGGAGGCCATGAGTCCCACCCGGTCCTTCAGATTGGACACCCCGACGGCATGTCCTCGGTGCGCCAGCCTTCGGCACACTTCGGAAGCATGGTCACTCTCGAAGAGTACAGCACGCGCCCCCGATTCCAGGGCGGTGACGACGTGTTCGCGTCCATCCGCGAAGCGGCCGGGGATCGCCACAAAGGCGTTGCCCGGCTCAATCCGACGACTGTCCAGCGACAGGCCCGTAATGCCGGTATCCGCCAGTCCTTCCGGCAATCGCTCTCGTGGCGTGATACCCTTGAGCAGGTCACCCAACGGGAATCGGGGGGTTGCCGGGGTCAACGGACCACGGCCCGGGGCAGCGGAGATCATGCGGAATTCTCCCTCCCTGCCAAGGTGGTGACCCGGGTTTCGGGAATCCGGTCTGGCGGTACGTTGTACAATCGCATCAGGTCTTCCATGAGGTGAGCGAACACGGGCGCCGCCACCACCCCTCCGTAGTAATCGCCTCCCGTGGGATCATCCACCATCACGACCATGACAAAGCGCGGGTCGGACAGGGGGGCCATCCCGGCAAAGAGACTGATGTATCGTTGATTGCGGTAGTTGCCATCGACCAGCTTGTGGGTGGTGCCGGTCTTGCCCCCGACCCGGTAGCGTTCAATCCGCGCCCGACTGGCCGTCCCTTGGGGGGGGGTCGCCGCCTTTTCCAGCATGTCCCGGATCTGCCGTGCGGTGGAGGGACTGAAGACCCGCTCGCCGGGCGGTCGGTAGCCGGGCGGTTGCGGCTCCAAGGTCACTGGCAGCAATTCCCCGTCGGTGGCAAACACCGTATAGGCCCGGGCCAGCTGGAGGGGGGTCACGGAAAAGCCATAACCGAATGAAAGGGTCGCATGCTCGATTTCCCGACTTCTCGGTGTCAACACGCCCTTGACTTCCCCCGGTAGCTGGGCGGCCGGTTCACTGAAGCCGACCGCACTCAAGGTCTGGAACAACCGGTCAAACGGAAACGTCATCGCCACCTTGACCGAGCCGATATTGCTGGAGCGGGCCAAGACGTCAAAGAGTGGAATCGTGCCGTAATCATGCAAATCCCGGATGGTCTTCCCCCCGACCCGGTAATATCCCGGCGCGGTCTGGATCATCGTCTGTGCCCCGAACTCACCACTTTCCAAGGCCATGGCCACCGTAAAGGGCTTGGCCGTGGAACCCGGCTCCATCACATCGGTCACGGTCCGGTTGCGAAATACCCCGGGTCGGATCGAATCCCGATCATTGGGGTTGAATTGCGGGGAGGTGACCATGGCGAGGATCTCTCCACTCGGAACCGCCAGCACCACCACACTGCCCCCGGCCGCCTGATGTTGACGGACCGTCCTTTCCAGGTAGGTGGCAGCCAGCGACTGGATTCGCTGATCAATGCTGAGGCGGAGATTTTCCCCGTGCCGGACCGGCTGAATACTCTCGACGCTTTCCACAAAGTTGCCGGCCACATCCTTGAGCACTCGCTGGCGTCCCGGAACTCCAGCGAGTCGTTGGTCGTGGCGATATTCAAGACCTTCCTGGCCGACATCATCAATATTGGTAAATCCGAGCAGATGGGCCCCGACCGGGCCATCCGGATAGTAGCGCCGGTACTCGCGCTGGCGTTCCACGCCAGGAATGTTGAGCCCTTTGACCGCTTCCACCACCGCGGGGGGCAAGCGCCGCTTGATATACATGAAATCATCTTCCTTGCGCCGGGCACAGTTCCTCTCCAGTGTGCGGGGGTCCAGTCCGAGCAAATCCACCAAGGGACCCCATTCTCCCCTCGTCGCACAGAAGATGCCAGGCTCGGCCCACAACGATTCCACCGGGGTGCTGACCGCCAACACCTGTCCATTACGGTCCAGAATCTGACCCCGCTGGGGCAAGACGACGATGTCTCGCAGATACCGGGCCGCCCCCTCGGCGTGCAGATGTCCCCGGTCCACGATCTGGATATAGATCACCCGCCCGGCGATCACGGCCAGCCCCGCCAACAGGATTCCCAGAACGACATATTCCCGCCAAAGAGGCGGGCGAACAAGGCGCCTACCCATGAAGATGTCCGATGACCGGTCGCCGGATATGCGGAATGTCATGGGGCCGGTTCCCCTTGATCCATCAGTAGCAGGGTGACAATGTTTTCTGGCGGCGGCGCCAGCATGTCCCGTCGTTCGCGGGCCTGGTCCTCCATGCTGTGCTGCCGGGCCCAAGTCGCCCGCTCCAGAATCAAACGACCCGTTTCCGCTTGCAGTTCGGCACGTTGCTGCTCCTGGACCTGCTGCTGCATGAACACCAGACGATACTGGTGCCGAACCCCGACCACCGCCATCGCACTGCTCAGCACCAGGCAAAGCAGCAGGATCTGGAATCGGGTCAGCAGCATGAGATCTTCTCAGCCACTCGCATCACCGCGCTACGCGCCCGTCGATTGGCCGCCACTTCGGTCTCATCGGCCCGGATGGCCTTGCCCACCGGTTGCAGTGTCGGCCGCAGCTTGTCCTGCGTCACCGGCAGGTCCGGGGGATAGGGGTCGCCGCGGCTTTGTTCCCGAATGAACCGCTTGACCAGACGATCCTCCAAGGAATGAAAACTGATCACCACCAGACGGCCTCCCCGAGTCAGCACATCCACCGCCTGGGGCAGGGCTTCCTGCAATTCCTCAAGTTCCCGGTTCAGGGCGACCCGGATGGCCTGGAATGTGCGGGTCGCGGGGTGCTTGCCAGCCTCCCGGGTGGGGACCGCAGCGGAAACCACCCGAGCCAGTTCTCCCGTGGTGGTGAAATGGCCATGGGCCTTGATCCGGCGGGCCACTCGCCGGGCGAACCGTTCTTCCCCCAGCGTCCTCAATACCTGGACGAGTTCCGTTTCTTTGACGCGATCGAGCCACTGCGCCGCCGTGAGACCTTCCTGTGGGTTCATGCGCATATCCAAGGGGCCATCATGCGTGAAGCTGAAACCGCGGTGCCCATCATCGAGCTGGGGGGAAGAGACGCCCAGATCAAACAGCACGCCCGTCACCCGACCGGACAGGGCACGGGCGTCCAGCATGACCCGAAGCCGGGAAAACGGTGCCTGGACAATGTCAATCCGCTGGTCGCCGGACCACTCTCGACGGGCCGCATGGACCGCATCGGGATCCCGGTCCATGACCAGCATCCGGCCCCCTGTGCCCAGATGCGCCAGGATGGCTCTCGTGTGCCCTCCCCGTCCATAGGTGGCATCCACGACAATCCCGTGTTCCGCCAGGCACAATCCCCTGATCACGGCCGCTTGCAGAACTGGCCGGTGCCGGGGGCGGTTGTCACGGGCTCCGTCCACCGGGATCACAGCGAGATCTGTTCCAGTTCCACGGACATGTCCCCGGTCGGGGGCTCCTCCCGAAGCCATTGGGCACATTTTTCGTTCCAGAGGGTCTCATCCCAAATCTCGAACTTGTTGCCCTGCCCCACGAGATAGACGGTCTTGATCAGCAGGGCAAACTCCCTCAGGGATGGGGGCAGCAAAATCCGACCGGTCTTGTCAATGTCCACCACGCTGGCATACCCGATCAAAAACCGCTTGAGTTTCTGATGGTTGGGGTCGAAGCTGGACAGGTTCACTACCTTCTGCTCGACGACAGCCCATTCATCCATCGGATAGAGCCACAGGCATTTTTCCCGGGTATTGTTCACCGTGACCACCAGCCGCCCCTGGCAGCGTTGTTCCAGATCATCCCGACATCCTTTGGGGATGGCCAGGCGTCCTTTGCCGTCGAGGAGGAGTTTTTGGGCGCCACGAAACATGAGGGATCAGAATGGAGGCAGATTCACCATAATTCTGCACTGAGATGCACTGAGATGCACTATATGCCCCGAGGTGAAGACTTGTCAAGCCGAATCGGCCCTTTTCTCTCGGCAAATCCATTGATTTTTAAAATAAAATGGTCCGGTCTGGCTCGCGATGCCGATCGAAATTTAAAGTGGTTTCTGGGCAGTTCCCTTAACTTACTTATTCATTGAACTTATTTTCCACTGACTCTGGCGAACGAAGCGATATTCCGCCTCGGGATACCCTGCCCTGGTGAAGGGACCGGGTCTGGGCTCAACCGGGGAAGGTCCGCGCACCAGTGCCTTCATTTCCGTCTGACCTCAGTCGTGAGACAGGCCGACCTCCATCCGGGTCCGGATGGTTCGGAGCCGTCCGTTCAGACGGCTGTGATCCGCAACAGATCCTGCACGAAGCGATAGGTCATTCCCCAGAGAATCCTTTTCTCGCCGTGGCGGGCATGGCCAAGATGGATGGCCGGATAAGGGGTGGCTCGAAATCGGGTTCGATGTGGGATGCGGCGCATGGGATCCCTGAGCATGGTCAGGGGAATCCAGAAAATGTCCCCCACTTCCTCATTGGGCACGAGGTGGGGATTCGTCTCCAGGCGAAAGACCATGCAGGCCACCCGCAGATTCAACAGACGATGACGGTGTCGGCCCTGCTGATCATCTAGACGGCCAATCTGCAAGGCCGGGTGGAGACAGACCCCGATTTCCTCCCACGTTTCCCGGATGGCGACCGCCGTCAGACTGGGGTCCCCGTCTTCAAACCCCCCTCCCGGAAAGGCCACCTGTCCCGACCACGGGTCCAAAACGGATTTGGCCCGCTGGATGAACAACATCTCAGGACCCTGAGGACGGTCCTGCAGGATCATGGCGACCACCGCCTGTCGCTTGCCATCCGCACTCATCAACGAGGGAGAGTACCGTCCCAAGGCCTGTTCGATCGATAACATCAAGGTCTGTTTCAACCTACCATTCGGTGACATCCAGTGGATCATCCGGTTTTTCGTGAGAGGAATCGCCCCCGGTCGCATTCAGCCAGCCGGATGGGTCAACGTCCATCCGCAGGACACGGCGAATCCCGATCCGGATGAACGGCCCATGACTGGACCGGTGCGACATCCCGCTCCCCGCAATCCGGTGAAACCGGGTCGATTTTATCGTAGAATCAGCGGATGAAAACGAACCCGCAGTCGACCTGGCCCCGCCCGGACGGCAATACCCAGCGGATCGACACCTGGCTTTGGGTGAGCCGCTTTTTCAAGACGCGACGACTGGCCAACGAAGCGGTTTTGGGAGGGCATGTCTGGCTGAACGGCCAACGATGCAAGCCCGCCAAGGCGGTCCAACCCGGTGACCGGCTGCGGATCCGTCGGGCGGCCCAAGAGTTCACCGTGGTCATTGCTGGGCTGTCGCCCAAGCGATTGGGAGCCGCACTGGCCGCCGACCTGTACCGGGAAACCCCGGCCAGCCAAGCAGCCCGGGAAGAACAAGCCATGTACAGGAAAGCCCAACGTCACGGCGTGCAGTACGATTCCCGTCGGCCCGGTCCACGTGCCCGCGACACCCTCCGGCGGATCAAGCACCAAAGGCCGGAGCAGGACGCCTTTTTTGCCGATTGATCCGCTGTCCCGTCCGTATGAAAGGCTGCCTGCTCGACCAGCGATCCTTTGATCGGGACGACATTCGGCTTCAGGGTCTCCTGAATCGGCTGGATCACTGGGTCTGCTATCCCAGCTCCCGACCCATCCAGGTGGCAGAACGCATCCAGGGCTGTGAAGTGGTCGTCACCAACAAGGTGCCGCTGGACCGGGCGGCGATTGGTCAGTCTGATGTACTCCAACTCGTCTTGGTCGCCGCCACGGGCACGGACCATGTGGATCTGCCCGCCTGTCGCGAACGCGGTGTGGTGGTCTGCAACGCGACCGGGTACTCCCGTCCTGCGGTGGTGCAGCATACCCTGGCCCTGATGCTGAACCTAATGACCCACCTACCGGCCTATCGGGAAGCGGTTCACCGCGGGGACTGGTGCCGCAGCGACGTATTCTGCCTGCTGGATCACCCCATCCGTGAATTGGAAGGTCGCACACTGGGCATCCTCGGATATGGTGATATCGGCCGTGAGGTCGCCCGCATCGGTCAGGCGTTGGGCATGCGCGTCGTGATTGCCGCCCGCCCGAGGACTGAACCCACCGGGGATCGACTTGGGCTGGAGGATTTTCTGGCCACCAGCGATGTCATCAGCCTGCATTGCCCGCTGAACCGGGATACCCGGTGCCTGCTGTCCACCGCCCAGTTCCACCGCATGAAATCCAATGCGGTCCTGATCAACACGGCCCGGGGTGGCATCGTCGACCCCCAGGCGCTGGCCCGGGCGCTCCGAAGTGGACAAATCGCCGGGGCTGGAATCGATGTGCTGGATCCGGAACCTCCGCCCCCCGACCACCCACTGCTTGCCACTGATATCCCCAATCTGATCGTCACCCCCCACAATGCCTGGGGCACGCTGGAAAGTCGCCAGCGACTGGTATCCCA
Organism: Candidatus Poriferihabitaceae bacterium; assembly: GCA_965203365.1. GTDB lineage: Bacteria > Pseudomonadota > Gammaproteobacteria > Arenicellales > Poriferihabitantaceae > VYFG01. Next base: position 2,300,943 of record OZ241878.1, read on the forward strand.
ACTGGAGGCAAACCTCGTGGCCTGGCAATCCGGTGCACCCCGCAATGTGGTTCATTGAACCGCCCGGAGTCGGTACACGCCAGAAACCGTTCTGGTCGGCATGTCGACGGCACAGGGCCCGGTGAATTCCTTCCAGCATTCCATCCCGCTCTCCCTGTACGTGCACTTTCCGTGGTGCATGCAGAAATGTCCGTACTGCGATTTCAATTCCCACCCGGTCGGTCATCGCCTGGAGGAAGACCGATATATCCGGGCGGTGCTGGCCGACCTGGATTTCGAACGGTCAGAAGACGGGGGTGACCGTGAACTGATGTCGGTTTTCCTGGGCGGGGGGACCCCCAGTCTGTTCTCTCCGACGGCACTGGCCGCCGCCCTGGATGGCATCGCGGCCCGATTTACCCTGGCGCAAGGGGCTGAAATCACTCTGGAAGCCAATCCCGGCACCACAGAGTACACGGACTTATCCGCCTGTCGGAATGCGGGCATCAATCGACTGTCAATCGGGGTCCAGAGTTTCCATGACGAGCAACTCCGGTCACTGGGTCGAATCCACACCGCCTCGGAGGCCGTGCAAGCCTTCCACCAAGCCCGCAAGGCCGGATTCCGAAACATCAACCTAGACCTGATGTACGGACTGCCCCGGCAGACCGTTCAGGACGCCATCCGCGATCTTCAGCAAGCTCTCATGCTGGAACCCGACCACCTCTCCGTATACCAACTCACCCTGGAACCGAACACGGTATTCCACCGATACCCGCCGGCCCTCCCTGCGGAAGAGGAACGGTTCCACATGCAGGAAGCCTTGCAAGACCGACTGGAACAGGCCGGATTTGATCAATACGAGGTCTCTGCCTATGCCAAGGATGGTCGCCGATGCCAGCATAACCTGAACTACTGGCACTTCGGGGACTACATCGGGGTCGGAGCTGGTGCGCATGGCAAACAGACGAAATCCCGCGGGACGATACAACGAAGGGCTCGGAAAAAACATCCGGCCGCCTGGTTGGCCGTTGCGGGGACTGATCGAGTGTTGGCCGAGGTTCATGAGGTGGAAGGACAAGACCTTCTGTTCGAGTTTTTCATGAATGCCCTGCGGCTACGGCAGGGATTCACTGTGTCCATGGCGTCGGCGCGGACGGGACACCCCACCGAGTCCATCGAACGCATGTTGGCGCCACTGATAACACGCGATCTGGTGTCCAAGGACCAAGACCGCATGACTTGCACCCCGCAAGGCTACCTGTTTCTGGATGAGGCCCTGACCAGAATCCTGCCAAATGCGCAAACAAGGCCCTCTGCCTTGGACAGAGCCTGACATCGATCGCCACCCACCGCCCTCACAACACCCCACATACGACTCAGTCGTTCTTGATCATTCCCATCGTCTTGAGTGCTCGGTCCGTGGTCGTCGATTCGCGGAGATGGACAGACCCCTTCCAGACCCCGGTGGTACCGGGCAGGGGTTGGTTCTTCCGCGGATGGAATCCGGCCAGTCTGGCGATATCAATCACCCGGGGGCGGATGTCCGGCGGCCGTTCCGGCGGCGGGTGGTCTCGGAGGATGCCGTATGCCGCCAGGCGGACAGACAGGATGGCGATTTCATCCGCCGTGACGACTTGGTTGGCGGGGACATTCGGTCGGTCCCGGGCCATCCGCTTGAGATCGAACCCATCGCAGGCGGTGAGGGCATCGAAGGCCAGACACTGACGCAGATCGTCGGCGTGATCGAACTGGCGATCCAGGAGGCGGGGGCCGTTTTTCAGTGCCCGGAAGGACTCCTCGATGGTCCACCGGCGCTCGTACAGCCCACCACGGTATGGGCCGTTGGGGCATCCGCCGTCTCTTCCGGGCTCAGCAGCACCCAGTGCAAGGGCTCCTTGCCCGGCAGTGTCCCGGTCTCGGTCGCCACCCCCGCCAGCACCTCAATGGGGTCCTCATAACCCCCCCGGGAGGCCGGGGTCTTCGGCAGCAGCACCGTCACCCGGCCGGTGCGCAACTCGATCTTCGCCTGGCGGCCGGACCGCGCCCGTGGGCCGCCGCTCGCCCCGACCTTCACGGTCTTGGACCCTACCCGAGGCAGCGTGGCGACCTGGTTCCGCCCTAGCGCCGTCTCGCCATCAGCCCCCCGAACGCGGCGCTTCAGAACCGAACGCTGGCCCAGTATCCGTTTTTGCCCAAACCGGTCCCCGGCGAACTGTAACCGGGGACCGGTACTCCCGTTTGCGGTGGGGTGGATCCCCCTTACGGCTGCTTGTCCACCCCATAGGCACCGTGCACGGAGCCGTTCAGGAAGTAGCCGGTGAACCGGCCCTGGATGGCACCGGGAACTACCGTGGCATCGTCCTTGCGCGCCGCCAGACTTTTCTGATCTTCCAGGAAGACGCTCGTGAACGTGCCTTTCTTTGCGACGTTGTCCGCCGACGTCACGCCTTGGTCGTACTCGAAGTACGCGAAATTGTCCTGCAGGAAGTTATCGGCCGTCATCTTGAGGGTCCATTCGTTCTCCTCCCCCCCGGACAACTGGAAATTCGAGATGGTCCCGCTGATATCGTGTCGCTCCGATGTGGGGATGCTGTTGCCGCCGAACTTCACCTCGAATTTCGCATCCGCCTTGAAGACCCCGGCCGAAGCCCGGTCAAGCACGCCTTTCTTCAGCGTCTTATGAACGTAGGCACCGATCGCCGGACCGGCATAGGTCGCCTTGCCCTCCACCGCGCTGAGCTTGTTGTTGTTGCTGGCGCCTCCGCCGGTCTTGGTCAGGAGTATGCTGTTGCCATCGGTGTTGGCGACAAACTGCCCCGGCACGCCCGTCCACCCCTGCACGTTGTTGTAGGTGACCACGCCGTCCTTCTCCGTCTCATTCAGCCACATGCCAAAGCCGTAATTGAATTTAGACCGGTCTGCCAAGTTCGAGACTTTAATGCGGCTGTCCCTCGTGACGGTCCCGGCGTCCTTGTCCTCGGTGGTGCGCACGTACACCGCGGACTTCCAATTCCCGCCGATATCCCGCAGCACGGCCGGCACTTCGCCCCGCACCCGGTTCTGGTTCGTACCAAAGACCAGGACTAGGCTGCCGTCCTGGATATCGGAGGCCAACTCAAGGTTTTCCTGGTTCGCTCCCGTGCGGAAGCCGTAAGCAGTGGCCACGACTGGGTTCGTCGCCGCGCCGATGGCCGTCTCCATACTGAGGGCGGCCTTGTTCAGGGCTGGCCTTATCTTGTCCCGCACCATGTCGGCGTATCTCTCGGCCTCCATCCGGGCCTGCTCGGCTTCGGCCTTGGCCGCCTTCGCCGCCACCAGCGTGGTCGCCGCCTGCGCCCGGTCACTCGCCGCCTTCGCCGCCGCGGCCTTCGCCTTCGCCTGGTCAGATTCGCTCTGGGCGAGGACCCGGTAGGCACTCACCCCATCCGCCGCCCGCTGCGCCGCCTGGTAGGCGTCCATCGCCGCCTGCTTGACAGTGACCAACTGGCCGACATCGCGGGCCGCCGCCACTTTGGCCACGAAATGCACCACATTGATCCGGGCCTGCTGGGCCACCTCCTTCGCCAGTTTCGCCGCCTCCAGGGTCCGGGCCATCTGCGCCTGGTCGCTCGCCACCTTCGCCGAATCAACCAGTTTCTTCGCGGCATCGTAGGCGGTCCGGTCGGACTCCTTGTCCGCCTCGACCGCCGCCAGCGCCGCCTGCGCCGCCTGGTAGGCGTCCATCGCCGCCTGCGCCGCCGCCACTATGTCCACAAAGTCCCGCGCCGCCCGGCTAGCGGCTTCGGCGGCCTGCTGCTCGGCCCGGGCCGCCTCCAGGGTCCGGGCCGCCTGCGCCCGGTCGCTCGCCGCCTTCGCCGCCTTCACTTTCTTTTCCGCTTCCGCGTAAGCCGTCGGGTTCGCGGCCTTGCTGGCCATGACCCGTTGCAAGGCAGTCTGGGCCTCGGTATGCGCCGTTGCCGCTTCCTCCTTCGCCTCCATCAGGGGGCCCGACTGAATCGATCCCATCGTCGAACTGCCGCCCCCGCAACCCGCTCCCATCAGGGCGAAGACCATCACCAGCGTGAACAGGAGCCCCCTTGTTTTTCCATCACTCATGGCAGTAAACCTCTTAATTTAAGTGGATTGTAGAATTCAGAGCATCTGACTCTACCCCCCCCCCCCCCCCCGAAAAATCAACCCCGGATCCCGACCTTTCGGGGGAAAAATGACTCCCGTTTCACTGTTGCCCACAGCCCCCTCGGCGCGTTGACCCCAGGCGCGACCTATCAACTCATCACACTTAACTCCGCCCTCTTTCTACCCTCCCCGCTTCTAGTCTGAAGTGCAACAATTAGCCCCGCTCACGGAATGAGGGCATCCCCCGAATGCGGGAAGCACGGCGGCGACCAGAAAATTCAGCTCTCCCAGAGAGCGTCTGTCAAGATCCGGCTTTCCTTAGTGGAGGGATGACTGATTCGGCTCGGGTGCGTCGGGATCCGGACCGAATTGGAACTGTCTCCCTCCGCCACATATCCTCTCATGCGGATTAAGTGAAAACATTCTCATGAGACCCTTTCGAGTGGGTGCTCACCCAACCAGAACGACCCGGTCTCCTTCCTGCTCCGGGACCGGATGAACGAATGGCCCATCGAAGATCAGGCCATCCATTACAATCAAAGGAAGCGGTCATCTTGCAGCAATCATGTCGACCCTGAATGCGACTACCCTAGCGTCTGCCGAAGAAACCGGCCCACAGCCCGCCTGCTTCCACTGCGGGCTGCGCGTGGTATCGCCCGGGGAATTCCAGTTCGGCTCGAAAGACGACCTTCGGGAATTCTGCTGTGGTGGATGTCTGGCCGTCTCCGAATTGATCCATGCCGGCGGATTGGAGCGCTATTACACCCTACGGGATGCTCCCGGAAATCGTCTGGACCCCTGGGACAACGAACAGTTCCTGGCCTACGACGACCCCCGGTTGCAGCAGGGCTGGCTGACTCGGCAGGACGATCTGGCCACCGCGGAATTCCTGGTCGAAGGCATTGCCTGTGCCGCCTGTGTGTGGTTGATAGAACATCGCCTCGCGCAAATTGTCGGGGTGAAATCGGTCTATGTGAACTTCAGTACCCATCGGCTGGAGGTATCCTGGGACCTGTGCCGAACCCCGGTGAGTGATTTGATGATGGCCGTTCGCCAGATTGGCTATGGGATCCTGCCCTATACCCGGGAAGTCGGCCGATCGCGGCAGGAAGCGCTGCAACGGGCGCTGCTCAAGCGTTTGGGATTGGCCGGGGCTCTCGGCATGCAGGTTATGGTGATCAGCGTGGCCCTGTATGCCGGCGACTGGTTCGGCATCGAACCGGCACTTGAGCAGTTTCTGCGTCGCGTCAACCTCCTGCTGACCATACCGATTATTGGCTATGCAGCTCACCCCTTCTTTCGCGGGGCCTGGCGAGGCATTTGTACCCGCAGCCCCGGTATGGACCTACCGGTCAGCCTGGGCATCCTGCTGGCGTTCATGGGGAGTCTGTGGGCGACACTCGGCGGCCGTGGCGAGATTTACTTTGACTCCATTGCGATGTTTGTCTTCTTTCTGCTGGGTGCCCGCTATCTGGAGCTCAGTACGCGGCTCAAGGGATCCCGCGCCATGGATTCATTGGCGGCCGTGGTACCCCAAACAGCTCGTCGGCAACGGAAGGACCGCACCTACGAAACAGTGCCCATCGTGGAGACCAAGCCCGGAGAGCATCTCCTGATCCGGGCCGGCGAGGTGGTGCCGACAGACGGCGTGATTGTGGTAGGCGATTCCTTGTTCGACGAGTCGATTCTGACCGGGGAAGATCGGCCCGCCGAGCGAAGGGTGGGAGATTCTGTCATCTCCGGCTCGATGAATCTGTCGCAACCCGTCACCATGGCCATCACGACCCTCCCGGGGGCGACGGTGCTGGATTCGATACTGCGTCTGGCGGAGCGATCCCATGCGGACAAACCCTACATTTCCCGATTGGCGGAACAGGTATCGCGCTGGTTCGTGTGCGGGGTCCTCCTGCTGGCACTATGTACCGCCATCTGGGGGCTGTGGTGGGGCCACCCCGACTGGATGTCCACGACCATTGCCGTCTTGGTGGTGACCTGTCCCTGTGCCTTGTCTCTCGCCACTCCCCTGGCACTGCATGCCGCCACCGGCAGTCTGACCACATACGGTGTGCACATCATCCATCGCCATGCGCTGGAAACACTTCGTCGGGTGAATCATGTCGTTTTCGACAAGACGGGCACTCTGACGCGTGGCGAAATGATCCTGGACCGTGTCATCACCCCCGACACCGTGGACGCTACGCAGATGATCCGAATCGCGGCCGCCCTGGAGCAAGGTACCAATCACCCCTTGGCCCGACCGTTACTCGAGGCTGCCGGGAAAGATCCGTTACCGCAGATGACCGATTTTGTGACCGTACCCGGACGTGGTCTTAGTGGCTGTGTGGACGGAAAATACTATCGACTGGGCTCGGCGGCCTTTGTCCAGGAGGTCCACCGCCATTGCCCGATAGACGACCCCATGGAAACCGCTCGCCATACGGTCGTGATGCTGGGGGATAAATCGACGGTGCTGGCCACCTTCTGGTTTCTCGACCACCACCGACCTGGCGCCACCGATCTCGTCCGACAGTTGCAGAACGAAGGCATCAAGCTCTCCATTTTGTCCGGTGACCGTGCTCGGACCGTCGTCCACCTCGCCCAGGAACTGGGCATTGATGAAGCGCACGGCGGATGCCTGCCCGAAGAGAAGCTCGCGACCCTAGACCAGTGGATCGAAGCGGGCGATGTCGTGGCCATGGTCGGTGACGGCATCAATGACGCCCCCGCTCTGTCAAGGGCACATCTCGGCATTGCCATCACCCGGCATGTCAATCTGGCGGCCGCGAATGCCGACCTAGCCGTCTCCGCAGACAGTCTCGGGGTGATCAATGTCACTCGCCATCTGGCCAATCGCACCTTCCGCATCATTCACCAGAATATCATCTGGGCATTGACTTATAATATCTTGGCGGTGCCCGCGGCTTTGGCTGGTATGGTGCCTCCATGGCTAGCCGGCATCGGCATGTCCTTGAGTTCTGTGGTGGTGGTGGTGAATGCGGCCCGCTTAAGCAACCGGTGAATGTATGGAGATCATCTACCTGCTGATTCCACTGTCGATCGTTCTGGTCGCGATGATCATCGGGGCCTTCTTGTGGTCCGTGCGTAGCGGACAATTCGACGACCTCAACGGCCCGGCATACCGAATCTTGATGGACGACGACACCCCCGTCAGGACGACACAAGCCCCGACCCCCTCCGCCCGCCCGCCTGATCGTCCGGTCCAGATCGTCCCCCACAATCCAGGAACCCATCAAGGCGATACAGGGCAGGCCACCCTCGTGACCGTTCATCCCCCGGATCAAGAACCGCCCCTGAAGGAGCCGGGATCGTCCGGCTCCGGAACGTCAAAGCGATGAATGCGCCCATCCTCTGGAATCCCCCCGGACGGCTTGACCCAGTCGAATGGCAAAACACCGAGTTTTCTGATGGATACGACACCATTCCCCACCCAGAGCGGGAACGACATCCGATCTGTCGAACCGTCTGCCGAGACGAACTGGCAGACAGCCAGCTGGCCGTGAACTCTCTTTGTTCCGGTAACTCCTCATCCCTTGAAACGGTCGCGCCCGGAAAAGTAGTCCCAATGCTCGTGTGTGAAGACCACATGAGGCATTGTCTTTTCGACCCATAACGCATGGTCGCCAGCATGCTATGATGAGATGTCATCCTGCGAGGAATCTCTGTATGACCGCTCACCCCTTCGAACTGCCGGTCGGCGAATCGGCTTTTCGGGCCATCCGCAGCCGGGGCTTTTACCTTTTACTATGTGGACAAGACGGCCCATCTGCACAGCCTGACCAGTAAAAGCAGCTACTGGTTCCTTTCCCGCCCGCGCCGCTTCGGCAAGACCCTGCTGGTCGATACCCTGCAGGAACTGTTCGGAGGTAGCGAGGAGTTGTTCCGAGGCCTACATATTCACCAACGCTGTGACTGGGAGACGACCCATCCCGTGGTGCGGCTGAGCTTCGATGCCGAATACCACCACCCGGACACCCTGCACAGCAGCATCCGGACCCAGTTGGCCGCCCATGAAGAGGCAGCCGGCCTGCCCCCCCCATCGTGGGATCAGGCCACCCCGGACCGATTGCAGACCCTGATTCGCCGGCTGGCCGACAAGACGGGGCAGCAGGTGGTGGTGCTGGTGGACGAATACGACAAGCCGATCCTGGATGGGCTGGACGACTCCGAACTGGTCGAGGTCCACCGGACGATCCTGCGCGGTCTGTACGGCATCCTCAAGGGCTGCGCCCGCTGGCTGCGCTTCGTGTTCGTCACCGGCATCAGCATGTATTCGCGGGTCAGTGGGTTCTCGGGACTCAACAGTCTCAATGACCTCAGTCTGATGCCGCGCTATGCCACCATCTGCGGCTATACCGAGACCGACCTGGAGACGGTGTTCGCGCCGGAACTCGAGGGCGTGTCCGCCAAAGACCGGGCCCGGATTCGCCGCTGGTACAATGGCTACCGTTGGCGCGGTGAGACGACAGTCTATAACCCGTTCGATTGCCTGGCGACAGCAGGGGTACCCAGAGAGCTGTGACCGAACTGTGCGGCCCCAATGCCTGACCTGAGGCTTGCCGTCAATCGTCACTGAGCATTCCGTGGGATAATGCCGGGTATACTATTCGGGGGGTGAGTGGTTGCCTTTTCCGGAATATTCGCAAGCCGGTCTGCCTTACCCCAGCCGAGCCATCGAGCCGCATTCTGACGATGCCATTTTCATATCGGTGAAGGGTATCCGTGGCCACTCGATACCTTGTGGCCCACAGGTCAGATCAGCAAGATCAAAACTCAAACCGACCCTGCAGGGTGCCAACGAACTGACCTTCCGGTTGCGCCTTGAACTCCCGGCCGAGCCAAGTCAGGCCATAGAACACATCAAACCGTCTGCCGGTGTACACGACACCACCCCGGACCCGCACTCGGGCTGAAGTCAGGGTATAACCAAAATTTTCCGGCAGATAGAGGCTATCGTCGATCTTGGCGATGTCCGCTCCCACCACGAAGCCCCACCCGGAAGTTAGGCGATGGCCGTAGGGCACCCGGTGTCCCGTGGTTTCAACCCGCATCGTCAGATCCTCCGAGCCGGATCCGAACATCAGGTCCGCCCCTAGGCGCACCAGATCTTCAGTCCCGACGCGCACCTCCACAAAGGGACGCAATACTCGATCTTCCCAGCGCAGGGCTCTACCCGCCTCGGCACTCACGTCCAGTCGAACCGTGTTGGGGATCTGGAAGTCCAGCAGATTGGGGGTATCGAATCCGAGGATCTTGTGAAGTCGGGTCTGAAAATCATACAGCCCGGTCTGCTGACCAATGATGGCCAGGTCGCCACCCACCCGCAAGTCGATCGTGTTCATGACGACATAGCTGTGCAGTCCAAAGGCCAGCACCCCGGCATGTCGCCGGTCGTCTGGATGCGGATTCCCGACATCGGCGGGCATCAGCACATCGGACCGGAAACGATACTCCAGCAATTCTCCGAGTCGTGGTGACCATTCGCCAGCCTTGCTTGCCCCAGCCAGCACACCCACCTCGACGGACGAACTTCGCCAGCGATCATGCCAGTCCCCCAGAGAATCATTGGATACCGTGAGGGCAAAGTGGAGCGGTCTGGCGTCTTCTGCCACTGCCAGCCCCGGTCTGCAGACCAAGACCAGCGTGATGAAGAGCCCGATGACAGCGACGGGGACCCGTTGCCGAATCGCACTGCCGAAAAAACCCGAAAGCGACATGGTGAGCAGATCCGAGTTCAAGTTAGTGGGTGGAATGGACCTTTCGATATTGGAATCCGCCGGTATCAAGTCACCGGGAGATGAGTGCAAACCAGTCCGTAGGTCCTGTGTCCAGCGGCTTCAGTACCGGGGCTGGCGTTCACCTCATGGGGAATCGTCATAACCAAGCGACAGACCGTCACTGATCGGTGACTGGTCTCTTTCCATTTGCCTGTCCCGTGCATCAAGAACGGGACAATATTATACTCACTTCTCGGCTCGGACGATCTTCGGATTGGACGATACAGGCAGATGGACTGAATGCTGGATTTTGACGGGATAAACCAATGGCCAGAATACTTCTCCGCGACCGGCTAATGCCTGAACACTCTGTTGATGCCCGGGTTGATGACGGTCTCGCCGGGGGGTTCCTGACAATGCGACGGCCCCGGTCACTCATCAGGTGGCCGGATTGGAGGGTGGCACACCCCATCGGGTCATGGCATGAAGCCTCTGATCAACCACCCCAGGCGTCTGAAAAGCCACCGGTCCGCCATGAGACCATCCCGGAACCGAAACACCAGTGGGGAGCATCTCACAGACAGCGGAAACTTGATGAGAGAGGGTCACTGACCAGGATGAAAGCGGTCAGGCCATCACCCCGGAAGAATCAAGAACTTCGGGGAGGAGAGCCGTCTGACATTCGTCCCCGACCACGGTTTGGTAGCTTGACAGACCGTGGCATGCGCCCAATTCATCTGGGCTGATGGTCGATCAAGTGAAACCGCGCCCGCCACTTCTATCATTCAGCCGCTCCAATGGGATGCTCGACTTGCTACTCACTGGATGTCCTGCCACGCCCTCCCATTGAGACAACTCTTTCATTCCGGAGAATGCAGGTTGATCTTTAGAGTGGAAGTGGGGCGTCGAAGAGCCAGCCGCTGCCGGAGGCGAAGAGGGTCTGGCAGGGGCTTGAACGACTGAACTGGGCCGTGCTGGTACGCGATGCTCTCGGTGAGAGAGAGCGGGAATGAGTTCGGATACATAAGTGTGTTAGGTTGAAATGTCCCGGTCGGGCCGATGAGGTCTTCGCAGTTCGACCATCTCTTCCAACCCGGTGGAAGGAGATCAGCGTCGGGGCACCCTCAGCCGCAACTCCTCTTCGCGCTGCACCAGTTCCAACTCACCCAGAAAGCTCATGCCCAGCAGCACCTCCTGACCATCCATGTCGGGGTTGATGGTGGCGGGGACATGGCCCAGCGCAATGTGGCCCAGCCGGACACGGTCAAGCCGTGTGGCATAGACCGTGATGTCACCATTGGCTGTACGGACCCTCAGGGGCGAACCCCTGGCCAGTCCGATCACGCTGGCCACCCCTTCGGGAATGCTGACCAGCGTGGCGCCGGTATCGAGAAGAAACCGCACTGGATGGTCATTGATCTCACCATCGGCCACATAATGACCCAGACGGTTTTGTTTCAGGACCACTTCGCGCTCTCCTCCCTCCAGCACCCGGACCAGATTTCCCCGGTTGGGATTCTGTTGGAGATCCAGCAGCCAGCTGAAAATCCATGTCATCCCGCCAATGAACACCACGCTCACAATGAGGCCAGCATATCGATGGAGCGGTCTTGGGGACAAGGTGAGCAGGCTGAAGTAACCGCTCGGCAATATACCCCACTTACGGTACTTGTCCCACCCTTGATCCCGTCGATCGGTCGGGGTTCAGAAAATGCGAACCCGACTCGGAAGCGAAATGGGCAAGGCTGCTCGTCCATTGTGATCGCCGATCCCGAAATCGGTGGCCCGCCAGCACAAGGTCTGCCGCCTTGTCGTCATCGTCCGAAGCGCATCGAACCCTTCCCCGGAACGGCACCCCTTGAGATATCGGCATCGATGGGTATACTGCTGAAGAAAATCGCAATGCGTCCATGTCGGATCACGCTCGCCAGATCAAGTCGATGAAACTCTACACCCATATAGGGCGTATCCATAATGAACTGGTGGAAATGGGAAGAGGCCCCGGTGACGCGCTGTGCGCCACACAGATCAGTGCATTCGACCAACTGCACTACCACGGGACCTCGGCCGTCGACGACGCCATCGCACGCATGGGACTGTGCGCGGATACACGGGTGCTGGAAATTGGCTCCGGACTCGGTGGCCCCGCCCGGCATATCACCCACCGGACGGGGGCCCAGGTCTTGGCGCTGGAACTCCAGCCCGACCAGCACCGGCTGGCCACTGAACTGACCGCTCGTTGCGGTCTGTCCTCGCGGGTGAGACATGTTTGCGGCGACTTTCTCACGCACGACTGGCAAGGCCTCGAATTCGACGCTATCGTGAGTTGGCTGGCCCTCTTTCATATTCCGGACCGGCAGGCATTGCTGGATCGCTCCCGGGGGCTGCTGGTCCACCACGGACTGTTCTATGCCGAGGACCTGTACCGCCGACGACCCATGACCTCTCAGGCCTCTGCCGAGCTCGCCACGGGCATGTATGCGGCCTATCTGCCGGACTATGCGACCTATCAGCAGGACTTTGCGGAGGCGGGATTCGATGTGCTGACCTGTGAAGACCTGTCCGATGACTGGACCGAATTCACTACCCAACGCCTGCAGGATCACCATACTCAACGGGATCGACATATCCGTGTTCACGGCGAACCGACCTATCGAGTGTTAGCGGAATTCTATGACCTGGTGAACCGCCATTTCCGGTCGGGAGCCCTAGGTGGTGTCCGCATCCTGGCCCGCCGCCATTGAACCGACAACACAGACCGGTTTACCACATGACCCCCTAGCCCAAGGAGCTCCCCATGAATCGATATCCCCCTGTTGCTGAACCGCAGCCCGGTCGTCGCCGGACCCTCTCTGCCCTGGGGGCCGCCGCCGGAGCCGGGATGGCGGCACGCCTCTGTCCGAGCTTGTTCCCCCGGGCCTATGCCCAAGCCGAGCCCATTCGAATCGGAGCCCAATTCCACCGCACCGGCATCGGGGCATCCTATGGCCGCTGGTACGAACGCACCGCGTCGGCCGCCGTCCGGCTGATCAACGAGGAAGGCGGCATCAACGGGCGTCCCTTGGAGTTGGTGATCGAAGACGATGGCACGGATCCCCAGCGCGGAGCCGAAGTGGTGGAGAAGTTCGCCACCCAGCACCACGTCGATGTCGCCTATGGCACCTTGTTCTCCCATGTGGTTAACAGTTCCGCCCCCCGGGCCGGGGAACTCAAGCTGCCCTACCTGGTGGTCTCCGAGGGGTACCATGTGGCCTCGGGACGACTCAACCGCTATGTGTTCCAGCCCGGCATCACGGATGTCCGGGCACAAGTCGTTGCCATGGCCCCTTGGGTGGCCGCCAACCTGGGGCGAAAGGTCACCATGATCTTTCCGGATTACGCCTTTGGCCATGACCACCGGGATTTTTTTTCCCGGGCGATCGCCGACCAAGGGGGTCAGGTGCTGGAACAGATCGCCATTCCGCCGACGGAGACCTCTTTTACCCGATATCTCCCCCGGATCGCACGGGAAACGGAAGTGTTGTACCATGTCATGGTCGGACCCGGCGTACTGACCTTCGTCAAGGAACTGGGGCAGCATTTCACCCGGCGACGGCCGGCCATCTTCGGATTCATCGACTCGCTTGAAGCGGTCGATCTCAGGACCCCTCAACTGGAGTTCTTGGAAGGCACCTACTTCTGGGAGGGATTCCCGCGGTATGCCCAGGCGGACCAGACCGAATACGACCGGTTCTACCGCACTGCCGTGGGCGTGGATGACCAAGGGGCCAGTCTCCAGGATCCTCGGGATGTCTCCACCTATGCCCATATGTTCGGTTGCTGGGAAACGCTGTTCATCATCAAGCAGGCCATGGAGGCCTGCCACTACCAGGGGCCGGCGGACCGGGGACGGTTCGTTGAGGCCATGGAGGCGATGGAGACCTTCCGCGAAGGTCGGAATCACCCGCAAGGTGACAAGGTATTCGATCCGCGCCTACATCAGTGCTTCGGTCATCAGTTCATCTCCCGTCTGCAGGACGGTCGGCTCAATGTAGTCCATCGGACCCCCATTGAAGACGGTCGATACGCCCCCGAGGCAGATTACACGACCATGGCGCTGTAAGACGACGAACGATGGGCCGGGCGCCCAGTCCGGCGGGATGGTCTGGCACCTTTCGGTTCTTCTTAGCAATGGATATCGGTCCGTTTTTTCTGCTCGCCACCCTCGAAGGCCTGGTGCAGGCCGCCGTGCTGTGCCTGACCGCTCTCGGCCTGTCGCTGGTATTCGGAGTCATGCGGGTGGTCAATGTCGCTCATGGCGAATTTTTCATGCTCGGCGCCGTGCTGGCTTGGTGGGTGACGCACGAGTTCAGTGGACACCCGGCCCTGGGATTTGGCGTGGCTTTGCTGGGGGCTCCACTCTTAGTCGGCGCCATAGCCTGGGCCGCGGAGAGACTGGTCCTCAGACGGGTAGCCTACGATCCGGAAGCCACGATTGTGGCCACGATCGGCCTGCTCTACCTTCTGCAACAGACGACCTTACTGACTTTCGGGCCCGCCGCCCGGACGGTGGATCCCCCGTTCTACTTTACGGTGGTGCTGCCTTGGTTTGGCTATTCCGGCTACAAGCTGTGCATCATCGTCGCGGCCCTGGTCGTGCTGCTGGCGGTCTGGTTTCTGCTCCATCGAACCCGCTTGGGGCTGGTCATGCAGGCGACCCGGTTTGACCGGGAAACGGCGGAAAACTTCGGTATCTCGGTGGATCGGGTCTATGCCCTAGTCTTCGCCTTGGGGGCCGCTCTGGCCGCCGCCGGGGCGGTCCTGGTGGTGCCGGTCCGTCAGGCTCACTACCTGATGGGGGGAGATCCCCTGCTCCTGTCCTTCATTGTGATCATGATCGGTGGACTCGGCAGCCTCAAAGGCACCTTAGTCGCCGCGCTCCTGATCGGGCTGTGCGATGGGATCATTTCGGTGTTCTTCTCCCCAACTCTGGCCAAGATGATCTCCACCCTCGTGGTGGCGCTGGTGCTGGTCTTTCGCCCCCAGGGGCTGTTCGGAACGCAGGCCAGGGTCTGATGATGACCGACCGACGATCACTTTGGTTCCATGGGGCGATCCTGAGCCTGCTCTTTGGTCTGCAATTCGTCCTGCCGGAATACCACCATCTAACGATGACCCGCGTCCTGCTGCTCGCGGTCTTCGCCATGGGCTTCAACCTGCTGTTTGGCTACACTGGGCTGCTCAGCCTAGGTCATGCCATGTTCTTTGCCGCTGGGATGTACGGGGCCGGACTGACCGTCTACTACCTCGCCTGGTCCGTCCCGGTAGCCATGCTGTTCGGGATGCTGTGTGGTGCCGGACTCTCGCTGGTAGTGGGCGTGGTGGCGCTGCGGACCACCGGGGTGGCTTTCATGATCGTAACCCTCATGTTTTCCCAAGTGGCCTACTTAGCCACCGTGTATTTCACCATCTGGACCCGGGGAGACGAAGGGTTGGTCCTGCCGCCCACCGCCCGCAGCTTTCATCTTTGGGGCCGTGAATGGCTGCTCACGGATCCGACCACCCGCTACAACCTGGCGCTGCTGCTGTTGGCCCTGAGCATGGGGTGTATCCTGTGGGTGATGCGCGGGCGGTTCGGCCGCGCCCTGATCGCGATCCGGGAAAACGAGGAACGCACCCAGATGCTGGGGTACAACACATTCAGCTACAAACTCCGGGCCCTGATCCTGTCAGGCACCTTGTCCGCCATGGCGGGTGCCGCCTGGTCCCTGATGTTTGCCTATATCGGCTCCTCATTTGCCGACATCCAATATTCGATCGACCCCTTGCTGTATGCGCTGCTGGGAGGCAGTGGCACGGTGGCTGGCCCACTGTTGGGCACGGTCTTCATGTTCTATCTGGTGGATATCGTCAGCGGATACACCACCGCCTACCTGCTGCTGACCGGCCTGGTTCTGTTGTTCGTGGTGCTTTTCTTCCCCCACGGGATCCTGGGCCTGGTTCGCAAGCGCTGGTGGGGGTGGCTGCCATGACCCTGCTGGAGACCCGGGGGGTCAGTCGCTATTTCGGTGGCCTGGGGGCTGTGGTCGAGGTCGACTTTTCGCTGGAACCGCATCAAATCCACGCCCTCATCGGCCCGAATGGGGCCGGCAAAACCACCTTTGTCTCCCTGCTGTGCGGTCGTCTGTCCTGCACCACCGGCACCATCCTGTTCGACGGGGAGAACATCACGTCTCTGCCAGCATGGCGCCGGGTGAGGCGAGGCATTGCCTACACCTTCCAGATCACGCGCATCTATCCCCGACTCACGGTCCAGGAGAACCTCGCGATTGCCGTCGAAGGCCAAGGGCGTCGTGGGAGGGTCCGCTCCCATCGGGTGGCAGATATCTTGCAGCACATCAATCTCCAAGAGCGGTCCGACGACTTGGCGGGTCATCTGGCCTATGGCCATCAAAGGCTGCTGGAAGTGGGCATGGGACTCGCCTTGGAGCCCCGCCTGCTGATTCTGGACGAGCCTGCCCAGGGTCTGTCCCGCCGCGAAATCGATCAGTGCTGCACTCTGATCAGGGACCTGGCGCGTGATGCCGCAGTGCTTCTCATCGAACACAACATGCCGGTGGTCATGGAACTGGCCGACCGGATCACCGTGTTCGACCACGGCCGAGTGCTGGCCCAGGGCACTCCGAAAGACATCCAGGCCGACCCAGCGGTCCAAGCCGCTTATCTCGGCACCGGAGAAGCCTGATGGGGTTGTCCTTGGTCGGCATCCACAGCTACTATGGCAACGTGCCGGTCCTGCGCCATGTGACCCTCTCGGTTGAGGCCGGGCAGATCCTGGGCCTGCTCGGGCGAAACGGTGCCGGCAAAACCACCCTGCTTCGGGTGATCATGGGCCAAGTGCGTTTCGAAGGCACCATCCGGCTGGATGGCCAACCTCTCAATGGACTGCGCCCCCACCAGATTCCCCGTCGAGGCATCGGTTATGTGCCACAAGGCCGACGACTGTTTTCGGAGCTGACTGTGGCGGAAAATCTCGAGATCGGCGCGATGGCCTCGCGCCGGGGAAGGCCCCTGCAACGTGAGATGCTGACCCTCTTTCCGCGGCTGGAAGAACGATGTCATCAAGTTGCCGGGACCCTGAGCGGCGGCGAGCAGCAGATGCTCGCCATCGCCCGGGCCCTGTGTCTGAACCCTTCCGTGTTGCTGCTGGATGAGCCCACCGAAGGCCTGATGCCGGCCATGGTGGCGGGCATTCGCGAGGCGGTGTGGACGCTCCGGAACCGGAACGTGGCCGTGCTTTGGGTGGAGCAGCGGGTGAATGCGGTCCTTCCCGTGGCCGACCGCGTGGCCTTTCTCGAAAACGGCGTCCTGCAACGGGAGATCGATCGAACGACCCTGGATGCCAACCCCGACCTGCTGCGCCGCTATATCGGCGTATGAACCGGCCGGATGGGCCGGTCGTCGTTCGACCTCAGGGAATCCTCGCCAAGAAATTGTCGAACAGGATACGGGCATGGGACTGAAAATCGTCCAGATGCCGGGCCGCCTCACGCCACAGGTCCCCCATGGCGCCCGTGCCCCAGGCCTGCTCCAGCGCGGTCGCATAGGCTGGCACTTGATGCCATTCCGCCACCGTGGTGGACGTGATTTCAATATGGAACTGGATCGATGCCGCTCTTTCCCCCCACGCCATGGCATTGACCTGACAGGCCGCCGAACAGGCCAGAACCATCGCTCCAGGAGGTGGAACGGTCACTTCCGCCGAGTGCCACTGAAGGGACATCATCTCAGGGGGACAATGCCGAAAGAGCCAATGTTGCCGACCCGCCGGAGTCAGTTCCACCGGCAGGACGCCGATTTCCGGCTGGTGGGCCACCCCCACCTGACCGCCCATGGCCACCGCCAGCAACTGGTGTCCAAGACAAAAGCCCAGATAGGGTCGATCCGCCCCCACCCATTGTCTGATCGCCGCCATTTCGCGTTTGAGCCAGGGATGCTGGGTGAGTTGCCAGACATCCATGGGGCCGCCCATCACCAACAGGGCGTCGTAAGGTGTCAGATCCGGGATGGGATCGGCCTGATCCCATTCAACCGTGTCCCAGGCAATGCCGGACTCGCGCATCAGATCCCGGAAAACCCCCGGATGTTCGCAGGCAATATGCTGAAAGACCAGAAACTTCATGCCCGCGGGCCTTCAAAGGTCTCCACCACCCGCACCCCGGCTCTTCGCAGCGCCGCCAGCTGGGTGGCCAATGACCCCTCCAGATCAATGGCGCGGCAGGCCGCCAGCACGACCGTGGTATCGAACCCCAGGGCGGCGGCATCCAGCGCCGACCAGGCCACACAAAAATCCGTCGCCAGCCCCCCCAGCACCAGCTGGCTGATGCCCCGACTGGCCAAAAATCCCTGCAACCCCGTCTCGGTCCGGCGGTCATTCTCAAAAAAGGCCGAATAGCTGTCGATTGTCGAACGAAACCCCTTTCGGACCACCATCTGCGCTGGACATTCATCCAGCGCTGGATGGAATGCGGCCCCGTGACTACCCTGCACACAATGGACCGGCCACAAGGTCTGGTCGCCGTAATCCAGCCGGATCCGGGTGAAGGCTTCGGCACCGGCATGATTGGCCGCAAAGCTGACATGGTTGGCCGGATGCCAGTCTTGGGTGAACACCACCGTGTCAAAGTGGGGCATCATGGCATTGATCACCGGCACCACCCTTTCTCCCTCCGCGACCGCCAAGGCTCCTCCCGTGCAGAAGTCGTTTTGCACATCGACTACAATGAAGGCGGGATTGTCCGTGGGGACCATGGTGGATTTTCCGAATGAGCTGGCGGCCATTATACCCAACCTGTCTTCCCACTGATCGAAGTGCTGGCATGCGGCGACCATCAGAAGACCTTATGAAGATCGGGCCCCATCATCGGCTGCGATGGACGCTGCCCTTTGTCGCCGGCATGGCCACACCGACGACTGTCCTCGCCCATAGTGCCGAACGGGGGCTGATCATGCTGCTGCCCACCGGATATGCCCTGGTGGGCGGGGGATTGGCGGTCCTGGCCTCGTTCCTGCTGTTGACTTGGGCCCCGACATCCCTACTGCCACGGATCCGTTCGGCCCGGTGGCCCTTGTGGACCCAGAAACCGTGGTCTCCCCTGATCCCGAGCGGGGTATCGTTCTTCACCCTGTCCGCCTTGATCGTGGCCGGATTCACCGCCACCCCCGACCCGCTAGCCAACCCCCTGCCGTTGACCATCTGGACCGTGTGGTGGGTCGGATTCACCCTGGTCCAGTTGTTGGTGGGCAATCTGTGGCCCTGGTGCAATCCCTGGTATGCCCCCAGCCGTCTGGTCACCGCTTGGCAGGGCTCCTCCAAGGCGCCACTCACCCTGCCGGCCAGATTGGGCTACCTGCCGGCCGGGGGGTTGTTTTTCGGCTTCGCCTGGTTCGAACTGGTCCATACCGCTCCGGAAGACCCTGCGGGTTTGGCCACCGCGGTAGGGGTCTATTGGCTCGTGACGTTTGCCGGTATCGGACTGTTCGGCTATACCGACTGGATGCAGCGAGCCGAACCGTTCTCGGTCTTTTTCCGTCTGGTCGGCCACTGTTCCCCCTTGCTGCGAGAGCCGGCGGAAGGGCCGGGAATATCCGCAAGCCATCAGCGGGTGCAGATCTACCTGGGGTGGCCGGGTCAGGGTTTTTTGCGCCACGACCCCCTACCCTGGTCCGGCATGCTGTTCGTGTTGCTGGCCTTGAGCACCCATTCCTTCGATGGACTATCACGAACTTTCGCCTGGCTGGCGTGGGGGGGCGTCAATCCCCTGGAGTTTCCCGGACGAAGCGCCGTCATCGGACTCAATACGGTGGGCCTGACGGGAGCTTGTTGCCTGCTGACGGGACTGTTTCTGGGGACCGTGCTGGCGGGGCGACGCTTGGCCGGATCGTCCGGCGGCCCATCCCCTGACCCAGCGGTCATGGCCGGTAAGCTGGTGTACTCTCTTGTTCCCATTGCGGTGGCGTTTCACATTGCCCATTACCTGACCCAGCTCCTGGTCAACGGGCAATATGCCTTGAAGGCATTCAACGATCCGTTTGCCCAAGGGTGGAATCTGCTGGGTCTCGCTGACTTCCATGTCACCACCTCGTTCCTGAACCATCTCCACAGTGTTTCCACGATCTGGGGGATCCAGACTGCCGTGATCGTGTTAGGTCACATCATCGGCATTCTGGTAGCCCATCTCATGGCACGGGACCTCTTCGACCATCCCTTGAGCGGCGAACGGGCCGCCCGGCGCAGTCAGTGGGGTCTGGCGTTGCTGATGGTGGCCTATACCGTTTTTGGCTTGTGGCTTCTTTCCACCGCATCAATCGGCTGAGGGGTGCCGCGACCAAGCCGTCTCGCTAGCGGCTTGAGATGTTTTGTAGGTTGGTTAGCCGATGGCTCGTTCATTCATGATATTCCGCGATTCGACTTCGGCGAAGCAATGCTCTGGACCTGGAGAACGAGAGAGAATGACTCAGCGACCCCGGTCGACAGGTCACAGCCGTGCGATGCCAATGCTGTCGCTCAATTCGTGGCTAGCGGCATTGGCGGTGAACTACCAACTTTCCTGATAGTCAATTGCGCCGGGCGTAACTACCGAGTCATGGTAAATCGGGTCGACCCGAAAAAACAGCTAACCGGGACCGATGGCATCGCCGGTCAATGAGCATCGCACGATCAGGGGGTTGGGGTTTTGGGGTCAAGGACACTTCAGAATACTCTACCAACGAAAGTGATCAAGAGAGGGTTAGTTGAAGCTGGCTAGCGGGCGTTAACCATTAAACCAGCCAAATCATGGCCTTGGCCAAGCCCCCCATCGACCCATCCTGTCGCTTCCATCCCTCATCACGAGTCACCATCCGACGACAGGGCTTCCGCTTCTGAAACCGACGTTCCACCCCATGGCGCACTGGGTCAATTGCCCAATCATCGTCTCGGGGCGCTGGACGATGACGGCGCGGCGGAATCACGGCCGTCGCCCCCGAATGCCCCATCCATTCCCTCCGTGGATGACGGTCATCCCCTGGACCGGCGATCCCATCATCGGCTTCGACCTCCCCGACCCGGCTCGGGGCCTGACCCGACTCCGAGGCTTGTCCAGGCGTGACCCACCGCGGGATCGGGAGCCCCAAGCGGATGGAGCCGCTGCCGGCCTGGCCAGAACTGCTGCATCCCGGGCATCAGCGGGCGTTTCGTCGAACGCCCCCCCGCCCGACCAGGGGTCCACTCCCCCCAGGCCCGATGCCTCCAGTCCCGAACCCGAAACACCGGGATGGCATCGAACGCCAGACACGGGCACTGATCAGGGATCCGGGCCACCCGGCCGGATCATTCCCCAGACCGGAATGGCTCTTCCCAAGATGGCCGGGGGCCTCTGATGGGCGCCGCCGCGTCCTGGGGCTGGCGATGGGAGGATGGGGCTCTGCCTGCGTGGCAGGTCCCCCCCCAGCGGGTCGCCCCGGCGAACGCCGCGAGGACCTGCATCACCCCCCGGATACGCTCCATTCCTAGAGCAACTTGACCAGCGCGACGATCAGTCCTCCCTGGGCGATCAGTGCGCTGAACATCCATTTCAGCAGATCCGCCTTGACCTGCGCCATATCGGCCTTGGTCCCCTGTCGCAAGGCTTCGATATCAGACTTGGTCTCCTGTCGCAAGGCTTCGATATCAGACTTGGTCTCCTGTCGCAAGGCTTCGATATCCGCCTTCGTGGCCTGTTTCAATGCCTCGATATCGGCCCTGATCTGCGCCATATCGGCCTGGGTCCCCTGTCGCAAGGCTTCGATATCGGCCTTCGTGGCCAAATTGGTATTGAGCAGGGCGACCTGCTCCTCAGCCAGCGTTTCCGCCTGCAGCTCAGTGAAGCCGCTGCCCGTCAAACGCTTGACAAAGCGGTGCGTATCAAATGCGATGGCTTCAGTCATGAGGAAATTATAGCCCATCCGCTCCGGCCCAACAAGCCTCGGCCGGGTCGGCTCCCGGTCTTTCAAAATAACATACTTGTATTTTGATTTCCCTTTCTGTCTGCTTCAGGCAGGCAGATCGGATTGCGCCATGTCGACACCGTCACGCTGGCGTGGCTGACCCAGGCCCTGCAGGCAGGCCAGCGGCCCTGGCATGCGGGTTGTGCGAGCGCACCGACTGGCGCCACGCGCCCGGCCGATGGGGTGTGCCGGCGGCGTCGAAGGCCCGGCCGATCCTGGCGGACCGGCTGGGTCTGGCCTGGCCGCCGGCGCGTTCGGCCCCGAATCCGCGAGGAGGGCCCCCCGTCCCGGCAGCCGAGGTCCCGGATTCCCGGGTTGCGGGTGCCCTGGCCGAGCTGGGTTCGGTGTGGGGGGAGCGGGTGGACGACCTCGCCGACCGGCGGCGCTGGGAGGCGATGATGGCGCGGCATCATCCACCCGGCTGGGCCCGTTCGCCGGGCGGTCAGATGCGCTAGGGGATTCGATCCGGGCGCACGGATGTCCTGGGGGGGCTCGGCTTCGGCTCGGCGACCTGGCAGCGGCGGGCGCGGGACGAGGGGATCGGCTGGTCAAAGGCCGCCCGGGATGCGCACCGCCCGCGGGTCATCTGCCAGCACCGGTTCGGGATGCTGCCGGGAGTGCGGGTCCGGGGACTGGCGTCGGCGGGGTGGCGTCAGGCGGTCCCGCCAGGGATCGACGACTGGGAGTCCCGCTACGCTATCCGTCCGGTGGTGATCGACCCGCAGGTGGCGGCCGAGCACCGCGGATACTGTTATCATGGCGCGGGCTGGACCGGCCTTGGCCCCACCAGCGGCCGGCGTGGGCCGGTCAGTCGGGTGTGGGCGATCGCCGGGGCGGCCGACTGGCGCGAGACGCTGTGCCGTGCGCCCTACCGCCCGGTCGGCACCCTGGCCGGGGGGTACGACGGGACGGAAGCACTGGACTGGGCCGGACGCGAATACGGCCGGTCGCACCATCCCGACGGGCGGGTGTGCGCTCGCCTGGTCGAGAGGGGCCGGGTGGGGTTCCGGCACCTGGGGGAGGATCTGCCGGTGATCTTTCCCGAACAGAACGAACAGGTGGCGGCGAGGCGGCGGCTGTCGAACCCGGGAGTGACCATGGATCCTGTGCTGGAGCCGCCCCTTGAAGCGACGGTGGACCGCTGTCGTCCCGAGGCGGTGATCCGGGCGGTCCAGGATCCCACGACGGTGAAGGACAGTGGCCTGTCCACGACGGCGGGACTCGACGAACTGGGCGGTGGGGGGAAGGGGAGTTCGGGTCTGCTGGCGGTGACCCCGGCGGGCCGGCCGCTGGGCGGGTTCACGATGGAAGCGACCTGCCGTCAGGCCCCCGGAGCTGACAGCCGGCGCTGGATCGCGGGACTGCAGCGGGCGCGGGAAGGGGCGGCGGCGGGTCCCGGGACGCGGGGGGTCAGCGTGTGTGACCGCGAAGGGGACTGCTGGGAACGGCTGTCCGCCGCGGCGGCGAACGGGGATGCCTTGCTGGTGTGCCTGTGGGAGCATCTGGCCGAGGGGGCGCCGGTGACGGTGACCGAACGGGTGATTCCGGCCGCGGGCGGGCCGAGAGCCCGCGCCGGGCGCCCGGTCAGGCTGGCCATCCGGGTCGAGGCCGTTCAGCTGGTGCCGACGATGGGCGCCAGTGTCTGGCCTTCGATGCCATCACCGCCGGTCGGGTCGCGGACCTGACTGCCTTGGCCCGCGAGCAGCCCGACCGGCCGGCGAGGGCGGCCCTTGCCCCCGAGGAGATCGAACTGCTGCACACCTTGCTCCGGGCGCCCGGCCACAAACCGGTCCCGACGCCGTCCGGTCCGGCCGCGCAGAGCCCTTCCCCGACGGACCGGGCCGTCCCCGACATCCGCCCTGTGGTGATCGATCTCGGCCGGCTGGTGGGCTGGCATCCGTCGAAAAGCCAGCCACTGCCGGGAGCGAAGAAGGTCTGGCAGGGACTCGAACGACTGAACTGGGCTGTCCTGGTACGCGATGCCCTCGGTGAGAGAAAGCAGGAATGATTCCAGATACAAGTGTGTGAGGTTGAAAGGCCCCCGGTCGGTCCGTCGCGACCCGGTCGGCCGTCATTCGCCCCATCCCGGAAGGTCGGGCCACCGCATCAACCGCCTGCCAATCGATTTATGCGGGCAGCAGGAGTTGACCTGAATATCCAGGGTATGAAGCTAGTACAAGCCGAACAAAGGTCCGTTCAGGAGAGGTACAAGATAAGATGTTAAACTTCCATTTCACGGTGACAATACCCGATGCGAAATATCTCATCCCTTGCAACCTATCCCGATTTGTGCCATGAATAATCCCAACCTTCCCTCCATTCCCGACAACGACCGAACTGCCATCGAGGCCGCGTTGTTCCGAAAGTTGCTGAACCACCTTGGAAAATATCCCGAAGTCCAGAACATCGACCTGATGAACTTGGTCTATTTCTGCCGCAACTGTTTGGCCAAGTGGTATGCATCCGAAGCTGACCGCCATGGGATTGAGTTGGGTTACGACCAAGCCCGAGAGTTGGTCTATGGCATGCCGTATTCCGAGTACAAATCCCGCTATCAGGAGAAAGCGAGTCCGGAACAACTGGAACGATTTGAACATGCCCAGCAAAGGGCGACTGAATAGGGCAAGGGGTTCTACCTGCCCCAACGGTTGGCCTCTTCGCCCCAGCATGAAAAGGGACTGGGGCTACTGGCTGGACAAGACCTCATGACCGACTTGGTGAACGGCGTCCACCAAGACAGCGACCTTACCGGGATCAATGTCGGGGGAAATCCCATGACCGAGATTGAATATATGGCCCGGATAGGGGCCAAACTCCCTGACCAGGCGCCGGGCCTCTTCCACCACCCGGTCAGCGGAGGCATACAGTACTGCCGGATCCATGTTGCCTTGCAGTGCAACCTTCCCCCCGACGCGCTGTCTGGCCAGATCCAGGGCCATGGTCCAGTCCAGTCCGATGCAATCACACCCGGTGCCCGCGATGTCTTCCAGCCAATTCCCCCCTCCCTTAGTAAAAAACGTCAAGGGCACCCTGGCCGATACTGGGTCGGTCTTGAGAGCGGCCGCGATGACCGTCAGATGCCGAAGTGAAAACTCCCGATAGGCTCTGTCCGACAGCACCCCGCCCCAGGTGTCAAAGACCATCAGCGCCTGGACCCCGGCGGCCACCTGTGCCTTGAGGTAGGAAATCACCGTCGATGTGATCTTGTCGAGCAGACACTGAGCCATGCCGGGCTGATCATAAATCAGGCCCTTGGTTCGGGAAAAATTCTTGCTGCTACCTCCTTCAACCATATAGGTCGTCAGCGTCCATGGACTGCCACTGAATCCGATCAGGGGAACTTTCCCATCGAGCGCCTGACGAACCAGCCGCACCGCATCCATCACATAAGCCAGTTCCTGCTCCACATCCGGCTCAGACAGATTGCGGATGTCGGCCAGCCCTCTGATTGGATGGAGAAAGCGGGGGCCAATGCCTTCGTCCAGAGTCAGGCCAAGACCCATCGCGTCCGGAATGGTCAGGATATCGGAAAACAGAATCGCCGCATCTAGAGGAAACCGTTCCAAGGGTTGCACGGTCACCTCACAGGCCAGCTCTGGCGTCTTGCACAGCGTCAGGAAATCGCCTGCCCGCGCCCGGGTCCGGCGATACTCCGGTAGATAGCGTCCGGCCTGACGCATGATCCAGATCGGTGTGCGGTCCACCTTCTGCTGACGCAGGGCCCGAAGCAGCCGATCATTCTTGATTGCCGTCATACCACAGTCGAATAACAGCTGATCCCGATCACCCAGTGATCAGTGCTCGCTTTCCGCCCGCAAAAAGCGATGGACGGCTTCGGCACACTGACGTCCTTCACGAATAGCCCAAACTACAAGCGATTGTCCCCGACGCATGTCGCCCGCCACGAATACCCCTTCGACACTCGTCTGGTAGGCCTTGCTGCCCTCCACGGGCGCCACGACGTTTCCACGAGAATCCATGACCAGCCCGAAATCTTCCAGCATACCCTCGAACACTGGATGCACGAACCCCATCGCCAAGGCCACCAGATCCGCTGGCAGATCAAAAATCGAGCCGGGAATTTCTTCCATCTTCCAGCGGCCATCGACTTTCTTCCAAGCGACCTTGGCACAGCGGACCGCCGACACTTGTCCATTCCCACCATCAATGAATTCCTTGGTCACCACATCCCAAAGCCGGTCACAACCTTCCTGGTGGGAAGAGGAAGTCCGCAACTTGTGGGGCCAGTTCGGCCAGGTCAGGGCCTTGTCTTCCCTTTCCGGGGGCTTGGACAGGATCTCGACCTGAGTAATACTAGCTGCGCCTTGTCGGTTGGCGGTGCCAATGCAATCGGAACCGGTATCGCCCCCACCGATGACCACCACATTTCGGTCGGTGGCCGAGATGAAGACATCATCGGGGCCGGCACTGCCCTGCACACGACGGGAATTGCTGCGCAGGAAATCCATGGCAAAGTGGATGCCTTCGAGTTCCCGTCCGGGGACGGGTAGATCTCTCGGGACTTCACAGCCTCCCGCCAGCACCACCGCATCAAAATTTTCCACGAGATACGTCACGGACAAGTCGCGACCGATATGGGTATTGCTGTGAAACCGCACCCCTTCCGCCTTCATCTGCGCCATCCGGCGATCAATCACGGATTTCTCCAGCTTGAAATCCGGAATCCCGTAACGTAACAGTCCCCCGCTCCGGTCCTGTTTTTCGTAAATCGACACGCCATGGCCGGACCGCGCCAACTGCTGGGCACAGGCCAGTCCCGCTGGCCCGGAACCCACGACCGCCACCCGCTTGCCACTTCGATGGCGCGGGATGTAGGGCAGAATCCACCCTTCCTGCCAAGCCCGTTCGACAATACTGTATTCGATGGTCTTGATCGTGACCGGATTGTCGTCAATATTCAAAGTACAGGATTCTTCACAGGGTGCCGGACAGATGCGGCCCGTGAATTCCGGGAAATTGTTGGTGGCATGCAGGCGGTCACTGGCAGCCTTCCAGTCATTTCGGTACACCAGATCGTTCCAGTCCGGGATCAGGTTGTTCACCGGACAACCCTGATGGCAGTAGGGTATCCCGCAATCCATACATCGGGCTCCCTGGTGGCGCAGTTCAGTCATGCTGAGATTGATCACGAACTCGCGATAGTTTCGGATTCGCTGGTCCACAGGCGCATAACGACGCTCCTTGCGCGCGATCTCCATGAAACCGGTCGGCTTACCCATGACGTACCTCCAGAGCCGGTATTGCTTCTTGCCGCAGGGCCACCAGTGCCCGCTCGTATTCCTGTGGCATGACCTTGATAAACTTCGCCCGATAATTCTCCCAGCGATCCAGTATCTCTCTGGCCAACTGGCTGTTCGTATAGCGGGCATGATGCGCGATCAATGTCCGCAGACGGCTTTCATCGCCTTGGAGCGGGTCTTCGATATCCACTTTTCCGGGGTCGGATTCCACGGCCCGGAGGTCCACTTGCTGTTGATTGCAACGGGTCGCAAATTGTCCGTCCATATCCAGCACATAGGCAATTCCTCCCGACATGCCCGCCGCAAAATTCCGGCCCGTGCCCCCCAGACACACCACCACGCCGCCCGTCATATATTCACATCCATGGTCTCCCACCCCTTCGACGACCGCCGTGGCACCCGAATTTCGCACACAGAACCGCTCCCCGGCCACGCCGGAAAAATAGGCTTCACCACCGATGGCGCCATACATCACCGTGTTGCCGACGATGATATTGTCCTGTGCGGAACCGATGGCCGCGCGGGCCGGGGGGCGAATGGCAATGCGCCCGCCCGACAGGCCTTTGCCTACATAATCGTTGGCTTCCCCTTCCAGAAAAAGGGAAACCCCCCGGGCCAACCAGGCACCGAATGACTGCCCGGCCGTACCGGTCGCATGAATGACGATGGTGTCGTCGGGTAACCCGCGATGCCCATACAATTGCGCCACCCGACCCGACAGCATGGCTCCCAGAGTTCGGTGGATATTGCGCACCTTGACTGGGATCTGCACCGGTTCTGCTCGTTCAAGAGCGGGTGCCGACTGTTCGATCAGGGCATGATCCAGCGCCTGATCCAAACCATGGTTTTGCACCTCGCATTGGTAGACCGCGGTTCCCTGTTCGGCCTTGGGCTTGGCCAGCATCTTGCTGTAGTCGAGTCCCCGGGCTTTCCAGTGCGCAATGGCGCTGCGCATGTTCAGTCGGTCAGACTGGCCAATCATTTCGTTCACCGTGCGAAACCCCAATTGCGCCATGAGCTCGCGAACCTCTTCGGCGACGAAAAAGAAATAATTCACCACATGCTCGGGTTGGCCGGTAAATTTCTTTCGCAGTTCCGGGTCTTGAGTCGCCACCCCCACCGGACACGTATTCAGATGACACTTGCGCATCATGATGCATCCCTGGACGATCAGCGGAGCCGTGGCAAAACCAAATTCATCGGCCCCCAACAGGGCACCGACGACGACATCCCGGCCGGTCCGCAACCCCCCATCGACTTGGACCGATATGCGTCCTCGAAGCCGGTTCAGCACGAGCGTCTGGTGGGTATCTGCCAGCCCAATTTCCCAAGGCACCCCGGCATGCTTGATGGAGGTCAGCGGACTGGCCCCCGTACCGCCCTCGTATCCCGAGATGGTCACATGGTCGGCATGCGCCTTGGAGACCCCGGCGGCGACCGTTCCCACACCACCTTCTGAAACCAGTTTGACCGAAATCCGCGCTTGCGGATTGACATTTTTCAGGTCATGGATCAGTTGGGCCAGATCCTCAATGGAGTAGATGTCATGATGCGGTGGAGGAGAGATCAGGCCCACGCCGGGCGTGGAATGGCGGACTGCGGCGATCTGGGCGTTCACCTTATGTCCCGGGAGTTGTCCCCCTTCACCCGGTTTCGCTCCCTGGGCCATCTTGATCTGGAGATCATCGGCATTGACGAGGTACTCCGTGCTCACGCCGAAACGTCCGGAGGCCACCTGTTTGATGGCGGAGCGCTGGGGATTTCGGGACCCATCCGGCAACGGCATGAACCGCTCCGGCTCCTCACCGCCTTCTCCGGTATTGGATCGCCCCCCAAGTCGATTCATCGCTACCGCCAAGGTCGAATGAGCCTCATGCGAAATGGAGCCGAAAGACATGGCGCCGGTCGAGAAACGACGGACAATGTCAGTGGCCGGTTCCACCTCATCCAAGGGAATCGGTTGATTGGACCAGCGAAATTCAAATAGCCCCCGCAGATTGAAAAAACGACGGTCCTGCTCATTCACCAAGCGACTGAATTCCCGGTAGGTGCCGGCATTGTTGCTGCGGGTGGCATGCTGAAGGTGGGAAATGGAATCCGGGTTCCAGACATGGATTTCTCCTCCGATACGCCAGGCGTAGTCACCCCCCACATCCAACTGGGTCGGATCCGTCTCGGTGGCATAAGCCTGCTGGTGCTGGCGAAAAGCCTCGCGGGACACCTGCTCAAGACCAATCCCCTCGACAGCGGTATGAGTGCCGAAAAAATACTGTTCGACAAACCGCGATGACAGTCCCACGGCATCGAAAATCTGAGCGCCACAATAGGACTGGTAAGTAGATATGCCCATCTTGGACATCACTTTTTTGAGACCCTTGCCTACCGCATTGATATATCGTTGCTGGGCCTGCTCCAGATTCACCTCGGCCTCCAAGGTCGGCAGTAACCGGGTGATACTGTGAAAGGCCAGATAGGGATTGATCGCTTCAGCACCGTAGCCCGCGAGGGTCGCGAAATGATGAACCTCCAGACAGGCACCGGTTTCGACTACCAGCCCGGACTCCGTGCGAAGGCCGCATCGGATCAGATGATGATGCACGGCCGATGTGGCCAGCAATGCGGGAATGGCCATGTTGTCGACATCCACATCCCGGTCAGAAAGGATCAGGATATTGTATCCTCGCTTCACCCGAAGTTCTGCCTTTTCACACAGAGCAAGGATTGCGCTGCGCATCCCCTTCGACCCATGGCGGGCGGGATAGCACATGCTCAGCGTCTTGGTCCGGAAAGCTCCACTGGTGTAGTCCTCAATCTGCCGAATCCGCTCCAACTCATTGTTGGTCAGTATGGGCTGTTCCACCAAAAGTCGCATGTTCTTTCCGCCACTGTCCAACCCCAGCAGATTGGGTTTGGGTCCAATCAGGGACATGAGCGACATCACCAGTTCCTCCCGAATGGGGTCAATCGGTGGATTGGTGACCTGGGCGAAGACTTGCTTGAAATAGGTGGACAGATGCTTGCTACGGGATGAAAGGACCGAAGGCGGAGCATCCATACCCATGGAGCCCACCGCCTCTTGGGACGTGGTCACCATCGGGGTCAGCAGAAACTTGAGATCCTCCAGGGTGTACCCGAATGCCCGCTGGGTCAATATCAGCGTGTCCGGATCCGGCGCCATGATACCCACAGCGGGCCGAAGGTTGGACAACCGGATTTCGGTGCGATCAAGCCAGTGCTGGTACTGGTGCGAAGAGGCCAGGGTCTGCTTGAGTTCCGCATCATCAATGATTCGCCCTTCCTCCAGATCAATCAGAAACATCTTGCCCGGCTGCAACCGCCATTTGCGAATGATGCGTTCCTCGGGAATGTCCAGCACGCCCATTTCCGACGCCATGACAACCATGTCATCCGACGTTACCAGATAACGGGCCGGTCGCAGGCCGTTGCGGTCCAGGGTGGCACCAATCTGTCGACCATCGGTAAACACCACCGCAGCGGGTCCGTCCCAGGGTTCCATCAAGGCCGCATGATATTCGTAAAACGCTCGTCGGGCGGGATCCATACTCTCATGTCCGTTCCAGGCTTCGGGGATCAACAGCATCATGGCATGGGACAGGCTGTAACCACCGGCCACCAGCAGTTCCAGGGCATTGTCAAAGGCAGCGGAATCCGACTGCCCTTCCGGGATCAATGGCCAGACTTTTTCCAGGTCATCACCCAGAACGTCGGAGGACATCGTGCTCTTGCGGGCCGCCATCCAGTTGATGTTGCCCCGCAGCGTGTTGATCTCGCCATTGTGCGCGACCATCCGAAACGGATGGGCCAGTTCCCAAGTCGGAAAGGTGTTGGTGGAAAACCGTTGGTGTACCAGTGCCAGAGCCGAGGCCATCTTCCGGTCCAGTAGGTCCGGATAGTATTCACCGACCTGACCTGCCAGCAGCATGCCCTTGTAGACAATGATCCGCGAGGACAACGAAGCGATGTAGAACCCCTGCACGGCGTCTTGCCCGGATGTCCGAACGCTCTGCTCAATCTGCTTGCGAATGACAAACAGCTTGCGCTCGAAGGCATCCTGATCGCCCAGTTCGCTACCTTGCCTAACAAACACCTGGCGAATTACCGGCTCGGTCGGCACGACGCTCTCCCCCAGGTTGCGATTATCCACGGGCACATCCCGCCAGCCCAGCACCGTCTGTCCTTCGGCCACAATGACAGACTCCACCGTCCGCTCGCAAAAAGACCGGGCACGACCTTGGCGAGGCAGAAAAATCATCCCGACGGCATATTGGCCGGACTCGGGCAAGTCAAGGCCAATGGCCTCCCGGAAGAAGTCGTCGGAAATCTGCAACAAGATGCCCGCGCCGTCTCCGGCCATGGGGTCCGCCCCCACTGCTCCCCGATGGGTCAGGTTGTTCAGTATCTTCAGCCCATCCTGAATGATGCTGTGGCTTCGCTGGCCCTTGATGTGGGCGATAAAGCCCACACCACAGGCGTCGTGCTCGAACTTGGGGTCATAGAGACCCCGACTGGGCGGATGAACCCTGGCTGTCATACAAAAACTCTCACAGAAATGTCCTCGGCACCTGAGCAGGGAGGGCCCTTGGCCAGATCATGGCCCAAGCGGTGCTGGACGATACCAATGCGACCAGGGCAGGGCTCAGCATGGAAATGATTCCTTCAGATCCCACGCCCATCATAAAACACATTCACGATGATTTCCACCTACCCTCCCAGAAGGCCCAGGGCGGTTTCATTCTATGGCCCACTGCGTGATTGAAACGGGTCCGCTCCCTGGCCAAGCATTCGACGACGCCAACAGATTCCATTGTCCCTGTGCTGTGCGTTGCGCCAAGCAACGCATTCGCACAACTTCCCGCGCGGGCGTGACGCGTCAGGTCACCAGCCTCGGGGCGAGGGTCAGACAGTCCTGCATGGGCACATCAAAATGGCGAAGTTCAATCTACATGCCCAGAGTCGCCAGGAACTAAAATCGGAGTCCATTGAGTCCGGTTCCTTGCAAGATACCAGATCATTCCGAAAGATGCTCGGCGATTTTCAGCAACAGGCGAGAGCAGGAGCACTTTGTTCCGCCTCGGCCAGACGCATTCGAGAGGCATTGGCAGCGTCTGGCACCAATATCATTTAAGTCAGGTGACACCAAGGTGATTCGGGTCAATAAAGCCAGCCACATTAGGACAAGGCACACGTTTCGGAAAGCGAGCATTCCGGGGCACACTCTTGAGTAGATCAAGGCATCTCTCAATCAGCGCCCATGCCGGTCCGATAAGACTACTGAATCATCGAGGCACTCGTGGAGAAACACAAATGCATCATTTAAGTGAACATCTCACCCATCTATGCTGAATCCTGTTGGACCCACTTGGATCAGTTGAGAGTGATGAGCACCCCCAGAATCGCAGTGCCCATGCCCACTGCACCCAACATAGCGAGCATCAATCGGTTCTCCCGCTGAGTCATGTCGGTTTTCCAATTCGCCATGTCCGCTCTCAGTCGATCAATCGCAGACTCTTGTTCCACTTGTCGAGTATTCATACGTTCATCCAACCCCGCCATTTTTCGTTCCAGCTCGAAGATTGTCGATGCGGTCATGGCAGGATTCCAACACTGGACAATGCCGATGCGGTGAGAAATGTTTCGGGACGTGGTCAGACAAGATGCGATTGAGCAACAAAACACTCACCCTCAAGCCCTTGGTATCTGCCATATCATGTTATGCAACGAACGATTTGATCGTCTCCATCAGTAATCTCTCGTCCACCTTGTCGACGATTTCCGCCAGACCGATCCCTTTGAGCAAGACCAGTCGCAACTGTGCCTGCTGGACTTTCTTATCCCTTTGCATCAGTCTTCTAATCCACTTCGGATCCAAGTCGCCGAACGATTCCGATCGCAGCCCAGCGCGTCGGATCAGGGCTTTGGTGCGGTCAAAATCCCGGGGGGTCATCCAGCCAAGCGCCATGGAAAGATGGGCGGCCATGATCATGCCAAGGCCCACGGCCTCACCATGCAGCCAAGCATCATATCCCGTTGCGGTCTCAATGGCATGACCGAAGGTATGCCCCAAATTGAGCAAAGCCCGCTGCCCGGCTTCTTGTTCATCACATTCCACGACCCTGGCCTTGTTGACACAGGAAACCGAGACCACATGGGACAGCGCCCAAGGCTCTAGGGCCATGATCGCCTCCAGGTTCTTCTCCAGCCAGACAAAGAAGTCGCGGTCACCGATCAAGCCATATTTGATGACCTCGGCCATCCCTGCGGACAGTTGGCGGGGAGGCAACGTGCGCAAGGTGGACGTGTCAATCACCACCCGCCTGGGCTGGTGGAATGCCCCAATCATATTTTTGCCGGACGGATGATTGACCCCGGTCTTTCCACCAATGGACGAATCGACCTGAGCCAGAAGGGTAGTCGGAACTTGGATGAAAGGGACGCCTCGCTGATAGATGGCCGCCACAAAACCCGCCAAGTCGCCAACGACACCCCCCCCCAAGGCGATCACTGTGACACCCCGGTCACAGGACACCGCCAGCATCGTATCCAGGATGTCCGAGCAGGTCGACATCGTCTTGACCGATTCACCATCCGGCAACACCAGTTCATGCCATTCCCACCGGGAAAGCGTCTGTCGCAATCGGTCCAGATACAAAGGCGCGACCACATCGTTCGTGATCACAAACACCTGATGCCCGGCGATCCAAGGGGCAAACTCGTCGGGGCATTCGATCAGTCGTTCTCCGATGCGAATGTCATAGCTGCGGCCACCGAGACCTATTGATACGGTGGGCATCGTTCAGTCAACCTGGGTCGATGCCAACCATTCCCGAATCCGTCGCGCCGTCAAGGCGGAGGTGTCCGAGGAGACCAAAATTCGATGATCGGCCGTCTGTTGATACCATCCTTTGCGTTCCGCCCTGAGTTCCTCCAGTCTTTCTCTGGGATTTTCCACCTGGAGCAAGGGACGTTTGCGGGAATGCTTCAGCCGCTCCCAGAGCGCGTCGGCCGACATATCCAGATAGCACACCCGGCCGGCTGCATTCATCAATGTTCGGTTCTCGGGCCGGGTGACGATGCCTCCACCCGTGGAAACCACGGCCTGGCCACCGGTACAGATCTCCCTGAGCAGACGTGTTTCACGCTGGCGAAATCCCTCTTCCCCTTCCATTTCAAAAATGTGCGAAATGGTGGCCCCCGTGCGTCGCATTAGTTCCTGGTCCATATCAATGAACTCGCGTTTCAGCAAATCCGCCAGTTTCCTTCCGACAGTGGTCTTGCCGACTCCCATCATACCAATCAAAAAGATGTGATCCATCAAATCGCCTGGGAACCAATTCCCAAAAATCCGTATCGCCACATGGGACAACGACTACACTGCCTGAAGATTAAGTCGACTGAACGGAACGTTTCCGCATTTGAGTGTCACTGCCCAATAACGGAGGATACGCCGTGGGGAAGTCATTGATTTTCAATCATTCACAACGCTACTTCCATCATGATCATGCCGTCCCCACCGGATCGGTCATGGTCAGACGGCCATTCTCGGCATATTATCACCAAGAGTTGATAAGATACCAGTTCCGCTGCCAATCCATTCTTAACGCCCGACAACCAACCCAGGCGTGATTCAGGCGATCCACTTATCACGCTGACTTCGAATCTACTATCGCTGGGGTATCCCTCTTTTCGTCGTCGATCTCCTTGGTCGTTAGATTCGCTATGATGCCAGAATGGCATTACCACAAAGCCAATCACATTCTCTTTCCCGATGGTCAGGCCCTACCAGAGAATCTGAGTGCCCGACACCCACCGATGTGGGGAAGGACGAAATCCCGTCCGATCATCCACACCACCTAAGAACGGATCATCATCGACTCGAAGTGCCACGCGACCCCCTGCAAACACCTTAAGTTGAACGATGAGTGACATGGCTCGCTGATACGCCATGATAAAATGTCATCCGGCCAGTCCTTATCCACAGCAGCCACTTCCGACTGCGGATGTTGGAAGGAAGCGATCTACCCCGATCCAAGGGTTCAGCACACCGGTCGAGGTGATGTGGGTGTCAGCCGCTCAGCCGCGAGGCATCCAAGTCCTTGGTCATGATCGACAGGGGTCGGAAGGGCCGTTGATCACGGCGTCATCACCACTTTCTTGATATCAAGATCGGTGAACTTCAGGCGACCTGGGATGATGAGAGTGTCCAACCCGTCCTCGAAGTCGGGGTCCGACTCCCGGCCGAACACAAATCGGTCGGCTCCCGCAGTTTCCGCCGCGAAGGGGGTCATCGCCGCCGTAGAGCGTGTCGTCACCACGAATCGTACCGTTCTTCGCGCCACCGTAGAACCAGTCGGTCCCAGCCCCCTCCGAAAATTGACAAGAGATTGGGCGAGTTCACCAATGCCATCAATGGGCCTTGTTCCGTAGAGCAAGATTAGCACCCCATATCGGCAAGATCGCGATATACTTCTGACGGATATCGGCACCGACCCCACCCCGAACCCTTTTCGTTCGGACCGCTTCCTAGGCTGGATGTCGAATGGAGGAGGTTTCAGCTTAATGTTGAAATGGGCACATGATATGAAGATACCAAGCGGTCAACGTGTGCATGGATGGTCGGAGTGGTTCACAATGCGGTTTATACGACGGCCAGCCCACTGCTCAGCACAGTAGACATGATACGATTTGCAGTCCCAATTGACCCGGCGGTCAATTGTGTCAAATTCCCATAGAGTGGGTAGCCCTCATCCAGCGTTAGGCCAACCACCTCATCGACAGGTGACGGCTGGGTTGAGTAGTTGCTTTTCGGGGTCGATTGGTCAAATATGCCAAGAGCCTTATTTTTTCTTGAGAACTTGTCATCATCGACCCGGGAAACAGGGATGCCGACTTTGAACATCGTCCAGGCTCGACCATGCGTCCATAGTCGTTCAATCCATATGAATGGTATGTCAGTGAACATTCCATCGACCTGACTGAACGCAACGAGTTCATCAGATTACTGAATCGTCATCGCCACAAGTACCGAGACTGGTTTTGTAGGACATTGAAACGTTTGCTCAGATTCATTCTGCCAATTTTGGTGCTCGGCCTTGGGTTGGGCATTTATCGACTCCTTCAAGATACCAAAGCGGCACCTGAACCCCTGCAGCAGGATCAGCAGTCCCCTGTCGTGTCCGCACAATTTGTCAGATACCAGTCCCTCGCACCGGAGTTGACGCTGTTCGGCCGCATCGAGGCGCCTTACAACAGTGTTCTGAGCGCCAGCATTGCCGCCACCGTCGTTCAGGTCACGGTGCAGGAAGGAAAAACGGTTCAATCCGGTGATGTCATGATACAGCTGGATGACACGGACGCGGCCCTGCGTGTTCGCCAAACAATCTCCAGTGTGGCGGAAATCGAGGCACAAACTCTCAGTGACCAAAGAGCCTATCAGGCGGACCGGGAAGCCTTGGAACGCGAACAGGCCATGTTGGCTCTGACGCAAAAGGCCGTGGTCCGGGCCACACAACTGGTCCAAACCAACGCTGGCACCCAGGCCGCACTGGATGAGGTACTACAACAGGAGGAGCAGTTGTTGCTTGCGATCACCCAACGACGACGCAGCATTGATGACTACCAGTTACGCCGCCAACTCTGGCAGGCTCGCCTGGACAATGCCGAGGCTGCCAGGAGTTTTGCGGAACTTGATCTTTCTCGTACCCGGATTCGGGCACCCTACCAAGGCAAGGTCATTGAGGTGCTGGTATCACCGGGAGACCGGGCCACTCCGGGGACACCGCTTGTGCGGGTGTTTGACCATCTAAATCTTGAAGTTCGGGCGCAGGTCCCAAGCCGATACATTTCCCGGTTAAGACAAATCATGGAGCAAGGCGGAGAAATCGAGGCCACTTTGCGAAATGAACAAGAGGTCATTCATCTCAAGCTGAACCGGCTCGCCGCCGCCGTCGTGTCAGGACAAGGTGGGGTCGATGTGTTTTTCCATGCCAAAACCGGAGCCTTTCCAGCCCTCGGCAGCACCGTGGAACTGGTACTTGCACTGCCCCCCGTTGATGGGGTGGTGGCTCTCCCGCAAGATGCGATTTATGGTAATAATCGGATCTACCGAATCGTCGAAAACCGCCTGAAATCGGTCATGGTCCCTCGATTGGGGCAACGCTCAAACCCTGCTGACGGACAACCACAGTTACTCATGGATGGTAGCGTGTTGGATGAAGGCGACCTGATCATGATATCAAAACTGCCCTATGCCATTGATGGTCTGATCGTCGAACCGGTCGTCATGGATGAGTGACATAAGCGACAAGCCCGATTTCCGGCCCACCCAGTCCGGTTATATCAGCTTGATGGCCAACCATCCGGTGGCCGCCAACCTGCTGATGGTGATGATGTTGTTGGCGGGATTGGTGGCTATACGAGGGCTGAATACACAGTTTCTACCTTCGTATGACATTGAATTCGCGACCGTCGCAGTGGTGTGGAGTGGTGCGAGTGCGAAGGATGTGGAAGAACTGATCACGATACCGTTGGAACAAGCCCTTCGGGATATCAACTTTGTCCGACAAATGACATCCACCTCTTCTGAGAACGTTTCCTTCATCACTCTGGAATTCAAGGAGGGAACCGACATGGGTCTGGCGATGGACCAGATCAAACAATATGTGGATCAAGTGCGCAATCTGCCCCCGGGTGCGGAAGAGCCGGTCATTCGACAATCGATCCGTTATGAGGAAGTGGGAAAGCTGTTGGTCACCGGGGGGGGCGACCTCGATCAACTACGCCCCCTCGTCCAGCGCATAGAACAGGAACTACTGGACCGGGGGATTGCCAAGATTTTCATTCGTGGTCTGCCTCAAGAGCAAGTCGCGATCGAAATTTCATCTCGACAGCTCCGCGAACTCGGTCTCTCGCTGAACGACGTGGCGCAACGCATTTCGGCCTGGTCCAAAAATGCCCCCGTCGGCATTATCGGCAATGCCGAAATATCCCGTCAGTTGCGATTTCGGGAACGACGGGAATCCGAACTGGAGTTTGAAGCCATCCCTATTGTGGCCAGCCACGAGGGGCGTCTGGTGCAATTGGGTGACATCGCTGAAATCCGCCGAATGCCCATCGAATGGGGAGAGACGATCAGCGCACAGGGCATGCCGGCGGTCGAACTGAACCTGCAAAGATCCGAGGACAGCGATACGCTCGCCGCCGCCAATATCATGGGACGCTGGGTGGAGGAGACCGGTCCCTTGCTGCCACCCAACGTGAAGTTGGTCCCCTACAACCAAAATTGGGAATATATTCAGGAACGCATCCACATTTTGTTGAAAAACGGCTTAAGTGGTCTCGCCCTGGTTCTCTTGATCCTGTTCTTTTTCCTGCATGGCCATGTGGCTTTCTGGGCGGCGGTGGGTATCCCAACATCTTTCATGGCGGCCTTGGGGGTATTTTACGCCATTGGCGGGTCCCTCAACATGGTCAGTCTGTTTGGCATGATCATGGCACTCGGCATTATTGTCGACGATGCGATCGTGGTCAGCGAAGAAGCCATGAGCCAGTTTTCCCATAACGACACCCGTTCCAATGCCCCGATCAATGCGGCCAAGCGGATGCTAGGGCCGGTCTTTGCCTCGTCACTGACGACAATCTGTGCATTTCTTCCACTGATCCTGATTGGCGGTGTCATGGGCTCCATCCTGCGGGCCATCCCCATCGTGGTCATTTGCATCATCATCGCTTCCCTGGTCGAGTGTTTCCTGATCCTGCCGGGCCACTTAACGCACTCTTTTCGACGAGTGGACTCGTTGCGTAGCAGTCGATTCCGCCAGCGCCTTGACGATGGGTTTGCTTTTTTTCGGGACCACCTGTTTCGCCCCGTGATCAATGCGGCCGTGAGTATTCCCATGACCATTCTGGCCTTGGCGGTCTCAATACTGATCATCACGGTCGGTTGGATCAATTCGGGTCGAATTGCCTTTGAATTCTTTCCCACCGAGGAGGCGAACAATCTGTTCGTCAACGTGAGCTTCGTGCCCGGCACACCAGCGCATGTATTGGATGACTATCTCCGGGAAGCCGAACAGGCGCTGTACGAGGTTGAGCAGGAACTCGGTGAATCGTTCATCAAGTTGGTGCTGATCAGGAAAAAATCCCATGAAGGGGCATGGCCGGCCACCATGTCTACCGGTGACCACTTGGGAAACATCAGCGTGGAGCTAACCGCCGCCAACAAACGGTCGACCCGCAACCATCAAATCATCAGCGCTTGGATGGAGCGTCTCCCACCAGTCCCCGGACGAGAATCATTGAGCATCGTCGAACCCAGAGCTGGACCACCCGGGAGTGATCTGGATATCCGCATCATTGGCAACAACATTCATCAGGTGAAAGGGGCTGCAGAACGACTGACGACCATCCTGGAACAGATTCCGGGGGTATATGGCGTGTCGGATGACACCGCCTATGGGCGGGAACAGATGGTCTTGGAACTGACCCCCACGGCACAGGCACTGGGCCTCAGCGTGGAAAGTATCTCCGCACAACTTCGAGCCGCCTATGATGGCATCCTGATCCAGGAACTGTCCGATGGCTATGATGAAGTCGAGGTACGCCTCTCATTACCCCAAGCGGAACGATTCTCCCTGACCAGTTTGGGAGAACTGGATATTGTCCTGCCAGGAGGGCAAACCGAACCGATTGGCAACCTAGTCAATATCCGCACGGAACGGGGTTTTGAGGCTATCCGTCACTTTGGTACCCAACTGACCATTACCGTCCAGGGTAGTGTCGACCCGGCGGTCGCCAATACCAACAAGATCCGTGGCGAACTGGAAAGATCCGTCCTGCCGGGGCTAGCCAGTGAAAGTGGTGTCCGATTCAGCTTCGAAGGGCGCCAAGCCGATCAGGAGAGCACGTTGGACGACATGCGATTTAGCCTCATTCCTGCACTCGGCATGATCTACCTGATCTTGTCGTGGATCTTCCGCTCCTACACCTGGCCCCTGATTGTCATGTCCATTATCCCATTTGGCATGGTCGGGGCCATCTGGGGGCATGTCGCATTGGGACTGGACCTGACCATCCTGTCGTTGATGGGCATTTTTTGCCTATCAGGCATCGTGGTAAACAACTCTATCATCCTGGTCGTTTTTTATCGTCACTTCAAATCCCAGGGGATGCCTCCTCAAGAAGCGATTGTGGAAGCCGCCTGCCAACGATTACGGGCGGTAATTCTGACTTCCTTGACCACGATTGGCGGGCTGACTCCATTACTGTTCGAAACGGCATTGTCCGCTCAATTCCTGATTCCCATGGCGGCTGGCATCGCCTTCGGCCTGATGTTCGCCACCTTGCTGGTGCTATTTCTGGTCCCCGCCCTGCTGCTGACTTTTGAAAAGGCAGCGTTGCGTTTTGCCCGCATCACAACACGTCATGCCTGATTCCGGACCGGAACCAGCTCCAATCCTGCCATCGCCCGGCCATGCCGACGTGTAAAGGATCGAACAAGCGATTTGTTTGTGCCCGAGTGGCGGCTTTTCATACCTTGCGTTACAAGGCCGGCCGGTTCTCGAATTTTGAAGCATCTATCCGAGAAGCTGTTCAACAGTCGATCAGCTTATGGCCGTCAGATTTTTGGGGGATTCTCGTTCGTGGACACGAACGTTGGCGTTAGCCCGCAGTGGTCTGGCTGATTGACAGCGGCTCCCGGATGGCGGTATCAATCCGAGAACTGAAGCATCTGCGGTCGAAAAAAATGTCGTTGTTCACGCCCCAAAATGCTATGATGCAGTCTGTCGAGGTGAAGAGATAAGGGGTTCAGTGAGTATTTTTCGGCATCTGTCCCACCCATCAGATGGTTGAAGGCCGAAACCTTGTTCGAATGATCGCGGAACACCGGCCATCTCATCAACCGGTACAGACATAATGTCGAAAACCCCCCCTGCTCTCCCTCTTCCCCTCATGATCCTGGCCAAGACCAGTTTGTGAGATGGCTTCCAGCAAAGTCGTAGCGCCCATTCCGAATATTCAGGACATTGATTTACGCCTGCTGAGGGTTTTTATTGCTGTGTGCCGTAATGGCGGGTTCGCTGCTGCGCAAACTGAACTCAATATCGGGCAGTCGACCATCAGCGGTTATATTTCCACGCTTGAAACCCGCTTGGGTATCGTGCTTTGCCAAAGGGGTCGAAGCGGGTTTCGGCTCACAAAAGGAGGCGAAAGCATTTTCGAGGCGTCGATTGAACTGTTTCATAATCTCGACAATTTTCGCGCTCGGGTGGGAGAAGCCCGAAACGAGATCACCGGACGATACTCTATCGGCACGGTCGATGCGGTGACGACTCTGGCCAGCGGCGCAATTCCCGGGATTCTACGTGAATTCGCAATAGAAGCCCCCAAAGTGGCGTTGGACCTCCGCCTGGGGTCCCCACAGGCCCTGATGAGGGATTTGCTTGGTAAACGGTATGATGCGATTGTGCTACCCGTGTTCCGGACACCCTCCGGCGTCAAATTGATTTCCATCGAGCCAGAGGATCCACAATCGTTATATTGTGGAAGGGAACATCCATTGTTCAACGCCGAATATACCGATCAGGACATTCGAAAGGCCCTGTTTGTGCATCGATCTCATATGGAGGGCTGGTCCGCTTATGCGTCAAACAGCCTAAA
Source organism: Candidatus Poriferihabitaceae bacterium (assembly GCA_965203365.1). Taxonomy (GTDB): domain Bacteria; phylum Pseudomonadota; class Gammaproteobacteria; order Arenicellales; family Poriferihabitantaceae; genus VYFG01. The sequence goes on from OZ241878.1 coordinate 2,342,719, forward strand.
TATCGCAGCCACGACAGTCGATGTGGAATGCCAATTGATGCTGGTACTGACGGGTCGATACATCAGCTATCTTCCGGATCGGTATGCAGAACAATGGGTGCAGGAGGGATATCTCAAGCGACTGGATAGTCCCGAACTGAATTATACGACCAATGTGTGTATTGCCATCAACAATGGGGATGTATCTGAAGCCACACGCATACTACTTACGTCTGCAGAAAAGATTACCGGTAGAAGCGTAGTAGACACTTGACGGACTGTCGCATACCCCGGGAATGTCGATTGCCGGAGGCCATACCATAAGTCGTCGATGCAATTCGGTTGGGAACTGGTCGAGTTCGATACATAACCAAACACCAATATGTACTGCGCAAGAGCGGGATGTATCCCACAGGGGAACCATTGCTAATGTTGAGATTGATGTTGTACGCCATGACGTCAGGCGCCACCTGTCATTTGCAACCCATATTTTTCTTGGTAGAGAGATTCTATTATGATTCAGAAACCTGACCTAGCGGCATTGTTCGGTGCAAAAGAGGCATCGACCTTCCTGGGACTGAACGCCTGCCCAGATATTGACCCCGTACAGGCGTCTTCAGCCTTTATTGGCGTGCCCTGCGCGACACCCTATGTTTCAGTAGGGCCGTATGCAAGGAATGGTCCCAGTTCTATCCGCCAGTCGGCCGCCAGTTTAACGGCCAATACGGATCGGTATAATTTTGACATCAATGGGCCGTTATTTCCAGAAGGCAGTATTCGTGCCGTGGATTGCGGAGATCTGCCTTGGCACGGAACCGACTTCGCCTTAAATCGCGAGATCATCCGAAATACCGTCAGTACCGTTGTTGGCAAAGGCACGATTCCCATTTTGATCGGAGGCGACGACTCCGTTCCTATCCCGATGCTTGATGCGCTGGGTGACACTGGGAAACCGTATACCATCTTGCAGATCGATGCCCACATCGATTGGCGCGACGAGTACCTTGGCGAAAGGCTCGGTCTTTCCTCCAACATGCGGCGTGCATCCGAGATGGATCACATTCAAACCATCGTTCAGGTTGGCGCACGGGGTATAGGGTCGGCCTATCCCCAGGATGTCGAGGATTGTCTCAGTTGGGGGGTTCATCTGATTCCCGCCAATCAGATCTGGCATGCTGGTGTCCGGCAGGCCCTAGGCCACATACCGGACCATGCGAACGTCGCCATCTGTATTGATATCGATGGACTGGATCCCTCGATCGCTCCAAATACAATCGGTCGAAGCCCTGGAGGCCTGTCCTATCAGCATGCGCTCGACCTGATCAAGGGAGTCGCTGACAAAGCCACAATCGCTGCCGTGAATTTTGTTGAAATCTTTCCCGAATCGGATATCGATGGCCAAGGTGGCATTACGATTTCAAGGCTGATTGCAGCAACGATGGGCATCATCGCACGGCAACAGATGGCGAGGCGATGACTCGCCTGATATCTCGGCGTCGTGCCATTTGCAGTCCTGACAGTCGTATTGTGCTAGCCCACCTCGGTTCACCGGCGATCAACTCCCGGTGAAGGCATGTCAGCGGAACGGTCCGAATCCGGCCATTGGAGGAGATCCGCCAGTCGACGGAATTGGTGAACCCGACCTGCTCCAATTCGTCCATCTTGAACCAACTACAGCCCGAAACATGCGTAACACATGGCGCTGAGCCAGACCGACGAAATGAGCGGTCGAAAAGTCCAAAAAAGTGTACCAATCAACCCGGGAATGGGGCTCATTTCCCGCGGTGTCATCCGAGACCATCTCGGGAGGATTCAAATCCGATCAGGCGGGCTGAAAGGTACTCTTCTTACGCAAACCATCGTGCTGCATCAGATATTCCCTCTGTTCAGCCAACGTTCTACCGGGCAAATCCTTGACCCCCGACACCATGACTTGATGAACGTCACCACCGATATGGACGTCAATCGTACGCACATAGCCTCTGGATCCGTGAGACCGGCCTGATTTTGATCGTCTGGGCAGTAATTTCATTCGTGAATCGGGATTGGGCAAACGAACATCTCTGATCATCTTTCTGGCCTGAAATCGGATGCGATCATGAAATAGTGATGTAGTAGGACAACTTCCGGTTGGTTTTTCGGATTTCACTGAAGCGGATTGAGTAACAGGTCAACACGAAGCAATGCCGTGCAATTCAAACTATCCGAAACGCTCTACGGCAAGGATAATCCGAGCCGTTTGAACAGGTGGTTCACCATTGCCCATTCCTCATCTCGAATGAGAACACCTTTCGTTTGACTTTCACGCATCTTTTCCGCCGCATCATCTCCATGCAGCCTGATCCTTTCAAATCCTTCCGCGGTACGTGCCGATGTCAGCACATCAATCATACGATCCATCGATTGTGTAAATTGTGTGTAATCCTGAAAATGATCAATCGATATGGCGATATACGTTTGTGAATAATACGCTGGCCGTGAGGTATTTGCAGTGACATCTTCATCTTCCCAGGTTCGTTCGCCACTGAGCAGATTGGACAATAGATCGACCATCAGGAGCATGCCGAATCCTTTGGGTCCTGCTGGCAGAAGTGCTCCGGACATCGGAGACTCACGATCCATGACGTTCTGAATAACGCGTAGGGGATTGTCGGTATAGATACCCTCGCCATCCACGACTTCTTGGCCATGGAGCTTTTGGTTGTCACGGGCCGCCAGGACGACCTTGCCCATCGAGTTTGCACTGGTTGCCATGTCAATGACGATGGAATTCCTTTTGTGTGCAGGGGCAGCAATGGAAATGGGATTGGTACAGAACAGCGCATCCCGACCTCCCCAAGGAGCGACCAGAAGAGGGCCTGTGCTCATGGTGATTCCGATCATTCCATGCTCCATGGCCCGGATGGCATAGTTGGCGGCCATACCATAGTCGCTTGACTTCCTGACGCTGACAAACCCAACTCCAGAATGGCGGGCTTTATCAATGGCCAGGTCCATTGCCCGTGTCCCGATCACTTGCCCAACGCCCTGTTGGCCATTCACCAGCGCGGTGGAGACATGTTCCCGGATGATGACCAACGGGCGCCCAAAGGCCATGGTCTTGGCTTCAAAGAGCTCATGAAGATAGGGCAGTAATCCGATCCCTTGCGTTGTATGACCTCTTTCGTCCGCTCTCAACAAACACTGGGCAAAAATATTCGCTTCTTCATCCGATGCCTGGTGATATTCGGAAAATCTGTGATATGCATTTTTCAGGCGGTGGGGATCAAGGCGCATTTCTCTGGGCATCATGATGGACCAAAAATCATGTACATATGAACGAAGGCAGAAATCGCAAAGTCACCCGTGCCTGATATTGATCTGATGACCCAGATCATCCTCGCCGATCAATCCCAATACAGGATGCGGCAGGGCCACTGTGTGGGGACCCATACCCCAGGCAGGTCCTTATATGGGAGACGATCATCCCCGGGTGCCAGTCAATCAATGCCTATCAGCCCTGAATATAATTCCATTCGATCATCCTGATCATGTTCTTGTGAAGATATACATATCGCGGGATCACCATGCAGGCAATATTCCGCAGGGCTCCTGATTTTTTGGGAGGACTGATTGAAAGCCCCCCGTACCACTCCGAAGAGCAACCCCTAGTCGAGTCGCAGGAGGACTTGATGTCGGGCGGATGGCGGCAGGCCAGATGATGGCGGACCATCGCTGCTAATGACCAACGAAGGGCAGTCCTGCCCATGGGCTACCACCCCCTGAATCATCCTGAAAGTTCGCCGATGTTCGCTCTTAAGTCCACGAGTCGGTCGCTCCGACCGATCGCCGAACCGCCCGGACATCACGTCAGCCCGATTTCCCGAGCGCTGTCGTGTCACCACGGACAGCGGGACGACCGGCACTCGTCGGTCCAAGGATAGGCGACGTCGCAGCACCGGGAGGCCGCTTCGGGGTCGCGCCGGACGATCTTGAGGCCGATGGGGACTGGGCAACCCCCGGTCATGCCGGCGAACGGGGTCTGAACGCGCCCACCCACGATCAGGTGGCGCCGACACTTCCCGCAGGGAACGGACCTTGGCCCGGTGACGGTGGCCCTGCAAGGGGTTGGGGGTTCGGACCTGTCAAGCAGTCTTCACCGCCGCTCGCCCTGAAGACGGTTGCTCATCCCCCCTCCCGAAGGCCCGAGCGGGCCGTGGCGTCGGTAGATGGCGTTTGTCAAACTTCCCGGGAATCGAGAGGGAGATCATCCATGGCCGCCCAGAACGCCTCGGAGCATCGGATTTTCCGGTTGCCGCGGCGAACGTAGACTTCGGAGTGGAAGTGGGGCACGAAAAAATTCTGTCTGGGGAAGGCCGATGCTTGCGGTGGCACAATACATTCTGGATGTCGGTGGCCACTCTGAATGCTGGGCCACCGGGGAGAAGAATCCATCTATCCTCATCCCCCACGAAATTGAGTCATGGATTTGGCGCAGATGGTCAATCATGTGCTCCCTGACCCGACCACCCAAACTGATCCAGCGGCTTCAACACCAGCCAGCGGCCTTATCCCACCTTGGAAAGCTTCATCAGTTTTTTCAGATCCTTCAGTAATTCGGAAGGCGCCAGGGAAGCGGGGATCAACATCATGACATTCCCCAGAGGATCCACCAGCAAGGCGTCATCCGGCCCTGCCCCGTTTTGTGTCGCGACGGGAACCACCTGTTCACCCAGGCCCTGTTTGCTCCGCAGTACCAAACTCATGTCCGGGTGATCCTGTGTCGCCTCCTGCAATGCATCCACATTCCAGCCCAGTAATATCCGGTGAATTCTGCCCGCGTCCTTTCCGAGTGCCAACCGGGTCTGGCGGGTATTGTAAAGGGAGGTCTGACAACTCACGCCACAGACACCATCCAATCGATGGACTATGGTCCAGTGTCCTTTCAGGCCATCCAACTCAAGCAAACGGCCATCCGTTCGGGGGTTGCTGAACGATGTCAACACCACCGGCGGTGCGATCAATGGCGCATGGTTGGTGGCGCTGCGGGGCGCATGCATGGCACTCAGCCCGTAATACCAGACCAGTGCAAACATCAGCGGACCGAAAAACAAGGCGAACACCAGAACCAGCTTCAATCGACTCCTGAATTGGTTCGGATAGTGGTCCGAATTCATGATCCATTCAGTGCGCCTTACGACGCCAAATACAGCCCAGTACCAACAGGGTCAATGCCAACCCCCACCACTGTATGGCATAGCCATAGTGGCGGGAGGCCGACAAGGCCACCGGTTGCCAGATCCTGGTATAGGCCGCTGGATGAGCGGGGTCGAGCACCAGGACAGCGGCTTCGATTTTTCGACCCAAATGGTCCGACAAGGCCGCAATATCCAGATACAGCACGGTTTGTGGCCAGCGCACCTCTCCGGACACCGTCGGGCCCAAAGTGAATCCAGGGTTCGGCCGATACAATACTCCGTGGGGATTTTCATCACCCCACGGGGTGGAAGCCCCGACGGCCTCCGGATTCCCGACCCAGCCTCGATTCACCAACACCAGTGCCTTGTCATGAGCAAGTTCAAAGGGGGTCAGCACCTCATAACCGGGCTGACCCTGATGGATTCGGTTTTCCAGCAGAAATTCCCGCTCCCATTGCCAGTCTCCGATCAAATGCGCCGGACGGTAATCCAGTTCTGTCCAATTCTGCGTCCGGGCAGAAAGCGCCAGCGGTTTGCTTGGTTCGATATAACGCTGTTCAATCTGCGCCTTGTCTAGGCCGCGCAGCAATTGCCACGTCCCCAGAACCAACAGCAGACACATAGCCAGCAGATAAACTCCCCACGTCACCATTGGTTTAATCGCTATAATCCGACCTCCTGAGGGCCATTCAACCAGCCGGTGACAGCCATCGCTGGCCCTGTGGCCACTGATCTGCTGCGCTGCCTGGGCCCATGCTCCTGATTAAACTCGTCATCGTCATCTTGCTGATCTTCATATTGGTCAGCCTGTTTACCGCACTGTATTTTCTCATCAAGAGTCCGGACAATTCGGCCAAGGTCGTCCAGTCCCTGGCCGTTCGAGTGGGATTGTCCCTGTTCGTCATGCTGATCATCTTCATCAGCTCCGAATTCGGCTGGCTGGAGCCTCACGCGTTCGGACAATAGACCGTCGGGCACCAGGCACTGCAATCGACTGTGCGGGACTGCCTGTCCCCAAGTCCCGGAATATCCACATCCCCCCCCTTCCCTTATGGCCTGTATAGAACACAAGGCCCGCTGACCGTCTGCTCATCTAATCCAGACCGTGGCATTCGAGTGGCTCAAGGGCGGGGTAGACCCCCGAATTCCTCCTGCCGAACGGAGTGCAGCAACTGGCCAGCATCCGTCCGACCCGATGGCGAGGGACCGTCAGCTCAGACCGGGGTTCCGACTACAGGATATAGACAAAGATGAAGAGACCCAGCCAGACCACATCCACAAAATGCCAGTACCAAGCCGCCGCTTCAAAGGCAAAATGGTTGGTGGAAGAAAAATGCCCCATGATGGCCCGCACCAAAACCACGGCCAATATGATCGCTCCCAGGGTGACATGAAATCCATGGAATCCGGTGAGCATGAAGAAAGTCGATCCGTAGATTCCACTGGTGAGCTTCATCCCTTCATGATAGGCATGCTGATACTCCACCACCTGCAGGTAGACGAAGACAAACCCCAGTATCACCGTCGCCAGCAGCCCCAGAATGAATCGGGTTCGATTGTTCTTGATAATGGCGTGATGCGCAATGGTCACGGTGACACCCGAAGTCAACAGAATCACCGTGTTGATAAAGGGCAACGGCCACCATCCCATATGGAAGTCGCTACCGCCCATGTCTTTCGGACCATTGGTCGGCCAAACCTCGGTGTAAGTACCCCAAAGCCAGTTGTGGGTATTCGCGCCAGCCCCCTCACCCAACAGCCACGGCACCGACAGCATTCGGGCATAGTAGAGTGCCCCGAAAAAGGCCGCAAAGAACATCACTTCGGAAAAAATGAACCACGCCATGCCGAGGCGGAAGGACTTGTCTTCCCAGCGACTGTAGAGACCGCCCTCGCTTTCTTGCACTACGGTCCGGAACCATCCAAACATCATCACGATCAGCAGCGCAATCCCGGCAAACATGATGGGCAGGCCAATGGCATGCTGGTTCAGGTGGATGGCCAGTCCACAGGTGGCGGTCGCCAAGGCGATGGAACCCACCAGCGGCCAGTAGGCACCGTGGGGGACGTAATAATGCTGGTTCACTGTGGTGGCCATGGAACAAAACCCCGGAAAATCGTATGATTGTCAGTGATGAAGAATAAAGATCAATTGATCGCCTGTGCCGTCACATCGAAAAAGGTGTAGGACAGTGTCACCGTGTCGACGTTGTCAGGCAATGCGGCGTCAACGACGAACACCAACGGCATGTGGCGGGTTTCACCGGCTTCGAATGCCTGCTGGACGAAGCAGAAGCATTCGGTTTTCTTAAAATGGCTTGCGGCCCGCCCGGGTGAGACACTGGGAACGGCCTGCCCCACGACCGGTCGGTCGAGTTGGTTGGTCGCCACATAGCTGGCCTGATACTGCTGGCCAGGATGGACCATCATACTCGTCTCTTCGGGTTTGAACTCCCAAGGGGCCTGCTGGTTGAGTGAACCGGTGAATTCCACTTTCACCAAGCGCACGTTATCCACCTCCATCTGCACGACCTGATCTTGACTGAGCGTTCCAGTTTTGCCATTCAATCCCGTCATCTCGCAAAAGGCATTATAGATCGGCACCATGAGGTAACCGAAACCAAACATCAGCACCGGCGCCAGAACCAGCAGTGGCAGGTTTTTTCTGGCCCGTGTTTGACCCACCAACCGTTTCATGTGCCGGCGCTCCGCATCATGACAATGATGGCCACATAAAACCCGATCGCGGTCAGCGACAGCAAGATCACCGTTCTGCGCACGCCCCGTTTCAACGCTGACCTGCTCGTTGCAACGGCTGTCACATCCCTTCTTCGACCACCGAACTCACTTGATCACCGGCTGAACCGTGAACGAATGATACGGTGGAGGGGAGGACAGGGTCCATTCCAAGCCTTCAGCTCCTTCCCAGACCTGATCGGTGGCTTTTTGACCCCCTCGGATGCATTTGACCACCACATATACGAAGATCAACTGGGAGAAGCCGAAACCGAAAGCGCCGATGGTCGCAATCGCGTTGAAGTCCGCAAACTGCACGGCATAGTCCGGAATGCGCCGGGGCATACCGGCGAGACCGACGAAATGCATCGGGAAAAACAGCAAGTTGACAAACACCGTGGAGGTCCAGAAATGGATCTTGCCCCACTTCTCGTCATACATATTCCCGGTCCACTTGGGAATCCAGTAGTACACGGCCGCAACAATGGCGAAAATGGACCCCGGGACCAGCACGTAATGGAAGTGCGCCACGACGAAATAGGTATCATGATACTGGAAATCCACCGGAGCGAGTGCCAGCATGACTCCGGAAAAGCCGCCGATGGTAAACATGATCACGAACCCCAAGGCAAACAGCATGGGAGTCTCAAACGTCATGGCACCGCGCCACATGGTCGCGACCCAATTGAACACTTTCACCCCGGTGGGAACGGCAATCAGCATGGTGGCGAACATAAAGAACAAAGCGCCAGACAGTGGCATGCCCACGGTGAACATGTGATGGGCCCAGACGATGAAGGACAAAAACGCAATGGACGCCGTGGCATATACCATGGAGGCATAGCCAAACAGAGGCTTGCGGGCAAAAGTCGGAATGATCTCCGAGACCACGCCGAAGGACGGCAGGATCAGGATATAGACCTCAGGATGCCCGAAAAACCAAAAGATGTGCTGGAACATCACCGGGTCGCCACCGCCGCCGGCGGTGAAAAAAGCGGTCCCGAAATACTTGTCCGTCAGCAACATGGTGACCGCGCCGGCCAGGACCGGCATGACCGCGATCAGCAAGTAGGCGGTGATGAACCAGGTCCAGACAAAAAGCGGCATCTTCATGAAGGTCATGCCCGGCGCCCGCAGGTTCATGATCGTGGCAACGATGTTGATCGCCCCCATGATGGAGCTGATGCCCAGGATATGGATCGAGAAGATCAGGAATGGAAAGGCGTCCCCACCCTGCAGCGACAAGGGAGGATACAGCGTCCAACCCGAAGCGGGGGCCCCACCTTCCATGAACAACGTGGAGAGCATCATGGCAAAGCCGAAGGGCAATATCCAGAAGCTCCAATTGTTCATCCGGGGCAAGGCCATGTCCGGCGCCCCCACCATGATGGGCAGCATCCAGTTCGCCAGCCCCACGAACGCCGGCATGATGACACCGAAGATCATGACCAGCGCATGCATGGTGGTCATGCTGTTGAAGAACTGGGGATCCACCACCTGCAGACCCGGCTGGAACAGTTCGGTCCGGATCACCAGCGCCATGATCCCGCCGATGAAGAACATGATCAGCGAGAACCACAGGTACAGTGTGCCGATATCCTTGTGGTTGGTGGTCGTGACCCAGCGCATGATCCCCGGCGCCGGTCCATGGTCATGGTGACCGTCTTGATGGGTGTCCGTGCTGGCTGCATTCATCTGGAAAACCTCAATCGATAGGAGAGTCTACGCATCTTCGCAATGGGATTCGGTCGGCCGTCATTGGGCGGCCGCCAGTTGCCGGGAGTTCTGGTCGGCAACCTGGGCGGCCAGCCACTGCTGGAACTCGTCCTTTTCCACCACTTCCACCACCACGGGCATGAAACCATGGTCCCGACCACACAGTTCGGTGCATTGCCCCCGGTAAACACCGGTCTCGTTGACTTTAGTCCACATGGTATTGATGAAACCCGGAATGGCATCCTTCTTGACGGCGAAATCCGGCACCCACCAGGAATGAATGACATCATTGGAGGTCACCAGCAGACGCACCTTCGTGTCCACCGGGATGACCAGCGGCCGGTCCACATCCAGGAGATAGTTTTCCACCGTGGTGACATCAATGCCGGAGCCCCGAACCCGAGCTTCCCGGCTGGCCTCGGACAGCGTGCTGAAAAAACTGACCCCCGAATCCGGATATTCATACTGCCATTTCCATTGATAGCCGGTGATCTTGACGGTCATCTCAGCCCCGGAATCATCTTCCTGGACAATCAGCGTCTTGGCGGCCGGAATGGCCAGCACAATCAGGATCACGAACGGGATCACGGTCCAGACCATTTCCACGGCCGTGCTTTCGTGGAATTTCGAGGGTGTCACCCCCCTGGATTTCCGATGCAGGTAAATACTGATGGCCATGGCACCGAACACCCCCACTGCCACGACGCACATGATCCAGAATGCCAGCATATGCATGTCCCAGACCTTGTGACTGATGTCGGTGACCCCTTGCGGCATGTTCAGGTCCCAGGCGGCGAAGACTGACGAGGAGGCCGGTACGGTCGCCAGGGCGACCAGCGCACCGATCATGGGCTTTGACGAGGACATGGATATAGGAAAGCTGTGCATTGAACAAGCAGTCTGATGGATTTTACCTGGAATTCACTCCAAATCAGTACGAATTGGCTGCCCACATGGCGCGAATAATCGTCGATTCCACCCGCCGCGTCCGGTGGCTGAAACCCCGGGTTCAGGGCACCTATCCGGGCAGGTGGACGCGGTCCGATTATACCGTAACCCGGATGACATAACAGAGAACTTTTGCACCGGGCCATGAATGCGCTCGTCGGGGGTGCCACCGTCATGGATGATCTGTCGGGGTCACGGCCATGAGGTACTGCACAAACCCCCAGATGGCCAGAATGAACACGATCACGAACACCAGACCCGCCACCAGGAAATGCCAGAACTTGCCACTGGAAAAATCCCGCCGACGATTCGCCTCTTTTTGTACGCCGAAAAACGAGGCGACCACACTGAGCATCACCGTCAGGATGGTGACGGGGTCCTTGGGGTGGCTCTTCGGTTCCGGCGGCTGGTTGTGCGTTGACATCTCGGATCGTTCACTGCAGGACCCAGGCCCGGATCGCAATCCGGGCATAGTGATCCAGCATCAGAAAAATGAACAGTGCGCTCAAGTAGAAGATCGAGTAACCGAAGGTCTTCATGGCATATCGGTCCCCGTCGCTGCGATACAACCGGACGGCATAATACACAAACCCCACGCCTAGGGCCAAGGCGCCCGAAAGATACAGGGTACCACTCATCCGCACCAAAAAGGGCATCATGGTCACAATCACCAGCAAGATGGTATACAGCAATATGTGCAATTTGGTCAGTGCCACCCCATGGGTGACCGGCAACATGGGCAATTCGGCTCGGGCATAGTCATCGCGGCGTCGGATGGCCAACGCCCAGAAATGAGGGGGCGTCCAAACAAAAATGATCAGGAACAGCAGCAGGGCTTCGGGATGCAGTTCACCGGTCACGGCGGTCCATCCCAACACTGGCGGTGCCGCCCCGGCCGCGCCACCCAGGACAATGTTCTGTGGCGTGGTCCGCTTGAGGAACATGGTGTAGATCACCGCATAGCCCACCATGGAGGCCAGAGTGAGCGCCGCCGTCAGGAGATTGACGAACAGTCCCAAAACCAGCATCGACAGGGTGGCCAGCGACAGGGCGAAGCCCAGCGCCCCACGACTGGAAATGCTGCCCTGGACCAGCGGCCGTGATCGGGTTCGCTCCATCTGCCGGTCGATTTCCTGATCGACCCAGTGGTTGAGGGTCGCGCCCGCCGAAGCGGCTAGGCCGATACCGATCAACCCCCCGAACCAAGTCGGAAAGGCGATCCAGCTGTCGGTGGACAGGAGCATTCCGACGGCAGCCGTGAACAGGATCAGGGCCACCACCTTGGGCTTGCACAGTTCCAGATATTCACGCCAGGGGATCTGGCGCATCGTCGCCTCAAGCATGCCGCAATCGTTCCGGGGCCCGAAAACGCCGGATTTCGCGACGGACCGCCTCTGCCAGGCTGGAGCGTTCCGCCTCCGTCAGGCATGAGCCCACTTCGACCCAGCGGCCCGAGGCACCCAACAGCAGGCGCCAGGGATGCCACCGATGGGTGGGGGGTTTCAGGTACACCTGCACCCAGTACACAGAAAAGCGCCGAGCGCGGGTCTTTCCCGGCTCCATGAATGCTACACGGACATTTTCTCCATCAATTCGAATCGTCTCCCGATAGTTCCCGCTTCGGCGAACCAAGTCCACCAAGTAGTACACCAACCCCAATTCCACTAAAGTGAAAGGCAGCACCAGCCAAAATCCCATCAGGGCCAGCCGGCTGGCAATCCCCACCCCGATGATCACCAAGCCGCCCATCAGCCACGGCCAGCCTGGACGTTTGATGCTCGCATTCGGACGGATGTCGAATTCGGTGGATGGGGATATCTGATTCACGGATAATGCTCCCGGGGACCTCGACAATGGTACCAAATTGACCCCTCAAGCGCATGGTCCAGTCGGAAGATGTTGTCAGGGGCCGGACACATCCGATCCCATGGTCAAAACAGGTCATCATCGTACTGGCGTTTTCGAACCGTTGGCGGTGTCATTTTCCCAACTTGGGAGACTGTCCACCCCAAACGACCCACCAAGAACACCGCCGGTGCCCCGCAAGATGTGTTCGTCCCCTGGGGCTGGTACCTCACTCCACCTTGAGTTCCAGCCCAAACCACCCCCACGGGGAATGTTTCCCCGCACGGGACCGATCGGCTCCCTGTGCATTTCTTTTTGAATTCACCGGAGTTAGACCATGTACCCATCCGACCAAATAGCGGTTGACGAAACCTTGAAACAACGCCGCCTTGATCCGGACGATATCGCCCTGACGTTGACATTCCTGCCCGAGATCTTCGATCAGGGCATCGTGTTGTTGCACACCCGGCCTTGAGCGTCATTCTTCTGGGCAGGAGGACTTCACATTGGGACGCACTCCATATTGAAATATCCAATGACTGGACTTATTCTTCTTAGTTAGGCGGGCGCCCATGCGCCGACTCACTCACGTCATGCTACCAATGGAGGTCAGTTTCATGAATCCCCTACGCAGTATATCCGGCACCATCATCTCCGGGTTCGTTCTCGCAATTCTCATTTCGATTATTTTGTGATACCCCGATTCACCTAACCTCTATCCAATTACCACATCCCTTCCTCACAGGAACTTGGCCATGAACACTTTTGCGCTTGCCGTCTGGTTGCATGTCTTTGCTGGCGTCATCTGGATCGGACTGCTCTACTACTTCAACTTCGTCCAGGTGCCGGCCCTCGCCGAGGCGGCAGCGGATTCCGGCGGTCCCGGTGGGGCGGGTATTTCCAAGTATGTCGCCCCCAAGGCACTGCTCTGGTTCCGTTGGGGGGCGGTCGCCACATGGCTGACTGGAGCCTGGGCACTGATGTATGTCGGTGGCTTTACGTCCAATTTCTTCGCGACGAACGGCGTCACGACTATCGGGGTCGGTGCCTGGCTCGGAACCATCATGCTGTTCAATGTGTGGGTGCTGATTTGGCCCAACCAGAAAAAGGTGCTCGGCTTGGTCTCTGCTTCTCCAGAAGAAGTGGCCAATGCCAAGAATGTGGCCCTGCTGGCATCCCGGACCAACACACTCCTGTCCATTCCCATGCTGATGTGCATGGTGGGCCATGGTCACGGGCTACCCTTCTCCTTCTGAATGGTTCAGTCAACCGGCTTTCCCGCTGGGTGACTGCGTCCACGCGTCCATTTCGCGACTCCTGACCAGCTCGAGTAGCGGATGCCGTCCAGACTCTCCACCGCAATGCAGTCCCACCCTCTGAACCTCCTGTCTTCAGGTCGCTAGATGCTGTTTCACCGCCAGTCCGCCATAACCGCGCAGGGTGATGCGTTACCAGGTCGCACTGAAGAGATGCCGCTCGACAACGCCCATCAGGTCCTCGGCAATCCACTCAGACCGCCCTTCCCGGCAGGGTTGGAATCCGCGGTCTTCGGCATGGGTTGCTTCTGGGGGGCCGAGCGGAAGTTCTGGACCCTGGACGGAATCTACACCACCGCCGCCGGTTATGCGGGGGGATATACTCCCAATCCCACCTATCATGAAGTCTGCAGTGGCCGGACCGGACACGCTGAAGTGGTGTTGGTGGTCTATGACCGCACCCGGATCGGGTATAACGAGTTGCTGCGGGTATTCTGGGAAAATCATGATCCGACTCAAGGCATGCGCCAAGGCAATGACCACGGCACCCAGTATCGTTCCGCCATTTTCACCCACTCGGACGACCAGCATCGCTTGGCCGAGACGTCAAGACAACACTATCACGACCGACTTCGGGCCGCTGGCCGCCCAACCATTACCACCGAGATCGGTCCAGCCGGACCATTCTACTATGCCGAGGACTACCACCAGCAATACCTCGCCAAGAATCCCGGCGGCTATTGTGGACTGGGGGGCACGGGCATTGGCTACGAGTAGGTTCCCCATTACCTAAAGACCGGACCAAAGACATCGCGGGCCCCAGCACGCAATCTGATCGGTTCGACGCTCAATCCACTCCACCATCTATCTGACCCACCTTGCTGGGTCGGGGGTCAAATCCTATGAAGCCGTCTGGTCGTCATTTTCTCCAAATTCCGGGGCCCACCAATGTCCCGGACCGCATCCTGAGAGCCATGGACCACCCCACCATCGATCACCGGGGTCCACAATTTGCCGAACTGGGACGTCGGGTTCTCACGGGGATGCAGTCCATTTTTCGCACCACCGGCCGAGTGGTGATCTACCCGTCTTCGGGGACCGGAGCCTGGGAGGCCGCACTGGTGAACACCCTGTCACCCGGAGATCATGTGCTGATGGCGGAAACCGGACATTTCGCAACCCTATGGCACGACTTGGCCCTTCGCTTGGGTCTTTGTCCACAGCGCATCCCCGGCGATTGGCGTCGGGGAGTCAATCCCAATCCCATTGAAGAGTGCTTGCGCCAAGATACCGAGAGCCGGATCCGCGCCGTCTGCGTGGTGCATAACGAGACCTCCACGGGCTGCACCAGTCGAATCGATGAAGTCCGGCAGGCCATTGACGCGGCCAGACATCCCGCCTTGTTGATGGTGGACACCATCTCATCGCTGGCCTCCATCGACTACCAGCAGGATGCCTGGGGAGTGGATGTGACCGTGGCCGGAAGCCAGAAAGGTCTCATGCTGCCACCGGGCCTGGCTTTCAATGCGGTGAGTGAACGGGCCATGGAAGCCGCGGCCCAGGCCACCCTGCCACGCGCCTATTGGGACTGGGAGGCCATGTCCGAGCCCAACGACAATGGCTACTTTCCCTACACTCCAGCGACCAACCTGCTGTATGGGCTGGCCGAAGCCATCGACATGCTGCACGAAGAAGGACTCGAAAATGTCCTGGCCCGCCACGACCGCCTCGCCCGGGCCACTCGAGCCGCCGTGAAGGTCTGGGGCCTGGAAATGCTCTGCCAGGAGCCACGCCACTACTCCAACACCTTGACGGCGGTCGTCATGCCCGACGGCCATGATGCCGATGCCTTTCGACGCATCGTACTCGAACACTTCAACCTGTCACTCGGCAATGGATTGTCCCAACTCGCCGGACGGGTGTTTCGCATTGGGCACCTGGGAGATTTCAACGAGCTGATGCTGATCGGCACGCTGGGCGGGGTGGAAATGGGGCTCAAGCTCGCCGGCGTTCCTCATCGGTCCGGCGGACTGAATGCGGCGACCGCGGCCCTGACCCAGAACATCAGACCGTGAAAGGACCCCCTTATGGGTCCGTCGATCCCTCCCGTACGGGCATCCATGCGTGGGCCTGTTGAGCCTTCAGGCATCCGCAGAGCCTCGCATGACCCGGTGCAGGTCGGGTCTGTATCGACGCGAGCCACGGGCAAGCACCTGCCATAGCCCATCACCGGTCAGGTCCTGTTCGCCCCTGCAGGCCCCGCCTCGCCTCGCTGTGTCCTGATGGGACGACCCACCTCGAGGTTCAAGGCCTCTCGTCATCGGGTCTTTGGACTGACCGCCGCTACCCGACCGGGAAGTATCCTACTTCGGCAGCGGCCGTTCCGCCAAGAACAGCGTCTGCTCCCTCGGTTCGAATCGGTCCCAGATGTCCTGAAAGGAGATGCCAAGCACTGGATGCCGCATCCTCGGGTATAAATCCACCAGGGGTTTCAGGACATAGGCATAGCGTTCGATTTCATCACGGGGCACATTGAACCCTTGCCCCCGACAATCTTCGTTTCCGTACAGGAGCACATCAATGTCCAGGACCCGACTGCTGAATTTCTTGGGGCCACGGGACCGTCCGGCGGCCGCTTCCATCTCCCGCAGTGACTCCAAAATAGCCGGTAGCGACCCATCGGAGTAAAATCCCAGCACCAAATTAAGGAAGGGCGCCCCGTCAAACCCCACCGCCGACGTTTCATAGACGGGCGAAAGCTCTAAATCACCGTACCGTGCCTGGATTTTCCGAACGGCCATGGCGATATTGCGTTCCCGGTTGATATTGCTACCGAGACTGAGCACGACGTGCTTCACGGACACGCTCCCCTTTCAATGACCACGCCCACATCCCCCGCGCCCCGGATGGCGCCCGGCTTGTTGATCCTGACACGGCACCAGGGAATCGGAAACTCACCCAACAGGATGTCCGCCACTTCCTGCGCCATGCGCTCCACCAACTGGAAACGGGAATCGGCAATGAAACGGCTGACCCGCTTGGCCACGTCCTTATAACTCAAGGTATCCACCAGGGCATCGCTGGCCGCGGCCTGACGGATATCAAAAGCCAAATCCAGATCCACCACGACCGTCTGGCGGACCTTGCGTTCCCACTCCCAGACACCAATGATACAGTCTACCCTGAGATCGTGCAGAAAGATAATATCCATGCAAAGACGACAATCGGTTTTCAATCCGATGGATTGTATCCATCCCATGGCAAAAAACGAAGCCAGGCCGAACACGAGGTCTTGACACCATGACATGGCTTGCCCTGGCACTCCCGATGGCCAGTTATCTGATCGGCTCCATTTCGAGTGCGGTCTGTGTCAGTCACCTGCTGGGGCTCCCGGACCCCCGAGGGGGGGGCTCAGGCAACCCGGGCGCGACGAACGTTCTACGTCTGGGCAGCCGCAAGGCCGCCGCCCTGACCCTGGCCGGCGACCTGCTCAAGGGACTGGTTCCCGTCGCGATGGCGATGAGTCTGGAGGCGGAACCGGTTCTCATCGCCGCCACCGGACTGGGCGCTTTCCTGGGTCATTTGTATCCGGTCTACTTTGGCTTTCGGGGGGGTAAGGGCGTAGCCACCGCGGCCGGAGTCTATCTGGCGATCTCCTGGCTGGCCGTACTGATCCTGCTGGGTGCTTGGCTGACCGTCTTCCTGATCAGTCGCTACTCGTCCGTGGCGGCCCTGACTGCTGCCCTGGCCGCTCCCCTTGTCTTCTTGTCTCTGGGCGAAAGCCCGTCCTACGTCACCCTGGCATCCATCATCACGGGGTGGCTTTTCTGGCGTCACCGGACCAACATCCGCCGGCTGATGCGGGGAGAAGAGGGCCGGATCCGGTAAAGCCAGAGCCGGATATGGCGTTTTTTCGCCTCAGCCGGAGGCCAATCGGGCCTTCTTCTGCTCCAGTAGTATCCGCAACTCCTGTTTCTCCGCCTGGCTGAGGCGACTTCCTGACGCAGCCTGTCGATTGAGCAGGTCATCGATCCGCTGGTGGTCCTGTTCTTCCTGCAACCGGGAGAGGGTATCGTTCAGGACCTTGATGACCATGTCATCAGAGACCTGGTTGTCATAGGCGGCCAGTTGTGCCATGTAACGGTAGACGGCGGTATCACGGAATTCCTCCAGCAGCCGGGCCGTGGTGGTGTTCGGATCCTTTCGGATGCAGTCCATGACTCTTTCCAGGTGTTCGGCCCCCGGGGCCTGAAAGGTCGTCACGACATCGGGAAAGACCACTTTCAGGGCCATCTCCGGGTATTGCAGCAACAGGCTGATGGCGGTGGCCATGAGCGAGTTCCGACCCGGTTGGGCGGAACGTGGTCTGGGGGCAGGACGGCGGGTCTGACGTCGGGCCACTTCGATGAACTGGCCACTGTCAATGCCCGTCAGTTCGGTCAGTCGACCCTGCATCAGTTGTCGGAAGGCACTGTCGGGCATCGTCTCGATGAGCGGCTTGGCCAGACTCACCAGTCGGGCTTTCCCATCCATGCGGTTCATATCCACCTGGGCCACCAAGGTATCGAACACGAAGCGGTCCAGGGGGAGGGCATCTTCGGCGACCGCGTGGTGAAAGGCCGGGGCTCCGTGGTGACGGATGAAGGAATCCGGGTCCTCGCCCTCGGGCAGGAACAAGAAGCCCAACTGACGTCCGTCCTGCATCTCCGGCAAGGCCACCTGCAGGGCCCGCCAGGCCGCCTCGCGGCCCGCCCGGTCTCCATCGAAGCAGAACACGATTTCCGGGGCCAGCCGGAATAATCGCTGCAGGTGCGTTCGCGTGGTGGCCGTCCCCAGCGTACCCACCACGTTGTCAATTCCGCCCTGGGCGAGACTGACAACATCCAGATACCCTTCCACCACCACACTCTTTCCAGCCTGGCCCAAGGCCCGTCGGGCGCGGTGCAACCCATACAGTTCCTGACCCTTGTGAAACAGGACCGTTTCGGGGGAATTCAGATATTTGGGCTCTCCATCGCCCAACACCCTGCCACCAAAGGCCACGACCCGACCCCGATGGTCCTCGATCGGGAAGATGACTCGACCCCGAAATCGGTCATAGAGACGGTCCTGCCCGCGTGCGGCCTCTTTTTGCGACACCAGACCAACCTTGAGGAGTTGTCTTCGTCGCAACGGGTCGGTCCCAAGCGCCGAGAGTAGCCCATCCCAGGATTCGGGGGCATATCCAATCCCGAATTGGGCACCGCTCGACTCGTTCAGTCCCCGTGACTCGAGATACGTCCTAGCCTTTTTACCGGCCTGCTGGTGCAACTGACGCTGAAACCACTCGCTGGCTTCCTGGAGAATGTGCAGCAACTCGTCCGTGGATTCGCCCGGCGGAGCCCTTTTTTCATCGGCTCCCTCCCGCGGGACATCCATGCCCAGGTCTCCCGCCAATGCTTCCACGGCCTCGGGGAACGACAGGTTGTCATACGCCATCAGAAACCCGATCGCGGTGCCATGGACTCCGCATCCGAAACAGTGATAAAACTGCTTGGCCGGGTTGACGGTGAAAGAAGGGGTTTTCTCGTCGTGAAAGGGACAACAGGCCATGTATTCCTTCCCCTTCGCCTTCAGCGGCACTCGCCGATTGATGACATCGACGATGTCCACCCGCGAAATCAGCGTATCAATGAAGGTTGATGGAATTCTGCCCGCCATGGTCGGATTCTACTGTACCGTGCGTTTTCGTGATACCGGGATGCGGGTCGTCAGATCTCCGTGATGGGCCAGCGTGCCCTGACATCAAAGTCCGGGGGCCGGCGGTCCGATCCCATTCCCAAACGCACACTGCCGGTCAGGGCGATCATGGCCCCATTGTCGGTACAGAATTCCGGGCGCGGATAGTACACTTCGGCCTCCAGGGCGTGAGCCTTCTCCCGCAATTCGGTTCTCAAGCGGCGGTTCGCTCCCACCCCACCGGCCACGACGAGGCGGCGGCGACCCGTCTGCTGCAGTGCGCGAAGGCACTTGATGCACAAGGTGTCCACCACCGCCTCCTCGAATCCTCGAGCCATATCGGCAATATCCTGGGGCTGCGGTTCAAGACCCAGGGCCGCGGTCCGCACCTGGGTCTTGAGGCCGCTGAAGCTCAGATCCAGGCCCGGCCGATTGACCATGGGTCGGGCAAATCGAAACCGTTGTGGATCTCCGGACAGCGCCGCTTGGGCGATCGCCGGGCCACCCGGATACCCGAGTCCGAGCAGCTTGGCCGTCTTGTCGAACGCCTCGCCGGCCGCATCGTCCAGCGACTGTCCCAAGATCCGGTATTGACCGATGTCGGCCACATCCACCAGTAGGGAGTGTCCCCCCGAAACCAGCAACGCCACAAAGGGAAATGCAGGGGGATGCGCTTCCAGCATCGGCGCCAGGAGGTGGCCTTCCATATGGTGGACCCCCACCCCCGGCACACCCCATCCCTCGGCCAGACTGCGACCCACCGATGCGCCGACCAGGAGGGCCCCGATCAGTCCGGGACCCGCCGTCCAGGCCACGGCATCCACCGGTGGATTGTCCGCAGGGATATCGGCCAGCAGGCTGTCGATCAACGGCAGCAGGGTCCGGATGTGATCCCGGGCCGCCAGTTCCGGGACGACGCCGCCATAATCCTGATGCAGGTCGATCTGGGAGGCCAGTCGATGCACCAGCAGGCCGTGGTCGGTGTCAAAGATCGCCGCCCCTGTATCATCACAGGAGGTCTCAATGCCCAGGACACGCATGGATCAGGTCGGAGGCGGACGGGTGGAGGCCGGCGTCTCGATCGCGTCCCCATGGGCCAGCAGGCGATTGATCTGGTCCGGGCGATAACCGGCTTCCCGCAGCACGTCCCGGGTATGCTGACCGAGCAGGGGGGCCGGTTCATGCACACCCCCGGGCGTTGCGGAAAACTTGACCGGCAGACCGATCGCCCCGACCGGACCGGCGACCGGATGCTGGAGTCGAAGAATCATCTGCCGCGCAATGGCCTGCGGGTCCTGATGGACCTGCGTCACATCCAGGACCGGTCCCGCCGGACAGCCTCCCCGGTCCAAACGTTCCAGCCAGTCGGCGGTGGAGCGGCGAAGGAAGGTCCGGGTCAACTCCTGGGCCAACGCTTCCCGGTTTTGCATCCTCCGCTCATTCGTCCTGAACCGGGGATCCGTTTTCAGTTCTGAACGCTCCAGCAGATCGGCCAGTCGTTCCCAGTTGGCCTGATTGGCCGCTCCCACACTGATCCAGCCATCGGCCGTTTCGAAGGCCTGATAAGGGGCATTGAGGGGGTGGGCGGAGCCCATGGCCTGGGGAGCCACGCCGGTCGCCATCGCAATGGCCGATTGCCAGTAGGTCTGGATGATGCCCGCTTCATACAAGGAGGTGTCCACCATCTGGCCCTGACCGGTTTTCAGGCGATACACATAGGCCGCGAGGATCCCCATGGCCGCCAGGATCCCCGCGGTGATATCGGTGACGGGTGCACCGGATTTGACCGGTGGTCGTCCCGGAGCCTCTCCCGTGATCGACATCAGACCGGACATGCCCTGGGCGATCAGATCAAATCCGCCCCGCTGGGCATAGGGACCACTGCGGCCGAATCCGGACACGGAACAATACACCAGAGCGGGATTGTCCGCTTTCAGGGTCTCGTAGCCCAGGCCGAGTTTCTCCATCGTCCCCAGGCGGTAATTCTCGATCAGCACATCCGCCTCCTTGGCCAGTCGCCGCAGGGCGTCCCGCCCGCCATCGGTCTTGAGATCCAAGGCAATGCCACGCTTCTGGCGGTTCATCATCATGAAGGCCGCGCTTTCCCCGCCGATCTGCGGCGGCACCATCCGCCGGGTATCATCGCCGCTGACCTTCTCCACCTTGATCACATCGGCGCCCATGTCGGCGAGCATCATGCCGGCCACCGGGCCCGCCATGATATGGGCCAGTTCCAGTACCCGACATCCCGTCAGTGGTCCGGACACCTACTCCCCCTGCCAGTCCGGCTTGCGTTTGGCCAGAAAGGCCTCCAGACCCTGGCGAAAATCCCGGCTTTGATAGCACATCAACACCATGTCCTCGTCCTCGGTCATGCCGTGCATCAGTCGATATTGCAACGTCTTGGTCGCGCGCAGGGTCAGGGGGGCCTGATCCGACATCTGCCGGGCCAGTGCGTGGGCCCGGGCCATGAGGGCCACTTGGTCAGCCAGAACTTCCGTCACCACACCCGCCTGCTGGGCCTCCCTAGCCTCAAGCAGGCGACTGGTGAAAATCATTTCACGGACCCGGGGGGCTCCCATCAGGGCCTGGAGCCGAGCCAGGGAACGACTTGACAACGTGTTGCCCAAGGTCTTGGCCATCGGCATGCCGAAGCGCAGGTCGGTCGTGGCGATGCGAAGGTCACAGGCCGTCGCAATCATCGCCCCCCCTCCCGTGCACACTCCGGCGATCGCGGCCAGGGTCGGGACCGGGCAGGTTTCGATCGCATTGAGCACTCGATCCATTTCCTGCTCATAGCCGATAAAATCATCCGCATGGCGAAAGGCGCGAAACTGTCGGATGTCGGTACCCGCCGCAAACGCCCGGTCACCGGCCCCGGTCAGGATGATCGCGCGACAACCCCGGGGCGGTTCACTGCACACGGCCGCCAGTTCCGCATACATCGACAAAGTGAGGGCATTTCGACACGCAGGACGGTTGAACACCACTTGGGTCACCGGCCCGGTGGACTTCACCAGCAGATCGCAATTCGCAGAGGGCTTGGTGGACATCGCAATGGAGAGCCGGAACGCGTCGAGCAGACTGGGAAAAAAAGGACGACGGCCGCCGGGCGTGGGCGACCCGAGTGCACTATAATGATTTTTACTGCGGAATGATAGCCAACTCCCCTCATTGTGGGCCCATTGTCCGATACCGATGAATCACTCCCCCTTGCCATTCGAGATGCTGGCCCAACAGATCGAAGGGGATGTCCTGTTCGATCGCTTCGACTGCGGTCGCTATGCGACCGATGCCTCCTTCTATCAGATGATGCCGTTGGGTGTCGTCGTGCCAAAGGGCTGCGAGGATGTGGCGGCTACCCTTGCCTTCGCCCGTGAGCACGAGGTCCCGGTCCTGCCCCGGGGCGGCGGAACCTCCCAATGCGGCCAGACCGTCAACCGGGCCGTGGTGCTGGACTACAGTCGATATCTGGACGGGATCGTGTCCGTGGATGCGGCTAACCGGCGCTGTCAGGTGCAACCGGGGGTGGTGCTGGACCAACTCAACCGGGTGCTGAAGCCCCACGGGGTCTGGTTCCCGGTAGATGTCTCCACTGCATCCCGAGCCACTCTAGGCGGCATGGCCGCCAACAACTCCTGTGGTAGCCGTTCCCTGCGCTATGGTCTGATGCGAGACAATGTCCATGCCCTGGAGGTCCTGCTGGCCGATGGCTCCCGCCGCCGGTTCGAGGCGCAGCCCCGGTCCGCAATGGAACAAGACCCCTTCTGGCAACCCCTGCTGGCCTTGGGGGAACGGGAGCAGGCCGAAATCGCAGCCCGCTTTCCCGAGGTTATGCGACGGGTGGGCGGGTACAACATTGATGCCTTGGTCCCCGGTCTGTATCAACCTGCAGTGGGAACCCCTGTCGACCGGCGGGCGGACATAATTCCGGCCGCCGATCTGCTGGTGGGTTCGGAAGGTACCCTGGCGCTGACGGACACCCTTGATCTGCATCTCGCCCCTGTGCCGCAGCACAAACTGCTGGGCGTGCTGCATTTTCCGTCCTTCTACGCCGCCATGGACGCCGCCCAGCATATCGTGCCCCTGGAACCGGTGGCCGTAGAACTGATTGACCGGACCATGATTGCACTGGCCAGGGACATTCCGCTTTTTCGGTCCATTGTCGAGCAGTTCGTAGTCGGTGAGCCGGCTGCCCTGCTGCTGGTGGAATTTGCCGAAGACGACCCGGCCGAAAACCGCCGCCGTCTTTCTGCGCTGGGTGAACTGATGGGGGATCTTGGTTTCCACTGGAATCATCCCGAGAAAACGCGGGGTGGGATGGTGGAAGCGGTCGAGCCCGCATTCCAGTCCGCCATTTTCGAGGTGCGCAAGGCCGGACTCAACATCATGATGTCGATGAAGGACGACCGAAAGCCGGTGTCGTTTGTCGAGGATTGCGCCGTGGCCCTGACGGATCTGGCCGAATACACGGCCCGCCTGACAGAGATCTTTCGCAAATACGGCACCAAGGGTACGTGGTACGCGCATGCCTCAGTGGGCTGCCTGCATGTCCGGCCGGTCCTGAACCTCAAGCTGGACCAAGATGTGAAGGTCATGCGCACCATCGCCGAGGAGGCCTTCGACCTGGTGCTGGCCTACAAGGGGTCCCATTCCGGCGAACATGGCGACGGATGGGTGCGCTCGGAATTTCATGAAAGGATGTTTGGACGCCGCCTGGTGGACAGTTTTCGTCAGGTCAAGCAGTACCTGGACCCGGAGGGGTTGCTCAATCCCGGCAAGATCGTTGATCCCCCGCGAATGGATGACCGAGCCCTGTTCCGTTATCCGCCGGACTATCGCGTCACGCCGATGCAAAGCGCTCTCGACTGGTCCGCCTGGTCAGGCGAGGGTGGCGGATTCCAGGGGGCGGTCGAGATGTGCAACAACAATGGGGCCTGCCGCAAGCTGGTTGGCGGCGGCATGTGTCCGTCCTACCGGGTGACCCGGAACGAACGAGACCTCACGCGGGGTCGTGCCAATACGCTGCGCCTAGCCATATCCGGCCAGTTGGGCGCAGGGGCATTGACCAGCCAGGCGATGGACGACACGATGAAGCTGTGTGTCAGCTGCCAAGCCTGCCGCCGAGAATGTCCCACCGGCGTGGACATGGCCCGAATGAAAATCGAGGTAGCCGCGGCCCGGTATCGCGAACGGGGTCTCAACCGACATCAGACGCTGGTGGCGAACCTGCCTGCCTACGCGCCCTGGCTTTCTCGACTCGCACCGCTGGCGAATCTGACATCCCGCCTACCCGGGCTGTCCGCCCTGCTGGAGCCCGTCACCGGATTTTCCCGTCATCGACCGCTGCCGACCTGGCACCCAAACCCGTACGTGCATAGTGAGGCGGGTCCCGAAGATGGGCCCAAGGTGATCCTGTTCGCCGATACCTTCAACACCTGGTTCGAACCGGACAACCTGCGGGCAGCGGTGCGTGTGCTGGCGGCCGCCGGTTACCGCATCCTGTCGCCGCAAGTCGGTGCTCAGCCGATTTGCTGTGGACGGACTTGGCTGACCTGTGGCGATATCGAACGCGCCCGGGTCGAGCAGCGTCGCCTGCTCGAAGCCTGGTACGAACATGCTGCCGAGGGAGTGCCCATCATCGGCCTGGAGCCGAGTTGTACCCTGGGCCTGATGGATGAGTTGCCTGGCCTGCATGCGGATGAACGGGCCCGGACCGTGGCCGACCGGGTGACACTGTTTGAATCCTTTCTGGCGACGGAAAAGCCTTCACTGGACCTGCAGGCACCAGCATCCCAGGCCTTGTTGCATGGACATTGCCACCAGAAGGCCCATCAACAGATGGAGCCTGTACAGACCGTGCTGAACTGGATCCCTGGTCTGGACACCGAGCTGGTGGACTCCGCCTGTTGCGGCATGGCCGGTTCGTTTGGTTACGCCCGGGACACCTGGGAGATATCCGTACGAATGGCCGAAGCGACCCTACTGCCAGCAGTCCGCCACACCACCGCAGAGACCCTGATTGTGATGGATGGCACCTCCTGCCGTCATCAAGTCGGTCTCGGTACCGGCCGCGAGGCACTGCATGTCGCCCGAGTGCTCGACATGGCCCTGAGTCCCTGACGCAACGGATTATGAGTGGGTGGCAGTGAACCGGCATCAGCAACCATCGGGTCGTGGAGAACGACAACAGGCCGTTTTCCGGTGCGTCCGAGAAGGTCTGATATCACTGATCGGTCTACCGTTATCGGTATCTTGATAAGTCAGTTGGCAGGGCTTCTTATCCGGCGAACTGGTTGTCTATCAGGGATTAGGTCTTTGTGAAGTGATTGACTACATAATGGATCACTTCACCATCGTGTTGAAGGACTCCACATCTTACCTTCCTGTCAAGACAGTTTGTACATTGCGTGAAGGAGCACGAAATTTTGCTTGGACAATAGCCGCTTTCTCAATGATGACCAAGAAACGGGCGGTTATTTTATATCGCTTTGTGACGAAACGTATCCATCTCGACAACAAAAGACACTTGGAACTAACTGGAAAAAATGAACCATGTTGATCATCATGGCCATATTCCTTTCCTTGGTAATAAGCCAATAATTTCCCCCGTTTGGTTTAGTCCGCGTGCGGCTTCGGGAACCACTCATCCAAATCGATGCGTCCACAATAGACATATCGGGTATCTAGCTTATCTTGAAGGGGCGCAAACACGTTCAGGTACTCATTGACATAAAACCGGCCGCCGACAAATCCCTTTACTGCCATTACCCTCGATGCGACCTTCTGCGCACGCTCCGAACCGATCGCTTGACTCAGCTTCACCCGCTTCTCCACATTGGGACGAGGAAACATCGAATATTCGATATCGCCACCGCCTGCACAAAGCTTGTAACGTATCCCGACATGTGGCCCCATCCAGGTGTCGCCGGGGGATATTGCCTTTCCTTCAAGATCCACCGCCTCTCCACTGATGACTTTTCCCTCGAACTTGAAGCGAAGCGGCAGTTCATAGGTGCCAGCAAGGAAATAATCCGAAGATCTTACTACAGGGACAATGACCTGCTTATATTCGTTAATGTAGAAGGCACCGTTTGGCGGATTTCCAACGGATGTCTTGACCTCATTGACCATATTCACGAGGTCCGGGTGGTTATCGGTGGCGGCGTGCCAACGCTCACCGTCCTCGCTCTCATAAATCACTGCAACGATAGGGCCATCATAGCCTTGGGCGGCCGATCCCGTCCGGATATATACTTGGCGTCCTTCGATACATTTTTCGGGCAGTTTCCTGCGAATCTTGGAAATGTCATACCTATATCTCTTTATTGAACCAGTTTCGAGGGTCTATCTGTCCAACATAGACTGGCACCCATGGCGCCTCTTCCCCTTTCTGAACATCTTGCAGCGGTCTTTTCGTCAAAGCAATACCCCATGGGTTAACGATAAATCGCACTGGACCCCGACTTCTGATCGCACGAAGTTCTCGTATCAACTTCTCGTCCTGCCGGTCAGGGTAAAGTGATTGATCGCCTTCTCTGCCCTCTTGCCAGAAATAAATCTTGCTTCCCTTACTCAGATTGAAACGCATGCCAATATATGGACGTTTCCAGGTATCCCCACTGTCATACCCACCAACATCGGACAAGTCAAACTGACTCCCTTTGTTCCCCGGGTATTCGAATTGCATCTTTCCCGATATCTCACCAACAAGCAGCCGCCTCATTCCATCACGACTGGATGGCACGATAACCTGTCCGAATTCATTGATTTGAAAAGAGCCGCCGCCATTTCCTCCCATGGTGCGTTTTGCCTTTGCAACTGCTCCTGCCAACGCCATTTCTTCAGTTGAATCGGTCGCTATGCATGTTGCAATCTCATCGTCTCGGTTCCAATAGATTGATGTCCTGTATCGACCATCAGCCCACTTCAAGCGAAGTACCGAGGCGTCACCGGATATTCTGGAATAGCGCCCCTTCCAGTCTCGCATCGGAATCTCATTAAACTTCATTGTACGATTCCTCTCTGTGATAATCAATCAGGAAACTCCAAGCCATGACGCAATGCGCAAACGAAGAACAAACGCCCCTTGACTCGGTACAATACATGACGCAATGCATTTACCTCAAGTTTCGAAATTCGAGCACCATCAGAATTGAGCCGATGTACCGCATCGACGACTGACTCGGCGTCTTCTCCCTTTTCACGATCATTGGCCCGGTCTGCGCCCCTGGCAAAGACGTCACCGCCTTTTATCTTTCGCGTAATTACGCCCCCACGTTTACTTTTAAATCTCCAGCTGTCATCAATGATGGGGATATTTACGTAGGGGTAGTCATCTCCCGGCGAAGCGCTCTCGACCCATTTTTGTACAGCACCCTCGTCGACATCTTCGACGACTTCATCATTACCTACATCCAATTCCACCTTAAGCTGCGTCACGAAAATCGTTATCCAGTCTTCTCCACGCGGTACTCGCACGAGCACATACTTTCTCCGCCGGGTTACGCGAAAGCGACCGGCTTGACCTTTCGCCCTGATAACCAATGCTGGCAGAGACCCGGGGTTGCGAACCTGCACACCCGTTGAATACCGAATATTGCCCCGGGTATCACAGCTGTACTCGGCTCCTTCATAGGCCCCCGGGTATTCATCTCCCTCCCGCAATCTGCTGTTATCAATCTGTTCTTCAGAAGGCAAGGGATATCTCGGCGGACCTTCCTGGGGTATTGATTTGCCAAGTCCGTCCCAGTGGAAGTACAGATTCCTGTCGATACCCGTAAACTGATCCCAGTCCAACTTTCCATAGATTAAATCATCCACGGTATCTCGGGCGTAAAGGACGTGTATGATTGATGTTTTTGCGTCTCCGGACTTACCCCGATGTTTTCGCAAGACACGTCCTAGACTTTGCACTCTTTGTCTTATGGAGCCTGAAGACGCGACAATAATTGCCATGTCGACAGCAGGCACGTTGAACCCTTCAATCAATGACTGGGCCGACACAATCACTTTTGCGATACCTTTCCGAAAAAGCTCAAGACCGGTTTCCCGAACCGAATTCGGCAATTTACTATGCTCGGCGATTACCAAGAACTTCTTCTCACGAAGGCGCAAAAACAACTCCATCACCTCATCTATACGCTCATGAAAGAGAATTACTCGAGCATCCGGGTTCACATCGAATTCCCGCTGAAGCAATGCGCACACAGCATCCTTCCGCCCTTCCATCGCGTACAAAATTGCCTTCCGACGATTGACATCTGCCAAATATCGTGATGCCAAGTCGCCCAACTCACTTTTGCTGCGGGAGGATAGACGCCTAGCCCACTGAAAAAATGCATCCCCCGATGATTTACCAGCAGGAGCCCGATTTCGGAGTTCCGACTGGGCATCAGAAATAGTGCGGGACACTCGCTCATAACGCCCTTTCTCCTGAGCAGACAGGCCCAGACCGTAGTGCAAGATCGTATAGGGAGGAACAACGCCGAGTTTAAGTGCATCAATCAGTTTGAAGTCGTAAATGATCGGGCCAAGCTCGTTCCCCAACGATGACTTATCGTAATCCGCATCTTCGTCCTGTTCAGAGTCTTCATCCCTTTCCGGGGTGGCCGACAGGCCCAGGTTGAAAGCCCGCTCGGTCCTGAAGACTTGCGACATATCAGTCGCTCCAGCCCGGTGGCATTCATCGACCACCAACAATAGATTTTCGGCAACACCAGCTTTCCTGACAAGCTCCGGAAGTCTTTTATGCGCCGAGGCCAGAACCGATATGAGCACCCTCTTGTCTTTGTCAAAATCCTCCTTATAGCCTCCCCCTAAACGAGAAATGGTTTCAGACGGCAAGTTGCCCCTTTCCAGGAACTCATCGTACCACTGGTTCATCAAAACGATGGTAGGAACGATGATTGCCAACCGAAGCCCGGGTACTTTTTCATTCTGGAGCCGTTCTGCTATCGCCAGAGCCAAAAGGGTTTTACCCCCCCCGGTCACGACCTTAACTGTACCTCGACAATCTCCCCCAAACCATCGTTCAATGCATTCCCTTTGCCAATCATAGAGATGGATACCCTTGGTCAGCCACCACTTTTCTGGAATAGCCGAAGACTGATCTTTTACGGCTGACTCCCGTTTCTGTTCTTGACGGTTCCCAATGGGTGACGCCTGCCATTCCAGCAAACGCAATTGATGCATCAGAAGTCGCTCGCCATCCCCGAACAGTGCTTGACTTGTGTCAGGTGCATCATCACGTCTTATCACGCTCTACTCCCTTACTTGTGGTACGTAGACTTGCGGCCGAGCATCCAAGACAACTCTTGTGCGTCTTGTTGCACTGTGAATCATACATGTTGCAGTCGCTCCAAACATCCACATTGGTCTGCCCGGCCCACCTCGAAACGGACAAATTTTGGTACACGAGACAGAGCAACTGAAAAATACTGATCAAGCCCAAGGGATCCGTGAAGCATTTTATCACTGCTTGTCAACTTGGAATTACTTGAATGTGGCTAGCTGTAGTGAACCCGGACAAGGCTGGGCCGGTATTGAGGAGAACCGCAACGGGAAGTGTTCGAGGTGCCCAAGGGATCCAGGACAAATTGAGCAGATTGCCGTTGCCGTGGTAAACCCGCTTATGGTTCTTCTTGATCTAGAAGCGTTGAGGTAGAATGGTCAGTATGAACTCAATGCCCTTTCCCAAGCCACCGCCGGCTGATCCGTTGCCCATGGATATCTGGCTGCGACGCCAAGACCGTTCTGAAGCGGGTCGCGAGCCGTTCTTTCGGGGACGTGATGCGGAATATGACGTGTACCAGTCGGCGGTAACGACGCTCAGCGATGGTATCGTCGGCGGCGGTAACATGATTTTCCAAGGCGCACCAGGCGCGGGCAAGTCCGCCCTGATGGCCGAATGTCTGGAGGCGGTCCGGCGTCACTCGACCCCGGCCGATCCTTGGGTGGCGGTCACCATCCAGGCTGAGACCCTGCGGTCGGCCGTCGATGTCGTGAGGCGACTGGTCAAGGCGACCCATACGGAAATAACCCGCCTGTGCCAGATGGAATCCGACCCACGGGCCAGCAAGCTGACCGACTGGCTGGAACTCGGTCGTCAGATCTATCAGGAGTTGTCCGAGCGAGGGGTGGGATTTGGTGGCCTGTCCGTGGGAGGACGGCAGGCTGCAGGGGAGAGTGGAGAGCCGCCGCAAACGGCGGAACAAGTATTCCAGGACGCCGCTGCGCTGCTGACGCAATGTCATCTGGTGGTGGGGGTGGACGAGGCGCAGAACACGCCGGTATCCGGGACGACGAAGGAGGTGATGGGTTGTCTGCACCATCAGCCGGAGGGGATTCCTTTGGTGGTAGCGTTTTTCGGCTTGAGCGATACTCAGAGTGTGCTACGTCAGTGCGGTCTGTCGCGCTTTGCCCGGGGGCGGGTGGTGAATCTGGAGCCCTTGCCATTTGAGGAGACGGCCGAGGCCATCCGGGCGGTTTTCGAGGCCTATGGTTTCAGTGGAACGCTCAAGGACCGAGATACTTGGGTCACCCGGCTGGCGGAATTGTCCCAAGGGTGGCCACAGCATATCAACAGCGTGTCGGTGGCGGCAGGTAAGGTGCTTAAGGCCCATGGGGGACGAATGGATGCAGCCAGTCTGCAGGAGGCCATGACCATAGCCGAAGAATACAAGCGGGAGTATTATGTCGGGCGGCTGGCGGCGGGGTCCAGCCGATCGTGGATCTACAAGGCTTTGGCTTTAGCGGCGGAAGAGAACGACGGACGGTTGTCCATTGATCGTATCGAATCATTGACGGAAACCGTCCGCGCGAAGACTGGAGAATCCATCGACCGTTTCCTGACCCAGGCACTGCATGCCGGTCTGTTGGCACCGGTACGGGACCTGCCGGATCATTACCGCATTCCGATCCCCTCTTTCGGGGAGTATCTGCGGGCCTTGCCGGTAGAACCGCCGTCGGACTGATCCGAATCATTCTTGCTGCCAATCAGCTAGCTGCGCTCACGGAAATACTGCTCATATATCCCTTTCTCATGCCGGGCATGACGCCCATTCTGTCTTCTATTCGGCAGGGCATGATCAAGTTGGAGGGGCATAGGGACAGCTTGGAATGGGGGTCAAACTGTGCCAACAGGATTTTCAGGGGTACTTTTCCCAATGCCCTTGTCATGTCATAAGTTCGTTCAAACCATCCCCAGAAGAGGCAGAAATTCCCCGGCAAGTCCCAGCGTATCTGGGACCAATACCGACGCAGCCCCCATGTTTCGCTGACACGTGAGCAGTGCAGACCCAAGCGATGGCTTGACCAAACCAATCATCTGTGCGAAGCCAATATGCACAAAGATCTGCCGATGCGGACCCCGGCGACGGATTATCCCGACCGCTAACATACGCCTTGGTGGATTCGGGGCCGTGTCCTTGCGACCGGTGATTTTCCAGAACCTGACCGACCTGCCGGGCTGCGCGTCGCTGCCAATCACTTATCATCCGGCAAGCGGTCAACTGCGCTACCGGATCGACTTTGGCCAGATCAGGTGAGTCCAACTAATGCGGATCTGATATTGCTTATCACTGCAACGATAAGTATCCGAGATATGCAAGGGAACTGGAACAAATTGAATAGATCACCATTGTCTGTATCCCCGCCAGTCTACCTGTAGTTTCCCTATCCGGAGACCTTGTCGACCCTTACGCCTTTGTGCAATTTTTCCACATAATCGGCCATCTCACCCATCGTGTTGAAATAAAAATCATACGCTGGCAACGTTTCCAGTCGAGCCGTGGCCCCCCATTGCCCCTTGTCTTTCAGGTGTTGACGGTCAATCCAGGCATTGGCGAGACCAAACGCCCGCGCGGGCTGATGGTCATGCACCAGACTCTGGGCGGTATGCAGGATTCCGTCTTTGAGTATGCCGAGGTCCCGGGAAAGCCGGTCCAGCATATATTCAAAATTCCGTGGGTCGGGCTTGTAACTGCCGATGTCCTGGGCGGTGTAGATGGCATCGAATTCGACCCCAAGCTTGCGGTTGGACGCGGCAAATCCGTCCCGGTGCACATTGGAAAGGATCACCAATTGATAATGGGCTTTGAGCCTTCTCAGGGCATCGGCGGTATCCCCAAACGCAGGCCAGTGGTCAATCGCGTCAGCAAAGTCCTGATCCAGTGCATCAGTCGTTTTCAGGTCAAGCCGCTGGGCGATCTGCTGATGGGTGATGCGCAGCACCTCGGGATAGGGCATTTCAGGGCTTTCCTGTTCCAGGGCGTTCTCAATGACGGCAAAGGCCTCCAACCCCATGTGCCGGTGGATGTGACGGACATCATTGTTCATCAGAAGCGGCTGCAGGGCATCCCAGATCCCGGTTTCCCAGTCAATCAAGGTGCCGTAACAATCGAAAGTCAAGACCTGATATTGATCGATGTGGTGGGCGTGCATAATGGATTTCATGGCTTTGTGCGTCGATACATCAAATCGGCTGGAGGCAGTCCAACTACAGACCTGTCAGCTTCCAGATTAGCGAGCGGGATCATGTTGAAATGGCCGCACCCAGGGCCCGATCAATCACCCAGGGTAAAGCGATCGGCATCCATGGCCGCCGGGAAATGCTCTCGGAACGCCCGAAGCTTTGGCATGGACAGCGCAAAGGTGCCCACCATGGGTCGGTCCTGGCAATCCACCAAGGGCTGGCCAAGAAAGTCGAGAATGACACTGCCCCCGGCAAACCGATTTCCGTTCGGATCGGATCCGAGACGGTTGCAACCGACCACATAGGACTGGTTTTCAATCGCACGGGCCCGAACCAAGGTATCCCAGGCGTACTGGCGGGCCTGCGGCCAGTTGGCCACGTACAGCGCCACATCGTAATCCGCCCGATTCCGGCAAAATACCGGAAAGCGTACGTCATAGCAGACGAACAGTGCGACGCGCCAGCCCGCCAGGGTCAGGACCACCCGCTTCTGGCCGCCGGTAAAATGGTGATGTTCTCCCCCATAACGGAACAGGTGGCGCTTGTCGTACCAATCCAGGCTGCCATCCGGTCGAGCCCAGAGCATGCGATTGCGGTATTCCTCGTTCAGTTTCATCACCAGGCTCCCTGTGATCACCGCCCCCAGACTCTGCGCACTTTGTCGCAGCCAGGCGACGGTTTCCCCTTCCATGGTTTCGAAACAATCCCAAGGCTCCATGTAGAAGCCGGTACTGAACATTTCCGGCAACACCACCAGATCGGTCGGAGGCAAGGTTCCGAAGTGACGATCGTAACGGCTTCGCGCCGCCACCGGATCCTGCCAATCCAGGTCATCTTGGATGACGCTCACCGTGATGGGGTCGGTGGAGGCCATGGTCACAGGGCACAGAGTATGTCCGCGGCCCGGGCCAGTGTCTCATCCTGCTTGGCAAAACAGAATCGGATAATCCGGGTATTCGGTGGGGTATGGTAGAACGGGGAAAGTGGAATGACCGCCACGCCCTTTTCCTTCGTAATCCATTCCGCAAACTGCATATCCGGCAAATCCGAGATGGCGCTGTAATCGGCCAGTTGAAAATAGGTGCCGGCCGATGGCAGAAGATGGAATCGGGAGGACATCATTTGATCCTGAAAGAAGTCCCGCTTGGCTTGATAGAACGCCGACAGCCCCTGATAATTTTCCGGTGCTTCCCGCACGAAATCCGCAAGCGCCCATTGCATGGGAGTGACGGTGGTGAATACATTGTACTGGTGAATCTTGCGAAACTCCACCATCAGATCTTCGGGGGCCACGCAATAACCGATCTTCCATCCAGTGGCATGATAGGTCTTGCCGAAGGAAAACACCGCGAAACTGATGTCTCGCAGCTCGGGATGGCTCACCACGCTATGATGGGGCTGGCCGTCGAACACGATGTGCTCATACACCTCGTCCGACAATACCCGACAATCGTAAGGACGGATCAGTTCCGCCAGACGGTCCAGATCATCGGCCGACAGGGTGGTGGCGGTGGGATTGTGCGGACTGTTGATGACCACCATCCGGGTACGGCTGTTGAGGGCGTCGGACAGCGCATCCCAGTCGATTCGATAATCCGGCAAGGTGAGGGGAACATATCGGGGGCAGGCTCCCGTGAGCGCCACAGCCGGTTCATAGGAGTCATAAGCCGGATCCAGAATGATCACCTCATCCCCCGGTCTGGCCACCGAATGGATGGCGCAAAACAACGCCTCGGTGGCACCACTGGTAATGGTGATGTCCGTTTCCGGGTCCACGACGAGCGCCTGTTCCGCACTTAACTTGTCTGAAATGGCCTGACGCAGTGCGGGCACCCCCGTCATGGGGGGATATTGGTTTTTCCCTTGGCGAAGATAGAAGGTCACCCGGTCCAGCAACCGCTGATCCGGCTCGAAATCCGGAAACCCCTGGGACAGATTGATCGCATCATGCTCCTGGGCCATGGTCGACATGATGGTGAAGATGGTCGTGCCGACACTGGGCAACTTGCTGAGAACGGGAAGATTCATCGGACCCATCCAAGCCCACTCATCCGCCCAGACGGATGTCTCCTGCCTCTCGACCATTCCGATGTCACGGACCGGGAGACAGGACAGGGTGTGGCCTTCCGGCAGCGGGTCATCGCCGACCCTGGCAGGGGTTCTGCTGTCCGGCCGACGCTCACTTCAGCGGCGAGAGATCGCATGTTCATCCGTCCCGTCTTCCCGCCGCGTTGAACTCCGTGAAGCGGTCACGGTCATGGGGGTAGGTGAAGTCGGTCGCCGGGCCAACCGGGACGATGCGGTGGGGATTGATGGTCTGATGGCTGCGGTAATAATGGGCTTTGATGTGGTCCATATTGACTGTGTCCGAGACGCCTGGCTGTTGATACAGGTCCCGGGTATATCCCCAAAGATTCGGATAATCCACCAGACGGCGCAAATTGCATTTGAAGTGTCCATGATAGACGGGGTCGAAGCGCATCAAGGTCGTGAACAGCCGCCAGTCGGCTTCCGTCAGGGTCGGTCCCAGCAGATAGCGTTGGGTGGACAGACGATCCTCCAGCCAGTCCAGCGTCCCGAACAGTTCCGTGACTGCACTTTCATAGGCTGACTGATTCGTGGCAAAACCGGCCCGATACACGCCGTTGTTGACGCTATGATAGATCGGTT
The DNA here is from genome assembly GCA_965203365.1 of Candidatus Poriferihabitaceae bacterium. GTDB lineage: Bacteria > Pseudomonadota > Gammaproteobacteria > Arenicellales > Poriferihabitantaceae > VYFG01. The sequence continues at coordinate 2,378,238 of OZ241878.1, forward strand.
CATTGATCCGGTCGATTTCACCCAGCAGTGATGGGGGGCAATAATCAGGGCCGGTCGCGCCAACATCGTTGAATGCCTGATTGAACATGCGGATGATTTCGCTCGACTCGTTGGACACGATGGTGTGGCGTTGCCGGTCCCAAAGCACCGGCACCGTCACCCGGCCACTATAGTCGGCATCTGCGGCCAAATACACTTCATACAGGTGTTGGGCACCGTGGACCGTGTCCTGGATGACTCCGGGTCCGGGCTCGAAGGTCCACCCTTTCGATCCCATGAAGGCATTGACCACAGAAAGTGTGATCATTGAGTCCAGCCCTTTGAGTTGCCGATAGATCAGTGTGCGATGAGCCCACGGACAGGCCAATGAGACATAAAGGTGATAGCGTCCGGGCTCGGCACGAAAGCCCCCCTCCCCCGACGGACCGGGGCGGCCATCCATCGTGACCCAATGGCGAAACTGGGATTCGGTGCGGACAAAGCGACCTTCCGTCGCGTCGGTGTCGTACCAGACATCATGCCACACACCATCGACCAACAAGCCCATCACCAACATCCCCATCGTTCAAACGGTTTAGCGGCTCCTTGCGGCCGCCTCATGCAGGGCACTCTACAATAATGCGTCAACATCTAAAATGCCTCAAGAAGAGGATTGTGATCACCCACCGTCACACACTGACCGAATCCACGGCAAAGAGCTCCAAGTGTTCATTGGCCTACTCGACGTCGATACCTCCTGCTGTACCGGGTCAACCGTCGATGGGGGCCGCACGCAGGGCGCTCCGGGGTGATCAATTGGATTGGCCCACTGACTGTCCATTGATGCGCTGGCAGTATAACACGGCCCCATGATCGGACGGAGTCGCCGTAGTGAGACTTGTCACTACCGAAACCCAGATATCCGTCGGTTGCGCCCAGAACCCCTTCTGGATACACTGCCCTGATGCCCCCCGAAGTTCCCACGCTCAGCGAATATGAACGGATCGCCCTGCAGAAGCTGATGCAGGGCGTCGACCGGGGACGAGCCCAAATCTTCGTCGGGCGGCAAGCGGAACGGACCTTGATCCGGAACCGTCTGGAACTGCTGCTGGAGCGTCTGGACACCCCCGCTCCCGGAGCCGGTCTGACCACGGTGATCCAGGGGGCGCCTGGTGCGGGCAAGTCGGCGTTGCTGGAGAAAATCGCGGAAGAGTGGCCGTTGGGGGGACCCGGACCTGCCATGGCGGTTTCGCTGGACCCGGGGGTGCTCAAGCTGCCGATGCCAGACTGCCTGCAGGAGATCGCCCACGCAATGGCCCCGGTGCCGGGAATCGCACGGCGGTTGCGCCAGAGCCTACGGTCGCTCTCGCTGGGCTTGCCGGATCTGGCCCAGGTGGAGTGGGGAGTGGAATCGACGGAAGAATCCCACCGACCACCGGTCCCGGTCCTGTTGCTGTTCGACGAGATCCAGACCGAACTGGTGGTCAGTTCCTCGACGGCGGCCCGAGAACACCTGACTCAGAACCTGCGCCTGCTGCATACCGGTCGGCATCGGACGCCGCTGTTTCCGATCTATGGGGGACTGGCGAACAGTGGGGACTTATTACGGGCAGCGGGGCTGACACGTCTCGCCAGCGGATCGGAACGGACCCTGTCCCGCTTGAGTGAAGAAGAGATGGACGAATGGATGGGCCGGTTTGTCGACGAGCACCTGTCGTCGGCGCGGCCGGACCCGGCGACCCTGACGTGTTGGGGAAGCGCGTTGCGACGCGACAGTCAGGGCTGGCCGATGCATGGGCGGAATTTCCTCATCGCCCTGGTGGAGGAGATCCGCATGCGGGACTGGTGTCCGGCGGCGGTCGATCTGGATGCCGTGCGCCGACGGGCACAGCGTTTGCGCGGTACCTATTATGAACATCGACTGCAGGGGGAACTGGAAGGACGCCATGCCCTGGTATCGAGAGTGTTGGAATCCCTGGAGCGGTCGGGAGGGTTGGACCGGATCGGCTTGGTGGAGGCAATTGACCGGGCGCATCGGGAGCGTTCAATGCCAGAGGGGGACCGGGGTGCCTTGCCGGTCGGGCTGACGGCGGAGCAGGTATTGAACCAGATGCTGCAGGCCGGACTGGTGCAGAAGACGGATGATGGACGGTTGACTTGTCCGATTCCGTCGCTGGCGAGCCATATGGCGGCCAAGGCCACTTGGCCACCGAGCCCGCTGCATGAAGCGGTCCTGGCGGCCAGTGCGGAAGAGGTGGGCCAAGTGATGGAGCGGTGTCGGCAGGATGCCGAATGCGGAGCCTTGCTGCAAGCCACGGGGCCGCACCCCGCTGATTCTGGCGGTCGAACTGGGTCTGATTCCGTTGGTCGAACTGTTGGTGACGGCCGAGAGCCAGTTGCCGGCCGCGCTGCGCACCGTGGCGCATCGCGACCATCGGGGAAGGACAGCGCACGATCATGTGGCGACCTCGGAAGACAGCCGGTTGATGGCGTTGCTGGATCGGCTCCAGTTGCCCGGGGTCGCTTCCGGATAACTCCGACCCCGGAAACCTGGTGCTGGATCCCGAATGTGGTTCCGACACTACTGTCTATGTTGCTGATCAAGGGGGCTGACGGTGGATTACCATCGACACCCCCCGTACGGTGCTTGCATTGGTGCGAGCCAACATTATGGAGTGCTCGTTTATCCTGGGTATCCTCTTGCGGACAGCCGTGAAGTTCAAAGAAAGAAGCCGAAGTTACACATGTGGCGCACCATCGGACATGCCAACATCTGGTGATATCTGCCGGGGACTGTCTATGAACGAAGACCGTATATTAACCTGAAGTCCATCGCCAACAGCCAGAATTGATGTCGTATGGACTCATCGGCAACCCCCCGGAACTTCTACGTGCAGTCGAAATGCTTGGACCCTGTTGGGAAGTGGACTATCGCAGGCCTTTCGCAAACCCGAACCCGGCTACATCGCTGTCAAGGTCATCAACCACCTCGTGGATGAAACGATGGAAGTCCGCCGGGTGGGGTGAGAAAGACCGTGTCATCAGTCGACTGGATGACGATGGAAGGCTACCGCAGTATTGATCGCCTCGTAAGACTTGAGCTAGCACCGATCAATATTCCGATCGGCCCCAACGGATCGGGCAAATCGAATCTTGGCGACCTCTTTTCCATGTTGAATCAGATTCGAAACAGGCCCCTACGAGAAGATGTACTGAACGCAGGGGGAGCCCATCGAACCTTGCACTTCGGAGTGGCACGGGGGTTATAGACTTGGCCTATGGCTTGGCTTGGGGAGCTGGCGATGGACTGGGCCGGGTCGCCAGAAAAAGGGGTTTCTGTCAGACACTTAAGTATGTCACCTTGAAAGCCGTCGGAGGGGCTACCTTGTCCGCACACCCCGGAGTCATACGTTCAAGTCGCCAATTCCCAGCCAGTCCCGGGTCTGATGCCCTTGACGGAAATTGCGGCTCAAGATTCCAGTTGGTTGAACCCCGAATCCCTTCTGGATACACTGTCCTCATGCCCTCCAACAATCCCACACTTAATGAACCGGAACGAACTGCCCTGCAAAAGTTGATGCGGGGGGTCGACCGGGGGCGAGCCCCGATCTTCGTCGGTCGTCAGGAGGAATTGGCATTGGTCCGGGACCGATTGGAGCTGCTGCTGGAGCGTCAAAACACTCTCACTCCTGGCATGGATCTGACCACGGTCATCCAAGGGGCGCCTGGTGCGGGCAAGTCGGCGTTGCTGGAGAAGATCATCGAAGAGTGGCCATTGGGGGGACTAGAATCCCAGCCGGTGGCGGTCCGGGTGGCGGCCGGTGCCCTGGAACAGCCGATGGCCGATCTGCTGGCCATCATGGCGCGGCAAACGGCGGGTAACCCCGGCATCATCCGGACGCTGGTACGGTTCTTTCGCTCGGTCTCGGTGAATGTCGCGGGCCTGAGCGAGGTCACGCTGGGGCTGAACCCGGATCAATTGACGGGCCAGCCACTTACCCCGGTGATCCTGCTGGTGGACGAGATTCAGTCGCTCTGGGTCGGCCCCGGGTCGGAGGCGGCCCGGAAGCAGGTAAGCGACAATCTGCGTTGGTTGCATACCGGCGAGCATGGGGCCCCCGTGTTTCCGGTCTATGGGGGACTGGCGAACAGTGGGGACCTGTTGCGGGCGGCCGGGCTGACACGTCTGGCCAGTGAATCGGAGCGAACCCTGTCTCGGTTGAGTGAGGTCGAGATGGCCGCATGGATGGACCGGTTCGTCGAGGAACACCTGTCGTCGGCCCGACCGGCCCCGGTGATCCTGAAGGGCTGGGCAACTGCGTTGCAACGCGACAGTCAGGGCTGGCCGATGCATGGGCGGAACTTCCTCATCGCCTTGGCCGAGGACATCCGCACGCACGACTGGTGTCCGGCCGCCGCTGATCTGGATGCCGTGCGGGCGCGGGCGCAGCGCTTGCGCTGTGCCTATTATGGACACCGACTGTCGGGAGAACTGGAAGGACGTCATGCCTTGGTGTCGAGAGTGCTCGAACCATTGGAGCGGTCGGGGGGGTGGGATCGCATCGGCTTGGTGGAGGCGATTGATCGGGCGCATCAAGAGCGTTCCGAGAAGGAAGGAGACCGGGGGGCCTTGCCGGCCGGGATGACGCCGGAGCAGGCGTTGGACCGGATGCTGCATGCCGGACTGGTACAAAAAGCGGGGCGAACCGGCTATGTCTGCCCAATACCGTCGCTGGCGGGGTATGTGGCTGCCATCGCGTCACATCCGCCGGGTGGGTTGCATGATGCCGTCCTGGATGCCGATCCGCAACAGGCCGCATGTATCTTGGCCCGCTGTCGATCCGACCCAGAACGGGCAGAGCAATTGCAGCAGACGGACATGCGCGGGCGAACCCCGCTGATGCTGGCGGTCGAACTCGAGCTGGTCTCTTTGGTGGAGTGCCTGGTCGAGGCCGAAAGTGCGTTGCCCGCAGCGCTGCGCACGATCACGCACCAAGACCATCAAGGAAGCACCGCGCACGATCATGCGACAGCCTCGGAGGACGCCCGGTTGACGGCGTTGCTGGATCGACTCCAGATGAATGCTACCTTGGAGACTTAGTGCCGGAACCTGACTGGAGTTCCGATACGACTGTCCATATTACTGAAAACGCAACTTGCCGGCGGCATCCTGATATCCATCATACCGTTCAGCACAGAGCGTTGCAGACGGTAGCAGTTGAATCCGTCTCGGGGGAACGGTGTATAGCTGGCTTGTCACAACACATGAAAAATTGAGCATCGACGAACTGAAGGTCAAATCCATGAGTTGATTGTTGATTGAACCGTCCAGATCGGTATTTTTGTCTTACCAACAAGGCTCATAAAACCGGTGTAGGGGTGACCACTACAATTCACCTTTTCGTGTTCCATTTGGGTAGAGTCATAATGACTGTTGGGGAAAGGTTTTCTGGAGCGATCTAAATCACGGGTTTCTGTAAACTTCAGCCGTCGCAGGACGGTCCATCTGATTCACTCCAGATTCCAGTTGGTTGAACCCCGAATCCCTTCTGGATACACTGTCCTCATGCCCTCCAACAATCCCACACTTAATGAACCGGAACGAACTGCCCTGCAAAAGTTGATGCGGGGGGTCGACCGGGGGCGGGCCTCGATCTTCGTCGGGCGCCAGGAAGAACTGGCACTGGTCTGGAACCGATTGGCACTGCTGTTAGAGCGACTGGACAGACCGGCCCCCGGCGCCGATCTGACCACGGTCATCCAGGGCGCCCCCGGGGTCGGCAAGTCAGCCCTGCTGGAAAAGATCGCCGAAGAATGGCCGGTGGGGGGCTCCGGGCCCGCCATGGCAGTGTCGTTGGATCCGGGGATACTCAAACTGCCGATGCCGGACTGCCTTCAGGAGATCGCCCATGCCGTGACCCCGGTGCCGGGGATCGCGCAGCGGTTGCGCCAGAGCCTGCGGTCGATCTCACTAGGCGTACCGGGGCTAGCCCGAGTGGAGTTAGGGGGAGAATCGACGGTGCTATCCCACCAGCCACCGGTCCCGGTCCTGTTGCTATTTGACGAGATCCAGACCGAACTGGCGGTCAGTGCCTCGGCAGCGGTCCGAGAACACCTGACCCAGAACCTGCGCTTGCTGCATACCGGTCAGCATGGGGCCCCCGTGTTTCCGGTCTATGGAGGACTGGCGAACAGTGGGGACCTGTTGCGGGCGGCCGGACTGACGCGTCTGGCCAGTGAATCGGAGCGGACCCTGTCTCGGTTGAGTGAGGCCGAGATGGCCGAATGGATGGATCGGTTCGTCGAGGAACACCTGTTGTCGGCCCGACCGGCCCCGGCGGTCCTGAAGGGCTGGGAAACCGCGTTGCAACGTGACAGTCAGGGTTGGCCGATGCATGGGCGCAATTTTCTCATCGCTTTGGCTGAGGACATCCGCACGCACGACTGGTGTCCGGCCGCCGCTGATCTGGATGCCGTGCGGGAACGGGCGCAGCGCTTGCGCTGTGCCTATTATGGACACCGACTGTCGGGAGAACTGGAAGGACGTCATGCCTTGGTGTCGAGAGTGCTCGAACCATTGGAGCGGTCGGGGGGGTGGGATCGCATCGGCTTGGTGGAGGCGATTGATCGGGCGCATCAAGAGCGTTCCGAGAAGGAAGGAGACCGGGGGGCCTTGCCGGCCGGGATGACGCCGGAGCAGGCGTTGGACCGGATGCTGCATGCCGGACTGGTACAAAAAGCGGGGCGAACCGGCTATGTCTGCCCAATACCGTCGCTGGCGGGGTATGTGGCTGCCATCGCGTCACATCCGCCGGGTGGGTTGCATGATGCCGTCCTGGATGCCGATCCGCAACAGGCCGCATGTATCTTGGCCCGCTGTCGATCCGACCCAGAACGGGCAGAGCAATTGCAGCAGACGGACATGCGCGGGCGAACCCCGCTGATGCTGGCGGTCGAACTCGAGTTGGTCTCTTTGGTGGAGTGCCTGGTCGAGGCCGAAAGTGCGTTGCCCGCAGCGCTGCGCACGATCACGCACCAAGACCATCAAGGAAGCACCGCGCACGATCATGCGACAACCCCGGAGGACGCCCGGTTGACGGCGTTGCTGGATCGACTCCAGTTGCCGAAGACCGCCTCCTGATGCAACTCATCCTAAATGGAAACGGCAGAGCAGATTCCGACTCTTGCAGCAGTGGTGACTATTCAGATAGCACCTGCCAGAGTTGAAGTTATGCCTCAAAATTGCAGAGTAACTCGATCAGGGCTGCCGGAAGAAGGGAAATATAATCGTGTCCCAGCCCACCCATGCAAAGGGACGGCCGATGATGCCCTTTCGACTGCACACATCAACATGAACCTGATTTTCCAGATACCGAATACTATCTGGATCGTGGATGGACCGAATAAATGACTGCCGATCACCAGTTCTACCACCAACCGACCCTCAATTCGCCCTATGAATGCCCGAATCGTCACTGGAAACTCGACGACAACGGACACCCGACCAACCAAATCGACGAAGATCGCCGAAAGGTATCGTTCATCACTCCCATCCCGGCACCCAAACGCGGAGCGAAGGGTCAGGAGGATCTGCGACCTGATACACAAGCGCAGCAGACCGGCGCGGATAGTCAACAGTATGATCTCGAATACCTGATTCAAAGCATCCGCCGGGAGGTCAATCGCTGGCGGGAATTGCCGGAGAGCAATTGGCGGGTTACCCCGGAGACGGCCCGGCTGCTGCGCCATTGGCGCCATCATCAGTTCAATGATATCCGACCATTCTTTTGTCAGGTTGAGGCGGTCGAGACAGTCATCTGGCTCACGGAAGTGGCGCCCCAACTCGGGAAAAGGGTCCCTGCCTTCGTTGAGCACATTGAACGGTCCAGCCAACAGGCAAATCCCGGGCTTTCCCGGTGGGCTCTGAAACTCGCCACTGGAGCCGGCAAGACGACGGTCATGGCCATGATCATCGCTTGGCAGACAATCAACGCCGCTCGTCACCCTCGCACGCAAAAGTTCACCAAAGGGTTTCTAGTCGTCACCCCGGGAATCACGATTCGGGACCGACTGCGTGTCCTGCAACCCAACGACCCGGACAGTTACTATTGCAGTCGGGAGCTGGTGCCGAAAGACATGCTCGGCGACCTTGGTCGAGCCAAAATCGTGATCACCAACTATCATTTGTTCAAGTTGCGTGAGACGATGCGCGTTTCTTCGGGGGGGCGGAAACTATTGCAGGGTCATGGCCCTGAAATTCGCACACGCGAAAGCGAAGGTCAAATGCTCCGACGCGTCATGCCCGAACTGATGGGCATGAAAAGAATCCTGGCTCTGAACGATGAGGCACACCATTGCTACCGGGAAAAGCCCGGGCAGGATGAAGAGGGAAATCTCAAGGGCGACGAGCGCAAGGAAGCTAATGAGAACCGCGAAGCGGCCAGACTTTGGATATCCGGTCTGGAAGCCGTCGGCAGAAAACTGGGGTTGACTCGTGTAATAGACCTCTCGGCGACCCCGTTTTTCTTGAGTGGTTCCGGTTACAGAGAAGGAACCCTTTTTCCATGGACCGTCAGTGAGTGTGGCATCGTGAAATTACCTCGCGTCCCGGTCATGGACAATGTATCTGACGAAATGCCCCGGTTTCGTGACCTATGGCAACACATCGGCAAGGACATGCCGAAATCCGGACGAGGAAAATCCTCGCATCTCGATCCTTCGAAGCTGCCACCCACTCTGCTTACTGCACTTGAGGCGCTGTATGGCCACTATGCAAAGACTTTTGCCCTCTGGGAGGAAGCCGGCAGCCCGGTGCCCCCGTGCTTTATCGTGGTGTGCAACAACACATCCACTTCGAAGCTGATTTATGACTACATTTCGGGATATGAACAAGAAAAACCGGACGGCTCGGTAGAGATTAAAAACGGTCATCTGGAACTGTTCCGGAACTTTGATGAATACAACAACGCCATTCCTCGTCCGCATACACTGTTGATCGACAGCCAGCAGCTTGAATCTGGGGATGCGCTGGATGCCCAATTCCGCACCATGGCGGCCGCCGAAATCGAGCGCTTTCGGTACGAATATGTGAAGCGTACCGGGGATCAACAGGTGGCCGAAAACTTCTCGGATCAGGACTTGTTGCGTGAGGTCATGAACACCGTTGGCAAGGAAGGTCGACTGGGCGGTAATGTTCGATGCGTGGTTTCGGTATCAATGCTCACCGAAGGCTGGGACGCCAGCACCGTGACCCATGTGCTGGGGGTGCGGGCTTTCGGCACCCAGCTTTTGTGCGAACAGGCTATCGGACGATCCCTGAGACGGCGATCCTACGAGTTGAATGAAAAGGGCTTGCTCCCGGTTGAGTATGCCGATGTGTTGGGCATTCCATTTGACTTCAACGCCCACCCTGTCGTCGCCCCACCTCAGCCGCCACGGAAACTAGTGGAAGTTAAGGCCATAATTCCCGACCGCGACGCTTGCGAAATTCGTTTCCCCCGGATTGCCAGTTATCGCGTCGAGCTGCCGGAAGAAGAGTTGCGAGCGACCTTCAATGAAGATTCAGTCTTGGAGCTGACACCTGAACTGACAGGACCTTCGGTGACTCGAAATGAGGGAATTGTCGGTGCGGGGGTGGATCTGAATCTGGTTCACACTGGTGAATTACGCAGATCCTCACTATCGTTCCATCTGACGAAATATATGCTGGAAACCGCATGGCCCGAGCCGGGTGAAACCCCAAAGTGGCACATGTTCGGTCGGATGAAACGCATTGTGCGCCAATGGCTCGACCTGTACCTCAAGTGTCAGGGAGGCACAACGCCAGCGCAACTGTTGTATCCGCTGTTGGCGGACATGGCGTGCGAACGGATCAAGCAGGCCATCGTCTCTTCTGCCATGACAAGGCAATCAGCCGATGTGGTGCATTCAGTCAGGGCAGTACTGGATCCCTATAGCCCGTTCGGTTCGACAAGAAATGTTCATTTCACGACCTCGAAATCGACCTACAGAACCAATCAGAACTTTTGTCACGTGAACCACATCGTCCGTGACAGTGACTGGGAAGCTCAGTTCTGTCTAGTGGTGGAACGACACCCCCATGTCCGAGCCTATGTGAAAAACCATGGCTTGGGTCTGGAAGTCCCTTACCACTTCGAAGGTGAGACCCGGACCTATCTCCCCGATTTCGTTCTGCTCGTGGATGACGGGCGGGGTGAGGAGGACCCGCTGCATCTGATTGTCGAAATCAAGGGCTACCGCGGTGAAGACGCCAAGGTCAAAAAAGGAACCATGGAAGCCTACTGGATCCCGGGAGTCAATGCCCTGGGTGATTTTGGTCGTTGGACTTTCGCAGAATTCACGAATGTGCATACATTTCAAGAAGAGTTGGACCGACTCATCCATCGGCACGTAACGATCAAGACCGCATGAGGGGAATCAAAGATGGCATCGAAAAAGAAAAAAACTGTCGGGACGCTGACCCACGGTGAAGCCACGCGAAGCAATATCCCGACGGCGGAATATCAACCCATTTTGACGGAACAGGAACAAAGTCCAATTCGTGTGGCATTCGAGCGCCGCAACCGTGATCTTGATCCTCAGCTCGTCTGGCGCGGAAAGGATGAGCAGAACACCGCCGACCTGACTGTTCGGGCTCCCCCGCTCTATATCCAGGAAAAGGTGCACCCCAAGGTATTGATCGACGACCTACTGCGCCAGACTAGGGAACAGTTAAGCGAAAGGCAGCAAGAGAATGTCGATTTATTTGGAGATTTCAATGGTCTGCCCAACAGTGCAGCCAAGACCGAGTTCTATCAGCACAATGCGAACTGGTCGAATCGCATGATCCTGGGTGACAGCCTGCAGGTCATGGCATCGTTGGCTGAGCGGGAGGGTTTGCGAGGCAAGGTGCAGTGTGTTTACATCGATCCACCCTACGGCATCAAATTTAACTCCAATTTCCAGTGGTCAACAACTAGTCGCGATGTGAAAGATGGAAAGGTTGGTCACATCACGCGCGAGGCGGAGCAGGTAAAAGCATTTCGGGATACATGGAGAGATGGGATTCAATCGTATCTGACGTATCTTCGTGATCGACTGAGTGTGGCTAGGGATTTATTGACAGAATCGGGCTCGATATTCGTTCAAATCGGAGACGAAAATGTCCATCGTGTGCGATCAGTGATGGATGAAGTCTTCGGAGAAGACAATTTTTTGTCGACAATCGCCTATGCTAAGACCACTGGATTCTCAGGCGATACATTGTCAAATGTTGCTGACTACATTGTCTGGTACGCTAAAAATAAAAAACAAATAAAGTATCGTAATCTTTATACTGCGAAGCAGGCTGGTGGAGCGGGAGCTACAAGGTATCGTACCGTAGAGTCTATTCGAGCACTGATCAACTCGGCTCATGACCGGACCCGCCTTGCGACGTCAGATCAGCTGACGTCGCAAGGCGGGTCCGGTTCTGAACAGCGATTTTTGTTTGCTGGCCAAGAGTGGACTCCTGCTAATGGATTACATTGGAAAACAACAGTAGATGGCTTAGGCCGCACTGCGAAGGCAGGGCGAGTGATACAAGAAGGTGCATCTATCAGATACGTCCGATTTTTGGACGATTTTGCAGCTAATCCACGGTCAAATATATGGCTTGATATCGGAGGCGTACAAAGTCGATCTGACCCAAAGATTTATGTGGTTCAAACAGCGACAGAAGCCATCCAACGATGCATCCTTATGACCACCGATACCAGCGACCTAGTTCTTGACCCAACCTGCGGCTCCGGCACTGCAGGTATGGTTGCCGAACAATGGGGGCGTCGTTGGATCACCATTGATACCTCCCGTGTTGCTCTCGCATTGGCACGAGCCCGTATCATGGGGGCCAGCTATCCTTGGTATCTGCTTGCCGACAGTCCCGAGGGTCAACGAAAAGAGGCTGAAGTTACACATTGCGTACCATCCCACACACCAACATACGGCGATATCCGGCAAGGGTTCGTTTACGAACGGGTCCCTCACATCACCTTGAAGTCGATCGCCAACAATGCCGAAATCGATGTGATCTGGACCAGTTGGCAGAAAAGCCTGGAACCTCTGCGTATCCAACTAAACGAATGTCTCGGTAAAACTTGGGAAGAGTGGGAAATCCCAAGAAAAGCGCAGGCGAGCTGGTCCAACGATGCCCAATCCCTTCACGCCGAATGGTGGAAAGCGCGTATCGCCCGACAACGCGAAATCGATGCCTCAATCGCCGCCAAGGCAGACACCGAATACCTTTACGACAAACCCTATGAGGACCGTTCGCGGGTCCGCGTCGCCGGACCGTTTACGGTCGAGAGTCTGGCTCCTCACCGTATGCTGGCGGTTGACGAAAATGACGAGCTTTTCTCAGTTGAAGCGAGACAGAAGCGAGGCTATGGCGAATCGCCCCAATTCACCGATATGATCCTGGATACCCTCAGGACGGCCGGTGTGCAACAAACCCACAAGGAGGACCGCATTACCTTCACCTCACTCCAGCCCCGGCCCGGCCTATATGTTTGTGCCGAGGGTCATTATATGGAAGGGGAGGGCATGGGCTCCATGCGCCGAGCCGGCATCTTCATTGGACCGGAGTTCGGTACCGTCACTCGGCCTGACTTGGTCGCCGCAGTCAAAGAGGCCGCTGATGCCGGTTTTGATGTGCTGATTGCCTGTGCCTTCAACTATGACGCTCATGCCACAGAGTTGGACCGACTGGGGCGTCTCCCTGTCCTCAAGGCCCGCATGAATGCCGACCTGCATATGGCGACCGACCTCAAGAATACGGGAAAGGGAAACCTGTTCGTCATCTTCGGAGAGCCCGACATCGACATCATCAAGGGAGACAATGAAACCCTTCAGGTGCGCATCAATGGCGTGGATGTCTTCCATCCCAGCACCGGGGAGGTGCGAAGCGATGGACCCGACGACATTGCCTGCTGGTTTGTCGACACCGACTACAACGAGGAAAGCTTCTTCGTTCGCCAGGCCTACTTTCCGGGTACGAAAGACCCCTACAAGGCCCTCAAGACGACTCTGAAGGCGGAGATCAACCGGGACACCTGGGACACCCTGCAAAGTGATATCTCACGGCCCTTTCGCAAACCCGAATCCGGTCGCATCGCTGTCAAGGTCATCAACCACCTCGGCGATGAAGCGATGAAAGTCTTCCGGGTATAGGGAGCAATATCGTGTCAGCACTCGATTGGATTACGGTAGAAGGCTACCGAAGCATCTATCGCCTCATGCGCCTGAAGCTGGCACCGATCAACATTCTGATCGGCCCCAACGGCTCAGGGAAATCGAATTTTGTGAGCCTCTTTTGTTTGTTGAACCAGATTCGAACCGGACACCTTCAACAATATGTATTACGCGCAGGAGGAGCCAATCGAATCCTGCACTTCGGTTCCCGGCATACCGATAGTCTCAAAATCCACATCTCATTTGGAGGTGAAACTAGCCAATACTCAATCGAATTGAAACCGGATGAAGCCGATGGGCTGTTTCCAGCACAAGAATATGTCCGCGGCCGAAACCATTCCCAAGACGCTGACTTTGTAGACCAACCCCTCTTCCCAGCCCAAGGGGAGGCCGGGATCAGCGTGGCCGACCGATCCTCCCGATCAGTGGACATCATCCAAGAACATCTGGCTCAATGGCGACTGTACCATTTCCATGACACCAGCACAGTGTCGCCGATGAAGGCGACCTGCGATGTGAACGACAATCGCTGCTTGCGCCCGGATGGTTCCAATCTCGCGGCCTTTCTCTATCTGTTGCGTAAACGATATGAGACGTCCTATCAACTGATTCGAAAAACCATCCGCCTAGCCGCTCCTTTCTTTGAAGATTTTCAGCTGGAGCCGCTGGCCTTGAACCCGGACAAGATCCGTCTGGAGTGGAAGCACCGACAGTCGGACGCTTACTTCGATGCCGCTTCCATTTCCGATGGAACCCTTCGCTTCATGGCACTGACCACCCTGCTGCTCCAGCCGCCCTTGCTACGACCTGCTCCGATCATTATGGATGAACCCGAATTGGGGCTGCATCCCTATGCAATCAGCCTCCTGGCATCACTGATCAAACAGGCGGCCGTCAAGAACCAGATTATCTTGGCGACACAATCCTCCCTGCTGCTGGATCATTTCGACCCTCAAGATGTGCTCGTAGCAAATCGGATCAATGGGGCGACCGGGCTCAAGCGACTGGAAGCGGACGGACTGCAGGAATGGCTGGAAGACTACAGTCTGGGTCAGTTGTGGGAGAAAAATGAACTGGGTGGACGTCCGACCCCCGAACCATGACTCGATTGCTGGTTCACGTCGAGGGACAGACCGAAGAGACGTTTGTCAACGAAGTGCTGGCACCGCATCTTTATGATCAAGGCTTCTCCTCCGTTCGAGCCCGGTTGATCGGAAACGCACGCCAACGAGTTCGCCGAGGTGGGATTCGGAGCTGGCCAGTGGTCCGACAGGAGTTGATTCGACACTTAAAGCAGGACCGAAACGCCTTCGTGACCACGATGGTGGACTACTATGGCTTGCCATACAAGGGACCCAACGCCTGGCCAGGACGCATGAAAGCGTCCGCAAGCCCCTTTCCCCAAAGGGCCAAGAAGGTACAGGATGATCTGGCTGCGGAGGTGCGTCAAGCCATGGGAGGGGATTTCGATCCACGACGCTTTGTGCCGTACCTAATGATGCATGAATTCGAGGCATTGTTGTTCAGCGATTGCGCTCGGTTCGCCGCGGCAATCGATCAACCGGAACTCTTTAGCGAATTCCAACGCATCCGGGATGCCTTCGAGAACCCGGAAGCGATCAATGAAACCCCCGACCAGACGCCCTCCAAGCGCATTGAAGCAGTATATCCACAATATCAGAAGCCATTGCTTGGCATCATCGCAGCGCTGGACATTGGCCTTGCCTGCATGCGAACCGAATGTCCGCATTTTTCGCGTTGGATAAGCGACCTGGAAGCTCTGCCCACCCGTCTGTAAGCCAACTGTCCGCACCAAGATGCAGTTTCGGATCGCCGATACCTTTACCACCAGTCTCGCCAAGCTGAACCGGGACGAGCAAAAGGCGGTGAAAACCACCGCCTTCGATTTGCAAATGGACCCCAAGTCACCCGGTCTTTCGTTTCATCGGGTCGACCACGCAAAAGACCGGAACTTTTGGTCCGTTCGGGTTAATCGGGATATCCGCTTGATTGTACATCGAACGGAATCCAGTCTCATGCTGGCCTATGTGGACCATCATGATGACGCTTATCGATGGGCGGAAAGAAGACTGATTGAGGCGCACCCGAAAACCGGAGCGGCCCAGATTGTCGAGGTTCGCGAGACGGTTCGCGAGGTTGAGGTATCCCATTCCGTTCACCTCCAGAGGCCCGCTGATAGCCAGTCCAGTCCCAGACCCGCTCTCTTTGTCGGCATGCCGGATGACGAACTGCTGGGATATGGCGTCCCTGATTCTTGGCTTGACAGCGTGCGGAGTGCCAACGAGGATACACTGCTGGATATTGCGGATCATCTCCCGACAGAAGCCGCTGAAGCCCTGTTGGTACTTGCAACTGGCGGTACACCAGAACTGCCAGTCCACACCAAGCCCGACTCCGACCCCTTTTCCCATCCCGATGCCCAACGTCGGTTTCGGTTGATGGAAAACCAGGACGAATTGAAACGGGCACTCGAACACCCCTGGGAAAAATGGACGGTCTTTCTGCACCCCTCCCAACGCCGAATCGTCGAGGGTCATTTCAATGGTCCAGCGCGTGTGGCCGGTTCCGCCGGCACCGGAAAGACGATTGTGGCCCTGCATCGGGCGGTCCATTTGGCCAAGACGCACCCCGATGCACGAGTTCTCCTTGCCACCTTTTCCGAGACGCTCGCCAACGCCCTTCAGGTTAAGCTGGGATACTTGATACCACACCAACCAAGCCTCGCGGAACGCTTGGAAGTCAATTCAATGAGCCATATTGGGCAGCGGCTTTATGAAGCCAATTTCGGCCCACTTCGTTTGGCCACCGAAGATGAGCTTCGAACACTAATCCACCAGATGGCCGATGAGACAGAAGGAAACGGTTTCAGTCCGAATTTCCTCTGGACCGAATGGCATCAGGTAGTGGATGCCTGGCAGTTGGAAAGCTGGGAGGACTATCGGCATGTCCGGCGACTGGGGCGAAAAATTCGACTTCCAGAAGCCCAACGGGCCAAGCTCTGGGAGATTTTCGACGCCGTGCGGCAGAGCCTGGATCAGCGAGGACTGCTCACATCACCCGGCCTGTTCCGTCGTCTGGAACACCACTTTGCACAACATACGCATTCACCATATGATTATTATGTGATTGATGAAGCTCAGGACATCGGAGTGTCGGAACTGCGCTTTTTGTCCTCATTTGGGCGTCTTCGTACCGATAGCCTGTTCTTTGCTGGCGACCTCGGTCAACGGATTTTTCAATCCCCTTTTTCTTGGTGTGCGCTGGGGGTGGATGTGCGGGGACGATCGCACAGTCTTCGAGTCAATTATCGAACTTCGCATCAGATACGCCAAAAGGCTGACCGTCTTTTGCCATCGGAGTTGACTGATGTGGATGGGATCACCACCGGGCGAACTGGAACGGTTTCTGCGTTCAATGGCCCAGAACCCCACATCATGATTTTCAAGTCCTTCGATGAGGAAACCACCGCTGTCGCCAACTGGCTTACCCAGCGAATTCAAAGTGGGATACAGCCTCGGGAAATGGCCGTGTTCGTTCGTTCGGAGGCAGAACTGCCCAGAGCCCAAGCGTCCATTCAACTGGCTGGATTATCGCAGAAGGGATTGGAACTGACATCAATTAGAGCTTCGGACCAAGTGACAGTGGGCACCATTCATATTGCCAAGGGTCTGGAATTTCGAGCGGTGGCCGTGATCGCATGCGACGATGACGTGCTGCCCCTGCAGTCTCGCATTGAGCAAAGTGCTGACCAAGGGGAGTTGGAGGATACGTACAATACAGAGCGACACTTGCTCTATGTGGCCTGTACCCGAGCCCGGGACTATCTCATTGTCACTGGAGTCGAACCGGCGTCGGAGTTTTTGGATGATCTGGATATTCCCAATGGAAAATTGACCAGGACTTAACCAGGTCTTCGAGTCAAAAGTCAAAGTCACCACTCACTCCTGATAGCGGTGGCCCCCGGAATACTGACTCCCACACTCGTATGGAAAGAAGGCGCCTGAAATCCTTCACCAAGCTCATGACGGAGGGTTTGAAACATAGGGAGGGTAAATCTCGATTCAATGACTGACCTTGTTCGGTCCTCCGGTGACTGCGGGAAACCCATAACCCCGTGACCGACTCTGTGGTCTGAAAAGCCAACGGGAAACTGGCAGTCAATGACCAATTGACATTCCACCAGGCAATAACGGTCGCCTCTTCATGGGTGAGTGATGACTTTCAGGGCCAATTGAAAAGAGGTGTCTTGATTCGGCAGTGCGCCAAACAGTCCGACAGAACTGCATTCGCGAGTCGTCGGGAGTGACGGCACCCCCTTGGGGATCGTCTCTGGAATGACCGACCGGTTCAGGGAAAGGCACCATGTCGGCCCCAGACAAACCTGTCGGCCAAGGGTGCGCATCCTTGACAATGCAAGCCCCGGAGCCCTTGCTTTCCGCGATCTTTCGGCTCGGGGTAACACACTGCATCCCATAAGACATTTTATCCGGACTTCGGCTGAGCTCCGCCAACCTACCCGGATATTTCGACAGGACAGTCCCGACCGGTGATACAGACCCGATTGAATGTCTCCAGCCCCCGCCGCCGGGGATGGGAATGGCCTCAGGCCGATTCGGCCCGCATTCCGAGCCAGTTCCGCTCCGCGCCCCCGAACCCCAAGGCCCCTCCAATGGTGCGAAACGCCCTGGACACCCGGCTCGCAGACCACGCCTCATCGCGAGCCAGTTCCCCCTGGTCATGCCACGCATAGGGCCCGCCCGCCAGACCGGCCTGAAGTGGCGCGGCGAACCCGGCGAAGTCCCGCTCGCCAAGCCGCCGAAAGAGCCCCTGGCCGTGGTCAACCGCCGCCCGAACACATCGAGTCCCCTCGGCCAGCAGACCATGATTCAGACCCCGACAGATCGCCAAATGGGGATAGTCCAGCGGGTAGAGAGTCTCCCCCCCATCCCAGGACTCATCGACCATCGTCAGATACCCGGCCTGGAACCGCAACGCGTCCCCCCCGATGTCGTTCCCGTCCAACGTCGACCCCCGCGGCTGGTCCGCCCGCCACCGCGCCAGGGCCATCGGACTGACCCCCCGCTCCATCAGTAGCCGGTCCAGGCAGGTCGGCGAGCCGGTCTCGACTCCCCAGGCTGGGAACGCTCTGTGGCGGAATAGCAGCAGCACGTCAACCGGGGGGGGGAGACCCGCTCTCCCCCTCGCCAATGGTAGCCGTGATACCCACGGCGAATCTCATTCCGGTCCAGACCCGACCACTCTGGCGCGAAAACGGCATCCAGATTCGGGTCAGTCGAGCCACAGACCGTGGCCAAGTTGGGATTCCGGCTGATGTCCTCCCGGTTGTTCCGCCCTGAGAACAGGGTGCCCTTCGACAACCGGCTCACTCCGGTGACGAAGACCAAGGGGGCCTGCGCCGCCCTGTTCTTGATAACCATATAGCACCCGCTGGGTCATCACGGGGGCGAGAGCTTGATCCGGCTGCTCAATGACGGCCAGAATCGGCTTGTCGTACTCATCCACCCGCCTCCCCACGCTCGTTGGCCGGTTTGATGATGCAGCCGGTCCTGCCACTGCTCGGGGCCCGAGTCCGAGGGCGACGCCACCGTCAGGTCGGCATGGCGCTCAATGATCGTCAGTTGGTTGAGCACGCTGCGCTTGATCTCCGCTGGTTCGTGGCCGGTTCTCGCGCAACGGATTCGCACCCCGGGATAGGTGCCGACCAGTCACAGTGGTCGTGGATGTCCAGTCCCTGGAAGAGGTCCTGGTGGCCTTCGAACAGCGACTTCAGAGTATCCACCAACAGGCTCTTGCCGAACCGGCGCGGACGCGACAGGAAATAGTGCCGGCCTCGCTCCACCCGCTCGCGGATAAGGGGCATCTTGTCGACGTAGTGGCAGTCATCTTCTCGGAGAACCCGGCAGGACTGGAGGCCGACAGGGAGCAGGCGACGTTTCAGGAGCTGGGATTCGGATAAGGTCATGGCCACTTCTTCTGGTGCTCGATTTCTCGCCTCGACAAATAGTGATACTGTCCACGGTTGCTGTTACGAAAAAAGCCTACTCCTCGGATCAATGATGATTCGACCCGGTGGAAGAGTATCTGTGGCGATAGTCCAGCGAACTAATAGATAGACCGACGATCAGGTTGGGTTTGGCAGTCCATGGGGGGTGAATAGACAGGAAAGAAGGGGGCCCAGCCATGCTCCGGGGATGTGATGCATGCCCAAATGATTCTTCTCGCGTTGACGTGAATGGGGATTTTCAGTGTTCATATGATTTGACTGACGATACCCAACTACCGGTAGTCATTGGACCGCAAGGTATCGGCGAAGACTACGGCAACCGTTCTGCCGGGATCCATCCCGGCTGTATTTTCCGGATAGGAGGAAATTTGATCTTTTCTCGGATATCAAGGTACAATTTTTCGTGTTCATCACGGGACCGGTACGGATGACCCTCCACCACGAAGTCAACGACAAAAGGCATATCAGCCAAGATCAGGCAAGACGCTTTCCATACTCCCAGGGTGGGCTGTCAATGGTCATGGCGCTGGTGCTGACATGGCTGTCCTGGCCGGGCAACCCTGCCGTGGCCCAGGAAGAAACGCCGGAGGAAAAGGGTCTCAGGATTGCGCAAGAGACCAGCGCCCGCAACGAGGGCTTCGGTGATTATACGGCGAGCATGACCATGGTGCTACTGGACCGGCAGGGTCGGGAGAGTATTCGCCAGATGCGCTTCAAGGTGCTGGAGATGCCCGATGATGGTGACAGGAGCCTGTTTGTGTTCGACCAGCCGCGGGATGTACAGGGAACCGCCCTTCTGACCCATGCCCACGTCAACACCCCGGACGATCAGTGGCTGTATCTGCCGGCCCTGAAACGGGTGAAGCGCATCAATGCGGCATCACGCTCGGGATCATTCATGGGAAGCGAGTTTTCCTACGAAGATATGAGTTCTGGGGAGGTGGAGGAATACACCTACAAATTTCTTCGTGAAGAGCCCTGCGGGGAGCTCGCCTGTACGGTGAGCGAGCATATCCCCTCGGACAAGCGGTCCGGATACAGCCGCAAAGTCGTTTGGCAGGATACCGGCGAACTCAGGACTTGGAAGATGACGCTTTACGACCGTAAGGGTTCGCATCTCAAAACGCTCACCTTCAAGCACTATCAGCAGTACCTGGACCAGTACTGGCGGGCGGGAGAACAAACGATGGTGAATCATTCGAAGGGGCCATCAACAACTTCCGGGACGAGCAGGGCGCGGGCGGCCTGGGCTGGACGGGCACGTTTATCCAGGTACTCGCCAACCAGACTGGCGTGAATGACCGTCCACCCCACCACGCGTATGGCACCTTCCACGCCCGGGTCGGTCGCCGCGTCCCCGACACCGGCCCCTACAGTTCGGTGCGGGGCACATTCGCCGCCAAGAAGACCGAGTAGGCGAGCCCGTCCGGCCGGGGAGGGCGGTTCCCCCCTCATCCCCGGCCGACCGGGGGCGAAATCCTCCCATCGGGTCCGGCCGCCCGGCCGATCATGGGATCACGGACCCGGGGGATGACGCTCAGGCCGGGAGGGAACGGATCAGACGCTCGGGGGGAGCGGCTGTTGCCACGGCGCCAGTCGTTTCGTCGACGGACCCCATGCCCTGGTAAAGACGGCAGTGAACCGATGGGTCGAGACGGGACCCGTGCCCTGATGGGGCCCACTTGTTTCTCCGTCCTCCGAACAACCGCCGGCCGCCCCCAGGGCGAAATGCGGCGGGCGGATGACCGGTGACCGACTCCCGGAATCCCGGGCATGACCCGCCAGACGGCGATTTCAGCCCCGCCAAAGACCGGTCTCCTGCCGGCTGCCGGCCCCGCAGCCGGTCCTCCTGGCAACCCGTCAGGGAACCGCCGCCCTCCCCCATCCGGCCCCGTTCCGGGCCTCGGTCGATGCCCCCCCGGGAACGCGGACTACTGGGACGGCTTGTTCACGCCGAACCCGCCGACCATCCGGCCGAGGTTGTGGTATTCGGTGTAGAACGTCCCGACCGCCACATCCGGCAAGCCGTCCGTCGTGTCGCCGCCTTCGGCGAACGTCCCCTCCCACTGGCCGGAGGCATTCGCGACGGTTCCGTCCCTGGTCCACTTGGTGCCACCGCCCGCAATGGGCTGGTCGAAGCCCCCATCGGCGACGAACGGCTTCTTCAGCAGTTCGACCGACCAGGCCCGCGCAGTGCCCGCCGTGGCGCTGCCCAGGGCCCCCGTCCGAAACCCGCTGATCGTGCCCGTGACCGTGTTGGCGCTGAAGTCAGCCTCCAGCGTGGCGTCGGCCTCGAACCAGCCGGCGTGGCTGTCCGCGGCCACCGTGCTGTTGATGGCGTAGTAGCCACCCGCCCCGCCCGTGTACGTCGCCTGCCCCTGCAACGAGTCCCGCGTCAGGTTGGTGATTTCGCGCACGACCCCCCCGCCGGGATCCCTCACGGCATAGAACGCGCTCGCAGTCCAGGTCTTGTCGTCCCGGGTTCTGTGGATCCACCAGCCGTAGGTGCTGTAGCCCTCGTCCTGCAGCGGGGGGCCAGCCGTCGTCGGGGCGTCCGGATCGTCGGGCTTGAACTGCCACACCGCCTTGTTCTGGTTGAACGACGCCCCCGCCTTCTCCGCCCCGCCGAGCATGACGCCCAGCTTGTCCGCCGAATACTGGTCGGAGGTGAGCCGGGCCGCGCACACGTTTTCGCCGGAGGGCGTGCAGATGAACTCCCCAGGCACCGCGTCGAAGAGGCCGCGGATCTTGACGGTGGTGTCGTCCCCCTGCAGGGGATAGACCTTCACCCCGGCCGTGTTGGTGCCAGCGGCGAAGCCAAAGCTCGCCGACCGCGCGATCACGCCGCCCTGACCCTCCGTCTCGGCCTCCGAGAGCAGCCCATTGGAGAAGTAATTGCCCCACTCGGCATCATCCGAGAACTTCTTCCCCGGCTGGGGCTTGGGGTCCGCGATGTTCCCGTAGACATACGCCTCGTAGCGGCTGCCGTCGCTGGGCGCCTCGGCCGCCACGTACCGCTTCCGCGTCCAGCCCTGTCGCTTCACGGCCGCCGTGTCGGGGTCGACCTTCATGCTCACATCCCCGTCACCCTTCTTCACCCTCAGGACCAGGGGCTTCTCAGTCGTCCAGTACACGCTCCGATTGCCTTCGCCGCCGTCTTGGGAAAATCCGGCCAAGCCGGTGTAGAGCCTCAGCGCGGCCGCCGCCTGCTGCTTCTCGGCGTCAGCCTTGGCCTTCGCAGCAGCCGCCGCGTCGGCGTCGGCCTTCGCCTTCGCCGCCACCGCCGCGGCCACCTCAGCCGTGTAGCCAGCAGAGTCCGCCGCCGTCACCCGCCCCCCGGTGTAGGTGGCCGTGCCATCGGCCTTGACCGTGACCGTGCAGCCATCGCCCCCCGCCGCACAGCGGTAGGTGACCTCGCCGAGCGTCTTCGAGGCCCCGGCGGCGATCTCCAGCGTGCCGGCTTCCTTGTCGGCGCCCGCGGACACGGAAGACATGTCCACCATCATGGGAGCCGGCGGGGGCGGGGGGGGCTTCGGTTGCGCACTCCCGCCGCCGCAACCCGCCAGGGTCAGGGCCAGGATCACGGCGAGGAAGCAAGGGACGCAGCGGTTCGTTCGGGACATCATGACAAGCCCTCCGAGTCAAGGGGATGGACAAAGGCAAGAAGGATTGATCCTACCCCCCCCCCCCCCCCCCCCCCCCCCCGAAAAATCAACCCCGGATCAAGACTTTTCAGGGAAAAAATGACTCCCGGTCCCGGCCAGCCCTCCCGGCGCGGGTCGATCGAACGGGGCTTCCACGCGCTCAAGGTCGACCCCCGGATCAAGGACCGACGCCTCAAGGAGGCCGACGACGGGCGCCCGGGCCGGGCCTTCAATGCGATCACCGCCTATCGGGTCGGGGACGGGAGGCGCCTGGCCCGCGAACGGCCACGGCGTCTGCCCGGTTCACGCGGTCTTCCCGACCCCCTGACCCGCCAGACCTTTGTGGTCCTGACCGCCGGGCGGGCGGGAGGTTGTCCGTCCCCACGTCAGCCGATGCCAGGAACGCAGACGCCCTGGCCAGGCCGGCAGCGGCTGAAGGGGGAAGTGATCGGGGATGAATGGGCCCCCCCCGCGCAGGCCACCGACTGACGCAGGAGGAACCCACTGACGAAATGAGGGGATGGACAATGAAAATCAGGATGGACAGAGGGCGGGGTCAAGTGGGATGAGTGGATAGGCCCCGCTCCCTTCATTCGGGCTACGCCCTCATTCCGGGAGCGGGGCGAGTGTTGTACTTCAGACTGGAAGTGGGGCAATGAACATTTCAGGCAAAGCTTACTACAGGGTCATCCAGTTCATCCAAACTGCAGGAATATGCTGCCATCGATTTGTGAACCTATGCAGTGAGCAGATAAAAAAGGTGACCAGACGGTCGCATTTGTTCGAAAGAGGTCAGTAGTCATTTTGATTAGGACAATGACTCCCAATGCAGATATGAGTTGATCCAGTTGGTGGCATCTTGCAACTTGTCGCATGTTTCAATGGGTATCCATTCACTGATACGGCCTGCAACTTCAGCGACTCGAAGAGAGACACGCAGACGATGCAGTAGATTTCCCATCATAATGACATCATCTCGTAAACAACGATCGGGACGAGTGAAGGGGATCACATGATAGGCAATCATCCTCGTTGCAGGGGAGCGCTCAAACCACCGCATCGGAAACCCATGTTCGACATGCAACCTGATCGACTTTTCCTTCCAGTTTTTCCCGGTCGATACCTGGGCCGCAGCGAGCAGGAATCCCGGCAGATCATCTTGATGTGGACGGTAAGCGAATATATCCACGGCGTCATCTTTCGGCGCAAGGGGCGCAGATGGATCCCTTCCGACCTTGCCGTCCTTTATTTTGGACCAGATTTCAGTCAATTTATCAATGAACCCTGAACCGTCTGGACGGGGAAAACCGAACGACCAGGCGGGCCCTTGAACCTCTGCAGCCATGGCCAGGGTAGCAAAATACTGGAAATACTCGCGTAGTTTCTTGATCTCTTGCTCGGTAGGATGTCTTTCTGAGTCCTGTAGCAATGGTGAAACGGCCCGAAGATTGGAGAGGATCAGGGATACCAGGTAGGCTGATTGCCCAAAATCAAGGTTTTGCGTTACGAGAGAAATTGTGGCGCCGTGACGGTCCAATTCGAAGGGGTATACTTCCCGAAGCACTCGCTTCCTTGAAGAGATTCGAGCGACTGTTCCGTCGGCCACCTCCTCGCGCAACTCCATCTCTTCATTGACATCCCTGAACGGTTCATCCGCCGCGAGTTCCAATGCCTGGACAATGTCCGCACTGAAGGATTGGCCACATTTCGACAGCAATGCCTTTAATTCGAGGTAGTCTGCCGCGAGGTCAAAGTCCAGACTGTGACCGTTGGAAAACTCATCGGTTGGAAAATATACTGCGGGCACTATTCGTTACCCTTCACCAAACTCTTCAGCTTCCTCCACTTTTTTCTTCATGCGAATATGAAGTGAGCGGGCGGTTTCGGAAATTTCTGCAGCAATTTCCACTAGAGAATGGCTGTCGACCACATCAAAAGCATGCAGATTATGGGAAGCCACTCGTATTTCCCTGCGAGTATTCAGTAAGGCTTCAGTGAATTGCGTGCGAGTCGAACGAGTATCAGCATAGGCCTCCTGGAGCAAATCACCTGAACGCAACACGATCAGCCCTTGGGGGCTTGCAAGCACCTCACCAAGTTGCTTGATATCAGGATTCTGTGAATTCACCACCGGTTTGACATTGTCTTTTTTCGATCCGTATATCCAACGCAATAACTCTTGCAGTTGCTCAAGCTTATTCGGTGGTACAGGGCTTATAGTCGGATCGTAGCTGGTCCAGGCAGAATCCAGGCCAAGAAACTCCATGTAGGGCGCACGCGAAAGTGCCGTGTAGAGGTGAGAAAAGCTAAATCGAGGGTTCATTCGATCATCCACTCGAAAGAGATTCTGATCTTCAGCCTGTTCAAGCACATAGATCGCATTGACCATACGCTTGATCGTATCGTGTCTGTCTCCAATACACTTCGCGATGGCTGCAAGCGATGTGTCCCCCTTGCGGTACCAGTCCGCTGCAAATTTGGCTTTGGCGTATGAATCCCATTTCGCCGCCCCATTGATATGCTTGAAACCAATAAATGAGCGCGCATTTTCCCGACTGGCAACCCGATAGACCGAGACATGCTCAAGCGAGGCTCGATGTGAGGGCGGAAACTCTGGTAACGTGATTCGAAGTTTTGTCTCGCGGTAGATGCGTTCTGCGAGCTCTTGTTCTCGAAACAGCCGGATGGCCGCCAGTCGACGGTTGCCCTCAAGAACCGTGAGTGGAATGTCGTTACCATGAACAATTAGCGGTTCAATATCCAGGTAGCCGTTGGCCGCAATCGATTCCAACATCTCGGCAAGGTCTTCCGAACGATATAGCTGAGCGATGATCTCTTCTTTACTGAAACCCATATCGACGACCATCAGACGCGGGTTCAGGCGATCCAGGGCGAGCCAATCCACGGAAACGGAAGTCACCTTTCCGACAGCGACAGACTCAATTTGATTTTCTGCAGTGACCATGTGTAGAACGTAATCAAGTTTTCCAAGCGAAGTCGCGTGGTTGGTTTATGAATTCTGTCGCCAAGACTTGTTCTCTTTAAGAGCGATTCGGGATGTTCATGGCAGCAGGACCCGCATCCAATCTCAGGATGCTATTGGGTATTGCCTGAAATATTCGACAGCTTCAGCATGGTAATTCAATGTTCAGCCCACTCCGCTGATACCGTTTTGATCTCTCAAATGAAAACCGGGTCGGACGTGATGATCAGTTCGGACAGATGGTGATGATGAGCGTTTTTCATCGACAACCGCACCGCCTCATAGTCATGTCGGCGCACCAGGTTGATAATCTCCGGGGCGGCATCATAAGTCATCATAAAAGTGGCCTGATGCTCGGCCAGCAATTCGAAAAGTCTTGAATGGTCAATATCGAAATGGGCATACAGTCGTGTTCCCGCCTGCTTTCCACCTTTGGCGGCATACGGAGGATCCAGAAAAACCACCGCTTTCCGACCCCACTGGCATAAGAGCCGCGGCAGAAGCTCCATCCCATCTCCCTCGAAGAAGGTGATTCTATCAGAGTAGTCACGGATGGCAGAGAGCCTGGAGATCAGGGTATCCGGATACCATCGGGAAAGGACACCTTTGCCATTTTCTCCTTGACGGCAAAATGAGGCCCCTGGGGCCAGAATACCTCCCCGCCTGGTCCGATTGAGTACCAAGGTGCGAAAAGCGTGCTCCTCCAAAGTGGTCGGTTCCTGCCTTTCCAGTGCCCTGAGTGTGGCGAGAGTCGGCTCAAAACCCGACAGCAGTTGCTGTAATTTCTTGCCCTGCTCCAGTGCCGCCTTCCAGAAGGCCGCCACATCCCGGTCCAGTTCCACCATGATGGCCGACTTGACCAGCCCTTCCATGACGGCGGTCAGGGAGACGATTCCCCCGCCGACAAATGGCTCCAGCAGAATTTCCGGTTGGGTCTGCTTCAGCCATGCCCGAATATGTGGTACCAACCAGGTCTTGCCGCCCGGATAACGGAGTGGACTGCGCTGAGGGACGGTGGCAACGTTGACAACCGGGATGCGCGAAACAGGAAAATCGGACAGCGAACTCATGGGTTCATAAACATATTGAAAGGGATGTTTGAACGCTTCAAAGGTTGTGGTGTCCGGGTCGATGTACGCCAGTCGGTGATAATACGGTGGTTTTGGGCTGAACACTTGGTCACCCAGGTGATCGGGTTTCCCGACCGGCTGGAACCCATTGGATGCGCTGACAGGTTGTGGAGAAGTCGGCCCATATGAACTCCGGGAGCGGTTAGTGAAGAGCATCTGCCTGTTCGTACGGGGACGATCCGAAACCGCCATGAGCGAACTTGATTCACCGCTCCGGCACAAGATGCAGGGTTTGGCCCCCCATCGACTGCTTGGGCGACGGCCGGACTTTAAGCAGGCAGTCTGTCGCGCCCCGATCAGTGCTCGACTGTAACCGCCTGAAATTTAGCCAACACCGCCACATGCGCTGAAAAGGGGCCACATCCGGCCTGGCAGACCCGCTCACCACCTCTTCGAATTGCAGGCATTGAAAATTCAGGCTAGCATTCCGCAATCTGTCAGTTCACACTTACAAACGGTCATTGACTCCATTTTACTCCAATCGCATTGATCAAATTGATCGATTGCTGCCCCAAACCCAATGTACGCAATGCGGGTATCCCCGATGTCGGGACTATGCCGCCGCCATTGACGCCAACGAGGCGGACATCAACCAGTGTCCACCGGGAGCACAGATCACTATCCAGGCCTTGGCCACATTCACCGGCAAGCCACCCAAACCCCTGAATCCGAGTCATGGCGCAGTGGAACCCAAGATGGTGGCCCTCATCGACGAATCGGCCTGTATCGGCTGCAAGCTCTGCCTCCAGGCCTGTCCAGTCGACTGCATCATTGGTGCCAATAAACGCATGCATACCGTCATCGCAGGAGAATGCACCGGGTGCAAGCTGTGCGTGCCGGTCTGCCCCACTGACTGTATCCGCTTGATGCCGGCTCCATTGCCGGACCCGGCGACTGCCCCCAGTCTGTGGCCGGCATTCTCACAAGACCAGATCGATCAGGCGCGAAGGAAGACCGCGCAGAAACTGTCGCGTGACCGCGCCGGCACAAAGTGGCCGAAAGCGAACTCCGCTGCCCACTCACGCCAGACCCTGCAACAGGAAATTCAGGCGGCACTGGTGCGAAAGAGCCGAAGTCGAAGGAAAGGAAGTTTGAGTCGGACGAGCGGAACAGACCGATGACACCCCAGGAGATCGACACCTTGTTCGCCCGACTGAAGGCACAACTACCGCAACCGACCACTGAACTTTCCTATGGATCCCCCTTCGAGCTATTGGTGGCGGTCATCCTGTCCGCTCAGGCAACCGATGTGTCCGTCAATCGGGCGACCGAACAGCTCTTTTCCGTGGCGAGGACCCCGGCGGCCATCCTCAAACTTGGCGTCAAGGGACTCACCCCCTATATCCAGGCGATCGGCCTTTTCAATACCAAGGCAAAAAACATCATCCGAACCTGTCAGATCCTGCTGGAACGGCATGCGGGAAAGGTGCCAGATGACCGGGCTTCACTCGAAGCCTTGCCGGGCGTCGGCCGAAAAACCGCTAATGTGATTCTCAACACGGCTTTCGGCCAGCCGACGATTGCCGTCGATACCCACATCTTCCGGGTCGCCAACCGGCTGGGGCTGGCGCCGGGCAAAAATGTACGGGAAGTCGAGCATCGGCTGCTGGAAGTCGTTCCGGATGCCTACCGGATGCATGCCCATCACTGGCTGATCCTGCATGGCCGCTACATCTGCACGGCCCGAAAACCCAAGTGTCCGCAATGCCCGGTCCAAGATATCTGCCCATCCGTCGTTTTCGACACCCCGGATGTCGACAGGGTGACCCGGCCGATATGAGAGAGGGTCGATATCGCTTCCTCGTCCGAGACCCCATGGTTCCCGGGTGCGGCGAAATCGGCACGATCCGGCGACCGGCCCGGCGTTCTGCATTCCCGAAACCCGATGCATGACTTTTGTCCAAATTTCGGGTGATGGCTGATGATTCCGGTGACCCCAAGCTTCGGCTGGCGACCCGACTGACGGTATAATTGAGGCATTCATCCTTTTCCCATCCATGGATAATCGCGTTCAACATCAGTTCAGCCTGACCCTGGCCGAGCACGGCTGTTTCCCACTGACTCGTCACCGTCTGTCCGAGTTGCAGATCAATCTCGGTTATCTCTGCAATCAAGCCTGCGAACATTGTCATGTGGAGGCCGGTCCCAAACGGACCGAACTGATGACGCAGGAAACCATGGAACGCATCGTGGACTGGACGATGCGATATGGAGTGAAGAAAGTCGATCTGACCGGCGGTGCACCGGAACTCAATCCGCACTTTCGCTGGTTCGTGGACACTCTGCAGTCCAACGGGGTCACCATCACCTCCCGCTGCAACATTACCGTATTGTTTGAACCGAACCAAGAAGATCTGGCGGAGTGGTATGCCACACGCTCGGTGCGACTGGTGTGCTCCCTGCCTTGCTATTCGCCGGCAAATGTCGACCAGCAACGGGGAAAAGGCGTATTCGACAAGAGTATCGACGGCCTGAAAAAGCTCAATGCACTCGGGTACGGCATTCAACCGGATAAAACCGTTGATCTGGTCTACAACCCGGTCGGTCCGGTGCTGCCTCCGGATCAGAAGAGCCTGGAGCAGGATTACCGGGGTCAACTTAGGCAACAGTTCGGCATCGAGTTCAACCACCTGCTGACCATCACGAACCTGCCCATCAACCGGTTTGCCCACTATCTGAAACGCACCGGACAACTGGAAAGCTACATGCAGTTGTTGGCGGACAACTTCAATCCAGCCACCATATCCCCCCTGATGTGCCGCCATCTGTTGAGTGTGGACTGGCAGGGCTACGTATATGACTGCGATTTCAACCAAATGCTCGGTCTGGCCATGGCCAATCACAAACGTCCTTTGTGGGACTTGGATTCCTCTTCGCTGGAAGGCAGTCGCGTCACCGTGGGCAATCATTGCTATGGCTGTACAGCCGGTGCGGGCAGCAGTTGTGGAGGCGCACTGGCCTGAATCGGGAACAGCCCATCCCTCCTGAGTCCTGAGTCCCGGTCTGGCTGACAAACAGTCCACTCTGATACAGCACCGGAACCCAGTCTTCGCGAAGCCGGTCACCCTGTTTCATACCATGTCCCGGGAAAGCGGGTGACGTTCGGCCTGGTCGCTGGACATAACGCGCATCATCTCCGACCAGACGAACGGAAAAGACCCGGCCCACACCATCCATCACGCGTTCCGGAAACCGGCCACCTGACGCCCCCTATCGGGAAAGCCTGTTGCGAAGGACGAACAGAACCTGAATCTGCCCTTCGACTGATCCGATCGGTCACCGACCCCGGCGCCAGTCGGTTCTCCCTGAAACACTATGATCCGAAGTCGGGATGTCCGACTGGAAATCCCAATCGTGCCAACAGGCCTCGGGTAGCGGGGTCGAGAGCAGTCGTCGA
Organism: Candidatus Poriferihabitaceae bacterium; assembly: GCA_965203365.1. Classification (GTDB taxonomy): domain Bacteria; phylum Pseudomonadota; class Gammaproteobacteria; order Arenicellales; family Poriferihabitantaceae; genus VYFG01. The sequence continues at coordinate 2,408,644 of OZ241878.1, forward strand.
GTCGCCCCCGGTCAGTACCTGACCAATATCCGTCGCCAATTCCTTGCCGAGCTCGACCCCCCACTGATCAAAGGAGCAGACCTGCCAAACCACCCCTTGGACAAAGACTTTGTGCTCATACAAGGCAATCAACGCCCCGAGCGTTTGCGGGGTCAGAGCATCCAGAATGATCATGTTGCTGGGTCGGTTGCCAGGATAGACTCGATGGGGTGCCTGCCGGCGCCACATTTCGGCATCCGGATGCGGTGTCGCATCCTCATGTCGCATCCGGTGCGCCGGCCGACCGGTCATCAGAGCGGTCGATTGTGCCGCCGCATTCGCCAGCAGCTGTTGATGCATGGCCTCCGGCGCATCTGGGGCGCGTTTCACCACGATGAAGTCCACCGGGATCACTTCACTCCCCATATGCAGTTGCTGGAAGAAAGTGTGCTGTGCATGGGTTCCGACCGCCCCCCAGATCACGGGACAGGTGTCCCAGGACACCTCTTCTCCATACCATGTCACCCGTTTGCCGTTACTTTCCATCTCCATTTGCTGCAGAAAGGCGGGAAGCAACGCCAGGCTCTGAGCGTACGGTATAACCGCCTGGCTGGATGCCCCCCGAAAATTGCGGCACCAGATGCCGGTCATCGCCAGCAGAACCGGCAGGTTGTGCTCAAATGGGGCGTTGAGGAAATGCTGATCCATCGCATGCCCGCCTTTGAGCAATGCCCGAAACCCATCCATCCCAATCTTGAGTGCAATGGAAATCCCCATGGCAGACCACAGGGAGAATCGGCCGCCGACCCAGGTGGGCAAGGGCAATATGTTGTCGGGGACAAACCCAAAATCCACAGCCCGGTCGCGGTGGCCGGTCACCGCCACCCAGTGCTTCTCGGCCCCCGGACCACGGCCGGGCGACAGCCCCAGCCACTGCCCCGCCAACTCGGCATTCAGCAAAGTCTCCGAGGTGGTGAACGATTTGGAAGCCAGAATGAAGAGCGTGGTCTCGGGATCGGCATCCCGAACCGCCTCGTGGAAATCGTCAGCATCCAGGTGGGAGACGAAGCGAACCTCAGGTCCTTGGGGGTTCTGGTCAGAGAGTGCCTGGCAGACCATGGCTGGGCCCAGATGCGAGCCGCCGATACCGATATTCACCACCGTGCGGATGGGCTTGTGGGTATGACCCCGCCACTGACCGGACCGCACGGCGGAGACCAGGACTTCCATCCGGTCTAGCACCTCTTCGACTGCCCTTTGCACCGCCGCGGGAGCCAGGGCGGGAATATTCCGTTCCGTCGCCCGCAGGGCGGTATGCAGAACCGCCACCCCCTCGGTCGCATTGATTTTCTCCCCCCGAAACTGACGCGCCCGCCAACCCGCCACATCAGACACCCGGGCCAGATCCAGCAGCAGTTCCCGCGTTTCGGCATCCACATTGTGCCTGGAATAGTCGAGAAATAACCCCGCCGCTTCCGCGGAATGGGTCTGCAACCGATCCGGGTCATCACGAAACAGGGTTTCAATCCGGCGGTCGGCGGTCTTTCGGGCATGCTCCGAAAGGCAACGCCATGGCGACAGGCAGTCAAGTCGGATGGTCATGGGACACCATGGACAGTCGGGAGGGGGGGCGGATGCAAAGACCCCCGTCATCCCCATCCCCGATACGACGTTTCGAAGCCCCCAGTATACCAACTTCCACAACAACTCCCGAGCCACCCCCCTGTCCCCGAGTGGGGGAGTGATCGGTTATCCGAGCTCCCGGCCCCCGAAATAGTCTTCAAATTTCGCCGCCCCCTGATCACCGAACAGTCGATCACACATCGCCCGCATTCCCTCCATCTGCCTCAGCTCGTCATGCCGATACAGCAACGCCAGCTTGGAGCGCCGCCGCAGGAGGTCCTCCAGGGTCACGATCATTTCCTGATGACGCAGATAATCAATCTCACACCAGCGCAATCCGGTTCCGGCAACGGCAGGAGCGGCCAAGGATGGATCATGGCGGATCTGATCCAAAATCGCCTGCGCATGCGGACCATACCGCCTCCATAAGCGCTCCGCAAGGGGTTCGCCGGTGTCTTCAGCCCGGTTTTCCGTCATGCCAACCATTCGGGCCTGCTCCAGAAAGTCTTGCTTCGCCAGTGCGCCCGGTTCATCGTATCCAGGGACGGGGCCGGGCCCCAGTGGCACCCCCAGTCGGACCACTTCCCGGCAGACTTCATCTCCCACATTGAGGCAGTCGGTCAGTTTCCCCCCGAAAATGCTGATCTGTCGATTCGTGCTGTCCGTCTCGACGACATGTCGACGGGACAGTTGAAGAAAATCCAGGGTGTCAGCGGCTCCTTTGCGGACCGCCAGTGGCCGAACGCCACACCGCTCAGAAATGATATCGGCCCGGGTCAAGACCTTGGGCAAGGTCAGCATGGTATTGATATTGGACAACACAAAATCCCTGTCTTGATCGGTGACCTGGGTTTCCGGGGTGTCCACCCGGGTGTCCGTGGTGCCGATACAGGTACGATTGGCCATTGGAATGACAAAGAACAGACGTCCATCATCCGCAAAAAAGGCCAACACCTTGCCACTTTCGCCGATACGGGGAACCATCAGATGGATACCCTTCGAAAGGACATGTCGGTGGCGGGTGACAATCCCCGCCCTTTCGTTCAACGAGTCCACATAGGCCCCCGTGGCATTGATCAGCACCTTGCAGCGGATATGCAGATCCTGTCCGCTGGTCCGATCCCTGGCGGTGACCTGCCACTGTGGGTTTCCTGCACGCAATGTCATCACTTCGACATAATTGGCCGCTCGCCCCCCATGGTCCAGCGCCAGACGGATGAAACCGAAGACAAACCGGGCATCGTTATCGCACAGATAGGCATCCGAATATTCGAGCCCACCGGTACAGTGACCAGTATTGATGACCGGTTCCACCGCCTGGACAGTCGACGGACGCAGATAGCGGGGTGGACAGGTACGCCCGCGTCCAATCAACCAGTATAACCACGCCCCGGCCCACATCACCCCGGGGTGATGACGGAATCCCCGGGGGATGGTGGTCAAAAACCGGATTTCCTGAATGGAGGCGGGGAACCGTTTCATTAGTTCATTACGGGCCTTGCACAATTCCGAAACCAGACCGAACTGGTAGTTTTCCAGGTACTTCACCCCTCCCCAGATCAAATTGGAGGAATGCTGACTGGTCAGTCCGGCAAAATCCCGGGCCTCCACCAGGCCGGTTTTCACTCCTCTCGCCGCCAAGGCAGCAGCACACACGGCCCCATTGATTCCGCCGCCAACAATCAGCACATCCAGTGGCCCCCGGGAGAGTGCCTCAATGTTTTGTTGACGCAAGTCCATCCATTCGTCTCGTCGAGGGGACTCCGGGGCTAGCGATCCGTCAGACCCACCGGAACACGAACAGCCACCACGCCAGGGATAGGCCCAGCGGAGCCCACAAGGGGGTACCCACCAGGCCCAACCATCCCATGTGAATGAAACCCGTCCCCAGCCAGCTGATGAACAAGCGGTCTCCCCGGGTGGTATCCAGCCCGAAAACCCCCCGACTGGGCATTCCAGAGGGACGCAATCTCTCCCAAACCCCGATGGCGGCGACCGACAGCCCCACCGCCAGAAAAAAGGCAGCCGTGGGCCAGGTCCAGGCCATCCAGGTGAGATCGAATAGCGTGTGCATGATCGGCGGTTCCTAGACCCTTCCCAAGGCGAAGCCTCGGGCAATGTAGTGTCGAACGAAGTAGATCACAAAGCCTCCGGGGATAATGGTCAGGGTACCGGCGGCGGCCAGCAGTCCCAGTTCATATCCGGCAGTACTCGCCGTCCGGGTCATGGTCGCGGCAATGGGCTTGGCTTCCACTGCGGTCAGGGTCTTGGCCAGCAGCAACTCCACCCAGGAGTACATGAAGCAAAAGAACATCGCCACGCCGATCCCGGCAGCAATCGTCGGGATGAAGATACGCACAAAGAACCGCCAGAACGAATAGCCATCCAGATAGGCCGTCTCATCGAGTTCCTTGGGGACGCCCGACATGAAGCCTTCCAGAATCCAGACCGCCAACGGAATGTTGAACAGGCAGTGGGCCAGCGCCACTCCGACATGGGTATCAAACAGGCCAATCGCGGAATAGAGCTGATAAAACGGCAACGCGAACACGGCGGGCGGGGCCATGCGATTGGTCAGCAGCCAGAAAAACAGGTGCTTGTCCCCCAGGAACCGATAGCGGGAAAAAGCATAGGCGGCCGGCAGGGCGACGGCCACGGACAGGACGGTATTGATGACCACATAACCGATGGAGTTGAAGTAGCCGGTGTACCAGGTCGGGTCCGTGAAGATCTTGCGGTAGTTGTCCAGGGTGAATTCTCTTGGCCACAAGGAGAAGACCCCCAGAATTTCGTTGGTCGTCTTGAACGACATGCTGACCAGCCAGTAGATAGGCAGCATCAAAAAGATGATATACAGCGTCGTGACCAATGCCTTGCCGGTGCGTTGATCCCACATGACCTAGTGCCCCTCGTTTCTCATCATCAGGGTATAGAACACCCAACACACCAACAGGACCACCAGAAAATAGATCAGCGACATGGCCGCCGCCGGCCCGAGGTCGAACTGGCCCAGCGCAATCTTGACCAGATCGATGGACAGGAAGGTTGTGGTATTGCCGGGGCCTCCCCCAGTCAACACGAACGGCTCGGTGTAGATCATGAAACTGTCCATGAACCGAAGGAGGATCGCGATGATCAGGACCCGTTTGAGCTTGGGCAGTTGGATGAACCGGAAGACCGCCCAGGCACTGGCTCCGTCGATTCGCGCCGCCTGATAGTAGGCATCCGGGATGGAACACAGCCCGGCATAGGTCAACAGCACCACCAGTGATGTCCAATGCCAGACATCCATGACGATGGTGGTGATCCAGGCGGAAACCGGCTGCTGGGTGAAGTTGTAGTCCACTCCAAGGTGGTTGACTACCCTACCCAGCAACCCAATGTCCGGCAAGGCGAAAATGTTCCACATCGCCCCCACCACGTTCCAGGGAATCAGAAGCGGAAGCGCCATCAGCACCAGGCAGACCGATACCCAGATCCCCTGCCGGGGCATACACAGCGCCACGGCAATACCCAGTGGAACCTCAATCAACAGGATCGTGAATGTGAACGCCAGTTGCCGCAACAGCGACGCCTGAAACCGCTCTGAACGCAACACATCCTCGAACCAACCCATGCCATGCCAAAAGAAGAGGTTGTTGCCAAAGGTTTCCTGGACCGAATAGTTCACCACCGTCATGAGCGGAATCAGCGCATTGAACGCCACCAACAGGACGACGGGAACGACCAGCCACCAGGCGTGTGGATTGTCCAGCTTATTCATGATCCGCTGTGGGCAGACCGGTGAGCCAGCCGTCCAAAAAACAGTGTGTCTGTTCGGGATCAAACCGGATGGCCGGGCGTTCGGCAGGAATCTCGTCGCCTTCGGGCACAATGATTTTCAGGCGTTCATCATGGGATTCCACCTCGACCACTTGATGGCGACCCAAGTCATCCACCTTGTGGATCCGCACCGGAATCCCCCCATCAACAAATCGGACAAACTCCGGACGCACCCCCAACTGCACAGTCTCATGGTGTCGGACCAGATTGGGTGCGGCGCCAAAATCATGGCCCAGCGATCGGAGGCGACCGGCCTGACAATGGGCCGTGAGCAGATTCATACCGGGAGAACCGATAAAATGTCCCACAAAGACATGCTGTGGATTTTCAAACAGCGCTTGCGGGGTGCCGACCTGAACCACCTTGCCTTCGAACATCACCACCACCTTGTCGGCGAAGGTCAAGGCTTCGGTCTGGTCATGGGTCACATAGATCATGGTGGTACCAAGCTGCTGATGCAGTTGCTTCAGCTTGGACCGCAGTTGCCACTTGAGATGCGGATCAATCACCGTCAGCGGTTCATCGAACATGATCGCGTTGACATCGGAACGGACCAGCCCCCGGCCCAGGGAAATTTTCTGCTTCCCATCCGCTGTCAGCCCGGAGGCCCGCCTAGGCAGGGCATCGGACAACTCCAGCATGGCCGCGACCTCCTCGACCCGGAGACGGATTGTAGCGGGGGGAAGGCCCCGGTTGCGTAGCGGAAACGCCAGATTGTCGTACACCGACATCGTGTCATATACCACCGGAAACTGAAACACCTGGGCGATATGACGCATCGAAGTGCCCACACCGGTCACATCCTGACCATCAAACAGCACCCGGCCCTGGGTCGGAGACAGTAAACCCGAGATGATGTTCAGCAAGGTGGTCTTGCCACAACCGGAGGGACCCAGCAGGGCATAGGCACCGCCATCTTCCCAGACTTGATTCAATTCTTCGAGCGCCCAGACCGGCCGCTCCCCCCGGCGAGCCGGATAGCAGTGACGAATACCTTCCAGTTCGATTTGCGCCATGGTCGCTTCAGGATCCGATCAGTCGATCACTGTCGTCAAAGTACAGCACCTTGTCGGGATGCAGGTACAGCGTCACCGGATCGCCGCTGTCGAATGGATGAACACCAGGGGATTCCGACACCCAGTCATAGTGATCGACCGCGACATGGACCACACTTTCAGAGCCCCCCAATTCAGCGACTTTCACCTGCCCGAAGACAGGGACCACATTGTCTGTCTGGGCATACACAGTCAGGTGGTGAGGTCGGATCCCCATGGTGTAGGGTTGGTCTGCCAATGAGCGCAACGACACCGGAACCGGCCAGGAAACCCGGTCACTCAGATGAAACCGGCTCCCCCGTTTTTGGACGCTCGCCACGTTGATGGGGGGATCGGAAAATACCCGGGCACTGATCAGATTGCCGGGCGACCGATAGCCCGGTGCCGTCGGGCCGAACTGTGTGATACGTCCTTCGAACAAGGTGGCCGTGTAACCACCCAGCATCAGCGCTTCCGTCGGCTCGGTGGTGCTGTACACGACCGTAGCCCCACTGTCAGCAAACAGTTTCGGCAATTCGTCGCGCAATTCCTCCCGCAGTTTGTAATCCAAATTGGCCAGCGGTTCGTCCAGCAAGACCAAGCGCGAATTTTTTGCCAAAGCCCGAGCGATCGCCACCCGCTGTTGCTGGCCCCCGGAGAGTTCCAAGGGATAACGAGGGAGGTAGTTTTCCAGTTGCAGCAGACCCGCAAACTTTTCGACCTGCTGCCGAATACGAGAGCGGTCCATCCGGGCCACCTTGAGTGGCGAGGCAATGTTGTCAAATACCGTGAAGTTCGGGTAATTGATGAACTGCTGGTACACCATGGACACACTGCGCTGCTGGACCGGCACGCCGGTCACATTCTGTCCTTCGAACCAGATTTCTCCGCTGGAGGGCGGTTCCAACCCTGCCATCAGTCGCAGCAAAGTGGTCTTGCCACTCAGTGTGGTGCCGAGCAATACATTGAATCCCCCCTCCCGCAGCATCAGACTGGTGGGATGGATGTGGATCTCACCCCGAACCTGGCGGGATACCTGACGCAGCTCAATCGACATCCGTCCAGTCCGCTATGCTGGTGTCGGGGTCCATGCTGACGATCCGGACGGCATGGTCCTGACAGAACTGGAATACGGGCTGAGGGACAGGCCGGTCACTGACCAGATAGTCCACTTGGTCCAGGCTGCCCAGTCGGACCGGGGCCTTGCGCTGGAACTTGGTGCTGTCGGCTACCAGGATCACAGAACGGGCATTGCGGATGATCGATTGGGCGACCCGTACCTCCCGCACATCGAACTCCAACATGGTGCCATCCTCATCCAGCGCAGAACAGCCAATCACGGCGTAATCCACCTTGAAACGGTCGATGAATTCCTCAGTGGCGTCGCCCACAATCCCGCCATCTTCGTGTCGGACCAGTCCGCCAGCCGTCATCACCCGGATCGTTTTCGATCGACGCAGGGTATTGGCAATGTGGATATTGTTGGTAATCACCAGCAAGCCGTTGTGCCCCGTGAGATGGGCGGCGACAGACTCGGTGGTAGTCCCAATGTTGATGAACAACGAAGCCCCGTCGGGAATAATCTTCGCCGCCAGCCGTCCGATCCATTCCTTTCCCTCTGGATTGAGATGCAACCGGGTCGCATAGTCCAGATTGGACCGTTGCCGGTCAGGTAGATTCTCAATGTCAGGTGCCACCGCACCGCCATGCACCCGCTGCAGCAACTTTCGGTGACAAAGAATATTCAAATCCCGGCGAATGGTCTGGGGCGTGACCTGAAACCGCTTGGCGAGCGTTTCCACCTGTCCACTGCCTCGGCTGCGAATATGATCAAGCAAGGCGCGTTGTCGATCACTGATCAGCGGTCCGGTGGACATGCCAGTCATAGGAGGCATTGAGGCCCGCACGCGCCAGTGGATCGGTCAGGTGGGCCAGGCGGACTGACCATGCAGACAGCCCGCCTGGCCAAAGAGCGGATTATTGCCAACCCTGAATGAGGTCCTCGTAGGCAATCGTGATACCCTGGGGTTTCTCGTCCACCATGGGCTTGGGCGATCCGGGTTGATCCAGCCAGTGCTGCGGGTCCATTTCCGCATTGAGCCGGGGGCCGCAACCCCCATACACATTGGCGGCCTCATCCGCCACCTGCATCCGGGCCATCACCTGATCCATCTCGGCCGCCAGTCGGTCCATCGCCTCTTGTGGCGTGAAGGCTCCAGAGTTCACATCGCCGATCTGCTGCCACCAGATCTGGGCCAGTTTCGGGTAATCCGGGACATTGATCCCGGTCGGTGACCAGCGAACACGGTCTGGGGAGCGGTAGAACTCCACGAGTCCCCCCAGCTTGGAGGCCCGATCGGTAAAGGATTGATGATTGATGGAACTGTCTCGGATAAAGGTGAGACCGACATGGCTCTTCTTGACGTCGACCGTCTTGGAAACGACAAACTGCGCATACAGCCAAGCGGCCTTGCGACGGTCCACCGGGGTGGACTCGAACAGGGTCCAGGAACCAGCGTCCTGATACCCGAGTTTCTGGCCCTTCTCCCAATAGGGACCATGGGGAGAAGGCGCCATCCGCCACAGGGGGGTGCCGGACTCATCCACCGTATTGTTGCCCTCGCTTTTGGGGGCCACCATGGACGCCGTGAAAGCGGTATACCAGAAAATCTGCTGGGCCACATTGCCTTGCGACAGTGCTGGCAGCGACTGGTAAAAATCATAGCTGGCCGCCCCGGGAGGCGCATACTGACGCAGCCATTCATCCCACTTGCGGATCGCATACACTGCGGCCGGTCCATTGGCCGCCCCGCCCCGGGAGACACTGGCTCCCACCGGGTTGCAGGTGCCCTCTTCCATCCGGATGCCCCATTCATCCACCGGCACGCCATTCGGCAGACCCTTGCTACCGGCACCCGCCATGGAGAGCCAGGCATCCGTCATTCGCCAGCCCAGGTCGGGGGCGCGTTTACCGTAGTCCATATGGCCATAGACCCGGACTCCGTCGATTTCCTTCACGTGGACCGTGAAGAATTCCGCGATATCCTCGTAGGCCGACCAGTTCACCGGCACGCCCAGATCATAACCATACATCTCCTTGAATCGGGATTGCAGGTCCTCGCGATCAAACCAGTCCTTGCGGAACCAGTACAGGTTGGCAAACTGCTGGTCCGGGAGCTGGTACAGCTTTCCATCGGGACCGGTGGTGAAGGATTTGCCGATGAAGTCCTCCACGTCCAGGCCGGGATTGGTGACATCGGCACCCTCTCCCGCCATCCAATCGGATAGGTTGACGGCCAGTTGAAGACGCGAATGGGTGCCGATCAGGTCGGAATCATTGATGTATGCGTCATACAGATTCCGGCCGGTTTGCATTTGAGTCTGCACCGCCTGCACCACTTCCCCCTCGCCGAGTAGCTGGTGGTTCACCTTAATGCCGGTAATCTCCTCAAACGCCTGGGTCAACACCTTGGATTCATACTCGTGAGTTGGAATGGTCTCGGAAAGAACGTTGATCTCCATGCCGCGAAAAGGCTCGGCCGCCTGGATGAACCATTCCATCTCCGCCCTTTGTTCTTCTGGAGTGAGGACGGATGGCTGGAATTCGTCATCGATCCATTTCTCCGCCTCGGCCATGCCGGCCAGGGCCGCCGTGGGGATCATGCCGGCCGCCAAGGTGGCCGCGATGATGGTCAGTTTCATGGTGGATTCCTCATTGGTCAATGGTTTTTCGACCGCATAAACGATTCGTCGGTCGCTTGTTGATGTTCAACCCCTGTAGACTAACATATCCCAAAATGAAAAATGAAATCGACCTGATTTTCAAATGAACGGAAATACCCCGATTTTGTTTTCGGAATGACCCTGATCGAACCATCATGGCCTCAGGCCCAATACGCTGAACACCGTGTCCGGCCGAACCCATTGTCAACAACCCCCACATCCGTCGACTGCTCATCGCCCGGGGACAAGATCCAGAGGCGGCGTCGCCTGGCCCGACCCGTCCATCGGCGGGAAAGACATTTCTCCGCCCGCCCGCTCCCGAAGCGATCGCTTGCACTCTCCCCCTGGAAAGGTCGACAATCGGCCGTTATCAGCCTGCGTCTCCAGCGATATGAAGCGCCATCTACTTGCGATTGATCAGGGTACCACGAGTTCCCGCGCCATCGTCTTTTCGCCTGACGGCCGCCCCGTGTCTTCGGCCCAGTACGAGTTTCCACAACTCTATCCGAACGACGGCTGGGTGGAGCATGATCCGGACGCGATCTGGGAATCCACGCTCCGAGCCGTCCGCGATGTCCTGGATCAGGCCAGCGGTTCCGTGGCCGTGATCGGCATCACCAACCAGCGGGAAACCACCTTGGTGTGGGACCGAAAAACCGGAAAACCGGTGTATAACGCCATTGTCTGGCAAGACCGCCGCACGGCGGACCACTGTGCCCGCCTGGTCCGGGATGGGCACAGCGACCTCATATCCGATCGAACCGGGCTGCTGCCGGATGCCTATTTTTCCGCCTCCAAGATCGCCTGGATTCTGGACCACGTCCCCGGAATCCGAGCCCGAGCCGAACAAGGTGAACTGGCGTTCGGGACCGTGGACTGCTACCTGATCTGGAAGCTGACGGGTGGCCGAGTCCATGCCACCGATGCGACCAACGCCAGCCGGACCATGCTGTTCAACATCCACGAGCAGTCTTGGGACGACCATCTGCTCGGATTATTCAACGTGCCGAAATCTCTGCTACCGGAAGTGCGCAACAGTGCGGACGACTACGGCAGTAGCGATCCGTCCGTCCTCGGCACCACTGTACCCATCGGGGGAGTGGTGGGGGATCAGCAAGGCGCTCTTTTCGGTCAGGCCTGCTTTCAGCCGGGCATGGTCAAATGCACTTATGGCACCGGCGGATTCATGGTCATGAATACTGGCAGTACGCCCGTGGACTCCCACCATCGCCTGCTGACAACCGTAGGTTATCGACTGGGGGGGGAAGTGACCTACGCCATCGAAGGATCCATCTTCAATGCTGGCACCGCCATCCAATGGCTGCGAGATGGTTTGCAACTGCTCCAGCATGTCGATGAAATCGATGACCTCATCCATACCCTGGCGGGAAACGATGGCGTCTACATGGTCCCGGCGTTCACCGGCCTCGGCGCACCGCACTGGGATCCGCATGCCCGAGGGGCGGTATTGGGTCTCACCCGGGATACCGGCATAGCCCATTTCGTCCGGGCGGCTCTTGAGGCGGTTTGTTATCAATCCCGGGAACTGGTGGCCGCGATGGCAGCGGATAGTGACCGGTGCCTGAAAACCCTCCGTGTGGATGGGGGCATGGTCGCCAACGACTGGATGCTGCAGTTTCTGGCCGATATTCTCGATAGCGACGTGGAAAAACCTCAGGTGATTGAAACCACCGCCCTGGGGGCCGCCTACCTGGCCGGGCTTCAGCACGGCATCTTCCCGTCGACCGAAAACATCGCGACCCAGTGGCAGGCGGCCGGAAATTTTCACCCCAAGATGCCCCCCGAACAACGGGCCGCGCTGGTCGCCGGGTGGGACGATGCCATCACCCGGGTCCGGAATCTCCCCGCGGCTTGACCGATACCTTCCAGCGGGGGGCGCGGGGTCCGCAATGCGCCAAGATCTGTCATCGCCCCACCTCATCTGGCACATCTTGAGAACTGGTCTATCCTATTGCCAGCGTCTGGTACTACCCATGCAGACCAAAATCCAATATCGTCCGACCTCTCCCCACCCGACAACCGCGACCCGGGCCAACCCGGGAACCCCCTGCCATCAGGCACAGTGAGGTGAACCCATGATCATCGGTGTACCGAAAGAAATCAAGAATCATGAATATCGTGTCGGCCTGACACCCAGTAGCGTGCGGGAATTGACCGCACATGGCCATCGGGTATTGGTCGAGACGCAGGCGGGTATAGGCATCAAGCGTTCCGACACCGAGTATCGGAACGCCGGGGCCGAGATCGCCAGCACCGCCCAGGAAATCTTCGAACAGGCCGAGATGATCATCAAGGTCAAGGAGCCCCAAGCAGTGGAACGGGCCATGCTGCGCGAAGGCCAAATACTCTACACCTACCTTCACCTTGCTCCGGACCCGGACCAGACCCGGGATCTGGTCCACAGTGGCGCGACCTGCATCGCGTATGAAACCGTCACCTCATCCCATGGCGGATTGCCTCTTCTGGCTCCGATGTCCAAGGTCGCGGGTCGGATGGCGGTCCAGGCCGGGGCATACTGTCTGGAACACCCGCATGGAGGGCTCGGCATGCTGCTGGGGGGCGTGCCGGGCGTGGACCCGGCCAAGGTCGTCGTGTTGGGGGCGGGCGTCGTCGGGACCCATGCCACCCATATTGCTGTCGGTATGGGGGCGGATGTGTGGGTTCTGGACAACAACACCGAGGCGATTGAGCGTCACTGGCAGATGTTTGGCCGTTCCACGAATACGGTATTTTCCAGCGCGGACGCCCTGGAGCAACATGTTCTGAGTGCCGACTTGGTGATCGGTGGGGTGCTGGTGCCTGGGGCCGAAGCACCCAAACTGGTCACCCGGGAAATGGTCACCCAAATGAAGCCAGGCTCGGTGATTGTGGATGTGGCGATTGATCAAGGGGGATGCTGCGAAACTTCGCACCCCACCACCCATGCCGACCCGACATTCATCCTGCACGAGGTCGTGCATTACTGTGTCGCCAATATGCCCGGCGGGGTACCTCGCACGTCGACATTTGCCCTGAACAACGCCACTTTGCCCTACGCACTGAAACTGGCCGACCTGGGTCTGCAGCATGCCTTGCTGTCGGACCCGCACCTGAGCAATGGTCTCAATATCCATGCCGGGCAGGTCACCAACCAGCCCGTGGCAGAGGAACTAGACTACGACTATCGCCCGGTCAAGGAGGCCCTGATGGGCTGAGCGACATGGGCGAGGGTTCTTTTTTCTCCCTGTGGCCCCATCTCCCCCCGGGCTTCGAGCAATCTGTTTCGTATCACCCTTTCCGTCGTCAACGGTTTTTTCCTGAGGTAACACTATGGCAAGAATGACACCCAGTGAGGCATTTGTGGAAACCCTGGCTGCCAACGGGGTCACTGAAATCTTCGGCATCATGGGGTCCGCCTTCATGGACGCCATGGATATTTTTGCGCCTGCCGGTATCCGACTCATACCGGTTGTCCACGAACAGGGGGCGGCCCACATGGCGGACGGCTATTCGCGAGTGAGCGGCCGACACGGGGTCTGCATCGGACAGAACGGCCCGGGCATCAGCAACTGTGTCACAGCCATTGCCGCGGCGTACTGGGCTCACTCCCCAGTGGTGATCATCACCCCGGAAACCGGAACCATGGGCCAAGGGCTTGGCGGCTTCCAGGAAGCCAATCAATTACCCATGTTCCAGGAGTTCACCAAGTATCAGGGACATGTCAACAACCCCAAGCGGATGGCGGAATTCACCGCCCGGTGCTTTGATCGGGCGATGTCCGAAATGGGACCGACACAACTGAACATCCCACGGGATTTCTTCTACGGTGACATTGATACGGATATCCCCCAGCCCATGCGGGTGGACCGTGGCCCCGGGGGAGAAAAAACCCTTGACGAGGCCGCTGACCTGATTGCACAAGCCCGGTTTCCGGTGCTGCTGGCAGGCGGAGGCGTGGTGATGGGAGATGCAATCAAGGACTGTGTGGCTCTCGCAGAGCGTCTGGCGTGTCCCGTGGCAAACAGTTACCTGCATAACGACTCCTTTCCTGCCAGCCATGCCCAATGGGTCGGCCCGCTGGGCTATCAGGGCTCCAAGGCGGCCATGCAACTGATCCATCAGGCTGATGTGGTCATCGCCTTGGGAACCCGACTGGGTCCCTTCGGCACCCTGCCGCAGTACGGCATTGATTACTGGCCGCAGGAGGCCAAAATCATCCAGATTGATGCCGACCACAAGATGCTGGGGCTGGTCAAGAAAATTTCCGTCGGTATTTGCGGCGAGGCCGGGGCGTCGGCCCGAGCCCTGCTCACCCGACTTCACGCCCGCGACCTGACCTGTGACCAGGACCGGACAGGACGGTTGCAGACGACGGCCGATGCAAAAGCCGCTTGGGAACAAGAATTGAATGAGTGGCACCACGAGAAGGATGATTACAGCCTGGAAATGCTGCAAGAGCAGCAAAGTGAGCCGGGGAACTGGCTAAGCCCCCGTCAGGTTCTGCGCGAATTGGAAAAGGCACTGCCAGCCAACGTCATGGTGTCTACGGATATCGGCAATATCAACGCCGTCGCCAACAGCTACCTTCGCTTCGAGCGGGGGCGCAGCTTCCTGGCTCCCATGAGTTTCGGCAACTGCGGATATTCCCTACCCACCATGATCGGAGCCAAATGCGCTGCGCCGGAGCGACCCGCCGTCGCCTATGCGGGTGATGGTGCCTGGGCCATGAGCATGGTGGAAGTCATGACGGCGGTCCGCCACAACATCCCGGTCACGGCCGTGGTGTTCCACAATCGACAATGGGGAGCGGAAAAGAAGAATCAGGTGGATTTCTACGGTCGCCGTTTCGTCGCGGGCGAACTGAACGAAGCCGGTCACGAAAGCTTTTCGGCCATCGCCCAGGCCATGGGGGCCAACGGGATTCAGGTGGATCAGCTCGACCAAGTCGGCTCCGCCCTCCAGTCGGCTGTAGCGGCCCAGATGCATGATGGCAAGACGACCGTGATCGAGGTCATGTGCACCCGTGAGCTAGGCGATCCCTTCCGCCGTGATGCCCTGTCCAAGCCGGTCCGCCACCTGTCCAAGTACAAGGACTACGTCTGACCAGGTCGAGGGGCGGATGGCCGGCCGAAGAAACCGCTTCGGGTGTGAGGAGCGGTTTTGGCCATTCCGCCAGCCCAACGGTGACGGGCCGTGTTTTCCTGCACAGTGTCCCACGGCCTGACCCAGTCCCCCCAACCAAATCCATGACCCGACCGTGGCGGTCCGGACGAACAGCCGGGGCAGTGGCAGATCCAGGTCACCGGAGCTGTCAAACCGCGACGGGGTTGATGAGCAAAAGAGCATCAATGCGTCAATCGCCCTAGGACGGTCTGGGAATTGCTGGGGCAGGGTCGGGTGGGGAGGGGTTTAAAGAACCGCCATCGACAATCAGACCACCGGGACTGGAGCGGCCAGCGTGGGGCAGTCTGGTGGTCATTGAGACCATCAGTACAATTCGCTGGCAGAACCGGACTCAATTCGATGATCAGCGGATTTCGATGCTGGCGAATGGATGCTGCGCACTGAACAGGAACTGACCCAATCCATTGGGACGGCATTTTGCCACCATGGCGCCGACAATTCAGCCCCCCCCACTCGTGGATGGAGGATGACACGACCCGATGCCTGCTCACCGTTTTGGACGGTTTGTTGAACCCGATTCATGGGTTGGAATCGTCAGAAAGATATGAATTATCCTTGATAATTTAATTTTTATATTTAAAATAACAGGGATGATAAAAAGAAGAATTCAGCAACAGGTGCAGAACGCCTTGGGTCGACAGGCCGCCGTGGCCTTGATCGGGCCACGCCAAGTCGGCAAGACCACTTTGGCGTATCAACTGGCCGAGGAGCGAGATGCCCTCTATCTGGATCTGGAAGACAGCAACGACCGGGAGAAGCTGTCAGAGCCCGCCTTGTTCTTGGGACCATATGAAGACCGGCTGGTCGTGCTGGACGAAATCCATCGGGCACCGGACCTGTTTCAAGCTCTACGGGGCATCATCGACAAAGGCCGCTACAGGGGCCAGCGAACCGGACGCTTCCTGATCTTGGGATCAGCGTCCATCGACCTGCTGAGACAATCAGGAGAGTCACTGGCCGGGCGCATTGCCTATGTGAATATGCAGCCTTTGGATATCACAGAGGTGGACCCTGAGGAAAAGGCGACCTCCCGCCTCTGGCTTCGAGGGGGGTTTCCGGACAGTTACCTGGCCTTATCCGACCAAGATAGCCTAAAGTGGCGCAAGGACTTCATCAGGACCTATCTGGAGCGTGATGTGCCGCAATTCGGTCCGCGGATCCCTGCGGAAACGCTGGAAAGGCTGTGGAAGATGTTGTCGCATGGGCAGGGGACCTTGCTCAATGTCTCAAGGCTGGCGAATGCGCTGTCCTTGTCCGTGCCGACGGTGACCAAATACATTGATTTATTCGTCGACCTGTTGCTGGTGAGACGACTACCACCCTTTCACAGCCACCAGCGAAAGCGGTTGGTGAAATCGCCCAAGGTGTACGTCAGAGACAGTGGTCTGGTCCATGCTTTGCTGGATATCGAGGACTGGAACCGCTTGTCGGGTCATCCGGTCGTGGGCGCCAGCTGGGAGGGGTTCGTGATCGAGAATCTGTTGTCTGTCTTGACAGACCGATCCCATGCCAGCTTCTATCGAACGGCTGTGGGGGCGGAAGTGGACCTCGTGCTGGAATGTCCGGAGATGTCCGAGACTTGGGCCCTCGAAATCAAAAGAAGCCTGTCCACCAAGCTGTCGAAGGGGTTCTATCACGCCTGTGAGGACATACAGCCACACCGGAGCTTTGTAGTGTATGCGGGCCGTGAGCGCCATCGCGTTTCAGACAGCGTCGAGGCCATCAGCCTAGAGGAAATGTCGGGACTTCTGTCGGCGCAAGCGGGAAACTGATTGAGGCGGGTCGCTGGCCAACGCCAGCCACAGTCGAATCCCCCTGATCCCAGGCTCCAGCGTCCCCAACACCTCGGTCGGGTGAAGGCTCAAGACCACGATGCGGCGACGGCATCGGCGAGATGGGCTTTGTCAGGACTCGCGATGACAGAAGATTCATGAGGTGATCGGTCAACAGCTACCTTCAGATCAATTCAACGTCCGTCATGACTTCGACCAAGGCCGGGCCCGGGTGTTCCAACGCCGCTCGGAGCACCTCGTCGAGTTCCGTATCGTCGTTGACCCGCTTGCCGTAACCACCACAGCTTCTGGCATAAATCGCAAAGTTCGGATTGTGCAAGCTTGTCTGCCAGACCTGCCACTGTCCGGCTCTTTGTTCCTTGCTGATCTTGCCCAGTTCGGCGTTGTTCAGCAGGATGTGAGTAATATTCATGTCGTATTTCACGGCAGTCGTAAATTCCGCCAGATACTGACCAAAGCCCCCATCGCCACTGACCGACACCACCGGCCGGTCCTGCAATGATGGATGATCCTGCGTGGCGGCCCAAGCCCCCATGGCCGCCGGAAAAGAAAATCCGATCGACCCCAGATATCCCGACATCAGAATCGATTGTCCCCGACACTCAAAATAGCGACCGAACGAATACGTGTTGTTGCCGACATCGACCGAGATGATGGCGTTGTCGGGGATCAGCCGGCTCATGCTGTCGAAGACGGATGCCGAATTGATGCCCTGGCCACGGTTGTCGGTCATCCGGTGTCGCTTTTCCTGGCGCCATATTTCCCAGCGATCCGACACCTCTCCCCCCTGATCCGAGGTCTCTACACGGGGGCCCAGCGCGTTGTGCAGCAAATCCAGGGTCGTATCAATCTCGCCCCAAACTGGCAGCGCGACGGAGTGGAACTTGCCTAGGGCCATCCGGTCGAAATCCACCTGAACAATCGGCCGCTTGGGGGTGATGCCAGTGTGGTTGGAAAAAGAAGTGCCGAGAGCGATGATCAGATCGCACTCATTCATGAACCAGCTGGCAATCGGCGTCCCCGACCGCCCGAGAACCCCAGCCGCCAGAGGATGATGGTCGGATATCTGCCCCTTGGCCTTGAACGTGGTCAATACTGGGGCCCGCAGTTGCTCGGCCAGAGAAATCACGCGGTCCATCGCGCACCTGGCCCCATAGCCCACAATCAGGATGGGACGAGCATGGGACCGGATCATCTCCACCATGTTCTGGATGACCTCGGCCGATGGCGCGATTCGATGATCACTTAACCGTCCCTTGGGATGTCCGGGCCCAGCCCCCTCTTTCGCCGCCAGGGTCTGTACATCATCCGGGAAGATCAGGTGGGTGGGAGTGCGATTCACCAGCGCGTGCTTGCAAGCCAGGTTCATCAGTTCGGCATGCTGGCTGGAATGCAGCACCGTTTGACTGAAGTCCGCCACGGCTTCGAAGGCCGAAGACAGATCAATGTCCTGGAACGCTCCTGGACCGAGAACCTGGATATCCACCTGTCCCGTCAGAGCCAGCGCCGGTGCCCGATCCACCTTGCAATCCCACAATCCCGTGAGCAGATTGGTTGCGCCCGGTCCGGCAATGGTCAGACAGGCGGCCGGCGCTCCAGACGCCTTGGCATAGCCCGAGCAGGCAAACGCGGCGGCCCCTTCGTGTCGAACCCCATAATACGAAAGTTGTCCGTTGGCCTCTTGCACTCGCAGGGCCTCGGCCAGTCCCAGATTGGAGTGACCGACCATGCCAAATACGGTTCTCACGCCCCAGTTCACCATCGTTTCGGCCATGACGTCCGATACCGTGGGCATCCGTTGCGGCTCACGATCCAGTCCCAGGTAAACCCCGTCATCACGAATGTCTACCGGATAGAGACGTTGACCAGAATCCTTATGGCCACCCGGGGGCTTACCGGTTTCCGGATCGAAGTCCCAGCCATGCCAAGGGCACCGCAGCCAGCATCTGCCGTCCTTGCCCACCTCAATGGAGCCCTCACCCAGAGGACCACCCTGATGGGGGCACCGGTTGTCCATGGCGGTATAGTTGCCATTGAAATGAGTCAGGGCCATGGATTTTGCTCCAGCGGTCACCGTCTTGACGCGACCTTCCGGCAACTCGTCCAGTTCAGCGACCTTGTACCAATCCAGGCTATCGGGGGGGGGTTCCTGCATGGGAATCGATTGAGTTAGCCGTATTCAGTCTTTCGTTGTCACTCCAAAGTCCGTCAAGGCGGTGCCACCCCGGCATACGCCATCCCGGTGAGTTTAGCCATATCCTGGCTGAAGGTGGTCAAATCTTCCGAGTGGAACTGGTTCAAGTGACGGTGCCCGCAAGCGCGGGCCAGCACCTGCATCAGCTCGGTCGACGCACGCAAGAACCGGTCCAGCCGTTTCGCCGCCTCATCAACCCTCAACCGGGCCCGCAAGGCGGTTTTCTGGGTCGCAATTCCCACCGGGCACTGGTTGGTATGGCAGGCACGCATCCCTAGGCAGCCGATAGCCTGCAATGCGGCATTGGCAAGAGCCACTCCGTCAGCGCCCAGGGCCAGGGCCTTGGCAAAATCCGCTGGGGTCCGCAATCCACCTGTGATGATCAAGGTGACATGCCCATGCCCGCTGCGGTCAAGATGCCGTCGGGCACGGGCAAGCGCCGGAATGGTGGGGACGGAAATGTGGTCGCGAAAAATCAACGGGGCCGCTCCCGTACCACCTCCCCGACCATCCAGGATGAGGTAGTCCACCCCGACTTCCAGGGCTGCATCGATATCCTTCTCAATGTGCTGTGCGGACAGTTTGTACCCCACCGGGATCCCACCAGTGTGTTCCCGGACCTCCAGGGCGAAATCCCGGATCTGCTCCAGGCGGTCCCAGTCCACGAATCGTGCCGGCGAAATCGCATCCTGCCCCACCGCCAGTCCCCGGACTTCGGCGATCTTTCCCTGAACCTTGTGTCCCGGCAAGTGGCCCCCGGTACCCGTTTTCGCACCTTGACCGCCTTTAAAGTGAAAGGCTTGGCATTTTCTCACCTTGTCCCAGCCAAATCCAAACCGCGCAGAAGCCATCTCATAGAGATAACGGCGGTTGGCCGCCTGCTCCTCTGGCAGCATGCCCCCTTCACCAGAGCAGATACCCGTATCCGCCAAGTCCGCTCCTGTCGCTAACGCCATCTTGGCCTCCTCGGACAATGCGCCAAAGCTCATGTCAGCGACGAGCAAGGGGATTTCCAGACGCAGGGGCTTGTTGGCCCGAGGACCAATCACCAGTTCCGTGCCCACCGGTTCATGATCCAGCAACGGCATTCGCGCCAGTTGTCCCACGACGAACTGGATATCGTCCCAAGAAGGTAGCCCCTGTCGACTGACCCCCATGGCGGCCATGGGTCCATGATGTCCGGTATTGGACAACCCATGGCTTGCCAACTCGCGAATCAGTTTCACATGGGGCTCATCCACGGTTCCCACGGGGTCCTGGTAGGCCCCCTGATAGGTCGCGCGCTGGTAAGGCTGCGGATGCTTTTTCTCCCACTCCCGAATCTCGTCTTCGTCCACCCAGACTCGACCATCCTCCACCCAGGCGGTGAACTTTTCCAGGAACTCATCGTTATTGTATTCGCTGACCCCCGTATCCAGGCGATAATCCCATGAGTGGACACCGCAGATGAGATTTTGGCCAGAGACAGACCCATCGGACATCAAGGCGCCGCGATGAGCGCAACGCCCATATAAGACAGAAACGTTGTCGTCGTAGCGGATGACAACCAAATCGACACCGGACACCAACGCATGGATCGGCTGGCGGTCCTCGATTTTTTCCCAGGATGCGATTGCAAGCCGATTCAAAAACTTCCTCCGCAATTCAAATCGTCGCGCCGACAATGGCGACAACAAAACCCTGACAAGTATACCGAAAGAATGTGCATTCGACGCCCTTTGAATCTTTCCGGTGTCGTTATCATACCAACTACTGAAGGGCATCGTATTGGACCGACACAGGAGAACTCACAAAACGCGATAGCAAAGACAATGGCAAAGTAGTGCATACCAACAGGAAACCCCTCCGGGGTGATTCGATGGGACTCAAAGGGGGTTGCCAGTCATCAGGTAGCCAATCAGACCACAAACACCATGATCGGGCTTTCGTTTCAGGGCGGGAAAGCCCCTCTGGGACGACCACAGTTACCTCATGAGTATCGTTATGATGACCTGTGGATTGCACAGGTTTTGATCGAAGATGAACCAATTGCATCAGGCGAAACGAGGCCGACCGGACCGATGGCTGCCGAATTGACTGAAACTTACGCCACCATCACGAACGCATACTTCACCCCACAACTGCGATGACCCGACGGATGCAGAGATTCCACCTGTCGTGGGTAAAGGAACTCTCCCTGCGGTAAAACGACACAACCGGTGCGGAACTCGCAGCCGACAATCGAGGCAGGATCGACAAAATAATCCAAAAATCGACGTTTGCAGGTGCAATTCCTTTCGAAATGAGTTACTTTTGATCCGGATATCGATTATGTCCAGAATGATCCTGCTGACCCTACTGACCATTTACTGCCTTGTCGGCCTCTTGTTTGGTGTGGCATTTTTCCTCAGGGGATATGCCGCCCTCGAGCCCGCAGCCCGTGGAGTCTCCCTCGTTACCCGGCTGCTTTGGACACCGGCTGCCGTTGCACTGTGGCCCTACCTGCTCAAAAAGTGGATTGAGCAACGCTCATGATTCGACCACTTCGTAAGGTTCATCGATTCATCTGGCTGGTATTCACCCCAGCGCTACTCCTGTTGGTCTTGCTCATGAGCGACCCGGGACGGGATTTGCACCCACTGAATGATGTCCCCCCCTATCTCTCTGCCAAGGGGGCGATTCCCTGATCCGACAACTGTACTCGATCATCCATGAGTCAAGGTTACGTCACTGTTAACTGGAACCGCCGAAAGTGGCTCTACGACCTATGCCTCTGGGTCGGCATCCTGCTGTACATGGCCACTTTCATTGTCGTCTCCCATTCACTGTACAAGGGAGAGCAGATGCTGCCACTGTTGACCGTCCTGCTTCGCGCGACTTCGACCTGTGCCTTTGTCATGCTGACTTTGATCCTGTGCATCGGACCCTTGGCTCGTTTGGACCGCCGCTACCTTCCGCTCTTATATAACCGTCGGCATTTTGGTGTCTCGATGTTCGTGATGGCCCTGGCCCACGGATTACTGGCAATCTATTGGCATCATAGTTTCGGTCCAGTCAATCCGCTGGTTTCAGTCTTTACATCAGGGGGAGACTATCAATCTTTCACCGATATTCCCTTCGATGCACTCGGTGCTGCCGCCCTGATGATCCTGTTCGTCCTGGCCGCGACCAGTCACGACTACTGGAATACAATATTGGGAGGGGCGCTCTGGAAAGCGATCCATATGGGAGTGTATCTGGCCTATGCGCTCATTGTCCTGCACATCGTTTTGGGAGCGCTGCAACAGGATGCCACCGGACTGATGCCCTGGATGGTCATGGTCAGCGTAGGGATGGTCAGCGGGCTACACCTCTTGGCGGCATTGGCCCGATCTGGGGCCACGCATTCCGTTCGCCAGAGCGAGGCACGATGGGTTTCGATTGGGAATTATTTGTCCATCCCGAACAACCGGGCCATCACGGTCGACATCAACCAGACGGAACGGATCGCGGTTTTCCGCTACGACGGTAATCGATTGTGTGCCACCTCGAATGTCTGTCAGCATCAGAATGGTCCCTTGGGGGAAGGTCGGATTATCGATGGACTCATTACCTGCCCATGGCATGGTTACCAGTATCGGCCGGAAGATGGCTGTTCCCCGCCGCCCTTCACCGAAAAGATCCAGACCTATCGTTTGAAGCTTGAGGGCAACCAATTGTTCGTGGACACCGAGCCATTGCCGAAGGGAACACCGAGACCGATTCTCGAGGCCCCCGGGGGTGACCCTATTCACACCCGCGGATAGGAAAGACATCGGATGAACCAGCCCGATCCTGCCTTTTTCGTCGGCTACCGACCGACCCCAAAGGTCCTGACCAGATTCTATTGGCCACTGGTCTTGGCATTGGTCGTTGGCTGCGCCCTGCTCGGTTACGGGCTTGGCACACAACAGCAGCCGGGAGCGCCGGGGGTCTGGACGGTCGGGACCTCCACCACCATCTCTGGTATTTTACAAGTCAAGCCCTATCCCGTGCTGCACCGGATTCATCCCGAAGACCCGGCCCGGATTGAGTCTGTACTTCTGGTCCGGCAAGGGAAATATTCCGCAACGGATTTGGCTGATGACTTAAACGGCAAGACCACCGCGGTTACGGGTGTCCTCATCCAGCGGGGGGGATGGACCATGCTGGAAGTCTCTTCCGAGGACAGTTTCGTCCCTTCTGACGATATCCGGATGGAGGGCCTTGAGAACCAACTGATGATGGAATCGCTTGGGCAGATTGTCCTAGCCGGTGAAATCGTGGATTCGAAGTGCTTTCTGGGCGTAATGAAACCCGGTGCAGGCGCCATCCACAAATCCTGCACCGAAGTCTGCCTACTCGGCGGCATCCCCGCCATGTTGGTGGCCAAAGCCTCGGACAACCGGAAATACGGCTATATTCTGGTGGAACCGGACGGTTCGTCCGCCTCAGCCTTCACGGCGAAAAGGGTGGGCGATGCCGTAAAAATCACCGGCACACTCCAGCGCCAAGGCGACCTTCTCTATCTCCGCATGGCGGAAAACGGTCTGGAACGCATTTAGCGTTCTGCGGATGACGGACGCTGTCACCCTGTCAGGGTCGAAAACGCGACCCGGTTCAGTGATCGGCTCATGTTCTGGACAGTCCGGTGCGGCTCAGCCGGGCTGTAGACCATGACACCCTCCACACTTGCACCAAGGTTGGCGGGATCGTGCATACATTGGCCCCACATGGTCAGGCAATGTGGTCAAGCCACGACTCATATTCGCACAGCACCGGGGCCTCGCGCAACGACGGGCAGCTTCCCAGCCCCTAGGGGGCGTTAACCATTAAACCAGCCAAATCATGGCACTGGCCAAGTACCCCATCGACAAATAATTTCGCTTCAATCTCTCATCACAGGTTGCCATCCGACGAAAGGGCTTCAACTTCTGAAACCGGCGTTCCACCCGATGGCGCTCTTGGTCAATTGCTCGATCATCGTCTCGGGGCGCTTGACGATGACGGCGCGGCGGGATCACAACCGTCTCCCCCGAATGCTCAATTCATTCAATGATTTGATTGCTATCAGCCCCTGGATCGGCGATCCCATCATCAGCCTCGACCTCCCCGGTCCGGCTCAGGACCTGACCAGACCTCGAGAGTTGACCGGGAGCTCCAACGCCTCGACCGCCGCCTGGATTGTTGGACTCAAATCCGCCCCGAGAGCGGCCGACCGCTTCGGATTCCTGGTCGTTTTTTGGGAACCCCCTGCGGATGGACGCGCGTGATCGAGCCATCGACCATGACCTATTCAAAGTCCGCATCGACCGTCAGAGCCTTTCACATCTGCTGCCACTGCCCTTTTTTGGACCCGCAGGGGTAGCGCGTGGGCACCGTATGCCAGTTTCCTAGGTCTTTGGGCAGGTCGCGCCCAGGCGAACCGGTCCGGCCAATCCATCGCACGGCTTCAATCAAGCGCCGATTGGACCGTCCGGTCACGCTGCCATCGGTAGGTTTGCCGGACATCCAGGGCTCGATTCGTTCCCATTGGTCATCTCTGAGTCTGAAACGGGTCATGACAATTTCCGATGAAAGGCCATTGGTTGACCTAATAGACTCGAAATGACTTGAATTGTTAACGCCCCCTGGTCGGTCTCCGGATACAAGGCACAGATTTTATCATCGTACCTCCAAGTCTTTCGTGATATCCCGAAGTCTACGCTATCTTATTGATCCATTCCTTGTGAAGGCGATGTAGAAAGTCTCTCGGCGTAATCCCCTCCGTTCCCATCTCGCTTGAGCGCTCCTTGGCCTCTTCAAACAACCGCACCAAATCCTCTTCATCGAATATCACCCGGTTGCCTTGCACTTTTCCCTGAATGTGCTCACTCACGCGGGCACTTTCTCTAGCCCGTTCAATATAAAAGCTACACAATGCCTTGGCTTTCGTGAACTCCTCAATTGGGTCCAGTTTCACGATATCCTGAAGCCGCCCTGCAAGCGCTGGCATCATTGCAAAATAGCGCAATCTGGCTTGTGGTGTCATTGCCAGTACCAGAAACAGGTTTCTCGGCAGTGCATCAATTAGAGCCCGGGTCGCCGAAAGAAACCGCAGCACAGGTGTTTTACTGAGGGAATAATCTTGTTTTTCAAGCTCATCCAGAAGAAGCAAAATACCTTTGAGCAAACCCAGGCGCTCACTCACATATACCACATCTCTGAGCGCCTGCGTACGAGACTCTATCGTATCAAGCCGATAATCGACTCCCAAGCCTTCCCGATGCTTCTTGAGTATGCGCAACCCTCCAAACCACTCCAGCGCCAGCCGTGCACACTCGGAAAGCCTCTCTGTCTCGGTACCGGCTCGCTCAAGACCATTTAGTACAATACGAACATCATGGTTCCGGGCCACTTCCTTGACACTATCGCGTGTTGCAGCTGGGGCATCCGCCAAGGCTCGCCCAATGCGCTCAAAATGCGCATGGTCCAGTGCTTGAAATATCCTTCTCACAACCGAGTCAAAGCTCGGCTCCGGGTCGGGATAATATCTAATTATGTAGAACGCTTCGTCTCCCTCATAAAACTCTCGGAACTGTTGTTCATAATAGTTTAGCAGGTTCGTCTTCCCCACTCCCTGTGTACCCTCTACCAATACTACCTGTGAGGGTCTGCCAGAGGACTCGAAATGTTGCACCCGACTGGCGAACTCATCGTCTATCTTATCCTCCATTCGAGGATGTCCAGTGGGTTGCCCCGCAGCCGGAAAGGGGTTTCCTTCCACTCCATATGTTTCGAAATAGTGCGCAATGGCATCTCCTTTCTCTGGCCGCCCCATCCGCTTGCGAAGGCTCACGACGCTTCTCCTTTCGAAAGCTTAATGCTTACAGACGCACGACCGGGCATCAAAAAGTCTCCATGATAAAGGTTGATGGTCCGAACAATTGGATGTCCTTGATCAACTTCCAATGTTTGCAAGGTTCTATTTTCAAACCGAGTGTCCGGTGTAGATCCTTCGAAAAACCGTCGAATATAGCCAGCTTGATGCGCTTCCGCCAAACGTTGTCGTGCCCGAATCGGATGAATTCCATGTCGTGTGACCAACATTTCCAGCCACTTTCCGGTCAATGCAAAACTTTCGCTCGCCCTCACAGATTCGTATGCCTCCAACGCCACCTCGACAAACTTCGCAGGTGGGGGATTGTGAGGAGTACCGAATACGCCGTGGCCCACGAATCGTAACCCCAAACAACAGATTTCAGTCAAATTGCTATAGCTCCTAAATGAATCTTTTCCCAAACCGGACTCCTCTTGCTGCAACGCAGTTCCTATCGATAACTTTTTCAAGAACGATTGAAAAGATGCTACGCGAATCAACAGATCTGAAATCTTCGAATGATCTCTTTCATGTAGTGCCACATACAATTCATCCAGTCTTTCGGACTTTCGCAACATCCCACTCTCATGCAATGCAAAGTCGCCAGAAACTAAGAAATTATAGTAACCCCGATAGCTACTGAACGATTTTACCTTTACCTCCGACATTGCTGCATCATCGGAAATCTCCCCAGCCTCATATAAAACGTCCAGTAGCCGAATCATGGAGCCAAGACTAAAAGTATGGGTCCTAGCACGAGTGGAGAACTGTTTCTGCTTTTCTGCAGTTGCATCTGCTTGACGCCGTTCAACTACATCTGTTCTCTTTATCCTCGGGACTTGTCCCGGATTACCCGCTCCCTTCGCCAAACTTGCACTCGCTCGCGCATCGAAAACCTCATCCTTCCTAGTCCATAACAGGTCCTCATAAGAGTGATAGGGTTGCCAAGCAACCCCGTCTCCTAGCGCAACCACCTCAAGCACAGTCGTCTTGGAATCACTGGTCAATCGCGATGCGCCAAATGTGGCTGCGAATTCCCACAGCACATCCACTAGGCTTACTTTGTAAAATTTTTTTCCACCTATAGAAAACGGTACAAAACCAACACCGCTCAACCTTTCTCCGAATAG
The DNA here is from genome assembly GCA_965203365.1 of Candidatus Poriferihabitaceae bacterium. Classification (GTDB taxonomy): domain Bacteria; phylum Pseudomonadota; class Gammaproteobacteria; order Arenicellales; family Poriferihabitantaceae; genus VYFG01. Next base: position 2,435,961 of record OZ241878.1, read on the forward strand.
TCGCAAAACTGCGTTAGAGTCGAAGAATACTGGTTCAATGCTTTCTGCCAGAGCCATTCGTGCCAAGCCTTGGTCCGAAGTCAGCAGCATCACAGGATGCTCCGGTCCCATCTGACCTCGATGTTGTATCGCTGTCTCCAATATGAGTCGATCAGCGAAGCTTCTTTGGATTTTCTGCAACCCGAGATTCTTATCTTCCGCGTCGGAGTCTGGTGCAACAACTCCCCGTAGCGGGTCCGCACCAAGTCTAGGTCGCTCAAACTCCACTCCCTGGTCCGTCTCAAGTCGCAGAAGAACTCTTTGCCCACCCTGACTATTCAAGTGATCAAGCAGCATTTGCGCAGAATGGCTTTTTTTATGTCGCTGGCTAAAATATCGCTCGCCGAAGTTTAGAATCTCCATATGTACCAATGCTGGAATTTTTATTCTGGCTCTTGGAGTGACATATCTTGCGAAGAAATCGAGCGCACCCTGCAGAACAGCAGTTGTGTCAACCACAACACTAATTGGCTTCTGCGATTGCATACGATCCAACATCAATGCATCAAAGACCGGATGAGCTAGACCACACCGCATTGCAATATATGGTACTGCTTTCGTCGCTTCAAAAATCTTCTTTTCGTTTTCCCTGGTAATGCGGATTTTATCTTATCTACAAGTTCAATTTGTCTTGGGACTGACCATTCAAAAAATCCGAGGCGAATTGCCATTATTATTCGCTGAAAGTTTGTTATGGTATCCTCTGCTGAAGCCATATATGATTCTGGAAACAATTGGACTTTCCCGACAGTGATCCATTTATTCGCAAAGCACTTATCTTCTCGTACCTGTAAATGTAAAACGAGATTGTCATTCCCAGAGTTTTGTTGCAGTAGAGTTTTCGCCAGAGAAAATTCTGCATCTCTCTTCGAGCTAAGTTGAAAATCACTCATCGAATAAGAACCGATGCCTTGGGAACGTCAAGAAACACACATGCAACCCAGTGAAAGTGCTGCAGCAGTGCAAGCGCGATATTGGCCCTTACATTGACCTCATCATTTCCTTCTGGCTTTACAGTTTCTTGACAATCTGTCCAATAGGTCCCGCTCTGAACAGATTCATCGCTCAACATTTCGTGAATTGTGTCGAGAAAACATCGGACAGTTCGTTTTCCAGGAAGTTGATTCGATGCGAACGGATAAACGATCTTTTCTTTAATTCGTTCTCCGACGGACGGGGTACAGGCTCCCAAAACATCGTTCGGCCCAGCATCCCAAGCGTAAACTTGCTCCAACAATCCGCCATCGATTATAGGGACAAAATTTCCTTCCTCCCTGCCCTGACCCGAACCATAGAGGTATCTGCGATCAATAACCACAGGTCGCCAAATCGACAAGTGCAGATGACTGTCACTTCTCGTTTGCATCAATCGTTTCCCTATATCTGAGGGTAGCCATTTCTCTGTCCCGATCAGGTCGCCAACATTAACAGGAATATCTTATACCACTCAAAGTGTCAATCTACAGCGAATGGAGCAATGTTTTACGGTTATTTTCGGTCTTGATCACGGTAGGGAACCGCGCTGTCTCGGTCCCTCCGCACAGATTCGTTATTACAAAAACCGAATTACTCTGGGAAGCCGATTCAAGTCACTGATACATTGAGCGTCTAGGGCTTGTTAACGCTATCGCAACACCTCGATAATGCGCACGAAGACGATGAATCCGGGGAAACATCACATCCCGTTTCTCGAAGCGCGAGAATATCCTCCGGAAGCCCTTGAGTCGCCGAAACAGATGCTCCACTTCGTTGAGGCGCTTGTACAGTACCTTGTCATACTTCCAGGGAACTATCCGGTTCCTCTTGGACGGAACCACGGGCGTGAATCCCCGGTCGAGTGCCTGTTGGCAGGTCTTCCCGTCCTCATAGGCCCGGCCCATCATCAGCGCCGAGGAACTCGAGGGCGATTCCAGTCGATTCAGGAGCTTGCGCCCTTGTGGGGCATCATGGGCATGGCCGGGAAAACGCGTGAAGACCACTGCGGTTCGAGGATCCGCGGCCACCAAATGAAGTTGGGTGTTCCCTCCGCCCCGGGATTGGCCGAGGGATGTCGGGCCGTTTTTTTCGGCCCCCCATACCGTACTCCGGAAGTCCCTGGTATTGAGCGAAAGTAATCGTCTCTCACCATGAGCCAACATGGTGGCTACGATGTTGGCATCATGAACCTGCTTTTCCCCCGACGTGAAACTCACGACAAAGCAAGATCAACCTCTCTATGACTTCTGGGCCATCCTCGAGAAAAATGAACGAGGAGATCAGTTTCGTTACGTCCTCAAGAGCGTCGGCTATAGGGATTGGTTTCGCCCACGTTTGATGGCGTGTGACCACGGCGAGATATTCGCGGATGATCTGGCGGCTGATGTGCAGGGTCTCTTCGCTATTGCCGATACAGTCAAGACATCGGATGGTTGCGTTATCCGAATGGTTCATGAAACGGGCGGCCACAAGAATGCAGCTATCGAAGAACATCCATTTCAGGGGAGGTCGTCATCTGATCTTTCGAGTCCTCCGGTCAAACGCCCCATATCGTCGTAAATTTGCTCACGGCTCACCACAAAGTCGTTAGGCCATGTTCCAGAGTCATGGGAGGGCAGAATCCCTTGAATTGAGAATTTGCGATATCGATTAGGTGCTTTGCTCGGTTCCAGTACCTGATCCCGGATCCCGGACATTGTTGTTTCCGCTTCAGCGGCTACCCACCGAAAAGGCCCATGCGCTGATGACCATTCGGTCGAACGGCCGATGTTTGTTATAGAGTCGGAGTGGACGAAAATAACAGGGTAATGGAAGGATGAATACCCTTCTTGTGCCGTTGCTTCGTCTACGAAGCAACTTGGCATGGCAACCATATACTGCACCTCATACAAGATGTCGCTTGCGCGACGATAGAGCCTCGCCAAACATATATATTATGATTATGGTGCGGCTGTGGCGCATCATTGCAACATGGCGAGACCAGCTGGTCAAGTGCACGGCCATTTTACAGCAATTCCCTCTAAATCCAAGAAGACAGTCAATCCAGGGGGGGTTCTTGGGGTTCCACATTCCGGGCTGGGAGACGGGGTACCAAAGCATCGTATTCGGGCATCACCAGCCTGATCGGGTGCTCTTCGACATATCCTGAGCCGGTCGCCGTGACCAAAGGGGTGACAGGTCGGTTCTTCAGGAAATCAAGTGGCCAACCACCGATCCGGCAACTCGCCGGAGGAGCCGCCCTGTCCGCAGATTCCCCACGCTGGCGTTGGGCCTGGAAATCACGCCGAATCCACGGGGGGATGCCCTTGGCGGGAATTGCTGGAAAATTGGCATTATGGTTGACAGATCAGCCTTGCCAGAGGCAGACTTGTTTTTGGAGCTTTCTGGTGAATATGGTTCAGGTTCTCATTTTGACTGTTTTGATGACAAGGCACATCACCTTTCTACCGTCTCGCGAGCGGTCATCGATAAATTGGGTATCACGGTGGAGTAAAAACATAGAATGCTTACTGCTTGTCCACGCCTTTCGTTGACACAATCGATAGGCCAATCTGTGCAGGTCGGCGCTCGCCGAAATCTGCGGTTTTATCCTCGAAGTGATTCCTTCGAAAACGCCAACACAGACTTCTACTTCAGCCGTTACGCGACCCATACGTACGGGTCGCTGGTCAAAGCTGATCAAGCTCATCGCCGTTTCCGCATTCGTAACACCCGTGAAACGCCGCCGGGCAAAGTGAAATTTTCTGAAGCACAGTTCGAGACACACATCCCAAGTCCGTCTTCGCGGGCTGCCCATGGTTTGGAATCCACCCTTCCGATTCTCCATGTCGGATTTACCGTCTCGTTGCAATACTTCGGTAGCTGGCTGCGAGAATTGTTGCAGGAACTGGCGGAGTGTCCATCTTACGCACAAGAACAGGAGATGGACGAGCCCTCGGACCTCGCTCTGACCAAGGCAAATCAATTGCTTGAGAAGATCGCCAGCTATGTAGCCGATCGCCCGGAAATCTATCCTATGCAGCAGAGTAGCATAGCTATCGACTTTCGCGATCAAGAAAGCAGGAATGGAGTCTTGTTCCTGATAGAGCGAGATGGCTCCGGCATACTGTACCACCGAACCGCCAACTCGAAGGGGCGCCTACGAGTTGATGATGCCGCAGACCTGCTGAAGGAGGGTGGAATCAGAGAGTTGAAAAGAGTGGGTATTCGATAGTGACAAGCCAAACTGATGAACAGGAAATCGCACCCCTTGGGAAAGACGGGAAGCTGGGCAAGGATGAAAGGTCCCAAACGAGTGCCAAGCACTCGCTTCGGCGCCTCAAGGCTGAGGGTAAGGCACGAGTCCATGCTTCGAAATTCGAACCACCCCACAACACTAACGAAATCTCGGTTAATCGCATGGATTGGGCATCGACCGTCACATTGGCTGATTTGGGCACGTGAAACGCTCATTGGTCCGGAAAGAAGTTTTGGGGAAGGCATCGAGGATGTCGGCTGCAGATCTGTCCCGACACCATTGGGCGGTAATCCTGACCATGCGGATATTGTGGTGCCGGTCGCGTTGGATGCCGAAGATAGAAAAGATGCTATGAGAGAGTACGCCATAGACTTGGCTTATCGCGCAACATTTGTTCCATGGGGAGCGTGGCCAAGCGAAATTCTATGACCCGTCGCTTCAGTCTTTCATGGCACATAATCATTGTCGTTGGTAGCTTACGTAGCTCCCCAACACTTTGAGAGGCTCGTGCCCATTATTTTGACTACTATGCATTTTCGGCCTGTCGCATGCGTTCATGCAGTTCGTCCAGGAAGGACGAACCGCACGCAGCGTATCCATCCATCCCAAATAGAGCATCTCCCCTCTTCCACTCTGAAGTGCAACACTCGCCGTGCTCCCGGAATGAGGGCATCCCCCGAATGAAGGGGGCCCCGGCGGCGACCGGAAAATTCAGCCCTCCCAAGGGCTGAAAGGGGCTGATGTCGGCCATCGATGGCTTCAATCTCGACACCGCTAACGATCAGGTGACGGGTCCGAGTGTTGCCTGTCGGAGTGGAACGGGGGCTCGGAAATAATGGCCAGCCTCGATCTGAAACATTCCACCCCGAACCGAAAGGAGGGCGGTTGAGCGCGGCTCAGGAGGTGTTGCGCCGGATCTTCGGTTTCGAGGCATTCCGTCCCGGCCAAGAGGCCGTCATCGCCGCGCTCCTCCAAGGACACCACACCCTCACCGTGATGCCGACGGGCTCGGGCAAGTCGCTCTGCTTCCAGATTCCCGCCTTGGTCCGGGACGGTCTCACCGTGGTGGTATCGCCACTGGTCGCGTTGATGCAGGACCAGGTGTCTGCACTCCGGTTGGCGGATGTCTCCGCCGACTGCATCCACTCGGCGAACGAGCGAAGTGAGAATGTGGCGGCCTGGCGGCGCGTCGTGTCGGGTCAGACACGACTGCTCTACATGGCACCCGAACGGCTGATGACGGTGCGCATGCTGACGGCGCTGGCCAAATTGCCCATCCGACTTTTCGCCATTGACGAGGCGCACTGTATCTCACAGTGGGGTCCCGCCTTCCGGCCGGAGTATGAGGATCTCCGTCGACTGCGCGATCTTTTTCCCGGCATCCCCATCGCAGCGCTGACGGCCACCGCGGACGAGGTGACGCGAAACGACATCATGGACCAGCTGTTTGGCGGACAGGCAGAACAGTTCGTGCTGGGCTTCAATCGTCCCAACATCCGACTCTCGGTGACGATGAAACGCGACTGGAAGCACCAGCTCAGGGCGTTCATCTCCCGTCATGAAGGCCAAAGCGGTGTGGTCTACTGCCTGTCGCGTCGGAAGACGGAGGAGACGGCCGCCCTGCTGGCGTCGGACGGGGTGCACGCACTCGCATACCACGCCGGCATGGAAAAGGAGGAACGGCAGACGCGTCAGAATATCTTCATGACAGAGCCGGGCGTGGTGATGGTCGCCACCATTGCCTTCGGCATGGGGATCGACAAGGCGGATGTGCGCTACGTCTTCCATACCGACCTGCCCGGCAGTATGGAAGCCTATTATCAGGAGATCGGCCGTGCTGGCCGCGACGGTGGTCCGGCCGAAGCCCACATGCTCTATGGCCTCGAGGACATCAGGATGCGACGGCAGTTCATCGAGGACGAAGATGCTGGTCCAGAGCGCAAGCGCCGCGAGCACAAGCGCCTAGATGCCCTGCTGGGCTACTGTGAAGCGCCGGCTTGTCGGCGAGTGACCCTGCTCGAGTATTTCGGGGAGCAGATCGCCCCCTGTGGCCACTGTGATATCTGCCTCAATCCTTCGGAACGCATTGATGGCACCGAGGAGGCACGCAAGGTCCTGTCGGCGGCCGTCCGGACAGGTCAACGCTTCGGGGCGGCCCATCTGATCGACATCCTTCGGGGAATCGAGACGGACAAGATCACCCGTTTCGGCCATGGTCGCCTGCCGACCTTTGGGGTGGGGGCACAACACAGTAAGCACGAATGGCATTCGCTGGTCCGGCAGATGGTGGCGACGGGGTTCCTGCAAATCGACATCGGGGGCTATGGGGGGATCGGGATCACGCAGAAAGGCATGGACCTGCTGCACGGCCAGGGAGCATTCTGGTATCGCCAAGATACCGTCATGGCCCGCACGCCTGCCAAGGCCCGGGGCTCCAATCCCCCGCGAAGGGGAGGGCTCGAGCCCTCTCTGGACGATGACGACCTGAAGCTGCTGATCGCCCTCAAGGAGTTGCGCCTGGAGATCGCAAGAGAGCGCCATGTGCCCGCCTATGTCGTGTTTACCGACCGTACGCTGATCGACATGGTGCATCGTCGGCCACGCACCAAGACACAGTTCGCCGAGGTCAATGGCGTGGGAGCGGCGAAATTGAAAGAATTCGCCGAACCGTTCCTAGCCATCATTGCGGGCTCGCTGGAAGAACGCGATCAGAGCAAGGATTCTCACGAGAACATGCCATAATGCCCTAGAACATCATCGCTGACAAGGCAAGGACAAGCGAAGCAGCCATTCCCGCCAAGGGTGTCAGATCCGGAACGGGATGGGAATTAGCAACCTGGACGCATGATTCCGGGGTGTGTGGACAAGGCTGCCCCTCCAGCGGGTTGCCGGATCAGCGGTTGACCATGGTTTTCCTGCAGAACCGGCCGGTCACACACTCGCTCACGGCAGCCAAGTCAGGATGTGTCGAAAGGCACCCTATCGGGCTGGTGATGCCCGAATGCGATGCTTTGGTACAACGTCTCCCCGTAAGGGAAGGGGAACCCCAGGAACCTCCCGCGCAACCGTCTCCATCGGCGGGGCAAACGACCCGCCTTCGCCCGGGTAGCCTGAACAGCGAGCCACCCTGCGGTGGCACCGGGTCGATCCCGAACGCCCACCTCATCCGATGGGCGAACCCCGTCGCCCGAGGTGGCCGGCCATGACCGAAGGGGGTGCAGCGCCGTCGGCTGGGGGCCACCGGGGTTTGAATGGCTCGTTCTCGATGCGCCAGCGAGCTCACCCCGCCCGCATCAGTTCGACGGCGTGGGAGGCCGTGACTTCCCGGTCCGCAACCTCGGAGTGGAAGTGGGGTGTCGAAATCGACACTGAATTGTGCTAAAAATGGGACTGAACCAATTGCCAATCGTGAGGGAGAATGGTGGGAATGCTGGAGAAAAATTCGCGAGACAGATGACACTGATTTACGATAACGAAGAACAAAAGCGAAATACTGAAACCATCAGCGTACCCTCAATATTTATTTCGCTTGTTGCCCGATGATGATGCCTGTTATGCTTAGCTTGAGCGGGTCTACATAGGGCGAAAGTCCAGCTTACGCTCATTGTGACCAAACCGACGTAATTTTCCCGCCAGCTCCAAGCGAACCACATCATTATCTGGTACAAGTCATTATGTCGCAAGCATTTCACATTCACCACCCTGACGATCATATATTCTCGCGAGACTTCCGTGCCGAAGTGGGTGATTGTGGTCTACACGCTCATAATAGCCTAGGAGTCTGTCAGTGTCCCGGAACCGAGTAAGGACTTGGACTACAAAGCCTCTTGGATGCCTCTGCTGTATCACCTAGGGGGGCTATGCCAATGGGTCGCTATAGCCGGATAAAATCATTGAGGATGATGAAACCAATATTGGCGGTAACCGGTCTAATATTCCAAAGTCCAAGAGAAAAGCCATGCACAAGGCAGGTATGAGGAGTGTTCCATTCGTCAAGGTTCCGGTAATGGGAGCCAAGGAGCCAGATGGTCCGGTAGTGGCCAAGCCAGTCAATAAGGCGGATGCCCGGACCGCCATCGAATTGGTCATGTCCAGCAATGATGAGGACGCGACAGTCTACAGGGATGGAACACGTATTTACGGACAGATTCCCTGTAATCATGATTCCGTTTGTCATCGTGCTAGCGAGTATGTGAGTGCTGACGTTCATACCCACTCCATTGGGTCGGCGTGCGCAGCCCTCAAGCATTCAATTACCCGCCCTTGGCATCATGTCAGCCCGAAGCGTCTTCACCGCTATGTGCACGAAGCGGCAATGCGCCTGAATATCGGCGATTGCGAGATTGACGCCATAGACCAGATGAAGACATTGGTAAAGCAAATCGGGGGTAACCGGGTCGTATATCGTGATCTGATTGGGTAATCAACCGGGGGAGAGACCGCTATGACCGTTTCGATATTTACTATTGCAAAGAGGCTATGTGAAAAGTCTGGCTGGACATTAAGCAATCTCGAATTGCAGAAAATGGCGTATATCACTCATATGTTCTATATGGGGCAGCATGAACAGCATGAACCCTTGTCCGGCGGCACTTTTCAGGCTTGGAATTATGGTCCTGTAGACCCTGATCTGTATCATCTGATTAAACGGTTTGGCTTTGATCCAATTCCTGGAGGCTTTCTTGATTTTGCTGCTGATATTTCAGATGCTCATCCGGGAACACGATACCTTGATGATGCTGTAGAAAATTTGCCACGTCATCGTCTTGTGGCAATTACCCATTGGGAGCATGGTGCATGGCGAAAAAACTATATACCCAATGTTCGGGGGATACAAATTCCTAATGCAGACATCCTAGCAGAATATGAGAAAAGGCAGGAATTGGCCCATGAGCAACAATGAAGAAAATCACATTTTTGATAAAGATTCGCCATTGTTGCAGGGCGATGACCCTGTTATGTCTGATATGGAGTCGAGAATTCAGAAGTTGGAGGCCGGGAAAGATAGCGTTGAAGATATAAAGGATAAGCGCAGGCAAGATTGGTTAGATATTAACAAGTGGATACTCGCCACAGCGATTGCGGTGGCTAGCGTTGTTTTATTCAGGCTAAGCAGTCTAGATAACAGGATAGAAGACTTTAATCGGGAGGCTAGGGAAATAAGAGAAAGACTGGCTATTATTGAGACAAAGTTCAATTACGAGATGGAAGCAAGAGACACCACTAGGTCGAAAGACGAGCAACCAGACGCCAAAGTCCAAAATCAACACTGATGAAATGAAGAAGGTAGATCGCAAGCTGGTCACCTTGGGAGAAATGGATGGGTTTTTCGGCCCGACTTCCACTCCGAAGTGCAACACTAGCCGCCCCGCCCTAAAAGGTCATTCCTCTCCCATCCCCCTCCATTCTGCCATCCCGTGCTCGACGGGCAGGGTCCCGCTCGACCGAAACCGGCCGTTGCGTCGTGAAAGCACCTCTGTCAGACTCCTTGGAGTCGGAATGGATGCCATCGATGGGTGGCATCAGCCCCTTGGCTGAATTTTGCGGTCGCCGCCGATCCCTCCTTTCGGGCCACGCCCTCATTCCGGGGGCGCGGCGAGTGTTGCACTTCGGAGTGGAAGTGGGGGGCAATTTAATTTGGCGAGACTCTTTCCGCTCTCCAGTCCATCAGTCGATCCCTCCGGCCGCTATTCCCGCCAAGGGCATCCCCCCCCGGATTCGGCGTGATTTCCAGGCACCAACGCCAGCGTGGGGAATCTGCGGACAGGGCGACACATCCATTATCGGCAAATCGGCGACGCAAAGGCCTTCGGATCAAGATTCCGGTGGCGAAATCGCCGAGTGGGCAGGTCTGGCCGATCGGCATATCAGACCGAATGGACTCCACGACGGTGCTCGGGTCGTCCGGTCCGTGAAAGCCGGCCGCCGGTCCAAATCCCAAGAGATTCACCAGCGATGGCCCCTCGACAAGCTCAGTCCAGTGCCCATCGCACCGCTTCCGCCACATGAATGGCGGTCGTGTCAAACCAGGTCATGGGGGTGTCTTGTGTCCCCACCAACAGCCCGATTTCGGTACAACCCGCAATCACACCCTGGGCACCCTGCCGGCCCAGCGAATCTATGATTCGGAGGTACTCGGTCCGCGACACGTCCCGAATCTGGCCACGACACAACTCCTCGTAGATCACTCGGTGCACGATGGCCCGATCCTCTGCCCCGGGTATCAGCACCTCGATACCCTGGTTCTCCAACCGGCCGCGATAAAAATCTTCTTCCATGGTGAAGGCCGTCCCCAGCAGTCCAACGATCTTCATGCGTCGGGAGAGTATTCGGTCGGCTGTCGCATCCGCCAGATGCAGCAGTGGAATGGATACCGCCGCCTCGACTTGAGCCGCCACCCGATGCATGGTGTTGGTACACAGCAGGATGAAATCCGCCCCGGCAGCTTCGACCGAGGCCCCGACTTTCGCCAGGATGTCGCCCGCCCGGTCCCAGTTTCCGGCTTGTTGCAAGGCCTCGATTTCCTGGAAATCGACACTGTACAACACCATTCGAGCCGAGTGCAGTCCCCCCAAACGAGCCTTGACCCCCTCATTGATGCCACGGTAATACAGCGCCGTACTTTCCCAGCTCATTCCACCGATGAGACCGATGACTTTCATGGCCACAGAATCAATGACGAGATCGTACGCCGTTCGGTAGGATCATCGGCCCAAGACCCATTTGCGGCCTGCCTCAGTCGTCGGCCGCTTCACGGCCCAACCGCGGCAAGGCGTGGGGGATGGCCGAAGTCAACAATCCGTTGTCGGCATATCGATCCAGCTTGTCACGAGTATCCATGACATCCAAGGTGCGCAGGGTGAGCTGACCGATCCGATCATTGGCCGTGAAGGCCGAATCCCCCCTTTCCATGGTCAGCCGCTCCGGCTTGTACGTTAACCGATCCGACACCGTATCCAGAATCGTATAATCATTGCCTCGCCGAAGCTCCAGGGTCACTTCCCCGGAGACGGCACTGGCCACCCACCGCTGGGCGGTTTCGCGCAACATCAGCGCCTGGGAATCGAACCAGCGCCCCTGATACAGCAACCGGCCGAGGCGGATGCCGTTGATGCGGTACTGTTCAATCGTATCCTCGTTGTGAATGCCGGTGACCAACCGCTCGTACCCGATAAACAGCAAAGCCATGCCGGGCGCTTCGTAAATCCCCCGGCTTTTGGCTTCAATGATCCGGTTTTCGATCTGATCGCTCATGCCCAGGCCATGCCGACCCCCGATGCGATTCGCCTCCTGGATCAAATCCACCTCATTGTCGAAAGTCCGTCCGTTCAATGCGACCGGGCGACCCTCCCGATACCGGATCGTCACTTCTTCTGGAGGTATCTCCACAGCGAGATCCCAGAACCGAACCCCCATGATGGGTTCAACGATCCGGAGACTGGTATTCAAATATTCCAGATCCTTGGCTTCATGGGTGGCGCCCAGCAGGTTGGAATCGGTGGAATAGGCGGTCTCGGCAGACATCCGGTAGTCCAACCCGGATGCCTGCAGGAAAGCCGACATCTCGGCCCGCCCCCCCAGCTCCTGGATGAAGGTTTCATCCAACCAGGGCTTGTAGATTTTCAGGGCTGGATTGGCCAGCAGACCATACCGGAAAAACCGCTCGATATCATTGCCCTTGTAGGTGCTACCATCGCCCCAGATATTGACCCCATCCTCCCGCATGGTCGTCACCAGCAAGGTGCCGGTCACCACTCGGCCCAGGGGGGTGGTATTGAAATACGTCACCCCGGCCGTCGTGATATGAAAGGCACCGCACTGAATCGCCGAAATGCCCTCGGCAGCCAACTGAAGTCGGCAATCCACCAGCTTGGCTTCCTCCGCCCCATATTGCTTTGCCAAGCGCGGAATACTGGCATAATCCGCTTCGTCCGGCTGGGCCAGATGGGCGGTGTAGGCATAGGGGATGGCGCCCTTTTTCCGCATCCAATGGATGGCCGCACTGGTATCCAGGCCGCCGGAAAAGGCGATCCCCACTCGCTCACCGACCGGCAGGTTCTTGAGAATGCTGGGCATTGTTTGTCCCGACCGAAAAACCGAGGATTTTACCAGTGATGTCCATCCGGGTGACGCCAGAATCATCTCGGCCGCGAACCTCCGTGGCCGGCCCTTGTCTGAAAAGCCGTCATCCTCTCGCCCCCAACGCAAACCGGCCACCATGATCATCCAACGCATCGAAACCTTTTCCAACCCTTTCGTCTGCTTCGTCCGGATTCACCTGGAAGATGGCCTCCAGGGTTGGGGACAGACCGCTCCCTACCATGCCGATATCACCGCCCAGGTCCTTCACCGCCAAGTGGCGCCCTGGGTACTCGGCCAAGACGGCACGGATGTGGATGCACTCGGCCACCGAGTCATGGAACGAGAACACAAGTTTCCGGGTTCTTATCTGAGGCGCGCGTTCGCGGGAGTGGACACGGCCCTTTGGGATGCCAAAGGACGGCGAGCTGGGTTGAGTGTGTGCGAATTGATCGGGGGCAGCCCGGGACCCGTTCGCGCCTATGCTTCTTCCATGAGGCGAGACATCACCCCGAAAGCGGAAGCGGCCCGATTGGTCGCCCTGCGAGACCGGTATGGATTCAATGCGTTTAAATTTCGGGTCGGGGCCGAGTGTGGTCACGATGGGGACGAGTGGCCCGGTCGAACCGAATCCATCGTGCCGTGCATTCGACACGCCCTGGGGGATGAGGCCACCCTGCTCGTGGACGGCAATTCCGGGTTTTCCCCCAAACGGGCCATTGCAATCGGCCGGATGCTGGAAGACCAGGGGGTGAGCCATTTCGAAGAACCGTGTCCCTATTGGGAGTATGACCAAACCCGTCAGGTCACCCAGGCCCTTGCATTGGATATCGCTGGCGGAGAGCAGGATTGTGAACTCCAGAACTGGCGAAGGATGATTGAGACCAACGTGGTGGATATCGTTCAGCCGGATATTTGTTATCTGGGGGGGCTCAGCCGATCCCTCCAGGTGGCCCGCCTAGCCGAGACCGCGGGCCTGCCGGTCACACCCCATTGTGCCAACCTGTCCATGGTCACCCTGTTTACCATGCATCTTCTACGCGCCCTTCCCAATGCCGGCAAATACCTGGAGTTTGCCATCGAAGGGGCGGACTACTATCCATGGCAATCCGGGCTGTTCGTGGATTCTCCGTACCGGATCGTAGGCGGTGAGGCCACGGTGACCGATGCCCCGGGATGGGGAGTGGAGGTCGATCCCGCCTGGCTGGCCCGTTCCCGATACCAGGCAAGCACCCATCACTGACCCGGGACCGGGTGCCAGCTCGCTCCCGACCCGATCCTGCGGATCCTGTCTTCCCGGAGCGATCCCCCCCCCCCCCCCCCCCCCCCCCCCCCCCCCCCCCCGGGTCATGGGTTGCCCTCCCGATGGGAGGGGCCGATTGGCCCCAGATGGTTGCTGCTGGCATCGCCCGCCCAGCTGGCGACAGATGGCTTGGGGCATGCCACGATGGCTCTCCGTTCTACGAGGCCATGATTCCTCGCCCCTGGCACGGGCGATCAGCGAATCAGCCTGTCGGGCGATCCCCCACCGGAGGTTTATGATGTGGACAGCCCCCCTCTGTCCCGTCCGATCCGTCAAATCGGTTCCGGGTTCTCTTGTCTCACCCGTCCCGCTTCGACAGGACAGGACCCTGCTGGTCGGTTCGCTGCAGGCCCGGTTCGAAGGGGGCGAGGAACGGTTCCGGGGGTTGTCCCGCCACGACCATGGGGACTGAGACAGTCGATACCCGATGTTGCGACTGCGTTTCAACCGGCCCCTACCCCCATCCAGATGAACCGGGACACGACATCCGGGATCAGTTGGAAACGGATCCAGCCGCCATACGAACTGCCCCTTTGCGTCCCCTGTCGATACCGGTTCCAGACGCCTGCAGACCTTTTTTCAAAGGCGCATTGGCCTCACCGAAATCCATGACACTCTGATACACTGACACCCCCTGTCCATCGACTTGTGACCTATTGATGAAACTCTACGGAAGCCTCACCTCCCCGTTCGTGCGGCATGTGCGGGTGGCCTTGTCCCAGTCGGATCTGGCCTACACCTTCATCGAAGCGGATTATGCCCTGAGTGCCGATCAGTCCCCAACCGCCAAAGTGCCCTACTTTGAAAACGCCGGGCTGAAGCTGACAGACTCAAGCTCCATCCTGAAATATGTCCGGGAACAGTCCGGAGCCAGTTTTTTGGGGGAGCTGGAGGATTTTGAGTTGTATACGATGAGTAGTACCCTGCTTGATACGGCCATCAACTTGTTCTTGCTGGAAAAAGAGGGGGCCACAGAGCAACAGTTTCCCTATCTTGCCCGCCAGCGCGGTCGTCTGCATACGGGGCTCAGAGAATTGAACCGTCGAATCCATCCGACGGACAGCCTGACCCGGGATAGTTCGCTGCGCTGCGCCTGCCTGATTGGCTGGGGGCTGTTCCGGAATCGGTTTGCCCTGGACGGCCTAGAAAACCTGGGTGCCCTGATGGATTGGGCCAATCAAAACGAGAGTTTCGCAAACACTGCCCCTCGGTAATCCCTATTATCTCGGCGTTGTGCCGTTCCAGCGGCCGACACAGTCCCATAGACATCGTGAATGCGATTGATCACCGAGGGGCTTCAATCAGTGGATTTGCTGGAGTCGGCGGCCAAATCCATTACCTGAAGCGGTTCAAAACCGGTGATTGGGCAAGCAGTCCGACAGTGAGGCATAACAAACCTTGGTCTTTAAGTACCCCATTTCCTGTCGATGTCTATCGAAGCACCACACCGCCTGCAAGGTATGTCCACAGCAATAGCAGAAAGACGCCAAAAGGCGTCAGACTGAGTCCCAAGGCGGGTTTCGACTTTCCTGTCCGTAACAGTCTGCGCGAACCCCATAGACTGAGCACCCAAACTACCGGATAACAAACCATCAGGAAATGCAGGAGGTATTCGTGGAAGTCGCCCGGCACCCGACCTTCACCTTCCACCAGAAAAAATGTGAACGGCACCAACGGCACCACCAATGCCGCCGGGATGGCAGACAGGATATTGAAAACGGTCACCAGCTTATTCATCAGGTTTATGATAGTCGGTGTCTGTCAGAAAATCCCATTATTTTGACCCCCCACTTCCAGTCTGAAGTGAAACCCTCACCCCGTTCCCTTCGGGCGACGCTCTCATTCCGGGAGCACGGCGAGGGTTTCACTTCGGAGTGGAAGTCGGGTTTTGAGAAACCCAATGATCGACTCCCAATACTCGCGCAAGTACAGCATTGCATATTTCGATCAGAACATGTGGCTGGCCCAGTTCCAAATTCGGCCTTACGAGCGAATGATTCAATTCAGATCTGGCGAAGGGCCGGAATGATCTGGGAAATGATGTAATATGCAATACTTACAGTACTCTACTTAAGGAATCGGGAACCGGAGGTCACAGTGGCAAAACAGCCCTTGCACTCAGCCTACTTTACTAAATTGGTCCTGGAGAACATCCGCTCTTTACAGTGAACGCCAAGAACTGTCGCTCGTCAGAGAGGATGGACGGCCAGCTGACTGGACACTCATCGTTGGCGATAATGGGGTCGGCAAGACAACACTTCTCCAATGCCTCGCCCGCATGCGACCGGTGTTCAATCAACCCCCGGACGAGAATAGTCCCGGGCCTAACCCTGATCTTGTCGAGCCAGAGTTGGCCGGGGAACCCGTCAATGATGAGTTGGAAGCGTTTGTGCGTTCCGGAAGTGACACTGAAGCACAATTAGAGGCACATCTCTCGTATGGAATACCATTTGAAGGGAAGAAGTCTCCACCAGAAGGCACCATTTCGACTCGGGTTAGTATCACTCGTCGGCAAGGCCAATTTTACGATTTTGATTCTGGTGGTAATGCATCAGAAGAGATTGCACTTGATGAGCCGCTCGTCTTGGCTTATGGTGCCGGCCGACATCCCAAGCCAATCGATTTGGATGTGTCTACAGGTAACGGGCGGGTAGAATCCCTGTTCAAGGTAGAGTCGGCACTGCACGATGCAGAAGATCTCTTGTTTCGACTAGAATTTGGTGCGATAAAGGGGGATCAACAGGCAAAACAACGTCTTAATGGATTCAAGCATTTGCTTGCGAAAATACTGCCGGATGTGGGTAGTAAGGAGGATATCAAAATACATGGCCCTCTCCTATCCAACCCCTCAAGTCAATCGAAAGGGGTGTGGGTTGCAACAGATTATGGCACAGTGCCTCTTTCTCAACTCAGTTTGGGCTACCAGACGGTGTTTGCCTGGACATTGGACATTGCCTGGCATCTATTGGAGCAGTATCCGAATAGTCCGGATCCACTGCATGAATCCGCCATTGTCATTGTAGACGAAATCGATCTGCACCTGCACCCACATTGGCAACGTGCCATTCGAAAACATCTTACTCAACATTTTCCGAACATCCAGTTTATTGCCACTGCACACAGTCCACTGATGGTCCAAAGCGCACTCGACGCAAATCTGGCAGTTCTGAAAAAGCAAGGGGATCACACCGAGATATTGAACGACCCCATGATTATTCAGGCATGGCGTTTGGACCAAGTGGTTACGAGCGACCTCTTTGGCCTGGGCTCTGCACGCCCTCCCGACATCGAACGAAAGCTTGCACGGCGGCTCGAACTCGCCCAGATGAGTGAACCATCAACCGTGGAACAGCAAGAACTTAAGGATCTGGACACGGAAATTGGGGAACTCCCGATAGCGGAGTCTCCGGCAGACCACAAAGCCATGGAAATTATTCGCCGCGCAGCTGAGGTCTTGAATGAACAGATGAAGTCTCATGATTCGAATACAAAAGCCTGATGCACCAAACCATCTGAATCAAGCCCCACTTCCAGTCTGAAGTGCAACACTCGCCCCGCTCCCGGCATGAGGGCGTAGCCCGAATGAAGGGAGCGGGGCGGCGACCGGAAAATTCAGCCCCCAAGGGGCTGATTTCGGTCATTGATGGCATCCATCTCGACGCCAAGGAGTCTGACAGAGGCGATTTCACGACGCAAGGGCCCGCTCGGGCCGTTTCAGGCTGGTTTTGGCCGAGCGGGACCCGGCCCGTCGAATACGGGCTTCTGAAAGGAGGGGGATGGGGGAGGAGTAACCGCCTTCAGGGCGGTGCCAGGGCTGCGGCGAACACTTCCGTCGAGGTCCGAACCCCCAGCATCTTGCGGGGTTGGTGGTTGATACGGTCGGGCACCGCCCGGACCTAGGCCAGCGTCACCTGACGGAAGTCGGTTCCTTTCGGAAAGGACTGGCTTACCCGACCGTTGGTCTGCTCGTTCAGGCCCGTTCCTAGGAGTGGTCCGGAGTGGCAAAATCCAAGTCAGCTCCGAGCGCTGCCGCGATCTCCCGGTGCCCGGCAAACTCCTGGCCGTGGTCTGCCGTGCCCGTGTGCAGCCGGTCGGGAAACGGGGTCATGCGTCGAGTGAGCGCCTCGGTCACGGCAGCGGCCGTCTTCCCCTCGACCCACTCCAGGATGGTATCCTTCGATCTCCGCTCCACGGACGACACCCCGGCACCTTGGTGCTGCGCCCCGACGACCCGATCGAGTTCCCAGTCTCCGGTCCGGTGCTTGGCCTCCCCGATCCACCGGGCGCTCGGCCATGCCCACTCGACCGGGAAGATGACCCCGTCCGGCATGATGCCTCCCACTCGCCGGTCCGCCCACACCGATTGGTCGATCCACTCTCGACCGGCCCACGATCGGTTCTGGACTCCATCCGGCCTGCAACCGGTCCTCGACCGCCTCCCAGCGCTCGGGGAGGGGGTCATCTTCCGGGGCACCTGAACGGCTTCTCGGCGCCGGGACATCGCCTTCCCCTAGCGGACGGATGACGGTCACCTTGCTGCCCGCGATAGCGCATCAACTCTCGGGAAATCGGGCTGACGTCCCGCCCGAGTGGCTCAGCCATCGGTCGCTGGGATCGACCGGTGGACTTAAGCACGGAAATGGGCGATCTGTCCAAGTGGGTCAGGGGGTGGTAGCCAGTCGGCATGACCATTCTCCAGTTGTTCGTCAACTGAGAGGGTCGGCCATCCTCTGGCGCACCGCCATCTGCTGACCTCAAGCAATCAGGCGACGGGGTCAAGGGTTGCACTTCAGACTGGAAGTGGGGCCCGATATTCGCACAGGCTGGTTGGGTTCAGCAATGGTAGCGTGACGAGGCCCGACCGAAAAGACTGGGTGGCATACATCCAGGCATTGCAGGACCAGACCGTGAAAGACGAAGACTTCACGGGAAAGAGGCTCGGGACCGCGCCTGTTCGTGAACCGCCTGATCTACCCGGTACTCTCATCGTGAACGGGCCATCGTTCCTCGTTCGGGACCTACCCCAGCCTGGCTTGGGTATGACCCTTGAAACGGTCCCTCGACGGAGGACATCCTGACCTACCGGTTGTTTGATCGTGCCTCGACGACGCCAATGGCTCGCGACTCGGCGAAGAAGGTGTGGTCGATGTGTCCAACGTTGGTCTGAAACTCGCGCATCTGGAGTCCAGCGCATCCTTGCGCTTGCACTCGCTCGCCGCTCGCAGGGCGATAGGGATGATGCCGGAAAATGCCTGCACCCACCGCATGACGCAGCCTGATCCGATCGCGATGTGATTTGATCAAGCCGCCCGATCGGCTTCTCCGATCTGTCTCCACCTGTTCGACGCTGAACGGGTTGCAAACCTGACGTAGGATCCCGCAGGGATCCTCGTCCGCATAGAGGCCGACGCATTGTTGAAGTGGGTGAAACCGCATATCTCTCGCAACGAGTTTCATCACGCCCGGCGAATACACTCATCCGATCTGTCTCAATCCGACGGCATTGGCCCGCGCCTCAATCGTGGCGCATCTTTCCATCAGTGCCTCGAACGGCTCGCTTTCGTCGAGCAGCATGCCGTCCGCCAGCATGTGCGCATAGTCATCGGCCAGAGCCGCATAGGCGGCCCCGGAGGGGACGAGTTGAAGGTGCCCCGAGACCGCCGCCTCATAATCGATCCGTTCACCGCGTGCGTCCTTTTCGACATAGAAAATCGCCTCGTGACGGGCGACGGACAGGGCAAGCGCATGATCAGACAGGGCAGTCGCTGCAATACCAGCCTCATCAAGCCGAGCGAGATCGTGCCAGTGTCTTGCCAGACGATCACCGCGTCCACGCTCCCGGAGGCAGAAGACATGCATCGCGGTCGCCTTTTCCCAAAACGTCCGCTCCGCCAGCATGACAACTGGATGCGCTTCGGGGAACACCAAGTCGGGCAGATGCGCCGCCGCATCGCAAACAACAGGCCGGTTCGTGTGCGGTTCGCCCGTTGATCGGGCACCGAAATCGACGATGACTTCCGGGCGAACGAAACCGGACGCCGTAAACAGCGGTTCGTAGTGGACCAGGAGACGCTCTCCTTCCGCACGACACCTGGCCTGAAACCCGGCATCGAACAGGCGTTCTGCCACAAGGGGAAGAGCCTGATCCCGGACCCACTCGGCCAGACGGGAGCGGATGGTGCGCGTCCAGCGCTTTTCCTGACTGCGCGTCGGCGGAAGGGCTTCGTCGCCGGTGCCGGAAACCAGGTCCGACGCAAAGGCGCGAATGTCGTACGTAACGTCGATGTCTTCAGAGAAGCGGCGGATCGCGCCCCAAGCCTTCGACAGTGACGTACCACCCTTGAAGATCAGATGTTCGGCGAACGGGGCTTCGAACAGGATGCCGAGGGTCGCGACGACCCAGATGTCCTTCTCGAGCAGGTGTGATTTGAGATTCCCTCCTTCCTGAGCGACCCGCAGGGCGTAGCGACGATCATCAGCCGAAAGGCTATGGAACGGCGTTTCAGCCATGTGCAAGGCGTGCGCTCAGCGGTTCCGCCATCCAGATAGGCATTAAGGCCCGCGCCTCCGCAAGCTCGTCCCGATCAGCTTCGGAGAGCGTCGGCAGGACCGCATCCAGGCCGTCCTCGACCTCCGCAGGGCCGAGCCATGCCAGAGCGCGAACCACTTGTCCCGCCTTCTGGTAGGGAGCCACCAGCAGCCAGCGCGGAGCGTGACGGAGCGTCACCTCACACGCACCGAAGTGCAGCTGGCGGCGGGGACCGGAGGTGAGATAGACCATCCGGACCGGATTTTGCGTCGTCAGGCTCAGGCAGTTGGCTGCGGCACCGCCGCAAGGCACGATCGTTTCACCCCACATCCTGGACAGAGCGGCGATTGCCTTGCTGATATCGGGTGCACATAGGCCGAAACGGGTCTGGATCGGGCGCATATAGACGCCCTGGCAGATGCGCATGAGGCGATCTGATCGCGCAAGACGCGACAGCGCCTGGTCAACCGCCGCCCGGTTGCCGATGTGCAACAGGGCGGTCGGGCACAACGGCGTGGCTTCCGGCCGGGCCTCGGCGTGTTCCATGATGCGACGGGGAATGCTACGCATGGTTCTGTCTCCTGCTTCAATCTGGTTGTCAGAAATATAGCATAAATACTGCCGTCATTCAATGCTGGAGTCATGTGTTTTTCTCGAAGGCCGATGTACCCCGCTCCCACTGGCAAGAGCCATATCCCCCGTCAGGGCATCAACCCCACCGCCATTCATACAACCACCCAAGACTCATCCGAAGACGGAGTAGCCGCCGCCCTCACCTCCCCCACGGGGCCGTCGCGTCTGGTCGAGACAACCCGGGCAGCGGTCCTTCAGGGAGTGACCGGACCCCCCAAAATCTCCACGTTGAACCGTTCGGTCGCGAACCGGACCCATGGCGGGGGCGTTTCCAGCCGCGGGACCGGACTTCCTCGACCTAGGCCGCGAACCAGTCGACTGGAAACCGTCGCCCGATGTGAGACAACAGGAAGGACAAGGGTACAAGGACATCTGCGGTGTGGGGCGTGGGGCTATTGACATCCCGTCAGGAAACCCCTTCAGGGTCCGGCACTTCAAAATCATCCTCTGTTCCCAGGGAAAATCCCCTCGACTGTGGGGGGTTGCCAGCGGCTCAGTCAAGCACAGACCCGTGCCCGAACCGGACATCCCATGATGGATCCAATCGGTTCCATCGCAATCAGTCGTCCGAAGCGATGTGTGCGGGGTCGGTCAGTCAAGTAGACCCGGACCCCAAGATGGCCATCTGGACGGCGGTCCCCGAGATCGGCCACGGAGAGGACCTCCTGTCGACCCGCTGCCCCGTCAGTTCATGTTCCAGTGATAAGAAGACAGATCTCCCCCAGTCTGCGCTCAACTGCACTTGCTGTCGCCACAGTTCAGACAAGTCATGCAACCATCCATCAGAATCACCGCCTTAACATGGCATTGACCACACAGACTGGCCGACGGAGGAAAGGTGCCCCACACAGTGTGGCCCGTCCCGTCATCCCGACTCTGACGAGTTTCAAACTCCTGGCGCTTTTCCTCAATCATCTGCTGTCGGTGGGCATCGATTTCCGGCTCCCTGATCATGCCGATCATGCGGAGATGACTGTCGATCGCCTCACCGATTTCCGCCACGAGGGACGGCATGAACTTGCCCCCCCGTTTGAAATATCCCCCTTTTGGGTCGAAGACACTCTGCAGTTCATTCACCAAGAACGTGACATCGCCCCCTTTTCGAAACACGGCCGAGATGATCAACGTCAGACCCGATATCCACTGGTAGTGATCCATGTTCTTGGAATTGATGAAGATCTCGAAGGGTCGACGCTTCTCATAGGGGGTTCCCGGGTTCAGCACCATGTCATTAATCGTGATATAGAACGCATGCTCCGACACCGGTGTCTTGATTTTATAGGTGCTGCCGACCAGCATTTCCGGCCGAACCACCTTTTCGTGCATCTGTATCACTTCTGCCAAGCCCCCGGACGGGGTCGGCTCGGGCGGGGGGGGGACGACCTTGGTCGCTTCTTCCTCCGGTTTCACCACCTCGTATCCAATGATTTTCTTCTCGATCTTCATGCGCCAGATTGCGTTGCGGGATCCATGGGGCTTGCCATCAGCAAGGAGAACCGGCCACGGTCTAGAACCGGCCGTAATATCCTTCCTTCAGCGCATCGAACAGGTTGGCCGCCGTGTGGATTTCCCCATCATACTCGATTTCCTCATTCCCCTTGACTTCCACCACCTCGCCATTTTCCAGCGTGAACCGGTAGACCGTATTGGCCAGATCATCCTCCTTGACCAAAACCCCCTGAAACACTTCCGGATTGAAACGGAAGGTCGTGCAACCCTTGAGCCCCTGCTCCCAGGCATACTGATAGATATCCTGAAATTCCCCAAAGGGAAAATCTGTCGGAACATTGGCTGTCTTGGAGATTGAGGAATCGATCCATTTTTGGGCCGCCGCCTGGATGTCGACATGCTGGCGGGGCGTAATGTCATCTGCCGTCACAAAATAGGTGGGCAAGCGATTGTCCACCTCGTCCGCATCCGGG
This sequence comes from Candidatus Poriferihabitaceae bacterium, assembly GCA_965203365.1. Taxonomy (GTDB): domain Bacteria; phylum Pseudomonadota; class Gammaproteobacteria; order Arenicellales; family Poriferihabitantaceae; genus VYFG01. Next base: position 2,458,679 of record OZ241878.1, read on the forward strand.
GCGGCCGCCGGATTGACCAGGTGGCGGTACGCCAGCAGTTCATACGAATACACATCCACCTTTTCCTTGGTTTTCTTGCCTTCGCGGATCACATTCCGACTGTACTTGTGACCAAACGAGGGTTCAATGCCATTGCTCGCATTGTTCCCCAGCGACAGACTGATCGTGCCGGTCGGTGCGATGGAGGTATGGTGGGTATAGCGACACCCCTTGTCCGCAATCCGATCCTGCAGGGCTCGGGGAAACTGCTGCATATATCGGCTGTACCGTCCCATCAGGACCGAACCACGTACCCTGTCCCCCACGCAATAACCATCCTTGGCCATTTCGGGACGGCGACCCAGCATCTCCGCAGTGACTTGGTATTCCTGCAAAAGAATGGGCGCACTGCCTTTTTCTTCTGCCAGCGCAATCCCAGTCTCCCAGCCCACTTCGGCCATCTGGCGAGCCACTTCTTGAGTGAATTCGAGGGACGCTTCACTGCCGTAGACCTGCTTCATCATGGTCAAGGTGGATCCCAGTCCAAGAAAGCCCATGCCGTGGCGTCGCTTGGACAGAATCTCTCTACGCTGATCTTCCAGTGGCAGTCCGTTGATTTCCACCACATTGTCCAGTAGCCGACAGAACACGGCGACGACCTCACGATACTTATCCCAGTTGAAAGCCACCTCGTCGGTAAAGGGGTTCTCGACGAACCGCGTCAGATTCACCGAACCGAGGAGACAGGCGCCATAGGGAGGCAACGGCTGCTCCCCACAAGGGTTCGTGGCGCGAATATTTTCGCAAAACCAGTTGTTGTTCATCTCATTGACGCGGTCAATGAGTATGAAGCCAGGCTCGGCGTAGTCGTAAGTGGAACTCATGATCTGATTCCACAGCTTGCGGGCCGGGATGGTCCGATAGACACGACAAGCCACCTCACCGACATCATTGGTCACGTACCCTTCATTGGTGGCCCAGTGTCGCCAGACAATCTCGTGTTTTCCGCTTTCATATTCCCTTCGGGTCGCCGGAAAAGACAATGACCAGTCGGCTTCATCCTTCACTGCCTGCATGAATTCGTTGGTGATCAGGCAGGAAAGATTGAACTGGCGCAGACGTCCATCCGAGCGCTTCGCCTGAATGAATTCCTGGACATCGGGATGACTGATGTCAAACGTGCCCATCTGTGCCCCGCGTCGGCCACCCGCAGACGACACAGTGAAGCACATGGAATCGAAGATATCCATGAACGACAGCGGCCCGGAAGTATAGGCACCGGCCCCATTCACGAAAGCGCCCTTGGGACGGAGGGTGGAAAACTCATAGCCAATGCCGCAGCCCGCCTTCAAGGTCAGGCCGGCTTCATGCACCGAACGCAGTACACCATCCATGGAATCCGGCACTGAATCGGAAACCGTGCAGTTGATGGTGCTGGTCGCCGGCTTGTGTCTCTGCGCACCGGCATTGGACGTAATGCGGCCTGCCGGAATGGCCCCATTTTGCAATGCCCAAAGAAACCGGCCATACCATTTCTGTTTGAGATCCTCGGTGGGTTCGCAATCCGCCAAGGCCTTGGCCACTCGTTCAAAGGTCGAGTCAATGGTCGCATCCACCGGTTCTCCCTCCATGGTCTTCAGGCGATATTTCTTGTCCCAGATATCCAGCGACGCTGGCTGTAGCGACAGGTTCTCCAAGGTGGCATCGGGCGATGGCTGGCATTGGTGTAATTTCTCGACAGCCACATCGGTCGCGGCCCCCGTCATTTCTTTCTCATATTTCTGGATCTTTCTCGCGAATGAATCCCAACTGGGTTGGGAGATGGTTAGTGGCTCATCAAAAACCGGATTTCCGGATGGTCAACTCCAATGGATGCGGGTCCATACCGAAATCAGGAAATACTCGTGAACCGACTGTCAAACCTTGATGGCGCCAGAAACCACAGACTGTCACCAAACGACGGTTAAAGTCTGAAGTTGATTCTTTAAGTCCGCCGACTCAATTATAGCCCCACTTCCACTCCGAAGTACAACACTCACCCCGCTCCTGGCATGAGGGCGTTCCCCGAAGGAAGGGAGCGGGGCGGCGACCGGATAATTCAGCCCCCAAGGGGCTGGTGTCGGCCACCGATGGCATCCATCTCGACGCCAGGGCCAGATCGGGCCGTTTTGCCCGAGCGGGACCCTGCCCGTCGAACACGGGCTGGTGGAAGGGGGGATCTCCCACCGTCCGGCCCGGTTAGGGTAAGATGACCGGTATGATGAACTCGGCATTCTTTCCCAAGCCCCCACCGGCCGATCCTCTGCCCATCGACATCTGGCTGAAACGGACCGACCGGGCCGAGGCGGGCCGGGAGCCGTTCTTCCGGGGACGCGAGGCGGAATACGGAGTGTACCGGTCGGCCGTCAGCAGTCTCGGCGAAGGCATCGTCGGCAGTGGCACGATGATCTTCCAAGGGGCGCCGGGCGCCGGCAAGTCCGCCCTGATGGCCGAGTGCCGAGAGGCGGTGCGACGCCATTCGACCCCGGAAGCGCCTTGGGTCGCGGTGGAGCTGGACCCGCATTCCCTCCTGTCGCCGGTTGCGGTCGTTCGGACCTTGGTCCAGGCGGCCAGTACCGAAAGCGGACGGCTCCGGGAACAGGCCTCTGGGCCCTCGGGGATCAAGCGGCTGGAGGCGTTGCGGGATCTGGGCCGCACCCTGTTTCGCGAACTGTCCGATCGGGGCGGGGGGGCCGGGGGGCTGTCGGGAGGGGGTCGTCGTGAGAGGGCGGACGACATCACGGCCAGTTGGGTGTTTCAGGATGTGGCGGCGCTGCTGGAGAGGTTTCGGATCGTGGTGGGTGTGGACGAGGCGCAGAATATGCCGGTGGCCGAGTCCACGAAGGGGGTGATGGACTGTCTGCACCGGGACCCGCAGGGGATTCCGCTGGTGGCGGCGTTTTTCGGCTTGAGTGACACCCAGGACGTGTTGCGTCAGTGCGGGCTGTCGCGCTTCGCCGACGGACGGGTGGTGAACCTGGAGCCCTTGCCTGTGGAAGAGGCCGCCGCGGTGATCCGGGCGGCCTTTGATGCCTATGGGTTCACCGGTACCGCCGAGGAACAGGACACCTGGGTCACCCAGTTGGCGGCGTTGTCCCAAGGCTGGCCGCAGCACCTCAACAGTGTGTCGGTGGCGGCAGGGGAGGTGCTCCAGGCCCACGGGGGGCGGATGGAGGCGGCCGGGCTGGAGCAGGCCATGGCCCTGGCCGAAGAATCCAAGCGGGAGGACTATGCGGCCCGACTGGCGGCCGGGTCTCGACCGCCCTGGGTCTACCGGCAGATGGCGCTGGCGGCTCAGCAGAAGGGGGGCGTGTTGCCCTATGATGATCTCCGGCCGTTTCTGGCGGAAGAAAGCCTGGATGAATTCCTGACTCATGCCCTGCATGCCGGCTTGCTGGCGCCGGTCAAGCAGTTGCCCTACCACTATCGGATCCCGATTCCGTCCTTCGGCGACTATCTGCGGGCCTTGCCGGTGGAACCGCCATCGGACTGATCAACTTGAATGAATCGGGCGTCCTTCCAGTATTGCGGACGCATCTTGACAGAACCAGCCACCCCTTCGATCAATCATGAAGCTGGCGGATATTGACACGGAATCAGTGTTGAGGCCCAACAGGCCCTGTCAAGACATAGACCGTGCCGCAATAGGGGCATGTCTCCTCGCCGCTATCGGCAATGGGGAGAAACACTCTCGGATGGGAATCCCATAGACGCTGGCCGGGCGTGGGACAATGCAACGGCAAATCGTCCGCTGTTACCTCGACCCGCTGACACGTGTTCGGCTGATCGTTCGGGCGCCCGGGGGTCGACTTGGCGGAATCAGACATAGGTCAACCAGTGTGCATAATCAGGGATTCGACCTTGCACCGCATCAAAAAACCGTCTCTGGAGGCGCTGGGTGATCGGACCGGGCAAGCCATCACCAATCGGCCGATCATCGACTTCACGAATCGGGGTCACTTCCGCCGCCGTGCCAGTGAAAAACGCCTCATCGGCGATGTAGACCTCATCGCGAGTGATCCGCTTCTCAACTAGACCGAGCCCCTCATCGGCGATCATCCGATTGATGGTTCGGCGCGTCACCCCGTCCAGGGCAGAAGTCAGATCAGGGGTATAGATCACTCCATCCCGGATAATGAACAGGTTCTCCCCGCTGCCTTCCATGACGTATCCACTGGTGTCCAGCATCAACGCCTCATCGTACCCGTTGCGGAGGGCTTCCTGCAGTGCCAACATGGAATTCACGTAGTGTCCGTTGACCTTGGCCCGACACATGGACACATTGATATGGTGTCGGGAGAATGAGGAAACCCGGACACGCAGCCCCTTTTTTATATTCTCCTCCCCAAGATAGGCACCCCACGCCCAGGCGGCAATGGACAGGTGAACCGAGAGGTTGTCCGCCCTGAGCCCCATACCCTCAGAGCCGAGATAGGCCATGGGCCTCAGATATCCAGCCTCCAGTCCGTTGGCCCGAAAGACCTCGATCTGCGCCTGATTGACCTGTTCTTCGGTCCATGGGATTTTCATGCCAAGTATATGGGCGGATTGGAACAGTCTGCGAGTATGTTCCTGAAGGCGGAAAATCGCGGCCCCCCGATCAGTGCGGTAGGCCCGAATACCCTCGAACACTCCCATGCCGTAATGCAGGGTATGGGTCAGCACATGGACCTTGGCCTCGCGCCAAGGCACCAGGTGGCCATCCATCCAAATCACACCGTCACGATCGCTGAAAGACATGCAGAATTCTCCCGAATACCGGTTCAACAGGCCAAGCGGACAAGTCCCCCCATCCGGACCGACCAACCAACGGCGAATATGTCGTGATGGCCATCGCTTGTCAACCGAGTATCCGATCCCATAATGCACGGACAAATGAGCGCTCGGATACCAATTCAGTGCGGGGGATCAGAGCCGGGCGGTCCACGAGATCCAGGTCCACCAGCTTGAGGTCCCGGTGTCGACGCAGGTAGAGCCAGTAGATCTGGCCCAGGCGATCCGCTTCGTCAAAATCCAGCAACCCCTCGTCCTCCATTGCCCAGATCAAGGCCACGGTATTTCGTGGACCCAACAGGGCCGGGTGCGCCGACGCATGCAACAAAACCAGGAATTGCAACAGAAATTCGATATCCACTATCCCGCCATAGTCCAGCTTGATGTCATAGTTCCGGGCATCGCTTCGGCAATTATCCCTCACCATGCGCTGACGCATGTCCACCAGGTCGGCCTTGAGAACCGCTGCATCCCGTCCGACCCCCAATACTTCCTGACGCACCGCTTCGAACTGTGCGACGAGGTCCTTGTTCCCGGCGACCACCCGGGCCCGAACCAGGGCTTGGTGTTCCCAAGTCCAGGCATCATGCCGCTGATACTCGCTGAAGGCCTTGATGGACGTGACCAGAGGGCCACTGCGTCCGCTGGGGCGCAGACGCATGTCGAGCTTGTAGAGAGCCCCGGCATAGGTTCGGGTATTGAGCAGGTAAATCAGGCGACGGCCCACCCGACTGAAAAAATATTCCGCCTGTGAGCGGGACTCTTCGTCGTCCGGTTGATAGAACACCACAATATCCAAGTCGGAGTGGTAGCCCATTTCTCCCGCCGCAAACTTTCCGTAGGCGATGATGGCGACCTTGCCCGGCGCGGGTCCTTGCTGCTGCTCCACCCTGGAGACCGCTTCGCACAAGACCTGTTCCAGCAGCATTTCGGCCAGCAACGTCAAGGCATGTCCCACATCCATCTCGTTCAGTTCACCCGACACATCCGCAGCCGCCACCCGCAACACCTGACAATGATGAAATTCTCGCAGCGCATTCATTTCGGCCTCTTCATCTCCCCACTCCACCTGCAAGCGTCGATCCAGCTCCGTCTGCATATGCGTGCGGTCAAAGTCGACCGTTTTTTCCAGCGGCTGCAACAATTCGTCCAAAACCACGGGATACTGACCGATATGGCGTGCAATCCAGGCGCTCGCAGCACACAGATGCACGAGTTGCTGTAACGCCAGCGGGTTTTCGGTCAGCAGGCTGAGATAAACGGAACGACGCCCGATGGTGCCGATCACCGTCATGAACCCGTCTATCGCTCGGGTCGGATTCGAATGATTTCCTGACTCCCGCAAGGCCAACGGCACCAGTCGGTCCAGGCGATCACGCTCGACACTGGCAAAGGCCCGGTACAGGCTCCCTTCCCTGAAACGATTCAGTATGCCGGGCACTTCTGCCGGATCGACAAATCCCGCCGCTTCCAGCACATCCCGAGCGGCCTCGGAATCGAGTTGTCCCTGCCAAAGTGCGCCCAGTCGGGACAAATGGGGGTCGTCCTGGGACCCTGCTGGCAATTCCAGTGCCTCACCGAAGTATTCCCGTACCACCCCCCGTTCGTTTTCCAGGGCGGCCAACAAATCCGGCCAACTGGCATAACTCATCGCAAAGGCAATGCGCAGTTGCTCCAGAGGCTGATCCGGCAATTTCTGGGTCTGACGGTCCGCAAGCATCTGCAAGCGGTGCTCAAGATTGCGCAAGAAGCGGTAGGCCTGTTTCAAGCGGTCCCTGGCCGTGCCCTCGAGCAACTCCAGTTCCACCAGTGCGTCCATGGCAAGGTACAAGGACTGGGTCTGAAGTTCGGGATCCCGCCCCCCTCGAATCAGTTGAAATTTCTGCACCAGAAATTCGATTTCGCGGATGCCGCCCCGGCCGAGCTTGATATTCTGGATGTTGCCTCCACCCAGTAACTGACGGTCTATCAGGACTCGCATTGCCCGAATGGCATCGAAGGCGGAAAAGTCGAGATACTTTCGATAGACGAACGGCCGTAACATATCCAGCAGATCCTGGCCCTTGGCCCGGTCTCCAGCCACCACCCGTGCCTTGATCAGGGCATACCGCTCCCAGTCACGCCCGTGAGTCTGGTAATAGTGCTCCATGGCCGGAAAGGACAACACCAAGGGTCCACTGTCACCGTTGGGGCGCAGTCTCAGGTCCGTCCGAAAGACAAACCCCCCGACGTCGACCCGGCCCAGGGATCCCATGACCTTACGGCCCAAGCGAACAAAAAACTCCTGACTGGTGATCTGTCGACCTCCATTGGTATTCCCATTGCTTTCGAATGCGTAGATGAGGTCGATATCAGATGAAAAATTGAGTTCGCGACCGCCGAGCTTGCCCAGTCCCAGCACCACCAGTCGCAACGCCTCCCCCTGCTCACCTAGCGGACTGCCATAGCGGCGCTCCAACGCAGCATGATGCCATGTCAAGGCCACATCCACACAGGCATCCGCCAGATCGGAAACCTCCCGCATGGTATCTTCCAGTTGGCCCAGACCGGATAGGTCCCGCCAAGCAATACGCACCATCTCGCGCTGTCGGAATCGGCGCAGTGCCGCATCCAGCGCCGGCTCAGTATTGACGTCCGCTAGCGCACGGTCCAGGCGCCGCCGCATCTCATGCTCTTCGTAACCCAGGGCCAAATCCCCTGAATCGATCAATGCACAGCAGTCTGCCGGGCGCTGGATGCACCAGGATGCCACAAAATCGCTGGCCATCCAGACCCTGGGCAATTCAGCACAGTGGCTGACTCGGGACGTCAGATTCTCGTCGGCGGCCGATGCGAATCGCTCCCAATGATTGGCAAAAATCGACCACAGATCCAGTGGGATATCTCCTTGTTCAAAGGTGGGGGATGCGACGCTCATAACCGGACCGCATTCCGCTGAACGCGTTTGACCGCCCGATGCCAGGAACCCTTGACGATCGGTCCGAGCACCGGACACGGATTGATCAGGAACCTGGGTTTCTGCTGAAGGCACATGCATTCCACCTGAAAAATAATCTACCGAATTATAGTGTGTTATTCGATCCTTGAAGAGCAAAGGTTCGGTTTGCGAGAGTGACGAAGATAGGGACCCATTCGATTGCAAGACCCATGATGGGCAGTGGGAAAATTGCTTGTGGTCTCGGTCCGCATCCCATTACTTGATGAAATGACGGCAACCTTTCCAGGCCATCACGTTCAGGCACCGTCAGTCCGATCGGGAGCCCTTCGACCCTGCCCAAGTCAGTCGCCGTGACCGAATCGTGAAATTGCGAGGAGACAGTAATCGCCTCCTCATACCTGGTAAGTCGCATGGCACCTGCGCCAGCGTCTTGCGTCCCTGCTCTTCAGGATGACGACCGGGAAGCGGTCCCGCCCGCCAGACCTCGGTCGGCAAGGCTCGGCCGATTGAGACAACCGATTGGGTTGGGAAGAACAGTCACCCGGTCCACTGCGGGTTCGCATGATGTTTCGGATAACCGTGACCGGTGGGCACCCCGTCGGGGGGCTTCATGCCCCACTGACCGGCTCGGTTGAGGTAAGATGGCCGGTATGATGAACTCAATGCCCTTTCCCAAGCCCCCGCCGATCGACCCCTGCCTCTCGACGTCTGGCTGGACCAGACGGACCGGGCCGAAGTCGGTCGGGAGCCCTTCTTCCGGGGCCGCGAGGCGGAGTTCAATCTCTTTCGCCGAGCCGTGAGCAGTCTCCATGCGGGACGAGTCGGCGGTGGCACGATGATCTTCCAGGGCGCCCCGGGCGCGGGCAAGTCCGCCCTGATGGCCGAGTGTCGGGAGGCGGTGCGACGCCATTCGACTCCGGCGGACCCTTGGGTGGCGGTGGACCTGGACCCGCATTCCCTGTTGTCGCCGGTCGAGGTCGTCGAGGCCCTCGTGGAAGCGGCCAATGCCGAAAGCGAACGGCGGCGGGACCTGGCTTCCGGGACCCGGATGGTCAAGGCGCTGGAGGAACTGCTGGGACTGGGGAAGACGCTCGGCCGGGAGCTGTCGCAGCGCGGCGGGGGAGTGGTCGGGCTGTCGGTCGGTGGGCGCCCACCGGAGGAAGGGGTCGGGGCCCGGCGGGCTTTCCGGCAGGTGGCTTTGTTGCTCGGCCGGTTCCATCTGGTGGTGTGTGTGGACGAGGCGCAGAATATGCCAGTGTCTGCCCAGACGAAGGGGGTGATGGACTGTCTGCACCGGGACCCGCAGGGGATTCCGCTGGTGGCGGCGTTTTTCGGCTTGAGCGATACCCAGGACGTGCTGCGTCAGTGCGGCCTGTCGCGCTTTGCCCGGGGCCGGGTGGTGAATCTGGAGCCCTTGCCTGTCGAAGAGGCCGCCGCGGTGATCCGGGCGGCTTTTGATGCCTATGGGTTCACCGGTACCGCCGAGGAACAGGACACCTGGGTCACCCAGTTGGCGGCGTTGTCCCAAGGCTGGCCGCAGCATCTCAACAGTGTGTCGGTGGCGGCAGGGGAGGTGCTCCAGGCCCACGGGGGATGCATGAATCCGGCGGGTCTGGCGGAGGCCATGGCCACCGCCGAGGAATCCAAGCGGGAGGACTATGCGGCCCGACTGGCGGCTGGCTCCAGTCGGACCTGGGTCTATAAGCGATTGGCCGAGGTGGCGGAAGAGCATGGTGGTCGGTTGTCGATTGACTGCATTGAGTCGCTGACCGAGGCGGTGCGCGGGAAGAGCGGCGAATCCCTCGACCGGTTCCTGACCAGTGCCCTGCATGCGGGCCTGCTGGCGCCGGTGCGGGACCTGCCGGATCATTACCGCATTCCGATTCCGTCTTTCGGCGACTATCTGCGGGCCTTGCCGGTGGAGCCGCCAGCGAACTGAATCGGATCATTTCAGTGGCGCCCCCGAGATACTGTCGTCATAAGACAGGCCGAATGGGGCAGCCTTCACGGAAGAAATGCTCCGGGTTGACTGCGGCCAGGACCGACTCTCACCGTCGACCCGATGGGTCGGCCCCCGTCTGGTCCCAGTCGGCCCCCAGCGGCCGGGTCGAAAAGGCCGGGGTGCGCGGTGGCCTGTGACTCCCGGCGGTTTCCTGAGACGGGCTCCTCGATTCGGCAGACCGAGACGCCGGGACTATCCCCTCATCCCCCTGAACAGACCCGGCTTCCCCCCCCTGATTGGCCTCCTCGTTCCCCTCGTTTCGTCAGTCGGCTTCTCCTCAGTCAGTCGCCGGCACTGGGAACCCAGGTCATCCCCGATCACCTCCCCCTGTCCGCCGCTGCCGGCCTGGCCAGAACTGCTGCATCCCGGGCATCAGCGGGCGTTTCGTCGAACACCCCCCCCCGCCCGACCAAGGGTCCACTCCCCCCAGGCCCGATGCCTCCAGTCCCGAACCCGAAACACCAGGATGGCCTCGAACACCAGACACGGGCACTGATCAGGGATCCGGGCCACCCGGCCGGATCATTCCCCAGACCGGAATGGCTCTTCCCAAGATGACCGGAGGCCGCTGATGGGCGCCGCCGCGTCCTGGGCCGGCGATGGGAGGACGGGGCTCTGCCTGCGTGGCAGGTCCCCCCCCCCCCCAGCGGGTCGCCCCGGCGAACGCCGCGAGGCCCCGCATCGCCCTCCGGATACGCTCCATTCCTAGAGCAACTTGACCAGCGCGACGATCAGTCCTCCCTGGGCGATCAGTGCGCTGAACATCCATTTCAGCAGATCCGCCTTGACCTGCGCCATATCGGCCTTGGTCCCCTGTCGCAAGGCTTCGATATCCGCCTTGATCTGCGCCATATCGGCCTTGGTCTCCTGTCGCAAGGCTTCGATATCCGCCTTCGTGGCCTGTTTCAGTGCCTCGATATCGGCCCTGATCTGCGCCACATCGGCCTTGGTCCCCTGTCGCAAGGCTTCGATATCGACCTTCGTGGCCAAATTGGTGTTGAGCAGGGCGACCTGCTCCTCAGCCAGCGTTTCCGCCTGCAGCTCAGTAAAGCCGCTGCCCGTCAAACGCTTGACAAAGCGGTGCGTATCAAATGCGATGGCTTCGGTCATGAGGAAATTATAGCCCATCCGCTCCGGCCCAACAAGCCTCGGCCAGGTCGGCTCCCGGCCGGTCCGTCGCGACCCGGTCGACCGTCATTCGCCCCATCCCGGGGCTGTCATTGACCCCCACCTGACAAATGGTCAGGGAGGGGGATCCCGGAGCCGGGGTTTCATGGCCGGGTACATGACCGTGGAGTGCCTCAGCAACCCCATGACCTGCCAGAGTTTCGCTGCGCCGGGCAGCGGCGGGCGTTGGGAGGGATGAAACCCGACCCGCCGGGCGAGGTCGACCACGCCGGTCGCCAAGGAGAGGGGGTTATCCGGTGGGTCAGGGTGGGGGGGGCTGTGGGCGCATTGTGGCAAAACCGGGTCAGCAAGGACCCCAAGGGGGATGGTCTCGGCCGGTCATCGGGAAATTCGATCAGATTCTCTTATTCCCCCACTTCCAGTCTGAAGTGCCACACTCGCCCCGCTCCCGGCATGAGGGCATCCCCCGAAGGAAGGGAGCACGGCGGCGACCGGACCATTCAGCCCTCCCAGGGGCTGAAAGGGGCTGATGTCGGCCATTGATGGCATCCATCTCGACGCAAGGGCCCCGCTCGGGCCGTGTCAGGCTGACTTCGGCCGAGCGGGACCCTGCCCGTCGAACACGGGCTTTCGGAAGGGAGGGGGATGGGGGAGGAGTGACCGCCTTCAGGGCGGGGCGGCAGCGGTGAAGACCGCTTCCGGGGTTCGAACCCCCAGCACCTTCCGGGGCCGACGGTTGATCAGCTCTTCCACCACCTGGACCTGAGAGGCCGTCACCTGACGGAAGTCGGTCCCCTTCGGAAAGGACTGGCGTACCCGACCGTGGGTGTGCTCGTTCAGGCCCCGCTCCCAGGAGTGATAGGGGGTGGCAAAATCCAAGTCGGCTCCGAGGGCTGCCGCAATCTCCCGGTGCCCCGCGAACTCCTGGCCGTGGTCCGCCGTGCCAGTGTGCACCCGGTCCCGAATCGGGGCCATCCGCCGGACAATGGCTTCAGTCACGGCCGCCGCCGTCTTCCCGGCCACCCAGACCAGCACCCGATACTTCGAGGCCCGATCTCCCCAGGAAATCCAGGCTCCCCGGTGCTTCACCCCGATGATCAGGTCGAGTTCCCCGTCCCCAATCCGGCCCTTGGCCTCCCCGATCAACGGGCGCTCGGCGATGTCCACCCAGATAGACTGATTGATCCATTCCCGGCCAGCCATCACCTCCCCTGGTTGCTGAAACCGACCCGCGATCTGCTCCGGGCTTCAGCCGGCCTGCAGCCGGTCCTCGACCACCGCCCAGCGCTCGGGGGTCATCTTCCAGGGCACAGCCGAGGCTTCCCGGCGCCGACTCGTCGCCTTGCCCTGGGCGGGCTGAGGTCGATCCCCGCGCTGCCCGCAGTGGCGGGACATCTCCCGCGCCATCGTGGTGGGATCCCGTTCGAGCCGACGGGCGATCTCGCGTTTCGACAAACCCCGATGCAACCCGGCATGAATCTGGCCTCTTTCGCTATGGGTCAGGTGATGGTAGCCGGAAGGCATGAGCATTCTCCGTTGGTGGTCAACTGAGAGGGTCTGCCATCATCTGGCCCGCTGCCATCCGCCCAACTCAAGCAATCAGGCGACGGGGCCAAGTGTTGTACTTCAAAGTGGCACGGGGGTTTTATAGAGATTGCCTATTGTTTTGCTTGGGGAACTGGCGACGGACCGAGCCGGGTCGCCCGAAAAAGAGGCGTTTTCTGCCAGACACTAGAGTATCTTGACCAGCGCGACGATCAGTCCTCCCTGGGCGATCAGTGCGCTGAACATCCATTTCAGCAGATCCGTCTTGACCTGCGCCATATCGGCCTTGGTCTCCTGTCGCAAGGCTTCGATATCAGCCTTCGTGGCCTGTTTCAATGCCTCGATATCGGCCCTGATCTGCGCCATATCGGCCTTGGTCTCCTGTCGCAAGACTTCGATATCAGACTTGGTCTCCTGTCGCAAGGCTTCGATATCAGCCTTCGTGGCCTGTTTCAGTGCCTCGATATCGGCCCTGATCTCCGCCACATCGACCTTGGTCTTCTGTCGCAAGGCTTCGATATCGACCTTCGTGGCCAAATTGGTGTTGAGCAGGGCGACCTGCTCCTCAGCCAGCGTTTCCGCCTGCAGCTCAGTAAAGCCGCTGCCCGTCAAACGCTTGACAAAGCGGTGCGTATCAAATGCAATGGCTTCGGTCATGAGGAAATTATAGCCCATCCACTCCGGCCCAACAAGCCTCGGCCGGGTCGGCTCCGAAAGCGTTCCGTCTGACGGGAAAACTGCGGGCGTCTCCGCTGGAACTCGACCCCGACGCCCGCCCGTTCTCTTCCGCGTCGGACTCGGCTTCCAAGCCGACTTCACCCACCAGCCCCGGCGCAAGCCAAGGCTTGACCCATGTGGTTCAGACTCCACTTTCACTTTAGAATAAGACAATATGCCCTACGGCATCTCAATTGCCGAATCCCATTCCCGGCACCCATATTCATCGGCCCTCTCGTTGGCAGTAGACCGCTGTCAGTCCGCATCTGGCACTGACAGGTCAGGCGTTTCCCACGGCGCAGTCTGCCGGGTCTGCCAACATGATCGCAATGCATTCAGGCATGTGCGCTGACACAATGACCCAGGTAAGATACCATCCCGCTTGTTGAAGCGTGAGAAGGCCCTGCGAAAGCCCTTGAGCCGTCGGAACAGACGACTCACCCGGGACGGTGACATTGAGCGCGTGAACCGAGAGGATTATCACTGATGAGCAGCGACAACATCAAAACGGGGATGGCTCCCCCACATCCCGGAACATTCGCTCGGATCAAGGCCTTGTCGGAACGGGAGTTGAGCGCTGCGGAGGCGGCGCGGATTCTCGGTGTGCACCGTACGACGCTCACGGTTCTGATGAACGGCCATGCCTCACGATCGTTGGCCTCGGCAGGGACCTGTTGCGGCGAATGCAGGCATACCCCGATGAAATCGAGATTCGGCGGCATCATCCCGCCTGAAGGACTCGGGAATTCCCTGCTCCCTGCACGTCAAGAGTGCCGGAAGTGCAGTGTTTCCCACGCCGCGACATGTCGTGGAGAGGCCTGTCATCCCAGAGCTCGCCGGATGACCGTTCCGATCAATCCATGGGTCCTCTCGGGAGCGAGGAGGGGGTGAGGAATACCAGCGGATGAAAATCCGACTCCATCACAGCCTGTCGGATATCCCGCCGGGTCCGTGGAATGCCCTGGTTCGGGACCGGTACCCGTTTCTCCGTCACGAGTTTCTCCGGGCTTTGGAGATCCACGGCTGCGTCGGCGAACAGACCGGATGGTTGCCGCGTCATCTGGTCGCCTATGATGATGCGGATTGCCTGATCGGAGCCATGCCCCTGTATGAAAAGCACAATTCCTGGGGGGAATTCGTTTTCGACCATGCCTGGGCGGAGGCGTATCACCGAGCCGGCCTCCATTACTACCCGAAGCTGGTCAATGCGGTCCCGTTTACCCCGGCGAGCGGACAACGACTGCTTTTGTCGGACCACCATGCGGTGGAAGTGAGCCAGCGATTGCTGGATGGCGCCCGTCAGATGATGCGTCTGGGCGACTTCAGTGGCCTCCATTCACTGTTTCTCAATGAACGGGACTTCAACTTGCTGTCCCACCCGAAAACGCTGATCAGAGTCGACTGCCAGTTTCACTGGCATAACCGGAACTACCAGACCTTCGCCGAATTCCTGGCCACCCTGAAGCCCAAAAAACGCAAGAACATCCGCCAGGAACGGCGCCGGGTGCAGGAGGCCGGAGTCCACCTGCGTCGCCTGGATGGCCACTCGGCCAGCGAGCAGGACTGGGCGGAATTCACCCGGCTCTACCAAAGTATCTACGACCGGAAATACGGTGCTCCGGCCTTCAACCTGCCATTTTTTCGGGAGGTGGCCGCTTGTCTGAAAGATCAAGTAATTCTAGTGCTGGCCGAACTGGGTGGGCAGACCGTGGCCGGAGCGCTGATGTACTGTGACGACGAAACCCTGTACGGCCGACACTGGGGGGCCAGGGACTATGTGGATTGCCTGCATTTCGAAACCTGCTACTATCAAGGGATCGATATCTGCATCGAACGGGGTCTCAAGCGTTTTGACCCAGGGGCCCAGGGCGAACACAAGCTGGCTCGGGGCTTCGTGCCGACCGAAACCCGCTCGTTGCATTGGATTGCCCTGGACCCGTTTCGTGACGCCATTGCGACATTTGTCTCCCGGGAGCGACGTGGCGTCCATGGCTACATCGCGGCCGCCCAAGCTCACTCTCCATACCAGCCCGCCGGGATCCCTTGATGACCCGAATGCCCTCCCTGAAGACGATCGTCACGGGGTGCCCGCAATGGCCGCCCATTCAGGCCCTGCCACCCATCGCGTTTGGGGGGGCGGTCATCCTGAGCACCGTCCTCGCAGGCTGGACCCTGTGGTATCTGGACCGAATACCGGCCCGGTTGCTGGCTGAAGCGCGAGAGGCGCTCACTCATCGACCCGGGCTCCAACCTCTCGTCTCGGTGAACGGGCGCGACTTGATCCTGTCGGGCACCCTGGAACCCACCGGAAGCATTGAGCCGGACATCGAGAAACTGGAAGCCCTGGCCGGTGTCCGGAGCGTCACCAACCGGCTGACCATTCTCCCCCGGCCGAGCCCGCAATTCCGGCTCGAGCGGTGCGAGGATGGGATCACACTTCAGGGTCACCTGACCGGTGAAGACCTGGACCGCACCCAAGCGCATGTTGGCGCCACCTTTCCCGACGTCACCGTTCAGGATCTTGTCCGGATTGACGACCGTCTCGCCCACCCCCTCTGGCTGACCGGGCTGACGCCCCTGCTCAGGGCCCTGTCCGAACTCGCATGCTTCACCCTGGTCGGCACTCGGGATCATATCCGGGTGGAAGGGGCAGTCGAGACGGTCTCCCACTCGAAGGCCCTTGTCCATCGGGTCCGAAATGGCCTGGACCCGGCCGTCACGCTTTCCACCCGCCTGTGGTCCTTACCCGATCCGTCACGGTTCGCCTTGGCCCTGACAGCCGACTCGGTCGGTGCCACATTGACCCTGCAGACCAGTGACGCGGCGGCGGCCAAGCGCCTTCGCCAAGCGCTGAAACACGACAGCGCATTCGGCCCGCAAGCCGTCTTCAACCTGACCTTGGATCCGGTGCGCGAAACACCCAAATGGTTCGACCGGATCGCCGAAGTCTTGCCAGTTCTCGGGTTGATACATGACCTCAGACTGATCTCGAGTGGTCCCGGTCTGTGGATGTGGGGGCAAGTGCCGGATGCCGAGGTGCTGAGTCGGCTCAAGGATACCCTGAAGGCGCGGGGGCTGGCGGAGGTTGTGGTGTCCCACCTGACCGTGCGTCCTGCCGGGAAACCCGTCGAACTATCGCTTTTTGGGGATCGCAGTGGCCTCATCCTGCGTGGGCGCCTGCCCAACACGGCCAGCCGATCGCTGTTGCTGGAACAACTGAAAAGTGCCCATCAGAACCGCCCCATCCAAGTCTATATCACACTGGATGCCGACATTCGCTTCAATCCATGGTCCATCCCGTGGCCGACGGTATGGTCGTTGCTGCCGAAGACGCCTTTCGGCCTGACGATCGCCGATGACCATATTCTCTTGACCGGTCAGACCTCGTCCGAGGCCACCCAAAAGGCCCTGATCCGTGCCCTGACCACCAGGCAGCCCGACAGGACACTGGTTGACTGGCTGACCCTAAAGTCGGATGATGGAGACCATGATCTATCTTCTGGGTGAAATTGTCATCGGTCTGCTGACCGCCCTGCTGGTGGGATTTTGGTTTGGCTGGATCCTGCGTGGGGTCCACGAACGCCTCCAGCGCAACCGAAACGGTTGAACCCGGGATGGCCAGGGCCCAGCTCACAAGACCCCAAGAACGGATGATCCGGCCCCGTCGCTGACCCGTTCTCCTCATATCCATGGTACGGACGGCAGGACTCTCCGACCGATCTGATATAGTCCCGGTGCCCTTCATTGTTCCTCCGGACCCATTCGTCGCCCATGACCGCCAGCATGACCGCATTCCACCGTCTACAGGAGAATTTTCCCGCCGGTCGGCTGGTCTGGGAAATCCGAAGCCTCAATCATCGTTACCTCGATATTCACCTGAAGTTGCCCGACCATCTGCGCAGGGTGGAGCCCGTTTGCCGGGAACAGATCGTGGCAACACTGTCCCGGGGTCGCCTGGATGCGACCCTCAGTTACGAGCCGTGTTCTGACCCAAACCACCCGATTCGGGTCAATGTTCCCGCCGCGAAATCTCTGGCCCGTGGACTGGAGACCATGACCTCAATCATCCCAAATCCCGGCCGCGTGGACCTGATCGCATTCCTTCGGTGGCCCGGCGTGTTGGAACCGCCCAAGCCGGACGTTGACCACTTGGCGACTTCGGCCGAGATCTTGTTCACCCAAGCCCTGGAAGGGTTGGTCCAGGTCCGCCACCGGGAAGGGGCGCGACTCGAATCCCTGATCCGGGAACGGATTCAAAGCGCACAGGTCGTCATCCAGCACGTCAAGGACGCCCTGCCGGAGATTGAAGACGCCCTGAAAGTCCGATGGGGGCGTCGTCTGGCGGAGCTTGATCGCGAGCCGGACCCGGTCCGAATCGCTCAAGAGCAAGCGATATTCCTCTCCCGAACTGACATCAGCGAGGAACTGGATCGACTGGAAGCCCACCTCACGGAAGTGGCTCGAGTCTTGGACCAAAAAGAGCCCTCGGGCCGACGTCTCGACTTTCTCATGCAGGAACTCCATCGGGAAGCGAACACCCTTGGGGCCAAATCGAACGCCCTCGGAAACACCCAAGCCGCCATCGAACTCAAGCTCTTGATCGAGCAGATGCGCGAACAGATCCAGAATATCGAATAGCCGATCAAGCCACTGACCCCACTCCCGAGGCCCGAGTCGAGACAGGGCCCCCGGTCTGTCGGTCGCCTATCGGGCCCGGGTCAGGCGCTCCGCCATGATGTGGACCGCGTCGAGTTCCGAGCAATGGCGCTCGGCCATGATCGCCGACCGCTCGGCCTTCTCATGCTTCTCGGTCATCGCCAGGGCCAAGGTCAGCGGCGGCGGCACGTTGCGAAACAGGACTTCCAGCTGATCCGACAAGACGACTCCCTCGACATATTTCCCGGGCTCCTTGCGCGTGGACAACAACAAATTCCGCTGCCCCTCACTGAGATTCCGAAACCGCGCAATCTGTTCGACTTCCTCTTTCGGCATCACCAGGCACAACCACCATTCCATCATGTTCAGCATGCGTTGGCTGGCGTCCGGAAAATCCGCCAGATTCTGCGTCGCAATCCAGAACCAGGCCCCCAGCTTGCGCCACATCTTGGTGATCTTGACCACATAACGCGCCAGCAGGGGATGGGTGGTGATGAGGTGACCTTCATCCGTCACCACCAAGGTGGGTCTCGGTTCATGCTGGTGACGCTCCACCAAGTCATGGATGTGGTTCATCATCGACAGGTAAGCCACACTGAGCTGGTCTTCATAACCTTCCCGGGCCAGCATGCCCATTTCCACAATGGTGACATCGGTAAGCGGCCAACGCCCCCCCGACCGATTGAAAAAAGGAAAAGTGATGTCGCCGGAGTCGCCACATCCTCCCCTCCCGCCACCGTTGAGCCCGGGCCGGGTAGCCGACGATCGCCCGTTTGCGATGACACTCACCCACTCCTACGCAGGATGGACTCAAATCGATTCCGCCACGGGGTGAACCAATTCCTCCATGGGAAAACCTTGCCTGATTCCCGGTATGGACGTGTTCTTGCGCTGATGTTAGACTGTTTGGAATCAGGTCATGGGAAGAAGGTGTATGTTCAGAAGCGAGGTGATCCACGACGTCAGTCGTGCGCTACCCTGTCTTACTGCTGAACCGGCGCGTGAACCCATCCCGGCCGGCGTGTCGTTGGCGGAGAGAATGGCTATTCTTGATGTTCATGCTGAAGGTCTCCGACACCGATATGATCACCTCTAACCGGCCATCAATCGGGCGGGCCCTAAGTTGGCCGCGGCTTTCGAAGAACTGGATCCGGGCTCAATCGCCGACTCCGAGGGCAAGGGCATGGAGTCCCTGGAAAAGTCGGCAGCCCATCTCGTTTCCCTGCGCGTTGACCTGATGCATCTGTGCAAAGCCCTGATGGAAGCGGGCACTCCGCATGAACACGATGTATCCCAGGAACTTGAACGCCTTGACGAGTTGTCTGCATGGTTCATGGCAACCATATATGAGACTTGGTGGACGGGGCTGATCGCCGATGGAAAGTTGGCCCCGCCGAGCGAGCAGCAGTTCACATCCGGATCCGCACTGGGGGCAGTTCTTGGCCAATAGGCAACCTGATGCAAGAGTAAAATACCGGAAATCATGGCCATGTCGGCAAGGTGACAATCTGCTTTCAGTGCACATGGGCCAGCCATCATGCGAGGCGAGATCACCCCCGCCCGCTGATTCAGGTTAACGAAATATTCCTATCGACCTCATCACACCACCGAACACAATTAGGGGGATTATCATGGCAAAGAAACGTACAGATCTTGGATCAGAATCGAAATCTACCTCCGGACAGGGGGCCAACCGAAAGTCCATCCCGGCCAGCACAGTGGGATTGTCACTCACGATCAGCGACAAGGCGCTGAAGGATTTCGACCGAATACAGGAGGAGACTATCAAAGCAACTGAAAACGACCAGCAGTTTTCATGGCGATGATCCGCGCCATCACCTAGCTTTCCCCGACCAGCCTCCACCCTTCCGCCCGGTAATGAAAGTCTCTCATGTCGTCGGGGCACTCAACACCGCCACTGATTGGTCGAGCTTGGCAGAAATCCTTGGCGGAGCAGCCCTTGATGTCGTGCACAACACGATCCGCCATCTCCGTATGCTCGACGTCAAGGGCTACGTTCTCGAGAATCCCTACATCGATCGCGACTACTCGGCGGATTACACCCAGTTTTACGCCCTTACATTCCACGCCCACGAACGCCACTGCCAGCGCATCCACTTCTTCTCGCAAGATATCTCACCGCTACTTGAGCGACCCCTGTCAACAGATCGACTGAGTGACCTTGGTCGCCTTGCGCAGGACACCTATTGCGGCTTCTGTGTCGTCCGACCCCTGTCAGGCGCTCCAATCGGCAGAACGGTGCTGCTGGCCCGCCTCGGCAACGGCTTCAACATGGAGGCCGCCGTCACCTGCCGCGCCGACATCGACGCCCACCTCCTCGGCACCCGACTGCAAGTCACCGGAACCTCTTTCCTCCAGCAGGACTCCCGCGTGGGCGCCTGCGCCCAGGTCGCCATCTGGGTCGGTATGCGCCACATGCATGCCCGGCATGATTACAATTGGGTTTCCATCGCCGACATCACGCGATTCACCGGTCTCCCATCCAAGATAGAAGCCGTGTCGCTGCCCAACGCATCGGCTTGCCTGTCGTCCGACGCGATGGTACGGGCGATTGCCAAAGCGGGCTACCAACCCCTTTGTCTGCCGCGTCTCGATATTGGCGCATCCCTCCTTCCTTACGTCGAGTCGGGGATCCCGGTCATTCTTGGCCTCAACGTCGGCGGTACGGTCGGTCACGCCGTCACGGTCGTCGGCCGCGTGTTCGCAAAACAGGACAATCCGACAACCCACGTATTCGAATATGTGCCCGCATATATCGTCCACGACGATCAGAGCGGCCCTTATATGTGGCTCCCGGCGGACAAGGACGCCAGCACGACTTTCTCCTTCGGCGACAACACCATCAAACACGATACGTCGAACGGCCTCCTGGAGTTGAACGTAGAGTGTCACGCCGTCTTCGCCGTCGCTCTCATGCCCACCCGAGTCTTCTCCACGGCCGCGCGGGCCGAACACAACGCTCGAAGCCAGATCGAAGAAATTCTGACGGCGCTGCCCGATGCCCGCAAAGCCCTCGCCGACCTCGACATGTCGGTAAACGAGATGCTCATGGACGAACTGGAGGCGGCCCACAACAATGACCATATCATCCTGCGCACATACCTAACCTCAGCTGCTGGCTACCGACGCCACCTTGCCCAAGGGTCTGCTAGCGACGCGCTGAAAGACGCCCTCCTCGATTTCCATTTGCCCCATTTCACGTGGATAACCGAGATTTCCACGATCGATTCCTACAACCACTCCTCTCCGGGGATGCGGCGTATCTACGGCCACTCGATTCAGGACGCGACCTCAACGGCTGAACTCAAAGACGCCCTGCTTGTGCTCCACCTCCCCGGCCTTCTCCTCACAAAGGACCCCCAAGTCTCCGGCGGACAGGCTGTTACCACCATCGAAAACGACACCTTGTACGAGTGCCGCGAAAAACGCCTCTAGCCTTGGCTCGGCCTCGTCGACAGGATCGCATTGTCGCCCATTCCCATCCGACTGTGCTCCTGCCCCGAACACTCGGTGCAGTCCCCTACCTATGCTGGCATGTCATAGCCTGCCACCGAACGGCGAGAGTTCCAGTACTACCATGCGGACTCGGCATCGGTGAACTTTAGATCCGTCAGGTGGAACAGAATGTCGTCCACCGCGTGTGCGCAAGCGACCGCGTTCATCGCCACCTTGCGGTGTGTCACGATGGCCGGGGCGTCCAGGTACGCATCGCCGCGCATCTGGCTGCCTCCAGCACTGCCTCGTCCGACAATCGTGTCGGTAAGAAAAGCACCTCGCAGTCCATGAGGCGCACTGGCAGGTCGGCCTCCAGAAAATCTCTCGGCACGGCTTCGAGGTGAGCTTCGCGATTCGCACGACGAATGTTATCGACCGCCATGCGCACTGGGTGACTCCGTAACCGGCGAGCGGCTACGCGTGGCACCCATGACGGTCCGGTTGCGTCGCGCCAGCGTGCGCCGATGAGACGTGGCCAGTTCGTCTCTTCATCTCTCCGGGTCGGCGAGCATGAACTCCCCAACTCCGAGTCGACCCAGCAGTTCGGCCAGTCCTGAGCCAGCGCCTCCGAGCCCGATCAAGCGAATCAACAGGTTTTCGATTCATCCTCTCGTGGGACCCTCTCAATGCCTGCTCATCTCTGGCCGTCGACAAAGCCTTGGGTCGATTTGGGGTACTCCCGGGAGATGCGGATAGTGGATGTGGAGATCACAGGGCTTCACCCCGGCCGCACAAAGCGCGACCCTGCTGAGCACAACACAATCGGGGCGAGTTAACCCACTTTCACTGGAATATGATCTCCGGGTTCCCGCCACTGTTGGCTGGAATCGCCGGGAAGCGAACACCCTTGGGGCCAAATCGAACGCCCTCGGAAACACCCAAGCCGCCATCGAACTCAAGCTCTTGATTGAGCAGATGCGCGAACAGATCCAGAATATCGAATAGCCGATCAAGCCACTGACCCCACTCCCGAGGCCCGAGTCGAGACAGGGCCCCCGGTCTGTCGGTCGCCTATCGGGCCCGGGTCAGGCGCTCCGCCATGATGTGGACCGCGTCGAGTTCCGAGCAATGGCGCTCGGCCATGATCGCCGACCGCTCGGCCTTCTCATGCTTCTCGGTCATCGCCAGGGCCAAGGTCAGCGGCGGCGGCACGTTGCGAAACAGGACTTCCAGCTGATCCGACAAGACGACTCCCTCGACATATTTCCCGGGCTCCTTGCGCGTGGACAACAACAAATTCCGCTGCCCCTCACTGAGATTCCGAAACCGCGCAATCTGTTCGACTTCCTCTTTCGGCATCACCAGGCACAACCACCATTCCATCATGTTCAGCATGCGTTGGCTGGCGTCCGGAAAATCCGCCAGATTCTGCGTCGCAATCCAGAACCAGGCCCCCAGCTTGCGCCACATCTTGGTGATCTTGACCACATAACGCGCCAGCAGGGGATGGGTGGTGATGAGGTGACCTTCATCCGTCACCACCAAGGTGGGTCTCGGTTCATGCTGGTGACGCTCCACCAAGTCATGGATGTGGTTCATCATCGACAGGTAAGCCACACTGAGCTGGTCTTCATAACCTTCCCGGGCCAGCATGCCCATTTCCACAATGGTGACATCGGTAAGCGGCCAACGCCCCCCCGACCGATTGAAAAAATGTCCGGCCAGCCCGGAACAGAACAACGCCATGCCATCACTCATTTCAATCGCCCGACTGCGTCTGGGTTCCGGCAGGGTAGTGTCCTGACCGATCCGCTGCAGGGCCTGGACGACATCCTCGGTGAGCACCTGATCCCGTCCCGCCTCGCGGACGGTCCTTGCGGCTTGGTAGATTGCGTTTCGGATCAGCAGCCGGTCAGCCCGGGTCATGCGCCTGTCCTCGCGTTCGTCTCCGCCGGTAATCATGAGACGGGCGGCAATCTCCATTTCGCCGAGCAGATCCCGACCCGTTCCCGCCGGGCGGCCTGCTTCCGAAGCGGGCGGGTCGATCAGGCGCAGCGCATCGGCGAATGGGGGCAGGCGGACATCTTCGTTGGGATTCAGGGTCACCTGGTTGACCGATACGCCGTGGGACTGGAAATACTGACCCAGCAGGGCAAACGAACCGCCCGCCTCAATGATGAAGATGCGCGGACGGTGGTGCGCCATCATCTGCTGCAGCAAAAAGATCAGCAGGGCCGATTTTCCGGCCCCGGTGGGCCCGAGGATCAGCATATGAGCGTTTTTCTTGCGGTCCGCCCGGTGCAGCGGGTCGAACGTCAAGGGTTCCGCCCCTCGATTGAAGAACACCAGACCAGGATGTCCGGTCCCACGGGATCGTCCATACAAGGGCAGCAGATTGGCGATGTGACTCGAAAACACCAGCCGTGAACGGCGGCGAAACCGATCCAGGGACGGATCATGGACCATGGGCAGGTAGCGGATATAGCTGTCGAGAGTCAGCAGATCCCGACTATGGAGGATCGGCTGCAGGCCGTTCGGCAACAACACGGCGTTCAGGCAGTTGACCTGAGCCCGCAGGGCCGCCAGATCCGGGCCGCGCACATAAAACGCCATATCCAGCGGATACAGCTTGTTGCCCCGGGCCATCTCCCGCTCGACGGCTTCGGCATCTTCTCGGGTGAGGGCGGCCTCGGCGGAATCCCCTACCGACGCCCGTCGAACCCGGGCGACATGATCCCGGATCCGATCTTGTGGCCGCATGGTGAGGGTCATCATCATGATGGTGTGCTCGGGCAGGCGGTCGAACAGTGAAAAGACATGATCCCCGGAGGGACGGGCCGCCGTCATGTGCCCCACTTCAGGCACCCGGCGAAGCCCCTGGACCGTCACCACCGTATGCGGCAATCCGTCAAACCACCAGAGCGCCTCTTCGTGGTCGGATTCCGGCATTGAGAGGGTGAGTGCTTCGGCCAGATCATGACCGAACGGCAGATTGTGGTCACCCGGGTAGGGCGCCAGGTCCCGCAGGCGATCCAGATTCCCCGCGGTCACCGGCGAAGCCGGATTGAACCATCCGAGCAGCCATTCATAGAAATCCTGACCGGTTCCTCGACAAGCCGCGATGCCGATGGAAGCCAGCGCCGTGACCCATCGGGTGGCCACATCATTCAGGACCGTTTCGACTTCCTCCGCCGGCGGCGACGAACTGCTGACGGCCAGTCGTCGGTACAGCACCGCTCGCACCCGACGGATCCGTCCCTGCCACAGACTGCCAGTGACGGCCGTGTCCTCGAACAGGCCGCCTGGCTGACTGATCCGGGACAGGTGGTCTGCGACCTGCGACAGATAGTGTCGGGTAAACCCGCTGTCCCTGGCGGCGCCTTGCCCATAGGCCGATATCTGGTCATGGAAGGCCCGCAGACCCGGTTCATCCTGGACATAGAACTGCAGTACCCACGGTGTGTCGTCCTCTTCGGGAATCGCCTCGGTGAGCGTGGTCTGAATCGCATCTCGCAGTTCCCGCAGGAACGTCGGGGTCCGGGCCTCGGTCCCGACCGCGGTGAGTTCGAACAACGCTCCCACACTGACTCCGTCCTCCAGCAGGAACGACTGGCTTTCCGCGAGATATTCCATCCAGGGCAGGAGGTCGGTGAAGGAGGGATGGGGCGTGTACATCCGCCGCATCTCTCGCACCGTCACAGGTCGGGACCGGCCCGCCGCCTCGGCGACCTTCCGCGGTCGGACCGCCCTCGACGGGCGATAGGAGCGTCGCGGCTCATGGGCCCCCAGGCGGTTGCCGGGTCGAGCCAGGAGATCCCGGAAACGGGATGACCCACTGTCCGCCATGTCGAAGGACGATCAGGGGGGCCGTCAGTCGGCGGCGGCGTCGGATGGGCGCCACCGGGCTTCCCCGGGGAGCGCATACTCCCCTTCCCGATACATCGGAAAAGCCGTGGTATAGCCCGGGACGGGCAGACCCGACTCCTCATCGAGATGGGCAAAGACATACATCAGCAAGGTCGGATTGGGTAACCGGGGAAACAGCCCATCGATTTCGTTCCGAGCGGTCCGATGAAAGGATCCCGGACCCCTTCTCATCGGATCTGTCGGCCAGCCCACGTCCGTCCCAACGTCATCCGGCAGGGGGGTGACGGGTTGGGCGTCCCGATTCGGGGGGATAGCCTCCCCGATCCGGGGGCTACGTGCCGTCCCGTCCCGCTGGTGTCGGTCATACAGGGCGCGGATCGTGGGGCCGTCCTGAGGCAAGATGGTGTCCTTGCTGGCGGAACAACCGGTCAGGATCGCCAATCCCAGGGCGATCATCCATCGGGAAACAGGTGTCATGAGGGTCGAATGAAGGATGAGATCAGTTGGTGGAGTGGGGCGGAGCATCATGGAGGATTTTCCGACCCGTCGGATCGAAGTCGAGGCTCAGTTCCTGGTCCACATGGATGACCACCCGGGTACCGGATGGCACAAAAACCGCATCGAAGTGGTGGGCCTGGCGTTCCAGAAGCCACTGGGTCACCGCCTCGCTGCTGCCGGCGATGGTCTTGCCCAGGATGTGGGTTCCGTGGTGGCCGCTGACCTGTCGGGTCAGGTGGCCGGCCGGCCCGGCCGACAGGGTCGTTTCCGCCTGGGCCGCCGCCTCCGCGGCCGCCTGGACCGCCGACAGTGCGATCTGCTGGGTGAGGAAAGCGGAGGCATTGGTTTTCCGTTCGCCGGTGATGCAAGGAATCCCCCGATCATCCGATATCCAGGCCAAGGCCTGTTCGGGTCCCCTGCCCGCCACGGTTCGAATCGTGCCGTCATCGAACACGAAGGTCACCGAATCCAGCCGACCGGTCACGCACGACAGCGTCCAGTCTCCGATCGCCGTGCCGCTCCAGACCATGCCATGCACCCCCGGGATGCGCAATCCGTTTGCCGCCAGATTGTCAGCGCCGGTGATCACCTTGAAGGGCATGGGATCCTGCACTTCACCCCGAATCGGCACGCGACCCACCAAAGCGGTCAGCGCCGTGGCACCCATCAAGGTGGCGTTGCGAGGCACCGTATGAACCGATTGCACCGGGGCGGGCGGAGGGGATATGACCGGATCGGGCGGGCGGGAAGTCGTCGGCAGCGACTCATCGCCTGGGAGCCACCTCGCCTCGGCCAACGCCGGATTGGCCGGGGTCGATCCGACCGCCGACAGATGGAGATGCTCCAGCGGTTCGTGCCAGATCAGATGGTCTTCCCCTGATGGCCCGGGCAGATTCCTCGCCAAGCCGGTCGATGACTCACCCCCCACCGGATAATCCATTTCCCCAGACGACGAAGCGGACCGAGCCAGGGCATCGGACAACGCCTCAATCCGCTCGTGCAGGGACAACAGGACCGCCTGATCGCCCGCTTCTCGCTCGCGGTCCCGCGTCTGGATGGCTCGCGTCACCTCCTGCGTCACCTGATCGGTGATCCCCAACCGAACGGACGCCAGATCCTGATTGAGCGTCCGGAGTTGTTCATTGTCCTGCCGTAGCGCGTTCACTTCCGCCGCCATGGCGGCGACATTGGCCGTCAGCGTCTTGATCGTATCGGCCGGGGTATCGGCATCAGGGACCGGTGCCTGAGGGATATCGGCCAAGACCGGATTCTCCTTCGACTGACGGGGGCAGGACTGGAGCGTCACGAAGAGCAACATCAGACCGACCGCGCTGGCCAGCAGAGGTAGCAGTCGATTGGAGACCATCAGGCGATCATCCGCTGTCGCGGCCGGCAAGTGGCCGCCAAGCCCATCGGGTTCTGGCCACCGGCCGGGGAGGGTCCAGCGACCGGCCGGTGAGGCCTGGGGGCGCCCGCCAGGACCGACCGCCGGGTTCGGGGGGAAGATCGGATCATGGGAACGTATGCCGGGCCAAATCGAACGGACGCGACGACACCAGATAGACCGCTGAAGTGTCGGCTTCCTCGCCGGCGGGCAGCAGGCGGCCATGTTGAAACGTGGCGGCCAGCCATCGACCCCGCAGCCATCGGGGGTCCAGCGGCTGCCCCTGGGAGGTGCGATTGGTCAGCTTGACGGCCGTCACATACAACCCACCCGCCCGCCAGGCCACCCATGGGGTGGCCTGTACCGCCCCGCCCCGGTACAGCTTCCGAGGCTGGCGGGAAAGGGGCACCCGGACCAAGCCAAGGCGCTCACCGATCAGACGGGCCGGCGCATAGAGTTGTTGTGCGGCAAACCGGGTCAACCGGCGATATTCGGCGAGCCCCCGCCCAGGGCCAGATGAGACCTGCTCGTCCGCTGGGTCCGGTTGGCTGACATCCGGAAGGTGAATTTCCACGGTCGGTCGGTGCACGGGCTCATCGTCAACCGCCACGAGGTCGACCAGGTAGATCCGCCCCGGTCGGGATTCGCGGACCAGGACCCGGTGAGGACCGAAAGGAGCATGGGCCTGCAGGTACACGGAGCCGTTCACGCTTTGCGTTCGCAGACGAGGCTGGATCCCAGCGGGTACGCCCACCTGCACGGCGGCCGGAAAATCGATGCGCCGTTCCTGTCCCACGGTCAGCTTCAGCCGGATCGGCTCTTTTCGCCAGATGACCCGTTCCACGGCGTCCAGCCCCTCTTTGGCGGGTTCATCATCTGCACTCAACTGCCCGGCGTCGAGTAACCCCAGGCTGCACACCAATGCCAGCCACCAACAGGTCAGCTGCCGGTCGCCGGGCCGGCGGGTTCGATCGCGGCGAAAGATTCGGGCCGGGGACGACAGGACGAATGGGATCGGGGTCATATCAGGGGGGGTTGTCGTGGGTCAGTGTGCAGTTGGCGAGACCGACCGGGCCTCGGCTCTATCGGGATGTTGGGTCCGGTTCCGAGGCCGTCAGCCGTCGCGGACCGTCGCCGGCGAAGCCGTCCAGGGCCAACCCCCAAGGGTTCGTTTCTGGATCGATATCCAGACGGACGACGCGCAGAGGATAACGAATGGCCGCCTGCTTGACGGTCATGCCCCGAACCGACTCCGTCAGTTCCAGGTCCAGCCAGACTACCCAGACCCCCGGGGCGAGCACCTCGACGCGACGCGATTCATAACCGTTTTCGGTAACCTCCTGCACCCCCCGAACCCGGTGCACGAGTTCTCCCTGACGGCCTTTCAGTTCCATGTCCGTCATCAGTTCCGTTCGATAGCGGGGGGTCAGATAGGGAGACACCCGAAACAGAGCCCGGCCATAATCCCGGGCGCCATCCTCGGGCCAACGGTTGAGTTGCTGGAAAATGTAGAAAGCGAAGGCGTATACATTCGCCGCCGGGACGTCCCCGGGGGCCATCACCGCCCCGGAACGCAGGTCCGGGGGAATGTGGACAATCAGCCGGTCCGGTGCCCGGTTCCAGCCGTACCCGAGCAGCCCGATCACGACAAACTGCAGTCCGATCACTGCGAACAGTGAACGCAGGTGGGCGCGGACATTGTCAATTTCCAGTCGATACCGCCGCATCGTCGGTTCTCCCGATGCTCCACAGACCACTTCGTCGGATGCAGGGCGCACGGCGGATGCCCCGGTCGGCGAGCCAGACGATGATCTGCTGCTGGTAGTACCCGTCCGGGCGGCCGCGTTTCAGTCGCTGCAGGAGACTTGCCATGACGATGCCCGTGGCGACCACCCCGATGGCGGTGACTCCGAATCCCAGCGTGACAGCGCCCATCAGTCCGGTGACGAGCAGTGCGCTCGGCAGCCAGATCCCGCAGGCCAGGCCCGTGATCAGCGCCATCTCGGAGGACGTGCAGCCCCGGAAAATGACGGGTTCTCCGTTGAGCCGGTCCGCCAGCCGGTCGTCTTGCTCGGGCATGGATCAGATCACGCCGGCCGCTTCGGTCAGGAGGTAGCTCGCGAAGATGAGCACCACGGCCCCCACGACTGCCAGCACACCGACCTCGGCCCACTCGGCCCGGCCTTGACGGGCTTCGTTGAGCTTGGCGAATCCGAGGTAGGCGACCCACAGAAATCCCAGGACCGAAATCGCCAGTCCCAGCACCAACCCCCCATCCTTGATATAGCCCTTGATGAGACCGATCCAGTCACCGGCTCCCGGCGATGTGCTGGGTGCGACCGGCGTCGGCAGGGCGGCATGAATCGGTGACGGCAGCCCGGAAGACAGCCATCCAATGACCGGCAGGAGCCACTTCAATGAGCCGCCGCGGCCGCGAACTCGGGCCGGGGTCGGAGCACTCCGGCCGTCGGGCGATGACGCCGCCTCGGTCGGCGGCCGCTGGGTCTGTGATGGGGGTCGACAGGGGCAGTTCGGTGATCGATTGGGCATTTTCATCATAAGGGATCGATAGGGAATCAATGTGACCATCCCGAGGGTCAGGGCTGCAGATAGAATCCGAGCACCATCAGCACGATGCCGGCCCGCAGGGAATTCCAGACCAGGTCGAACAGCATGACCTGTCCGTTCTGCCAGGCCCGGAATGTCCCGATGGCCACCCAGGCTCCCCAGACGAAGGCCAGGGTGAGGATGATCGAGGCGATCCCGATGAGCAGGTCGGCGGGAGCCATTCCGGTACTGGCCCGGAAGGCGGCTTGCTGGGTGGCATTCATCGTCCCGGCCTATCGGCGATAGTCACCACGAAGCGCCGGAAAGGCCCGGGGGGTGCCTTGGGGCGCCTCGATATGTGCCTGGAGTCCGCGAAGCATCCGGTCCAGGTCGCGACGCAGCCAGTCATAGCGAAACCGGATGCGGGCATCGGGGTCCGCCTGCGATGCGGCTTCGGCCAGCAAGGGTTCGAGGGCCCTGATCTCGTGATGGATCCGGGCCAGGACCGCTCGCTCCCCCTCGGCGTCCGCGATCGCCGGGCGCATCGGGGACGCGGTCAGCAGCAGTCCGGTCAACAGCAGGAAATGGAAGCGCATGGCGTGCCTGGGTGGGTGTGATGACATGGGCCGAAGGATGCCCGATCATCGAGGCCTCGACCACCGGAAACCCCGACCGGACCCGGGGGGGCTTTCCGGTCGATCGGAATCGGTCCACCCAGCGGTCCACTTGAGCGTGTCGCCAGCGGTTAGGGGCCCATCCGGGTCAAATCCAGGGGCTCCCCGATCGGGAGCGCAGTGCATGACCCTTTGCGCTGCCCGGCCGACTGGGTCTGGAAGCGGGGCGGGGGATTGGCCGCCCGGTCTTCACCAGCCCCGCCGGACGGCTCCCGGCCCTCGCCCGGACTCTACTCGCCGGTCCGTGCCCTTCGCCGGCTCGCTCGCCAGGGTCGCTGGTCTTGTGGCCTGCCCCGGGATGACCCCCCCCCGGAGACGAGGCCGGAAAGGACCGGGTTCCGAGGACCGGCTCTTTTCAGGGGGGGCGGGAATGGGACGAACTGCGGCCGGGGCACGAGCTCCCCGGACTGATTTTTCCATCGGTATCCGCCGCGGGGCTGGGGCAGCGGCCGACCCGGAAGCCGGGCGGGGGGAGTGCTGGCCGGGACAGGGAGTCATTTTTTCCCTGAAAAGTCTTGATCCGGGGTTGATTTTTCGGGGGGGGGGGGGGGGGGGGTAGGATCAATCCTTCTTCCCATGATCCACTCCCTTGACTCGGAGGTCTTGCCATGATGTCCCGAACCAACCGATGCGTCCCTTGCTCCCTCGCCGTGATCCTGGCCCTGACCGTGGCGGGCTGCGGCGGCGGGGGCGGCAACCCAGCCAACCCACTCACCGGGGTGGTCGACCTGAAGGGTAGCCAAGACCTGCCCACCGGCCCGATAGAGATTGAGGCGGGCGAGTCGCGGAAGTTTGGCACGACAACCCTGTCGTGCGCGGCCGGCGGCCGGGACTGCACCCTCACGGTCGTGCAGGACGAGGAGACGGAGGCGCTGACGGCGACCGCGACCGGGGGCCGACTCACCCTGGTGCGGAAGGTGGACCTGGCGGGCAGCACGGACCTGAACGCCGGCACGACAACCATTCCAGCGGGCGAGTCGGTGACCACCGGTCGGACCACCCTGAGGTGCGCCGCCGGGGGCGAAGCCTGCGAATTCACGGTCCAGGTGGACCCAGTGACGAATCAGCGGACGGCGACCCAGACCGGCGGCACGCTCACCGTGACGGTGACCCCCCCACCGCGGCCAGTGACCCCAGTGACCCCACCGCCGCCGCCCCCCGCCCCGGTGGCGCTGACCCTGCCGGCAATGCATGACCTGAAGAAGGGCACGGTGATCCTTCCGGCCGGCCAGACCCACACCGCCGGCGGCACCGTCATTGCGTGTCCCACGGACGGGGCGGCCTGCACCGTCGCCATCTCGGACGGCCCGGGCGGGCTCGTCGGGACGACGACGGGCGGCACCGCCACGGTCACCCTGGTGCCCTTCCCCACCTGGATCGGCACCCGGGGCACAGCCGTCGACACGGCCATCAACACCCCTCCGGGAGACAATCACACCCTGACCACCGACGACTCCGGCAAGAATTCGGCCACCAAGTTCGACATGGATGAAGTCCTGGTGAGCGCACAGGGCGAGCTGAGCATCGCCGCCGGCACGCGCCCGGCCGCCCAGCGGTTCACCGATGTCAGGGCGGCGCCGGCGCTCACCGGCTGGACCGAGCGGGTGTTCGAGCGCCCCCAGGCGCAGGGCGCCACGCAGCGGGTGGTCGTGTACACGAACCGGACGGCGTCCTCCACCCCCTACTACCGGATGGGCTGGTGGATGAACGAGCCGCAGGCGGCCGACGGCACTCACACCACCTATCGATTCATCGCCACTTCTTCGTTGACTGCCGTCGATGGCAGGCAAGCGGAGATCACGGGAACCGCCACCTACGCCGGCTCCGCGGTCGGGCTCTACTCCCTGCGCCCCCGGACCGGCGACGCGATGCGGGGCGGGTCCTTTACCGCCACCACCCGCCTGACGGCGGACTTCGGTGCCGACACGATCGAAGGGGCCATCACCCACTTCCGGGACGAGCAGGGCGCGGCCATCCCGGGCTGGGTGGTCAACCTGAATTCAACGAGCTTGACCAACCGATTCAATCAAGGCAATACCAGCGGCGTGGGCGCGGGCGGCCTGGGCTGGACGGGCACGTTTATCCAGGTACTCGCCAACCAGACTGGCGTGAATGACCGTCCACCCCACCACGCGTATGGCACCTTCCACGCCCGGGTCGGTCGCCGCGTCCCCGACACCGGCCCCTACAGTTCGGTGCGGGGCACATTCGCCGCCAAGAAGACCGAGTAGGCGAGCCCGTCCGGCCGGGGAGGGCGGTTCCCCCCTCATCCCCGGCCGACCGGGGGCGAAATCCTCCCATCGGGTCCGGCCGCCCGGCCGATCATGGGATCACGGACCCGGGGGATGACGCTCAGGCCGGGAGGGAACGGATCAGACGCTCGGGGGGAGCGGCTGTTGCCACGGCGCCAGTCGTTTCGTCGACGGACCCCATGCCCTGGTAAAGACGGCAGTGAACCGATGGGTCGAGACGGGACCCGTGCCCTGATGGGGCCCACTTGTTTCTCCGTCCTCCGAACAACCGCCGGCCGCCCCCAGGGCGAAATGCGGCGGGCGGATGACCGGTGACCGACTCCCGGAATCCCGGGCATGACCCGCCAGACGGCGATTTCAGCCCCGCCAAAGACCGGTCTCCTGCCGGCTGCCGGCCCCGCAGCCGGTCCTCCTGGCAACCCGTCAGGGAACCGCCGCCCTCCCCCATCCGGCCCCGTTCCGGGCCTCGGTCGATGCCCCCCCGGGAACGCGGACTACTGGGACGGCTTGTTCACGCCGAACCCGCCGACCATCCGGCCGAGGTTGTGGTATTCGGTGTAGAACGTCCCGACCGCCACATCCGGCAAGCCGTCCGTCGTGTCGCCGCCTTCGGCGAACGTCCCCTCCCACTGGCCGGAGGCATTCGCGACGGTTCCGTCCCTGGTCCACTTGGTGCCACCGCCCGCAATGGGCTGGTCGAAGCCCCCATCGGCGACGAACGGCTTCTTCAGCAGTTCGACCGACCAGGCCCGCGCAGTGCCCGCCGTGGCGCTGCCCAGGGCCCCCGTCCGAAACCCGCTGATCGTGCCCGTGACCGTGTTGGCGCTGAAGTCAGCCTCCAGCGTGGCGTCGGCCTCGAACCAGCCGGCGTGGCTGTCCGCGGCCACCGTGCTGTTGATGGCGTAGTAGCCACCCGCCCCGCCCGTGTACGTCGCCTGCCCCTGCAACGAGTCCCGCGTCAGGTTGGTGATTTCGCGCACGACCCCCCCGCCGGGATCCCTCACGGCATAGAACGCGCTCGCAGTCCAGGTCTTGTCGTCCCGGGTTCTGTGGATCCACCAGCCGTAGGTGCTGTAGCCCTCGTCCTGCAGCGGGGGGCCAGCCGTCGTCGGGGCGTCCGGATCGTCGGGCTTGAACTGCCACACCGCCTTGTTCTGGTTGAACGACGCCCCCGCCTTCTCCGCCCCGCCGAGCATGACGCCCAGCTTGTCCGCCGAATACTGGTCGGAGGTGAGCCGGGCCGCGCACACGTTTTCGCCGGAGGGCGTGCAGATGAACTCCCCAGGCACCGCGTCGAAGAGGCCGCGGATCTTGACGGTGGTGTCGTCCCCCTGCAGGGGATAGACCTTCACCCCGGCCGTGTTGGTGCCAGCGGCGAAGCCAAAGCTCGCCGACCGCGCGATCACGCCGCCCTGACCCTCCGTCTCGGCCTCCGAGAGCAGCCCATTGGAGAAGTAATTGCCCCACTCGGCATCATCCGAGAACTTCTTCCCCGGCTGGGGCTTGGGGTCCGCGATGTTCCCGTAGACATACGCCTCGTAGCGGCTGCCGTCGCTGGGCGCCTCGGCCGCCACGTACCGCTTCCGCGTCCAGCCCTGTCGCTTCACGGCCGCCGTGTCGGGGTCGACCTTCATGCTCACATCCCCGTCACCCTTCTTCACCCTCAGGACCAGGGGCTTCTCAGTCGTCCAGTACACGCTCCGATTGCCTTCGCCGCCGTCTTGGGAAAATCCGGCCAAGCCGGTGTAGAGCCTCAGCGCGGCCGCCGCCTGCTGCTCGGCCTCGGCCTGGGCCTGGGCCTTCTCAGCCGCCGCGTCGGCGTCGGCCTTCGCCTTCGCCGCCACCGCCGCGGCCACCTCAGCCGTGTAGCCAGCAGAGTCCGCCGCCGTCACCCGCCCCCCGGTGTAGGTGGCCGTGCCATCGGCCTTGACCGTGACCGTGCAGCCATCGCCCCCCGCCGCACAGCGGTAGGTGACCTCGCCGAGCGTCTTCGAGGCCCCGGCGGCGATCTCCAGCGTGCCGGCTTCCTTGTCGGCGCCCGCGGACACGGAAGACATGTCCACCATCATGGGAGCCGGCGGGGGCGGGGGGGGCTTCGGTTGCGCACTCCCGCCGCCGCAACCCGCCAGGGTCAGGGCCAGGATCACGGCGAGGAAGCAAGGGACGCAGCGGTTCGTTCGGGACATCATGACAAGCCCTCCGAGTCAAGGGGATGGACAAAGGCAAGAAGGATTGATCCTACCCCCCCCCCCCCCCCCCCCGAAAAATCAACCCCGGATCAAGACTTTTCAGGGAAAAAATGACTCCCGGTCCCGGCCAGCCCTCCCGGCGCGGGTCGATCGAACGGGGCTTCCACGCGCTCAAGGTCGGTCCCCGGATCGAAGACCGACGCCTCGAGGAGGCCGACGACGGGCGCCCGGGCCGGGCCTTCAATGCGATCACCGCCTGTCGGGTCGGGGACGGGAGGCGCCTGGCCCGCGAACGGCCACGGCGTCTGCCCGGTTCACGCGGTCTTCCCGACCCCCTGACCCGCCAGACCGGGGGGGTCCTGACCGCCGGGCGGGCGGGAGGTTGTCCGTCCCCACGTCAGCCGATGCCAGGAACGCAGACGCCCTGGCCGGGCCGGCAGCGGCTGAAGGGGGAAGTGATCGGGGATGAATGGGGTCCCCCCGCGCAGGCCACCGACTGACGCAGGAGGAACCCACTGACGAAATGAGGGGATGGACAATGAAAATCAGGATGGACAGAGGGCGGGGTCAAATGGGATGAGTGGATAGGTCGTCAACCGCCCACCCAGTCCGGTTGACAAGATAAGACCGACCCATGGATTTCGTCCGGTGGGGCACCGTCACCAATCCTTCATACCTCGTCGGACGAGGCAGCGGTTTCGCGGGGGTCCACGATCTTGTTCGAAGCGCCGTTCGCCGGTCGGTCCGCCTTGGCGTCGGATCTGCTGGCTATACTTGGCGTGCTGGCATCCATCAAGCTGACGACAAAGCGGCCCTGACGGCCCGAGAGGTGGTCCAAAGGGGCCCGGCGGGCGTCACCGTTGGACTCCGCCGCCACCACCATGCAACGGCCATCCCCATCGTGGCCATGGTCTTTTTGTCCCTATCCGCCTTCATGATGACCGCTTCGGTCGTCTCCACTTCATGTCGGCAGCGGAGACCGGGGGGTCGCCCCTTACCATGCCGTCCGCCGTCTTGGGCCTGGGCCATGTCCTTATATCGCCACGAACATCGCGGAACGATGTCGTGCAGCGCCCAGCGCTCCGGGGTCATCTTCCAGGGCACAGCCGAGGCGACCCGGCGCCGGCTCGGCGCCTTGCCCTGGGCGGGCTGAGGTCGATCCCCCCGCTGTCCGCGATGGCGGGACAGCTTTCGGGAAATCGAACTGATGTCCCGTCCGAGCTGTACGGCCATCGGTCGCTGGGACCGCCCCGTGGACTGGAGAGCGGAAATGGGCGATCTGTCCAAGTGGGTCAGGGGTGTGGCCGCCAGTCGGCATGACCCTTCTCCGTTGATTGGTCAACTGAGGGGGTCGGTCATCCTCTGGCCCGCTGCCATCTGCTCTACCTCAAGCGATCAGACGACGGGGCCAAGGGTTGCACTTCAAAGTGGCACGGGGGATGACGTTTCTTGGGCCAGGGATCAGGGAAAAAAAGACGGAATCGATACAAGCTGGCTTCTGGGACGGCCGGATCCCAACACCTTAACCAGCATCGTCGCATACGATACAGACATTGGAAATGTCATATCGTTTCAACCAGGACCGGCTGGGCCTTCGACACCATCCCTCTTCCGGGAAGCCCATACTCTACGGGCATGGACCCGCTCGGACGAAACAGGCCGGATCGGCCCTGACGTCGGAGGATGGCGTCTGCTAAACTCCCCAAAAGTCGAGATGAACGCCATCCATGGTCGAAATAAGCCACTGGGAGCGCTGAAATCTTCGGTCGCTGCCGCGATCCCTCCATTCAGGCGACATTCTCATTTCGGGATCGCGGTGAGTATTGCACTTCGGAGTGGAAGTGGGGTATTCAACTGTATAATAGCACTCAAGCAATCAAGTGTCGTCACTATGATAATTCTGGACACAAACATGATGTCAGTCCGACAGTTGGCCCGGCGTAAGATTTCCGCGGTGACAATTGTCAATTTTCTATTGATGGGGGTCGCATTGGCGGGGAGCGCGTTGGCGGAGGGTCTGTCGTGCCGGGACAACTCGCCCATCCCGGATCGGATCTGTCTTGAGGGAGCGACTGGGGATTCATTCATTGGCCTGGCGGCCGCCCGGGGTACGGAGTCGGCCCCGGCTGCACGGGCACAGCCCTTCCAGACGAAGAGTGTCCGAAAGCGTAACCGGACGGCCGCTGACCTGCAAAAGAGTTGGAATAATACGGCGGGCGTTGCCCGGCATTTGGGCGTGAAGCCGCTCCAGGCCAAGCCGGCAAAAAAGGCGAAAAAGCGCTTCGATCGCCTGCGGGCCGCCCATATGGACAGCAACGGATCAAACGCCGTTTTACACAATGTCCCCCTGAAGTCCCTCACCGTGCTCGGTCAGCGGGATGGGTTGACCTTTGGCGCCTGGAAAGGCGGCCCGGCCGGCACCATGCCTATCCGGTTCCATTTCGGGCCTCACGAGACCCAGCCGGCCAACGGGCTTTTGCCGAAGAAAAGAAACGGCGCGTCGGGGGAGTTCATGGGCGTGCTGCGCCGTTCGGCGAAAGTCTGGTCGAGACGGCTGGTGGATACCGGCCAGCGCCATACCGTCACCCTGAACGACGGCACCACCTACCGGGATGTCCGGGGGCTAGTGCTCCAAGTCATCCTCCGGGACCGCAATGCCGTGAGCGGCGGCATCCGCAAGTGGGAGCATGGTCCCGACGGGGAAGACTTTCTTGTCCGTTACGGGATGATCGGCATTTCCAAATATGTGCACGACAATCTGCACGACGGCATGCCGAGCACGGTGGCCCACGAGATCGGTCATGCCCTCGGGATTGTCAACACCACGGCGGATTTCTATCTGGGCACCTACTACAACGCCGACAAGCATACCTGGAACGGCCCGAACGCCAAGCTCGCCTATGGGGGGAAACCGGTGCCGATGCAGTGGCGGCATAAGGACCAGTGGTGGATGGTGAAGCAGCCCCATGAGGCCGATGCCGTGCGCGACAAGGGGCATTTGGGGGTCTGCACCTCGCTGATGGCCTACTGCCGGGACGATTATGACGGGGGCATGCCGGCCGAACTGGACTATGGCTTTTTGGCCGATATCGGCTACGAGCTCGTCGATAAGAAAGTGGCCGCCGAGACCGAACGTTACGGTTACGCCGCTTGGGGCGATTGGGCCGCGTGGGGAGTCAGCGTCGAGCGGGATCTCCAGGACAATCTGCATGAGAATCCACATGACTTCACGCTGGCCTACGCCAATGCCTTCGGGACGTCGCCTGCCACCCCCCTGGCGGACAACGCTGCGCTGGCCGTGAGCGGCCAGGCGGTCTGGGAAGGGCGGTTGCTCGGGGTGGATCTCGGCAGGCACCGCCTGCCTCCGGTGACGGGGGAGGCGACCCTGCAAGTCGATCTCGACACGCTGGCCGGGACGGTCCAGTTCCGCAATCTCCAGGTGCATGTCGGCAGCATTCGTGAGATCACCCGCGCCAAACCCTTTCGGCAACCCCAACTCCGCTACGAGATCAAGGTCACCGGCCACCAGTTCGGTGACACGGACCGCCGGGTGACGGGCGGGTTTTACGGCCCGGCGCATCAGGAGATGGCCGGGGTCGTCAACGATCCGCGTTCCACGGTCAATCTGCTCGGCGGGTTCGGGGGCATCCGGGAGAGCGAATAGCCGACCGGACGCCGACCAGCCGGGCACGGGTTTCGGCGATTTCCCCCAGTCGCCCGGAACGGAATGACAAAAGATGGGATGGAGGCGGTCTGTCGGGAGGATGGCCCGCCATTCCCGCGGGCTTGCCTCAGGTCGGAACCATCACTGACCCCTCCCGTTCAAACGCGTCTGGCGGCAGGTCGGGGAGTGGACGCTTCCGCGGACCGGCCGGTTTCTGAAACCTGGGCGAACGGATGCTCCTGAAATCCCTTACCGCCGACCCCCACGATCCCAAGTCTTGATGCGTCATCCGGTATCGATCCCTTCCCCCTTCAGTTCCCGCTCGGCCGGCTGAAATCAAGACACAGCCCAACGACCGGACCGAGTCTATCCGAATCCCCTCCTCCGCCTCGCCAAGACACGCCACGGATGGGGCCTGCCTGGCTGACTGGGTGCCCGAAGGGGGCGTTGCCGGTCTTTGGGTCTGGAACACTTCGTTCCCACGGCGCTGACGTACCCGGGCCCTGTGCCCGAGGGGCATCCACCGGTCCTCGCGAGTGCGATGGGTCGGAGGCCGTTTCGGCAGCGATCTGGCCTTGGGATCTCGGGGGATGAATGAAAAACCCTATGGCCGATGACTCGATACCTGCCCAGCAGTGGAAGACAACATTTTTTTTCACCGAACCCGAAGAACCCCCCGGCTTTATTGACTTTTCCCGGTCAGCATGCACCCCGGGATGATTGACAATATCTTGAGAGCGGTGCCAGGAGACCCATTCCGAACCGGACGGCTGGCTGGGTCTTGTTTGGGGCAATGAATGGACTCTCGGCGCGGAAGATACAGGATGCCGGGGAGCCGCTACGCGTTTGAGTGATCTCCGGGTCGTTTTGTCTTCGGTGGTCACCGACCTAGGGAGACTCCGGGCTGGCGCGGGTCGACTGACCCGCTTCGTCGCGCTGACTGGGTCCCCGCGCAACCTGCCCGGCCCGGATGGCCGTAGGACCGGGAATGCCGGGATCCCCGTCTGAAAAATCCCGTTCGCAGTCGGGGGTTGATGGCCTTCGCCAAGAGATCCGCTATCCCCCGGAGCACGGTCCCGCCGCAGCCACCGGGGGATCGGCGTGTGTCAGGCGTCGACCAGGTCAAGAATCTCGAAGTCGTTGGCGTCCAGCGTTTCGCCCGTCGTGATGGTCAGGGAGTTCCCTGGACTGAAGGTGATCGTGATGGTGCCTTCGCCTGGCGTGAGGGTCAGATCGCTGAACTGATCGACGCCGTCGATCCCCCTCAGGCGGATCGTGTCCCCATCCGTGAAGTCCGTGATGGTGTCGTGGCCACCGTGGTAGACGAAGACATCGTCCCCCTCCCCGCCGGTGAGGGTGTCGTCCCCTGCCCCGCCGCTCAGCTTGTCATCGCCGTCGCCGCCATTGAGCGTGTCGTTGCCCTTGCCGCCCTTCAGCTTGTCGTTACCGGCGCCGCCGTTGAGCGTATCGTTGCCCGCCCCCCCCCCCGCAAATGGTCGTTGCCGTCCCCGCCCGTGAGCGTGTCGTCCCCCGCGTCGCCGCGCAACTTGTCGTTACCGGCGCCGCCGTCGACCGTGTCATCGCCGTCCCCCCCGTTGAACTTGTCCCTTTCGGTGCTGCCGCCGAGCGTGTCCGCGCCCTCGGTGGCCTCCATCATGTGGAAATCATTCTTGTCCCTGGCCTTGAAAATGAAGTCGCTCTTCTTGAGGTCCCTGACGAGTCCTTTACCCGAGACAGTGCCATTCACCCAGACGACATCG
Source organism: Candidatus Poriferihabitaceae bacterium (assembly GCA_965203365.1). GTDB lineage: Bacteria > Pseudomonadota > Gammaproteobacteria > Arenicellales > Poriferihabitantaceae > VYFG01. Next base: position 2,498,747 of record OZ241878.1, read on the forward strand.
CCGTCGCCGAACGTGATCTTGGCGTAACGATACTGGGTGCCACCAGCATAATTACCATGCTCGATGGTCAGGTCACTGAACTTCAGGCCGATGAACTCGATCTTGTCGCCGTCCGTGAAATCCCGAATGCTGTTGTAGAGGCCATCGCCGACCTTGAATACGAAGGTGTCGTTGCCTTCCCCCCCGTAGAGATTATTATAGCTCCCCCTGCCGACGCCGCCGACGCCGCCCCCGCCGATGATCCGGTCGTCACCATCCCAGCCGAAGATCGTGTCGACCCCCGCGCCGCCGAAGATGATGTCGTTGCCTTCGCCGCCATTCAGCGTGTCATGGCCGTCGCCGCCGAAGATGATGTCGTCGCCTAGGCCGCCTTTGATATCGTCATTGCCCGCGCCGCCGAAGATGATGTCGTTGTCAGTGAGACTCGGATTAGTTGTCAACACCGCCAGGTCTTCGTTCGTGTCGGCTCGGCCGCCGTAGATCGTGTCGTCGCCGTCGCCGCCCGTGATCGTGTCGTTGCCCAGCTTGCCGGTAAGCGTGTCGTCGCCCTTGCCGCCGTTGAGCGTGTCCTTCTCATCGGTCCCGACCTTCGTGTCGTCGTTGTCGGTGCCGGTCCAGGTGATTCCAGCCATAGGTCATTCCCCCGATAAAAAACATGCTTTCGTCTTCGTCCACCGCCCCTTTAGGCCAAAACTCCCGAGCGACGGCAGACAACCTAGACTCGTTTTACCATGGGGGGGGGGGGGGGGGGGGTCAACCCGGAATTGCCGGCATCCCCAAGAAAACGGTGTTTGCTGATTCCGGTCATGGTAAGATGGGGCGATGAGTGACCCAACCATTCAAGATGTGGCACGGCAGTTGGCCGTCCTGGAGGAACGCATGAACACCCGGCAAGCAGAGTACAAGACCGATATTGCGCACCTGGCCGAACAACTGGCCAGACGAGAGGCCGATCGGGATGCCGAAGCAGCCAAGCGAGATGCCGCGGCAACCAAGCGAGAGGCCGATCGGGATGCCGAAGCAGCCAAGCGAGAGGCCGATCGGGATGCCGAAGCAGCCAAGCGAGATGCCGCGGCAACCAAGCGAGAGGCCGATCGGGATGCCGAAGCAGCCAAGCGAGATGCCGAGATCGCCCGACGCGAAACCCGGATCCTCCTGGCCATTTTCGCCATCGTCGCCGTGGCGACCACCATTCTTGGCTTTCTGATTCGGCTCCCCAACCCGACTTCCTGATCCGCCGCGTCTGGGCCCAAGGCACCCCATTATCCATCCTGCACCTGGAAGACAGGGCATGGGGGGCAATGCCAGGGGAGGCACCGCAGGTGACCGTCCCGAAGCAAGGCATGAATCTCCCCCCCAGTGAAAAATCCATCCGCCGTCTCGACCGGCCGAGGTCGGCGATAGCGCCAACAGAAACCCGACTGATCATGGCACGGTGTTTGCTGATTCCGGTCATGGTAAGATGGGGCGATGAGTGACCCAACCATTCAAGATGTGGCACGGCAGTTGGCCGTCCTGGAGGAACGCATGAACACCCGGCAAGCAGAGTACAAGACCGATATTGCGCACCTGGCCGAACAACTGGCCAGACGAGAGGCCGATCGGGATGCCGAAGCAGCCAAGCGAGATGCCGCGGCAACCAAGCGAGAGGCCGATCGGGATGCCGAAGCAGCCAAGCGAGATGCCGAGATCGCCCGACGCGAAACCCGGATCCTCCTGGCCATTTTCGCCATCGTCGCCGTGGCGACCACCATTCTTGGCTTTCTGATTCGGCTCCCCAACCCGACTTCCTGATCCGCCGCGTCTGGGCCCAAGGCACCCCATTATCCATCCTGCACCTGGAAGACAGGGCATGGGGGGCAATGCCAGGGGAGGCACCGCAGGTGACCGTCCCGAAGCAAGGCATGAATCTCCCCCCCAGTGAAAAATCCATCCGCCGTCTCGACCGGCCGAGGTCGGCGATAGCGCCAACAGAAACCCGACTGATCATGGCACGGTGTTTGCTGATTCCGGTCATGGTAAGATGGGGCGATGAGTGACCCAACCATTCAAGATGTGGCACGGCAGTTGGCCGTCCTGGAGGAACGCATGAACACCCGGCAAGCAGAGTACAAGACCGATATTGCGCACCTGGCCGAACAACTGGCCAGACGAGAGGCCGATCGGGATGCCGAAGCAGCCAAGCGAGATGCCGCGGCAACCAAGCGAGAGGCCGATCGGGATGCCGAAGCAGCCAAGCGAGATGCCGAGATCGCCCGACGCGAAACCCGGATCCTCCTGGCCATTTTCGCCATCGTCGCCGTGGCGACCACCATTCTTGGCTTTCTGATTCGGCTCCCCAACCCGACTTCCTGATCCGCCGCGTCTGGGCCCAAGGCACCCCATTATCCATCCTGCACCTGGAAGACAGGGCATGGGGGGCAATGCCAGGGGAGGCACCGCAGGTGACCGTCCCGAAGCAAGGCATGAATCTCCCCCCCAGTGAAAAATCCATCCGCCGTCTCGACCGGCCGAGGTCGGCGATAGCGCCAACAGAAACCCGACTGATCATGGCACGGTGTTTGCTGATTCCGGTCATGGTAAGATGGGGCGATGAGTGACCCAACCATTCAAGATGTGGCACGGCAGTTGGCCGTCCTGGAGGAACGCATGAACACCCGGCAAGCAGAGTACAAGACCGATATTGCGCACCTGGCCGAACAACTGGCCAGACGAGAGGCCGATCGGGATGCCGAAGCAGCCAAGCGAGATGCCGCGGCAACCAAGCGAGAGGCCGATCGGGATGCCGAAGCAGCCAAGCGAGATGCCGAGATCGCCCGACGCGAAACCCGGATCCTCCTGGCCATTTTCGCCATCGTCGCCGTGGCGACCACCATTCTTGGCTTTCTGATTCGGCTCCCCAACCCGACTTCCTGATCCGCCGCGTCTGGGCCCAAGGCACCCCATTATCCATCCTGCACCTGGAAGACAGGGCATGGGGGGCAATGCCAGGGGAGGCACCGCAGGTGACCGTCCCGAAGCAAGGCATGAATCTCCCCCCCAGTGAAAAATCCATCCGCCGTCTCGACCGGCCGAGGTCGGCGATAGCGCCAACAGAAACCCGACTGATCATGACCATGCCCATTGCCGGTTGGGGCAGGCGCCATGCTGACCGGTGCTGGATGACGGAAGGTGAGCTGGGCTCTTGCCACCCGCTGGGGTCAACGGGTGGCATCACCAGGCGCTGAAACCCGCTCAGAGATATTTCTTGAACGTGCTGGCTGCGATGGCCACGCTCAGGGCGAACAGGGTCGAAAACGGCAACACGATATAGGCGGGATGGAGGCTGAACGGCAGCGCCAGATAGCTGATCCAGCACAGCGCGAGCAAGGGCGAAGCGGCTTTTTTGGCGTGGTGATAGACAAAGGAACTCTCCCGTCCGCCACGCCATCGACGCAGGTCACGCGCCACGAGTCCCTCCACCAAGGCCACCAGACCGAACAGCAAAAAAACCGGCAGGGCCAAGGTCAAGATGGCGACACGGACACAAAAGACCTGCACCATCTGCTGGGCCGCCATGCCGTAAGGCATCAGACGTCGGTAGAGCCGGTGGCCGATCCGCCAGACGACTTGCGCAGGGCCGTCGGGAACTTGAGTCATCCGTCGGACCAGCCCATCCCACCGCGCCGCATCAAACAAGAGATGATCCATGCGGGTGGCAAGACCCAGGGCGAACCGGGTCGGATCACGGGCCAGGACGCTGCGCCGGAAGTCGTTCTGGAGATAGCCGATTTCCGCTTCCAGCAAGGCCCGACTGTGATCAATCCCCTCGTCCGGCCACCAGAACACCATCCCGACCCATTCGACCAGAATCGACAGCACCAAGGAGCCGACCAGCCATCCGCCGAGCCGGAAGATACTGGATAGGATGCGGGTGATCCATCCTCGTCCCGACCTCGGATCGGGGCGGCTGGCTGGATTACTCATCCGCCCCCCTCATCCCGAAATTCGGGTTCAGCATACTCCGTCGGATCAATTCGCCCACGCGGGGTGACGGGGGGGCAGCCCGGATGGGTTTGGCACCGGCGCTGCATCTCAGCGGCGATGGCCGGCAAGGTGGCGGGGGCCGACGGATCCGCCATCGGCAGGGGGATGCGAATCTTCCACAACTGGCCCCCTTCCATCAGCACGAAGGCCTGGCCCTTGGGTAGGGCCACCAAATCGGCCGGGGTCAGCATCGGCACTTCGGTGACACTGAGGCGATCCTCGTTGCGGGATCGAAAATCGATGCCGGAACCGGGTTCCGCCGTATCCGCCACGCCAGAGACGCTCATCATCGTCACCACCTCGACCTGCGGCAGCTGGTCCGTCAGCAGCGCCGCCGTGGCCGGTTCCCTGACCCGGAGCATGATCAGGGTATTGAAGTTGCCGGCCACCTGTCCGGCCTTGGCCCGATTGCCGATCGTGGCCTCGACATCCGACCAGGTCTGGGTATAGGCGGTAATCTGGAACCCCGCTCCGCCAGCCTTGTTCAGTAGCGGGACAAACTCGTCTCCGAGCAGTTCGCTGAACTCATCCGCATGCAGGGAAATGGTGGGCGGCGGTGCGCGTTCCCCGTCCTTGAGGCCATGCTTGTAGATCCATCCGGCTACCGACACCAGATCCGCGAACATGGCATTGCCCACCGCCCCGGCGACGGCGGTGTCCGCCAACGCATCCAGTCCGATATAGACGATCCCCCGGCGCCGGATGATGTCCATCCATTCGAAGACCGGGCGCGGATCCTCCTCGTTGTCATAGTTGGGCGAGATCAGTCCCGCGACCGCCCCGGTCGTGAGCTTTTCCATCAAGGGCCCCACCGAACTGACGATCTTGTCGAAATAGGTTCGCTCATACTGGATGGCGGACAGGAGTCCATCCAAGACTGGATCATAGAAATCCTGTCCCTGCAGATAGCGCAGCAGGGCGATGGTGTCGCGTTGGCGCCCACGCTGCGCCGTCGGCAGGTGACGTTCGGCGATTTTTTCACGGAGGCGGTCGACCGCCTCCGTCCAGTCCGGTGGGCCATACCGTGCCAGACCATGACGGGTGTATTCGATGAACAGCGGTTCGATATCGTTGATATAGCGCCGCACCTGCCGGAAATCGGGACGCCGGCCGAGGGCCACCAGTGCCTGGGCAATGATGTTGACGAAGCGCCAGGCGAATTCCCGGAAGGCCGCCGAATTGCCCTCTCCCGGCAGTTGGCTGGCAATGCGGGTGGCCACCTCCGTGATGCGGGCAAAGTTCCCGATCGCGTTGTAGCGCGCCGAAAACTGCGGAAAGCCGAGATGAAACAGGCAGAAGTCCTCGGCCCGTTCGGATCGTTGGGCTTCAGCATACATCCGGCGCATCAGGTCGGCGTCGCCCTTGGGGTCGAAGACGATGACCACCTCCCCGCGTCGGATATCCTGCGTGATGAGGATTTCCGCCAAGCGGGTCTTGCCGACCCGGGTGGTGCCCAGCACCAGCGTGTGACCCCCCCGATCACCCAGGTTCATCCAGACCGCCTGTTCCCGGGGTTCCACCCCATGGATCGCCGGCCAGCCTCCGACCGGGGGCTGGGGGGCCAGGGGATTCCACCAGGCCCGGACGCCGAGCCGCCGGGCCAAGGGGGCCAGCAGGGCGTGGGTTTCCCAGGCGATCTCCCGTTCACGAGCCCAGCGATAGAGGGGACCGTTTTCGACATAACGTCGGGCCTGGGGGTTCAGGGTATCCCGAAGCCGTTGGGTATGCTGTCGGGTCCAGCGAAATCCCCGGCCCAGAAACAGCTTGTGTCGGCTCACCGGCAAGTCCCTGGTGCTCACTTGCCAGACCGGCAGGCAGCGCAGATGGCGTTGGTACCGCCACACCCGATAGGCCTGACGCAGCCGGAGGGCGGCCAGACCCCAGAGCAATATCCCGGCTCCCTGAGCCACTCCCGGGGGCATCATCAACGCCCAAGGCGCCAGGAAAGCGAGGGTGCCGGCCCCCAGGCTCGTCAGGCAAGACCACAGCTCGACCGGCGGTCGAAGCCACGCTTCCAGGGGGGTCTTCCTCATGGTCGGGGCCGACCACCGACGGCGGAAGGACCCGATGCCCTACTGTTCGATCCCACGGTCGGTGATCAAGACGGGATAATGCCGAATGCCCAGGGCACGGGCGAGGTCACTGCCCGACGCGGGCATCAGAGGCAGTGCCCCGGCCAGGGCCCTGATCGTCCGGACATCGTTCAGCGTGTCCGTCTGCACCAGCATGCCGACCGCACCGATCTTCTCCAGCCGGTCCCGATGACGGGCCAGCCATTGCCGGGACCGAGGATCGGAACCCACCAGAAAGAACGGGCGGGCGAATGGATGTCGATGGGCTCTAATGGGGACGGGTCCTGGAGTCAGTCCGGGCGATCGGATCGCCCCCCCGGCTGGCCGATCCGCCGGCCGGACAGTGGCATCGACGGAGGCCGCCCCCCGGGGATTGTCCAGGGACTCCCGGGATCCGGGGGTGATTGAGGACCAAGCGTCGGGGCCGCCCAAAATGGACAGGAACGGGGCCACCGGCCGTGTTCGGCCACTGTCATGCAATACAGTCAGCTCGGCCGGAGCCGACATTGAGGCCAGCAGTGCCCCCATGGCCACCCACTGGATTCGCGGCCGATGGGCGACGCGACCGCGGAATCGTCGGGTCAGCCGTGCGCGGATTCGAGACTCGACTCGACGAACGCTCCAGGTCGACCGCCTCCCTGGACTTCGGGGCCGTTCTCCCCCTCTGAGGGGGGTGGACCGCTGGCCGGACGGCTTCGCGCAGCGCCGATCACGAATCCAGCGGAAGGTCATGGCCGAAGATCCGCGGGCAAGACGGACATCAGCTCGTTGCCTTGCAGACGAAATACCACCGGCAGGTCCGGTATCGGATGGACCCAGCGTTGCAGGGCGCCCCGATTGTGATTCAGTGTCACCCGCCGACTGCGAACCAGTTCGGGGTCAATCGCCTGCGCCCGGGCCCAGCGGCGCACGGCCGCATCATCGTCCGGGGTCAGGTTCACCAGATAGATGTCCAGGCCGTGGTATTCATCAAGTCGCTCCATGAGCCGGCGCATGACCCGGTCGCAGGCCGGACAGTCCGGCTGGGTAAAGAACAGCAGCCGATCCTGGGAATCGAACGCAGCCCGGGGGGCCGGCGAGCGGGACAATCGGGACCGGTTGATCAGGGGTTCGCCGCCCTGGACCTGTCGGATGGCCGCATCGTACGCCCGCTGGAACGCCAGGATGCGTCGGGCATCCTGGGTCATGACCCGCGCCCAGCGTTTGGCGTAATGACGTCGTTCCCCCGGATTGCGGGCGTGGATGCCCAGCACCTCCACCGGCGAAATCGTGGCGGGGCTGATGCTGCCGCGAATGCCCTGCATCAGATCGAGATACCGCCGCCATTCCGTCTCGGAGAGCTCCCAGAGCTGGGCCCGAAACTGGTGGGTAGCGGACAGTCGGGCCGAAGATTCGGTCGTCGTCACCGATCGGGATGAGGGGGTGGGGGGGTTGGAGACGGTCGGGACGGTCCCATCGACCGTGCTAGGCACGGACGACCCCCGGTCAGCCGCCAGCACACAGGGTGATGCCATCAGGAACCCGGCCAGGAGAGGCGCCGTGATCGGGGAGCGGCGGTTTCGGCCACGACGGCCGATCATGGCCCTGTCTCCCGGACAGGGGAGGGCGAGAAGGCGGAATGCGCCGGGTCAGGTAACGACAGATCCCGGTAGATCGTCACCGGTCGGGGGACCGGTGACGACCGGTGATCGGGATGGCAACGAAGCCCAGTCAGCCGGCCGGTCACCGGTGAGCGGGTCGGCCTGTTCTCCCGGGGAGTGGAGGGAACCGCGGGCGGTTCGACCAATCGGGGCAGGGCGGTACGCACCGGAGCGGGCGCGGTGATGGGAGGGGAAGCCGGCGGAAATCCGGCCAGTGGAGTCGTGCTGCCCCACAGATATCCGCCGTAGAACCCCAGGATCGCAATCAGAATCTCCATTCAAGTGTTCAGGGAAGTGAAAAGGTGTGGGACTGGCCGTGTGGATCGGTCCATTCGACCTGCCTGACAAGGGGGTCGATTCGGATCACGGTCCACCCCGCCTGGCGATCGCCCGTCTGCAGGAATGTCCTCTGACCTGCCTGGGAGAGGGTGACCTGGTTGACCCCATCCCAAACATCAATGGCTTCCAGACGAAAGGGCGGTCTACCCGCCGGTCCCCCTTGCGCCGTTTCGGTCGGAAGGCTGGGCGGTTGTTCGACCGAGTCGATCCTCGTCTCCCATGAGGCGGTGACGGCGACGAGTTGCTCGACAACCGCCGTCTGTTGCGCGAGGAGCGCCTCCATCCGGTCCAGGGTAGCCTTGGCCTGATCATTCAGGGCGTCCGGAGTCGGCTGACGGGTGACCGCCTCGTCCAGGCGGGTCACCAGGGTGTCCAGCCGCTGCCAGAGTGCCTGACGATTCCCATCGGGATTCGGGGGGGTCGTCATGGCCGGGGGCGCCCACGGCGGGAGGTCGTCGGCCGCCGGCGCGTTCTTCTCGCTGGCCGGAGGGGTCAGCGAAGACTCCTCCACGCTGGCCGGGAGCGGTGGAACGGGCACCAAGGCCGCGGGGGGCCGAGGCTCCAGGTGCGCCTGGTTTTCGGCGAGCGGCATCGTCAGGCGCCCGATGGCGAGATACCCCAAGGCCCCGAGGATCACCCCACCCAACAGTCCAAGGATCAAGACGGGTCGGGGCCGCCTTCGGCGGGCGGGAGCGGGGTCGGCGTCAGGAGAGTCAGGGGGCGGTATGAGTTCTTCTTCCAAGAGGTGGGGGTCGATGTCCGAGAGAACCGGCGAATCCCTGGGGTCTTCGACCGGCGGGGTCGCCTGAGCGGGGGGCTGATGAGTCATCCGGCACAGCCTCCAGGTGGGAAAGCCGCGTCACAGGTCGATGTCCCATCCGGCTCCAGGGCGCACCGTTCGAATGCGATCAGCCGATGAACCGGATCCTGAACCAGCGCGAAGGCCGGTCCGGCCAGCACCCAGAGGGCCTCGCGCAGGGACAAGGGCCCCAATGTCCGATGCACCATCGGGAGGGGCAGGGAAAACAGGTGGAGGGTGTCGGGGGAGTGGACCGCCGTGGGCGCCAGGCGATAGCCACTTCGATGCAAAAGATGTCGGACCGCCTCCCCCACGGTCTGGACCGCTTCCGGCATCCGGAGAGTCAGGACCGTACTGAGCAGATCGGTCTGCGCGGCGGTCGGCGTGGGGGTCGACAGCGAGTACCGGCCCATGGGCACTTCCTGCGCCAGAACCGGTGCGCAGACTTGGCCACCGATCCCGGCCAGACAACTGGCGGTGATCAGGAGACCCCGAAACAAACGGGAGCGGAGGGATGACATATTCGGTCGCCGGGTGGGGAAACGGGGCCGGATCATCCCGAAGACGGGCCCCGAGCGACAAGGTGAAATGCCGTCGCCGGCTGATGGGATTTTGACGGACGGGGACGGAGTTACCGACCGCAATACAGGGCCACGATCTTGATGCGCTCGTGGCCCAGTTCTCGGCTGATGACCAGGCGGACGGTCTGGTCGATGGCCTGTTGTTCGACGGTGAGATCCCGGACTCGAGGCCCGTTCGCGGCCGGAGGCGGCCAACCAGCCAAGGCTTCATACCGCCGCTGGGCATAGGCGTGTCGCAGCCCATGCATGCGGGACAGTCCACTGCGCTGGAGCTCGCGATGATAGACTTTCAGTTGCTGGCGATAGTTCCGGGTACTGGGAATCAACGACCCCTTGCCGGCCAGCCGGTGCGCTGCGTCCAGGAGGGTACGTTGCTGGTCGGTGATCACGGGGATGGTCCGGGCCTTCCCGCCCTTGGTCCAGCTGCCCCTGAGCCGGATGTGGTCGCCCTGGTCGGCGTACGAGGGCATGAACTTGATCGACTCCTCCCGTCTCAGGCCAAAGGCCTGTTGCAACTTGAGGCTCATCCGCACTCTCGGGTCACGGATCGTGGCCAAGGTGGCGTCATCGACGGTTTGGGCCTTGGAGACATTGGTCAGGTAACGTCGGTTGGGAATCCCGTAGAACGCATTGGATCGGGCCACCACACTGTCCCGGCCGACCTTGCGGGCCCACCAGCGGATGGCCGACATCCTGGGTTTGATGGTGCCGGCCGACAGTCCCTCCGCCAACCAACGCTGCACCAATGCCTCCACATGCTTGGGCTTGAGGGAGTGGATGCTCATGTGCCGGTATCCCAGTTCGTGCAGTTGATTGGCAATCAAGGTCAGGGTGCCTTGCCGGGCGGCCTGGGTGCCAAAGCCGCCGTCCCGGTTACGGCGGCACATCTGCTTGAGTTGGTAGTTCAGGTTTCTCACAGTGCAACCCAATCGGTTAGTGTTACTGACCAGACCGGTGGCCTGGGCCATCCGGTCTCGCCGAAGCGCAGTGGTCGCGGGGCACCACTCCCTTCCACCTGAAGACTGTCTCGTTTAGACAACCCCGGTCGCTCCCGGTGGGGAGCCAAGCCGGAGTGGCCCAACCGGTCCTGACGGACCCGGGTCCAGGATGGCCGCTGGCCGCAGTGCAGATCGGGAGGCCACCGGGGGCAGGCGCCACCTCAGTGACTTCGGTGTCGGTGTCTCCAGTGGAAAACGGCGGCTGGGGATACCGGGCCATCAGGGGGGCCGTTTTCCGACAGGACCCACGACCGGAGTCGCCGCGCTTCACGGGGTCCGAGGGCGCGTTGGCCACAGGGATCCGCTGTGGCGGCGGTTGACATGGGGGGAGTATCCTGTGGCCGCCCGGTTCGGTCACGACAGAATCTCGACCAATTCCGGCCGGGATTTTCGGGCGGAACCGGCCGCGGCGAGGTTTCCGCAAGACCCGCACCGCCGAAGAGCGCAGGGCTCTTCGGCGGCCGGGCGGGAGAATGGGTAGATTCCCGTTCTCCCGCGGTACAGACAACGAACGGAACCCGCGTCGGGCTTCAGTCCTCGCTCGGGCGCAGGATGGTGACGACCGGCTCGGCGTTGTCCCCTGGGCCGACCAGCAGTTTCAGGGTGGTCTCCCGGGCTGTTTTCGTCTGCCCATCGCGGGGCACTCGATACAGCGGAAACAACAGTTGGTCGCCGATCCCGCGGGCAATCCGAATGGCGTAGGCCGCCATCGTCAGGACATCCCACAGGCGCCCGGACTCTTCCTGGTGGACCTGGCGTCGGGAATCGTCCCCAGACCAGGCCACACAGTCCACCCAGGCTCCGGCAGTCAAGGCCACCGGCAGGCGAAACCCGGCCTCCTGGGCCATTTGGCCGGTGTCCACGAGGACACCGTCCTCGATGGCCTGGGTACGGGTATAGGTCGACATCACCGGACCGAAGAGTGATTCGGTCTCGGCGGGTTCAAGCTGATGGGAATTTGCAGTCATGGCAGTTCTCCTGAAAAGGTGTTACGCCGGGGCATTCCCTCCCCCTGACGGGGGCGGAACCGCTTCCCCGACAGGGTGAGTCAAGTGATGAGGATGGCCGGACCCCCGAAAGACTCCGACCAAGGGTGGAAAGAACCTACACCACGGCTTCCTGACGGTCAGCCGCGGTGTAGAACGGTTGGCCCTCGACCCGAATCCACGACAGGCGCAGGAGACGGGATTTCAGGCGAATTGCCGTCTGGCCCGCTCGCTCGCCCTGGCGGACGGTGAACGGTTCGGCGCAGAGATCACTCAAGGTGAACCCGGCCAGAACCTTCCGGTTCGCCTCCATGGACGGCTGGAGCCGGCGCACGAGTTCCTGCGCCTGCGGTCCGGAGACTCGGCACTCGAAATGAGTGTACTGGGCGTTGTCGACACGGCCCCGAAGCGCCGCGATGGTGACGCACAGGAAGGGAGCCCCTTCTTTGGGTGTCACCGTCCAGAGACGGCTGAGATAGCCGATCCCCTGCAAGTGAAGATCGAAATACGCTCTCGTTTCGCGGGTGGATATCATGAAGACCTCCTGATTCGATAAGGAAACATCGGAAATCCGGAGTCCACATGACCCTGACGGGGCATCGGCCCCGGCAGGGTGAGGGAATGGTGGCCATTCCGTCGAGGGAGGACCGATGGAATCTGCGGATGCAGCGTCCACTGGGCACCGATTGCACGGTCCAAGGGGTGCCTCGCTTGCCACTGAACCGCAGTGGCCACGGAGAAAATCGGTCATGGCGCCCCGCTCGATTCCCCGCCTGGCGGGTCGCGGCGGTCGAGCTCGTCGATGGCATCGGGGCCCTCCTGGGGAACGCCCCCCGGGAGGTTCTCGGTGGCCGGGGTCGGGCGGGCGGGCTCGACCGAGGTCACCTTGCGCAGCGGGGCCAGCGGGGCCCGCTGGACGCCTTGGCGCACGGCCGCCGGCAACGAACCCATCTTGCGCCGAGCCCGCTCGTCGGTATGGCCGCCCAGAGTCGCCCGATCAATGTTCAGAAACCGATAGCCGAGCGGGATCAGAAACAGGCTGCGCAACTTGCGGGCGCCGGCCCGGATGATGTCACCGGCCTGGGTCTTGTCCAGCAGACCGACATGGCAGGTCGCCAGGGCCGTGCGGGTCAGGGTATCGAAGCTGGCGACCAGGTTGGCGGCCCGGTAGGCATAGGGCGTGGCAAATCGAAGCGGGATTCGGTAGGGCTGCTGGGATTCGGGCAGGGCAATGTCAATGGCACCCATCTGGGCCAGGGTGTTTTCCAAATCCTCTCGCTGGCGTTGAAACAAGGCGGCCCGGTCGGCAATCGCATCATGCACCATGATCAACCACCAGTCGGCATAGGGATCGTCATCACGGGCCGCCTGCCAGATCACCCGCAGGCGATCGGCAAACAGGCCCAGGCCGATAATCGGGTCCCGGCCGGCAGCGCCCGACCGGCCCCGAACCAGTTCCTGGGCCTTGCGGGTGTGAAGCGTCAGCCAGATGTCACTGCGCAGCGGACCCGGTCTGTCGGCCCCGTTGGTCCGGTCAGCAGCATTCAGCGGGTTCGGTTCGGCATCAGGCAATGGGTCGGTCACGGTCAGTCTGCATCGAGTGGGAAAGGCGCGGATTCCAGCCGAAAGGCCGCGACTTGACCAGACAGAACTCCCGCGTCGATCTGGAGGGGTTTTCATCGGGGGTGATTCCAATGGAATCACCCCCGCTCGCGTTCAATGGGTAGCTTTCGCCCGGCGGTGGGAACGGGGAGGGCCCGCCTTCTGACGCGGCGGGGATTCGGCGGGCGGTTTTCAGGCGAAACCCGGCCTGGCGACCCGAGTGCGATCGGACTTAAGGCGGCGCCTCGTCGATCTCGTCCTTCCGGGACACGTTGACGGACGGTGGTCCGGCAACCGGCGGTCATCATCGATCTGGGTGGGCTCCCTGCCCGCTGGCGCCGGTCATCAGACTCCGGACCGATGACGGCGCATTTCCCTGACAGGCCCGACCCGCTATCGGGCCTTTCCCGTCGCCGGACGCGTCCGTCCGTTCAGGTGGCCATACTGGCTCCAGCGACGGGTCAGATTCCAGATGGCCCGCATCGGGATCCCCGTTTCGCGATGCAGGGTCAGATAGTCGTCGGGGGAGCAGCCGGGATCCGGTTGGTCCATGCCCATCGCTTTCCAGGCATGCCAGAGGCGATGGCTGGTGGCTTCATCGACTTCCGGGGGTCGTCCGACCGTGGGTTTAACCAGCAAGGTGCGCCGCAGGCGGCTGTAGTCCCGGGAGCCCAGGCCGAAGAGATCCTGCAGCATGGCATGGGGGGCATCGGCCACAATGAGATCATGCAAGGTGGTCTCCGATTGTCGCTGCGCCCGCAGATGCTCGATCATGGACCAATACACGGCCCGGTTGAGTTCAATGTTCAGGCAATGCGAACGCAGCCGGCCGATCCGGTGCAGGTCGGTGACATTCATATCCCGCAATGCGTCGATTTCCCGGGGGCCGAAGGCCATGCAGCGAAGCGCCGAATGGTCGCCTTCGACGAAGCAACGCATGGCATAGATCAGTAGGGCGATGACCAGATCGGATTCTTTGGTTTGTTCCATCGTCAGAAAATACCTCCAGTGCGTGTTGATCAAGAGATGGATGAGGGTTCCGTCCAGAGGGATACGCCGTCCGCCTCGGTCCGCTTGGCCACCTGATGAATGAGACGGTAGGTGTCCATCAGCCCCCGCAGGTCCTGCCAATCCTGTTCTTCCAGGTGACGCCAGAGGAGGAATCCCATCTGATGGCAGTCCGGGTGAGGAAAACAGTCGGGGGTGGGGGTGGACGGGTCGGCCGCGAGCGCACGGCGCAGGCGGGAGGTTTCCGGGATCCGGGCCTTCAGGAACGCCGCCGGAGCCTGGGTCAAATCGCAGCACGCCGCCAGTTGGCTCCACAAGAGAGGTCGCCGAGGGTCGGGGTTCGGACGGGGGTCGCTGGATGGAACCGATTCGGGCACGTCCCGCAACAAAAACCCCAATCCCGCTTCGGGGACCCGAATGACCAGTTCGCCCATCGCATGACGCTGCGCCAGCCCCAAGGCGAGGGCTGCCGCCTGTCGGCGCAGGGACGGTAGGTCACGGCAGACACCGGGGGGGCCGCTGCCGGCCGACCCCGTCGGCGCAGAACCCTCCCGACCGGACCGCTCGGGCGATCCGTGATGGGGCGGGATGCGGGGGCCGGAGGCGTCATCGCGTGGTGGATCCACCGCCCGGGGTTTCGACCCCGGAGTGGGGGCTGGGGGGATGGCCGGAGGTGAGGTGGAGGGGATCTGTGATTCCGGCCCCTCGGTGGTCGCCAACGTCGCATCCCCTGGGGAGGGTCCTTCTTCCGGCGGGGTCGGTTCCAAGGGCAGCGGGATCCATTCGCGGCCGGCCAGCTGCACGTCGAGCATCGTCCGGGCGGTCTGGATGCCGACTTCCAGGGTGACGGCGATTTCGGAGGCCAGGGCACCATGCAGCAAGTCGGTCTCCCAGTCGGGGGCGTCATACCGGCGGCAGAGGGCTTCAAACACCTCGGTGAATTCCTCGTTCGAGCCCACGGCACCCTGCTGCCAGACGGCTTTCGCCGCCCGTTCCAAGGCCCGGATTCGCTCGACCTGGGGGCGACCGAGTCCCTGTTCCAGCGCGAACGGGATGAGGGGCAGCAGTCGGTTGACCGCATAGATCATCTGGGAGATCCGGGCCTGGGTCATGCCATATCCGGCCTGACGCAGGGCGGCTTCCAGCTGGCGTTGCGACAGGTCCTCATCGCGTTGGGCCGCCAACAAGCGCTTGACCGCACAGACCGCCCGGGCCTTGTCGATAAAGGTGAGGTGGCCGCGAAGATCATTTTCCCGCAAGTGGGCCAACAGGACATCGGTCTCGCCGTTCCAGGGGATCACGCGACAGGGGATGTCGGCAAATCGTCGTTCGCCGGTCTCATGCCACAGCGCCTTGAGGATCGACAGTCGGGTGTTGCCGCCGGAATGGACAATGTAATCGCCGGCCCCGGGACGCTGGGTAATGACCAGGGGTTGGTCCAGTCCCGCTTGCCGGATCGAATCCTTGATGCGGTCATATTCGGGGTGATCCCCGTGCCTAGGATTGTGCTCATACGGCCGGATGCGGCCGACATCAATGAGGCATAAAGGAAAGGATGCCGGCGATTGGGGGTCAGGGGACTGTGCCGTGTCCACGGAGGCGTTGTCGGCGGAAGTCGGGATGCGTGTCATGACGGAGTACTCCAAAGGACCAGGTCAAGGGAATGGCCACACCCGCAACGGGTGTCGTGTGGCTTCATCAGATTATAATTTAGCATTATGCTTATTATTTTATCAACTATTTGGAAAAATCCCCCTCCATTGCTAAATGATTTCCCCTGTGATAGCATCGGTGCATGAGTCGACAGATTGAACAGACCCGACGATACAACCTGGAACTTCTGATTGCCGAAGCGGACTCGGCGGTCCGACTGGCCCGTCGCGCTGGGACGCACAGTGCCTATTTGAGTCAGGTCCGCCATGGCACTCCGTCTCCCCATGGCAAGCCGCGGGCCATCGGCGATCAGTTGGCGGGCAAGCTGGAACAGGGAATGGACAAGCCGGAGGGCTGGCTGGACGAGCCCCATCCCGCCGAATGGGCGCAGATCGGGATGTCGGGACCGGTCCTGGCGGTGCCCCCTCGCGGCCGGATCCGAGGACCCCGGCCGTCTTCTTCCAGACCGTGTCCCGTGATCTCCTGGGTTCAGGCGGGAGGATGGACCGAAGTCATCGAGTCCCCCGCCGCCGGGGGAGATTCAGCCGGGATTCCGTGTCCGGTCCGCTGCAGCGAGGAAACCTATGTCTTGCGGGTCCGGGGGGTCAGCATGGAACCGGATTTTCGCGATGGCGACCTGATCTTCGTCGACCCCCGGGTCGAGCCCGTCCACGGTCAGTTCGTGGTGGTGATGCTGGAGGATTCACCGGAAGCCACCTTCAAGCAGCTCATCATCGAGGGCGGACGACAATACCTGAAGGCCCTGAATCCCGAGTGGCCGACGCCGATCATCGAAGTGAAACGACCAGCCCGGTTCTGTGGCGTGGTCATCTTCAAAGGAGCGGTGGTGTGAGCAGGGACCCGGTCGGGCTGAGGAGCAAGACGATCCATCAGCCTGAAGCCAACAGGACCCATCGAGGGCTCGGGAAAGAACCTTGACCTCGGTCCGGCCGAACGTCCGCCGATCACGGACCGGATAGCCTGACCGCCGGAAAACGAAGTGGCGTCCGGCCGTCGGGACCACCCGGTACCGTACCCCACTGGGAATCCGCCGCCAGGGTGGAGGGGGCAAGGCGTCCTGATCAGTCCAAGGCGGCGGGGAATTGGGCTCCCGGTGAAGGGGGCCTCATGACGCCGGGACGGTGTTGGCATGGGCGGTGGGGCGGCTGGATGCCCAAGGGCCACTGAAGGGCGGACCCGTGTTCTCCCTGCGGTGACTGGATGGCTTGCTCGTGGGCAACCCCTGTTATGTCCGCCAAGAGGCCCCGGCGGGTCATCGGTCGGCAGCCATCGGCGGTCGGTCGACGCCAGGACTGTTCGTCTGGGGGATCAAAGGGCTCTTCTCCGGGACATTTTCCCCAGTCACTTCGTCATCTCCTCATGGGAGCGGAGCGGGGCCGGATGACCCATGGTCGGGGGACTGCTTGATCACGAGGAGGCGTCCCGGTCCCATCGGCGCCTTTCCCTGCACCCACTCAAAGGGGACATTCGGCGGCCCGAGCCGAACCGAAGCCGCCACCCTCCCGCTCGGATGGGCGAGCTCTCCCATCCAACAGTGAGTCAATCGCGGTCCCGACGGGTTGCCGTGAACCTGCCCGGGCCCTATCCACTCATCATCCCCAACCCGGGGATTGTCTTCACGGAAATGAGCCTCGTTTTGTCCGTTGTTGGCTTCATTCTCGTTCTCCGTCGGCATGGCCTCATCGCCACTCACGGATCCCTTCAGCCGTGGCCGTCCCTGCCAGCGTGTCTGCGCCCCGGACATCGGCTGACGTTGGGAGGGATAAAATCCCGCCCGCCCTGCAGTCAGGATCACCCCCAGGTCCGGCGGTTCACATCGGGTCCGGGGGATCGCGCGAGCTGGCCCGATGCCGTGGTCGGTCTGCTCATGGCGAAGCGGAATGGGACCTTTCAGGAAGGATGAAATAACCCCTGCCGAATGAGGAACGACTCATTCCCCGGCAGGGCAGACCCGGGGTGATCCGGCGGCAGGCCACCTAGTGATTGACGGCGAGGCGTTTGTCGGCCACGATTCTCTGGGCCCCGACTGTCGTCAGGCCACTGAACGCGGCGAGACCAGGGTCCCATGGAAGCCGTCGAGTCAGCCCCCCTTCCTTCAGGCCCGCTCCGCCCGCAGGGCGGCCAGATTGCGCTGCTCCTGATCAAACACCAGGGCCAGCCGATGGACCTCCTTCCCCGGTGTTCGGTACTTGTCCGCATACCCCTTCTCCCGCATCTGCGCCATCGCGTCGTCCAGTTTCCTGTCGACTTCCGCCTCGCCCTGCGCCACCTTGCATTCGAACACGAACACCTGCGCCCGATGGATCAACACCAGATCCGACCGCCCCTGATAAGTGACCTCCTCTCCCCGGATGTCGAGTCCCTGCGTCAGCCAGGCGGCATACAGCAACCCGACATAAAATCCCTCCCACCGGAACAACTCCCCCGGGTCCTGCCAGGTATGCGGAATCCCCGCAAAGAACGCCTGCAGGGCCTGCTCGAAGCCGTCGAAGTCCTGGGCCAGCAGCCGATCGGTCAGGGTCTGGCGGCGCTTCGAGATCGTCTCCCAATCGCCCAGCACCGCCTCCAGCAGTTCCCGGTTCAGGCTGCGGCGCACCTCTTCGTTGGGATAGTCCAGGGTGTAGACATACTCTTCGTTGGTGTGCTGTTCCCCGACCATGGTCAGGTAGCCGCACTGGAACAGCAGGGCGTTCACGCTGATATTCTCCAGGTTGAATCGGGACAGTTCCCCCCGGGACATGTCCAGCCGACTCAAGGTCTGGGGCAGGATGTCGCCTCGGGCCAGTCGATGATAGAGATAGCTCGGGGTGCCGGTCTCGTACCAGTAGGGCAGGAACTTCCGGTTCTGAAAGTACAGCAGGATGTCGAATGGGTTGTAGACGGTCTCCTGGCCGAGCCACGAATAGCCATTGTACCAGTGGCGAATCTTGTCCCGGTCTTCGGCGGATATGTCCGTCAGTTCCGGCGCGAACACGGTGTCGAGGTCGGCCTCGGTATAGCCGCAGATGGTGGCATAACGCGGCATCAGGCTGAGGTCGTTGAGGTTGTTCAGGTTCGAAAACAAGCTCACCTTCGAATACATGCTGATGCCGGTGACGAACACGAAGCGCAGCCAGCGGGCACAATCCTTGAGCATCCCGTACAGCCCCCGCAGGGTATCGCGGTGGGCCCGCGCCAAGTCGGGGTCTTCCAGCACATCCAGGATCGGCTTGTCGTATTCGTCCACCAGCACCACCACCTGCTGATCGGTGGCCAGCTGCAGCCGATCGATCAGGCTCCGAAGGCGGGTCGGTCCGGTGTCGGATTCGGTATCGGGATCCAGCTGATAGCGGCGTTCAATGCTGTGCAACTGGCGGAGAATGTCCTTGTCCAGTTCGTCCGGTCCACGGAATGTTCCCCCGAAGCTCAGCCGCACCACGGGATGGGTCGTCTGCCAGTCCCATCGGGGGTGGATGTCCAGGCCCCGGAACAGGTCCTCGCTGCCGGCGAACAGCTCGTGCAGCGTATCGACCAGCAAGGTCTTGCCGAAGCGACGCGGGCGCGACAGGAACCAGTATTCGCCCTCCTCAAGCAACTGATGGAGGTGCGGAGTCTTGTCGACATAATAGAACCCCCGGCGGCGAATGTTGCGGAAGGCAGATATGCCGACCGGGAGCGGGTGCTGATTCATGGCCCTGGTCAGTCAGTCAATCGGAGCGTTTCATCATAACATGCTCCGGGCCATCCGTCCCGGGTCAGGTGGAGGATGTCAGACGCGCTCTGCCCACAAGACCGTTGGGATCAGTATGCCAGCAGCGACCGTTCCCGGGGGGAGTCGTGACCCATGCAGCCGACACTCGCCATCCCGTCGGGCCGGACGACGGCCGGGCATCCCCCGGTTGTCGGACCCCGGTCCCCGACCTCATCCAGCCCCCCATCAGGGCCGCGCTGCAAGCGGTCGACCCCCCCAGGTGGACCGGAGTCCTCACCGACTTCCTCGGGATTCCGTGGATGGGCCGACGGGTCGACGATCTCCGCTACCGGGACCGTCCGCCCCGGGTGTTCCGCCAGACGGAGGGACCCAATCGGCCGCCCTGTACGCCGGCATCCCTGGCTGGAGCTGTCAAGGCCCCGGTGGCCGAATCGATCGCCCGTCCGATTCGAACCCCCGCCCAGGCCATCATGGCACTCCACAGCATCGGCAGGCCGAGATACAGGCTGGTCGTGATCATGTTCAGCAGCATGCGTTTGGTGTCATGCGTTCCCGGGTTGGCGAATATCTGCAAAAACCACTTCACCTCAGGATACATGGACGTGATCAGATTCTGATCCACCCACATCGCCAGATACCACAGCACACTCCAGAACTTGACCGTGAAAATGGCCAGCGCCCCGGTCATCATCATAGACAGGGAATAGCGGGAAAGGACCAAGACCAGCGGCAACAGGGCGTACATGCCCAACAGCACGAGGGCCTGCACCATGGGCAACGCCTGCAGGAGCGCCGTCATGGTGACGGAAAACAGGACCGAAACGGCCACCACCCCCCCGGTCGCCAACCCGCCCTTGGCCAGATTCTCCACCGTGCCCACCAGTCCCGTCGTGCTGCGGTGGTGGATCACGAGGTCCTGATTGGACCAAGACGGGGGGGCATTGGCCAGGACGGTCTTGGCCACGGCATCGTACTGCTGATCGGTGGCCCATGCCGGGGCCAGCCTCACCACGAGACTGGAGAGCCCCGCGGCGGTCGCATCGGCGGCGTCAATCAGCTTGGCCCGCAATCCGCGGGAGCGGTCCTCCCACCACTGTCGACAGACCGGCTTCCCCCAGGCGGGCGGATCCCCGGGATCATATTCCGTGTCTCTGGCGGGGTGATAGGGCCATCCGATCACGGGCCGGGTGGATCGCAACGTATCGTAATACCCGGGGATTCGACGATAGACCTGTGAGCCCATCCAATCGGGGTCATCCGGCCCATGAGTGGACAGCAACGCATTGACCGCCGGGGTGTCGGGTCGTTCCCGCTGGAATTTGGAACGAGCCGGGATGTAGCAGTCACTGAAAAAATCGCTCGCTTCCCGACGCAGTCTCGGATCGGTGATGGTCGCGAGCCGGGCCTGTTGCTCGTAAGTGCGCAGGTCGGATACGGAAGGCAGGCCAGCGACCACCCCCTGGTTGAAGCCAGCGGACAGGGACAAGACGGCATACCACCACACCGGGAGGTTCACCGTGGACGGGGAGCCGGTAAATCCGTGGGTGCCATAGGTGCTGTCCGGGGACCGGACCGTAGCCGGTCGGGGCGTCGGCTCCGACAGGGTGGGCGGCGGGGTGTATTGCAGTGCGGCCGCATTCAGCGGTGTCAGCGTGGCCGGCTGCGCAGCCAGCACCACCACCAGGAGGGCGAGGAACAGTTCAATCTCCATGCGCCGCAACGAGTATCCGGCCGCCGAGTTGGCGTCACCGCCTTCCGCCGAATCCTGCCAATGGTCGATCAGGATCCCCAGAAAGGGCAGAAACACCACGCCCGTGCTGACGAGTACATTCCACACGATACCGTAGAAGGTCCAGCCAAACAAGGTGGTGAACAGTTCCAGGTAGCTGTCAACGGCCATGATCTGTCCCGGCTGTCAAGGGGTGACCGGGCTCGGTCCGACGGGGATGACCGGAGGGGACGACATCAGATGGTCTGCCAAGCCCCATTCAGCCGCTCACCAGGGAAGCGATCCATCGGGCGAGCATGGCCTGACCCACGATCAGCTCGATGGTGCCCAGCCAAAGAACGAGGCGCCAGCCAAGCGCCTGTCGGCCCGGCCCCGTCGGCACCAAGCCGGAAGGAGGGGGGCGGTAAGCCTGACCCAGGATCATCAGAGCCGTCAAACCGAGCAGCCCCCAGCGGGCGGCGGTCCAGACCGGCATCCAAGGGCCGACCCGGGTTTCCACTTCCCCAAGCGTGGAAATCCGGGCCTCGGACCAGAGCCAACTGCCCATCCCCCCGGTCAGGACCAAGGCCAGCAGCAGGGTCAGACCGACTGTGCGTCTTTTCATGCCCAGACCCTCAGGGGATACGGCCGCCCCGGACGGGCCGAGGGTCGATGACCGGCACCGGCGGGATCTGGAGTGATGCCCGGCGGCGGGCGGCCGCCTGCGCGATCAGCGTGACTGCCGTATCGGAAACCACTTCCCGACGCACCCGGGTTTCGAACAGCAGGTTGTCGATCTCCCGGTCCAGTTCGGCGATGGCCGCATCCGCATGCTCCCGCACCACCTCGGTGGCATAGACTTCCGGGACCTGTCGGCCTGACAGCAGGAGCCGGCGAACGAAGAGCGCCTTTTCAATGGTGCGAGCCGTGGCAATCTCCGAGACCAGACGCCCGATGATCAGCCCCTGTTCCTTCGCCGGCATCTCGCGGATGGCGTCAATCACCTGTCGGGTGATAGCGATGCCTGGTGCGGCCACCTGCTGCAGGTGAGTCAGGGTGGGCGGGACGGTCTGGTTCACCAGACGCTGCAGTTCCTGGGCCACCACGGTCGATTCCTGGTGCAACCCGGGCAGCAGTCCAGTCCCGGGAATACTGTCCTTGCGACAGGTATCGCAGGTGGTCACGATGTTCTCGCCGACGACTTCGACGGCCCATTGACGGGCCTGGTCGGGAGAGGACCAGAGTTCGGCCAGTCGGCTGGTGGCGGAAGTCGGGACCGAGCTGGTGTCGGTGAGGGGCCGATTCAGCTGAATGTTGTAACCCGCGGCCACCAGATCGCCCGTGAATCGCAGGACCGGCTGGCCCTCCCCCCCGGCCGACCCCCCAATCCAGGGGATGCCATGGCGGCCGCTGGCGGTCTCGACGGCCTTTTTCGCCGTCACGACATCATTGCCGCCGATGCCCATTTGGACTTTCCAGTCGGTGCCCTTGGACAGGGTGATGAGGTCGGCATAGGGGTTCTTGCCTTGTGCCAGTTCCGCTTCCATCTGTTCACAGGATTTGGTCGCCAGTTGCAGTGTGTCCTCAGCCTGAATCAAGGCATTCTGAAACAGGTCGTACAGGCCGGGATTCGCCCGTTGCAGGATCAGGGCAGGCAATGAGGCAATGGCCCCGGTCGCCGCCGCCGTCATGGCATTCATCATGTTGTCGAGACCGGCCCCGATCTCGTTCAAGGTGTGGGTGACCGCCGCCACCGGATCAAACCGGCCGCAACTGTAGCCGAGACTCAAGGCTGCGGATCCCCGCAGAGGGATACTGATCACCGAGGCGTTCGCGGGCAGGGATACCGGGTCGGCGCCGCCGATCTGGTAATACCAAACACTGTCTTGCGTCGGCCCTTTCGGGAAGGTCCGGGCCTGGGCGATATCTGGCCCGCCCAGTACCCACCCGATGAGCGACAGTACGGGAAGAACCGGGAAAATACATCGTGGGATGGAGTGCATGGTTTTGTGATGGGGCAAGTCAAACGAGTGAAGGGTCGAGGCTGCAGAACATCGGGTCAGGAAAGACCGCCTCCCGGCATGCCGGCCCGCCAAGCGGACTGGTCGCGGGACGGTCGCTGACCTTCCGGCTCGAATCGCCCGCTCATGGAGGGTATCCCGACCAGTCGAGGTCATACAGGAACCACTGCCCTCGCCGGGGACAACACCGATAGGGGCGCCACAGGTTCCACACGTACTCCCCCTTCGTATCCCGCCGTCCGCTCCCCCAACCGCTGGCCGCCAAGCGGTCATCCGATCCGAAGACCTCACAGGTGGTTTCCGACCGCGGATGCAAGAGTTGCCAGAGGCCGGTGGAACGATCATTTTCCTTCAGCGGGCCCGGCGGCCAAATCCGACCGGAACCGGGCGACCCGGTGATCGGGACATAGACATGAGGCTGTCCGGTTCGGGTCGTGATATCCCCCACTCGTTGCGCGACGAGGGCCGCGGCCTTGGGCTCTTCCGCCTGGACTGCCCAACCGGTTCGGGGATAAATGCTGCCCCAGGTCTGCAGGAGTCCGGTTCCGAGTTCCCGCATGCCCGGGAGACGACTCGCCGGATAGAAGATTTCGGGAACTTCCTGACGCCAGGCCAGGGCATCCAGGCTGGACTGGAAGTAAGGAAACAGGGGTCGGGACTGAGAGGGGCAAATCAGGCCGAGGGGCGGCAGGTGTCCCGCCAGGGCTTTCAAGGGATGACCGACCACATCGGCTTCCCAAAAGGTCAGGTTCTCATGGTAGCGCCGGGTGGCACTCCCGGTTCGGTGGCCCGAACCGCCAACCGGGGCGGGGGTCAGTGCGCCCATCAGACCCGACAGGGCGGTTTTCTGGGCCTGTCCCAAGGTAGTTCGAATGTCCGTCCACGGGTTGCTGCCCGACTCGTGGTACACGCTAACCACCAAGTCCGGGTGGTAATGGCCGACCTTGAGAGAAGTGCGAACACGACAGCCGGTCAGGCCGCAACGCAGCCAAAAGCAGGTCCCGATCGGCTTCCACTGCAGGCACGACCGGGCGGAGGTCGTGGCCGACATGATATGTGGCGTGGTGATGGGGCTGGCCCAGGACGCTCCCCACCCCCACCCCAAGGCGACGATCACCCACAGAGCCAGTGGGTGTCGATTCACGGCGCGGTCCCGTCTCGCCATTGTCGGTAGTAACGCAACCCTTCTGTCGGGGGGATGACGCCATACACGACTGCCTGGCCATCAAACACGATGGCCGGATAGCGGTCGATCCGGTATTCAATGAGCTTCATCAGGCCGACAGCCGTCTGCCGGACGGTATCCATCAGGGCGGGATCCCGTTGCGACAGACGGGCCCGAACCGCCGCCTGGGCGGCGGTGGGGTCGCGGCTCAGGCCTTGTGACAGTGACTGCTCCAGCCGATGGATACCGTCCAGTCTGTACACCATCCATTGGGTGTCGGCAGGATATTCGCGCGGCCGATGGGTCCAGCCGGATCGTTCGTCGGAGGCGGCCATGAAGACCTCTACTTGTTGCGGACCCTCCACCGAGGTCGACTGGGCCGCCGGATGGGCCAGGATCATCCCGCCCGTCAGCAGGACACCAAGAATCGACGACCGGCGGTCGATGCGATTGAGTTGGACAGTGCGCCAGAGCATGGATCCGAGCTTGCCCCAATGCGAACACGGGTGCCACAGAAAATCCGATCAGCCACTGACGGAATTGTCCCGATCCTTCTCCCCCCTTTCAACCTATGACACTTGTATCCAACCTCATTCTCGCTTTCTCTCACCTAGGGCATCCCGTCCCAAGACCGCCCAGTTCAGTCGTTCAAGCCCCTGCCAGACCTGCTTCGCCCCCGGCAGCGGCGGGCTCTTCGACGGATGACTGCCCCCAGTCGGTCGAGATCGGTCACCCCGGGGCGGATGTGGGGCCCGGTCCGATTCGTCGGGGTCGGGGAATCCCGGACCGAGGGCGCGGACTCGTCGGTCGGGGGAGGACTCGGCGAGACCGGACCGGATGGCGTCGGGACGGGCTGGTGGCCGGGTGCCCGCAGCCCGGGATGCAGCCCGTCGATCTCCTCCAGGTCAAAGACCACCGTCGCCGGCCCGTCAGGCTGCTCGCGGGCGAGGAACTTGTCGACCGTGCCGGTCATGCCCGTGTCGGGCACAGTGGTGGTGGTTCCGAACTTGGCCTTCAGCAGGGCCGTCGCCGTGAACGCGCCGCCCTCGCCCTTGCCGTCGAGCGGGTCGTGGATGGCATACTGGCCGACCACGGGTCCCTCGAAGGTCGCCCCGCCGCCGAGCAGGGCGTCGTCGTCCTCTCTCAACCACCAGCCGAAGTACGCAAAGTGATAATCGGGATGGATCACCCTGGCCCCCTCATCGTGAACGAACATCCAGTCGGCGTTGCTGGGGGTTTGCAGGAAGTAGCCGCCGGTCCCAACCCCGACATCGCAGGTGCCGGTGCCGGGAGTGCAGTAGTAGTAGCCGGGTGCGCCCCGGTAGGAGCCCCGGACCTGGATCTCCTCGGCTCCGTCTTTCGCCGGGAAGTTCAGGGTGCCCGACTCCGGGAACTCGGGGGAGTCGATGCTGTGGTCGATCCCGGTGCCCAGGGATATCCTGCGCTCCGCCGCGGTGTAGTCCCCCGCGTTGGCCGTGAAGCTGTCCTTGGCACCCTGATCAGGGAACCATTTCGCGACCGGAATGGAGTTCGGCCCTGTCCGGTTGCTGTACACCTTGACCTTGTCGGTGAACTTCCCTTCGCCGGAGCCCTGGGTCCTCTCGTAGTCCGTGACCGTCCACACGCCGCCCACCTTCTCCTCGGCGTCTCTGGCCTCCTCCGTGCCGTGCCGGAAGCTCACCGCACCATGCTTGTCCGATGTCGCTCGCGACCCCACCACCCGCCGCGGGATCAATCCGGAAGTCTCCCCGAGGCCGGTCCAGGGTGAAGAGGCCCTGTGAAGGATTCGACCGCAGCCTAACTTGTTCGCTCAAGGGTGTCAAAAACCTTGACACAACCTTGTTGCGCTGTTCCCCGGCGCAGGCTCCAAGCCGGGAAACCGCGTGTAGCCGCAAAGGACAGGAAAGTCAACAACCCCGGAGCTTCCGCTCGACAGCCAGCACCACCTCATACAGCCTCGCCGAGGGTCGCATCGGCGAGGCTGTACGAGAAAAGGGGGGGACGCCCGGCCTGGAAAGGAGAAGCCCACCGGCCGGGCGCCCGATCAGGGGTCAAGTCGATGGCTAGTCGTTGACGTTCTGTTTCGTGATGTTGCTCGCGCCGAACGCGCCGACCAGCCGATGGGTGGTGCTGTATTCGGAGTAGAAGGTTCCGAGGACCTTGTCCGCCTCGTCGCGGCCGTCGCCGCCATCCGCAACGGTTCCGGGCGTGGTGTCAAACAACCGGGCTTCCCAGCTGTTGAGAACCTCCGGCCCCTTGACGTCGCCGATCGACATGACCGTCTTGGTGCCCCTTCTGGTGACCCGGGTTCCGGTGCTCTGATCAAAGCCGCTTTTCATCAACTGCACGCTCCAGCCCGGATCCTCGGACCCGCCGTTCAGCCGAAACTCGTCGATCGTGCCGGACAGGCCCGCATCGCGCACATTGTCGGGGTCCCCGAACCGGGCCTTCAGCGTGGCCTTCGCCTCGAATGCGCCGCCCTCGCCCTCGCCGTTGCGCGGGTCGTGGATGGCGTACTGGCCGACCGCGGGGCCCTCGAAGGTCGCCGAGCCGTTGTAATTTCTGGCGGACGAGGTGTTGTCATCAATCAAGCCCTCGTAGCCGAAAAAGGCGGTGGCCAGTCTGGGCACGTCGTCGCTGCTGTTCGATCTCACCCACCAGCCGAAGTACAGGTAGCTACTATCGGTGAGGGACACCTGGGCGCCCGGGTCGTGGACGAACCTCCAGTCGCCATTACTGTTACCCATGGAGAGGCCGCCTCTATTCACCCGGACTTGGCAGTCGGTCTTGCAGTAATAGTAGCCGGGCGCCCCCTGGTAGGTGCCCCGCACCTTGACCTCCGAGGCTCCGTTTTTCGGAGCGAAGAGCTTGGTTCCGGCTGCCGGGAACTCGGGGGACGCAATGAGCGGATCGACAGCGAAGTTCAGGGACAGCGAGCGATTCTTCGCGGTGTAGGTCCCTGTAGTAGCCGGCTTGTCATCGGAGCCGAAGTGTGCCGCGGCATCCTTCTTCGTATTCTCCCCCCGATCGTTGTACACCCGGGCCCGGTCGGTGAACTCGGGCACCAACTGGCCCTCGGTCCGGATACCGTCGGTCTGGTCCGAGACCATCCAGTCGCCTACCTTCTTGACGGGTTTGACGGTCGTGAAGACCACCGGGGACTCGTTGGGGACGTAGACATCGTTGACCTCGGTGCTGATCGGCAAGTCCCCGCCGCCGTCCGTAGGATCGAGCTTGATGCCGGTCGGGTCTCCGGAATTCGACAGGCCCGTCTGAACGTCGGCCGCGTCTGCCAGGTTGTCCAGCGCGTTCTTGACGGCTGCGGCGGTGGTGGTGCCAGGTACAAGCGGCCCGTCCAGCGCCGCAAACAGCGCCTTGCCCGTGGCGGCCATGGCCTTCTTCTCGGCGGCCGCCTTCCTCTGCATGGCGGCCGTGCGGGACGCCGTCTTTCCCTCAAGCGTGCCCTCGAGGTTCCCGAGCCGCTGGCTGAGGGCGGCCCGCTGCGCGGCAGGCACCTTGTCGACGGCCGCCTTGGCGGCCGCCACCTTCGCGTCGGCGTCCATGGTGTTTTCGGAGTCGTCCGTCACCAGGTCGACAGCCGTCTCCGCCTCATTGAGGGCCGTGGTCGCCGCGTCAGCAAGCTCCTTCGGGGTCATCTCGTTATCCGGGGGGGTCATCTCGTTATCCGGGGGCGTCACCGGACCGCTGCTGCCGCCCCCGCAGCCCGCCAAGGCCAACCCAGCGGCCAGCAAGACCGCCATTAAGACATTGTGTTTGTTCATCGTTCAGTTCATGTTAGCAGATTGATAATATTCAAGCGAAACAATTCAATGCGGATTCTAAACAGTGAGGAAACTCTGGCCAAGGGACACATCTACCGACCAGAATCGAACCTAAATCAGCAAATAAGAATCGACATTATACATCGTTAAATCCCACCACTTCAATTCGATACTCGGGTCAAGGCGAAGTTGATGCGTGATTATCTATCGGAATCGCCTCGGATGCAAGCCATAACTGGTTTTCCGAATTCAAGGCGGATATGTCTAATAAGTGATTGACTTTAATAATTATTACACTCAGAAGCGCCCCGCTCGGTGCGCTGCCCGAATAAAGGGAGCGCGGCGGCGACCGGACAATTCGGCCCCCAAGAGGCTGATTCGGTCATCAATTTCACGACACCAAGGCCCGCTCGGGCCGTGTCAGATGGGTTTTGACCGAGCGGGACTCAGATTAGGTGGCCTGGGCAGACCCGACTGACCAGTGCCACTCTGGGGCATGAGATCGGCTAGGGCAAGGGCTATGCCAAGGGATTCGAAGCCGGTCAACTGGTCTGGCCCTGGCGGGCTGCGGTGGGGGCAGTTCGAATGATCCTCCCCCGCCGGCTCCGGGGCAGACGCTGGAGGCCGCGGCGGCGGAGGCCCTTGATGCGGCGAAGAAGGCTGTCGACCTGGTGACGGACGACTCCGAAAACACCATGGACGCCGACGCGAAGGTGGCGGCCGCCAAGGCGGCCGTCGACAAGGTGCCTGCCGCGCAGCGGGCCGCCCTCAGCCAGCGGCTCGGGAACCTCGAGGGCACGCTTGAGGGAAAGACGGCGTCCCGCACGGCCGCCATGCAGAGGAAGGCGGCCGCCGAGAAGAAGGCCATGGCCGCCACGGGCAAGGCGCTGTTTGCGGCGCTGGACGGGCCGCTTGTACCTGGCACCACCACCGCCGCAGCCGTCAAGAACGCGCTGGACAACCTGGCGGCTGCGGCCGAGGTGCAGACGGGCCTGTCGAATTCCGGAGACCCGACCGGCATCAAGCTCGATCCTACGGACGGCGGCGGGGACTTGCCGATCAGCACCGAGGTCAACGATGTCTACGTCCCCAACGAGTCCCCGGTGGTCTTCACGACCGTCAAACCCGTCAAGAAGGTAGGCGACTGGATGGTCTCGGACCAGACCGACGGTATCCGGACCGAGGGCCAGTTGGTGCCCGAGTTCACCGACCGGGCCCGGGTGTACAACGATCGGGGGGAGAATACGAAGAAGGATGCCGCGGCACACTTCGGCTCCGATGACAAGCCGGCTACTACAGGGACCTACACCGCGAAGAATCGCTCGCTGTCCCTGAACTTCGCTGTCGATCCGCTCATTGCGTCCCCCGAGTTCCCGGCAGCCGGAACCAAGCTCTTCGCTCCGAAAAACGGAGCCTCGGAGGTCAAGGTGCGGGGCACCTACCAGGGGGCGCCCGGCTACTATTACTGCAAGACCGACTGCCAAGTCCGGGTGAATAGAGGCGGCCTCTCCATGGGTAACAGTAATGGCGACTGGAGGTTCGTCCACGACCCGGGCGCCCAGGTGTCCCTCACCGATAGTAGCTACCTGTACTTCGGCTGGTGGGTGAGATCGAACAGCAGCGACGACGTGCCCAGACTGGCCACCGCCTTTTTCGGCTACGAGGGCTTGATTGATGACAACACCTCGTCCGCCAGAAATTACAACGGCTCGGCGACCTTCGAGGGCCCCGCGGTCGGCCAGTACGCCATCCACGACCCGCGCAACGGCGAGGGCGAGGGCGGCGCATTCGAGGCGAAGGCCACGCTGAAGGCCCGGTTCGGGGACCCCAACAATGTGCGCGATGCGGGCCTGTCCGGCACGATCGACGAGTTTCGGCTGAACGGCGGGTCCGAGGATCCGGGCTGGAGCGTGCAGTTGGTGAAAAGCCGCTTTGAGAGTGCCGGAAAAAAGGTCACCAGAAGAGGCACCAAGACGGTCATGTCGATCGGCGACGTCAAGGGGCCGGAGGTTCTCAACAGCTGGGAAGCCCGGTTGTTTGACACCACGCCCGGAACCGTTGCGGATGGCGGCGACGGCCGCGACGAGGCGGACAAGGTCCTCGGAACCTTCTACTCCGAATACAGCACCACCCATCGGCTGGTCGGCGCGTTCGGCGCGAGCAACATCACGAAACAGAACGTCAACGACTAGCCATCGACTTGACCCCTGATCGGGCGCCCGGCCGGTGGGCTTCTCCTTTCCAGGCCGGGCGTCCCCCCCTTTTCTCGTACAGCCTCGCCGATGCGACCCTCGGCGAGGCTGTATGAGGTGGTGCTGGCTGTCGAGCGGAAGCTCCGGGGTTGTTGACTTTCCTGTCCTTTGCGGCTACACGCGGTTTCCCGGCTTGGAGCCTGCGCCGGGGAACAGCGCAACAAGGTTGTGTCAAGGTTTTTGACACCCTTGAGCGAACAAGTTAGGCTGCGGTCGAATCCTTCACAGGGCCTCTTCACCCTGGACCGGCCTCGGGGAGACTTCCGGATTGATCCCGCGGCGGGTGGTGGGGTCGCGAGCGACATCGGACAAGCATGGTGCGGTGAGCTTCCGGCACGGCACGGAGGAGGCCAGAGACGCCGAGGAGAAGGTGGGCGGCGTGTGGACGGTCACGGACTACGAGAGGACCCAGGGCTCCGGCGAAGGGAAGTTCACCGACAAGGTCAAGGTGTACAGCAACCGGACAGGGCCGAACTCCATTCCGGTCGCGAAATGGTTCCCTGATCAGGGTGCCAAGGACAGCTTCACGGCCAACGCGGGGGACTACACCGCGGCGGAGCGCAGGATATCCCTGGGCACCGGGATCGACCACAGCATCGACTCCCCCGAGTTCCCGGAGTCGGGCACCCTGAACTTCCCGGCGAAAGACGGAGCCGAGGAGATCCAGGTCCGGGGCTCCTACCGGGGCGCACCCGGCTACTACTACTGCACTCCCGGCACCGGCACCTGCGATGTCGGGGTTGGGACCGGCGGCTACTTCCTGCAAACCCCCAGCAACGCCGACTGGATGTTCGTTCACGATGAGGGGGCCAGGGTGATCCATCCCGATTATCACTTTGCGTACTTCGGCTGGTGGTTGAGAGAGGACGACGACGCCCTGCTCGGCGGCGGGGCGACCTTCGAGGGACCCGTGGTCGGCCAGTATGCCATCCACGACCCGCTCGACGGCAAGGGCGAGGGCGGCGCGTTCACGGCGACGGCCCTGCTGAAGGCCAAGTTCGGAACCACCACCACTGTGCCCGACACGGGCATGACCGGCACGGTCGACAAGTTCCTCGCCCGCGAGCAGCCTGACGGGCCGGCGACGGTGGTCTTTGACCTGGAGGAGATCGACGGGCTGCATCCCGGGCTGCGGGCACCCGGCCACCAGCCCGTCCCGACGCCATCCGGTCCGGTCTCGCCGAGTCCTCCCCCGACCGACGAGTCCGCGCCCTCGGTCCGGGATTCCCCGACCCCGACGAATCGGACCGGGCCCCACATCCGCCCCGGGGTGACCGATCTCGACCGACTGGGGGCAGTCATCCGTCGAAGAGCCCGCCGCTGCCGGGGGCGAAGCAGGTCTGGCAGGGGCTTGAACGACTGAACTGGGCGGTCTTGGGACGGGATGCCCTAGGTGAGAGAAAGCGAGAATGAGGTTGGATACAAGTTTAATATGTTGAAAGCAGCCGCACCCGGCGGTGGAATCGGCGATCAACTATCAGGAGCACCGGTGACTGGATCGGGTCAGGACGCATGGCGCTGAGGGCTTTGCCCGCACCGGGGACTGGTCGATGCTGGCGTTCAATCTTCGTGGTGGGTCAAGGGGGCTCCTGGTCAGGACATGGTGGCCAACGCGGGGATCAGAGTGGTCGGACGAAGCTGAGTTCGGCGCGGTTGCGTTCGAAGTCGAGGGCCTGGGCGTTGGTGTGGCGTTCCTCGCGGATGAGCGACAGGCGCGGGCTGAAGCCGCGCAGGGTCAGGGCGCGATTGTGGACCGAGAAGGTGAAGGTCCGCGTCTCGTCCCGGCGGGACTTTCGGTCGATGGTGTGATGGGCGGCGCCGCTTCCCTGATAGTCGGTACGCTCCAAGGCGGTGCGCAGGCCCAGCGTGAAGCCCTTCGGCAACGCCAGCGTGGCGCCAAGGCTCACCTGCGGACCCCGGCTACGCCAGTGTTCCACCTTTGCCCGACTCCAGTTCCACCCCACATTCCCGCCCAGGCGCAGCGTGGGCCGCGCGATCCAACTGGCCCCGAGCGAGATCTCCCCCTCTGGACCATCCAGATGGCCGCAGCCGCGGCAGTTGCGCCGGGCAGCGCTGGTTTGGGCGGATATCGACAGCCTTGGCGTCAGGCGACGATCCGCCTCCAGCCGCAGGCCGAAGCGATCGGTTTCGGGCCGCCCGGCGGTCCATTGCCGGTCCACGGTCGCCAGCAGGCTGGCTTCGGAGCGGGCATCGATCAGCCAGCGTGGGCCCAGGTGCAGGGCCAAGGATTGCCGGTCGAACTCCCGACCCCGGTATTCCCGGAGGCTGGCATTCGCGCCGATGCGCAGCCGCCGGTGGTCCGTCAGTGGGTGCTGGTATTCGCCCCCGCCCCAGAGGGACAGGCCGAGGCCGGATTCAGGCTTCGCCGGATCGTCCAGGGTGAAGGGCAGCCGCCCGAAGTCCGTGTCAAGGAAGATCGTGCGCTCTCCCGAGGCCGCATTGAGGTTGCTGTCCGGGGCGATGGCCGCGCCGAACCAGGCCTCCCACCGCCGCCGCTGCCGCATGACCTGGAGAAAGCGTCGTAAATTGGCCACCACCGCCGGCGGCAGGTCTCCGGCCAGCACTTGCTCGAAATGCCGTTTCGCCCGCCTGTCCTCCTCCTTCAGGAAGAAGGCGTACGCCAGTTCGAGGCGCACCCGCACCAGTTCCGGCTGATTCACCAGGATGGCCCGGAAGGCCGCGATGGCCTCGTCGAGTTTCCCGTCCCGGGTTGCCCGATCCGATGCGGCCCGGGCGGCCTGGAGTGCCGCCATCCCGGCCTCGAAACGCTGGCCAGTCAGGGCCTCGTCCGAGAGGGCCGTTGCTTCCGTCTTTCCCGTCGGGGTAGCGGGGTCGGCACCGAAGGCGGACGAGGGAGTCCCGCCGACGGTCACCAGCAGTCCGGCCAGCGGGATCAGCAGGGCCCGGAAAGCGGGGCCGACAGGAAATCGCATCATGGCGTCAGGGGGCAATCGGAAAAAAAGGGGGGAACCGGGAGAAGATCCAGAATCGGGAAGGGGGGTGCCGGAAGTGCTCCCAGGGTCAGGCCGGGAACCGGGGCGGATTCCCGCCTGAACGGGTCGGCTACTCGTTGGTGTCCTTCACGCCGAAGGCACCGACCAGCCGGTGGGGGCTGCCGTACTCGGAGTAGACACTGGCGAGGATCAGGTCCGGCACAGTGTTGTTGGCTTTTTTCCGGGTATCGAAATACGTGGCGCCTTTCCACTAGCCGGACTCCTTCGCCGGGTTGCCGTTGATCGACCAGACGGTCCTGGCCGACGCAAGACTGTTACTGGTCGTGCCCGAGCCATATGCCGCTCTTTTCAACTCCACGCTCCAGCCCGAATCCGTGGATCCACCCTTCAGGCGGAACCCGTTGATCGTGCCGGTCACGCCCGCGTTCTCGACGACGGGGCTTCCGACGGTGTTCCCGAAAATAGCGTTCAGCGTGACGTCTGCCGTGAAGGCGCCGCCGTCGCTGTCCTCTCTCACCCAGCAGCCGAAGTAGTAGAAGGTCTTATCGGTCACGGTCACTTGGGCACCCTCGTCGTACTGGAAGATCCATTTCTCCAACAGGGGATAGGCATCGTCCTTGGTATTTTCAACAATTCCGACCTTCAATTCAACCGTGCAGTCGCCAGCGGTGGCGGATGTGCAGCGATAGTTGCCTGGGGCACCCTGATAGGTGCCCTGGATGCTGACGACGTTGGTTTCCGTATCCTTCGGCGAATCGAAGTCCGTCTTCCCCGCTGTCGGGAACCCGTCGGACTGGATGTGGATATCTTCTTTGGTGGCCATATCCCCGTCATGCTTCAGAGGCAGCGTCATCGCAGCCGCATCATGGTTTCCCGCGTTGGGCGGTCGGTCTGTACCCGCGAAGTGTTTCGCCGCATCCACCTCCATATTCTTCCAGTTGGAGTAGATCCTGGCCCAGTCGGTGACAGTGGAGTAGGTGGAGGGGGCTTCGTTGCCGGTTGGGGTGTTGGTGAGCCCAGTGCGCCGGTAGTCCGTGACCATCCAGGGAGACCCCTTTCCCACCGACCGGGGTGCCCCGACCGGATCAAGGGCCTTCGTCTTGTGGGTGCCGAGTGCTTTATCCTTGTCGTCGAGCGGCATCGACCCCGCGCCGTCCACGGGATTGACCTCCAGCTGAGGGAGGCCGACCTCAAGGACCTTGCTCCCGTCAGTGCCCGTGGCCTTGAGGCGAAAGTCTTGCTCAATGTTGTTCAGCGCGGTCAGGTTGGTCTGGGCACTGCCGTCCGAGTCCTTGGGCCCGGCCAGCGCCGCAAACATCGCCTTGCTGGTGGCGACGTTCTTGGCCTTCATGGCGGTCGTGCGCGACTCCTTCGCTTCGTTAAGCATGCCCACGAGGTTCCCGAGCTGCTGGCTGAGGGCGGCCCGCTGCGCAACTGGCACCTTGTTGACGGCCGTCCGGGCCGCCGCCAGCTTCGTATCGGCGTCGGTGACCTTGGCGTCATCGGCAGTGTCCGTCACCGCCTCGACGGCGGTCTTCGCCGCCGCGGCCCGTTGCGCCGGGGTTTGGGTCATGGTGCCATCGCCATCATTGTTCGTATTCGGGATGGTACTGTTGTTGCCGCCGCCGCAGCCAGCCAAAGTCAGCAAGGCGGCCAGCAGGACAGTCATCAAGAGATTGGGAGTGTTCATCGTTCGGTTCACGTTGATGTTGGCAGAATGAGTGGTTGGATGCCCGGGGGGTTGGATGCGGGGGCACTGCGGCCAGCGAGCGGACCCGCTGGCCGAAGCCCAACGCTCAACACCAATCTGCCTAGCATCGTGAAGGCCGTCGCCGGGGGGCGACGGACGCAGGGACTATAAAACGAGGGGGGGGGTGGGTCAACCCCTGGCGGCCCTTTTTTCCGTCCGGCCGAAGGGTCATCGGTTTTAGGGGACCTTCCCCTAGGATGCGGGATGTTACCAGCATCTCGGCGATCTAGGGTAGTGTCTGGCAGAAAACGCCTCTTTTTCGGGCGACCCGGCTCGGTCCGTCGCCAGTTCCCCAAGCAAAACAATAGGCAATATCTATAAAATAAGAGAATCTGATCGAATTTCCCGATGACCGGCCGAGACCATCCCACTTGGGGTCCTTGCTGACTCGATTTTGTCAAAATGCGCCCACAGGTCTCCCCACCCTGACCCATCGGTCAGGGGAGGTTGATACCGGAAAGGGGAGTCAACGACCGTCAGGCCGCTTTTCTTCGTCGGCGCTCGGCCTCCCGCAGCTGGCGACGCAGCAACCAGCCCAATCAATGGAGATTGAACGCCAGCATCGACTAGGCCCCGGTCTCACAACTGCCCACAGTTGAATCAGTCAGACTGATCTGTTCCCTTTCCGGCCATGCAGGTCGGACTCTACCCATTTGATGCCGAGACGGTGAACTGGTTTCGCGGCGCGGTCACGGAACCGGGCCGCACGCGCCATTCGCTGGCCCGGGAACTCTGCGTCCGCGAGCATTGGACAGGCGAGCGCGGGGAATACTATCTCGGTTCGGTGCGCCCGATCCTGCCGGCCCTGACCGACCGGCTGGGGATTGGGTTGCCGCCGACTCGTTCGGCGGGTGCCGGGATGCGCCCCCGAAGGCGGGCTATCCCGATGTCTCGGTGGCTGGCCCCCTGGCCGACCTAGGGGAGGGGACCCTGGAACCGGTGTCCGGGAAGCCGGACCGCCGCCTGAATATGAAATCGGTTCCACCAGGGAGATCCCGGTGGATGCCGGGTCTGATGAAGGAACGCTCCCCGAACCGATGACGGTCGATACGGGAGTTGAAAAAATGCCAATGTGGAATTGTCAGCGGACGATGAACCGGAAGAACCTCCCCTGACCGACAGATCGGCGCATGATGGACAAGCTGAAAACCCTTCAGCCGAGGGAATGTGTCCGATGGAGAGGCTGAAAAAGGAATCGTGATCTGAGATGGTGGCGTCGATCAGAGCGCTGGCCTCATCCTCGCAAGGGATTTCGTACTACGAGCGGGACGGGTACTACGCCAGGGACGATCCGGAACACAAGGCCGCCAGCACCTGGGTGGGCAAGGGCGCGGCGGACCTCGGCCTGCAGGCCCGGTGGATTCCGGCGTGTTCCAGTCGGTTTCGGCAGCGCCTTCGAGGCTGTCGGCACACACCACCAGCCTTGCGCGTGGCGCCAGTCGGTGCGCTCGCACAACCCCCGCGCCAGGGCATGACGAGTCAGCTCGCACGGGCGCAAGGCCTGGGTCAGCCACGTCAGCGTGGCGGTATCGAAATGGCGTCATCCGATCTGCCTGCCCGAAGCAGACAGGAACGAAAATCAAAATACAATTCTAAGATCCTGAAAGGTGCGGCCGCCCGGCAGCAGCATCCGGCGGTGGAATCCGCGATCAACCATCGGGAGCACCGGGGATTGGATCGGGTCAGGACGCCTGGTGCTGAGGGCTTTGCCCGCACCGGGGCCGGGTCGATGCGGGCGTTCAATCTCCATCGATTGGGGGGGTTGCTGCGTCGCCGGATGCGGGAGGCCGAGCGCTGACGAAGGCGAGATGACCCCGCCGCCTCCGGGGCTGACGCTGGAGGCCGCGGCGAAGACGGCTGTCGGCATGGTGACGGACGACTCTGACGCCGCGGCGGTCACCGACGCCGAGAAGAAGGTGGCGGCCGCCAAGGCGGCCGTCGACAAGGTGCCTGCCGCGCAGCGGAACGCCCTCATCCGGCGGCTCGGGAACCTCGAGGGCAAGCTTGGGGGAAAGACGGCGTCCCGCACGGCCGCCATGGCGATGAAGGCGAAGGCCATGGTTGCCCGCGGCAAGGCGCTGCTCGGGGCGATGACGAAGCCCGATGGTGACGACAAGACGGTGCTGGACAATCTCGAGAGCGATCCTGTCTACAACGACCTCCTCGTCGATGATGCGACGTACGATGACGGTGCCCGCAAGGCCGTCCGGGCGAAAAACTACCTGGACCGGCCTCGGGGAGACTTCCGGATTGATCCTGCGGCGGGTGCGGGGTCGCGAGCGACGTCGGATCTGCATGGTGCGGTGAGCTTCCGGCACGGCACGGAGGAGGCCAGGGACGCCGAGGAGAAGGTGGACGGCGTGTGGACGGTCACGGACTACGTGAGGACCCAGGGCTCTGGCGAAGGGAAGTTCACCGACAAGGTCAAGGTGTACAGCGACCGGACGGGGCCGAACTCCATTCCGGCCGCGAAATGGTTCTCTGATTCGGGTGCCAAGGCCTCCTACACGGCCAACGCGGGGACCTACACCCCGGCGGAACGCAGGATATCCCTGAACACCGGGACCGACCACAGCATCGACTCCCCCGATTTCCCGGAGACGGGCACCAAGCCCTTCGCTCCGACAGACGGAGCCGATGAGGTCCAGGTCCGGGGCTCCTACCGGGGGGCGCCCGGCTACTACTACTGCACCCCCGGCACCAGTGAATCCTGCACGGTCGGGGTCGGGCAAATCGGCTACTTCCTGAGCGCCGGCTGGACGTTCGTCCATGACGAGGGGGCCATGGTGATCCACCCCGATACTGACTTTGCGTACTTCGGCTGGTGGTTGAGAGAGGACGACGACGGCCTGCCCGCGGCGGTCGCCCCCTTCTACGCCACCAGAGGCGGCGGCGTCGGGATCACCTCGGACGGCAACAGCCTGATCGGCGGCGAGGCGACCTTCGAGGGTCCCGCAGTCGGCCAGTATGCCATCCACGACCCGCTCGACGGCAAGGGCGAGGGCGGCGCGTTCACGGCGACGGCCCTGCTGAAGGCCAAGTTCGGAGCCAGCAACTTGGTGCCCGACACGGGCATGACCGGCACGGTCGACAAGTTCCGCCTGGAAAACGGGTCCGAGCCGAACTGGAGCGTGACGCTGAACAGGGGTGGCCCTGGCAGCACCCCTGCTTCGGATAATCGAGGCGGATGGAGGGCTGGCGCCAAGACGGACCCCGCCGCCAAGACGGTCTGGTCGATCGATGGCAACAAGGCGCTGGCGGCCGGCAGCTGGGTTGCCACGATGTATGATGAAACGCCCGATTTGCCCACGGTTGCCAGTGGCGGTATCACCAAACCGGTCGGCGACGGCAACAACAATCCGACCCTGGTGCTCGGAAAGTTCCATGCCGAATACGGCGGCACCCACCGACTGGTCGGCGCCTTCGGCGCGAAGAGGGTTGTTGAAGAGTAGGAGCAGCCATCGAACGGACCGGGGTGTGAAGCTCGAACTACGGGCCGGTTTCGTCGGTCTCGTCCCGCCCGCCGACCGGCCGACGGACACGCCACCCCTGCGGCTGCTTGCCGTGCGGGTGCGGGAACCCGAGCCGCCGGCCGGGAAGGAATCGCTCGACTGGCTGCTGCTGACGACCGAGGGTGAACCCCCCGCCGGGAACGCACTGCGCGTCGCCGGGTGGTACGAGAAGCGGTGGCTGATCGAGGAATGGTTCCGCGCCCTGAAGACCGGCACGCGGATCAAGGACCGTCGGCTCAATGCCGCCGACAGCCTGTGCTGCTGCCTCGCCTTCGACGCGATCACGGCCTGCACCGTGATGTCGAAGGACAGGAAAGTCAACAACCCCGGAGCTTCCGCTCGACAGCCAGCACCACCTCGTACAGCCTCGCCGAGGGTCGCATCGGCGAGGCTGTACGAGAAAAGGGGGAACGCCCGGCCTGGAAAGGAGAAGCCAACCGGCCCGGGCGCCCGATCAGGGGTCAGGGAACGGCACCACCTGCCCCCCTCCGTTTGATGGCTATTCGTTGACGTTCTGTTTCGTGATGTTGCTCGCGCCGAACGCGCCGACCAGCCGATGGGTGGTGCTGTATTCGGAGTAGAAGGTTCCGAGGATCTTGTCCGCCTCGTTGGAGCCGTCGCCGCCGTCCGCAACGGTTCCGGGCGTGGTGTCAAACAACCGGGCGTCCCAGCTGTTGAGAACCTCCGGCCCCTTGAAGTCGCCGATCGACATGACCGTCTTGGTGCCTCTTCTGGTGACCTTTTTTCCGGCACTCTCAAAGCGGCTTTTCACCAACTGCACGCTCCAGCCCGGATCCTCGGACCCGCCGTTCAGCCGAAACTCGTCGATCGTGCCGGACAGGCCCGCATCGCGCACATTGTTGGGGTCCCCGAACCGGGCCTTCAGCGTGGCCTTCGCCTCGAATGCGCCGCCCTCGCCCTCGCCGTTGCGCGGGTCGTGGATGGCGTACTGGCCGACCGCGGGGCCCTCGAAGGTCGCGGAGCCGTCGTAATCGCGGGCGCTCGTAGTTTTGCCTTCCTCCAGAGTGACGCCCTCGAAGCCGAAAAAGGCGGTGGCCAGTCTGGGCACGTCGTCGCTGCTGTTCGATCTCACCCACCAGCCGAAATACAGGTAGTCGGAATCAGGGAGGGACACCTGGGCGTCCGGGTCGTGGACGAACCTCCAGCCGGCATACAGGCTGATGCCGCCTCTTCTCACCTGGACTTGGCAGTCGGTCTTGCAGTAATAGTAGCCGGGCGCCCCCTGGTAGGTGCCCCGCACCTTGACCTCCGAGGCTCCGTCTGTCGGCTCGAAGGTATGGCTTCCGGCTCCCTGCACCGGGAACTCGGGGGACGCAATGCGCGGATCGACAGCGAAGTTCAGGGACAGCGAGCGATTCTTCGCGGTGTAGGTCCCTGTAGTAGCCGGCTTGTCATCGGAGCCGAAGTGTGCCGCGGCATCCTTCTTCGTATTCTCCCCCCGATCGTTGTACACCCGGGCCCGGTCGGTGAACTCGGGCACCAACTGGCCCTCGGTCCGGATACCGTCGGTCTGGTCCGAGACCATCCAGTCGCCTACCTTCTTGACGGGTTTGACGGTCGTGAAGACCACCGGGGACTCGTTGGGGACGTCGACATCGTTGACTTTGGTGCTGATCGGCAAGTCCCCGCCGCCGTCCGTAGGATCGAGCTTGATGCCGGTCGGGTCTCCGGAATTCGACAGGCCCGTCTGAACGTCGGCCGCGTCTGCCAGGTTGTCCAGCGCGTTCTTGACGGCTGCGGCGCTGTCAGAGGCGGGCGCCGGCCCGCCCAGCGCCGCTGGTCGGTGTGTGTAAATGACGGGCCGGGTCCCGCTCGGTCAAAACCCGTCTGACACGGCCCGAGCGGGCTCTGGCGTCGTGAAATCGCCTCGGTCAGACTTCCTGGCGCCGAGCGGGATGCCATTGATGACCGACATCCGCCCCTTGGGGGCCGAATTTTCCGGTCGCCGCCGCGCTCCCTTTATTCGGGCAGCGCACCGAGCGGGGCGCTTCTGAGTGTAATAATTATTAAAGTCAATCACTTATTAGACATATCCGCCTTGAATTCGGAAAACCAGTTATGGCTTGCATCCGAGGCGATTCCGATAGATAATCACGCATCAACTTCGCCTTGACCCGAGTATCGAATTGAAGTGGTGGGATTTAACGATGTATAATGTCGATTCTTATTTGCTGATTTAGGTTCGATTCTGG
Source organism: Candidatus Poriferihabitaceae bacterium (assembly GCA_965203365.1). Taxonomy (GTDB): domain Bacteria; phylum Pseudomonadota; class Gammaproteobacteria; order Arenicellales; family Poriferihabitantaceae; genus VYFG01. The sequence continues at coordinate 2,539,541 of OZ241878.1, forward strand.
TCGGTAGATGTGTCCCTTGGCCAGAGTTTCCTCACTGTTTAGAATCCGCATTGAATTGTTTCGCTTGAATATTATCAATCTGCTAACATGAACTGAACGATGAACAAACACAATGTCTTAATGGCGGTCTTGCTGGCCGCTGGGTTGGCCTTGGCGGGCTGCGGGGGCGGCAGCAGCGATCCGGTGACGCCCCCGGATAACGAGATGACCCCGAAGGAGCTTGCTGACGCGGCGACCACGGCCCTCAATGAGGCGGAGACGGCTGTCGGCATGGTGACGGACACGGCCGATGACGCCAAGGTCACCGCCGCCGACGCGAAGGTGGCGGCCGCCAAGGCGGCCGTCGACAAGGTGCCTGCCGCGCAGCGGGCCGCCCTCAGCCAGCGGCTCGGGAACCTCGAGGGCAAGCTTGGGGGAAAGACGGCGTCCCGCACGGCCGCCATGGCGATGAAGGCGAAGGCCATGGTTGCCCGCGGCAAGGCGCTGCTCGGGGCGATGACGAAGCCCGATGGTGACGACAAGACGGTGCTGGACAATCTCGAGAGCGATCCTGTCTACAACGACCTCCTCGTCGATGATGCGACGTACGATGACGGTGCCCGCAAGGCCGTCCGGGCGAAAAACTACCTGGACCGGCCTCGGGGAGACTTCCGGATTGATCCTGCGGCGGGTGCGGGGTCGCGAGCGACGTCGGATCTGCATGGTGCGGTGAGCTTCCGGCACGGCACGGAGGAGGCCAGGGACGCCGAGGAGAAGGTGGACGGCGTGTGGACGGTCACGGACTACGTGAGGACCCAGGGCTCTGGCGAAGGGAAGTTCACCGACAAGGTCAAGGTGTACAGCGACCGGACGGGGCCGAACTCCATTCCGGCCGCGAAATGGTTCTCTGATTCGGGTGCCAAGGCCTCCTACACGGCCAACGCGGGGACCTACACCCCGGCGGAACGCAGGATATCCCTGAACACCGGGACCGACCACAGCATCGACTCCCCCGATTTCCCGGAGACGGGCACCAAGCCCTTCGCTCCGACAGACGGAGCCGATGAGGTCCAGGTCCGGGGCTCCTACCGGGGGGCGCCCGGCTACTACTACTGCACCCCCGGCACCAGTGAATCCTGCACGGTCGGGGTCAGGCAAATCGGCTACTTCCTGAGCGCCGGCTGGACGTTCGTCCATGACGAGGGGGCCATGGTGATCCACCCCGATACTGACTTTGCGTACTTCGGCTGGTGGTTGAGAGAGGACGACGACGGCCTGCCCGCGGCGGTCGCCCCCTTCTACGCCACCAGAGGCGGCGGCGTCGGGATCACCTCGGACGGCAACAGCCTGATCGGCGGCGAGGCGACCTTCGAGGGTCCCGCAGTCGGCCAGTATGCCATCCACGACCCGCTCGACGGCAAGGGCGAGGGCGGCGCGTTCACGGCGACGGCCCTGCTGAAGGCCAAGTTCGGAGCCAGCAACTTGGTGCCCGACACGGGCATGACCGGCACGGTCGACAAGTTCCGCCTGGAAAACGGGTCCGAGCCGAACTGGAGCGTGACGCTGAACAGGGGTGGCCCTGGCAGCACCCCTGCTTCGGATAATCGAGGCGGATGGAGGGCTGGCGCCAAGACGGACCCCGCCGCCAAGACGGTCTGGTCGATCGATGGCAACAAGGCGCTGGCGGCCGGCAGCTGGGTTGCCACGATGTATGATGAAACGCCCGGTTTGCCCACGGTTGCCAGTGGCGGTATCACCAAACCGGTCGGCGACGGCAACAACAATCCGACCCTGGTGCTCGGAAAGTTCCATGCCGAATACGGCGGCACCCACCGACTGGTCGGCGCCTTCGGCGCGAAGAGGGTTGTTGAAGAGTAGGAGCAGCCATCGAACGGGGGCGTGCATGCGTCTCCGCAGCGGCGCCGTCTCGCCCGCCAACGTCAGTCCGACCTCCGATGGCGACATGGCGGGCGAGTTCGGCGTCGCGAGGGGTGCAGGTGGTGTCGTTCCCTGACCCCTGATCGGGCGCCTGGCTTGGTATTGCCTTCTCCTTTCCAGGCCGGATGTCCTCCCTTTCTCACACCGCATTCGGATGCTGCGCGGGCGGGTTTGGTGTGTCATGTTGTGAAAAAAACCGCTGGACACTCGTTTTTTTGTGGCCCAGTCCGGGGCATGGACCAGCTCCACATGCTGCGCGATGAGGCAGCGACGGCTCGCTTCGTCACCCTCCTGTCCGAGGAACCGTTCGACAGTCGGACGGCCTTGAGTCCGCCGCGTCTGCGAGGTGTTCTCGCTGTTCGACGCGCGGGGCCGCCCCCGGCTCGCTGGTTGCAAGAAGGCCCTGGCGACGCTGGCCGAGCGGGTGCCACAGATCGTGCTGCCACCGCCGCAGGGGCTGGCGGTGGACCGTCGACCGCGTCTCCTCGTGGGCGGCGTGCCCGTCCCCGAGCAGGATCGGCAGCGCCTTCGACGCCGCCGGCACACCCCATCGGCCGAGCGCGTGGCGCCAGTCGGTGCGCTCGCACAAACAAACAAAGACGGAGCCTCGGAGGTCAAGGTGCGGGGCACCTACCAGGGGGCGCCCGGCTACTATTACTGCAAGACCGACTGCCAAGTCCAGGTGAGAAGAGGCGGCATCAGCCTGTATGCCGGCTGGAGGTTCGTCCACGACCCGGACGCCCAGGTGTCCCTCCCTGATTCCGACTACCTGTATTTCGGCTGGTGGGTGAGATCGAACAGCAGCGACGACGTGCCCAGACTGGCCACCGCCTTTTTCGGCTTCGAGGGCGTCACTCTGGAGGAAGGCAAAACTACGAGCGCCCGCGATTACGACGGCTCCGCGACCTTCGAGGGCCCCGCGGTCGGCCAGTACGCCATCCACGACCCGCGCAACGGCGAGGGCGAGGGCGGCGCATTCGAGGCGAAGGCCACGCTGAAGGCCCGGTTCGGGGACCCCAACAATGTGCGCGATGCGGGCCTGTCCGGCACGATCGACGAGTTTCGGCTGAACGGCGGGTCCGAGGATCCGGGCTGGAGCGTGCAGTTGGTGAAAAGCCGCTTTGAGAGTGCCGGAAAAAAGGTCACCAGAAGAGGCACCAAGACGGTCATGTCGATCGGCGACTTCAAGGGGCCGGAGGTTCTCAACAGCTGGGACGCCCGGTTGTTTGACACCACGCCCGGAACCGTTGCGGACGGCGGCGACGGCTCCAACGAGGCGGACAAGATCCTCGGAACCTTCTACTCCGAATACAGCACCACCCATCGGCTGGTCGGCGCGTTCGGCGCGAGCAACATCACGAAACAGAACGTCAACGAATAGCCATCAAACGGAGGGGGGCAGGTGGTGCCGTTCCCTGACCCCTGATCGGGCGCCCGGGCCGGTTGGCTTCTCCTTTCCAGGCCGGGCGTTCCCCCTTTTCTCGTACAGCCTCGCCGATGCGACCCTCGGCGAGGCTGTACGAGGTGGTGCTGGCTGTCGAGCGGAAGCTCCGGGGTTGTTGACTTTCCTGTCCTTCGACATCACGGTGCAGGCCGTGATCGCGTCGAAGGCGAGGCAGCAGCACAGGCTGTCGGCGGCATTGAGCCGACGGTCCTTGATCCGCGTGCCGGTCTTCAGGGCGCGGAACCATTCCTCGATCAGCCACCGCTTCTCGTACCACCCGGCGACGCGCAGTGCGTTCCCGGCGGGGGGTTCACCCTCGGTCGTCAGCAGCAGCCAGTCGAGCGATTCCTTCCCGGCCGGCGGCTCGGGTTCCCGCACCCGCACGGCAAGCAGCCGCAGGGGTGGCGTGTCCGTCGGCCGGTCGGCGGGCGGGACGAGACCGACGAAACCGGCCCGTAGTTCGAGCTTCACACCCCGGTCCGTTCGATGGCTGCTCCTACTCTTCAACAACCCTCTTCGCGCCGAAGGCGCCGACCAGTCGGTGGGTGCCGCCGTATTCGGCATGGAACTTTCCGAGCACCAGGGTCGGATTGTTGTTGCCGTCGCCGACCGGTTTGGTGATACCGCCACTGGCAACCGTGGGCAAATCGGGCGTTTCATCATACATCGTGGCAACCCAGCTGCCGGCCGCCAGCGCCTTGTTGCCATCGATCGACCAGACCGTCTTGGCGGCGGGGTCCGTCTTGGCGCCAGCCCTCCATCCGCCTCGATTATCCGAAGCAGGGGTGCTGCCAGGGCCACCCCTGTTCAGCGTCACGCTCCAGTTCGGCTCGGACCCGTTTTCCAGGCGGAACTTGTCGACCGTGCCGGTCATGCCCGTGTCGGGCACCAAGTTGCTGGCTCCGAACTTGGCCTTCAGCAGGGCCGTCGCCGTGAACGCGCCGCCCTCGCCCTTGCCGTCGAGCGGGTCGTGGATGGCATACTGGCCGACTGCGGGACCCTCGAAGGTCGCCTCGCCGCCGATCAGGCTGTTGCCGTCCGAGGTGATCCCGACGCCGCCGCCTCTGGTGGCGTAGAAGGGGGCGACCGCCGCGGGCAGGCCGTCGTCGTCCTCTCTCAACCACCAGCCGAAGTACGCAAAGTCAGTATCGGGGTGGATCACCATGGCCCCCTCGTCATGGACGAACGTCCAGCCGGCGCTCAGGAAGTAGCCGATTTGCCCGACCCCGACCGTGCAGGATTCACTGGTGCCGGGGGTGCAGTAGTAGTAGCCGGGCGCCCCCCGGTAGGAGCCCCGGACCTGGACCTCATCGGCTCCGTCTGTCGGAGCGAAGGGCTTGGTGCCCGTCTCCGGGAAATCGGGGGAGTCGATGCTGTGGTCGGTCCCGGTGTTCAGGGATATCCTGCGTTCCGCCGGGGTGTAGGTCCCCGCGTTGGCCGTGTAGGAGGCCTTGGCACCCGAATCAGAGAACCATTTCGCGGCCGGAATGGAGTTCGGCCCCGTCCGGTCGCTGTACACCTTGACCTTGTCGGTGAACTTCCCTTCGCCAGAGCCCTGGGTCCTCACGTAGTCCGTGACCGTCCACACGCCGTCCACCTTCTCCTCGGCGTCCCTGGCCTCCTCCGTGCCGTGCCGGAAGCTCACCGCACCATGCAGATCCGACGTCGCTCGCGACCCCGCACCCGCCGCAGGATCAATCCGGAAGTCTCCCCGAGGCCGGTCCAGGTAGTTTTTCGCCCGGACGGCCTTGCGGGCACCGTCATCGTACGTCGCATCATCGACGAGGAGGTCGTTGTAGACAGGATCGCTCTCGAGATTGTCCACAGAAGCGCCACGCTCGCCGCGCTCCCCGAATAAAGGAAGCGCGGCGGCGACCGGAAAATTCGGCCCTAAAGGGGCTAGTGTCGGTCATCAATGGTATCCTTCTCGACGCTAGGGCCCGCTCGGGCCGTGTCAAACGGGTTTTGGCCGAGCAGGACCCGGCCCGTCGAACACGGGCTGGCGGAAGGGGGAAGATGGGGGAGGAATGACCGCCTTCAGGGCGGGACGGCAGCGGTGAAGACCTCTTCCGGGGTCCGATACCCCAGCACCTTGCGGGACCGGCATCACCTGACGGAATTCCGTTCCCTTCGGGAAGGACTGACGCACCAGACCGTTGGTGTACTCGTTCAGACCCCGTTCCCAAGAGTGGTCCGGGGTCTATCAACTCATCACACTTTGACTAGGGGTACTATCTTCACGGAAATTGTCCTCGTTTTATCAGTCCCCCGTGCCACTCTGAAGTGCAACGCTTGGCCCCGTCGCCTGATCGCTTGAGTTAAGCGGATTGCAGCGGGCCAGAGGATGGCAGACCATCTCAGTTGACGAACAACTGGAGAACTGTCATGCCAACTGGCGACCACCCCCTGACCCACCCGGAAAGATCGCCCATTTTCGCGCTCCAGTCCACTGGTTGATCCCAGCGGCCGATGGCCGCGCAGCTTGGGCGGGACGTCAGCACGATTTCCCGAGAGCTGTCCCGCCACCGCGGACAGCGGGGGGATCGTCACCAGCCAGCCCAGGGCAAGGCGACGAGTCGGCGCCGGGAAGCCTCAGCTGTGCCCTGGAAGATGACCCCGGAGCGCTGGGCGGTGGTCGAGGACCGGCTGCAGGCCGGATGGAGCCCGGAACCCATCTCGGACCGGTCTCGACAACAAGGGGAGGTGATGGCCGGCCGGGAATGGATCTACCCATAGGTTGAGAGCAGGCCGACAGGCGGGGGGGACCTTTACCGGTGCCTGCGCCGCTGGGGGAAGCAGCCCAACTGGCGCGGTGGGCGACCTGCGGGACGCGGTCATATTCCCGATCGGGTAGACATCGCCGAGCGCCCGTTGATCGGGGACAGGGAGCTCGACCTGATCATTGGGGTGAAGCACCGGGGAGCCTGGATTTCCTGGGTAGATCGGGCCTCGAAGTATCGGGTCCTGATCGGGGTGGCCGGGAAGACAGCGGCGGCCGTGACCGAGGCCATTGTCCGGCGGATGGCCCCGATTCGGGACCGGGTGCACACGGGCACGGCGGACAACGGCCAGGAGTTCGCGGGGCACCGGGAGATTGCGGCAGCCCTCGGAGCCGACTTGGACTTTGCCACTCCTGACCATTCCTGGGAACGGGGCCTGAACGAGCACACCCACGGCCTAGTACGCCAGGACTTTCCGAAGGGAACGGACTTCCGTCAGGGGACGGCTTCTCAGGTCCAGGCGGTGGCAGAGCGGATCAACCGTCGGCCCCGGAAAGTCCTGGGGGTTCGAACCCCGGAAGAGGTCTTCACCGTCGTCGCCCCGCCCTGAAGGCGGTCATTCCTCTCCCCTCCCCTACCTTTCCAGAAGCCCGTATTCGACGGGCCAAGTCCCACTCGGCCAAAACCCGTCTGACACGGCCCGAGCGGGCCCTGGCGTCGTGAAATCGCCTCGGTCAGACTCCGCTGAGTCGAGATGGCTGCCATCGGTGGCCGACATCAGCCCCTTTCAGCCCCTGGGAGGACTGAATGGTCCGGTCGCCGCCCCGCTCCCTTCATTCGGGGGATGCCCTCATGCCGGGAGCGGGGCGAGCGTTGCACTTCAGATTGGAAGTGGGGAAGTCTTTGGGTTCACTCTCGTTCCCTGCTTGGATCGCCTCGTAGCCAATCACATCGGCCTTCAGCCGCTACAGGCTCTGCCAGAGCTTCTGCGTTCCCGGCATCGGCTGACGTCGGCGGCACCGCCGTGGAGCGTGTCATCACCGTCGCGGCCATTGACCGGGTCGACATCAGCGAATAGGCAGTCCAGGGGGCTTCGCCCGACGGGTAGGATGAGGCCACCGCCGGTCAACCCACCCAGCGAAAGGCATTGGCGAACAGGTGAATCCAGGGGCTGTGCTCGCCCCATTCGGGCGGATGCCAGGAATGCGTCACGGTGCGCAGCCCCCGCTCCGGATGTGGCATCATGATGGTGAAGCGGCCATCCGAGTTGGTCAAGCCGGTGATTCCGGCCGGGGATCCATTGGGATTCAGGGGGTAAGTTTCGGTCACTTGGTGCCGATTGTCCACGAAACGAAGCGCCACCTGTCCCGCGCTTTCCAGTGCCGGTGACTGATGCTCATCCGGGAACCAGGCCCGGCCTTCTCCATGGGCCACGGCAACGGGTAACTTGGCCCCCTGCATGCCACGCAGCAAGATGGACTGCTCGGATTCCACGGCGACCGTCACGAACCGGGCTTCGTATTGTTCCGAAGCATTGCGCACAAATCGGGGCCAATGATCCGAGCCGGGAATCAATTCCCGAATCGCCGCCATCATCTGACACCCATTGCACACGCCCAGGGCAAACGTGTCTTGACGGTCAAAGAACGCACTGAACTGATCGCGCAGGGCGGGATTGAACAGAATCGACTTGGCCCAGCCCTCTCCCGCCCCCAAGACATCGCCATAGGAAAACCCCCCACAGGCGGCCAGACCACAAAATGCCGTCAATGAAACGCCCGCCGTCAGGTCAGTCATCGTGACATCGACGGACTCAAAGCCCACCGCATCGAACGCCGCCGCCATTTCCAGCTGGCCGTTCACGCCCTGTTCCCGCAAAATCGCAATCTGCGGCCTGGACCGACCCGAGATCGCGGGAACCGGCGCCGAAGCCACCCGCCATGACGACGTGATACCCGGCTCGTCCCGGTCCAGGAGCCGATCATATTCTTCCTGGGCACAGCGAGGATGGTCACGGAGGGATTGCATATGATAGGTCACCGAGGACCAGGCACGATGCAAGGCACTCCTTTCCAGGCACAGCAAGGCCTGGCCTTCCGTCTGAATACGAATCTCATGGCCCACCGTGGGACGGCCGAGCCGAATCGTCATCGCCGACAAGCCCCACTGCGACAGCACCTGCCAGCACCGCTCCCGGGTCCTGTCGGGCACCTGAACCACCATCCCGAGTTCTTCGTTGAACAATTGTGCCCACGGATCGCCCATGGGCAGGTCGACATCAAGGCCACAGCGAGAAACAAAACACATTTCCAGCAAGGTGGTGACCAGTCCCCCATCGGACCGGTCGTGGCAGGCGACGATCAGTCCGTCTTCACGCAACCCCTGCATCGCCCCCAGAAAAGCCTTCAACAACCCGGCCTCCACATCGGGCGGGGTCTGTCCCATTTGGTCCAGGACCTGGGCCAGGACGGATCCCCCCAAGCGGTGGCGACCTGATCCCAGATCAATCAGCCACAATTCGGAATCTTCCGCTTGGAAGGTCAGCAGCGGCGTCAAGGTCCGACGGGCATCTCCGACCGTCGAAAAGGCACTGATCACCAAGGACAGCGGGGCTGTCACCCGATAGGCTTGTCCTTGATCCCGCCAGTGGGTCGTCATGGACAGGGAATCCTTGCCGACCGGGATGGACAGCCCGAGATCCCGGCAAAGTTGCATGGCGACCGCTTCCACCGTCTGATACAGGGAGGCCGCTTGGCCGGGTTCTCCCACTGCCGCCATCCAGTTGGCAGACAGCTTGACCCCGCTGCCATCCCCGATATCGGCCGCCGCCAGATTGGTCAATGCCTCTCCAACGGCCATGCGGCCACTGGCCGGGGCATCCAGCACCGCCAGGGGCGTTCGCTCCCCGATCGCCATCGCTTCGCCCGTGAATCCCTGGTACCCGCTTAGGGTGACGGCCACATCGGCGACCGGAACCTGCCAAGGTCCAACCATTTGGTCGCGGGCCACCAGACCCGTCACACTGCGGTCTCCGATCGTGACCAGAAACGTTTTGTCGGCCACCGACGGAAAGGAAAGCACTCGATGCAATGCCTCCTCCAAAGACAACCCATTGAGGGATAGGGGGGCTGTGATGGGGAACGCCACTTTCGCGTCGCGTGACATCATCGGGGGTCGCCCGAACAGCAAGGCCATCGGCAGGTCGATCGGATCCGGACCGGTATCCGCGAAATGGCGGTCCGTCAACCGAAGGGTCGGTGCCAGCGTGGCCTCCCCGATCCGGGCGAAGGGGCATCGTTCACGTTGGCAGATGGCCGAGAAGGTATGAAAGTGATCCGGATCCACCGCCAGCACATAACGCTCCTGGGATTCGTTGCACCACAACTGCATCGGGGACATGCCGGGTTCGTCGTTAGGGATCGAACGCAATTCGAACCGCCCGCCCCGGTCGGCACCATGCACCAGTTCCGGCAGGGCATTGCACAGCCCCCCGGCGCCCACATCATGGATGGAAAGGATCGGATTATCCTGATCCAGCGCACAGCAGGCATCAATCACCTCCTGACAGCGACGTTGCATCTCCGGGTTGCCCCGCTGCACGGACGCAAAATCCAACCCCTCGGAACGGCTGCCGGTGGCGACACTGGATGCCGCTCCGCCCCCCAGACCAATGAGCATGGACGGCCCCCCCAGGACCACAATGGGTGCCCCGGGAGGAATCGGCGACTTGTGGATATGGGAGGGGCGAATATTCCCCAGTCCGCCTGCGAGCATGATCGGCTTGTGATAACCCCATCGCTCCCGTGAACGCCCTGATGACTGCTCAAAGGTTCGAAAATAGCCACACAGGTGGGGTCGACCGAACTCATTGTTAAAGGCGGCTGCCCCGACGGGTCCTTCCAACATGATGCGCAAGGGGCTGGCAATCCTCAAGGGCCGCGAGGCCTCCATTTCCCAGGGTCGATTGAACTGCGGAATCCGCAGATGGGACACGGTGAATCCAGTCAGTCCGGCCTTGGGCTTGCTCCCCCGACCCGTCGCCCCTTCATCTCGGATTTCCCCCCCGGAACCGGTGGCCGCCCCCGAAAACGGCGAGATCGCCGTGGGATGGTTATGCGTTTCTACCTTGGCAATAAAATGGATCTCTTCTTCGATATAACGGTACACCCGGTCAGCCGAGTCGGGTTGGAAACGACTGGCCTTGGTCCCTTGCAGAATGGCGGAATTATCGGCATAAGCGACCAGGGTCCCATCGGGATGGTGCCCGTGAGTGGTGCGGATCATGGAAAACAACGACCGGGGCTGGCGTTCGCCGTCGATGGTCCAGTCCGCCTGAAAGATCTTGTGCCGGCAGTGTTCCGAGTTGACCTGGGCGAACATCATCAGCTCCACATCCGTCGGATTGCGCCCGAGTTGGTGGAACTGGTCCAGCAAATAGCCCTTCTCCCCCGAACTGAGCGCCAGCCCATAGTGCCGATCGGCCTCTTCCAGGGCGTCCCGGCCATCGACCTGAAGATCAATCTGTACCAGCGGGGCGGGCTCTTGAGTCATGAACAGGGCTTTCGCGGCCGTCATCTCCGGCAACAAGGACTCCACCATGGGGTCGAACACCACGCCCGACAACGCCGCGTCGATCTGATGCGCCGGTGTGCCCGTCAGCGACTGGCGGGAATAGAACCGCCAGTGCACCCCCCGCTCAATCCGGTGCACCGCCGGAAGTCCGCAGTGATGGACAATCTCGGTGGCCTTGGTGGCCCACGGGGATATGGTGCCGATGCGGGGCACCGTATACCGATGCAAGACATAGGCCGTCGGAGGCGTCGGATGACCCGGCCCCTGGCCGTCATCCAGCAGTTGTTCGAGAATGCCCTGGTCACGAACCGTCAGGGTCGACCCCGGAACGAGATGGATCAGATACAGGAAGTGCGCTTCAATCGCCTGGATTCGATGACCGCGGGCCTGGAGTTGTTGCGCAATTTTTCGTTTCCGAAAATCCGACAGCGCAATGGCCCCGTCGAGGGAGATCATCTCGTCCATGTCACCCCGACCAGCCATCCACGGCGGACCGCATGGGGGACCATTGATCACTCAGGAACAAGGCAACGTATCGAATTCGGGTCGGTCACTCAGGCGATCACCCCCGCCTGTCGCATCGCCGCGGCCACGGTGTCCTGGCAGGAGTCCGACAACCAAGTCAAGGGCAGGCGGATGCCCTTCGGGATCCATCCCATTTGATGCAAAGCCCATTTCGAGGGGATGGGGTTCGACTCGATGAACAAGCTGCGATGCAGTCCGTCCAACTCCTCGTTCAGCCGGTCGGCCGTGTCATGGTCTCCTGCCAGGGCGGCCCGACACATCGCCCGCATTTTGGCCGGAGCGACATTGGCGGTGACCGAAATACACCCATGCCCGCCCGCTTTCATGAACGCCAGGGAACTGACGTCCTCACCGGAATAGAGCCGGAAATCCGCGGGACATCGGGCCAGAAAATCCGCCACTCTCGGAATATCCGAAGTCGCGTCCTTGATCCCCACGATATTGTCGATTTCCGCCAGCCGAACCACGGTATCATTATGCATGTCCAAGGCGGTTCTGCCGGGGACATTGTAGAGGATCTGCGGCACCCCGACCTGCTCGGCAATATGTCGAAAGTGACGATAGAGTCCTTCCTGGGTGGGCTTGTTGTAATACGGCACCACCAGCAAACACCCGAGAATGTCGAGTTCGGCCGCACTTTTCGTCAACTCCAAGGCTTCATGAGTGGAGTTCCCACCGGTTCCCGCAATCACCGGAATCCGACCGCGGGCATACTCGACCGTCCGGGCGATGACCTCGATTTGTTCGGGAATATCCAAGGTGGCGGATTCTCCCGTGGTGCCGACCGAGACGATCCCATCGGTGCCGCTGTCGATATGGAATTCCACCAGTTTCTTCAGGCTGTTGAAATCCACCCCTCCCTCTTCGAACATGGGGGTGACCAAGGCGACCAGACTGCCGGTAATCATTGCCATGTGACCAATTTCGCGATTCATGAAACAGATAGAGATGGCGTGGATGGTATCGCCTGACCGAGAATCAAGCAAGAGGCGCCGCTTGCAAGACCCCGCCTTCGAGGGGATTGTTCCCCAAAACAGATGATTTTTCTGCCGGAGGAGGTGGGCGGGCCCATTTACGGCGGGTGGCTCAAGACATCCGGGAACGACGGTGCCTTGACCGCGAGCGCGTTCTATGGCGAGCGGGTCAGGGGGTCGTCGGGCGTCAGTCGTGCAAACCCCTTCCGTACGTTGAGGGGACAGGCGACCTACGAGGACGGGGCAGCCAGCCTTTACACGCTCCACCGCCCCGTCGGCGCAAGGAACGAGGCCGGCCCGTTCGCCGCGGACACCATGGTTGAAGCGAACTTCGATAGCCTGACAATCAAGGGGATCCCCAGCCACTTCAGGACCGGCGCCCTCGGGGAGCGTCGTAAAGTCAGCGGGATGAGCGGGCGTTAACCATTAAACCAGCCAAATCATGGCCCTGGCCAAGTCCCCCATCGACCCATTCTTTTGCTTCCACCCCTCATCACGAGTCGCCAGGCGACGACAGGGCTTCCGCTGCTGAAACCGGCGTTCCACCCCATAGCGCACTGGGTCAATTGCCCGATCATCGTCTCGGGGCGCTTGACGATGACGGCGCGGCGGAATCACGGCCGTCGCCCCCGAATGCCCCATCCATTCCCTCCGTGGATGACGGTCATCCCCTGGACCGGCGATCCCATCATCGGCTTCGACCTCCCCGACCCGGCTCGGGGCCTGACCCGACTCCGAGGCTTGTCCAGGCGTGACCCACCGCGGGATCGGGAGCCCCCCTGCCTCGACGGAGGCCGGGATGTTCGGGCCCCACGCCCCTCGAGAGCGGCCGACCGCTTCGGTGGCCTGATCGTTTTTTGGGGGGAGCCCCAGGCGGATGGACGCGCGTCATTGAGCCGATCAATCATGAGCGATTCAAAGTCCGCCTCGACCGACCGGACCGGTCAAATCTGCGGCCACTGCCCTTTTGAGGACCCGCGGAGGGGTTGCCGGACATCCCGGGCTGGATGCGTTCCCCCGGGTCCTCTCTGAGTCTGAACCGGGTCATGGCGATTGCTGATGACCGCCCCTTGGTTGACCGAGTCGACTCGAAATGACTTCAATGGGTAACGCCCCCGAGATACTGTCGTCATAAGACAGGCCGAATGGGGCAGCCTTCACGGAAGAAATGCTCCGGGTTGACTGCTGCCAGGACCGACTCTCACCGTCGACCCGATGGGTCGGCCCCCGTCTGGTCCCAGTCGGCCCCCAGCGGCCGGGTCGAAAAGGCCGGGGTGCGCGGTGGCCTGTGACCCCCGGCGGTTTCCTGAGACGGGCTCCTCGATTCGGCAGACCGGGACGCCGGGACTATCCCCTCATCCCCCTGAACAGACCCAGCTTCCCCCCCCTGATTGGCCTCCTCGTTCCCCTCGTTTCGTCAGTCGGCTTCTCCTCAGTCAGTCACCGGCACTGGGAACCCAGGTCATCCCCGATCACCTCCCCCTGTCCGCCGCTGCCGGCCTGGCCAGAACTGCTGCATCCCGGGCATCAGCGGGCGTTTCGTCGAACACCCCCCCGCCCGACCAGGGGTCCACTCCCCCCAGGCCCGATGCCTCCAGTCCCGAACCCGAAACACCAGGATGGCCTCGAACACCAGACACGGGCACTGATCAGGGATCCGGGCCACCCGGCCGGATCATTCCCCAGACCGGAATGGCTCTTCCCAAGACCGGAATGGCTCTTCCCAAGATGACCGGAGGCCGCTGATGGGCGCCGCCGCGTCCTGGGGCCGGCGATGGGAGGACGGGGCTCTGCCTGCGTGGCAGGTCCCCCCCCCAGCGGGTCGCCCCGGCGAACGCCGCGAGGCCCCGCATCGCCCTCCGGATACGCTCCATTCCTAGAGCAACTTGACCAGCGCGACGATCAGTCCTCCCTGGGCGATCAGTGCGCTGAACATCCATTTCAGCAGATCCGCCTTGACCTGCGCCATATCGGCCTTGGTCCCCTGTCGCAAGGCTTCGATATCGGCCTTGGTCTCCTGTCGCAAGGCTTCGATATCAGCCTTCGTGGCCTGTTTCAGTGCCTCGATATCGGCCTTGGTCCCCTGTCGCAAGGCTTCGATATCGACCTTCGTGGCCAAATTGGTATTGAGCAGGGCGACCTGCTCCTCAGCCAGCGTTTCCGCCTGCAGCTCAGTAAAGCCGCTGCCCGTCAAACGCTTGACAAAGCGGTGCGTATCAAATGCGATGGCCTCGGTCATGAGGGAAATTATAGACCATCCGCTCCGGCCCAACAAGCCTCGGCCAAGTCGTCTCCCGGCCGGTCCGTCGCGACCCGGTCGACCGTCATTCGCCCCATCCCGGGGCTGTCATTGACCCCCACCTGACAAATGGTCAGGGAGGGGGATCCCGGAGCCGGGGTTTCATGGCCGGGTACATGACCGTGGAGTGCCTCAGCAACCCCATGGCCTGCCAGAGTTTCGCCGCGCCGGGCAGCGGCGGGCGTTGGGAGGGATGAACCCCGATCCGCCGGGCGAGGTCGACCACGCCGGTCGCCAAGGAGAGGGGGTTATCCGGTGGGTCAGGGTGGGGGGGGCTGTGGGCGCATTGTGGCAAAATCGGGTCAGCAGGGACCCCAAGGGGGATGGTCTCGGCCGGTCATCGGGAAATTCGATCAGATTCTCTTGTTTTATAGAGATTGCCTATTGTTTTGCTGGGGGAACTGGCGACGGACCGAGCCGGGTCGCCCGAAAAAGAGGCGTTTTCTGCCAGACAACTAGAGTATCTTGACCAGCGCGACGACCAACGCGACGATCAGTCCTCCCTGGGCGATCAGTGCGCTGAACATCCATTTCAGCAGATCCGCCTTGACCTGCGCCATATCGGCCTTGGTCTCCTGTCGCAAGGTTTCGATATCAGCCTTGATCTTCGCCATATCGGCCTTGGTCTCCTGTCGCAAGGCTTCGATATCCGCCTTCGTGGCCTGTTTCAGTGCCTCGATATCGGCCCTGATCTGCGCCACATCGGCCTTGGTCTCCTGTCGCAAGGCTTCGATATCCGCCTTCGTGGCCTGTTTCAGTGCCTCGATATCGGCCCTGATCTGCGCCACATCGGCCTTGGTCTCCTGTCGCAAGGCTTCGATATCCGCCTTCGTGGCCTGTTTCAGTGCCTCGATATCGGCCTTGGTCTCCTGTCGCAAGACTTCGATATCAGCCTTCGTGGCCTGTTTCAGTGCCTCGATATCGGCCCTGATCTCCGCCACATCGACCTTGGTCTTCTGTCGCAAGGCTTCGATATCGACCTTCGTGGCCAAATTGGTGTTGAGCAGGGCGACCTGCTCCTCAGCCAGCGTTTCCGCCTGCAGCTCAGTAAAGCCGCTGCCCGTCAAACGCTTGACAAAGCGGTGCGTATCAAATGCGATGGCTTCGGTCATGAGGAAATTATAGCCCATCCACTCCGGCCCAACAAGCCTCGGCCAGGTCGGCTCCGAAAGCGTTCCGTCTGACGGGAAAACTGCGGGCGTCTCCGCTGGAACTCGACCCCGACGCCCGCCCGTTCTCTTCCGCGTCGGACTCGGCTTCCAAGCCGACTTCACCCACCAGCCCCGGCGCAAGCCAAGGCTTGACCCCCGTGGTCCAGCGATCACTGGTGGGGCAATGCCCGAGGGTTCGTCGAGCATACCGGCCTGCAGGCTGATCGTGAGGCCGCCTTCCCCGCGAACGCCCCCACCCGCACGATCGAGTCGGGTACCGCATGCGCCCCAGCGCGAGCAGGGTTTCACGCCTCTCGAGTCGCCTCTCGTGTGGTAAAGGCGCCGCTCGGGGCCTGTGAACTCGACTGCGTCCCACTCCATCCCCATTGACAGCCCAAACGCGCTTGAGGACTGCTTCTGGCCAATCATGCAGTGGCAGGCGTAGAGCGCAACCGGGGCGCGAAGAAGCCGGTAGCGGATTGCACCGCACACACCCGGTTACCCCGATACCAGTAAGATAATGCTATGGTGCCAAACTAGGCATTGCGCTGGCAAGACTTTCACCCGCCAGCAAGGCAGCCGGACTCAAGGCCCGTGGGCTGAACCTCTACCGGGCAGGAGTCGAACCGGCTGGACTGCGATACGGAGTTTCAGTCTGGTCATCACGTTCCCCATCCCAGGACTGGGCTGGCGCCAGGGCGCCGGACATCATGTCCAATGATCAACCGGTCCTGGCGCAAGGTAAAGACCGCCTCATTGCGACGAACCGGCTACATGTTCAGTGATCCAGCCGCCCCGGGAGCCATGTCGCCAGTGCCGGAAACACAACGACCAGCACGACCGCCACGGCCAGCAACAGAAAGAACGGCAGCGCACATCGGGCCACATACAGGATGTTCCTGCCCGTCAGACCTTGCAGCACGAACAGGTTGAAGCCCACCGGCGGAGTGATCTGGGACATCTCGACGACGAGCACGAGGTAGATGCCGAACCAGACAAGATCCAGTCCCGCGGCCTCGATCATCGGCATGACCACGGATGTGGTCAGCACCACCACCGAGATGCCGTCAAGAAAGCAACCGAGAATCACGAAAAAGACCGTCAGGACAAGAACCAGCATGTCGGGCGACAGTTGCAGGGTCCCGATCCACGCGGCAAGTTGCCGCGGAATGCCGGTAAACCCCATGGCAACGGTCAGGAATGCCGCTCCACCCAATATGAAAGCGATCATACACGACGTTCTTGTCGCGCCCATCAGCGCTTCGAAGAAGGTCTCCCGGGACAGGGACCCCGTGATCCATGACAACAGGAGGGCCAGCACAACCCCGATGGCCGCCGCCTCGGTGGGCGATGCGAAGCCGGTGTAGATCGTGGCGATGACGCCGACGATGAGCGCCAGAACCGGCAATAGGCACCGGGCGGCCCGAATCCGCGCCACCAGCTCCATCCGCATGTCCCCCTGAGGGACCTGCCCGGAGTGGACCAGCGACCAGACAACCACATAGGACATGAACAGGAGGATCAGCAGCACCCCCGGGATCACCCCGGCAATGAAAAGCCGAACGATGGACTGATCGGTGCTGACCCCATAAACGATCAGGATGATCGAGGGCGGAATCAACAGGCCGAACGTGCCGGAACCGGCCAGCGTTCCGATCATGATCCGCTCGTCATAACCGCGCCGCACAAGTTCCGGGATCGACATCCTGCCGATGGTCGCTGTGGTCGCTGCCGAGGAACCCGACACCGCGGCGAATATCCCACACCCCAAGATATTAACATGCAGCAGGCGCCCGGGCAATCGGTCGACCCAAGGCGCGATGCCTTCGAACAGGTCCTCGGACAGTCGTGAACGGAACAGGATTTCACCCATCCAGATGAACATGGGCAATGCCACCAGCTCCCAGGAATTGCTGCCCCCCCATACGGTGATCGCCATGATCGGCCCCGCCGGCACGGAAGTGAATCCGACGATCGCGATTACCGCCACGCCGAGCAGGGAAAGCGCCACCCACACCCCACTGCCGAGCAGGAGGAACAAGGATATCAGTAGCGTCAGTGAGAGGGCAGCCTGTTCCAAGGGGGCCCCCTTACGGTAAACCAGCCCCGTCATCCCGAACGGCTTCGCCCGGGGGCTGTTCAGACTGCCCGTACGAAGGATCCCAACGGCGAAGGACGGATACCAGATCGTCCAGGGCGGCGATGGTCAGCACGACCAGCCCCATCGCCATGAAGCCTTGGGGAATCCACAGCGGCACCGGCACCATGCCCACCGACACCTCGCCGAAGGCCAGGCTGTCGAGAACGAGCAGGACGGCATGGCTGGCGAAGAACCCGGCGAATCCTGCGGCGAACGCGAGACACCAGATTTCCGCTCCCCGCCGCGCCCTGTCAGGGAGGCGCACCAGACACAGCAGGACCCGTATGTGATCTCCATGCCGAAGCGTATAGGCGAGCGCGAGGAAGGAGGAGGACGCAAACAGGAACCCTGAAAACTCGGCCGCCGAAGGGATATAGAACCCGAAACCGCGACCGGTCACAGCCAATGCGATGGCGTCTACGATCCTCCCGGCAACCTGCCCCGCGACAATCAGGCAGATGAACACCAGGCAAAGGGCCGCGAGCGCTCCGCTGATGCGATAGAGACCGTCCAGCACGGCTCGCATCAGGGGTTTGCCGGAGGAATGCAACGCCACCCGCCCGCGGATCGGGCTATTGCCGATAAGCTTCCAGGATCATCTGGCCAGCCTCGCCGGCTCGAGCAACCCATTCTTCTGTCATGGTGTGGCCGATTGCCCTGAAGCTGTCCATCAGCCCGCCCCCCGGCATGACGATGATCATGCCGTTGTCTTCCATTTCGGTGATCTTCTCATCGGCTTCCCTCATGCTGGCCGCCCAGCCGCGCTCCTCGGCCCGGCGTGCCGCGGCCAGCACGGCTTCCCGGACCTCGGGCCCAAGCCCCCCGAAGGCCGCCTGATTGACCACCACCATGTTTTTCGGGAGCCAGGCCCGGGTATGATGAAAATGGGACACATAGTCCCACGCCTTGGTGTTCGCCCCCGTCGAGGGCGAGGTGATCATGGCCTCGACCCGCCCGCTGGCGAAAGCGACCGGTATATCCGGCACCTCCACCTGCGTCGGAAGCGCCCCGGCGAGTTCGGCGACCCGCTCCGTGCTGGTGTTGTACGCCCGGAACTTCATGCCAGCCAGATCCTCAATCGTACGGATTTCCTTGCCCGCATAGATGCCCTGGGGCGGCCATGGAACCGCATACAACAACAACAGGCCCTGCTTCTCGAGTCTGGCCTTCAGTACCGGATAGCTGGCCTTCCAGAGTTTCCGAGCCTGACCATAATCAGTGGCAAGAAAGGGCACGGAATCGATCTCGAATACCGCGTCCTCGTTTCCAAGCCGAGACATGAGCACCTCGCCGAGGGGGACGAGGCCGTTCCTGACCGAACTCTTGATCTGGGGATGCTTGATCAGGGAACCGCCGCTGTGCACGGTGATCGTCAATGCGCCGCCTGTCGCCTTGTTCACATCCTCGGCAAAGGCGCTGACATTGACGGTGTGAAAGGTGCCGTCACCATACGGGGTGGGCATATCCCAGGTTTCCCTTGCCGCAACCCCCTGACCCAAACCCAGGCAGACCATCGCCAGCAGGCATCTTGTTGCCAATTTGGTCGTCACTCTCTTTCACCAAGGTGTTTGTGGAACGGCGCGGCCCGGTCAGGGCCAACCCGCCAGGACAGGAATGAGGATAACACATCGATCAGCGCAATCAACAAATCAGCCAGGGTCTGACAGGACGATTCTATTGTCGGACAACGGGTGATGTGGGCGTGTTCAGGCGACCATTGGAGAAAGCGTTTCGTTGTCTGCGTACCCGTTTGGGCCACGTGGAGCTGCCATCGACTGCATCGAAGGCAGCCACGCACTGGTTCCCGACATTGATTCGAGAAAACAATGGTCCTGAGGCTTGACAGGAGGGGGGGGGTACAGTTGCCGGTCAGTCTGCCCGAACGGTTGAACGCAGGGCGGCTGATCAAGCGATGCAATGCAGGTTGGTGTTTGGGTTCGGCCAGGGGGTGCACCCCCTGGCCGGGTTCCCGGGCAGCCGGACCGGCAGGGCCTCGGAATACCAAATCTGCAACGTGAACTGAACATGAACAAACACAATGTCTTAATGGCGGTCTTGCTGGCCGCTGGGTTGGCCTTGGCGGGCTGCGGGGGCGGCAGCGGTCCGGCGACGGCCCCGAACGACGGCGAGATGACACCCGAGATGACCCCGGCGCAACTTGCTGACGCGGCGGACAAGGACCTCAAGGCGGCGGAGACGGCTGTCGGCAGGGTGACGGACACGGCCGATGACGCCAGGGTCACCGACGCCGATACGAAGGTGAAGGCGGCCAAGGCGGCCGTCAACCAGGTGCCTGCCGCGCAGCGGGCCGACCTCAGCGAGCGGCTCGGGAAGCTTGAGGCGAGGCTTGACGCCGCGAAGGTGTCCCGCACGGCCGCCCTGGAGAAAAAGAGGATGGCCGAGGCCGCGGCGATGAAGGAGACGGCGGGCAAGCTGTATGCCGGCATTGCCGCGAGAAATTTTGGTGGCAGTAATAGTGTAGGGCGGCGGGGTGCGTACTTTGATGATCAGAATCTCAAGGTGCAGATTGACGGGAATGAGGTTACCCTGAAAAAAGACAAGGAGGCGATGGTCCCGGCGATCAAGGACTGGGTGGGAGAGAAGTACACCCTGACCGAAGGTGTCGATACCTACGAGGCCTATATTTACGGCGATATGGCGGAAGGCAGTTTGAAGACGCTCAAGGAAAAGCATGACGAATATGACGAAACCACCGGCGTGTTGCCCTGGGCAGAAGTCCTGAGAAGCTCTGGCTCCCGCATTGGACGCACTGGTTTCGGCATCACAGCCGGGTACAAGACTTACCCGCCAGATAATCCCGGCGGCACCGAGGTGACGATCAAGGGCACCTACCTCGGCGTACCCGGCACCTACCGGTGCGTGCCGAATAAAGGTTATCGGTGCGCAGCGTATCTGTACGTCGAAAACAATGATGATAAGGAAACCATCGTTCTTACCGGACAGCAGATCGAAAATGAAGGGTACCGGAACGATAACGTGACTTGGACGTTCAAGGCGGACGACCCGAAGGCCAAGGTCAGGCAGGCGGACGCGGTCGGCTGGTCCATGTACGGCTGGTGGATCAAGAAGTCCAGTGACACTGGTACCTTGACCGCAAGCGCGTTCTATGACATCAGGAGCGGGAGTGTGACGGGAGTCGACAGGACAAATGTACCCCAGCAGATACACGGCGATGCGACCTATGAGGGTGGGGCCGCTGGCCTGTACGCACTCTACAGCAACCCCAGCAGTGGGCACGACGCCGGCCAGTTCGTTGCAGACGCCCGGTTTGAAGCGAACTTCGATACCGACAAGGTCAGTGGTGTCATCAACAACTTCAGGACAGGCAACCTCGGGACGTCACCGGAAAGGCCGCGGGACTGGTCCGTCGAACTGATGCCGGTGAATATTAAGAATAACAATACCAGCGTGAGTAGTAGTACGCCTAATGCAGGCGCCCATGGCGAGACCGAAAAGACCAAATGGACCATCGGCGGAACCGCTGCAGCAGCCTCCGGCAACTGGTTCGGAGGGTTCAGTCAGAAGGATAATGGCATCGGCAAGAGCGTAATCCCGCAGACGGTAATCGGGAACTTCTACTCCGAATACGGCCGGGTGGGCAAGATCGTCGGCGGCTTCGGGGCGAATCTGAAGACGCAGACGGAGGAGTAGCACCGCCCGCAGAATAGCGCCTCGCCACGGCGCCGTCTCGCCCGCCAGCGTCGGTCCTAAACCTCAATGGTGACCTGGCGGGTGCCTTCGGCGGCACGCGGGGGCAGATCCTCATAAGCGCAGGACGATTCTTTGTCCGGCCGGTCATGATCGGGCCAGCAATTTCCGCCAAGGAAATCCCCCCGTGGATTCGGCGGGATTTTCGGGTGCAGAGGCATGATGCCCCGTATTCGGGGGGCGCGAGCCATCCGTTCATCTGGCCAGGGCCAATGGGCCTTGGGGGCGGTGTGGTTTCGGGTCGTGTTGAACCGTGAACCGTTTGCGTCGGGCCGGGGGGACCCGAAGAAGAGCCCCCTCGGGGTCGCTGACATCCCATGAGATTGCATCCAGCTGCTCCGGGGTGATATCCGGCTTGAGGAGTGCACTGCGCCCGGGTGGGGCCGGCGTTTCGCGTGGGGGGCGTGATGTTCCGGGCAGCGTCGTCGGCCAGAAGGGATGACCGGATTAAGGAGTACAGACGGCCCGTCCCTTCACGACCGGAACGCTCCCCGCGTAGCGGAAGTCATTTTTTCCCTGAAAAGTCTTGATTCCGGATTGAAATTTCGGGGGGGTAGGTAGAATGAATCCTGCTGATGCAAGACCCGCACCGCCCCCCGGATCTGTCATTCACACCCACCTGACAAATGGTCAGGGAGAGGGATCCCGGAGCCGGGGTTTCATGGCTTGGTACATACGTGGAGTGCCTCAGCAACCCCATGGCCTGCTAGAGTTTCGCCGCGCCGGGCATTGGCTGGCGTTGGGAGGGATGAAACCCGACCCGCCGGGCGAGGTCGACCACGCAGGTCGCCAATCGGGTCGAGCAGGGGTTGTTCCGCCCCGCCGAACGGCGGCAGCGGGCCCTGGCCATTCAGGCCGTCATCGCCTGGCGCCATCCTGGTGATGATCCTGCTCCGGCCGTCCAATACCCAACTGTGAACCCCAGTGGATGTTCACTGACGTCGAGTTGACCTTCTGGCAGGAGGATGCCGAACAGGTCTGACTGAATGGACCCCACCCATTGGGGGATGCGGTGCCATGGGGTGCGCATCTGGGGGGGTACCGGGGTCGCCGGCAGGATCCGGATCCCGGCCATCAGATCAGGTGGCCTGGGCAGACCCGACTGACCAGTGCCACTCTGGGGCATGAGATCGGCCAGGGCAAGGGCTATGCCAGGGGATTCGAAGCCGGTCAACAAGCGGCCTTAAGGTTACTCCGCCCTCCGACACCCAAGGACGCGGCTTCCCCCAAACCATGACCCCCTGACGGGGGGGATCCGGCGGAATCTCCGCCGGGCTGGCCCCTGACATCGGGGTCCCAGCGGGTCAACAGGGCGTCACACAGTCGATGATGAATTGCCAGCGTCATCCATGATTTGTGTATGCTCGGTAGCCTGCGGCGGCGCTACTCCTCCGTCTTCAGGTTCGCCCCGAAGCCACCGACCATCTTGCCCACACCGCCGTACTCGGTATAGAAGTTCCCGGTCATCACCTTCGGGCGCAAGGTCCCGCCGCGACCGCTATCCTGCTGGGTGAATTTTCCGGTCCAGTTGCCAGAGGCATCCGCAGCGGTCCCGCCGATGGTCCACTTGGTCCTTTCGGTCGCTTTCCAGTCGCCTATGTTTTCCGTGGTCGAGTTCTTGATCTCCGCCGACATCAGTTCGACCGACCAGTCCCGCTGGCTTTCCGGCGACGTCCCGAGGGCGCCGGTCCGGAAGTTGCTGAGGGTCCCCTTGATCTTCTGGGTATCGAAGTTCGCTTCAAGCATGGCGTCTGCAACGAACTGGCCGGCGTCGTTGGTTCCGCCGGTAGGGCTGTGCAGCGCGTACAGGCCGGCGGACCCGCCCTCATACGTCGCCTTTCCCTTCACCAAATCGCCATTTGCAGTACCGACAGTTATGTCATTTAGTGACGGCCGCTCGCCATAGAACGCACTCGCGGTCCAGGGGCCGTCCCCGGACTTCTTGAGCCACCAGCCGTACATCGACCAGGCAGTATAGTCTATCTGCATTATCTTGGCCTTCGGATCATCGGCCTTGAACGTCCAGTCCGCCAGGGTGTTCGCGTAATTGTTTTCGTCCTCCCCGAGAAGGTCGACGCCTTCCTCACCCTCTGAGTTGATGGACAATCGCGCGGCGCACTTGTGGTCGGCGGCGGTGGGCGTGCACCGGAAGGTGCCGGGGATGCCGTAGTAGGTGCCCTTGATCGTCACCTCGGTGCCACCACCCAGTTCGTATACCTTGTACCCGCTCGTGATGCCAAAGCCAGCGCGTCCGATCCCATTTCCGTTGGAATACAGGGCAGCCTTGTCCAATACCCCGGTCGTATCGTCATACTCGTTGCCGTGCTTGTCCTCAAGCGTCTGGAACTCGCCTTCCGAAACATCGCCGTAGACATAGGCCTCGTAGGTATCCCGACCGTCGGTCAAGGTGTACTTCTCTCCCCTCCAGCCCTTGATGGCCGGGACCATCGCCTCCTTGTCCGTCTTCAGTTCCTTCACGACCTTCTCGATCTGCACCCTGAGCACCTGGCTGGCAAAGATCGCATTCCGCCGGCCCGTGAATTCACTGGTGCGACCCCCGGTGCGCCTGAAAATGCCGTGATACAGCTTGCCCGCCGTCTCCTTCATCGCCGCGGCATCGGCCATCCTCTTTTTCTCCAGGGCGGCCGTGCGGGACACCTTCGCGGCGTCAAGCCTCGCCTGAAGCCTCCCGAGCCGCTCGTTGAGGTCGAGGTCGGCCCGCTGCGCGGCAGGCACCTTGTCGACGGCCGCCGCGGCCGCCTTCACCTTCGCCTCGGCGTCGGTGACCTTGGCGACATCGGCCGTGTCCGTCACCATGCCGACAGCCGTCTCCGCCGCCTTGAGGTCCTTGTCCGCCGCGTCAGCAAGTTGCGCCGGGGTCATCTCGGGTGTCATCTCGCCGTCGTTCGGGGCCGTCGCCGGACCGCTGCCGCCCCCGCAGCCCGCCAAGGCCAACCCAGCGGCCAGCAAGACCGCCATTAAGACATTGTGTTTGTTCATGTTCAGTTCACGTTGCAGATTTGGTATTCCGAGGCCCTGCCGGTCCGGCTGCCCGGGAACCCGGCCAAGGTGTGCACACCCTGGCCGAACCCAAACACCAACCTGCATTGCATCGCTTGATCAGCCGCCCTGCGCTCAAACGTTCGGGCAGACTGACCGGCAACTGTACCCCCCCCCCCCCCCCCCCCTCCTGTCAAGCCTCAGGACCATTCTGCAGCCATTCCCGCCAAGGACATCCCCCGGTGGATTCGGCGGGATGTCCTGGCGCCCCCGCCCGCAGGGGAAATCTGCGGACAGGACGGCCCCGCCAGCGGGCGGCCGGATCGACGATAGGCCCTGGGTTTCCTGAAGCACCGGCCGATCCCCCACTCGGTCACGGCATCAAGTCAGGCCGGGTCGAAGGGCTCCCCATCAGGCGGGCGGTGCCCGAACACGATGGCTTGGGACCCCGTCTCCCCGTCCGGGAGGGGGAACCCCCCGAACCCGCCGCGCCACGGTCTCCCCCCGCGGGGGGGACGACCCGACTTCACCCGGGCGGCCTGGCACAGCGCACCGCACCGCTGCGGCACCGGATCGATGAGGAATGCCCGCCTCGTCCGATGGGCGAACCCCGCCGCCAGATGTTGCTTGCCGTGACCGAAGGGGTGGTACCAAGCCATCCCCTGGGTTCTTCAGGGGGTTGAAGGGTTCGTTCTCAATCCGCCAGCGGGCGGTCGGGATGGCGTCCTCGGACAGCCAGTCGGCGGCGGACTTTTCGGGCGTATCCCGAGCGGCGCGTTGCAGATCGAACACGCGCCAAGCGACGACGGCATCCAGGGCCTTTCAACATATGACACTTATATCCGAACTCATTCTCGCTTTCTCTCACCGAGGGCATCGCGCACCAGCACAGCCCAGTTCAGTCGTTCGAGTCTCTGCCAGACCTGCTTCGCCCCTGGCAGCGGCCTCACAACTCAGGGCGATTCTTTATGTCCGGGCGGTCATGATCGGGCGTTGAATCGGGGCTGGCCATTTCGTTTTTGATGGGGATTGTAGCGGCCATGATCCGTCTTGCGCCCCCGGATATGTCCATCGAGCTGCGGGCGGTCACGGCCCTCTCAACCCAAGGCGAGCGTGAGCACCGGTGCTGGGATCGTAAAGAATAGCCCTGCCAATCTCCTCGGTTTCATTGACTTTTTGAGGCTAACGGGAATCACTGACCGGATGCCAGTTACCCCACTCTTCGGGTGCGAGCGGGACGAGCCCGTTGGCGCATCGAGAACGAGACCATCAAACCCCTGAAGAACCCATGGGATGGCATGGATTTCGGGGCATTGAGCCACCGCCATGGACATACGGCGTCAGCCCCGGACTGGCTGGCCAACTGGCAAAGTGCGTTCCCGTCAAGCGTACGTAGAAGATCAAGGGCGTGGGGGGCGGCATTAGCGTCGATCAAACAAAGAACCGGCGGGGCCCGCATCAGATGATATGGGTCATACCCTGCTTCAAACCCAGTCCAGAATTGTGCCAGACAAATCAGGCCATCATGCCCTTGTCGTACCCAATCAAAGTTCGGTACTCTGTTCCCTCCCCCACCAAGACCCGCAGGCGACCTGCGCGAACCCGCTTGATGACCGACTCACCCGCACATCCACCGGCCAGGCGAGAGGAGATCCTGATCAACGTCACGCCCCAGGAAACCCGGGTGGCGACCCTGGAGAACGGCCTGCTGCAGGAAATCTACGTGGAACGGGTCAAGAACAAGGGGATTGTGGGCAATATCTATTTTGGCAAGGTGGTTCGGGTGTTGCAGGGGATGCAGGCCGCCTTCGTCGACATTGGTCTGGAACGGACCGCCTTCCTGCATGCCCGCGACCTTCTGCCTCGCCGCGAGGGGAGATCCCCACTGCAGCAGATGGATGAGGGAACCAACATCACTTCACTGCTCACGGAAGGGCAGGATCTGGTGGTGCAGGTGGTCAAGAATCCCCTGGGGGCCAAAGGAGCCCGCCTGACCGGCCAGATCAGCATTCCCTCTCGCAACCTTGTCTACCTGCCGACCCAGGACTACACGGGCGTCTCCCAACGCATCCGGGACGCCGCCACCCGCCATCGACTGCTGAAGGAACTGGATCGGCTCAAGGGCGAATGCCGGGTCGCCGGAGGCTTTATCATCCGAACCGCCGGCGAGACCGCGCTGGGCGAAGAGTTGTTGTCGGATATGCAGTTCTTGGGGCGGGTCTGGGAAAAGCTCGAGGGTCGACGGCAACTCGCCCGACCTCCCGCCTTGCTGCACACCACCCTGCCGTTGGCCATGCGCACCGTCCGGGACCTGTTGTGGCAGAAGGTGAAGAAAATCCGCATCGACTCCAAGGAGACCTTTGAACAGGTCAGAAACTTTGCGCAGGAACTGATGCCGGATGCCCTGGAGCGCATCGAACATTACCCGGGAGGAAGACCCATTTTCGATCTGTATGATGTCGAAGAAGAAATCCAACGCGCCCTGGAAAAGCGCGTCCCACTGAAGTCGGGCGGCTACCTGATCATCGACCAGACCGAGGCAATGACCACGGTGGATGTCAATACCGGCAGCTTCGTCGGCGCCCGCAACCTGGAAGACACCATCTTCAAGACCAATTTGGAGGCGGCCGCCACCTTGGCTCACCAGTTGCGGGTGCGCAATCTGGGCGGCATCATTATCGTGGATTTCATTGACATGGGGGTAGAAGATCATAAAGTGCAGGTTATGCGGACCTTGGAGCGGGGACTGGCCATGGACCGCACCAAGACCCTAGTCAATGACATGTCGCCCCTGGGATTAGTGGAAATCACCCGCAAGCGGACCAGTGAAAGCCTGGAACACCTGCTGACAGCGGCCTGCCCGGCCTGTAGCGGACGTGGCACGCAGAAAACCCCGGAAACCACCTGCTACGAAATCTTTCGGGAAATCCTGCGTGAAGCTCGTCAGTTCGACGCCGAAAAGTATCTGATCGTCGCCTCTCCCACGGTGATCGACTTGCTGCAGGAGGAGGAATCCACCAGTCTGGCCGACCTTCAGGACTTCATCCGCAAGTCCATCCACCTCAAGGCAGAACCTTCCTTTCATCAGGAGCAGTATGAAGTGGTCCTGATGTAACGACCAGGGGTCAATCATGAAACGACGGCATCCCTACCTCCTGCTGCTGGCCGGAAGTCTCTTTCTCGGAGGGCCCGCTGGCGCCCTGCAATTCACCGAGTGGATCATTGGACGGGCTGAGTGGCCGACGTACGTCAACAGCCACCACATCGGAACCCTGCCATCGGTGCGGGAAGTGTTGGCGAGATTCGAAGAAAAAGCCCCGTTTCGCATTATCGTGCGCTACCCGGGCGGTCAGGCGGGCTCCGAGTGGGCCGATACGCTGGTCCACTGGTTTGTGGCTCATGGAGTGCCCGGGGACTATGTGCGCAAGGAACTGGGAGCGGGCCACCCGGACCGTCTGCTCCTGGTGCTGGTTTCCGAACGCTGATGGATGGACTCAACCGGTGCCCGGCTCCCGAATGAGAACGGTCTCCCCATGGACCCGCCATCGGTCCGGCCCTCGTGGAACCCACCCGCCGGGGGACTCCCCCGAACAACCTCGGCGTTTCCCGCCCATCAGCCTCGGTTCACTGGAGCGCAACCCCGCTGGGATGGTCAAAACCGAAGCCACGGCCGCGTCGTGGTCCCCCGAACGGGGGACAGCGTGTTGACCGACATCGTCGGACGCTATGCCCCCAGCCCGACGGGTCCGCTACACTTAGGCAACCTGCGGACCGCCTTGCTGTGCTGGCTCCACGCCCGCGCCAACGGGGGCCGGATGCTGCTGCGCATGGACGACCTCGACACCGCCCGCAACCGGCTGGGGTCAGCGCAACAGATCCAGGAAGACCTGCGGTGGCTGGGACTCGATTGGGACGGGGAGGCCCAATTCCAGTCGGCCCGGACCGACCGGTACCAAGAGGCCTTCGACCGCCTTCAGGCGGCCGGGGCGGTGTTTCCCTGTCGCTGTTCACGAAAACCCCTCACCGACGGGCAACGGACGCCCGATCCCGGGACGAGGGGGGTGCGCTATCCGGGCACTTGCCGACCGGAAAACCTGGCGTCTCCTATCACCGCAGACGAATCGGTCGCCTGGCGTTTTCGGGTCACCAACGAGGAGATGATCCTGCACGACGGCCTGCTCGGCCAACAACGCATCAACCTGTCGGAACAGCCGGGGGATTTCGTGGTGCGCCGGAAAGACGGCATTTTTGCCTACCAGTTGGCGAGTGTGGTGGATGATGGACTCTTGGGGGTGACCGATGTCGTGCGAGGGGAAGACCTTGCCGACTCGACCGCGCGGCAGGTCGCGCTGTTTCAGGTCCTCGGCTACCCGATCCCCCGATTCTGGCATGTGCCCTTGGTGAGGGCATCAAACGGGATGAAACTGTCCAAACGAGCTGGAGCTGACGCGGTGGCTGGCCAGCCTGCCGAGGCGGTCATCGGTCGGCTGGGCGCCTCGCTGGGCCTGTGTCCGCCCGGCACCCAAACGACGCCCGGCGAACTGCTGGCTGACCTGGCACCCGACTTTCTTCGGCACCTGCCGGGCTCGCCCGGACCGGTGACTGCGCGAACCGGCTTCAAAATGGCCAGGGTTGGTAGCCGAAAAACCCATCCAGCGCCCGGATCAGGTAGGCTTGATCCTTGACCCCCGCCAGTTCCCGGACCGAGTGCATGCCCAGCTGAGGCACGCCCACATCCACGGTGCGGACGCCCAGGCGGGTGGCGGTGATGGGGCCGATCGTGGAACCACATCCCATGTCGGAGCGCACCACGATGGTCTGCACGGGGACAGCGGCTTGCTCGCAGACTCGGCGGAACAACCCTTCGGTCTCGCTGTTGGTGGCATAGCGCTGGTTGTGATTGATCTTGATGACAGGGCCTTGGTTCATTTTCGGCCGATGGTCCGGCTCGTGCTTGTCCGGGAAGTTCGGGTGCACGCCATGAGCGTTGTCGGCCGAGACCAGCATCGAATGGGCCATCGCCCGAGACAGGGATTCTCCTTCGCCGCCGATACGACCGAGCACCTCTGCGAGGAAAGGGCCTTCGGCACCACCGGAGGAGCGGCTGCCCACCTCTTCATGGTCATTCAGCACGATCAGGGCGTTGATGTGGCGGTCGACCCCTCGGGCGATCAGGGCTTCCGTAGCGGCATAGCAACTCAACAGGTTGTCGAGACGCGCCGACGCGATGAATTCGGCCTCCAGACCCACCACGGCGGCGGCTTGCCGGTCATAGAGGCTAAGTTCGAACCCCAGGATGCCAGACACCCCCCGGACTCCCTGCTGCTCCAACTGCCGCATCATGAGGCCGGAAAAATCCAGCCCATCGGATCCGGAAGAACAGAGCAGGGCGGGCAGATCGTTCTGTGGGTTGATCTGGCGATGGTGGTTGACGTCCCGGTCGAGATGAATGGCGAGACTGGGAATAAAGGCCACCGATCGATCGAAATTCACCAACGTGTTCAGGATCCGCTCCTGGGCGTCACGGTAGGTGACCCGCCCCGCCACCCCCAGGTCCCGGTCAAACCACGGGGCCAGGAGGGCTCCTCCATAGACTTCCGCGGACAGCCGGACATAGCCTTCGGCCATGCTGACCGCGACGGGCTTGATTTTCAGGCAGGGGCTGTCGGTATGGGCGCCAACCATCCGAAATCCGCCTTCGAACGCCGCGCCGCTCCAGTTGAACGCAATCAGTGATGAACCGTTCCGGATCACCAGATAGCGGCCCCCCGGCAGCTGGCCCCATTCGCTCCCCTCATCGAGTTGCTGATAGCCCGCGTGTAAAAGACGCTCCCTGAGGTTTTCCACCACATGGAAGGGCGTCGGTGACTGGTCCAAAAATGCCAGCAGGGGGTTGAGAGATGATGACATGGGGTCGGGCTCGGGGCTTCAGGCGTCGATGCTAAGACCGGCGGCCTGCCAGTGCAAGGGCGAATCGTCCGGTCATGGGTTCATTGCCCACCTGCCTTTGAGTCTGGGGCGCTGACGAAGCGTCAAACGACACCACCATACCCCCCAGCCCGGATGGGCCTGGATCCTGGCCGCCCATCCACCGTTCCGACAGCGACCCTTGAGACCTCCCGACCTCGACACGAACCGGCCTCCAGGGGATCTGGTCTGCAGTGGGCGTCATGCCCATCGTCGCCCTCTCCCGTCGGTCACCATCACACTCAGGAGCCGTTGAACTGGGCAACCCGCCTGTGCGTTCCCCGGGAATTCAAGGGATTCGGCTCCACGTGACCGCGGGCATTATTGGTTGACGGCACACCCCACCTGCCAGCATAGGCGCGTCTGGCTGTCATCCAGGCGAACGGCCGTCAGGGCCCCGCCCCAGACGCAGCCACTGTCCAGACTGGTCAGGTTTCCTTGGCGGGAGTAGCCCAGTGCCGACCAATGACCACAGACAATGCGCCAGCCATCACATTTCATGCGGGGATGCCGATACCAAGGCACCAACCGAGGAGGCTGGCTGCCAGGGGGACCTTTGTGGACAAAATCGAGACGACGACTGGCCCCCACAAACCGCATGCGGGTCATGGCATTGAGAATGAATCGCAGTCGATCCCAACCCGCCAACCGGTCACGCCATTGGCGCGGTTCACTACCGTACATGGTCCGTAGCAGTTGGACATAATCAGGCCCCCTGAGGACCGTCTCGACCTCTGTCGCCAGGCGGGCCAGCTTGGAAGCCCCCCAGCCGGGATACACCCCAGCATGGACCATCAGGGTCTTCAGATGCCGGTCCCGATGGACCAGGGGTCGATGGCGTAACCAGTCCAGCAATTCATCCCGATCCGGGGCGGTCAGGACCGGTTTCAGGCTATCCCCAGACCGGATTTTCTGGACCCCTTCCGCCACGGCCAGCAAGTGCAAGTCATGATTGCCCAGGACCGTGGTCACGCTGTCACCCAGCTGGCTGACCAGACGCAGGACCTCAAGCGAGTGCGGGCCTCGATTCACGAGATCGCCGGTCAGCCACAGCCGGTCTCTCGCCGGATCGAATTGGAGATCATCCATCAGTTCCTCAAATGGGACGACGCATCCCTGAATATCCCCGATGGCATAAATCGCCATGATGGGGCCTTCCCTTTGATCAGTCCTGCAGCAGTTCGTCGAGGAGTGCCTCCTCTCCTGCCGCATCGTCAGGGGCTTCACCATCCCTGATCGCCGCCTGCCGTCGCTGGCGATAGCCTTCGCGCAGAAACAGATAGGGGTCGGGCTGCAGTGCCAGCAATTCCTCGGTACCGAGGAACTGGGCCCGGGTATCCAGCACACGGACCACGCCCAGCGCCACGGCGGCGTCACGGTCATCCGGCCAGAAAGGATCCGCGTAGACCAGGCCGGTGGCCACCCCGAAGCCGTCACGCACATTGCTTGGGCCAAATACCGGCAATACCAAGTGGGGTCCCGAAGGGACGCCCCAAACCGCCAGGGTCTGTCCGAAGTCTTCCTGGCGGGATTCGATACCGAGTTCCGTGGCCACATCGGCAAAGCCCGCAAAGCCCAGCAGGGTGTTGATTAGGAACCGCCCGGCCCCCCGACCGGCCTCCAGGGGCTTGCCTTGCAACAGGTTGTTGACCAAGGTGTAGGGCTCACCAAGGTTCCGAAAAAAGTTTCCCACGCCGCCGCGTACCGGATTTGGCACCGCCTTCGTGTATCCGGTCGCTAAGGGGACCAGTATCGTCTCATCCAGTTGCAGATTGAACCGGGTCATGGCACGATTGTACCCCTCAAGCGGATCATGGTCCGTCGAATCGGTGGTCGCGCATCCCACCAGCAGCAGCATGAGGCAGCACGCCACAACGCCAGTCAGAGTCCTTGTCATCATACAATGCCAATCAAATGCCAATTGTCTAAGGTGAGGTGTGCTGGACCCAAGGCGGGGGGCTGAACGATTCGGCATGATATCATTTTTCTCCCCAACCCACTCCGCTTCCGGACCGCTTTTTCATGGCCTTTCATTCCGGGCCGCGGTCACCAAGAGACGCCTCCAAAGGAACAATCGCCATTGGCTCGAGATCTTTTTTCCCGAGGGCTGGCTGTGTCACCGGGACGGATGGAATCGCTCGACCCGTTGGCGCTACCTGTCGGAGCGGATCAGGAGTCTGCTGTCACGGCACGAAGCAGGGGACCGCGACCCCTGGGGCGTTCCGCTGAGTACGGCCCATCTCGGTTTCGCCCTTTCGGTCTTTTCCAAGCGGCTCCTCCACGATGCCCCACGGTTGGGCGCATCCTTCACGCAAGCAGAGGAAGCGAAAGAAGGCATGCTCGACATCAGGCGCGATGCCGGCTACCGAATGGGCATACCCGAAACGATCCTTTCCCAAGACGGCCCGGAAGCGGCCAGAATCCATCAGATGGCGAAGAGGTGCGAGCGTCATCCTTCGGGGCAGGATGACATCTCGGCGTCACTGACTATGCTGAGAAATATGCGGATTTCGGTCCGGCACAAATTAGGCCAGCGAGGACACCTGAAACTGGGCCCAGTCGTCACTCTCGGTGGAAGATAGCGTCTCCCAACTGGTCGATCGTTTGCCGGCACTTGCCCAATGTCAGCTCCACCGCGCCTTCCCGACTGCCGGACCGATCGGCACGGATGAATTGGTGGGTGCAGACCTCCCCGTTCACCTCTCGTGTGATGATGGCTTCAGTGGTCCAGCCTCCCGCTTCCTCGCGCGGCGCGGCGACAATCTCATACCCGTTATAGTCAATGGCGGGCTCAGCCTTCCCCGGCCCCTGGGGGTTGCTGGCAGAACGTCTTTTCAAGAATTTGAACATGATACCTCCACATTTCGGGGGTTCGACTGGGTCTCACCTCGACCTGACGCTTGTCCATTCCTTCGGCATCCTGATGATTTTCCGCCCAACAGGAACCGCCGTCTCCACGGCCATGAAGCATACCAGCTTCGCCAGCCGAATGCCGGTTCGGACCGTAGACTGAGCGGGGAGGCGGGTGTGTCTCCGGCCGTCGCTCCACCACCGGCATGCCCTCGGCATCACATCGAAAATCGATAATTCTTGAATTTGACAGAATCTCGGCATGCTATACTATTTTACATTGCAATACTGCAACAATATTTTAAAATGAAGGATTGAAATAAATTTTTTCGTCTCTGGATTCGATCATCATGAAACAGTCCCCTGTGCTGACCACCTCCCAAGGTCCGATCAGTGAATCGGACCAGTATCGTTTTTTGGAAAAGCTCCGCCAGAGCACCGCTGGCCTGAATGTGGAGTATACCCTGGCTACCGGTGAAGTCCGACGCCGCATCTATCTCGATAGTACCGCCAGTACGCTTCAGCTCGGTATCGTGGGGGATGTGATGGCCAAATACCTGCCCTACTATGCCAATACCCATACCAACGTGCATTTCAACGCCATCTTGTCCACCCATGAGTTCGAATGGGCCCGCCAAACGGTGCTGGATTTTGTCCAAGCCGACCCGAGCACACACGGCTGCTTTTTTGTTGGCAGTGGAACCACTGGCGGGATCAACCGGATCGCGCGGACACTGGCCCGAAAAACCCCCGAGCGAGATGTGGTGATCACCTCGATCATGGAACACCATTCCAATGATCTGCCGCATCGGAAGCATTTCGACACCGTGCTGCATGTTCCGGTGGTGATCCAAGACAAGGGGTTTGGGGCCGTGGATGTGGCGCACATCGAAGCCGCCCTGAAGCGATACGCTGGGCGGGTGAATTATGTATCGGTCACCGGCGTATCCAATGTCACCGGGATTATAAACCCGATCTACGACATTGCCGAACTGGCCCATCGTTATGACAGTCTGATTCTGGTCGATGCCGCCCAAATGGCGGCGCATGTTCCCATCCGGGTGAGCGGACATGACAATCCTCTTCGCAATCTGGATATGGTGGCCATGTCCGGCCACAAGATCTACGCGCCCGGCTCACCCGGGGTGGTGATTACCCGCAAGACCCTGTTCTGCGAGACCGAGCCGGACGAAGTCGGCGGGGGCATGGTGGACGATGTGCATGTGGATCGATATCTACCCACGAGGAATTTTCCAGATCGGGAAGAAGCCGGGACGCCGAATATTGCGGGGGCAATCGCCTTGGCCACCGCCCTCTACACACTGAACAAAATCGGCATGGAAACCATTGACGCCGAGGAAGCGGACCTGATCAATTACGCCGTCCGGGAAATGAACAAGATCGACAATGTGGTGATCTACGGATGCACGGATACCAGTGACTGTCGGCGGGCGGGGGCGGTGTCGTTCAATGTACGGAACATGCACCACTCCCTGACGGCCGCCATCCTGAACGACTACCATAACATTGCGGTGCGCAACGCCTGCTTTTGCGCCCACCCCTATGTCCGCGAAATGATCACGAACGACCTCGAAGAACAGCTCGAAGGACTCAGCAACGCCGAAATGGAAGCCTTGGCAGAATTGCAGCGGGGGATGGTGCGTTCCAGCTTCGGCATCTACAACACAAAGGAAGATGTGGATGCACTGGTGGCGGCACTGAAGGATATTTGTGCTCATCAGGACGACTACGCCCATCAATACCATCAGGCCACCGACTCCACTTTTGTTCACAAGACGTTCCGATTTGATAGCACCTCCGTGTTTTCCGCCCGCAACGAAGTGGACCACTGGCTGGCGAACTGAAGTCCTGTCCCGTGGAGAAAGGAAGCCCACCAAGCTGCCTCGAATGCGCCCATGAGGCGGCCGGATACCGAGGCGCCAGAACAAAATCCGCTACCCAAATGATGTTCGACAGGCGGATAAGTGCCCCCCTTCACGGCCCGGCTCAAGGCTTGTTCATATCGGTGTGATATTTTGTTCATTGGGGTGCTATTCAAAGAAATCCCCCCATGATTGATGCCTTGATTGATTTTTTCACCTATCCCGCCGTCACGGCCGCCTGTGTGGGCAACCTGGGGTTGCTCTGCCTTTACCTGCTTTCTTCCGACGACCCCCCAAACGCGAAGAACCCCCAGGGAGAGGCCTGATTCCGAAACGGATGTGATAAGGCTCTCTTTCGGAGACGAAAAATCAGGGGTCACTCGATGACGCGGCCAGCGCCGGTCTGCCACACCGAACGGCCCGTGACCTATCAAGAATTCGTACTTAACTGCTTTCTGATTCTGTGTCAATCTCTGCTCCATGCCCATTGGCATGAGAATCTTCACCACGGACACGCTCGACTGGTTTCGCCAGGCGTGCCGGGGACCAACGCCGCCTTCCCGCGGAGCGCTGGCACGGGAACTGTGCCAGCGCGAGCAGTGGTTCAACGCCGCCGGACGACCGTGTGAAGCCAATGCGCACCAGGTCCTGCCGAAGCTGGCTGCGGCCTTGGGCGTGTCGCTGCCGACTCCCCGACCGGCCCCCAACCGGGCGGAGGCACCGCCGGCGACAGACTACCCGGACCGGGAACTGGTCGGTCCGTTGGCCGACTGGGGGCCAGTGAGCGGGCGACAGGTCGACCCCGACGACCCCGCCGACCGTCAGGCGGGGGCCTCGATGGGGGCCACGCATCATCCCGTGGGGTTCTGTCGGGCGCCCGGAGGACCAGTACGTTAGGGGATCGAGTCGGCCGTCCACGGCGTCCTGGGCGGAATCAGCTTCGGCGCGGCCGGCCTGCAACTGGCCCCGCGGGATCAATTGATCGGCTGGTCGGCGGATGCGCGGATGGCCCGCATCGGTCAGGTGCTGTGCAATGATCGCTTCTTGATCCTGCCCTCGGTGCGAGTTCGGAAACTGGCCTCGCAGGGGCTGCGACGGGCGACGGAGCGCGTTGCTGCCGACTGGGCCGAACGGGATGGCGAATCGCCCGTCCTGGGGCATCCTCTCACCAGTCCGGAACATTCCGGCCTGAGGGATCGGGCCGCTGGCTGGACGCCCTGTGCTGAGCGGACCTCGGGTCGGCGCTCCGGGGGGAAACGCACCGTCTGGTGGCGGGCCCTGCGCGATGACTGGCGCGAGATCCTGTGCGCTGAACCGGAGCATCCCCTGGGTAGCTCACCGCCAGTGTGGTCGGATGAGGCCGACTGGGCCGAACGCGAATACGGCGGCAGTCCGCCCACCGATGGCCGCTTGCGCCGGCGCATCGTCGCCATGGGGAGAGCTTGGCTGGCCTCTCTCGGGGCGCCCCTGCCGGTGATCTTTCCGGCCCGGGAAACCCGGCTGGCCGCGGATCGTCGGTTGTCCCATCGCCGCGTGAACGAGTCTCATATTCTCCCCCCACCCGATGAAGCCACCGTGGCCCGCTGCCAGATGGAGTCGTTTGTGCTGCGATCCAAGACACGACCACGCTGAAGGATGATGGTTGTCGAGCCGCCCAGGGAATCCTCGCCCATGCCGGGATGGCCGCCAATGGCGCGGGGCGTCCCCTCGGGTTGTTCACTGGGGAGGCCGACTTCCGCCGGGCGACTGGCCCGGACAGTGTCCGCTGGCAGGCCGGATTGACCCCGGCGCAGCCCTGGGCGCAGGCGTGTCCCGATACCCGCGTAGTGTCGGTGGGTGACCGGGAGGGCGATTGCTGGGCCTGGCTGAAGCAGGCTGATGAGACCGACGCGGAACGGCTGGGGTGGGCGGCCCGAGGGGCGAAACGTCGGGTGCGCCCCGACGACGGGGCCGAGGAAGACGGGTGGGATCACGGGGCACAATGGGAACTGTGGGCAGCCAACGCTTGAGTGGGGTGGCCCGGGGGGGACCACGGGGCCATTCGGCGACGGCGGTGAAACTCACCTTGCGCTGTGGCCGGGTCTCCCTGGTACCGCCGAAGGAAGTGGGCGGTGACCCGCTGACGGTGCTGGCCGTGTCCGCCCGGGAGGAATCCCCCCGCGCCGGGACAGCGCCGCTGGAGTGGGGGTGGCTGACCCCGGCCGATGAGACCCCCGACCAGACTTTGGCGCGGCCAGTCCTGCGCTAGTATGTATGAACGGCGCGGGTCGATCGAGCGGTGCTTCCACGCGCTCAAGGTGGGCCCCCGGATTGAGGACCGACGCCTGGATGAGGCCGACGACGGGTGCCAGGGCCTGGCCTTCGATGCGATCACCGCCTTTCGGGTCTGGGACTTGATGCGCCTGGCCCGCGCCCGGCCACGGCGTCTGCCCGGCTCGCGCGGTTCTCCAGACACCCTGACCCTCCAGACCTGGCTGGTCCTGACCGCTGGACTGGCGGGATGTTATCCGTCCCAACGTCAGCCGATGCCGGGAACGCAGACGCTCTGGCCGGGCCTGCAGCGGCTGAAGGCGGATGTGATTGGCGATGAGGCGATGCAAGCGGGGAATGAGAGTGAACCCAAAGACGGATAAAACGAGGACAATTTCCGTGAAGATAGTACCCTAGTTAAGTGTGATGAGTTGATAGGGTCGGGGCGGACACCCGGGGGGAACTCAAGGCCCCCCGGGATGCCGCAGCCAGCTCTGATACCGACCCCCTGCACTGGCTGCTCCTGTCCACCGAAGGCGAGGCCACGGAGGACTGAGCCCTGCGCCGCCGAACTGCTGTCCGAAGACGAAATCCACGTCACCCGGGCGCTGCTTGACCACCATGGCATCCGCGCCAGCCGGTGGCCACCGGATGCACCCCTCACCCTGGCGACTTGTGTGGTCGACCTCGCCCGGCTGGTCGGGTTCCGTCCTTCCAGGCGACAGCCCCTGCCCGGCGCAGAGAAACTCTGGCAGGCCATGGTATTGCTGATGAGCTCCACGACCATGGACCAGGCCATGAAATCCCGGGCCCATCATCCCCCACCTTGATCTATTGTTAAGTGTGAAATAACGACAGCCCCCTTATCAGGGATCAATACTTAACATGGCTCTGATTCTGTACCCATCTCTGCTCCATGCCCATTGGCTTGGGAACGGCCGGCTGACCCCAACCGTCGGTCCGTCCCTTGGTCGGAACGCCAGGAGCTGCTGGCTCGCGCGATCTCCCGGAACAGATGACCCTCCAAATCTGGGTGATCCTGACCGCCGGATCGGCAGGATTCCCTCCCTGCCAACGCCAGCCGATGCCCGGGACGCAGAAACTCTGGTAGGGACGGCCGCGGCTGAAGGGATCGGTGATCGGCGACGAGGAGATGCCAGCCAGGAACGAGAGCGAATCCAACGACGGACGAAACGAGGAAAATGTCCGTGAAGACAATCCCCGAGTTAAGTGTGATGAGTTGATAGCCCCCGGACGGAGAGACGCGATACCAGGCCATCGCATTCGGGAACCGGCAGCCCGATCGGGAGCCCTTCGATCCTTTCTGATCCGGTCGCCGTGACCGAGTGAGTGACCGGCCGGTTCTCCAGGAAATCAAGCGGCCAACCGCCGCAGGGTCCGCGGGGTCCGCAGACTCCCGACGTAGGCGTCGGCATCTGGAAATCACACCGAATCCAAGGGGGGATATCCTTGGCGGGAGTGACTGTGGGGAGATGATACCGATTGAGCCGTCGGGGGCATCTGCATAAAATTCATGAGTTTGCCCGCCTCATTCGACGGCTCAAAGATGACACGACGGATCTGCTCATCCGTCCAATAGTCTGGAATGTCCCCGGTATCGACAGATCAATCCATGAAAATCGCGTACCCCTTGCCGAATTCGACCAATGCCTCCTTGTAAGCATGATCGTTTTGATGGTGGTAGCTAATGAATACTTTGTGCATTCTGCTTGCCATGATTCAAGATTCGGCGCAGACCCCTTGAGACGAGAGTAACCGCCTCCCGAATATGTGGTGTACGAGCCAAGGTCGCATTCTCCTCACGGGAAAGGCCGTTGTGCAGATCATCTGGTGAATACTTGAGGAAGCGTTCTCGATTGGTCCACTCATAACGCGAACCGGCCCAACGTTCAACGAGACCGAGCGTTTCCGCGATGTCACGCGTACACCCACCGAACCCCCCGACGAGAAACACTGGCTGTCGCGATTCCAAAGAAAGGCGGACCTCTTCTGCGATACCGGGCATTGACCCCCGGTAGCCCTCAAGCCGCCCCCCCAACACAATCCGTGCCTGAATATCTTCACGCATCGTCGTTCGCATCGTCGTCAGCCCGACCGTCCACTCCTCATCATTTGGTTCATGTGCGCACAACTTCAGCCGTTTTTCCAGTCCAATGCGATGACCATCGAGTGCAAGAAAAACAAGGCGAATGCCAGGTTCGTAGTCAGTCAAGAACGTATCAATCTCATCCGGCGTCATCTGAATATGCACCGGCCAAGCCAGATAGTCCGTTACGGTGATGGTCCCCCGGTGTTGGGGGTGATTCCGATACCGTCCCTCCAGATCGGCCAGAAACTCCGTGAATCCGTCTTTCCTAAGATCTCCCCCATAGGCCAGATTACTTCCGGACGCAAGAATCTTGAGGGCGATTTCAGCCATTGCGCTACGCAGATGCCCCTCGCTCAGTCCCAGCGACCACAAGTCCGGGCTCTCAGAAATAGAAACGCCGACAGTCGCTAATTTTTCGTTATGGTGTGTAGTCATTGACGTTCCTCCAACCAGTCAGTTAATGGCAATATGCGAACTCCCGGCGCGATCTCTCTGAATAACCGTTCTTCGTCGACGCTCAGCAGAGGTTCAGGATAGACGATTGCTGAGATCGATTCTCTGTTGTAAGGAATGGACGTAGCCAATGTGATCAACTCGGGCGGACGTGCTGTGAAGACGACATCTGGAGAATCTTTCAGGTGATGTCCTACCTGACAGAGCCACAGCCAAGTGTGGAAGAGTTCATCCAAAAGACAGCCTATAATGGTGGCAATCCTGTCCTTGCAGTCGGGCTCCATGCGGACGACTGGCACGTTGCCAAGGTAGGCCATTGCACGTGGGTCGATATCCCGCATACAATCAGCCACGACCATTGGTATCAGACGACGTTTCGCTTCAATGACTTCACGCCGACACCATTCCCGCGAAGAGTACGAATCGGTATGCACAGCCAGAACGGTCCCAGTACCGACCTGATGTCGTAAGACATCCCCAAACGGCATTCCAGACGGGATGTCGTAAACATCGAAAAAACTGCTGAGTATGTTGTGCTCGTATATCCAGTCACGAATGCTGCGACCCACTGATTCGCCGTCTCTGTCATGTTTTGAGTGACTGATGAAGACCTGTATCTTCTCCAAGTAGCGTTTGAACCCCGTTTTCTCGTCATTGACCCCTTTGAGCTCGCTGATGCGATGTCGCAACATGCGACAAAATTCGTGGGTAAGTTCCAATGTAAGACGCCGCATCCGATCTTCGTCGGACATCTCCCAATGGTCCCAACGTATAGCTTGTTGAATTAAATTGCGTTCAAGACCCCGGTGTCCCATTGTCACCGGAAAGAACCCAGCGGGGACCCCTTTCGCATGTGCAGTTCGTGCAGTATCTTGTACGTAATCTATCCAGGTATGGTCACCAAGAAGCGTCTCTTCCATCAAGACGACCACAGCAGTGAGATCCGCCTCGTCCCAGTCGACCGGCAAAGGCGTTTTTGACCCGGGCACCGATGCGTTTCTCTCAAGTACACTGATGCTGCGCCAATCGCCGATAGTGGTATGTGAAAGGCGACCAAAGTGGTCACGTAGATCATCTGCGATCTCACGCCCTCCTACATACGCAGGGTGCCATATTACATATAAGACAAAGATCGGGTGTGACATAGACTGCTTAATTTAAGGATCAATCCTTACGAGTTTACCAAAATACAGCATTTCAAGACGGGAATTCAGCGGTCGATTCCAAGGCATATAAGATTCGGCATTGTTAATTCAACCTATCTCCCCACTTCCACTCCGAAGTGCAACACTCGCCCCGCTCCCGGCATGAGGGCATCCCCCGAAGGAAGGGAGCACGGCGGCGACCGGACCATTCAGCCCCCAAGGGGCTGATGTCGGTCATTGATGGCGTCCATCTCGATGCCAGGGCCCGCTCGAGCCGTGTCAGACGGGTTTTGGCCGAGTGGGGCCCTGCCCGTCGAACACGGGCTTCTGGAAAGGCAGGGGATGGGAGAGGAATGACCGCCTTCAGGGCGGGGCGGCAGCGGTGAAGACCTCTTCCGGGATTCGAACCCCCAGGGACCTGGTGGGGCCGGCGGTTGATCCGCTCTTCCACCGCCTGGACCTGGGCCGGCGTTACCCGACGGAAGTCCGTTCCCTTCGGAAAGGACTGGCGGACCAGGCCGTGGGTGTGCTCGTTCAGGCCCCGTTCCCAGGAATGGTAAGGGGTGGCAAAATCCAAGTCAGCTCCGAGGGCCTTGGCGATCTCTCGGTGCCCCGCGAACTCCTGGCCGTGGTCCGCCGTGCCCGTGTGCCCCCGGTCCCGAATCGGCCCCATCCGCCGGACCATGGCCTCGGTCACCGCCGCCGTCTTCCCGGCCACCCCGATCAGGACCCGATACTTCGAGGCCCGATCCCCCCACACAATCCAGGCTCCCCAGTGCTTTACCCCGATGATCAGGTCAAGCTCCCAGTCCCCGATCCGGCCCTTGGCCTCCCCAATCCGCCGGGCGCTCGGCGATGTCCACCCGACCGGGAAGGTGACCGCGTCCCGCAGGTCGCCCTCCCCGCCCGTTCGGCTGCTTCTCCCGGCGGCGCATCGGTAAAGGTCTCCACCCGCCGGTCGGTCTGCCCGGATGGACTGATCGATCCATTCCCGCCCGGCCATTCCCTCCCCGGGTTGCTGAAACCGACCCGAGATGGGTTCCGGGCTCCAGCCTTCCCGCCACCACTCCTCCGCCACCGCCCAGCGCTCGGGGGTCATCTTCCAGGGCAT
This sequence comes from Candidatus Poriferihabitaceae bacterium, assembly GCA_965203365.1. Classification (GTDB taxonomy): domain Bacteria; phylum Pseudomonadota; class Gammaproteobacteria; order Arenicellales; family Poriferihabitantaceae; genus VYFG01. Next base: position 2,581,781 of record OZ241878.1, read on the forward strand.
GGCCGAGGCTTCCCGGCGTCGGGATGTCGCCTTGCCCTGGGCGGGCTGAGGTCGATCCCCGCGCTGCCCGCGATGGCGCCTCAGCTCCCGGGAAATCGGGCTGACGTCCCGTCCGAGCTGCGCGGCCATCGGTCGCTGGGATCGACCGGTGGACTGAAGTGCGCAATGGGCGATCTTTCCGGGTGGGTCAGGGGGTGGTCGCCAGTCGGCATGACCCTTCTCCAGTTGTTCGTAAACTTGAGAGGGTCTGCCATCCTCTGGCCCGCTGCCATCCGCCTGACTCAATCAATCAGGCGACGGGGCCAAGGGTTGCACTTCAGAGTGGCACGGGGGACTGATAAAACGAGAACAATTTCCATGAAGACAATCCCCGAGTTAAGTGTGATGAGTTGATAGCATCGGGGGCTCTCTTCTCCCGCATCCAGCCACAGTCAGACGCGGGCTAACAGCCCGGTCCGGGCCGCTCTTTTGCCCTGGGGGTCATCCGCTTGAGTTCCTGACGTGCTTCATGAGATAAAGGGACTCGGTAGCGCGGTGCCATCTCGGGGTCCTCGACCTGAATGAGGGAGGCCCACGATAGCAGATAATCGGCCTATTACGAAGAGTTAAGATTTACATTATATCTAGGGACTATGGACGGATCGACGGGCGGGGTCATCGGTCGTTCCTAGGCCAGCCACATGCAGGTCCCAGACCCGACAGACGGTGACGGCATCGAAGGCCAGACCTTGGTGCCGGTCGTCGGCCTCATGTAGACGCCGGTCCTTGATCCGGGTCACCCCCTTGGAGCGCAGGAAAGCACCGCTCGATCAACCCAGCGCCGAATTCTGTGCGCCGAGGTCTGGTCGGGGACCTCATAGGCCGGGATCAGCCGCCGCCAGTCCAGTACCCTGCGGGAAGGGGGCATCGGTCCCCGACATATCTGGCGAAACCCGACGAGCGTGCCCGTCGTGAAGATACTCATGCCAATGGGCATGGAGCAGAGATGGGTACAGAATCAGAGCCATGTTAAGTATGGACCCTCAATAAATCCCGGAGGCCTGTGCGAGACGGACACAGACCCGCTCGGCCGAAACGACCCTTGCGTCGTGGAATCGCCCATGTCAGACTCCCCCGGAATTGAGATTGATGTCATCAATGGCCGACTGATCGCCCTTGAGCACTGAATTTTTCGGTCGCCGCCGCGCTCCCTCCATGAGAGCGCAACCCGAATGAAGGGAGCACGATGAGTGTTGCACTTCGGAATGGAATTGGAGATTAAAAATAAAATGCGCCTGCGTGATCGGGTGTCCCAAGGGGGCGAGTGGTCACTTCTAGGTTGACAGATGGACCAAAGAACAAAATATGCAGATGGTGTCGGTCAGCCTGGAGTCGGACAAGGAAGTAGCCGAGCAAGTGTATGTGGATATCCTGAAATTCTACATTGCCATGCAAATTCATGTAGCCTGTTAGCTGCGTGTTTGCTGGTAATCCGAAATCTCCAACCGGTAAAGCGAGGCAATTTCCCTTCGAAACAGACTCTCTCCTCCGTAACTGGGATGCCGTACAGTTCGCACATCCATTCCTAATGCCCGGGTTCTCATCACTCGCGCTGAGTCTTGGCCGATGGCTACGAGCCGACGTGGCCGAAGCAACGATATCAACCGCAGCAGCAACTTGATCCCTGCATCTCGCTCAACAGCGCTATGGGTGCGGTTTTGGTATGTATTCCCCTTGGGAAACGGATGAATCGGAAACACATTCCAAAGAAAAATATGCGCATCGATCTGCTCTAACATCTCCCACACTACAGTCGCGGTTCGCTCTCGCAACATGGGATCTTTTGTGGGACGCTCTCCATCTACTCCCCAGCGCCGGGTATGAACCGAAAACCGAAAATCGTCTGTCAGTGCCAAGCCCGTCCGCCGACCGCCCCGATGGCCCAAGTCCCGACCAATCCATATGGCATCGATGTCGGCCTTCTTTGCTACTTGCAATATATCAAGAAGCACTCGAGCTCGAATCTCTGGCGCATGTGGCTTATCGTATTGGTTGCATCGATCGACATAGGGATTGAACGTGTTCGGAAACTTCAGTTTTCTCAATTTGGAAACGAAACGGTACGGATCATCAACCGTCATCATATCTCACCTTCGTATGAAATGGTCCTGCTTTCTCGGTTACCCACCACTACGCCCCCACTATTTTCGCAAAGGAGCCTGAAGACGGTATAACCTTGCAATATGGCATACTCCCACAACTTGAGTGGGCACCGCTCGACCTCGTAGCCTCGCACGAAATTTCCAATCGTCTTCAAGATATCAAAAGAAATCGAATCCTGCCCTTCGAAAAAATTCAACTCCTTTGCGCAAGCAAAAATATACGCTGTCAAACCCTCCTCTATGACGATCGCACGCCCTCCATCCTGATTCTCGTCCACTTCTTTATCGCTCTTACGCTTTTGCCGGATGAGTGCCCGAAACGTCGGTGACCAATGCAGGATAGCAGCATGAGCAAAATGGAATACATCATGAAATCGATAGTCATCCGACGCTTCGATATTGTCTGTTAACGGGTCACCAATGAATACTCCATTCCATCTCAGGTAACACCGTCCCGCTTCCCTTTGCCTTATTTCGATTCGAAAGTTCTGTGGGATGCGCTCTTCTTCTGGAAATTGTGCGTCAAAGTCAGGAAGCCTAGATGCATCATAGGCCAGAAATCGCCCCTCCACCTTTGCAAGATTTTTTGAGGCAATTTCCGATAACGGTATATCGCATGCCTGTACCGCCCGCAAATATGTTTTAGTGAAGGCGACCAGTTGAATTTTCACTTCGTCTGTTCCACTACAAGAACGCAGAAGATTGGCAGCCTCCTGGCCCAAAATTAGCAACAGCTCTTGAAATTCCTTCGAGTTGCCGAATGTCCTCTGATACGCCATGGGGAATTTTGGGTGGGCGCCGGTATGGATAACCGATGTCATGTCATCTGCCTGCGAGGCCTCGGCAACCACCTCTTCCAGATCATAATCCAATCGTCGGCAAAGCGCCGCCAGATACCACAGCGTATCGCCGAACTCCTCGATAACGGCTTCCTTGTAGGCTGCATATGCTTTGCGCTCACGATGCCACTTCTTGGATGTCGCCATCAGGCCACCCACCTCACCGAACAGTCCGAGTCGAACCGGTGTCAAGGTATCTTGCGCCAATTGGTCAGTTTGAGCGCTACTGGACGCATACTCGGCAATAGATAGTGCCGACGGATCAGATAGGGTAGAGGTCATTTCCGTCTCTCCATCCAATCCCAGGGCTTTCCTTGAAGGCCTGTTTTATGCAAAGACATAAACCAGTGCTCAAATGCTTCAATGATGGGCTCACTTCGTATCCGTCTATAATTTCTGGTCAAGCAGACCATCTCCATATCGCCGTCTTCAAGAAACCGGGTTGGTAGTTGCGGGCCTTCCGCTCCAAAATAGACAAATTTATCACTCACGAGAATCCGTGTTACGCCGGTGTCACGCTGAACATGATCTTCTTGGCGGGACCCATCATTGTGACTGTGATAGGAATTGAGTTGACGCCAGCGACCTTGACAAAGCGGCTCGTAAATGTTGTCTCCCGATGCCGTAACCCAGTTGTGAAACAGATTAGGTTTCTTCTTTTCGAATCGACGGTCGTGCCAGAACTCTGCCGTGGAAAGTATCTCGGTGACCCACATAGCATAGACCAGATACCCTCCACGCCGGACGCCCTTTACATTGCTCCCGGTGCCAACCACACAATCGCCGACATGCGCCTGACGACGAATCAATGGCTTGCATGTCGCGAGTGTACAGTAACCATGAAACGGATTCGGGGCAAACCCGCTGTCATAGCGAACAATGTAGGAAAACAGGCTGCGTTGCATTTGGTCAGCTGCAAGGATGACGCGTTATAGGAATCGGGGTCGTTACCGGTACACCATCGGGACTATGTCTCCCTTTTAAGTTCTCATTGATCGCATCGACAATGTTGTTGCCATTCCACCCTACAATCGCATTGTGAAACTCCTCTAATGCCTCGGGAACTTCGCATCCCTTGGAACCCCAATTCCACACCCCAACGATGGTCTTGCCTTGTTTGTAAGCAGACTCGATCTCCCAGTTCACCCAATTACTGGCTTTCGTTTCTGGGGTAATGTAAACGACAAGCACACTGCATGCCTTGATGCGAGGACCGAGAATGGTGTGCTTGATGTAATCTGGCGATTTGGCGTTGTTCTTATTGTCGGAGGTAATAGAATAGTTGCGTGCTTTCATTCCGTTCTTTTTGAGCATATTCATCAAATCGGGAAGACCAGCGTCATCTGAATGTATGTGACTGACGAACACATTTTTTGTTTTTGGCATCGTAAGCTCCTCGGCTGGTCATGTCGGTATGGGTGATGGCGAACATACGATTCTCCGTATCCGTCCAAGGCATTAGCATGCGGTATCGACTATTATACATGATGAGCCACGACCCGGAGATCACCAGAAACACCAATGGAATCAACAATTCGGGCCACTTTTTTCTAACGACACGCAGCTGATTGAACTCGTCGTTTTCGCGTTTCAGAAAGGCAACCGGCAATTTGCCCTCCAATTCTAGCAGAACCGCATGCTTAGCGGAAAGCCGACCCGTCGCAGAATGAAACGACATCATCCAGCATAGCAAGATGGCAATTCCAAGAACAGGTAGTAACCAGATTGTCTCGGAGTCCAGAGCCACCCGGTGGATCAGCACAGAGCCTTTGGCATTCCAACGCGTGTGGGGTTCAAAGACCGAATAGAGCTTCTCGTGGGAAGGAATGGTCTCGCCGGGCAACAGGCGCCAGTCGACCTGACCGGACAGGCGTTCGGCACCCTCCAGAAACCACGGGATCCGCGCATGCAGCGACGGACCGGCCCAGATGGCCTCCAGTTCCGCCAAGGTCTGTCCGGCCCGCTGCATCAGGGCCCAAACAATCTGTAGAGACTCGGCAATCCGTGTTTCATCTGCCACCAGTCGCAGACCCCGTCACCCTCCTGGGTATCACGCATGCACCGCAGCACCGAGCGCAGACTGTCCCACCACAAACTGACATCCGTCGGATGATGCACATCGGTTTCGACCACGAACGAGTCACACCACCCGCGCTGGCGTGAGCAGACTGACATGGTCAATCACCTGCTGCCGGCGATATTTCACGCCAGACGTGTCGGGGACCGACGCCGCCTTCCCGCGGAGCGCTGGCGCGGCGGGAGCTGTGTGCCCGCGAGCAGTGGCTCAACGCCGCCGGTCGTCCCTGCCTCACCAATGCCCGCCGGGTCCTGCCGAAACTGGCTGCGGCCCTGGGCGTGTCGCTGCCGACTGCCCGACCGGCCCCCAACCGGGCGAAGGCACCGCCGGCGACAGACTACCCGGACCGGGAACTGGTCGGTCCGTTGGCCGACTGGGGGCCAGTGAGCGGGCGACAGGTCGACCCCGACGACCCCGCCGACCGTCAGGCGGGGGCCTCGATGGGGGCCACGCATCATCCCGTGGGCTGCTGCCGGGCGCCCGGAGGACCAGTACTTTAGGGGATCGAGTCGGCCGTCCACGGCGTCCTGGGCGGCCTCCGCTTCGGGGCCGCTGGTCTGCCACTGGCGCCGCGCGATCCGGAGATCGGCTGGTCGGCGGAGGCGCGGATGGCGCCTATCGGTCAGGGGCTGTGCCCTGATCGCTGCTTGATCGGGCCGTCAGTGCGAGTTCGGAAACTGGCCTCGCAGGGGCTGCGACGGGCGACGGAGCGCGTTGCTGCCGACTGGGCCGAACGGGATGGCGAATCGCCCGTCCTGGGGCATCCTCTCACCAGTCCGGAACATTCCGGCCTGAGGGACCGAGCGGCCGGCTGGACACCCTGTGCTGAGCGGACCTCGGGTCGGCGTTCCGGGGTGAAACGCACCGTCTGGTGGCGGCCTCTGCGCGATGACTGGCGCGAGATCCTGTGCGCTGAACCGGAGCATCCCCTGGGTAGCTCACCGCCAGTGTGGTCGGATGAGGCCGACTGGGCCGAACGCGAATACGGCGGCAGTCCGCCCACCGATGGCCGCTTGCGCCGGCGCATCGTCGCCATGGGGAGAGCTTGGCTGGCCTCTCTCGGGGCGCCCCTGCCGGTGATCTTTCCGGCCCGGGAAACCCGGCTGGCCGCGGATCGTCGGTTGTCCCATCGCCGCGTGAACGAGTCTCATATTCTCCCCCCACCCGATGAAGCCACCGTGGCCCGCTGCCAGATGGAGTCGTTTGTGCTGCGATCCAAGACACGACCACGCTGAAGGATGATGGTTGTCGAGCCGCCCAGGGAATCCTCGCCCATGCCGGGATGGCCGCCAATGGCGCGGGGCGTCCCCTCGGGTTGTTCACTGGGGAGGCCGACTTCCGCCGGGCGACTGGCCCGGACAGTGTCCGCTGGCAGGCCGGATTGACCCCGGCGCAGCCCTGGGCGCAGGCGTGTCCTGATACCCGGGGGGTGTCGGTGGGTGACCGGGAGGGGGATTGCTGGGCCTGGCTGCAGCAGGCTGATGAGATCGGCGCGGAACGGCTGGAGCGGGCGGCCCGAGGGGCGAAACGCCGGGTGCGCCCCGAGGACGGGGCCGAGGAAGACGGGTGGGATCACGGGGCCATTCGGCGGCGTCGGTGACACTCACTGGGCGCTGTGGCCGGGTCTCCCTGGTACCGCCGAAGGAAGTGGGCGGTGACCCGCTGACTGGGCTGGCTGGGTCCGCCCGGGAGGAATCCCCCCGCGCCGGGACAGCGCCGCTGGAGGGGGGGGGTGGCTGACCCCGGCGGATGAGGCCCCCGACCAGACCGCGGCGCGGCCAGTCCTGCGCTGGGTCGAACGGCGCGGGTCGATCGAACGGTGCTTCCACGCGCTCAAGGTGGGCACCCGGATCAAGGACCGACGCCTGGATGAGGCCGACGACGGGCGTAAATGCCTGGCCTTCGATGCGATCACCGCCTTTCGGGTCTGGGACTTGATGCGCCTGGCCCGCGAGCGCCCGGACGATCCGGTGTGGCGCCAGTACAATGTCAATCATCACTCTTCGCAATGGGTCGATCATTTGCTATCGTGGACTCCCTCATTCAGATTGAGATGGAAAACCAAATCGCTATCCAGCAAAATGGCGTTTTCTGTCAGGCTAGATAAGGCGTGAGTCCATCTGTGTTCTCGACTTTCAGTCGCTGGTGCTCCCTAGGTTGACTGACCATCCGTCATCCTTTCGACCGGAGCGTGGACATGTCCCATCCATCAACGTCATAATTCGCTATCCCTGTAGTCTGTGGAGTACGCCCGGGCCATGTCCAACCAACTGATCGCCCCTTCCATCCTCTCGGCCAACTTCGCCCGATTGGGCCAGGAGGTGGACAATGTTCTGGCCGCGGGCGCGGATATGGTGCATTTCGATGTCATGGACAATCACTATGTGCCCAATCTCACGGTCGGGCCCGTGGTCTGTGCTGCCCTCCGCCAGCATGGGGTCTCGGCCCCCATTGATGTGCACCTCATGGTCAAGCCGGTCGATCGGATTATTCCCGATTTCGCTTCGGCTGGCGCCAGCTATATCACGTTCCACCCAGAGGCGTCCGAACATATCGATCGAACCTTGCAGTTGATCCGCTCTGCGGGGTGCCAGCCCGGACTGGTGTTCAACCCCGCCACCTCTTTAGAGGTGCTGGAATACGTCATCAATCAAGTCGACATGATCCTGCTCATGTCGGTCAATCCGGGGTTTGGGGGCCAGACCTTCATCCCATCGACACTGTCCAAGCTCAGGAAGACTCGACGCCTGATCCAGGAAAGCGGAAGGGATATTCGCCTGGAAGTCGACGGCGGCGTGAAAGTGGACAATATCGCCGAGATCGCACAGGCCGGTGCGGATACCTTCGTCGCTGGCAGTGCCATATTCGGTGCCGGATGTGACCGTGACCCCCACCGCTATGATTCGGTCATGGCAGCCTTGCGGGAACAACTCGACACCGTCTGACTTTCATCCAGACACGCTTAATGACGCCTGCGCCGCTGCCGGCCCACGGTTTGCTGTTCGACCTGGAGGGCACCTTGGTAGATACGGCCCCTGACATTGCGGCGGCGGCCAATCACCCCCTGATCACCTTGGGCTTGCAACAACGGCCGCTGATCGATTTGCGCCGATGGATCGGCCATGGCTCTATCCGGCTGATGAAACGGGCCCTCACCGGTGAATGGGACGACAAGCCGGAACCGGCCCTTTTGGAACAGACCGACGCGATCTTTTTCGAGGAATATGCCAAACGCCTCTGGGACCAAAGCCGGCTGTTTTCCGGGCAGGTGGGCATGCGCCTGGGATGCGTGACCAACAAGCCTTCCTGACACACCGGACTGCTGCTGGAAGCTTCCGGCCTGTCCCGATATCTGTCGGTGTGGATGGGAGGCGATACCCTGCCCATCCGAAAGCCCAGCCCGACCCCTTTCAACCTATGACACTCGTATCCAAACTCATTCTCGCTTTCTCTCACCCAGGGCATCGCGTACCAAGACCGTCCAGTTCCGTCGTTCAAGCCCCTACCACACCTGCTTCGCCCCCGGCAGCGGCTGGCTCTTCGAAACAGCACGGCTTGGACCGCGCCTAATCTCCGGCAGAAATTCAAACCCGGACAGTCACTTGGTTTCTTTCCTTGGGAATCGAGGCTAGGGAAAGATATCCGCGACGGGTGGATCGTCATATGAGACGGTATCAATCGATATCGCGTTGAACAGTTCGGAGAAGGTAAGGGTGTGGTAAGCCTTGTACGAATACCTCGTGACGGGAGTGAATTAGGGCGAATAATATATCCGGAATACATCCATGATATTCGACAACACGTTTCACGGAAGTGGTTTCGCATTTTCCCAAGTGTTATGTAGCGTCTCCAGGAGCGATTCGACATTCTGATGATCTTCGATAGCGCTTAGCATGAAAGCTCTGTCACCCGCATCCTTAATTGAGCACCCGATATGCCAAAACGTCTTATCGTCGATAACGATAAAGCGATCATGAAATTCCCTTGAGCACCGTGTCTCAATACGCATCTTTTTATGCTGTTGTTGAAACCGAGAAATCTCTAGCGCAAAATCTGCTGGTTGTTTATTTAACAGCAGTTTTACCTTAATCGGTTCCTGAATATCTCCCAGAATTGTGAGTACGGTGCTGTCGATATATGGATCAATGACTATGAGTGACTGTTTTGTAGATCGAATAATGTTCCTGATTTGAACATAGGCATCGTGCTGTGTGTACTGTGGGAAAAATAGTTCTTGGACAGAAGCGGTTCCCGGGGCAAGTCGGGTTTCATTGATACACCAGTTTATCCGTTGCAGATTGTCATTAAGCTTCTCAGCGAGATTCCTGACGGCAAGTTCTTTGCAGGCTATGAAGGCGGCCCGGAGACGGTCTTCTTCATCAAGGGCTTCGTATGCCTGGTGGATTCGCGGACGGTAAGCTATTTTTCGAGAATTGTGGGAGTAATCTTGTTTTTCGTTGAGAGACCAGTCGACTACCAATCCGATAGCATCAATGATTTGCGATATCTCACCGCTATCAAGATCAAAGAGACAAGCGAGTATCACCGGCCACGGTTCAAGCTGTCTCCTTGCGTTGCCCTCGTTGCTTGGTAAACTCATACATCGCCTCCCAAATTCATCTCAATCTTGATCCAGCCATAATGGGAAGTGATATCCTATTCGTCGGGACCAGCATACTCTTCAATTTCTTGAATGATCTTGCTCAAATGGTCAACTGTTGCCTTGCGCTTCATATAGTCGGAATATGCCTGATATGCGTTTTCAAGCAACTGATTATAATTGACATACCGGGCTTGTTGTATCCGCAGGGTCTCCTCGACAATCCGATGTCCGCCAGGAGTATCCCACTCGGACGGAGGTTTACCTAGAAGACAGATGATCTCAATCGGCTCGTTGCTCAGATTCATATCCTCCAGCATCTTAGTCATGGCACTTCGATATTTTCCAATCTGTTCGGACAGCCTATACACACTCACACTTACATCCGGTCGTTTGAGTTCTACGATCACGTGCTTCCCAGCGGTCTTGCGGTATTGAATGTCGAGCCGGGCCTCACGCTCATCTTTCGTTAACTTGGCATTTAATTTCTCGAAGATACTTTCGACACGCGCCTCCAAATGCTCGGATGCCTCGACCCGCTCCCAAGACGGATCAAGCAGCCAAAGGTGGTCAAAGATGTACCGCTGAATCACCTTTTCCAATGCGTTCTCATCGACCTTGGTCCGCAGCGCTTGAATCACCTGAACCCGTTGTTGAATGATCTGCCCGTACAGATTCGCCTCAAGACTGTCCAATTCCGAAAAGAGTTCGATTGCACCCTCAATGTTGTTGTCGTCGATCTCGTCCAGTCGATCCAGATTCTCACCCCATCGGTAGAACTCGAAAGCCAGAACCGAGTGTTTCCATAGCTGACGCCGTTCCTCCGGATCGTCGACGCTGACCCGGTTGATCTTGCCTAGCCATTGGCGGGCCCGCGGTCTGAGGTTGGGTTCAAGTCCGCCCAGCCATTTGGATATTGCCGGGATATCCAACGCCCTTTTAGCACCCTCCTCCGATCGCAACTTGGCCCAAGCGCTCTGAATGTACTTGAGCTCGGTGCCGATCAAACGTTTGACTTCGCGATAGCGAGGGTCATCCTCGACAATTCTCTGCCGAGAACTGGTCGCGGCATCCTCGTCACGCTCGCCTCCAGGGCCATCGTCCTTGTCGAGGTCGTCGACATGCAACTCCCCGATCAGATACGTTGCATATACCCCCCGCTCGGTGAAGTCGCCAAGCATATCCTCCTGCGCCATTTTTCCCCGGACGAAGATCGCGATTCGATTCAGGTTTTCACCGAAATCGTCACGAAGCTGACGGCTTTCGGTGACCGTGCCGAGCCATCCGTTCAAAGTGACCGCGCCGTCCTTGACCGCCGCAGTTCGATCTTCTTCCTCCTCGGCGTGAACGCACAGGCCCTTGATCGCCGACTGGTCTCCATAAGTCCAAAGATAACGGATCTTGTCCAGATAGCCCCGGTCGGCGGGCGTGATGGGGTGACCGTTGATCTTGATCTCGAAGTCGTTCCCAGGCCCAATGATTGAGAACCGGCGTGCGACGCGCTTGCGTAGACCTTCTGATGTGCTTATGGACTGTCGTTTCTTGAGGTGGGTCAACGTGATCCGCGTGCCGCGTTCGAAGTCGATGCGGCCCTTGTCCCGCGGTTCGGGACGGTACTTACCTTCATTTCGGTCGATGGCTTGTCGTATTGCTGAAAGCGACATGCGGAAGGCACTTTTCTCTCCTGCTTGGACTGTCTCGACATCAATGCATTCGGCTATGGAGAACAGGGACAGCTTTCCGATACCCTTGCGACCCATCGGTGCTCTACCTTTCGCCGTCCGGCCCGGTTGTTTGTCGCGCCTTCGATAACCGACGGTTAGAAATCGGGCATTTACCTCCGCCTCGGTCATGCCTGCTCCATCATCTTGAATGACGATCTGGTCCGCACATTTGTCGAAATTAATAATCACTCTTGTGGCATCTGCATCCCAGGAGTTAGCCACCACCTCGGACAGTACGGAAGGTACGTTGCTATAGAGGTTAATGCCGAGATGCTCAAGAACATTGAGATCAAGGCCCATCTCATAAGGTGACTCATTCATAGATCATGCGCCTCAATGTGATCACCAATCGCCCGGGCGATCGCGCGGCCGAGCAGGACGGGTACCGCATTGCCGATGATGCGACCAAGGCGTTTCATCTGTATCGGCTCGCCCGGTGGCAAGAATTCATAATCGCGAGGGAAGGTCTGGAGCATAGCACCTTCTCTAATGGAGATCGCTCGGTCTTGTTCAGGGTGGCCGAAGCGGCCGTTCCCGAAGCCGAAAAATTGGGTGGTCATTGTCGGCGCGGGTTCGTCCCAAGCCATGCGACCGTAAACCGAGGAGTACCCTCGGCCCGTGTCGCGCCGATGGCAAACCGTCACCAACTCTTCCGGCCAATCACGCCAGGTTCCGTTGGGCTTTGATGCACGAATCCGCTCAAGGTTAAGGGGCGACAGATGGCTGCATCGGTGCAAGGGATCTTGGGTGTTCCCATCCCCAGCTTCCAGTACAGGCAACGCCCCTATCGACTCTCGAACCGTAACATAGTCGGTCTCGCCATGCGTTTTCTCGGGCAAGTTGGGAGGGCCGTGACGCGAGGCTATCAAGACCAGACGCGAACGGGACTGCGGTATGCCAAAATCCGGGCAGAAGACTACGGACCAGGCAACAGTATAACCAGATTCGTGCAGCGATCCGACGAAGTCGTCGAAAACAGTTCTTTCCCTGAAGTGGCGCAGGCTTGGCACGTTTTCCATTGATACAATATCTGGGCGACATTCCTGGATTAAACGTGCAAAGTGATGCAATAGCTGCCACCGGGAATCCTCTCGCCCTTGCGAGTATTTCGAGAAAGGTTGGCATGGCGCACAACCGATCAGGATCGTCGGCTCACCAGGCGTGAATTCCTCTTCTAACTCATCCGCCGTCAACCCCACCACGCTCCGTCGCACGAATGGCGACTCATTGTTCACCTCGAAAGGATAGCGACATGCCTCGTCGACATCAATTCCAGCGGCGATCCGATAGCCTTCCCGATAGAAGCCATGCGACAATCCACCCGCACCGCAGAACAGGTCAACCACACTGCCACGCCGAGGTCGAACTGTTGTCACTTGATTCAGGCCGCGCATCAATAAATTAGTCAAGGTAAATCATCAGCACAGAAAAGGCAAAAATAGATTCCTTTTATGAATCTAGATATGAACCCCGACCTCCACTCCGAAGTGCAACACTCGCCCCGAGCCCAGAATGAGGGGATCGCCCGAATGGCGGGAGCGCAGCGGCAACCGGTAAATTCAGCCCCCCAAAGGGTGGATTTTCGGCCATGGATGGCTTCAATCTCAATGCCAGAAGAGTCTGACAGAGGCCATCCAGCGACGCAAGGGGCTGACTGGCTCCTTCCGGCCGAGCGAACCCGTTCCCGTCGGCCACGGGAATCCCGGATCGGGGATGGATGACCGCCTTCAGGACGGCCCCATGCCTCGGCGAAGACCTCCGGCGGGGTATGATACCCTAGCCCTTTCCGTGGCTGGCGGTTGAGTCGGTCCTCCACCTCCCGGACCTGATACGCCCTCACTTGGCGGAAGTCCGTCCCCTCCGGGAGTAGAACCGGTGCATCAGTCCGTTGGTGTGCTCGTTCAGGCCCCGCTCATAGGCATGGTAGGGGGTGGCAAAAATCCAAGTCGGTCCCGAGGGACTCGGTAACCGCAGCGGCTGTCTTTCCCTCGACCCGCACCAGGACCGGTATCCTTCGATCTCCGGTCCACCGACGACACTAGCCTCGATTCCCAACGCCTGGAATTCCCATGAATTTTCCGCATCGGATCACAGGCAGCTGATCCGCAACCGCCGGTCGCCGAGCCAGGGCACGGCGATGTCGGTCTTGTCATCGGAGGCGTTGAGGAGGAACGGATTGTTGGCCCGCCGTCCGAGCCGGACGTCGATGTGGTCGTCGGTAATCGTGATATCGGCCGGTGCCTTGGCGACATTGCGGAACAGCGTGCGGGATTTCGCGGGCTGTTTGCCGTTGCTCAAACGGACGGCGAGCAGCCGGTAGAGTCCGCTGGCGATGAGCGTGAGCGGCAGGTCGAGATCGATTGTCATCGGCACCGAGGCTGACAGGGCGTCCCTGTGGAAGAAGTCGATGGCGTTCTTGATGACCCGGCGCCGGGCGTAGCGGTCCACGACCTGGCTGGCGGAGGTCTTCATCTGGTGGGTGAGCAGCAGGGTCGGCTGCTCGTGGCCCAGGCCGCGCACGGCGAGCGGGCGGACCTCGTCGTGGTATCCGGTGATCCGGACGCGCTGGTCGAACACCGGCGGCGTACGGTAGACGCGCCCGACCTGGTTCAGGCGCACCGGTTTCCATTCGCTGTCCGGGCGGGCGCCGCCGGCGGAGGGTCAGGCAGTCGATCCCCATGGCGTGGATCGGCCCGAGATGGGCAGAGATCGTCAGGCGGGAATCGAAGACGAGTTCCCTCGGCAGTCCGCCGGGGCGCTCCCGCCAGCAGTCGATGAAGGGGAGCAGTGCGTCGTTCTGGTCCGCTTGGCCCACGCGGGCGTTCGCCTCGACGAGCAGCCGGGAATCGGCATCGCGGGCGAGAAAGGCGAGGACGCCTTTCTGCCGGCGGCTGCGCTGGGAGACATCGTGCTGTTCGACCGGTGCATCTGGATCCTGGCCGTGCCAGGGGATGGTATGGAAGTCGAGGTCGAAGGAGCCGTCGACGCGTCCGGAATACTCGGTCAGGGTGGAACGTTTCGGCAGGGCGTTCAGCCTGGCGAACAGAGCGACACCGGGATCGAGGAGGTCGGCCATCCTAGGCGGCGGCCGTCCGATCCCCCATAGCTTCAGCGCCAGCAAAGACCGGAAGGCATGGCCCGCCGGGATCTGAGTGCTCCCTGACCGAGTGGGTGATCGGCCGGTTCTTCAGGAAAACCAGGTCCCATCGTCGATCCGGCCGCCCGCCGGAGGGGCCGTCCTGTCCGCAGATTTCCCCCGCGGGCGTGGGTGCCAGGAAATCCCGCCGAATCCACCGGGGGATGTCATTAGCGGGAATTGCTGTTGGACAACTCTGCCCCTAGCGCATTAGAAGACTTTATGGTAAACTGGGAAGGCCCCGCCAGTCGGATGGCGGAACCCCCTCCCGGGCAAGGGAAAGTGGGTTCAATCTCTCGAAATCCGGCCCGGCGGCTTTCGCTTCCCCCGACCACATTGGGAAGTCAATCGAATCGGAAGCTCGAACGTCGGCGAGGTTCCGGGGTTCCCGAACCGCCGGAGACGGTCCGGATCACTGGCCCCAGATGAATCCGGCCTGCTCGTCAGGCCTGACCGCCCCCAATCCTTCGGGACGGCGTTGGGCGGGACCCGTAGGGGCGACCTAGGGTTGGAATTCTCCGCGGATCAAGGTCCGTTGACATTACTTATGATTCAGAGTGGTAATGATGGCCGAGCCGATCGACAACCTGGTACTCGAAAACCTGAAGCAGATTCAGGCAGAGCAGACCGCCGCGCGAGACAGGGACGGAGAAATTCTTCGTCGTCTTTCTCACCTCGAAATATTAGTTTCCAGAATGGGACGAGATCTATCTGATTGGACAGCCGAGATGATCGAAGATCGTCACGGGGTCGACAAGTTGCGGGCGCGAGTGGAACGCATTGAACGACGTCTTGATCTCGTCGACTAGCCACATACCGAACCGATATCGCCCCGGTTGGCGGGCAGAAGACGAGCGGTCACTTTGATGAGTTCGTCGAGCTGGAGACCGTTCTGGTGGGCATATTCGGAAATAGCCAGGTCGCTGACGGGATGTTTGATTAAACATCTGTCGAGCTTCGCGGCGCAGCTGGCCGAGCCGTTCGCGATCAAGTGCCTGGGCCTTAGCAACGAAGTGACCGGCCGTAACGGGGGATCCGATCAGCCACGGTGGTATCATTCAGTAATTCAGTAATTCAGTAATTCAGTAAAAAAGTAATAATGCAGGTCATCGCGGTGCTGAATCAGAAAGGTGGCGTGGGCAAGACCACGTTCGCGACCCACCTGTCGAGACAGCTGCAGCTGGCCGGCGTGGATGTCCTGCTGGTGGACTCGGATCCCCAGGGCAGCGCCCGCGACTGGGCTGCCATGAGTGAACATCAGACCGTCCAGGTCATCGGCATTGACCGTCCCACACTGGGACGGGACCTGAAAGCGGTGGAACACAAGGACTTCGTGGTGATCGACGGGGCCCCCGGCGTCACGAACTGACCCTGTCCGCGATCAAGGTGGCCGATCTGGTCCTGATCCCTGTGCCGCCCTCCCCCGATGACATCTGGGCCACCTCCGACGATGAGCGTGAGCGGCAGGTCGAGATCGATTGTCATCGGCACCGAGGCTGACAGGGCGTCCCTGTGGAAGAAGTCGATGGCGTTCTTGATGACCCGGCGCCGGGCGTAGCGGTCCACGACCTGGCTGGCGGAGGTCTTCATCTGGTGGGTGAGCAGCAGGGTCGGCTGCTCGTGGCCCAGGCCGCGCACGGCGAGCGGGCGGACCTCGTCGTGGTATCCGGTGATCCGGACGCGCTGGTCGAACACCGGCGGCGTACGGTAGACGCGCCCGACCTGGTTCAGGCGCACCGGTTTCCATTCGCTGTCCGGGCGGGCGCCGCCGGCGGAGGGTCAGGCAGTCGATCCCCATGGCGTGGATCGGCCCGAGATGGGCAGAGATCGTCAGGCGGGAATCGAAGACGAGTTCCCTCGGCAGTCCGCCGGGGCGCTCCCGCCAGCAGTCGATGAAGGGGAGCAGTGCGTCGTTCTGGTCCGCTTGGCCCACGCGGGCGTTCGCCTCGACGAGCAGCCGGGAATCGGCATCGCGGGCGAGAAAGGCGAGGACGCCTTTCTGCCGGCGGCTGCGCTGGGAGACATCGTGCTGTTCGACCGGTGCATCTGGATCCTGGCCGTGCCAGGGGATGGTATGGAAGTCGAGGTCGAAGGAGCCGTCGACGCGTCCGGAATACTCGGTCAGGGTGGAACGTTTCGGCAGGGCGTTCAGCCTGGCGAACAGAGCGACACCGGGATCGAGGAGGTCGGCCATCCTAGGCGGCGGCCGTCCGATCCCCCATAGCTTCAGCGCCAGCAAAGACCGGAAGGCATGGCCCGCCGGGATCTGAGTGCTCCCTGGCAGGCGACTGTCGGCGACGATCCGGTCGAGATCAATGCGGACGAGATCGGGGACGAACAGGAACAGTCCGCCGAAAGCGGGGCGCAGGCGCTGCGGGGTCAGATCGAGACGCCTGGCATCGGCCACCGCAGCGGGATCGGGGCGCAGGGCGGCCTCCCTTTCTCCGGGCGTGCGCCGCGGCAGCTTGCCGATGCCGTGGCCGCGCAGGACGCGGTGCACACTCGTCGTGCCGGCGGGTATGCCCTCCTCGGCGAGCCTTTCGCTGATCTCCCCCACCGAGAGGCCGGCCGGCCGGCGGAGTGCCAGGATGCGCCGTTCCCGTCGCTGCCTGAGCGGCTCTTCGGGAGTCGGTTTCGGCCCCGGTCTGGGGACGGTGAACAGGGTAGAGACCTCGCCGTCACGGCGCAGCCGGGTGCACAGATTGCGGAAGGACCCGAGACGGTAGCCGAAGCGTTCGGCGGTCGTCGCGGCATCGAGCTCCTCGAAGCAGTGGGCCCAGAGGGCTTCGTACTGAATCTGGGACCGGGAGGCCGGATGGCGGAAGAGTTCGGCGAGATCGTTCATGGCAATCCGTGTTGTTGGGTCACATGAATCACTGGATCACAGGGGACAACCGGTGGAGGCAGGAGGCCAGCGGAAAAAGGGGCCATGACTGCACCGGGTGCGCTGATCGGGGACGTGCCGCTTGTCAATCCCTTGATGATCAGGATCTGCCAGCCTGACAGGGTGGCTGGCGGCGCCCGATGTCAGCCGGACCGGCTGTCGGGAGGATGGAACGGAAATTCTTTTGATGAAGTGAAACTGATTTCCTTCTGCAAAGTTGGAGGATTCGGCAGGGGCCGGTACGGGAACATCGGGACCCCGCCCTGCCACGGGGACGCCGATTCGGGGCGGAAATCGCATCAGCGAGGGCTACAGACAGACTCCCCGGCGAGGTCCCGGCAAGGGAATGCCGCCGGCAGACTCACATCAACTTTTGCGTTGGGAATCGAGGCTAGCCAGCCATTTCCGGTAAGCGTCCCGGCCCATCGGCTGTTTCGGAACATGGGCACCAATCTTGAGATCTGTCCGGGGCGGGTTTCTGTTTTCCTGGCACAACTGATAAAAGCCTCTCCGCGTGCTTTCGATCAATCCCTCTTTTTTGGTCTCCACCAGAATATGGTTCATCCGCTTTTCAAACGCATTGCCAGCGGCCTTTCCCTTGTACTGTCGGGCCATTCCAACGGCCGTGATTCTCAGCTCGGTGGCCACGTACTTCCTGCCGTGTCTTCCAGTTGGTCATGCCGGCATCCAACCGCTCAAGTGCAGTCTCGTACTTTACCTTGTGGGTATTCATGCGTTCCTCCAGGACGGACAGTTGCCCTGCGCCAGCCTGACGCGACCGGACGGATCAATGTCGGTCTCTGTTTTCCTGCCAGGTGGCAAATACCCAGGCCCCTACCAAGGCTCCGGTGATAATCATCGCAGTCGCAATCATAGGGTCTGCAAGCCATTCAATCATGCTATTTCAACCTCTGTTGTTTGTGGAGCTTTGCCTGATGGAACCGAGAAGGGCCATGCCTGTACCCATGATCCCCAAGGCGGCGGCCTTGCGCAAGTCCCCATCGTCAAGCGCACCGTAGAACAACCCGCCCAGTGCCACGGCAAGTCCGAAGTTCCGAAGGAGCGTGGACAGGTGGGTCTTGTCGAATTCGTACCGCATTGGGTGATTCTATCACGCGACGGCCTGGTTTCGAAATGGCACAGTACGGCCACAGCAATTTCCCGATTCCGGTCCCGCTTCTCCCGCGACCACTGCCTTTCCCGCTCTCCCCACTCCCGCTTCCGGAGAGCATGATCCCCGCCCAGACCGTGGGCAGGCAAACCAGGAACCAGATGACGACCGGGACCGGCCCGGCCATGGCCAGCATCATGAGGGCGATGAAGCCGAGCATGGCCGCGGCAGACCAACCGAAGAGCTGTTCCGGGGACATGGATTTCGACGAAAGGATCATCCAGGTATCGTACCGCATCTTCGGGGGATGCCGGTTACCCGCGGAAACTCTCAGCCGGGGAAATCAGCCGCGAGATGAAAAGGGAGGGCCTCAGCGCCTCCGCGAGCACGGTGCATCGCGGCCTGGCGAGACATGGCGCCGCGAGAATCCCACGCCGTTCGCCCGGCGAGCGCGAAGCGGCCCTGCGGCCGGTAGGCGCCCCCCCGGCGGCGGCCCGCGAACTCGACCTCTCGCCCCGCCGCCTGCGCACGAGCTTCGGCGGCCTGTTCCTGTTCGGCGCCGATCTCATCCGCCTCGATCTCGAAGGCATCGCCGGGCGCAGCGGCCTGTCCGGCAGCGCCGCGACCCCGGCCGGACACGCCCTGCGCTCCCTGCTGGCTCTCAAGCTGTGGGGAATCGGCCGGCCGCCGGCCGGCCTGACCGACTCGGTGGCCGAGACCGCCACCAAGGACAGACGATCAAATGGCGCTGACCCATGGGCGCCCAAATGTTGTACTATGGGATCGGACATAACATGCGTACAACAAGCGTGCGATTCTTGGGCGCAAGAAAGGGACCATGCTGTATTTCGATCAGCCCACCGCAACTGCCCGGAATATGAGAATGCCACTGATATTGAGGAATCGGTTTCGCGAACGGCTGGAGACGATGACCAACAGAAAAAGTCCATCTGCCAGACCATCGAACACAAGATCGCTTTTCCCTAGAATCATTACCCTGATCGTCGTAATACGCATAATGGAATGATGACCAAGATGCGGAGCCACTCCAGCGTGCACCTACCGAACCTCAATATCGATGGCTTCCGTGGAATCGACCACCTATCGATTCCACGCTTGGCGCGCGTCACCCTGTTGGCGGGGAAGAACGGCACCGGAAAGACCACGGTGCTGGACGCGGTTCGAGCCTATGCGGCTCGGGGCCACAGCTCTGTACTTCGTGACATTCTGGTGGGGAGGGAAGAGTTTTCCGGACAGGCGGATCAGGAGGGGGAGCCATTACTCACCCCAGACTGGTTATCTTTGTTTCACGGCAGGGAAATGGACAAGGCACCCAAAATCCATATCGGACCCCGCTCAGACGCCCTCACGATCGAACTGACGTCGTTGGATGACGAGATGATCGAGCAAAGCGATCTGTTTTCGGAATTATTGGGATCAGAGATTCCACAAGTCATCCGAATCAAAATTGGGGAGACGGAAAGATTCATCCCCAACGTCATGGTTTCAACACATTTCAACGCTCTTTCTCCAAGAATTACGAAGAGTTTACGCCGATGGCCTCGCGAATCTGAGCGAGTGGACAGGTCATTGGAACGAAGGTGTGAAGTCCTTGGACCCGGTCTATTGAGTAATGCTCAGATGGCCGAATTCTGGGATCAAGTGGCCCTGACCGATGATGAACACCGCACCGTGGACGCTCTCAAGCTGGTGCTGGGGGAGGAAGTGGACCGCGTTACAGTCGTGGGCGGCGGCCGACCATATTCGCGCTTCGGACCGGACAGGGGGGTCGGTCGCCGCGCCTTGGTGAAGCTTAAGGGATACAAGCGACCGGTTCCTCTCAAGAGTTGTGGGGACGGGGCATCGCGCTTGTTCGGTGTCGCCTTGGCCTTGGCGAACAGCGCGGGTGGGTTCCTGCTGATCGACGAGGCGGAGAATGGTTTGCATTGGTCCGTTGAGCGGGATTTTTGGCGCATGGTACTCAAGACGGCGCAGGAAAACGATGTCCAAGTGCTCGCAACCACCCACGGTTGGGACTGTATCGCGGGTTTCGCCCAGGCCGTGAATGAAACGCCCGAGGAGGATGGCCTGCTGTTGCGTCTCAACCGCGATGGTGGTCAGGTTCGCGCTGTGGATTACACCGAAGCGCAACTACAGGTCGCGGCCGATCAGAAGGTCGAGGTAAGATAGTCTGTGGGAACGCTCGACGAACAACACTCCCGCATATTGGTTGTCGAGGGCATTGACGATTTTCATGTCATCACGCACTTGCAGCAGAAGTGCACAGACAACTTGGAGTTCAAGATAGTACAAAAGGATGGCGTGGATGCGTTGATCGACTCGGTCGATGTGGAGATCGCGGAGGCGGGTCGTCGCGCAGTCGGTTTCGTCCTGGATGCCAACGATCACCTCTCGACAAGATGGAAAGCCGTCGCTAGGAAGTTGCGGAATCGGGACATCAAGCTACCCGACTCCCCCAACCCGGCGGGGACGCTTATGAAAGGTGTCGACGGATACCCGTGCGTCGGTATCTGGCTCATGCCGGACAATATCGCCCCTGGCGCATTAGAAGACTTTGTTGCGAAGATGCTCCCGGACAGCGATCCGGTCTGGCCGCTTGCGGTGGACTATATCGAAAAGGTGCCGCGCAGTGCTCTCTTTACCAGCTGTTCCAAGGCCAGGATCCACGCATGGCTCGCAACGCGCCAACGACATTTGATGGGCGCGAACATCGGCGAGGGAACGCTCGACACCCATGGTTCGCTCTGCCGATCTTTCTTAACTTGGCTCGAACACCTGTTTGGCTGAAGTCCCCATCACTGCTGAGTTTCGAACTCGATGCGCATGATGTCGATCAGATTCGGTCGAACCTCAGGCGCGGGCACGGGGGGGTTCGTGCGTCGTCGGATACCGCCCTGCACGAGCGCCTGGACCCGATGGGACCGCGTCGGTCTCGCTGCGCCTTCAAATCTGTGTTTGCTGCCGGGCAGCGGGGGAAGGGCCTGGTGGGCTCCATCGGGCTGGGCCACCCTCTGCGGTCGGTGGACGGCACGGGGATTTTCTCGTCGAAGCGGGGGTATGGCGATCACGGCTGCGAGCAGCCTGACGGGCCGGCGACAGCGGTTCTTTGACCCCGAAGAGATCGACGGGCTGCATACCGAGCTGCGGGCACGGGGCCACAAGGACGCTTCGACCATGATCTCGCACAACACTTCCGCCACCCGGACGGCCCACCAGAAAGCGAATGAGCCCGTCGGATGGGCGCATTCAACCCTTCTGGCTGCGACAGGGTTCGCTCCGGATTGCTGGGTCATTTCCGTTGGGGAACTGACCAACTGTTGCGCATTATCCGACCAGTTCACGGCGCACTATGCACTCTTGCCCCGGCTCGAATTCGCACCGACGCCTCCTCATCCGCTCATCGACCACTTCCGTCCGGGCCATTGGACTTTGTCACGCTTGCAGGTACAATCCGACAACGAATCTGCTTTCACCTCCTTTGTTGACCTATGTGGCTATTCATCCCATCAGGAACCTTATGGAACTGGCGTTGGCGTGACTGACATTCGCCATGTCGAGCCCCTTGGCTACCCTTCCTGACCGTGATGATTGACCATGCTGACAAAATCCGAATTCGACGCCTACGCCGCTCTCGGCTATAACCGCATTCCCATGGCCCGCGATCTGCTGGCCGATCTCGACACCCCCCTTTCCACCTATCTCAAATTGGGGGCCGGACCCTACAGCTATCTCCTGGAATCGGTCCAGGGGGGCGAAAAGTGGGGTCGCTATTCCATGATCGGACTGCCCTGCCGCAGTCGGCTGGAAATCACCCGACACCAAGTGCGGATCTACCATGATCGACAACTCGCTGAAGAGCATAGATCGGACAACCCGCTTGAGGTCATTCGCTCTTTCCAGCAACAGTTCCGGATTCCGGATGTCCAAGGGATGCCGCGCTTTACCGGCGGGTTGATGGGCTATTTCGGCTACCACACGATCCATTACATCGAACCCCACTTGGCAGAACAAACAGTCCCAGACCCGGTGGATGCGCCGGATATTCTGTTGATGGTGTCCGAAGAGGTAGTGGTCTTCGACAATCTCTCCGGTAGACTGATGATCATCGTTCAGGCCGACCCGGGCGAGCCGAATGCCTATGATCAGGCCGTGGCCCGGCTTGACGATCTGGCCCAGGCACTGCATCAGCCACTCCCGGCCCGGCGGCAGGATCCCTTTGTCCAATGTTCCGCCACTCCATCGGAGTCCTCCTCCCTGCCCCGCGCCGAATTCGAAGCGGCGGTCGAAAAATGCAAACAGTATATTCGTAACGGGGACATCTTTCAGGTGGTCCTGTCACAGCGAATGTCCCTACCCTACCAGGCCGAACCGCTGGAGCTCTATCGAGCCTTAAGGACGCTCAATCCCTCGCCGTATATGTTCTTCGTCGATCTGGCGGATTTTCAGATTGCCAGCTCCTCGCCGGAAATCCTGGTGCGTCTGGACCATGGACAGATCACGGTACGGCCTATCGCTGGCACCCGGAAACGGGGCGCCACCCTGAAAGAAGACGAAGCCCTGGCCGCGGAACTGCTGGCCGACCCCAAGGAACTGGCTGAACATCTGATGCTGATTGATCTGGGCCGAAATGATGTCGGTCGCGTCTCGGAAATCGGCTCGGTGCGACTGACTGACCGAATGGTCATTGAACGCTATTCCCACGTCATGCACATCGTTTCCAATGTCACCGGACGCCTCATGCCGGACTTGGATGCCATTGATGTGCTCAAGGCGACCTTCCCGGCCGGCACCCTGTCCGGGGCGCCCAAGATCCGGGCGCTCGAAATCATTGAGGAGCTTGAGCCGGACAAGCGTGGCATCTATTCGGGGGCCATCGGCTACATCGGCTGGAACGGCAACATGGATACGGCGATCGCGATCCGCACCGCCTTGATCAAGGAGGGCACAGTTTACATCCAGGCCGGTGCTGGCATCGTGGCCGATTCCGTGCCGGAAAGTGAATGGCAGGAAACCCTGAACAAGGCCAGAGCGATATTCCAGGCCGTGGAGATGGTCCACCAGGGCTTGCACAACCCATTCGGCATGCCGGGAGGTTGACATGCTGGCGATGATCGACAACTACGATTCGTTCACCTACAACCTGGTGCAATACTTCGGGGAGTTGGGCCAGCGTGTCCAGGTGTTCCGCAACGACCGGGTGACACTGGATGAACTCGAGTCGATGGCTCCGGACTATCTGGTGCTGTCCCCTGGTCCGTGTACGCCCTCCGAGGCGGGCATCTCCGTGGCCGCCGTCAAGCGGTTTGCGGGCCAGATTCCCATCTTGGGAGTCTGTCTCGGTCATCAAAGTATCGGCCAGGCGTTCGGTGGCCGGATTGTGCCTGCACGGGTCCTGATGCATGGCAAGACATCCTGGATTCATCATGCCGACGAAGGCGTGTTTTCCGGTTTGCCGCAGCCATTCCAGGCCACTCGCTATCATTCCCTGGTCATTGAACCGGCCTCTTTGCCCGATTGCCTGGCCATTATCGCCCATACGGCCGATGGCGAAATCATGGGCATTCACCATCGAAAGATGCCGGTGGTCGGCGTGCAGTTCCATCCCGAGTCGATTGAGACCCCCGCTGGCCCTCAACTGCTCGACAATTTTCTCCAAGGATGGCCCATTTGAACCCCGGCCCAGACCGGCCACGGACTGTCCCCTACGTCCCGGTCAACCCTGACTGGGGGGGAATTGGCCAGCGGTGTATGGCTCCGGGGGTGGGATGCCCCCGGCCTCGACTCCGTCATCATGTCATTGTGGGGCGAAACAACCCCGACCCCCTGAGGTTCCCCCACCCGGACGACGATGAGACCATCCACCCAATCGAAATCGGCTTCAGTTCGCCGCCCAGGGAGCCAGTGCCCCCGCTTCGTCCCGGTGTCTTCGTGACAATCCACCCGCAACCTGCGGAGCCTCGATCGTGAGCGACTTCCTGGAGACGATTCTCGCCCACAAGGTCCAGGAAGTGGCCCGGCGGCGGCGGCGCACCCCCCTGTCCATACTCCGGGACAAGTGCCGCTCCGGGCTCCCCCCGACTCGGGGATTCGCCAGCGCCCTGGCAGATCGAGTGGCTCAGGAGCAGCCGGGGGTGATCGCTGAAATCAAGAAAGCCTCCCCCAGCAAAGGCGTGATTCGACCGGACTTCGATCCCGTCAGTATTGCCCAAAGCTATGCCCGAGGCGGGGCGACCTGTCTGTCCGTGTTGACTGACGAGCACTTCTTCCAAGGCCACGACCGACATCTTGGGTTGGCGCGGGAAGCCTCCGGCTTGCCTGTTCTGCGCAAGGATTTCATCGTCGACCCGTATCAGGTGTACGAGGCACGAGTCCTGGGTGCCGACGCCATCTTGCTGATTGTGGCGGCGCTGGAGGACACCTGGCTGACGCAATTGGCCGCCCTGGCATGTGACCTGTCGCTGGATGTCCTGGTGGAAGTGCATGATCGCACGGAACTGATGCGCACTCATGGTCTGCCTTGTCAGCTCGTGGGGATCAACAACCGGAACCTGAGGACCTTCGAAACGCATCTGGCCACCACCTTGGAGTTACTGGGCTCTGTCCCAGACGATCGCCTCGTGATCACGGAAAGCGGCATCCACCACCCGCATGACGTGATGCGGATGCGCAACGAGGGGGTGCATGCCTTCCTGGTGGGCGAGGCACTGATGCGGGCGAGCGATCCCGGGGCCCGATTGGCTGAACTTTTCCCAAACTGAGACGATCCCTTCAGGGCGCATGATGCCCAAGAAGCGGCCATCCGCCAGGCGTCGCCCCGCCCCCCACTTCATGGGGGCTGACAGCCTATCAGGCAGGACTTCCCAACCCGGTCACCGAAGGATTGATGGCCCGCTCCGGTCAGCGGGTCTCCTTCCTTTGGGCAGAAAGAGGAGCGGCCAACGATCGGTTCTGTGTCGGCACCCTGGCTTTTCAGGTCCGTTGCCATTCGCTTGGGCCGGGCTTGGGATGCGCACCCAGCAACCGATCGGCTCAGGGCCGTGACGCGACTCTTTTCAGCCCCGGATTTTGGGTTTCACCGGCTTCGGCCCCGGGATCCGTCGTCGCAGGGGATCAACCGACGGCTTCTGCGCACCGTCATGACGCCACACTGCCCGTAGGTGGCTTGATAGTCGGTGATGCGCCAGCGTGATTCATCGACGGAAGTCCCGCATCGCCCTGGGGCGTGGTGTTTTGTCAGTTCCCACCGGTCCCCGGGTTCCGGCGCGGCAGGACGACGAAACCTCCCGTTTTCGGGCAGGTACAAAACTGCTCTGTCCCAGTCGATCCAAGGTCCGGTGCAGTACCATAGCGATGATGACGACTTCCCCCTCCTGTGCATAAATATGAAGTTATTTTCACGCCACCCCCAAAATGTTCAGGGTGTCCTGTGCCTGGTCGGGGCATTGGTGTTTTTGACGATCAGCGACTCCATTATCAAATGGCTCAGCCCGTTCTATCCCCTGCATGAAATCACCCTCTATCGGGCTACCGTCGCGCTGGGTCTGGTGCTGGTCTTTGTCCATTTTACGGGTGGGTTGACTACACTCAGAACGCACCGGCCGGGGTTGCATCTGTTCCGGGGATTTCTGCTGGTCCTGGCGAACATGTTTTTCTTTCTGGGCTTGTCGGTCATGCCCCTAGCGGAAGTGGTGGCCCTGTTCTTTGTCGGGCCGTTCTTCATCTGCCTGCTGGCTCGACCATTTCTCGGCGAAGTGGTGGGATGGCAACGGTGGCTCGCGATCGCGGTGGGTTTGATCGGGGTCTTGGTTCTGGTGGAGCCCGGCGGCAGTGAGTTTACCTGGACGACGCTGCTGCCGATCCTGGCCGCGCTGGCCTATTCTTCCATGGTGGTGGTCACGCGGAAACTGGGTATGAACGATTCCGCCGGCACGCTGACCTTCTATATCCAGGTGGCTTTCATCTTGGTCAGTGTCGCGAGCGGTCTGTTGCTCGGCGATGGCCGGTACAATCTCTTCAGCCAGCCCACCCTGGATTTTCTGCTGCGGGCATGGCGTTGGCCGGGGGGGTTCGATCTGCTGCTGCTGTTCGCCTGTGGGGCGGTGGTGGCCGCCGGTGGTTACCTGATGTCGCAGTCCTATCGGATCGCCCAGGTCTCGGTCGTCGCCCCATTCGAATACACTTCACTCCCTCTGGCCGTGGTCGTTGGGTATCTGATCTGGGGTGATCTTCCCGGTCTGCGGGATTACATCGGCAGTGCGTTGATTATCGGCAGTGGCATCTGGGTGATTTGGTCGAATCATGAACACTCGATAGAGTCCACCGGCCCGAGGAGCCAAGATCAGAATGCACTGGGGCGCATTCCAGCTAGGCCAGGGACGCAGAAAGCCCCGTGAAGCCGTCGGATCGTCGGCAATAGCCCATCGCCTCCCACAAAAAAAGATTCTTGCCAACCGGGGGCGGATCATCAATGGGTGAGAATCGCGGCCTGATGATGGACAGGCTGGACTCCAGTACATTAGAACCAGACGTTCACCAATCCATACATTACTGCCCCCGTGCCACTCTGAAGTGCCCCCCCTTGCCAAACCTGGCTCCCGTTGATACGGGAACCCGGCCAGCTACTACGGTGCCTGAACCTCCGTGCCGAACGCGCCCACCATCCGGTGGGTGCTGCCATGCTCGGCCTGGAACTTGCCCATAATCACGGTCGGATGGTTGCTGCCGGCGCCGCCTTGACGCCGTTGATCGACCAGACCGTTTTCTCCGTGTTGACGATGTGGCCCTTCGGCGCCGCCGTGTCACCGGAGGGGTCGGTGGTCCAACCCGCCTTGTTCAACGACACGCTCCAGTCGTTCTCCATCCCGTTTTTCAGCTTGAAGTCGTGGGTCGTGCCGGTCAGGCCCGTCTCGGCATTCAGGTTGGCGGTTCCGAACTGGGCCTTCAGCGTGGCCGTCGCCGTGAACTCGTCCCCGTGACCCCCGTCACCCTTGATGGCGTACCAGCCGATCGCGGGGCCCTCATAGGTCGCCGCCGTGCCGCGGTTGACGTTCAGGCTGCCGCCCACCGTAGCGAGCTCAACGCCCCCGCCGACGCTCTGGTAGAAGGCGCTGACCGCCGCCGGCATGCCGTTGGCGTCGTGCCGCACCCACCAGCCGAAGTACAGGTATCTGAGGTCCCGCTCCAGCACCTTCGCGCCCGGTAAGTGGACGAAGTGCCAGTCGGCGGACAGGAAGTAGCCGCTGAACACGGTGCCGACCGTGCAGGTTTTGGAGGTGTCGCAGAAGTAGTGGCCCGTCGCGCCGAAGTAGGTGCCGGGGACGTTGATCTCCGCGCCCCCGTCGGTCGGCTTCGGCGCGTTCGCGGCGGTCCACTGTTCGAACAGGGCAGCTGAGATCACCCGGTCAACCGCAGTGCCCAAGGTCAGCTTGCGGTTCGCCGGGATGTAGGTCCCGATGTTGGTCCAGCCAGCGGGGTCGTCCTCGAAGAACCCCGTGGCATCCGACGGGACAAGGAATTTCTCCAGCGGGCCTCCCTCCCGGTCGTTGTACACCCGGACTTGGTCGGTGACCTTCATGTTGCCGGAGACGGTGGACCGTTCATTAGTGCGTGACGCTCCACCGGCCGACCTTGTCCATGGTCGTGCGTGCCCAGGGCGCCCCATCACCGCGTACAGCGCCACACCCAGGGCGGCACTATCTTGCTTGTCCTTCTCCATGGCGTCGCGCTGCTGATTTGCCGCGTATCGCTCGCGGGATTCCTTCGCCCGGTCGAGCGCACCCCGATGCATGCCAAGCTTCCGGCGAAGTGCTACCTTTTCACCCTCAGAACTGTCGATGACCCTGTCTCCCCAAGAGTTGCTGTCGCGAATACCACTATCTGGCCTTCTCCATGGAGGTTCACAAGCTCGTCTCCGTGTCTTATGTGGATAGTGGCCCTCTGCTGTTGACTTCATGACCGACAGTACCATCGTCCATCAAAGCCTATAACACCGAAAATGCAAACAAGTCATCTTGCTTGCCCAGCCATCCCCGCTCCGATGTGGGAAACAGCTTGACCAGAGCTTCCGCCGGGACATTCCCGAGTTCCCTAGGTTCCAGTTTATGTAGACCTCCTCCGTAGACACGACCTTCGCACAGCATGGCCTGTGGGCAAATTTGATTAAGGCACTCCCACGCTCGTCGTTTCAGTTTGGGACTATCCGTTAAGGCGTGTTCAACAGGAACTCTAGGGTACAGCATCAGATAGACGTTTGCTGCCGTTGCCTTCGAATTGTTCAGAATGAACCGGAACGGCGTGGCATTCTTCTTATCGCTTCGACCAAGATAAGTACAGACAAACGGCGCCGGGGGACGGTTTTCCTGTAGGTACCACATCGCACGATGCCGACAGATATACCGATCAGCGATGCCCTCCGCCTTGCCTTCTTCCAAGTACGACCATAGCTTCGGATAGCGTTCCCTAATCTCACTTTCCGTCCATGGTGGATCAAGCAGAAACAATCTTTGCTCCAGAAGTGGATTGCCAAATTGATCACCCCTAACCTCATTGTCCGGGATATGGCGTGGGCTGGGCAATATCGGTTTGAAGGCGGCGGTGGGTAGTCCACGACGCTCAACCTCACCTTCTGACAATATGAAGTAACGGTTGTTGCCCGTCACAAGTCCACGTTTGATCCTGAAAAAATCGCCCAGTACTGGACCTGTCGTCGCCTTATGAGTTTCCTTCATCGGATAGCGTGTCCACTTTGGACCGTGCCGTAGCATATCCGCTGAAATCCATCTCTCAAGGGTTGGCCGCTCGAGAGTCCCACCAAGGGTGAATCGTACACCGGTTCCCTTTTGGGGTGGCTTGTTTCGAAACCAAACCACAGCGGACGATACAAGCGCATCACCGAATTGAACATCACTGGGATCGAAACGGTGAATATGCAAGAGCGTAACCTGATCAAGGAGATAACGTTTCACGGATACGCCGTAATTCACGTCCATGAATTCGCTCGGTATCAACCACGCGGCCAGTCCGTTGTCAGCCATCCATAGGTGACTGAGTCCAAGAAAATAGCAATAGAGGCCAGCCAGACCGCTGATATCCATTCCGCAGGTGTCCCGTATGCGCCCCTTCAATCTCCGTTTTTCGTCGCCAACAAGATGATGATGCCTCACATAGGGAGGGTTGCAAATGAGGAGATTGAATCTCTTGTCTGGCGGCGGGGGTTCGGCCCGCGTAAAGTCCTCCAGGCGGACATTCAGTCCTGTCCTGCTCCACAATTGCTTGGCTGGTCTACCGTAATGCAGATCAATCTCATATCCGACAGCAGCACTGATACGGGTTCGTGGAAAGACACTGATCAATGCAGAATAGAACGATCCGGTTCCTAAAGCCGGATCGATGAAGCGCACCTGCTCACCTTTTCCAAGACACCTTTTAGCGTACCGTAGAATATCGACAGCTAGGTCAGTCGGCGTTGCAAATTGTCCCATTCGATTGCGGACAGCGGAGTCGAGTTGTCGATCGAGTGCTTGCTGGAGGGCAAGCCTTTCCGCCTCGAATCCGACAAGGACCTTGCTCATTTTCTATAACCCAAATTCCCCAAGGTCCTGGATGCGATGCTCCCAGACCCAGTCGATGCCTTCCGCAGCTTCATAACCAAGATAACCACTGTCGAAATATCCGCACAAAAGCAGGATGTAGCGTATGCGATCACCATAGGTCCGTCGCAGTTGATTCATTTTTGCGGCTTCTTCCTTACGACGCTTGTTGACATTGGTGAAATCACCCGCTGACTTTGCCTCAATTAGCAGGGGAAAATCGCCTGTCTTCGCTGCCTTGGGCATTACGACTGCATCAACAGAGATATTGATGGTCGTTGTGGTTCCTTCTTGGTCTACCGGAACGTTGAGTTGGTAAGAAACCGTTCCAGATGGCATCTTGTCAAATTTTGTCCCCTTACCCGCCAGCTGTTTTTTGTATCCCATACCCATTAGCCAGTTATCAATCGCCAACAGTTGACGTTTTTCCTGCGCGTTTCGAATGATGGGGTTCGCGACGGCTCCGAATAGACGGTCGGCCACAATCGTCGCGGCCCGATATAGTTCCTGCTCCGACGGGTTATCCCCATGGTCCAGCCAAACAAAGATATCTGTATCCGCCATCTTCTCGATAATCTGACCGACCTTCTCAAGATCTCTGTCAACCTTGCTTGGTGGCATTCTCGGAGGGAGCCTATTGAGCTTTTCCATAGATCGGATCAAGTTACCAGAAACTCCTGCAAGACCGATTAAACGGTCCACGGCCAAGGGAGGACAGGTCGACATCCGCAACGACGGCAACACTGATGGCTTTGCTTTTAACAGTTCAACGTCAATATGGGCCAGATTGTTCGTCGATTTCAGTGTCTCTTTGACATCCCTGGTAGTTTTGATTCGTGTCTACCGGTAAGCCTCTGGTGCAAATTCCATGAACCAATCGTTGTACATATCTACCGACTGCGCGATGTCTTTTTTCCATCGGTCTGGCTTATTCCTGTTGACTGCCATCATTGCAGTCATTGCTGATTCTCCGCTGCCATTCGTGTGGCTACTTCGGTCATACCACTATGTGTATCAACCGGGGATTTGGATGTCTGATAGCTCATAACAAAAAACAGATTGGCACTGTCCGCACAAAAAACGGCCAAAAACAGATCACGGGACTGGCAAGCCATAGAGATTCATGTTCACTGAAGTCTTATGGAACCTACAGGGTATCGTGCAATTGATTGTCGTATCCTCCGAGAAAGTGACGAGGATCAGCTGAGGGGGGCTTCTATTCATTACTCCCCCCGTGCCACTCTGAAGTGCCCCCCTTAGCCCCGTCGCCTGATCGCTTGAGGGCAGCGGATGGCAGCGGATGGCAGCGGATGGCAGCGGGCCAGATAATAGCAGACCCTCTCAGTTGACCAATCAACGGAGAAGGGTCATGCCGACTGGCGACCACCCCCTGACCCACCCGGAAAGATCGCAGATTTTCGCTCTCAAGTCCACCGTCGACTCCAGCGACCGATGGCTGAGCCACTCGGGCGGGACGTCAGCCCGATTTCCCGGGAGCTGTCCCGCCATCGCGGGTAGCGGGGGGATCGACATCAACAAGCCCAAGGCAAGGCGACGAGCCGGCGCCGGGCCGCCTCGGCCGGGCCCTGGAAGATGACCCCCGAGCGCTGGGCGGTGGTCGAGGACCGGCTGCAGGCCGGAACAGATCTCGGGCCGGTCTCGACAGCAAGGGGAAGTGATGGCCGGTCGAGAGTGGATCTACCCATCGGTGAGGGCGGACTGACAGGCGGGTGGAGACCTTTACCGGTGCCTTCGCCACCGCGCTCCTTTCATTCGGGGAATGCCCTCATGCCGGGAGCGCAGCGAGTGTTGCACTTCAGAGTGGAAGTGGGGATTTCGGACACCTGATCAATATGGGTATGCATGATGCCATCGTTCTGATCGCTGAAAACAGGATCGTTGGCCACCCTGCGCGTGTTTCTTTTTCCTTTTTTCATCACCCCTGAATGATAGTTTCTGCTCCTTATACCAGCTATCTCGAAATTCGGAGACCGTCAGATCAACGGCAACGGGCATTCGAAAGAATTTGCTTGTGCACGTTTCGAAACGCACCTTTATGGCGAAATGAGCTGTTATCCGGGATCAAGGTGGTGTAGATCTGGCCTCCTGGATTAGAGATCAGGTTGGTATTAGCAAAGTCCTTTTGCAAGGCTCTGTCATTCGTGAACAGGAGGCGTGCTCCGCTGACCCGGGCGAGAGCCAGGATATGTCCATCGTTCGACTTGAAGTCCTGATTTAGCGCATCGCTGGCTGCATCAATGTCATGTTGGCTAACCTGCCTGACCCAATTCCCCCTTCTTCTTGCCTCGGTAAGCCAACTGGAGAAATTACCGTTCTTTGTCAGTTCAACAAGGCTGTCACCACCAACGACCAGCATGCCGTTGGCACTTTCCAGCCACTCCCTGAATCGTTTGCCGGCCTTTGTCGTCTTTTTCCCGAAAGCCTCGAACACCACACTGGCATCAATGATGGCACACATCAGTAGTTGATCAGCCGGTCCAGTTCCTTTTTGAAAAATTTCCGGTACCCATCAGGAGTATCCAGGAGATTGCCTTCATCATCAATCCGAATGGGATGGATGGAGGCGTGTCCGCCTTCGGTCTTGAAAAAGAGGACCGAGACGTTGTCGGCGGTCAGCTCTGTCCTTTTGTCGCGGATATCCAGTAACACTCGGTCCAGGGTGTAATCGCTGTGGGTTTCAACGATGATTTGCCGACCCGACGAGGCGATCTCACAGAAAAGCGTTCCGAGGGCGGCCTGGGCACTGGGGTGGAGGTGGACTTCGGGCTGCTGGAGCAGTAATACCGGCGAGCCTTCCTGACGGAACAACTCATAGATCACGGGGAGGATCTGGCTGATGCCGTATCCGACGTCGATCAGGTTGCGCCTTTCGCCGTTGGTCAGGCTGACTTCCAGCCTGAACGG
This sequence comes from Candidatus Poriferihabitaceae bacterium, assembly GCA_965203365.1. Classification (GTDB taxonomy): domain Bacteria; phylum Pseudomonadota; class Gammaproteobacteria; order Arenicellales; family Poriferihabitantaceae; genus VYFG01. Next base: position 2,614,827 of record OZ241878.1, read on the forward strand.
CGACCCCTCGCTATTTTCGAACCGTCTGACTCGGATTTCATGAAACAACCCCGAGCTCCGCCCAAACTGTTCCATCTGTGCCTTGAGTCGACGCCACTGATCCTCGTCTTGAACAATTTCGGCGAGAAATGCCGGCACATGGGAACCGGACGGATCCGGTGAATGGACGGTCGGATCGTAAATCCGATGGGGGCGGGAGCGTATCGGAGCGCCAGCGAAGATATGCCCAAATGGCGGATGTCTGAGTCTATGCAGCAGATGGGCAATGTGATGAATATCCGATTCGCCACAGACGGCTTGATTTTCTCCAATACTCTCAATAGCCTCACCATCTTGATCTGAAACGAACCGACTGCTGCTGGCTAACAGAAGGAAAATCACGGACCCATAATGATCAGCGGACCAGTAATGATCAGATTGATTAGTTGAAAATCGTTCCAGAAGCCCGCTCTTTTTGGGGTAACGCCATGTCCCATTTTTAGTGCTGAATTCCAGGTTCGAAAATTTACCAGACTCCATCGAAGTCCTTATCCATTCGTTTTTACCCCTGACCGAAATGGAGGAAGGATAAAGTGCTGATGCGCCGGGGGCAAAAGTCACATCAAAATCAATCGGAATGTCATCGGATCGGCTGCTAAACCCGATTTCAAAAGAAGACGGCAGCATACCTTCCGGGTTCGAATGGTGCACGATTTCGGAAAATGAACCGAGATCATAAGGCTCTTCCCGGAAGTTCGGCTGCAGAGTCCTGAACGCTGTTTCCCAGATTGTTCTTATGGCGGCGAGAAAAGAGGTTTTCCCTGTGCTGTTTTCTCCCACCAGAAACGTAAGCGGAGTCAGGGGGATCGTCGAATTCTTCCGGAAGCAACGGAAATCCCGCAGTCGGATTTTCTCAATCAGGTACTGTTTCGACCCCAAGTTGGTGTCCATAGTTCAGTCAGCGGTAACTTTTCGAAATCAGGAAGGCGATCACCCAGCACAATGTGCTTCACGAACGGCCATCACATTGCTGATGGTCGCCATGATATCACATGGCATGCCGACGGAATCTGACAGGTGCCAGATTCTTTGCCCGGGGCGTTGCCCATGGTTCGTGCTATGTCCTCGCTGCCCGAGTCTCTACAACGACCCCTAATTGAGGTCTTCATACCCTCCCGACTTCGGTCTATGTCGACCTGCTGATGGGGTCAAACAGGTCGACGTGCGATACGGTGATCTTGCCCCCTTTCCGAAAGCCCGTGTTCGACGGGCAGGGTCCCGCTCGGCCGACACCCGTCCGAAACGGCTTGATCTGTCCCTTGCGTCGTGAAATCGCCTCTGTCAGACTCCCTTGGCATCGAGATGGATGCCATCAATGACCGACATCAGCCCCATTCAGCCCTTGGGAGGGCTGAATGGTCTGGTCGCCGCCCCACTCCCGGCATTCGGGGGATGCTCTCATGCAGGGAGCGGGGCGAGTGTTGCACTTCAGACTGAAATTGGAGTTGGAAGGACAACGGCATCCCATTAGAAAGTCCCACGGGACCCCTACCAAGAGACGATCGGATCATTGACTGCAAGATCGACGGTGACGAACGCATCGTTTTTCTGGCCACCCCCGAGGAGGATCCGCGACGCACCCCGCGGCCAGTGGGCACCGCATCGCCCCGTCGCACAGCTCTTGTAACCGGCTCTATCGGGGGGAGCAACATCAGGTGCCAAGGTCGAAACGAACCGCCTGCTGTCTTCGACCTCAGCCTCGTGACCATTGACGAACTCGACCACAAGCCGATTCGACGACCCCGTGCGTTCTCTGGCGATCTGTGCCCATGACTTCGGGGTAACCCGGAAAGCCCTGCGCAACTATCCCGACCATCAACTCCTGACCACAGGTGGTTCGGGTGCTGTCACCCCGGGGCACAACCACTTAACCGGGATTCGTACGACCGAGGCGTTGGCGCCACGGTAGTCGAACACTTGGAGATTCGCCTGGAAAGTGGGCCGATTACCCTGACACACTGACGGTTATTGTCCCCACGAGTGGCGTATCGGTCCAGGGCGGTAGGGCCGTGCCCTAAGCCGATGGGGGTGTCGGATGCTTGCAGCGGTTCACAACGGCTGGTATTTTGTGACAGAATCCTACTCCATGGCTGACCCCAAAGACACCGCCGCTTTCCTCCTGGAACATCGTCGTTCACAGGAGCCGATGGACAACCTGCCTGATGCCCTGTATCCCAACTCCAAGGCGTCAGCATTCCTTGCCCAGGATGAAATGGTCCGGTGCTTGACTGAACAGTATGGAAGCGCACCCTGCGGTTACAAAATCGCCTGCACCAATGAGCGCATCATCCACCATCTCAATGTCAGTGGCCCCTTTCCGGGTCAACTGATGACCCATTCCACCTATAGCAGTGGCATCGGGCTTGATCCGGACACATTCCGCTGTCGCATCATGGAAGCGGAGTTCGGTTTTGTCTTGGGTGAGGATGTGCCGGTCTCCGATGCCCCTTATGACGCACAGACCATCCGACCCTATATCGAAGCCTTCGTCCCTTCGCTCGAAATCGTTGACCATCGGTTCCACGATTTCGCCACTGTGGGGGAATGTGCGCTCATTGCCGATAACGCCATCCATAGTGCCTGCATTGTCGGTGAGCCGGTCACCCATTGGCAGCCACTCGATTTCATCCATTGGCCCGTGCGCATGTGGGTGAATGGGGATCCATTCCCCCTCGGCACGGGGGAGAGCGTCCTTGGCAACCCCTTGAATGCGATGGCTTGGCTGGCGAATCACCTGGCCTCAAGGAAATTGTCTCTGTGCGCCGGTGAACGGGTTTGCACCGGAACCGTCGGTGAACCTTATCATGCCGTGCCTGGAGATGCGGTGCTCGCGGACTTTGGCGACTTGGGGCAGGTGAGCATGCAATTCCACCAACAAGGCTAAGCCGCCGTTCCCGAGCAATTTTTGAACCATGACCAACTGGGCGTTTTTTGAAGGCGACATCGTACCGATCGAACAGGCGAAAATCAGCATCACCAACCACACCTTGCACTACGGCACCGGCTGTTTCGGTGGCATCCGAGGGTACTGGAATGATGCCCAAAAACAGCTCTATGTTTTCCGCTTGGAGGATCATTATCAGCGGTTCCTTCACAGCAATCGCCTCTTGTTCAGCGATCTCGGCATAAGCAATGCAGCCCTGATCACAGCCACGCTCGACCTCCTTCGCAAGGAAGCCTGGCGTGAGAACATCTATATCCGCCCCATCGCCTACAAGGATGAGGGGGTGTTCCGGGTCTGGCTACATGATGCCCATGACAAGGTGGCCATCTTCAGTCAGGCCACCGGCAGTTACCTACCTAAGGATCAAGGCCTGTCTGTCTGCGTCAGCAACTGGCGTCGAGTGGACGATACCGCCATACCGGCCCGGGGAAAGGTCAATGGCACCTATGTGAACAGCTCCCTAGCCAAGAGCGAAGCCATGCTGTCCGGTTTCGACGAGGCAGTCCTGCTGAACCAGGATGGACATGTTTCCGAAGCCACGGCGGCCAATCTGATGCTGGTCCGTGACGGCACGCTGATCACGCCGCCGATTACCGCCAACTTGCTGGAAGGAGTGGTGCGCAAGTCACTGGTGGAACTGGCCCGGACCAGACTGGGCATCTCCGTGCAGGAACGCAACATTGATCGGTCGGAACTCTACCTGGCAGACGAAGTCTTCTTCTGTGGCACCGGAGTCCAGATGGCGGCCGTGGGATCCATTGACCATCGGCGCATCGGGACCGGGCACCGGGGGCCGATCACGCAAGCACTGGATGAACTCTTCTATCGGATACTCACGGGCGAGGAGGTAGATTACCGGCATTGGGTGACTCCCGTTTACGACTGATCGCCCCAACGCAGCCGGATGATCTGCCGAATGGCTGGTTTATACTTACCTCAACGGATCTTCACTGCCAGCCGATGAAAGTCTCACTGCGTAAAACCGGCCAGATGGCCTTTGCCGTCACCACCGACAGCGGTCATACCCTGACCCTGGATGGGGCCCCGGACCATGGCGGGGAGAATGCCGGCCCCCGACCCATGGAACTTGTGCTCGCTTCACTCGGAGGGTGTAGTAGCATCGACGTGGCCTTGATCTTGGCGAAGAGTCGACAGGAGGTCACCGACTGTCGAGTCACTATCGAAGGCCAAAGAGCCAACGCAGTCCCCGCGGTGTTCACCCACATCCATGCCCACTATACGATTGTCGGCCGGGATCTCGACCCGCGGAAAGTCGAGCGGGCGGTGGCATTGTCCATGGAGAAATACTGTTCGGTTACCCAAATGCTGCAGCCGTCGGTGCACATCACTTACGATGTCGAGACCAAAGAACCCTGAATGGCCCTTTTCTCGCCGAGGACCATTCGCTGACCGAACAAACTGATACCACCCAGCCTCATGGAACAAATCGCCAGTTGGATCAAACGACAACTTTCCAACCCGCAGGTGGTGTTTCTCACGGCGGCATTGGTGGTCCTGTTCGTCATTGTCGTCTATGCAGGCCATATGCTGGCCCCAGTGCTGGCTGGAATCGTCATTGCGTACCTGCTGGAAGGCATCATCCGCCGAATGCATCGAATTGGCCTGCCGAGGAACATCTGCATCTGGACGGTATCCGTCGCTTCCTTGCTCTTCTTGATGGTGATCCTCCTGTGGCTGCTCCCGACTCTATACACGCAGTTGACCCAAGTGGTGGCGCAGATTCCCTACATGCTGAGCCAAGGTCAGGCAGCCCTCATGACGCTGCCCGTGCAATATCCAGAGCTGTTTTCCCAAGCGCAGGTGCTGGAACTGATCAGTGGCCTGAGAGCCGAGTTGACCGACCTGGGGCAGCAGGCCCTGGCCAGCTCCCTCTCGCAGGTGACCAGTATCATCACGTTGCTCATCTATGTCATTCTTCTGCCCATCCTGATCTTCTTCTTCCTCAAGGACAAGCGCCGAATACTGGAATGGTTCCGGGATCTGCTGCCCAGCGACAATCAACTCACGATCCAAATCTGGCACGATGTCGATATCCAGATCGGAAATTACATCCGGGGAAAGTTCTGGGAAATCCTCATCGTCTGGGGCACCTGCCTGCTGACATTCTCCATGCTGGGACTCCAGTTTGCGATGCTGCTGTCCGTGCTGGTGGGGGTGTCGGTGCTGATCCCCTATATCGGCGCGGCCGTGGTGACCGTGCCAGTCGTAGCCTTTGCCTATTTCCAGTGGGGACTGGCGAACGAGTTCTACTATCTGGTGGTGGCCTATCTGATCATCCAGGCTCTAGATGGCAATCTGCTGGTGCCACTCCTATTTTCGGAGGTGGTGAATCTGCACCCGGTCGCCATCATCGTCGCAGTGCTGTTTTTCGGGGGGCTCTTTGGGATCTGGGGCGTCTTTTTCGCGATTCCGCTGGCCACCTTGGTCCAAGCCGTCATGGTGGCGTGGCCACGCAGTGTCGAGGCCGGGCCATCATGAGCCATCGTTCGTCCGATTCAAATGATCGCCCATGAAATGCGTCTACCGTGCGGAATCCTTGATCGACGCCCATTTATTTGCGGACTGCCTCCGCGGCAATGGGGTGCCTTGCGCCATCTTTCAGGGAAATGCCGTCGGTGCCTTGGGTGAATTGCCCGTGATCGGCCCGGAAGTCTGGATTCACCGAGACCATGATGTGGATTTGGCCTTTCGTCTGGTGGCGCGACTGGAAGACGACCTGATCCAGCAACAAACCGCTCCCCCTTTCCTGTGTGACCGTTGTGGGGAAAGCAGTCCGGCCGGTTTCGATATCTGCTGGAGCTGCCGTCACAGTTTGTGAGGTTGGCGACTCATCGCAAACAACGAGCACGCCGTCAGACAGGCTCGTCCGTTGCCGGGACCCATTGGACTGGGCTGGTTTGGATGCTGGCAATCCGCACTGGCCTGGCACTCTTGTTCTGCTTCGGTGCCTTGTTGATGTACTACGACTGGCAGATACAACAGTACTTCGACAACCACCAGACTGGCCGCTCCGCACAGGTTTTCGCCCGGGCGCCACAACTATCGCCCCAATCCGGCATCTCGCCCGAAAGCGTGGTTTCCCTGTTGGAATACCGCGGCTATCGACGGGTCAATCGGATCGAACGGGCAGGCAGCTATGTGGTCAGAAACCAACTCATGGATGTCTACCCCAATCCGGTACCGGGAGCGGACCCATCTTCCGTCCCCGTCCGGCTGGGATTTCGTAATGGGCACCTGCATGCCATTCATCGACACCGCGATGGAATGTCCCTGGGACGGGTGTTATTGGAGCCGGAACTCATCGGAACCCTCCGACTCGGCCCTTACGAGGAACAGATCCCCCTTAAACTGCATCAAATGCCGGAACGGCTGGTCCAGGCCGTTCTTATCATGGAAGACCGCCACTTCGACATTCATCACGGCGTGGATTTCGTTGCCATACTCAGGGCCATGTTCTACAACCTGATTCGTGGTCAAACGGTACAAGGAGGCAGCACCATCACTCAACAACTGGTCAAGAACCAGTTTCTGAGTCCGGAACGCTCATTGTCCCGTAAGGCCGCAGAAGCCCTGATGGCCGTCACGATGGAATGGCGCTACTCCAAGGTTGAAATCCTCGAACACTATCTGAACAGCGTCTTTCTGGGACAGTCGGGCAATCGCGCTGTCCATGGCTTCGCCCTGGCCAGCGAATACTACTTTGCCCGCCCACTGAACCGGCTGAGCCTCCCTGAAATCGCGACGCTCGTCGGGATCATCCCGGCCCCATCATCCTACAATCCAAGACGACATCCAGCGCGAGCGCTGGCCCGGCGCAATCTGGTGCTGTCGAAACTGGCGGATGTGGGAGCGATTGACGAAACGACGGCCATTTCCCTGGCAAAGTCCCCCATGACCGTCGCGCCACACCGTAGCGCGGGTGCCACCAACTTCCCCGCTTACGTCGACTACCTACAACGGCAAGTCCGTCAGTACTTCCCCGATGGGGTGCTGTACACCGGCGGTCTCCAGCTGTACACCACACTTGATGCGGATATTCAACAAACGGTCCAACAGGCTCTGTCCCACACCCTGAAACAGCTGGAAAAAGACCACAACATGCCACAGGATGTTCTCCAAGGCGCAGTGGTCTTGGCATCGGTTGACAGCGGCGACCTCCTGGCACTTGTGGGCGGCCGTCAGCGAGGTTATGCCGGGTTCAATCGGGCAGTCGATGCGCACAGACCCATCGGTTCTTTGATCAAACCACTGGTCTATCTCACGGCGCTGGAACAGCCGGAGCGATTCAACCTCGGCAGCATGCTTCAGGACACACCCTTGAATCTGACAATACAAGAGGGGCGCAACTGGACGCCACAGAACTACGATCAACAGTTTCACGGGCCGGTGATGTTGCTGGAGGCTCTGACACGTTCCTACAACCTGCCAGCCGTGCGGCTGGGCTTGGATGTGGGTCTGGACTCGGTGGCGGAAACCATCAACCGATTGGGGGTTCGCAAGGAAATTCCCCGATACCCTTCCATCCTTCTGGGCGCCAACGAACACAGCCCCCTGGAAATCGCCCAGCTTTACCAATCCATCGCCAACCATGGCGAACGTAGGCCACTTCGCAGCATCAGCCACATCACCGACCAGACGGGTCGCGTGATCGCCCGGTTTCCCGATCAGGTCGACAGAGTCATCCAGCCAGGCCCCGCCTACCTGATCCACTTTGCACTTCAACAGGTGGTCCGCAACGGAACCGCATCCCGCGCTTCACAACATTTCCCGCCGTCCCTCGGTCTCGCCGGCAAGACCGGTACCACGAACGATTACCGTGACAGCTGGTTCGTGGGCTATAGTGGCAATCTATTGGCCGTGGTATGGGTGGGTCGAGACGATAACCGCCCCGTCGGCCTGACAGGTGCCGACGGGGCCATGCGCGTCTGGGTGGAAATCATGCAGAGGTTCCGTCTGACACCGACCCGGTTCAAACGCCCCCCCGGTGTCCGTTCCCTGGAACTGGATCCAGCCACCGGCCTACTGGCCCGGGCAACCTGTCCCGAGCGGATCCAGATACCGATGCTGGCACAAAGCCGCATTCGCCGATACGCCCCCTGCTCTGTTGTCTCCCAATAACCCCGGAACCGATCAAATGCTTGGCTTGGAGAGCCGGACACCATGGCCGATGAGCGTTTCGCGAGGGAGGTCCAGTCGATTGGGCGGTCCGTTGCCGATGTCGGTTGCCCAGAGGCGACGGATGGTGGCGATATCCTCCGAGGTCGTGGACCCCTTGGGTCGAAGAAACTCCGCCCAAGCCCCGCCTGATAGATCGCAGAAGTAGTGGGTCAGCTCGCCTGGCGCATGCCACCAGCCCTCCACTTCACATGTCGGTGCAGCCATTTCTTTCCTGTTTGCGTCAGTGATAACCCATGTCTTGCCTCGACGACAGCAGCCGACTATATTTCCGGCAGTGTAGCCACGCCTCGATATCCCCTAACCGGTGCGCTGGAACGCACCGCTCAGAGTTCGTGGAAGCCGAGTCGTGGCTGTCAATCCATTGTTCGGCATACTCTGCGTTCCGCATTGACTGACCCTGTCCCGACACTGTTTATGAACCAGTCTACTGAAACCGTGGCATTTACCCGCATGGAAGATGGCACCCGAGAAGAATACGAACTGCTGGCCGAACTTGAGGCCGAGGTAATCCAGTCCTTACCAGACCGATTATTGTCCACCCTCGAACAACTGGACGGCAGTCTTGAGGGTTATCGGGTGTCCCGTCTTGAACATTCTCTTCAATCCGCCACTCGAGCCTATCATGCGGGTGAAAATGAAGAAATGATCGTCGCCGCCCTGCTCCATGATATCGGTGATGTGCTGGCACCGGCCTCTCACAGCGAATTGGCGGCGGCCATTCTTCGCCCCTATGTCTCCGAGCGCATCCACTGGATCATCAAACACCATGGCCTGTTCCAGTCGTACTATTATGCCCATCACTATGATAAGGATCGATATGCCCGAGACCGTTTCAAGGACCATCCCTGGTATCAGGACTGCGTGGATTTCTGCCACAACTATGACCAGAACTGCTTCGATCCGGAGTATCCATCCTTACCCATTGGATTTTTTCGACCCATGGTGGAACGGATCATGTCGAAGCCACAGGAGTATTCTTTAAGCCCTTGATGCCTTTGGCCCTATCCACTATCAGGTGAGATCATTGTCATCTGATTGATTTTACTTGTTTCTATGGCAAACAGCACTCCCGGCAAACACTACCACGAAGGCATCGGGCCTGAAAGCGGTTTTCAGGATGTTCCCTAACTCGGGCACGGTGGAGACTCGGTTCACAGAACGGCGTTGGGACGATATCCCGGCCTGCCCGCATTCCTGATCGTGCTGCAACGTCCAGTCACGACTGGGGGATCCGGTCTGTCATTTACACACGCTTGACAAATCATTAATCGACCCCTGGACTCCGGGAAATTCATCCGGGAGGACCGGACCGATGCCGATAGGGCTCCGCTCATTCGATGCCCCGACCATTGAGTGGTGGCAGCAGGCATTGCCACCAGAGGGGATCAGTCGCCGGGCGCTGGCCCGGGGGTTGTGCGAGCGCAGTGACTGGCGCAATCGGAGGGGGCCATGGTGTCGGTCCTCGGCGGCAAGGTCCTGCCGTCATGGGTCGCGCGGCGGGGCGGGGCGTTGCCGCCGCCTGATCCCGAGGTGGTGGTGGAGGCCGACTGGACGGCGCTGGGGGAGATCACGGGGGAGCGGGTGACGGGGCCGGGTCAGCGACGGGTCTGGCGGAGCCTGATGGCGAGTCATCATCCGCCCGGGGACCCGGCGGCGGGTCGGCGGGTGGCCGAATCAGGCGCCGGTGGCGATGGCCGCGAAAGCGATCGCTGGGGCCGGGTGGACCGGCAGGCGGAAGCACTGGCGGTGGCCTGTCCGGAGAGTCGGGCGGTCACGGTGAGTGATCGTGAAGGGGACCTCTGGAGCCGCTATGTGGCCGGGAGCCGACCTGGCCGAGGCTTGTTGGGCCGGAGCGGATGGGCTATAATTTCCTCATGACCGAAGCCATTGCATTTGATACGCACCGCTTTGTCAAGCGTTTGACGGGCAGCGGCTTCACTGAGCTGCAGGCGGAAACGCTGGCTGAGGAGCAGGTCGCCCTGCTCAACACCAATTTGGCCACGAAGGTCGATATCGAAATCTTGCGGCAGGAGACCAAGGCCGATATCGAGGCACTGAAACAGGCCACGAAGGCCGATATCGAAGCCTTGCGACAGGAGACCAAGGCCGATATGGCGCAGATCAGGGCCGATATCGAGGCACTGAAACAGGCCACGAAGGCTGATATCGAAGCCTTGCGACAGGAGACCAAGTCTGATATCGAAGCCTTGCGACAGGGGACCAAGGCCGATATGGCGCAGGTCAAGGCGGATCTGCTGAAATGGATGTTCAGCGCACTGATCGCCCAGGGAGGACTGATCGTCGCGCTGGTCAAGATACTCTAGTGTCTGGCAGAAAACGCCTCTTTTTCGGGCGACCCGGTTCGGTCCGTCGCCAGTTCCCCAAGCAAAACAATAGGCAATACCCCACTTCCAGTCTGAAGTGCCACACTCGCCCCGCTCCCGGCATGAGGGCATCCCCCGAAGGATGGGAGCACGGCGGCGACCGGACCATTCAGCCCTCCCAAGGGCTGAAAGGAGCTGATGTCGGTCATCAATGACATCCATCTCGACGCCAAGGAGTCTGACAGAGGCGATTTCACGACGCAAGGGCCAACTTGAGCCGTTTCGGACGGGTGTCGGCCGAGCAGGACCTGGCTCGTCGAACACGGGCTTTCGGAAGGGGGAAGATGGGGGAGGAATGACCGCCTTCAGTGCGGGGCGGCGGCGCTGAAGACCTCTTCGGGGGTCCGAGTTCCCAGCACCTTGCGGGGCCGGCGGTTGATCCGCTCTTCCACCGCCCGAACCTGGGCCGGCGTCACCTGACGGAAGTCGGTCCCCTTCGGGAAATACTGGCGTACCCGGCCACCCAAATCAGCACCATGAACTTCGAGGCCCAATCCCCCCATGAAATCCAGGTCCCCCGGGGCATCACCCCGATGATCAGGTCGAGTTCCCAGTTCAGCACTTGGCCTCCCCAATCCACCGGGCGCTCGGCGATGTCCACCCGACCGGGAAGGTGACTGCGTCCCGCATGTCGGCCATCGCGCCTGTTCGGCTGCTTGCCCCGGCGACGCAGGCACTGGTAGCGGCCTCCGCCCGCCGGTCGGTCCGCCCTGATGGATTGATCGATTCACTCTCGACTGGCCATCCCTTCCCCGGGTTGCTGAAATCGACCCGCAATGGGTTCCGGGCTCCAGCCGGCCTACTCAAACGATCAGGCGATGGGGCCAAGTGTTGCACTTCAGACTGGAAGTGGGGTATCAAAATGAAGCACTGCTAGATGTCCAGGTTATTGACCGAAAAGGCGTGTTGCTCGATAAATGACCGGCGAGGTTCCACCTGCTCCCCCATCAGGGTAGTGAAAGTCTCATCGGCGGCAATCACATCCTCAATGTTCACTTTCAGCAAGCGTCTCACCTCAGGGTCCATGGTAGTTTCCCAAAGCTGGTCCGGATTCATTTCCCCCAATCCCTTATAACGCTGAATGGTGACCCCCTTGCGGGCCCGAGACAGGATGTGAGCCACGGCAACGGCAAATTCTCCGACCGTGGTTTCAGACTCCCCCCAGCAGACGGTAATCGGACCGGCTTCAATGGTGTTCAATCGATGGGCCAAGGCCAACATAGACAGGTATTCGGGGCTTTTGAAAAATTCGCCGGTCAAGCGAACTGATTCTGTAAGACCATATTGGTGACGGTCTATGCGGAGTTGACGTTGTTCCGGTTCGATGACCACCCGATAGTGGAGCACCTCACCCCCCTCACGATTGAGAGCTTGCTCCAGGGCACTGGCAATGTATGAGGCCCGCCGGCCGTGCTGAAGATCCTCCGGTACTACCGGTTCGACCCGGAGCAAGCTTTCCAGGACATTCTGCTGGTAGTGCGGTGACAAACGCTGAATGGTCGATTGCACCGCCTGCTGATCCCAAATGAGGGATTTCAACTCCGTCCCCGTCAATTCCGTCCCATCCTCCAGCTTCATGACCGCCTTTTCCGTGGCCAGATTCAGCAGATGCGCACTCATTTCACCATCATCAAGAAGGTAGGTCTCCTGCCGCTTACTGTTCAGTTTATATAAAGGGGGGTGGGCGATATAGACATACCCCCGCTCCAAGAGCTCCGTCATCCGACGAAAAAAGAAGGTGAGTAGCAACGTCCGGATATGAGAGCCGTCGACATCGGCGTCCGTCATGATGATAATTCGGTGATATCTTAACTTGTTGATATCAAAATCATCCTCAATGCCGGTTCCCAAGGCAGTGATCAGGATGCCCACCTCGTCTGAACTGAGCATCTTGTCGAGCCGGGCTTTCTCCACATTCAGTATCTTGCCCTTGAGCGGAAGAATCGCCTGAAAGCGGCGGTCTCTGGCCTGCTTGGCACTTCCGCCCGCCGACTCGCCTTCCACAAGATAAATTTCACACTGTGAGGGATCTTTTTCCTGACAGTCCGCCAACTTTCCAGGCAGTCCACCGAGATCCAGGGCACTTTTCCGTCGAGTCAGTTCGCGCGCCTTGCGGGCTGCCTCCCGGGCACGGGCAGACACCACGATACGTTGAGCGATGACCCGCGCTTCCGACGGATTTTCCTGAAGGAAATTCCCGAGATGTTCTGCCACCAGCCCTTCCACGACCCCCTTCACCTCCGATGAGACCAGTTTTTCCTTGGTTTGTGAGGAAAATTTCGGGCTTTCGACCTTGACCGACAACACCGCGGTCACACCCTCCCGGCAATCATCCCCCCCCAGACTGATCTTTTCTTTCTTAGCCAGGCCCAGTTCATTGACATACCCATTCAGTGTTCTGGTCATGGCCCCCCGCAGACCCGCCAGATGGGTTCCACCATCGACTTGGGGGATATTATTGGTAAAACAGAGCACATGCTCCTGATAGGAGTCATTCCACTGCATGGCCAGGTGCACATGCATCTTGTCACGCATTCCCTGAGCTTCGAAAACGGTCGGATGAATCGCGTTTTTCTTGCGGTTGAGGTCACGCACGAAAGCCGCGATGCCGCCATCATACTGGAAAACCTCCTTGTGACCGTCTCGTTCATCGATCAGCTCGACCCGAAGTCCGGAATTGAGGAAGGACAACTCCCGCAGGCGTTTGGCCAGAATATCGAACTTATAACTGACGTGACTGAAGACACGACGACTGGCCATGAAAGTGACCCGCGTTCCGGTCCGAGTCGTTTTCCCCGTCACGGCCAAGTCACCATCCGGCCTTCCATCGGTATATTGCTGAGTATGGATTATTCCCTCTCGGTGAATTTCCAGTTCCAGCCGTTGCGAAAGCGCATTGACCACCGAAACCCCGACGCCATGCAGGCCGCCGGAAGGCCCTTTGTAGCCTTCCGGGTCAAACTTGCCACCCGCATGGAGCACCGTCATGATGACTTCCGCCGCACTTCGACCTTCTTCCTCGTGCAGGTCAGTCGGAATCCCGCGTCCATTGTCAATCACACTGATCGACTCATCGGCATGGATGATGGTTTTGATGTCTGTGCAGTAGCCCGCCATGGCTTCATCAACCGCATTGTCCACGACCTCAAACACCATATGGTGCAAGCCCGTCCCATCATCCGTGTCCCCAATGTACATCCCCGGTCGTTTTCTGACGGGATCCAATCCCCTCAGGACCTTGATTGTTCTGGCGTCATAGTCTTGTGGCATGCGTCAATTAAGCGATGAAATTCTAATGGCCATGATATCATGAAACGGGGCGGGATTGAGTAAAATATTGATCCATGAGGACATTATTTTTATTCATTAAATAAATTATTTGTTATGATATAATTCAATCGGATGACGACCGATTGAAAGGGATAGAAGGCCCATGTCGTCCGGTGTTGCCACCTGGCTTCGGCCGGCGGCACAATGGAACTCCCGGGGGACTTCACACGGCTTGCCGCCCGGAGCGGAAACCAATCGATCCCTCCCTGCTACCAATGCCCGCCAGTGATTGGCCACCACCGATCCAGACCGAATTTCGCCCTCCGGGCCATGCGTCATCAGACCCAATCGAATCAGGATTGAATCACCGCCGTCGTGAACAAATTGACCAGAGCACCTGACGCACCCAAGAATCCAAAGAATCGGGCCATGAACCAACGATATCATTTTGGATGAGAGTCCACCCAACCGGCCTCAAGACAGGAAATCATCCTGACCGACCGGCCATGTTTCACGTGAAACATAACCGGATCTGCACCCGGGAGGGCCGCTTTCCCACACATTCGAAGCCGGGAAACTGCAACAAACGTCGAATGTCCGTCCTACCGGTCTCTGCCGTATGGATCTGGGTCCGAATGCAACCCCACCTTTTGGCAGCGCCTCATCCCTGTCGATCCCTTTCCCCGGTTCTCTGACGGGGTGCGGACGGTCGAACGATTCCCTAGTCGCGCTAGCCGAGGCATCGGCTGACTCGCCGCTCCCGGTGAGTGTCGATGGACTGCCACATGGCCATCCCAATTATGAGCCTCCGGGGTCATCGTTAAGTGATGGGGTATGAGTGACCACGCTCGGGTGGGTCCGGTAGTAACATAATGCCCGGTGATGGGAACCACCGGTGGGTGAGCATGGGCTCACACGGCATCATCTGGGGTGAGGCACAACCAGATGGAACCCGTCGACGGCACAGGCGGGACAGGAATCCTGTAAACCCCTTACACAATCAGGGGACCGCCCGGAAAGTGCGGCCAGCAGTTCTTGAAATTCTCTCCGGGTCTTGCTTAACTGAGTCGAACTGCAGGCATGTTTCACGTGAAACATGCCGCCCTGACCAGGCTGTAACGGTTTTGTCTTTTGCCAGGTCGATGAAGAGCGGCGGGTTACAGACGCAGGGGCATCACCAACCAGACGGTGACTTCATCTTCCGGTTCCCGGATGATGAGAATGCCCTCGTTGCCCTGGAAACTCAGCTTGGCGAGTTGACTCCCAACAACTCTGGTAGCATCAATCAGATAGCTGATATTAAAACCAGTTTCAATCGGCTCGCCGGTATAGTCCACCGACATTTCCTCCACCGACATTTCATGCTCGGGACTATTCGCGGTGACCGACAGGACGCCATCAGAAAGCCGGACCCGGACACCTTTGAAACGTTCCGAGGTCAAGATCGCCGATCGGTTGAAAATATCCAGTATCTCGTTACGGTTGACCGTCAGTTCAGCTACCATGCTCGTCTCCAGTACGTTGTTGTATTCAGGAAATTTTCCTTCAATTAACAACGTGACCAAGGTGGTGTTCCTGCGGGTGAGCTGTAGGTGATTTCGCGTAATTTGACATTTAACTTCCGAATCGTCGGCATGGGCCAGAAATCGGTGAATTTCAGCCACCGCCTTGCGCGGTACAATGATCTGGCGAAGCGTTTCAACCGACAACTGGATGGATTCCTCGCTTTGGGCGAGGCGATGGCCATCCGATGCCGTCGCGCGTAGCGTATTGAGGCTGAGTTCCAACAACAGACCATTCAGGAAAAACCGAACATCCTGCAAGGCCATGGCGAACGAGGTCTTCTCCAAGAGTCGCTTCAGACAAAGATCACTGATAGAAAACCTTTCTTCGAACAGATCCGTCTTGATTCGGGGAAAATCCTCTGCTGGCAGCACCTTCAATGAGTAACGACTACGGCCGGAAGTGATAACGACATGGTCCCCTTGGCTGGCAAAGTCCAGCATGGCTGCTTCAGGGAGCATTCGGCAGATATCCAGTACCTTACGCGCCGAGATCGTAAAGGCACAGTCCTCACCTTCTACCCCATCGAGGATTTCGGCGATTTCCACCGCCGAGTCGGTACCGACAATCGTCAACTGCTTCTCGCTCAGACTGAAATACAAATTCGATAAGATCGGCAAGGTCTGTTGTCTTTCCACGACACTGCTGATCAGATTCAAAGTCGGGAGAAGCTCGGAACGAGCTATCTTTATATTCATGAAATAAATTAGGAATTAATAGTAGTTCTAATAGAGCCTGTGGATACTGTGGATAGTTTGAATAAAGCATTACCCATCAGTATTTTACCGAGAACTGGGCTGTGAGAAAACCATGCAGTGATACGGGATAAAGCGATCAAAGGATGGGAACAACTGTAATCCACAAACTATCGGCGGGAAAAGAACATATAATCCACAGTTTATCCCGACTATCTCCACAGGTCGAAATTGATGCCATATCAGTCGCGGAACCCCTGGGACATGACCGCGCGTCTCTCCTTGGCCGGGATTCCGTATCAGACTCCGAAAAGACGCTGTAGATTTTGATAGTCTTCTCGGACCTTGCTGTCTTCAAGCAGGAGTGCTTCCACTTTCCGGCAAGCATGAATCACCGTGGAATGGTCACGGCCACCAAATCGGTCACCAATCTGGGGCAGACTGTGACTGGTGAGTTCCTTGACAAAATACATTGCGATCTGTCGCGGTCGCGTGATGTCTCGAGTCCGTTTCTTTGAGATCAGATCTGCAACCCGGACGCTGTAATATTCCGCGACCGTCTTTTGGATGCTTTCGATACTCAGACTCGATTCTCGAAACAGGACGATATCGCGAAGGGCCTCCCGAGCTAGGTCGATATCAATCGTCCGTCCGGTAAACCCTGCCCTTGCCACCACCCGATGTAACGCCCCTTCCAGTTCCCGAACATTCGATCGAATGGTACTGGCCACAAAGAAAGCCACATCGGATGGCAGGAAAATATCCAGATTTTTCGCCTTCGACTCGAGAATCGCCACCCGGGTTTCGAGTTCCGGGGGTTCGATGGCCACGGTCAATCCACTGCTGAAGCGGGAAAGCAGGCGTTCTTCCACATCACTAATGGCCTTGGGAAGGCGGTCACTGGTGATGATGATCTGGTTTTGGCCTTCCAACAACGTATTGAATGTATGAAAAAACTCTTCTTGGGTCTGGGTTTTCTTGGCGAAAAACTGGATGTCGTCGATCAGCAGCGCATTCAGCGATCGATAGTACTGTTTGAACGCATTCATTGAGTTTGTTCGCAACGCCTTGACCATGTCATTGACAAAAAGCTCTGATCGGATATAGACGATCTTAGCATCAGGATTGACCTCCAGTATCAAGTTTCCTGCGGCCTGCATCAGGTGGGTTTTGCCCAAGCCGACACCACCGTAGATGAACAGAGGATTGTAGGAACTCCCCGGATGTTTGCCCACCTGCAGGGCCGCCGCTCGGGCCAGTTGGTTGGAATTCCCCTCAATATGGTTCGCAAATGTGAAGTCTCGGTTGATGCCATTTCTCGATTGGGAAATCGTACAGTCCAAATCGTCTTCATGATTGTATTGTGTCGGGAACACCGGTCCGGGTCTGGTGTTTCCATCGATGTGGCCGGACCCGTTCGAGGGCTTGGAAGCGGGCTTGCTTGATGAATGACTGCCAATTTCGCACTGGACTTGGTGGATGCCGGCATCCACAGCGATAACGGACGATTTGATCAGATCCAGCAGGTTCTGTTTGACATAACTCAGGACATACTGATTGGGTGCCAACAGTTTCAGGGTGTGGTTTCTGACGCTGGTATGAAGTGGCATGAGCCAGAAACTGACTTCGTCGTCAGACAACTCCCCCCGCATTTTTTCCAAACAGCTTTCCCAGACAGTTTTTTCAGTCATCAAGTCTCAACCGAGGACCAATCCTAGCGTCATGTGGCAAAATACAGCGACAAGACGAATTCAAAAGATTGATTTTAAAGAAAATTTATTTTCGACATGGTCAAAAACAGGATTTGTATTCTGTTCCGACGATGGGAATGAACAGTCTAAACGCAAGAGGATATTCAATCCACTGATACACGGATTCTGGAAGTAAAATAATTTTCTCTTTTTCACGAACGAATCGTGAATTCAACCCCCTCGTGCCACACTGAAGTGCAACACTTAGCCCGTCGTCTGATCGCTTGAGTGAAAAGGAACGGATGACAATGTCACCGCCTTGGTGGTCCTCGTCTGCTGACGGCCTCTCCCCCGGATTCCCGATGGAGAGGTCACCGACCCAGACCACGACACCGGGTTGCGCCACGCCGGTCGTGGAAGCCCGTTGGAGAGGCGATGGGCGTCCCGGACGATTCTGGTGGCCGGGCGAATTATTCTTCGTCGGCCATGGCCGCTTCAGTGGCCATTTCCACGGCCACCGGGGTAGAGGTGGCGGTGACCGGAATGTATGAATGAGTGTCTTCTATGGCCACGGCCTGGCGTCGCGACATCCGATAGATCGTGTAAAGGCACACCAGGACGGTCAATGTGGCGATGAAGAGGAAGAAGCCGTTCGGACCCAGATGATTGACCAGGAATCCGACCACTACGGGGCCACCCATGGCCCCTACGCCGCTGATGAACAAGAGCCCACCGGAGGCGGAGGCCATCTGCTCTGGTTCCAGATGGTCATTGGTATGGGCCAGCAACAACGAATACAATGGATTCACCGTGGCCCCCAGACAAAAGGCCATCGTCAACAGCCACCAGATGGCGTCACCGAACATGCCGCCAACAGCGAACAGCGTGGCCAATGCGGTCATGATGACCACGAGGGTCCGCCGATCCATGTGGTCGGAAATCCACCCCATGGGATATTGCAACAGGACGCCTCCCATATAAACCGCAACGACAAACCAGGAAATCTCCTTGACGGATAGTCCCCGCTGAATTCCGAAAATGGCGGACATGCCGAGCAAGGCGGAGAAAATGCCGCCCAACAGGAAGACTCCCATACATCCCAGGGGCGATGCATTCAGCAGTTCCCGCAGTGACATGGGCCGCGCGGCGGTGAACACCGGGGTAGGGGATACGGACAGCAGGATCGGGGCGAAGGAAATCGAGACCAGCACCGAGATCAGGATGAACAGGGCATAGCCGGAGGGATCCGCCACATTCAGGAGCAATTGGCCAGTCACCAGACCAACCATCTGGACCATGATATATAGCGACAGGCTCTGGCCACGGGTTTCGTTGCTGACCATGTCGTTGATCCAGCTTTCCGCCACGACATAGAGCCCGGAAAAGCAAAATCCCACCAGCAAGCGCAGGGTAAACCAGAAGATCGGCTCAACAAAGGCGGCGTACAGAATAAAGGCGGCCGACACCAAGGATCCCAGGGCGGCAAACACCCGCACATGGCCCACGCGCCGCAGCAACACAGGCGTCAGCCGGGAGCCACCTAGAAATCCGATGAAGTAGGCGGACATGACCCAACCCATCCAGACGGCATCAATCTCCTCCATGGTGCCGCGAATGCCAAGGAGTGTGCCCTGCAAGCCATTGCCGATCATGAGCAGCAGGGTGCCCAGCAACAAGGCCCAGGTTTTGAGCAGGACTGACAGCATGGAAGTCGGAAAGGGTCGGCACGCAAACGGGGGGAAGTGTAGGACATGCGCCAGCACCGAAGCATGTCCGAAACGGATACAATTGTGATCCGTAAACGACAGGCCTCCACAGGTACTCGGACATAATGGAAGATTACCCGTCGATCTTCAGACCGCTGTCGGTGGGAGGACTCACACTACCCAATCGTATCCTCATGGGTTCCATGCACACGGGGCTGGAGGACCGATTTTGGCACTACGGTCGGTTGGCCGCGTTTTTCGCCGAACGGGCTCAAGGCGGACCGGGGCTCATGGTCACGGGGGGCATCAGTCCGAACCGGGAAGGCGGCATTAGGTCCCGGGCCGGGGCGCTGAACCGAGTCTTTGACCTGCCCAACCATCAGCGGGTCACCCGCGCCGTCCACCGTAAAGGTGGCCGGATCTGCATGCAAATCCTGCATGCGGGGCGCTATGGCGACCACCGCCACATCGTCTCGGCCTCTGTTGGCAAGGCCCCGATCAGTCGGTTCGATCCCCGGGCGCTGGACGAAGCGGGCATTGAACGTCAGATCCAGGCCTACGCCCGGTGTGCCCGTCTGGCTCGGTCGGCGGGCTACGACGGGGTGGAAATCATGGGCTCTGAAGGCTATTTGATCAACCAGTTCCTCTGTCGTCGGACCAACCAGCGGACCGACCGCTGGGGAGGCTGTTTCGCGCACCGGGCCCGATTCCCACTGGAGATCCTCCGCCGGGTCCGGGTGGCAACTGGTCCGAATTTTCTGATCATCTACCGATTGTCGATGATGGACCTGGTGGCAGAGGGTTCAAACTGGGAAGAAGTCATCGAACTGGGGCAGGGAGTCAAGGAAGCAGGGGCCGACCTCGTCAACACCGGCATTGGCTGGCACGAAGCACGGATTCCCACCATCGTCAGTTCCGTCCCCCACGGTGCCTTTGCTGGCGTCACCGCGAAGTTTCGTGAACGGGTGGACATTCCAGTCGTGGCCACCAATCGAATCAACATGCCGGAACAAGCGGAACGGCTGTTGGCGGAAGGCTGGTGTGACCTGGTTTCCATGGCGCGGCCGCTACTGGCGGACCCGCATTGGGTACAGAAAGCGGCCAGTGGAAGGCGCAATGAAATCAACACTTGCATCGGCTGCAATCAGTCGTGCTTGGACCGGATATTTCATCACGAGATCGCGTCGTGCCTGGTCAACCCCAAGGCCTGCCATGAAACCCGAATCCATTATCGTCCGACCAACACACCCAGGCGTGTCGCGGTGGTGGGGGCGGGCCCCGCCGGCCTTTCAGCGGCACTGACCGCGGCCTCCCGGGGTCATGATGTCACCCTGTTCGAAAGGGATGACGAGATTGGCGGGCAGTTCAATCTGGCCAGACGCATTCCGGGCAAGGAGGATTTTCAGGAAACCTTGCGCTATTTTCAGGTCATGCTGAACAAACACGGCGTGGACACGCGTCTCGGGGTGGGGGCGAGTGCGGACTTATTGCGCCAAGAGCGTTTTGAGCGCATCGTGATTGCCACCGGCGTCCGCCCCCGACCAGTGGATTTTCCCGGGCACAACCATCCCAAGGTGCTGCGTTATGACGAGGTGATTCGACAGGGCAAACCGGTGGGCCGAAAAGTGGCCATCATCGGGGCTGGTGGGATCGGTTATGATATGGCTGAATTCCTTCTGCATCATGGTCAATCACCACCCGGCATCCGGGAGTGGTATCGGTACTGGGGGGTTGATTCGTCCTATGAAGCCCGTGGATCGCTGTTGTCAGCGGATGTGGAATCACCTAATCGGAAGATCTGCATGCTGCAGCGCAAGACGACCCGGTTTGGCCAGACCCTCGGCAAGACAACGGGTTGGGTATTACGCCTGAAAATGAAGAAAGCCGGCGTCGAGCAGATCAACGGAGTCCGATATCTCCTCGTGGATGATCGTGGTCTTCATGTCGAGGTCGAGGGTCAGGCCCGGCTGATCGACGTGGATCATGTGGTCGTGTGTGCTGGACAGGTATCGGTCAATGAACTGTACCATGAATTGAACCCATGGGGAAAAGCGCAGAACATTCACTTGGTGGGAGGGGCCTATATGGCCGCTAAGGTCGATGCCGAGCGAGCCGTCCGCGAAGGCGCTGAAGTCGGTGCCATCCTATGAGTCACTCCGGCAATATGTGCGGCTCATGGTCGGGGCCGCCTGAAAATGTCAGTGTGATGGACTGTGGGGTCCTGACGGCGTGCCTGCCAACAGGCCGGTCAGCAGCCGAGCCACTCCGAACATCCGTGGGAGAAATCGCCCAGATGGATCCTGAAGCCTCACGAACCGGTGAGAACCTAAAGGAGGTGGTTCCGGAAGGCTCCCGGCTATTGGTTTAGTGCTTGATTAAACTCGTCGAGCCAGTCCAGTCGGTTGTTGGTGACCCCCTGCGCATCAATGGTCAGCCCGCGGGTGGGTCGGATCAGGGGACCAAACGCTGCTGGCAAGCCCTCTTCGGGGAACACGACGGGATACATCCAGTGCCGGGTGGCGATGAGTGACTGAAACGTCGGGGTCAGAGTGAATTCAAGAAACTCCCGGGCCAGTTCCGGGTTGGGGGCGTTTTTCAGCATGCCCACCACCTCGATCTGGATGCCATGACCTTCCTCAAAAGGGGCCGCCCGAAATCGGGATGCATGATCCATTGCTTGATGTTCGGCGGGAGAGGTGGTGTGGCTGAGCACCATGTCGGCTTCTCCTTCCAAGAGCATCTCGAAGGCTTGGGCCTCGACTTTGGTGACGGCCAGCATTTTCGGTGTCAGGCGCTTCCAGGCATCGGCGGCCTGATGGTCGTACAAGGCCTTGACCCACAACAAAAGCCCCAGCCCTGCCTTGGTGGACCGCGGATCCTGAATGACAATTTTCAGGTGATCGTCCGCCTGAAGCAGTGCTTCGAAGCTGTCTGGAGGAGATTCCAGGCGGGTCTCGTCATAAATGAAGGCAACAAATCCGAAGCCGAAAGGCAGGAAATGGGGATTGGTCCACTGTCCTGGCAGGTCCAGCGTTGGAATATCAACCTTGTGCGGGGTCATCAGGCCAGTATTTTGTGCCTCGACCCCTTGACTGTTGTCAAGGCCCAGCACCACGTCGGCGGCTGAAGTCTCTCCTTCCCGTTTCATCTTGCCGAGGAGGCTGGTCGATCTATCCACACTGACAAACCGCAGATCACACCGGCAGCGGGTTTCGAACGCCGCTTCCACGGGCGGTCCCGGCCCCTCAGCGGCCGTAAACGACGCATAGGTATAGACGGTCAGAACCGGCCTGTCTGATTCAGATGAGACGGAAGATTCCTGGGCCCTGGTTGCCGGAACAAGGACAAGCCAGACGACCAGGATCATCGGAAAATAACAAAGAGTGCGCACCGGTCGGGTTCTTGTGATGGTCAGAATAGGTGGGACCGTGCGAGTGAGCGAGGAGCCGTTCAACCGTTGATCCCTAAGGAAGGGGGCCCGAGTGCTTCACAAGCAGGTAACGACGCAGTCTTGAAGAAGGCGCATCGGTCATCAGGCACCGGCCAAGACAGTCGCATGATATGCGTTTCGGCCCGGCAAACCAACCCATGGCCCGATTTTTCTTGCGTCCCGATGTCTGGATGATCCCCAAATCGCCCAGCGTCAATCATCGCTGGGAACGGAGCGTTTTGCAGTCGAGAGGGCCGTTCATGCCATCTTGACCGAAGCGACACACGACAGCAGTCCCACAAGACACGCCGCGACCCTTGGAATGCGTGGGTTGAGCCCGCGCAGCCGACGGATTGAGGTCCTGCACCCGGATAGTCCGGTCGGCCCGCATGACGCGGGACCAGCCTGGTCAAAAAGCGGTCGTTCGAACGCTCCGATTTAGGATAGAACTGGCGCACTTCCACTTCAATGAGGAGTGCCCGTCTTGTCACGTCTCACGGGCGCCCTGTTCCACGCTGGCCGCGGGGCCCTCCTGCCGGTGCCGAAGCCGGGATCAGTCCAGCGCACTCAAGCAGTAACCGGGTTTCATACAATGGCAACCCAACGACGCCACTGTAACTGCCCCGGACGCCCCGGACAAAGGTCCCACCGACTCCCTGAATGCCATAGGCGCCTGCCTTGTCATAGGGTTCGTCGGTGTCGCAGTAGCGGGAGATGACCTCCCGGGACAACGGGATGAATTCCACTTGGGTCTGGCTGACCGCCACCTCGGCAAATCCCGGCCCCACCAGGGCGACGGCGGAAATGACATCATGGCAAGCGTCGGAGAGTCGCTCCAGCATCCGAATGGCGTCGGCGCGGTCTTTCGGCTTGCCCAGACAGTCGTCATGAATCGACACCGTGGTGTCTCCCCCGAGCACCCAGGTTTTCGCGTCCAGCGTCGCTATGGCATCCACCTTCATCCGGGCCAAGCGACGGGTCATGTCCGATGGGGATTCGTTCTCCAGACGATATTCATGGACCTCAGCTGGCTGAATGCGAAAGGGCAGTCCGAAAAGCGATAGCAGTGCTTCGCGACAGGGGGAACACGACGCAAGGATCAATGAGGCGGATGCCATGGTGTCAGCGGTGATAGGGGTGGCCTTCCAGTATGGACCAACAGCGATAGATCTGTTCTGCGACCACGACCCGTACCACCGGATGGGCCATCGTCAGGGCCGATAGGGACCAGCACTCACCCACTTGCCGGCGAAATGTATCGGACAGCCCATCGGGGCCACCCACGATCAAGGCCGCCTGTTCACCCGTCCCGAGCCAATCTTCCAGGCGTGCCACCAGTTGGTGGGTGGGCAGGGGGATGCCTTGTCGGTCCAGCGCGACCCGCTGGCAATTGGCAGGAACCGCCCCCATCAATCGACGCTCTTCCTCCGCCCTCACCCGGGCTAAGTCCGAGCGCTTACCCCGTTTGACGATAGGGACTTCAATGAGATTCAAGGACATCCGCCCCCGAATTCGCCGCTGATACTCCGCAAACCCGTCGCTGACCCAGCGGGGCATGCGCTCACCCACGGCGACCAGGTGAAGGTTCAGCATGCTTGGCGGACACCCGTTCTAGCGTCCGCCGATTCCGGTTTCGGCCTGGGTGGTCGGGCCTTTCGGGTCGCGCGGTGAAGCGCCACCCTCCGGGCGGTGGGGATTGGAGTCACGCCCAGCTTGCAGGTCGCCAAAAGTTTGATCCCAGAGACTTTCCAGATCGTATCGCTGACGGGCTTCCCGTCGCATGATATGGACCACGACATCGACAAAATCCACCAACACCCACTCTCGGGCCTCTTCGCCCTCCAGGCCGATCTGGCGCCAGCCGGCTGCATGCATCTTTTCCAGTACTTTATCGGCCAGCGTCTTGATCTGTCGATCCGAGGTCCCCGAGACGACGACCATGCAGTCGCAGACATCAGTCAAGGCAGTCACGTCGAGAACGACGATCTCCTGACCATGGCCTTCTTCAAGGGCGTCTCTGATGGTGTCGAGCATTCGTTCGACATCACCTCGATGCCCGATGCGGGTGTCGGGTACCGGTTGGCTACCGTGTTTTTTCATGTCAGGTGTTCGGGTTCTCGGGTTGGCCGAATAGAGGTCGTGCCGGACGATGTAGTCATAGACGTCGGGGTGCAGCAGATGACGCACATCCGAGTTCGTGCGCAGGTCAGTGCGGATCCGGGTGGCGGAAATGTCCAAGGGTGAGATTGCCATCGGATGGATACGACCCGCGACGGGCGGGCGGGCGGGGCCTTCAGCGTGGTGCCACCAGGGCGGTAGCGGTTTAGGCATAGAGTAGCCGGGGCGCACCATGGCGATCACTGGCACGAGTGAGAGCAAATCCTCCCATTGGTGCCATTGATCCAGTTCCAGTACCGCATCCAAGCCGAGAACCAGACTGAAATCCATCTGCGGGAATTCGGCGCGGAGTTCTCTGACCGTATCCACGGTATAGCTTTGTCCGGGTCGTTGAATTTCCCTGGTATCCAGGGTCATGCCGGACTCATCCGCCAAGGCCATTTGGATCATATCGACCCGCTCGGATGAAGTGGCGCAGGGCAACTGGCGGTGGGGTGGAATGGCCGCCGGGATGACCCGAACCTCATCCAGTCCGGCCAAGGCCATGACTTGCCGGATGGCCCCCGTATGGCCAAGATGGATGGGGTCGAACGTGCCCCCGAAGAGGCCACAGTGAGGCGGACGGGATGTCAACGGGGGATCGGAAATCACTGTTCTTGCACAGAATTCTCACCCTGTGACGATGGGCATGGTGGTTGCAGTCCCGAGGTCCCACGATGGCGGCGACGAAGCGCCCCCACTTGTTGACCAGCACCGTGGTGGGCCGACTTGCACGTTCCAATTCCCGGCCACACGGTTATTGAGGGCCAAGATCTCGAATGGCTCATCGACCAATGTGGGCTTGAGCGTCTGAAACGAGGGCAACTCCACCATATAGGGAGGGCACCCACTTGCCGAGAAGTTCACCAGCCGCACCCGATTCCGGTAATCCGACAAGGGGACCGGCTGGCCAGTCAGGGTTTCCAAGGGGGCGGGGATTTCGGGGTGCCGGATATCCATGGCCACACCCGAAGAGGGACCCAGGACACAGGCCAACAAGCCAGCTACCAGGGCGATGAAGCAACGCCTGGGGGAATGGTTTTTCACACCAGCCAAGCCGGTAAGGCGGTGGCGAGGCAGATGACGAGCAGCCCCAGCACCAGATTGGTCGCGACAAGTCGGCGAATTGTCGCGAGTGCGTAGCCCGCCACCGGGTAGTTCTCTTGCTCCACACCTTGGCACAAATGCCGGAAGGGGGCCAGAAGCAGAAATTTGTAAATCCCGGTCATGATCACGGCGATCGCCAGCATCGCCCAGACATGATAACCGACCCGGCCAAATCCCCCCAGAGTGTAGATCAGGGTAAAACCGGACAGAAACAGCAGTCCAATGGCCAAGGTGACCCAAGGAAAGAACTTCCGGAACACGCCCACCCAGATCTTCAGGCGGATGGGTGGTTCAAGACCCGCCAAGACGGGACGGAGACACAGGTAGGCAAAAAACATGCCCCCCACCCAGACGACGGCCGAGAAGACATGAACAGCCAGCGACACGGAATACAGCATGACTAAACTCCCCGTCATCGGTACATTTCGATCCTCAATCGGATTAGCTTCGGGTGGTGGTGACGGTGATGTTCCAGCCAATGGTCCCCGAGATGTCCGCTTCGCCCAAATACACAGTGATGCTGAAGTCACGAGCTTGTCCCGGGGGCACCCTCAGATTGACCTGTTCGTCCGTTTGACCCACAGTCAGACAACCAGAGGCTTCACAATCCTGCATGATGATGCTGAGGACAACCTCCTTGAGCGCCGCATGCGAGTGATGGTTCTGGATGCGCCCGGCGAGGCGATAAGAGCCCCCATAGGCGGGGAGGCTGACAATGTTTTCGACGGTGACATCCTCCGGGTCGATTTGTCCCCGGCTGGTTTCCGCGTCTTCCTGACTGAAAAACAACAAGGCCGAAATGGTGACCACCAAGGCACCAAAAAGGCCAAAGGCCCATTTCGGGTGGCGTCCCGACAGCAGAAAGAGCGCAATGACAATGATGGCCAGCAGTGCCCATTGCATTTCAATGATCCCCATATGGTCGAAAGGCAATAATGGAGCTTTGGAGGGAAAGAATCAATGTCTGGCTTCAAGTATTGTCAAAGGTCATGGCCGCATCGCGGGCAGAACAACTGACATCCGCCGAGCGCAATGTGGTGTAATGATCGCCTCTTTCCCATGGCTTGGAAATTGATCATGTCGATACGACAATGCTATCAGGACCGGTATGGTCTGGACCCTGAGGAGGCCCTGGCTGTCACCAGCAATTCGACCCTCGAGGGCATGCTGAAACATTGCAGTTGTCGCCGGTTCGATGCCGAACCGATCCCGGAAACTTTACTGAGTACGGTGCTGTCCGCCGCCTTTTCGGCACCATCGAAGTCGGATTTGCAGCAAAGAACCGTGATTCGCATTCGCGACCGGCAAAAGCTTCGGCGTCTGGCCGGTTATGCACCGGGCATCGCCTGGATCCGTGATGCCCCGGTATTCCTGGTTTGGTGTGGCGATAGCCGGCGCCTTCGTCGACTGGCCCAACATCATGGTCATCCCTTTGCCAACGACCACCTCGACGCCTTCATGAATGCGGCGGTCGATACCGGTCTGGCCATGCAGGCGTTCATCACCGCTGCTGAATCCATAGGGCTGGGTTGCTGCCCGGTTAGCGAGGTGCGAAATCGGGTCTTTGACCTGTCCGAGGAATTGGCACTCCCCTCCTGGGTGTTCCCGGTGGCCGGGATGGCGGTGGGATGGCCTGCCGAGATTCCTCCCATCAGCATGCGTCTGCCTCTGGCGGTGACTGTCCACGAGGAGGTCTACCACGATGCGACATTGCTGTCTCAGGTCAGTAATTATGATCGACGACGAGAGCGTGTTGACCAGACACCCGATCACGGGCAATTCATGATGAAACGGTTCGGGGTCTCACCCCAGTACGGGTGGTCGGAACGACGGACGAGGCAGTATGCCATCCCGGCCCGTACCGATTTTGGTGAGTATGTCCGGCGGCAGGACTTTTGCCTGGATTGACAGGGGGACTCGACATTCGGGATGAAGCCGCTTGGGGGGTTGGCCACCGTTCCCCTTACCCCATACCCGTGACCGTTGGAAGTCGGTACAATACGCGTGCAGGCGCCCGGTTTCAGACGAACGGAAGGGCGCTCTCCGAAGGGTCAGAGGGTAGTGCGGCGGGCCGATTTTCTTGGACCGCGCCGGATGAAGGGAGGACACCCCACCCAAGACCCAACAGGCCCTCGTGCATGACCCACTTTCCGGACCCGGCCAGCAGGCCGAGCCGAAACCTATCAACAGCATGACGGAGTGAATCCAATGTGCGCAGCACAAGAGGCTATGGACCGACTGAAACAGGGCAACCAGCGTTACGTATCGGGTCTGACGACCAACGGTTCGGTCAGTCTGCGTCGACGGGTTGAGCTGGCTGACGGTCAAGCCCCCTTCGCCATTGTGCTGGGGTGCTCGGATTCGCGAGTACCGGTGGAATTGGTATTCGATCAGGGCCTGGGGGAACTTTTCGTCATTCGGGTGGCAGGTAATGTGGTGACCCCGTCCCAATTGGGCAGTGTGGAGTTTGCTGCCAGCATGTTCGGCTGTGCCCTGGTGGTCGTGCTGGGGCATTCCCGTTGTGGGGCGGTCGAGGCCACATTGCAGGCCATTCGCGAACCCTCTGAAAACGGTTCGCCGAATCTTCGGGCCATCGTGGATCGTATCAGGCCGGCGGTGTGCTCGCTGATGGACACATCGTCCCAGATTGACCCGGGTCGTCTGATGCCTCACGCCATCCGCGCCAACATCCGGGCCTCTGTGGACCAACTGACCCACGGTTCCGCGGTGCTTGAACATCTCATCAGCACCCGTCAGTTGATGGTGGTGGGGGCCGAATACGACCTGGAATCCGGTGAAGTGGACTTCTTCGAGGGAGTCCCGACATGACCCATGCCACCCACTGGCGCGGCCTGGAGCGGGCATATCTTGGAGCACCTATTAATACCCTCTATCAGCCCAGCATTACCATCCATGAGGGGGTCGCCTCGATTCGAATCGAGTTGTCGGAAAAGCTGCACCATCCGGCCTTTGCGGTGCATGGCTCCGTCTACTTCAAGATGCTGGATGATGCCGCCTTCTTTGCCGCCAACTCGCTCGAACCAGAGGTCTTTCTCCTGACCACGGCCTTTACCACCTATTTGACGCGCCCGATATCCGCCGGGTATATGCGGGCAGAAGGTCGGGTCGTGTGCCAGAGCCGCACCCAGATGATCGCCGAAGCGGTGGTTTCCAATGCCGATGGGCGAGAGGTGGGCCGGGGCAGTGGGCTTTTCGTTCGCAGCCAGATCAGACTCCAGGATGTTCCGGGGTATCTGGATGATCCCGCCGCATGAGTCACCGAACCGGTACCGGTCCGGTGACTTCCCCCGGGCGCTGCGGATACTGTCGTCAATGCGCCCAACCCGGTTATGCTGGATGTGGGACGGTATGAATGGGTCATTCATCAAGCGGCCGACAGGACCCGAGACAAACGCAGTTCACCGGGCTATTGCGAAAGCGCGCACCGTTGCCTGATGACCTGTTTGTTGTGGGTTGGATGACCCGACCTGAGATTGCATGCCGGAATCGGGTGTTTTTTGCCTCCGTCTGTTAGACCGCTGGTGAAGTGACCGATCCGTCGGAAACCGAGCCGATGTTCGTTCATTGCTGTGGTTGCGCAGGCTGCCAATGCGAAATGGATGCGGCCCGTGCATTGAATGCCATCTTGGGATCCGACCGCCTGTCAAGAGGGGCTTTTTTGGAGCAGTGCCCTCCAGGAGGGGGCCTGATTCCGAAACGGGGATACCAGAGACTCTTTCAGAGGCTCGAAAATCAGGTATGTCCGGCGGTGGAGGGGGCCGAGGACTATCGTCTCCCACCAATCCGATTATCCAGGAGCTGGCAGGCGGATCAGAAAGCCGAGAATGGCGGTCACCACGCCAGCGGACGCAAACACGGCCAGGATGATCCGGGTTTCCCGTTTGGCCGCCTCGGCATCTCGATTGGCCATCTGTTCGGCCAGGTGCGCAATATCGGTCTTGTACTCTGCTTGCCGGGTGTTCATGCGTTCCTCCAAGACGGCCAACTGCCGTGCTAGACCTTGGATGGTCGGATCACTCATCTTCGAATCGTAACACGATCATCACCGAGCAATCAATTGCTTTTGGCTGGGTTGTCGATCTCATGGATGACGTTCATTTCAGAAACGTTCTCTGACGGTTCGGTTGTGGAACCGGCCCACATGGGAGGGGTTGAACCAATTTCCGTCGGCACTTCAGAGTGGCACGGGGGATTTGTTTGCCGATGGCGATTGAGCGTCCAATCGTCACCGATTTTTCTGACCTCGAATACGAAGGAAGGGCTCAATTTGTTCGATGACGGTATAATGGAGGTATTAAGATGGTCAACAGTGTTCCCTCAAGCGGTTTTTCCATGAACGAAGATGCCCGCATCAATTACATTGAGTTGCCAGCCGATGATTTCGACAGAATCAAGGCGTTTTACCGCGATGTGTTTGGCTGGACTTTTCAGGATTTCGGCGAAAATTACCTTGCCTTCAATGATGGTCGGATGGATGGTGGGTTCTATCGCTCTCCCAGGCAATCCGATTACGCCCAGGGCGCAGCGCTCGTGATTTTGTACGCAGAGGATTTGGAAAGCATGCGGGATCGTATCACTGCGGCAGGAGGCCAGCTTTGCCGGCCGATCTTTTCTTTCCCGGGTGGCCGGCGATTCCATTTCCGTGATCCCAGCCACAATGAGCTGGCGGTCTGGAGCGACCGGTAATCGGTGGATGCGGCATGACTCCGGGCATTCTCGTCCTGCAGCGGGCGGGCATTGATTTTTTGATTCACGAGTATGACCATGATCCGAAGTCCAATTCCTATGGTCAGGAAGCGGTTGAAAAGCTGGGCGTGGACTCCGCTGTGGTGTTCAAAACCCTGGTGACTGAACTCGACACCGGCGAAATGGTGGTGGCGGTAGTGCCCGTGTTGCAAAATCTTGATCTGAAGGCCTTGGCCGCCTTGTTGGGAGTCCGGAAAGCCAGAATGGGAGAGTCCCGGAAGGTTCAGCGGGTGACTGGTTATGTTCTGGGCGGGGTCTGTCCGTTGGGACAGAAAAAATCACTCAGGACGGTGATCGACGAATCGGCCAAAACACTGCCGCGCATTTTCGTCAGCGGCGGACGAAGAGGGATCGATATCTCGCTGCCGCCTGCTGGGCTGTCGGAGTTGACACAAGCGGCATTTGCTCCCATTGCACGCTGAGGGGGCTGGCGGATTTTTTGGCGACACCACGGAGACGGCGGCATGACAGGTGGTTCCATGTGCGATAGTGTGGCTGTCTTGGCTATCGAAAGAGCGAATCATGGCCGCAATAATGGCCCCAAAGAGAGAAAATGGCCGATCGGCGGAAGCGGCATGGCGGAATCACCTGAAAAGGGGTATCGGATGTGGCCCGCTGCCCAGGAACACAAAACCGCCCAGTCGAACCGGGTGCGGGTCGGGCTTGAAGACAGGATGCCTTCTTGACCATCCAAGCGGAGCAATGCGCACCGACATCAAGACATTTCGCCGAAGACGCGCCCTTGCCCTGTCCGGAACCGCCGGGTACCGCGTCCGTTTCCATTGGCTATGGATGAGGCATTACAACGATCAATGTAAGAGCCGACTGGATGACATCTGCCGCTTTTTTAACCAGTAGCATTCACTGGCGAGTAGAATCTGTTCCCGATGACAGACTGATATCGGCGTATAGCCCTGATAAAATGCCCGTCGTAGGCGCACGCATGCTGGAATCGGCCCTGGCTCGAAATGCAATCGACCGGTGCGGCGTCAAGATGGCAGGCTCGATATCAAGTGCTGCCCTGGGTCAGGAAATGATGTCGCTCGGCATGGGAGATGGGCCGAATGAAGAACATTCATGAACTGCTGCAGAGAATCGACAACCTCCGCCGGGCCGTTCACCAGGGGGTACATGCCCCCCACAAGCCGCTATTGATTCTGTATGCCTTGGGAAGGTACCTGGAGGGGCAAAAGGAAATACCCTACCGACAAGCGGGCCCAGAGATGACGAAGTTGCTGAGGGAGTTTGGACCGGCCAGAAAATCATATCGTCCAGAAGATCCGTTCTGGCGGCTGCAGAACGATGGCCTATGGACGGTGACCGCAGAAGTGGATTTGGGCAAACAAAAGCATCATGGCGGCCTCCAGAAGTCTTTATTATGCGAACACAATGCGGTAGGACGGTTTACCTCGGATGTGGATCGGATACTGTCCGAGTCTCCGGCCCACATCTGGATGGCGGTGAGGCGTTTGCTGGAAGCGTATTTCCCCAGTATCCTACATGAAGATATCCAGGCGGCGGTCGGATTGCTGTCCGGCGGCGGGGAACCCACCAAAAGGCGAAGTACGGAATTTCGCCACCGGGTTCTCAGGGCGTACCGGTATCGGTGTTGTGTCTGTGGGTATGATTTGAGAATGGGCGAACGGCTCGTGGGTCTGGAGGCAGCGCACATCATGTGGCAAGAGGTCGGTGGCCCGGATATCGAAACCAACGGGTTGGCCTTATGTGCCCTGCACCACAAGC
This sequence comes from Candidatus Poriferihabitaceae bacterium, assembly GCA_965203365.1. Taxonomy (GTDB): domain Bacteria; phylum Pseudomonadota; class Gammaproteobacteria; order Arenicellales; family Poriferihabitantaceae; genus VYFG01. The sequence goes on from OZ241878.1 coordinate 2,647,522, forward strand.
TGTTTGTTTCGGGAGTATTCACGATCCGTCATCATCACCCGAACAGCACGGTCCTCTGCAGTGAGGAACTGAATGGGAACGGCAACCTGGGCTGGATGCTGGATTACCATGGACGACCGTTGAATCCCCCCCAAAGGAGGGCTTACTCCCCGGAAAAGGCGTATGTGAACTGGCATCAAAAGATGGTCTTTAAGGGGCCAGCCATGCAAAGGCGATTTCAGTAGCCTGTCGCCCGCTTGGTTCCACCTCAGATATTGTGCCCACTTCCAAGCGCCAGTGGGGAGTCGTGGTGGCCCCGTCCGGTGTTTCGTGCTGGAAAAGCAGACCTGCCAATGAAAGGGGGTTCAGCCAGGGAAAATCAAGGCCAAGATTGGCGATGAAGAGTTTCCGATGACCCGATGAACGGCGACGAAGGGGTGATCGGCCCGGAAAAAATGCGAATTGGGCGAAATCTCCGCGACGCGCTGGCGCTCTACACCGTCCCTCGAAGAGCGGTCCAGTGCTCCAGTGCCATTTCCGTCATGTCGAGGCCCCAGAACAGATGGTCGCCGATGCGCAAGGTCGGCACACCGAATACGCCTTGGGCGATGGCCTGATCGGTGTTGTGGCGCAATGTCCACTTGACATCAGGATTCCCGAATTCCGACGCGGCCTGCTCAAATCCCGGGATTCGCTCAATGGCTTCAGGTGTGTTGAATGTGGGATTGTGCGCACTGTCCACCCAGACATGGCGGAATAGTCGGTCGATCACTTGCGGAGCATTCTGCCGACGGATCGCCAGCCTGAGCAGGGCCAGCGGATTGAAGGGATGGGTGGCGGGCAACTGAAAGGGGATGCTGTGCCGGTTTGCGTACCACTGGCAATAGCGGAAAGTGAGCTCTTTCTTGGCGGGGATTTCCGCCGGTCCCTTGTGTCCGTGATATTGGAGCAGACCGGCCAACAGCACCGGTACCGCCGTGAAGTGGAAGCCCGGAGTCTCTTGTTGCACCGCTTTCAGCCTCACATGTTGCAGATAGGCAAAGGGGGAGATGAAGTCGAAATACCAGACCATCTCCAGGGGGCCGGACTGCTGACTCATGGGGATTGGCAGACGATGCCGGGGTAGGCGGCGGAACGACTGCCCGCAATGGCCTGGTTTTTTCGGTCGTGGTAGGTAAACACCAAGGAAAGCTTCACTTCGTTGGTATCATTCTGTCCGGCGGCATGCAGGGTGCGACAATGAAAGAACAGGGTATCGCCTTGCTTCAGATCCGCCGAGATGGCGCTGTCGACGAGTTTCCGGTTGGCATTGAGGTCGGTGCGGAAAAAAAAGGCGGCATCAAAACGGCCGCGTCCAAAATCAATGGTGTGACTGCCGGGAATGACCATCATGCCCCCGTTTTCCCGCCGCTCATCTCCCAAGGCCAGCCAGACGCTGATCAGGGTCGGTTGGTCAAACAGCCAGTAGCGGATATCCTGATGCCACAAGGTGGCACTGCTGAATCCGGGATGCTTGGTCATAATGCAGTTGTGATGTGTTTGCGACATCACGACCTGTTTCGCCCCCATGAGTTGGCGCACCCGTCCACAGACCTCCGGGGACAGGGCCCAGTGACGGAACAGTGGGTCACGGGTATAGGCATTGAGGAGTCGTCGGGGGGTGTCGCCTCCAGGAGATAGCCGATCCGAGGGTGAGCCGGGGTACTGCACATCGGTCTCGAACTCCAGGGGGGCCAGTGGAGGGGTCAGTGAGGCTCGGACCAGTCCCACCATCGCCTCACATTGTGCCCGGTCGGCCAGTTTGGGGGCGATGATATAGCCGTCACGCTGGAAGGCAGCGACTTCATCCGCCGAGAAGAGAGAGGGCATCGTGACCGTCAGAAATCAAGCAGAAATGGGGATCGTCGGATAAGGGGTAAGGAGCGCAGTCCCGCCAGACTGCAGGGTGAGTATAGCGATATTTCGGTTGGGGGTGTGTTATCGAATGGCCCTCGTCCGGGGCTGATTCTTGGCACTGTTCTGCCCCTTCATCCGCCGAACTAATATCAATGGGCGTCCGCTCGGGGTGATTCCATTGGAATCACCCCCCGACCGACCCGGCTGACGGCCTTGGTTTCCATGAACCGCATCCGGCGTCCCAGCGCAATGAAGCGGGTCAGATCCTTTTGTTGCGCCGGCATGGTGTGAGGGGTATCGTTTCTGTTCCTCTCGATCCCCCCCGCCCGTTGACCGGAACGAGTATAATGGCTCACCTCAAGCCTCAATCGGAATCTGATGGACTCCACCGTCGTCTGTGCCCTGTATAAGTTTGTATCGTTGCCCAACTGCCGTCCTTTGCGGCAGTCATTGCATGCGCAGATGGTCAGAGGGGGAGTGAAGGGAACACTTCTGCTGGCTTCCGAGGGGATCAATGGCACGATTGCCGGTCCTCGGGGTCGTATTGACCAGATATTGGCGTGGCTCGAAAACGATGCCGGGCTGGGTCCGATCGAACGCAAGGAATCCTTGACGGATGCCCCGCCGTTCCGACGGGCCAAGGTCAAACTGAAAAAGGAAATTGTCACGATGGGGGTAGAGGGCATCGACCCGAACACCATGGCGGGCATCCCGGTCGAGCCCGAGGACTGGAATGCCTTGCTGGACGATCCAGAACTGCTGTTGGTGGATACCCGCAACCACTATGAATGTGAAGTCGGTACTTTCGAACAGGCCATCAATCCACAAACCGCCACGTTTCGTGATTTCCCCGAGTTTGCCAGGCATCATCTGGACCCGACCCAACATCGCAAGGTCGCGATGTTCTGCACCGGGGGGATCCGCTGCGAAAAATCCACGGCACTGCTGGCGCAACATGGGTTCGAAAAGATCTACCATCTGAAGGGCGGCATCTTGAATTATCTGGCCCGCATCCCGGCAGCGGACAGTAAATGGCGCGGAGAGTGTTTCGTCTTCGATGAGCGGGTGACGGTCACCCACGACCTGCAGCCGGGGGGGTATGATCAGTGTCATGCTTGTCGATTGCCGGTCTCTGCACAGGACCGGCAAAGCCCTCATTATCAAGCGGGGGTCAGCTGTCCGCGTTGCCACGGTCGCACCCGGCCGGAACATCGGGCACGATTTGCCGACCGCCAGCGCCAGGTGGCCCTGGCGGTCGCTCGGGGGGCGGCGCATATCGGCCCAGATGCCATGCCGCCGGACCATGCCTCCCGCACATCCCGATGAGGCCGAACGGGCGACATCCCCGGCCGTCAGGGCGGTGGGGCACCGCTTCCGCTCCTTGACCCCGGAAGCGGTCAAGGGGTGCCGGCACGCCCCCTTTCATCCGACCGAATCCGGGAAAGAGCGGCCGAGCGCTCTGCGGCCGGGAGCGCAGCCAGGCGCTTGACTTCCGTGACGAAGACCAGATAATCCCCGTTGGCTTGGTGCAAGAGAGCCTTGAACGCCGGAACGAGGCGGTGATAGGTCGCCACCGACAGCAAGTCGGCATTGTTGAGGGATCGCCGGAACCACCAATCAAAGTAAGGGGTGCCTTCACCCCGGGCCGCGCGGTCGTCATAGGCCTGTTGCATTTGCGCGAAGAGGGCAGGCTTAAGGGCCGCTCGGTTCGGTCTGCGGTAGGCCTCGGCCAGACGTTCGCGATAGGACAGGATCATTTCGATGATGGCTTCCCGGCGGCGCCGTCTTTCCATCAGGACCGACACCTCGTTCGGGTCGCCGTGCAGGGTCAGCCAGTCCGTGAGCAGTGCCGTTTCCACCGCGGTGGCAAACGCTTCATTGAAGGCAGAATCGTTCTGCACATAGACCAACTGGTGGGCCAGTTCATGAAAAATGATCGCGATGAGGGCCGACTCGGGATCATGAATATACGTGTTCAACAGCGGATCGGCAAACCAGCCCAGGGTGGAGTAGGCCTTGACACCATACACGATGACATCCAGCCCTTCGGCGCGCAATGTGTCGCCTTCGGCGTGCGCATCGATTTCATCGAAATATCCCTTATAGGCCACACAGCCGGCAATGGGGAAGCACCAGGTCTTGGGGGCGAGGTCGTAGGCCGGAGCCGCCACCACGTTCCAGACCACATAACGACGCCCGATGTCGGTGTACTGCGTGAAGGTCCGGGTGCCCTGAAGGCCCAGTCGTTCGATCGCAAACCGTCGCACCCGGTCCGCCAAGTCCAGCCGGTGGCGCAGGGCCTCCGGCGTGTCGGAGGAGGCCAGCAGCCTCGCGACGGGCTCTCGGTCGGCCAGGATCTGGTATTGCCCCTTGGCGGCCTGCAGGTAATACCCCATCTGAGCACAGCCCCCCAGCCCAGCCCAAGCCAGCAACAGGACCATTCGTAGGACGGGGAGGCGCATAGGGCGATGATGAACAGGACAGGGAAACCGGAAGTGCGATCATAACCGGTCGGCGGATCCGTCGATGATCGGATCGGCATCTCGCGAAGTGTCCCCAAACGGACGCTCTCCGAATACAATGGTCCCCTGCCTTTTCCTGCCAACTGGATGTTTCAAGAAGTAACATGACTGATCCCACCCATGGTCTGACCATCTATCTCGTCGGCGGGGCGGTCCGGGATGAATTGCTCGGGCTCCCGGTCGGTGATCGAGATTGGGTCGTGGTCGGGAGCACGCCCGCCCAGATGGAAGCCAGAGGCTTCCGTGCGGTGGGCAGGGACTTTCCGGTCTTTCTTCATCCGGAATCCGGGGAGGAATATGCCCTCGCCCGAACGGAACGAAAGAGTGCGGCGGGCTATCACGGGTTCACCGTTCACGCAGCGGCCGACGTAACACTGGAGCAGGACCTGCGGCGCCGGGATCTGACCATCAACGCCATGGCTCGCGATGCGACCGGCGCTTTGGTGGACCCCTATGGGGGATGGGACGATCTCAAGGCTCGACGACTGCGGCATGTGTCATCGGCATTCACGGAAGATCCGGTACGGGTACTCAGGGTGGCGCGATTGGCCGCCCGATTGGGGGCGCAAGGGTTTGCGGTCGTCCGCGACACGCAGTCGCTCATGAAGCGCATGGTGGTGGCTGGGGAAGTCGATGCATTGGTTCCGGAACGGGTCTGGCGGGAGCTGTCGACCACCCTGGAACAACCCGGCGCGTCCCGTTTCGTCTCGACATTGCGCGATTGCGAAGCGCTCAAGGCCATTCTGCCTGAAGTGGATGCCCTGTTCGGGGTGCCTCAGCCAGCCCGCTACCATCCGGAAATCGACACCGGCCAGCACATCCTGCTGAGTCTCGATGCCGCCGACCGGGCGGGACTGGATGGGCCCGAACGTTTTGCCGTGCTGGTGCACGACCTGGGCAAGGGATTGACCCCAAGGGATGAATGGCCCCGGCATGTGGACCATGAGCAACGGGGCCTTCAACCTCTGCACCAGCTCTGCCAACGGTTACGGGTGCCGAAAGCCTGGCGCCGCCTGGCGGCGGCGGTGTGTCAATACCACCTGATGCTGCATCGGGTGACGACGTTGCGGCCGCAAACCGTGCTTCGAATGCTGGAGGGAATGGATGCCTTTCGCCGCCCCGACATCGTGCCGTCCATGGCCCGCTGCTGCGCGGCCGACCTGCGCGGCCGAACCGGGTTTGAAATGCGGGACTACCCCCAGGCGGAAGTGCTTATGCGTTGTCTGCAGGCGGCGGTCTCGGTGGACGCCGGGACCATTGCCGAACGTCTCAAGGCGGTCAACGCCTCGTCCGACCAGCTGGTCGACACCATCCGGCAAGCCCGCCTTGCCGCGATCCGAGCGTCGGGCCATGGGTAACGGCTTGTCCGTGGCAGCGGCTCAGGCCAATGAGGTGAGGTACGCGTTCACGCGGCCGGGGGACGCCGACCAACCGCGATGGGTCATGTCGGTGTCTTCACGAAACGGCGAGGCATCGTTTGAGGCGCCGCCAGCCACGCCAGGGGCTGGGTCATGGCGAGGCGTGTGATAGGATGTCCGGTTCATGAAGGAACTGTCATCCATTCATCTGATTTTGTTCATGGCGGCCGCTGTCGTGGGTTGGGTTTTCCTGCGGCTCATGCTACGGGCCAGCCGCGACCGCATTGAGACCAATGTGCGCCTCACCCAGTTGGTCGAACAGCAACAAAGCCTGCGTGACACCTTCGATACCCGGCTGCGGGATCAGGAACGGGGGATAGTCCACCAGCTGAAACACGGTGCGGAAAAGACCACCGACTCACTCCAGCAAATCCGTGAGCGACTGGCGGTCATGGATCAGGCGCAACAGAAGATTACGACCTTGTCGGAGCAGATGGTGGGCCTGGAGAACATCCTCGCCAACAAACAGACCCGGGGAGCGTTTGGTGAAATCCAATTGCGTGATCTGGTCGAGACATTGATGCCACCGGATGCCTATACCTTCCAGATGACACTCAGCAACGGGAAGCGGGCCGATTGCCTGTTGCGGTTGCCGAATCCCCCCGGCCCAATGGTGATCGACTCCAAGTTCCCGCTCGAAAGCTGGCAACGTCTTCAAGCCGCCGCCGATCAGTCGCAGCGAGAGGCGGCCGGTCGTCAGTTTCGAAACGATGTCCTTACCCATGTTCGGGACATTCGCAACAAGTATATCCTGCCCGGTGAGACCGGTGATGCGGCGTTGATGTTCCTGCCGTCGGAAAGCGTCTACGCCGAACTGCATACCCACCATACCCCCGTCATCGAACAGAGCTTTCGCAGCAAGGTGTACATCGTTTCGCCGACCACCCTGTGGGCGACGCTGAACACGGTGCGGGCCGTATTTCGCGATGTGCGGATGCGTGAGCAGGCCCACCGGATCCAGCAGGAGGTCGAGACCTTGGTGGGCGATATCGCCCGGCTGGATGACCGGGTAAGCCAACTGGCCCGGCATTTCAACCAGGCAACGGCCGACATTGACAGGATCCAGACCTCGTCGAAAAAAATTGTCCAACGTGGCGAGAAGATTGTGGGACTGGACTGGGAGGTCAAGGAACCGGATTCCCTGCCGCCGGACCCCTCTCACCGTTAACCGAGATTCCCTTGGTGACCGGCATTTTGACGTAATATTCATGGAATGACTCCCGATGAACCGGCCAAGACCGTGGTCATGTTGAGTACCATTGTCCCATCCAGCCCCCTGCCATCTGCCGATAAGCCGTTCGGTTGGGCGGGCATCAATGGGTGGCGGTCTGGGTCGGAGTTCCAGGAACCGACAGCCTCACCAGACGGCCCGTTTCGGACCGAAGCGTCATCATGACACAGCACCCGCAAAGCGCCCCGGATTACGCGGACATCAGCGCCGCAGAGTTGGGGCGCCGCCTGACGGGATTCGGGATCAATCTACTGGTTCGGGATGTGCCCAGGTGCTGCCGATTTCTGCGTGATGTGCTGGGGTTTGAGGTGTTGCGGGAGTCGCGTGACTTTGCCATTGCCCAGCACCGCGACACGCTGTATCAGTTGCACGCCGACACGACCTACCACGATCATCCCCTGCCTTCGATCTTGCCGGAACATGGGCTTCGCGGCGCCGGTGTCGAACTCAGGCTGTACCATGTGGACCCGGATCAAGCGGAAAAAAGGGCCCGGGCCCATGGCACCGTGGTGCTCCAGCCAAGCACGGACAAACCCCACGGCCTGCGGGAATGCTATCTGCTGGATCCGGACGGATATTGCTGGGTCCCGTCGATGCCTCAGACTACGCGGGAGTGATCTGTCGTGATCCGGGCCATCTTGTTCGACAAGGACGGGACCTTGCTGGACTTTGACCGCACTTGGCTACCGCGCTACCGGGAAGCCGTCAACTGGGTGGCGGGACACACCCCGGGTCAATTGGCCGCGGACGAGCTGCTGGCCCTGGGAGGCTACTTGGCCGAGCGCGGCACCTGGCGGGCCGACTCGGTTCTGGCGTCCGGCAGCAATGCGCAGATTCTCCGCAGTTGGGAGACGCTGGTCGGAAGACGGTTCACGGCGGCCGAGCGCCAACGGATCATGGAGTTCTTTCGTCCGGGTGAAGTCGGCTATATTCCTGTGATCGAGTCGATTCGTCCGTGTCTTGAGACCCTGCGCCATCAGGGGTTCCGATTGGGCATCGCCACCATGGACGACGAGCACCCCGCCAGAAGCACGGCCATGGGACTGGGCATCGACCACCTGTTCGACTTTATCTGTGGGGCAGACAGCGGATACGGCGTGAAGCCGGAGCCAGGCATGTTGTGGGCCTTCGCCCGCGAACTGGGCGTGGAGCCGAATGAAGTCGCGATGGTGGGGGATAGTCCCCGCGACATCCAGATGGGGCACAATGCGGGAGCGGGGTGCTGTATCGGGGTGCTCACCGGGGCGCATGACGCGGGGGAACTTGGCCGTCATACCCCCCATGTGCTGCCGGATATTGCGGCTCTGAAGGCTTTCCTGGAGGACCGATGACACCCGGGTACGGCGGTGTCGACAGGGCCGGTGCCTGCCAAAACGGGCCCGTGGTTCCGGGGCGTGGTCGATGGAGGGTCGATGCACTGGAGACTACATCGAGTTTTTTGGCGCGGTCTGGGGCCGGAATCGATCCCATCCCACCGGATCGACAACTGAACAGTGTGCCTTGTCGAGGGTGGCATCTCGCTCGCCCGGGAGTCCGGCGGCCACAACCGGGACTTGCGCCCGGGCTCGACGCGATGGGGTTGATCGCGGACAGGTCGGCAAGCCCTGAATGAGCGCCAGCGCCGAGATCATCGAATCCGCTGGACGATCCCTGGTTCAACCGTCGATGTAAGAGGGGTACAATCGGCCTTGTTTCGGGCCACAACACACCAACAGGCATGACACAAGACCAACGATATCACCGACCGGACGAGTCCATCATTCGCACCAGACTCGATCCCCTGCAATATGAGGTGACGCAGCGAGAGGGCACGGAACGGCCGTTTGACAATGCCTATGCCAATGAAAAGCGAGCGGGGATCTATGTGGACATCGTCAGCGGAGAACCCCTGTTCAGTTCCCGGGATAAGTATGACTCCGGTACCGGCTGGCCCAGCTTCACACGGCCCATCGACGAGCAATACATTCGCACCCGGAGCGACCGCAAGCTGTTTTTGCCTCGGACCGAAGTGCGCAGCGCCATTGCCGACTCCCATCTCGGACATGTATTCACGGATGGGCCCAGGCCCACGGGATTGCGCTACTGCATGAATTCGGCCGCGCTTCGGTTTATCCCCCGGGAGCAGATGGCGGCCGAGGGATATGAGGAATACCTGCCACACTTAGATGAGTCCGGCACCGGTTCCTGATGCCATCCGGCAGCCTCACCCTCAAGTCGACGGTGATGCCAGCTTTGGTGGCGGCGGGTCATCGGCCCTTGGGCTGCCGGGGGTGGGACCATCCGGGATGACCGACTTGCGGGTAGCGGCCATCAACCCCGCCGCAACTGTTCGTTGACTGCGATGGGGGTGGGGTAACGCATAACGATATACCAGACCGAGAATACGAAACTGATCAAGGTGGCAATCTGAACCAGCAACGAGGCGTCGTCGCTGATCAGCCCATGACTTGAGGCTACAAAGACGATCAGCAGGGAAAATTCGCTCATCTGCCCGAGCCGCACGCCGGTTTCCCAAGCCAGGCTGTCTGACTCCGACTGACGCACCAGAGCGAACCGGAACACCAACGGCTTCAGCAGCAATAGCCCGACTCCGATCAGCGTGGCGGGCACCAGCACATCGACCGCCGCCTGCAGGTCGAAGCCCGCACCAATCCCGAAGAAAAACATCACCAGGAAGAAATCCCGTAGCGACTTCAGGCTCTCGGCGATATACAGGGCCATTGGCGTACTGGCAATCGCCACCCCGGCGATGAAGGCGCCGATCTCATACGACAGCCCCAGATATTCCGCCAGTTGGGCGACGGCCAGGCACCAGCCAATGGTAAGCAGAAACACATATTCCTGGATCTGAGCGAATCGCGCCCAAAGGGGGATCAGAATCCATTTCTGACAGGACCAGGTCACGGCGCAGATGGCTGGCAGCGTGATGAACAGCCAGGCCATCTCGGCCCATGGGACATCCCCTTGGCCCATCCCTTGGAGCACCAGCATGGCTATGATCGCGATCAGGTCTTGCAGCAGCAGGACACTGATGATCACTTCCCCGGTGTGGCGGTGATGCAACACCGTGGTGGGCAACAGCTTCAGGCCGATGATGGTGCTGGAAAATGCGGCGGACATCCCGATCACCACCACATCGAACAGACCGAAGCCGAACAGCCAGGCAACCCCCGCCGCCGCCGTGCTGAACACCAAAGAGCAGGTCAGCGTGACTAGGGTGGTTTCCCGCAGCAGCTGCAGCAGCTTGTGCGGGGACAGGTTCAGTCCCAGCAGGAACAGGAGAAAAATGATCCCGACCCGGGCCATGTCCTGGATCAGGTCGGCGTCGGTGACCAGTTTGAGTCCCCATGGTCCGAGCACGGCCCCCAAGACCAGATAGGCGATCAGCAGAGCCTGACGCAGATACAGCGCCACGGTTGCCAGCAAGGCGGCTCCTGCGAAGATCAGGAAAATGGAAAAGACGATGCTGTGTTCATTCATGCGATCGGCGGCCCGCCCGTGCGTTCCAGACACGATTTGGCATTACAATACCACCTTCCTTGTCATCTGGAACCGGTAATTTCGTATGGAACAGCCCAAGACCCTGACCCATTTCAACGCGAAGGGGGATGTGCATATGGTGGATGTGGCGGCCAAGGCACCGACCCGGCGACGGGCGGTGGCGGAAGGGCACATCCGCATGCGGCCGGAAACCCTGGCGATGATCGGTGCAGGTCAGCATCACAAGGGCGATGTGCTGGCGGTGGCGCGGGTGGCGGGCATCCAGGCGGCCAAGAAGACGGCCGAACTCGTGCCGTTGTGCCATCCGGTGGCGTTGACCCGGATCGAGATTGCCCTGGAAGTCCAGCCTCGGTCGAGCCGCGTCCATTGCACGGTCACCGCCGAAACCACCGACCGGACCGGAGTGGAGATGGAGGCGCTGACCGGCGTCCAGACGACGCTCCTGACGGTCTATGACATGTGCAAGGCCGTCGATCGGGGCATGGAAATGACCGCCATTCGTCTGGTGCACAAATCCGGTGGTCGGTCGGGGGAGTGGAACCGGACTTCCTGATGCCAAAGGACGAGGTTATGCCCGATACCCCCCCATCCCGTGCCGCGTCGGATCCCAGCTGCGACCTCGACCCCGCTTCCCTGAGCGCCGCTGAGGCCATGGACCGGATTCTGGCCCGGGTCGAGCCGGTGACCCAGGTCGAGGTGGTGAGTCTGCGCTCGGCCCTCGGCCGGGTGGTGGCACGGGATGTGCGCAGTCGGGTTGCGGTGCCCAATCACACCAACTCGGCCATGGATGGCTATGCGCTGAACGGCGCGGACTTGCCGGCGGCGGACGAACGTCCGTTCGAGGTGGTGGGGGTATCTTTTGCTGGCCAGCCGTACCAAGGATCGGTCGGCGAGGGGCAATGTGTGCGCATCATGACCGGGGCGGTTATGCCGGAGGGAACCGATACGGTGGTGATGCAGGAACGGGTCACCTCCAAGGGGAAGACCGTGATGGTCACGGCGCGGGAAAAGGTCGGTGCCAATGTGCGTCTGTCGGGCGAGGATCTCAAGCCGGGGGAGGTGGCGATCGTTGGAGGCACCCGGGTCGGTCCGCCCCACCTTGGACTCGCCGCCTCCCTGGGCTTTGCCGAACTGCCGGTGTGGCGCCGACCCCGGGTGGCGGTTTTTTCCAACGGGGATGAATTGCGCTCCGTGGGCGAACCGATTGCCATCGGCGAGCTGTATGATTCCAACCGCTACACCCTGTTTGGGATGCTCACCGAGGCTGGCGTGGAGATGGTGGATCTGGGTATTGTGCCGGATGATCCCGGCGACATTCGTCAGGCCTTCGAGGCTGCGGCCCGTTGTGCGGATATGGTTATCACTGCGGCGGGGGCGTCCGTGGGCGAGGCGGACTATGTTCAGCACACCTTGGCCGAGCTCGGAGCAGTGACTTTCTGGAAAGTCGCGATCAAGCCCGGACGGCCCTTGTCTTTCGGAACGGTGGGGGACGCCCTGTTTTTCGGATTGCCGGGCAATCCGGTGTCGGTCATGGTGACGTTCGAGATCTTTGTTCGCGCAGCCTTGCGGAAAATGTCCGGGCAAACCCGGGCAGGGGAACTGCGTCTGCGGGTCCCCACGCAATCGACCTTGAAAAAGCGCCCGGGCCGGATGGAGTATCAGCGGGGTATTCTGCAGCAGGATGAATCGGGGCGGACTGTGGTCTGTTCCACTGGCGACCAAGGCTCGGGCATCCTGCATTCCATGAGCCGGGCCAACTGCTACATCATCCTGCCGGAGGCCTCGGCGGGGGTGGAGGCTGGCGATTGGGTGGAAGTGCAGCCCTTTCGCTCCGCCTACTGAGTGCTGTGCGCCAGGACATTGAACGTTGGAACCGAAAGTATGCCGAGACAGCGGATGGGGTCGAGCCCGCTGGAGAGCATGAGCTGCGGCAATGGGCCCACGTCCTGCCGGGGCGGGGCCTGGCTTTGGAACTGGCGTGTGGCAAGGGCGCCAATGCCCTGTATCTGGCCCAGCTCGGCTATGAGGTAGTCGCGGTCGATGGTGCCATCAATGGGCTGGCCCTCTGCCAGCGCACCGCCGTGCACCGGAACCTCGCGGTCCATCCGGTAGCGATGGATCTGGACCGGGCTGTGTTGCCCGGCCAGTGCTTCGACCTGATTTCCGTGGTACGCTATCTGAATCGATCCCTGTGGCCGCACCTAGTGAAGGCATTGACCCCAGGTGGAATGCTATTCTGCAAGACCTTCAATCGCCGCCACCTGACCGCCTGCCCGGGATTCAATGCTCGCTATTTGCTTGATGATGGAGAACTGGACCGCACTTTTGTCACGCTGGAGCGACTGGCAGGCAATGAGACCGGCCCCACCTCCTTCATCTTATGCCGGGCCCCGCCAGCGTCAGGCCGGACATGTCCCGACGCTTGGGGGAACCCATCGGTAGGACAGCTTCCCGGGAACACCGTTCTCGGGAAATAGATAGTGTCTGGCAGAAAACGCCTCTTTTTCTGGCGAACCGGCTCGGTCCGTCGCCAGTTCCCCCAGTCAGGCCATCGGTAACATCGATAAAATAAGAGAATCTGATCGGATTTCCCGATCAAAAGCCGATCCCACCCCGCGCTTGACCCATTTCAACCCGATTGACCGGAAACGGGCTCGCCCGTCCCCCGACCCCGGCGCGACCGCCGGGGGGTTGCGGTGGCTGAAGGGGGAGTGGGAGCCGTCAGGCCGCCCAGCGACTTCGTCGGCGCTCGGCCTCCCGCAGCCGGCGACGCAGCAATCCCCCCAATCGATGCAGATTGAACGCCCGCATCGACCCGGCCCCGGTGCGGGCAAAGCCCTCAGCACCAGGCGTCCTGACCCGATCCAATCCCCGGTGCTCCCGATGGTTGATCGCGGATTCCACTGCCGGATGCGGCGGCCGCGCCGCCTGGCAGGTCGCTTCCGTCTCGCGCTCGCGGTCCGCCGCCGACCCCCGCCCCTGGCGCGGCAGGCCCTGGGGCTCCCGCCCTTCATCCCATCACCGCCGATTCTTGGGGCGGTGAACCCCCTGGTCGAAACGGCACCGCGACCGTTCGGGATATTGGTCCTGCGTTCGCTTGATCATCCGCCCCGCCAGATCGACCTCGTTTTCAGCCCACATCACTTCGTGGTGCAGCATCAACCCAAACGGGTCTTCCAGAAGGCACCCCGGGACCCCCCCGTTCGACGGGGCGACCCGCCTTGCCTTTGACATTCCAGCGGGGGTGAGGGTCAAAGACCGAATCGAGCGGCTCGTGGGACGGCATGGTCTCGCCGGGCAGTCGGCGCCGGTCGATCGGATCGGACAGCCGCTCCGCCCCCTCCAGAAACCCCTGGATCCGCTCCAGCAAAGCGGGATCCGCGCCGAGGGCTTCGAGTTCTGACTGCGGGGTTTTCGCCCGCCCCATCAGGTCGCGACCGAGTGGCAGAGACTCGGCCACCCGTCCGGGGGACGCCTGGGCCTGTCGGGAGCGGCGGACGCCATGGAAGCGTTGCTTGAGTGCTCGTCGCCAGGGCTTCGCCTGACGCCAGCCGCGAATCCCATCGCCCGCGGGGGCATCGCGCAGACCCCCCAGCCAAGAACGCAGACTATCCCACCACAGACTGACCTCCGTCGGACCGTGCCCATCGGTCTCGACCACGAACGAGTCCCCCCGCCCGCGCCCGCGCTCGCCCGACTTTTTTTCGCCACCCCCTGCCCCGATTCCCCCACCCGGGCACTCACCGGCACCAGCCGTTCGGGCGTCAACCCACTGACGTTATCCACCACCTGCTGGCGGCGATCGGTCCCCCCAGACGGACCATGGCCCAGCAAGGCCCGCCCATCGACAGGCTGATTGACCAGCTCTTGCACGCGATCAAAGTCACCGCCCCAGCCCGGCTTGATCGGGGCCATGACCAGGATCTGCCACAGAATCCCTGCCCGGGCGACCGGTGTGCCGGTCCACCCCGGGTAGCCCGGCCGCTTCCCGCCCGGCGAACAACCGGGCCCGCCAGTCCGGGTGCCGGGACAGAGGCTGCAGACCGATCAACCAGGCGGGAAGATCGTCCCGCGAATCGATGTCCAGTTCGATCGCACCGAGGTCGACCGGAGCGCCGAGGTCGACTGGGGGATTCAAGGGGGGTCTCATGGCCAGTGGAAAAGGGCGAAGATTCGGGAAACAAGGGCCCTCTCGGCTGATTTGACCCGATTTGGCTCCGTTTCGGGTCAATCTTCGTCGAACAAGGGGAGAAAATTGCGATGGAAAAACAAATTGTTATCGGGCAAAATGGCGTTTTCTGCCAGGCACTAGATAATGCACGAATTATCCGGTTGTCTTCATATCATGTCCCCACCTCCAGTCTGAAGTGCCACACTCGCCCCGCTCCCGGCATGAGGGCGTCCCCCGAAGAATAGGAGCACGGCGGCGACCGGACCATTCAACCCTCCCAGGGGCTGAAAGGGGCTGATGTCGGTCATTGATGGCATCCATCTCGACGCTAGGGAGTCTGACCGAGGCGATTTCTCGACGCAAGGGCCCGCTCGGGCCGTGTCAGACGGGTTTTGGCCGAGTGGGGCCCTGCCCGTCGAACACGGGCTTCTGGAAAGGCAGGGGATGGGAGAGGAATGACCGCCTTCAGGGCGGGGCGGCAGCGGTGAAGACCTCTTCCGGGGTCCGAACCCCCAGCACCTTCCGGGGCTGGCGGTTGATCCGCTCTTCCACCGCCCGAACCTGGGCCGGTGATCTCTGGACCACGGGGGTAAAGCCTTGGCTTGCGCCGGTGCTGGCGGGTGAAGTCGGCTTGGAAACCGAGTCCGACACGGAAGAGAACGGGCGGGCGTCGGGGTCGAGTCTCAGCGGAGACTCCCGCAGTTTCCCTGTCAGACGGAACGCTTTCGGAGCCGACCCGCGAGGCGATGATCCCCCTGGGATGGGGCGAATGACGGTCGACCGGGTCGCGACGGATCGGCCGGGAGCCGACCCGGCCGAGGCTTGTTGGGCCGGAGCGGATGGGCTATAATTTCCTCATGACTGAAGCCATCGCATTTGATACGCACCGCTTTGTCAAGCGTTTGACGGGCAGCGGCTTCACTGAGCTGCAGGCGGAAACGCTGGCTGAGGAGCAGGTCGCCCTGCTCAATACCAATTTGGCCACGAAGGCCGATATCGAAGCCTTGCGACAGGGGACCCAGGCCGATATGGCGCAGATCAGGGCCGATATCGAGGCACTGAAACAGGCCACGAAGGCCGATATCGAAGCCTTGCGACAGGAGACCAAGGCCGATATGGCGCAGGTCAAGGCGGATCTGCTGAAATGGATGTTCAGCGCACTGATCGCCCAGGGAGGACTGATCGTCGCGCTGGTCAAGATACTCTAGTTGTCTGGCAGAAAACGCCTCTTTTTCGGGCGACCCGGCTCGGTCCGTCGCCAGTTCCCCCAGCAAAACAATAGGCAATCTCTATAAAACAAGAGAATCTGATCGAATTTCCCGATGACCGGCCGAGACCATCCCACTGGGGGTCCCTGCTGACCCGATTTTGCCAAAATGCGCCCACCGGTCCCCCCACCCTGACCCATCGGTCAGGGGAGGTGGATGCCGGAAAGGGGAGTCAGCGGCCGTCAGGCCGCTTTTCTTCGTCGGCGCTCGGCCTCCCGCAGCCGGCGACGCAGCAACCCCCCCAATCGATGCAGATTGAACGCCCGCATCGACCCGGCCCCGGTGCGGGCAAAGCCCTCAGCACCAGGCGTCCTGACCCGATCCAATCCCCGGTGCTCCCGATGGTTGATCGCGGATTCCACTGCCGGATGCGGCGGCCGCGCCGCCTGGCAGGTCGCTTCCGTCTCGCGCTCGCGGTCCGCCGCCGACCCCCGCCCCTGGCGCGGCAGGCCCTGGGGCTCCCGCCCTTCATCCCATCACCGCCGATTCTTGGGGCGGTGAACCCCCTGGTCGAAACGGCACCGCGACCGTTCGGGATATTGGTCCTGCGTTCGCTTGATCATCCGCCCCGCCAGATCGACCTCGTTTTCAGCCCACATCACTTCGTGGTGCAGCATCAACCCAAACGGGTCTTCCAGAAGGCACCCCGGGACCCCCCCGTTCGACGGGGCGACCCGCCTTGCCTTTGACATTCCAGCGGGGGTGAGGGTCAAAGACCGAATCGAGCGGCTCGTGGGACGGCATGGTCTCGCCGGGCAGTCGGCGCCGGTCGATCGGATCGGACAGCCGCTCCGCCCCCTCCAGAAACCCCTGGATCCGCTCCAGCAAAGCGGGATCCGCGCCGAGGGCTTCGAGTTCTGACTGCGGGGTTTTCGCCCGCCCCATCAGGTCGCGACCGAGTGGCAGAGACTCGGCCACCCGTCCGGGGGACGCCTGGGCCTGTCGGGAGCGGCGGACGCCATGGAAGCGTTGCTTGAGTGCTCGTCGCCAGGGCTTCGCCTAGCGCCAGCCGCGAATCCCATCGCCCTCCTGAGCATCGCGCAGACCCCCAGCAAAGAACGCAGACTATCCCACCACAGACTGACCTCCGTCGGACCGTGCCCATCGGTCTCGACTACGAACGAGTCACACCGCCCGCACCCGCGCTCGCCCGGCTTTTTTTCGCTACCGCCTGCCCCGATTCCCCCACCAAGGCGCTCACCGGCGCCAGTCGCTCGAGCTGAAGCCCACTCACCTAGTCAATCCCCTGCTGGCGTGGATATTCCCCCCCGGACGGCCCGTGTCCCAGAAACTCCCGGGTCGTCCGGTGTTCGTTGACCAGTTCCTGCCACCGGTCCCAGTCACCGCCCCCGCCCGGCTGGATCGGGGCCATGACCAGGATCTGCCACCGATCCCTGCCCGGGCGACCGGGGTGCCGGTCCACCCCGGCTGCTTCCCGCCCGGCGAACAACCGGGCACGCCAGTCCGGGTGCCGGGACAGAGGCTGCAGACCGATCAACCAGGCAGGAATATCGTCCCGGGACGGAGGGTTGAGTCGGATGGAGCCGATATCGACCGGAGCGCCGAGGTCGACTGGGGGATTCAAGGGGGGTCTCATGGCCAGTGGAAAAGGGCGAAGATTCGGGAAACAAGGGCCCTCTCGGCTGATTTGACCCGATTTGGCTCCGTTTCGGGTCAATCTTCGTCGAACAAGAGGAGAAAATTGCGATGGAAAAACAAATTTTTATCGGGCAAAATGGCGTTTTCTGCCAAGCACTACTCTAGTTATTCTATCATTGTGATATTGACGGATAAAGAGTTTTCAGCTTGATTCGAGCATCGTCGGTCGTGAATCGCCAGTTCACGGTAACCGCTTTCCGGTTGTGCGCATTCGTCCAGGCACGCACTTCCTTTTCGACCGTGGCCCGGTCAGGAATCCGCTGATGGGAGCTCAGCCGGCAGGCCGGTATGCTCGACGAACCCTCGGGCATTGCCCCACCAGTGATCGCTGGACCACGGGGGTCAAGCCTTGGCTTGCGCCGGGGCTGGTGGGTGAAGTCGGCTTGGAAGCCGAGTCCGACGCGGAAGAGAACGGGCGGGCGTCGGGGTCGAGTTCCAGCGGAGACGCCCGCAGTTTTCCCGTCAGACGGAACGCTTTCGGAGCCGACCTGGCCGAGGCTTGTTGGGCCGGAGTGGATGGGCTATAATTTCCTCATGACCGAAGCCATCGCATTTGATACGCACCGCTTTGTCAAGCGTTTGACGGGCAGCGGCTTCACTGAGCTGCAGGCGGAAACGCTGGCTGAGGAGCAGGTCGCCCTGCTCAACACCAATTTGGCCACGAAGGTCGATATCGAAGCCTTGCGACAGAAGACCAAGGTCGATATCGAGGCATTGAAACAGGCCACGAAGGCTGATATCGAAGTCTTGCGACAGGAGACCAAGGCCGATATGGCGCAGATCAGGGCCGATATCGAGGCACTGAAACAGGCCACGAAGGCTGATATCGAAACCTTGCGACAGGAGACCCAGGCCGATATGGCGAAGATCAAGGCTGATATCGAAACCTTGCGACAGGAGACCAAGGCCGATATGGCGAAGATCAAGGCTGATATCGAAACCTTGCGACAGGAGACCAAGGCCGATATGGCGCAGGTCAAGGCGGATCTGCTGAAATGGATGTTCAGCGCACTGATCGCCCAGGGAGGACTGATCGTCGCGCTGGTCAAGATACTCTAGCACTGCTTCGAATTGATTCTGACTAATGTTAAACTGCTTTCTCAACCTGGTCCGACAACCGGTTGAGTATGAATATGAAAAAGAAGTATGTGGTTCGTTTGGTCGAGGCGGAACGCCAAGCGCTGGTCCGCAAAGGCAAGGCGGCGGCCTATCGTCGTACTCACGCCCAAGTGCTGCTGTGGGCCGATGAGGGTGATCAGGGTCTTGGCCTGATCGACCGCGAGGTGGCGCATCGGGTCGGTGTTTCCGAGAAGACCGTCTGGCGGTGACGACCACGGGGCGTCGAGGAAGGACTGGAGGCTGCCGGGGAGCGTAAGCCGTGGGTCCGGGAAAGGTCGCGCGTTCTCGATGGGGACGGCGAAGCACACTTGATCGCCCTGATGGGTCGTGACCCCCCCACCGGTCAGTCCCGATGGACCCTGCATCTGTTGCGTGATCGCTTGGTCGAACTGGGCGTGGTCGAGTCGGTCTCGCCTGAATCGGTCCGCCAGGTTATAAAAAAACACCCCTGCGTCACTCTGAAGTGGGGTTAAATTATTCTGCCGGAGTAGGGGACAAAAGAGCACAGGCGATCACCTGATCCGCATCCAATCTTCCTGATTTCGACTGTTCATGCGTACGACCCAAAACTTGCTGGCTACCTTGAAGGAAATCCCCGCCGATGCCGAGATTGTCAGTCATCAGCTGATGCTCCGGGCGGGCTTGATTCGTCGGACCGCAGCTGGGATTTACAGCTGGCTGCCGATGGGCAAGCGCATTTTGAACAAGGTGGAGGCGATTGTCCGTGAAGAAATGAACCGCGCTGGGGCGCAGGAAGTGTTGCTGCCCGGGGTGCATCCGGCGGCGCTTTGGCAGGCGTCGGGTCGATGGGAAAAGTATGGACCGGAACTCCTTCGTATCCAGGACCGACATCAGCGAGACTTCTGTCTCAGCCCGACCCATGAGGAGGTGATCACCGAGTTGGCGAAGAACGAGATCCGCAGCTACCGACAGCTCCCGGCCAACTTCTACCAGATCCAGACCAAGTTCCGGGATGAGATTCGACCCCGCTTCGGCATCATGCGGGCCCGGGAATTCATCATGAAGGATGCCTATTCCTTCAACATTGATTTCGAGTCCCTGCTAGCATCGTACCGAGAGATGTACGATGCTTATGTGCGCATTTTTGATCGGTTGGGACTGGATTACCGGGCCGTCGTGGCGGATAACGGCAGTATCGGCGGGGAGGGATCGCATGAATTTCATGTTCTCGCCTCGTCTGGGGAGGATGCCATCGTCTTTTCCGATGACGGTCCCTATGCCGCCAACCTGGAAAAGGCCGAGACCATGGCTCCTGGCCCGGCGCCACCGCCTTCCGAATCGATGCGGAGGGTGGACACCCCGAATATCAGAACGATTCGGGCACTGGTGGAGGGCTTCGGCCTGCCGATCGAAAAAACCATCAAGACCCTGGTGGTGGCGGCGGCTCCTGACAGTGGCCATGCGCTCGTGGCACTTCTGGTGCGCGGTGATCATGATCTGAATCTCGTCAAAGCCCAAAAACTGGATCTGGTGGCTGCGCCGCTCCGCATGGCGACGGAAGCGGAAATCCGGGCGGTCATCGGGGCCGGTCCGGGGTCACTTGGACCGGTCAATCTGCCCATTCCCTTCATTGCGGATCGGGAGGTGGCCGCGATGGCTGACTTCGGTGCGGGAGCCAATCGCGACGACCGGCATTACTTCGGCATCAACTGGGGGCGGGATGTGCCCTTAGGCTCGGTGGCGGATATCCGCAACGTGGTGGAAGGGGACCCGAGCCCGGATGGGCACGGTCGACTGACCATCGCTCGGGGCATTGAGGTGGGTCATATCTTCCAGCTTGGCACCATGTATTCCGAGGCATTGGGGGCTACAGTGCTGGATCAGGGTGGGCGACAAGTTCCCATGTTCATGGGATGCTATGGGATCGGCGTTTCCCGTGTGGTTGCGGCGGCAATTGAACAAAACCACGATGCCCGGGGCATCATCTGGCCCGAATCCATTGCGCCTTGGTCGGTCGCCATCGTACCGATCGGTTACGCCAAATCCGAACGAATTCGCGTGGCGGCCGATGCCCTGCATGAACGCCTTGAGCTTGCCGGGCTGGAGGTGTTGTTGGATGACCGCGATGAACGACCGGGGGCCATGTTCGCCGACATGGAACTGATCGGCATTCCTCATCGTCTGACTGTGGGAGAACGGGGACTCGGGAAGGGGGTGGTGGAATACCAGCATCGTGCGACCGGAGCGGGGCGCGAGATTCCCTGGGATGAGGTGGAAACGACGCTGGCGGCGGTCCGGGATCCGTGACCGTGGCCGTGGGATCTCCCCCCGATTGGATTATACTGCAGACCGCTCCCATACCCGCCCTCCCTGACCATGCTGATCGACCTCGTCTCCTTGAAGCCTGCGGAAGCGTACTTCATCATGACCCAGTCCGTCCTGCCTCGCCCCATTGCCTGGGTTCTCTCGGAAAATGATGCGGGGGATTACAATCTGGCTCCCTTTTCGTATTTCAATGCGGTGGCGTCGGATCCCCCCTTGGTCGTTTTTTCCGTGGGTCAGTTGGACGATGGCGGCCCAAAAAACACCACCCACAATCTCGAAAGGCGGGAATTCTTCACAGTCAATATTGCCAGTGTCAGCCAGTTGCCGGTGCTGAACCAGACGGCGGCCACCCTGCCCTATGGGGAGTCGGAGGTTCGTGCCAATGACATCCATCTGTCGGCGGTGGCGGGCTTTCCGATTCCCCGGGTCGCCGATTCCAGGATCGTCCTGATGTGCCAGCGCCATCATATCCAGACTATCGGACATCGGGATCAGAAGCTGGTGTTCGGTGAGGTACGATCGGTCTATGTGTCCGACGACTGTGTCCGGGTCAATGACCAGGGGCGGATCAAGATCCTGGCGGACCGGGTAGAGCCGCTCTCCCGGCTCGGAGCCGGCGAATACGCCACGTTCGGTGAGATTCTTCAGGCCAAGCGGCCCGCTTGACCGTTATTTATTTGTCTGGGGAAATGGACCACCATCTGGGGGGCGTCCGTCAACGGCCTCCACTGACGTCCACCAGTGCTCCGGTCAGGTAGGAGGCTTCCTCGGACAGCAACCACACGATGGTCTGGGCGACTTCCTCGGCGCTTCCGGCCCGATTCATGGGCACCGTGGGAGCCACCCGGCCCACCCGACCCGGCTCGCCGCCACTGGCATGAATTTCCGTATCGATGATCCCTGGCCGAACGGCATTGACCCGGATTCCTTCCGAGGCCACTTCCTTGGCCAATCCGACGGTCAATGTGTCGATGGCCCCCTTGGAAGCGGCATAGTCGATGTATTCATGGGGGGCCCCGAGACGCGCGGCGATGGACGAAAGGTTGACGATCGCGCCGCCTTGGCCACCGCGACTCAATGCCATGCGTCGGACCGCCTCCCGAGCACAGAGAAAACTACCCCGCACATTGACCGCGAAAACCCGGTCAATCCGCTCTGCGGTCATCTCTACCAACGCCATTTGATTTTCGAGGATGCCTGCGTTGTTGACCAGCGCCGTGACCGGACCAAGTTGGTGGGTTGCGGTCTCGAAGAGCTGGACGACATCCGCTTCCATGGCGACATTGCCGGGTATGGGAACAATCCAGCCCCCGTCGGCGGCCACTTCGTCCACGACCTGCTGAGCCCGTTTCAGGTCGCTTCGGTAACTCAGGGCCACGCGATATCCCCGTCTGGCCGCCAGTCGACAGACGGCGGCCCCGATGCCCCGGCTTCCCCCGGTCACCACCAGCACCGGAGGTGTTATGCTTCGGTCCATCGCCGGTCACTCATGGTGGTCAGGGGTCGCTCCACTCTTCTCACGGGACTGTTTTGAACGTGAATCACGCCGACATCACGATGCCGATGGCCGATGACGGATTGAGGCCTCGTGGCCAGCCGTTGTTCGGATGCCTGCACACGGATCATACACCATGGCACCGGGTGGCGTTTCCCTCAGGACCGTCCCATGGATGAAACGACCATCATCAACCCGGTGCTCGCCGAGGTGATTCGGGGAGGTGAAGTGGAATCCATGCATCGTGGCAGTGCCGTGGTGCGAGATGCCCACGGCCACACGGTGTTTTCGATCGGCCAGGTCTGTCGGAAGGTGTTCCCCCGCTCGGCCTACAAATTCATCCAAGCCATTCCGCTACTGGAATCCGGCGCCGCAGACGCATTCGGACTCGGTCCAGACCGGATCGCCTTGGCCTGTGCGTCTCATAATGCGGAACGGATGCATGTCGAAGGCATCGAAAGGTGGCTCGAACAGCTTGGCCTGACGGACGAGGACCTGGAGTGTGGCCCCGGACGCCCAGGCGACCCGTCGTCAGCCGACCGCCTGATCCGAGAGGGCGTGCCAGCGGGACGCAAACACCACAACTGTTCCGGCAAGCACCTGGGCATGCTGACTTTGGCACAACATTGGGGGGTGCCGATCAAGGGCTACAGTGAATACGATCATCCCACTCAGGTCGCCTGGCGGATGGTGATGCGTGACCTTATGCAGGTCGATACCGAGTGCTTGACTTGGGAGCGTGATGGTTGTGGACTGCCGGCCTTGTGTATGCCCATGAACGTGCTGGCAGCTGGCTTGGCACGTTATGCCCGATCTGACGGGGACTACTCGACCCGGTCCAACGCCATGACCCGCATTCTGGCGGCGGTCCGCCAGCACCCGACCCTGGTGGCGGGCAGTGGTCGGTGCTGTACGGCGGTCATCCAAAAGACACAGGGGAGAATTCTGGTCAAGACCGGGGCTGAGGGGATGTATTGTGGAATCGTTCCGGAACAGGGTCTTGGATTCGCCCTGAAAGTCGATGATGGTGCCCGCCGGGGAAGCGAAGTGGCACTCGGTGGATTGCTGGATACCCTGGGGTTGTTGGCGGACGATGAGTGCGCCGCCCTGGCTCCTTGGTTTCGTCCGGCGGTGGTGAACAGCCAGGGGAGACCCACGGGTCGGATCGGTCCCGGCAGAGGCTGGACGACTTAGTGGCACCGGGCGGGATTATGTCCAGGCGAAGTACGGCTGCTCGAAATGGGCGACTCGGGTGGCTCGCCCGAGCAAGGCGACTTCACGGAACTGATAGCACACCGCTGCGCTGGGGGCCGCCACCCACTCATCGCCCAATGGCATCTTGAGGACTGGATGGGGGCTTTCCGGAATCGATTCCAGGATGGGAGCGTCATCGCGTAACAGTTCCGAGACCGGTATCCGATGGATCTGTTGCACTTCGTCGGGATTGGGCGTCAGAACCGTATTCGGTCCACCCCAGACCACCAACGGTGATATCACATAGCCGGATCGCGTGGGGTAGTCGTCCAGATGACCGAGCACGCTCTCTCGTCCGAGCGTCAGCCCGACTTCCTCTGCCAGTTCCCTGAGTGCTCCATTGATGACCTCCTCACCCGGGTCGATCCGCCCACCGGGGTAGGCACGTTGTCCGGCATGACTGGACATCCGGGCGGCGCGGACCGTCAGAATGAAGGCCGCTTCGTTTCGGTCATGCTCGTTAAACGGAATGTTCGCGATGCCCGGGGCGACCGACTGCTCGACCAGGGTAAAGGCGACGGCCGCATGTTTGCGACCCTCCCGAGGTTGTCGTCTGACCTCGAAGTTCCGCAGGTTCCGGGTGATCCGGTGGCGGAGCGCCTGATCGAAGGGCAGTGTGCGAGGCATGGGGGATGGTCCGGGGGAGACCTAACTGGAAAAATAATCTCGGATCAAGTCAGCGGTCCGGACCACTTGGGACTCGTGGATATCCTTGTGGATGACCAGCCGGAACGAGGTTCTTCCGCCAAACAGGAGCCCACGCTCCCGACACCATGACTGGAAGGCGGTGCTGTGGGAGGGATGCGTTAGGGAAAGGAACACCATGTTGGTCCGGGCAGCCTGGCCCTCTACCCGAAGCCCATCGATATTCAGGAGATGCTCTGCCAGCCAACTGGCCTGGGCATGATCATCCGACAGTCGATCGACATTGTGATCTAGAGCGTATTCACAAGCCGCCGCAAGTACGCCCACTTGCCGCATTCCGCCCCCGACCATCTTGCGCCAACGTTTGGCTTGGGCAATCCAGTCCTTGGGCCCGACCAGTACCGAACCGGCCGGGGCACCCAAACCCTTGGACAGACAGATGGATACCGAGTCGAACGAACTGGTGATGTCGTCCAGTGAGAGGCGTTGTGCCACGGCGGCATTGAACACCCGGGCTCCATCGAGGTGAAAGCCGAGGTGGTGTTCCTGGGTCAATGCGCGGGCCTGGTCGATATACGCCCGGGGTATGACTCGACCTCCGATAGTGTTTTCCAACGCGAGCAGGCGGGTGACCGCGAAGTGGAAGTCGTCCTCCTTGATGGCCGCCCGGATCTGGGCCAGCGGAAGGGTGCCATCCGGTGCGAACTCAAGGGGCTGGGGTTGGATGCCGCCCAAGACGGCCGCTCCGCCCCCTTCATACCGGTAGGTATGCGCATCCTGGCCCACGATGTATTCATCTCCGCGCCGGCAATGGCTGAGCAGTGCTACCAGATTGCTCTGGGTGCCACTGGGAAAGAAAAGTCCAGCCTCATGGCCCGCCATTTCCGCCAGCCGATGCTGCAGGCGGTTCACGGTCGGGTCTTCGTCATAGACATCGTCTCCCACTTCGGCGGTGGCCATGGAACGGCGCATGCCGGCACACGGGGAGGTCACGGTATCACTGCGCAGGTCGATCAGGGCGGCATTCATATCACGGGCCGGACATCCGAAAATCAATGGTACCGCCACATCAAGTCGGTTTTGGAATCCACCTTGGGACCAAAAGGGGTCGTCTGAGGAAGAAGCGTTGGCGATCATAGCATACCCGGTGAGGCATACTGGGTACTTGTAGTGCTGGTCACTGATGAATAGGTGCGTTACCATGAGGATCCATCCCGAATCGTTGACATATCCTCTGGAAAAGAGAGGCCATGGGCCCCATCGTATATCTCAATGGCGAGTATATGGCCGCTGAACAGGCGAAGATCTCCATCTTCGACCGTTCGGTCCTGTTTGGTGATGCGGTATACGAAGTGACCGGTGTTCTTGGGGGCAAACTGATCGATTTCACTCACCATTTGACCCGTCTCGACCATTCTCTACGCCAGTTGTCCATTCCCCCGCCACTGGACCGTCACACCTTGCTGGCGGCCTTCCGGGAACTGGTGCGTCGCAACGAGATCAAGGAGGGGTGGGTGTATGTCCAGATCACCCGGGGGATGGCGGAACGGGACTACGTCTACCAGGAAGGTCTGATCCCGACGGTGTTCATGTTCACCCAGCCCACGGACTCCAGCACGAATCCAGTCGTGCAAACCGGAGTCACACTTCGGAGTGTCCCCGATATCCGATGGGCCCGCAGAGACATCAAGACGGTCAATCTCCTGGGGCAGGTGCTGGCCAAACAGACGGCACAGGAGCATGGGGCCTACGAGGCGTTGATGGTTGGTCCGGATGGGTGGGTGACGGAAGGCGGCTCCACCAGTTTTTTCCTGGTCCGCGACCGCACGATTGTTACCCGGTCGCTCTCCCGGGATATTCTCCCCGGAATCACTCGTCAGGCCGTATTGGCACTTTGCCGACGCAACGGGATTGATTTTGAAGAACGATGCTTCACGCTGGAAGAGGCCTGTGGCGCTGAAGAGACGTTCATCACGGGGGCATCCACCTTCGTGATGCCGGTGGTCCGGATTGATGACCGACCTATCGGTCAGGGTGTTCCTGGGCCCGTCACTCGGGCGATGCGAGCCCTTTATCTGCGCTACGCTCGCGACATGGCAATGTGACAAACTCGAGGGGGGTCGACGGTATAACGTATGCCCCAACAGGGCCCTCCAACTGGTTTCCACGCAAATGATGACCGACCATGGCGGTTGGATGGCGGATCGCGCACTATCTGGAGATTTTGGAGCATTGCATGCAGATGGCCGTTCGGTTTCAGGGGACCGTGGCGAAGCTGGGGGGATGAGTTCGAAAGAAGGTTCTTTGCGGATTCCATGACTCAATTTTTCCGGTCATTAGTTCGGTGGAGTGCGTTTCCCCCGCAAGGCGCCTACAGCGCTTCCGACCGGAGGATTTCGAGGAGGTGAGGGACGGCGCCAACGGCCGTGCGATCTTCGGCGGCGGGTCGGCATCGCCGTTCAATCCGGCCGGACCCCTCACACAGGTCATCACACCCTTCAACTGGGGTCGGCTGACGTTTCGTCGGAGGGGATCCGACCAGAGAGATGTCCGAGATCGATCACGATGCTTCGGATGGACAGATTCGCTACTGGATCCGGCCGGGGCTCTTTCCATGGCCTCATCCGTCACGTTCCCATCGAATCGAGGGCCAGTTTTACCGGTCGTGTGGGTCAAGCAGCGCCCCCGTGCCACTCTGAAGTGCAACCCTTGGACCCGTCGCCGGATCGCTTGAGTTAAGCAGATGGCGGCGGGCCAGAGGATGGCAGACCCTCTCAGTTGACCAATCAACGGAGAAGGGGCATGCCGACTGGCGACCACCCCCTGACCCACCCGGAAAGACCGTCCATTTTCGCGTTCCAGTTCACGGGTCGATCCCAGCGGCCGATGGCCGCGCAGCTCGGGCGGGACGTCAGCACGATTTCCCGAGAGCTGTTCTGGGTGACGGTTCTCATGCCAATCGGCATGGAATCAGAGGGATGTCAGGTATGGATGCTCGATAGGCGGGGATGGGGGGATTGTGTAGACCAAGCCGGTGGCGACTCCCACGACATCCTTTTTATGGAGAGGTTAAACAAAAAAGCCCTTGACTCTGCCCATCCATTCGTAAATTTGGGACCAGCGTACTGCCAAAGGCTCCGAACAGGGATGACTTGTAGCGCAAAGCCGGGGGTATTTCCCATCTGCCAAAGGGTACTGTCGCGGACAGGATGCGGGCTACGGTACTGCGTTTCAATATAGGTCAGAACAACCACCCTTCAGGATTCGACCCCCTCGCCTTGGTCACCTGCATCCCGGCCAGCTTCGTCCCGACTCGGATCATCCGCTCCGCCGTCCGGCCACAGGTCGCCCAGGCTGAAGCCGACCGCATCAAAGGGCGGCAGGGAGACCTCGGCGTTGCCGCTCACCACATCCAGCAGCAACCAATGACCCTCCCGCAGCTCGAACGCTTCCAAGGTGCGAATCTCGGGGTCCACAAACCACAGCCAGCCCACCCCTTCCCGGGCATAGAGCGCCCCCTTGGGGCCAATGTCCATGGCCCGGGTCGAAGGGGAGAGGATCTCGCCTGCCCAGTCCGGGGCCAGAGGGAACCAGGCCGTCTCGGGCAATGTCGGCATCCGCTCCCGGCGCCACCCGGCCAGGTCGGGGACCACAATGTCCTCGCCCAAGTGCAACTCGGGTTCGTCGAGAATCCACCATCCACCAGGGCCGCCCATACCACGATTGAATGGTGGGCCCAGGGAATCCCCGAGACTCGTACTGGCCCAGGCATGGGGCGACGCGGGCCTCGGGTTCATGTGCAGAACCCCCTCGATGACTTCGGCGACCCGATGGGGCGGAGCCTCCAGCACATCCTGGTAGGTCGCCCGACTGGGGGGGTCCGATACCCGGGCTGCGGATTGTCTGGCCATGAGCCGTCTCGATCTTCTGGTTATATGTCGGAGACTATCCTAACCGGTATGGTTGCCCGATGCCCCCCCCCGGCGGGATTGGCCTGTGGGTGGAACCAAAATACATCCGGGGGATTGCCCTGGTGAAGCGGATGAATATTCACTCATAGCTTGACAGTTAACCCAACACTCCACGGGGCGACTCGTCCATGATCGACGCCATGGGTGAGCGCGTTGAGGGGACGCCCGAGTCGATATTCCGGATTTCGGCATGCCTCCTCGTATTCGTCGGGCTCGTTCAGAAAGACAGTGGCCGCCGCAGGAACCGGGATTGCCGGATCGCCTGCTCCAGATAGTCCACCCGTGCCCGACCGGTCCCGCTAATGGCAACCGTCCGCACCGCCAGTTGCCGGCCCACCGCACCAAACCCGATGCCCCCCACGATGCCATACCGGGCATGGCGAATCAACCAACTCAACTGCCTGCCCGGTGGCAACGGCTCCCCCGGCGAATGATGCCCCGCCAGGACCGCTGATGACTGGGGTTCATCACCCGCTCCAGCGTCACCTCCCCCAGCGCCGCCAGATCGGCATCCACCACCCCATCCGGACAGGGTGACGGTGACCCCGTCCCCAGACACCCGGCCAACTGCGGCCGGACCTTCGACGCCGAGGACCGGCACTACGACCCCATCCCTTTGCGCCAGCCACTGCGCTCGCACAAATCCCGGGCCAGCGCCATGCGGCAGCGATCCCCTCCGGTTCCAGCGCCTGCTACCACCACGCCGGGGTCAGTGCATCGCATGGGCGCAGCCCAATCGGCAACGGTCCGATCCTCCAGGATGAATTCCCTGCAGTCCAGTTGTCCGATCGATCATTTGTCAAGTTATGTGCAAGTGACAGACCCGGGAACCCCCGGGTCCGACAGCCGCCGCTCCGCGACGCTTTATTCGCTCTTGTCTGGAAAGATCACCGACAGATCCTCCCCTTGTTCAGAGACCATACCCAGCCCGTCTGGGTACGACGATCACGCACCTGTTCGTCTGAGTGGACAACCGGCCGTATTCGTGTTGCGATCAGTTCAGCATGTGTCAGTCAACATGATGAAGCCCGACCTGCAGGCCGAGAGCAGACAGGAACCCAAACCAGAATAGTATTCAGTTTGGCTCCTTGAAGAGTGCTGGACCCGGTGTGAAAGTGGGGATGTCTGCCCTATCCAAGGTGGGTGATTTCGATGCGGCCCCAATGGTCTGCCAAATACTCCACGACCAATCGGCGGTGGCAATGATGGGGCTTGTCCTCGCTGCACAGCAGGCATCCATCCGCGACGACTTCCTCGGGAATCGTTCTCTCGATTTGACGTCGGCGCATCAACTCAAGGAACCGCGTCTCATAGGTTCCCCAGTCGCCACCGTGTTTCTTGTAGTCGTCCATCATCTCCTTTGTGGGGGCCAGTTCGGGCAGGTGGACGTATTCCATGCCGCAGATCTCGGCCAGAAAGAATGCGAGATCATCACGCTTGGCGAAACCGGCGAGCTGGGAGATGTTATTGAGGCGAACATCCACCACGCGCTTTGTGCCGGACTCGCGCAACAGACCAAAGAATCGGTCTGCCGATTTCTTGGTAAAACCGATCGTGTACACCTTCATGGGGATTTTTCCACAATCCGGACAGTGGGTTCATGGTCCACGTATGCGACGCGTTCCGACTGTCGGGTGACGGCCATGGAGATCAGTTCCTCGCGCGTAGAGTGGAGATCCTCACGGTGAATCCTCTGCAAGTCGAGCAGGCGGTCCATGGCGTCGTCGTGCGGTTCCATTCGGCCATCCGCATGAATATGGGCAACGTCGACCCCCTGCTCTTCCAAGGCTTGGGATACGAGGAGCGTCCGGTGGCAGTCGAGTGGCTCCTTTTCCGCACACATCAGCGCGATTCGGTATTTGGCGGCACCGCGAACCACCCGGTCCAGACCGTCCTTGAACGGGTTGGTCCTTGCGACCCGGTCATAACGGATTCGTCCGTCTTCGTAGCAGGACGGATCGTCCGACCGACCTCCGAGCGAATTGCCAAGATACACATATTGGATGCCTTTCACGTTCAAGGCTTCCGCCAGGCACTCACGATTGAATTGAGGATTGAATCGGCTGTATGGCTTGGAGCGGACATCGGCGACGGCGGTGACGTCGTGCATCTGCAACAAGTTAACGAATGCCTGCAGCGCATGTGTCGAATGTCCGATGGTCAACACGTTGTGACTGACTGCGTTCATCGGGACGGTCTACGTGGTTCTTCAATGATGGATGCGATGAGTTTATAGACGGCGTCGCCGAACGGTTCTCCCAAGCTCACGGTGAGAAAGCACTCGCCAATGGAATAGGTTCCATCCAGTTTCGCCAGATATTGCCGCTCATAGAAAGGGTCGGTGACCCAGAGGCAGTACCTGGTTCCCGCATGCAGAAAGCGTCCCTGGACACGTCGCTTTGCGTTGCCGAAGGCTTCCCCGGGTTTAAACACCGAGAGTTGGAGGGCGTCGACAAGAACCAACCTCAAGGAGTCGTTGAGAGAATGCGCCACTTCCAAGGGAATTTTGTCGTTTTGCCCATGGTACGTACTGTGGCCATCCAGCCAAAGTGGACCGACCTGATCCTTAAGTAGTGGCAAGTCGAATGATGAAAGCCGACCCACCTTCTCCCAGTAGTAATCCGGGTCGAGCAGCCAGTTCTCGGACTGAAATTTCCATGGTTGTCGCTCTACCACCGGAATATCGATGACATCAAGGGCTCGCGGGTCACTACCATCTTCGTACTGGCGTTCGTACTCCGATACCTCGTGATGCTCCCGATTGCTGACCGGTCGAACCCAATATCCGACCCGACCATCATTCCACTCCCGGCCAGCAATACACCGCCCATGCAGCTTACGGGAATTCGCAAGACAGACGATGCGCTTTATATCCGGCATTGAACTATCGCGTTTTCATGTTGCCGGCAGTGTTGTTTTCGCTGCCGGGATGATGAGCCGCAATTCGCTCTCGTTGATCAGGGCGTATTCGGGCAGGTGACCGGAAAGCTTCTCGCATTCGTTCCGGATGATGGGTACTCCATCCCCGCGACGGTCCATCATATATCTGCGTCCGATATTTGCCGGGGCTCGGCATTGTGCCAACAGAGACACAAGGATCTCATTCCGGCTGGATTGCAGAAGATGCATCGAGTCCGGGGTGAGCGTATTGGGAAGTGCTCCCGGCACGTGAAGCTCGATTCGGTCATCGAACAGATGCAGTCGTATGCGCTCGCCGGCTAATGAGTAGTCCCGATGTGCGACCGCATTCACCAGCGCTTCGAAGACGGCTCGTTCGCTGAACTGCGGATATTCCATCCGCGCCGTTGATTTGGTCGCTCGCACCAGCATGTTACGTTTCATGAAATGCAATGCTTCCACTACCTGTTCATCGAGTGGTCCGCCGATATCGCGTGCATCCGTCTGATAGTCGATGTCGGTGCGCTCTCCAGCGTAGCTGACCGCTTGTATATACGCATGAGGCAGCCATCTTTGAGGCTCCCGTGTACACAAGAGCCCTCCGGCTAGCGTAAGTCGTGAGACACCCTGATCGTCCTTTGCGATCACATGGAGCTTGCGTAACCACTCTGTGGTGATGTCTTCATCTAAGCCTTCTGTCCGCAGGAAGCGACGCGTCAACGTGTAATCCAGATGGCTGGGATCCGTGCGGGACACTACCGACTCATCAAAGCGAATGACTCGGCTTTGGCTGCGTTGTTCGAACTGGCGTGCCAAATACTCTGGTGTCATTTCACGCTTCGAACTACCCAGACGGCGAAAGTATCCCCCCGGACTTCGATGCACGAAAAGGCTACGGGAAATGGCGATGCGAATGACCGGCACCGCACTGCCGGACTGGTCCTGTAGGGTCAGCTTGTAGATATCGGCATCCAGTGGGGGGTTGACGGAATCGTTGCAAATCTCACGAACCCAGCCTTCCACGGCATCAAGGCTTTCGAGCGGTATGCCCGTCACCTCCCGTGTTTGGTCATCCACCCCGAGGATAACCGTGCCGCCTTTGGTGTTGGCGAAGGCCGCCAGTTCATCGGCGAATTCGTTGCGGTTCGGATTCTTGACCCGCCTTCCGGCCATGACGACACGTTTGAGTTCCAAGGTCGAGTCCTCGCCGAGACCAAGACGCTCGACCAAGTCTTCGAATCGGTTCATGTTCTCTGCCTTCGATTAAACATGTCATGCGTTTTGGCTTGCAACCCCCTGCCGACTCCCTACGGTATTTTACCACAAGGCATCTGATGGGAGGTCTGGGGCATCGCTTGACTCATGTTGAGGCGGAACAGGAGTAGCGGCCCGATACAACCGGACCGACGATTAGGCGCTATGGCCAGATAAAGATCTCGCTCCGCACCAGATGTTCATGGTGATTTTGTCTGCTGGTCCCGGAGAACGTTAGCCATGGAAGTCGTTTCGAGTCTCATTGGCCGGCGAATGATCCGTCATCGGCTATGGCCATGCCCTGTTTGGCATTCAGAGATGACCCGTGGGAAGGAATCGAGCCCGGGATGTCCGGTCAGCCCGGCGATGTCGGCGGGACCGGCTGGGACAATCGACTCTGGATGGAGGTCGTGCGGGGGATTGGCCGGGCCGGCTCTCCCGGGCGCGACCGGCCGAAAGACTTGGAACACGGGCGCCCGGCACGTCCCCGATGGTGGAAGACGGGTCAATCCATATGCGTATCTGATACGGTTTTACGAAGGGGGCAACGGAACCGAGGTCGCTGCTACCCAGCAGCGCAAAGGATAAAGGGTAGTTGATCGCCACCGAGGAAGGTCGCCGGATGGGTGAGGCAGCTACATCCGCAGCATGTATCCATGGTTTGGCCGGATTCAGTTGGTCAGCACCAGGGTGTCCGACAGTCGCCATCCGACCCAGACGCTATCCCCGGTACGGAAAGGGTCCATATCGCGGCGATGGTTCGGGACGGTACTGGAAACTTGGAGACCCGCTCGGGTTTCGATAAAGACATGGCTTTCGCTGCCATGGTAGGCGACATTGGTGATCCGACCGTCGACACTGTAGAGTTCTCCCTCGGGTCGTTCACGGAACAAATGGGTTTTTTCCGGACGGATGGCGATGCTGTCCACGGCATCAGCGGGCTGCGGCCAGGGAATGCGGACCTGTCCCAGGTTGGGAACCTCCACCGTGACCTGCCCGTTCCCGGTCGTGCTGGACTCTACCTCGAAAACATTCATCTTGCCGATGAACTCGGCGACGAAACGCGTGCGCGGGGATTCATACAGTTCTTGTGGGGTGGCCACCTGTTCAATCCGGCCCGCCCGGATCACCGCGATGCGGTCCGCCATGGACAGCGCCTCGTCTTGGTCGTGGGTCACGATGACAAACGTGATGCCGACGGAATGTTGCAGTTTGACCAGTTCGACCTGCATGGTTTCGCGCAACTTGGCATCCAGGGCCGACAGAGGTTCGTCGAGCAGCAACACCTTGGGTTTTTTGACCAGGGCCCGGGCCAGCGCGACCCGCTGCTTTTGTCCACCGGACAACTGGTCGGGCATCCGGCTGCGATAGGCTTCCAGTTGCACCCGACCAAGCGCGGTCATCACGTCGATTTCAATCTGGGCTTTCGGAGTGCCCGTCACCTTGAGGCCATAGGCGACATTGTCATAGACCGTCATGTGGGGAAACACGGCGTAGGATTGGAACACCATATTCACGGGGCGGCGGTTGGGCTGGATTCCCGCCATGTCTTCCCCGTCGATGAGACACTGCCCCGAAGTGGGCACCTCAAGGCCAGCGAGCATCCGGAGCAAAGTGGTCTTGCCACAGCCTGACGGGCCGAGCAGGGCAAAGAACTCGCCCGCGTGAATGGAAAGATCGTTGTTGTCCACCGCGACGATAGGACCGAATCGCTTGGTGATGGAGCGGATTTCGATGATCGGAGTGGGTTCGGTCATAGGGAGCTTTGTTATGCAACCGGTTTTTGGCCACTGCGGTTCTGCAGCCACAGCGCGATGGTGGTGAGACACAAGGTGATGGCAATCAGCACGGTGGAGGCGGCGTTGACTTCCGGGGTCACCGAAAACCGCACCATGGAATAGATCTTGACTGGAAAGGTCACCGTTTCCGGTCCGGACGTAAAGAAAGTGATCACGAAGTCGTCCAACGACAGGGTGAATGCCAACAGGGCACCGGCGATGAGTCCGGGTTTCATGTACGGTACCATGATGTCCCGGCATACCTGCCATTCGCTGGCCCCAAGGTCTCGTGCGGCTTCTTCCAGCTCACGATTGAAATGGGTCAGCCGTGCCCGCACGATCATGGCGACGAAAGGGAAGCTGAAGGAAATATGGGCGACCGTGATGGCACTGAGGTTGAGGGGCCAGGGCAGTCCGGTGGGCCAGCCGACCCGCTGAAAGAACGCCATCATGGCCACGCCCATGCAGATCTCGGGGATGACGATCGGCAACGCCGTGGCGGCTTCGAACGGAGCCTTGCCCGGGAACCGAAAACGCCAGAGCATGAGGGCCACCATGGCTCCCAGCAGGGTACTGATCAAGGTGCTGAGAAAGGCGATGGTCAGCGAATTGACAAACGCCTCAATCAGGCTGTCATTGTTCCAGGCCTTTTCATAATACTTGGTGGTGAAGCCGCGCCAGACGATATTGCGGCGGCTGTCGTTGAAGCTGAACACCACCAGGATCACGATCGGGGCATACAGGAACAAGAATGACAGAGCCATGGTAGCCTGCATCCACCGTCGGCGGCCGTATTCGAGCGGACCAGGTGCCGGACGTGACCGCATCAGATATCGGCGGTCCCGCCCCGCCGCTTCGCCATTAGGGCGCGGACCGCCAAGGCAAAGAAGGTGATGTACATCAGCACGAAGGACAAGGCGGCCCCGAAAGGCCAGTCGTTGGCTGACTTGAACTGACGCTCAATGACATTGGCGATCATCTGGCTGTCGGTTCCTCCTAGCAGATCCGGCGTCAGGAAAGAGCCCAGCGCTGGAATGAACGTGATGATGATACCCGAGACAATACCCGGCAGGGCCAGAGGCACCATGATGAAAAACAGGGTCTGGAACTGGGAAGCCCCGAGATCCAGACTGGCCTCCAGATAGGAGCGGTCCATGCGGTCGAGAGCGGCGTACAGTGGCAACACCATGAATGGAAGATGGACATAGACCAGACCGAAGACCACGGCAAAGTTGTTATACAGAAAGGGGAGGGGAACGAAACGTTCGCCCAGCACGGCGGTGGCATCCAGGCCAAGAAAGCGGAGGGTGGCAGAAGACCAGTCCCAGAGAAACTCAAGGCCATGGTTCAGATACCCCTTGGTACGCAGGACGGCGATCAGTGCATAGGTTCGGATCAGCAGGTTGGTCCAAAACGGCAGGATCACGAGCAGCAACAGCACGGGCCGCCACTGCTCGCGGGCGAAGGTGATCGTGATGGCAATCGGAAAGGCCACCGCCAGGCAGATCAGCGTGGTCAGGCCGGCAAACCAGAAGGATTTGAGGAATATCTGAATGTAGAGCGGGTCGGCGGCCCGGAAGTAGTTCGCCAAGGTCCAACTGAGGTGAATGTCCACCAGACCCTGCTTCTCACCGACACTGAACAGCCAGACCAGGCCCAGCGGGGCCATGAAGAAAAACAGCAGCCAGCAGGCGGGTGGCAGCCCCAGCAGCCAGAAAACCAGGGGATGGCGGCGCCAGTGATCCATCCGTAATCAGACCGGCCCAGACGGGACAGGCAGGCCAGGCATGAGCCCAACCCGCCAGTCCGCCCGAGGGTCAGCCGGGTCAGGCCGCCTGGATCCGGGTCCAGGTCTCATCAATCAACTGCTGATATTCCTCCCCCTTGTAGATGGAGGCTTCGGATACCGCCGTGACATCGGCTGGTGGAAAGATGGCCGGATTCTGGGTATAGGCATCATCCATCTTGGCTTTGGCCGCGGCGTTGGGCGTGGCATATTGGATGTAGTCCGCAATCAGGGCACCTGCGTCGGCATCCAGAATGTAGTTGATGAAGGCATGGGCGTTTTCCGGGTGGGGCGCCCCTTTGGGGATGCATAGACAGTCTTCCCATAGCAGGCCGCCTTCCTTGGGGACGGCATAGCCGATGTCGTCGTCTTCCAGCATCACCTGCAGGATGTCCCCATTCCACTCCATGGTCAGGTCAACATCGCCGGCCGCCAGCAGATCCTGGCCATTGTCCTCAGCAAACGTCTTGATGTGCACCTTCTGGCGGGTGATCATGTCTTCGACCTGCCGAATCAGGGCCGGGTCGGTGGAGTTGAGGGGATGGCCGAGATACTTCAGTCCCATCTGAACGACGGTCGACGCATCCGCCAGCATGGCAATCCGGCCGGAATGCCGGTCCGAATCATACAGCCATTTCCAGCTGTCGGGCACACCATCCACAGCGGATTTGCGATAACCGATGCCGATGCTGCCCCACATATAGGGCATGCTGTGCTTTCGGCCGGGGTCGTACAGGGCATCCTGAAACGGAGTATCCACGTTTGCGAAGTTGGGAATCTTGCTGTGGTTCAGTGGTTCCAGCATGCCTGCGACAATCATGCGCTCGACATAGTCATTGGTGGGCACGATCAGGTCATATCCCGGATTGCCTCCCTTGAGCTTGGCGAACAGTTCGTCGTTGTCGGCGAACAGGTCCATCTTGACCTCGATGCCACTCATGGCTTGAAAATCGTCCAACGTGGTTTCGCCAATATAGGTGTCCCAGTTGTAGAAATTCAGTTTGGGTTCCTCCATGGCGAAAACGCTCCGTGGCGCGACAGTGACCCCCACGGCGGTGACGCCCAAGCCGGCCAGGAAGGAGCGGCGTTTGATGGTTCTTTGCGGTCTTTTCATAGAGAATCTCCTCGATCAATCGGTTTTGAGACGAAAATATACACACAATGGAGATTCTTTGCGTCAATCCCGGTGGGACTGGAAACTGACAGAAGAAATCACCACCAGCATTCCATTATAGTGGCAATTCGGCGAGTGAATCCATGCGCTGTGTGTGGAATAATGGTCATGGAAGTACGGGTCGACACAGCCTGTGGAAAAGGCCACCCCACCGGTATTCCGGTTACCCACGATTCCGGTATACTGTCGGCCGACAGATTGGAAAGTATCAACATGTTCTCAGCCTCAATGAATTTCGCTTTGGGGGAGGAGGTCGAGGCCTTGCGGGAAACCGTGCACCGATTGGCCCAGGACGAGATCGCCCCGCTGGCGGAACAGACGGACCGGGAGAATGTTTTCCCCGGGGCACTCTGGCGGCGTTTGGGCGATCTGGGTCTGCTGGGCATCACGGCGGAGCCGGCGTATGGGGGGGCCGGCATGGGGTATCTGGCCCATGTGGTGGCCATGGAGGAGATCAGTCGCGCCTCGGCATCGGTGGGGCTGTCCTACGGGGCCCATTCCAACCTGTGCGTGGACCAGATCCAGCGCCATGGCACCGAGGCGCAAAAGCGTCGCTATCTGCCCAGACTCTGCCAAGGAGAGTCCATCGGGGCGCTGGCGATGTCGGAGTCCGGTGCGGGTTCCGATGTGGTGTCGATGCAGCTGCGGGCGGAACATCGGGGGGACCGTTATGTGCTCAATGGCCACAAGATGTGGATCACCAACGGGCCGGTGGCAGAGGTGATGGTGGTGTATGCCCGCACCGGTCCGGACCCAGGTCCCCGGGGGATCACGGCCTTCATCGTCGAGAGGGATTGTCCGGGGGTGAGTGTGTCCACCCCACTCGACAAGCTGGGTATGCGCGGCAGCCCCACCAGCGAACTGGTCTTCCAGGACTGTGAGGTGTCGGTGGACAACGTGCTCGGTCAGCAAGGCGGTGGCGTGTCGGTGCTGATGTCCGGTCTCGACACGGAACGGGTAGTCCTGTCGGGGGGACCGCTCGGCATTATGGCAGCCTGTCTGGATGTGACCGTTCCGTATGTCCATATCCGCCAGCAGTTCGGGCAGCCGATTGGCCGGTTCCAGTTGATGCAGGGCAAGCTGGCCGACATGTACACCACGCTTCATGCATGCCGGTCCTATGCCTACATGGTGGCGGCGGCCTGTGACCGAGGTGAAACGACCCGCAAAGATGCGGCGGGATGCATTCTCTACAGCTCGGAACGCGCCACCCGGATGGCGCTGGAAGCGATTCAGGTGCTCGGGGGCAACGGCTATCTCAACGACTATCCCGCCGGTCGCCTGTTGCGCGACGCCAAGTTGTATGAGATCGGTGCTGGCACCAGTGAAATCCGCCGCCTGCTGATCGGGCGCGAGTTGTTCGAGGCCACCGCTCCGGGGGGTGGAGTCGGGTCGTGAGAGGATTCCGGACCGCGGTGTCGACCCGCTCGGCTACCTATCGGGACAACGTCGCGGCCATGACGCGGGCACTGGATGGCGTGGAGGCGGCGGCGGCGCACGCCCTGGAAGGGGGACCACCCAGCGACCGGGAGCGGCATGTCCGCCGCGGCAAGCGGTTGCCGAGAGACCGTATCAACCGCCTGCTGGATCCCGGTTCGGCCTTTCTGGAGATCGGGCTGCTGGCCGCGCATGGACTGTATGACGGGGCGGCACCGTGTGCCGGCATCATCACCGGCATCGGCCGCATCGGCGGGGTGGAATGCATGGTGGTGTGCAATGATGCCACGGTCAAGGGGGGGACCTACTATCCGCTGACGGTGAAGAAGCATTTGCGGGCGCAGGAGGTGGCCGAGGCCAACCACCTGCCCTGTATTTATCTGGTGGATTCCGGAGGGGCGCATCTGCCCCACCAAGACGAGGTGTTCCCGGACCGGGACCACTTCGGCCGCATCTTCTACAATCAAGCGCACCTGTCGGCGCGGGGGATTGCCCAGATTGCGGTGGTGATGGGCTCGTGCACGGCGGGCGGGGCCTATGTGCCAGCGATGGCCGACGAGTCCATCATCGTGCGCGATCAGGGGACGATCTTTCTGGCGGGTCCGCCGCTGGTGAAAGCGGCCACGGGCGAGGAGGTGACGGCCGAGGCCCTGGGCGGAGGAGAGGTGCATACCCACCGTTCCGGAGTCAGCGACCATCTCGCCGAGAATGATGACCACGCCCTGCAGCTGGCCCGCCGGGCGGTGGCGCGGCTGAACCGGCGCAAGCCCGGGACAGTGGTCACGACCACTCCGGAAGATCCGATCGTCGACCCTTCGGAACTGATGGGGGTGATTCCCGCCGACCCCCGTCGTTCCCATGATGTGCGGGAAGTCATTGTCCGGCTGGTGGATGGTTCCCGGCTGGACGAGTTCAAGGCGGGTTATGGCACGACCCTGGTCTGCGGATTCGCTCATCTGTGGGGGATCCCGGTGGGCCTTATCGCCAACAACGGGGTCCTATTCTCCGAATCCGCTCTCAAGGGCACCCATTTCGTGGAACTGTGCTGCCAGCGGAAGATCCCGCTGCTCTTTCTGCAGAACGTCACCGGCTTCATGGTGGGACGGCAATACGAGACCGGCGGCATTGCCAAGGACGGGGCCAAGCTGGTGACGGCGGTGGCCACGGCCCAAGTGCCGAAGCTGACGTTGATCATCGGGAGCAGTTTCGGAGCGGGCAACTATGGCATGTGCGGGCGGGCCTATGGTCCCCGCCTGCTGTGGACCTGGCCCACCAGCCGAATCGGGGTGATGGGGGGAGAGCAGGCGGCCGGGGTCCTCGCCACGGTGAAGCGCGACCGGATGGAGCGGGCCGGTCGCTCGTGGGACGAGGAGGCCGAAGCCGCCTTCAAGCAACCGATCATTGATCGGTTTGCGCATCAGGGTCATCCGCTGTATGCGTCCGCGAGGCTGTGGGATGACGGCATCATTCATCCCCTGAAGACCCGGCAGGTGCTGGCCCTGTCGCTGTCAGCCGCGCTCAATGCCCCGATTCCCCAGACCCGGTTCGGGTTGTTTCGCATGTAACATGACGCGACGACCCATTCACAAGGTGCTGGTGGCCAATCGGGGGGAAATCGCCTGCCGGATCCTGCGGACCCTGCGGACCCTTGGCATCTGGTCGGTGGCGATCTATTCGGAGGTCGACCGCCAGGCGCTGCATGTGGCGCTGGCGGATGAGGCACATGAGGTGGGACCGGCCCCCTCCGCGGACAGCTACCTGAACCTCGAAAAAGTGATCGATATTGCCCAACGGACCGGGGCCGACGCGATCCATCCGGGGTACGGATTTCTGTCGGAGAATCCGGCGCTGGTGTGCGCCTGCGAAGCGGCGGACATCCGGTTCATCGGTCCGCCGGCGGGGGCCGTTGACGCCATGGGGCTCAAGGATGCGGCCAAGCGGCTCATGCGCGATGCCGGCGTGCCGGTCATCCCCGGATATGAGGGGGAGCGGCAGGAGGCGGACTTTCTGGCGCGGCAGGCGCAGGAGTTGGGGTTTCCGGTGATGATCAAGGCCCGAGCCGGCGGCGGCGGCAAGGGGATGCGTCGGGTAGAGCGCCCGGAGTCGTTCATTAGGGCGCTGGATAGTGCGCGTCGGGAGGCGCAGGCGAGCTTTGCGGACGACCGGGTCCTGATTGAAAAATGCATCCCATCCCCCCGTCATATCGAATTTCAGGTGTTCGGGGACCTTCACGGCCAGGTGGTCCATCTGTTCGAACGGGACTGCTCGGTGCAGCGACGCTATCAGAAGGTGATTGAGGAGGCGCCGGCGCCGGGCATGACGCCTGCCATGCGCCAGGTCATGGGGGAGGCGGCGGTCCAGGCCGCCCGGGCCGTGGGCTATGTCGGTGCCGGCACCGTGGAATTCATGGTCGACGGTTCCGGAGGACTGCATCCGGACCGGTTCTGGTTCATGGAGATGAACACCCGGCTCCAGGTGGAGCATCCGGTGACCGAAGCCATTACCGGCCAGGATCTGGTGGCCTGGCAGATCGCCGTGGCGGAAGGCCGGCCTTTGCCACTGACCCAGGAGCAGCTCGTCATTCAGGGCCACGCGATGGAGGCGCGACTGTATGCGGAAGATCCTGAGCGGGGGTTTGTGCCCGCCACCGGCCGGTTGCAACAGCTGGAACTGGACCCGTCCGCGCGGGTGGACACCGGCGTGCGACCGGGCGACGTGATCACGCCTTGGTATGACCCCCTGATCGCGAAGCTGATCGTGCACGGCCCGGACCGAGCGACGGCTCTGGGGCGCCTGCGTACGGCGCTGGACTGGTCGTTCGTCGCGGGCTGTCGGACCAATCTGCGGTGGCTGGCGCGGCTGTGCCGGCGGCCGGCGTTCGTGGCCGGTCAGGCGGACACCGGTCTGATCGCGACCGAGGCGGCGGCCTTGGTGGCGCCACAGCCCCCCCCGCCCGAGATCCTCTCGGCGGCGGCACTCAGGTTCGCGTGTCCGGCGCCCCCGATGGGTCGGACCGATCCCTGGGACTCGGGCGGCGACTGGCGCCTGTGGGGTGGGGTCGAGCGCTCGGTCGCCCTGAACGGCACCGAGGTGCGGCTGTTGATCCCCGGTGAGGGGGGAGACATGACCGTTCGGGTCGGTGACTGGGAAGGCCACTGCACCCGGGACCCGACCGATTCGGACCAGTGGATCATCAACGGTGTAGTGCGGACATTACGGTCCCACCGGGCTGCCTCGGAGATACTGATCGCGGATGCGGACCGGGAATGGCATCTGAGTCTGGATGCCCCGGGGGGGCGGGCGGCGGACCATCAGCCGGGTGACGACACCGTGGTCGCGTCCATGCCGGGGCGGGTGACGCAGGTGGCGGTGCAGGCGGGCGAGGCGGTCGTCGAAGGGCAGTGCCTGGTGGTGATGGAAGCGATGAAGATGGAGCACACCCTGTGCGCATCGTGCCCGGGAGTGATTGCCCAGTTGCATGTTTGTCCGGGTGACCAAGTGGAATCCGGCGCACTCCTGCTGGAATGGCAAACCGACCACCGGGAAGACCCATGAGCGAATTCGTGCGGATCTTCGAGGTGGGACCCCGTGATGGACTGCAGAATGAAAAAGTCAAGGTATCGACAGAGCAGAAGATCGAGCTGGTGAACCGCCTGTCCGACACCGGTTGCACACGGATCGAGGTGACGAGTTTCGTGTCACCCAAGTGGGTGCCCCAGATGAAGGATGCCCCCAAGGTCATGGCGGGTATCCGTCGTACCCCCGGCGTCCGCTATGCGGCCCTGACCCCCAATCGGATGGGATACCAGTTCGCCCAGCGGTCCGGTGCGGATGAAGTGGCGATCTTCGCGGCGGCCTCGGAAACCTTCAGCCAGCGCAACATCCACTGTGGAATTGACGAGAGCATCCGACGCTTCGAGGGCGTGATGGAGTTGGCGCAGGCCGATCAGATCCCCGTCCGGGGGTACGTCTCCTGTGTCGCTGGCTGCCCCTATGAAGGCGACGTATCCCCGTCTCAGGTCGCCGACTTGACCGCGACACTGCTGGAACTCGGCTGTTACGAGGTGTCTCTCGGCGATACCATTGGTGTGGGCAACCCTGACACCATAGCGGCCATGCTGGTGGCCGCTCTGAAGGTGGCCCCGGCTGACCGGCTGGCTGGACACTACCATGACACGGGCGGCCAGGGGATTTCCAATATCGAGGTCAGTCTGGACATGGGGCTTCGCACGTTCGATTCCGCCATTGGCGGGCTTGGCGGGTGTCCGTATGCCCCCGGTGCCAAGGGGAATGTCAGCACCGGTTCGGTGGTCCGTATGCTCCATGCCAAAGGGTATGTCACTGGCATTGATGAGGCGAAATTGCCGGCAATCGAACAGTTTGCGGCCATGCTGGTGGCCCCGCCCCCCAAGTCAGGGCGTATCCATTGACGGGTGTCCCGGGTGAATGCATTCTGCAGACTTGGCCCCATGCGGGGATTCTTCCTACGTGATTTGTCCTTCGAAGTCGTTGGCGTGATGGCGTTCACGTAATGCCCAATAGGCTTTGCGCGGGTTCCGATTGACCCGCACGCCTCTTTTGACGGCAAATCGGTCATGGATTTCCTTGGCCCAGCGATTCAGGTGCGAATAGCAGGCCGACCCCAGGAATTCTCCGGCCCGGTAGACGTTCTCGAATTCGGAGTCAATGACCAGTCGCCCGTACCAGGGCCAGATGGCGATGTCGGCAATGGTGTACTCTTCCCCACATATGAATCGGCGGTTCGCCAGGTTGCGGTCCAGTACATCCAGCTGCCGCTTGACCTCCATG
Source organism: Candidatus Poriferihabitaceae bacterium (assembly GCA_965203365.1). Taxonomy (GTDB): domain Bacteria; phylum Pseudomonadota; class Gammaproteobacteria; order Arenicellales; family Poriferihabitantaceae; genus VYFG01. The sequence continues at coordinate 2,691,073 of OZ241878.1, forward strand.
GTGTAACGGTCGATGGGATATTCCATGGGGTGCGGGGCATAGCGGTAGAAATGGCCAAACCCACCGCCAAGATAAGGGGCACTGCCCACCTGCCAGAACAGCCAGGACAGGCACTCGGCCCGCGCCGTGTTGTCAGTCGGCAAAAAATGATGGAACTTGTCCGCCAGATATAGGAGGATCGCCCCTGATTCGAAGATTCGGACGGGCTTTCCGTCACCATGATCCACCATGGCAGGGATTTTGCCATTGGGGTTCACCGCCAGAAATCCGGTGCTGAACTGTTCGTCTTGTTCGATATCGACATGCCAGGCATCATACTCCGCCCCAGGGCATCCCGATTCCTTTGCCAGCAGTTCCTCCAGCAGGATGGTGACCTTCATGCCATTGGGCGTGCCCAGAGAATAGAGCTGAATGGGATGAGACCCACAGGGCAACTGGCCGTCATGGGTGGGTCCGGCTTCAGGACGATTGATACCGGACCATTGTCCTCCGGCCGGCCGGCTGGTTTCCCAGACCTTGGGGGGACGGTAGGCGGGAGAATCGGTCATGGAAGGAGAAATGGCACGTCGGTCGAGAGATTGCCGGATGGTGTGTCGGCTTGCCTCGCCACTTCGGCCACCACGATGGACCTCCGTGGACCGTAAGCGATCAGGTGCAGTCGCCCACAGATCGGGAGGGAGCCCGGGTCGCCGCGGGACAGGCCGAGGCTACCACTCACCGACATTCTCCATTGAGGCCCAGGGTTCCATGACGGTCAGGGCCTCTCCCTTTTGCAACAGCTCGATGGAAATGTTGTCCGGGGTGCGGATGAAGGCCATGCGTCCGTCCCGGGGAGGACGGTGGATGAGGATGCCCTGGTCTTTCAGTTTCTGGCAGGTGGCGTAGATGTCGTCCACCTCGTAGGCCAGATGACCGAAGTTTCGGCCTCCTGTGTACTGTTCCGGGTCCCAGTTGTAGGTCAGTTCGATGACGGGCGCCATTTCCTCCCGAGCCCGCTGAGCATCGTCTCGAGCCGCGAGAAACACCAGGGTGAATCGGCCGGTCTCGTTGTCGTATCGACGGGTTTCCACCATATCCAGGCAGTGGGTAAAAAACTCAAGTGACTTATCCAGGTCACTGACCCGGATCATGGTATGCAGGTATTTCATGATGGTCGAGTTCGGTGCGATTGGGTCATTTGGGCGCCGTCGAAGCAGTTCCATGGTCTCGCTTTGGACGATATTTTGACCGATCTTCCCTGCCAAGGAATATTGGACGGGCTCTTGGCATTCCGGGGGCTTCGACGATATAGGGTATCTTGCACCGGTTCCTCGTGTTCATCGGCCCACAAAAGCCCTTGGGCCAGTCCCTTCAGCCGATACCCGATGCCAGACAGAGGCCTTGCCGGCAGGGGTGACTCGGGATATCCGCTGGCGGCGGAGAGTGCTACGGCTCCGGCTTTCGCGACGGACCGCTTCGGTATCCCGCCGGGTCATCTCCTGGGCCATGTCCGCCCGCAGGCGTTCGAATGTCCGCCAGACTTCTCCGGTCAAGCGCTTAAGTGCGGTCTCGTATTTTGCCTGATGCGTCTTCATGCGTCCTTCCAAGACGGCCAGTTGCTGGACGATATCTTGCATGGTCGGTTCGTTCGTTCACTGAATTCTACCACGACATCACGCTCCCATTGCTCCCCCGCCCCCACGGCCATCTGCTCCCGGAAATTCATTCACTCGGCATCACGATGGCCGTGCAGAGATCTGCGGATATCCGGTCAATTTTCGCTGACCGAAGGCCACCCGTCCGACCACTGTGCGCAATCACCTCCCGGCGACGCGGTGTTTGAAGACATCAAGGACCTTGATCGTCAGACCGATTATGCCATCCCCAGCATCCGGTTCCATGATGTGCCGGTTACCGGTCAAGGCGATTTTAGTGACGTGCAGCCCGATGGTGTTCGCATCCAAGGCGGTTTTTATGGTCCTGGCCATGTGGAAACAGTGGGTGTATTTGAGCACTCCGGGATTGTTGGTGCGTTCGGTGCCAGAAAGCCGTGAGCTCTGTGAGGAGAAACATGGCGGTCATGATGAAATCCGCCTGAACCTGTCGGGCGGTTCGACGAAAAGCGGGGGACTGAAAGATAAGACCCCAGGGTGCTGGACTTCGTGCCTGGGAAGACGGGACGGTCGGAATGTCAGGCGATGCCCTCAAGAATGGCGGCCCATTCACCGAAGTGTTCGCGCCGACCTCGTACGGCCGGCCTCAATGCGATGTCTGGCTCCGGTGGCTGGAGCGGCCCCTGTAGAGGCATCCTAGCCGATCGCTGAAACCCGACCCCAAGGCATTCGATCCCCTGTTCGGTGGCGGCCCCGGCATGGGTCCGCACAAGTCGACGGACAGTGATTTCCGCGCCGGCCGCTGGCTGCTTGATCTGCGGCTGGCTGATGGCATCAAGGCGCAAACAAAGCGTACATCGCAAAGATTTTCAGGCCGTCTATGCTTTTGGAGACAGCCTGAAAATCATAATAATGGCGACTCCGCCCACGGAGCACTCAGAAGGCATTGGCAACACCATATATGTATGGAAGTCGACGCACGCTGAGCGGCCTCTGGGGGGGACCGGGTTGTGGTTTGTCAGTATCGTGGGAATCCCCCGAAAGGAGGGCGGATCAATTAATCCGTCGGAGGGGTGCCGGGTGGACTGGCATGCACGGGACCAAACGACTGCCGAAAAAACCGCCACCAGTTATCCCCCATGATCTTCTCCACGTCCTGCGGCTGGAATCCGGCTTTCGCGAGCCCGTTGGCGAGATGGCGGTAATGCGTTGAATTCGCGAACCAGTCCGGCTGTGCGGGGAATCCCGCCTGGGTGGCGCTGCCCTCACCGAAGTCCGTGGTCCGGCTCCATCGGCCATTTCGCATCCAGGCTACGACGCTGTCGGGTTGGTCCTGGCAAAGGTCGGAACCAATGCCGATATGATCCACGCCCATCAACTCCGCCGTCTGTGCCACCATGTCACAGAAATCCACCAGGCGGCATTGCGAGCCATTTTTCAGGTGGTGTGGGTACAGACTGAAGCCCAGCATCCCGCCGCTCTGCGCCAAGGCTTTCAGCAGGGAGTCGGACTTGTTACGCCGCGCTGGGTGAAAGGTAGAGGGATTGGCATGGGTGATCGCTATCGGCCGGGTGGAAAATTCAATCGCGTCCAGGGTGGAACGCTCGGCACTGTGCGACATGTCGACCACCATGCCGACCCGGTTCATCTCACGGATCACCTGCTTGCCAAAGCGGGTGATGCCGGGATCGGTAGCCTCGTAGCAACCGGTGGCCAGGAGGCTCTGGTTGTTATAGCTCAGTTGCATGAAGCGGACGCCGAGCTGGTGGAATACCTCCACCAAGGAATAGTCGTCCTCAATCGGTGAGCAGTTCTGAAACCCGTAGACAATGCCGGTGCGCTGACGGCGATGCGCTTCCATCACATCGCGTGCATGGTGTACCCGCATGATGAGGTCACCGTGCTGTTCGAAGCGTTGGTTCCATTCGCCAATGCGGCGCAGAGTTTCCAGGGCGGTCTCGTGATAGGCAATGGTGACGTGCACACAGTCCAGGCCCCCTTCGCGCATCTGACGAAAGATGTCCCGGCTCCAGCCGGAATACTGCAATGCGTCGATGGTCAGCACAGGATCACTCCCCCCGGACGTAAGCGGTTTTCACTTGGGTGTAGAATTCTTCGGCATAACGCCCCTGTTCGCGCGGGCCGTAACTGGAATGACCCCGTCCACCAAAAGGGACATGGTAGTCCGTCCCGGAAGTGGGCAGGTTGACCATGACGCAGCCGGTCCGGGCATGACGCCGAAAATGTGTGGCTTTGGCCAGGGAGGTGGTGATGATGCTGGAAGTCAGGCCAAATTCGGTTTCATTCGCCAAGGCCAGTGCATGATCATAGTCTTCTGCCTTGAGCACGCACGTCAGTGGTCCGAACACCTCTTCCCGGTTCAGGCGCATGCCATTGTCGCCGTCGATAAAAAGGGCCGGTTGCATGTAGTGTCCCGGCGTCGACCGGTCCAGTCGCTCTCCACCACAGACCAGTTCGGCCCCGTCGTTCTGGCCGACCTGAATATAGGAAAGATTGCGAGACAGCTGGGCTTCGTCCACGGCCGGACCAATCTGCGTGTCGGCCTCCAGAGCATGGCCGATCACCAGTTTCGACATCGCGGTCTGCATGCGTTCCACAAAGTCATCGTGGACTCCTCGGGTCACAATGAGCCGGGAGCTGGCCGTGCATTTCTGTCCCATACTGAAAAATGCCCCGTTGATGGCGCAATCCACGGCTGTGTCCAGATCGGCATCATCGACGATGACCAGAGGATTCTTGCTGCCCATTTCCATTTGTAGACGGGTTAGGTTCCGGGCGGCGGCCTTGGCAATGCGCTGGCCCGTTGGGAAAGAGCCGGTAAAGGTGATCGCGTCCAGCCGGGAAGAGGTGATCAGGGCTTCTCCCACCGTGTGTCCCGGCCCCAAAACCAGATTGACCAAGCCCGGCGGCAAATCACTGGTCTCCATGATCTGCATTAGCGCCACTGCGCTGGCCGGTACCAGATTGGCAGGCTTCCAGACGACCGCATTGCCATAGGCAATGGCCGGTGCCAGTTTCCAGGCGGGGAGCGCGGTGGGAAAGTTCCAGGGGGTGATGACGCCAATGACTCCTACCGGCTCCCGACTGACGAAGACCTCCACATTGGGACGCACAGAATCCGTCAGATCGCCCATGCGACGGAGCACTTCGGCTGCATAATAGGTGAAGAACTGTCCAGCTCGATAGACTTCACCTTTTCCCTCGGGGAGGGTCTTGCCTTCTTCCCGGCACAGCAACGTACCCAATTCCGTGGCATTTTCCATCAGCCGGGTGCCGATGTGCATGAGGGCGTTGTAGCGTGCCTCTGGCGGAGTCCATTGCCATTGGCTTTGCGCCCGGTGCGCCGCTTCAATCGCCTCCGCGACCTGATCCACGCTGGCCTGGGCATATTCTCCGATGACGTCACGGGTATCAGATGGATTGACATTGGGCAAGGTGCATTGTCCCTTGGTCCACTGTCCGTCAATGTGATTGCGGGTTTCGATCATGTCGGTGTGGGTTATCCTGGTCGGTCACGCAGGGATATTACCGCGAATTCCATCGGATTCGGCAAGCGCTGACGATCTCCATATGAACAAGATCCCGCCCATCCGTCATGCCGCATGTCATTGGTCGGATGGATGGGAGCCATTGGCGTGATGAGGGAACCCAATCGGCAACCTGTGGCGGTGATGGAGGGACCTTGTCCCCCGATCCGTCTTTTTTCCCTGCACTCCCGACATGATAGGCATGATAAATGGATCCTGCCAGATCCCGGATTGGGAACCTCTGAAGCCCTGTCGGGTTGACCCGATTTGCCCCCGCTCATCGATCATTGAGGCGGGCTCGCCCACCCTTAAATTTTCGGGGGCGGTGCAGGGTCGGGCAAGCTGGCCGATGGGCCTGCCCGGCTGGCGGGCGAAAATCCACTAACGAATCCCAAGAAGTCGCCGACCTCATGACCGACATGATCCCGACGACTGACCGGTCCCTTACGGGCGATCATCACGACAACGAACACCTGCGCCCCCGGGCCTCAGCACCGCCGGGGGCCGGCGGAGGACGACCCCCTGAACGACGATCACGACAATAATCACCTGAAAGGGGGGGGCGATGCCTTGTAGTGGCGCTGGCAATGATGTGTTGTGGGGGGATTTCTTCATCAATGGTGATGGGATCGGCAGCGACATGCTCACCGGGGGTCAGGGCAGCCGGCCGGGCTCGATGGTTTTGTTCTTCGAATGCCGCAAATCGTTAACCGAGTGAGATGGTTGCAGGCCCGGGTGCGCCGACGGTCAGGTCGCGGTGGGCAGGTGCACGTGACGGCCCGTGTCTGACCGCAGACATGAATGCCGGGTTTGGCGCCGTACCGACTCGCGCCTTGAAATTTCGAGTGCAAGGGTTACGCTGACCCGCCGTTTTCGGCTACACTGAGTGGCCATCAGCGCAAGAGTTGACCGGTGAAGAGCGATCCATGGTGGTCTGGAGGGGGTCGGTCGACGCGATGGCCTGACGGAGGGAAGGCCGGATAGGCGCCGCATGCCATGGTGGCCTGGAAGGTGGCAGCGTCCATGGAACCGGGTGTCTGGACGCCATCGGTGAAATCGCCGGACCGTGGTGGCCCACGACGCATACGATCCCGGACCGGATTGAAAGCGGCCCAATTTCTGCACCGACGCATCCCAACGAATCATGTCCCCACAAAATACCGAACAGTTCCGTCAGCTCGCCGACCAGTTTATCCAGTTGGCCAACGAGCAATATCAGATGACGGGCGAGGGGCGGGTGGGGTATGCGTTGATGTATGCTGCGGCCCGTTTCAATGCCTTTCTGGTGGCCTCGACGGCTGGGCACAAAAGCCAGCTGGCGGCGGAGTTGGAAGAGACCACACAATACTTCACTCGCCAGTATCAAAAGATGTTCACCGAAAATATCAGCGACTACTTACAGCATTATGACGAGTATCTATAGTCACCTTCGGGACCGTCTGACCACCGACCGGGGGGGCTTTGCTGTCGTTCAGCGTTGAGTTGGGTTACGTGCGCCATGGCGTTCACTCGGGGCGGAATCGCCGGTCGCCATGAGTTCCGTCGCCATTGTGTGGTTGAGGCGCGATTTGCGTATCGTCGACAACCCCGCCCTGCATCATGCACGGACTCGGGCCGAGCGGGTGATCCCGCTGTACATTCATGCCCCGGATGAAGACGCGCCCTGGCCACCGGGGGCGGCTTCGCGCTGGTGGCTCCATCACAGCCTGATCGCCCTGGACCACTCCCTTCGGCATCTCGGGTCCGGCTTGGTGATTCGTGCGGGGGACAGCCGGAGCATACTGCGTGAGGTGGCTTTGTCCACCGGTGCCGAGTGGGTCTGCTGGAATCGGCTGTATGAACCGGCCAGCCGACAGCGGGACGCCCACGTACGAAAGGCCCTGTCCCATGCCGGAGTGCAGACTTGCGAACTTGGCGGGGCCTTATTGCGTGAACCGGAAGAAATCCTCAAGCCGGATGGCACCCCCTACAGCGTGTATACCCCATTCAGTCGCCGGTACCGGCTGGAAGGATTGCCGCCGCACCCCATGGACGAACCGACGGCACTGCCGCCCTTGCCGCCGGATCTGTCCTCCCTGCGGGTACGGGATCTGGATCTGATGCCGGCCACTCCTTGGTATCAGCGCTTCACCGACCTCTGGACACCCGGGGAATCCGGCGCCCGGGCACGACTTCATCATTTCCTCGACCAGGGAAAGTGGGCCGCCTACGGGCAAATGCGTGACCGGCCCGGACAGGACGGGATATCCGGTCTGTCGCCCCATCTGCATTTTGGCGAAATTTCCGCCCGCCAGATCTGGCGGGCAATGGAACACGTGGTGGACCAGTGCAGCGAGGGACTTCGGCAAGATGCGTCCGAACAAGCCTGGTCGTTCCAGCGCCAGTTGATCTGGCGGGATTTTGCCCATCACATCCTGTATTTTTATCCCCATACTCCGACGGAGCCCTTCAACCGCCGTTATCGGCCGTTTGCCTGGGAAGACCACCCGGATCTGCTCGCGGCGTGGCAGAAAGGCAAGATTGGCATTCCTCTGGTCGATGCGGGCATGCGTCAGCTTTGGCAGACAGGCTGGATGCACAATCGTCTTCGGATGGTCGTCGCCACGGTGCTTTGCAAGCATGGTCTGGTGCACTGGCGGGAGGGAGCCCGCTGGTTCTGGGACACGCTGGTGGATGCGGATTTGGCCAACAATACCATGGGTTGGCAGTGGACTGCGGGATGTGGTGTGGATGCCGCTCCTTACTTCCGCATCCTGAATCCAGTGCGTCAGGGGGAGCGGTTTGATCCGCAGGGCGAGTATGTGCGCACCTGGGTGCCAGAACTGGCCCGCTTGCCGGATCGCTTTCTTCACGAACCTTGGCGGGCATCGGCTGCCGTCTTGCGCCAGGCGGGCGTACAACTGGACACCCACTACCCGCACCCGCTGATCGATCTGGCGGCCGGCCGGGCAAGGGCACTGGAGCGCTTCCGGGCATTGGGCGGAACGCCCGCCTGACGAACTGCTGCAAAGAACCCGTTGATCAGGCCGGCTCCCCCAGCTCAGCCGTCACCTGATCGGCAATGGCAAGACAGGCGGTGAGACCCGGCGATTCGATCCCGAGACAATGGACCAGTCCCGAGACGTGATGATGACGGGGACCGAGAATTTCAAAATCCATTTCGCCTTGACCCGGCCGGGTGATTTGGGGGCGAATTCCGGCATAATCCGGCATCAGCGTCCCGTCGGGCAGGTCAGGCCAGTAGCGGCGGATGCGATCATAGAAGAATGCGGCTCTATGGCAAGCCACGCCATAACCGGCGTGCAGTCCGCCAATGGCTTCCACGTCGGGCCCGAATCGGGCGCAGCCCGCCATATCCAGGGTGAGGTGAATGCCGAGTCCGCCGGGTTCTGGGAGCGGATATACGAGATGGGAAAAGGGGGCCCGGCCACGCAGTCGGAAGTAGTTGCCCCGCGTGTAGATGGCGTCGGGCAGGTCGTGCGTCCTGGCATCCGGACGGGTTTGGGCGAGGGGGACGGCGTGGAGGCCGGCGCAGTTGACAACTTCTCTGGCGAGGATCACTTCCCTGTCTGGGCCCATGTCGACCATGACCCGATGTGCGATACCCTTACCCGCGTCTGGCTGCAGTGAGATCACCTGGCTATGCACGCTGACGTGGCCGCCCAAGGTATCCAGTTCCCCCATGAGACTCATCATCAACTGGTGGCTGTCGACAATGCCGGTGGAAGGAGACAGGATGGCCGACTGACAGTGCACCGCCGGTTCGAGTGTCCGGACGTCGGCCGGGGTCAGCCATCTGAGGTCGCTGACACCGTTGGCCCTTCCCCGTTGCAGGAGTCTCCTGAGCGGGGGCCTGTCCTGCTGGCGGCCGCTCACGACCAGCTTGCCGACCTGCCTGGCGGGAACCCCCATCGCCTGGCAATAGGCATACAGGCGTGCCTTGCCGGCCATGCATAGCCGGGCCTTGGCCGAACCGGGGCGGTAATAGATCCCGGCATGGATCACCTCCGAATTCCGGGCACTGGTTTCTTCCCCGATGGTGGCATTTCGCTCCAGGACCAGTACATCCCGCCCGCTGTTCGCCAGTGCGGTCGCACAGGCGATACCAACCACACCGGCACCGATCACGAGCGTCTGTGTCTCCAGTGTCACGAGCAAATGGTGGGGGGTTTCCGTTGAAGGGGTCTCTATGATACCGGCAGAACCGTTGGAGAATCTTGTCTGTGACCCCACCGGGGTTTCGGATCGGTCGGAATGGGTTTCAGTTCATCGGCCGAGTGACGGTGAAAAATGTCCGCCTCCCGAGATAGAAGGGCGACTGGACACTGTGATACCATCGGTTGCCATCGTCTCGCCGGAGTGCCCTGGTTCCATGATGCCCGGATTTCCCAGACCCCGGGCACATCTGGGATGAAGGATTTTCTGACCGGAACCCGCCGGACCGATAGAGGTCCCTGCATCGACGAAATCATCCGCCGTTGCAGATGACAAAGGCTTTGCGGGTCGTCGGACCTCCTGCCCGAAGTGACCAGCTGGCGATGTTCGGACCCGGCCGCCCATTGATTTCCAGTTCGGCTTGACCCATGACCCCTGAAGAATTTCGTCGGGAAGCGCACCGGTTGATTGACTGGATTTGCGATTATCGCCAGCAGGTCGAGGCGATGCCCGTCCGGGCGCAAGTCGCCCCCGGCGATATCCGCAACGCCTTGCCGGCCACTCCCCCGGAAGGACCCGAATCTTTTGTGGAAGTCATCCGCGACCTGGAGCGCATCGTGGTCCCGGGAATTACCCAGGTTCAGCATCCCATGCATTACGGCTGGTTCCCGTCCAACGCCTCGTTGGCATCGGTTCTGGGCGATATGGCCAGTTCCGGCCTCGGCACGCTGGGCATTTCTTGGGAGAGCTGTCCGGCGCTGACGGAAGTGGAAGAGGTGGTCTGCGACTGGATGCGGCAATTGGTGGGCTTGTCGGACCGGTGGAAGGGGACGATCCATGACACGGCGTCCACGGCCTGTCTCACGACCATGATTCTGGCTCGCGAAAAGGCCAGCCACCACGGGGTCGCCAGGCAGGGATTCGGATCCACCGTTCCGCGCCTTTGGGTCTACACCACGGAAGAAGCCCATTCCTCGGTCAAAAAGGCGGCGCTGCTGGCAGGATTTGGTGAGCGCAACCTCTGTGCGGTCGAGATGGACCCGCAGACGCGCACCATGTTGCCGGAAGCTCTCGAGCGAGCGGTGGTGACCCACAAACGCAACGGCGATGTGCCGGCTATGGTGGTGGCTTCGGTCGGCTCCACGGGCGTCACGGCGGTCGATCCGGTCGAGGCCTTGGCGGACTGTGCCCATCGACACCAGATCTGGCTGCATGTCGATGCCGCCATGGCCGGCTCGGCTATGTTGCTGCCGGAATGCCGTCACCTTTGGCAGGGCGTGGAAGCGGCGGATTCCATTTCCTGGAATCCGCACAAATGGATGGGCACCATTCTGGACTGCTCTCTCTTTTATGTCTGCGACCCCGACCATCTGGTGCGGGTGCTGTCGACCAACCCGAGCTATCTCCGGTCGGATGTGGACAGTCAGGTGATCCAGTACCGGGACTGGGGCATCCCCCTGGGGCGCCGATTTCGTGCGCTCAAACTCTGGTTTCATCTGCGTTTGGATGGCATTGAATCGATTCGACAACGGCTGCGCAGGGACCTGGACAATGCCCGCTGGCTGGCGGAGACGATTCGCCAGGCATCGGACTGGGAGGTGGTGGCACCGGTCACCCTGCAGACCGTCTGTGTGTTGAATCGACCCCCGGGTCTTTCGCAAGCCGCCCTGGACCAACACACCCGGACTTGGGTGGAGATCGTCAACCACTCGGGCAAGGCGTTCCTGTCGCCCGCCCGAATTGCCGGTCAATGGGTGGCTCGCATTTCCATCGGGGTCGAGGCCACCGAGCGGCATCATGTCGAAGCGCTGTGGGGCATTGTCCGGGAGGCGGCGAGAACTGCCGAGGCGATCCAGCACCGGGAGGAGTCGTAGCCCCCCCCCGTGGTGTCCGTCGCTCAACGGCGGGATAGGGGTCCACTCGAAGGGCGGTTGCATTAGAATGTCGTCTTTCCTCAAGCCGATGAACTGTCCATGAATCCCGACATTTCGAATACCATGAAAGCCGTGGTGCTGGTGGGCCATGGTGGACTGGACAAGCTGGAGTATCGCGATGTCCCCGTGCCAGCGCCGTTGGCGGATGAAGTGCTGATCGAGGTCCGGGCCTGTGGCATGAACAACACGGACATCTGGGTGCGCGAAGGCGCGTACGGAACGGACGAGGACCCCGGTGCGGTGGCGTCTTGGCGGCGGGGCAAGCCGACGCTCGAATTTCCCCGCATTCAAGGGGCCGATATCGTGGGCCGGATCGTGGCCGTGGGACCCGGTGTGAGTCCCCGTCGGGTCGGTGAGCGAGTCATGGTGGATTTCAGCATTTACCACAATGACTCGGATGAACAGGGTCTCGCCGATATTGACTATATCGGTCATGGTCGAGACGGAGGCTATGCGGAATTCTGCACGGTGCCGTCGGAAAACGCCCATCACAGTCCGGTCGATCTGTCCGATGCGGAACTGGCGACCTTCTGCTGCGCATATCTCACCGGGGAACACATGCTGGACCGGACCCGGGTGGCGGCGGGTGAAAGGGTGTTGATTACGGGCGCCGCCGGGGGAGTGGGGGGTGGCCTGATTCAACTCTGCCGGGCCAGAGGGGCCATCCCGTATGCGCTAAGCAGTGCGGCCAAGGCGGAGGCGGTGCGGGCCCTGGGCGCAGAAGCGGTCGTATGCCGGGATCAAGGGGACTGGGCGCAGGACCTGCGGGGACTACTACCGGCGGGAGCGGATGTGGTCGCCGATGTGGTGGGCGGCCCGTTGTTCGGACCCTTGATCAACCTGCTGCGCCCGGAAGGTCGTTATATCACGGCCGGCGCGTTTGGTGGGGCACTGGTGACGATTGACCTACGCACGGTCTACCTCAAGCATCTCGAAATCCATGGCTCCTCTCAAGGCACCCGGGCGGCCTTCCAGCGGTTACATGGCTACATCGAGTCGGGTCGGATACGGCCCAGTCTGTTTGCCACCTATGCGCTCAGCGACTTTCATCGGGCCCAGACCGACTTCATGACCCGGCGTCATGTCGGCAAGCTGGTGGTCGTTCCGGATCGGTTTTTTGAGGCCGGCCGCTGGCTGAATGACCGATGAGCCGGACATCGCGGACAATATAGACCGCCGACAGGATGCGACGGCAGTCGCACGGGCCCAGACGTCTTGGGTCCATCGGTGCCATCTGCCGGTCGGAGCCTCCCCATCGGGAGGCCGGTGATCTGTCCGGGACCAAATACGGGGCGGGGCCAGCGGAAAGGGCACGAACCGCGTCCTCACCCTGCCTTGGTTCTGTCGGCTGGTCATGACGCACTTCGCCCCAGGAGGGGTCGGCGGTGCTCAAGTCGCGGGCGGTCGATGTCGCTGGAGACCCTCTTTCACCCTTGGTCGGGTTCCGTCATCCCGCCGCCCCGTCCAGACTTGCAAATCCTGTCAGGGACAGTATGATGGGGCCATCCGGTGGACCATCATCCCAGGCCGGCCGGTAGTTGGCTGAAATTATCTTTTCCCGACAATCCGCCTGATGGGACAGCAGGTCCCAGAGGCATGAGGAGGCTTGCTATGCTGAAAAACGTCTCACTGGATGATAAGTATGACCTGAGCCAGGACAGCGCCTATCTGACTGGTATTGAGGCGCTGGTCCGGTTGCCCTTGATCCAGCATCAATTCGACCTGGATGCGGGGCTGAACACCGCTGGGTTCATTTCCGGTTATCGGGGTTCCCCCGTGGGGACACTGGATATGTCGCTCCACCAGGCGCGGCACCAATTGGAGGCCCATCAGATTCGTTTCCAGCCCGGCGTCAACGAGGATCTCGCGGCGACGGCTGTTTGGGGTACGCAGCAGGTGGGATTTCTGCCGGGTCCCCGATACGATGGCGTGTTCGCCATGTGGTACGGCAAGGGCCCGGGCGTGGACCGCAGCATGGATGTGATCAAACATGCGAATGCCTTCGGCACATCCCGCTATGGCGGCGTTCTGGCGGTGGCGGGGGATGACCATGCCTGCAAGTCTTCCACGGTACCGCACCAAAGCGAGCATATGTTCATTGGTGCGGCGGTCCCGGTCCTGAATCCGGCGAATGTGCAGGATGTGCTGGATTATGGCTTGTACGGCTGGGCCCTGTCCCGATACAGCGGATGCTGGGTCGCCCTCAAGGCGATTACAGACAACATGGATTCCGCCCTTTCCGCCGACCTTCGGCCAGACCGGATCAACATCCGCGTGCCGGCGGACTTCGAGATGCCCGAGGGCGGTCTGAATGCGCAATGGCCCACCACGCCCCTGGAGCAGGAGCGATTGTTGCATAAGTACCGGATTTATGCGGCCCGGTCATTCGCCTATGTCAACCATTTGAATCAGGTGACCCTAGACACACCGAATCCACGCTTGGGCATCATGACCACGGGAAAATCCCACTTGGATGTTCTGGAGGCATTGCGGGATCTGGGGATTGATCGGGAAACGGCTTCCCGGGTGGGATTGAGGATCTTCAAGGTGGGCATGAGTTGGCCGTTGGAGCCCAAGGCCACACATGAATTTGCCCGAGGACTGAAGGAGATCCTGGTGGTGGAAGAAAAGCGCAGCATTCTGGAAGACCAGATTACCGGTCAACTCTACAATTGGCCTGTGGCGGAGCGCCCGAGGGTGGTCGGGGAATTCGACGAAAAGGGCCAGGACCTGGTCTCCAACCTTTCCGAACTGACCCCGGGGATGGTGGCCCGTGCCATTGGTTCCCGGATCACTCGGTTTTACGACAGTCCGGCCATTCGCGAGCGACTGGCATTTCTGGATGCCAAGGAAGTCCGTCTCAAAACGGCCCCTTCCCCCCTGACTCGAACCCCCTATTTTTGTTCCGGCTGTCCCCACAACACGTCCACACGCGTCCCGGAAGGGAGCATCGGCCATGCAGGCATCGGTTGCCACTACATGGTCCGTTGGATGGATCGCCAGACGGAACTGTTCACCCAGATGGGGGGGGAGGGCGCCTCTTGGATCGGCCAGGCCCCCTTTACCGATACTCCCCACACCTTTCAGAACATCGGCGACGGGACCTATTTCCATTCGGGCATTCTCGCCCTCCGCGCCGCCGTGGCTTCCGGCGTCAATATCACCTATCGTATTCTCTACAATGATGCTGTGGCCATGACCGGCGGCCAACCCGTTGACGGGCAGCTGACACTGGAACAACTGGTCTCACAGGTCCGTGCCGAGGGGGTCGAACGCATTGCTGTCGTGGCGGAACATCTGGACCAGGCCCGATCACAGCTATCCGGGATGGAGGGGATCACTCTCCATGCGAAGAAGGACTATGATCAACTCCTGCGGGACATCCGGGAGGTCCCGGGGACATCCGTGATCGTATTCGACCAGACCTGTGCGTCCGAAAAACGCCGTCGTCGCAAGCGGGGGCTGATGCCGGCCAGTGACACCCGGGTCTTCATCAATTCCGCGGTCTGTGAAGGATGCGGTGACTGCAGCACCCAGTCCAACTGCCTGTCCGTGATCCCCAGAGAATCGGAACTGGGCCGCAAACGGCAGATCGACCAGAACGCCTGCAACCAGGATTTCAGTTGTCTGGATGGATTTTGTCCGAGCTTCGTGACGGTGACCGGTGCCCGCTTGAAAAAACCCGCACTCCAGAATCCCACCGATGTCCAGGTGGTGCTTTCGCCTCCCGAATTGCCCGACTTGGACCGGCCCTGGAATGTGCTCGTGACCGGCATCGGGGGCACCGGTGTCCTCACCGTGAGTTCCATCTTGGCGATGGCGGCGCATCTGGAGGGGAGGGGCTGTTCGACACTGAACCAGACCGGTCTGGCGCAGAAATTCGGGGCAGTAGTCAGCCACGTGAAGATTGCCGCGACGCAGGATAGCATCCATGCCGTGAGAGTGCCCACGGGTGATGCCGACCTGCTGCTGGGCGGCGACCTGGTGGTCGCGGCCGGAACCGAATCCCTGGCCAAGCTGCACCCCGATCGTTCCCGGGCCGTGGTCAACAGCCACATGACGCCGACGGCCGACTTCATCCGGCATCGAGACCATGTGTTTCCGGCCGGTGAGTTGTGTGAGGCCATCACTCGGGAAACCGGTCCTGACGGCACGGAATTCGTCGATGCCACCGACTTGGCGAGGCGACTGTTGGGCGACCCGATTGGTGCCAATCTGTTCTTGCTGGGGTATGCCTGGCAACGGGGGCTGGTCCCGGTTTCTCAGGCGGCCATTGAGCGGGCCATCGACCTCAATGGTGTCAGCGTTGGGATGAACCGGGACGCCTTCGTCTGGGGGCGCCGAGCGGCGGTGAATCTCGCCGCTGTGGACAATCTCGCCGGTCGGGATCAGCCCTCCGATACCCCGCTCACGGATCCGGAGGCGATTATCCAGTGGCGATTCGATTGGCTGGAGCGCTATCAGGACCGACGTTGGGCGGAGCGGTATCTGGAACTGGTGAACGCGGTTCGGCAGGCGGAGCCCGAGGGAGGGGCCGGCGAGCTGACGGTCGCCGTGGCGAAGAACTTGTTTCATCTCATGTCCTACAAGGACGAATACGAGGTGGCGCGCCTGTTCACTGACGGCACATTTCGCCAGCAACTGGAAGCGCAGTTCGAAGGCGACTACCAAGTACACTTTCATATGGCACCGCCGTGGCTGTCCAGGCGCCACCCGCAGACCGGGGTGCTGGAAAAACGTCGGCTGCCAGGATGGACCATGGCGGGATTCAGGCTCCTGGCCAAGCTGAAGTGGCTGCGGGGACGCCGCCTGGACCCTTTCGGATACAGCGAAGAGCGCCAGCTGGAACGGACCTTGATCAAGGAATACCGGGAGGTGATCCAATCGTTGCTGCCGCACATCGACCCGACCACCTATGACCGGGCGGTCACCATTGCGGCGCTACCACGATCGATCCGGGGGTTCGGCCATGTGAAGCTGGCCGCCATCCGATCCTACCAAAAACGGTTGGCGGACCAAGTCCGACGGTATCGGGAGCCAGCGCTGCAAGTCCTGGTCAGGACCCCTTAGGCCGTCTGGTGAGGTGGTTGATGGGGGGTCACGGGGCGACAAAAAATTTCTTTTGTAATTTCCCTTCCACTTGGTCCATACTTCACCGTCAGCGGACAAACGATCCGCCCGGCGGCGGATCCCGCTGCCGGTCCGATCATACCGTGATGGCACCATGGGATTCCATCACCGGAATATGACAGCGTTCTTGAACATCTCACTGGAGGCATACCATCCATGAATCATAACAACAGGCTTTTTCAGGGAATCCCCGCGGGACGACTGTCCCGCCGGGATTTTCTCCAGACCGCCACGGCACTGGGCGTGGGGGCGGTGACCTCTTCGCTGCTGACGACGGGGCATGCGATGCCCAAGCCGGGAGGCAAATTCACCGCCGGCATCGGTCACGGTTCGACAACCGACTCATTGGACCCAGGCAGCTATGAAAATGATTTCATGATTGGCAGTGCCTTCTCCCGCTTCAATTATCTCACCGAAATCGACAACCAGGGTCATCTGATCGGTGAACTGGCCTCCAGCTGGGACGTGTCCCCGGATGCGAAGGTCTGGACCTTCATGCTGCGCCAGGGCGTCGAGTACCATAACGGCCAGACCATGGTGGCGCAGGATGTCGTGAATTCCTTCAATCACCATCGGGGTCAGGATTCGACTTCCGCTGCCAAGCCCATTGTGGATCCCATCGTCGACATCCGGACGGATGGCGACAGTGTGGTGGTGTTCACTCTCGAGGCCGGGAATGCCGACTTTCCGTTCCTGGTCAGCGACTACCATATCCCGATTCTGCCCACCAAGGATGGCGTGCTCGACTGGGCATCCGGGGTGGGAACCGGTCCTTATGTCATGCAATCCTTCGAGCCCGGCGTGCGCATGACCTTCCAGCGCAATCCCAACTACTGGAAGGAAGGCCGGGCGCATTTTGCCGAGGCGGAAATGATCACCATCGCCGATGTCGGGGCGCGGACCAATGCGCTGTCCACCGGCGAGGTCGACATGATGGACCGGTGTGACATCAAGACCCTGCATCTGTTGAAGCGCAACCAGAACATTGCGGTGGAAGAGATCAGCGGTAACGGTCACTACACCATCCCGATGCGCACCAAGCTGGCCCCTTTCAACGACAATAACATCCGGCAGGCCCTGAAGTTTGCCCTGGACCGGGATGCCATGCTGGAGACGGTCCTCGGCGGTCACGGCACCGTGGGGAATGACCATCCCATTGGCCGGGGCCAGCGCTACTTTGCCAGTGAACTGGCGCAGCGCACCTATGATCCAGACAAGGCAAAATACTATCTCAAGCAGGCCGGACTGAACGCTCTGGAGGTCGAGCTCAGTTCGTCCGATGCCGCGTTCGCCGGAGCTGTGGATGCCGCCCAATTGTATAAGGAGCATGCGGCCCAGGCGGGCATCACCATCAATGTGCGGCGTGAGCCGGCCGATGGTTACTGGTCCGATGTCTGGAACAACGACAACCGTGGCTGGTGCTTCAGCTACTGGGGTGGACGTCCCACCGAGGACTGGATGTTCTCGATGGCCTATGCGGAAGGGGCGGAGTGGAATGAGTCTGACTGGAGCAATGGGCGATTCAATGACCTGCTGAAAGCAGCCCGTTCCGAGCTGGATGAAGCCAAGCGTCGCGATATGTACGTGGAAATGCAGACCATCTGCCACAACGACTGCGGTGCGGTGGTACCGGTCTTCAACAACTACATTCACGCCATCTCCAAGAAGGTCGCCCATGAAGACAGCATGGCCACAAACTGGGCGAATGACGGGCAACGCTACATGGAACGCTGGTGGTTTGCCTGATTCCGGGTTGTCGTTTCCGGGCAAATGGGGGTATCATGCCCGGCGGCGGAGCAACCGCCGCCGGGCTGAACGGGCCCCTGGGATGCGATTAGGAGCTGACTGACCGAAGTACCCGAAGAGTTGCCACCACCCATGAGACCCTGGTGAACGATATCGTCCGAATGTTGGTGCAGCGCCTGTCGCTGGGACTGCTGACGCTGTTCGTGGTGTCTGTCATTATCTTTCTGGCGGTCAGCATGTTGCCCGGAGACGCCGCCCAAGCCATGCTGGGGCAGGCCGCGACCGCCGATACGGTGGCGGCCCTGCGCAAACAGATGGGGCTCGACCAGCCGCCGTACATCCGCTATTTCACTTGGTTGGGCGGTATCCTGCAAGGGGATTTCGGCACGTCCATCGCCAATGGTCGAGAAATCTCGGAGCTCCTCGGGAGCCGGTTTGCCAATACCATCTTTCTGGCGGCCTTTGCCGCCGTGATTTCTGTTCCGCTGGCACTCGCCCTCGGCATCCTGGCGGCGCTCTATCGCAACAGCTTCTATGACCGGACCGTCAACGTGGTTACCCTCTCGTCCATCTCGACGCCCGAATTCTTTGTCGCCTATATCCTGATTTTGTTCATTTCCGTCAAGCTGGGACTGTTTCCGAGCCTTGCCAATGTGAGTCCTGATACCCTCTTTCTGGAACGGTTGCACAAGACGTTCCTGCCCGCCATCACGCTGACCCTGGTGGTCGTGGCGCATATGATGCGGATGACCCGGGCGGCCATCATCAATCTCCTAGCCAGTCCGTACATCGAAATGGCCGCGCTCAAGGGCATCAGTCGGCGGAAGATCATCACGCATCATGCGCTGCCCAATGCCTGGGCACCCATCGTCAATGTCATCGTGTTGAATCTGGCCTACCTCATTGTGGGGGTGGTGGTGGTGGAAGTGGTGTTCGTCTATCCGGGACTGGGTCAGCTGCTGGTGGATTCGGTTCAGCGGCGTGACCTGCCGGTGGTGCAGGCCTGCTGCCTGATTTTTGCCGCGACCTATGTGTTGTTGAACCTGATTGCGGACATCCTGTCCATTCTGACCAATCCGCGCCTGCTGCATCCCAAATGACCGATTCCGCCAGCCCGACAGGGTCTACTGACACGGTTCCCCCTCCGTCCCGACGCAACGAGAGTCGATTCTCGATCGCCTGGCGGGAACTGAAGAAGGCCCCCCTCAGCGCACAGATTGGCCTGTTCATCATTGTGACGTATGTGTTCGTGGCCATCTTTGCCCCTTGGATTGCCCCCTATGGCGAGTCCGAGATTATCGGCCCGCAGTTCGACTTGGCGGAAAATGCTCCGCCTTTCGGGACCGATCATCTGGGGCGTGACATGTTCACTCGCCTGATCTACGGGGCGCGAAACACGGTCGGCATTGCGCTGATCACGACCTTGTTCGCCTTCGTGCTGGGCGGCACTTGTGGCATTCTGGCCGCGACACTGGGCGGTTGGATGGACCAGCTCTTCAGCCGGGCCGTCGATGTCCTGATGGCCATTCCGGCCCTGATCTTCGCGATGTTGCTGTTGACCATTTTCGGCACCTCGGTGATCAACCTGATCCTCATCATCGGGTTTCTGGACGCCACCCGGGTCTTTCGCATCGCCCGGGCGGTCAGTCTCAATGTGGTGGTGATGGATTTCATCGAATCGGCGCGGCTGCGCGGAGAAGGTCTGGCCTGGATTACCCTGCGGGAAATTCTGCCTAACATTCTGCCGCCGCTGGTGGCCGAATTTGGCCTGCGGTTCTGCTTCGTCTTCCTCACGATCAGTGCCCTCAGCTTTCTGGGCCTGGGCATTCAGCCGCCCACGGCCGATTGGGGATCCATGGTGCGCGATACCTCCACCCTGATCACCTATGGGGAACTGGTCCCCTTGCTGCCGGCGGCCGCCATCGCCATTCTCACCATTGGCGTCAACTTTGTGGTGGACTGGTTCTTGCACAAGACCAGTGGACTCAAGGATGACCATTAGTCGCTAACGAGGAAGCACTCCATGAGCCCCCGTCAGGACAACGTATTGCTGGAAATGAAAGGCCTCATGATCGAGGGGTTCAGCGACGAGCAATGGCATCCGATTGTCAAGGGGGTAGACGTGACCCTCCATCGCGGCGAGATTCTTGGCTTGATTGGGGAGTCTGGGGCCGGCAAGTCCACGGTCGGTATCGCCGCCATGGGGTATGCCAAGCCAGGTTGTCGCATCCATGGGGGGAGCATTTGTTTTGACGGCATGGAACTGACCACCCTGCCTGAAGCGGAACGACGCAAGCTGCGAGGGTCACGCATTGCCTATGTGGCGCAAAGTGCGGCGGCATCCTTCAACCCAGCGCACAAGCTCATTGATCAGTTTGCCGAGACGGTCACCGAACATGGCAAGGGTACCCGGGGGCAGGCCTATGCCGATGCCTGTGAGTTGTACGCCCGTATCCGGATGCCGGATCCCGATCAGATCGGCTTTCGCTATCCGCATCAGGTATCCGGTGGTCAGCTCCAACGGGCGATGACTGCCATGGCCCTTGCCTGCCGGCCCGACCTGATCATCTTCGATGAGCCCACCACCGCGCTGGATGTGACGACCCAGATCGAGGTTCTGGTGACGATTCGGGACATCGTGGAGCAGTTCAACACGGCCGCCATCTACATTACGCACGATCTGGCGGTGGTGGCCCAGATGGCCGACCGCATCAAGGTGTTGCGCTTTGGGGAGACGGTGGAGGATGCCGAGACGCGAACCATGTTGTCCGACCCCCAGGAGGACTATACCAAATCGCTCTGGGCGGTGCGTTCCTTCCGCAAAAGCGAAGTGGCCCCACCCCCGGAAAAGACCCCATTGGTCCAGGTAGACAATGTCACCGCCACCTATGCTCAGGGGTTGGTGGCAGTGCTGCGCCGGGTGAATTTCGACATCCACCGCGGACACACCGTGGCGGTGGTGGGCGAGTCGGGGAGTGGCAAAAGTACGACCGCCCGGGTGATCACGGGACTCCTGCCACCCCAGGAAGGTCGGATTTGTTTCGATGGGCAGGAATTGCCACGGGATTATCACCGTCGCACCAAGGACCAGTTGCGTCAGGTGCAGATGATCTACCAGATGGCGGATACGGCCGTGAATCCCCGACACCGGATCCGGGACATTGTCGGTCGGCCACTGTCGTTCTATCTCGGGATGCAGGGAGATGAAAAGGAACGATACCTCCGAGAATTGATGGAGATGATCGAGATGAATCCGGACCAGTTTCTTGACCGCCTGCCGAGCGAGTTGTCGGGGGGGCAGAAACAGCGCATCTGCATTGCCCGGGCCTTGGCGGCGAAGCCGTCCTTTGTTATCTGCGATGAAGTGACCTCCGCACTGGACCAGTTGGTGGCGGAAGGCATCCTGAGGTTGCTGGATGAGCTGCAGCAGGAACTCAATCTGGCCTACATGTTCATCACCCATGATCTGGCCACGGTCCGGGCGATTGCGGACGAAGTGATCGTCATGTTGCAAGGCGAGATCGTGGAACAAGGACCCAAGGACCAGATCTTTGCCCCCCCCCATCATGAGTACACCGAACTCCTGCTGTCGTCGGTACCGGAAATGGACCCGGACTGGATGGATCGGGTGGTCGCTAAACGGCGTGAAACAGGGGGGATGCAGGCGGCGGGAAACTGACCATTTTCGATCCGGATGTTAATTGGAACAACAGAAAAGGCGATTGATGGCCTGCCTGAGGTGGCATGTGCGGTTCCGTTGAAGCGGCCAGAAATCGAAATGGCTGGGTTTATACGATCTTCCAGGTGGCGTAGACTGTTCCTGATAGGGGGGCTGGCCGTTTTCGGCTGGGGACCCCATTCATTTGCGCAGCAATCCAGCAGGAGCCTCGGAGACCTGCAAAATTGCCGTGATTTCGAACGGCCTGATATCCAAGACCATCTCACTCGTGAGGAGAAAATCGAGTTGTGGGACAGGCATCTCATGGATTCTCTGGCGCAATGGACGCCGTGCGAAGCGACCGACTCCAGCCGTCATGCCGCAAGCCGCGGTGGCGGTCTCAAGGGTGCTGAACCGGCCCGTGCGACGGGAGCACGGGGGTCCGGCACCGACGATGATGCGACAGCTGAATCTTCCCAGATGTCAGGGGAACGCACCGCCGATGCCAGCCGGGATCCCGAGGGATCCGAGACGGTCTCACGGCCGGAAGACAGAGTATCCGAAAAGAAAACAAGGGAGGTCTCTGAAGTGGTCATGGCGACCAATGGGGCCGCCATGGAAGACATTCCGCTGACGAGCCAAGACATCTTTGCGGAAAAGGTCAGAAAACTGGCCGAAGCGGAAACCGATCCGGTGAAAAAAGACAGGCTGTGGCAGAAATATCGTGAACTCCAAGGCCGGCAAACGACGCCGTCATCGGATAAATAATTGACAGGGGAGACGATGATGAAACACCCCATCAAGACCATGGGGGTCCTTGTGGTCTTCATCAGAACCATGATCATGGCCGCCTTGATTGGATTGGCTGGCTGTTTCAGCACCATGCACAATCCGTCCAGCCAAGGGGGTTTGAGCGCATCGGTGGGCCCGGTTTCCTCAATACAGCGGCAGGCCGCGACCAGACGACCCGACGTTGCGAGGGGTATCCGTGCGCTGATGCTGGAAGTCGCGGTCATGACGTTTGACCCGAATATCCCGACAGATCCCCTGGAGCTGGAAAAATTCGGCATCTGGCCGGAATTGAGGCGTACGGAATCCACCCGGTTTGCCCTGGCACTCAAATCCAGTCTGCAGGATACCGGCGCGTTCGGACGTGTGCATGTCGTGCCCAGCGTTCAAGTCACGGCCGACCTGTACATTTCCGGCACGATCTTGAAATCCAACGGAGAAGATGTCGAAATCAAAGTGGTCTGCCAGGACATATCGGATCGAAAATGGTGTGACAAGAAATTCAGCCATCGCGTCCACGAAGAATTCTACCGGGACCAACGCAATCGGGGTCAGGATGCTTACGCCCCGGTTTTTGACGCCGCTGCGCAATACATCGTCAGCCAACTCAAGCGACGCAAGTTATCGGAATTGGCCGCCCTGCCGATGGTCAAGGAAATGCGTTTTGGCCGCAGCCTTTCGGCCGAGACGTTTGATGGGTATCTGGTGCGTCGGGACAATCGTATTCAGCTGACGTCCTTGCCAGCGGACAACGACCCGATGCTGAGGCGAATTCGTGCCATGCGGATACAGGATCAACTGTTCGTGGACCGGCTACAAGGCCATTATGAAATTTTCAACGAAAAGGTGGATGAGAGCTATCGGGCTTGGCAACAGCAAAGCCTTCAGGATGTGAAGGTCTATCGAAAGTTGCGCAGAAAGGCTGGCCTGCAGAAATTTTTCGGCTCCGTGTTGATTGGTCTGTCAATTGCGGCAGCCGCCAACTCCGATTCCCCGAACACGGCCGTGGCGGCGACGGCAGGAGCTCTCGGTGGCGTGCTGGCGCTCCAATCCGGGTTTCAGAACAGCAATGAGGCCAAGGTGCATCGCGATGCCATCAATGAACTGGGCCGGACGATCGATTTCAATATGTCCCCGCATGTCATCCGTTTTGAAAATGAGACCCGACGCTTGGTGGGTAATGTGGAAGAGCAATACCAGCAGTGGATTGCTGTATTGAGGGAGATCTTTGATCTGGAGAAAACACCGCCAATCCAGCTGTAACGGTACTGTCTCGTACAGAGTGTGCCAGACCGCCAAGGTATCTGGACAACGCTGGCGCTGGCAGAAGACCGGACTGTCGATAGCTGGCATCCTGTTGTTTTTCGCGGTCCACGCCGTTTCGGGCCATCTCCCCAGCAGGGAGCCGGTTTCCCTCCAGGCTTCGGACACACCCGGGCAACGTCCGGGGGATTTTTCATACCGTCCTGAGGGCAGGATGGTGACAGATTCCAGCCCCGCGAGCGACTTCATCTGGGACCGTCTGGCGCAAGCATCGGTTCACAACGAACGGCGAGCAGCCTTTCTGGAGACGTTTCGCGAGCACCAACAGAACACGAAGCCCATGGTGGAAGAACTGGGTCTTGAACGCTGGGCCCAGACAGCGCTCCGCCACCTGGAAGAACTCGAACGGAACGCCGTTGATCATTTTTCCCGGGGACATTACGCCGAAGCGATTGTCCTGTTGGAGGATTTTCGTGCATTAGCCCACACACTGGTGACCGAGCGCAAGACCCGGTTGGCCGGCGAAATCAGGGCAGCGAAGACCGCCTTTGAGGCAAGCCAGGCGGAGCGGGCGGGCCGACATATCCGTCACGGGCTTGTCCTGGATCCCGACAATCCTGTTTTGGGGTCGCTCCAGCGCAGGGTCCAGGTGCTGGGTCAGGTGGATGCCCTGCTGGAGCAGGCCCGCATGGCGCGTATAGGCAATCGACTGCCGGAAGAGATTGAACGACTCCGAAAAGTCATTGAGCTGGATCCCGCTCGCAAATCAATTCGACTGCGTATCAGGGAACTGGAAGAAACCCTGAAGAAAAAAGTGGTGGCCGACGCCCTTCACAAAGCACATGTCGCTCTTGATTCAGGCCATCTGGCAGAAGCCAAGAAAAGATTGTCGGACGCAAAACGGATGGCTCCACCAGGACAGGATTTTTCGTCCCTGCAGCGAAGAATCGATGACATCGAAGTGGAGCATGCCTACCACCACCAACTGTCCATGGCATCGTCGGCTGTCGAACGGGACGATTGGAAAGCCGCTGCCGAACATTATACCGCCGCCCTTCAATCCATGCCGCATGACCAGGCAGCGGCCGAGGGACTGTCGACAGCCAACAGGGTCATCGTGGCCTTGGACCGAATGATGACTACCCTGGCGTGGGAAGCCCGACTTTCCACACCACAAGGAAACCAGGGGGCAACCGAAGCATTGCGTATGGCGACACCCTACCTGCCCCACAGTGCCCGTTTGCAGGCACTTCATGACGAACTCACCCGGAAAATTTGGCTGTATCAGCAGGAGGTTGAAGTCACGGTGATATCAGACAAGCAGACCCATGTGGTGGTAAGAGGTGTGGGCCTTGTTGGCCGGACCTTGCGGTACACCATCAGTCTGAAGCCAGGAAATTATCGGTTCGAAGGTTCCCGGGAAAACTACAAGTCCGTCATTATCCCGGTGTCCATTGAGCCGAACAGTTCGCCGGTCGTGATAGAGGTTGTCTGCAATGAACCAGTTTGAGCACCGGATATCCCAGGCAGAGAGCCGATACTTTCTCAAGTCGCTCTATATTTTCGTGACATGCGCCCTGGTCATTGGGGCAGCGTTTGGTACATTCATCTACTTACGCGGCGTCACCGTTGAGGTACTGCCCGCAGCGGCGAGAGAACAAGCCGGCTATGCCATCACTGAAGGTTGGGGTTGGTTTATATCCAACAGAGCACTGTTGCTGAGCGAAGAAGCCATCGCGGAAGTTTCCTCCCCGGGATATATTTCGAGCAACGTGACACTGTCCACGGAGCAGACAACCCTGAATGTCGAACTCCAGGAAGCCCCGGGGAGGATCATCCTGACAACCCTTCCAGCGTTGCCAGACGTTCAGTGGACACTGAATCGCGATCAGATATACATTCAAGCCGGTATTGACCTTGAAATGCCACCAGGATCCCTCACTGTCGAAGTCCGCCATCCACATTTCGAGGTTCAGGACAGCGATATTGATCTGCCGGCCGGAAAGACCGTCGAAAAGCAGTTCGACCTGATGCCGGTCCTTCGTTCCTTGCAGGTCAATTCAGTACCGGAAGAGGCGAGAATCGTGTTTGATGGGACGGAAGTGGGCAGAACGCCATTGATCCTGCCGAGTGTAACGGCCGGCGTTCACACCCTAGAATTGCATCTGGAAGGCTATCTGGCAATTCAGGACGAGATGACGGTCACCAATGCCACCGAGAGCCTGGTCCGTGACTACCTGCTCACTGCCAAGATGGCGACAATCGAGATGGCCGTCACACCGCCGGATGGAGAATTGACTCTAAACGGCATGCAAATTGACCCGGACATTCCGCACAGCGTCACACCGGCAGTCAGCAATATTCTTCATTATCATAAGCCGGGGTACATTCCAAGCACACAGGAAGTCACCCTCACACCGGGACAACACCGGACAGTTTCATTTTCTCTCCCGGTCGAAACCGGCCGCGTGACAGTGCGCTCAATGCCCGCTGCGGATATTTTCTTGGACGGCAAGTCTCTGGGAACTACGCCACAGACATTCAACCTGCAAACCATTCCCCATACGCTGACATTGGATCGGTCCGGTTATCGACAATCTTCCGTCACCATCACGCCCGACCCCAAGCGTCCTGTACTGGTGGATGAGACTTTGCAACTGGAGTCCAAGGCCGCACTTAACGAAGCCAAAGAGGAATTCACCAACTCGATTGGCTCGAACTTCAAACTATTCAGAATTCCCGCGTCCCGCATCCATCTTACGATGGGATCTCCCAGTCACGAGCCGGGGCAACGTGCCAATGAATTTTTGCGGGATGTGGTCTTGTCGAAGTCGTTTTACGTCGGCATCACGGAGGTGTCCAACGAACAGTTCAGTCAGTTCAGCGGTGGACCGTTGACCAACCCGACCTTGCCGAAAGTCGACGTCACCTGGCTGGAGGTCGTTCAGTTCTGCAATTGGCTCAGCAACCGGGAGAGGCTGAGACCGGTTTATCATGTTGCTCCAAATGGGACGGTGGTTGGATATGACGCCGCAGCCAATGGATATCGTCTGTTGTCGGAGGCTGAATGGGAATGGCTGGCGAGAATGGCGAATCGTCGCAAACCGGTTCGCTTCGTGTGGGGGGACAGCCTGGATATTCCTGCCAACAGCGGAAATTTTGCCGATGAAAGTGGGCGAGGCAGTTTACCCAGAGTGATTCCGAACTATGATGATGGGTATATTCATGCGGCACCCGTCGGTTCATTCCCGCTTGATACCGCTGGTCTGCAGGACCTGGCAGGCAATGTCAGCGAATGGGTACACGATGTCTATGACCCCTTGCCACCGGTCCCCGGACAGGTGGAAATGGATCCGATGGGACTCCAGGCCGGTGGTGTCCATGTGGTCAAGGGTAGCAATTTCCGATCAGCCGGATTGAGCGAAATGCGCTCCACGTTTCGCGAGGGATTGTCCGAAGGACGCGATGACGTGGGATTCCGAATAGCCCGATATGTCTGGTAACTGATGATATGACAACGTTCAATGCAAGATGTCTTTCTTTCCTGACCGCCCTGTTGATCAGCATCTTGATGATGGCGGCTCTTATTTGGACCGACAGTCAAGGCAAGTTGGCCAATGCCGAAGAGAAGCCCTATTCGGTTAGTCTTGGTGTGGCGTTGACATTGCCTGTCGACATTTAGCGGAGCAGGGCATTGTCCTCTGTCATTCGCAGCGTATTCGTATTGGCAATCAGCATCGTGTTGGTGCATCTTGTCTATGTGGAGTACATCTGGCCCCAAGCGGAAACTGACTTGGCACTCGCCAAAGAGCAAGGTCAATCAACCGTGCGAACTGTGGCCGTCGTTCTGAAAGATCTGGAACAGGAAGTTTGCCTGATCCTGATGCTCTGGGGTTTCTATCTGATACTTGAAAAATCGTTCCTGGTTATTCGATACCGCTACCTGTTTGAGGTGGACTTGCTTCATCCCACCGATGCAGAAGACCCGGATACCGATTCAAATGTATCGGAGCAGATGGCATCGGGACTCGATGCCCTACAACGGTTGCCAGCAACAATTCAACATACTCCACTTGTGCAAACCCTGACGACCTCGGTCCGAAGATTTGTCATCACACGGAATGTCCAGAACACTTCCGATGCCATCGTGACTGGTGTAGAAGCACTGGCCAACCGCCTGGAATCGGAAAACTCCATGATCCGATATCTGATTTGGGCAATCCCGTCCATCGGTTTTATCGGCACCGTACGGGGCATCGGAGAAGCCCTGGTTCATGCCGATGAAGCATTGTCTGGCGACATCGTGAATATGGCAGCCAGCCTGGGGGTTGCCTTCAATTCCACATTCGTCGCCCTGATCATCAGTATATTCCTGATGTTTTTTCTGCACCAGCTCCAGCGACTGCAAGATGGCCTCGTGGTGGATACACAGGCGTATTGCGAGCGATTTCTGTTGAATCGCATCGGCAAAACAGATGAGGGCAGGTAGGCGACAAACG
This sequence comes from Candidatus Poriferihabitaceae bacterium, assembly GCA_965203365.1. Classification (GTDB taxonomy): domain Bacteria; phylum Pseudomonadota; class Gammaproteobacteria; order Arenicellales; family Poriferihabitantaceae; genus VYFG01. The sequence continues at coordinate 2,719,387 of OZ241878.1, forward strand.
CAGGGGTTCGGACTGTCCTTTCTGGATGTCATGGCATGTGGACTGGGCGCCGTCACGATGTTGTTCATGCTGGTGAAGTATCAAAGCAGTACGATAGAAACCACATATGACAGTGTCGGTGATGAGCTGGTCGAATTGCAGCAATTTCAACGACAGCTTGAGAAAGAGCAAAAATCATTGACTGCTCGACTCGCACAACTCGAACACCAGCAGGTCCAGCAGGAAGCCAGCCTGTCCCTCCAAATGGCACAAGAGGCGATCAGGATTCGGGAATTGAACGCATTGAAGTCCGAGGCGGCAAGGTTGGAAAAGGAAGTTTCCAGCCTTATGATGGAACAAAAAAATCGGGTCCAAACGAAATCCCCCACCCCCAAAGAAACGCAACACCATCTGCTGGGGATAAAAGTCGAAGGTCCACGCATTCTCATTTTGGTGGACCACAGTGCGTCTATGTCCGATACCCATTTGAACGACATCATCCGATTCCAGATAGAGGACATGCCGGTCAAGAGAATGGCCCCCAAGTGGAAGCGCACTATCGCCATCGTCCGTTGGTTGATTGAACAGGTGCCACCTGACAGTCAACTCATGATTGTGCACTACAACCGGAAAGCGGATTTTCTGCATGGCAAGAGCTGGATTGATCCCGGCCACATCCAGAGTCGAGAGACCCTATTCGATGGACTGGAAGCACTCTATCCGGATGAGGGCACCAATCTGTATGAGGTATTGCAGTTGGTAGTCGATCATCGCCTTGAACCTTCGAACATCTATCTGGTGACCGATGGGTTACCGACTCTAGGTCCTGGCCCGGACCGGGCCCATCGAGATTTCACCGGGTGCAATACCTTTCATTCAAAGTCGGTAACGATTACCAGCGCTTGCCGAAAGGCGCTGTTCTTCAGCGCCACAGTCCCGTTTTCCCGTCAGATTCCTGCGAAGGTCAACGTGATACTTCTGCCTCTTGAGGGGGATCCCGAAGCCGTCTATCCCTATTGGTCCTGGGCTTCGGCGACGGGAGGGATTTTGGCCAGTCCCGTGTCCAATTGGCCGAGATGAAATACAGGCGCCGCCAGGAACACTTCAGTGTGTCTTTTCTGGATGTCATCTCTTGTGGTTTCGGAGCCATCGTGCTTCTGGTTCTACTGTCAAAAGAGGATGTGGAGAACTCAGGCCCTTCTGTGAGTGTGATCATGGAGCAGATGAATACCCTTTCCGCGAATCAGACAACCTATCACGAGACCTTGCGTCAGGTGACCGATTTGCGTGTTCAGGCCGAAGACCTTGATCAAGTCAATGATATGAATGAGGCGATACTGTCTCAATCAAGTCGCGACATTGCCAACCGGATGCAGGAACTAAGTGCGCTCAAGGAGCAGGTCAGCCATCTGGAGAGCCGCTTGCAGCAGGCCAGGCAACACCAGCGGGAACCGCCTCCGGCACCCGAAATCCCGAATGTGGGCGGTATCCCCGTAGACCGAAAATATGTGATATTCATTATTGACACCTCGGGTAGCATGAAATTGATCTGGGACAAGGTTCTGGATCAGGTGGAAGACATCCTGGAGATCCATCCGACGGTCGAGGGATTTCAGATCATGAATGACAATGGCAATTATCTGGTGACGGCCTACCAAGGCCGCTGGATACCGGATACCCCATCCCGGCGGAAATCCATTCTGCAGGCCATGAAACAGTGGAACAGCCATTCCCGGAGCAATCCGGTACCCGGCATTGTGACTGCACTGCGGTCCTACGCCAGGGACCGCCGGGATACTTCCATCTATGTGCTGGGCGACGAATTTCTGGACAGTTCCTATGACCAGTCGGTCAAGGAAATCCGCCGCCGCAATGCAGATGCCATCACGCAGCAACCGCTCGCCCGAATTCATGGCATCGCCTTTTATAATCGGCGGTCCTCTGCCAATGATCAGTTCTCGATTTTGATGCGTGAGGTGGCTCGATTGAATGATGGGGCCTTTGTGGCCATTCGCTGAACCGCATGGCCTTTGGAGCATCGTCAAGTTCACCCCCTGCCTACGGTCAATATTCAATAGACAAAGGCCAGGCAGTCTCAATGGATGCCCTGCGGGTGCGCGAAAGCACCCGGTTCATTGGGGACTACGACGACAAAGTGGCGCAGGCCCGGACCGGTCTCGGAAATCTCTTCCACATGGAAGGTCACCCTCCAAGAGAATCATCAGGGCAAGTTCGGCATCCGTTACCGCATTGATCCGGCTCCCAATGCGGATCACTTCCCCCGTGCCACTCCGAAGTGCAACACTTAATTGGGTCGCCTGGTCGCTTGAGGAAGAGCAGATGGAGGCGGGTCGATTTCGGGTATGACTGTCCTGTCGGCGTGTGGAATCGTGTTGAAAACCGACCCGTTTTTGATCAGGCGTTCCCATCTTCCTTTCATGGGGCGGAATCCTCGGCAAGATGGATGTCAACTGGGCAAGGGGAAGGCCGTAACGTTGGTCAGGGGTGAACACGAATTCCCGGTCAGTATGGCAACAATTCCCGCTAAATCCAGGAAGCCAACCAATCCGGGGGGTTCAGGAGGCTCTAAAAAAATCTGTTCGCAGACTTTATTATCCAAAAACGGTCTGATCAGGCCGATTTCCCCCAATTGGATGATCCATCCTGCCCAAGACCGGGTGTCGCCAGTCTCTCAGCGCCCCGGGGTTGCTCCGGCGGGTCCGTGACGGTTTCGATCGCCTCCCAGACCCCATCGCCCCCGTGGCCTGGGCCTGACGGACGGCATGAGGTCGGCCCTGGCGATGTTCCGCCGGCAATCCCCGTCGCGGCTGAGCTTCGAACCCGACGCCCGGGATGAGCACCCGATCCGGTCGAACCTTAGGCGCGGGTATGGGGTGGTTCGGGCGCCATCGGAGTCGGCCTTGCGTGAGCGTCTGGACCCGGTGACCCCCGCTCGGTCCGCCGGGCCTTCAAAGCCGTGTTGGCCGCCTTGCAGCGGGGCCAGGGCTTGGTCGGCTGCATCGGGCTGGGCCACCCTCTGCGGTCAGTGGACGGCACGGAATGGTGCTCATCGAAGCAAAAGCAGGGTGATCAGGGCGTTGAGTCGCCTCACCGCGATGGCCGCCCGACCGGGGATCCCCCGAGGCGGGGGGCGGTGTAGGGGCACCCGGCACACCGGGAGGGATGGCCGCTGGCGCCGGCGCCGATCCGGCGGGCGGACGGGTCGCGCCAGCACGAGGGCGAGAGAGCGGCCGCCCAGCGGCGGCGGGAGCCTCCGCACCGGAAACGGCGGGTGGGGGAAGACGCGCTGGCCTCGAATGGTCCGCCCATCCGGGGGCTGGAGGAACGGGATCGGCGGTCTGTGCTGGGGAAGCCAGGGGACCCTGGGGAAGGGTGTCGCTGGGTCGATGCCACCGCCGCGACCCGCCTCGTGGAGAGGACCCGGGGCCTATCAACTCATCACACTTGACTAGGGTACTCTCTTCACGGAAATTGTCCTCGTTTTATCAGTCCCCACTTCCAGTCTGAAGTGCAACACTCGCCCCGCTCCCGGCATGAGGGCGTCCCCCGAAGGAAGGGAGCGGGGCGGCGACCGGACCATTCAACCCTCCCAGGGGCTGAAAGGGGCTGATGTCGGTCATTGATGGCATCCATCTCGGCTCTAGGGAGTCTGACCGAGGCGATTTCACGACGCCAGGGCCCGCTCGGGCCGTGTCAGACAGGTTTTGGCCGAGCGGGGCCCGGCCCGTCGAACACGGGCTTTCGGAAGGGAGGGGGATGGGGGAGGAATGACCGCCTTCAGGGCGGGGCGGCAGCGGTGAAGACCTCTTCCGGGGTTCGAACCCCCAGCACCTTCCGGGGCCGGCGGTTGATCCGCTCTTCCACCGCCTGGACCTGAGATGCCGTCCCCTGACGGAAGTCCGTTCCCTGCGGAAAGGACTGGCGTACCCGGCCGTGGGTCTGCTCGTTCAGGCCCCGCTCCCAGGAATGGTAAGGAGTGGCAAAATCCAAGTCGGCCCCCAGGGCTGCCGCAATCTCTCGGTGCCCGGCAAACTCCTGGCCGTGGTCCGCCGTGCAGGTATGCACCCGGTCCCGAATCGGGGCCATCCGCCGGACAATGGCTTCAGTCACGGCCGCCGCGGTCTTCCCTTCCACCCCGATCAGCCCCCTGAACTTCGAGGCCCGATCTACCCAGGAAATCCAGGCTCCCCGGGGCATCTCCCCGATGATCAGGTCGGGTTCCCAGTCCTCAATCCGGCCCTTGGCCTCCCCCATTCGCCGGGCGCTCGGCGATGTCCACCCGACCGGGAAGGTGACCGCGTCCCGCGTGTCGCCCACCGCGCCAGTTGGGCTTCTTCCCCCGGCGGCGCAGGTACCGGTACCCGTCTCCCCCCGCCGGTCGGTCCGCTCTCACCGATGGGTAGATCCATTCCCGGCCGGCCATCACCTCTCCTTGCTGCTGAAACCGGCCCGAGATGGGTTCCGGGCTCCAGCCTTCCCTTGGGCCTGTTGATGTCGATCCCCCCGCTGCCCACGATGACGGGACAGCGCCCGGGAAATCGGGCTGACGTCCCGCACGAACTGCGCGGCCATCGGTCGCTGGGATCGACCAGTGGACTGGAGCGCGAAAATGGGCGATCTTTCCGGGTGGGTCAGGTGGTGGTAGCCATTCGGCATGACCCTTCTCCAGTTGTTCGTAAACTGAGATGGTCTGCCATCATCTGGCCCGCTGCAATCCGCCTGACTCAATCAATCAGCCGACAGGGCCAAGTGTTGCACTTCAGAGTGGCACGGGGGGTTCGAATGTCCAGTGAAAGGAAAGATATCATCAAGACTGGCGGATGAATCAATCGGTTCACGAAGGATCCCAGTTGCCGGGTTTTTCGATTATCAGAGCGGCGGGGTCAGACGCACCCCAAGTGGCCAACGCGGTCTTCAATCTCGACCAGCCATGGAATCCCACCAAGCTTGAACAGCGAATCGTCCGGGCTTGGCGCTAGGGATTGTTCACATTATCGCAACGCCTCCATGATGAGCACGAAGACCCTGAACCTGAGAAACATCCCATCCCGTTTCTCAAGGCGTGAGAATATCCTCCACAAGCCCTTGAGTCGTCGGAACAGACGCTCCCCCTCGTGGTGCATGGGTACAGCACTTGGTCGGATGGTCGGACTTCCCGGAAGTCAACCGGTTCCTCTTGGGCGGAACCACGGGCGTGAACCTCCGGTCGAGTGCCCGTTGGCGAGTCTTCCTGTCCTCGTAGGCCCGGTCCATCACCCGTGCCGGATGTCCCACAAGGGCGCCTCCCGTCGATTCAAGCGCTTTCGCCCAGATGGGGCGTCATGAGCGTGGCCGGGGAAGATCCGCGGCAATCCAATGAAGTTTGGTGTTCCCGCCGCCTTGGAACTTTCCGATGGAGGGAGGATCGTTTTTTTCGGACCCCAATACCGTCCGGGTGTACCTTGATAGGGGGACTGTCGAGACCGAATGCCTTGATCTGGAGGCGGAGGCGCTGTTCCCGCTGTCGGGGTTCGAACACCCGGTCCGGAACGCCGTTCCTCGACCGTCGGCTTATCCGGGTGTGGACCGTATGTCCGTGGCCGAACCACGCCATTGGCCACCTAGCCCGACCACATGGCCAATGGCGTTGAGTGCGGGTCGATTCGGGAGATGGACATTTCCCCGCGGATTCGATCACCGCACCGCGATCCGATTCGTCTGGATTCGGCGTGAACTCGTGCGGTTGAATCCTGCCGGATTTTACAACCATCAGTGGGGGGCCAGGAGAACCGATTCCCGTCAGAGCGGGTGTGCCCGGCCAGGATAAGCTCATGGCCGTGTGTCGGCCCCATCCGAACGTCTTTTGCTGTAGAATCATTCCCTATGTCCATTCAGTCGAGCTGGAGGCGATGATACCGTGGAATTGCTGATTGTGGGTATGGTTGTGTTTTTTGGCATTCATCTGCTGCCATCGTTTGTGGATACGCGACAAGTGCTGGTCGACAAATGGGGTGAGGCGAGTTACAAGGCCGCCTTTTCGGTCATCTCGGCGATCGGTTTCGTCTGCATGCTGTATGGGTGGCAGGCGACGCCTGATGTGCCGGTATTCAATCCCCCGGCCATCAGTCTCCCGCTGTCAAAACTGGTGATGCTGCTGGCCTTTGTGCTGTTGGTCGCAGCGTATGTTCCGTGCCGGATTCGTCGTTGGGTAGGTCATCCCATGATCATTGCGGTCCTGCTGTGGGCCTTGGTTCATGTACTGGCCAACGGGGATCAGGCATCCTTATTGCTGTTCGGGTCGTTTTTGTTGTTTTCGGTCGTCAACTGGATCCTGGTCGTTCGTAGGCATTCTGAAACCTCGGCCGAAGCCCGTCCGCGCAACGATCTGATTGTGGTCGTGGTGGGAGTGGTGGCCTATTTTGTGGTCTATTATCTGCACGAACGCTTCTTTGCCCCGCTTGGGTGAAGCGGTCTTCAGGACCACCGCATGGTGCGCATGTGCGTCGGTTGGCTCAGCGGTGTCACGACCGCGTCTTGAGTGGATAAAGCTACGGCCAAGGGGAATTGCTTCGGGGCCGTCATGCGCAGACCGAAGCAGCCCTGGTGATCGATAAACCGGACAACGGTCATCAGGGAGTTCAGGCCATGGGCCAGGCTTGACGAGTCGGTGGCGGACGACAAAACCGAATGCCCTCTTGTCTTCCCCGTAAGACAACCCTTCCCAGCGCTGGATCGGTCAGATGGGTAGATTGGAGCTTTCACGGCTTCAAGTAGGATAACCGAGTCATCGTCACGATCGCATCGGGGTATTCAGGATCCCAGCACTTCCACCACTGCGTCATGGACGATTTCCACCATCTGGTCCAATAGATGAACCGGTGTATTGAGTGGCGGTGCACTGACGATGATTTCGCTGCGGATTCGGGTGTAAAGACCCCGGCCCAGCATGGCTTGGCTGAGTTTCTTTGTCAGTCCGAACGACGGCTCAAACCACTCTCGGGTAGAACGGTCCTTGACGATTTCGATCCCATGCATCATGCCCTTTCCCCGTATATGGCCCACATGGGGATGATCCTCCAGCGCATCGCGGTATTGTTGCAGCATGGCTTCCCCGTTCATCGCCGCCTGTCTGGGAAGATTTTCCTTTTCGATAATGTCCAGGGTGGCCAGGCCGACCGCACAGGTGGTGGGATGTCCACTGTAGGTATAGGCGTGCATCCAAGGCTTGTGGCTGGCCAGAATGACCGCGGCGATTTCGTCACTGACACCGATTCCACCCAAGGGCAAGGCACCGGAAGTGATGGATTTGGCAAATTGCAGGATATCCGGTTGAACGCCATAGTGTTCCAGACCGAACATCCGGCCTGTTCGACCAAATCCGGTGATCACTTCATCGGCTACCAGGAGCACCTCATATTGGTCGCAGATTGCCCGAATGCGGCCAAAGTAATCGTCTTGGGGCACGATGACACCGCCCGCTCCCTGCACGGGCTCCGCAATGAACATCGCCACGGTGTCAGGTCCCAGACGGAGAATTTCCTTTTCCAGTTCGTTGGCGGCGGCCATCCCTTGGGAGGAGCCGTCTTCCGGCACCGGATAGTGGTAGGGGTCCGGTGAAGGAATGTGGCTGATCCCCGGGACCTTGGGTTCAAAGGCGCCCCAGTACGCTTCGATGCCCGTACAGGACATCGCGGCCAGGGTAACGCCATGGTACCCCCACTGGCGCCCGATGACTCGTGTCTTCTCCGGCTTTCCCTTCAGTTTCCAATAGGACCGAGCGGCTTTGATGCTACTGTCGGTCGACTCCCCCCCGCCGGAGGTAAAGAAAAAGTGGTTGATGTTCGGGCTGGTGAGGGCCGCAAGACGTTCGGCCAGTTCAATGGCGGGTTGACTTGTACTGCCGGAATACCCCGAGGCAAACGCCAAGGTCCGCATCTGTCGGGCGGCGGCTTCGGCCAATTCCGGTCGGCTGTGACCTGCACTGACGTTCCACAGTGACGACAGGCCGTCGATAATACGGTTTCCATCCGCATCAATGAGGTAGGAACCCTCCCCTTTGACCCAGACCCGTCCGGCTTGATGATGACCGGTGGCATCGTGTAGCGGATGAATCATGTGCTGGTGATCTCGGTCCAGCCAGTCGCTGTTGAGGTCGATCGTCATTGGAATGTTGGCAGAATAAATGGGCAAGGTTACAGGGTCTGATCCGTCGAAGCAAACAGGGGCATGTCCTCAATCTCAATCCGGAGTGGTGTCTTGGTGGCGTCGCCACTCGTCTTCAATTGGCAGGTGATGACCTTGTTGCCGCAGATAGATGATGGAGGCCAGCAACGAAAGCTCGGCCCCGGCGTGAAGGGACTGTGGAATGTCCGGGTAGATCCGTTCTCGCATTGTGGACAACGTGTGACAGCCATCATCCACGGCGGCGGCGACCTGTGCCACCCGGTCGAGTCGATGGGTATGGACTTGGGCCAGCAATGGTTTCGGTTCACGGATGGGGGCACCATGGGTCGGAAAAAACACTTTTTCCGGCCGCCATGACAAACGCTCCAGGCTGTCGAGGTAATCCCGGACACTGCCGTCCGGGGGCATGATGACGGGCGTTGCCCAGGCCATGACCTGGTCTCCACAAAAAAGGGTGTCCGCTTCCGGCCAGGCAAAGCACAGATGATTGGAGCAATGCCCCGGGGTGTGAATGGCTTCCAGCGTCCAGTGGTTGCCGCGGATTGTCTCACCATCCCGGACGGTTATGTCAGGCACAAACTCGCGGTCGAAGCCCCCTTTCGGGTTCCCGGCCATCTCCGGGGGGTGGGGACCATAGGCCAAAATCGGCGCACCGGTGCGCTGCTTCAGCAAGCGCGAGGCGGGCGAATGGTCGACATGGGAGTGAGTGACGATGATGTGGGACACGGTTTCACCCCCCAAGCCGTCGAGCAGGGCATCGACATGCGCTGGCACCCAGGGCCCCGGGTCGAGGACCGCGACCTCCCCCCGGCCGATGACATAGGTGCCGGTGCCGGGCCCAGTGAACGGTCCCGGATTACAGGCTACAATGCGCCGGAAGTCTTTGCGGACGATTTCCAGTTGCCCGTATTGGAATGCAAAGCGAGGGTCGAATGGGAGGTCGGTCATCTCATCGCCCCTGATCCTGGAATACCCCCGTATGCAGGCTCCGCAGCCAGGCCGCGAAATCATCGCCATATCCAGCGGAACGACATTGCTGTGCGAGACCGTTGACGGTCCTGGCCACCAGGGCGGGTCCATGGTATATCAGCCCCGTATAGAGCTGCAGCAAGCTGGCCCCGGCGGCTAGCTTTTCCCGGGCCGATGCAACACTGTCAATGCCGCCAATCCCGATGATGGGGATTTCGCCATTGAGGGCCTCGTGGAGGGTAGCGATGACCCGTGTGGCCGCAGTTCGAACCGGCGGGCCACTCAGCCCCCCTGGTTCGTTGGCGTAACGGGTCCCTTCCACCCCGGCTCGCGCGATGGTCGTGTTCGTGGCGGCGACCGCATCAATGCCGTGACGTTGCACGAGCCCCGCAATCTTTTCGATCTGTGCCCGATCCAGGTCTGGTGATATCTTGAGAACCAGGGGAACTCGCTTGCCGAACTGGTGGCTAAGGACATCGGCACGCTGGCCAACCGCTTCGAGTAGCTGGTTCAGGGCATGCTCCTCCTGAAGAGCCCGAAGATCCCGCGTATTGGGGGAAGAGAGGTTCAGGGAAATATAGTCCGCATGGGGATAGACCTGTTCGAGACAGGTCAGGTAGTCTCTCGAAGCCTCTTCCAGGGGGGTGGCAGCGTTCTTGCCAATATTGACCCCCCGGATGATGCCGGGCGTCATGGCTTGCAGGTGGTCGAGAAAGGCCTGAAGACCGAGACTGTTGAATCCCATCCGATTAATGATCGCCGCCTGCGAAGTTAGGCGAAACATTCTCGGTCGGGGATTGCCCGGTTGCGGCAATGGCGTCACGGTGCCAAGCTCTACCCAGCCGAAACCCAAGGCCGCGAGTCCGGACGTGGCGTTCGCCTGCTTGTCGAACCCCGCCGCCAGCCCGACTGGATTGGGGAAATCAATCCCCATGATTCGGACGGGTAATCGGGCGGTTTTCCGGCCGTACAGGGCCTGTAGCCCGGCCCGGATCCATCTGTGACGGTGGGCCAGTGCCAGAACCGACACGGCCCGGTCATGGCTGTCTTCCGGGTCCAGCGCGAACAGCCAGATCTTGGCCAGCGGGTACATGGATCAGAATTGCTCGGCCGGACCCAGCAGGCGCCATTTTCCGGAGGCCAGCCGCCCCAGGTGAATGTCCCCGATCCGCATCCGTACCAGCCGTGTGACCCGCAATCCGACCAGTTCGCACATGCGCCGAATCTGGCGGTTGCGTCCCTCGCGGAGAATCATGCGCAACTGAGTCGCCCTGATCAGGGTGACGTCGACTGGCCGGAGTTTTTTTCCGTCCAGCGATAGACCGTGGCGCAGACTGTCCATCGTGTTCGGTGTCAGGGTACCCTGCACCCAGACCCGATATTCCTTTTCGATCTCGCTTCCGGGTCCAATGAGCTGGCGTGCCACCCGACCGTCACTGGTGTACACCATGAGGCCCATGGAGTCGATGTCCAGGCGCCCTGCCGGGGCCAGTCCGCGGCGTGACGGGACCCGATCCTCCGGATTCTGGCGATTCAACCGATTGATCAGCATGACGGCGGACTCGTAACCGTCTTCGGGCAGTCCGGAAACGTAGTTCATGGGCTTGTTCAACAGGACAGTGGTCAGAGTGTTCTGATGGCGAAGTGCGTCATCCGACAGGGTGATCGTCTGGTTCATCTGGACTCGAGCGCCCAACGTGTCCACCACCACACCGTCTACCTGCACCCGACCCGCGGCAATGAACTGATCGGCCTCTCGCCGCGAGCACATTCCGCGCATGGCCATCAGTTTTGATAGGCGGATGTCACTCACAGGTAGTCCAGGGTCGCGCTACCCGCATTGCCTAGATAGGTGGCAGGGGTCAGGATTTTGAGTTCAGCCTTGGCCGTTTCCGGAATGTCCAGGGAGTCAATGAATGTGCTGAGGGTTTCCCGGGTCATGCCATCAGTCCCCCGGGTCAGGGCCTTGAGTTGTTCATAAGGTTGCGGAACGCCGTAACGTCGCATGACGGTTTGAATCGGTTCGGCGAGCACTTCCCAGTGTTGGTCCAAGTCTTCCGCCAGGCGGTGGGGATTGATCTCCAGCCTGGCCAGCCCCCGCAGCGTCGAATTGACCGCCAGCAGGGTGTAACCCATACCGACACCGAGACTGCGCATGACGGTGGAGTCGGTCAGGTCCCGTTGCCAACGACTGATCGGCAGCTTGTTCGCCAGATGTCCCAGCACGGCGTTGGCCAGCCCGAGGTTGCCCTCCGAATTTTCGAAGTCGATGGGATTGACCTTGTGCGGCATGGTGCTGGAACCGACTTCACCGGCCACGACTTTCTGGCTGAAGTAGCCAAGGCTGATATAGCCCCAGATATCCCGGTCCAGATCCAAAAGGACCGTGTTGAACCGGCACTGGGCATGGCAGAGTTCGGCAATGGTGTCGTGCGGCTCAATCTGGGTGGTCAGTGGCAGGCAGTCAAAACCCAGTGATGTCACGAACCGACGGGAAATGTCGGGCCAGGGAAGGTCGGGATAGGTGGCCAGGTGGGCGTTGAAGTTGCCGACAGCCCCGTTCATCTTGCCCACCAGTCTGATGTTCACCAACTGCTCCAGGATGCGTCGCAGACGGTCTACCACATTGGCCAGCTCCTTTCCCACGGTGGTGGGGCTGGCGGGTTGTCCATGTGTTCTCGCCAGCATCGGCACCATGGCGTGTGCCTGGGCCATATCAGTCAATCGGTGGACCAGTTCTTTCAGGCGCGGGAGGAGCACGTCGTTCCGGACATTTTTCAGCATCAATGCATAGGCTAGGTTATTGATGTCTTCGGAAGTACAGGCAAAATGAAAGAATTCACTCACTGCAGCGATGCTCGACCGCTCGCTGGTCTTTTGCTTGAGAAAATATTCCACCGCCTTAACATCATGCTGGGTAACGGCCTCGATTTCCTTCACTCCCTTCGCATCATCCAGGGAAAATTCGGTCACGAGGTGGCGCAGGAACCGGATGTCAGCCTCATTGAACTGGGAAATCTCCTCAATGCCCTCTTCGGATGCCAAGTGGATCAACCATTCCACCTCCACCTGAACTCGGGCGCGAATCAGGCCGAATTCACTGAAATACGGTCGGAGAGCGGCGGTTTGGGGGCCATACCGTCCGTCCAGAGGGGATAGGGCAGAAAGTTCGGTCAGTGGCAGGGGGGCGTCGACCACGGATTCAGGGAAGGGGATAGAAGCGAGCGAATGATAGCATAGCGTCTTCCGGAAACCTTGTTTTGACCCGTCCCGTGCCACTCCGCAGTGCAACCCTTGGACCCGGTGCCTGATCGCTTGAGGTCGAGCAGATGGCGGCGGGTCAGAGGATGGCAGACCCTCTCAGTTGACGAATCACTGGAGAAGGGTCATGCCGACTGGCGACCATCCCCTGACCCACCCGGAAAGATCACCCATTTCCGCTCTCCCCAGTCCGCGGGTCGATCCCTGCGGCAGACCGCCGCACAGCTCGGACGTCACGTCAGCCCGATTTCCCGGGCACTGAGGCGCCATTGCGGACAGCGGGGCGATCTGTCACCAGCCCGCTCAGGGCAAGGCGACGAGTCGGTGCCGGGAAGCCTCCGCCATGCCTTGGAAGATGACCCCCGAGCGGTGGCGGAGCAGGTCGCCGGTCGGTCTCGACAACCCGGGGAAGGGATGGCCGGTAGAGAGCGGGTCTACCAGCCTGTGCGGGCTGACCGACGGGCGGGAGGTGCCTGGTATCGACACCTGCGGCGTCGTGGGAAGCAGCCGAACGGGCGGGGAGAGGTCATCTTTCCAGTCGGGTGGACATGGCCGAACGACCGGCGATCGGGGAGGACCAGAGCCCGGTCGAGGACTGGGAGTTGGAACCGATCATCGGGGTACTGCAACGAGGGGGCCGGGGCTCTCGGGGGATCGGGTCTCGAAGTTCAGGGGGCTGATGTGGGTGGGATGGAAGACCGCGGTGGCCGTGGCCGAGGCCATCGGGCGGCGGATGGAGCCGTTTCGGGACCAGGTGCATACCGGTACGGTGGACCACGGCTAGGCGTTCGCGGGCTACCGGGTGATCGCCGATATGCTGGGAGCCGACTTGGACTTTGCCATCCCCTACCATTCTTGGGAGCGTGGCCTGAACGAGCCGACCCATGGTCGGGTGCGCCAGGACTTGCCAAAAGGGACGGGCTTCCGTCAGATGACGGCGGCGCAGATTCGGGTGGTGGAGGACCGGATCAACCGCCGACCCTGGAAGGGGCTGGGGGTTCGGACCCCTCAAGAGGGATTCACCGCCGTCGCAACACCGACCTGAAAGCGGTCATTCCTCTCCCATCCCCCCCTTTCCAGAAGCCCATGCTCGACGGGCCGGGGTCCCGCTCGGCCGAAATCAGTCCCTTGGATGGCTGAATGGTCCGATTGCCGCCGCGCTCCCTCCCTTCGGGGGACACCCTCATGCCGGGAGCGCACCGAGTGTTGCACTTCAGACTGGAAGTGGGGCCCAGTTTCATGACAGCGCACGGAGACTTTATTTTCCAGCAGAGCGGATAACACCTCCACCGAGGCAAGTGTCGCCTTGGTAAAACACGATGGATTGTCCCGGCGTCACAGCCCATTGGGAGTCCTGGAACACGATGCGAGCGAGATTCGGTCCGATCAAGTTGATCCGGCACGGCTGCTCCTCTTGCCGATAACGGATCTTGGCCCGGCACAATCCAAGTGGGTTGGGGGGCACGCCACTGATCCAGTGCAGGTTTTCTGCCAGGATGATCCGATGGTACAATGCTGGGTGATTGTGTCCCTGGATGACATACACGATGTTCTTCTGAATATCCTTGTCGGCCACGTACCAAGGTTCACCCTCTCCACCGATTCCCAGGCCCTGACGCTGGCCGATGGTGTAGTAGTAACTACCAAGGTGCTCGCCAAGTACCTCCCCATCCAGTGTTTGGATATCGCCTTTTCGAGCCGGAAGAAACCGGCCCAGAAAATCTCGAAAGCGACGTTCGCCGATAAAGCAGATGCCGGTGCTGTCTTTCTTATCATGGACCGGTAGGCCCCAATCACGGGCGATCACCCTGACTTCACTTTTTTGCATCTCCCCGAGCGGAAAGTGGGCTTGGCGGAGTGCTTCCTGGTCCAGGGTATGGAGGAAATAGCTCTGGTCCTTGTTGGCATCCGATCCCTTCAATAGCCGAATCTGCTGTTGATCAGGCACCAGTCGGGCGTAGTGACCGGTGGCAATGCCGTCGGCCCCGAGGTGGATTGCCCAGCGCAGGAATTCCTTGAACTTGATTTCCCGATTGCAAACTACATCCGGGTTGGGGGTGCGACCGGTTCGGTACTCCTCCAAGAAGTGCGCAAAGACATTGTTCCAGTATTCGTGGGAAAAGTTGACGGTATGCAATGGGATCCCTAAGACATGGCAGACTGCCGTTGCGTCGGCCAAGTCCTTTGTCGCTGAGCAATATTCGGCCGTGTCATCCTCTTCCCAGTTCTTCATGAAAAGCCCGGAGACTTGATGTCCCTGTTCCAGCAACCGGATCGCTGCGACTGATGAATCCACCCCACCTGACATCCCCACGATCACGGTTTTCATTTTTTGGGGAGACCCGGACAGTGTGGAAGAATTGGAATAGCCCCCCCGAAGTCCATGGAGCAAGGTGGGAAGCCGATGGGGAAGGTGTCGCTTCCAAAGAAATCGCTGCCCGTGGTTCTACTCATCCGGCCGGTTGTCCATCAGGGCGGTGTACAGAGAAATATCTTCCCAGATTTTGCTTGGCTGAATGATGGGCAAGTATCCATTTGGCTGGAACCACGAGTCGACGACATAACGGGTTCCACTATCCATTTCCCGAATTTGTCCGGCCCAGTGCTGGTCAAACAATGCCCGACGGTAGGCTTCCTCAATGACCCTGTGATGGCGTAGATAACCGTAAGCCTGAAAAAGACGCAGATAGACCGTGGTGTTGACGGATTCATCAATGCAATCCAGTTGGCCGCTGCCGGAATAGGGCACGGGGATTTCATTCAAAGGCAGGTCTTGGTGGGTCGGGAGGTGGCGTCCGACCATTACCTCCATCCAGCCAACCGCCCGCCGGATTCGGTCGCGTTCGGCGGCAGCGGTGGTGTCCGGTTCACTAAACCAGCCCGTGACGGATTCCCATTCAGCCACCGACAGGCTGACGATACGGCGGGTGCGACAACGAAAGTCATAGCACACGGGAATGGCCTCATAGGTGGGATGGTCAGGAATCGCAATCCCATGGTCAGGGCCCCGGATGCCGGTTTGGGCACTCCCCCCCATGGGTGTGAAGCCGAACAGTACCATGGCGATGAGCAGTATTTTTCGAACGCACAGGGTACGGTGGATGGTCGCGCCCATCCATCGAGTGCGGATCACTGTGCCCCATCTGTCCTGTGATCGCTTGGGGGGGAACGATTTCCGGGAGGGAGTGATTGGGAGCGGTCTCATACAATTTGGTTGTCTGTGGAGGTCATCTGTCGATGAAATTGGTGGTGCGTGGGTCATCCCGAACGGAACCGGTTGGTCAGACTGGACATGATCACACCGGATTCGCTCTGGATGGAGAAGGTGTGGGTCCGGTCATTGTGCTGTTCGGGTATTGTAACGGCGTGCCCAGTTCAGTGGGTAGCGAATCGGCCCATGATGGTCTCGGCGCCTGGGTCGGCCAAGAGAGGCGCCTATCGCTTTGGCTGGAATGCGGGGCGCTTGTGCGAAGGGATCTTTCTGACCCAGGCGATGACAGCAGGTGGAGAATCCATCTCGGTGTGGCTGGGTCATGGGCCCTCGGATATGCCATTGACAGTTAATGACACCATGGAGACAGGGAATTGGTGCTGATCCGATTCGGGATGGGAACCTTCCGGATGGGTTGATTGGGCGGATCGGTCAGGACATCTCGAAATCGCATACCCCCCGCGTCGGCTGACTGATGGAGAGGTCAACGTAAAGGGTGGTCCGAATCGCTCTCAGGCCCATCCGGTGAACGGATGGGCGGCACATCCAACTCATCAAAGGCATTTCCCGGCTGATGGAATAGGTTGGGGGCCAGCAAATCAATGAATTGCCTGGCTTGGACCGGGAGGCACTTTCCCCGGCGGATGATGATTCCATAGCTGCGGGAAGGGAAGTGTTCCCGTACCGGTATGGTCACCAGTCGGTCTCCTTCTTCCAGGCAGATGCTGGTCACAATGGAGATGCCGAGGCCTTGCTCCACATATTTCTTGATCACGGCCCATCCCCCCACTTCCAAGGTGACCTGGTGGGGGATGTTCGAGTGCTGAAACACGGACTTGACGATGCCCCAAGTACTGAGATAGCGCGGTGGCAGGATCAGGTCGTACTGGCCGATTTCTTCCAGTGTGACCTGTTTTTTTTCGGTCAAGGGGTGATCCAGGGGGGCGATCAGGGTCGGATAGAATGTGAAGACTGGGTGATAACGGACATCATCCGGCATATTGAGCATGGAGCCGACGGCAAAATCCGCCTCGTCTGCCCGTAGCATGGCCATTCCGTCAGCCCCTGTGACGTTGTGCAGGCGGATCCTGACACCGGGATAACGATCCGAAAACTGCTTGAGATACTTGGGCAAGATATACAACAGAGTCGATTCACCAGCCGCAATATTGAGATAGCCGCTGTTCAGATTTTTACTGCGTTCCGCGAAGGTGTCCCGAAGGGAATCCATCCCATCCACCAATGGGACCGCGATATCCAGCAACGCTGCTCCGTCCGGCGTGAGCCGGATCTTCGGACCTCGCCGCTCGAACAGCAGGGCGTTGAGTTCGCGTTCCAGTGCCTGAATCTGAAGAGAGACCGATGGCTGGCTCAGGTAAAGCTGCTCTGCGGCGCGTGAAATGCTTCGAGTCTTGGCAGCAAAGCAAAACGCCCGAAGTTGCTTTAGTCGGTTCTGTTTGTAATAGACATTTGCCTTGGGTTTCATTGGCTCTGATTGTCACACTGTCTTCATCCTATCACAACTATGCATCCCCCGGACACTGATCGACCCTGTTCGTGTCGAAGCAACATCAGTGGTCCGATTGAGCTACCCGTCATTTGTCCGGCTCCACTGACATGGTTCGGAGGTGTCATGAGGCGCACATGAAGTGATCACAGCCCGGACCTTTTCTGCGCTTTGACATGGACTACGGCCACTGGGCAAAGGGGATTGGCAGCATCCGACACAGTTCGGGTAAAATTGTAACCTAATGATCCATTTTGAGAAATGGGGGTTGAGGAAGAGGGTAAGGATAGGGCCAATGTAGGCAACCGATGGGCTGTCCGGGGGAGAATGACAGACAATGCGCCAATCAATTGCACGTTCTGCGGTATTGGCCTCTCCCGAGAATCGAGAACGGTCATATGGAATATTGCTGGATACCGAGATGATGCTATTGCTGCCTGGGGGTGGTACTGCGGAATGAGGGTCATGCAGGAGCGAGTTCATCCCCACCGATTCTCACATCCTCCTCCTGTTCTGATAGTGGGCGTCAATACACCGGCGCGATGATGGATTGGCTGATAGATCCAATGCATCAGGGGCGCTCCCCAAGAAGTGGTATCCTTGCCCTAGTAAGAGGAAGTTGTCATGACCCCAGCCGAACCCGACCCCCTGACCCCCCGCCGTCTTCCCATTGGCCTCCAGGCCTTCCGGGCGCTGCGGGAGCGGAACTGCTACTATGTGGACAAGACCCCGCTCATCCACGAGCTGGTGGAGGGGGGTGACTACTATTTTCTGTCCCGTCCCCGCCGGTTCGGCAAGAGCCTGCTGGTCGATACCCTGAAGTCGCTGTTCGAGGGCCAGAAAGACCTGTTCCGGGGACTGGCCATCCACGACTACTGGGACTGGTCGGTCCAGCATCCGGTGGTGCGGCTCAGCTTCGGCGGCAAATATCACGACCCGGGGGATGTCGAGCGCAGTGTGCTCAATCAGCTGGCGATCATTGAGCGCCGGGCTGGCCTGACCGGGCCTTCGCCGCCGGATACGGGGCCCGAGCGGTTGCAGGACCTGCTGGACCGGCTGCATCACCAGACCGACCGGGAGGTGGTGGTACTGGTGGACGAGTACGACAAGCCGATCCTGGATGTGATTGAGCAGCCCGAGCAGGCCGAACGAGCCCTCGCCAACCGGGACTACCTGCGGGGCTTCTATGGCATCATCAAGGACAGTGCGGAGCATGTCCGCTTCGTGTTGGTCACCGGGGTGAGCCGGTTTTCCAAGGTCAGCCTGTTTTCGGGCCTGAACAACCTGAAGGACATTAGTCTGGACCCCCGGTTTGCCACGATCTGCGGCTATACCGAGACGGACCTGGACACCGTGTTCGCCCCGGAACTGGCCGGCCTGGACCGGGATGAGATTCAACGCTGGTACCACGGCTATCACTGGTTGGGGGAAGAAAAGCTCTACAACCCGTTCGACGTGCTGCTGCTGTTTCGGAGTCGAGAGTTCAAGCCCCACTGGTTCGAGACCGGATCGCCGACCTTCCTGTACCGGTTGTTGCTGGAGCGGGGGGTGAGTCCGATGGAACTGGAGCGGCGGGTGGCGGATGAGGCGTTGGTGTCGACGTTCGACGTGGGGGACATCGGGGTGGACGCCCTGCTGTTCCAGACCGGGTATCTGACCATTACGGCCATGAACCGGGAGGGCCCGCAGACCTTCTATACCCTCGACTATCCCAACTTCGAGGTCCGGTACAGTCTGAACCAGGGACTGCTGAGTTTTCTGGGCCACCCGGGCAAGGAGGTATCGGATCGGGGCAAGGCACTGGGTCGCCGGCTGGCTGCCAACGACTTCGCGGGATTTGCGGAGGACCTGAGGGCCTTTCTCGCCGGGATTCCCTACCAGTGGCAGACGGGCAACGGGCCTGCCCGCTATGAGGCTTGGTATGCCGGGATGCTGTATGCCTGTTTCCACACCATTGGTCTGGACCTGCGGGTGGAGGAGGCATCCAGCCGGGGGCGTGCCGACCTGGTGGTGTTTCAAGCCGGGCAGGTGTTTGTGCTGGAGTTCAAGGTGGTGCGGGAGGTGGGGGAAGGGAGTGTGGACAAGACGCTGGACCGGGCGATGGTCCAGATGCGGGAGCGGGGGTATGGGGAGCCATACCGGGGTCGGGGCGAGCCGATTCACTTGGTCGCCTTGGTGTTTGGGGGCGCGGAGCGCAACTTGCTGGGGGTGCGGGCCGATACGCTCTGACGGATCTGCCGTTGGTCAGGCCGGGTCGATCAAGGGGTTTCAGGGAACTCCCGATGACTTTCGGCATGATGAAAATGCGCTGGAAGTTCGATATGACTGTGTTGCCGCCTCGTTCGATATGGTGGGTTGTTGCTTTCTCCTCAAGGAACTGACCCCCGACTTGGATTGGCTGGTGTTGCCGCTTCCGCACGGGCTGATCGGGTGATGGCTGTCATGGTCACCGCCCCGTGACGACGCGATGGGGTGATCCATAGACCTATGGTGCTGGGTTGCCCGGGATCGGAATCAAGTTTCACACATTGCCATCCTTGCCAACTCCTTAACGATTGGCAAATTCTGCCAGCGGAGAAGGTCTGTCAGTTCGTTTGAGGGGGGGGCGGACCATCATCTTATGATCCGGTGCCAGCTGGGCTTGGGCAGAGAATCAGGGGATAGTTCAGTACGAAACCTTGATCGCCTGTGGGCGCACCGGTACCGCTTGACCATCCTGTCCAGGCATGGCAACAATCCGAGGATCCGCCCGGGGATTGTGTGGTCCGCAGGCAAGAACAGGCCATGGCCACCCGCGGGAAGCCGGGGCAGGCAATTCAGGCATGCTCAGCTTGCCATTGGTCCGGCATGATGATGCCGTCCCCGAAAAAATAGGCCTCCATCTGCTCTGCCAGATATCGCTTGTCTTTTGCATCCAGTGGGTTCAGCCGGTATTCGTTGATCAGGATGGTTTGCTGGCGCAACCATTCCTGCCAGGCCTCCTGTGAGACCTGATTGAAAATCCGCTGCCCGAGTTCACCGGGCCAAGTCTGTCTGGGCAGACCTGGGGCTTCGCGGCCGAGTTTCACGCAATGGATGGTTCTAGTCATCTTCGGGTCTCCAAGGTCAGGTGGGCAGGGAAGCCAGCAGTCGATGGATAGCAGTCGGCAGGCCGATATGCGGGGGTTTGGCCGGGTTGTACCAGAGATAGGGGGTTTCGTCCATCCCCCCGTTGGCGGGTTCGGCAGTTCGGAATCGTCTCAGGTAGGCCCGCAGTTCATAGTGGGTAAATCCCTGCTGTAACGGTTCTGGGTCAGGACCGATCCATGGTTCCAGTGTCAATGTCGGAAACAAGCTGTCAAAGTCGGACACACCGACCGGCACCTCCGGCAGGGACCATAGGCCGCCCCAGATGCCGGACTCGGGACGTTGCTGAAGCAGGAGATGGCCGTTCGGATTCTGGATCAACAGGAATTGCACCTCGCGGACCGGCCGGGGTTTTCTTGGCGGTGGGGTGGGGTAAGCGGCCGGATTGCCCGCGGCATATGCCCGGCAATCCCGATTCAGCGGACAGCGGGGGCAGTCGGGCTGGGAACGCCTACATACGGTCGCCCCCAGATCCATGATGGCCTGGGTATAGCGATCGACTTCCTGTGCGGGCGTCAGCCGGTCTGCGATGACCCACAGCATCCGGTTGATGTGGGCAGCCCCGGGGTTTCCCCGGATGGCCAGAAACCGGGTCAGTGTACGTCGGACATTGCCATCAAGGATCGGCTGGCGCTGGTGGAAGCAAAAGGCCAGGATGGCACCGGCTGTGGAGCGACCCACACCGGGCAAGGCTGTCAACGCTTCCAGCGTATCGGGAAAGTGACCATCGTGCTCCGACATGATCAGACGAGCGGTTCGATGCAGATTCCGTGCGCGGGCGTAGTATCCCAGACCGGACCAGTAACTCAGCACCTCGTCGGGTTCTGCCCTGGACAGACTGTCGACGGTTGGAAAGCGTTGTATGAAACGCTCGAAATAGGGAATGACCGTTCGAACCTGAGTCTGCTGGAGCATGATTTCTGACAGCCAGACACGGTAGGGGTCCTTATCTCTCTGCCAAGGCAGGCCGGTCCGGCCATGCTGGCGATGCCAGGACAGGAGGGCTTGGGAAAAGCGGCTGACCTGTTCGTTGGTCGGCAATGACATCGCGGAAGGGGTCATTCGGATACTGGCGGAAACAGTCCAGATCCGGGTGTTATCACCACGATGTCCCCTCCCAAGGGACAGCATTGGTCTGGGGCAGCAGCATGCCACCACCGGGTCGGCGGCATTTGTCGGGGCGGGTCGTCATGGGGCGGACTAGGATTACAGGGGCGACTCTGCCACAATGCGATGCTCTTTTGCCAAACGTGGGGGCGGATTGCATCTTGTCACGATACATGCTCTTGTTGAGGAGACCGAAACGAATGTCTGGCCTGATCGGACTGGTGGGCCTGCTGGTCTGTTGGAATGTCTCGGCCGCGTCCATGGGGCGGGAAAATGCCCTGCGGGATCATCCCGTTCCCTATCTGGCCCTGCATGGAGAAGACCCGATCCATTGGCAGGAGTGGGGGCCGGCCGTCATGGCGGCAGCACAGCGGGACAATCGTATTGTTCTGTTGTCCATTGGGTATTTTTCCTGTCACTGGTGTCATGTCATGCAGCGGGAAAGTTTTCGCCATGAGGCCATTGCCGACTTGGCCAACCAGCATTTCATTTTTGTCAAGGTGGACAAGGAAATGCACCCGGTGCTGGACCACGCGATGATGTCGTTCGCCCAGTCCCTCCTTGGGCGGGCGGGCTGGCCGCTCAATGTCTTCCTGACGCCGGATGGCTTGCCGATCCATGCCCTGTTGTATGTGCCGCCGGATCAGTTTCTTCAGGTTCTTGAGCGACTGCAGGTCCTTTGGTCCGACAACGAGAGTGAGTTGCGGCAGTTGGTCGATCAGTTCCCTTGGCAGACTACCTCCTTATCTTCAGGACCAGTGGAAGAGAAGGCGATCAAGCGGTTGCTGAACTCTGCCAGAACACGGATTCTGGCACAGGGGGACCTGTTCCAAGGCGGATTTGGCGTGCAGAACAAGTTTCCGTCGGTTCCACAGTTGGCATTTCTCCTGGCCGCTCAGCAGGCGGCGCCCGATGATGTCACGCAGGAGTTTCTCGTCACCACGCTGGACGCCATGGCGCATCTGGGCCTGCGGGACCATCTGGCCGGGGGGTTCTTCCGCTACACCGTGGACCCTGGATGGGAAATTCCCCACTTTGAGAAGATGCTTTATGACAATGCCCTGCTCGCAAACCTGTATCTCGAAGCAGGTCGGATGTGGGGTCGTGAAGACTATCTGTCGGTGGCCCGAGAAACGCTGGATTTTCTCCAACGCGACATGTGGAAAGACGGAGCGCTGGTATCGTCCCTCTCTGCCGTGGATGATCGCCAAATCGAAGGCGGTGCCTACCTGTGGTCGCCCGATGAAGTCCGACGGGTGTTGACCGAAGACGAGTTCAGGGTGGCTGATGCGGTGTGGGGGGTCTCACAGCCAACGGAGCTGGAAGCTGGCAATCATCTGCGCCAGTTTCGTACCCTTCCCGAGGCCGCGCACTTTCTCGCCTTGGAAGTGACCGAAGTCACCCGCCTACTGGCCCGGAGTCGGGCCAGGTTGTTCGTCGCCCGCTCGCAGCGAATCGTCCCGGTCGACGACAAGCGGGTCAGTGGCTGGAACGGACTGGCCTTGTCGGCTTTTGCCCGGGCGGCCCGGCATTTATCTGAACCACGCTATGCCGACACCGCCGCGACCCTGCAACGGTTTCTCCAGGACCGGGTCATGGCGGTAGCGGAAGACGGGACCTTGAGTCTTGCCCGGGCGGAAGTGCACGGATCGCCTCGGGGTCGAGGATCTTTAGAGGATTATGCCTATGTGGCGCAAGGATTCCATGATTGGGCCGAACTCACCGGGGACAAGGCAGATTATGTCCAGGCGGCACAGGTCGCACAGGCCGGGTGGGCCGCCAACGTGGAGGGCACCGGCTGGCGCAGCAGTCCGGAGTTGGTGCGAACCCTCCCCGATGTGGTACCCCTGCTGGCAGACGGACCCACCCCGTCGCCTTCCGCCGTGATGCTCCAGGTCAGTCATCAGTTGGCCCGGCGGCTGGGTGACCGGGGCTGGAGTGAGTCACTCCACCGGGTCCGTCAATGGGGGTTCGATGAGGTGACTCGGGACCCTTTCCAGTATGCCACTCAACTGATCGTACTGATGCAGGAGTGGAGCGTGCCGTCAGACTAAGAGGGGGCGCCACTCCTTTTGGATGAACCCGAAGCCCGGACGAAACTGGGTCTTGTAGGCCATCTTGCGGCAGTCTTCGATCCAGTAACCGAGGTACAGCCATTCCAGGTCCATGTTGCGCACATATTCGATCTGCTGGAGAATGGCATACGTGCCGAGACTGCGTTTCGGAAAAGAGGGGTCATAGAACGTGTAGACGGCGGACAAGCCATCATCCGGCAGGTCACAGACGGCCAAGGCGACCAACTTGCCGTTCAGCCGAAATTCGAGAAAGACGGTTTCGACCGACGAGTCCACCATGAACTCACGATATCGGTCCGGATCGGAGTGATCCATGATATCCCCCGGGTGCCGCCAGCGTTGGTAGCGGTTATACAGCTCGAAGTGTTCTTCGCTGAACCCGGCCGGCATCAGGGAAGTGTTCAGGTCTCGGTTGCGGTTCCAGATGCGCCGCTGACTGCGGTTGGGACGGAATTCCTGCGCCAGAACCCGCAACGAAACACAGGCATTGCAGTTTCGACAATGTGGCCGATAGATGGTGTCCCCGCTCCGCCGGAAGCCGGCTCTGACCAAGATGCTGAACAGCGTGTTGTCCAGTCGGTAGTTCGGGTCCAGCATGACCGTGGAAGCGGTTTCCGGTTCGATGTAGGGGCACGCATGCGGTGCGGAAAGATACAGCTTTGGCGGGTCTGACTGGATACTCATGGTGTGTCTAGCGAAGGGCGTGGGGTACAGTCGACGGGCTCACACGGCCAGTGGGAGTCGTATCCCATCGGGCTGAGACTGGACTGAAGTCGCTGGATAAACTCGGTGCGTGGGATGGTCTGGGCCCCCAGGTGAAGTAGGTGGGGCGAAGTGACCTGGCAATCCACCAGCCGGAACGCCCATTTCGTCAGGTGTTCCATCAGTCGGGCCAAGGCCACCTTGGAGGCATCCGTGCGAGTACTGAACATGCTTTCGCCAAAGAACACCTGACCGATGGCCAGACCATACAGCCCCCCGACCAACTGATGACCAAACCAGGTTTCCACACTGTGGGCCACGCCCAGCCGATGCAACTGGTTATAGGCGGTTTCCATATCCGGCGTGATCCAAGTGCCTGCCTGCCGCCGGCGCTGATCCGCGCAGGCACGAATCACCTGACTGAAGGCGTGGTCGAAGGTCGTGGTGAACTCGCCTTTTTTCAGGGTCTTGCGCAGGCTGCGGTGGGGACGAAACAACGAGGGAAAAAATACACATCTGGGATCCGGAGACCACCACAAGATGGGGCTGCCCTCGTTGTACCAAGGAAAAATTCCATTGCGGTAGGCCAAGACCAGACGTTGTGGACACAGGTCACCACCGATGGCGAGGAGGCCCTCTTCGTTGGCAGCTGACAGGGGAGGAAAGGATTCCATGCGGTAAGTGTAGAAAATCTTGCGCCGAGTGGCAATTGCCCCCTTCATCCCCCCGCTGTGCGGTGGCCCCAGATCCTCTCATCGCTCGGTCCACGACACCGTTGCGTCCCTTCGGCACCATGAGTCGATCCGGCCGTTCTAGCCCTTGCCCCGCCAGGGAATCGACTTCTGGATGATCCATCGCATCAAGATATCGAAGAGCAAGCCGAGCAGCCCCATGATGATGATCGTCATCCAGATGATCTCGTAATCGGACTGTTTGCGGGCGACATTTTCGACGAAGCCGATTCCAGTGGTACCGGCCAGCATTTCGGCGGCCACCAGCGTGCCCCAGCACACGCCGATGGAGATCCGGATCCCAGTGAGAATTTCCGGCAGGGAGTTGGGTAGGATGACCTGACGGATGATCTGGCTGTTGGAGGCGCCCAGAGAGTGGGCCGCGTGAATCTTGGACAGTTGCGTCCCGGTGGCGCCGGTGCGCGCCGAGATGACCATGATGGCAAAGGCCACCATGAACAGCAGAAAGATCTTGCCATCATCCTGGATGCCGAAAATGGTCAGGATCAGCGGTGCCCAGGCCAAGGGGGGGACGGGTCGGTACAATTCGATCAGGGGGTCGAAAAACCCCTTGGCGAAACGGGACAGGCCCATGAAAAGCCCTAGGGGAACGCCGAGAATGATGCCCAGAAAAAGCCCCATGAGAACCCGCACGATCGAGTCCCAGATATGGCCATCCGGCACCGGAATCGCGAATGATTGGAAATTTCCAGTCACGAAATGATGGACCCGACTTTTCAGGTTGCTCTGCACTGCGCCCTGTTCATCATGCCGGGGATGTGCTCCGGGCACCAGGTCCGCAATCCAGTCGGGCGCCAGGAAACCGATCATCTCCGATACCGGCTTCATTTTGAACCACAGCAAGGGGAATCCCTTGTACCCTTCATCTGGATGGGCCATGCGCAGAAAGGTTCGGAGGGTATCCGAGGGCTTCGGTAGCCAGCGCCCGGAGCCCTGTTCGGAACAGGCCCTGTTGCCCGCCAGGATTTCGCCGCCGGGCATGGCTAGTGCGTTGATCCAGCGCAGGGTGCCCTGCTGTTCTCGTTGAACCTGATCCAGCTGGTCGAGTGCGGCTTCCACTTCGAACGTGACAGCTGGCGGAAATATTCGGCCATCGTCGATCCGACGGTAGATCTTCAGCAGATCCTTGGTGACATTCTGGCGGTTCTGCACGACTTCCGGGGTGGCATTGGTATCCACCACAAACGCCTTGATCCGACGTTCGAGGTCAGCCAACCGGGTGGTCAATGCCGGACCATCATTGCGAATTTCGCGATAGGACTTGGCGATATCCTCCAGCACTTGGCTGGCCGCATCAAACTTCCGCCCCCGCTCAGTCATCGGCAATGGGGGCAGTTCCACGCTGGAGGCGCCCCATGCGGGCTGGGCCAAGGCGGTCGCCAAGGTGTCTGGATCCGCCGGACCGGGATAGTCCGGCTGGGTCATGTTCTGTGCCAGTGCCCGGATCCGGTGGGCCACCTCATCCATGCGGGTGGAAATCGTCGGTTCGAGATACCCTGGGTCGGCATGGGCGGTCATCGTTTCGCGCATGTCGGTGATGAGGGCCGCGAGCGTGGCCCGGTCGGCGGCGCTGAAATCCGTGATGTTCAGCCGTGCTTCCAGCCGGTCCAGTTCCCGATTGTCGCGTACCAGTAATTCGGTCCCCAGGAGTTGTCGATTGTCGTCGAGTGGGAAGGTCGAGCGAATCGGGTTGGCGGCGCGGTGCAGCTTGGCCACCTGGCACAGCTCGTTGCCTGCCCGGGGAAAGTAGGAACGGGCCGCATCCCAGGAAAACCAGTACCATAGTAGCAGAACCGAGCCGACCCCCATGACCATCCAGTGCCAGCCTCCGAGTGCCCGCACCGGATTACCGAAGACCGCGTCGGTCTTTTCGGTCCGGATCACCCGGCGGCCGTAGATGACCGACCACACAAGGGTGACCATCAGGGCCACAAAGAGGATGCCGACAATCAAGAGACTGCGCCTCCCATGATCAACCGGTTTCGACTTCCGTTCGCCCCATGATCTCCTCTTCCATATTCCAGATCATGCTGAGAATCTCTTCCCGAGTGGCCACGAAATCGTCTTGGTTCTTGATCTCGCGTGGGTCGCCGGTAATCCCCTGTTCGGCAAACGGGAGCCGATACTGCTTATGGAGGCGACCGGGCCGTGGGGCCATGACGAACAGGCGCTCGCCCAAGAGCAGGGCTTCTTCCACGCTGTGCGTAATGATCATGATGGTCTTGCCGGTCTCCTTCCAGATCTTGAGCACCAGGGACTGCATTTTTTCCCGGGTGAGGGCATCCAGTGCCCCCAAGGGCTCGTCCATGAGGATCAGGTCCGGATCGTTGATCAGGCAGCGGGCCAAGGCGACTCGTTGCTGCATGCCGCCGGACAGTTGATATGTGGGGGTCTCGCCGAACCCCTGCAGACCGACAATGTCAAGCCACTCCTCGACTTGGCGGGCAATGACCTTTGGATCGACGCTTTTCATCCTTAGGCCGAAATTGACATTGTCCGCCACGGTCAGCCACTCGAACAGGGCCCCTTGTTGGAAGACCATGCCCCGGTCCACCCCGGGTCTCAGGATTTCGTGGTCGCCGAGTAGCAAGCGGCCCCCCGTGGGATGCAGGAAACCGGCGATGATGTTCAGCAAGGTGGTCTTGCCGCAACCGGATGGACCGAGCACCGACAGGAGTTCTCCCTTTTTCAAGGTGAACGTGACATCCTTGAGGGCATGTACGGACTCACCGGTCGGCAACATGAATACCATGTTGAGTTGATCTGCGACGAGATCGCTCATGCCGGGATCCAGATCTGGCGGGGGAGGAGGCCGCCCCCGCCAGGATTTATGATGGGCTTATTGATGAGGGTTACTGCATGAAAGAGGTATCGATTACCGTGCTGTAGTCATCCAGTGCCGGATTGTCCTCGCTGGCGAACGCCCCGCCCACCACCGCGATGGCCACACTGGCCAGGCCCCCTTCATTGAAATACTGTGTCAATTGATCGGCATGGGAGGGAAACGTCATCTCGGCCATCTGGTTTTGGGCCGCCTCGACCGACAGGCCGGCATCCTTGGCAATCACACCGATCTTCGACTGATCAGCCGCGAAGTCGGCATTGGCCTGATCGGTGACTTCCAGGAAGGTGCGCACCAGATCCGGGTTCTCTTGGGCGAATTTCTCGGTCACGGACACCACATCGAAACTGATGATGCCGGCCGCTTCCTTGTCTTCCGGGGTCATCAGCGGGACGCCAGCCTCGTACATCTTGCTCATGGAGTCGGCGCCGAACCCGCACGCCATGGACACCGCCCCGTCGGCCAGGGACACCGCCGCATCGGCCGGGACCTGGTCAATGACATTGATCTGGTTCACGTCCACGCCCAACTCCCGCATCATCATTCGGAAGCTGTAGTCTGCCATGGTAGCCAAGGGGACGGCCACCGCTTTGCCTTCCAGTTCGGTCGCATTGGACTTGTCGATTCCTTCTCCGTTGCGGACCACACAGTCATTGGCCGGATACTGCACCGCGATAGCGACCAGCTTGATTGGGGCATTGGCATTGACCGCATTGATGAACGGGGCTAGACCCTGGCTGTAGGAGATGTCGATGTCTCCGGCCAGCATGGCCTCGGTCATCTGGGTTCCCGCATCGAAGTTGGTCCAGTTGACCGGCACGCCCATGGCGGCATCATAGGCCTTTTCGACTTTGGCCACCTGATTTGGCGTCGCCCATTCTAGGAAGAACGCCACATTGACCTCATCGGCGGCTTGGGTGGCGACGCACAGGGTCGCTCCGAAGAGAGCGACAGGCAATTGCCGCATGATTCGTTTGATCGGATTCATGATTGACCTCTAGAGTAGTTCTGGGTTTGGGTGAAGTTGCGGCATCCAAGATAGGATGGCATCGCAAGTCTTAAGGTGGATATAGACTGCATGATGATGATCATGATGAGCCATAATTTGCCATAATATGACACTCAGGAGCAAGTGAAGCAATGATAAGAAAACCCGATCCCGTTTTCTGGGCAATGGAACCAATTGGTGTCTCATTGCAACCCAACTCGCCACTCGGATGGAACCTCTGATTCGTGTCTCGCTGCCCGGTGACGTGGTCGGGGGTTTCCACGGTATGGAGTCGTGAATCCCGATCTTGTCTCCCGCCTCTGGCCGGACAGCCTATGGAAGGCGACGGCTGTCCCTCTGCCCCCCCTGTCCGCCCTGACACAGGTTGCCGAGACCCGGGTGGGCATTGTCGGGGCCGGGTACACCGGCCTATCGACAGCGCTGCACTTGGCGGAATCCGATGTGGCCTGTGTCGTGGTGGATCGGAACCAACCCGGTTGGGGGTGTTCCGGCCGCAACGGGGGTCAAGTCAACCCGAACTGGAAAGTGTTGCCGGACCGCTTGCGCCAGCAGGTCGAGCCGAAGGCCATGACTGGGCTGATCGCTATGGTCAACCAAACCTGTGATCTCGTCTTCGACCTGATTGATCGGTACCGCATCGACTGTGCGGCGATTCGACCGGGCTACGTTCTGGGTCTCATCGGCCAGCCGGGTCGCCGCTATCGGGAGCAATGGATTGATCAGTGGCAAGTCCCGGCGGAGCGGGTCGAACGACTGGACCGGGAACGGATGGCGGAACTGCTGGGCACACGTCACTACGACTGTGGTCTGCTGGACCGGTCAGGGGGTAGCGTGCAGCCGCTGTCCTATGCTCGCGGTCTGGCCAAGGCCTGTCTGACACAGGGAGTGACCATCTATGGCGATACCCCCGCCCTGGCCATCGAACGGCGACGGGCCGGTTGGCGCATCCGAACGACCGAGGGGGCGGTGGACTGTGAGACCGTGGTGATCGGCACCAATGGCTATACTGACCGCCTGTGGCCTGGACTGCGGGAGAATCTGGTCCCCGTCGCCAGTCTGATCACCGCCAGCGAGCCGTTGCCCCCGGATGTCGCGAAGCGAATCACGCCGCTACGCCATGCGGTTTCCGACCTGGCTGGCCTGCCGGTGTACTACCGGATCGACGAAGCCGGACGCATGGTCTTTGGCGGCCGCGGGACGTTTTTCGGGCGCACCGGTTCGATCAACACCTCGGCCCTGCGACAGGTGGCGTGCCGGCTGTTCCCCGTGCTCAGGGATTTCCGGTGGGAATATGACTGGGGAGGGTATGTCGCGATGACCCCTCAGCACCGCCCCTTGATGCTGACCCTGGATCAGGGCGTCTATGCCGGGTTCGGATACAATGGTCGGGGCGTGGCCATGGCGACCATGATGGGCCAGCAACTGGCGCGGCGGATCACGGAAGGAACGGCCGCCCTGCCCCAAGACACCTCCCAGCCCATTCTCCTGCATGGGATGTATCCACTGGGAGTCGCCGGTCGGATGGTCGGCGGTCGGATCCGGGACCGATTGGTGCCTCGCCTTCGGGACTGAATGGGCCTGGCTATCGGATTTCGGCCACCACCGGACAATGGTCGGATCCCATCTGATCCATCAGGTACTCCACGGACTGGACCCGTTGCACGGCCTGCCGGGCATCCATCAGGAAGTAGTCGATTCTCCAGCCTACGTTGCGAATCCGGGCTCGGGTTACCAGATGCCACCAGGAGTAGACATCCGTGACCGCCAAGTTGCGTTCCCGCCAGATATCGGACCATCCGTCGGCCTGCAGGCGGTCCATCCAGGCCCGCTCAGCCGGATGAAAGCCGATCTTGCCGTCATTCTCCTTGGGACGGGCCAAGTCGATCTCCTGATGCGCAACATTCAGGTCACCGCCGATCAGTACCACATGTCCCTGCTGGCGCAGGGTGTTCATGAACTCGTGGGTTCGTTCGTAGAACACCAGTTTCTCTTCCCAAGCCTGCTCGCTCTTGCCACCATTGGGAAAATAGATGGACAGAAGATCCCAGATGTCCCCGTCTTGCCGGAAGGTCAGATGGCAGACCCGGCCTTCGTCCGCATTGGGATTGTCGGGCAGTTCAGTCTGAAAACAGATATCTCCCAGGGAGTCCGCGAAAGACTGCCGTATCCACAGCCCCGTGCCCGCATAACCGGCCTTGGCCGCACTCGAATAATGCTGGTGATAGTCCGGATTGGCGGTCAGGTACGGGCTGAGCTGGTCGGGATGGCTCTTGGTTTCCTGGAGCAGGACAACATCGGGTTGATGGGCGTCCACGAGTGTCTGCAATTCCTGCTTGCGTTCGATGGCGCGAATGCCGTTGACGTTCCAGGTGATGATCTTCATGAGAGAACTGTCGGGTTGCCAGGTTCGATCTGCGGATTATATCGCGATCTCTGCCTGATCGAAATTGGGGCACGGGCTGTCTGATGGCATCTGCGGCTTGTGTTGACCGCCATAGCGCGGGTCATAGAGGCCATTGTCCGGCGGATGGGGCCGATTCGGGACCGGGGGCACACGGGCACGGCGGATAACGGCCAGAAGTTCGCCGGGCACCGAGAGATCGCCAAGGCCCTCGGAGCCGACTTCTATTTTGCCACTCCTTACCATTCCTGGGAGCGGGGCCTGAACGAGCACACCAACGGCCGGGTCTGCCAGTATTTTCCGAAGGGGACCGACTTCCGTCAGGTAACGGCCTCTCAGGTCCAGGCGGTGGAAGAGCGGATCAACTGCCGGCCCCGGAAGGTCCTGGGGGTTCGAACCCCGGAAGAGGTCTTCACCGCTGCCGCCCCGCCCTGAAGGCGGTCATTCCTCTCCTCTCCCCTCCCCTGCCTTTCCAGAAGCCCGCATTCGACGGGCAGGGCCCCGCTCGGCCGAAGTCAGCCTGAAACGGCCCGAGCGGGGGCCCTGGCGTCGTGAAATCGCCTCGGTCAGACTCCCTGGCGTCGAGATGGATGCCATCAATGAACGACATCAGCCCCTTTCAGCCCCTTGGGGGCTGAATTTTCCGGTCGCCGCCGTGCTCCCTTCCTTCGGGGGGTGCCCTCATTCCGGGAGCGGGGCGAGTGTTGCACTTCAGACTGGAAGTGGGGAGTTATTTAAGTCCTATCGGACGCATTCCTCTGATTTTTCGAAATCGTTTCATGGGAACAAATGTCCAATTCGAAGAGTTTCAAAACCAGGTTTCCCTGTGTTATATCAAGGAGTTATGTGAAAATTCCCCACATGAAGTTCCGATTAAATGGGCCGGCACCTCGGATCACATCAAAAAGAAATGGTCAGCCTCTGATCAGCCGCCTATCGCACCACGAGCCTTTCACCCTGCATGTTTGTTAAGTCGAGTGCTTTGGAAATAAAATCGTCCAGCCATTCCCGCCCTCATTTCTCCCGGTGCCGGGACATCGCCTATTCTTGGGCCGATGAGGGCCGGTCGCCCCGCTGTCCGTGGTGACGCGACAGCTCCGGGGAAATCGGGCTGACGTTCCGCCCGAGCAGCGCGGCCATCGGCTGCTGGACTTGAGGGCGAAAATGGGCGATCTTTCCGGGTGGGTCAGGGGGTGATCGCCAGTCGGCATGACCATTCTCCAGTCATTGGTCAACTTGAGAGGGTCTGCCATCCTCTGGCCCGCTGCAATCCGCTCTATATCAAGTGACCATACGACTTGACCAAATGTTGCACTTCGGAGTGGTATGGGGGATTTAAAATCTGATCGCAGAGTAATTTGCTCAGTATAATTCATCAGAATATGAATCATTGATTTGCTCCAGTGGACTATCAAGCCAAATTTGACCGGATTTCAGGACAAACAAACCTTCGTTTCCTGGATGAACCCGCCCAGAAGTTTCTTCGGGAAATGGCGAACCGCTATCGCTTTACCCAACAGGAACTGCAACTGGTCAGTGATATGGCACTGGATCGGTTGCGCTGGAAAGAAGTGCCCTTGCAGAGGGACTGGCCGACCGTCCACCCCAAGCGGGCTCTCTTGCAGGCCTTGCGTGAGCGACATGGACAGATTCAGGGAAAGCATAAGACCTATGCGGGATGGACCAAGGCGGATAAGCCTCGCCCCCTCAAGCCGGAGCTCAGGGTCACTGCAAGACCCCAATTGGCACTGGGCCGTTGCCCGGTGGCTTCGGAGAGAACGCGTTGTTGCAATTTGCTCACGCTGGATGCCGTGGAAAAGTGCGGTTTCGACTGTTCCTATTGCAGCATCCAGTCTTTCTATCATGGCAATGCCGTGACCTTCGACGACAATTTTGCCACCAAGTTGCAGGCACTCGAACTGGATCCCAAGCAGACATACCATATCGGCACCGGGCAGTCTTCGGATTCCCTGATGTGGGGAAACCATGGCGGAGTACTGGAGGCACTGGT
The DNA here is from genome assembly GCA_965203365.1 of Candidatus Poriferihabitaceae bacterium. Lineage (GTDB taxonomy): Bacteria > Pseudomonadota > Gammaproteobacteria > Arenicellales > Poriferihabitantaceae > VYFG01. The sequence goes on from OZ241878.1 coordinate 2,752,523, forward strand.
CAGATTTGCCCAAGACCATTCCAATGTGCTACTGGAACTCAAGACCAAGTCCCGCAACATCGGCTGGCTACTTGCACACGAGTTTCCGGCGAACATTATCACGACCTGGTCTCTCAATACCCAGACCATCATTGACCATGAGGAACATTTGAGCGCTTCTTTGGCACAACGCCTAGAGGCGGCCGAACGGATTGCCAACAAAGGGCGATTGGTCGGGTTTCATTTTCACCCGGTCGTTCATTATGATGGCTGGAAAGAGGACTATCAGCAAATCTGCCAGGAGCTGGTGGCGAGGTTCCCACCGGAGCAAGTGGCCATGGTGTCCATGGGGACACTGACTTTCACTCGGTCCGTCATGAAAACCATTCGCCGCCGAGCCCTGAGCAGCAAGATTCTGCAAATGCCCATGGAAGAGGTCGCTGGCAAGTTCTCCTATCCGATGATAATCAAGATCCAGCTATTTAGTCATATCCATGATAGCCTGTCGCCTTGGCATGGCAGTGTCTTTCCCTACCTGTGCATGGAAGTGCCGTCATTATGGAAATCGGTATTCGGCCACGAGTATCGATCCAACGAGGCATTCGAAGCCGCCATGAAAGACGCCTATTTTGCCAAAGTGAACGCCTTGGGTTGATCAGTTCACTGGCTTTGCGAATCGCTTCTGACCATATATGATGATGCGGGCAACACCACTCGACGTAGCTATTGGTAATAGGGACGATTTCTTGTGGTGACTCCTCTTTACAAGAGGAGGGATTTACTGACAGAGGATCCGTTTCCAGTTCCGGCGCAAGGGGCGCAGACAGATATATTTATTGGCCAGTTCGACTGGAAGGGGCCGGTGGTCAGACCCTTGCGTCGCTGGATGGCCTCTGTCAGACTCGTCCGGAGTCGAGATTGAAGCCATCCATGGCCGAAATCTGCCCCTTTCAGCCCCTTGGAGTGCTGAATTGTTCGGTCGCCGCCGCGGTCCCTCCATTCGGGCACCGCCCTCGTTCCGGGATCGTGGTAAGTGTTGCACTTTCGGAGTGGAAGTGGGGTCATATGCGCCCTTTCTGGTGACGACAATATCTAAATCGGTGAGATTCGGGTGGTCGGGAGGAATTTTCTTCCAACGGGGACCTCATGCCCGATTCGGTGTCTGAACGGCGCTGGGGTACAGAAGAAGAACCCTCCTTCGGAGTGCGCATCTTCCATCCGCGGAAGTTCGCTTTCCAGTCAACTCTGCCGCAATCCTAGCAGAACCCTTCGGGGATCACGTCGAAAGTGTGTCAAGCCAACTTGCGGTAGTGACTCAGTTTGAAAAATCTGCCCGTTTGCGGTAAGTCTTGGGGTGCTTTGGCATGGGTTGGGCTTCCTCGACCAGCCTGACGATATCGCCCACTTCCCAAAGCCAATCCGTAACGCCCGCCTCCATTGCCGGAGTCACCTTCAATGTCTGATGAATTCGACAGAAATTATAGTACATGAAATGCAGGGCTACGGAATGAGCGTGGTTCTCGATTTTCTTTGAGAAGGCGTTTGTCAGGCGGGTAAACCGACGCATGGACATGCGCATGGTCAGGTTCTGCCGCTCGACATAGGATGTTGAGGTCAGTCGCTTGTCCGGGGTGCCCTCAACAACCCGTTTGCGAGTTCCCGTGCACTCGGAAGGGCTGTAACGGGTTTCAGCAGTCCCCCCGGCATTGCCGTACATCTTCACCAGTTGGGCATAGTCCACATCCCCGCCAAATGCCCCTTCCACGGCTTCCAGATAGGCTTTGTGGCCGTCACTGGTCAGCTGTACCCGGTTGGCAAGTCTGGACCTCAAATCGTCCATGAACTCAATGCCGGTTGCGCTGGTACGGTCACCCATCACCCATCACCCATGAAGGGACCAGCTTGGTATCCGCACAGATAGCCGTCTAGGTCCACACGTCCCCGGCTTCGGGTGGCGCGTTCCTTGCCCGCTCGACATTCTTTTCCTTGGCATAGACGAGGCTCCAGATTTCATCGACCTCAATCCGGGAGCAGGGAAGATCACGCAATACCCGGTCCTGATATTCGGCACAGGCCTTACCGGCATCCACCAGCAGCTTGGTGACCGTGTTGCGGGAGACATCAGCGACGCGGGCCGCTGACCTGATGCTCATGCCTTCCACCAGGCACTTGAGAATCAGGATTTTCCTGTGTGTTGGCAACTTATTCATAACAACCTATTATACTTCCCCATTTCCACTCTGAAGTGCAACACTCGCCCCGCTCCCGGCATGAGGGCGTCCCCCGAATGAAGGGAGCGGGGCGGCGACCGGAAAATTCAGCCCCCAAGGGGCTGATTTCGGTCATTGATGGCATCCATCTCGACGCCAAGGAGTCTGACAGAGGCGATTTCACGACGCCAGGGTCGACTCGGGCCGGTTTCGGCCGAGCGAGGCCCTGCCCGTCGAACACGGGCTTCTGGAAAGGGAGGGGAGGGAGAGGAATGACCGCCTTCAGGGCGGGGCGGCAGCGGTGAAGACCTCTTCCGGGGTTCGAACCCCCAGCACCTGGCGGGGCCGGCGGTTGATCCGCTCTTCCACCGCCTGGACCTGAGAGGCCGTCCCCTGACGGAAGTCCGTTCCCTTCGGGAAATACTGGCGGACCAGGCCGTTGGTCTGTTCGTTCAGACCCCGCTCCCAAGAGTGGTCCGGAGTGGCAAAGTCCAAGTCGGCCCCAAGGGCCTTGGCGATCTCTCGGTGCCCCGCGAACTCCTGGCCGTGATCCGCCGTGCCCGTGTGCCCCCGGTCCCGAATCGGGGCCATCCGCTGGACCATGGCCTCGGTCACGGCCGCCGCCGTCTTCCCTTCCACCCCGATCAGCCCCCTGAACTTCGAGGCCCGATCTCCCCAGGAAATCCAGGCCCCCCGGGGCATCCCCCCAATGATCAGGTCAAGCTCCCCGTCCCCGATCCGGCCCTTGGCCTCCACGATTGCCGGGCGCTCGGCGATGTCTACCCGACCGGGAATATGACCGCGTCCCGCGTGTCGGCCACCGCGCCCGTTCGGCTGCTTCCCGCGGCGGCGCAGACACCGGTCAAGGTCCCCACCCGCCGGTCGGTCCGCCCGGATAGACTGATCGATTCATTCCCGGCTGGCCATCACCTCTCCTGGTTGCTGAAACCGGCCCGCGATGGGTTCCGAGCTCCAGCCTGCCCGCCACCACTCCTCCGCCATCGCCCAGCGCTCGGGGGTCATCTTCCAGGGCACAGCCGAGGCTTCCCGGCGTCGGGATGTCGCCTTGCCCTGGGCTGGCTGGTGACGATCCCCCCGCTGCCCGCGGTGGCGGGACAGCTCTCGGGAAATCGCGCTGACGTCCCATCCGAGCTGATCAGCCATCGGTCGCTGGGACCGACCGGTGGACTGGGGCGCGAAAATGGGCGATCTTTCCGGGTGGGTCAGGGGGTGGTCGCCAGTTGGCATGACAATTCTCCAGAGTTAGCAAACTGAGATGGTCTGCCATCATCTGGCCCGCTGCAATCCGCCTAACTCAATCAATCAGGCGACGGGGCCAAGTGTTGCACTTCAGAGTGGCACGGGGGCTTGCTTTAAAGAACAATGCAAGTATTTAAGGTCGTAAATGGTAGTTTACGTGGCCAATTTCCCGAAGTCTTGCGATAAGATATTCCATCCCTCGATTCCCTTTTAGTGAATTGCAGTGCCCGCACAACAATTGAAGATTCTCAAGATGGTCTGTGCCGCCTTTGGACTTTGGAGTAATGTGATCAACGGTAAGATTTTGGTGTTGGAAATGTTTGTCACAACCTTTACATTGACCACGCTGTTCACCGTACAGCTTGGTTTTGTTTTTAACGTGGTTGTACTTGAGCACCTGCTTGATGTCTGTACGCTTGGGAATATCGTCCCGGTGAATGATCTCACGGGTCCAATCGTCGATTCTGTCCTTCACTAACTTCGCGGCTTTGGCCGATATATCAATTCCAACCCATATTCTCTTGTGTGCATCGGCGGCAACGCAGGTAGTCGCGCAGCCGCAGAACGGATCCAGGACAATATCACCCTCGTTACTGGACGCCTTGATGATTCGCTCCAGGAGGGCAAGCGGCTTCTGTGTCGGATAGCCGACCCGCTCCTTATCTCGGTGCGCGTGTAGCGCAGGGATATCTTCCCACCAGTCATTCGCGAGTCGGCTAGCGTCGGCGTAGTACCTATAGCCCTTTCCGTCGATTTGGTAGCGCCGTCCATCTTCATCAACAAGCCGATACCACGATTCCCAGCCTTCGGTTCGGTTCCTTCGTGGCATGCGGACATCATCCGCGTTGAATTTCCAATTACCCCCCTTCGAGAACCAGAGCAGAACGTCATGCTTTCGGTTCCAGTACCGGCGGGCGCGTCCCGCCGTGTCGTAGCACCATGCAACTTCATTCCGAAACGCCTGGCGTCCGAACACGGCATCCATCATCAATTTGAGGTAGTGGCTCATGGTCGGGTCACAGTGAAGATAGACAGATCCCGTTGGCTTGAGAAGACGGTGCATTTCAAGCAACCGCGTAGCCATGTAGACAAGATAGGACTTGTCACTGTCTGTCATGGCGGCCTGAACGACGCGCCACAGATTCGGGTGCTTTGCTTCAATGAGATCGAGCCAAGCGATGTCCACATCCTGTAAAGTCCAGGTATCCTTGAATTCCGCCCCAGCGGCCTGACTGCCTATCGGAGCGGCATAATTGGCCTTCGAGTTGAACGGCGGATCAAGGTAAATTAAATCCACCGATTCGGAATTCATCCCCCGCATAATCGGGAGGTTGTCACCTGTCCATATAGTTCGATTGCACCAATTTGGAGCAGGGGGGGGGGGGGGTAACCCTTGTAGACATGGCTACGCCCAGCGCACAGCAGCCGCCTTCCGTGCGATTTCCCGGCGGCGTTCAGCCGTCATGGTGGCGGCCCTTGCGTGACCTCCCTTTGACCTTTTCGATTTCACTTCTGGCGCATCCTTTACCTGTCCGGTCGCAATATCCACAATCATTTTCCCTAATTGATTGGTATCACGTGGCCGCTTTATCATGTCACTCTTCATCTTTAGTGCAATTGTATAATTTTCAGAATTTATTTCAGAACACTACAACATTCGCCAATAAAATTGCAAGTCAATATTTTTCAAACTGAGCCACTACCCAACTTGCTGCAGCCTGGATATTTCTGTTTGAGTTGGGCTATTATATGGACGATTTTCTTCGGTTGCACTCCCTGCATAGCATCTGGCAGTTTTCCGCATTCGTACGCCCCCCTTGCGCCCATGGGGTTATATGATCTCCTTCCATTTCTGACAGATCGAAAGTTTCCTTGCAGATGGTGCAAACCCCACCCTGACGCTCAAGCGCCGCCTGTTTCATTGCATTGGTAAACTTGCGAATATTCAAGTACTTTTCTTTCCCAGTCAAAATGTAGGGATAGATACCCGCCTGGTTGGTTACGTCATCGTCCATGACCAGCCTTGCGGTTTCCAGTTCGATCTCGGCGGGATTGAAATCTCTGTGCTTGTGATCGTTATATAGCTTGCCCCAATCAACGCCCTTCATCTTTGGCCGCCTTACGGTGAAAGTCGATTCAACCCAGGTCATGACGAACTGGAAATAGGTCCACAACTTCACAGCGGAAGAGTTGTGCTGATTCTGTCCCATGTACTGTTCTATTGCATCGTCGCTGATCCACCGGATGGTCGTTTCCAGGTAGTCCTGACGGACCGATGAACCTTTCATATAGTGCTGGCCAATCTTGTATGCAGGGCAACCTTTCCGGCTGAAGTACCGCTTTGCATTGGTTACCCATGGTCCCGCGTAAACTGCATTTCGTAATTCCTGCCGGGCCAGCTTCTCCCCGGCAATATTGATTGTCTCGAACCAACTCAGCTTTTCGCTGTCGGTGCCTTCACAGACATAGACCATCAGCTGGTAGTCCAGTATCTGTGCTTGTCGATCATTGGGGAGATTCTCAAAAAACCGGTCGTCAAGGGAAAAATCTCCGACCACATATTGGCCAATCGAGATGGTGCGCTGCTGTGGCCGTCAATCACTTCAAAGGTTCCATCGGCCCGGGCGGCCCAATACATGACATTGATGGGGAATTGGTTTTGAATGGTCCGTATCACCGCATCCCGTTGTTTGTCTTGATAGATGAACTCTCGCTGATACGGTGGGCGGATATCTAGCTTCCGGCCGTAACCGATAACCCCGCCATCGCCGTCGTCCTGGTAGTCCTTTATCAATTCCCTTATTGTCACTTCCCGCAGCTTGATTTTCATTATTGAGGTCGTCGGTTGCGGACAAACAAACGTTTGAAAACACGCTTTCCCTTCACTAGTGCCTAGGCGACGCCACTATCCGGCAACCAAAGCCCATTTGAAAATCCTTTTCCTTCACTTTCTGTTGCACCCAATATCTCGAACTGATCCGGGTTGTGCTTGTCCAAGAATGTGATCGGTACTCCCATTACGCCCGCATAGTCCATTGGAATTTCGCTTGTATAGTTTATATTGATTGCGTCATAATTATCGTACTTCGGATAATCTTCCGGGGTGTACTTGCGATACAGGATCAGTTCTTCATGCCTTTTCTTATGATCAAGGTTAGTAAACCAAATACTGGCGACTTCCTTTTTCACCACCCCATCAATGATCTTGTATCCCCCTACATTCGGTGAATTAAGCAATTGATCCGAATGATGTTTGGGAACATCGAATAGCCTACCGCCTGCCCAAGGAGTATATCCAGCCCACAATTTCCCTTCTTTGAACAGCGGGAAAATCTCCTTGTAGTTGACGGCGTTCTTGCTCCCGATAATCAGGAATTTTTTTGGTGCTGTACCAGTTGCGCTACATATTCCCGGAACAAGGAAAACGGCGGATTGGTTACTACGATATCCGCTTGTTCTAGTAGGCGGATACACTCCTCACTTCTGAAATCCCCATTGCCGTCCAGGTTAAAAATATCAATGCTTGGCATTTCATCGCCGCTTGTGGATTCAGTCAAGATCATCCCGACGGCTTTTTCGTTTTCAAATAAACTGAATAAATTCGGATTCTGGTTTTTATAGCAGGTAGTGATCAGCTTTCGAAGTCCAAGAGTGCGAAACTTCAACTGGAAATACCGAAAAAACTGGCTGGCTTTTGGATCGTCGCAATTGCAGTAAACGACTTTGTCCCGGAAGTAGCCGATATAGTGCCGTAGCTCTTTTTCTATGTCCGTGAGCTGAGTATAGAAATCGTCGTTCTTATTCCTGCCAGCTCTGTTGAGCTTGGTATTGAGGCTGCCTTTGGTTGCCAACACATTCTCCCATCAGAGAGTTGCACAACCGGCACACGTAAAAATGGTGCCGGGCCATGCCAACTTTCACGACAAAGTAGTGATAGCTTCGGCTGTTCGCCAGGTTCGGGTAGCTACTCCCTTACCAAACAAAGGGCTGTTATATTGACCGAATAACCCGGCTGGCGGGTTTGTCGGAAAGTTGGCAAGGCGTAAGGTAACCGGGGCATTGTGGTTCTGTCAAACGGTTTAACATAGTTTCAGCAATTCCCGCTAATGACATCCTCCTGTGGATTCGGCGGGATGTCCTGACGCCCACGCCCGCGGGGGGAATCTGCGGACAGGACGGCCCCTCCGGCGGGCGGCCGGATCGACGATGGGCCCTGGGGTTCCTGAAGAACCGGCCGATCACCCACTCGGTCACGGCATCAAGTCAGGCCGGGTCGAAGGGCTCCCCCTCAGGCGGGCGGTGCCCGAACACGATGGTTTGGGCCCCGTCTCCCCGTCCGGGAGGGGGAACCCCCCGAACCCGCCGCGCCACGGTCTCTCCCCGCGGGGCAAACTGCCCGACTTCACCCGGGCGGCCTGGCACAGCGAACCGCCCCGCTGTTGCACCGGATCGATGAGGAAGGCACGCCTCCTCCGATGGGCGAACCCCGCCACCCGAGGGGGCTGGCCGTGACCGAAGGGGGGTACCCAGCCATCCCCTGGGTTCTTCAGGGGGTTGAAGGGTTCGTTCTCAATCCGCCAGCGGGCTCGTCCCGCCCGCCTCAGTTCGACTGCGTTGGAGACGTGACTTCCCGGTCCGTGACCGAGGCGCAGTGCCGTGTCCGACCGTCCGGGCGAACCGCCCAGCCCGCCAGGCCGTTCCCCTCCCCATCGACATTCGCGTCCTTCAGCGGCCCCCCGTTGAGGCACCGGCAGCGGAACAGATGGCCGCCCCGGGTCCTCTCCACGAGGCGGGTCGCTGCGGTGGCATCGACCCAGCGACACCCTTCCCCGTGGTCCCCTGGCTTCCCCCCCAGCACAGACCGCCGATCCCGTTCCTCCAGCCCCCGGATGGGCGGACCATTCGAGGCCAGTGCGTCTTCCCCCACCAGCAGCTTCAGGGGCGGATGCTCCCGCCGCCCGTCCCGCCGCCGCTGGGTGGCCGCTCGCTCGCCCTCGTGCTGGCGCGACCCGTCCGCCCGCCGGATCGGCTCCGGCGCCAGCGGCCATCCCTCCCGGGGGGCCGGGTGCCCCCCACCGCCCCCCGCATCTAGGGATCCCCGGTCGGGCGGCCATCGCGGTGAGGCGGCTCACCGCCCGGATCACCCTGCCCCGGCTTCGATGAGCACCATCCCGTCTCGTCCACCGACCGCAGCGGGTCGCCCAGCCAAGTGAAGCCCCCCCCAGCCCTGGCCTCGCTGCAAAGCGGCGAAGACCGGCTGGAAGGCACGACGAACCGACCGCGGGTCCCCCGGGTCCAGCCGCTCACGCCGGGCCGACTCCGACGGCGCCCGAATCCCCCCCGACCCGTTGCTGAGGGGCGACCGAATCGGATCGGTGTCCCGGGCGTTGGGTTCGAAGCTCAGCCGCGACGGGGATGGCAGGCGGAACCTCGCCAGGGCCGACCTCCGGCCGTCCGTCAGGCCCAGGCCACGGGGGGCGATGGGGTCTGGAAGGCGATCGAAACCCTCCCGGACCAGCCGGAGCCAACCCGGGGCGCTGAGAGGCTGGCGAAACGGGTTCCTGGACAGGATTCATCCTGCGATAGAGAGAACATCGCCAGATCAGACCGCTGTTCAATGAACCGTCGGCGAACAGATTGTTTCAGAGTCCCCTAAACCCCCCGGATTGACTGGCTTCCCAGATTTAGCGGGAATTGCTGACATAGTTTCCATATTCCCGCCAGCCTAGAAAAGTCAATAAAACAGGGGGCTCGAGCCCGTTGAAAAATATCGTCTTGGACTTTTTGTCTTGTATTAATTAAGATGTCGGGGTTGCTTCATTTACTGTCAGGGGTATCATGGCTAAATCCCTCCCGAGACGCCCCCCGACTCGTCGCACCTTGCGCAAGACCCTCAGTGACTCCGGGCGGCTCGAATGTTTCAAACTCCGAAGCCCCGCAAGGACCACTTCGGTCATGGCAAGAACCATTTATGCAGTGTCTTCGCGATACGGATGGAGTTTTTGGACTTCGACCTGCAGGACGTCAAGACGTGAGTTGCAGACCCTGGTAGGCGAGTTGCGGCTGAAAGGGGAAGTGATTGATGCCGGGTGACGCGCCGAAGCCAAGGTCGTTGGGTTTGACGGTAAGGGTCTTCAGTCGAGTCAAGTCGTTCATTTATAAACCGGTCAGTCAGTGGGGGCGTTCGCTCGTCCGGAGCTCTCGTCAAGGCCTAGGAGCGGGACTGGTGTTTGGATTTTCCAAGTTGAGGTGGGCCAGCGGGAATTGCTGGTGATTCGTTTAATGACAGACCAGACAACAAGTTTTATTTGTTGTCTGGTTACACTACCCGATGACCTTCCATGATTGCAGCATGCTCCCTTCAGTTATCTGCAGCACCTCGGTAAAATTCAACTCCTTCGATCATCCCCAACTCCCACGTGATTAAAGAACGCATCGCGGCCTTGATCGAGCAGTCCCTGCGGACACTGGAAGGGTCGGTTTCGTTACCGGCTGATGCCGCGAGTCGAGGCCGTATCGAACGCACCAAGGACCCGGCCCATGGCGATTTTGCCAGCAATATTGCCTTGGTGCTGTCCAAGGCGGCGAGAATCAGCCCCAGGGAACTCGCGGCCAAAGTGGTGGCAAAGCTGCCCGTGTCCGACTGGGTTGAAACGGTCAACATAGCGGGCCCTGGCTTTATCAATTTCACCATTGCCCGAACCAGTTGGCTGGCTTTGATTGACGAGATTCGGAAACAGGGCCATCGTTATGGCCGCAGTCATTCTGGCCAGAATGGCCGGATCATGGTGGAATTCGTGTCCGCCAATCCCACGGGACCGCTGCATGTTGGGCACGGTCGCGGAGCGGCCTATGGGGATGCGTTGGCCCGGATCCTTCGTGCAGCGGGTTATGATGTCCATAGTGAATACTATGTCAACGACGCCGGGCGCCAGATGGACATCCTGGCACTTAGTGTCTGGTTGCGTTATCAGGAATTGTTCGGCAGCCAGTTCGACTTCCCGATAGGGGCCTATCAGGGGGAATATGTCCGGGAAATGGCCGGGAAACTGAGAGATGCAATCGGTGATCAGCTGACTGATTGCGTCAGTTCACTGTTTGACGATTTGCCGGATGAGACGGAGGCGATGTTGGATGACCTGGTGAGCCGGACACGATCATTGATGGGCCAGGAACGGTTCAGAAAAGTGTTCGATCATGCCTGTGAGGCCATGGTGGCAGACATTCGTCAGGATCTGGCCGAATTCGGTGTCCATTTCCAGCGGTGGTTTCCCGAAAGCCACCTGATCAAGGATGGGGCCATGAACAAGGCGATTCGGGCACTTGAGGAAAATGGGCACATCTATGAAAAAGATGGCGCCAAGTGGTTCCGGGCATCGGATTGGGGAGATGAAAAAGACCGGGTCGTGGTCCGGGCCAATGGGACACATACCTATTTTGCCACGGATCTGGCCTATCATTTTGACAAGGGAGAGCGCGGCTTTGATCGTCTATTGGATATTTTCGGGGCGGACCATCACGGTTATGTCAATCGGATCAAAGCCTCCTTTGCAGCCTTGGGGCATTGTCGAGAAAAACTCGATATCCTGTTGGTGCAGTTTGCGGTTCTTTACCGCCATGGTCAGAAGGTATCCATGTCGACCAGACAGGGGGAGTTCGTGACCTTGCGGGAGTTGCGAGAAGAGGTCGGCAATGACGCGGCCCGCTTTTTCTATGCGCTCCGACGTCCGGAGCAGCATATGGACTTTGATCTGGATTTGGCCAAGTCGCAGTCGGCGGACAATCCGGTATATTATATCCAGTATGCCCATGCCCGAATCTGCAGCGTGTTTCGTCAAACCCGCGAACGTCAACTCGAGACACCAGACCAGACCGCACCGGACTATACGCTGTTGGTCGAACCCCGTGAACAGGAACTGCTTTGCACCCTGTCCCGCTTCCCGGAAGTGGTGGGGTCGGCCGCAGATTCTTTGGAACCGCATCAAGTGGCCTATTTCCTGCGCGACCTCGCGACTGATTTTCATGCCTATTACAATGCCCATCCGTTCCTGGCCAGTCAGGAGGATCTCCGGTTGGCCCGGTTGGGGTTGATCGATGCCACTCGGCAAGTGATACGCAATGGTCTTGACCTGCTGGGTGTCCGGGCTCCCGAATCCATGTAGAAGGCATCACGACCCACCAAACGTATGGCTCAGGCAAAGAAGAAAAAACAAGGTCATCTGAAAGGCTCCCCATTCCGGCCAGGCAGGTGGCTCAAGGGGGTTTCCGGCAGTCTGGGCATGTTGCTCATTGGCATGGTTGTCGGCTCACTGATCACAACGCTCTGGAACGGATGGCGACGGGGCGGCAGCGAGATCGGTTCCGGCATTCAGCGTATGATGGAAGCCTCCAGTACGCGTTCAACCGAGGGTTCTTCTGCCGAGTCGCCAGCTACGGTCCAATCAGAGCCACAGAAAATCCATTACGAATTTTTTACCGTGTTACCGGAGATGGAAATGGTGGTGTCAGAGAGTGATCGGCCCACCCCAGAGGAGGCATTGGACGAGTCCGGAACCGCCGAACCGGACTCCTCTAAACCGACTGCGGTGACAGTGGCGGCTATCGAACCGACCCCTACCGAAACCGGCGCAGTGACCCGAACGCCAACAGCATCGGCAAAACAACCACAGACTCCTGTTCGAACGGTCCGACAAACGCCGGCCGGTTCCTATATGTTGCAGGCAGGCTCTTTCACTCGCCCTGCACAGGCAGATCAACAAAAGGCCAAGATCGCCTTGCTCGGCTTGAGTGCGAACATCCAGAAGGTGACGATCCAGGGTCGTGGGGATTTTTACCGCGTGCGACTGGGGCCTTTTTCCGATTATGGTCATATGGAGCGAGCCAGCCAGAGGCTGGATCAAGAGAATATCCAGTCCATACGTCTCAAGGTTTTGCGCCCGGATCGGAACAACTGATCAAGGCCCCCCTCGCCCGCCCGATGAAGTCCATCCGAATCGCCACTCGGAAAAGCCAACTGGCACTGTGGCAGGCCCATTATGTTCGGGATCGATTGCAGGCTTACCACAAGAATCTTGCGGTTGAGATTGTGAAATTGATATCCGAAGGCGATCGCACTCTGGATGTTCCCTTGGCCCGGGTCGGGGGAAAGGGGTTGTTTCTCAAGGAGTTGGAACAGGCTATTCTGAGTGGAGATTGCGACATTGCTGTCCATTCGATGAAGGATGTCACGGTGACCATGCCGGAAGGGTTGCAGATCGCCATCATCTGCCCTCGGGGAGACCCTCGTGACGCCTTGGTTTCCAATCAGTATGACTCTCTGGCAGCCATGCCTCCGGGTTCTGTGGTCGGCACCTGCAGCCTGAGACGGGGGTGCCAGATCCGAGCAGCCTATCCATTCCTGGAGGTGCGGAATCTTCGAGGGAATGTGAATACCCGACTGGATCGATTGGACCAGGGGGATTACGATGCACTGATTTTGGCCGCCGCCGGGTTGATTCGACTTGGGCTGCGATCGCGAATCCGGGCTTTTTTTTCACCTGAAACGATGCTCCCGGCGGTGGCGCAAGGTGCTGTGGGAATTGAATGCCGTGCAGGAGATTCACCCGTCGAGGCTTTGCTTGCCCCATTGAGTGACCCCATATCCACCCAGGCCGTGCAGGCCGAAAGGGCGGTCAATGCGGGACTGGTTGGAGGATGTCATGTTCCGGTCGCCGCTTTCGCTGAGATTCGTCAAGACTCCCTGTTCATCCGAGGCTTGGTGGGACGACCCGACGGGTCGCGTTTGTTACGGGCTGAGGCCAGAGGCAGTGTAGTTGATGCCATCCCGCTTGGCCGCCAGGTGGCAGATAGGCTGCTGGAACAAGGGGCAGCCGATATCCTGGCCAAAATCTATGCCACCGGGAGTTCTTGAAGGAGTCAGTATCTTGATTCCCCGGCCAAAGGGTCGAGGAGAGGATCTTGTGTGCGCCATTGGTGCCTTGGGCGGTGAGGTGGTCCGTTTCTCGGTTATTGAGATTGAATTGTGTTCCTCTGAAGGATTGCTGCAACCCGGCGGCATGACGCTGGATCGATTCGCCTTGGCGATTTTTGTCAGCGTCAACTCGGTGCATGCACTGGCGAAGACATTGACCGATTCCGTTCGCTTTCCAGCACAGCTTGCAGTGGCGGCGATCGGTCAAGCGACAGCGGATGCATTGGAGCGACTCGGCATTTCCGTCCGTTTTTTGCCGGAAGGAAGTCATGACAGTGAAGGGTTGCTTCGAGCGCTTTCCAAGATGCCGGTAGAGGGTCGTAACGTGGTGATTTATCGAGGTGACGACGGAAGGAATGTCTTGGCCAGCGGACTCAGTCAACGCGGTGCCCATGTCTATCCGCTCGAAAGCTATCGACGCCACTCCAGTCCGTCTCCACTCCAGGAGTCACTGGTGAAATGGTTAGACCAGCCCAAGGGTATTTTGTTGGTCACCAGCGTCTTCATCCTGAAATCCCTTCTATCTCGAACACCGGTAAAGTGGCAGTCACAATTGGTGACCCGACCGGTTGTGACGATGAGTGCCCGAATTGCTTCAGCGTGTCGCGCCGCTGGATTTCATGGCCTGATCCAGGTGACGGATGGAACCGATTGCAAAGCCATCACCAAGGCCTTGGTTACCATTTCACAACGGTTAGCGAGCCGAGACATCAACGGGCGCATACCAGATGAATGATGTGGGCATCTTTTCTTGGACTAACAAACCATCCTAAATGACCATGTTCGGTTACATGCCGTTTTTCGTATGGATAGTGCACCGATTTCTGATGAACATCAGTAAACGGATACTCTGTCAGTAAATCCCCCTCTCGCCAAGAGATGTCATTCAAAGAGGTTGTTCCTAATACACTGGTGGTTAAACTTTATAGGTTGGCCATCAATATTAGGTGTGCGTAGCGTTTTCCCTCCTGCCTTCATTCTCAATGATCGTCCGCTATGCAAGGTCTGGACCGTTTTTCCCCATCCAAAAACTTTTGTGGCAACTCAGCTGATTCGTCTCCGAGAGCCAGCCTGTAAGAATAAAGAAGCCTTTGCCCATTCATCTCAATTCCGCTCATATAGGAAAGAAGTCGGCCAGCCAACGATGCTCCTTTCGCAATCACCCGTTCGCGTTCCGTATCCCAGATTACCCCGCCAAATGGCGGTAAAGTCATATCATTCGGGAAGTGACGAGCAGCCTCCAATGCGAGTTGCATGCCTTTCGTCTTTGCTATGAAAGCTATGGCATTGGCAAATGCAACCTGTCCGACCGGGCGAAAAAGCACATTGCGTACTTCAGGATTCCGAGCCAATTGCGCAATTCTGCTGCTCGGACCTTCTTCAAGGTATTGCTGCAATTCCACATTCAAGGCCGCTATGCCATGAAAATACCGCACGATTTGATTGTAGTAATAATCTATACGTTCTTCAGATAGTCGAATATTAATTGCTTCCCGGACTTCTTTTCTTTCATTTGCTGTAGTCGCCAGAGTATTCGGGAGAAGACGTTTGATTACCGTATAGAGTGTCACTATAGAAAAAAGAGCATCGGAATGTACAGGAATATTTGGTTTAAAACTGCTTATATCCACCTGACCACGAGAAAACCATTCATGATCATCGACTAGGCGACGAGCAAGAATAGCGGGTAAGTCGACTTCATCCAGAATGATGATGTCCTTCAGGCCGACAGGAACGGCCCTCTTGTTCAAATCAATAAATAATCTTCGTGTCCTTTGAATGCCTGCGTCGGTATTCAGGTGGGGGACGAACAAGACAGTGAGTATATCTTCCAAGTCATCACCCTCAATCTGAAGTGCCCTTTTGATTCCAGAAACACGGTGTTGTCCATCAAGAGCAAATAGGCTCTCACTGCCTGTCAATTCCAAGAAACCCACACGATCCTGTTCCTCGAGACGTTCGATATTCTCTATGTTGAAATCGGATCTAGGCTTGATCCCGAATGGATGCCAGACCGGTTCTCCACCATAGATACCTACAACGATGGCATTAAAGAAGCGCGAGTCAGTTTCTCTCAAGTAGTTAGCGATTATTTCTTGTCGATTCCGTTTGCCAGGGCCGGATTCCTGCAATTGTCGTTGAATCAATTCACCGAGTTTTCTATTCTTGTGCAATAAGTGCGCGAAACCAATGCGCTCTTTGACTTCAGACAACGGCATGATCGTTGCATAGTAAACCCAGTCTCCAAATTGGCCTTGAAGAGCTGGTAGAAAAATCTGTGCAGTCATTGCCATGCGTTCCTAGAAGAGCGAACTTCAGCGGTGAAGTCCTTAAGACTATAAGGGGGCATCATAGCATCGTTAAATTCTTTTTCAAGTTGCTTGAGCGGAACGGATTTAATGTCAATCTCTGATCAGGCCAACGTTAACTCACCTTCGAATATATTTAAAAATTTTCGGACGGAAATACGACCTGATTTTGAGTCCTTTTCGGAAAAATATTTCATACAGCGTCGTCGTAGCGAATCTGTTGAAATGCCGCCGTACAAGGAGAGCCCCAGATGTGGAAGACAGGCGAGTTGATGTCCCACATGAAAACAATATATTCCTGGTCTATTACTAATTCTTAATACTTCACTGCGTTGGAATGGCGTGTATTGCCAGTCAGGCTTATATTTTTCGCAAAATCTCCGCCAGCGATCCGGAAACAGTGCAACTCGGACAGTTCGTAATTCGTGTTCCGCAAGCTGATCTAGAAAAGGATGCTGAGACATCAGGCTACTTCTGTTTACAGTGGATGGTTGACTTTTTGCAAAATCAACCGACCATGCAAGGTCGGGAAAAGCAAGACAGTAGGGTGCATTCGGTTTAAGGAGTCCAGCATCGAACCCTCTGAGTGCGGGCTTCCGAGCGTATACGACAAAGCGCTTCACCCACTTGTAAGCTGGTCAGAGAGCTGGAGCTGCCGAAGACTCGCTTCGTTGGGCCAGGCTTCGCTTGGGTATTGAAAGCGAGCGTCATGCCCATATTGTCAAGATAACCATCTTCTGCACCCTCAAAGTCGTCGGGGGATTGCGATATTAACATGAGAGATCCGCCTTTTGATCGGCTCATTCGGACAAGGTTGCTAAGAGCAGGAAGCTTTGTCGACAGGATCACATGAGCTTCGTCGAGCATAGTTAGATGACGAAGATCGCGTGTACCTTGGTCATCGGTCGGTGCGTCCGGTTGAGAGTTGATCCAGCGGTCCAGGGCATCAAGGGTCAGGTTGATGATCAGTCGCCGCATTTCTGCTGATCCATCTTGTGGAAGCTTGATGATCCAGCTTCTCGCAAAGAATGCGGCGGGCGAGAGATCGGGTTTGAAGAGGGCGAACTGAATGAGTTCATTTAAGGTCGCTGTCAACTCGTCGGACTTACGCCCACGGTCCTCATACTCCGATTCCAGCGCCGACGCGACATCCGGCAGATTCGCTGGCGTATCCGGTGAACTGTGATGTAGCACGGAAGAGACAGCTTCCCTCAGCGCTTCTGACTGGACCCCACTGGGCTTGCGGGCCTTTACTGCGGCGATCGAATCCCGAATGCGGGCAGCAGCCGTCTTGATCAATGTGTCGTCACGGGAAGGAACATGCAGTACATCCAATGGGATTGCCGTTTCTGGTGGAGTGATCGACTTGGCTCCGAAACTCCGTGTAAAGCTGTCAGTAAGATCACCCTTGAAGTCGAATGCCAAGAGCGGCAGATCGCAGTGCCGACGCAATGTTTGGAGCATGTGAAGCGCAGTCCTTGTCTTGCCGGATCCGACACCGCCCATGATGGCCATATGGGGACTGCCACCTGCTCCGTTTACCGAAAATATGACTTGCTCGTCCGATTTGAGGTCTCGAGCAATTTCGCCTATGGGCAACTGGATTTCTCCTGCGTAAGTGGGTGCCGCAGCAGTCGATAGCATATCATCGGTCTGGTCACCGTCTCCAGCAAAGTGTGCAAGTTCGGCCAGACGCGAGACGAAGCCTTCCATCTGTTGGTCGCCGTCGGTCCAATCCTGTCTGAGAAGAAACGCACCCCTGTGCCAATGGCGTGTGACCAGTCCCTGAAGGACCTTCTTCGTCATATCCGCCTGATCGCTATGTTGGGTAATGAGTGCCAGCCAAGTGGATGCGTGATCACCGTCGCCGAACAGTTGCATGCCGCGCAATGCGACCGCCATGTCGTCGCTGTCTTCGGCTTTCAATTCAGGCGGTTGATCAGGAAGAGACAAAGACCTGCCTACAGCCAGCCGGGCGGCGACATATCGATGTTTCCAACCTAGCTTGGCAGTAAGGTCGGCGCAAATGTCATCCGCGACTCGGGTCGTCCGAAATGTGGAGTTCGCAAGATCTTGAATACCGACAACCATCTCTAGATTTGTTTTGGGTCGAGTTTTTCGACGCTCGTCACGGCTATCCCCTTGTCGCTGTGGATCTTCAGTTCGAAAGCTGCCAACAAACGTTCTCGGATGGCATCGAGTTTGTCGTCGACGACCTCTTCGTCAGTGGATAGGAGAATTACCTGGCCCGAGCGGTCCGTGAATGTTTTCAAGACACCGATTCTTTGAGCACGGCTCAGCCGTGCCAATGGTGTATCGACGACGAAAGGAAAAGTCCGGCCGCTGACTTTCGTGATCGCCGTAATGAGAGCTTGGGTGAACACTTGGCTGGCCCCCGCAGACTTGTCGATACCATGCAGATTCTCACCGTTTGTAGTCAGCATTCTCACTTCACAGTCTGGAGTGATCTCGATTCGATCCACACGGTCCGACAGGTGAGCCATCGCTTTCCAAGCCCGCGTCATCTCCTCGGCGACCTCGCCAACCTCACTCGGCAATGCATCCTTGAGGAGCCCTTCGATGAGATCTGCGTAGCGGTCGGCGTAGGTCGCCCGTCGCAATGCGGGAGCGCTGGCTCCCTGATGTGACATATATCGACCGAGTTCCGCTCGCTTGTGTGCAAGTTCCGCTTCCTTACTCTGAAGGGCACGGTCAGCCTCATCTCGCTGGGACTTGTAGCGTCCCTTCTGTTCGGAACGCTCCTTCAATTGCATGGTGAGGCGCTCTACTTCCGGCCCTGTCGTTTCCAGTTCCTGCCATTCTCGCTTTTTGGATTCGGCACGTTCGACGGCGACCCGGAATCGTTCCTCCCTATCGGCGACTTCTCCCTCGGTGTGATTGTCCAGCGACAGCAAGCGTTTGATCACTCGGTCGCGCATCGTCCCATTGAGGGACGGATGGATATAGCTTTCAGGGCATTTCTCGGGTGCCGGATGCCATAGAGCATCCCAAGCCTTCTTGCCAGCCTCAACAACAGCCAGTCGATGATGCTCATCAAGCGGTGGGTCAAGTGCGGAGACACGGCGCTTGAGTTCAAGCGCAAATCGGTCGAGGTGCTGGGCACCTTCATTACGACCTGCCTCCCATCGTTCACGCTTTTCTTCCGCCTCAAGCCTTTCGCGCGTACGGTTCCGAAGCTCGGGACCCGCAACCGCTAGGGCGATATCATCTTGGATAAGTTCCAGTAATGCGTCCATGGCGCGCTGCGCTTCATCTCGATGCCGTTGCTCGGTTTGTATGAGCTTTCCGACCATTGCGGTTGTGCCTTGACCACGGTCACCAATGGTCCGGGTCAACTCGTCAATTTCTGCTGCAAGTCCGGGGAGTAACGTTTCCGCCTCGTTGAAGCGACCCCGCTCCCTAACTATGACTTCTGAAATGGCGGCGATGTCGGCCTCCACTTTCTTAACAGTACTATCAGTCGGCGCCGCCACTGATGTGTGCTGTCTCTGCGCATAGTCCGCAAGCGAAGACTTAAGGCTACGCAAGATCGGAAGACCTAGAAGACCCTCAATCCCTAGACGGACCTGTTCGCCCATTTCGCGATTCGCATAGCGCTGCACCTGTTCGCCATCGAAGAGAAAGAACTCGGCGAGACTTGGGTGCAGGAAGCGTTGCGCTATCCAGTCCCGGAACCATTCGTCGCGATTCTCAATTCCTGATGGAGGTATAACAGGTTCCCTGGCCAGTCCGCGAAAAATTGTGAGGTCGTCGTCGCTCGGTTTGTGTTGACGGTTTGATCGAAAATACCAAATCCGCGTGAGCTCGACCCATTCTCCTATGTCATCCTCGACCTCAATCGACACAGAGCATTTTGACGGACCGGTCTCTGTGGCCCGATGGTGAAGAGCGTTGATCAGGAATTGGCTGTAACTGGCTTTGAAACGGTCGACGGCATCACCATGGGCGGTTGACCGGGCGCGGGGCACAAGGCCCAGACCGTGTCGTCCAAACAATCCCAGCGCGATGGCTTCGAAGAAAGAGGTCTTCCCATACTCGTTGGGTGCTCTGATGAGAATGACATTCCGTTGGCCACATGGAGTCGGAAAGTCGAAGCGGGCATGCCTATAGGAGCGCCAGTTTATCAATTCGACCGAACGAAGATGCATTACTCGTCTATTTCAGTCTCGATGTTGTCAAAAATCTCGTTCAATGCCTCCGTCATTCCGCGCTTTCGCAGCTTACCCTGCTGACCCATCTCCACGGCGATAAGCTGTTCGAGCACACTTGGATCGAGATCTGCTTCCTTGCACTTCATACGGACCAGTCTTCGGCCTGCTTCACTACGAAGGAGTACGACATGGTCGTTCGGCATCAAGCACCTCCGATGGCTACATTGCGCTGTGCTTCCGCGTTTCGCTCCGCACCGATAATTACATCCTCCACCCAGAGTTCACGAATACACTCAATTTCCGATTGGCCTATCAAGACCATTTTGGATTGAGCCTGAAGAACCAAGAGCCGATCAAGAATTTCACGCCGGGTGGCCATGTTGAATGGACCGGGCACGAATACCCCTTTCTTAGTGATTGTGACGCATCCGTTGCGGCGCCGGGCAAGACGGCGACTGGGATCATTTCGAATCTCAACAAGCCAGTCGCGGAACTTGAGCAGTGGCATGAATTGATCAAAACCGGAATCGACGAAGCCCGCCAGGCTTTTGTCCTTCTCGACAACCGTACATGTCCAGCATCCGAAACGAGAAGACGTCGTGCCACACGAAGGTGCGTCAGCCGTCGACGTTACGACCGGGCATTCCCCACCACCCGCATTCCGATACAGTTGAATCAATCGATCATAGCTGCCGCCCCAAGGTGGCCTGTTCTTTGCAAGGAATTCCCAGACATCGTCAGTATCCAATTCCAGGATGGGCCGAAACACCAGACACTCTGGAAGGTCGTTGTGCCGGTTCAGTCGCGATCCGTTGTCATAGCGTGCCGCCAAGCTGGCTCGCGCAGCATTCTCAGTTCTGCGCACCCCAAGGAGAAGAACCACTTCACCCGAGAGGCCAGCCTGCTCCCGTATATAGTTGCTGGTCGGCTGGATCTTCATTCTGTCGGTGCACCAGCGGAAGCTGCGGTTGGGGGAGGGGTAGCCACGGCCAATGAGATTAACCCAAAATGTCTGGTTCGGTTTGGGTGTGGTCGTGACGACAACCATGGGCAAGTCGAATGCCTGCACCGCCTTTTGGATCTCCGCGAGGCTGATTCGAACATGTTCCATGATAAGTGGGCTCTCGACGAGTGTGTCATTTGCCACTATATGGACGGTCCGAGTTCTCTCGCTACGCGGCAAGGAAATCAGATGCTCGACAACGAGGTGAGCAACGAGTGTACTGTCCTTGCCACCAGAAAATCCTATGATCCATGGCTTGCTGTGAGGTTCTGCATATTCCTCATGAATCCCTTGTCGGATGCAGGTAAATACGTCATCGGGACCGGATTGAGACAACACGTCGGGAGTTGCATGTCGTAGTTGCTGGGTGGTATCAATCGACACTGGCACTTCTGGATACGATGGCACACGATATCTCGTCAAGGTGTGTCTGGATCGGCATGGTATCGCGCTCATATACCTATCTCGATTTCCTCGATTTCCTCGATTTCCAGCCAAATGCAGCTGCGCCTTAATTTATTGGGGGTTTCCGAGCACAATAACAACGTGAATGTTACCCCCCGTGAAATGGCATTTGCAACCCAAACAACAAGTGGAATATTTGCGAGTTTACAAGTTGGGTATTTTATCATGAAATGAGCCATCAAGGATCATGGCCCTATAACTTTCACAGAATCATATATGAGCCAATATGAGCCCACCCGGTTTGCAGGAGCCGTTGTTCGTGTGGGAGCAGGTGGTCCGGAAGGACTTCGGTTTGTGTTGCATGATCGACCACCGCCCAGATGGACATTGATGTTGATCGAATGCAGCGGCATTGGTGTGATTCAGCAGCGGCATGGGCTCAAGATGCCTTTCAAGTCGAAATGACGGTTGCCCATGTCAAGGCGGAATAATGTACCGTATAGAATCCGTACAGTTGGTGAGATTCGTGTACCATGAAATAGACCGAATAACGCACTCTGTACCAGGGCATCTGCCAAATTCTTGTACGATGATGAGGGGTTTTTGGAAAAGTCGTGACCCGGTGAAAATAATGCATACAATTTCTGTGCCCACGCAAAACCACCCCTTGTCGCATCGGGAGGCACCCATTGACCAATAGCAAAGATGAAGCGGATAGCAATATCGAGACGGGAGAAGACTCCCCGCCTGATGCAGGTCGGGAAGATCCCATTCCTGCCGATACTCCGCCCCCCCATCGTCATGATCCCGGCACAACGGGGTCAGCCAACGCAACCCGGAGCGGGTTTCTTTCGGGAGTGACTTGGCGAGATTGGACATTTCTTATCGTGACCCTGGGACTGTCCGCCGCCGTGATGGTGGCTTTGTATCAGGCTTCCCACAGTCAGTGGAATCCACCTATCCGCGATCTGGAGGCCAGTGTCAACGAACTGCAGCATCGCCAAAGAGAGACAGATGCCCAAATTGATCTGGTCCGGCAGACTGTGCTGGATATCCTACCTGATCATGAGGCGTACATTGATCAATTGGAAGAACGGGTGACTCATTCCGTGACCAGTGGACTGAAGCAGCTTGAAAAGGTGGAGCAACAACTGGTCGAACATCAAGATCAGTTCTCGGGCCGGATACAAGAACTGCAATCCGCAACCGAGGTGGGGATGAGCCAAATCGAAACCAAAATGACGCAGGTCACGGCTCGAATGGCGGCCCAGGATGTGGCACTCCGGCAGGAGTTGGACGCCTTAACCTGGTCGATCAAGACTCTCCAGCATCAAATACAGGACAGTACCCGATACTGGACGTTGCGTGAAGTAGAGCATTTGCTGGTGATCGCCAACCAGCGTGCTCGGCTGGCAGATGATGTCTCCGGGGCCCGCATCGCATTACAGATCGCAGCGCAGCAATTGGGACAACTCGAAGACAACCACTACCGCTCGGTGCGGCAATCCATCCAGACCACCATTGACTCATTGGATCAAGTGCCCTCACCGGACTGGGAGCGTATTGCGCGAGAAATCCATCACCTGACGCAACAACTGGCCTCTCTTCCGATGCGTGGCGTCCCATCGCCCAGCGAACCGGTCGGACTGGTGGAGTCGGATTCTGCGCATGGAGCGGAAGCGACGGATTCATCCTCATCGACCGGGGCGTGGATCGCGAACATGGGCAAGGCATTTCTTTCCGATCTGGGTGAACTGGTGCAGGTCGAGAAAGACGGAGAGCCGATCATGCCCCCATTATCCCCGGAAATGCGTCGGATGATCGAAGAACGAGGGATGCTGCTTCTGGAAGGAGTTCACATGGCCCTGATGCGACGGGATGTCGGGGCTTTTCGGGAAAGACTGGACACCGCCGAGAACTGGGTTCGTGAACGCTACGATGACAATCACCCGGCCACTGTCGAATGGCTCCAACAAATTCCCTATCTCAGAACTCTCTACCCGGAAATGACCATCCCGGACATTTCCCTCCCCCTGGGGGCCCTGCGAGAACTGATGCGGGTGGGGACTTGAAGTCGTGAAACTCCTGATCATCATCGTGATTGTCTTGGGCGGGGCCATTGGTCTGGGCATGTACGCCATGGAAGACCCGGGCTACGTGGTGATTTCAAGAGAGCCGTATACCATCCGAATGTCGTTGGCTCTTCTGGTCGGGTTCCTGCTGGTTCTGTTCATGGTGCTCTATCTATTGCTAGGCTTGTTGACCGGTCTGGTGCAGACTCCACGCCGGATACGTCAATGGCGAATGAGGAAAAGGGAGCAGGGGGCACAGCAATTGACGATGAAGGGATTTACCCACCTCATTGAGGGCGATTGGACTAAAGCCGAAGAAAGCCTCTTGGCGAGTCGGGATGACAACCGCGCGTCGCTGATGAATTATCTGGGTGCTGCCTATGCGGCCCAGCAGCAGGGGCTGATTGATCGTCGCAATGCACACCTGGGGGCAGCACTCAAGGCGTTTCCCCATCAGGCCGTGTCGGTCCGTTTGACTTGGGCTCGAATGGAGATGCAGTCTGGTCATTGGATGCATGCCCGGTCGGAACTGGAATCGGTCCGCTTGAAGGCGCCGCAAAATCGGGCGGCCGTTCAATTGCTGGCGGAAACCTATCGCCAACTGGGAGACTGGTCCTCTTTGGTCAAGCTGTTGCCTGTCTTGCATAAGCTCATGGCGTTTCCGGAAGAAGAACTCCGTCGTCGCGAGGTGCAGGCATTGCAAGGTCATTTGGGAGCTCCCGCACTGCAGCCTGGGAGCAGTGCGCGTCTGGATGAGGTGTACGAGGCATTGCCAAAGAAGGTGCGGACGGATACGGTGGCCCTGGCGAGCTACGCTCGTCAGTTGATGCATCATGGTGAGCATAGCCGAGCCGAATTCGTCTTGCGGAAGGCATTGAATCGAAGCTGGAATGGGGAACTGATTCGACTCTATGGGCAGCTGGAAACGCCGCACCTCTCCGATCAAATCCGCTTGCTGCAATCCTGGGGCAAGGGACATGAGGAAGACACCGGGCTCAAATGGGCCCTGGCCGCATTACACCGGCGGGATAACAACCTGGAAGAAGCCCGAACCTTGCTGGCGCAGGTGGTGTCGGATACGGGAGACGCAGAAGCCGTCGAGGCCCTTGGGGATCTCCTGGAGCAAATGGGCGAATCCGAAAAGGCCTTGATGATGTATCGGCAGGGCCTGAAGACACAAGCCCACCCCCCAGCCGAACCTCCAGACTTTGGCGTCAGTCAGGCTTTACCCGACGGTTCGTCGACGACCGGAGAATTTCGCCACAGTATTATTCCGGTGGCATCGGATCGATAGTTCATCCTCTCGGGTGGGTCTTTGCAGGACTATCAAGGCCGTCCGGGACGGTCAATGGATCGGGATCGATCGCCTCGATTTTCAATGCGACTTGCACTCAATGGCCGATGTGCTGATGAGCACAAACCCCCGGGGTTGTCTCCATGATCTGGGCCATCGTGAATGCCATATGGAGGTGAAGGTCGGTGCGCAGGCCGTGGCAAATCAGATAAAATACGCCTGTTTGATGCGAAACCGATTGTCAGACATGCAGGGGTTGCGCGGTGTGATGGCGTAACGTGAAAAGGACTCTCATGTTCTGACCGCTTTTTCTGGAGGACTTGTCTTGCTGGAATCCTACGAACAACATGTGGCCGAACGGGCCGCACTGGGCATCGCGCCCAAGCCACTGGACCCGGAACAGACGGCTGGATTGGTGGAATGGCTCAAATCACCGCCCAAGGCCCGGGCAGAGCAACTGCTGGAATTGCTTCGGTCCCGTGTTCCGGCCGGGGTGGATCAGGCGGCCTATGTCAAGGCCGCGTTTTTGACCGCCATCCTCAAAGGAGAGACACACTCCCCGGCCGTGGACAAGGAGATGGCCGTGGCCATGCTCGGAGAGATGCATGGGGGTTACAACATTGCTCCATTGATTGACGCCATGGAGGATGAACAGGTTGCCGAGGCCGCTGCCCGAGCCCTCTCGCAGACATTGCTGATGTTTGACGCCTTCTACGATGTGAAAGAGAAGGCCGATCAGGGGAATCGCCATGCGCGTTCAGTGATCGAATCCTGGGCCCGTGCAGAGTGGTTTCTGAACCATCCCGCCGTCCCGGAAAAGATCACGGTCACGGTCTTCAAGGTCCCTGGGGAGACCAATACAGATGATCTTTCGCCCGCTCCGGATGCCTGGTCTCGACCGGATATCCCATTGCACGCATTAGCTATGCTCAAGAATCCTCGTGAGGGTCTGGTGGAAAGACCCCTGGAAAAACTGCGGGAACTCAAGCAAAAGGGGCATCCGGTTGCCTATGTGGGGGATGTGGTCGGCACGGGTTCCTCCCGAAAATCAGCGACCAATTCGGTTCTTTGGTATATTGGGGAAGACATTCGGGGCATTCCCAACAAACGCACTGGTGGGTATTGCTTCGGCGGCAAGATTGCCCCCATCTTCTTCAATACCATGGAAGATGCCGGGGCTTTACCGCTGGAAATGGATGTGACGCAGATGGCAATGGGAGATGTGGTCGATGTCTATCCCTATCAGGGAAAGGTCTGCCGTCATGGAACGGATGAGGTGATCAGCACCTTCCAACTCAAGACCGAAGTCCTGCTGGATGAGGTTCGGGCGGGGGGGCGCATCAACTTGATCATCGGTCGGGGCCTGACAGATCGGGCCCGAGAAGTCTTGGGGTGGTCCGAAAGTGATGTCTTTCGTCCGTCTACCTCCCCGTCGGAGACGGGTCGGGGGTACACCTTGGCGCAGAAGATGGTCGGCCGGGCATGTGGCCTGCCTGGGGTGCGACCGGGCCAATACTGTGAACCCCGCATGACCACCGTGGGTTCCCAGGATACCACCGGACCCATGACCCGTGATGAACTCAAGGATCTGGCGTGTCTGGGGTTCCAGGCGGATCTGGTTATGCAGTCGTTTTGTCACACTTCCGCCTACCCAAAACCGGTCGATGTGGAAACGCACCACAGCTTGCCGGACTTCATGATGGACCGTGGCGGGATCTCCTTGAAACCCGGTGACGGTATCATCCATTCTTGGATGAACCGAATGTTGCTGCCGGACACCGTGGGAACCGGTGGGGATTCCCATACCCGGTTTCCGATCGGCATCTCCTTTCCGGCGGGGTCCGGCTTGGTGGCCTTTGCCGCGGCTACCGGCGTGATGCCGCTGGATATGCCGGAATCGGTCCTGGTGCGATTCACCGGGACGATGCAGCCGGGCATCACCCTCCGGGACTTGGTGCATGCCATCCCGTATGCGGCGATACAGCAGGGATTGTTGACCGTGGCGAAACAGGGCAAGAAAAACGTTTTTTCCGGGCGGATAATGGAGATTGAGGGGTTGCCCAACCTGAAAATCGAGCAAGCCTTTGAAATCGCCGACGCCTCGGCTGAGCGTTCAGCATCGGGTTGTACGATCAAGCTGGACCGGGAACCCATTGTGGAATATCTCAACTCGAACATTGTCATGCTTCGCTGGATGATCAGCGAGGGATATGGTGACCGGCGGACCATTGAACGTCGCATTGCCGCCATGGAAGCCTGGCTCGCCCACCCTGAGTTGTTGGCAGCCGATCCGGATGCAGAGTATTGTGAGGTGATTGAAATCAATCTGGATGGCATCACCGAACCGATCTTGTGTGCCCCCAACGACCCTGATGATGCCCGACTCCTGTCTGCGGTGGCTGGTGACCGGGTGGACGAGGTTTTTATCGGGTCCTGCATGACCAATATCGGCCACTTTCGCGCCGCCGGCAAGTTGTTGGACAAGATGGGGCAGGTGATTCCCACGAGAATGTGGATTGTTCCGCCGACCAAGATGGATCAGGCACAACTGGTCAAGGAAGGGTGGTATGCGGTGTATGCCAAGGCAGGGGCGCGAGTTGAACCCCCTGGCTGCTCTTTGTGCATGGGCAATCAGGCCCGGGTGGCGGATCGGGCCACGGTGGTTTCCACTTCCACCCGCAACTTTCCCAATCGGCTGGGCAAGGAGGCCAATGTGTATCTGGCCTCATCCGAACTCTCTGCGATCGCGGGTGTGCTCGGACGATTGCCGACAGTGAGCGAATATATGGACGTCGCCGCCGAACTGAACACCATGGCGCAGGAAGTGTATCGCTATCTCAATTTCAACGAGATGGAGCATTACCAACGCGCGGCGGATTCGGTCACACCACTGCAGGACTTCATGCATTGACTGGGTGTGACGGTGCCGTCAGCCAGACTTGACGAATCGATTCCGACAGTGACCCAATCCTATCCAGTTCTTTATCTTTGAAGCCCGTTTACTACGCTGCAGCTGATTTCGGTCTCGGCCATCAATCGGTCAGTCGAGCCGCCTTGGATGTCATCTGTGGATTGCAGGATGCCGGATATGATGGCTATCTGGTGGGGGGCTGTGTCCGGGATCTGCTGTTGGGCCGGTCCCCGAAAGATTATGATGTGACCACGAACGCCACCCCGGAACAGGTTCGGGCCGCTTTTCATCGGGCACGGATCATCGGCAGACGGTTTCGGTTGGTGCATGTGCGCTGCGGGCGGGAAATCGTCGAGGTCGCCACCTACCGGGCGAATCCCGCCACCATGAACCGCAAGAGCCAGTGGTTCTGGAAAAAAAACCAGCGCTCATCCGGGTTAAGAACCACAGAGCAAGGTCGATTGTTGGATGACAATGTCTACGGCACACTGGAAGATGATGCGACGCGCCGGGATTTCACGGTCAATGCGCTGTATTATGATCCCGTCGAGGAAAAAATCCTGGACTATCTGGGGGGGGTCAGCGACCTCAAGGCCCGTCGTCTTTGTCTGATTGGCAGTCCTGCAGAGCGTTTTGCCGAAGATCCGGTGCGGATGCTTCGCGTATTGCGTTTTACCGCCAAGATCGACCTAGAACCGGAACCGGGCCTGTTAGAGGCCGTGATCCAATATCGCGATTGGCTGACGGGCGTTCCATCGGCCCGGTTATTTGATGAAGTGCTCAAGCTCTTTCATCATGCTCATGGTGTGGACAGTTGGCAGGCCCTGCGCACCACGGGATTCGCCCAAATTCTGTTTCCTCAGACGACCGCGGTCTTGGACGCGCCGGATGGAGCGACTTGGGAGGCCCTGATCCTGAAGGCGCTGGAAAGCACTGATCGCCGAATCCGTCAGAACAAGCCGGTCATCCCTGCCTTCCTCTTTGCGGTTTTGTTCTGGCGCCCCTTTTGCCTTAAACGGAATGCGCTGATCAAGCAGGGTGGGAGTGACCATGACCGATGCTGGCAAGCAGGTGATCAAGTGTTTGTGGAAGAAGGCCGGCGGGTCTCCATTCCTCGCCGGGTGAGCGGTGCGGTGATTGAAATCTGGCAGATGCAGACCGGTTTGGAATCCCGACGGCCGCGGGATATCGAGTGGATGATGTCAAGCCGACGATTTCGGGCCGCCTATGATTTTCTGATGCTCCGGGAAGCGGTAGGCGAACTGCCCGCCGAGCTCCGGGAGTGGTGGACCCGAATTCAGGAAGTCGACTTGTCGGAACGCCAACGAATGATTCGCAAGCTGTCGGTCAGGAGGGGAGACGGAAGCCGAAAAAGGCGCAGACGGCGTCCACGCCAACGAGCCGCTGCCACACCGTTCACCGGACAAGGAGTCACTTGATGGCCCAGTACTTCCAGATTCATCCATGCGACCCCCAAGTGCGATTAATTCGTCAGTCGGTCTCTATTCTCCAGCGAGGCGGCATCATTGCCTATCCCACCGATTCCAGCTATGCCTTGGGATGCGCCATCGGCAACCAGGAGGCCATGGATGCGATTCGCCGTATTCGTCAGGTGGGTTCTGATCATAATTTCACCTTGATTTGTCGCGACCTTTCCGAAGTGGCCTTATACGCCAAGATCGACAATGCGATGTATCGGCTTCTCAAGCGCTTTACCCCGGGACCCTATACCTTCATTCTTCCTGCGACGCGTGAAGTCCCCCGTCGACTGCAACATCCGAAGCGTCGAACCATTGGCCTGAGAATTCCCGACTTTCCCATTGTGTCCGCACTGTTGGCGCAATTGAACGAACCCCTGATGAGTTCGACCCTGATTTTGCCCGATGAGGATATGCCACGGAACGATGCACAGGAAATCCGGGAGAAACTCGAACACGACATCGACATGATCATTGACGGTGGTCCCTGTGACCTGGAGCCGACTACCGTGGTGGATCTGACTCATGGATATCCGCAGGTGCTTCGGTATGGGAAGGGACAGGCCGCCCCATTTGAGGATGATGCCTAATTCGGGTGTTGACCGAAACCGGCCCCCCTCATCACCGCTTTCCCGATAGGGTTGATGGCAATATGAATGACCGTTTGAAGATGTCCGACAACAATCGACGGGTGCTCTCTGGGATGCGTCCCACCGGGAAGTTGCACTTGGGCCACTACCATGGCGTGCTGCGGAATTGGCTGCAGTTGCAGGAAAATTACGAGTGTTTCTTTTTTGTCGCCGACTGGCACGCATTGACGACCCATTATGATGCTCCGGAAACGATGGAATTGCATGTCTGGGACATGGTGATCGATTGGTTGGCCGCCGGAGTCGACCCCGAAAGGGCGACCTTGTTCATCCAGTCGCATATTCCGGAACATGCGGAACTGCATCTGTTGCTTTCCATGGTGACTCCCCTCGGCTGGCTGGAGCGGGTGCCCAGCTTCAAGGATCAGCAGGAAAAGTTACGTGAGAAGGATCTGACGACTTACGGGTTCCTGGGTTATCCGCTGCTGCAGTCAGCCGATATTCTGATGTACCGTGCGGCGCATGTGCCGGTGGGAGAAGACCAGGTGCCTCATGTGGAGCTGACCCGTGAAATCGCCCGTCGTTTCAACCATTTTTTTGGTAAAACTCCGACTTTTGAAAAAGAGGTGTTGGGCACACTCCAGCAGCTTGATCAGAAGACGGCACGAATGTACCAGCGCCTTCGACAGAACTTCACCGAGCACGGTGACCGATCAGCCCTGGACAAGGCCCGGGAACTGGTTCAGACCCAACCGCATATCCATCCATCACAAAAGGAGGGATTGCTGGGATACCTTGAGGGTCGGGGAATCACGTTGTTGCCGGAACCAGCGGCCCTCCTGACGGAAACATCGAAAATGCCCGGACTGGATGGGCAGAAGATGTCCAAGTCCTATGGCAATACCATTTTTCTGCGAGATGATCCGGCCCGGGTCGAAAAATCCATCCGGGTGATGCCCACGGACCCCGCCCGGATACGGCTCACGGATCCAGGTGAGCCGGAAAAATGTCCGGTGTGGGAATTTCATAAGATTTACAGTGACTTGGACACCCGAAACTGGGTCGAGGATGGCTGTCGCAAGGCCGCCTTTGGATGTCTGGAGTGCAAGAAGCCCCTTATCCAGAAGGTGCTGGAAGAACAGTCGGCTATTCGGGAGCGGGCACTGCCCTATGAGAAAAATCCCTCTCGCATACGCGAGGTGATCGCAGCAGGAGACTGTCGGGCACGTGAGGCCGCCAAGGAAACCATGGCCATTGTCCGACAGTCCACCGGAACAGTGTATCGATAGGTTGGCCAAACAGCCTTCAGTAACGTTCCATGTGATCCCACCCGTGTCGGATTCCCCACCCCCCGCCCCTACGGAAAATCCGATGGAACGGGTCGGATCCGCCGTGATCATGGTCCATGGAAGCCCCCTTCAGGAACTGCCGGATGATTTGTTCATTCCACCGGAAGCCTTGGAGGTTTTTCTGGAGTCCTTTCAGGGACCCCTGGATCTGCTGCTCTACCTGATCCGCCGGCAGAATCTGGACATTCTGGATATTCCGGTTGCGCTGATTACCCGCCAGTACATGGAGTATGTGGATCTGATGCGACAGTTCCACTTGGACTTGGCCGCGGAGTACCTGGTCATGGCGGCGACGCTCGCAGAAATCAAGTCAAGGATGCTACTGCCGAAGCCTGTCAGCGAGGCCGTCAGTGAAGACGAGGACCCCCGAATGGCCTTGATCCGGCGGTTGCAGGAATACGAACGTTTCAGTCAGGCAGCGAGGGAACTGGATAGTCGCCCACGCCTGGAACGGGATCTCTACCTGGTGGCAGCGGATTTTGAGGATCCGACGCCCAACCGGGTGGTGCCGCAAGCGAGCCTGACGGACCTTGTGGTAGCATTTCGTTATGTGCTGGAACGTGCGGAGCACAATCGTGATTATGGCGTCGGCAAAGAGACCCTGACAGTGCGGGAAAAAATGACCCTGATCCTGGACCGACTCCAACGGAACGGCTTTCTTCGGTTTGAAGAGCTTTTCGACCCGGTCGAGGGTCGGCTGGGCCTGGTGGTCTCGTTTATTGCGATCCTGGAGATGTGTCGGGACCACATGTTGGTGCTGGTTCAAAGCGCCCCCCTGGCTCCGATTCATCTGAGGCGGGTTGAGATTGCATCAGAGGTACCACGAAGTGTCGGTTAATGGGATCTGCACAACGCATTGATCCATGGTGGATGAACTGAAAAATATCGTCGAAGCCGCCCTGCTCGCCACCGACGGCCCTCTGAGTGTAACCCGAATCCAGAGGCTGTTCGATGAGGAGGTCCGCCCGGAAGCATCACAGGTCCATGAAGTCCTTCAGGCCCTGAAAGCGGAATGTGATCATCGGGGGGTGGAACTGCGACAAATCGGCAGCGGATATCGTTACCAGACCCGGGAAAAATATGCCGATTACGTGCGCAGGTTGCATGCGGTGAAGCCGCCGAGGTTGTCTCGGGCCCTGCTTGAAACCCTGGCCATCATTGCGTATCAACAACCCGCTACCCGGGGGGACATTGAGGCCGTGCGCGGTGTGACGGTCAGTACCGACATGATGCAGCGACTGATTGAGCGGGGTTGGATCAAGCAGGTGGGGGTGCGTGACGTGCCCGGCCACCCCGCTTTATTTGGGACCACGGCTGAATTTCTCTCCTATTTCAACCTGAAATCGCTCAAGGAACTCCCCAGTCTGGCCGAAAAGCGGGACGGGATTGAAGAGGGTTCTCCATTAACGGAAGCGGTTCTTTCTTCATTGAGTGACTCTGAATCAATACCGGGCAGTCTACCAACCTCTGCCGCGATAGCGAAGGGTGGGGGCTCGACCGAAGAGGGACGGGTAGCCGAATCCGCCGCAGGAAATGCGGCTGAATCTCCACCCGAAACCGATTCGGGGAACGGGATGGACCTTGATCGAGTCGCCCATTCGTCTGGTGGATGACGCCGTCTCGAACACGCAGGCAGAACGGAAAGACTGGGCGCGGCCTATCCGGCCAGATGTCCTCCAAGGCCCTTAAGCGGGGGATCGGATCTCGGTCCCGTCGACATCCGACTGGGGCGGGTCACTCGGCTGATAGCCGGAGCATACGACTGCAGAAATATCTTGCTGATCTGGGGCTTGGATCACGTCGGAGGATTGAGTCCTGGATTGTAGCAGGCCGGATCAGCGTCGACGGAAAGGTCGCTGAACTCGGTCAGAAAGTCACCCGTTGTTCCAGCATTCTGCTGGATGGAAAATCTATCGGGGGTCGTCCATCCCACATGAGGGCGTTCAGAATCATTGCCTACAACAAGCCCGAGGGGGAAATTTGCAGTCGGGAGGATCCGGCCAACCGGCCGACAGTCTTTCAACGGTTGCCCCGACTGCATCATGCTCGCTGGGTGGCCGTGGGAAGGTTGGATCTCAATACCCGAGGGTTGCTCCTGTTCACTGATCACGGGGAATTGGCCAATCGACTCATGCACCCTGAAGCGGGTCTGGAGCGGGAATACTTATGCAGAGTATTCGGGAAGGTGGATGAGAACACCTTGGACACTTTGCGACAGGGGGTATGGCTGGATCGTCACTGCGTTAGATTCCATCGGGTTTCCCGGCATCGGGGGGATGGTTCCAACACCTGGTTCCGAGTGGTGGTGATGGAGGGCAGATACCGGGAGGTCAGAAGACTGTGGGAGGCTGTCGGTTGCCGGGTCAGCCGGCTAATACGGGTACGCTATGGGCCGGTACATCTCAAGCGGGGACTTCCTCCGGGTCGGTGGACCGAGCTTTCCCGGGCAGAAGTGAATGAAATGGTCCAACTGGCGGTCACCGCCGGGATACATCTCCCGGGGACATGAGGGCGGTTCTCTGGAGATCGTGAAAGGCACCGTCATCCTCTCGGAAAAATCAGCCGAGATCCGAGGAGAATCCGGGCAACGTTCCGGTGGAATCGTCCACTCCCCGGCAGGTGCCTGATTAGTGAGCGGGGGAACGTGACTGATGAAGGTCGTCAGGCGAGCGCCCGCAAACGATGGTGCAGCCGACGCTTCAGACGGGCGGCCCGGTTGGCGTGGTGCAGGCCCTTGGAGGCGGCCTTGTCAATATGGGCCGAGGTTTCACGATATGCCTCCTTGGCCTCCTGGATTTGGTGGGTCTGGATGAGCTTCAGGAGTTTCTTGATGGAGGTGCGAAGCGCTGAGCGCTGGCTCATGTTGTGGTGGCGTCGCTTGATGTTCTGACGTGCGCGCTTTCGGGCTTGGGGGGAGTTGGCCAAGGTCGGATTCCTGATAGTAATGATGATTGTGCCTGTCTACTTTGAAGGGGCGGAACCGATTTCCGAGCCGGATCGGATCATGAGGGGATTCCTTGATCGGTCGGTGAGGACTATAATTCGTCGCCCGGTCACTGTCGCATTCGAATCGATCGCCTGCTGAATCAATGTCTCCTGCCTTGATGGTCTGGGTTCAGGTCACGGGGCAGCAAAGGAGATGCGAATATCCTTGATTCATCGCCAGAAGTCAAGGGGTGGCGGGCCATCACTTTAATTGAGAATCCAGCAGATTCCTTCCCTCAATGCCCAGTATCCTCATCAAGTCCACCTCGGTAGTCGGGTTTATGACGCTGCTTTCCCGTATGAGTGGATTGGTGCGGGATGTCGTTCTGGCCAACATACTGGGTGATCGAGCCGCCGCCGATGTTTTTTTTGTGGCGTTCAGGATTCCCAACTTTTTTCGGCGGATGACCGCTGAGGGGGCGTTTGCGGGGGCATTTGTTCCGGTATTTACCGATTTTCGAGAACCACAAACCATATGCCATAGCCGGCAATTCCTGTCGCTCACCCTAGGATGGTTTGGATTGGCGCTGGCCATCTTTTCCCTGATCGGTATTGTCGGCTCCCCTTGGATGGTCAAGGCCATGGCATGGGGGTTTTCAAACGATCCCGCCAAGTTCGCACTGGCAGTGACTGCCACCCGGATCACGTTTCCCTATCTGTTTTTCATCTCTCTGGTGGCGATGGCCGGTGCCATGCTGAATGCCTGTGGTCGCTTCGCTGGTCCTGCGGCCACGCCCATCTGGCTTAATCTCTGCCTGATCTGGGCCGCATGGCAACTGGTCCCGGCCTTGAATAACGGCCCGTTGGGACTCGCTGCAGGGGTCTTGGTGGCGGGAGTTGTGCAGTTGTTGTTCCAAGTACCGTTTTTGCGCCGAGAGAGGTTGCTCGTATGGCCTAGACTGCGCAAAAGAAAAGGAGACGAGGTAGCCGCCGAGGGCGCACAGCGGGTGTTTCATCTCATGTTACCGGCGCTTTTCGGCGTTTCCGTGGCCCAGGTCAATCTGCTGATCAATACCCTGCTTGCATCGTTCCTTGCCACCGGGAGTATTGCGTGGCTTTACTATTCCGACCGTCTCATGGAATTTCCAGTGGGTGTCTTTGGCATTGCCCTTGCCACCGTGATTCTACCCCGTCTTTCCCACCAACATGCGACCGCGTCTCCAGAGCGGTTTTCTCGCACGCTGGATTGGAGCATGCGCTGGGTATTCTTGGTCAGTGTGCCGGCGACTGTCGCGTTGATCATCATGGCCGTACCGTTGATCAGTACCATCTTCTATCATGGTGACTTTTCCCGCAATGGGGTCAGCATGGCCGCCAACAGCCTGATCGCCTACAGCTTGGGATTAGTGCCCATCATCCTGGTGAAGGTGCTGGCACCCGGCTACTATGCCCGAAAAGACACCCGTACACCGGTTCGTATAGGGATGATCGCCGTGGTGGTCAATATCATGGCCAGTCTGGTGCTGTTCAGCTCAATGCAGCATGTCGGGCTTGCCACGGCGACTTCGCTGGCGGCTTTGGTGAATGCCGGCTTGCTATACTCCGGGTTGTGTCGGACGGGCGTGTTGTTGGCGGAACCGGGATGGGTGGTTCTGTTGCTCCAGGTGTCGTTCGCCAGTATCGTCATGGGCATTTTGCTGTACTTGGGCATGGGGTCAGCCGAGTGGTGGCTTGATCAGGCCATCCCCGACCGGGTGCTCCGTTTGTCCTGGCTGGTTTCGGTAGGATTCATGACCTATTTTCTCGTGTTGCTTGTTTCCGGTGTTCCGTTGAAATCCTTGCTGTCTGGACGAGAGGCTGAATGAGGCTCGTACGAAGCACCCGGTCCGCGGATGTGGCCGACCAGGGTTGTGTATTGACTATTGGCAATTTTGATGCTGTTCACCTCGGGCACCGAAAAATGTTGGCGAGTTTGCGGTCTCAAGGGATCCACCTGGGGCTGCCTACGGTGGTCATGACCTTCGAGCCTCATCCCGGTGAATATTTTTCCGGTTCGAGAGGATTTCCACGCTTGTCGAATCTCTCCACCCGTTTCTTTGCCTTGAGAGACAGTGGCATCGACATTATGCTCAATCTTCGGTTTGACCGTCGCTTGGCATCCATGGAGGCCATGGAATTTGTCCGGAACATTCTGGGGAAGGAGTTGGCAGTTCGCTATCTTCTGGTAGGAGATGATTTTCGATTTGGCCGGAACCGCCGAGGGGATTTCGAGCTTTTGTCTTCCATGACCGATGAACTGGGGTATGATCTTGAACGAACGGAAACTCTGAGTCTGCATGGCGAACGGGTCAGCAGCACCAGGATTCGGCGTCTATTATCCCAAGGCGACTTGAATTCTGCCAGTGAGCTGCTGGGTCGACCCTATACGATGGTCGGTCGTATCATACGGGGACAACAGTTGGGCAGACAATGGGGGTTTCCGACGCTGAATCTGCCAATCCACCACACACCGGCTCTGACCGGAGTGTATGCGGTGCGTGTTCAGGGTCTTGATGACAAGCCACTTCCGGGCGTCGCGAATTTAGGCACCCGGCCTACGGTCGGTGGTCTTCGAACGTTGCTGGAAGTATACCTGTTTGATTTTGATCGATCCGTTTACGGGCGTCGAGTCTGTGTCGAATTTGTGGCGAGGATTCGTCAGGAACAGAGATTTGACAGTTTCGATGCGCTGAAGCGACAGATTCAGAAGGACTGTGTTCAAGCTCGGGAGATGCTGGGACGGGTATGATGGCCACTATCCAATACCTGATGTACCTTGCCTTGTCACTGTTGGTGTTGGTGTTTGACCAAGCTACCAAGTGGTTGGCCCATGAATACCTACTGGATGGCCCTGTGTCGTACATACTGCCGATATTCAGTCTGGTGCTGGTATTCAATAAAGGGGCTGCATTCGGCTTTCTCAATGATGCGGGTGGGTGGCAGCACTATCTGTTCATTATGTTAGCATTCGTCATATCGTTGATACTTGTGGTCTGGGTCTGGTTCGAGAAAGAGAGAAACCGATGGCTGTCCGTCAGTCTTGCCCTTGTGCTTGGAGGGGCGCTCGGCAATCTGCTCGACCGTCTTAGGCATGGATATGTGATCGATTTTTTGCTGCTACATTATGACCAATGGCATTTTCCGGCATTCAATGTGGCGGATATTGCCATTACTGTTGGGGCCATCATGCTGATTATTGACAGCTTTCTACTTTCCCGTCGATGAAAAACCGAATCAATGAGGCGGTCATACTGGCCAACCCCAGGGGGTTCTGTGCCGGTGTGGAACGAGCCATCAAAATTGTGGAAATAGCTTTAAAGAAGTATGGTGCACCGGTCTATGTCCGCCATGAAATCATTCACAATCGCTTTGTGGTGGACAGCCTGAAACGTCGAGGTGTGGTATTCGTGGAGAAAATCGGGGATGTGCCGGAAAATTCCAAGGTGATTTTCAGTGCTCACGGCGTTTCAATGCGGGTAAGAAAAGAGGCAGAGGCTCGTGGATTGTGTGTTCTGGATGCCACCTGTCCCTTGGTTACCAAGGTCCATAAGGAAGTCGTCCGGTTCGTCAAGCAGGGAATGGAAGTGATCATGATTGGTCATTCCGGTCACCCTGAAGTGGAAGGTACCATGGGACAGTCCGAAGGCAATGTTTTCTTGGTGGAAAGCATCAACGACATTGAAAAGCTTGAGGTGCGTGACCCTTCCCGTCTGGCTTATGTGACCCAGACCACCCTATCCATGGATGACCTGTCACAGATCATTCAGGCACTTCGCCAACGTTTTCCTGCCATTCAGGGACCACGCAAAGATGACATCTGTTATGCCACGCAGAACCGACAAAATGCGATCAAGCAGTTGGTGGAAAGTTGTGACTTGGTTCTTGTTGTCGGGTCTGCCAGCAGTTCCAACTCAAACCGATTAAGAGAAATCGCTGAACAGCGAGGGGTGCCCGCCTACCTGATTGATGGGCCTCATGACATCTGTCATAGTTGGTTGAAAGGCATCCGCAATGTCGGACTTACCGCGGGTGCTTCGGCCCCGGAAAACCTGGTTCAGGATGTGGTGAAGGTATTGCAGGAAAAAGGGATGTCCTTACAGGAGTTGGAGAGGATTGATGAAAATGTTTCATTCTCTACACCGGCTGAGTTGATGAGGTAGATTGGATAGCGGGTGTACAACGATTTGGATAGCCCCGCCAATGCCGTCTGATGGTCTTGCACGGAACAATCTGGAATAACCGTTTCAGCTAAAACATCAAGTTTTGCACTCTGGAATTTCAGTTGTGGTTGAACGACTGCTACTGGTACTGGCGTCATGATGTGGGGGACTCCCGGTCGGCCTGCTTTGTGAAGATCTTTTCTCAATGGTATGCGCCTCAGAATTTTGTATCGTACGGGAAAAATACGACAACGCATTGCACTATTCATCAGATTATTGCCCGTACGGTAAATATTATTGATTGGCCGGCTATGATGTGATATTTTTTATCGTACGGTACATTTTTGATCTGTTATGTCCAATACAGAAGTTCCATTCGGGGTCGTCGGTTCAGTCGAAGACATGGGAAAGCTGGCTCGAGCCCACCGGAAACATCGCAAACTAACCTTGGAAACCGTTTCAGGTCTGAGTAGTCTGAGCATACGGTTTTTATCTGAATTCGAACGAGGCAAGGAAACCGCCGAAATCGGAAAAGTCCTGCAGGCGTTCAAAATACTGGGACTTGAGGTCATTATT
This sequence comes from Candidatus Poriferihabitaceae bacterium, assembly GCA_965203365.1. Taxonomy (GTDB): domain Bacteria; phylum Pseudomonadota; class Gammaproteobacteria; order Arenicellales; family Poriferihabitantaceae; genus VYFG01. The sequence goes on from OZ241878.1 coordinate 2,791,225, forward strand.
CAACCAAGAGGCCACCCCCCGTACAAAACCCTTCCACAGAAGGGTCGGGAACGTCATGCTTGATCCAGATAATCTCAATGTATGGAACAACGAGTGGCTTGTTGGTTATCTGTGGCGCAATTCCCAGGGTTGGGTCGGATTCCGTTATGACAGTGAATGGATAAACCAAAAAGGGTTTGCCATCTCCCAAACATTACCCTTGCAAAGCGGTCCATTCGAACCCGATGACAGGACCGCACATCACTTCTTTGCCAATTTGCTCCCGGAAGGCACAGTGAGGGAACAAATTGTACGTGACTTGAAAATCCCCGACACAATTTTTGATCTGCTCAGAGCGATCGGTGGAGAATGCGCAGGAGCGTTGTCCATACTCGAGGTAGAACACCAACCTTCCACAGAGTCCAGTTACCGGGAAATAACAGATGATGAACTTGCCAGGCTGGTTGCTCGTCGCGGTCGGGGGTATATAGGCAACTCCGAAAATCGTTCCAGGCTATCCTTGGCGGGCGCACAGAACAAGTGCCCCATACTATTTCAGGATGAGACATATTGGCTGCCAATCAAAGAATCAACTTCCACTCACATACTGAAATTCGAGTTGTCTGATTACAGGAACATCCCAGCTTATGAAACCTTTACCACATGGCTGGCCGAGGCGGTTGGCTTGCCGGTGGTGAATATCCAATTACGATCCGTTGTAAACACCCGATTTGTATTGATCAAGCGCTATGACCGAAACAGATTCCGGGAGGGTCGGGTCGAAAGATTGCACCAGGAAGATTTGTGTCAAGCCATGGGCTTCAGTCACGTTCGAAAGTACGAGTCAGATGGTGGTCCAGGATTTGCCGATTGTTGCAGACTCATCAGGCGTGTTTCCACTGATCCTGCTAACGATCTGTTGATTTGCTTCGATGGCAGATGTTCAATGTCCTGGCAGGAAATTCTGATGGCCATGCGAAGAATCTTTCACTCTTATATTGGCCTGACGGTGAGGTGCGATTGGCACCATTCTATGACCTTGTCTGTACTCGTGCCATAGAACAAGTTGATGCCCAACTCGCACTGTACGTGGGACGGGAGAAAAATCCCAGTCTTGTTTCTGCCGAACATTGGGAGACATCTGCTCGGCAATGTGGTGTCCGCCCCGGATTTCTCAAAGAACAAGTGCAGGAAATGGCAACCATGTTGTTGGAAAAATTACAACCAACCCGTCAAAAGTTTGAAGATCTGTATGGACACTATGGGGCATTGCAACGAATTGAGCATATCGTAACGAAGCAAAGCCGTCGAGCGCTCACGAATGACCTCAAATAGGTATGACGCTTCGTCCATCAAGCCGCCGGTTGGAGGTCTGACACAGGCATTTCGGCGACCATCTTGATTGCACAAGCCTCAATGCTGCGCACATTGCCTTGGATTCACTTTCGTTCTCCACTGGCATCGCCTCGTAGGCAATCACCTATGCCTTCAGTCGTTGTAGTCCCTGCCAGCGTTTCAGCGTCCCGGGCAGACGCCGTGGCCGGGCGCGGGCCAGGATCATCCGATCCCCGCCCCGACCCTCGGTGATCGCATCGAAGGCCAGGCGCCTCGCCGTCGGCCGGTCGAGCCGTGGTCAGCCACCCCCAGGGCAACGGCTCGCCCTCGTCGGGGGGATCGACCTCGGTCGCCGAAACGGCGACCCAGGGCCCATCGGCGACGGAGCCGTCGGCTGGCGGGGGCACCAGATCGACGGCCTCCACCCGGAGGGCCCGCTGGACCGGGCGCTCAGGGCGGACTCTGGGTCCCCCCGCGGCCGGCATCACCCGTTCGCTCACCGCCATCGGCGCCGCCGCGGCCAGATGCGTCCACAGACAGGGGGCCGGTCCGTCCGTCGTGCGCACGGTCTGGGGCGCCGAGCGAGGGGCGCGGACCCACAGTTCATCGTTCCCCGACGGGGCCGCCGTCAGCCGTTCCCTGCGCGGTCACCCACGCTGACTACCCGCGTCTCGGGACAAACCGCCGTCGCTTCCCAGGGCGGTTCGAGCACTTCGTCCATCCACCCCCGGGTTCGACCGCCCCCGCCCGGCGGCCTGGTGTTCACGCTTGGCCGGAAAGATCACCGACCGATCAGCCCCCAGAGGCCGGGACCCCACCCGGCCCCTCTCGACCCGCCGAGTCCGTACCCGCCCGTCGGTCGAGTGCGAGCGCCCGGTTTCGCGCCCTGCCCAGTCCAGCTCGGTGGCCCCGTCATACCCTCCAGCCAAGGGGCCGATCGGACGGGGGGCACCCGACACCGCGTCTCGCGCCCATCGTCTGCCCCGGCGATCGCCCACCCCGGACCGACCGCGCCACGCCGACCACTGGTCAGACCGAGACGAGTCCAGTCGGCGCCATGATCACGGTATCCACTGGGGTCAGCCGCGACCTGATCATCCCTCCTCACCGGACGAATGGGGGAGCGGGCCGTCCCGTCGTCGATCCCGCGGGAAACGGCCTGACGCCACCCGGCCGACGCCCCTCCCGGCACCCGGACTCTCGGCAACATCCCCAACCGGTGAGGGCAGAGGACCTGCTGAATGCTCGCATCCCGGGTCGCCTTCGACCCGCCGATCCCCTCATCCCGACCCCAGTTCGGCCAGGTCACCCGCGACCGGCGGATCCGGGACCTCGTCCGCCGGGACGGTCGGCCCTGCTCTCGGATTCGGGGCCGACCGCCCTGGCGGCCAGGCCAGTCCCAGCCGGTCGGCCAAGATCGGCAGCGCCTTCGAGGCCGCCGGCACACCCCACCGACCGGGCGCGTGGCGCCAGTCGGTGCGCTCGCACCAGCCCCGCGCCAGAGCATGACGAGTCAGCTCACCCGCTCGCAAGGCCTGGGTCCGCCACGTCAGCGTGGCGGTATCGAAAGGGCATCATCCGATCTGCCTGTCCGAAGTAGACAGGAACTGAAATCAGAATATAAGACTGTCATCATGAAAGGGTGGGCGCCCCGGCTGACCTAGACCAGTCGTTCCGCGCCGGTCTCATCGGCCGGCTATGGCTGGTTTGAGGAGATGGTGCCTGTATGGCAGGAAATCCTACCCCCTCGGTCTGGGAAAGAGCCAACTAAAATTTGATGTAGCGGAAGCCCGTGTCTTTTGTTGGTGCATCAATCAGGTTAAGTTATGATGCCTACGCTGGCTAAACTTGGCTTGGTCGATGCAAGAACAGTTCAATCACCGAATCGAAAACCTGAGCGAGATTTCCCGACTGATTAACTCGGGAGAAGACCTCGATACGATTCTGGAGCGAATCGTTTATGCCGTGTGTCGGCATAGCGACTGGATGATGAGCGCCATCCTCGCAGTCGACGAGACGGCCATGGAATCGCGCATCGTGAAACGCTTCGATCCCTACCTTTCCATACGCAAGGTCGTTCCCGAGCGATGGGATCTCGAGACTAGCCCTCTGCGCAATGTAGTTCACAGCAACCAGCCATTGATAATCCGGGATGCTCTCAATAGCGACGAATTTCCGACATATCGCGAGGATGCGAAACTCAGGGGTTATCGGACCGTCGTCATCCTGCCTATGGATGTGCGTAACGACGCCGGTCACCCGATGATTCTAACCGTGCAATCGCGCGAACCGGTCGAGGTTAGCGATTCCGAGCTATCCTTTCTGACGACGGTAGCGGGTCTGGCGGCCATCGCGGTCGACAAGGCGATGATGTTGCAATCCGAACGGCAAAAATCCGACAAGCTGCATAAGGCGGTCCACTCCTTTACTAATTTGATGCAGCCGATTCTATCGGGTTCGACGGTAGAGGCGATTTCTGGCGAGTTGAACAAAATCATCGATGCGCCCTGGATCGTGGTGGAGTTGTATGCCAATCACGTTGTTACCAACCGTTCTCCGCTCCCGAAAAAGTTTGATGACCGGTCGTGGAAGGCATGGGTTGACAGGCATGGCAAGGACGCAATCGCCGCGCTGATAGCAGTGTCGGAAGCGGGTGAATCGAATAAAGCGACAATGCTGGAAATCGAAATTGGCGCGGAGACGTTGCGTTGTCCCGTTACCGTCCAGCCCCTTACTGTCGATGAAGAGGTCGTGGGTTGCCTGGTTTCCTTCGAGAAGGGCAAACCCCTGGATCATATCGACAACCTGCAGACATATGCCGTGCGACTCGCGCTTTGCGCCTTGTTGATGCGCAATGTCATCGGATTCCGCACGCGGACTTCATCGCAAAGTGACGTCGTTAGGCGATTGTTTACCAGCGAATCCGTGGAGCGGGAAGGGCTGTCGGCACGACTCGAGGCTGCCGGGCTGCAACTGTCAGGAGCTATGCGTTTCTTGTTATTGGCCAATCCCCAGCCCACCAGTGTAACTGACACATGTGATTTTACGCGGCTGCATCAGACCATTGCGCGTTCGGCGGAAATTACGCTGGAAGCTATCTCGACCGTGGAGTGTGACGGTTGCCTGGTCACTTTCGTTCCTGCGGGTGGCGTAAAAAAGCCGGAATTCAATTCCCGAATTGCGAAACTGTTCGAACTCTTCAGGCAGCAATCAGGCTGCGATCCAGTGGTTGTAATCAGCGAGGATTGCGAGGATCTTTCCGACTATCCGGATGCCTATCAGCAATGCGAAAGACTAGTTAGACTCGCTGGCCTGCTAAGCGTGAGCGGAATCGTCACGGCAAAGGATTTCGGTTCTCTTCCGCTAATGCTTTCGATGGCCGATAAAGGCAGTATCCAAGGTTTCTTGTCGTTAATGATTGGTCCTTTGCTGGATTCGCCTGGATCGAAAAATCACAAGCTTCTCGAAACTGCGAAATACTTTGTCGAAAATGAAGGCCGGTTTCAAAATTGCGCCGAACAACTGGGAATTCACGTTTCGACACTACGTTATCGCCTCGAAAAGATCAAGCAAGATTTTGCGCTGGATCTCTCAAACGCCGACGCCAGATTCGACGTGCAATTTGCTTTCAGGCTCCATAATTTGATTCAAGAATTTGGGGAAGGCATTAAATTCTATAAATCATAGGAAAAATAGTTATAAATTTCTGTATTATCGTAGATGTTTCCTGCGCTCCATCGGAATAATCTTTTATGTTTAGGATTACTCGGACATAGGGTCCTACTTGCGATTGGTATGGGGAGGCGGCCAGGATGAATGAATATGTCGACTTTTCTGCATTGCGGAAAACGCTCGGTGCATTTGTAACCGGTGTCACCGTGGTAACGACTGTTGATGAAGAAGAGCGCCCGCGCGGTATGACCGCGAACTCTTTTACTTCGGTGTCGCTGACCCCCCCGTTGATTCTCGTCTGTATCGGCAATCATGCCGCCAGTTACGGCGTTTTTGCCGAAACCGACAGATTCGCGGTCAATATACTGGCTGATACCCAGCAGGGTGTTTCGAGCCTGTTTGCCTCGAGGGCGCATGATAAGTTCGATGGGGCGGCCTGGCGAACAGAAAAGACCGGTGCGCCGATTCTCGAGGATACCTTGGGCTACCTCGATTGCAGCGTCCATGGCCGTATCGTCGCAGGTGACCACCTAGTGCTGATCGGCCGGGTGGAAAAGTTTGACAGCTCAGGCGGCAGGCCTCTCGGCTTCTTTGACGGTGGCTATATCAGATTCAATCCTGAACAGGACTTCGCACCATCCACCAATGCGAGGCTCTCGATCGGCTGTCTGGCGGAATTTGGCGAGAAAATCCTGCTGTGCCGCGATGCGGACAGTACCGGCTGGAATCTTCCCTGCAGCGGGGAATCCGCTTCGCCGCGGGTGGGCCGGGAGTCGTTAAAGGAGCGCTGTGCGACCTTTGGAACTCCGGTAGACCTGTCCTTCATATACTCCGTCTTCACCGACGATAACGGTAAATTGTGTATCGTCTACCGAGCCAGCCCACAATATGCCAGCGCCCCGGCCCCGTCGCCGCGGAACGATGCGGCCCTGTTCAGTGCCGACGACATTCCGTGGGAAGCCATAGCCAGCCGTCCGATTTGCACCATGCTAAAACGTTACCTATCGGAGCGCGCCAACGACCGATTTGGGATTTACATCGAGTGCGAGAATGGCGGCCAAGTCGGCGTTCTCGATAGCGATCCGCAGGCTTTCAAGAGTTACATCGAAAGCATTCCGAGCTAACGACTTCCAGTATGAAATTCACCCAGTTCATCATCGAAAATCAACGGCTGCCACTTTTCATCGACGGCGAATGGTGTGAACCCGAATCGGGTCGCTACCTAGACAGTTACAATCCTGCTACCGGGGAAACTTGGTACCAGGCTGCCAATGCGGGCGAGGCCGATGTAGACAGTGCCGTCACCGCCGCCCAGCGGGCGGCTCGGGACCCGGCTTGGCGTGGACTTACGCAAACTGCGCGTGGGGTGATGATTTACCGGCTTGCGGACCTGATCGCCGAGAACGCCACTGAACTGGCCGCGATCGAAACCCGTGATAACGGCAAGCTCCAGTTCGAGACATCAGCGCAAATCAGTTATCTTGCAGACTATTATCGCTACTTTGCCGGTATTGCGGACAAGATCCAGGGCGAGACGATCCCGGTCAACAAGCCCTCAATGCTGAACTTCACGCTGCGCGAACCGCTGGGAGTTGTCGGCCTGATCGTGCCGTGGAATTCGCCGCTCAACACCATGAGCGTGTCCGTCGCGCCCTGTCTCGCGGTGGGCAATACTATCGTGGTAAAGCCGTCCGAACACACTTCGGCCAGTGCCATCGCCTTTGCCGAACTTATGAACGAGGCTGGCTTCCCACACGGGGTTTTCAATGTCGTCACCGGCTACGGCAGCACCGTGGGCGAAGCTCTGGCGCGGCACCCGGGTATTGCCAAGATTGCGTTTACCGGCAGTACCGAAACCGGTCGCAGGGTCGCGGCGAACGCGGCAACTCACCTAGTACCGGCTAATCTCGAACTGGGTGGGAAATCGCCACACGTGGTATTCGAAGACGCAGTTCTCGAACGCGCCGCGAACGGTATCATCGCCGGGATTTTCGCGGCTGCGGGGCAAACCTGCGTCGCCGGATCGCGCTGTTTCGTGCAAAAACGGATTTACGACGAAATGGTCGATCGCCTGCGCGACCTCACCGAAGCCGTGCGCATCGGCAAACCGACGCACGACGAGACTCAGGTAGGCCCGTTGGCGCTGAAGGCCCAGCTCGAAAAAGTAATCCGTTACATCGGCTTTGCCGTCGAGGACGGTGCCAGCCTGGTTGCCGGTGGCGGCAGTCCGCAGGGCGAGGAGTACGGTAACGGCTGGTATATTCAGCCAACACTGTTCGCCAATGTCACCAATGACATGCGCGTTGCCCGGGACGAAATTTTCGGGCCCGTGGCGGGTCTGATCTCGTTTGAGGACGAGGCTGACTTGATCCAGATGGCCAACGACACCGTTTATGGGCTCGCTGCCGGCATCTGGACACCTGACATCGACCGTGCCATGCGTTTCGCACATGCAGTCGACGCAGGCACGGTCTGGATCAATACCTACCGTACCGCGGCGATGATGTCACCGATGGGAGGGTTCAAGGGAAGCGGGTATGGAAAGCACAACGGTTTCGAGGCGGTTCGTGAGTTTTCACGGCTCAAAAACGTGGTCGTAGACTATTCGGGCGCTTCGCAGGACGCCTTCGTGATCCGGCTGAAATAGACGGCTAGCTGGTATGCGGATCAGGTTAACGAATCCAGGGAGCAGCAACCTCTTGGAGCACTCAATATGAAATTTTCAATCGTCGTCAATCTGGATCGGTTCGATGCCAGTCAGGATATGCGGGAGATCGTCAGACAGCGCCTGGAGCTTGTGCGCATCGCAGATCAGGGTGGATTCGATATCGTCTGGACCGCGGAACACCATACCATTGAGGTTACCATCGCACCGAATCCGTTTACGCTGCTGGTCTACTGGGTGCAGCACACCAGCAGGATTCGTCTGGGGACGGCGGTGGTTTCCGCACCCTACTGGCATCCGATCCGGCTTGCCGGCGAGGCTGGGCTGTGCGATTTACTGCTCGACGGACGCCTCGAGATCGGCCTCGGCCGGGGTTCTTACCAGTACGAATTCGACCGTATGGCTGGCGGCATGAAACAGGGAGAAGGCGGCAAGTACCTGCGCGAAATCATCCCCGTAGTCAAGGCGCTATGGAAAGGCGACTATGCACACGATGGTGAACTGTGGCAGTTCCCGGCCGTCACCTCGGTGCCGAAGCCGGTGCAGAAACCGCATCCGCGGCTGTGGGTGGCGGCGCGCGATCCGAGTACTTTCGACTTTGCAGTGAAGAACGGTTGCCATATCATGTCGACCCCGCTACAGCGTCCACACGAGGAAGTGATCGCGCTGTGCGAGCGTTTCGAGGAAACCGTGCACAAAAATCCGCAGGTCCCGCGCCCCGAGCACATGATGTTGCGCCGAGTCTGCGTCTACGATAACCCGGACGACTGGGAGATCCCGGTGACGGCGACCACGAATTTCGGGCGCTACTTCGAGAACCTGTTCCGCAACCTCGGAAGCGTTTCCAACGGATTCCCAGAGCCGGTAGACTATTCGGTGGTTGCCAACAAGGGCGACTACGATCCAAAGTCCCTGCACGACAACATGATCTTCGGTACACCTGACGAGGCAATAGAGAAATTGGAGCGCTACCGGGATGCAGGCGTCGATCATTTTCTCTACGGTGCCTGTTTCGGCTTGGATCACAAGGTCGCGGTGCGCTCCCTCGAATTGTTCTGCGAGCATGTCATTCCGTATTTCCAAAATTACGATTCCGCAACTGGCACTAACGGGGGTGCGGGGCCTAGTAACTGTCATTGAGACAAATTGGCTAGGTTATTTTAATTCTTAAGAGAGGAGTTATCTGATGAGCAAATATGACGACGACAAATTCGATTTCGCGACCGACTCGGAATTCTCGAGGCGAGTCTTTTTGAAAGCCACGGCCATGGCCGGAACGGCGCTTGGCATGGGCAACCTACTGGCGACCAGCGCCCAAGCGGGTACAAATCTTTCCGGTCGTCAAATGGTCTTTGCCAGCTGGGGTGGATCCTACCAGGATGCTCAGAAAGTGTCCTACTGCGATCCGTTTGCCAAGGCGACCGGTGTCGAAGTGATTCAGGACGGCCCGATGAATGGCGGCAAGCTGCGCACCATGGTGGAAGCGGGCCAGCCGATCTGGGACGTCGTCGACGTTACCGACATTTTTCTCTATGCCAACGAGAATAAGGGACTGTTCGAAAAGATCGACGAGTCCATTGTCGATACCAGCCACGTGGCGCCAGAGTTCGTGCACGACCAAGGCATCGGCTGCATCGTCTGGTCTTACAACGTCGGTTATAATACCGATGCCTTCCCGGATGGTAACCACCCGAAGAACTGGGCTGATATCTTTGATCTGAAGAAGTTTCCGGGTAAGCGCATGTTGCGCGACCGCGCCTACCCGACCTTGGAGCAAGCGTTGTTGGCGGATGGTATCGCACCGGCCGATCTTTATCCGCTCGACGTCGACCGCGCCTTCACCAAGCTGGATACCATCAAGGACGAGGTCGTTTTCTGGACCAGCAATTCACAATCGCAGCAACTGCTGACCGACGGCGCAGTCAGTTGCGGCATGATCCTGAACGGCCGCGCCTATGATTTGGTCAAGAAGGGTGGCCCGGTCAATATTTCCTGGGACCAGGTAATCATTTCGGCCGATTTTTTCGCTATCCCGAAAGGAGCGGCGAATGCCGATGTCGCGCAGCACTTCATGAACTACATGACGGCGGCCGATAACCAAGCAAAGATGGCAAACCTCATCGCCTATTCGCCGGTCAATCCCACTGCGTTTGCAGGCATCAAGGACGAGGTCAAACCTTGGCTGTCGACAAACCCTGAAAATGCAAGCAAGGGTTTCGTCATCAACGCCGGCTACTGGCGTGACAACCTCGACAGACTGACCGAACGCTGGAACGAATGGAAGCTGTCCTGATCGACAGGACGTAAATCCTACCGGGGTATATCGGCTGGCCGATATTGTGTCGGCCAGCCGGTCCGAATCAGGTAAAGACTACGGAACCCAGATGATGTTGGCCAATTTCAGACAGGTGCGGACTTCGCTACTCGTCGTGCCAGCAGTGATTCTCATCGTCTTGATCTTTGCCTATCCAGTTTCCTGGTTACTGGTGCGCAGCTTTTCCGATCCGAGTTGGGGCCTACAAAACTACCAGACCGCGCTCGGCAAGACGATATACCTGAAGGTATTCTGGAATACGACTTCAATCGCAGGTGTTACGACATTTTTCTGTCTGCTGCTTGGATATCCGATGGCCTACTCGATGGTCCATTCGAAACCCCTTTTCAAGAAACTGCTGATCTTTGTCGTCCTGATCCCATTCTGGACCAGTATCTTGGTACGTACTTTCGCTTGGATGATTCTGCTGCAACCCAACGGACTGCTGAACGATCTCATGATCGGTATCGGCATGCTGGAAAAGCCGGTGGACCTGATATTCAACCGGGCCGGGGTCATCATCGGCATGGTCCAGATCCTTTTGCCGTTCATGATATTTCCTCTTTACTCTGTCATGTCCCGGGTCGACGGGTCTTACCTGCTGGCGGCCTCGAACCTGGGGGCCCGGCCGATCAAGCAATTTTTCCGGGTTTATCTGCCGCTGAGTCTGCCCGGAATCATTACCGGGTCGATGCTGGTATTTATCATTGCGCTCGGCTATTTCATCACCCCAGCGCTGCTCGGCGGCCGTCGCGAGGTCATGGTCGCGCAACTGGTCCACGAAAGTATTATACTGTTGGGCAAGTGGGGCGTCGCATCGGCTTTGGCTATCATCCTGTTGTTTGGAACCGGTCTGATTTTCCTGATCGTCAACAAGGTCTTCCAGGTCAGGCTGGCGGTGCAGCACTAGAATCCAGGAGACGAAGAATGATCAAGACACCCTGGGCCTTGATGCGTATCCTGATTTGCTGGCTGGTAGTTCTCTACATGGTCGTGCCGCTCGTGATCGTGCTGATCATCTCATTCAGTTCGGCGCAGTTCCTGACTTTCCCGCCACCGGGATTTTCCACGCAGTGGTACGAGAGCTTTTTTGCAAACCCGGCCTGGGTGCGCTCGCTCAGGGTTAGCGTACAGGTCATGATACCGACGGCGGTCCTGACCACCTTGCTCGGCACCGCAGCTGCCTTCGGCCTCGCGCGGGCTTCTTTTCCGGGCAAGACTGCAGTCCACGGGCTGCTGATGGCACCCCTGGTGGTGCCGGTCATCATTACCGCTGCGGCCGTATTCGGCGTATTCCGGGCCTGGGGACTTTACGGCACCATTCCGGGATTGGTCTTGGCGCATACGATTCTGACGATCCCGTTCGTCTTGTCAACGGTCGGCTCTGCACTGCAGTTGGTGGATCGTCGGCTTGAGGATGCGGCCGCCAATCTCGGTGCCCGGCCGTTGGCGTCATTTCGCTTGATTACCCTACCGTTAATCCTGCCGTCAGTGTTGTCGGGCCTGTTGTTCGCGATGGTCATATCTTTTGACGAACTGGTCATTTCGTTGTTTATATCGACGCCGCTGGTGCGGCCGGTAACGGTGCAGATGTGGGCAGACATCCGCGGAGAGACGGATCCGACCATTGCCGCCATTGCCACGCTGTTGTTTCTTTTCACGCTCTCCGCACTGCTAGTGGAGGCGCTGGTCCGCCGCAAGAGTGTGCAGCCTTCTATGATCTAGTGCGGGTGAGTAAATGTTGAAACGGGCGAAAGCAAATGTCTGAAACGCTTCTTCATTTGCAGGATTTATGTAAGCAGTTCGGCGATGTCGTTGCTGTCGACAGCGTCAATCTCGAGATATCGAAAGGTGAGTTCGTCACTTTCCTCGGACCCTCCGGCTCGGGCAAGACCACCACACTGATGATGGTTGCCGGTTTCCTGAATGCGACCAACGGGGAAATGCGGCTCGAGCAACGGCCGCTGGATCCGCTGCCCGCTTACGAGCGTGAAATTGGCATGGTATTCCAGCACTATGCCTTGTTCCCGCATATGAACGTGTTCAAGAATGTCGCTTTCCCGCTGGAAATGCGCAAGCTCGCGAAAGACGAAATTTTCGCGAAGGTCAACGAAGTCCTGGAGCTTGTCGGTTTGCCGCAGCACGGCGACAGGTATCCAAAACAATTATCCGGCGGCCAGCAACAACGGGTCGCGCTGGCGCGAGCCATGGTTTTCAAACCACGTTTGTTGCTGATGGATGAGCCGCTGGGAGCACTCGACAAGAAATTGCGCGAGCATATGCAGATCGAAATAATGCGCCTTCACCGTGATTTGGGCAACACCGTTCTCTATGTTACGCACGACCAGGAGGAAGCGCTCGTAATGAGCGACCGAATCGCAGTATTCAACGAGGGCCGGATCGAACAAATCGGGACCCCTAGCGATCTTTACGAAAACTCTCGGACGCGGTTCGTCGCCGATTTCATTGGCGAATCAAACTTCATTGCCGGCACGGTTACACAGGTGGATAATAGCTTTGCGACTGTCGAGAGCAACAGAAGCTTCACGGGGCGATCGGTGGATGGCATCGTAGCGGGCGAGGCGGCCGTCGTTGCGGTGAGGCCCGAGTACCTGCACATTCGTAACAACGACGAGCCGGTGGAAGGTGACGACAATCAAATATCCGCGACCATTTCCGACATCGTCTACTTGGGCCAGTCGCGCAAGTTCATCGTGAGAAGCATGGGTGATATCGAAATGACGGTGCTGGTTCAGGCCAACGTGCGTGGGCTGGAAGATATCAACATCGGCTCGGAGGTTACTGTTTCTTGGAACTCGAAAAGCTGCAAAGTGTTACCAGATAAATGAGACGCGGAAATGACAATTCAGAGCATCGACGGCAAGGAGTTTAACCTGCAACGAAGTGGTGAGGGTTCACCTCTCGTACTGGTACACGGCGTAGGTGCGGATCTCGAATCTTGGGACGGCGTGGCGCGTGAACTTGGCGAGGTATTCGATATTATCCGTTACGACCAACGTGGGCACGGGCGGAGCCACAGGCCATCGGGACCTTATAAAATTCGGGACTTCGTCAATGATCTGCGATTGATTATGGCCGCGAACGGCTTGCAGCGGGCACATATTGCAGGATTTTCTCTCGGCGGCATGGTGGCCCAAGGACTAGCCATCGAATATCCGCAACTCGTCGACCGCTTGGTTCTGATCAGTACCGTCGCCGGTCGTACGACGAAGGAGCGCGAGCGCGTCCAGGCGCGCGCCGACAAGCTCGCACAACAGGGTGTTGACGCCCATTTGAATGACGCTGTCGATCGCTGGTTTACCGACGAGTTCATCGCGACACATCCCGACCTTCTCGAGTGGCGCCGACAGAAAAGTATGCAAAACGATCCCGAATGCTACGCCGCGGCCTACTGGATGCTGGCAGATTCGGATTTCGGTGCAGAACTGCACCGAATTTCAGCGCCGACATTGGTGATGACAGGCGAATGCGATATCGGCTCAAACCCGCGCATGGCTCGCCTCATCAAGGAGCGAATCCCGAATTGCAACTGTACGATTTTTCCTAGGCTGAAGCATTCGGTCCTACTGGAAGCTCCAGACAGGGTGGCAGCCGAAATGAGCCGGTTCCTAACTGATTAGGAGCCCAATTCTCGTAAAGTTCACAGCACAACAATATTTTTCTGCCCCCGTGCCAGCCTGAAGTACAACACTTGGACCCGCCGCCTGATCGCTTGAAGTAAGCGGATTGCAGCGGGCCAGATGATGGCAGACAACCTTAGTTGACTAATGACTGGAGAATGGTCATGCAGACTGGCGACCACCCCTTGACCCAACTGGAAAGATCGCCCATTTCCGCTCTCCAGTCCACTGGTCGATCCCAGCGACCGATGGCTGAGCAGCTCGGGCGTGACGTCAGCCCGATTTCTCGGGCGTTGGTGCGCCATCGCGGACAGCGGGGCGACCATCACCAGCCAGCCCAGAGCAAGGTGCCGGGCCTTTCAACATATTAAACTTGTATCCGAACTCATTCTCGCTTTCTCTTACCCCGGGCATCGCGTACCAGGACCGCCCAGTTCCGTCGTTCAAGCCCCTGCCAGACCTGCTTCGCCCCCGGCAGCGGCGGGCTCTTCGACGGATGACTGCCCACCAGTCAGCCGAGATTGATCACCCCGGGGCGGATGTTAGGCCCGGTCCGATTCGTCGGGGTCGGGGGATCCCAGCCCGAGGGCGTGGACTCGTCGGTCGGGGCCGGGACATCGCCCGCTGGTGTCGGCACCGGACCGGATGGCGTCGGGACGGGCTGGTGGCCGGGTGCCCGCAGCCCGGGATGCAGCCCGTCGATCTCATCCGGGTCAAAGACCGCCGTTGCCGGGAGGTCAGGCTGCTCGCGGGCGAGGACAGTCAGGTCCGCCACCCGACCCGCGGTGATCGCATCGAAGGCCAGGCCCTGGCGCCCGTCGTCGGCGTGGTCCAACCGACGGTGGCGCAGGCGGGTGCCCGTCTTCAGCGTCCGAAACCAAGTCTCGATGACCCCCGCTGGCGATACCCCTCCCCCACCGTAGCGGCGAACACGGCGGGCGCCTCGCCGTCGGCCGGTCGAGCCGTGGTCAGCCACCCCCAGGGCAATGGCTCGCCCTCGTCGGGGGGATCGACCTCGGTAGCCGAAACGGCGACCCAGGGCCCATCGGCGACGGAGCCGTCGGCTGGCGGCGGCACCAGGTCGACGGCCTCGACTCGGATGGCCCGCTGGACCGTGCGCTCGGTGCGGGCTCTCGTTCCTTTCAGGATCTTAGACTTGTATTTTGATTTTCGTTTCTGTTTACTTCGGGCAGGCAGATCGGATGACGCCATTTCGATACCGCCACGCTGGCGTGGCTGACCCAGGCCTTGCGCACGGGCGAGTTGACCCGTCATGCCCTGGCGCGGGGGTTGTGCGAGCGCACCGACCGGCGCCACGCGCCCGGCCGATGGGGTGTGCCGGCGGCCTCGAAGGCGCTGCCGGTCCTGGCCGAGCGACTGGACGACCTCGCCGACCGACGACGCTGGGCGGTGGCCGGAAGAGTGGTTGCAGGAAGGCTAGAGCCTGTAGCCCGGAGCAGACCGACGGGCGGGGAGGCCGACCGGGACGGGGTTATCTTCCCGGTCGGGTGGACATGGCCGAACGACCGGCGGATTGGGGAAGCCAAGAGCTGGATATGATCGTCAGGGCGCAGCACCGGGGGGCATGGGTTTCCTGGGTGGTTTGGGTCTCGAAGCTCATGATGCTGGAACCGGTGGGAGGGAAGACCGCGGCGGCCGTGACCGAGGCCATCACCCAGCGCATGGGTCCGTTCCGGGACCGGGTGCACACCTGCACGGCGGACAACGGCAAGGGACAGACTTCCGTCAGGTGACGCCGGCCCAGGTTCGAGTGGTGGAGGACCGAATCAACCGCCAGCCCCGCCAGGTGCTGGGATATCGGACCCCTCAAGAGGTCTTCACCGCCGCCGCCACGCCCTAAAGTCGGTCATTCCTCTCCCATCCCCCTCCATTCCACCAGCCCGTGCTCGACAGGCAGGGTCCTGCTGGGGCGAAACCGGCGCGAGCCAGCCCGGCGTCGTGAAAGAGCCTCTGTCAGACTTCCTAGAGTCGAGATTGCTGCCATTGATGGCCGAAATCAGCCCCATTCAGCCCCTTGGAGGGCTAAATGGTCCGGTCGCCGCCGTGCACTCCCTCCCTTCGGGTGGCGCCCTCATGCCGGGAGCGCGGCGAGTGTTGCACTTCAAACTGGAAGTGGGGAATGGATTAAATGGTGCCGGAAAGAGGAATCGAACCTCCGACCTACTGATTACGAATCAGTTGCTCTACCGACTGAGCTATTCCGGCACTTGAAGCCAGAGGTTAGTCCTAACCAAAAATCCACATTCTAGGGAATCGACCGCATGACTACTGAACGGTGGACCCCGAGTCACTGGGCAGTATAACCGAGGAATGAAGTATCCACAACTCGGGACTGCTGTCACGCAGGACGCATCACCGGTCTGTTGATGGGTGGAATCCCTCTGTTTTCGAACTTGGTGTGCTCTGCAATGCGGGATAGCCGTTCGGGCGCATGCTCACGGCGAGTACCGAGTGACCCCACGTCTTGAGTTGACTCACCATTTCTTTCCTTCCTTCCTCGAAGCCACGTGGGTTACGTCCCCCTTCTCTCGTTCTGCGGTCTTTGCCATAGTCCCAGCCCCTCGCCGATCAGAATATGTGGCGGGTGGTTTCTTCCCTCCCCTTTCCCTGCCATAGTCATGACAATGATTCTCACCAAGACCACAGTGTTGTTAGGACCGGTCTCCATTGTGTTTATAGCGACTGAAACATGCCACCGTCGGACGGGATATTCGCATCCACTCAATCGGACGCCGGTACTTTGGCCAGTCCGATGCGGGTTCTCACTTTCTTGATATTGCAGAAGCGGGCCTGCCGGGTGTCGAACTGCTTCAACGCGTTCCAGTACTCCAGCAGGGGTTTCGTGAATCCCATAACTCCGTGGTTTTCCCATTTCACGACGCACTGAACGCGGTTTTGCATTTGATTGATGGAGGGGATTCCGACGAAAATGGAGGAATCATGTGAGAGCAACCAATGACTACCAGATTTGTCCCTGGTGGGTGGAGTTTCTGTAATCTGATATATTATCGATGTTTTGAGTGGTCTTGCATTCACCCGTTCACTTGTCTCTTTTCATTTGAGGCTTATTTCTAGATATCAATATGGTACAAAAATTACATGGGTTTCGATTGACAAGAGGTCGCGTTTTTCTGATCTTATCTAAAACAAGATAGCATGGAAATGATTCATGAAACCGGATGATCAGAATTTTGGCGGACAGTTGGGTAACTGGTTTCGTGTGGCTGAACGGTCAGAGGTTAAATCAGGTGACGCAAAAACAGTGTGGGTGAATGGTCGACAGATAGCTCTGTTTGAATGTTCTGGTAAGATTTACGCTTGTAGCAATCTATGTCCACATGAAGGCTATCCATTGTCGGAAGGGACATTGTCAGGGAGTTGCACTCTCACCTGCAACTGGCACAATTGGAAGTTTGATCTGCAAACTGGTAAAAACCTATATGGCGGTGATCGACTCATGGTCTATCCCGTTCAGATTCGTCAGTCCAGTATATGGATTGATCTGACCGATCCTCCTTTTGAGTCAATCCGTGGACGAATAATCGAAAATCTACATCTTGCCTTCAATGACGAGTCATATGATCGAACCGCTCGGGAAATAGCACGTTTGGTCCAGATAGGAGCAGACCCTCTGGAGCCATTGCGTTGTGCGATAAAATGGTCATGGGAGAAGTTGGAATTTGGCTGGACCCATGCCTACGCCGGCATGGCCGACTGGCTGACTCTGTATAAGGAATTCAAGGACCACGCAGAGCGCTCACTGGTCTGTGTGCTGGAGCCAGTGGCTCACACAGCTCGGGATGTCCTGCGGGAGAAGAACTACCCTTATGGTAAGAATGAACTGCCTTGGCAAGAGTCGAATTTTATTCTTGCTGTAGAAAATGAAGATCAGCCTGCAGCCATCGCCATGTTAAGGGGTGGACTCCGTGCGGGACTTGGTTTTCAGGATTTTGAGTGTGCCTTGACTACAGCAGCGCTGGCTCATTACAACGACTTCGGGCATTCGTTGATTTATGTCTCCAAAGTTGGAAACCTGATTTCTGCACTAGGGACTGAAGTCATGGAGCCGCTATTAGTCAGTCTGGTGCGTTCCATTGTATTTGCGCGGCGGGAAGATCTTGTCCCTGAGTTTCGGTGCTACCGGGATGCACTGAATGACTGGGGGTCTGTTAAGTGTCACCGGATGCCGGAGGCGATTGACTTTTCGGGACATGGTATCAAGTCGTCGTTGAGCCTGGCACTATCAGGCAGTCAGGGACCATCGGAAGATCTATATCGTGAATTATTGCTCGCCAATGCCTGGAATCTGCTTCAATACGATGTCGGTCAGCAGCACAAAACCCATGTAAGCATTTCTGGAAATGTTGATTGGCTGGATTTCACTCATGGGATAACTTTTGCGAATGCTGTCAGAAAACAGTGTCGTCGGTTTCCTGACCTGTGGCCGATGGGGTTACTGCAAATGGCATGCTTTCATGGACGCAACAGTGCCTACACCCGGCATGTTTCACCAGATGACTGGACTAGCGGTGACCCAGAAAGAGATATTCAAAAGGCGATTGATATCGTTATGGATCATGGGCAGTCCGAACCAATTGTGTCGGTGCATCTTCTCAAAACCACACTGGCCGTTCGAGAAGAAGTCCAGAACATGCCATCAGACCAAGCCATCCTTTTAACTGCATCTTTGCTGCGATTCCTGAAATCTCCACTTAAACGTCGTCATACCCGAAGAACAGCATGGCAGTCCTTACAGTTCGTGTCGAGGGAGTTCGGGCACCAGTCACTCTAAACTTTTGGGATGCGAAAGACTTGGAGCGTATGCCTGCAAAACCCATCTACGATTTAATATCGCGAATTGCTAATCACCGAGGCGAATTCAAATCCAATCCTATTTCGCCATTATAACTAGGAATATTCAACCTTTGATCATGTGAAACCCTGATTATCTGAGCCTTCACCGGCTCTACTGGTCAGAAAATTGTGAGCAAATCAGCATGAACCGACGGAAGTTTCTGTATGGGAATCAAATTTTCAGATAGTATCTGACCATCTTGTGGTATTTTGGATTGAAGAACTGATCATCTAGCAGATGACATATTATAAGTTATCATCGAATGAAATGTCATGATAGAAAACGTACGGATGATCTCCTAAGACCGTTTGTGTTTTTTTGTCTTGGATTAGTGTCCGTCTCACACCCAAGTATTGCTGCTGAAACTCTGTCTATCGATAAGGCGCATGCAGCATATATCGAAGGGCGATTCAAAGACGCGGCTCACGTCGGTGAAAGTCTCAGAACATCATCCGGTTTGGCCCTCGCTGCGGAGTCGCTTTCTATCTATGCCTATTACATTGCCGAAGACAGCGAGAAAAGTTCCTTGCTCAAGCAGGCTGTTAATCTGGCTAATGAAGCGGTTGTTCTGGACTCGAAGAACGCGAATGCTCATCTGCAACTGGCCCGCGCAACTGGTCGATATGCCCAGACAGTGGGCTCGTTTCGAGCGGCAAGTGAAGGCTATGCAGAGCAAATCCGCCAGTCGACAGAAAATGCGCTTCAAGCGGACCCCGAGATGACAGCAGCCCATCTTAGCCTAGGTCGCTGGCACGCGGAGCTGGTCGGTACGCTGGGACCGTTCTTGGCGAGAATCCTATACAGGGCGCGAAAAAAAGATGCTATTTCCGCCTTCGAACGTGCTCTTGAACTCTCGCCCGATTCAAAAGTGGTAACGCTGGAGTATGCTCTCGGGATGCTGGCAATTGACAAAGACAAAAATCATAAGATGGTGCGTGAGTTATTGGTGCGCTCAATTGGGATACCTGCAAAGAGCGCCTACGAAAGGATACTCCATACCCAAGCCGTTGAACGTCTGAAGCTACTTGACAACCAGTCTGGCGTGTGACGATGTCGCCATCACTTCAAAATTCAGATATCCATCTACCTTCAGGCTTTTTTGAAACGCCGTCCATACATCATACGTCCATAAAAGTTGAACCACTTCTTCACTTCAGAGTCCTGAAACGGATAATCAGCCCCCAGTTGTCGTGCAGTGACAAGGCCAGTTACAAAACAGGTTTCTTGGCTGTTGAGTAATGTGTGGGCACCGCAGTGCCATGTTCGCTTCTTACCTTGGATAAATCGGAACAGGCTGATCAGAATCGTAATGTGACGTACATCGTGTACGATATGTTGAAACCACCATTTTCTGATAATCTTATCTTCTTTGATAGGACTCGTTGGGTTGTAGGTTACCAGACAAGGCTTATCTGAACGCTTCACCCAAGGTTGTTGGTTATGCATGATATAAGTGATTTCGTAGTTGTCAGGTCTACTACCATACTGCTCAATATGATTGCTTCGAGTGGCAAGCGGCTGAGCCGGGTTATCTGGCAGAATGGAGCCATCCGAGTGAACAATTGTATGGTTATGCAGTTCACTTTCGTAACGAACCGACGAAAGAAGATGACTTTCCAGAAAAGTTGGCTGGTCCAAGATCATTAGTGTCTGGTTGGCGTTGCAAGCAAACACAACATCGTCAAATGTTTGGGTATTTGAGTCTTCGTCTTCTACAATCACTCCAGAAGAACGTCGATACACCTTTCGGACGGGTCGGTTGAGAAGTATCTTGTCTTGAAACCCAGCCGACATTTCTTCGTAGATTCGCCTCGTTCCATGGTCCCAGGTCTGCATGGGGGTGGCGGATTCAATATCAAAAAAATCGAGATATCGGGCAAACAGGGATGCCGGCATATCGAATACATTGGTGGCCATCAGAAAGTTGACGAACATGGGTTTCAGTATCTTATATCTGAAATCACCGGAGAACCGTCCCATATTGAGCACAAAACCCATGCTCACATAGTTGAACGGGTTAAGAGCATTGAGCAATCGGGACCTGGACCTGTTCAGTTGGCCAAACCATTTGAGGCGACTGAGGAGTTTCTGGAACTTTTCGATTTCGGGTTGCAATTCTCTCCTGATACTGGAGTCGAAATCATGTGCGTACAGTTCTCCACGATACTTCACGCTGTAGCTGAACTTGGTATCGACCAGGTCAATTCCATGCTGTTCCAGCAGGAGAAGGATATGATGGTATACCGATGGGATGCAGGCCGTGACGGAAATGTCGAACGGAATGGAGGTGCCATCTTCCTGTGGCATGTTGACTGTCACAGCATTTCCGCCGATTTGAGCATGCGCCTCAAATACCTGAAATTCAAAAAGATCAGGGTGGCGATTCAATGCCCAAGCGACCCCCAGTCCGGAAATTCCCGCCCCGATAATGGCAATTTTCCTGGGCTTGGGAACGTTACTCGCTTTGTACATGGTGGTTATGGTCCTTTTTCAGTAGATTTCTTTTAACCGAACAGGCTTTGCCTAGTCGGTATACAGTCTTTTGGCGTATGCTGGATCTTTCTTCAGCTATCGAATCAGAAGTCGAGAGTCGGCAGATTATCAAACGAGATGCCAACCACCATACTTTCCAAGGGATGTTGGCAGTCTCTGTCCAATATTGTTTCCAGAAGGAAATCAACCTAGGGGGGGATTGTCTCCAAATGCTGTCATTCTCATATCAAGTATACCCTATTCCTCTTCTTGAATTATGTTGATGATAAATTGATGTGACATCACTGATCGATAAAGTAGCTATTCTACGATTTTTTACATCATGTGATTCCGATGGGGAAATCTGTTCCAGCCCGATTCTTAAACATTACGAAATCGAAGGCTTATCTTAGATGCTACGAAACTTGCTTTAGACGGTGTGGTTTCAGGTCCTGTGTCTCTTCCGAAACTAGAAGAGGTTCCTGGTGGTGAATTGGCAAAACACCTAGGCTACTATTTTCTTGGTGTAGATACCTCAAGCAAGATGAAAGACGAGATTCGGGACCAGATATGAGAAAAACGTCCCCTGGATCATCTGAAAGTCATGCGGTATGGGATCATCCGGCCGCTCTGGTGGGCTTGAATGATGGACTCGTAATAGAGCAAACGGATGTGATACGCTATCAGAAGGTGAACGTGAAATATGTTGAGGGCGAAACTTGCAAATTAGTGTGAATCTGACATGAAAAACAAATTTTTGGTGAAAATTAACGATAATTACCGTTTGTCAGTCACAATTCACTTTTTCTGGTTGAGACAAAATATCTGGAGGATTCTGCGATGCCCCACGTCCTTTTTGTTATGAGTATTGGCTTAATGCTCTCTGCATGTGGTAGCCAAGATGCTGCTCTGATTCTTCCAAAACCCGAAATCAATGATGTCAGGGTACTGCGTCACGATCTTTTGGAAATATCTTTGCATGATTCGGCTCTGGCTGGGCCAAATTTTCAGGATAATCGGCTGTCAGCGGCCGAGGGGGGGGGTTGAGCATGCATCACAGCATGATATTGTCGTCACAGACTTTGACGAAAACCGGTTAGGTGTCGCAATGACGATACAGCGTGAGGATGGTGAAAAAGTTCAACTGAACTCTACCTCCCATGCCATCACAGAGCCTTTAAACAGCGTCGGGGAAGAGAGAAGAGGCCCACTGCTTGATTATGGGCTTTCGGAGAACCATAAGCGTCGACATTGGACCTTGCTTCGTACTACCAGGACTGGGGCATCGACGGCCTATGCCCGAAATCAACTGGGATGATCACGATCCCACAAATTATCTGGCGGGCGGTTATTGGATGCATTTGGATAGGCTCGACCTGGATTGGAGTCCTGCCCCTTGGGCAATCGACGATGCCGATGTCGGTGCTTTCATTTACGGTCCTGAATTCACGGGTAGCCCAACTATTCCTCTGCAAGGGGTAGCTAGTTATCGGGGACGCGCCACTGGACTTTATACTTTTTTCTATGGCCCAGCTTGGGCTAATCTGGGGCTCTTCAAAGTCAGGGAGACCGGGATTTTCCATGGGGCAGTCCAACTGACGGCCGACTTCTCGAAAAACGAGGTCGAAGGGTGTATCGGGTGTCTTGTCGAGGGAGAAGACACCTCTTGGCGACACCTCGATTTGGCTGGAAGTATCCTGCTTCCGGCTGGGGTGAAGGCTGAGTTATATGCCCTCTATCATAACTACAATGCAGAGTTTCCCGAAGGATTTGATCTGTCTTCCTATGATCAGGAAACCTTTGGTAGAGAGATTGACATTCGGGGAAGTCAGATTCAAGTTTATATGGGCCCGACTGCAATCAATGAAGATGGTTCATTCCACGGTGATGAAATCCGCCAGGAACTGGTCTATTTTCCTGAAGGAGGGACCACGGGGGGGACTTGGGGCGGGAGACTCTCTGATATGAATGATGCAGACGGCAATCCACGTCGCGCTATCGGCACGATGGGCTGGCATTGGGAACATATCCAAGGTGGATGGGGCCGTTTCGTCGGAAATTTCTATGGGACCACGAACCCGGTGAAGCAGTAGGATATGGGGTACGACAATTTACACAAGCCTATCCAAGATGACGCAAGTTTCCGGTTATGTAACCCCACTTCCAGTCTGAAGTGCAACACTCGCCCCGCTCCCGGCATGAGGGCATCCCCCAAAGGATGGGAGCACGGCGGCGACCGGAAAATTCAGCCCTCCCAGGGGCTGAATGGGGCTGATGTCGGTCATCAATGGCATCCCTCTCGACGCCAGGGAGTCTGACCGAGGCGATTTCTCGACGCCAGGGCCCGCTCGGGCCGTGTCAGGCGGGTTTTGGCCGAGCGGGGCCCTGCCCGTCGAATGCGGGCTTCTGGAAAGGCAGGGGAGGGGAGAGGAATGACCGCCTTCAGGGCGGGGCGGCAGCGGTGAAGACCTCTTCCGGGGTTCGAACCCCCAGGACCTAGTGGGGCCGGCGGTTGATCCGCTCTTCCACCGCCTGGACCTGAGAGGCCGTCACCTGACGGAAGTCCGTTCCCTTCGGAAAGGACTGGCGTACCAGGCCGTGGGTGTGCTCGTTCAGGCCCCGCTCCCCGGAGTGGTCCGGGGTGGCAAAGTCCAAGTCGGCTCCGAGGGCTGCCGCAATCTCCCGGTGCCCCGCGAACTCCTGGCCGTGGTCCGCCGTGCCCGTGTGCCCCCGGTCCCGAATCGGGGCCATCCGCCGGACAATGGCCTCGGTCACGGCCGCCGCCGTCTTCCCGGCCCCCCCGATCAGCACCATGAACTTCGAGGCCCGATCTCCCCAGGAAATCCAGGCCCCCCGGTGCTTCACCCCGATGATCAGGTCAAGCTCCCAGTCCCCGGTCCGGCCCTTGGCCTCCCCAATCGACGGGCGCTCGGCGATGTCTACCCGACCGGGAAGATGACCGCGTCCCGCAGGTCGCCCACCGCGCCAGTTGGGCTGCTTCCCCCAGCGACGCAGGCACCGGTAAAGATCTCCCCCCGCCGGTCGGTCCGCCCGGATAGACTGATCGATCCATTCCCGGCCGGCCATCACTTCCCTTGGTTGCTGAGACCGGCCCGCGATGGGCTCCGGGCTCCAGCCGGCCTGCAGCCGGTCCTCGACCACCGCACAGCGCTCCGGGGTCATCTTCCAGGGCACAGCCGAGGCGTCCCGATGTCGGCTCGTCGCCTTCCCCTGGGCTGGCTGATGTCAATCCCCGCGCTGTCCGCAGTGGCGGGACAGCTCCTGGGAAATCGGGCTGATGTCCCGTCCGGCTGTGCGGCCATCGGTCGCGGGGACCGACCGGTGGACTTGAGCGCGGAAATGGGCAATCTTTCCAAGTGGTTCAGGGGGTGGTCGCCAGTCGGCATGGCCCTTCTCCGTTGATTGGTCAACTGAGAGGGTCGGCCATCCTCTGGCCCGCTGCCATCCGCTTAACTCAAGCGATCAGGCGACGGGGCCAAGGGTTGCACTTCAGAGTGGCACGGGGGTAAAAAAGACCCAATGATTCCATGAAATCCAAGCCCTTTTATGAGGGCAAATCGTACCTTTGCTCAGCAATGTGGAACTTCAGTTTCTTGCTGGGAGACATTGATGGAAATGGGTTGAAACGGAGCTTGAAATTTGTCGGCGACAGATGAAGTGTGAAATGATGCGCAACGAGTAGAAGGTTGACGAGCAATTGGAGTTCCATCCACCGAAAGCCAAGGCATGAGTGGGTGCCCAAGCCATGCGGGGCATATCCTGGGCTACGGTGCTCATTTCGAGGCGGTTGATAGCGGTCAATATCAAATGTGAAAGGTTCTGGAAAACATTTACTCATGTAATGTGAGGATGTTTGTGCAATGAAGACTTTTTTTCCCACAGGCAGTGCGTAGTTCTCCACCACGCATGGATTCATGACGTTCCGAATGGACATGGGTATGATAGGGTACATCCGCATACACTCCATGATAAAGCGTTGCGTGATATCAGTAGTGGATGAGTTAAAATCCTCCACAACTGGATCTCCACTGGAAAACAGGGCGTCCGCTTCGGCTTGAATCTGGCTATAGAGCTTCGGTTGAGACGCCATTGCATAGAACGCGAATGCCAATGCATCGCCAAGGTACATGCTGGCAAGCATGGGGGCCGAAAGCGAGAAGCTGAGGTTGGATTCGGGAAGAAATTGTGGGTCACTGGCATGTAAACTGAGCAGGTCATCTGCCAGATTGCGTGGACACTTGGCACGCTGGGCAGGGGTATGAGTGTTTTGAACCCGTTGCGATACTACATGGATGGCTTTCGAAGAGCGCTTCATAACCGGAGTATGCAGCAAGAACTTGGGTAAAACCCTGGCAACGTGAGTCGTCAAAGCCCGTTCCTTGAATTTGATCAGATCTTCCACTACATCCTGCGATTCGATTCCGATGATGATTGAGGATATTTGTTCGTTCACCATCAATCGACACATTCTGACCGCGTGATGGTCGGATCCTACTTCCCAGTTTGCGATAAAGGATCGAATTCGTGTATACAGAGAGTCCAGTTGCTCTCCCAACCTCTTTCGAGAATATCCCGGTTGCATGGCTTTACGCAGTCGGAAATGATCAGCCCCATCCAATGAAGGGATGAGCCCCGAGGCACCGTAAACCTTCTCGAAATCTGTGAAATAGTCCTTTGACCGCAAATACAGTCGTCCGTTTCGGTGGACCCATTGATTGACCTCTGGGCCTACTAGGAAAGTCAGAGGTTCTTGGAACGGTGGGCGGATCTGGAATACCGGACCGTGTTCTTGCGCAAGGCTGGCAAAGAGTGCAGGAATATTCCCCTGACGCATATACGGGTTGAATACTATCTTTCGCAGGGGGGCGACTGGTATCCTTTTGGTAAAGGCAGTACGCCGAAAAAGCGAGTTCGTGATGTTTTGCTCCGCCGCGGCGGCTATCGAATGGCCAATCAGGTCCAATTTACAAATAAGTTTAATTCGTTCTTCGGCTTCTTCATTGAGCTCAAACATAAAGCGAAACACATCACATATATCGATCAAGCAAATGATAATGATATCCCTCGTATCGGGGATCTGATCGGAAAAAACATACTGGCTGATGCGTGTCTGGATGGTATCGCCTGTTGTGTGTTTCTGATGACTGCTATCGGTCGCATCATAGAATTTGCAACTGTGCGGGGTCAGTGACCAAAAATCGCCGTCGTGATGCTCGATCATCCTTAGTTTGACCAAGCGCTCCAGAACAGAATCAATCACCTTTTCTGCTTCCTGGGCAAAGCGTTCAATCCAGAATTGAGCATTGCGCTGAACCGGTTCATCCGCTATTTTTTTCAAAAAGGGGTCCAAGATCGAGTCATCCGTTTCGGATTTATCAATCAGGATCAGATGGTCGATATCAATATCGATACGATTGAGAAGGGAAAGTTCTGCAAGCACGGAACCAATGACGGCACAATGCAGCTCCCATCCAAGTACTTGGTAAAAATAACCTGTCTGCTCATTGAGCAGCACTAACATAAGCTCTTCAGGCAAGCTAAGTCTGCATGATACGGAATCATTCGTTATTTCAGACATCGATCAAGTTCTCCATCAGTAAAGCCTACAATCACATGAAGCATCAATGCAAATAGTATCTGAATACGAATGACGTTCGACAGTGCGGTTACGCCCAAGATTTTTGTAAAGTGTTGATGGCTGGTTCAGCATCTTTCATTAGGCATGCAAAATAATCGGCATAGCCAATGCGGTGCTATCATAATAAAGCTGGTAGCACTGGGTAATGACCACTAAACCAAATTGTCCCTTTAATGCAGTTGACAAAATAATGGAAATTTTGTAATCCTGCCGATGCCAAGTCGCGTCATCGCCCTTTGCGCCGCAAGGATGAGGGAGTGAAGTCCCGGGACTGCTTGTTCGGGTCCCAAGTGCACATCTCAAACTCATTATTGAGACCAAAGGCGAAATAGCGACCTGCCTGGAGGTCAGTGTGCACCTCCAATGTTGGCCACATCAGGGGCTTTTCATAGTAATTGATCAAATGTGCTTCCGATATCCGCCACAACTGATCACGGTTATCATAGATATCTGCCACCATGATTTGCCAGGTATCCTCATCCACATAAAAGGTACGCCGTTTGTAAATATGAGCCGCTCCCTCTTTCAATGTTGCCTCCACGACCCAAACTCGGTGCAACTCATAGCGCGACAATTCCGGATTGATATGTAGCGGCTTGAGGATATCAGTAAATGTGTGATCGTTACTATGCAGCCTGTAAGAATTATAGGGAACATACATTTCACGCTTGCCAATAAGCGTCCAGTCATAACGGTCCACGGCACCATTGAACATGTCAAGTTGGTCAGCAGTACGTAATCCATCGCTGGAAGTTCCCGGATTGTCGTAGGCGATGTTTGGAGCGCGACGGACCCTGCGTTGGCCTGGATTGTAGGTCCAGGCATTACGAGGCTCGCGAAATTGATTCATGGTCTCGTGCACCAAGACTATATCTCCAGCCAGACGGGCAGGTGCAAGAGTGGTTGTCTTGAACAAAACCATCGTATTACCGAGTTCTTCCACAGTCATGCCTGGAAGTGAGTAACGCACTTCTGCTTCCCAATGTTGCTTGACCAACGTGTAGGCCCCCTTTCGGGTGACCGCCGCTTGGCCGATCTCACACGACAAAGATTCGCCCCGGTAGCGTAATAGGTGATTCCAGACCACTTCCAGCGCATTATTCGGGATTGGAAAAGGGATGCCGACCACGGCGTCAGCGACTCCGTTACCATCGTCAACAAGTCTTGCAGTAGCAGCTGCTTTTCGGGTGGCATCGTAGATCCGTTGCGGGACGGCAGCACTGCGCCGAGTTGGGTAGATTTTCATGCTGAAGGTCGGGTACGATTCCAACATGTGCTGGTGTCCAATCGAAAGCCGGTCACGATGCTCATCCAGGTTGGAGGCATTGATCACAAGGAGTGGTTTGTCCTCTGGGTACGGATCCGGGTGATGTTGTCCAACTTGATAATGGATGGGTGGCTCCGAGATGCCGCCGGACCATTTTGGGATGCTACCTTCGACATTCCCGGCTCGCTCGCCACCAAGGGGAGTCAGGTCAGTTCCCAGTCGAGCAATCTGGTCGGCCGGTAATCCAGCCCAAACTGGTGAAACGAGTATGCTTCCTGCAAGAAGAGTCAGCCCGATTCGAAACAGGGCGGCAATTGAGGTATTTTTTCCATTCATGGCTATGGCATCAGAATGAGTATTTGAGGGAAGCCGTGATGAAGTCGCGGTCACTCAGTTCGTTCCCGTCACCGGCATACTGGGTATAACCCAAATTAGCCTCCCATCGATTCAGGTAGTCGGCTTGGAATCCTAGAGTAAGTGCCATTCGGCCCTCAACAAACGGTCCACTGGGTGCGGGGCTGTTGCCACTCACATCATGAAGAAACTGTGCATAAGGATAAAGGTTGATTGCACCGACGGCATTAAGGTAGTCGAGACGCGCAGCCACCCGATACCCCCACGATGTTGAGTCTGCATCGGCATCTTCGGTGCTGAGTGTACCCCCTGCAGGACTTTCCAGTGGCGTTTCAGGCATATCATGAACATACATCAGCGCCGCTTCCGCAACCAATACAAGTCCGTCCGCGCCCATGGCTGGCCCGAATATTCGAGTGGCCGTTGCCTGAATCTGGCTGACATCTTTCTTGAGGTGACCTCGGACTGTCTCAGGTTGATAACGGTTCAGATAATCCACGAGACTTTGTTGGTCTGTGGCAGACAACCCCAGTGCAGTGGAGACAGGTTTAAGTCCGTCCTGCAGGACTATACGCTCAGCAATTTGTAGCGGTGCGTCTTGACGATAGGAGTATTCGCCTTGAAGTGCCCAACCAGAACCAGGTAGTGCCGTGTTGAAGCTCAGTCCAAACAGTCGGATATCTTCGGCATATTCTAGTTGATACTCCCCACCTTTGGCATACCGGTCGATTGCAAGAGCACTGGATATTCCAGCAACAGCCTTCGAGACACCCTGCTTAATGGCTTGTGGCATAGCGTTCGGAGAAATCAATCCTGCCTGTACATCGCGTTGGACTTCTGCGGTCACCTGCTGCGTCAAGGCACCAAGGGTGGCCGAGGTAGGTCTAGACACGGCATCGGCTGCCGCAAGTCCTGCTTGAAGAGCTTCCTTGGGAGAATGGGTTGCTCTGATCGTAGGCAATCTGCTGTGGTAGTTGATGAAATAAAATC
Source organism: Candidatus Poriferihabitaceae bacterium (assembly GCA_965203365.1). GTDB lineage: Bacteria > Pseudomonadota > Gammaproteobacteria > Arenicellales > Poriferihabitantaceae > VYFG01. The sequence goes on from OZ241878.1 coordinate 2,820,449, forward strand.
CGAATTCCGTATCGTTGAGATCCTCGGCCAGATAGTGCAAGGCCAGTCCATATTGCCCTCCATGATCTGGGGTATCATCCAGACCACGCCGCACGCTCGCAAAATCGTTGTCAAAGGCTGGCAAGAGGGCTTGTGGGTTGGGAACCAGCCCTCCGGTCACTGGATGTCTCACTTGGTATCCCGCCAGGTCAGCATTGATTACATTCCTGATCGGTTCAGCAAAACCATAACCTTGATCCCACTGTTGAGGTTGCTCTGGCAATAGCCCTTGTAGAACGGGCTCAATGACCGCCTTACTTGCTCCGGGACCGGCATAGTCCGTACTGGAGAAGTAGCTGCCGACTGGGTCAATACGCGTTTCCTCCCAGTCATACTGATAAAAACCGGAAATTGACAGGTGATCACTCGGTTCCACCGTGACAGACATCATTCCAACGGGTAGCAGCGCTTCACGCAATTCCGACCCCGGCAATCTAAGCTTGCTCACGTCAAGAGGATTAATGACACTGACCCCATTAGGAATAAAGGTGCTTTCCCCCCAATTCAATACATGGTTGCCAATACGGAAGTCGATCGCCGTATCATGGTGGGTCGTTCCAGCATAGACGTACGCATCGAGGGCTTCCACATTCTTCCCCACTCGCTCCATGGCATCATCGCTGAGTGGAGTTCGGTCCCTTTCTCCCCCTCGATTCTCGAAATCAAGGAACCCGGTTGTCCGAACAAATACCCCCCAGTGGTCGTGGTTGAGGCTCAGATCGGTGACAAATTTGGTGGCATTGCTGACAATACCGCGGTTGTAGTTGAGGTTTCCGTCATTACCGTTGGAGTCGGCTGTCAATTCTGCATTTTGCTTCTCGACCCGATAGGTTAGACCATGGGAGATGGTGGTATCCAGACTACCCTGCAATTCACTATTCCCGAACTCAAAAGCCCGGACCGGTGACACGTGAAGACAGATGCCAACTGTGATCACCAGCAATGAGATAACGAAACTGACACCCGGTCGATGAATCCCTGCCCGACAAAATACTTCATTTTCGAAAAGTCGGAGATTCATATGCTCCACCGGTACATTGCTTGAGAGATATTCGGCTGGTTTTTTCATTTCAATTCGTCGCCCTGCTGACTTGGTGATTAGGTTTCGCTAGCAATTTCATTTGTACCTTTATTGCCTCCTCATATTGCGACTGAAGCTCCAGATTTAGAAGTTTACGTTATGAGCTTATTCATCTGATCCTACCTTACTCGCTTCAGCGCCGTACGAGTAAAGTCTTTGGCTTCTAGACCCGTATCGAATTCATAGTCCGACCAACGTAACAAAGTAGTTTTTTTCGTAAGGTGATTGGTCATCAGGATACTACTACTCCGCCAGAATCGGTCCAGATACTTTTGGTAACCCTCTACGACCATGGTTTTGAGATGTTTGTCTCGGCGGTCATAGAAATGTATCTGCATAGTCCGCAATTCTTCCTGATCATACCAGACCAGTTGACGCGAATAGCCGGAATCAAGACTCTTGGGGATACGCTCCAGGACAATACAGTGAATGTCACCACAGGGTTCTTGACGTAGATAGCGGTGAGTGAATTTTTCGACTTCAACAGCCCCTAAATCTTCATAGGAGAATTCGCTGCCCATAAAAGAGCCAGACTGGTTTGCGGAACTGACCCCCTTAACCCGTTTGAGGGCTGGTAGATAGAGCCATTGCTGGTCCGGTTCTTCCTTGTGGGCATGGATGAGAAAGGCAGTCCCCCGGACATCGCGCGGACGATCAAACATCAGCAAGGTTCGATCACCATCCCCATCAATTTCGAGGCGTTTGAGACGGAGTTCACGAACTGTTTCCCGACCTTGCTTGTTGCGCAGCGTCATGGTCAGGTTTGCGGTGGAGTTACCGAAACCCCGTTGGCGCTCTCGGGCTTCAGTGGCCACCCTGATTCCAGCTTCTTCAGGACTACCGGCCAGCAGACTGGAAATTTCGGCCGCATATGAACATACTACGAAAAAAAAACCGATCATCGCCAGCATTGCCCGCGCAGTTACGTTGTGCATCACTGTATGTAAGCCCCTGTTTCCAGTCATGAATTCGTAAATTACACACATCAATCTGGAATCCTTCCGCAACTTGCATCCAGAAAGCAAGGTTGGTCATCGTCTCAATTCCAGAGTGACCATTTCATCACATCGGAACGTCAATTTCAACGCCGAATATCGACTCCCCATTTCCAGTCTGAAGTGCAACACTCGCCCCGCTCCCGGCATGAGGGCATCCCCCGAAGGAGTGCGGCGGCGACCGGACAATTCAGCCCCCCAAGGGGCTGATTTGGGCCACCAATGGCATCCATCTCGACGCTAGGGAGTCTGACCGAGGCGATTTCACGACGCAAGGGCCCGCTCGGGCCGTGCAGGCGGGTTTCGGCCGAGCGGCCCCCGGCCCGTCGAACATGGGCTTTCGGAAGGGAGGGGATGGGAGAGGAATGATCGCCTTCAGGGGGGGGCGACGGTGGTGAAGACCTCTCGAGGGGTTCGATACCCCAGGACCTTGTGGGGCCGGCGGTTGATACTGAGAGGGTCTGCCATCCTCTGGCCCGCTGCCATCCGCTTAACTCAAGCGATCAGGCGACGGGGCTAAGGGTTGCACTTCAGAGTGGCACGGGGGACTGTTATCAGAAGTTGTAGTCCAATTTTACTCTGACAAAGCTGTCACGCCGTACTGAGTATATGGCATCATCTTCGTCGAACTCCAGATATTTCAGTGCCTCAATATGCAGATACCAATTGTCTGAAAGACGGCGCTTGAACTCAGCTCCAACGGTATGACTGTCATTATCGAGTGAATTCATGCTGCTGAAGATGAATTCAGTACTTTGTACGTCGTTTAATCCTAGATGCAGTGCCAGGAAGAGGTCGTTTTCAAATGCATGGGGTGCCCATTGACCCCGTTCATCATAGGCCCATTCGACAAATAAGCCAAGATCAGAATTCGTACCCCATATGGAATAGAATGTGTATTCACCGCCCAGAACCCATGCTGAAAAATCCTTTTCTTCGAAACGAAGATTAGAGAATTCATCCAAACGACTATTCTTCGCACCGGTTCGATGAATGGCCTCCAGCTTGAGGAGCAGAGAACCGGTGGTAACCTGAACATCTAGCCCATATTGGCGGATTTGTTCATAGTACGGAATCAACATGAATTGTGGACCTGACTGGACTGGGACGAGAACCGGCTCACGGCTTGTACCGTCAAATACGCTTAGCCCTAAGCCTATCGGGCCGAAATTACCACTATATCGGGTGGCCAAGTCGACATTCCATTCCCTCGAAGTTGACTCATATGAGACCAGATTCTGGTTGACCACCAGCCCTCCTCGATGGCGTCCACGACGACCCGGAAAAGTGCGCTCGCGGTGTCCTGTAATCCCAAACAATTCAAAAGTTCCCCATTCGCCTGATCTGGTGAAATGAGCCATTGGCTGTCCCAACTTGATCTTTTCATTAGGATGCCCAGCAATATCCGTCTGGTTGACAATATCCACCAGTGGTCGTGATTCCACTACCCCCCAAAATACCCGATCAACGCCTAAGCGCAGTTCCCACTCATCGTCGCCGATGTCGCCATAGGTCAAGTAATATGCCTCCCGCACATCAAAATGGGACCGTTCCGGATCGTCCGTGTCATATCTAAAAAAAGGGGTGAATGTAATGCTCCGATACTCTTCGTCCTCGACATATATAGTTGTTTCTAGAGAAATACCTCTCGAATCTGATCGCTGGCCAGAGTATGCTGCACTGTCAGGAAATCGCCAGATCTCTGTAGAAAGACGGCCGGAAATTTCCATGGAATCAGAGAAGCCATTATCCGCGAATAATTTGGTGACAAACAGCGAAGTCGATATTCCCAGAACAACCACGATGATGGCAGGAAAGTGTGGGATCGAGACACTTTCCCCTTCATCTATTCCTCTACGAAAGAAGAGCAAGGGGCTAAAAGCAATACGCTCCATAGATTCCAGATCAAATGTTCCAGTTCGCGTTCGGATGATTTACGGTACCCCACTTCCAGTCTGAAGTGCAACACTTGCCCCGCTCCCTTCATGAGGGCGTCCCCCGAATGAAGGGAGCGGGGCGGCGACCGGAAAATTCAGCCCCCAAGGGGCTGAAAGGGGCTGATTTCGGCCATCAATGGCATCCATCTCGACTCAGCGGAGTCTGACAGAGGCGATTTCACGACGCAAGGGCCCGCTCGGGCCGTTTCAGGCGGGTTGGCCGAGCAGAACCCGGCCCCGTCGAACACGGGCTTTCGGAAGGGGGAAGATGGGCGAGAAATGACCGCCTTCAGGGCGGCGCGGCAATCTGTCGCTGGGGTCGACCAGTGGACTGGAGAGCGAATTGCCATGTTGGTATACATGATAAGGATCAGGCATGCCTACCTCGCTCCTGCCGCTTCCACCCTAAACTATCCAGGACCATGAGCAGTGGAGGGAGAAAAAAGAAGTCTGCCAACAGGGCACAGATGACCGTTGTACCTGCCAATAGCCCCAGAGCTTGGTTGTTGGTCATACCCGACGCCCCAAATACCATAAATCCCAGCGCGAACACCGCCGTGGTCGCCAACAGGGCCTTACCTACCATGCCGAAGGCAGATCGGACCGACTCGTCCGGTGGTCGGCCCCTCCTGCGGGCCCTCAGATACTTGGTCATGAAGTGGATCGTATCGTCCACAATGATCCCGAACGCAATGGCAGTGACGACCGAGGCGGCGACGCCGACCTCGCCCACGACATACCCCCAAAATCCCATGGCCATGGCAGCAGGGACGAAATTCGGTATCAGACTGATCAGGCCAATGCGCCAGCTTTTGAATATGAAGATCAGCAGCAAGGAAACAATGCTCATTGCGATGATGGTGCCGATCAGCATGTTGACAATGTTCCTCTTGATGGAATAAGACCCGACAATGGTCACTCCGGTAGCGCCGGTTTCCAGATTTGGGGCATTTTGACTAAGCCAGGCTTTAGCACGATTATCGAGATCAATCTTTTGGTTGGTGGTTAGGCTTTTCAGCACCACCGTCAGGCGCGTGGTTGACCGGTCCACATCCATGAGATTATTCAGGTCCAGGCCCACTGGTAGCGAAAATTCGTAGAGAAGCAGATATTGGGCGACCAGATCGGAACGTTCAGGAAGCCTGTAGAAATCAGGGTCGTCACCATTCAGGTTCTTGTTCAGGCGCTTGATAATGTTGACTATGCTAAAGACGTGAGCCACTTCAGGCTGCGACTTGAGCCAGTTGGTAAACTCATCGACCTGTCTAAGATACTCGATATCGGTGATACCGTCCGGCTGACCGGAGTTGAGTGAATACTCGAACGGTTCCAGACCGGAGAAATTCTCGCTCACAAAATCTGTTGCTTGTCGGAATTCGTATCGCTCACTGAGGAGCTCAAGATGATTGTCATCAAGTTCTATGCGAAAGATACCGGTAATGAGAATACCCACGACCACGGCGAATGTCCCCAGTATCATGAGGTGATTGGAAACGACAAACTGCCCGAATCTATCGAAAAAATGATCGAATACGTCGTCATTTCCATTGCGTCTTGATCGGATGCGAATTGGCATGAGTGACAAGATGGCGGGCAAAAGCGTTGCGGAAAAGATGAAAGCAACCAGCGCACCGAATGCGACGATATTGCCCATCACCCGAAACGGGGGCATCTCGGAAAAATTCAGGCTGAGAAAGCCGATTGCCGTCGTGAGGGACGTTAGGAAAACAGGCCAAACGTTGATCCGCAGAGAGTGCATAGTGGCTTGCTTGCGTTCCATCCCCCGTCGCAGGCCGGCCAGCATGGACTCAATGATATGGATGCAATGCGCGACTGTAATGGCCATCATGACGAACAGTGCCGCACCGCTTTCACCGTACAGCTTCATGCCCACCCAGCCGGCAAAACCCAAAGAGGAGAGAATGACTGAGGCGATCATCACGACAATGGCGACAGTGCCCCATATTGATCGTAGCATCAGGAAGGCGACCAGCAGCATGACCCCAAGCGCTGTGGGTCCAAGGATACCCATGTCCTCGTCCAGAGCGTCACGAACTGACCGATTCAGAAAGAGCTCCCCCGTGAGATGGTATTCATGGTTGTCGTATTTCGCTCGGGCCGTCGCTACAGTAGCGTGGAGGGAGTCAACAACTTCCACTTTGGCTTGCTGCCGGTTTTCGGGAAGGGCAAAACTGACATGAAATCCAGCAACACGACCATCGCGAGAAACGAGACGCCCAGTAATCTCCTCGGTACCGAGTGCAATTCTCTCAATCCGTTCTATATCGGAATCGCGCAGGGAACTGGCTTCGTCGACAAGGGGCTCGACAATCAGATCGTCTCCAATCCCTTCGCTGTGCGAGTAGTTCGCCAACGAATCGACGCGAGTAAGATATGGGGTTCGCCAAAGCTGTTCGGTTAGTTCTTCAATGGCGAGGAGCGTTTCTTTTGTGAAAACATCTCCCGTGCGTGGAGACAATACGATGAGTGCCGTGTCGGAGATAGCGTAGGTGTCTTCAAACTCATCCAAGTCGACCAGATGTGGATCATCCTCACTAAAGTGGTTGCGAAAATCGACATCGACGGCAATGAGATGCTGGGCACCAGCAGTAAGCATCAAGATAGCGAGGAAACAGAGCAAAATAGTCATCCATCGGTGATCTACAATGCGATTTAGCCAAATATCCAAATTCATAATGGGCATGATGTCTTGTTGGGACACATTAAAGGAATAGACCACTAGGTGCATTAGTATACCGAGTATGGCAGCCGAACGTACCTGCGTCTATGCTTTGACTGTGCGAATGTAGTCAGGCTTGGTTCTTGTCGAATTACCACGTGAAGTAACCCGGGTATTGTTGGGGTTCCCCTCAATGGACACCGGAGATGATCTGGCATTTACCCGGTCTGAACCACGATTTCCTTCATGGAACGAATATATTGGGATATCAGAAGATGTATCTGTGAGACATCTATTGCGATACGCAATCCCTCATCATCGGAGCCGTCTCGATTTGGCATAAATTTCCACTGACCACGTCAAAATGTCCTGCAAAAATGAATACCGGTCTGCAATTGGGCGGATTTCGTCTCGCACCATAGAGACCATGTGCTTGTCGGTCAGTGGACAGACTATGCAAGAGGGCCGTAAGTGTCCCACTGATGCAATAGACACCGTAAGAGCGCCTTACGTGCGGCGTTTCCGGAGAGGTGCAAGGCCCTGACACTGCCCCGTCCAGTGATCTATTGACGATAGGCTTCCAGGATCACCCGGCCATCCTCGCCGGCCCGGGCAGCCCATACTTCCGTCATGATGTGGCCGATGGACCGGAAGTTGCCCATCAGTCCATCCTGTGTCCGGACGATGATCAGGCCATGGGCTTCCAGTTCGGCGAGCTGTGCATCGGTCTCTTGCTGGCTGACCGCCCAGCTCCGCTCCTCGGCTCGGTGGGCCGCCGCCGGGACGGCTTGTCGGAGCATCGGCGCCAGTACGCTGAGGGCGGCCTGGTTGACCACCACCATGTTTTTCGACAGCCAGGCCTGGGTATGGTGGTAATGGGATACGTAGTGCCACGCTTAGGTGCTCCCCCCCGACGAGGGCGTGGTGATCATGGCCTCGACCGTTCCGCGGGCGAAAGCCGCCGGAATGTCTGTCAGTTCGACTTGCATGAGCGCACCCCGGCCACCTGCTCCGTGGTGACGTGGTAGGTCCGGAACTTCAGTCCGGCCAGATCCTGGATCGTCCGCAATTTCCGGCCCGCATAGATCCCCTGGGGGGCCAGGGTACCGCATTGAGCAACTGCAGGCCCTGCGCCTCGAGGCGGGCCTAGAGGTGGCCGCCCAGAGTTGGTGCGCCTGACCATAGTCGGTGGCCAGAAAGGGGATGGCATCGACCTCGAAGAGCGCGTCCACGTTGCCCCGCTGGGACATGAGTACCTCGCCGATGGGGACGCGACCGTTATCGACCGCGGGCTTGATCCGGGCGTGCCGGATCAGGGAGCCGCCACTGTGGACCGTGATCGTCAAGGCGCCGTCGGTCGCTTGGGTCATGTCCTCGGCAACCGCATGGGCATTAACGGTATGAAGGGGATCGTCCCCATAAGGGGTGGACATCTCCCAGGTGTGCTAGGGGCCACCCCACCGTGGCTCCACCCCAGCAAGACCGTCGCCAGCAGGCATCGGTTGACACAGTTGATCATCACGCCCGCTCCCCAAGCCGATGACCGGGCCGCCTGGCCTGGTACGGGTTAACCTACCGGGCCAAGAGGAGAATCACACCGGATCAACATAACAATAGCCCGATCATCCTATGCATCGTAAACTGACACGAGGGGATTGGTGCAGTGAATCTGTGTCGAGGGTCAGCGAAAAGCTAATCCTTACATTCACAAATCAATGTAGAGGCAAGTGGCACAAGCTGGCACAGGTCAGTGACAGCTTTCATGGAATGCAAGGAGGATGCTGTCAGCGGATGTGGATCACCAAGGCGGTGACATTGTCATCCGCCCCCTGGGCCAGCGCCGCCTGAATCAGCTCATCCACCTCGTCTTGGGGATCCGTCTCCTCCCGGGACAAAATGGCCTGAATCCTATCATCGGACAGCTTCCCACTCAGTCCATCCGTGCACAGCAACAGCTTGTCGCCCCGCCGGATGCCATGACGCCTCACCTGCGGGGGGTCATACGGCTGGTTCGCCCCCACCGCCCGCTCCAGGGAGTGATAGGCCTGCCACGAGGGGCGGCAGCCCGGGTCTTCGCGCAACAGCCGGCCCGCCAGATTGTGATCGTCGGTCAACTGCATCAGATGATCCCGGTGCCATTGATAATAGCGGGAATCCCCCACATGGCCCATGACCAACTGCTCGGTGACCGCCTCCAGATAGACCGCCGTCAGCGTCGTCCCCATGCCGAACACGCGATGGTGCGCCTCCCCGTGGTCATTCAGGGCCGCATGGGTCCTTCGGAAGGCAGCTTCCATGAGGGCTTCGACCGCCGATTCCGGCCCCCACGCCAGCGACTCCAGAAAACATTCGGTGAGTCGTGCGGTGGCATATTCACTGGCGACCTCGCCGCCTAGATGCCCGCCCAATCCATCGGCCACGACCGCCCAGGCGGCTCCGGTCAGGAGCTCGAGTCCATAACAGTCCTCGTTCTGATCCCGATGATGGCCGATATCCGTCCCGCCGGCCATCACGAATTCGAGCCGGCCGGCCGCCTCATCCGGTCGAGGGGTTGTTGACATGTCAGTCCTCCTCTGGTCGCAAGCTGGAGCCCAAGTTGCCAACATCATACGCCATTTCGTCGCGGAATGGTCAGGCGGATGTCTCCTGATCATGGAGAAATCGCTTCCGGAGTGAGCCCTGACCTTGGGTCGGGAGCGGAAGGAGGCGTATTACGCTGGAAGGCTGGCGGCTGGGTGTCCAGTCGAGTCTGGGTCTAAAGGGGATTGACCCTCATGGCCGCCGAGAACAGCGGTCGGTTGTCCTAACCATATCGAGTCGCTGACGGAAGCGGTGCGCGGGAAGACCGGAGAATCGATCGACCGGTTCCTGAATCATGCCTGCATGCCGGTCTGCTGGCGCAGTTGAAGAACCTGCCCTATCATTACCGCATTCCCATTCCGTCTGTCGAGGATTATTGGAGGCCTTGCCGGTATATCCACCGCCGACCTAAACCGCTGTGTCATCCGGCCGCCTGTTTTTTTGCGTTCGTCAGGAGGGGTGATCAAAACACGCCGCGAAACGACTCTTTAGTCTGGCTCCGATTCCTTCCCATGGGCTGTTCTTTTGACCATTGACTCATTGCAGACTGGTGGGTTTCACTCCACTTCCGACTTCAATCCCGATCCGAAAATGGACTCCTCATCATGTCGGTGTGAGGCTACCAGATGGTGATAATACTTTCCAGATACTGCAATCATCTCACATCTAATGGTATGACCCGCCCCGCCTTCGGGGCATCAACCGGTTATTCCCTCCGACCGACCATGATCCACCCATCGACCCCCTCCCGGCATCCCGCATCTGCCTGTCCGGGGGATCGCGGAACGGACGGAAGCCGGACCGCGTGGGCGGTGCTGGCATCCGGGAAGCCTTATGAGGAGCGTCACGGGCCTGCCTGAGGGCTAGCCTAGGGGGAACCGGGCAACCGGTTCCGGATAGCCACCAGACAGAGCATGACCGGTTCACCCATCAGGGTTGCTTGAGCGTAGTGGATCGTGATGGCAGAAAAGGCAACCCGCTGGCGTGAGAACCTGATGCAGTCAAAGACCCGACCCGGGGGAGACCTGAAGGTCTTTCCGGTGGAGGTCGAACAACTGATAAGGATACACCGGAGCGAATTCCATCAGGGCCCGGGGCATGAGAGCCCCGTTGAAAGGTCGGATATATGGCAGCAGCCTGTTCCTTCTGGATCGAAAGATTACTCTGGCAAACCGGGGCGGGTCATATATGATAATTTGCAACTCAATCCTTTTTCTGTGATGAACGAGCGACGACTATTGTAAATTCTTCGATGATTGCCTGTTAATCCTCGGGGGACTGTTCGTTTTCTTGTCAACATCAAACTTCATCAGCAAGGGTGGCAGCAGGAAGAAGTCAGCGATGATCGCCAAGGCGATAACCAGCGCGGTGAGTTTCCCCATTCCTGAATTCAGTTCGAAGTTGGAAAAACTGACCACGATGAACCCTGCCACAAGAACTAGTGAAGTCGTCAGCATGGCTCGGCCAGCAGTCCGAAAGGCAACTCGAACCGATTCAGCGGATGAAAACCCCAGTTCCTTGCGGGACCGTTGGTATCGGCTGAGAAAGTGAACGGTATCGTCGACCACGATACCTAACGTCATGGCGGTTACCATGGATAGGGAGACGCCTACCTCTCCGACCGTTAACCCCCATATACCAAACCCCCATGCCCCCGGAAGCAGGTTCGGTGCCAGACTTATGAATCCCAACCGCCAGGACTTGAGAGTGAGGATCAGAATGCCGGAAATGCCAACGAGAGCCAACGTGGTACCCAAGAGCATGGCGATAATATTGCGTCGTCCGAGGTACGCGAACATCAGGGTTGTGCCGGAACTTTGGGGCCGTACAATGTTCGGCGCATGCTTATCAAGCCATTGCGAAGCACGTCGATCAAGGGCGATGACCTCGTTTGACGAAAGTGTTCGGGTGGAGACGATCATACGAGTCGCTGATTTGTCGACGTCGATCTGATTGTTGAGATCAAGTCCAAAGGGAAGTGACATCTCGTAAAGCAGCAGATATTGCGCCGCCAGTTCTCGGGTCGAGGGTATCCGGTTTTCAGTGGGTTCGTCACCGTTCATACTCATGTTGAGTCGGCGAAAGGTATCGGTGATGACGTTGATATGAATGGTCTCGGGTTGATTTTTGTACCATTGTGCAAAGGAATCCACATCAGAGAGATAAGCGGGCTCACTGATTCCTCCGGCCTCACCCGATGGCAACGTATATTCCATGCTGTACAACCCCGTGAGATTATTAATTGTAAAATCCGAAGCGCGTCTGAATTCAACGCTTTCGTCGAAGTAGTGGAGAAAGACGTCATTTAATTCGTTACGAGGTATTGACAGCACAAATCCCAAGACCACCAAACCCACGCCCCAAAGTAAAGTCTGTCGATGGCGGACCACGAAATCACCCAGCGCCTTCATCGCCGGGTCGGAACCATGGTAAGCCCCCCGTGCCTTGATCGGCAGCATGGACAGTAGGGCTGGAAGGAAAGTGACCGAATAGAAAAAGGCGGCAACCACTCCGAAGGCCACAAAATTGCCCAACTGACGTAACGGGGGCAGTTCCGAGAAATTCAAACTCAGGAAGCCGAGTGTGGTGGTCAGGCTGGACAGGAAGACGGGCTGAAGGTTGACTCGGATTGATTCGACAATCGCATCGTTCCTGAGATCACGGAGATGCTGGGGTCCCCTTTCCTTGTCACTGTTGTATGGTATGGCGTAGTCGAGCGCTTCGTCCCGCATACAGTGCATGAGGCCTGAAAAAATGTGGACGCAATTGGCGATAGCGACCGTTAGAACCACGATCGGTGCGATGGCTGAGGGGGCAGTCATCGGAAGCCCTGCCCAGCCACCGAGACCCACGGCGGTCATGACAGACATGGTGACAACGAGCATGATGCCAAAGGTTCCCAGGAACCCTCTGGTGAGCACTGCCAGCATGACCGCCATCGCCAGAAAACTCGCTGGCAGCAAAGTCTTCAGGTCATTCAGTGACACTTCCATGAAGGTCTGGTTGAAGATCACCAGACCGATTCTTTGTACATCAATACCCGGGAAACGCTCCCGAAACTCATTGGTCAGTTTGCGGGTGTACTCGGCAACTTGAGCGGCTTCATGGATTTCATCCATGCCCGGCATCTGCAGGTTCACATTGATCCCTGATGCCCCCCCATCGAGTGCAAACAAACGACCTGCAAGTCGTGGCTCTGCTAAAGCGATTGCACGAATCTTTGCTCGTTGATTGGCCTCCTTGAGGGTGGCTTCATTCACCAGCTCTCGGACCAGGATATCGTCACCCTGGGCGGTAATGTGCTGAAAGTTGGTGATGGAATCGACCCGCGTGGCGAAAGGAATCCTCCAGGATTGCTCAGTCAGCCAAATGGTAGCTTCCAATGCCAGGGGCGAGGTGGCGTCGCGGTCTTCTGGAGCGATGGTGAAAAAGACATTGTCGCTCTTTCCATACGTATCTTCCAGTGCATTGTAGGCGAGAAGCTGTGGATTGTTCTTGGAAAAGTAGACGCGGTGGTCTGCGGAGAATTCGAGAAACAACGTGCCGATGGTGGCAATGATGGTCAAAACCAAGGTGGCAACGATGGTCGGCCATCGCCACCGGATGGCCCAACGACCGAGTTGCGACTCGACTGTCTTAAGTGCCTTCATTCCTTATGGATACAGATATGCCACGTCAGCTTATCACGGTGGACCAGGACACTGTTCGGTCGTATCGACTGGGCAAGTGCTGAAACTATGAGGTGAGGAGGAACGGACATTGGCCGATTGTAGGCGCATAGAGCTTTGTTGCGTTCGCAAGGGCCCCACTCGCCGGATTTTGCGAAAATGGTTGAGTATAGTGCCATGCTCGACATGGCATCGATGACAACCAGAGATGCTGGATTGCCAAGGGACGGGTGACCCATCGAACCGGTTTTCAACAAAATGTTCTGGAAGGGTGTAAATTCCTACTACCCCCCAACCCAACATCCCAGTTCACCGTGACGCAGCACTGTCGTGTCGATAACCTCACTTAGCCCATCGTTTCACTGGCTGTCAGTATACCGCCTTGGAGTCGTTCAAATCTCACGCTAGGGCGACCTCACCGAGACGATGTTCAGGGGGTGGGCTCCAGAAAAAGGGTGGGGGATTCAGAGTGACTGATGAGGATCGGACGGTTGCGAAATCAGCGCTGCTGGGCGACTCGGAATGGGTGAGAGGGATAGGCACCGAGCAGGCGGACCTTGGTGGAAAAAAAACGCAGCTCTTCCAGTGCTCTGGCCACCGGAGGGTCATCGGGATGGCCCTCAATGTCGGCGTAGAACTGGGTCGCTGTGAACCGACCTTCGAGTTGATAGCTTTCCAGTTTGGTCATGTTGACGCCATTGGTGGCAAAACCCCCCATGGCCTTGTAGAGAGCTGCTGGCAGGTTTCGTACGTTGAAAACGAATGTGGTGATGACAGGCAGGTGTGCATCCGAAGAACGAAGATGAGCGGATTCACGGGAAAGAATGATGAATCTCGTGATGTTTTCTTGGGAATCCTCAATATCATTCTCCACAATTTCGAGGCCATACAACTCAGCCGCGAGCGATGGAGAGATCGCGGCGGTCGAGGGGTCATCTTGATCCGCCACCTCCCTGGCAGCCCCTGCAGTATCACTAGATACTCGGGTATGCCATCCGCGTTCACGGATAATACGTCGGCACTGGCCCAGTGCATGAATATGACTGCTAACGGTCCTGACAGCGGAAACCTTGCTCCCCGGCTTGACCATCAACTGAAAATGAATTGGCATGAAATATTCGCCAATGATATACAGGTTCGACTCTGGTAGAATGTGGTGGATATCCGCAACTCGGCCGGCGATTGTATTCTCAATGGGGATCATGGCGAGGTCGGCATCGCCTTCGGTCACCGCATTGAAAGCATCCTCAAACGTATGACAGGGATAGGGTGCCATTTGGGGATACACATCCCGGCAGGCCATATCAGAGTTGGCACCATATTCCCCTTGAAATGCGATGCGGTTGGTGAGTGGGCGATTGGTCATGGGATGCATATTTGCAGGATTTGCCAAGGGCAGGATAATATCAATTCTCAAAAATGGAACCACTGTCCATCAATTGGTTTTAGTGACAGCGGTCATTGTCCTGTGTTTCCTTGTATATGGTTCAGCCGTTGGTGTAAGCGGTTCGAACCCGCCCTAAAGGCGTGGTGCAAAGTGGCAAAATATACCATCCGGTCGATCCCCCGAGTAATCGCTCGATGACCGAAGTCACCTCGCTTTTTCGGCTGTCAGAGTATGGCTCCAGCAGGTGTCGGATCGCGGTACCCCCCACTTGGCAGTTTGCTACGTGCCTATTGAGGCTTGGTCCATCCAAGCTCAGGTATCGGGGCGCCTGTCTTCGCGCACTGAGTGGCGGGAATTTTTCTGATTGTGAGGTCGGACTGTTCGGTCGACAATTGCATGCTGGATTAATCCGGTTTGGCTGCCAGCCAGACATTGAACTGTGCTGCTGAAATACCGAGTCCGATAATCGCACCGACATGCAGGCTGCTCAAGTCTGCCAGGATGATGGCCGTAAATTTATCAGTCTCTGCGATGTCTCTGTCGGCACAATATTTTTCGATGCGCTTTTCCACCTCTTTCCCATGTAACCCGTCTCGCACCATAAGACCCAATACTTCTTTTCGTTGCTGGCGGTACTGGATGTGAAAGGCATCGATTCCCCCGAGTGACTGTTTGGCGATGCGATATTGCTGGCAGGAACGAATATATGCCCAGCAAAATAAATCCCGCATGGGCTTGATGTCATTCTTCTCGTAGATTGCCAGTGACGCTGCGGTATAGTCATCGTGCGGCACATCGGTAAAACTTAGCGGACACAAATTCTGTCTGATGAAAGGAATATTGCAGCCCATCTGTGAAGTGCGTTTGTTGACATCTTCAAAAGCCTGCAGATATGACAGGTGAATCAGTAAAAAGAAGATTTGTTCGAGGGGATTTTCGATCTTTCGAGCTTTCAGTAAAATCAGTTCAAACAATTCTTTCAGTATGTGTGGGTTGATGATCGGCTGGTAGGTGGAATGCCCAATGTCAACTTCGACGTCCGGATGTTGCCACAAGCCGCAGGATTCGCAAGCAAATCTTGTGACAGCAAATTGTGGAGATTGAAGAGTGTGAAGCTGTTCAATTCGATTTCCTGTGCGTTCTCCACAAGAAACAATATGGCTTCCTTGTGGTTCATGATCATAACGGTTTCTTCATGCACCTTGCCTTCAGCATGGATACCTTCCTCGACCAGCTTTTGAGTATCGAGTCTTGAATAGGAGTTGCCATCCAATCGACTGGAGTTATAGGAAAGGTCAATCAGGAGACGCTGGCAGATTTGGCATGCATAGGTGCCAGCCGCGAATGCCTTGTCAATCCGTTTCCCTTGCTCCAACAGAAAGTCTCGTTTTTCTTGAGGGACATACATTGTGATATTGGGCATGTACCCTTCAATGAATTCTCTTTTATAGGACACCTGTTCACGGGCATGAAGAGGAAATTCCAGAAAATGCAAGCTAGTTTGACTTTCTGAGCTAAAGATTGCACCTTCTTCCTGCTCATTTTGTCCTTTAATTGCCGGCCGGGGAAACCTGACAGGATAGTATTTGGCCGCTTTTCTGTCGCCGGTCTTTACGATCCTTTCTTACTCCAATAGAGTGAATAGTCTTCTTTGTAATGTCTTGTTATTTATGTAAAAATACAGACTTTTGGCAATCTGCCCACGGGAGAGTCCCTCGGGGGTTTTCTCCAGAAAGGCCACAATCTCAGTCATTTGCGCCGATATGTTGTGTACCATAATTGTCTCTAAAATAACCGATAAGCCTAGCATAATAGTTTTTGGGATAAAAACAAGCAATCATAGGGTAAATCGATAGCCATCAGCGCAAGGACTTTGTTCCGCAATCCCGGAATAAAATCCAGTCTTCTCATGGTGGGTTAGGGGCGGGACTCCATCCGTATGCAGCAGGCACTAAAAGCCATATGGTGTGATGTGACCCCCCCACGGGAATACGTTGTCCTCAACCCCGAAGTCTTCCAGCATCCGGAGCGACTGTTTGGATTTGTCATTGATCGGTTTCATCACCGTATTCAAACTGACACAGGCCTCATCCCGGTGATAGCCATTGCCAGAATGGACATATTTATTCTAGGCCGTTTGCGCTCTCTTTGATCCGTCAGCCTATTGGGGTCGGGCCGCTTACGGTCCCAAGCCGGCTTTTGCATTTTCCAGGATCATATCGGCCGCTTTTTCTCCCAGCATAATGGTGGGGGCATTCGTATTGCCGGAAGTCACGGTTGGAAACACTGATGCGTCTACGATTCGCAGCTTGTCTGTACCATGAACTCGCAACCTGCAGTCCACCACCGACTGCTTGGGATCCGGTCCCATAGTACATGTGCTGGTTGGGTGAAATACGGTGTCTGCACGGGATCGAATGTCGGCCAGCAAGGCTTCGTCACTCTCGACTTCTGGGCCCGGCTTATACTCAGATTCGACGACTGCCCGCAGTGAGGGGGCATTCGCGAGGGATCGCAGAAACCGGACACCTTCCAGCATCTCCTGCCGGTCTTCGGGAGTGGAAAGATAACATGACTGGATCCGGACGGGGGTCAATGGATCAGGGGATATGATCCCGAGATGGCCGCGACTGGTGGGCCGACAGGGGCTGATTCCGATGTGGAAGGCAGCGAAAGGATCCGGACGCAGCAGGGGGCGCGTACCCGCCGGGGCTTCGGTATAGGTAAGAGCACAAAAGTACAGTTGAAGGTTTGGACGAGAGCGGTCCGGGTTGCTGCGGAAGAACCCGCCAGCTTGGTTAACGCCGATGGCTAACTGCCCCTGTTGCAAGAGGATATATTTGGCACCTTCGAGCAGCTTTCCCCACCAAGGGGACAGTCGGTTATTGATTGTCGGCACCCGGGAACGGAAAAAATAGGTCACGTTCAGGTGGTCCTGCAGGTTCCTTCCAACCGATTCATTGACCTGGACAGGCCGAATCCCATGGTTTCGCAGCATTGATTCGGGACCAATACCGGACAGTTGCAGAATCTGGGGCGTGTTGATCGTCCCGCCACACAGCACGACTTCCATGTTGGCGCTGGCGGAATGCATCTGGCCACGATACAGGAACTCCACCCCGGTCGCCTTGCATCCTTCAAACAGGACGCGGGTGGTGTGGGCATGCGTCAAGACCGTGAGGTTGGGCCTTTTCATGGCGGGCCTGAGATAGGCGCGTGATGCGGACATGCGTCGACCATGTCGGGTAGTGATTTGATAAAGTCCGACCCCTTCCTGATCCTCGCCGTTAAAATCGGGGTTGATCCTCAGCCCGCATTCTTCGGCCGCTGCGAGAAATCGTCGGTTCAGGGGGTGATAGTTGGCACTGACGTCATTCACATACAAGGGTCCAGAGTCGCCCCGCAGCGCATTGCCCCCTGCGGAGTTGGTTTCTGCCCGCTTGAAGTAAGGTAGGACATCCTCCCATCCCCAGCCATTGTTTCCCATCGTCAGCCAGTCGTCGTAATCGGCTTGCTGTCCCCGAATGTAGACCATCGCATTGATGGAGCTGGAACCGCCCAGCACCTTGCCTCTTGGCCAGTAGCTCTGACGGCCCCCAAGGCCTTCATCCGGTTCCGTTCGGTACATCCAGTTCACCTTGGGATCATAGAAAATCTTTCCATAGCCAATGGGGACCTGAATCCAGAATCTTCGGTCGGTTCCTCCCGCTTCCAGGACAAGCACCTGATAACGACCGTTCTCGGAGAGCCGATTGGCAAGAGTGCAGCCTGCTGACCCGGCACCGACAATCACAAAATCATACTGCATCGACATCAATTCGGCGGGTTGGCAGAGTCGACCCTGGCCCGTTGGAACAAACGAGACGCAAACATTGTGAAACCGGGCATATCCAGATGGGGGGAAGAGGGGGCCGAAGGTGGGAGGAGTCACTTCATTTTCATCTGACAATACTTTATAGTACTCCAAGAGGCGACCCCCCGGAACATCGTCACGCTCACTGGTCGCGGGCGGGTATCCCGAACGACATCCATCAATACGCAGGAGTAAACCACCATGAAATACCACCAACTGATCATCGCGGCGACGGTCGGCCTGACCCTGTCTGTGGCGCGGTGGCCTCGGCGAATGAAGTCACCATTGCGTCGTGGGGCGGGTCCTATCAGGACGCCCAGAGCAAAGCCCTGTTCCAACCCGTGGCCAAGGCGCTGGGGATTACCATCAAGGAGGAGTCCTACAAGGGGATTGGCCAGGTCCGCACCAAGGTCGCGGCTGGGTCGGTGCCGTGGGACATCATTGATACTGGTTCCGGTGGCGGGGCTCGGGGCTGTGCCGAAGGGATTCTCATTCCCCTGGATTATGACCTGATCGACACTGCCGACTTTGTACCCGACACCCAACTGCCCTGTTGTGTCGGTACGATCGTGTTCGCCACCGTGCTGGCCTGGAACACGGACACGTTCGGAGATGACGGTCCCCAGAGCTGGGCGGACTTCTGGGATGTCGAACGGTTTCCCGGCACCCGCTCCATTCGGGGCAAGATGCACGGCATGCTGGAGCCGGCGCTGATGGCGGACGGCGTGCCGCCGGCGGAGGTCTATCAGGTCCTGGACAGCGAGGCCGGGATCGAGCGGGCACTGGACAAGATTCGCGAGCTCAAGCCGCATGTGGCGGTGTGGTGGAGTTCCGGGGCGCAGCATGCCCAGCTGATGAAGGATGGCGAGGTGGACATGAGCACGGGCTGGAACGGGCGCTTCGACGTGGCGATCGCCGACGGGGCGAAGGTCCAGTACACCTATCATCAGGGGTTGCAGGATTACGATTGTTTCGGCATCCCCCGGGGGGCGCCGAACCCAGATCTGGCGATGCGGGTGATCGCGGAAATGAGCCGGCCCGAGTATCAGGCCGACATTCCCCAATATATCACCTACGGGCCGACCAACACGAAAGCCTATGAGACCGGTCGGATTGACGCACAGTTGGCGAAAAACCTGCCATCCCATCCCGACAATGCGTCCCAGTTGCTGCCGATCAACCAAGAATGGTATGCCAAATGGGAGAAACAGGCCTCCGAGATGTACGCCGACATGATGACGGAGTAGCCAGCCACCGCGAACCGCCCACCAACCACCACGGCGGTTCGCGCGACTTCCTTGGTTCATGATCGACTGGTCGGGTCTCTTGGTTGTGGTGCGGGTTTTGATGGTCCGCACGACGTTATGTCCATCAACCATCGGGTGATTGCTTGTCAGTGAATCCCGCACTGCCCATTCATATCCGCCAGGTGGTCAAGACGTATGGGCATATCTATGCGCTTGATCATGTGGACCTTGAGGTCCTTAGTGGGGAATTTCTTACCTTGCTGGGTCCCTCTGGTTCCGGCAAGACCACCTTGCTGATGGTCTTGGCAGGATTCACCCGCCCAGACAGTGGCAGCATTTGTTTCGGTAACCGGGAGATCATTCGCGAACCCCCGCACAAGCGGGATGTTGGCATGGTATTTCAGAATTACGCCCTGTTTCCCCATATGACGGTAGCCGGGAACATCGGATTTCCGTTGAAATTGCGCGGTTTGCCGAAAAATGAAATCCGCCAGCGGATCGACAATGCCCTGTCCACCGTTCAGCTCGAAGGATTCGCGGAACGGCGGATTGAGCAGTTGTCAGGCGGTCAGAAACAACGGGTAGCACTGGCCAGGGCGATCGTGTTCGAACCCAGAATCCTCTTGATGGACGAGCCCTTGTCGGCGCTGGACAAGAAGCTTCGGGATCACATGCAGATAGAACTGCGACACTTGCATGAAAAACTGGGAATGACCACGGTCTATGTGACCCATGACCAGCGTGAGGCTCTGACCATGTCTGATCGAATCGCGGTCATCAACCACGGCCGTCTGGTTCAGTGCGACACGCCGCGCACGCTCTATGACTATCCCGCCTCACCCTTTGTGGCCAACTTCATCGGTGAGTCGACCCTGATTCCCGTACAGCCGGACCATGGGCGGGTGATTTTGCATGGTCGTGCCCTCAAAGTATCCGGCCCGGTGCCCGATGTGCCCTGCAGTCTGATGTTGCGTCCGGAACGTTTGAAAGTTCTTTCTGAAGATGACCCTGCTGATTACAATGTCTTTCCGGGTATTGTCGATGAAGTGGTTTTTCAGGGAGAAAGCTTTGTAACTTATGTGACCCTTGATGATGGGACTGCAGTCACCGTGCGGGGAGTGAGTCAGCGCGAGTCCCGGTCTTTCTTGCTTATGAAAGGCAAGGAAGTGACCTTGGGACTGCATCGTGAAGAAACCACCCTGATTCCCAACACGGGAGAATCCGAGGCGGAAATCACCTGATCCGGTAGCGACCATGGTGGAGGACACTCTCAATGCCCGTGTGCTGCGTCAGGATGCGGTGCGAGAGAAGCTGGTCATGTTCGGGCTGTCCCTGCCAGCCATCCTGTTGGTGGTGACGATTATTGTTATCCCTGTTGGATGGCTGTTTTGGCTGTCTTTGTTCAATGATGAAGGTGTGTTGTCTCTCAGCAACTATACCAGGATGCTGGAGAGTCAATCTTATACTCGGATATTCATCACCACATTTCAGGTGAGTCTCCTGACCACGCTGGCTTGCGTGCTGATCAGCTATCCCTTTTCCTATTTTCTGTCTCAACTCCCCAAGCGTTGGGCAGCCATCGGCCTGTTTACGGTACTGTTGCCGTTTTGGACCTCTTTGCTGGTGCGGACCTATGCCTGGCTGGTCGTGCTCCAGCGCAAGGGGCTGATCAATCAGTGGGGGATGGAACTGGGCCTTTGGGACCAACCGCTCAAACTGGTTCATAACCTGAACGGCACCTTGGTTGGCATGGTTCATATCATGCTGCCTTTCATGGTGTTGCCGCTGTATGCTTCCATGCGAGCAATCAGTGGCGACTATGTCAAGGCCGCCTCCAACCTGGGGGCGAGCCCGGCACGGGCTTTCTGGCTGGTCTTCTTTCCCTTGTCGCTGCCGGGTCTTTTGGCTGGCATGGTGGTGGTGTTTGTCCTTTGTCTGGGGTTCTTTGTGACCCCGGCGGTGCTGGGGGGTGGAAAGGTCGTGATGGTGTCCATGAAGATTGAAACCCTGATCGACCTGTTCTTCAATTTCGGGACCGCCAGTGCGTTGGGGGTGGTCTTGCTGATTTTGACCCTGGTGGTATTGTTCCTGGCGCATCGATTGTTGCATCTTGACCAGGTGCTGGGGGAACGCAACGCATGAATTGGCTCTCGCGACCGGCTTCAGACATTCAGGTGACCCACCGTAACCGGCTTTGGCTGTATTGCCTGGCGGGACTGATCATGATGTTCCTGATTATCCCGACTTTGATTGTGATTCCGATGTCCTTCTCGGATTCCCAGTATCTGGAATTCCCGCCGCGGGTTTGGTCGGTTCGCTGGTATGACAATTATTTCGGTTCGCCGGAATGGATGACCGCCACTTGGGTTTCGGTCAAGGCGGCGTTGCTCACGGTGATGGTGACGACACCCATTGCGACGCTGGCGGCTTATGGGTTGTATGTTTCCCATCTGAAGTGGGCAAAATGGATCTTTGTATTGTTGATCACCCCGATGATGATCCCGGTCATCCTGATTGCCATCGGAGTATTTTTTGCTTATGCCAAGTTGAATCTCAACAACACTCTGCTCGGGTTGGTGTTGGCTCATACGGTTCTGGCGCTGCCGATGTGTCTGATCGTGGTCAGTGCGGGTCTGAAAAGCTACGACATGAACCAGGAACGGGTGGCAAGAAGCCTGGGTGCTTCCCGCCCAAGGGCTTTTCTGGTGATTACGTTGCCCCAGATTCGTTTTTCGGTGATCAGCGGGGCTTTGCTGGCCTTGGTGGTGTCATTTGATGAGGTGATCGTGGCGCTGTTCATCAGTGGGGGAGAGATGTCGACCATTACCCGTAGCATGTTTCTGGCCCTCAGGGACCAGATCGACCCCACGATTGCCGCCATTTCCACCGTATTGATTCTGATCACCACGGTCGCCTTGATCATGGCCCAGGTTTTCGGCAAGTCTGATACCGAGTGAGAACGCGTGGTTCCGGATCACTTGATTCTTAGGGCCGCCTTGTTCCGGTGATGGCCTTGACCTCAAGATATTCCGCCAGTCCCCAGCGACCTTTCTCCCTGCCATTGCCGGATTGTTTGTATCCACCGAACGGGGTGTCTGAATTCCCTCCGACATAGTTCACGGCCACTTGACCGGCCCGCAGGCGTCGGGCCACTGAATAGGCCCGTTCCGGGTCACGGGAACTGACATAGCCCGCGAGTCCATAGGGGGTGTCGTTGGCCATGTGGATGGCGTGGTCCTCGTCCCGATAGGGGATCAGGACAAGAACCGGCCCGAAAATCTCTTCTCGGGCGATACGCATGTCATTACGGACTTGGGTGAAAACCGTCGGTTTGATATAGAACCCCCGATCAAGATGATCCGGTCGGCCCAGTCCGCCGGCAATGAGGATGGCGCCCTCTGCCATCCCAACTTCAATCAGTTCCTGAATTTTGG
Source organism: Candidatus Poriferihabitaceae bacterium (assembly GCA_965203365.1). Lineage (GTDB taxonomy): Bacteria > Pseudomonadota > Gammaproteobacteria > Arenicellales > Poriferihabitantaceae > VYFG01. Next base: position 2,843,350 of record OZ241878.1, read on the forward strand.
ACCACTGCCGCTGATTGACCACGGGACCTAGGTGATCTCCCTCTTGGTCGGGCGGTCCGACCTGGAGACCGATGGCCGTCTCGCGGGCTGTTATTTCCGCTTGTTCCATGTGTGTCTCGGGCACCAGCATCCGGGTAGGCGCATTGCAGGACTGACCACTGTTGCCCATGCAGTGCCTCACCCCCCGTGATACGGCGGATGAGATATCGACATCCTCCAGAAGGATGTTCGCAGACTTGCCCCCCAGTTCCTGGGTCACCCGCTTCACGGTTCCGGCCGCTGCCTTGGCGACGGCAATCCCGGCGCGGGTCGAACCGGTGATGGACACCATGTCGACATCCGGGTGACTGGACAGGGCTTCTCCGACCGTCGGTCCGGTTCCATTCACCAGATTGAACACGCCTGCCGGAACGCCAGCCTGATCCAGCACTTCGGCGAAAATCAAGGCGCTGGAAGGAGCTTCCTCACTGGGTTTCAGCACCATGGTGCAGCCAGCCGCCAGAGCCGGCAACACTTTGGCCGCCACTTGATTCATCGGCCAGTTCCATGGGGTAATCAACCCACATACGCCAATGGGCTCGTGGCGCAGGATCATGTCGTCTTCCCTAGATTCGAAGATGAACCCCCGCAGGGCCTTGATGGTGCTTGTGATCTGCTCTTCGCCAAGTCTGGCCTGCCATTGCCGAGCCAGAGTCATGGGAGCCCCCATTTCGGTGGAAATGGCGGCCGCGATATCGTCAACACGACGACGGTACTCACGCAGAATCTTTTCCAGCCACTTCAACCGCTCTTGAACCGGTTGTATGGAAAAGTCATCGAATGCGCGACGTGCGGCAGAAACGGCGTGGTCGACGTCTTCCCGACTTCCATTGGGGATGGTGGCCACCACCTTTTCAGTGGCCGGGTTGATGATTTCCAAGGTGTCCGATGACAAGGATTTGACCCACTGACCATCGATATAGAATGCCGGATGATAAATCATGATCAGAGCCTGGAATCGTGGCAATCGAGGGGTTCTGCTAACATGAGGGATGGAAGGCCGGTATCACCTCGGAGCAGAAGAGTTCCATGGAGCGCTTCTGTTCCCTGTGGCCCAGGCCCATGCTGGCATAGTAGATGAACTCATCCACCCCCAGGGCTTCGTAACGCTTCAGCTTGTCGATGACCTCTGCCGGGGTGCCGAACATCAGGTTGGTCCAAAGCATGTCGGGGTCGTATTCTTCCCGGCTGTCGAGCTCATCCAGGGGGATCGGCCTGGGGAACCCGTTGGTCACATCGCCCAGGTTTCGAAACAGGTTTTCGAACTGGCTCAGTTGGCGTTGTACGGCCCGGACCGGGGTTGTCCACTCGTTCGGATGGTCATACACCGCGGTATGTCGCATCATGGCGAAGAGCGGCCGGCTTTTCCCGGGGTTGGCGGCCAGTGCATCGTCGAGTCGGGCTTTGTAGGTTTCCACTTCCGCAAAATCTCTGGTCAATGGCCACGATGTGATATTGCAATTGTTCTTGACCGCATAGTCGTAAGTCACCGGAGCTCGGGCAGCAATCCAGATGGGCGGGTGGGGTTTCTGCAAGGGCTTGGGGACTGACGTGGCCACAGGGAATTGCCAGAATTCGCCGTCATGCTGATAGTCGCCTTTCCAGAGTTGCTTCACGACAGGTAGCATCTCGTGCATATACCGCCAACCCTCCGATTGTTTGATTCCCGGCTTCATCCGATCAAATTCCCTTTGGTAGGCCCCGGAGCCGATTCCGAATTCAAGTCGTCCGCCGCTGACCAAATCGGCAAAAGCGGCCTCTCCGGCCAGCCGAATCGGATGCCAGTATGGTGCCACGGCGACCGCAGAGCCCAGACGCACCCGATCGGTATGTTGGGCCCACCAAGCGATAATCTGGAATGGGTTGGGGGCGATCGTCATCTCCAGGGCATGATGTTCCGCTGCCCAGACGATGCCGAACCCTCCCTGGTCAGCCATCTTGACCATTTCCAGGGTATGTTGTGCCACATCCATCATGGATATCGTGTTATCCATCCGTTCGAGGTTGATGGCGAGTTGGAATTTCATGGATCAGTGGAATTGGAAGGGATGGGACGTCGGTCGCTGGGTGGTGAAATCAATCCCATTGGGCAGAAAGTAGTGCCGGCTTTTTCTGACATAGAGAACTTCGGAAACATAGAATCGTCCAGCCACCACGGCCCATGGCGACAGTGTTCCTTAGGCGCAGTGTAATTTGTGGGCCAGATGCATTCACAGGTTGCGTTCCAAAAATGCCAGCATGGGTTGGATGAATGATTCGGGGGATTCGACCAAGGCCATATGCTTCAGGTGCCTGACGATCTGCACCTCTGAACCCGGAATTTCCGCCGCGATCGCCTCGGCCATGGCGGGTGTACTGCCCCGGTCATGCTCTGCCGTCATCACCAGGGTGGGCACACCAATGGGTGGGCTGGGTTGAACCAGTTCCTTGATTCCGAAGGCGAGCACCTGACGGCATAAGGCATAGGTGTGCGGATCATTGGCGAGTATCCAGGATCGGACTTCATGCATGACAGCGGGATGGCGCGTCTGAAACGCTTGGGTAAACCATCGGTTCATGGTGGCCTCCAGATGGGCCCTCGGCCCCTCCGCTGCACTGGCCATGACCAGCTTTTCGACCTGCTGCTGTTCCTCCGGTCTTCGCTCATGAGGAGAGTTGAAAAGGATCAGGGTTAGAACCCGCTGCGGATAGTCCAGCGCATAGCGACGATTGATCATGCCGCCGAGCGAAAACCCCACCAAGGCCGCTTTTTCGATATCCAGTTCATCCATCAATCCCCGGAGTTGTTGGGAAAACAACGATAAATCCGGCGGGGCCGGCAAGGGACTGTCCCCATGGCCGTACAGATCGTAACACAGCACCCGGTAGTGTTGGGTGACTTCCGGCAGATGCCATCGCCAGATACGCCGGGTCAGACCGAGTCCGTGAATCAGAATCACGGTGGGAGCGCCTTGGGGGCCTTCCAAGGTGTAGGCCGTTCCATCATTGCCTCGGGTCGGTGTCATCAAGACAGGGCCGAGCTTATGGTCGGTCACTGGCACGGTGTTGATTCAACCACCCCTTGAGATAGGCAAAGTGAGCGTGTGCGGCTCCCGTGTAATTGTCCCAACCAGCGGCGGTTTTTTCTGCCAGTTGATCATCCATGATCGCGAGGGGCTGTCCGGTGGAATAGGCAAGGATCAAGGTTTTTGCGGAGCGCTCAAGGTAGTACAAGGATTCAAAGGCTTCGGCCACCGTTTCTCCGATGGTCATGACGCCATGATTGCCCATGATCATGGCGTTATGCTCTCCGAGGGCCGCCGCAATCCGGCGACCTTCTTCCTGATCGTCGGCGATTCCGCCGAAATGGTGATCAATTGCGGTCCGCTTGAAGAATCGTGCCGTATTCTGGTCGATGGGTTTGATCTCTGGATCCTGCAGCGCACACAGGGCCGTGGCATAGGGGGGATGGCAGTGAAGTAGCACCCTTGCCCGAGGGACAGTGGCGTGCACGGTACCGTGGATGCACCAGGCACTTGGGTCAGGGGGGGATACGCCTGACATCACCGAGGGATCTTCCGCATGCAGTTTGAGCAAGTCACCGGGCTGTATCGTGGCGAAGTGTTTCCAGCGGGGATTCAGCAGAAAAGTCTTGCCGTCATCGCTGACGGCTGCACTGAAATGGTTGGCAACGGATTCGTGCCAGTCAAAGTGAACGGCGAGCTGGAAGGCAGCGGCCAGATCGATCCGCAGGCTCTGTTCCCTGTCGGCGGATTCGTTTGTGGTCCAATAATCGATGGCAGTATTCATGGGAATTTCCGAGGATAGCATGCAACGTCGGATGGTATGTCCTTGGCCTCTTGGTCACAAGACAGAACAACGACAAGTTTTGCACTATACATGCGGGCGGCCATCCCGGCCAGCGTGAGGGTTCCCCAGGTTCCCTTGAGAGGGTCTGCCATCATCTGGCCCGCTGCTATCTGTTCTCCCTCAAGCGATCAGGCGACGGGTCCGAGGGTTGCACTTCAGAGTGGCACGAGGGGATGTCTCTCATCTGCAACCGGCCAGACAACCGCGCTCTCGCGCTCAACCTTCGCTGAATCACCGGTCATCTTCAGTTTCTATCCACCATCCTGCCTTCCTCGTCATCCATCCAGGTGTCAACCGGAACTGATCCACCAGTACAGCGGTCTCGTCCGTCTCCGCCCATCATGTCTCATCGCCAATCGCCACCCTGCCCGGTTGTCCCCATTGACGTCATGGACGGTCGATTGGTAATATCCCGTCACTGGACTGATGCGCTCGTCCTCCGACCCTCCGCCAACTCAGGCCAGTGGAGACTCATAGCGGTTGACGTCGATCTGCCCCTCTCGTTGCTGGGCCTGCGCGACATCGTACGCCGCCTGAAGACGTATCCAGGTTTCCGTTGTCGAGCCGAAAGCCTTGGCCAGGCGAATCGCCATGTCTCCGGAAACCCGCGCACGGCAGTTGACCAGATTGGAGAGCGCCTGACGGCTCACGCCCAGGACTTGGGCCCCCTGGGTGACGCTCAGACCGAGCGGGTCAAGGTACGATACGCGCACCACCTTGCCAGGGTGCGGCGGATTCTTCATCGGCATCGTCGTGCTCCCTCTGTCAGTGATAGTCAATCAGAGATACGTCGTGGACATCTTCCCCATCGAATCGAAAGATGATCCGCCAGTTTGCCTTCACCGTGACCGACCAGTAGCCTTCAGGTCACCCTTGAGAGCATGCAGCCGATATCCAGGAAGGCGCATTGCTTCAGGGGAACAGGCAACATCGAGTTGGGCAAGCATCACCTCCACACGTTCGTGCAGGTCGGGCCTGATCGGTTTTCGGTCCTCGCGCTCGTAGAAGCGCTTAAGCCCGCGATGTCGGAAGCTGCGTATCACCAGCAAACGGTAGCGTGTCTATCGACACTTGTCAACGATGATCGCTGGAAGACAGCAATTCCTATCAAGGGTCGCAGACTCGGGACCGGATGTGAATGGGCGACCTGAATGCATGACTTCGGGGTATGTGGACAAGGTGGCCCTTCCAGCGGGTGGCCACTGGGTTTCCTGAAGAACCGGCCGGTCACCCACCCGGTCACGGCACCGGGTCAGGCAGTGTCGAAGGGCTCCCCATCAGGCTTGCGGTGCCCGAACGCGATGGCCCGGTACAACGTCTCCCCGTCCGGAATGTGGAACTCCAGGAACCATCCTCGCAGCCGTCTCTACCAGCGGGGCAAGCTGCCCGACTTCGCCCGGGCGGCCCGGAACCGCGAACCCCACCGCGGCGGCATCGGGTCGATCCCGAACGCCCGCCTCATCCGGTGGGCGAATCCCGTCGCCAGCGGTGGCTGGCCGTGAACGAAGTGATATTCAAAACCATTCCCAGGGTGCTTCAGGGGTTTGAAGGTCTCGTTCTCAATGCGCCAGCGGGCCCGCCCCGCCCACATCAGTTCGACGGCATTGAAGTCCGTGATGGCCAGGTCCGTGACCCAGGAGCAGTGCCGTGTCCGACCGTCCGGGCAAATCACCCAGCATGCCAGGCTGTTCCCCGCCTGATTAGACCGTTGTTGGATGGAACAGTCGGCGAACAGAGGGTTTGCCAGCCGCCTGAACCCCCGGATTACTGGCTTCCTGGATTTAGCGGGAATTGCTGAATTCATTGTCTTCGCATTCATCGCGGAGGCATGAAGATAATGTTAACAGAACCTAATAAAATGGATCGCGTGATCCATGAATCTGTCGCTTGGGGGAACTGGATGTTTTCCCAGGGGATGCCCGATGGGGTGTCATGCGATGTGGTCGATGACCGAGGTGATTAGGGGGCCATGGTGTTGGAGTCGTGTGAGTTTCGTTGGCGTTTGAGCAGTCGGTTGATGATATATGTGGTTCTCGGGATATAAGTGTACTTGGTGCGTTGCGAGACGGCGGGACGTATTTTCATACGATAGAAGCTGAACGCCAGCAACAGGGCATGTGCCAAGGCGATGAAGACGAACAGGGCCGGGGCGCCGAATCGGTCCACCAGGTTGGAAGTGACCAGGGGGCTCGCAATGGCTCCGACCCCATACAGCAGCATGAGAGAAGCGTTGATGCCCACCCGTTTCCCGGGGTCGGCGAAATCGTTGGTATGGGCAGCCGACACGGAGAAGATGGGAAAGGTGGCCATACCGAACAAGGCGGCTCCGCCATAGACTAGATAAGGTGAATGGCCGTGGGATGCGGCAATGCCGATGCAGACGATGAGACTCAGGATTGACAGGCCGATCAGGACGATGCGACGGTCGAATTTATCCGCGCACCATCCGGCGGGAAACTGCGCCAATGCCCCGCCGAGCATGACGGTGGCCAGAAAATACCCCAGCTCTACCTGTCCTAGTCCGACCTCTTGTCCGTAAATCGGGCCGACCATACGAAACGAGGCAGAAGTCATTCCCGCGACGATGACCCCGGCGGCACCCAGTGGGGATACCCGGAACGTGTGGATAGGTCGCAGTCTGGGCGGTTCGGGTACGCTGGGTTGGGCGGTTCGAGTCAGCGTGACCGGGATCAGACAGAGGCAGCAGAGAATGGCCAGCAGATTATAGGAAACATAGGAAGAGGGTTCCAGCAGGCCAATCATGAGCTGGGCGGCCGAAGAAGACAGAATGTCGACGATGCGGTAGCTGCCCATGACCCGGCCTCGGGTCTGGTTGGTCAAGGCTGCCTGCAGCCAGGATTCGATGACGGTATAGCAACCCGCCACACACAGTCCGGTCATGATGCGCATCCCGCTCCAGGCAAGTGGATCGATGAAGATGGGGTGGGCCGCAGCCCCCACGGCACCCAAAGCGGCAAATATGGTGAAGGTGCGAATATGGCCAATGCGACCAATCAGCCGCGGGGCCATCCAGCAACCGATGAAGAATCCCAGAAAATGGGATGACCCCAGAATACCCACCTGGGTTCGGGTAAACCCCTGATCCAGTCCAGACAAGGCGTCCAGCGGGGATAGCGCCCCAGAACTGAGTTGCAGCAGGGCCACTGAAAGGAACAGCGCAACAAAGGAGAGCAGTAGGCGCATCGCGAGCGGAGTATGGTCAAAAAAATCCCCGACTGGCCGCCGGGGTCGCGCTTATGAAAGGTTTCGTGTCTATGGGGATAGCCGGTCAGAGGCCTGACCTGTCATCAGGGTGCTGCGTGTCAGTCAGTTCGGTGACTTGAGGCGCCATCTCGTTTTCCGTAGCGATCATCTGTCCGGGCACACCGAATGGCGTCCAGTTCGGCAGTGAGGAGAAGGTCATGGGATTCAACCGCCACTGAACGCGGGGAGGATATCAACCGGGATTGGCCCGGGATGCGATGGGTTGCTAGAAGACGGGATTCATCTGGGCCGTCATCCAGCGGTGGAAATAGGCTGGATTCGTGAATCGCATCATCGGTTGAACCGGCCGGGCTTCATGAATCGCATCATGGCCCGGGTCACCTTGTTCAGATCCGTCATGCCGTTCATCCAAGTCTCCCACATCACCGGTTCGGTAGCACACTGGGTCATGACATGAATGGTGCGGGGGTTGTTGACGACGGCCGTGAGTGGGGAAAGCTTGGCCGGTTTCGACACCGTGTCGGCCATCAATTCCATATTGGTGAATGCCTTGAGGTAAGAGGCATATCTGCTCGAACTGCACATCATCGGCACCCTGACAGTCGCCATAGTATTGTTGGGCGAGCTCGAATCGGTGACGGATCTCGGGCGGGTCGGGTGGTCGGGGTCAGTCAGTTGTGCGGATGCGGGCCATACCGCACCAAGGCTGAGCACAACTGGCCATGAAATCCTCTTCAGGGCGGGAATCCGGGGGCAGCAACGAACGGATTTCATGTTGTCCTCGCCAGGGAATCGATTGAGTGGGGATCAAGACCCTCTTCCGGGACAGCCATTGCCTTCCCGGATGAACCATAGAGAAACTGCGTGGTACGACCATGCCCAGAAGTCTGTCACATTGGTATATTCCGGAGTGTATAAAACGGGGATAGCCGGAAAAAGTGCCACTGTCCGGATTCCGTTCCCCTGTGGCATAGGGGCATGACCTTGGCTCGTTCGTATGTATACCCTGATTTTACTGTTGCTCATTACCGTTTGTTATGCCGCCTACAACCTGCTCGTCAAGGTGTCAGGCAGCCAGGCGGGTCTTTCCTCTCCGATTCTGGCCACCATCGGTCTCCAGATGGCCGCTCTGGTCGTCTCCTTGCTATATCTGATGGTATTGGTCCGACAGGGGGTGGCCGTCGCTCTACCGGCTCGGGTGTTGGCGTTGGGAGTGGCGGCTGGTGTTTGTATCGGGGCGGCGGAGGTCATGTACTTCTATCTCTTTCGGGGCGTGGCCGGAGAACCGGGCATGGCGGCCAGTGTGGCGATTCCCATCATCGTGGGGGGTACCATCATTCTTTCCATCCTCATGACCCGGGTGTTCTTTGGCGAAACCCTTGCGATGATCCAATGGCTGGGCATCGGGCTGATGTTGTTTGGCTTGTGGTTGCTGATAATGGGGGTTCGCAGCGAGTAGTGGCAAAAGGCAAGTGCATGCTCTTGATATGATGGTCCATTCGTGCGGTGTGCTGCCGGTCGAATCCGCAGGACTTTCCCACGCTGTGTTTAAGGTCTTGAATATCATATGAAAGTGATGCCGAATCTTCTTGTCACAGCGTGGCCAGGGCGGGCCAGGGCCCGTTGAGGGCTCCGGATTCGGATATTTTCCCTAGGGGCCGGCGGTCTCGAACCGCCGCCGGGGCTTGCAGCCTTCTGCCGGGTGTTCTGTCACGCAGCGGCGGCGCACCGGGCTTCGCCCTTGTCCCGGATTTGCCGGATCACGGGCGCGGGAATGGAAGCAGGCGGGCCCGATCTTCGCTGTCAGGCCGGGCGGCGGGTCTGGGCGAGATGCTCGGTCCCGCGGCGGTCCGCGAAAATCAGCGCGAGCGCGATGTTGTTGCGGCGGGCTCTGTTCGCCGGGCCGCCGCCCGTGCGGGCCAGGCAGGCGTCCTCGCCGAAGACGCTGCCCCTCTGGTGGTGGTTCCTATTTTCCACCGGCCCATGCCCGCGGTTCAACGGGAGCAGACGTTTCGGCGACGCCTGTCCGGCATCAAGCGAGGTGATGATACACGCGGTCTCGGTGTGGTGGCTGGTGCCGGCCGGGTCATCATCGGGATCTTTCTTCAACGGCTCCCGGTATCGGGTGACGCAGGCGATCTGGCTGACGCCCGCATAGTTGACAACGTCTTTCAGTGGGGTCAGGACGCTGCTCAAGGCGGCCGTGCGCCTGGTTGAGATCTTCGGTAAAGCGGCTGTCAGCGTCCGGTTCCCCGTCGATGCCCCCGAGCCGTTTGGATGTCTCCGGCGAATGGCCTTAGCGAGCCTAGACCAAGGGCAAGGTGGAGCGCCCGATCGACCGCTTCGAGCGCGACGAGCGAGCGCTGCTTCAGCCCCTAGATATCGGTCCCCACTGGCGCCTCGAACTGCGCCAGCCTGCGGAGCCAAGGCCGCGGCGCTTTCCAACAAGTGTGGAGGTCGAGCAATGACCTCTCAGCGTCTACGCGGAGGCACTGCAATGAAGGCCCCGGCACCGAACCGGCGCGATCTCTCCGGCCGAGGCCATCGAGCAGTTGCTCAGCGCCCAGATCGTGCTGCGTAACAACCGTCGACTTCAGACCGCCATGCGCTCCTCGCGGCTGCCCGCCGTGAAGACCCTCGATCAATTCGACTTCGCCTTCCAGCCTAGCATCAAGCGCGAGCAGATCGAGAGCCTGTACGAGCTCGGCTTCGTCAATCGCGCCGAGAACGTGATCCTGCTCGGACCGCCAGGCGTCGGGAAGACGCATCTGGCCATAAGCCTGGCGATCACGGCGGCCGAGGCCGGACGACGGGTCTGCTACGGAACGCTGGCCGGTCTGATCGAGTCCCTCACCGAGGCCTAGGCCGCCGGCAATCGGTCACGGCGGCCGCGGGTGCTCACTCATCCCACGCTCCTGGTGGTCGACGAGATCGGCTACCTGTCGGTCAACCAGGACGGCACCGTGCTCGGCGACGATGTGATGGCGGCTGCCCTCATCGACCGTCTCGTGCATCACTGCTACATCGTCAACATCTGGGGGAACAGCTACCGCATGCGGGACCATCAGAACCTGCTGCAGTCCGGCTCGGGTCGACGTCGCAAGAGGGCCGCCGCGTGATCGTCGGCCGAAACGGCAACCGTGCCGCCCGCCCGCTGTGGGTAACCGGCTTGGCGCAGCTCCGCCGAGTCAGACACCCTCAACACCGCGCTTTGGGGGAGCAAGCCAAAGGCCGAAGTGAGAGATTTTCGATTGCCAAAAATGTGCAGTTTTCGGCTGCCATTGACACCCCGGGGAAGAGCCCGCTGTTTGACACTCCAGACTCCGGGTGCCATGTGCTGCTCATCAGAGCATCGTGCTCCGGGGTCGGATGAGCCGGCCACCATGGGGTCCGGGTAACCGGGCCCCATATTTTTCAATTCAAGTTCGATTTATCAGGGCCGCCATACTTGGTGTCGAGCATGTAGCGTGTGCTCCGACATACCCTGCACCGGGTTCCACGATCTGATAAACGGTCGAGACACTAAGCCCCAACCTCGCCGCCGTACAGGCTGGCTTCGGTTTGTGATTATACAAACTTCTCCAATTGACGATTACTGCGAATGATTCATTACACGTGAACTACCAATTCCGGATTGTCCTGATTGTAATAATTCGCACTTTATGCTAACTAGTAGCCATGAAAGAAAACATGGCCCGCCTTCCCCGAGGACGCGCACAGCTTGTCCGGGTGCTATCCACCGCTGGCGACGTGATTCACGTCGACGACGTGGTGATTGCCCTCCAGCTCGACCGTACCGCCGCCCAACGTCTGTCCCGCTGGGCTGAACAGGGATGGATGAGACGAGTGGGCCGTGGGTGCCTATGTCGCCGCTTCCATCGACACCATGGCGTCAGATCGCGTCCTCGATGACCCATGGGTGCTCGTTCCCGCACTCTTCGCGCCAGCCTACATTGGAGGTCGCACGGCAGCCGAGCACTGGGACCTGACCGAACAGATCTTCAAGGATATCTTCGTGATGACCGCACAGCCGGTGCGTCAGAAGCGCCAATAGCTGCACGGTACGCTCTTTTCGCTGAAGCACATCCACGAGTGGAAGATCTTCGGCACGAAGAATGTCTGGCGTCATCAGACACGAGTGCCCGTCTCCGACGTGCATCGAACGATCGTCGACATGCTCGACGACCCGACGACCGCGACGACGAAGAGCTCTTCGATTATGCGGTGAGCCTCCGAAACGGCGCTGTCTTCAAGCGCCTCGGGTTTCTGGCCGAGCGCTTTCCTGGCGGTGCTGAACTGGGCCGTCTTTGCGAGCCGCATCTAAGCGGCGGTCATGCGAAGCTCGATCCGGTCTAGGATGGGTCACTCGTCGTGACCAGATGGCGGCTCTGCATGCCGGAGCGCTGGGCTCGCGAGGAAACGCCATGATCCCCAAGCGCGAAATCCTCGCGATAGCCAAGCAGACGTCGCTCACGCCGCATGTCGTGGAGAAGGATTATGTTCTCGGCTAGCTGCTCGCCGGCATCTATAGGCACGAAGATCTCGCGGAGAATTGGATATTCAAAGGCGGCACGTGCCTGAAGAAATGCTTCTTCGAGACCTATCGTTTCTCGGAGGATCTCGACTTCACGCTCCGCGAACCGCAGCATCTCGACGCCAACTTCTTGAAAGGCGCATTTTCCGAAATTAGTGAATGGATCTACGACCAAACCGGCATTGAGATTCCGGCTGAGAAACAGGAGTTCGATATCTACGAGAACCCCCGGGGCCAATTCTCGTGCCAAGGCAAGATCAGTTACAAGGGCCCCGTCTCATCGACCCACGCCCTTCCGCGCATCAAGATTGACTTGACCGCCGACGAGTGGATCGTTCTCCCACCGGTCCTCGTGCAGATTTTCCATCCATACAGCGATGCTCCGGAAGATGGCATAGAAGTCCTAGCCTACGGTTACACCGAGGCATTCGCGGAGAAGTTCAGAGCGCTCGCGGAACGAACACGCCCACGCGATCTCTATGACGTCGTACATCTCTACCGAAATACGGAGGCACGTCCGAAACCGCAGCGCTTCATGGAAGTCCTGCGCACCAAATGTGATTTCAAGGGCATCAGCATTCCGCGCATGACCGACCTTGAGTCGCACCGGACGTAACTTGAGGCTGGTTGGATTCACATGCTGAAGCACCAGCCCCCCGCGCTGCTCCCGGTCACGACGTTTTGGGACGCGCTCCCGGAAATCTTCGATTGGCTCCAGGGCGCCGTCGCTCAGCCGCTCCCACCGGGCTCCCGAACTGCCCGCCTTCGCCCGGGCCGCCCGAAACAGCGAGCCGCCTCGCTGCTGCACCGGATCAATGAGAAACGCCCGCCTCATCAGTTGGGCGAACCCCGTCGCCAGATGCCGCCGGCCGTGACCGTGGTTGTGTTCAAGGCCGTCGCCCTGGTTCTTCAGGGGTTTGAAGGTTTCATTCTCGATGCGCCAGCGGGCCCGTCCCGCCCGCATCAGGTCACAGGCGTTGGACTCCGTGATGGCCAGGTCCGTGACCCAGGAGAAGTGAAGTGTCCGGCCGTTCGGGCGAACCGCCCGGCAGGCCAGGAAATTCCCCTCCCCATCGGGATTCGCGTGATTCAGCGGCACGCCGTTCAGGAACCGGAACCGGCTGCCGCCCTGCTTCCTCTCCACGATGCGGGTCGCCGCCGAAACGTCGACCCGGTGGAACCGTTCCCCATGGTCTCCCGGCTTCCCCCCCAGTACATGACGCCTGTCCCGTTCCTCCAGCCGCCGGATGGGCGGACCGTTCGAGGCCAGCGCGTCGGCCACCACCAGCATCGCCCCTGGCATCGGGTGGGTCCAGGTGGTACTGCCGTTCCGGTGATGCTTCTCGCAGCCCTGATCACAGTGCCCCTGCTTCGATGAGAAACACCCCGTGCCGTCCACCGACAGCAGGTGGTGGCCCAGCTAGGTGAAGCCCGCCAGGCCCTGGCCCCGCTGCCAGGTGGCAAACACCTTCTTGAAGGCCCGGCGGACCGAGCGCGGGTCCACCGGGTCCAGACGCTCCCGCCCGGCCGACTCCGACGGCGCATGGACCACCCCGTACCCGTTCCTGAGGTTCGACCGGATGCGGTTCTCGTCCCGCGCATCGGGCTCGAAGCGCAGCCGCGATGGGGATTGCAGGCTGAACATCGCCAGGGCCGACCTCAGGCCATCCGTCAGGCCCAGGCCACGGGAGGCGATAGGGTCTTCGATCGGGTCTTGGGCATGGTTCATCATCCGATAGGGAGAAGATCAATCTGGCATACCGCTTTTTGATGAAAAGTCTGCGAAAGGATTTTTTCAGTCCCCTGAACCCCCCGGATTTGCTTGTCCAGGAGGCTTGGCGGGAATTGCTGTAAGCCGGCCCACCTCTCGTCGGCTCCGGTTCTTCGCGCACAAACCAGACTTTGACCATGGTCACCCCCCCTCCTGATGTTCGCAGCTGAGCGGTTCAAGGTCGGCCGGCCGGAGTCGGTAGCGTATGACGTTGCCCTCATGCAGGCCCCTGAACTGCTGCCCGACATATTTGACGACCTCTTCCCGATCCTTTTCCGGGATGTCGGCCTGCTCGGCCATGTCCATGATGCGCTCCGGCTCGAATGCCTTCCAGTCGAGGACGCTGCGGCGCACGGCCTCGCGCACGAATTCGCGATAGGCGAGCGCGGCTTTGTCGGGGGGTTCGACCTCGGTGCGTAGCGTCCTGTAATTTTCGGCCGAGGCCATGTAGGCGTCGATATAGGCCTCGCGCAGCAGGGAGATGTTATTCAGTTCATAGACGCCGATCAGCCCGTCGATATAGGCGCGGTCATCCATGGTCAGAAACGACATGGGCGCAAGATCGGTCTTAAGCAGCGGGATGTTGGAGGCGATACGCGCGGTTCTCTTGTTGATATCCTCGAAAGCCTGCAAATAAGGGATGTGGGCGAGTAGAAAGAAGGACTGCTCGAACGGATCGGTAATGGCTGCCGCTTTTTGAACCAGTATGTCGAATTCCTCTTCGATGGCGAACTGGTCTTCGAGCGGCCTGTAGCTTGATTGCGAAATGCCGACAGGCATGCGACGCACCCGTCCTGCCATGGCCGGATCGGCGAGCAGACCGTCTGCCAGCAAGGCGTGGATATTGCAAAAGTCCGGCCGTGAAATAGCGATATCGCCCAGATGATCCACGACGTACTGGATCGCTTCCTTGTGGTTGAGGATCATGACCGCTTCCTTGCGGTCCTTGCCTGCAGCTTCCTCGCCCAAGCGAATGAGCCGCTCTGTTTCGAGCAGATTGTAGGTGTTCCCTTCCATGCGCGATGACGCCCAGGAAAGATCGACCAGCAGCCGTTCAAGGATGTGGCGCACGTAGGTGCCGGCGGGAAGCTGCGATCCAGCGGGCGTGCCGGCCTCGCGCAGGCGCTGCCGGTCGGCTTCGGCAAGGTAGAAGGTCTTGTCTGGAACGTATCGGTCCAAGAACTCCTTTTTGTAGCTTGCCGGCCTGCGGCGGTTATAGGGCATCTGTAAATGAGCGCGGACCACGGCGGCACCCGCGAGGCTGTAACCCGTTGCGCGGCCCCTGCCCGAAACCTCCAGCTTGCTTTCATCGACAAGCCGTTTCAGGGTGCGCCAAACGGTGGTTTCGCTCACCTCGGGCGCGGCATGCCGCCTGATATCCTCCCGTCCTGCGCCGGGATGGGCGGCGATATAATCGAGGATAGCTTGGTCTAAGAGCGCCATGAAACGATATTCTAATTTTTTGAAACGATTATCTTTATATAATATAAGGGAAATTTGTAGATTTCAAGATTTCGTTTCGCACATTTTGAAACGATATCCATAATTCGGTCTCTGCAACGAAAAGTGCACAGGCGCGCAGCGCATTCGGGCCGGACCAGGTGTGGGTCTTCGGATCGTAGTATGTGCCCGTATACAGAGTGATGCCGTAGGGGGCGATCCCCAGAACATGGCCGAATTCGTGGGCGACCGAATGGGCCATGCCGTCATGGAGATTGTCGTGCACATGACTGGAGATGCGAATGTTGCCGTAGTAAGGCATGAATTTGTCTCCGTCGGTGCCCGAATCGTAGGATATCGGTCCCGCGGACACCCGGCCGAAATCGTTGACCCGAACCTGAACGACAATGCCCTCGACATCCCTGATCGTGTCGATATCCTTGTACCTGTTGCCTTCAACAACCTTGATCGTGACGTCACGGCGTTTCCCATCGCTGAGCAGTCGCCTGGTCCAGATTCTCGTCGAGCGGCGCAGGACGGCCATGAACTCCCGGGACACGCCCCCTTCCGGTCGACAAACCCCGTCGCGGACGGCGTTTCGTGCGGACCAAAGTAGAACGTGACGGGCATCGTGCCGGCCGGACCGCCCTTCCAGGCGCCGTATGCGATGCCGTCGCGCTCGCCGAGCACGGTGATGGACGCGTCGGGGACTTTGGGCAGCGCGGCCGCCGATCCTGCGGCACTGACATGCGATGTCTTCAGTTTCCCGAGTGCGCTCTTCAACGCCCCGGCCCGGGCTTTCGTCGGCGGCGCAAGCCCAAGCGTTGCGGTCACGGGGCCGGTGTCATTCCAGCTCGTGCCCAAGTCGGCGGCGCCGCATCCTCGGGCGGCGGACCCGGGCGGGCGAGCGTCCCGCGGGCGCCAGCGTCTTGACGAATATCCGCTTCAGCTGGTTGTGCGGGTCGGTGTAGCGCCCGTTAGCGCGGGCGTATCCCTGGGTCTCGCCGAGCTCCTCCCCGCCCGCCATCGCCTACAGGGTGCCGGCGTAGCGTTCCGGATCGCAGACAGTTTCGGCGAGAAGAACCTGATGGCCGTCTGCCGCCAGCCAGATGTCCGGCCGCTGCCGGGTCATCCCGGCGAGAAAGCAGGCAGCGCAGTTCGGAACCCCTCCGGGCTCCGAGAACACCCGGAAACGCGGGTGGTGTGCGATCAGGTCAAGCCACCGGAGCAGCTGCTCCGGCTTCCATCCGGTCCAGCGGTCGCGGGGGGCGCAATTGAAGGCGCCGTTCTGCCACGCGGCGAGACCCTGCCACTGACCGCCGAAAGCCGAGATCATGGTTCTCGTCCATCACGGCGTCCCAGAGCGGCCGCTCTTCCGGCCTGGCCAGCCGGACATCGACCTCAGCCAGAGAGAAATCCTCCGGCGGTTTCCTGAAGAGCCCCATGGCCTTTGCGCGACCACGAATCGACATGACGGAAATATCGCACAGGCAGAACAGGAACCCCAGCGGAACAGCGCGGGCGGGCAAAAAAACCGGACAATCGCCCGAAATCCTCGCCTGATCAGCAATTCTAGCGTGGGAAGGCCCTGGCCGAATCCGTTTCGCTGGATTTTTATGTCGTGGTATAGCGCTATAATCCACTGTCCCACTTCGCTGCCAGACCAGCCGCTTCCAACCTTTGATTCACAGTGACCTTGATTGCGGTCTGTCAGACCAATTCTTCTGACCAGATACCTGGAAACCTGGATCGGGTGGCCGATCTGGCCCGGTCGGCGGCTGCGGCCGGGGCGCAGGCCATGTGCCTGCCGGAATGCTTTGCCTTGATGCAGACCAGTCGACAGCAACTCATAAAGAATGCGGAAGTGCGGGGACAGGGAACAATCCAGGATACGATGCGTGCCCTGGCCCTGGAAACGGGCATGACCCTGTTTGCTGGCTCGCTCCCGATCCAGAGCCCGGATGCCCAGCGAGTCTACAACACGTCCGTGGTCTTTGGCCCGGACGGCAAGCTGGCGGCCTGCTATGACAAGATCCATCTTTTTGATGTGCAACTGGAAAGTGGCGAGCAGTATCTGGAATCGGCCTACACCCTGCCGGGTACCCGTCCGGTGGCGGTGGAGACGGGAATTGGCGTGGTCGGGCTGACCATCTGCTATGATCTTCGGTTTCCCGAGTTGTATCGGATGCTGGTGTCGATGGGAGCGGAAATTCTGCTGGTGCCGTCGGCTTTTTCTCCGACCACCGGTCCGGTCCACTGGGAATCGTTATTATGCGCCCGGGCCATCGAGAATTGCTGCTGGGTGATTGCAGCGGCCCAGACCGGCCGGCATCCCAGCGGACGGTCCACCTGGGGCCATAGTATGGTGGTAGATCCATGGGGACAGGTGATTGCGGAAAAAAAATCGAAGACCGGGATTGTAATGGTGGACATTGACCGCCATGAGATTATCCGGGTGCGTCGTCAGATGCCGTGTCTGGAACACAGACGGTTCCGGGTGGTCGCACCATCAGCAGCAAAATCCCTTTCAGGAACCAACCGATAACCATGTCAGAACTCATTCAACTTGCCCAACAGTCGTTGTGGCAGCCCACGGGACTGATCGAGCAGGACATTACCAAAACCCTGGGACGGATCATGGTCCCGGGGGTGGATTATGCGGATCTGTATTTCCAGTATTCACGCCAGGAATCCTGGTCACTGGAGGAAGGTACCGTGAAGTCTGGACAGTTCAGTATTGATCAGGGAGTTGGCGTTCGAGCGGTTGCCGGAGAAAAAACCGGGTTTGCCTATTCCGATGAAATCACGGGACAAGCGTTGCTGGACGCGGCTGGGGCGGCCCGTTCGATCGCGGCCGGAAACTGTCAGTCCGATGCGATCGCCGTCCAGCGCAAGGATAGTTTCGCCCCGCTGTACCCGCATCGGGACCCTCTGACCCCTCTGTCGGAAACGCAGAAGGTGGACCTGTTGCGTCGCACGGAAAAATATGCGCAGGGCATGGACTCCCGAATCATTCAGGTGATTGTGTCGCTGGCGGGGGAACACGATACCATGCTGGTCGCCCGTTCCGATGGGCTCATGGCGGCGGATATCCGACCCTTGGTGCGAATGAATGTGACGGTGGTCATGGAGCACAAGGGGCGGCGAGAGCGTGGCACGGCTGGTGGAGGGGGACGCGTGGGCATGGACTATTTCCTGGAAGGAGACAGAGCCATGGAATATGCCCGTGAGGCCGTGCGTCAGGCGCAGGTGAACCTGGAAGCCGTGGATGCGCCTGCGGGGCAGATGACGGTGGTCCTAGGGCCCGGGTGGCCGGGAATCCTTCTGCATGAGGCGATTGGTCATGGTCTGGAGGGAGATTTCAATCGCAAGGGGACTTCGGCCTTCAGCGGACGCATTGGTGAGAAGGTCGCCTCACCTCAATGTACCGTCGTGGACGATGCCACGATCGCGAATCGCCGCGGGTCGATGACCATGGATGATGAGGGAGAGCCCGGTCAAAGAACCGTGCTGATCGAAAACGGCCATCTCAGGGAATACATGCAGGATCAGATGAATGCGCGTCTTATGAACATGCCGCCCACCGGGAATGGTCGGCGGGAATCCTATGCCCACTTGCCGATGCCGCGGATGACCAACACCTATATGCTGGCTGGTGAGTATGATCCCGGTGAGATCATCGCATCGGTCGACCGGGGTCTCTATGCGGTCAATTTTGGGGGAGGGCAGGTGGACATTACCTCGGGCAAGTTTGTGTTTTCCGCATCCGAAGCCTATCGCATTGAGCAGGGCAAGGTCACGGCACCGGTCAAGGGGATGACCCTGATCGGAAATGGTCCCGATGTCCTGACCCGGGTCTCCATGGTCGGAAACGATCTGGCACTCGATACGGGTGTCGGCACCTGTGGAAAGGAAGGGCAAAGTGTTCCGGTGGGGGTAGGTCAGCCGACGCTGAAGATTGAAAACCTGACTGTGGGCGGGGTGGCGGTTTCATGAGCGATCTGACTGTACCGCCCCTACCAGACACCTGGAGTCCGACCCCTGCCGATGACCAGGAACGCAGGCTCCTGGAGGTAGCGGATGCCGCCCTGACACAGGCCAGGCAGATAGGGGCCAGTGCCGCGGAAGTCTCCTTGGGGCATGGCAACGGGATTTCGGTCAATGTACGCAATGGCACCGTGGAAACCGTGGAGTACCACCGCGACAAGCATCTCAATGTGACGGTGTATTTTGGGCATCGTAGCGGGAGCGCAAGTACTACGGACTTTCTCGGGGATGCGCTCACGGCGTGTGTGGCGGCGGCGGGTCGGATTGCCCAGTATACCGAGGAGGATCCATTCAGTGGTCTGGCGGATCCGGCGCGGTTGGCCAGAGACATGCCGGATCTGGACCTCTACCACCCTTGGGATGTGGGCATGGATCAGGCCATTGATATGGCCACGTGCTGTGAAGATGCGGTGTTGTCAGCTGATAGCCGAATCCACAATTCGGAAGGAGGGGGCTTCTCCAGCTATCATGGTGCCCATCTGTATGCCAACAGCCTAGGCTTTCATGGCTTGTCGCGGTCCAGCAGTCACAGTCTCAGTTGCTGTGCTATTGCGGGTCATGGTGAGGGCATGCAGCGGGACTATTGGCACGATACCCAGCGTGACCCAGGGAAACTGATGACGCCTGAAGCCGTCGGGAAGGAAGCTGCCCGACGTATCGTGCGACGATTGGGTGCGGGCCGGCCGGAGACGATGACTTGTCCCGTGATATTCGATGCCCATGTGGCTTCCAGTATGCTGTCCCATCTTGTCGGTGCGATCAGTGGAAGTGCCTTGTACCGCAAGAGCTCCTTTCTCAACGATACTCTGGGGACCCGGCTGTTCAAACCGTTTATCCGTATCCATGAACAGCCCCTTTTGCTCGGGGCGGCGGGCAGCGCGAGCTTTGACCAAGAGGGCGTTGCGACCTACTCTCATGACATTGTCGGCGAGGGTATGTTGAAGAGTTATGTGCTTGACTCCTATTCGGCAAGGAAGCTGGGGTTGGAATCCACTGGGAATGCCGGTGGCGTGCATAATCTGACCTTGGATCCCACCCGGTTGGGGGGGTTGGAGCCATTGCTCAGCGAGATGGGGAACGGGTTGCTGGTAACGGAACTGATCGGCTTCGGTGTCAATCAGGTGACCGGTGACTATTCACGCGGGGCATTCGGTTTCCTGATAGAAAATGGCGAGATTGTGGCCCCGGTGCAGGAGTTGACCATTGCTGGCAACTTGCGTGACATATTCATGGCGTTGGAAGCAGTGGGGTCGGATGTTGATGTCCGTCGCAACTTGCGCACCGGTTCTTTGTTGATCAATCAAATGACCGTCGCAGGGGCTTGAATGGTTCTTTAGACGGCGCCTCCTGCTTTGTGCTCACGGAAAAGATCGGTTGCAAGAAGGGTATCCGAAGGTGCTGCTGCTCTGATAATCACTCACACTGTTCAGATTCGTCTGGAATTATGGCATTGTGAAATAGTGCCTGGCAGAATCCCCTCATTTTCCCGATAGCGAGTTGTTTTTCCATCTCAATTTTCCGATTTCTTCCCACGAAAATTGACCCGGAGCTGAAGTAAATCGGGTCAAATAGGCCGAACTCGCCTGTTTTTTCCTCCATCTCCGCTGTTTTCAGCCCCGGTCAAATGAGACACCCCTTCCATCCCCGAGTCGACATCGGTTCGACATCGGCTGGGAGTGGGCCTGCATCGACTGGTAATAGGAAAATCCAATCAGATTTTTTTACAGACTTTGCCTATTATCTGGCATGGGGAGGCGGTAGCGGGTCGAGCCAATTCGCCGAAAAGGGGGTTTCTGCCAGACACCACCTATATTCCCTGCATGCTGACCTGATGCTCAAGGAACGGGCCATGGAAAACTAATCTCATCAGACAGCTCACAATGCCACGATATCGGCCAGCGAATCCGCTGCTCGAATTTTTCTGAACCATCTATGAATTATTCTGGGGCATCCCGGTTCCCTACCGCGTTTGGAAGGGGGGCGGATGGACACAAAACTACGATGCCGGTTTATTGGCTGTCTGATTAGGTGTTGTCAATATGCAGGAATAAAGCCCGAAACGGGTTGGTTATTTCCACCCCAGTGCACTCGAGGGCTCCCGAGGAAGGTAGAAAGCGAGTTAGCAAAGCGAGCACATGGTAACCTGATTGGGGCCATCCCGGCATGCTGTCACCATAGCGGGATCCACGAAGATCATGCCCCATTATGCTGATGGACAGAGTATTTCGTTCGAGAGTAGTGTTCGCGAGAGAACTCGAGGAATTTTTCTATCGCTCGCAGGCGGAATTTCTGTCGTTGATAAACAATGGAAAAGGTGCGTTTGATTGGTGGGGACAAGGGCAGTGCCACCAAGGTACCCAGGGCCAATTCCTTCTCAAGGGTGGAGCTCGATAAAATAGAAACCCCCAAGCCAGCGGTGACTGCGCTCTTGATCGATTCCGGACTGCTGAATTCCATAATGATATTCAGGCTGTTTCTTTCCAGTTGTTGTTTGATCAAATAGCTTTCCATCACCTCCCGGGTACCGGAGCCTTCTTCACGGCTGATGAATGGATATTCCAGAATAGAGTTGGCCCGGACTTTTTTATGGTGGCACAGAGGATGGCCCACTGGGCAAATACAGACCAGTTCGTCCTTTCGGATTCCTTCCCTCACGAGATTCTTGTTGCTCACTGGTCCTTCCACAATCCCGATGTCGATTTCATTTCTCTCAACGAGATGGATAATGCCATTGGTATTGTTCACATGGAGGCGGACGTGTACATCAGGATATTTGGCCTTGAAGCCACCGATCGTTTCGGGAATCAGGTATTCCCCGATAGTCGTGCTGGCCCCGACCAGAAGAGGGCCCTGGATATCGCCGGTCAGCGTGCGGACCTCGTTTTCCATTTCATGGTTGAGCGCGATGATGCGGTCGGCATATTCCCTAGCCAATTCACCCGCTTCAGTGAGCGTGATGCGATTGTGCGTCCGATCAAACAGACGTGTGTTGAAGTATTCCTCCAATTGTCGGATCTGAAAGGTGACAGCTGGCTGGGTCATGTGCAATATGTCGGCTGCCTTGGTAAAACTCAGGACACGGGCCACTGTGGTGAATACCTGAATTCTGCGATCAGCCATGGCACGACAGGTAAGGCTGAAGTGGGGGTAGGGAAAGACAGCAATCCCCAATGATCCCGGGAATGCCCAGCGGATATCGCGCTGGGACCTCGCATAGCGAACGGCTTGAGTCGACCATGTACGGGGGTGAAATCAGTCCAAAGTGATCGAAGTGTCCCGGATTCGTCAGTATATTCTAGATTCGAGGCGGCCAGACAGGGGGGTTATCGGCTTTCTGGGAGCGGGGTGATGCAGTTGCCCATGAGGGTTCTGCCAAGGAGTGGCAAGGAATTCCCGAACGGGATTCGGGCCACACGACCGGGCTTGGGATGTCATGACAAGGAGTTGATGACGACAATGTTAACCTAAGAGACGGTCCTGTGCCAGTGGAATGCAGTCACTCCCCCGAGGGAGGCGAACAAGACCGTGGCAGGGTCTGATGTGGTCGGTGGCGCCTTTCCAATGCACCAGGGAAAGCGACTTTGTCCAGGGGCGGTCGCGACATCATGACCGATGATGATGGCATAAAACGGTGGGAGGGCAGAGGGATGACGATATCATATGTGAGTGACGGGCGATGGTCGCAACATGGGGATGTCGACGCAGATACTCTCGCGTAGGCGGTAGCCGATAAGATCTTCTGAATGGATTTTGCAAGCGGCCTTTCTCTGGGATCAAGGTCGGCCGTATCAGTCAGGACGGAGCAGATCGGGTTCCGAGTGATGGAGTGAGAGAAACTGGTCCGACGGTTCGGGATGTCGGTGGAATTCTTGGGGTGAGGACCCCCGGCGTTAGGTACTGTTTTCGGATCATCAGTGGGTCGAAAATGAAGACACTTGGCAAGGCAACGCCACCGATGACAGATGGACAGGCGGTGTCGATCGACAACTTTTGATTTCGGCTTTTTTCCAGCAAAACAGTGGGGACGATCCGGGGATTCATTTTCGCCGAAAGGCGCAATGAGCTGTCGATATAGGTGGGATGGTTTCGATGGCGATACCCTGATCGCCCGGATTCCCGAGCATCCCGCTTATCTGGGGCAGGCGATTCGAGCTTGACGTATCTCTCCTCGGTCCTTCATGACAGTGGCATTGGGCAGAGATAATGGCGCACGGTCTCGACTTGCGGGTTGCCTTGATGCGGTCTCTCCGCGTACCATTTCTCCGTGTGCCAGGGCGTCGTGATCGACCACTTACGCCATTTGTCCAGTGGACCATACTCCCATCGTTCTGCGGCCTTTTTCCGGTTCAGCCTGCCACCTTTCACGGTATGGTCCCATGCTACCTGTCGACTCCTTTACCGCTGTGGTGAAAGCCTGAGTGTCCCTCACCCATCCTCGAAAAACTTAACTCACCAACTTCGACAAAACCCGACTGTCGATGACTTCACACAGCGAGAATCGAATAGCGGGTGCTTGATTTTTTCGACACCGGTGGCATTATTGTGTTAAGCCAATAAATAATTGGATATTATTGGTGTGCGCGGCTAGTCCCCCGCATGTGATGTTCAACCAATTCCAGAGGAATTCAGACTAATGACAAGATTTGAACAAGCTGTGATCCGTACCGATAGTCGTGGTATCGAAATCAACAGGGTTCTGAAAAACACCTACATGCTGTTGGCGATGACGCTGCTTTTCAGTGCGGCCGTCGCTGGTGTTTCCATGGCGGTGAATATGCCTCATCCTGGATTGATACTCACGTTGGTCGGGTACTTTGCACTTTTATTCTTGACCCAGAAATTTCGCAACTCCTCGTTGGGGATTTTGTTCGTATTCCTGTTCACTGGTTTCATGGGCTTGACCCTGGGACCAATATTGAACGTCTACATCAACCAACTTGCCAATGGTCCCCAGATTGTCATGATGGCGCTCGGAGGGACTGGCGTAATCTTCCTGGGCCTGTCTGCCTACACGCTGGTCACCCGTAAGGACTTCAGTTTCCTGGGCAGCATGCTGTTCATGGGCATTTTGGTCGCCTTTGTGGCGGGCTTAGTGGCGATCCTCTTTTCCATTCCAGCCCTGTCATTGGCCGTTTCGGTCATGTTCATCCTGCTGATGGCGGGTCTGATCCTGTTTCAGACCAGTGCCATTATCCATGGGGGTGAAACCAATTACATCATGGCGACCGTGACACTGTATCTGACGATTTACAACCTGTTCATGAGCCTGCTGCATATTTTTGGCATCTTCAGTGACGATTGAACGCATCTTTACATCGGCCGCCTAGCCCAACAAACGAGGCCCACGATTTTGGTCGTGGGCCTTTTGCATTCTGATCGATTCGACCCCCAACCACAAACGTCTCGACGACACGCTACGACAAACCCGCCCCGGGTGAACATATGAAAGCCTTGATTCTGGCTGCCGGCAAGGGCACGAGGGTTCGACCGCTCACCTATGAACTACCCAAGCCGATGATTCCGATCATCGGAAAGCCGGTCATGGAGTATCTGGTCGAGCAGCTTTCCCGACACGGATTCACTGACATCATGGTCAATGTGAGTCACTTGCCCGAATCCATCGAGACCTATTTTGGTGACGGCAGGCGATGGGGGATCAACATCGGTTATTCCTTTGAGGGTTACATTGCCGATGGTGAGTTGATCGCAGCTCCCCTCGGTTCGGCCGGGGGCATCAAGCGGATCCAGGAATTCGGGGGATTTTTTGACGATACTTTCCTGGTGGTGTGTGGGGACGCGATCATGGATCTGGATCTGACTGACGCTCTGCGCAGACACTGGCAGTCTGGATTTCAGGCGAGTCTTGTGGTCAAGCGGGTTCCCAAGGAGGCCGTCTCGAACTATGGGGTAGTCGTTTGCGATGCGAAAGGAAAAGTGAAGTCATACCAGGAAAAGCCGGACGTGAATGCGGCTCGGTCCACACTGGTCAATACCGGAATCTATCTTTTTGAGCCGGAAATCATCGACCGGATTCCCAGTCGGATCATCTACGACATCGGGGCACAGCTGCTCCCGTCCCTGATACACGATGGTGTCGCATTGGGGGCTATCGAACTGCCATTCCACTGGCTGGATATCGGCCGCATGAGCGATTATTGGCGGGTTAACCAGCAGTTGATGCGCGGTGCTTTGCGAGACATCAAAATGCCCGGCCGGGAAATTCTTCCCCAGATCTGGACCGGCCTCAATGTCCATGTCGATTGGGATGATGTGTTGATTGAGGGTCCGGTTTATATCGGGGCCAATTCACGCATTGAGAGTGGATGTGAAATCTTTGGACCGAGCTGGATTTCCCATGGCTGTCATCTCGAGTCAGGTGCGAAAGTGCATCGCAGCCTGCTGTTTGAACATACCTTGATACGGGGACATGGCACCGTGTTCGAGGTGGTGGTATTCGGTCGCAACTGTGTGGACAAGACGGGTAAGCCCGCCATCGGAACGGGGCCCGGCCTGGACTGGGTGGGAGATGCCAGAGGCCGGAGTCTGCGGAAGGTTGCGGTAACCTGATTGGTCCCATGACTATTTTTAATGGCTCTGCCAAACCCCCACAGCACTGGACTTGGGTATAATCCCAAGGACAGCCTCTATCTCGCCACTTTTGATGCCTCCTGGGACCAACTAACGATGCCATTCTACGAGTATCAGTGTCAGGCCTGTGACCACCATGTCGAGGTGCTGCAGAAAATTTCCGAGGCGCCTCTGACAGTCTGTCCGGCGTGTGGTCAACCTTCCCTCAAGCGGCTCGTCTCCCCTGCGGGATTTCGCCTCAAGGGGACCGGATGGTACGAAACGGACTTCAAGGGCCACGGCAAAAAGCCCAGCAGTGACAGCAAGGATGGTGACAGTGGAACGAAGCCACCAGCTGATCAACCGGCCGAAAAGAAAGACTCCGGCCAGACCGACAACACTCCGTCGGGCCAGTCGGGCGACAGCAAGGCGGCCTGACATTCTTGCTTCCACAGGGGCCAACTATCCGATGGCGACTGTGGGAAAACATATCTCACCCCGTTCCAACGTTAGATAACCCATATTTCGGTCCTCCGGGCGGGCGGTCAATCAACCGATGAGCTTTTCATGCGCACACATCTCTGCGGTCAAGTGACCAAATCCGATATTGACCGGGCTATCACTCTGAATGGTTGGGTGCTGACTCGGCGCGACCACGGCGGGGTCATCTTCATTGATCTGCGAGACCGCTCTGGCAAGGTGCAGGTGGTGGCGGACCCGGACTATCCGGTGCCGTTTGAAGTGGCGGAAGCGGTCCGGAATGAATATGTCCTGGAAGTGTCGGGACGGGTTCGTCGGCGTCCGGAAGGGACTGACAACCCCGAGTTGTCCACGGGTTCGGTGGAAGTGCTGGCGGAATCCATACAGGTGTTGGCGGCATCAAAAGCTTTGCCGTTTCAGATGGATGAGGAGGAAATCAGTGAGGCAGTTCGTCTGAAATACCGTTATCTGGATCTGCGACGGGCCTCCATGCAAGGACATCTCCGGTTGCGCCATCACATTGTGAGTGAACTGCGCCGTTTCCTGAATGCGCGGGATTTCCTCGAAATCGAGACCCCGATGCTCACCCGGTCCACTCCCGAAGGCGCTCGGGACTATTTGGTCCCCAGTCGCACGCAACCGGGAGAGTTTTTTGCCTTGCCACAATCCCCTCAATTGTTCAAGCAACTCCTGATGGTGGCGGGGTTTGAACGCTATTACCAAGTGGCCCGGTGTTTTCGGGATGAGGACTTGCGGTCGGATCGTCAACCGGAATTCACGCAACTTGATGTCGAGATGTCCTTCATCGACGAGACGGGGATTACGGCTCTGATGGAAGAGATGGTCAGGACGCTCTTCCACAATGTGCTGAAGGTGGAACTGCCAGAGCCCATGCCGCGGATGACCTACCACGAAGCCCTGATGCGATACGGTGTGGATCGTCCGGACCTTCGTATTGATCTGGAATTGCACGAGATTGCCGATCTCATGAAAACAGTCGATTTCAAGGTATTTTCTCAGGCGGCGAACGACAGCGCGAGTCGAGTGGCGGTGATGAGAGTGCCGGGCGGTCACCGCCTGTCACGTGCCCAGATTGACGGGTATACGGAGTTCGTCAAGCAATATGGCGCGAAGGGTCTGGCCTACATCAAGGTGAATGATGCCAACGCGGGACGTCATGGTCTGCAGTCACCGATCCTCAAGTTCCTGCCGGACGAGGTCCTGCCGGAAATCGTGCAACGGGCCCAAGCCGAGACGGGTGACCTGCTTTTCTTTGGGGCGGATGATGCCGGCATCGTCAACGATGCCCTCGGGGCACTCCGTTTGCGTGTGGGGCGGGATCTTGGCATGGT
Organism: Candidatus Poriferihabitaceae bacterium; assembly: GCA_965203365.1. Lineage (GTDB taxonomy): Bacteria > Pseudomonadota > Gammaproteobacteria > Arenicellales > Poriferihabitantaceae > VYFG01. The sequence continues at coordinate 2,870,654 of OZ241878.1, forward strand.
TCAGTCTGGCTGGAAGCCGTTGTGGGTGGTCGATTTCCCGCTGGTTCAGTGGAATCCGGACCAGAAGGGCTGGAGCGCCTTGCATCATCCCTTTACGGCTCCGCGGGAGTCCGACGAGCCCTTGCTGGAAAGCGACCCTGGCAGGATGCTGTCCCGGGCTTATGATTTGGTGCTCAACGGGACGGAAATTGGTGGCGGCTCCATCCGTATTCATCGCCCGGACCTGCAGCAGAAGATGCTGTCCCTGCTGGGCATGAGCGAGCGGGAAGCCCGGGAGCAATTCGGCTTCTTGCTGGAGGCCCTGGATTTCGGCCCGCCTCCCCATGGAGGGATCGCTTTCGGCATTGATCGTCTGGTGGCGATGATGGCTGGGGTGGAATCCATTCGTGACGTGATCGCATTTCCCAAGACCCAGAAAGCCTCCTGCTTGCTCACTGAAGCCCCGAATGAGGTCGATGCCAGACAACTGCGGGAATTGGCCCTGCAGATTCGCAAATCGCCAGCGGGTTAGACCAGTCCCCTCGGTTCCCGCCCTGAGGGGAGGGTGCATGTGCTACACTCCAAGCTAGGTACATAGCCGTCGGACAGGCGTTCCAGAGGCAATTCCCCCTGACTATTCGGGCATTTCAGGTTATTTCATGGCTGGTCACAGCAAATGGGCCAACATCAAGTTCCGCAAAGCGGCGCAAGACGCCAAGCGAGGCAAGATATTCACTAAGATGATCAAGGAAATCACCGTGGCCAGTCGTCACGGTGGCAGTGATCCAGGCGTCAATGCCAAGTTGCGTGCCGCCATTGACAAGGCATTGGCGGCCAACATGTCTCGGGACACCATTGACCGAGCGGTCAAACGCGGTGCCGGTGAATTGGGCGGCGCACATTATGAAGATGTCCGCTACGAAGGGTATGCTCCCGGAGGGGTGGCGGTATTGGTGGAAACATCCACTGACAATCGCAATCGTACAGTCAGCGAAGTGCGCCATGTTTTCACCAAGCATGGGGGCAATCTGGGAACGGATGGGTCGGTATCCTACCTGTTCAACAAGGTCGGTTCCATCGTGTTTTCGGATGGCGCCAATGAGGAAACCATCATGGAGGTGGCCTTGGAAGCCGGGGCCGAAGATATTGAAACCCTGGATGGGATCACCGAAGTGACGACCATGCCGGAACAGTTTCATCGCATTGAGCAGGCTTTCCGAAATGCTGACCTGATGCCCGAGATGGCCGAGATCATTCAGCGGCCAACAACGGAAACGGAAATTGCCGGTACCGACGCCGAGACAGTGGCCCGGTTAGTCCAGGCTCTGGAAGAACTGGACGATGTACAGGATGTCTACACCAATGCGCTCTTCGTCGAAGCCGAATGAGAGTGCTCGGTATTGACCCGGGTTCCCGTCACACCGGGCTCGGTGTGGTCGAATCGGTTCATCAGAACCTGGTGGCCTTGCACAGTGAAAACCTGGCACTTGGGGGGGGGGCTTTGCCGGAGCGACTAGGGGCCATTTACCGCCAGGTGGCCATTCTGATGAAGGAATACTCTCCTGATTCGGTCGCCGTGGAACAGGTCTTCGTTGCCAACAATGCCCGCTCCGCATTAACGCTCGGGCAAGCCCGTGGCAGCGCAGTCTGTTCGGCAGTGAACCATGGCTGTGCGGTGGCGGAATACAGTGCCTTGCAAATCAAGCAGGCCGTGGTAGGTTCCGGCAATGCCTCCAAGGAACAGGTGCGGTACATGGTGCGTATCTTGTTGGGGTTGCGGACAGTCCCTAGCCTAGATGCTGCTGATGCGTTGGCCTGTGCCATCTGTCATATCAATACGGTGACAGTGAGCCGTCGGCTGGAGCAGGCGACAGGATCATGATCGGGTTGCTTCGAGGCACCTTGCTCCACAAACGCCCCCCCTTCCTGGTGCTGGATGTGGGAGGCGTCGGTTATGAGATGGAAGCGCCTATGAACACGTTCTATGACTTGCCGGATGAGGGAGATGAGGTGGCTTTGTTCACTCACCTCCTGGTTCGGGAAGATGCTCAGTTGCTGTTCGGGTTTTCTGATCGCTTTCAGCGCGAATTCTTCCGCAACTTGCTGAAGGTCAGTGGCGTGGGAGCTCGGGTAGGACTGTCCATTCTGTCGACCTTGACGGTGAACCAGTTCGTGCAGTGTGTTCGAATGCAGGACTCCAGAGCACTGACATCGGTCCCGGGTATCGGAAAGAAGACGGCAGAGCGGATGCTGCTTGAGATGCGAGACCGGATCGATAGGGATTTCCTGGAAGAGATGGCCGATTTCAGTTCACCGTCCAGTCAGGATGCGCACACCCCGGTCGAGGATGCCATCGGTGCCTTGGTCGCACTGGGTTATCGACACGTAGATGCGACCCGGGCCATCCGTGCCGTAGAAGGCCAGACTGATGGCCGAGATGACCTGATTCGCCAAGCCTTGCAGTGGCTCAGTCGAAGATAGCGATCTGAAATCTGCCTGATTCATGACCAAGCCTGATTCCCTGCTGTCGCCCCACCCTGTCGACCCGCCTCAGGAACAGATGCTGGACCGCAGTCTGCGTCCCCATCGGTTGCAGGACTTCATCGGTCAGCCCCGCACCCGGGAACAGCTGGAAATTTTCATCCGGGCGGCCCGGAATCGCTCCGAGGCACTGGATCATGTGCTGGTATTCGGTCCGCCGGGCCTTGGTAAAACCACGATCGCTCATATTATTGCCACGGAAATGGAATCCCGTTTTCGCCAGACATCTGGACCGGTTCTGGAAAAGGCGGGTGACCTCGCTGCGATTCTGACCAACCTGGAACCCCATGACGTGCTGTTCATTGATGAAATCCATCGCATGAATCCGGCGATTGAGGAGATCCTCTATCCTGCCATGGAGGATTGCCAGATCGACATCATGATTGGCGAAGGCCCTGCCGCCCGCTCCATCAAACTCAATTTGCCGACATTTACCTTGGTCGGGGCCACAACTCGGGCCGGATTGCTCACGTCGCCTTTGAGAGACCGTTTCGGCATTGTTCAGAGACTTCAGTTCTACAGTGTTGAGGAGCTGACATTGATCGTGGAACGGTCAGCCAGACTGCTCAATCTGTCTTTTGATGATAGGGGTGTGCAGGCGGTGGCCGTGCGTTCTCGCGGCACTCCTCGGATTGCCAACCGGTTGCTTCGACGCGTACGCGACTATGCGGAGGTACGCTCTGACGGGTTCATCGGTCAGGAAGTCGCTGATGCGGCACTGGATATGCTGGAAGTGGACCGCTATGGTCTGGACGCACTCGACCGCAGCATGCTGCTGGCGATCATGAGCAAATTCGATGGAGGTCCGGTGGGTATCGACAGTATTTCCGCCGCGATCGGAGAAGAAAGAGACACGATTGAAGATGTCGTGGAGCCCTACCTCATCCAGCAGGGATTTCTCATGAGAACCCCTCGGGGCAGAATGGTCACCAGCCATGCTTGGCGTCATCTGAACGTGGAGTTGCCTCGTCATCTGGCCGGGCAGCAACAGGATCTGATCCCTGACAACAGTCACTGAGGTACTCACATTGGGCGGTTCAGTGACGATTTATCCGATGGCAATACATTCCCATCCAGGTAGTGCAGATGCCCCTTGAAACGGAATTTTCGTTGCCGGTCACGATCAATTTTGAAGACACCGATGCGGCCGGAGTTGTGTATTACGCCAACTATCTGGCTTACATGGAACGGGCCCGGAATGCCTATCTGCGCTCATTGGGACTTTCCCTATCGTCGGTCAGGGATGAGCATAACGTGGTGTTCGTGGTCAAAGAAGCCTGTGTACAATACTACCAGCCAGCGCGACTGGATGATGTCATTCGCGTGACGCTGAAGGTGGACGAGGTGCGTGGGGCATCGGTGAGATTTGTGCACCCGATTATGCGGGGAGAGGAGTTGCTTGTGACCGGCCGCATCCGTCTGGTGATTCTTCGTAGTGATACTTTTGCACCCTGCAAAATGCCAGAAATTGTGCAATCCGCCCTGGCCCGGACGCGGATACAATAGGTGAGTCATTTCCCGCCCGTGCTTCCCCCACGCACCTGCCAGCATCACCCTCACAGAGCAGAACATGCCCACCGACATTCCCTTTAACCCGAATGGAGGCCTGTCCATTTTGCACTTGATCATGGGGGCCAGTTGGCTGGTGCAGGCCGTGATGCTGACCCTGTTTCTCGCGTCCGTGATTTCCTGGTTCATGATTGACCACAAACGCAGTTCCTATAAGCGTTATATGCGGATTGCCGATGACTTTGAGGATGAGTTCTGGTCCGGTGGAGAGATGAGCCGGATCTATGAAACCTGGAGTCAGGGGGGGGTGAGCAAGGGAATCGTCAACATCTTTATTGCCGGATATCGAGAGTACAATCGACTGGCCCAGAAAACCAATGTGAACCGAACGGAGATGGTGGATGGCGTACACCGCTCCATGCGAGTCGCGCTGAGTCGGGAAGTCGATCATCTGGAAACCAATCTGTCCTTTCTGGCCACAGTCGGATCGATTAGTCCTTATATCGGTTTGTTCGGTACTGTTTGGGGGATCATGAATTCCTTCATGAGTCTTGGGGTACAGCAACAAGTCACCATCGCGACCGTGGCACCTGGCATTGCAGAGGCATTGATTGCCACAGCGATGGGATTGTTTGCGGCCATTCCGGCGGTCGTGGCTTACAATCGTTTTGCTCACACGGCAGAGAAATTGACCACCCGCTATGAGGTGTTCATGGAAGAGTTTGTGAGTATTGTCAATCGGCAGGATACGGCCGCCTAATTCTCATGAGCCAGACACGCTACGGTCGGAAGAAGCGCCTGATGAGCGAAATCAACGTCGTGCCGTATATTGATGTGATGCTGGTGCTTTTGATTATTTTCATGGTGACCGCTCCTTTGCTGAGCACCGGTGTTCAGGTCGATTTGCCGGACACCACTGCGGAGGTGATGCCCACTGTAGATGAGGAACCGTTCGTAGTCACCGTCGATGTGCAGGGCAACCTCTATGTCAATGATAACCGGGAGTCTGTGGTCAATGCTGATGAGGTCACCAGACTCGCCAGAACTGTTCTGACTCGGAATCCCGATTTGCCATTCTTGGTGCGCGGAGATGCATTGGCACATTATGCATATGTCGTGGAAGCCATGGTCCTGTTGCAAAAGGCCGGGGTGGAATCGGTGGGGCTGGTCACCGAGCAATCTGCAAATTGACGACGTCAAGACTACGCAGACTCGTCGCCTGGTGCCGGTCAGGATTGTTTACGCTGATCATCCATGGGGGCATACTGTATTTCATTGTGTTTGGGATCAGTGTCCATCAGGAAAAGCTTGAAGCCAAGGGCAAGCCGGTGCAGGCGGTGGTGGTCAGCCAGTTGGAACTGGCTCGCAAGGAAGAGGAAAAACAACGTCATCTAAGAGAGTTGGAACGTCAGCGCCAGGATGAGGAGCGACATCTGGCCGAGGAAAAACAACGTCAGCAAGCCGAAGCCCTGAAAAAAGAACAAGCACGTAAGCGGCGGGAATTCCTGCTTAACCATTGTGAGAAGCTGGTACTGGAGGAGGAACGTGCTGGAGAAATCAATCACGAGTTGGATGGACTGTGTGATCAGGAGCGTGTGGCCCTGAAAAAGCAGCGTCAAGAAGAAGAGCGCCAAAGAAAAGAATTGGCACTCAAACAGAAAGCCGAAGCCGAAAGGCAACGCCAGGCGGAAGCTGAGAAAAAGCGCCAACTGGAAGAAGAGAGACGGCGCCAAGCGGAAGCCGAGAAGAAACGCCAGGTCGAAGAAGAGAAACGGCGCCAAGCGGAAGCCGAGAAGAAACGCCAGGCGGAAGAGCGACGACGTCTGGACGAGCAGAAGCTCAAGGCGCAGCTTCAAGCTGAGCAGGAGGCTCGTCTGGCCGCCGAGACAGAGAAGGCAGCGACCGACGCCCTATCCGCAGCGGCCGGTCGAATTCGGGCGGCCATTGAGGCCAACTGGCGCCGTCCGAGTACCAGCCTTCGCGGTTTGAAAGTGGTGATTGGTCTGCGGGTTGGCAGAAACGGTGAAGTGAAGAACGCTCGCATTGTGAAAAGTAGTGGAGATGTGCACTTCGACGAGTCGGCGGAACTCGCCGTACAGAAGGCTTCCCCTTTGCCAATTCCGACAGAAGCGGAGTATTATCAATACATCAAAGAGTTTCATATTGAATTCAACCCCGATGAGTAAGATTGTCAACCTGAACCGCCCTCTGAACCATTTCGCCGCCATCGTGTTGACGATATTGTTCTTGCTGCCCTTGAAGGTTCTGGCCGTATTTACTATTGAGGTCAACAAGGGGGTGGAAGCTGGCATTCCGATTGCCATCGTGCCCTTTCAAACGGTGGGGGGGGGTGGCTTCGAGCATCAACCAGCCGACATTATTGCGGATAATCTTGCCTTGACCGGACAATTTGAAATCATTGCACAAGGGCAATTTCCGGGCTATCCGGCTGACCCGGAGTCAGTGCAATACAAGGACTGGCGCCTTATCAAGGCGGAAGCACTGGTGGTCGGCCAGATCATAAACGTCGACAAAGACCGGTATGAAGTGCGCTTCCATCTGATTGATGTTTTTCGCCAACGCAGTCTCCAAGGAAAGGTATTTCAGGTGCCAAAAGATCGGTTGCGCCGGGTATCCCATCAGATCAGTGATCGGATTTACCAGCATTTCACCGGGGAGCTGGGGGCTTTTGATACCCGGATCGCTTACGTGCATGTAGAAAGTGGGGGGGCGAATCGCACCTTCAGTCTGCAGATTGCCGACTTTGACGGATACAACCCCAAGACGATTCTTCAGTCACCCCAACCGATTTTGTCACCGGCTTGGTCTCCAGATGGGGATTGGGTCAGTTACGTATCTTTCGAAATGAAACGTTCGGTGGTGTTTGTGCAGAATATATGGACAGGCGAGCGGCTGCTCATTTCTGATCAAGAGGGAATCAACAGTGCTCCAGCCTGGTCTCCGGATGGTCGCCAACTGGCCCTGACCTTATCCATCGACGGTAATCCGGATATCTATCTTTATGACCTCGAACGGCGTCACTTGAGGCGAATGACCAAGAACCTGGCGATTGATACAGAGGCGTCATTTTCACCCGATGGCTCGCGCTTGGTATTCTCCTCAGGCCGGGGCGGATTACCTCAATTGTATGAAATATCAGTAAGGGACCCAGGAGAACCGCGCCGACTGACGTTTATGGGACAATACAATGCTGGACCGTCCTATTCGCCAGACGGGAAGAGCATCGTCATGGTCACTGATCAGGGCAATGGGTTTCGAGTTGGGATATACTCAATCCAAGATCAGACTGTGAGCGAACTGACCGATACGACCCAAGACGAATCCCCTGCCTTTGCTCCCAATGGCAAAATGGTCATCTATGCTACTCAACTAGGTGGACGTGACGTGCTGGCTGTCGTGTCGACAGATGGCACGGCCAGAAAAACGTTGCGATTTCAAAACGGTTCCGTTCGAGAGCCAGCATGGTCTCCTTTCAAACGAAGTCAATTATAGAGGTATACAAAGTGCGCAACTTGTTGATTTGTCTCCTGACAGCCAGTATCGGTATAGTACTTGCTAGTTGCGGTGGTCGAGACGCCACCGACGAATATACCGAAATCGAAGTGGTGGAAGGAACGGCCGGTCTCGGCACATCGGGTACAGAGGGTGAATCCGGGCCGGTAATCATTGGCTTGGGGGGTGATACCTCAGGTGAATTGTCGGAAACGGGAATTGCGCCTGAGAGCGGCCTCGGAACGGACGCTGACAACCTGTCTAGACGAGTGGTGTATTTTGAATATAACAGCAGCCGGTTAACGCTGGAAGCCGAGTCTGTGGTGCTGGCCCATGCACAGAATATGCTGTCTAGCCCTGAGATTGAGGTCATTCTTGAGGGCCATGCAGACGAGCGTGGCACCCGGGAATATAATCTGGCACTGGGTGAAGACCGTGCAAAGTCTGTGGCCAATCTGATGGAGGCCAGTGGGGTCGACCTCGGCAGATTGCAGATTGTGTCCTATGGTGAGGAACGCCCTGAAGCACTTGGCAGTGATGAGACGGCTTGGTCTCTCAACCGCCGGGTCGAAATCCTTTACCAATAGAACCGCATTCCGAAGAGTAGGCTCGTCGATGGGTTTTCCTGCACCAACAGCCGCATCGTGTGTGACCAAGCCGAGGGGTTGCCATCCTTGTTTCTTGCAAAAGCTGTTGCCGGTCGGATTAAGTCATCTGTCACTGATCATGGTGCTTTCAAAACGACGTGATGGCTGATAACTTGGGACTTGGCACTAACTACATGAAGATAAGGGCTCAATCCGGGGCTTTGGTGCAGCGAATTTTATTGCTCTCCAGCGGAACCATCCTACTTTTTTTACTAGGAATCACGCTGTCGGCTTATGCATCGGAAGAAGGGTCAGTTGCACCTCGGTTGCAGTTGGCTCAGATTGAACAACCGGTGCAGTCGTTATCGCTGTCAAACGTGAACATGATCCGGGCATTGAACGAACTGACGGCACTGAAAGAGGAAGTGAAAGTGTTGCGGAACCGTTTGGAGGAAATGTATTTCAATCAAAGAAACGACTCCCGGAGGCAGGAGGATTTTTTTCGGGATGTAGACCGTCGGTTAACCGATCTTGAACAAAGACAAGAGGGTTTTGTGGGACGACTGGAATCGTTGGAAACTACACCCGTGGCGACTCAATCAGGGCAGGTGCCGGCTGGGAATGAGATGGATAACGGCGATGGCACTGATGTGGCCGTTCATTCTGGGGACACAGGGCTTAAAACGCCCCCTCAAGGTACAGTACAAGATGATGCCACAGTACAGACTAACCAAAACGGTCAAACCGGCCCGATCAACACCGTGACTGTAGGAAGTACTGTTGCGGCTCAGACTTTCAATCCACCCACAAGTGGCACCAGCAGCGTTTCCCTTAACGAACAGGACGCATACGACAGCGCTTTTGATGCACTCAAGCTGAGTCGTTATGAGGAAGCTATTGAACAATTCCAAAAGCTGATAGCGACCTGGCCTGAAAGTGAGTTGGCCGATGACTCCCTGTACTGGATGTCGGAAGCAAATTACGTCAACCGGGAATTTGAGGGAGCACTGAACGGTTTTCGCTCACTTATTGATCGGTTCCCGAGCAGTTCTCGGGCGCCCGAAGCCATGCTCAAAATTGGCTATATTCAGTATGATATTGGGGCATATGATCAAGCGGCGAAGACCTTTGAGGAGATATTAGCTCGTTTCCCCGGACATCAAATCACCGTTCCTGCGGAGATACGCTTGCGGAGGATCAAGCAAACCATCAATTGATCCCCCTAGGCAGAGGTGGACGGACTTATGTTGGGCATCGGGTCTTGGATTTGACACTGCTGGGTCATACCGAGATAATCCCGCCTCCCCGCGAATTTCGGAATCATGAGCCTCCGTCCTGGATCAGACAATCATGGATTCGTCATGGGAAACCAAGGATGCAAAATATGGGGCGTTAGCTCAGTCGGTAGAGCAGTTGACTTTTAATCAATTGGTCGCAGGTTCGATTCCTGCACGCCCCACCAAACAAACCACCCTCAATTCTTCCCCACTTCCAGTCTGAAGTGCAACACTCGCCCCGCTCCCGGCATGAGTGCGTCCCCCGAATGAAGGGAGCGGGGTGGCGACCGGAAAATTCAGCCCCCAAGGGGTTGATGTTGGTCATCAATGGCATCCATCTCGACGCCAAGGGAGTCTAACCGAGGCGATTTCACGATGCCAGGGCCCCGCTCGGGCCGTGTCAGGCGGGTTTTGGCCGAGCGGGGCGGCAGCGGTGAAGACCTCTTCCGGGGTCCGATACCCCAGCACCTTGCGGGGCCGGCGGTTGATCCGGTCGGCCACCACCTGGACCTGGGCCAGCGTCACCTGACGGAAGTCCGTTCCCTTCGGGAAATACTGGCGGACCAGGCCGTTGGTGTGCTCGTTCAGGCCCCGCTCCCCGGAGTGGTCCGGGGTCATCTTCCAGGGTACAGCCGAGGCGGCCCGGCGTCGGCTCGTCGCCTTGCCCTGGGCTTGCTGGTGACGATACCCGCGCTGTCCGCGGTTGCGAGACAGCTCTCGGGAAATCGTGCTGACGTCCCGTCCGAGCTGCGCGGCAATCTGCCGCTGGGATCGACCAGTGGACTTGAGCGCGAAAATGGGCGATCTTTCCGGGTGGGTCAGGTGGTGGTAGCCATTCGGCATGACAGTTCTCCAGTTGTTAGCAAACTGAGATTGTCTGCCATCATCTGGCCCACTGCAATCCGCCTGACTCAATCAATCAGGCGACGGGGCTAAGTGTTGCACTTCAGAGTGGCACGGGGGTTTTATTATACGAATTGACATTTGAGACCGACTGGATGACCAGCCATCCATGATGTGCCCATCATGGGATGGTATCCTGGCCTTCCCTATCGAATCGGTTCCCAATCGGTCGGGCAAGTCCGCCATCCTCCTGCGTGAAGCCTGGCGCGAGGGCCGCCGCATTCGCCAGCGGACCGTCGCCAACCTCTCGCGGTTTCCGCCCGAAGTCATCGAGGGGTTTCGGGCGGTGCTCAAAGGTGCTGTCGCCGTCCGGGACATCGACCAACTGATCCAGGTGGAGCGCTCTTGGGGACATGGGCAGGTCGCGGCGGTCTTGGGCATGGCCCGAGCACTGGGCCTGGAGCGCTGCCTGCACCGCGACGACCGTCGTGAGCGTCAGCTGGCCCTGGCCGCCATCGTCGCCCGGGTGCTGTCGCCCGATTCCAAGCTGGCCACCGCCCGACAGCTGTCACCCCAGACGGCGACGAGCAGCCTCGGGGCGATGCTCGGTCTGGGGGCGGTGAGTGGGAACGAAGTCCTGGGCATGCTCGACTGGCTGCTGGCGCGTCAGCCTGGGATTGAGCGCCATCTCGCCCGCCAGCCTCGCCAGGGGGGAACGCTCATGCTCTACGATGTGAGCAGTTCCTACCTGGAAGGTACCCACGGCCCGCTGGCGGAATTCGGAGACCATCGTGACGGAAAGGCGGGCAAACGGCAGATCGTCTATGGATTGCTGTGTGCCGCCGACGGGTGTCCCGTGGCCATCGAAGTCTTTCCGGGAAACCCGGCCGACCCCAAAACGGTGGTCCATCAAATCAACAAGATCCGTCGGCGTTTTGGCATCCATCGCCTGGCTTGGGTGGGAGATCGCCGGAGGCTGACCACCGCCCGGATCCGTGAGGACCTGGAGCCAGCGGGCCTGGACTGGATCTCGGCGCTGAAGACCCCGGATATCCGCCCACTACTCCAGCACGGTGCCCCGGGTGAGCCGGCTCCGCTCGTGCCGGAAACCCTGATCCCCGATGCCATCGCCGAGGTCACGGGGCCGGACTTCCCCGGAGAACGCCTGATCGTCTGCCTGAATCCGAGACTGCAGACCGAACGGCGGCGCCAACGCCAGGATCTGTTGAGGGCGACGGCCAAGGCGCTGGAGCGGATCGCCGCCTCAGTGCGGTCTGGCCGGCTGAAGGGGGTGGGGGCCATTGAACGCCGGGTGGGTCAGGAGATCCCCCGTCACCAGGTCGCCAAGCATTTCGAGATCCAGGTGACCGACCGCCGCTTGGTCTGGCGCCAGCGCCCCGAACGGATCATCGCCGAAGCACGACTCGACGGCATCGATGTCATCCGGACCTCTCTGGAGGCCGAGACGCTGGGAGCCGCCGAGGCGGTGGAGGCCTACAAGCGCCTCGCTGGGGTGGAACGGGCGTTCCGGAGTATGAAGAGCGACCTGAGAATCCGCCCGATCCATGTGTACTCCGCCGATCAGGTCCGTGCCCATATCTTCCTTTGTATGCTGGCCTACTATGTGGAATGGCACCTGCGTCAACGTCTGGCTCCGATGGGGTTCGAGGACGATGACCGGGCCGCGGCGCAGGCCGCCCGGGATACGCCGGTCGCCCCGGCCCAGCCGTCCCCGGCCGCCCAATCCAAGGCCGCGACCCGGGTCACGGCCGAGGGCCTGCCCGTCCACAGCTTCCGTACCCGGCTCGACGACTTGGCCAGCCTAGCCTTGAATCAGGTCCGTCTGCGGGGCCCGGCCAATCGTCGGCTGACGCTGGTCACCCAGCCCACGGCGGTCCAAAAACGGGCCTTCGAACTGCTCGGTGTCAAGCCGGATCGAGGTGTTCCCATCAATATGACAGGTTGAACGGCAGCCAAAAAACCAAGAAACCAATGAAAATCAGCCAGATGAGATCAGGATACTGCTTTTTTTGCCCATGAAGTTCCGATTAAATCCGGATGCGTCGGGAAATATGAGCTTTATGAAATCGGACGCAAGGGATATGGCAAACGATATGATTATTCGTCTGATAAAAGAGAAAATGTACCCACCGGAAAAATGCACTCTTAACGATGAATCGCTGAAGAAATGGTTCGAGTATCTTGAGGATGCCAAGATTCGTTTGTCTACATGGATATAAGGCTATCATGAGTACCCCCCTCACCCCAACTCAAATCAGTACCTGCAACTGGGAAAATCGAACGCTGTTTGTCATGCCGTAATGCGAGGGATGAATAGTGAATCGGTTGACCTGATTGCCACCGACCCACCGTTTGACACCAAGCGGATTCATAATGCCCCACTCGACTTACGAACCGCACAGCAGCAATTCGATGACCGCTGGCGGTGGGATGAGGTGACCGATGAATGGCATGATCTGATTGCAGCAGACTATCCGTCAATCCGAAAGATAATTGAATCCGCCGTACTTATCGAAGGCGGTACGGTGGATGAGCGGACAGGAAAGATCAACACTGGTAATACCAGAAACTCGGTTGCGGCCTATATCGCATGGATGGCACCTAGGATCATAGAAATGCATCGGTTACTGAAACCGGAAGGCACCATTTATCTGCACTGTAATCATGCGGCAAATTCATACCTGCGTCTTCTGATGGATTCGATATTCGGAAAGAATCGCTTTCGCAACGAAATCATCTGGTGCTATCGAGGTGGGGGGTGCCGAAACGGGATTTCGCACGAAAGCACGACACCATATTCCGCTATTCCAAGTCTTCCAACCAATCCAATCGCATCACCTTCAATGTTGATGAAATACGGATTGACTATTCGCTGGAATTATCTGAACGCCTGAAATATACGGCAAGGGCGTTTCGCGGTGGCCGAACATACGAAAATTACACCATGAATCCGAGGGGAAAACACCCGGATGACTGGATAGAAATTCAGCCGATCATGCCATCCGATAGAAGGCGTAGCGGGTGGAGTACTCAAAAACCGCCGGAACTGTACACGAAATTCATTGCCGCCAGCAGCAATCCGGGAGATATCGTCCTTGACCCATTTGCCGGGTGCGGTACTACTTGCGTTGTAAGCGAGACATTAAAGAGGTAGTGGGTCGCAATTGACTGTGATCCGGAAGCCGAGAATGCCACTGCATGCCTGTTACGCGGTAATACGGATCTGTTTGAATCCAATGCCGACAGGCCCATGGACAATCCGCTGATTGAACAAAGTCACCGCCAAGACGAAAAGACATTCCGAGGATATCAGACCAAAAAATGAGAAACTATCTGTGGAACAAACAGGGTCGGAAGTGCGCCAATCCATACTGTGACTCATCCTGTCTTCGCGCTGTGGATATCGAATTGGATCACCGCATCCCTAGGTCACGGGGTGGCGATGATGATTTTCACAACCGGATAGGGCTCTGCTCCAACTGCAACCGAAGAAAGTCATGCAAGGCTTGGGGGCAAGTTCCTTGATGAAGAGAGAAGTCGACAGCCACCCCCCAAACTGTCGGCGTAGTGAGATAATGAATTGCAACCAAATTCGATATCAGATATTGAGATACATACTAACAAGACTGGCGATCAGGCAGGAAATGCTCATGGTTGAATGGGGATAAATGGTTTACCTGGGGTTCGATATTTTCAGTTCAATGTACGGACAGCGTTTCTCCCCAGGATAATAGTCTTGGAGAAAATATACGCGATCAATCAGACTGGTGGGATGCCATGTAGCCTTCTTGATTTCATTCAGTATATCAAAGGTCAGGTATTCCGGATCCGCACAATAAATGATCAGGATGTATATGTCATAGGGACCTCCCTTGACCCTCTCATGCTTGATATCTTTTCTACGGATTCTTTCAGAAATTTCCTGGATCACAACCGATGGACTCATGGGGAGAAAATCCTCCTCACCACCCTGAATATCTTTTATGCTGAGCCTTGTGCGGTCAGGGTTGCCCTGTATGGCATTTTCCCGCTCTTGTTTGGCGATTCGAATAGCATCTCCATTCACCAACTCTGTGACTTCGATAGCGATTTTTCGGTCATAATCATCTCTTGCCATACAGTCTGGTGGGTCTGATTCAGAAATAGTGATTGATCTGAATGATTCCTTCCCATCTCTTTTTAGCTCTTGACTAAGTATATCTGCCACATCCGTTTCATTTTCCCTCCTCTGGGGTGACAGTGAAAAATATGGAGCATGAAGACGCCATTTATCAGCATCTGGAAAGGCTTTGTATAAGTCAAATTCCTCGTTTGCATTCATAGTCTTGCTTATTTTTCGGCGGAAACATCTTCAGAGGCAACTGTTGATTTATAGCATTCAGTCATTAAGTATTTCAGGGTGTTAAGAGGGGTACACGATACACAGCAATTCCCACCAAATCTAAGAAGCCAGTCAATCCGGGGGGTTCAGGGGACTTCAAAATAATCCGTCCGCAGACTCCCCGCGCTGGCGTTGGTGCCCGGAAATCACGCCGAATCCACGGGGGGATTCCATCAGCGGGAGTTGCTGCTACTTTAATCAAATAGGTACACCGCCGAGGACATTTTGGTATTATCTCATGACCGGTAAAAAAAGGTAAAGAAAATGAAAATTGGTTCAAACGATTTTTTTAATTTGATGAAGAATGTTGATGTGATTCTTCCTTGTGACGATGATTTTGGCGATATTCTTATGGAACTGGATAGTGAACCCTTGCGGCATTCCCCTGATGGGGGGTGCGGATATCTATTCCAATCAGTCATCATTTCTGGGATAAAATTTTTAGGAGATATATTGAAGAGGGAGTTATAGAGCCGAGAAAAACAGCAGTGACCGTGTTAAATGAACTGCGGCGGTCCATAAACAAAAAGCCCCTACCAATGAGCCGAAGGAGCGATCTTCCTGTACATCAACCTGACCTCTCGCTACTTAAGATCGAATAGGAGAAGTTCTTCACCATTATCGCACTCCGATTCCGTCTTTCGGCCCGGCTTCTATTTTGCCACCCCCCTACCCCTCTTGGGAGCGGGGCCTGAACGAGCACCCCCATGGCTTGGTGCGCCAGTCTTATCCGAAAGGAACGGACTTCCGTCTTGCCCGTGTTACTGCCGGCGTCAATCTTCTGCGTCAGACTTTAGAGACCCACCTGCTGCTGTTCCAGCTCGGTCACGGTTCGAACTAAATCCGGCAGAATGCACCCGAGACGGTTCGTTAGTGAGCCGACCAATACCATCCAACGAGTTAGGCATGTTCCCTACGAAACTGACGGATCCGCTCTGGCGAGAAGTACCGGTAGAATGAGGTTCTTCCGATGCCGAGCTGATCAATGACATCCCCGATAAAGGGATAGTTTTTCGTATCCCGTAGCATCGACTCGGCATTCCGGATCTTTTTTGCATCCAGAACGCGGGGTCAGCCACCCCGGCGACCGCGTTGCTTCGTGGCCAGAAGGCCCGCCCAGGTGTTCTCGACAATCAATTCGCGCTGGAATTCATCGAAGGCCGCCGTCATGTGGAAAACAGGCGCCCTTCCGGGGTGGCGGTGTCGATATTCTGCGTCAGGACTTTCAGTCCGACGTTGTTCTCCCAGAGCCGTTGTGAGGTGTGTATTACCTGCTGGAGGGACCGAGCCAGCCGAGACAGCTTCCACACAACCAAGGTGTCGCCAGCCCGAGCGAAATCCAGCGCGGCCGTCAACTAGGGTCGGTCGGATCGTTTTCCAGAGGCCTGTCCAGGAATACCCTCTCGCATCCAGCTTGATGCAACGCATCGGTCTGCAGATCCGGATTCTGGTCCAGGGTCGAAACCTGGGCATAGCCGATCAGCATGATTTTCGTATTCCAAAAACGCGGGGATGGAATTCTATCAGAACACCGGTATGGGAACACGGTAGTCGAACAGGATAATGCGCTGGCCGCCGGGATTGAGACCCGGCAAGATGATGTTCCGAAAACCCTCGTTTGCTGAACAGGTTCGCCGACAAGACGAACCGGAAGAAATGCTAACGCCCGACCAAGAGGTACAGGCAAAATTCATCTTGAGTCATTCATGATCGGCGCGAGAGTCCAGGGATCAACTGTTGGTGGGCAAGCACTAGTCGGTCTGTGGGAATCAAACGTGAATAGAGCCGGGATCGAGGTTTCCCATCCAGACCGATGATTTCAATTTCCTTTTCCTTGACGAGATCGACCATCACCTCGTCAAGATCGGAGAAACGGGCTGTGGTCCGGTTCGAAAACGCATGCCGAAAGGCGTTTATGGTGATTGGACCATTAGACAGCAGAGCAAAAAGTTCTCTTGGGAGCGATTCCAACAGCATCCTTCTCATACCTTGCTGGTCAATTTCCTCGAACCGGAACAACGGGAGGGTTTCTGAATCTCTCATCTCGTCCCAACCCGGCATGCCGAAATCCAAATCGAGATCACCTCGACCGTAGTGTTCGAAGGTATTCCGAATGTCCCAGTGTTGCTGGATCATCACATCGCGTGCTGTCGGGTGTCTTGACAGATGGAGAAACCACAGGGCCCTCCTCGACTGCCACGGTCGAATGAAGAAAGGCGTATCATAGGCGGCGCCGACGACATTTCGAATGTGGTCGCGGAGTGTTCTTTGTATAAGCGCTCTGCCAGCATCCCCACCCTTTTGTTGAATCAACTCGTAGATCTGCGACGTAGTCAACTGAAGTGGTGATCTCAACCGGATCATCTGATGGTTTTCCGACAACAAATTAACCAGCGCGTCGACTGCAAATGTCAGGATCACCTCGGCGGATGGAAGTTGCCGAAAGATTCGGGAGACGAGCGAGAGTTCGACTTGAGAGAATCCCGTCTGATCGAGAAGGAAAATCGCGCGGCCGACACGAGGTTGTCTCGTTCGAATAGACGCGAGAATACCCTTGATCTCATCCGAGAAACATCCGTTTTGGACAACTATCCGGTCGTCATCCACAGGATGACCCCGTTCTAAAAGGGCTTTTCGCAGGTGGTCTGTGTGGGCTTTCTTCTTGTCTACAAAATAGAACCGGCAATTGATGTGAAGCAATTTCTTGCGTTTCTGATTCAGCCGGATTTGCGCCTGCTCCGTTTCTTCGAGCATGACCAACGGTGACCCGGACACTTCGGAATTTCCATCCAGAAAGACACCTCCTCCTGCGAAACCATCGACCAAGTCGAGCTTGAATTCCTCTCGGGCCGGATTCGCGTTCAGCTTGTCGAAGTACGCCCGAAGATAAGTTCGTAAGACCTCCAGTTTCGCCCTGCTATGGGGCTCAAGGGTAGGCGGTGGATCGTCAGGGTGCCACTGGAAGCGCATGGCCGTCTTTCTTGGTCAGATACTCCGGGATGGCGTTATGCTCAATTCCTTCCAACTGACGACCGCCAGCCTTCGGCGTGCTCCCTCCCCACTGCTTGAAGAAGAAGGGCACCCTAGCCCGGGTGCACAGATCACGGATATCTAGGACCCACTCCCGCCGCATCGGGCGTGCCTTGGGGCCGCTCTCCCCTCCCACGATGACCCAGGATATCCCGTCTAGGTCAATGTGCCCCATGGGCCCTAATAGCGGCTCCATCGAAAGGAACCGCACGGCCGCCGGGGTGGTCTGCAAATGTCCAATCCGCACACTGGCCGAACGATCTTCCACGGACACTCCGCACCAGATGTGATCGGGGACTCCCCCATTACCATATCGGTGCCGCAGATAATTTCGCATGAGCGAACTGCGCTTGGTCAGCACCTGATAGATGTGTCTGTCCACCGTCTCCATCGTTTCGAATACGCTGTCGATAAAGTGGCGATCCACTAGTTTGTGAAACAGGTCGCTCATGGAGTTGACGAATATCATTCGCGGGTCGCGCCATCGGGCGGGTTGATCCAGTCGGGACGGCCATTGCCGCAGGTCAAATCCCTGCTCATAGGGATGTCCGGGAATGCCGCGCCAGCGCTCCGCGAATCGCTCTGCATAGCAGTGGTCACAGCCACGAGTGATCTTTGTACAGCCAGTCACCGGATTCCAGGTGGCGTCGGTCCATTCGATGGTGGATTTAGCACTCATACGACCTCAACCTAGGTGGTTTGAAACGAAGCGGGGCCCAAAGCTTCGGGGGTGGAATGATTAACCGGTCGGGGAAGCGTTTCATGAGGGTGATCCTGAACCCGTGGGATCAGCGACGGTGCTAAACGGAACTATGCGAGCTTAGCCGATGTGTTGATTCATGGACCAAACCGGAACCTGGAAAAGTGGGCGGGAAAGCTAACAGAAATGGCGGTTCGAATCCAGGAGAAATCGCCTTGGGGGCACTGTGCGGAACCCCACTGTTTGTTGAATAGGTTTGCTGTAAGGAAAAATCAAGTGGGTAAGTGGTGCCCGTACACCTAAAATACAGTTACCAAACTACGAGGGGTTCAGCAATGAGAGCCATTTTTCCGCGATTATCCGACTCTAGGCATTCGGTCCGGAATTTTTCTCCATAGCGACGAAGCTGGTTAGCTCGGAGCAAGATAATTGCGCATCCGAAATTCGACCTTCGGGTCGTTCAGATTTAGGATAGCTCACACCTCACGATAACAGAGAATGCCTAGGTGAATCTTACACTCATTCATTGGCGCTCGCCTCGTTCGGCTTGAGCCTTGTCTTGAGAGTCAATCATTTTCGTCACAAGCTCTTCAGTCGAGTGATAGTCCTGAATGTCGGCATACTCAACCTCTAGCCCTTCGCTGAATAGGTCGGGAAACATTGCCGTGAAGTGTCCCGCTTTCGGCTCAAACCGATATTCAGGCCTCCAGACATCAAAATATTTTCGGCACTGCTTTTCCGTACCGAACATCTGACCGAATGGGCCGCATAGCAGTGCGTGCGTTATCTGGCGTCTGTTGCCGTTCACAGCCTTGGCTTTCTTGATCTGATCGGGGTCCAGCCTGGCCAGTATGATCCGATGATCGCTGTGCAGTGGTTCAGATGCTATTTTATGTCGAGGTTGTTGCCTCCGCTGCTGACGTGTCTTGTAAATCAGGAACAACCCGATAATGACAGCAAGAGTGATCAGATAGCCCATGATCCTTCTCCCATGATTTCAGCCTTTATCTTTTCATCTCACTCCTTGGTTGCATCTGCACCCGGAAAATCATTGCGAGACAAATAAAGGGGAGTTGACAAGATGGGCAGCAGATTATTCCAATGGTTCGAACGGAAGTTCAATCCCCAAGCCCAACTCTCTCACCGACTGTATGATGACCTGAGCAGGAATACCAGCATAGTGCGGTGAAAAAGCATTCGTCGAATCGTATTGACATGTCAGATCCACAGTCGTAAGACCTACCACATATCCGTCTTGTGACATGACCGGCCCACCACTATTCCCCGGTCTGGATATGGCTGAATAGAGGAACAGACTTTCCCCCGCCAATGAAGTAACTGCCTCGTTCGTCACCATTCCCGACTGTATCGTTACCGATGCGTCCCTGAGCCCCGGAAGTTTTGGGTATCCCAACGTGTAGACGGTCTGGGCCACAATAGGTGCCTGAAATACAGCACCTTGCAACGGAGATAGTGGTGGTCCGTCGACCCGCATGACTGCCACATCGACATCGGAGTGACAGTGAATCGAGTCCGTGTTGATACTGTACTCCTGATCCTGAAATCTCTGTGTCGGATTGACTGTCATGTCCTCTACGACATGTCGGCAAGTCAGTATGTGGCGCGGGTCCACGACGAGCCCCGTTCCCGCCACCACATTGCCCCCCTCGCCTCTTCCGGTAATATGCACCAGTCCCGGCACACACAACTTGTAGAGATACTCTGGCCCAAGAGTGGGAACGAATCGGAACAATGCTCGTGGGACCTCCCACACCAGACATACATACAGGTAGTGATCGTCCAACCCCGGCATGAGAGAGTTGTTACGCCCTACACGAATCAGAATTCCAGTCGCCGCCATCCTCTCCAACATTTCTGCTACACGAAATACGTTTGGCGGTTTGGTGAAGACTCTCTTGATTTCCAGATACTTGAGAAAGTCATTGGCCGAAAGCGGTTCCGGCTTTCCCCGGGTCCGCAGAGCTTTTCCGATCACCGCATGGTTTTCATCGCAGTGGTCGACATTAAAGAAATCGCAAGCCAGCTTTACCAGATTCTCTCTCGCTTCCAGCCCCCACGGCGCATTCATCGTGCCTTGATTGAACAGCAAATTACCTACCACTAGCGACAAGCATTCTGAAGTTCAAGCTGATCAAGTGTGCCTTCCCATGATAGTAACCCGGATAGATAAATCCCAAGGATATCATAAGGATCAGTGCGGGTAGTTTTTTCTTTCATGCGGCCCAAGAAACCGCTCTCCGTTGAAGTGAATGAGATGGGTGGGGGCATCAGCACACCAGACTTCCGTCTCCCAAGAAATTTCGCCAAGGTATCGACCCATGATTCCCCGGTCAGGGAATGCGGTGACATAAACCAGGCCGGGTTTCGCATCTTTGAAGAGCGTGGACAACTCATTGTGACGTTTGGCATCGACCGGTCCATGACTGGTAACCGATTCGACCAGCAGCAACCAGTCCTTGAACCCATAGTACAGCACCACATCCGGCATCTTGCCGTGCTTATTCACCGTGACACCAAGCTTTGCCAAGCGCTCTTTTTGGAAGTACCCCACTTTACTACCGGTGTCACCGACATAGATCACTTCCGCATCTCGTGCGAAACGTGGGGCGAATTCGGAGATGATTTTCTGTATGAGTTCACTGTGTGTACCGGGTGTGAGAGTGATTTCCTTGTTATCGGCAACTTGCACAGGAACCATCTGCATCTTTCGATGTTGAGCCCATTTCGCGGCAAGTGTCCTGTGCTTTTTCAGGTAGTCATCAAGTGCACTCTGCCAGTCATCACTCCCAAAGGTCAGGATGACGGTATATGCCTCATCGCTGATCTGATAGCATGCTTTGGGGCTGTTCACGGGTCGCACAGGATTATCTGGATTGTAGCGTACAATACCCGCTTCTACGAGCTGGTGCATTGCCTGGCGACGGAAGGTTTCACGCGTGTTGGGGGCATATGTCCGGCCATAATATTCACGCGTAAAATCCATGATGGGTGTAATACCCATCAGTGGTCTGTGTAACGCTTTCCATGACCCATCCGGCTTGAGATCAATTAGTGCCAGCAATGTGAGGGCCGAACGCTCGTTGAGTTGTCCACGCGGCATGCCAAACGCTTCTAGGATTGCCTTCGCATCATCAATATTTCGCTGGGCAAGCAGTGGGTTTTTTTTATTCGTCATGTGGGAAAGCTCCGTCTCGATCATGTAGTCAATCATTTGTTGGGAAAGTGTGGCGTTCCGAGCTTTAGACCCCAATCGCTCCAAAACTATCCGGGCCGGGTAGTTTAGCGACCGAAGGTCGGCTGCATTGACTTGTGTATGTCCGTTGAACTGCCGGAAATAACGATCCACGAGGCTACTGTTCAGATAAAGGGACAGGCCGTATGCTAGTGCTGGTGACAACCCTCTTTGCCTTGTGTGAAAGACATTGAGATGATTTTCAAACCCTATCCACTGGCCGGGCAGGTTCGATTCATAGACCGAGGCAACGACCCGGCGACGTTCCTCTTTTGAAGTAAACCGCTTCGTGAGAACGAAATGACCTGTATTTTCCCACAGCCATTTACGGGTTTTCGGCGAACCCAAGATCGCATTGGGTTTTTTCATGTCCTTTGGCCAGACCAGAGAACCATTGCGGAAGTGTGCCGCATATAAGAGCGGGGCAGTTCCCTCCTCTGGTAGGGCACGCAAATCCTCCTTCAGCCGGAAATCCACCACCGGACCGGTTGACACCTCCACCCCTAAGTCGGTCAGTCTCGTGGTGAAATGTGCCATGCGGTCCACGATCTCCTGATCCAGATCGTTGGTAGCGATGTAGACGAACCGCTCTGGGTCAGTGCTACGCAGGACGCTCTCATAGGGAGTAGTACGATGCGTCATATCTTGAGCAATATACTGCCCCGCCCCCCCCAGACGGAAGTCTCCATCGTGGCTGGTGCTGATCGACACGGCAGAACGCGACACTCCCTTGATAGCATGCAGAATGATGTTCTCTTGCAAGACATTGTCACTTCTGAAGGCATGATGGCGGGTTTCGAAAATGTGGATGCGGCGCAAGCACATCAAGGCAAAGAATTGTTCGCGGAAAGGTTTGAAGTACAGCCCGTTGCAAAAGGAACGGGGGACGATAGCGACCAATTCACCGCCTGGGCGCAGACGTTTCGCAGCCAAGAACAGGAAGGCGGTATAGAGATTCGACGTTTCAATTCCGGCGTTGCGCAATGCCAATCGGTGGATGGAGGAGGAATGAATCTTCTTATAAGGTGGATTCATCAAGACATGGGTAAAGCCGTTCTCCATATCACGGACCGGATGAAATATATCCGGTTGTACTACCCATTTCGGATCAAGAATAAAATCCTCCGTCCACAATTCAGTGTGGGCATTGATCTGTGCATTACGACATTGTTCTTTTGCTTCGCCTAGGGTGTTGTGTAGATAGGTGATCAGAACTGGCTCAATCTCATAGGCCGTTAACGTGACTGCCTGGGGTTTTCTGGGTTCTCGGCTGATCCGCTCAACGAATGCCGCCGTGAGGGAGCCCACTCCGGCCCCTGGGTCCAGCAGATGGATATCAGCCGAGACATCCTCAAACAAACTGGCCATAAACCGTGCAATCGGAGTTGGAGTCATGAATTGGCCGAGGTCGGAGCGTCTGCGCGGATCAAGTTTGATCGCGGCGTCTGCACGATAAAATTCCGACATCTCGGCAAAAGCGGGTTGGGGTTGGCTCATTTGGCCTTGTGCTACCTCGGTGGGGATGGTATGTGAACTGCTACTGTCAGCATGACTCATTCGCTGATGCCTGCGCCATAGGCCACGAGAGGATGATTTTCCGGGTGATAGCACCTCCTACTCGTCATGCTCGTTCCGAGATGATGAGCCAACATGATAACACAATCCGCATTCCGGGGAGCAGGGCTGACTGGGGTCAGGTCTTATGGACGCGATTTCTTATGTCTAACATCAAAGAGCTTTTCGTTAGGGTTCTTATTGGGAGATGGTCAAGCCCGATTCGGGTTAGTAATCACTGCCTTTTCGTAGATCAGCACTGCGATAATAATAACAGCAATTCCCGCTAAATCCGGGAAGCCAGCCAATCCGGGGGGTTCAGGGGACTCTGAAACAATCTGTTCGCAGACTTTTCATTGAAAAGCGGTCTGATCTGGCTATTTTCTCTCTATCGCATGATGAATCCTATCCCCCGTGCCACTCTGAAGTACAACACTTGGCCCCGTCGCCTGATCGCTTGAGTTAGGCGGATGGCAGCGGGCCAGATGATGGCCGACCCTCTCAGTTTACCAATGGCTGGAGAAGGGTCATGCCAACTGGCTACCACCCCCTGACCCACATGGAAAGATCGCCCATTTTCGCGCTCCAGTCCACGGGTCGATCCCAGCGACCGATGGCTGAGCAGCTCGGACGGGACGCCAGCACGATTTCCCGAGAGCTGAGGCGCAACCGCGGACAGCGCGGGTATCGTCACCAGCCAGCCCAGGGGAAGGCGACGAGCCGGGGCCGGGAAGCCTCGCTGTGCCCTGGAAGATGACTCCTGAGCGCTGGGCGGTGGCGGAGGAGTGGTGGCGGGAAGGCTGGAGCCCGGAACCCATCTCGGGCCGGTTTCAGCAACCCGGGTAAGGGATGGCCGGGCGGGAATGGATCTACCAATATGTGAGAGCGGACCGACAGGCGGGGGGAGACCTTTACCGGTGCCTGCGCCGCCGGGGGAAGCAGCCGAACTGGCGGGGCGGGCGACCTGCGGGACGCGGTCACCTTCCCGGTCGGGTGGACATCGCCGAGCGCCCGTTGATTGGGGAGGCCAAGGGCCGGACCGGGGACTGGGAGCATGACCTGATCATTGGGGTGAAGCACCGGGGGGCCTGGATTTCCTGGGTAGATCGGGCCTCGAAGTATATGGGGCTGATCGGGGTGGTCGGGAAGACGGCGGCGGCGGTGACTGAGGCCATTGTCCGGCGGATGGGGCCGATTCGGGACCGGGGGCACACGGGCACGGCGGACCACGGCCAGGAGTTCGCCGGGCACCGGGAGATTGCGGCAGCCCTCGGAGCCGACTTGGACTTTGCCACTCCGGACCACTCCTGGGAGCGGGGTCTGAACGAGCACACCCACGGTCGGGTCCGCCAGTCCTTTCCGAAGGGGACCGACTTCCGTCAGGGGACGGCCTCTCAGGTCCAGGCGGTGGAAGAGCGGATCAACCGCCGACCCCGGAAGGTGCTGGGGTATCGGACCCCGGAAGAGGTCTTCACCGCTGCGGCCCCGCCCTGAAGGCGGTCATTCCTCTCCCCTCCCCTGCCTTTCCAGAAGCCCGTGTTCGAGGCCCGAGCTGGCCCTTGCATCGTGAGATCGCCTCTGTCAGACTCCCTGGCGTCGAGATGGATGTCATTGATGGCCGACATCAGCCTCTTTCAGCCCCTGGGAGGGCTGAATGGTCCGGTCGCCGCCCCGCTCCCTTCCTTCGGGGGACGCCCTCATGCCGGGAGCGGGGCGAGTGTTGCACTTCAGACTGGAAGTGGGGTATCCAAGACCGGGTTTCGCCAACCTCTCAGCGCCCCGGGTTGGCTCCGGCTGGTCCGGGAGGGTTTCGATCGCCTCCCAGACCCCATCGCCCCCCGTGGCCTGGGCCTGACGGACGGCCGGAGGTCGGCCCTGGCGAGGTTCCGCCTGCCATCCCCGTCGCGGCTGAGCTTCGAACCCAACGCCCGGGACACCGATCCGATTCGGTCGCCCCTCAGCAACGGGTCGGGGGGGATTCGGGCGCCGTCGGAGTCGGCCCGGCGTGAGCGGCTGGACCCGGGGGACCCGCGGTCGGTTCGTCGTGCCTTCCAGCCGGTCTTCGCCGCTTTGCAGCGAGGCCAGGGCTGGGGGGGGCTTCACTTGGCTGGGCGACCCGCTGCGGTCGGTGGACGAGACGGGATGGTGCTCATCGAAGCCGGGGCAGGGTGATCCGGGCGGTGAGCCGCCTCACCGCGATGGCCGCCCGACCGGGGATCCCTAGATGCGGGGGGCGGTGGGGGGCACCCGGCCCCCCGGGAGGGATGGCCGCTGGCGCCGGAGCCGATCCGGCGGGCGGACGGGTCGCGCCAGCACGAGGGCGAGCGAGCGGCCACCCAGCGGCGGCGGGACGGGCGGCGGGAGCATCCGCCCCTGAAGCTGCTGGTGGGGGAAGACGCACTGGCCTCGAATGGTCCGCCCATCCGGGGGCTGGAGGAACGGGATCGGCGGTCTGTGCTGGGGGGGAAGCCAGGGGACCACGGGGAAGGGTGTCGCTGGGTCGATGCCACCGCAGCGACCCGCCTCGTGGAGAGGACCCGGGGCGGCCATCTGTTCCGCTGCCGGTGCCTCAACGGGGGGCCGCTGAAGGACGCGAATGTCGATGGGGAGGGGAACGGCCTGGCGGGCTGGGCGGTTCGCCCGGACGGTCGGACACGGCACTGCGCCTCGGTCACGGACCGGGAAGTCACGTCTCCAACGCAGTCGAACTGAGGCGGGCGGGACGAGCCCGCTGGCGGATTGAGAACGAACCCTTCAACCCCCTGAAGAACCCAGGGGATGGCTGGGTACCCCCCTTCGGTCACGGCCAGCCCCCTCGGGCGACGGGGTTCGCTCACCTGACGATGCTGGCCTTCCTCATCGATCCGGTGCCGCAGCGGGGCGGTTCGCTGGGCCAGGCCGCCCGGGCGAAGTCGGGTCGTCTCCCCCGCGGGGGGAGACCGTGGCGCGGCGGGTTCGGGGGGTTCCCCCTCCCGGACGGGGAGACGGGGTCCCAAGCCATCGTGTTCGGGCACCGCCCGCCTGATGGGGAGCCCTTCGACCCCTCCTGACTTGATGCCGTGACCGAGTGGGGGATCGGCTGGTTTTTCAGGAAAACCAGGGCCCATCGTCGATCCGGCCGCCCGCCGGAGGGGCCGTCCTGTCCGCAGATTTCTCCCGCGGGCGTGGGCGCCAGGAAATCCCGCCGAATCCACGGGAGGATGTCCTTAGCGGGAATTGCTGTCATGGGGATCAGATACGCCCCCCGCTCGCCCGAAAACGCTATCATATCGGATCCCCCAACCCCCGGGTCCATTCCAGAACCGTTATGTCCGAACTCGCCCACCGGGTGGCTCCCGCAGACGCACAGACCCGTCGTCGCATGACTCCCCGGGTTTGCTATGATGTCGATCAGTTACCCATCTATGATCAGGCTTTCTATGACCGTGCCCGGATGGGGGCCCGTAAAACCGGCGAGTGGCGGATACCGCCTCGTGACGCCAAAGCCTTCGAGGTGCCGGCTGGGCACTTCTTCCGAATCACGGTGGTTGAAGGACCTCAAGTCGGGGATCTCAACTTGTGGAATGCCCATGACCTGACCGAGCGATTCTTCAGCGGCAAGACGCGCCAACTGCATGCCACTCACCTCACGACCGGTGACCGCCTGTGGAGCAACCTGCCCGGTCTCAGACCCATGGCGACCATTACCCAGGACACCCTGGCCTGGTACGGCTGGGATGCGGATGGGGGTGGGGTGCATGACGTCATTGGGACGCGCTGCGATCCCTACACGAATTTCCTGCTCAAGGGAGTGGAATATCATTATTGCTGCCACTCGAATCTCACCCGGGCGCTGTCTGAAAAAACGGGCCTGTCACTGGCGGAAGCAGAACCCCATGTGCATGATGTGATGAATGTGTTCATGTGTACCGGGTTCACGTGCGATACGCATCAGTACTTCATGAAGGCCAGTCCCGGGCGGCCGGGGGATTTCATTGAGTTTTTCGCCGAGATGGACCTCATTGGGGCCTTATCGACCTGCCCCGGGGGGGATTGTGGCAGCAGTCACTCCGATGACAGCTCCCCGTGCCATCCGTTGTGGGTGGAAGTGTTCGAATCCGAGGCCAGTCAGCTGGGTGACTGGCAACCGGCGAAAAGAAACGGATACTCCCGGACCCATGGTGTCTGAGCCTGCAGGGGCCGCTTCCGTCTATGCTCGATCGATGTCGCCGTCTGGTCCCTTGACCATCATGGAACGGAGCATGCCCGACAAGGCGCTTTTCGGGTCGTCCAGCAGCATGACCAGACTGAAGTGATCGTGTCCTTTCAGGGACTGGGCGTGGGTGTTTTCCCATCGCGCCGCCAGGGCCTCGCTCTGCCGTCGGTATTCCTGACCTTCCTGGTCGCCATAAACGCAGACCAGCGGGGTGTTCGAGGGTTTCTTCAGTTGCAAGGGGCTGTTGCGGGATGATGTAGGCGCATCCAGCTTCAGCCCTTCGTTGAGATAACACAGCCGGATGGGCTCTAAATCCATCAGTCCGCTGACAGACAGTCCCCCCTTGACCAGGTCCGCCGGGCAGCCGGACTCCAGGGCGGGCCAGTCGGTGGCCGCCATCATGGCCACCAAGTGCCCGCCGGCCGAATGACCACTGATGACGATCCGGGACGGATCGCCGCCATATGCCATCGCATGATGCCACAGCCAGATCAATGAGCGGCGGCATTGGCTCACCAACTCGTCCATCTCCACCTCGGGCAGGAGGGCGTAGTTGACCACGACGCAAAGCGCATCCATCCCCCGGGTGGCGTTGGCGACAAAGCTGAAGTCATCCTTGCTGAGCGCTTGCCAGTAGCCCCCATGGAAGAAGACGTGGACGGGGACGTGAGGGATCCGGTTCCCATCGACCCCGGTCCGGAAAATATCCAGTGCTTCAGCGGCCGAGGGGCCGTAGGAAAGTCCCGGATAGCCGGTCAGTTCGGCCCGGGTTGCCTCGCTTCTGCGGATGTACCGGGTCAGGTAATCCCCGAAATCAGCCACCTTGGCCTGGTTGTTGTATTCGGCATCCAGGTCACTCTGGCTCAGATGACGGAAGACCCGGGGTGAGGCGATGGCAGATCGGACTGGCTCAGGCCGGTAGGGTTGGTACCACGACAGCCCGTCTTGCGTGTTTCCGGCGGGCAGATATTCAGCACCGATCCAGCCCGGGTATTCGAGTCGACTCATCTGGCCAAAAAGCCAGCCATAATCGATTTCACAGTGGGTGGGCTCGTTCCGTCCGGGTACCCCGGCGACCTGGATATGGTCGACCCAAGGTAGCGCCTCGGTCAATCGGGTCAGCAGGTTGCCTTCCGTCATCTGCACGTGGTAGCAGTCAAACATCAGCCGTACATTGCCGATACCCTCCTGCCGTTCCAGCCGGTGGATCAGGTCGATGGCTTGGGAGGTTCTGAAAAGCGCATAACCCGGCCGGTCACTCCGGTTGATGGGCTCAATCAGGATATTGAGACCGGCGCTCCGGGCCACCTCCGCCGCCCAGGCCAAGTGATCATACATCCGATGCAGGGCGACCCGAGGGTCTTCACAGATGCCCGCCATGGCATGGATGTGGGTCGCCCCGACCCGGCAGGCATAGTCGGCCGCTCGACAGATGCCTTCCCGGGCTTCCTGTTCTCGTCCCGGCACGGCCCCTAGACCGAAATCCCCGGCCTTCGGATCTCCGGGGGGCGTATTGAGCGACAGCATGGTCAACCCCGTGGCATTGAGGGCCTTCAGGATCTGCGCCGGCGGGCAGTCATAGGGCCAATGACACTCGACAGCGCCAAACCCGGCCTTCGCGGCCGCATGGATGCGCGCCGGTAGGGGGCGGTCAGGCCAGAGAAAGCCCAAGTTGGCAGAAAATCGAAGCGGGCTCACCGTGGGTACCCGGAATCGATCTGCTGACATACCGCCCGAAGCTCCCCCAAGGAGCGGGATGCATGCGGGTGGGCCAGGTTAAAAATTGCCATCAATGACATCATGCAAATGCCATCAATTCTCACCCAACAGAACAATGTCCGGAAGCAGACCCCCAGACGAGAGGTGGTCGGTCGATGGTTCATCAAGGTAGCCTTGATGGGGGTTTCCGGGTTCGTCATGGTCTTGATCAAGGGAATCTCCGGCCGGATAATGGATCATCTTCCCGAAAGGCATTCAAGTCGTGGCCGTCTGCCGCGCATTTCATACTGACGACACGCATGGGTTATCGGACCGGGGGGGCGGAAAGGGGCAATGGTATCCGAACCGGATCGTGGAGTGTCCATTCATGGCACAATACACAATATGTCCTGCCCGATTCGCATTGAGATGATTGACCATGTGGTGATCAGGGTCACCGACCTGGAGGGCATGGTCTCGTTTTATTGCGATGTGCTCGGTTGCCAAGTCGAGCGGCGTCAGGATGAACTGGGTCTGGTCCAACTGCGGGCCGGTTCGGGGTTGATTGACCTGATCCCGGTGGATGGGCCGTTGGGACGGGCGGGGGGCGCGGCGCCGACGGCCGAGGGACGCAACCTGGATCACCTCTGCCTGCGCATCGGGAGGATGCCCTTGTGGGAGCTGGCGGCATGGCTCAGGCAAAATGGCATTGAGCCGGGAGAGCTGGCGATACGCTATGGAGCACAGGGAAAAGGGCCCTCCATCTACATCTCGGATCCCGAAGACAACCGGGTGGAACTCAAGCCATCCATTGGCTGATTCAGTGGTGAACGGCGGTCAGGGGATGCTCTTCCGGTGGGTCCAGAACCGACGATAGAGTGTCCAGATCTGCATTCCCACCGGTCAGGATGATTCCGACGCGCTGGCCCCGAAAAGGTGTCGGTTGGGCCAGGATGGCCGCCAGAGGCACGGCGGCACTAGGCTCCACGACCAGTTTCATTCGTTCCCAGATGAGGCGCATGGCGACGATGATATCCGACTCCTGGACCAGCAGGATATCGTCGATGTCCCGACAAACAAATGGCCATGTCAAGTCGCCCAGACCCGTACGTAGTCCATCGGCGATGGTCCTGGGATGGTCTTGGGGAAGTATCTGGCCCGCTTGGCGGGATCGCCAGGCGTCATCCGCTCCTGAGGGTTCAGCGGCGTAGATCCGGGTGTGGGTAGATAAGGCCCTCAAGACGATGCAAGTGCCCGCGACTAGTCCACCGCCGCCCACCGGGGCAACGACCGCATCCAACGCATCTGTCTGGTCCAGCAGTTCCAGTGCACAGGTGCCCTGACCGGCAATGACTCGGACATCATTGTAGGGATGCACCAATGTCGCCCCGGTCCGTTGCTGGACCCTCGCCGCCACCGCTTGCCTCGCGAAGTTCGTGGGAGCGCATTCGATAATCGTGCCGCCATATTCCCTGACCGCCGCTTTTTTCGAAGACGGCGCATTCTGCGGCATGACCACCGTCGCGGCGGTCCCTCGTCTGGCCGCGGCATAGCACAACGCTTGGCCATGGTTCCCTGAGGAGTGTGTCAGCACGCCCCTTTGAACGGCCTCGTCAGTCAGACTGAAGACGGCATGGCAGGCACCACGGGCCTTGAAGGATCCGGTCTTTTGGAAATTGTCGCCCTTGAAGAACAATCGGGCACCCGAGAGGGCATCCAGATATCCACAAGTCAAGACAGGTGTCCGGTGCACATGGGGAGCGATCAGGGCATGGGCCGCCAAGACATGATCGATATCCGGGAGATCGGGCATAATTTCACCGTACTCTGTTGATTGACGATTAAGCGTAACGCTGACTCGCATCATGGACAACCCGTCTCTTCCCCCTTGTTTATGATCGAACAGCGGTATCGGGCCTGACCGGGATTGGATGGATTCCAGCCGATTGATTGCAGCGGCTTTTCAGGATATGGTTTTTCCGACTGGTGATGGAGCTTGATTTTCGCCCGATACGACCAGGTCTCGATACCCCGAAATGCCGCCTTTTACCCTTTCGCCAATCTGGCCGCACCGCCGAATCCAGACCACTTTTCCGTTACATAAGTCCCTTGGTTTGCTGAATCCACCTGAATCTGAGCCATGACGGCACGGCGCAACCCCCTATCCTGTATACGCCCGTGGATCCTGGCCTGTGGCGGCATGTTGGCCATGGCTACCGCCATCGGTGTCGGTCGATTCGTCTATACGCCGATTCTTCCCATGATGGTGGCGGAGGAAGGGCTGAGCGCAGGCCAGGCTGGGATGATCGCCTCCAGCAATTTTCTGGGCTATTTGATGGGTGCCATGATCGCATCGACTACCTGGTTCAAGGGCTCCCCCCGAGCCTGGCTTCTGGGGGCGCTACTGGCCAGCGCTCTGACCACGTTGTCCATGGCCTGGACCGGGGATTACGCCTCGTTTCTCATGGTCCGGTTTCTTGGCGGACTGTTCAGTGCCTGGGTTCTGGTCTTTGCCAGTTCCCTGGTCATTGCCCGTCTCGTTGACATGGGGCGGGAAGAACTGGTCGCCGTGCTTTTCAGTGGCGTGGGGGTCGGGATCGTATTCGCCTCGCTGCTGACTGGGCTGGCCATGGACATGCAAAGTGGGTGGCAAGGCGCCTGGATGAACAGTGGGGTGGCGGCCATCGCGGCCACCTTGCTGGTGGCCCTGTTCGTTCCGGGGTCCAAGGCCAGTGCCGGATCATATCCGGCCTGGGCCGAACATCAAGGACGTCCGATTGCCGGCCTGCTCACTGCCTATGGCCTATTTGGGTTCGGATACGTGTTCACGGCGACCTTTATCGTGCAGTTGGTGCGGTCCGCACACTATTCGCCGCAGACGGAAATCGCGATCTGGATTCTCGTGGGACTCACCGCGGTGCCCTCGGTGTGGCTGTGGAACCGGTATGCGGCTTCGGTCGGCAACTGCAAGGCTTTTTCGGTGGCCTGCGTGGTATTGGCGATGGGGGTGGCGGCCAGTGTGCTGTTGCCGGGACTTTGGGGGCTGGTGTCGGGGGCCATCTTTCTAGGCAGCACTTTCATGGCCATTACCTCCCTGGGTCTGGTCGAGGCCCGGATGCGAACGACTCGGGACCCCCGGCATGTATTGGCGATGATGACCGCGGCCTTTGGTTTTGGGCAGATCCTTGGTCCCGCAGTGGGGGGGTACCTCAGCGATGCCTGGGGCGGTTTTTTGCTGCCCTCGATCCTGGCCTCGGGACTCCTGATCTTGGCGGCTGGATTGGTATACCGGTAGCAAGACGGGGCACTGACCGAAACCGAAGGGGTGACTCGCACCGGAACCGACGGGTCAGGATGCATGGCATAAAATGAGACGGCTTCGACATCCTCCGATCGTCGAGGTCGAGGTGGGTCACGCTCATACAATGTGAAGGCCGGACCGGTCGACATACCGGGGCCATGGGGGTGCTTGCCAGACGGTCGGCAAGAGTCCGGGCAACAACGATCATGCCGCTTTCCATGGTGCCATCGTGCCTTGATGATGATCCCATGGCCCACATGCCAAGAGGGCCGACGAAGAGCCCTTCAGCGACATCGTTGGAATGGGGGTGTCGCCGGTAGCTGGAACGAGAGGCCTGTAGACGTCAGTTGGGCAGGTATCCGGGAGCGAGTCACGGTCGGCTTTCGGTTCGTGACAGTCCTACGGGGCTCCTGGCTTGAGGAACCGTTGTCCGCCATACAGGATGACAAGCCCTTAGGGATTTCACCGGTTCCCGAAACGCTGGATATATGGACTGGGCCCAACATCCTTTTGGTGTGCGGTCACCGGCTGGGTGCTCAAGTTCCCGTTATCCGGCCATGCCAAATGGATTTTGTGGAATTGATGGTTGCATCCAGGACTTTATTTCCCATAGTATTTCCCATACTATACGTCAATCATGACCTGCACGGTCCCCCACTCCATGGCCTTTTCGACGGTAAGTCCCTTTGTTGGGAAGGTTCCTCCCACGGTTCCATTACCAAAAACTCCACTGACAGGCGTATTGGTACAAGTCCGGTTTCCGGAAATACACTCAATTGCCAAGGCGGAATAAATTGCCGATTTTCAGGAACTTATCCGGGCGGATTATCCGTTAAGCCATACTGAACATGAGACTGTGTTGGCCCCCAGCAATGCCAGCATCGGAAACAGTAAGGCATTGATCTGGCGATTCCTAAACGAAGAGAGTACCTGGCGCATAACACTCACTACCAGCTTTATCGCTGTCGAGACGCGAGCCTATAAGAGCCGCCAAGATTTCATTCAGCGAGCAATCACACCCATCAAAGCATTGTCAGAGACCATTAATCCTAGCTTGATGACAAGGATCGGTGTGCGATATGTCGACCGAATCCATTGGCAGCAACAAGAGCAGTTATCCCGTTATATACGACCTGAAGTTCTGGGTCTCCATACCGAGTGCCACAAGGAGCACCTCAGTTTGTCTCTGAGCGAAGTGGTTGGCAAAACGGATGTTGGCACAATGAGATCATGTTGGGGATTCATGCCGGCAAATCACACCCACGAAAAAAATCTGATGCCACCGATCGCGATCCCTTCCTGGTTTTTGGATGTGGATGTCTATGACGAGCCGAGACTGCCTGGAATTTTCAAATTGGGGGAGATTGAGGCACGAATCATGAATTTAGCCACTCGTGCCTATGGGTTTTTTCGCTGGGTCGTGAGCGATAATTTTCTGAAGGAATGTGGGGGTGAAATATGATGGATAGGTCACCGGTGGAATTTCCCCTGGCACCGCCCACTCATTTTGAGCGCGAACCGGAACCCGCTGATGTCTTCATGATCAGGCCGCAGATTCGAGGAGAGACTCAAATCGGTGATCTATCCTCAAATCAAGTCTCATCATCCTCGTATCCTGGAACCCTTGAGACCCTGCCTATAAGATTTTGGCTGGAATCGCATCTTTCTACGACATCTTGGTTGAGCGTTTCCGATGAATTCGCTGGCTGGATCCAGGCTGAAAGACGCGCAGCATTGGTCAAGATTTCAACTGCATCCGAGAACCTGTTTGAGCTGCGCCGTCTGACTGGATTCGCATGGAATCAACTGGCAAGACTACTGAATGTTGATCGACGCACACTGAATAACTGGGTAAAGGGTGCGAAAATTCGTGAAAAAAACAAAGAACACATCGCCAAAACACTGCAAGTGCTTCGTTATGCTGACCGGGGATCAGCCGTACTCAATGCAGCCGCTCTGTGTGAATTGCCTGGGCCAAACCAACCCAGCCCCTTGGAAGAAATACAGCGTGGAAATTACGAAAACGCCAAGCGATGTCTTTCCTATGGAATTCAGCGACCCGACTACTGGGATGTCACTCGAAAATTGACGTTAGGGTCAGGGGGCCTACAACCGCTGCTCATGCATGGGAGTGCTGACGGGAAGGAAAGAATCGCCCCGTTACCTGATGAGCCTGCGCCCGCGTCTCGAAAGCGGACTATTAGGCGTACCTGAGGATATGCTCCCTGATCAATCAGGAGTTGGAGCGCACCCACTTGGACGACGACCCATTAATTCATTGGCGTCAGGGTGACTTCGCGCGTGGCGTTGGAGGGTTCTTGTTTGCTGGCCCTGAGGAAGGTGATGGCCGTTTTGATGCCGAGGAGATGTCTGAAAATATAGTTGGTCTTGTCGCTATCAGCCAAACCTGTGATATCGTTCGTCGTACAGGTGGGCGAAATTTTATCGCGGTGTGCCCTCTGGTCGATGTACCTGATGGGGAATTGACGGCTATTCGTAAAGGAATGCGGCCGTATTTTGTGGATCTTGCCCACCTCGGTGGCAGGGCGCTCCCAAACTATCGCAAACAGCCTTTGACTTTCCTCATCTGAAACATCGTAATCATTCATCTCTCACGTCCGCCGTGCACCGAGGCCTTAGAGTTGCGTGCTACTCTCGGCTAGATCTACACGCAAACCAAGCTAGACCACATCGTCCTGGAAAGCGACTCGAAACACCCCGCATCGCGGTGCATGATGTAACCATATGCTTTCCATTGTTTTTCTAACTTCGCTACAATTTTCTCACATTTCCTTGCGAAATAAATTGCATTTATTGGCCTTTTTTAGGCCCCACTTCCAGTCTGAAGTGCAACACTTGGCCCGCTCCCGGCATGAGGGCGTAGCCCGAATGAAGGGAGCGGGGCGGCGACCGGAAAATTCAGCCCCCAAGGGGCTGATTTCGGTCATTGATGGCATCCATCTCGACGCCAAGGAGTCTGACAGAGGCGATTTCACGACGCCAGGGTCGACTCGGGCCGGTTTCGGCCGAGCGAGGCCCTGCCCGTCGAACACGGGCTTCTGGAAAGGGAGGGGAGGGAGAGGAATGACCGCCTTCAGGGCGGGGCGGCAGCGGTGAAGACCTCTTCCGGGGTTCGAACCCCCAGCACCTGGCGGGGCCGGCGGTTGATCCGCTCTTCCACCGCCTGGACCTGAGATGCCGTCCCCTGACGGAAGTCCGTTCCCTTCGGAAAGGACTGGCGGACCAAGCCGTGGATGTGCTCGTTCAGGCCCCGCTCCCAGGAATGGTAAGGAGTGGCAAAATCCAAGTCAGCCCCGAAAGCTGCCGCAATCTCCCGGTGCATGGCAAACTCCTGGCCGTGGTCCGCCGTGCCCGTGTGCACCCGGTCCCGAATCGGGGCCATCCGCCGGACCATGGCCTCGGTCACGGCCGCCGCCGTCTTCCCTTCCCCCCCGATCAGCCCCCTGAACTTCGAGGCCCGATCTCCCCAGGAAATCCAGGCTCCCCGGGGCATCCCCCCAATGATCAGATCGAGCTCCCAGTCCCCGATCCGGCTCTTGGCCTCCCCGATCAACGGGCGCTCGGCGATGTCTACCCGACCGGGAAGATGACCGCGTCCCGCGTGTCGGCCACCGCGCCAGTTCGGCTTCTTCCCCCGGCGGCGCAGGCACCGGTAAAGGTCGCCACCCGCCTGTCGGTCCGCTCTCACCGATGGGTAGATCCATTCCCGGCTGGCCATCACCTCCCCTGGTCGCTGAAACCGGCCCGCAATGGGCTCTGGGCTCCAGCCGGCCTGCAGCCGGTCCTCGACCACCGCCCAGCGCTCCGGGGTCATCTTCCAGGACACAGCCGAGGCGGCCCGACGTCGACTCGTCGCCTTGCCCTGGGCTGGCTGAGGTCGATCCCCGCGCTGCCCGCAGTGGCGGGACGTCTCCCGCGCCATCGTGGTGGGATCCCGTTCGAGCGGGCGGGCGATCTCGCGTTTCGACAAACCCCGATGCCACCCGGCGTGAATCGGGCCTCTTTCGAAATCGGTCAGGGGGTGGTCGCCGGAAGGCATGAGCATTCTCCGTTGGTGGTCAACAGAGAGGGTCTGCCATCCTCTGGCCCACTGCCATCCGCCTGACTCAAGCGATCAGGCGACGGGGCTAAGGGTTGCACTTCAGAGTGGCACGGGGGCCGGAAATTATCCCGAGAGTTTGGGTGGGTCATGTGCGCTATCGGGGGTTTGACGTGTTCTACGCGGTGCTTTTCATATCTGCTACCACAACGGATAAATGATTTTTTTCGCTGGCGGGTTGATGATCTGTCGCACCTCCAGCATCTTGATAGCGTTCTGTCCTGCTTGACTGGGAGACCATTGAAATCCCGGAGGTGTCCCAATGGTAGTGCACGGTCTCAAGCCTTTGGATAACAACAATCCTCGGGCCCTATCGTTGATTCTCGGGAACAACCGAATCCCGCCACCGCGGGATGATGAGAATATCCGGGATTTAGCTCAAGGGGTCTTCCAGCGGGAAGTCGGAAAGCACCACCGGTCCATCCGCACTGATCCAGACTGGCTGTTCCAGCTTCACCCCCTCGTGTCCCCCCACGGCTCCGACATAGCTTTCGATGCAGACCACCATGTTTTCTTCGAAGATCCCATCGTAGGCCCCGAATTTTTCATCTTCCGGGTACCATAAGAACGGATACTCGACACCCAGCCCACAACCGTGGCCGACATCGGCATACCGATTGGCCAGAAATTTTTCCGGCAATCGATAGGCCTTTGCTGCATACTCCAAAAAAGACATGCCCGGTGTCAGTAAGGCGATGTTGGTTTCGAGTTGGGCGCGAGAGATGGAGTACAGTTCCTTCTGTGTGTCCGTGGGCTTCGCATCGCCCACAATCCAGCTGCGAGAGAGGTCGTTGTAAAATCCCATGGGTCCGATCAGGTCGGTGTCAAACGACAGCAGATCACCGTCTGCCATGACGCGATCGTCGGTTTCCTGAAACCAGGGATTGGTTCGTGGTCCCGAGGTCAGCAGTCGGGTTTCGGGGTATTCACCGCCACGTCGGATACTGCCCCCCACCAGCACGGCCAGCGCTTCTTGCTCGGTCATGTCCGGACGGGACTGTTCCCGCAGTTCCCACATGGCCGCTTCGCAGGTAGCCAAGGAACTTCGAAAGCCCCGAATCTCTTCCAGTGACTTGATGGCCCGGGCGTGTTCCATCACTTTCTTGCCATCCGTCAACTCCAGACAGGATCCCTTCAGAGCGGTGGCGGTGGTCACATCCAGCCGGTCAACTGCCAGTCGTCGATTGCCACCATCATGCAACTGGACCAGATCACGGATTTCTCGGGCCCACTGGGCGACAATTTCCGGGGTTCGATAGCCCGTGGCCAGATAGTCCGTGGACCAGGCGACGCGTACCTCATCAATGGTTTCCATTTGCTCCAGCCGGTGGGCGCCAGTCGACAACTCAAACATCACCGAAGGGCCGGATGTCAGAATCAGCGCATATCGGCAGAAGTTGTGCATGGTCCAGACCTGCATGTTGCGCGAGCCGTTGGCATAGCGAATGTTGATCGGGTCAAAGAGCAGCACGCCCGCGACGTCTTCCCGGCTGGCCATGGTGCGCACATTGTCCAGCCGATGTCGTCGTATCTGGGATTCGTCGATAGGTCGGCGAATGTCCATAGGATCGGTCATGGCCGGTGCGCCCATCCATCAATGATGTGCACCAACGCCTCCAGACCATCGGTGAGGGCGGCCGGGCCGGGTTGCAGGATCAGTGGGGACTTGATCTCATATAGATCATCATTTTGGAGTGCCGGGACGGTCTCCCAGCCAGTCCTCGCACGAACCTGTTCTTCACGAAACTTGCGCCCACACCATGAGGCGATGAAGATGTCCGGTTTCCGGCGGACGACCTCAAGGGGGTCAACCAGTATCCGGTCCTTGCCAAGGGGTTCACACGACAAATCCGGAAAACAGTCGATTCCCCCCGCAATCTCGACCAGTTCGGCCACCCAACGGATCCCCGAAATCAGCGGGTCGTTCCATTCCTCGAAATACACTCTCGGTCGACGCGCCATGGAGGTCGCCTTGTGTCGCAATGTCTCAATGCGGGCAGCGACGGTTTCGACAAAAGACAGTGCCCGGTCCGCCTGACCGACCATGGACCCGAGTTGACAGATCATGGAAAGAATTTCCTCCACTGAGCGCTGGTTGAAGATATGGACATTGATCCCTCGGCGAATCAGGCTCGCCGCGATGTCGGCCTGCAAGTCGGAGAACCCCAGTACCAAGTCGGGCTCCAGCGCCAGAATCTTGTCGATCTTCGCTGAAGTGAAGGCGGATACCTTCGGTTTTTCCTTGCGCGCCCTTGGGGGGCGCACGGTGAATCCGGATATCCCGACGATGCGGTGCTGTTCGCCCAGCAGGTAAAGCATCTCCGTAGTCTCTTCGGTCAGGCACACAATCCGCGAGGGAAATCGGTCCCCAACAGATGGTGAGGAAGGGGCTTGCGGCTCTTCCCGAAAGCCTGGGCGGCTGGCTAGATGGCTGTCGGTACTCATCAAGGCGGATTGGTTATTCGTATATCTTGGTCAAAGCCTGCTGGAGAGGGGGGTGAATGGCCCCAGGAAGGGTCATCAACCACCGGATGGGGCTGGCAAAAACCTGTCTTCGGGCAGTTCGATCACGGTGGGCACATCCCGGCCTTGGGCATCGATCAAGGCTGATGCCAGGGCGTCCGGATCGTCTACCCGGGTAGCAGCACAGCCGTAGGCTTTCGCCAAGGCCAGAAAGTCCGGTGAATGGATATCACAGGCAATGGGTTCCATGCCAGCATTCCGAAAGTTTTTTGCGATCTCGGCAAACGAATGATTGTGCCAAAGTAATACTGCCACCGGGATTTTTGCCTGGACCGCCGTGGACAGTTCGTTGAGGGTGTATTGGAAACCACCGTCACCGACCAGGGCGATGACGGGACGGTCCGGCCGAGCCAGCCGGGCGCCCAATGCGGCAGGCAAGGCAAACCCTAGGGTGCCGTATCCCGTGCTGGCGGAGGCTAAACTACGGGGGGCCGTCGCATCGTACTGGAAGGCGGCAAAATAGACCGGTTGGGTGGAATCGCCGACGAGGATATGGTCGGGCAGGGCATGATGCAGCGTTTCATACAAGGCGCTGAACCCGGGATGACAACCTTTTGCGAGCTCCTCGCGAACCGCCTTGGTCCGAACGGCTCCCGGACCAGGTCGTCTGGCCTGAATTCGGGGCAGCAGGGCCCCTAGGCTGAGTTGGCTGTCACCGAGGAGAGCGACCGTCGGTCGCTGGTTGCGGCTGAATTGCCGCGCATCAATGTCAATGCGGATCAGGCATGGGGACATACGGGCATATTGCTTCATAAAGAAATCATAGTCGGTTTCGCCAAACTCCGTACCGACCGCAAGCAACACATCGGCCTGCTCGTAGAGGTCCTGGATGGCCTCCTGGGCCGGGCTGTTGCCGACATGGAGTGGGTGGTCCTTGGGCAGGATGCCCTTGGCGTTTACCGTCGTGGTCACCGGGGCGTCGAGTTTTTCCGCCATCGCCCTGCAGACATCCGCGGCCTCCACCGCACCACCCCCCAAGGCTAGGACCGGGGATTTCGCATTGTTCAGCAGTGCGGCGGCACGTTCAATATCGTCTGGATGCGGGGCCGGCCGAAGCGGGGTTTCCCAAGGTTCAGGCTGGATATGGTCCGCCTTCGCCGTAATAATGTCCAGCGGGAGGGTGAGGTGAACCGGCCCCGGTCGTTCACTGCGGAAAATCGCAAACGCCCGGGCCAGGACCCGCGGCATTTCATCCGGCCGGGTCAGAGTATGACTCCATCGGCTGCATTCTGCCATGACGGCCTGCAGGTTGGACGTTTCATGTAGTCGACCCTCGCCGAGCCCCCTCTGATAGGTCTTGTTGTCGGCGGAGACGACCAGCATGGGGACCGAATCTGCCAAGGCCTGGGCCATGGGTGTGGCGATATTGAGGGCTCCCGGTCCGGAGATCGTGATGCACAGCGCGGGCTGGCCGCTGATTCGAGCGTAGCCATCGGCAAGAAATCCGGCCCCTTGCTCATGCCGCGGCGTGATGTGGCGGATTCCCGTTTTCGGTAGTCCACGGTACAGTTCGATATTGTGGGTCCCGGGAATCCCGGAAGCCACTTCAATGCCGTAGGCGTCCAGAAGCTGGGCCAGGCACTCACCAGTAGTCGTCATATCATTCCCCCTAACTGACTGGTTCGACAGTCACCACCTGCGGTGATGGTGCGCCTGTCGAAGTGGGTTGCCAAACTACAATGTTTCGGACGCCGACCGGTTGGGTGCGTTCTTGATCGTCCGAAAGGCGACTTTACCCGATTCGACCGTCGGATCAGCGGGATTTTTCACGCAGCCCGCATGGTCCCCTTTTTCGTTGGCCATCGCTTGTCACGAGACCACGAGGGGGTGGGTCTGGTGCGGATGTGATGAGGCCGCGCCGCATGACGTAGAAATCAGCACTCCACTCGCGCATCCGTGAAGCACTGAAAGCCCCGTAGTCACAATGGCTTGCAGCCCGTGCGGCGTTTCTGGCCCTTCCGATCCTCGAACCCGCTGCCGTTACCCGGCGTGTTCTGGGTGTTCCGCGACGGGGGGGCTCAATCTGTCCCTTGGGGGCTGAATTGCCCGGTCGCCGCCCCGCTCCCTTCATTCGGGGGATGCCCTCATTCCGGGAGCGGGGCGGGTGTTGCACTTCGGACTGGAAATGGGGCCTGGATTGACTGATCCGGCTGGTTTGGCGGGAATTCTTGGATTAATCCATTTCGGAAACTCCACCGGGCTCCGAGCATCGGCCACTACCGTAACCAATGACAGGATCATGGTCGCGGACTTCGGAGTGGCCGCTGTCGATATTTGCTCCGCTGCGGCCGGTGATGGCCTGAAGGACTGCGATCATCGATCCATACGACCTCCTCGCTGGTTCGGTCCTTGCCATCTGAATCCGGCTTGTTGGCTTCCGACATCAATTCCACCCACCGCTAGACTGGTTTGATTTTCCAAGGATTTTCGACAGGCTCTGAGACCGCAAAAGTCGCATGAAGATGGAGGATCCAGTCCTCCAGCCAGTCGACCACCGGTGGATTCACACCTGCCCCCATAATCATTTCGGCGCATTCGACGCGCTGCGCCTCCCTGATCCCAATCATCGGCTTCGTCGGATGCATCATCCGTCGTGCCATCAAGGCGGGTCTTGATCCTTGTGTGTGTCCGGTTGCCGCCCTTCAGCATGCTCCGGTCAGCATCCGCGCCGCCCGGGATGCGTCGTGTTTCCATCAGCCGGTTTTGATTTGGTGTGAAACCCGGTACACTCCACTTCCCCCATGCCACCAAGACTCCATAGTCGTGGACCTCCTGTGATGAAGCTCTCACACTTGGCGGACCAGATCCAGATATCCCCCATTCTCGCGTTCGCGGCAGAAATCAATACCCGAAAGTCGGCTGGCGAGACGTTGTTCAATCTCACTGTGGGGGACTTTGACCCCCGCATCTTTCCGATTCCGGAAGCCTTGACTGAGGCGACTGTCCGGGCCTACCGGGATCATCAGACCAACTATCCGGGAGCCGCTGGACTGATCAGTCTTCGTGAAAGCGTTGCCCATCAGCTCAATCGGACCTGTGAACTGGATTACCGACCCGATGATGTCATCATTGCAGGGGGATCAAGACCGGTGATCTATGCCGCCTACCGGACCATCGTCGACCCGAAGGACAAGGTGGTCTTTCCAGTACCGTCTTGGAACAATGAACACTACGCGAGGATGTGTGGTGCCGAAATCGTCCCGGTCGAAACCGGGCCCGAAAACCGCTTCATGCCCACGGCCGCGATGTTGGAGCCCCATCTGGGGAATGCCAGTCTGCTGGCGTTGTGTTCTCCACTCAATCCGTCGGGCACGGTGCTGTCCACCCAGGACCTGAAAGGCATCTGTCAGTTGGTGGTGACCATCAATCGTCGCCGAAGCGCCCGCCAAAAACCGTTGTACGTGTTGTTCGATCAGGTGTATTGGATGTTGACCTTCCCGGGGACCGACTTCGTGCATCCACTTCGGGTCTGTCCTGAAATCCAACCCTACGCCGTCTTCGTCGACGGCATGTCCAAAGCCTTTGCTGGAACAGGACTGCGGGTGGGTTGGGCTACTGGCCCCCTCCATCTCCTGGACC
The DNA here is from genome assembly GCA_965203365.1 of Candidatus Poriferihabitaceae bacterium. Classification (GTDB taxonomy): domain Bacteria; phylum Pseudomonadota; class Gammaproteobacteria; order Arenicellales; family Poriferihabitantaceae; genus VYFG01. The sequence continues at coordinate 2,913,258 of OZ241878.1, forward strand.
AAATGGTATCCGTCGTGGCCCATATCGGGGCGTGGGCACCCAAACCGGACCAAGTGGCGGCTGGAGAATTCCTGCTTCAGGGGGCGGCCGTGGACGCCTATCTGGCCACTTTCCGGAAGGCCCTGGAGGAGCGGCTCGCGGGTTTCTACCAAGGTTTCATGGGACTGCGGGACCGTGGATTTCCGGTGGATGCCATGGCGCCCCAAGCCGCGATCTATTTGAGCGTCAGAATGGATCTGCGTCATCGGGTGGACGCCGACGGCCGGACATTGGTCTCGGACGAGGCGGTCTTGCAATATCTGTTGGACCAGTCTCGTATCGGGGTGCTGCCGTTTTCCTGGTTCGGCGCCCGGTCTCGGGGCAACTGGTTCCGGATTTCAGTGGGAACCTGTCAAATCGAAGACATCCATCCCGTGGTCGATGGGTTGGCATCGGCGTTTGAGCGGTTACGGCCGACCGGTTGATCGTCCGGGGTACTTAAGGCCACGTCCCCATCTCTTCCGGGGGCGGATGTCAACGCCTGCCTGATCCATGTCAGACCCGATGGTCTTGAGTCGTCCGCTCCGGCCAGATCGTAGAATGGGCGAGCCGACGACCCGGACCTGCTACTTTGTCGGATATCCGGTCGTTTCGTTCAACATCTGGTTGGACAGGACGCGGGCAGGCAAAACCCCAGAAAAAATAAAATCCTGAACCCAGGGTCGCTTCCAAGCCGAGTAGTCCGCCTTCCCGGCGAATGACGTTGGCGGCGAGCACTGCGACGAAGATGCCGACCACGAACACATCGGCCATGGACCATCGACTGATCCGGTCCGCCATGTTTCGCAGGGAGCATGAAAGAGCCGGCTCGGGCAAGTAGCTGAGGGCCAGCATCAGCCCCGCCGGAATCACGAGACTGAACAGTGCGACCAGGAACGCCACCAGCCGGCCCCGGTTTGCTGGCCTTTCGAGGATGGCCCCCAGCATACTTCGGAAGCGTTGATAGCCGGCCTGTTGGCCGGTGAGGTCCAGGGGGTTCAGCAGGTTGTCTGCCATGGGGACCACCCAACTCGGGGTTTGCGGGTGATCTGCAGGATCTGCGGGCCGAAGTTCGCCAGATCGGCTTCGTCTATGAAACCCGTGTGATCGACAGCACGGACTGGGTGAGACCCGACCAGAGGAGCCATCGGCCGTCAGCAGCAAAATCAGGCCCAGGATTTTTTCATGTCAGCGCGGTCCTCTGGCAGGAGATTGAGGGGGATTGGGTGGGACCGCGGGTCATATACGATGGGCGTCTCAGAGAGCCGTAGCCGACATCACGCAATCGCCTGCATGAACCGTTGCTTGATGGTTACGGCCTTCATCGGAATCTCACCTCCCTGCTTGTCATTGCCCGCCTTGATGAGATAGTGGATGAACTGGACCCGGTCCCTGATCAGGGTGATGAAGGTGTCGGATTGATCCGTCATACCGGTGGAATCAAGACCCATGGAGCGTACCATGGCGGTCAGGTTCAGGCCCTGGGAGCTCAAGGTGGGCTGGTTGCCCGTGGACCCCCAACTGCCATTGTCCAGGCAGATAACGGAGAGGTTCTTGGGATGATAGGTGGCGATGTCGATCAACTGATTGGGGTTGAAGAAAAACGAGCCGTCCCCGTCAATGACATAGATGTGCCGGTCTGGTTTTTCCAAGGCCAGCGCAATGCCCACCTCCGTGGCGGATCCGAGGGCCCCGAGCATGTAGAAATTCTCCGCCCGGTCGCGGGTGTTGTAGACCTCCTTGGAAGGAAAACCAATTTGCGAGACCACCAGATCACGCTCCCCGATCGTACTCATGATTTCGACGATGGCTTCAATTCGTGTCTTGGTGGGAGCGCCCTGATAGGCGGCCGTTTCCACTGAAACGGCTTGGATGCGGGGTTCACCGAAGAGATGGAAGTCCGGGCTGTTGGTTTCCCAAAGTTCCGGGGACAGCAGGTACATCTTCACCTTGCGCTCGGCAAAGACGGCGGCCAGATCGTCGGCCAGATCCGACACATCACTGCGGTCTTTGCACACCCGGCACTCCACTTCAATGGCGTTCAAGAGGCGCTCGATTCGGCTGCCCAAAATGAGCTGGGCTTCGATGGGCTCTTGGTGATAACCACGCCAGGAGACAAAGATCGGCAGAGCTTCCTGGTAGAGCTTCTGCATGGTGTAGAGCTCGGTAATGAGATTTCCAATCCCGGTACTCTGGATACACATGGCACTTCGGGCCCCCGCCAGACTGCGACCGAAACACAGTCCAAGGCCCACGGACTCCTTGGTGATATGCCAGATTTCCACATCGTCGGGAGTTGCCTTCATCAGAGCATTCAGCTTGTTGCAGGGCAGATAACAGACCTTGTCGATGGCATTGGATGTGATGGACTGCCAGATCGACTGGGCGTTGGTGGTTTGCAGCATGGATTTCGTGATTCGGCGGGACGGAGTGCCGTATGATAACGCATCAGCCCCCTCCTGATCACCCGGATTGACCGCGGGAGGACAGGCATATCGGCTTGAGGGTCGCCGATCGCACCGGAAACCCGGTGGTGGAACTCCTGCCCCGGACGATTGTTGGTGGTCTCACGACCTCGCGGTTTTGTCTGCATGCAGCGGATCAATTGCCCTATAATGTCGAGATCATCCTATGGGTGCAATCAACGGGCCGAGCATGATTGCTTCAGTCATCATTGATGTTATCGCCTCGACGTTATTGGGGTCGATGGTGTTCTTCGCTGCGGTGGTGGCCCCAGTGGTCTTCCGGACGCTGGAGACCGACCAGGCCGATGCTTTCTTGCAGGCGTTTTTCCCTCGGGCGGCCCTCTGGGGCATTGTGATCTCCGTGGTGGGGCTGGGCTATTGCCTGTTCCACTCCCCCAAGAGTGCCGCCTTGCTGGCATTGATTCTGGTGGGCTTTGTCTATGCCCGCCAGTTGCTGTATCCAGCGATCCATGAAGCCCGGAGCCGGTGGCGCGAATCCGAGCATCCCGGGGACAAGGCCCGGTTCACCGCCCTCCACCGCCGTAGCATGATCATCTACATGGCGCAGATGGGCATGCTGCTGGTGATCATCATCGGGTGATGATGCCGACCCCGGTCTCCACCCGGTCGTCCCAGGGCATGCGTCTGCGCAGGATGCTGAAGAACCGGCCGGTATTGGGCTGGGCCTTGTATGATTGGGCCAATTCCGCCTTCGCCACCACGGTGATGGCCGGATTCTTTCCCGTGTTCTATAGCCACCTCAGCGCCGGGCTGTCCACGGAGGATTCCCAGTTCTGGTTCAACATCGCACTGTCCCTGTCCAGCCTGGTCATCGCCTTGGTGGCTCCTGTGCTAGGGGCGATTGCTGACCGGGGCGGCACCCGCAAACACTTTCTCGCCACCTTTACCATGCTGGGCGCGATCATGACCGTGTCGTTGGCTTGGGTCCATGGGGATATGTGGATGATGGGATTGCTGGTCTATGCCCTGGCCCAGGTGGGATTTTCCGGGGCGAACATCTTTTATGACTCGATGATCCTGGATATCGCCGAAGAGGCACAATACGATCAGGTGTCGGGTTTCGGCTATGCACTGGGCTACATCGGGGGGGGGCTGCTGTTCCTGGTCAATGTGCTGATGGTGCTCAATCCGGGCTGGTTCGGTCTGGCGGACGCGGGGTCGGCGTTGGCCTGGTCGTTTGTCTCGGTCGGTATTTGGTGGGCGGTGTTCACCGTTCCGCTGCTCGTCTGGGTGCATGAGCGCCCGACACCCGACCGGGCCAGCGGTCTGCAGGCAATTCGCGAGGGCCTCGGGCAGTTCAAGGAGACCTTCTCGCACATTCGCCAGCTCCGGGTCGTTCTCATTTTTTTGGCGAGCTATTGGCTTTATATCGACGGAGTGGGCTCGGTCATCAAAATGGCCGTTTTCTTTGCCAACCGGGTGTTGGATTTGCCCCAGGATGCCTTGATTGGCGCGTTGTTGCTGACCCAGTTCGTATCGTTTCCAGCGGCCCTCTTTTTTGGCTGGCTGGGGACCCGGATCGGGGCTCGAAACGGCATCCTGATCGGGTTGGTGGTCTATACCCTCGTCGTGCTCTATGCTTGGGGATGGCTGGATTCCGGCGGGGGGTTCTACATCCTGGCGACTGCCATCGGACTGGTTCAGGGGGGAGTCCAGAGCCTCAGCCGGTCCATCTATGCTCGCATCATACCCGAGTCGCGGGCGGCGGAATTTTTCGGTTTCTACAACATGGTGGGAAAGTTCGCGGCCATCCTCGGCCCATTGCTGGTGGCGATGGTGCCGGTCCTGATCGCGGCAGCCGATGCGCGCGATGCGATTTTGGTCTTGGTGGGTTTGTTCGTGGGGGGGGGACTGTTGTTGACTCGAGTGGACGTGGTGGCCGGCGCGGTCGCCGCTCGGGACCTGGATCAGTCTGCGAGAAGGGATTGCTCAAAGGGGTAGCGAGTGAGATTTTCATAGCCATTGTCCGTAATGACCACCTGATCTTCCAGCTTGACGCCTTCGCGTCCTCCGACGGCGCCAATGTAGGCTTCGACACACAGGACCATGCCGGGTACCAAGGTGTCCTCATACCCCAGAGCTTCAACGTCCTCGGGATACCTCACACAGGGGTACTCGTCGCACAAACCAGCCCCGTGCATCATGACGCCGTAACGTTGGGCCCTGAATTCTTCCGGCAGACGATGGCCCCGCTGCGTGATTTCGGGCAAGGTGACCCCAGGCTTCAACATGGACAGGTTGGTTTCGATGTGCTCATGGGCAATTTGATAGAGCCGCCTTTGTTCGGACGTCGGAGTGGCATCACCGATGACCCAGGATCGGGATATATCGGCACAGAACCCATACGGTCCGATTAGGTCCGTATCCACGCTCAGCAGGTCACCCTCTTGCACTACCCTGGGGCCGCATTCCTGGAACCATGGGTTGGTCCGTGGTCCGGTTGACAGCAGGCGGCACTCAATCCACTCACCGCCCCGACGGATGTTTTCCGCATGCAACACGGACCAGATATCGTTTTCTGTGACGCCCGGGACACTGGCTTTTTGCATCAAGTCCAGAGCCTTTTCCGTGGAAGCGATGGCACAACGCATCGCACGAATTTCATCCGGTCCCTTGACGACTCGGGCCAGTTCCATGACCTCTTGTCCGTCATGAACCTCCATCCCGACCCGATCCAGCGCTCTGACGCCGGCAATCTCGATCTTGTCCACCGCGACCCTGCGGTTCGCTCCCGCCTGCTCCCGGAGAATGCTCGCAAGGACCCTGGCGAATTCATCTGCCTGCGCATCGACCCGGTCACCAGACTCGAAGTAGAAGAAGGACGCGCCGGAACGAAGTTCCCGTACCAGCGGCAGATGCCGGGACAAATGCGCACAGCCGTGAAAGTCCCACAGGATGACATATCCCGAGGCGGTGACGAGACAGGCCCGGGCATGGTTGTGGCTGATCCAGACTTGCATATTGGTGGTATCGGTCGCATAGCGGATGTTGAGCGGGTCAAACAACAGCACGCCCGCCAGATCCCGTTTCATCAGTTCGCCCCGGATGCGTTCCAATCGGTATTCTCGCATGGTGGTGAGGTTGGGGCACTGCAGGCCCAGGGATGCCCACTCGTCGAATGCCAGACGGGTGGGGCCAATTTCCACTCGGTCATTGTCGTCGGGGGATCCGTCGGGTTTTTGCTCATGGCCTCGGCGACGAGTGGGATCAATCTTGCAATTGGAAGTACCGGAGAAGGAAGGAAGATTCATGGCAGATCAAAATTGGGAGGGGGCCAGGAAAGGTTAACCTGATCCCGGTTCTCTCGACCATAGACCCTGATGAATCTGTCGCAATCAAGCGATTTTCCGGACATCCAGGCGGTGTTTGATCGGGCGAAGGACATCCAGTGACGAATAGGCGAAAGGAAGTGGAGGGCACTGGAGTGTATGTCGCGTAGATTACACCACGGCGGGCTTCGAACCACATGATCCACCCAAGCCGAACATTGACAGAACCCCTGGACCTCCTGTCGAGGAGCGGTTTTCGCACACAATGGCCCCCTATGGACGGTTCTGGGTGGCCTGCTGGGTCGTCCGAGGGCTCGTGTGGCATACGCCCCTGATAGGACATCCGGGAAACCGCTAAACCTAGGGGCAGTATCCAGGAATCCGCCCGTCTTCGCTATGGCCGTGCCGGTTTGCCTGGTTCTTGATGTGCTCACCGGAGCGACACACCACTTCCTTTTGGCTCAGGGCAAGGCCCGGGAAGAGGCGACCATGATAGAATCAAGGTCTTGAATCGCCACTGGCACGAAGTCAGGTGACACCGTAGATCAAACCACCCCGTGGTCAGAGCGCACTTAAAGGCTCATCGGAATCGCATCATTCGAACCACACGCCATGAGCAGCAGAAGATACCAAATTGCGGTCATTCCGGGCGATGGCATCGGCCAGGAGGTCATTCCGGTGGGTCAGCGCATGGTGGAAGTGGCTTCGACCCGGTTTGATTTCGCCGTGGATTGGATTGTATTCGACTGGTCGTGTGAGCGGTATGCGAAGACTGGTCGCATGATGCCCGAAGAGGGCATGGACCAACTGAAGGAATGTGATGCGATTTATCTAGGGGCAGTGGGGTTTCCGGGTGTCCCGGATCATGTCTCTCTGTGGGGGCTGCTCATTCCCATTCGTCGGCAGCTGGACCAGTATGCCAATATCCGTCCGGTCCGTCTGCTCAAGGGGATCGTTTCCCCGTTGGTTGGACGGGGTCCGAAGGATATCGACTTTGTGGTCGTGCGGGAGAATGTCGAGGGGGAATACTCCGAGATCGGCGGACGCATTTTTGAGGGCACCGACCGGGAGTTCGTCTCCCAGCAAATGATCTTTACCCGGCGGGGCGTGGACCGGATCCTGCATTACGCTTTCCAGTTGGCCGGGAAGCGTCCGCGAAGGAAGGTGACCTCGGCCACCAAGTCCAACGGGATTGTACATACCATGCCCTATTGGGATGAACGCTTTCGGGAGGTATCCGGTCAATATCCTGACATCAAGACGGATCAGTATCATATCGACATTCTGACTGCCCACTTCGTGCAGCATCCTGACTGGTTCGATGTGGTGGTCGGTTCGAATTTGTTTGGTGACATCCTGTCCGATCTTGGTCCCGCCGTGGCGGGTTCGATTGGTATTGCTCCGTCTGCCAACATCAACCCGGACAGGCGTTATCCTTCCATGTTCGAGCCAGTGCACGGCTCGGCGCCCGACATTGCCGGGCAGGGGATCGCCAATCCGATCGCCGCGGTCTGGTCGGCGGCGATGATGCTGGAACATCTCGGGGAAGGGGGGGCCGCGCAAGCCTTGGAGGAGGCGATGGAATCCGTGTTGACTGATCCGGCCGCCCGCACATTGGATCTGGGCGGCACCGCGGGGACGGAGACTTGTGCTCGGGCCATGATCAGCGCGATGGGCTGATACCGGGGGCGTCAGGTCCCAGGCTCGTTACCGGGCTTCCACTTGATATTGCAACCCATGGAGGGTTTTTGGTTCGTCGGGACTGGAGTTCGCTGCAAAAGGGCGTCCATGGCCGCCTTGAGGTCCCTGCCGGTGGAGTGCAAGCCGGAGGGGCCATAGTGACCGGAGGAGATGCGCTGTGGACGACTGTCATCGAACTGACCCCGGTATATCAGTTCCATATGATCATTGAAAAGATAGATGTCCGGGGTGCAGGCTGCGTCATAGGATTTGGCCACTTCCTGGGACTCATCCAGGAGATAGCGAAACGGATAGCCGCGTGCTTGTTTTTCCAGGATCATGTTCTCCAGGCTGTCTTCGGGATACGAGGCGGCGTCATTGCTGTTGATGGCGATAAAGCCAATGCCTTTTGTCATATATTCCCTGGCCGTTTCCGCGAGCGCGTCCGCCATGTGGATGACATAGGGACAGTGATTGCAGATGAACGCCACCACGGTCCCCCGGTCGCCTCGCTGATCGGCGAGGTGGATGACCGTCCCTTCTGTGGAAAGGAGTGAAAAATCGGGCGCCTTGGTTCCGAGTGGCCGCATAGAGGAAGGGGTGAGAGTCATGTTGAAGATCGTTCAGCAGGTCGTACAAATTTGAAACCCCAGACCGAATTCAATCCAAGGTCTTATGCAGTTTGATGATCTTGGGAGTATACCCCAAGACGTGTTTATGACCGGGTTGCGCCCGACTTCCATTCCGAAGTGCAACACTCGCCGCGCAAGTACAGCATTGCATATTTCGATCAGAACATGTGGCTGGATCAGTTCCAAATTCGGCCTTACGAGCGAATGATTCAATTCAGATCTGGCGAAGGGCCGGAATGATCTGGGAAATGATAACCGCAGCAATACCTCCACCTGCCGGCAATACGGGAATATCGTGTATTGCAATTGACCGACGACGAATGGAATCTCAGGAAGCCTAACGGCCGGATTGATGGACTCTTTGGGGGGGAGCCCGGTTCACTCATACTAAGACCCGGAGGATTGCATGGTTTCGAAGGCGTGGGTGGCCGTGGGAGCGCGGGTACGCCCTCGGACTCGAGTTTGCGGTATGATTCGCAAACACGGATGGAATCGTCAATGCGTACCATAGGAGAAGAATCGTCGTGACCACAGAAGAGATGCGCCAAACCAACCTGCCCATTACTCCCAGATTCCGTCCTGGCGAGCAGGCGGAACTGACTCCACTCCCGGGGGTATGACAGGGGATATCTTGGGGGGTGGGGTGGATGAGGCTGGCGAGGGCCATGATCCTCTGCGACCCTTCGCCATGATGACCGGTTGACTGTATTTGAAGGACAATTGCAACGGCATGCAAGTGGCGGGGTCGACTAGCTGTTCCCCTGGGGTGCCATTTGGTTATCAGCGGGAGTGGAATGGGCACCTGAGGCCGAACCTGCGCTGGCTCATGATGCGACCCATTCTGCCTGCGTGTCCAACGAGACAGATTGATGAGAAGAATTTCGGTATTGCCCGACAATGATCTGACCAATGGCTGGAGCCGGATCCTGCCACCGCGTCAGCCGACGCCCGCATTGGACAAGTCCATTCAGGTTGACTGGGTGGTGGTGGGCGCTGGATATGCCGGACTGGCGGCGGCCCGACGGCTGGCCGAGAACCGTCCGGGGGCCGTCGTCGTACTGTTGGAAGCCGGCGAGGTGGGTGAAAATGCCTCGGGACGGAACTCCGGTTTCGCCATTGACCTGCCCCACGTCATTGGTAGTCAAAAGGAGGAACTGGAAGGGGCACACCGATATACGGCCCTGTCCCGTGCGGCGATTGCCTATCACGAGGAACAGATCGCGAAATATGGTATTGAGTGCCAATGGAGTCAACCCGGCAAATATCAGACGGCGGTGACGGACTGGGGAGTGCGAGAATTCCTTGAGCCGTTTGCGCGGGTGCTGGAACACCAGGGGGAACCGTTTTCCTGGGTTGAAAATCCCGAACTCGGCCAAGTGCTGGGCACCACTCATTTCCGGGCGGCCGTCTATACCCCAGGCTGCCGTCTGATGAATCCCGCCGCCCTCGTCAGGGGCTTGGCAGACCATCTGCCGGACAACGTCACCCTGTACGAAAACACTCCGGTTCTGTCGTTGGATACCGTTGGCGGGATTTCTCTCCAGACCCCCGAGGGTCACATTCAGGCGGATAACATGGTGCTCGCCGTGAACGGCTTTGCTCCATTTTTTGGCTATTATCGCCACCGGATCATGTCGTTTGTCGCCAACGCCAGTCTCACCCGTCCATTGACCGAAGTGGAAAGAAATCGACTGGGATGTGAACGCGACTGGGGAGTCACCCCGGCCAATGCCTTCGCCTCTGTCACCATGCGATACACCCCGGATCACAGAATACTGTTCCGGCAGAATATCTACTACAATCCGGCCATGCGGGAGAGTGCAATCACTCGGGCAAAGGTGGCCAGAAAACACAAGGCGATGTTCGATCAGCGCTTTCCCATGTTGCCGGATGTGGAGATGGAACATACGTGGGGCGGTTATCTCTGTCTGTCCCGGAACGGAGCCCCCGGTTTCGGCAAGGTAACGGACCGGGTCTATTCGGCGGTCTGTCAGAATGCGGTCGGGGTCACCAAGGGTACGATCAGTGGCATGCTGGTAGCGGACATGGCTTGCGGTGTGGACAACGAATTGATCGGTTACATGCACAGCCTGGGCCAGCCGAAACGGCTGCCACCCCACCCATGGCTGGATATCGGTGTTCGAGCCCATGCGCTCCGGGAGATTTGGACAGCGAAGTGGCATAACGAAGTTTGATCCCACTGACATCAAGGCCAATCATCGACGACCCCATTCCGGGATCCTCCCAAGCACTGCGCCAGCCAGCATCATATCCATCAATCGCCCAGACCGATATGCGAGCATTTGTACTCACGGGGCATGGTTCCTTGGATCAGCTGGTTTATCATGAAGACTGGCCCGTTCCGAATCCCGGTCCCGATGAGGTGCGGGTCCGGGTCAAGGCCTGCGGATTGAACAATACCGATATCAATACCCGGACGGCTTGGTATTCCCGCTTGGTGACGGGGGGCATCACGGAGTCGGGGGGGCGGTTGGGTTTTGATGAGGCAGACATCACCGCCGGGAGCTGGGGCAACCGAAAAATGATCTTCCCCCGCATCCAGGGCGCGGATGTGGCGGGCTATATCGAGGCAGTGGGCACCAGAGTGAAATCGGAGCGGATTGGCGAAAGGGTGTTGGTGGACCCCTGGCTACCCGGGGAAGGGGGCGACATGAGTCCAAACGATGTCCGCTACCTCGGGTCAGAAGTCGATGGGGGATTCGCCGAGTACACCGTTGTGCCATCGCATAACGCCATTCGTGTGGATTGCCCACTCAGTGATGCCGAACTGGCCACGTTTCCTTGCGCCTACGGCACCGCGGAGAATCTGATCGGACACACGAACCTTCAGCCGGGAGAGACCGTGGTCATTGCCGGAGCCTCCGGCGGAGTGGGCTCTGCCGCGATACAACTCTGCCGCCTGCGGGGGGCCCGGGTCATTGCCATCGCGTCGGGTGAAAAGTCCACCCGGATACAGGAATTGGGGGCGGATATGGTCATTGACCGAAAGAGTGCTCATCTGGAGGCCGAAATCCGCGCCGCCGCAGAGGAGGTGGATGTGGTCCTGGATGTGGTCGGGGGACCTCTATTTGTGCCCCTGATCAACTCGTTGCGCCGTGGCGGACGCTATTCCTCGGCCGGGACGATTGCCGGACCCCGGGTGGAATTTGATCTGCGCCAACTGGTCTACCGGGACCTGCATCTGAGCGGGGCGACACTCGTGCCGGTTGGGACGATGCGAAGAATTGTCAGTCTGATTATGCGAGGGTCGTTGCGTCCAGTGCTGGCGAGAACCTTCCCACTGCGGGAACTGGCCAAGGCTCAAGAGACATTCCTGAAAAAACAACATATCGGCAACCTGGTGGTCGAGATTCCAGATTGATTGTTCTGCCACTGACCGCCGGGACTGGCCCGATTTGATTACCCTGCGATGTGGCGCCCTTTCGTTGCATGGAGCCATCGAAAAGTGGTGAATGCATCATTCCGGCTATTGTCCGTTGTTGCCCTGCTCCTGATGGCTGTCCTGTCCGTGTCTCTGCTGGGCGAATCAGTGAGTCGCCATCGTCAGGGCGCGGTGTAATCCAGTGGGCTGGACATCGTCGTCCTAGATGGCGCTTATGTTCAGCCTTTCTTTTGAGTGCCCACTTGCAGCCTCAAGGCAGACAAGCATACCGGAGCGCTGATGTTCTGGCCCGCTTCGGCCGTTGCGATGGTCAGCTTGGCGGTCGGTCCATCCATCACCATCGGCAGTGGAGTCTGCATCCTGAACCAAGAGACTCTTCATCATGGAGCAGTTGGTCTCCGCTCGGCCAGGGACCACAGAATCGGGTACGAAGAGCGCAACGCCGGAAGTGAGCATTTTCGGCAGACACTTCGGTCAGGATGTGTCGGAGCAACCAGGACGCTTCGTTTTTCAAGCGGTCGCTCGAATCGACGGGTGCGGGGGATGTATATCCGATGATCACTCATGGTCTGTCGCGGATATGACTTAGAAAAGTCATTATTTTGCACGGTCTTTGACATCTCGTTGACATGATTTTCTGTTTCAAATTCAGCGGGCCGGAGTAATAATTCCCTCTGTAAAGTCGCTGGCTGGAGCCGTACACCACTGACCGGGAACGGAACCATTGAGCAATTGGGCAGTTCGAAGGATATTTGCATGTAAGGTAAGCTGGCTCGGGGAATTTACCTGAATCAAGTCAAAGGGGGGAGCGTCATGAATTACCGCGAGATCTTCACCATCCCCAGGCTATGGACCATGTTCGGTCTGTTGATGATCGTCATGTTTGGGGTCTTGTTGTTTGTGGGGGGACGTTCCTTCCAGATGGCACCGCCATTACCCGATCAGGTCGTTGTCCAAGACGGTGACGCAAGCACTGTCCTTTTTACCAGCCGAGATATCCACGACGGACGGGATACATGGCGTCGCCTCGGTGGGATGGAGTTGGGTTCGGTGTGGGGGCACGGTGGCTATCTGGCTCCGGACTGGACCGCCGACATCCTGCACCGTGAAGCGATGGCTACCCTGGACGCGGATGGCGATTTCATCACCTTGTCCGCCCCCGAGCGCGCAGCGCGGATTGCCGAGTACGCCGCCCAAATTCGTGTCAACACCTATGACGCCGAGTCGGACTCCATCGTGATTTCACCGGAGCGGGCCGCTGCGCTGAAGGCAGTGACAGCGCATTATACGGCGCTTTTCGGTGGACAGGGTGACAACCCTGAGTTCGAACGGCAGCGAGAAGCGATGGCCATTCCGAACCAACCGCTCGGCGATGCGCCCGAAGAGGCGGTCCGTCAGCTTGTTGCCTGGTGGTGGTGGACCTCTTGGGCCGCCAGTACCCTGCGGCCGGATGATACCGTGACCTACACCAACAATTGGCCACACGAGCCGTTGGTCGGCAATCGACCGAGCAGTTCCACATTTATCTGGACATTCGTCTCCGTGGTGCTTCTGATTGCCGGAATCGGGGCACTGTGCTGGTTCTTCCTGCGTGAGCGGCAGGAGTGGATGAGGGACGCTGAGCCAGAGTCGGGTGTGCCAGACAACAACCCATTGGTCGGGACCGTGACCACCCCATCAATGCGCGGGGTCGTCAAATACATTTGGACGGTCGTGTTGTTGCTCGGCCTGCAGATTGCACTGGGTGCGGTCACGGCCCATTACGCCGTGGAGGGCCATGACTTCTATGGGGTGCACCTGGCCGATATCGCACCTTATGCCTTGACCCGGACTTGGCACGTGCAGCTGGCGATCCTGTGGATCGCCACGGCCTGGTTGGGTGCGGGATTGTACCTTGCCCCCCGGATCGCAGGCTTCGAGCCGCCCTGGCAGCGCCTGGGTGTCGATGTGCTGTGGCTGGCCTTGGTCATCGCGGTGGTGGGTTCCCTCACCGGGCAGTGGCTCACGCTGAGTGGACGCATGACCGATGCCGATCTGGTCTACTGGTTTGGGCACCAGGGCTACGAGTTCCTCGACATGGGTCGTTTCTGGCAAATCCTGATTTTTGCCGGGCTGCTGATCTGGTTGGCGCTGATGATGCGTTGTCTCGTGCCGGCCATCCGTAAGAATGGTCCCGATAAGCATCTGATCATACTGCTGCTGATCGCATCCGCAGGGGTCGCGCTGCTGTTTGGAGCCGGGTTCCTGTATGGTCGTGACAGCCATCTCACGGTCGCCGAGTATTGGCGATGGTGGGTCGTCCATCTGTGGGTCGAGGGGGTGTTTGAGGTGTTCGCCACCGCTTGGGTGGCATGGGTATTCGTGCATATGCGGCTGCTGCGGGCCTCGACGGCCGCCATCTACGTGATGTTTTCCGCTATGATCTTTCTCGGTGGGGGCGTTCTTGGCACCTTCCATCACTTATACTTTGCGGGAACCACCGAGGCCGTGCTGGCATTGGGGGCAGTGTTTTCCGCATTGGAGGTCGTCCCGCTGGCGCTGATTGCCTTTGAGGCGAGTGATCACTGGCGTGCGGAACGTCAGTCTCCATGGGTAAAACGCTATCATTTGCCGTTGATGTTCTTCTTGGCGGTCGCATTCTGGAATCTGGTCGGGGCCGGAGTATTGGGATTTATGATCAATCCCCCCCTGGCTCTCTACTATCTCCAGGGTCTGATGACAACGCCCACGCATGGTCACGCCGCCTTGTTCGGAGTGTACGGGATGTTTGGGATTGGATTGCTGCTTCTGTGCCGGCGCGACCTGCCGCAGGTGGCTGGTGCTTGGTCCGACCGAACCCTGACGTGGGTCTTTTGGTTATTCAATGGTGGGCTGGCTCTGATGGTCTTTGGTTCCTTGTTGCCCCAAGGACTCACTCAGGCAGTGGTCTCTTTTGGTCAGAGCTACTGGCATGCGAGGTCGCCGGAGCTTCTGCATTCGCCGCTGATGGAGACGCTGGTTTGGGTGCGGGTACCGGGTGATGTGGTGTTCGCCTTGGGCGCAGTCCTGCTGATCATCTTCTTTGCGCGGATTGAATTCGGGGGACCACGCACTGAACGGGGTGAAGCCCCTTAGGGCTTGTTCTCCCGCGATGAGTTCCCTTGATGCGCGACGGGACGGTTGCTGATGATCGGTCCGCCGTCGAGGTGAAAAGGAAGAGCACATCACCCAATCAGCGTCCGAATGGTCTACCGGTTCATCGGCAACACGGCGACCGGCTTCCATCCCAAGCCCATCACGAGTCCACCGGTTTCTTTACCCTCGTCTTGCCCACTTCCGGACCAGGTGCCACATTTCAGCCATCCCTTCCGTGGAGGCTGATGGGGTGGGCGCAAGACGGTCATATGATGTTTGGTGATGCAGAGGCCAAACAGCCGATGGTGTTGGGGGGGCGGACGAAACCTCCCTGTCAACGAGGTGTTCGGACATCGGTGATGTGACCACCCCATCGGGTTTCTGGCTTCCGATTCTTATGAGGCCTCACTACCCTGCATCCAAACCGCTCCCGACCGCCCCTTGCCAATTCGTCAGCGTGGTCGAGACTCGGGAAAATTCACATCACCGGATCTACCGACGGTCTTTGGTTCCGTTTTCGGTATCGAACAGGGGCTGGAAATTATCGAAAGAGACGCAGGAAACGGTTGAATTTTCGCAGCATGGACAAAAGTCCCAGACCCTTGGGTCGGAATCTGCGATTGCCCCGGCCTGTTGACATGCCCCGGCGGGCCGCCCGCCAGTCTCGCGGACGTTCCCATTCTCCTGCCCACAGACCCAGGCGCTCGCGTTGGGCGCGGCGTTCCTCACGACGATAGTCGGGTGGGCCATACTCCGCAACAGCCCACCCATGGCGGACCATCCAGGCACATACATCCGTGCGTTGGCGGCCTTGCTCAAGGTATACCGTCACGATCAGGCGCCCATAGCGGTCCTGACCTTTGGTCACTTGCTGAATACAGACGGTCCATCCGGAACGTTGATTGTCTTCCAGGTAAGCATGCAAGGCTTGGGTCGCGGCCCGACCGGCATCAAATGGCCTCCCCTCCCCGTCGAGGGCTGTCTGACCATTTTCGGGTGCGTCTACCCCGGCCAGTCGAACCGGGCCGTGACCGGGTATGTTGAACGTGTCGGCATCTATCAGGCGGGCTGGGCCACCGGCAATTCTAGGCTTTCTGAAAAACATGGGCATTGGTCATTTTGCGGAATTTGTATCATACGACCCGCCCCGGTTCGCAAGAGCTAAGTGTCGTATTGGAAGAGACGGGCTGCTGTCAACGACCCGACCGATTCGATGGTTTTTTTGCGCCCCCGGCGGATACGGTCGCATCCGTGTGTTCTGATCCGATTGATGCCCTTGAGGTTTATGCCTCAGGCCTCGGTTCCTGGGCATCGGCCATGTGTTTTGCCAGGTACCGGTGCAGGTCATGGCAGGTCCCTTCCAGATTTGGCGGGGCCAATGGCCCCGGAGCGTAATGTCTTGAGCGAAGACCTTTTTGCAGGCGGAGTAGGACAGCCTTGTCCTCTTCCATGGTGTTCCGGAACAGTTGAATGGCCTCGTCGACTTCCGCGTCAACCCATTCGTCACCGAAAAAAATCAGACCCATTTTGGCGCATACCCTGCCTGCCCCCTGTGGTTGCAGGCAGACAAAGGAGGAATAGTCACTTCCGACACCCACCATCAATCCCGGAGGGACAGCAAACATGATACACGTGTTCCGCTCTTTCTCGGAAAGGTCCCGATGGCCGGCCGTGGTTTCGCCCACACGGCGAGTGAATCCTACGGTGTAGCCCAGATAGGCGTCACCGGCAGGGAAGTGCCGGCATAGCCTGGACGGGTTCACCTTGTGCAGGGTTTTCCGGTGCAGAGGGGAAAGGTGATAGCCTTCCATGAAGTTCTCGAACAGGCATTTCCAGTTGGTCTGCCAGATTTCGGTCTCCAGATAATGCAGACGCATGGTCTCAAGATGGTAGTTTTGGATGCGCATGGTCAGTGGTGCGAGATCCGTTCCCAGTGCCGATGGGGATCCCGTCAGGTGGACGAAGAGGAAACCCATCCATTCGGTCATGGGTATTTCCGGCAGGCAGTAGTCCTCTGACCGAAATGTCCTATGATCGTCCATACCGGGTGCACAAAGGAGCTGGCCGGCCAGATCATAAGACCAGTGGTGGTAGGGACACACCAATTGTCGGATGTGTCCCGAGCCCTCGGCGAGGGTGGTGCCCCGGTGTCGGCAGACATTGGCCAGTGCCCTGGGGACCCGGTCTTGTCCACGCAGGATGATCAGCGGTTCGCCAGCGACCTCAAAAGTAAAGTAATCCCCCGGCTCAGGAATTTCCTCCTGACGGCCACAGCAGACCCATTGAGCCGCGAAAAGCTCGCGGGCCTCCGCTTCTGACCAAGACGGATCGGTATAAAATGCGCCGGGCAGGGCCCGGGCGGGGTGATTGGGCGACTGCCCTATCTGCCTGAGGTGCTGGCGAAGCGGTTCGTTGGGGGTGGGCATAAGTCGGATCAGGTCACACGCCCGCATAAGATGAATCGGGTGCCATCGCCAAGCTGCTGGGTTAGGATGCCGGTGTAGGGCGACACTGCGTTCACGCCCTCCTTCCATCTGTGGGAAGGTATGCCGGTCTCAGAACATCAGCCGGGTGCTGGGAGGGCCGGATCATCTGTTGCATGTCATCCGAAAGGTCAGAGAGTCGCATCTGGCGGGCCACTCATAATCAGGCAGATATTCGCATGGCCTCCCTCAAGACATTCCGGATCATGAGGAAAACCAATAATTTCAATGGAGCCGAAGTGCCCACTACCGATATCAACGGCTTCGTCGACCACAGAACATGGACCCTACCCAAGGGATCCGCCATGGGATACAGCGTAGGAAACCCGAGGGCGGAGGACAGGAACCGGTAAGATGCCGGATCCGATGCAGTCGATGCAGTGGGGTGCGATGGAAACCGATCTCGAGAGAATCTACGATGAGAGGGCAGTCGCCGGTAGCGAACTGAATGGCCCGGTACAAGCGAGCGGTCGTATCCGACTTCATGTCTTCCGAACAGGGATTATAGGGCCCCTTCATCCGGCGACTTCGAGGCACCACTTTTCGACCCTCTGCGGAATTATCTGGGTATGTATGGCAGCTAGAACGAACACCGAACTTCATGACGCAGTCGCAGATCCTAGTATTTCGAGGGCACGACCACGACATCGGGCTGCGATTGGACTCTAAAGAATGATGCTCAGATGATCGCACTTTCTGCAAACGGTGTGCTTCGTGTGATTCGGTCAAAGCCAAATGGGGTCAGGTCCAGCGAACGATATTCCCCCCAGGTAATCCATTCAGCCAGCCCGCGGCCGATGGCCGGGGATTGTTGCAGCCCATGACCGGAAAAACCATTGACAAAAAGAAAGTTGGTCACTTCCGGGTGTGGTCCGACGATCGCGTTTTGATCCAGCGTGTTGTAGGCATAGTGACCGACCCAGGAGTTGACCAGCCGGATGGATTCGAATTGTGGAATCCGGTGAAACAGGACCGGCCAGACCTTGCTTTCCCAGAGGTCAGGGTCCGGCTCGAAGTCGTCGTAGTCCACGGCCGGGTCCTCGTCGGGGGGGCAGCCAGCGAGATAGTACCGGCCGTCAGTTCGAATATGGACCCCAGACGGATCAATCGTCAGGGGCGGGGCCCGGTCTAGCGGGAGCGCCGCATCAAAGACGAAGGTATAGCGCTTGCGGGGTTCCACCGGCAGGTCCACCCCGGCCATCCGGGCGGTGAGGGCGGCCCGGGGACCGCTGGCGTTGACGACGGCCCCGCAGCCGACCGGCTCGCCGGACGCCAAGGTGACCGAGGTCACTTGGTTCCCGCCCGGGTTCTTGGTCATGGCCACGACTTGGTTGGCGATGTATTCCGCCCCCCGCTCACGGGCCGTCCGGCGCCACCAGTCAAACAAGGTGTGACCGTCGAAGTAGCCTTCATCCTTCGTATTGAGACTGCCAGCCACAATATCCTCAAGGTGGAAGAATGGGTACTGCGCTCGAAGCTCACTGCGGTTGAGGATTCGGGTATCCGCACCGCAGGCGATCTGTACCGCCCGGTTCTTCCGCAGTACCTCGGCGAATGGGTCGTTGTCCGCGAGATATAGATAGCCGAAGTTTTGCAAGATGATCTCAGGAACCCGAGAATCATTGCCTAAGTATTCACCGAAGTGTCGGATGTACTCGGCCCCAAACTGCGAAATACGTACATTGATCTCGTTGGAGAATTGCTGCCGAATGCAGCTGTTGGTATGTGTCGTAGAACACATAGCATAGGTAGGGTCCTGTTCCACTACCAGAACGCTGCCGTTAAAATCCGGGTTGTCCATCAGAAACCAGGCCACTGCAGAGCCATACATTGCGCCGCCGACAATGACGATGTCGTAATGCCGACTATGCGGAGAGCGGTGAAATCGGGCTGTCATATAATAATGGTCTGGATTGATTCGAGCAGATGATATCGCCGTTCGAACCCGATATAAATGGATTTCTGTTAAAACGAGTGGCTTCACCTGCCCCACCGGAAGGCCGGCAAACCCTGTCTGGTCGATCAGTTGCCCCATGAACGAGTTCATGACGCCCGCGGCTTGGTCAGGTTCTGTCCGCCCGATTGACCGCATGCCAGAAAACATCGAATGATCGATCACACATATCCGTCACAGATATGGGCGCATCATGATGCGTCTTCGGAGTGGTTTTGGTTGCCGGTCTCGAATCGTGTCCACCAGCCGGGCAGTCCTTTGCGCAGCGACCATGAGCAGGAAGGTCGATATGTTGGAGTACAAGGCGGCATCGGTCTGGATGTGTCGGGAAGATTGCGACCGAGCAAGGGACAATGTCAGAGATGGACTAGGGATCCAAAAAGAAGAAAACGCAGACCCAATCCCTAGATCGGTCTGAGAGGTGGTCCGTTCTTGACCACAATGGCCTGAAGAACGCGGGTTCATGCCGCCGGACTGCCAGCACATATCTTGGGCATGACGCTCATAACCGCCCGAGTGCGCCCATCGTCCTTTCGGTTCAGTGCTGGAGCGATCGGGCCACTTCCCCATGCGTCAGGGGCATCAATGCGGCCCCCAGTGCCTCTGGGGATCGATCGAGCTTTTACGCCAGCGCGGTGACAGGTCACTTGGATCCGAATCGTGACCGTAAGCCGGCGCAATAGTCTTGTTTGGGTGCCGCTGGTGTAAACCACAAGAAGTCTGCAATGTCCGTGGTCGCCATGTCATGGTTTCGGGGATCAATGAGCACTGGATCGACTTCTTCAAGGCGGACGATGATGGCATCAGCTTGGGCAGACCGAGCCGAAAGATGGACGGGCACTCCAAGGTCACGCCGGGTGTGAAATCCGCCGGCCACCAGAATGGAATTTGCCGATGATTGCCCTTCACTGGCCATGAGCATGGAATGGGCCATTGAAGAGTCGCGGGCGACTTGAATGGTGAGCATCGAGTTCAACGCCTCCCGGGGAATGATTTCACAATGGGAAATATACAGCTGATCCAGGATGAGTGAGCTCTGCTTGTGATTGAGTGCTTGCAGTGATGCGAACCGAGGATTGAATTGCAACCCCTGGTGCTCGCCCTGGTATAGCGCATGGACACGTTCTTCGCTGAGGTTGCCGGGGTGGATAGTCCCCTGGTGCTGAAGCACGGTGTGGATCTGAGGCCCATAGTCGTCCCATGACCATTGGCTGTCGTGCCATTGGAGCTTTGTTCGAATGGCCTCCAGAGAATCATTGGCAGTCAGACGAGCAATCAGGGGTCGCTGGCTCTCATCCAGCATCTCGAAAATGACGTGAGTTTGATCGTTGGTCAAGTGTGCGAGTATCCGTCGCTTGATTTGGTGATGGACTGTGTTGTCATGTTTCTCTCCCACCAGTACGAGACGATATTCCTGAAGGGTATCCATGAGTGCGGTCTCACTGATGAACATTCCATGCCCGATATCATAAATTCGCCCAGAGAGTGGATGATCCGGGAACCGGAGCGTCGGGGGCTCAAGATCGTATGCCAAGACCGCCGCCGAGACCATCCACAAGATGATAGGCCCGAGAACATTTCGGACAAGTTTGCGCCGAAATCCGGTCGGTGTGGCCATGTTCACGTAATTCCAAGGGAAATCTATCCCCCCACCATACCAGACTTATGGTGAGAGGGAAGGCACTGCGATTTGTTTGCCCCGAATCCATGTCGATTGGCACTTCACGGCAATATCGGCAAGAAACAAGGACCGAAAGCCTGATATTTCCAATCAGCTGAAGACCCAATTGCGGTTATTCCAATTTGTTGGCGGTCAGCGTTTGGTTTGGAGTTACTATTCGGCCACTCGAATGTCCGGGTTTGCAGTGGAGTCAGTTCTGTTCGGATCGGAGTCCATCTATCCGTCTTGATCAGTCGTCGTATCCGGCGGATCGCCTTTGCGGGCAGGTCTTGGAACCGGGTCGAAAAGCTGTTCAGCAAAGGGTTCCGGTAGGTTGTCCACAATCCGTCGGGTTTCCACACTGACATGGACGATTCGCCGGATGGCCGCCACCAGATCTCGCGGATCCCGGAACCATCCGTTGGGATCATTCACGATACCGCTTTGGGTATCTTGGGTGACGCGATATCGATCGATGAACCATTCCAGTGGTGACCGTCCATTGACTTGATATTCATGGGCCGATGGTGGAATGCCGGTGAGGCGAACCCGATCATTGATCTTGAGCACCGTTCCATCCTCATCAAAGCACATTTTGCTTCGTCCAATCCGAAAATCATCGGGCTGGGGTTCGCCCAGACCGCTGCATTTGATTTCCAGAGAATATTCCGGGCCCTGTTCGTAGCCGAGATGGAGATCGGCCAGTTCTCTCCCAGCCCGTGCAAAGGCGTGAAAATCGGGGGCGAAGGGAATCCTTGGTAATCCCTTGGACAGGTCATTCGCAAAACGCCGTACATATGACGGGGCATGGAGGAGGCCATAGACGTAGTCAAATAGATGATCCTTGGTGATAGCATGGTCCCCGTAGTGTGTTTGAAAAGTGTTTAATGCAGCGTCTGTGATGTTATCCATGCGATCAATTGAGAATATTGGGCTAGGCAAGCGTTTCTGGTCAGTGACTTCGTAATGGTATCGGGGGAAGCATTGAGCGGCTAAACCATGGTCCGGCATGCTGTCGGTTATCAGCACGGAGAAGGGGTTGTTTGAGCCGATGCCTGGTACACAGATGGTTCGGTTATGAGTTCCGGACGTCGGAAAAAAGCTGTCCCATTTATATTTGTTGCTGGCCAGAAGGTATTCGACATAGCAATGCTGCTTGACGTAAGGTCGATACTGGACTGACCATATTTTGTCTCCTGCATAACTTATCAGTCTGCATCGCTTCAGATTATTCTTCACCTCACGATCCCATCGCAGATTCGAAGAGTGCCGACGGACAATGTCCTCGATGGTTGTGGTCGTATTGCGGCTGTTTTGCAATTCTTCAAATGCATCAAGGTAATCCCTTACCATAGCCTTGGCATGAACTATACAGGCGTTATAGGAGAAACTGTACGAGTAGGCATCCCGCCCAGTCTTGTAGCCGTTACAGTATAGTCGAAATATCGTCCGATCCGTCTTTAATGCCTTGGCTTCCTTCGAGCCCATCGGATAGAACTGCTGAAATGCCCCATCGCGATGGCCAATCCAGTCGTGGTGCTGGTCTGGAGTGATGTCCTTCCAATCTCTGATGAGGGTTATTGATCCCCATTGCTTTAAGGTATCGAGCTTCTTCTTGCGGCTGTGATAATCGCCGATATCCCGATAGCGAATGCGGCATCCCTCGTGTCGGGCGTTCGGATTGCGCACAAGGACGGTGATAGCTGCTGGAGTGCGCGAACCTTGTCCAAAAATGTTATCGCCCTCGGATCGGCGACGCTCGCCGGATGTACGTGCATTTCCACGCAGATTCACGACATGGACCGAGGTGAACTCTTCCGCCAGACAGGCTCGGACTCCGGCATCGGTATTGCCGTCGATCCATGATCCGTTGGTCACGAAGGCGACGATACCTTCCTCCCCAATTCGGTCTGAAGCCCATCGAATCGCCATCTTATAGGAGTCATATAGACCAGTCTTGTTTGAGGTTTTCGAATACTCTGCATAGGTTTCCCGGACTCTTTGTTCAAGCTTGGGGTAATTCACATTTGGATTCTCATCTGCTGAACTTTTCTGGTGAGCTGACCAAGGGGGATTGCCGACAATGACCTGAATGGGCGCATTCTGCTGACGCTCCGCCCGCTGGCTGTTTTCTGGCAGCCAGTCTCTCGGAAAGCCTGACCGGCCCGTATGTAGGTTAAAGGTGTCGGTCAACACGATTCCTTCAAACGGTGCATAAGAATGGTTCAGACCCATCCGCCCATGGTAGGCTTCTTCGATATGGATGGCTGAGATGTAGTACGCTAGCAGCACCAGCTCATTGGCATGGAGTTCCTGCCGGTACTTGCGCGTCAAGTCTTCGTCACGGATCAGTTCCGATTGCAGCAGACGTACCAGAAAGAGGCCGGTACCCGTGAAAGGGTCTAGGATATGCACCCCGACATCGCTGAGGGAGCGTCCGAATTCGTCTCGCAGCGCACCTTCGGCACTGTGCAGAATGAAATCCACGACCTCGACAGGGGTATAAACGATTCCAAGCCGGTCTGCCTCTTTTTTAAGGCTGTCGCGAAGAACTTCTCGTACAACTCGATCAGGAGGCGCTGTCGAGCATCGCTGTTATCCAGGCCCTGGGCCCGGAGTCGGACACTCTCGTAAAAGGGGGCCAGATCCCGGGTTTCGTTCTCCAAACCAAACTCGCCGAAATCTCCCCGCAATGCGTCCAGTGTGCGTGAAACGGGATTCCGGCGAGTGAAGTCGTAGTGTTCGAATAAAGCGTCGAAGACCGGCCGAGTCAGGATATGTTGGGCCAGCATGTCAACGGCATGATCCAGGGAAATCGAGTCATGAAACGACTGTTTCAACTCGTCATGAAACGACTCGAACCACTCGATCAAAGCGCGGTTTTCTTCCCGATTACCCAGCATCCCATGAATCCGATGCACCAGCGTGGTGAAGATATTGGCCACATCCCGGGCCCAGGTCTCCCAGTACTTGCGGTCCCCACACTTCTCGACGATTCGGGCATAAAAAGCTTCAGGGGGCAGATCCAGTGGGGGAAACGGGATGTTCCGGGTTTCGTGACCATCCCCAATGAACACGATGCGCTCGCTCGGAGCTTCATTGAGATCCAATCGGTTGATTTCCGCATTGAAGCGATCATCATGTGAGCGCAGAGCCCTCAACACCCCCCAGACGGCTGCGAAGCGTTCATTCTTATTCAGGGCGAAAGCCGGGTCCACTCCCTCCGGGATGGCAACGGGCAGAATGATGTAGCCAAAGGATTTGCCCTCGGCCTTGCGCATGGCCCGTCCTACGGCCTGCACGACTTCCACCTGACTGTTGCGAGGGGCCATGAACAGCACAGCATCGAGTGCCGGTACATCGATTCCCTCCGATAGGCAGCGAGCGTTTGACAAAATCCGGCAGGTTCCTTCACGGGATCCCTTTAGCCATTCGATCCGGGCCTTGCGGTCTAGGGCGTGGTGCTGCCCATCCACGTGACGCACATCGCAATGCCATTGGGGAGTGTTTTCTCTATCTCCCTCCACCTGACCGATGATCTCCCCCCAGTACCGTTCCAGCCGTTGGGAAGTGCGAATCGTGTTGGTGAACGCAATCGCCCTGCGCAATGGCCGGATAGCATTTCCCTTCCGGTTTTCCGGGTTCTGCAAGGCCCGCCAGCAGCCGGTGATTCTCGCGGCATCCCCAAGGTTGATCTCGCTGCCAGAGGAAGTCAGACGGGATAGCCGGGCATCCAAATTGCTTTCCACCATGGCCAGAATCACCACCTTGTAGTCTGCTAGCAGGTCCTGTTCAACGGCCTGGGAAAACGGCAACCGATAAAATTCTGGTCCGAAAGTCTGCTCGTCATCCATGGAGAACACATCGATTTTATGGCTAGCGGCTCTCGCCCTCACTCGGTCGGTATAAATCCGTGGGGTGGCCGTCATATACAGTCGTCGGAATGCCCGAATGCGTGATGGATCATGGACGAGGACAAAAGGGGAGGCTTGATCGTCAGGCCGTTCCACCCCGGTGGTCCGATGGGCCTCGTCGCAAAGAACGAGATCGAAGTCGGGGACCCCTTGGTCCTGCGTACGAGCGATCAGATCGAGGGACTGATAGGTGCTAAACACGACCATCATGGCGTCCGGGCAGTTCCGTCGCAGGGTTTCACCAATCTGGTCCAGATCGGTCGTAACCGGAATCTCCAGTTCGTTCAGCGAGGCATCCTCGTCGGTCCGACCTGCCCGGGTATCGGAGCAGATACCGACATACCGGTGTGGAATGGACCGGTGTTCCGCCCATTCGCGCATGGACTGCTGAAACAGCGAAATTGACGGTACCAGATAGAGGATTCGACCACCGACTCCTCCCAAATGTTCAGCAATGCGCAATGCGGTGAAGGTCTTGCCAGTCCCACAGGCCATGATGAGTTGGCCTCGGGCATGTCGACTGAATCCAGCGACAACCTGCTCGAAGGCCTGTCTTTGATGAGGGCGCAGGTGATATGCCGGATGCTGGAGGGTCAGGTCTTCCGGCGGCTGCTGTACCAGGTCTGGCCAATTGATCGGACGACTGTCCAGATCGCTGGCATGGAGGATTTGGCAGGCAGGGATGAGCCCATCCAGGGTGGACACGGCATTTTTTCCGATTTCCTCTCCGGTGTGGACCACCAAGCGTGACGTAAAGGGTGCGCGGGCCGAGGCAGAGATGAAGGAATCGAGATGAGCTTTCGATACTCGCGTGTTTGGTGCATAGCACTTGCACTGGATGGCACAATAGCCCCCATCGTCTTCTTGAGCCACGAGGTCGATGCCTGTATCGATTCTGGAAGATTGGTTGGCATCCGCCCATTCCGTCCAAAGCCAGACATTGGAAAAGCGGCCACGGTAGATGGGATCCTGCCGAAACCAAGACTTCATGAGCCGCTCGAACAACTGTCCCTTTTTCGCCTCGGTGTCAGAAACTGACCTGATGTGGTTCAGTACTCCTTGCAGACCGCCAGTCATTGGCCCACCCCACGCGGTGGATCATGGGCAGGACTCGGCCAATCAACAAGGATGCGGCTGGCATCATGGGTGCCGGATCCAAGGGGAATGGATACGGAAAAGCGTCGGGGGGTGGATAGGCCAACCGAATCAGGCCGAACACTTAATGGCTGGCTGGCTGGCTGGCTGGCTGGCTGGCTGGCTGGCTGGCTGGCTGGCTGGCTGGCTGGCTGGCTGGCTGGCTGGCTGGCTGGCTGGCTGGCTGGCTGGCTGGCTGGCCTTTATTCATTGTAGCACAGGCAGATTTCATGGCTTTTGGAAAACAACGATCAGAGAAATAATCGTTCAGTCGTTCTTGTTAGTAGTAGACGGCACCATTTCATGCAAATCAAGAGAGTATCGCCAAAAAATGTCGATTCCACTTGGGACAGAAAACATCGAAATCAATCTCCAGGAAAATTGGTCAAAGGGGACGGTTAAGTGAGAAAATAGCTTCACAAAGTTCAGACGGCATTGAAAAATTTTGATGGGTATTGGGGCCACCATTCATTTGTCCGTCTTCTTCGTCGCGACAGGGTTCATATTTTGCAATGATTCTTACGTCAACCATCGACAATGCGACAATTGTTACTGCAACCGATGCCCCAGTGTTTCATTTAGCACGATGATGGGGAGGCTTGCGTTACTGATGTCGAACAAGCACCTCTCCTGTGGCCGGGTCATACGTCATGGCGACGAGCCCTTCCTGCCGGGGCTGGCTGATCGCATGTCGGGAAAATACCGGCAGGTTTGTACCTTCATTACGTCTTGCTGACCACGTGACTAGTGCATCAAGGTCAAGTTGTCTTGCTTCCGCCCCAATTTGTTGACAAAAGTAATAGTCATTGTCGTGAATCAGTTTCGGCCACTCACCAACCTTGGATCGAAGATCCATTTCGGTCCCATCGAAATGGACACTGAATTGACGATAGTAGATGGTGCGTGGCTCCGACGGCCTACCCAAACGCTCTGGTACCCAGTGCTTGGTTTCTGCTGCTGCCGTCTTGGAATCAAGCGAGCTGTAGAACACCGGAAAGGTACCGTCTGAAAACCGTGTAGGGTTTGAGCGGCTCTTCTGCTTAAACGGGGTATCAAGCAGTGGATCTAAATCGTCAGTCAGGTGGTGCTCAGCCAGACAACTGATGAGTTCCTTGCGTTCTTGCGAATCGAATCCAAGTTGAGCAATCGTATCATCGCTTTTGAAGAGACTGGCAAAACGAAACACTCGCCGACTTCTCCTCTTGCTCGGAATGCATGCCAACAAGGTTATCGTCCCGCGACCCAATCCACATATTCCCTGACCAACAACAAGTCTTTCATTGATCCGTTGAGCAGCATCGACATCGGCGATTGATTGTCCAACTTGGAATGAGGCTCACGCAACCAGGCGTTCTCAACCTTGACATCACGAAAAAGCGATCTAATGGATGCAAAAATCCAGAAAAGATGCGACACTCTTTCTCTGGCTTCTTTTTCCAGCATTTCTTCATGTCCATCAAGAATGGAATCCACATGTTCCGACTGCGTTGTGGGGTCATAACCCAGCAGACATACCGCATCCCTTTCCTTCAAGCCCCAGCATTCCAGCAATCTCAAGACAAATTGAACAACTCCGTTTCGCTTCGGAAGTGGGGATTCAGGAGTCCAACTCGAAATATTGATTGATGCATCGCTGCTGCGACTACGTCGCAGCTTCCCTTTGCCGATGGATATATCATACCTTTCTGGATGACTAGATACAGATGAGTCATGCTGCGACCAAGGCTGATATCCATTGCTACCACACTTTCCAGGCAAACCAGGCAAATCCATTTTCAGTTCCCTACCTTTCCTTCGAATATTGGGACGAATAGAACAGACCCATTCACTCCCCCAGAACCATCTTCACCGGGTCTGAATCCCTTACCACCATTTCCACCACTTCCACCAATACCAATTGCAATTTCGAAGACATCACCTGCAGATAACCCTGCGATATCCAAGACCTGGGTTTCTCCCGGAAACCCTTTGCCGCCGTTCCCACCATCTGCAGTCGTTGGCACAGCGCCTGATTTAGCCATAGCGCCTGCCCCTCCATTCCCACCCTCACCATAGTGGCATCCTAGTCCGTCTAACCCCTTGACGGGACCATTGTCATATATACTTCCCCCGCTGCCTCCTCCTCCTCCACTTCCACCTGCTGCCTGATACTTCACCTTATTTATCTTTATTTCAGTTGCACCGCCGCCGCCGCCGCCGTTACCCCCCTTACTACCAAAAAAATTCAATCCTTCGATGCAACATGCCCCTCCTCCGCCTCCGCCTCCCCCAGCAGCACCCATGATAATCACAAGACCACACTGAGTAGACCACGGCCAAACAAAAGAACCTGAATCGACAACTTTTACTAGACCCTTTGTGAACATTTTGTCACTCAATCAAAACAAAACGGTGATTCAACTCGATAACCGACCTAAGACAGGAAGAACGGATAGAGAGGGTATTTTCGCTCTCCAAGCAACGCCAATCCACGGGGGGTATTCACGATAAGGAATGCCTGACCTGGAGATTTGCTGACAATGACGTTGTATATATTACACATGAAATCATTATATACAGAACTGGGGATCAATTCACAAACTTTTTGGGCACCGAGACGGCTGTATCGTATATGGCTTCTGCACGTTGTCCGACCATCTCTGCAGTCTGCAAGACAATTCGTGGGAGAACGATACTTCAAATGCCAGTCGAAACTGGCGTGGAGAATGACAATGAGTTGCCCCTTCAGTTAGCAGGCAGTGCGTTGCCGCTGGGAATCTAAGGATTTAAATGTGGCGGCCTGTTCGTTGGTGATTCCGCATATCGACTGTACTTCTGCTGAAATTCGTTTTGCGGTTGTGTCTTGAACTCAATGGATTCCGCGGTCTCTCGGTCCCTAACCATGGCGATTCGTTGTACATCACCATCACCGTCTGCGGCGGCCATCAAGGAATTCAACATGAACGATGGATCCCCGGTCATAGTGGTAACGTAGATAACGCCAGTGGATGGCATCCGAGAGCGCCCTGGGACGCATGACGCCATAGCAGTCCCCGGTTGCTCGCACACTTTGGAAGTGAACACCGTCACTGTTGGCATCACGTAATTGGTAGCCGAGTTGCTGTGCCTCGCGGTAATCATTAGGGTCGTAAATCGCCTCGTCGACCAAGTGCCGTATATCATGCAGGGAAGCCGGTCCCAGTTGCGCCCGGATAACACGTATCTCTTGGGTGGTCTTGTCGATACGAGACTCTCTCAGATATCGTGCCCGATGAAACGAGGTTTCGGCCACAGCGACCGACTCGTCAGCAGTGCAGTAATAGATACCGAAATCCCGGTTGAAGCGGCCACCTTGACCTTCAACAGGCGGGTGGGTAAACGCCGCCATGATCCAGGAGGCACCATCGCCATAGACACGATCTTCTGGTGGCACTAGGTTAATATCACCGACTTCATCACGCAACCTGGCATTGGTCAGGGACTCCACTGCGTATAGTACATCCCAATCCTGAGGATTGGAGACAAGCTCAAACAGGTGGATCTGTGGGTAGCGCGACAAAATGATCCGGTAGACCGGCTCATTGACCTCGCTGTGGGGTAGCATGGCGATATCAATCACCAGCCACCCCGCTCCGCATCCAGGAAGTGTCTGACCACGGCTAGATCTACGACTTGACCGGCGAGTAGGCGGTTCAGCGGTGCGGTGCCGTTGAACAGCGTATTGTCATTGGGGGTAGTCAGCCATTGATCGGCCAAAGCCCGGTCAGGCAGGAGAATTTGCAGCGATTTGTAGATACCTAGGATATAGCTGGCCCGCTCTAGCAGGTCCCGGGTCAGCTTGGCTTTTTCGGGTTGTCTCTTCCAGTTATAGAGGGTTTTTTCGTTATGGAGTCCCAACAGGGTCATCTGCTGAGCGCCCGTCAGGCGCCACTGACTGAAAATAGCAAAGACCGCCGGCAGGAGTGAACTAGCGACATGAGGACCACGCTGCATTAATTGTTCGGCTTGTGCGATCATGCTTAAACTCCTCTTACACCTTGACAGGGCCTTGATTCACTCTAGCAAACTGTAATAATACAGTCAACTGTAGCAAAGATGCTTTTGAAGGGACTGGCCGTGCTGGTGATGGATAAGTCCAGAGTCAACAGCTGGATGATCTAGGGCAGAGGAGACTGAATGACAAAGCTCGGCAGAGCCCCCAAAATATGATCATCAAGGGTATAGCGATTGTCCTGCACGGTCATTGTTTTCCCAACGTTTGACTGACAATCTCCATGGATTTCCGCACGATCCGATATGCCATCCCTTGGGGCTGGGTCGCCATCTATTGGGAGTTCCTATTCGACCAGCTCGCCCATCGTTCGATGACCATAAAGATCGCCCTCAGAGACCCAGGTTGCGATGAGACTGAACCAGTTGCCTTGTCTGAAGTGGCAAATTGTGACAGCCCTTGAAAGGTAGCGGAATTGTGTAACTTGTCTCGACCTGACTCGAACGCCGATCAATAGGATGATGTCCAGATTGTGGTGCTTGATCGGGTAGGTGTTGCCATCAGCGACAGTGCTTGCATATTCCGCAACCTCTGAAGATCACTCCCGTCCTCTTGCCGCAAAGACTTCGGACAAGTGCCGTGAAACCGTGAATTGTGGCTGACCAGCAGGGCGGCAAGCGGGTTCAGGGACCGTCACACAGAATCTTCGATCAGATACAAATCGATCACGGGCTCACCGTTCTGTAGATCATGAATGAACTGTCCGCCTGGCGGCGAAGGCGTCGATTCCCGTTTGAAGTTCTGATTGCCTGCCCCCCCGATCTCCACGACTTCGGAGGGGCTTGCTCAACATCATACGATACGCAGATGTAGTCCTCGTTTTTCGACATCTCGGGGGTGACCCAATCCATTCGCAAAGTGCTTGATGTCCTTGCGTACCGTCAAGGTATCAGAAATCTTTTACTCGCGCTCCGAGCATCAATGGTTGGGGTGGCTGCTGTGTACCAATTCATGCGATGCATGGAGGAACAGGTGGCATGCTTGTGCCCATGGGTGGCCGTGAATCTAGCGACAACCCTTCATCCCCCTGCCTGATATTCGTCAATCCGGCCCCAGTGCGTTTCCCATAGCTTCCGGGGTGGCCACCAATGCTTGGTGGCTGATCGGCTCCATTCGCTGACGGATCCAACGGAACAGATCAGACAGGGATTTTTCGCCAGACAGTTTGGCTTCCAGCAGTTGCATGACGCGGTCGAGATGCTTCAGATAATCGGGCTTTCCATCCCTGAGCCACAGTCGGACGAATATCCCGGCGACTTTGCAATGCCGTTGCGCCCCCCAGAAAGCCGCATGCAGCCGATAGACTTCACGAGACAGGTTGAGACGATCACACCATCGGTCGATCAGGCGCTTTCGTATCATGGGGTCCACATCCCGGCGGGCATCTTCGAGCAAGGACACCAGATCATACACCGGAGAGCCCAGCAGGGCATCCTGATAGTCGAGCATGGCGCAGCGTTCGTTCACCAGCAGCAGGTTGTCAACATGAAAATCCCGATGCACGAGGACCGGGTCTAGAACAGGCAATTGTCGGTAGAGATTGGCAATGAGGGTCTGAAACTCTTGATGCTCCCAGGCATTCAGTGGGTGTCCCAACCGGGCGGGCAGGTACCAGTGCGTGAACAGGGCCGCTTCGCTCACCGCGGTGCTTTCGTCGTATTCCGGAAGGTCGATCCCCGCCAGATTCGCCCAGCATTGATGTTGCAGCCGGATCAGTGCCTCCAATGCCAGGTCATACAACTGGGCCGGTGGATGGCCCGCGTCAAGTTGTCGGGAAAAGGTGGCATCGCCTAGATCTTCGATAAGGACAAATCCCTGTTCAGCATCGGCGGCGTGGACCCGAGGGACTCTGACCCCGAAATCTCTAAGGTAGCGGGTCACGGCAATGAAGGCCGCTGGCTGTTCGCCAGGCGGGGGCGCATCCATCAGCACTAGGTGGTAGGGCTGTAGCCGAAAGTAGCGTCGGGCAGAGGCATCCGATTCCATGGCCACGAGTCGCTCCCCGGCCAATCCCTGCGCATCCAGAAACCGCTGCCGCAAGGTGGCGCGTGTCGTATCGGGGTCAGTCAAGATCGGCTAGCAGGCGTTGGGTCAGGCAGGTCCGCTGGGCATCGTCGCTCACCGGTTCGCCGTCCCGGTTGGTGATAAAGAACGTGTCTTCTGCGCGTTCCCCCACCGTGGAGACCTTGGCCGACACTAGTCGGACCTTGCATTCATGCAGGGCCAAGGCAACATGGTAGAGCAGTCCCGGCCGGTCATTGGCCACCACTTCCATCACGGTATAGTCGCTGACGGTTTCGTCATTGAATACAATCCGGGTTTCGACCGAGAATTGCTTTTGGGTGCGGGAGAGAAAGCGTCGGGTCGGGCGGCGGTCCTGGATCGGGGTTTTCAGATCCTGGCGGATCGCCGCCGTGGTGTCCAGCAGCCACTGGCGGTGGCTGCTGTGACGGTCCGGATCTGAAATCATGAAATTCAGCAGTGTCAGGCCCGAGGGGGTCAGGTGGATATGGGCATCCAGCAAATTCAGGTGGAGCTGGTCCATGCTGCCGGTCAGACGAGGCAGCAGTTCTTCCGACTCGGGCGCCAGAACCAGAAGTTGCATCGCTCCCAGATCTTTTCTCGTCCTCGCGTTGACGAGCGGCAGGTCCAGAATGCTGGCGGCGGAGACGATTTCAGCATGCCAAGCGCATGATCCCGGGCCGTTGCGCAGAAAATACTCCTCATTGAGCAAGGACCAGAACTGTTCTAGGTGGCTGGCACTGACGCGCCGGGAGGTGAGCTTGCGAATGGCCTGTTGACGCGCCTCGACCCGTTGGCGGACCGCTTGGGTGCCACTGAGTCCCGTTCGCAGCCTTCTGGAGGCCGCAATATAGAGGGTGTACAGCAGGTGGCCTTTCCAGTCGCTCCAGACGACCGGGCTGGTTCCCCGAATATCGGCGAAAGTCAGGAGATAGAGATTGTCCAGATGTTCCTGATCCCCCACGACCGTCGCGAAACGATCAATCACATGAGGATTGCTGGTGTCTTCACGCTGGGCGGTCCACGACATGAGCAGGTGATGGCGGACCAGCCAGGCCACGAAGGCGGCGTCGTACTCCGACATGCCGAGGTGGTTACATAGTCGAAGGGCGATCTCTTCACCCACTTCGGAATGATCCCGACCACTGCCCTTGCCGAGATCATGACAAATCGCCGCGAGATAGAGGCGTTCCCGGTTGTTCTGCCGGTTCAGCAAGTTGGTCAGGTAGGGGAATTCATGCCGGTGTGTCGGCAGGGCAAGACGGCGCAGCTGGCTCACCACGAACAGGGAGTGGGCATCGACGGTATAGACATGGAACAGGTCGTGCTGCATTTGTCCCATAATGCGCCCGAAGTCCGGAAAAAACCGGCCGAGCACGCCATAGGCATTCATCCGTCGCAGCGCATGAGTCAGCCCATGCTGGTGGCGGAACATTTCCAGGAACAGGGCCCGGTGTTCGGGATTTTCCCGGAACGTATCGTCGATCAGGTTCAGGCTGGAACGAATGAGCCGAACGGTGCTGGCCCGGATCCCGGTCAGCGAGTTTCTTCTTTGCATGCACAGGAAGATTTCCAGCAGCGCCTTGGGCTCATCCTGAAACACCTTCCCATGGGTCACCTCAATGAACCCCCCCACGGACTGAAACCGGGAATTGATGGGGCGGATCCGGCTTTTTCCGGGTCGCAGGATGGCTTCTTCGAAATGCTGCAGCAGGAGTTCGTTCAGCAACTGCATTTCCTTGGCCGTTCGATAGTAATCCCGCATCATCCGCTCCACCGCCAGATGGTTTTCGCCTTCCCGATACCCCAGTTGCTGGGCCAACTGGTGTTGATAATCGAACAAGAGTCGGTCTTCGCAGTGTCCGGACAGGTAATGCAGGCCGTTGCGCAGCCGCCAGAGAAAGTCCCGATGACGGATCAAGGCACGATATTCGGCCTCGGTCAGGAAGCCGTACTCGACCAGTTGGCCCAAGTCGCTGGTGCCGAAATATCGATTGGCGACCCAACTGATCATATGCAGGTCCCGCAGACCGCCCTTGCTTTCCTTGATATTGGGTTCCAGGTTGTGGGCCGTATCCCCATAATGCAGGTGGCGAGTCGTCTGTTCCTGGCATTTCATCCGGAAAAAGCGCTCCACCGGCCAGACCTTGCGATGGCGGAGTTTCTGGTTCAGCGCCTCCAGGCGACCCGGGTCGCCGTCCAGCAGCCGAGTCTCCATCAGATTGGTGATGACACAGAGATCTTCGCGAGCGATCCGAAGACATTCGGCCTCGGTGCGCAGGCTGTGTCCGACCTTGATGCCAATGTCCCAACAAAAGCGGATGAACGGCTCCACACAGGCATTCACGGTGTCATCACGGGAACCATTCGGCGCACTCACGAGGATCAGTAGATCCAGGTCGGAGGCCAGGTTGAGTTGTTGGCGGCCATAACCCCCCGTGGCAATCAGGTCCACCGGCTGGCTGATCCCGGCGTGTTGTCGGAAGTGGCGCCAGCCATGCAGGATCACCTGATCCATCAGCCAGGCAAGGTTCCGGGCCAAGACGGCGGAACTGCCCCCCTCCAAGTGATACTCGGCGAGCACATTCTTACCGTGGCTCAGGGCGGCCTGACAGGAACGGACCGCCTCGCCGGGGTCCGTGACCGGATTGCCCAAGGTCGAGATATCCAGGATCCCGGCATGATGGAGACGAGCCAATGGTCAGAACCGTTCGGCGCCGGTCGGGTCAACCGGAGTGGGTGAGGATCTCATGACCGGTGTCGGTGACCGCGATGGTGTGCTCCCACTGGGCCGACAGACTGTGGTCACGGGTGACCACGGTCCACTGGTCCGGCAGCAGCCGGGTCTCTTTTTTGCCGGCATTCAGCATGGGCTCGATGGTGAACGTCATCCCCGGCACCAGTGTCAGACCCGTATTCGACTGACCGTAGTGAAGCACTTGGGGCTCTTCGTGAAAGACTCGACCGATCCCATGGCCACAATACTCCCGCACCACCGAAAAGCCATGTTGCTCGGCATGGCTCTGGATGGCATGCCCGATATCTCCCAGTCGGATGCCCGGGGCCACCAGGTCGATGCCGATCTCCAGGCAGTCACGACAGATTTCCACCAGCCGTCGGGCACGGATGGAGGGAGTCCCGACGAAAAACATCCGACTGGTGTCGCCGTGATAGCCATCCTTGATCACGGTCACGTCGATATTGATGATGTCGCCGTCCTTGAGTATCTTGTGGGAGGGGATGCCGTGACAGATCACATGGTTGACAGAGGTGCAGATGGATTTCGGAAAGCCCCGATAGTTGAGGGGAGCCGGAATGGCCTGCTGTTCTTCGACGATGAACTGATGGCAGCGGGTGTTCAGTTCGTCGGTGGTCACCCCCGGGCGGACATGGGGTTCAATCATATCCAGCACCTCGGCGGCCAGACGGCCGGCGACGCGCATTTTTTTGATTTCCTCGGGGCTTTTGATCGTGATGGCCATGGCGTGTCCTGCACCGTGAAAAGGCCGCTAATGCTCCCAAATTCTGCTTTTTTCTTCAACTCTTTTTGGGTACAATTCGCCGCCCTTAACTGTCCGCCCTCGGCGTTTCGCCGCGGGGGGATAAAATCCGCACACGGCGCAATGTCTGCCCGGGTGCTCCGAAGACGGGAGGCAGAGCACCGCCCGTCCTTGGGGTCGGCAGGGAGTAACCGTGGAGGCCCAACCCAATTCACCGGTATATTTCGACATGGTTGACATCACCATGCGCAGCCTGTTGCAGGCTGGCGCACATTTCGGGCACCAGACACGATACTGGTCGCCCCAAATGGCTCCCTACATCTTTGGTCAGCGTCACAAGATCCATATCATCAACCTGGAAAAGACGTTACCGCTGCTGCAGGAGGCCGCCAACTATCTGGGCACCGTGGTGGCCCAGGGAGGCAAGGTGTTGTACGTCGGCACCAAACGACAAGCGGGACGGCAGGTGCGTGCTGAAGCGATGCGGGCCAATTGCCCCTATGTGGATCATCGTTGGCTGGGCGGCATGCTCACCAACTATAAGACGGTCAAGAATTCCATCACGCGGCTCAAGCACCTAGAGCAGCAGTTCCAGTCTGGTGAGGTGCGTCGATTGAGCAAGAAGGAGGCCCTGAATCTGGAGCGGGAACGGGCCAAGCTGGATCGAACCTTGTCCGGAATCAAGGACATGGAAGGGTTGCCGGATGCCCTGTTCGTCATTGACGTGGAACAGGAATATATTGCCGTGGCGGAGGCCAATAAGCTGGGAATCCCGGTGGTGGCGGTGGTGGACAGCAATTGCAAGATCGATGGGATTGACTACGTGATCCCCGGCAATGACGACTCGGGGCGGGCGATTGGCCTGTATCTTGGAGCCGTCACGGATGCGATCGTGGACGCCCGGACGGTCAGCCGTCCCCTCCCGGTGATTCCGTCGACGGGCGAGGATGAATACATCGAATTGGATGAATCCGGCAACATCATCGAACGATCTGCAACGGAAAGGGTTGCGGAGGTCGAATCCGAAACCGGGAAAAGATCAGGGGCCGTCGATACCGGCGAAGCGGAGTCCGCAGACGCCGCGACCGTGGTCAGAAAACGGGTCACCCGGAAAAAGGTCGTGCGCAAGAAAAAGACCACGATCACGGAATGAAGTCCTGCCGAGCCTCATTTGGCAGGCGGGCGGAAAAGTAGAGACCACCCCCGCTCACTCCGGTGAGTGACTTGGGTGATGCAATCAATTGAGAATTCTGGGAGCAGAGAATGATGGCAATCAGTGCCGCAATGGTGAAAGAACTGCGAGGACGGACCGGGGCTGGCATGATGGAATGCAAGCAAGCCCTGATCCAGACTGAAGGGGATATGGCGGCCGCCATTGAGACGCTGCGGATCAAGGGGGCGGCGGCGGCCGAGAAGAAGGCGGGTCGAATCGCTGCCGAAGGCATCATCGTTGCGTCGATGAATGATGAGGTGGGAGCCTTGGTGGAAATCAACTGTGAAACCGATTTTGTCGCCAAGGATGATTCATTCCGCGCCTTCGGTGCCGCGGTGGCGCAAACCGTGCTGGTCGCCAATCCGGCCGACTTGGCGGTTCTCGCAAAGACCACCACCGCGCCGGGAACCACCGTGGAAGCCTCGCGCCAGGCCCTGATCACCCGAGTCGGTGAAAACGTCACTGTCCGTCGTTTCGCCCGCCTGGAAGCGAACGGTGGCCGACTCAGTTCGTACCTGCATGGTCATCGCATCGGGGTGCTGGTGGCGCTCGAAGGGGGCGATGACGTCCTGGGTCATGATCTCGCCATGCACATTGCAGCCAGTCAGCCGCTATGCATTGCCGAAGCGGATATGGATCCCGACGTGGTGGCCCAGGAAACGGAAATCTTCACGGCCCAAGCCCGAGACAGTGGCAAATCGGATGAGATCATTGGCAAGATGATTGGCGGTCGAATCCGCAAGTTCCTGCAGGACAATACATTGCTCGGACAGCCGTTTGTGAAGAATCCTGAGCAGCGGGTGGGGATGTTGCTCAAGTCCCAAGGGGCCCGTGTCCGACAGATGGTGCGTTTTGAGGTGGGCGAAGGCATCCAGAAAGAGGCGAATGACTTCGTGGCCGAGGTGTTGGCACAGGCCGGGAATCCATCAGACCGTTCCGGATCGCCCATGCCATGACGGAATCGCCCACCCCGATTTGGCAAAGGGTACTGCTCAAACTGAGCGGAGAGGCACTCGCCGGGGCACGCCCATTCGGCATTGATGGGGAGGTGTTGGCGGCGACCGCCGGAGAAATCAAAACCGTGGCCAAGTTGGGTGTTCAGCTCGGAGTGGTCGTCGGCGGCGGAAATTTTTTCCGCGGTCAGGGGACCATGGCCGCGGGCATGGATCGGGTCGGTTCCGACTATATCGGCATGCTGGCGACGGCCATGAACGCCTTGGCCCTGGAGCAGGCTCTGGGTGCTCTGGGCGTGCCGGTCCGGGTGCAGTCCGCGGTCGAAATTTCTGGGGTGATTGAGCCTTATATTCGCGGCCGGGCCCTCAAGCATTTGGAGCGGGGACGGGTGATGATTTTTGCCGGGGGCACGGGCAATCCCCTCTTTACGACCGACACGGCGGCCAGCCTGAGAGCGCTGGAAATCGGGGCGCAGATCATGGTCAAGGCCACCCGCGTGGATGGGGTCTATGCGGAGGATCCGGAAAAGAACCCACATGCGGTCCGTTACGAGCGACTGCAGTTTGCCGACCTGTTGACCCGGGAACTGCGGGTGATGGACCTGACGGCGATCACGCTGTGCCGGGAAAACCGGATGCCGATCCAAGTGCTGAATCTCCACCAGCCGGGCAATCTGGTAAAAATGGCCTTGGGCGATCCCGTCGGCACCTTGATCCAGGATCATCCGGACGGTGCCTGAGACCGGACTCGGACCATGGGAACGTGGCGCAGGCGCTCCTGGATCACTATAATTGGTCGACTGTCCTTCCCCGCCGAAACCATGCCATGATTGATGATATCCAGCAAGATGCCGAATGGCGGATGAAAAAAACCGTCACCAGTACCCGTGACGCCTTGACGCGCATCCGGACCGGACGGGCGGCCCCGGCGCTGCTGGATCATGTGATGGTGGAGTATTACGGCGTGGCGACGCCCATCCCCCAAGTGGCGACCGTCGCGGCAGCGGATGCCCGTACCTTGACCGTCCAGCCTTGGGAACGTACCATGCTGGCACCCATTGAACGAGCCATCCTGGAATCCGATCTCGGCCTGAATCCGGTGACCGCTGGCGAGACCATGCGGATTCCCCTGCCGCCGATGACAGAAGAGCGACGCCTTCGCCTGGTGAAAATTGTGAAAGGCGAAGGGGAAGAGGGCAAGATTGCGATCCGCAACATCCGTCGGGATGCGATCAGTACGGTGCGTGAGCTGCTGAAGGAAAAGGCAATCACCCAAGATGAGGAGAAGCAGGCGGAAGGAGACCTTCAGCGACTGACCGACCGGTACGTGGCGCGTATCAATGAGGTGGTGAGTGACAAGGAACAGGAAATCATGGCCGTCTGATGACGGCACAGGCTGATGGGGGCACCAGCGGCAGCGGTCATGGAGTGGGCGGTCGAGAACCCGCTGCACCATCTGGCGATCATCATGGATGGCAATGGTCGATGGGCCAGTCAACGGGGCTTGCCTCGGATCGCGGGACATCGCCAAGGCATGGAAACGGCCCGACAGATGGTCTCACTGTGTGGGGAACGACGCATTCCCTACCTCACGCTCTTCGCATTCAGCAGCGAAAACTGGAACCGGCCCAGCGCGGAGGTCCGGCTGCTCATGGACCTGCTGTACTCGACGTTGCACACCGAAGTCGCGGAGTTGAATGAACGCCAGGTCCGGTTGCGCCTGATTGGCGACCGGTCCCGATTTTCCGAGAAACTACGACAGAGGATCACTGCCGCCGAGGAGCAGACCTGCGACAATCAGGCGCTCCAGTTGACCATTGCGGTCAACTATGGGGGACAATGGGACATTACGCAGGCTTGTCGGACCCTGGCCCGCCAGGTGGTCGCCGGCCAACTGTCGCCGGAAGCCGTCACCCCCACCTTGGTCGAGTCCCATCTGTGTACGGCTGAGTTGCCCCCACCGGACCTGTTTATCCGAACGGGGGGGGAGCAACGGATCAGCAATTTTCTGTTGTGGCAACTGGCCTACACGGAATTGTTTTTTTGCGACACCTTCTGGCCGGATTTTGACGAACATTGTCTGAATGATGCGCTGTGCCATTTTGCGGGCCGCCAGCGCCGGTTTGGCCAGACAGGTGACCAGGTGGGCACTGGGTCGGTCCAAGGTGTCGGCTGAGTCCAGTCCCTTGGCCCTGCGCACCCGGATCCTGACTTCCCTGGTCGCCGCGCCGGTCGCGGTGGGGATGATTCTTTGGCTGCCGCCGAAGGGGTTTGCGCTGTTGGCCTGGGGACTGATGGTGTTCGCCCTGTGGGAGTGGAATCGGCTGACGGTTCGCTCGAAAGCTCATTTCGTGCTGGGGGCAGGCGGCCTGTCGGTGATGGCCGGGGGGATCTACGGGCTGCAGGGTGGCCTCGGGCCGCCAGCCCTATGGCCCTGGGTCGGTCTTGTCGGTTGTCTGCTGTGGCTGTGGCAGTGGACCGTCGTGGTCCGGGGAACGGCCCTTCGCCGCCCGGCCAGGATGGAGTTCATGGTCGGCGTGGGGATGCTGCTGTGTACTTGGGCGAGTCTGGTCTGGCTGCGCGAATCGGGTCTTCAAGGAGAACTCACGGTGCTGATGGCCGTGATGGTGGTCTGGGCGGCGGACAGTTTTGCCTATCTGGCGGGTCGGATGGTGGGACGGCGTCGTCTGGCCCCCGAAATCAGTCCCGGGAAGACCGTGGAAGGGGTGGTCGGGGGATTGGCGGGCGCCCTGGTGGTGGCCGGGATCAGCGCGTGGGCTGTCTGGTCTCTGGACACAAGGCGGATGCTCTTTTGGCTGGCCGCCGCCGGGCTGGCGTCCTTGGCAAGCGTGATTGGCGATTTGACGGTAAGTCGACTCAAGCGCCAGGCGGGGGTGAAAGACAGTGGCAAATGCCTGCCGGGGCACGGGGGCTTGCTGGACCGGATGGATGGGCTCATGGCGGCCATGCCCCTGTTTGGCACGATCTGGTGGTGGCTGAGATGACCACCCGGGTGATTCTGTTGGGTTCCACCGGTTCGGTGGGAAGGCATACCCTGGAGGTGGTGCGTCGCCACCCCGATCGGTTCCGGGTGGGGGCATTGGCGGCCCAGAGCGCTGTCGGTCCGATGCTGAGACAGATCCTGGAGTTTCACCCACCACAGGTGGCGATGACGGATCCCGAGGCGGCACACCGGTTGCGGATCCGGGTGGCCGAACAGGGAGTGGACTGTGAGGTGATTGATGGCGTCGACAGTCTGGAGCGGCTCGTCGGGGACGCGGACTGCGTGGTGTGCGCCATCGTAGGGGCGGAGGGTCTGGCTTCGACTTTGGCGGCCGTTCGAAGTGGGGCGAAGGTGCTGATCGCCAACAAGGAACCGTTGGTGATGCTGGGTCCGGCCATCATGCAGTTGGCCCGACAACATGGCGCCCTCATCCTGCCGCTGGACAGCGAACACAATGCCATTTTCCAGTGCTTGCCCTTGGCCATGCAGTCCACCCTGGGTCAAGCGGCATCGCCTGCCCAGGGCGGTATCCGGCAGTTGCTCCTGACTGGGTCCGGCGGTCCATTCCGGCAACGGGATCGGCGGACTCTGGCCCAGGTGACGGTGGAGGAGGCCTGCCGACATCCCAACTGGAAGATGGGCCGCAAGATCTCGGTGGATTCGGCGACGATGATGAACAAGGCACTGGAACTGATCGAGGCGTGTGCGCTGTTCTCTTTGGAGGAATCTCGCATTGAGATTGTGGTGCATCCCCAGAGTGTGGTCCATTCCATGGTGGAGTTCATTGATGGGGCGGTTTTGGCACAGATGGCCAATCCGGATATGAAGGTCCCCATCGCCCATGCACTAGCGTGGCCCGAACGAATCGAGTCCGGAGCCGCCCGGCTGGATTTTGCCGAGCTCGGTCAGTTGGATTTCGAGGCACCAGACCATGCCCGATTTCCCTGCCTCAACCTGGCCAGGGAGGTGGCCCGGAAAGGCGGCACGGCCCCGTGTGTGTTCAATGCCGCCAATGAAATCGCGGTGCAGGCGTTTCTCGACCGACAAATCGGATTTGACCGGATTCCAGAGCTTGCGGAGGCTGCGCTTGACCATATATCCTTGGAGCCCACATGGGAGTTGGAGGCAGTGCTGGCGGCCGACCGGGCGACGCGGGATTTCTGTGCAGGTCGGATCACCCGGGCCCCGACCCTGGCCAGCGTCAGACAATAAAATCGGATGAGTGGATTCGGAAACAGCCTGATTGGGTTTCTCCTGGCCATCGCGATCCTCGTCGCGGTGCATGAATTCGGCCACTTCTGGGTGGCGAGACGGTTCGGCGTCAAGGTGCTTAAGTTTTCCATTGGCTTCGGCCGGTCCCTATGGACGTGGCGACGCGCCAATGATCCCACCGAATATACGGTGGCGTGGATTCCGTTGGGGGGATATGTGCGGATGCTGGATGAACGCGAAGGGAACGTGTTCCCGCAAGAACGGCATCTGGCGTTCAACAACCAGTCCTTGGGCGTCCGCACGGCAGTGGTGCTCGCCGGTCCGTTGTTCAATTTCCTGTTCGCGATTCTGGCCATCTGGTTGGTCTTCCAGGTCGGCAGTCCCGATAT
This sequence comes from Candidatus Poriferihabitaceae bacterium, assembly GCA_965203365.1. GTDB lineage: Bacteria > Pseudomonadota > Gammaproteobacteria > Arenicellales > Poriferihabitantaceae > VYFG01. Next base: position 2,955,328 of record OZ241878.1, read on the forward strand.
TCGGCCGGTGGTGGGCAGCGTGGTCGAGGATTCGCTGGCCCACCGGGCCGGGTTCCAGGTCGGGGATACCCTGCATCGGATCAATGGCCGTCCCGTCAAGACGTGGAGCGCACAACAGTTCTACATGCTCCATCAAGCCATGAAAGGCAATGCGCTGTCGGTTCAGGTCGAGGGCCGGGACGGGATTCAGCGCTCCCTGACACTGGACTTTTCCCCCTTGGATCAGAAGGCGATCAGTACCGCCCCGATCACGGCCCAGGTCGGCTTGTACCCGGAACCGCCCCCGGCCGCCGTGCACCGTCTGGCACCGGGCGCACCGGCCGAGCAGTCGGGACTCCAACCCGGCGACCGGATTCTGGCCGTGGAGGGGGAGGCGGTGGCCAATTGGGTCGAACTCGTTCAGGCCATTTCCGCCCGCCCGGACCGGGAAACGGAAATCATGTTCCTGCGCGACGGGGAGCAACGACGGATCCATCTGATTCCGGCCCCGATGGTGGTGGAGGGGAAAACCTATGGCCGGATTGGGCTTTACAGGCCCCCGGTCGAGAACACCCGCCTTCGCTACGGTCCGGTTCAGGCGGTGTGGGAAGCCGTGGACTACAACTGGCGGATGATGACCGTGACGTTACGTTCCCTAGGGCGCATGCTTACCCGGGAAATGTCGTCGGAAAACCTGTCCGGTCCGATTACCATCGCTCGCATGGCCGGGGCAACAGTCGAATCGGGACTGGTGGATTTCCTCCAGTTTCTGGCCATCATCAGCGTCAGTCTGGGGCTGTTGAATCTGCTGCCGATTCCGATGCTCGATGGCGGCCATCTGTTGTATTACCTGATCGAGGCAATCACCGGGCGGGAACCGTCCGAGGCGGTGATGATCCGAGGCCAGCAAATTGGTCTTGTGCTGCTGGTGGGGTTGATGGGCATCGCGTTCTACAATGACTTCATGCGGCTATTCGGGCTGATCTGAGTGCTGCGATCTGCCGTCAAATTACAGGATGTTCATCCTGCAACCATTGGGAGCCCCGGCCGTTTGGGGTACTATCGGTTCTGTCCGCTGGCAAGCCGAAGGCCGATTTCTTCGAATGGGGGTCGACCCCTTCGGCTGGACCCCTCGCCGGTGGGTGGCCATACCGCCCGGAATTCACATGCTCTCAACCCCGTACTTTTGATGAAGATCGCATCTCTGGCCCTTCTGATGCTCCTTTGGTGCCTCCCCGCACAGGCCGTGGAACCCTTTGTCATCTCCGATATTCGGGTGGAGGGGCTGGAAAAACTGGATGCCGGGACCGTCTTCAACTACCTGCCACTCAAGGTCGGGGATGAAATGAATGATGAAGAGGGGCGGTTGAGCATTCAAGCCCTGTTTGACACCGGTTTTTTCCGTGACGTCAAGCTGGAACAGGATGGGACGGTCCTGGTGGTTCGTGTCGTGGAGCGACCTTCCATCGCCCGGATTGCCATCGTCGGCAACCAGCAGATTGACACGGAGGATCTGGAGCAGGGACTCAACCGGGCGGAACTGGTGGAAGGCCGAATCTTCAACCGGGCCAGTCTGGAAGCCTTGGAGCGGGAGTTGCAACAGGCGTATCTGGCCATGGGCCGGTACTCCACCCGGGTGGAAACTGAGGTGCAGGAGGTGGAACGCAATCGAGTCGAGATTACGGTGAATATCCGCGAGGGACGGGTCGCCCGGATCCGGAAGATCAACATCGTGGGAGCCAGTCAGATATCCGAGGAGACACTCAAGGATGAAATGAACCTGATCGAACGCAAGGGATGGCGTTTATTCACGACCCGCAACCAGTATTCCAAGCAAAAACTGGAGGCGGATGTCGAGCGGATCCGGTCCTACTATCTTGACCGGGGATTCCACGATTTCGAGATCCTGTCCACCCAGGTGGACATCAGCCCCAACAAACAGAACATCTTCATCAGCATTGCCCTTCGTGAGGGCGATGTCTATACGTTTGGTGAAACCGAGATCGAGTCGACGACCCGGGTGGAAGGTCTGGCGGAACTGATCACGATCCGGCCCGGAGACCCATTCTCGCGCAAGGAGGTCAATGCGTCTCGGGAAGCCATCGCAGACCACTACGCCGACAATGGCTATGCCTTCGTGGAAGTCCGCCCGGTATATGATACCGACCCGGAAAACCGGGTGGTCTCGACGGTCCTGACCGTGGATCCCCGGCAACGCGTGCATGTGCGCCGGATTGACATCGTCGGCAATACCCATACCCGTGACGAAGTGGTTCGCAGGGAACTGCGACAGTTCGAAGGGGCCTGGTATTCCGCCAGCGCAGTGCGACGTTCCCGGGAACGGTTGAACCGTCTCGGCTTTTTTGGCAGTGTGGCGATCGAGACATCGACGGTGCCGGGAACGACGGACCAGGTGGATTTGCGCGTGGTCGTCACCGAGCGGGAAACCGGCAGCATTCAACTGTCGGCCGGCTATTCCGATGTGGACGGGGCGCTGTTGGGGGTCAACTTCCAGCAACGCAACCTGCTGGGCACGGGGCGGGAACTCAGTGTGGATTTCAGCAACTCGGATGCGGCCAGAAATGCGTCCATCACCTATCGGAACCCCTACTACACCCCGGAGGGGATCAGTCGCAGCATTACGCTGGGTCAGCAGGAGGTCAACTCGGCCGATGTCGATACGGCCGAATATATTCTGGATACCACGTCGGTCGAGGTGTCCTACCGTATCCCGATCTCGGAATCCAATTCCCTCAATGTCGGCGTGGGCTTCGAGCGCCTGAAACTGGCCTCCACGGCGGGCACCCCACCGGAATTCCTGCCCATCATCAGGGAGCATCCGCAAGCCGATGATCTGGTGGTGACCCTCGGTGCGGCGAAGGACACCCGCAACGACTACTTCTTTCCCACCCGGGGCGGCGTGGCCTCCATCAATTCGGAAGTGACCGTGCCGGGCAGCGATTTCGAATACTTCAAAATCCTTCTGAACGGTTCCTATTTCATCCCGTTGGGTGACCGGCTGACCTTCAAGACCGGGGCTGGGATCGGGTATGGGGATGGATTCGGAGACAGTGCGGAGATTGGCTTGCCATTCTTCAAGAACTACTATGCCGGGGGATCACGGTCCGTACGCGGCTATGATGGGCGTTCCCTGGGCCCCAAGGATTCCGGCCCGACGCCACAACCGCTGGGGGGGGATCGGCGAGTCCTGGTGAATATGGAACTGCTGCTGCCTCCATTCGGTGGGGGGGTGAACCAGGACAAGCGGTTCGGATTCTTCGTGGATGGCGGCATGGTCTATGGGTCCGGCGAGGAACTCGACCTGGGCGAGATGCGTTATTCCGCCGGTCTGTCGTTCAACTGGTTTTCACCGGTCGGCCCGTTCAGCTTGAGCTATGGTGAACCCCTCAATAAAAAAGAGGGCGATAAAATCGAAAACATCCAGATTAGCTTTGGTACTTTTTTCCGTTGATCAGCCTGGTGACGTGTCAACACCACGCGATCCTCATCCACCTGTCGGAATCGACCTGAAGATGACCTATGACCCCGAATAGATCCAAGCCCCTTGGTGGCTGGTGTTTGTTGTGGCTGGCTCCCCTCCTGTGGACTCTGTCGGGTCCTGTCTTGGCGGAAAAGATCGGCTATGTCGATGTGCGGCGCCTGATCGACGAGTCCCCCCAGGGGCTGGTGGAACTGAACAAGCTGGAAGCGGACTTTGCGCAGCGCAACCGTGAAATCCAGGGACGTATTGACGTGTTTGAGGCCAAGCGGGCGGAACTGGAAAAAAATGCCATGCTGATGAGCGAGGAAGAGGCCGCCCGGGCGAACCAGGAACTGGAACAGATGCAACGAACTCTGCGTCGTGAGCAGCGTGACTACAATGAGGAATACAATGAAAGCCGAAACCGCAGTCTGGCCGTGTTGCAGAAAATCATTTCCGATGCGGTGATCCATGTCGCCCGGCGGGATGACTTCGATCTGGTGTTCCAGCAGGCGGTCTATATCAGTGATCGGATCGATATCACCGAGCGGGTGCTCAAGGAACTGGTCCAGCGATCGGAGCAATAGAACCCACCGTATCAAAGGCATCGTTGACCCAGTCCCATGGTGCGCTTGGCGGAGATTGCAGCCTTTTGTGGCGGACGTCTGGAAGGCGATCCGGATTGCGTGATTCATGGCCTGGCGAGTCTTGACCAACCCGCCGGTGATCGTCTGTCCTTTCTGGTGTCGGCCGGACGACTGCCGAAGCAGTTCACCGAAACGCCGGGCGCCCTGCTGATCAAGGAAGCCGATGTGGGGGCCTTTTCCGGCAATCGTATCGTGGTGCCGGACCCCTATCTGGCCTATGCCCAAGTCAGTACGCTGTTTACCGAATCCGGTCCAAACAGGACTCATCTGGATGCGACTGTGCGGATCCATCCCCAAGCGGTGGTCGCCGACGCGGTCCAGATCGGTGAGGGGGTTGTCATCGCCGCCGGGGTTGTGGTGGGCGAACATTGCCGGATTGGCAATCATGTCGTCATTGGCCCCAATACGGTGGTGGAGGACCACTGTGTGCTGGGGGAGGGCACTCGCATCGGATCGTCCGTGACCCTGTGTCGACGGACCCGGATCGGCCAGAGTTGCGTGATTTCACCCGGGGTAGTGATCGGTGCCAGCGGATTTGGCTACGCACCGCAGGGAACTCAATGGCGGAAGATCCACCAGCTGGGGGGGGTGGTGATCGGGGATGAAGTGGATATCGGGGCGAACACCACCATTGACCGGGGGGCCATTGACGATACCCAGATCGGTGACCGGGTCAAGCTGGATAACCAGATCCAGATCGCCCATAACGTGGTGATCGGGGATGATACAATCATCGCAGGCTGTAGCGCAGTGGCCGGCAGCACCCGGATCGGTCCGCGTTGTCGGATTGGGGGACGGGTTTCTATCCTGAATCATCTGAGTATCGGGGAGGACGTGACGTTGAACGCCGGGGCATTTGTTTCCCGCTCCATTGACCAGTCCGGGACTTGGGCGTCCATGATCCCGGCGCAACCGGCCCAGCGATGGCATCGGATCGTGGCTCTGCTGAGTCGTCTGGAAGCGGAGGGGATCAAGGCGCTTCGGGGCCGGAAATGACCCGCATTGGTCGAGCGTGGGAGAGGGGGTTGAGCCGATTTATCTCGGCCTGCGTGGCCGATTCGGGGCTTAATCCAGGCATGGGTCCGGCCGACCGCGCCACCGGGTACTTTCTCAAGGGAGAACGATATGAACCGCAGTGACAAGATCGACATTCATCAGGTGCTGGACATCCTGCCGCATCGCTACCCGTTTCTCTTGATCGACCGGGTGCTCGACTATACCCGGGGAGAGTCGCTTCGGGCCTGCAAGAATGTCAGTATCAACGAGTCGTTCTTTTCCGGTCACTTTCCGGGACGGCCGGTGTTTCCGGGGGTTCTGATCATTGAAGCGATCGCTCAGGCTTCGGCGATCCTAGCCCGGAAGAGCCTGGATGAAGAGCCCGGGGAGAATGTGATTTTCCTGTTTGCGGGCATTGACCGGGCCCGGTTCAAACGCCCGGTCGAACCGGGTGATCAATTGATTCTGGAAGTTCGCCCGACCCATTACAAGTCCAGAATCTGGAAATACCATGGGACCGGATCAGTCGATGGCAAGCTGGCAGCGGAAGCGGATATCACCTTTACCTATCGCAATTATTGATGGGGGAGATTCACCCCACCGCGATCATTGGGGCCGGGGCGAAGCTCGGCCGAGGGGTGTGTGTCGGACCCTACAGCCTCATTGAGGATCAGGTCGTGGTCGGTGACCGGACCTGGATCGGCCCGCATGTGGTGATCCGCAACCACACCACCATCGGTCAGGACAACCGGATCTACCAGTTCAGCTCCATTGGCGAAGCCCCCCAGCACCATGGCTATGCCGGTGAGCCCACGCAACTGGTCATCGGTGACCGGAATGTCATCCGCGAATACTGCACGCTCAATCGGGGCACTGCGGATCATTTGGGGAGGGGGTATACGCGGATCGGGGATGACAACTTCATCATGGCCTACGCCCATATCGCCCATGACTGTACCTTGGGTCATCATGTCACTTTCGCCAATGGCGCCAGTCTGGCAGGGCATGTGGAAGTGGGGGACCATGCCATCTTGGGGGGGTTTTCACTGGTCCACCAGTTCTGCAAGGTGGGAGCGCATTGTATCACCGGCATCGGAGCGGTCTGTTTGCAGGATGTGCCCCCCTTCATTGTGGCGGCCGGCAATTGCGCTCGACCCTATGGGATCAATGCCAAGGGGTTGCATCGTCGTCAATTTTCCGACGCGACCATTCGCCTGTTAAAGCGGGCCTATCGCCTGCTCTATCGGAGCAACCTGGACCTGAAGACCGCCATTCGGGAGATCGAATGTCTGGCCCCGAATCATCCCCCTCTCTCTACGCTCTGCGATTTTTTGCGGCGCTCGGAACGAGGCGTCATCCGACACTGACCGCTTGCTGTGCCCCGACATCGCCAACGGATCGCGATTGTGGCCGGTGAACCCTCCGGGGACCGGCTCGGGGCGGGACTGATCCGGGAATTACGCCGCCGCCATCCGGCACTGGAAGCCGTCGGCATTGGGGGAACCGGCATGGAAGTGGCCGGTTGCCGGTTGCTGTACCGGATGGAGCGCATCGGTGTGATGGGGGTGGATGGACTATGGGGAAAACTAGGGGATATCCTGGCCATCCGCCGGGACCTGGTCCGGCGATGGCAGCAGGACCCGCCCGGCGTGTTCGTGGGGGTGGATGTCCCCGACTTCAATCTGGGGCTGGAGGCAAAACTCCGGGCACAGGGGGTGCCCTGTGTGCACTATGTCAGTCCCACCGTCTGGGCCTGGCGGGGGTATCGCATTCATCGGGTCCGACGGGCCGTGGACCACATGTTGGCCCTGTTTCCGTTCGAGGCGGACTATTATCGTCGACATGGCATCCCGGTGACCTGTGTCGGCCATCCGATGGCGGATGAAATCGGCCCACCGAACCCGGCCGCTGCCCGTCAGGCTCTGGGATTGCCGGAAACCGGTCTCGTGGTGGCGCTGTTGCCCGGTAGCCGGCCCAGCGAGGTGAGGCGGCTGGCCCCCCCGATGTTGCAGGCAGCCAGAGAGCTGTGGCAACGATATCCGGCGGTTCGGTTTGTCCTGCCGATTGCCGGGTCGACCGCCGGGGATGCCTACGAGCAGGTCTCTGGCCCGAGTGCCGATTTGCCGATTCGGCAACTGCAGGGGCAGTCCCGCTTGGCCCTGGAGGCAGCGGATGTGGCTGTGCTAGCCTCTGGGACCGCTTCGTTGGAGGCGGCGCTGCTACAGGTGCCCCATGTGGTGGTCTACCGTCTGTCAAGATTCAGTCATTGGCTCATGCGGCGTCTCAGGCACGTGGATCACTTCGCCATGCCCAACCACCTGCTGCCGAGTCCTCTGGTGCCCGAGTTGATCCAGCAGGAGGCCACCGCCGAGAGGATTCTGGATTCCCTGTGTGCCTATCTGCAAAATCCCGTCCGGATGGAAGAGATCAAAATCGCCTTTGCCGGCCTCCATACTGCGCTGAGCCGCGAAGCGGACCGGCTGGCCGCGGATGTGGTTACCCGATTCATGGAGGAGGCGGGATGAACCGCACGATTCGGGTCGCCGGCGTGGATGAAGCGGGCCGTGGACCCCTCGCCGGTCCGGTCGTGGCGGCGGCCGTGATCTTGGCCCCAGGGCAGTGTATTGACGGTCTGGACGACTCGAAGCGGTTATCCCCCCGACGGCGGAGATATCTGGAAAGCCAGATTCGGGCTGGGGCCTGCTGTTGGCACGTGGCACTCTCGACGGTAGCAGAGATTGACTGTCTGAATATTCTCCAGGCTTCACTGCTTGCTATGCGGCGGGCAGTCCAGGGTTTGGAGGTGGTGCCTGACCGGGTGCTGGTGGATGGCCATCATGACCCTGGCCTGGGACTGCCGACCCACACGGTCGTGGGCGGTGACCAGCGGTATGCAGCCATCGCCGCCGCTTCCATCCTGGCCAAAGAACATCGGGACCGGATGATGTGCCGACTGGCCCGACAACACCCGGAATACGGATTTGACCGCCACAAGGGCTATCCGACCCGCCAGCATCAGGACGCCTTGGTCAGGCACGGACCCTGCGCACATCATCGCCGGAGGTTTGCGCCGGTCCGTCAGGTGATGGCCATTCGGGTGGCTGAAAGAGGGAGGGGGTAACTCGTGGTCCAAGCCTTCGTGCATCTCAACCTGCATACTGAATATTCTCTCGCGGATGGAATTGTCCGGATTGATCCACTCGTCGCCCGGGTGGCCGAACTGGGTCAGCCCGCGGTGGCCGTGACGGACTGGTCCAACTTGTATGGCGCCGTCAAATTCTACCAGGCCTGTCTGAAGGCGGGCATCAAGCCGCTCATCGGGGCGGATGTCTGGGTGGCATCGCCGGATGACCAGGATCGGGCGGGGCGACCGGTCTGCCACCGTCTCAAGCTGTTGTGCCAGAGTCGGAAGGGGTTCAGCCATTTGAGCAAACTGCTCACGGGCGCCTATATGCGGGGTCAGCTCAATCATCGTGTGGTGATTAACTGGCCTGATCTGGCCCAGTATCATGGGGATCTGATTGCGATTCTGGATGATCAGGAAGGCCCGCTGGCCTGGGCCATGGAACACCATCATGGGGTCCCCGAGGCCCTACTGGACGCGTTCCAGAACTGCTTCGACAACCGGCTTTATCTGGAAATCAGTCGAGTGGGGCGAAGTCGCGAGGAAGAATATATCGTTCTGGCGGCGGCGCTGGCTCGCCAACGGAATATTCCGTTGGTGGCGACCAATCGGGTGGTCTATCTCACCCCGGAGGAGTATGAGGCGCATGAAATCCGGGTGTGCATCAATGATGGTCGGGTGCTCCGGGACATCCGTCGACCCAGACGATTTACCGACCGGCAGCATCTGCCGGGCTCCGAAGATATGATGCGTCTGTTCTCGGACTACCCCGAAGCCATTGCCAACACGGTGGAGGTCGCCAAACGCTGCAACTTGTTCCTGCAGTTCGGTGAGAACTTCATGCCGCATTATGTCGAGACGAGTCAGGAGTCGGTCGCCGGTCTGCTGCGACGGGCCACCGAAGCCGGACTGGCCCGTCGGCTTGGGGCCGAAGCCCTTCGAGGACCGGACGACACGCCTGGGGTGAAGGGGGACTATTTGGAGCGCATGGAGATGGAACTTGCTGTCATTGAGCAGATGGGATTTTCCGGCTACTTCCTCATCGTGGCGGACTTCATTCGCTGGGCACGGGAGAATGATGTGCCGGTGGGTCCCGGACGGGGGTCCGGAGCCGGGTCCCTGGTGGCATGGTCCACGGGGATCACCGATCTTGACCCCTTGCGTTACGGCCTGTTGTTTGAACGGTTTCTCAATCCCGAACGCGTGTCATTACCGGATTTCGACGTCGATTTTTGTGTGGATGGGCGCGACCGGGTGATTGAATATGTGGCGGAGCGCTATGGCAAGGAGCAAGTCGCCCAAATCATCACGTTCGGCACCATGGCGGCGAAAGCCGTCGTCAGGGATGTCGGCCGAGTGATGGACCTGCATTACGGGTTTGTCGATCAAGTGGCCAAACTGATCCCCTTTGAAATCGGCATGACGTTGCCAAAGGCGCTGGAACAAGAAGAGACACTCCGGACGCGCTACCGTCAGGAACCGGAAATCCAGGAGTTGATCGACATGGCCCTGCAACTCGAAGGCATTGCCCGGAATGTGGGCAAGCATGCCGGGGGCGTGGTGATTGCCCCCAAGCCACTGACCGAGTACACCCCCCTGTACACGGAACGGCACTTGAACCAGGTCCTGACCCAACTCGACAAGGATGATCTGGAGAGTATTGGCCTGGTCAAATTTGATTTCCTGGGCCTCAAGACCCTCACCATCATCAGTAACGCCGTCCGCATGGTAAATGTCCAGCGGCAACAGCAGGGGGATGCCCCGTTGGTGCTGGATGATACGCTGTTGCTGGATGACATCCAGACCTTCGAGCTGGTGCAGCAGGGGCAGACCACCGCAGTCTTCCAACTGGAATCGCGGGGCATGAAGGATCTGATCCTGCGCCTCAAGCCCGACAGTTTCGAGGACCTGATTGCACTGGTTGCCTTGTTCCGGCCGGGGCCGCTGCAATCGGGCATGGTGGATGACTACATCAACCGCAAACATGGTCGGGAATCCGTCCGTTATCCGCATCCCGACATCGAACCGATCCTGCAGCCCACCTATGGGGTGATTCTCTATCAGGAACAGGTGATGCAAATCGCCCAGGTGCTGGCAGGGTTTACCCTAGGGGGGGCTGACTTGCTGCGCCGGGCCATGGGAAAGAAAAAGCCCGAGGAGATGGCCAAGCTGCGTCAGCAGTTCTCGGATGGCGCGGTGGCACGTGGTGTGAAGAAAGGGGTCGCAGAGTCCATATTTGATCTGATGGAAAAATTTGCCGGATACGGATTCAACAAGTCGCATTCGGCGGCCTATGCGTTGGTGTCCTACCAGACCGCCTGGCTCAAGGCCCATTATCCAGCCGCCTTCATGGCGGCCGCCATTACGGCGGACATGGACCACACCGAGAAGGTGGTGTCGCTTCGGACGGATGCCTTGGGCATGGGCATCGAGGTGTTGCCACCCGACATCAATCTCTGCGACTATGGGTTTCATCCCCTGGATGACCGGCGAATTCTGTATGGCATCGGGGCACTCAAGGGCGTGGGCCGGGGCGTGATCAAGGCCATTGTCGCCGAGCGTGAATCGGGCGGACCCTTCACGGACCTGTTTGACCTTTGTCGACGCATGGATGCCAAAAAGGTCAACAAGCGGGTCCTGGAAGCACTGATCAAGAGTGGGGCACTGGATAGTCTGGGCAGCCATCGGGCACAAATGATGGCGGATATCGCCAAGGCGATGCGCACCGCGAACCAGCAACAGACCGATCAGGCGGCCGGGCAGAATGACCTCTTTGGCATCCCGATGGGGCCGGTGGTGGATGTCAGCACGCGGGAGGTTCCGCCTTGGAGTGAAGACAAACGCCTCAGTGGAGAGCGCGAAATCCTGGGGATGTACCTCAGTGGACATCCCTATGATCGCTATCGGGAGGAACTCGAAGATGTCGTGGACCGGAACGGGCAAGCCATAGATCTCGGCACCCCTAGGGTCGGACTCATTGCCGGCTTGGTGGCCGATCATCGGACGGTGAAAACCCGGCGGGGCAAGATGGTGGTGGTCACTCTGGATGATGGGCTGGCCAAAACGGAAGTCAGTTTGTATTCCGAGAAATATGCGGCCTGCTCGGACCGGGTCCGCAAGGATGAAATCATTGTGGTCAGGGGGCCGCTCAGCACCGACAGCTTCACCGGCCAACCGCAAATGCGCGCCGAGAGCCTGTATTCCCTGGAGGAGTGGCGACGCCAATTTCTCCAGGAAGTGACGATCCACCTGACGCAGTCACAAATCGCGGCTGGCGGGATCGGGGAACTGGCCGCCATCCTGGACGGCTATGTCGGCGGTGCGGTAAGGATCGCATTGCACTATCGCATGAACAGTGGGGAAACCGGGGTGCTTCGCCTGCGGGAGAATCGATACATCCACCCGGCACCCGACCTGTTTCAAAAACTGCAGGCGTTGCTGTCCTCCCCGGCTATCCGGTTTCGTTACGATGTGTCGTCGCTGCGTAATGACCATCGACGCAGGCCAGCAAATGAGCCGGTGCCACCGACCATGGAAGTGGGCTGACGGGTGAATCAGGATCAGTCCCGTTCAGAATCCATGCTCATCATCAGCCGGGCTGTGTAGCGGTCTCCTTGCACAGTGCTTTCGTTGATCAGCGCATCCAGCTCGGCGGCGGTTTCCGGGTCGAGACGGATGTCTCCGGCCCCGGCATTTTCCACCATCCAGTCGATGTGCTTGGTGCCGGGGATGGGGATGATGTGGTGGCCCCGTGAGAGCAGCCAGGCCAGGGCCAGTTGGGCCATGGTGCATCCGACCCGCTCGGCGATCCGGGCATAGGATGTCAAGAGTTGGTGGTTGTGCGCGAACGCCTCGGGTTCGAACCTTGGCCGGGCGATGGTCGCGCGGATATCATCCTCCAGGACAGTCGTCACATCACCGCATTGACCGGTGAGAAATTGTCGGCCCAAGGGGGAGAACGGTACAAAGGCAATGCCCAATTCCTGGCAGGTGACGAGAATTTTCCGTTCCGGTGTTCGGGTCCAGAGCGAATATTCCGACTGGACCGCCGTGATGGGATGGACGGCGTGTGCTCGGCGCAGACTGTCGGAGGCAATTTCCGACAGCCCGATGGTGCGCACCTTGCCTGCTTCCACCAGACGGGAGAGGGCTCCGACACTGTCTTCCACGGGCACCTTGGAGTCGATACGGTGAAGATAGTACAGGTCGATGATGTCCGTATTCAGCCGTTGCAGGCTGTCCTCGCAGGTTTTTTGCAGGACTTCCGGCCGCCCATCCGATACCGACCGACCGGCTTCATTGCGGAAAATGCCGCATTTGCTGGCTAGGGTGTATTCGTCCCGGCGGTGGGCAAGCGCTTTGCCAATCAGCGATTCGTTGTGACCCATGCCATACATTGCAGCAGTGTCGAAAAAGGTATAGCCGTTGTCCAGGGCCAGATTCAGGAGTTTCCTGGCATGGGGTTCTTCGGGTCTGGGACCGTAGCCCATGGAGACATTCATGCAGCCGAAGCCGATGGCGGATACGGTGAAAGGACCCAACTGTCTTTGATGCATGGAGGCGGATTCTTTGGATTGACCAGAAAACTCTTCGGCCGGTGCACGGATTATATCTTCTCAGCCCATCTCACTGAGACACCGCCCAGCATGACCTCAAGGATCCCGGAACGAAGGGTTCAGCGACCCGGCGATACCGGAGTCGTCTCGGCGCTTGGCGGAGCCTAATACCCCTTCCACTGTTCGGGTAGCGGTCTTTGGCAATCTGCACATCCCTTCCATTGTTTGAGCCGTTTCCGGGATGATGCCGATTATCAGGCAGTTGATCTGGAGAAAAGGACCGGTGGCGGATTGCGGGACCCGGACTATTCGACACTGATCACACGGATTAGGTCGGTACTGCCCGCCTGACGGGCGTTCCCCGCGGTCATGATCACCAGATCCCCACTCTTGACGTATCCCAGATGTTGGGCGTGGCTCAGTGCAAACCGAATACGGTCATCGTCACTGCCCTTTTCTTCGTACCACATCCCCAGTACGCCCCAGTTCATGGCCAGTCGCTGTACGACGGGTCTGGAGGAAGTCACGGCCAGGATGGGGCTTCGGGGGCGGTACTTGGAGATCAACCGAGCGGTGAATCCGGTTTCGGTGAGGGTGACGATGGCCGCTGCATTGAGGTGATTAGCCATGGTGATGGAGGCTTGTGCCACCGCCTCGGTGACCTCGTTGGAAGGATGGGCCTCGATGCGTTGCAGATAACCGTATTCGTCCAGACCCGATTCAGCCTGGAGGGCAAGTCTGGCCATGGTATCGACCGATTCCACCGGATGAGTGCCGGAGGCCGTTTCGCCGGACAGCATCACGGCGGAAGAGCCATCGAAGATGGCGTTGGCGACATCGTTCACCTCAGCACGGGTGGGGCGGGGATTGCGTTCCATGGAGTCCAGCATCTGCGTGGCGGTGATGACCGGCTTGCCGCTTGAGACGGTCGCCCGGATAATCTGCTTTTGGACTTTCGGTCCTTCGCCCATTGCCATCTCGACCCCCAGATCCCCCCGAGCCACCATGATGCCATCGGCCGCATCAATGATTTCGATGAGGTTGCGGACGCCCTCGCGGCTCTCGATTTTGGCGATGATGGCGAGGTCGACACCGTGCTGGTCAAACCGTGCCCGCAGATCATGGATCTCGTGTCCGGCACGGATGAACGAGGCCGCAAAATATTCCACCGCATGTCGGGCGGCGAATTCCACCTCCATGGAGTCGTCGTGGTCAACGTCATCCAGGGCATCGGGATTGTCGGGCAGGTTGATGCCCTTGTTGTCCTTCAGCACCCCGCCGGTGACCACTCGGCAGATGACCGCATCGCGGGTGGTGGCTTCGACACGCAGTTCGATCTGGCCATCATCCACCAGTATCCGATCGGTTGGCCGCGCATGCTGGTGCAGCCTCGGGTAGGTGAGGGATATGCCCGTTTCATCGCCCAGCCGGCGGTCACCATACAGTGAGAACAAGGTGCTCTGTACCAAGGTGGCCCGGCCGCCAGCCAATTGTCCGGTTCGGATCTCGCGTCCCCGATTATCCACCATGACGGCTACGGTGGCCCGTGTCTTTCGTGCCGCCTTGCGGACCCGTTCCAGGGTGGCGGAATGAGTGGCGGCAGTGCCGTGGGACATGTTGAGTCGGGCGACGTTCATCCCCGCACGAATCATGCGGCAAAGCGTATCGACATCGTCACAAGCCGGGCCGATGGTGGCGATGACCTTGGTCTTCCTCAGTCGAGAGGGTGAGGGCATGAGGGCAGTCTGGATCATTATCATTCGTGGGCCGGATTGTAGCGTGAACCTCATCGGAGCAAGAAGCCCACATCGTGGTTGCACGCATGACCACCGGATGTTCCGGTATCTTCCGGATGCGCTGTCCGCTGAGGTTCAGTCGGAATGCCTCGTGTCGCCGCGGAGCATGGACGGACAGGTTGCCCGGCAAGTCGACGCGGCACAGACCGCTGTGTCCAGCGGGTTCCGGAGGAGGTGGGTCGTGTGGAACCGCCTCGCATGGCCGGCCATCGCCGCTCCTCGAAGGTCCTGCTGGCGGATCGGGTCACGATCTACCGATTGGTCGAGGCTGGGGCTGGCGATGACCGGGCATGATCGATTATGGTGTACATTCCGGGTCCGCTGAAGGCAGACGCATGGCCGTGTAGAATGTTTCGATCCCGACTGCAGTTCCTGTTACTCCTGGCCGGCGCCTGCTTTTTTGTCTTTGCCTACCCGGTCTGGCGGTTGACGGCGTGGGCCGGTGAACCATTGGCAGTGGGCTGGCCTGCCATATTGGGCATTTGGATCGTCGGACTTTTGGGGGTGTGGATTTCCTTTCAGGGGCCTCGTCTCGTCATTCGGTACGTCGTGGTGCACTGGATGGGGGCCAGCTTCGTCTTTGCGACGGTTGTGGCGGTCTACGAACTGTTGCGGCTGGTGTGGCCGTTGCCTGACCGTTCCGCGGTTCCTTGGTTGCTCGCCACCGGCGGACTGCTGACGCTCCTAGCCATTGTCACCTCTCATCATGTGGTCGTCCGTCGCTTTGAAATCACCTCCGACAAGCTCATACGACCGCTGCGGGTCGTGCAGATCAGCGATATCCATATCGGATCACGCCAGGGCGGATTTCTGAGGCGCATTGCTGATCGCATCAATCAACTTAAGCCGGACTATGTGGCGATCACCGGCGACCTGATCGATACCAGTGCGGTGGACATTGATGCGCTCCGGCCATTGGAAACGCTCGTCGGTACCACGTTTTTTTCGGTGGGTAACCATGAGCGGTACGCAGACCTCCCCAAAGCGATTGCCATGCTGGAGTCTTTGGGCGTGATCCCGCTACGACAGGAAACCTATCTGGCGGAGAATGTTCAGTTCATTGGCATTGACGATGACGAACACCCCAGCCAGGTGGCTCGAAATCTGCCTGAGGTGGGGGTGCGACAGGACCATTTCAGCATTCTCCTGTATCATCGTCCCGTGGGCTGGGAATCCGCCATTGATCATGGAGTCGACTTGATGCTGTCCGGGCACACCCACAACGGCCAGATTTTTCCGTTCAACCTGCTGGTGAAGCAACGGTTCCGCCGCATCCGCGGTCTGTTCCGCCAGCAGGGCTGCCATCTGTACGTTTCCAGTGGCACCGGTACATGGGGTCCCTTGATGCGTCTGGGGTCTATGAATGAAATCAGTTGCTTTGACCTGCGGCCCCTTCCCGGGACCGAGCCTTCCAGCCCGGACCAGCCGGCGTCGATCAGGGCAGCGGGATTTCGCTGACGGCTTTCGGGATGTGATACCCCTTTTGGACGGCTGGCCGAGCGGCGATATGACTATACCAACGTTTCACGTTTTCGAATTCCGCCAGATCAATGCCCTGCCATTGCCAGCGCGAAGCCCAGGGCCACAGCGCAATGTCGGCAATGGAATAGTGATCGGCGACATACTCACGCCCCTCAAGCCGTTGGTCCAGTACGCTGTACAGTCGATCCGCTTCTTCGGCGTAGCGATGGCGCGCGTAAGCGCTGGCGTTGGAGTGGAAATGCACGAAATGGTGGGCTTGACCCAGCATCGGACCAAAGCCGCCCATCTGAAACATGAGCCACTCCAGGATTTCCCAGCGATTCCCTTCTGGCAACAACTGGCCGGTTTTCTGTGCCAGGTACAACAGGATCGCACCGGACTCGAACAAACTGCGCCCGGTGTCGTGGTCGACGATGGCCGGGATCTTGTTGTTCGGGCTGATAGCCAGGAAATCGGGGTCGAACTGTGCGTCGGCGCCAATGTCGATCTCATGGACCTTATAGGGAAGTCCCACTTCTTCCAGCATGATGGAAATCTTGCGTCCATTCGGTGTGGTCCAGGTGTAAAGATCAATCATGGTGAGCAATCCGGAAATACAGGGTCACCAATCCTACCAGCAACCGGCCTTGCAAGGGCCATTCAGGCACCATCGCGCCGGTCATACCCCCCCGTTCGAGAGTAGCAACCCAGCCGGCTGTCCGACAGGCTCCTGATCAATGGAAACCCATGGTCCAACCCGCCACGGTCCGGCCGGACATAACATGGGAGTGTCGTCATGGGGGACACCATGTGCCCAGATTCAATGGACCGTTCCCGGTACCATATGGTCGGGGGGAATGCACAGCGAGATGGCCCTTGAACCGACCAGGGTGATCATTCCGGCATGGCGATCGGTGCCATTGCAGGAGTACTCGAACCGATAGGTCCGTTCGATGCGAAAGGGGTTGAGAAGAAAAGACAGTCCGCACAAGACCACAGTGCCATCCAGCAACTGAAGATGGTTCCCCAGACAGCACTCATGAACCACTCGATTTGCCGACTCAAGGTGATCACGCCCCCGAAGCAGCAGAATGATCAGGGAGGTCAAGACGAGAATGAGCCACGGGATGGACTGGGCCAGCGACATTGCTTCGATAGGTTAACGGGCGGCCGAAGACTCTATATTATGGCCCGTTCCGGTGGGCAACACCAATGACTGTTTGGCAAGTGGCTGACCGTTGCCGGCATCCGCTTGGTCCGTGGGGCTTTCGACCCGGCACTGACGCAATTCACCCCAGTGTGTCCTCAATCAAGCCTTCGACCTCAAGGTGTATGGTCTTCTGGTCGAGTTGATGAGCGACCCAATGCGGCGAGCCAACCGGGGTTGCTGGCAGATACGAATCGTCATCGTGGGGCGCTCAACATGAAGAAGGAGGATCGCTGGCACACGACAAATCAAGTCGGAAAATGCCCCCATATGAAAAACCGCGTGGGAAATAAGCAGGGGAAATGGCAATGCTAGCATATCTGAGCCTCATCGCGGCTTCGGTCCGAGACGCCGGCAGCGGGATGAGCGACGCCAAGGCGGTGTGCCCCATACAGTCAGGTGGACTCTCGCGCCGAAGTGGATTGCATCACGCCGTTGAATCCGGACGGCTTCCATCTCGGCCGGGCCATGCGTCATGATGCTCTTGAGGGCCTGCCGAGATCCGTCTCGGATGTTCACCGGTCCGCCAAGGCCCGGTGGTCCTCCGACTGTTCAACCGGGGTCGGATGGCCCGGGAACGGCCCGGTGCGGCGTCCCGGGAGACCCAGCAGCGACGGAGCCCATCACGGCATCCGACTCCCACCGCCCGTGGGTGCGCCAGCCCCCCATATTCGAAGGCGGCCCATCAGGAAGCCGGGTTGGGGAGCCGGATGAGAAAGCCGAGAAAGGTGGTGGCCGCGACGAACATGCCGAGCATGGCTAGGATGATCCGGGTTTCGCGTCTGGCCATTTCGGTCTTCCATTCGGCCATGTCGGTTTTCCATTCGGCCATATCGGTCTTCCAGTTGGCCATGTTGGCCTGCAACCGCTCCAGGGCGGTCTCATACTTTGCCTGATGCGTGTTCATGCGCTCCTCCAGGACAGCGACTTTCTGTGCCAGATCTTGAATGGTTGGGTCGTTCATCGGTGAATTCTATCACGGCTTCGCTGTCCAGGGACCATTGTGGATTCAGGGGGGGTGAAGGCGGTCAGGGCGATGGAGAACCCGGCCTGCGGATGCGATCTTCCGGCGGGGCGAATTCGATATTATCCGCCTGCTCCCGCAAAACGGATATGCCCGATTCGACCGACATCGGATGGTGGTGGGAATCCGTGTGCACCTTGCTGCATTGACGATGCGAAGCCCGCAAATTCGATTGTGGGGTGGGCGGTTATCAGACGAAGCACGAGTGGCAGCAACTAAAGCAGCGAGTCTGTCTGTCACCTCGATTGCGACGTCATCGGGCCTGATCACCGTCCGTTGGTGTTCAGATAGTAAAAAACTCCTGGGGGCAGGCGTGTCAGCCGGTATCCAAGGATGAAATGAATGGACCGTGACACCTGACCCGATCAGGATGTCTTCTCGATTTCGTTTCTACCCTTTGTTGCGAGGTGTTCTGGATGATCGGACTCCTCCTCGCCCGAACCGGATGTCGTGTTCAGACAGACCCGCCAGAAGGCGACCGGTTAAACCGACGATCAGTTCCTGACGGCTTGTCGATAGCATATGGTCACGTGTTCGGTTTGCTGGTAGAGTTCCGCCCTGTTTCAGGGCCAGTCATGTCGCTGTCGATTCCAATGTGCCGACACCACAAACCATCGATTCAAGCCATCTGCACCGGGCCATTGTGCTGCATTTCCGCCCTGCCAGCATGGCCGTCGGTGCTGCGAATCCACCGTGATCCATACCCACAGTCTTGAGTGGGCCGTCGTGACAGTGCTCTTTCGTCCGACAACCGATCAGGGGGAAGGAAGACAGATCGCGCATGCGCTTGGCGACATGGGTCGTCCGGGCGGTCTAAACTCGTCCACTGGTCATGACCTGGGGGTAGCGCTTCACCGGACCTGGAGAATGGAAAGAAGGGTATCGGCCAGTCAGACAGCATGGGCGCGACGATCAATACCACTCGGATCCTGAAATTGTTGGAACATACGGGCCGGTTTCGTTATCACTGTGTGCGACGTCCCGCCGGCCGTTGCTCCCCGCGGGTGCAGCCTTGCGCAAGACCTGTCGAGGAGGTCGCCCGCACGGAACTCCTTGTCGGTGCCCCGGGGTTTGTAGACCATGGCCGCCCGCCGATTCTGGTCGGCGGTGCGGGTCGGCATGATTTGAACGATTGCCCAAGCCGGGGAAATCTGCGCACAAACCGCCTGCCCCCAGCCCGATTCGAGGGGCGACATCGGAACCGACAACACGTACGCAGTGCCATGGGGAATTTTGAATGAAACCGCATATCGTCTCCACCGTCAGTTGGTTGATTGTCGCTTGGACCTGCAAGGTCTTTCTGTTCTCGATTCCCTACAAGTTCACCCACCATCCGGATACCCAGCATATCTTCGGCACCATCGGGGAGTGGATGGGGAGAGTATTTTTCGGGGGACTCGGTGATTTCTTCTCCCATTGGGGGCCCTATCTCGTCGGCAGTTTTGAAATCCTCACTTCAATGGTGCTGCTTGCACCGGCCCTGATCTGGATCTTGGGCCTGTTCGGCCTCTCCTTCGTTACGTGGGATCGGCGAAAATTTCATCAGGCCGGGGGACTGATGGCCAGCGCGGTGATGGCCGGGGCGGTCTTTTTTCATCTCTTCACGCCCTTGGGTGTTGAGGTGCTACATGAGGGCAAGTCGGATGGCGGGTCGCTGTTCTATGCTGCACTGTCCATCCTGATACTGGGTCTGGTGCTCTTTATCCTTAATCGAATCAGGGTGGGTTGACCGGAGAGGCCTGTGAGCCCGCCGGTTGATGGGGGCTGCGATAGGTATGGATGAGAATATGCCACCATGAAGTTCTTGTTGTCCGTCCTGACGGTTTCGCTGTACCTGTGGCATTGTGTCCGGGTCGGGACCCGGCCCTGCAAGTACTATCAACTCAACGCCGACCGTTTCAATGCGGAGAAAGGCATTTTTTCCAAGATTGATATCGACCGGAACATCCCGGCCGAATGGCGGCTGGACCAGCGCTATGACGATGGCGAGTTCATGCCGGATCAATGGCCGGTGTTCGTGAAGCCCGAGTGGGGGCAGAACGCAGTCGGAGTACAATGCGCCCGATGCGTGGAGGACCTTCGGGCCATTCGTGCCCGGGTCCGAGACAGCCGGATCTGCTACCTGATCCAGGCGACGGCATGGGAATCCCGAGAGTTCGAGGTGTTTTCCATCCGACACCACGAAGACCCGGACCGCTATGCGGTGCTGACGGTCACGGAGACCGTGAACCGGGTGGAAGACATTCCGATCAACGGCGTTTTCAACCCGGACAGCCGCTATCGGGATATCACGGCGTGGTTCGATGAGGCACAATTGGTCAGATTGTGGGCGATGTCCAACCGCTTGGGAACGCATGTGATCTGTCGGGTGTGTTATCGGGCCGAGTCTCTGGAGGACTTGCTGGCGGGCCGAGTGCATGTCATTGAAGTCAACCTGTACTTACCCATGCCGATCAATCTGATGGACGAGCGGCGGCCTTGGGCGGAAACCCTGATCCGCCTGAATCGTTATATGCTGTCCTTGGCACGGGCGACCAAGGCGCGGGACCGGACTCGGCCGGACAAGCCGGTGTATACCAAGACCCAGCTTTACAATCGCAAGAGCACACTGCTCAACTACCTACGGGACCGGATATGAAACGGATCAGGGCGTGGATTTACGCATGGATCAGCCGCAGGTATATGCAAGACTGCAGCAATTACAATACGCTGGCGGTGCGGAAATCCTGTCGTTCGAAGTCCCAGGGTCGGTCCGTGTTTGCGGCCCACGGCTTGCCCCATGCCCTCGGAAAGCGCTTCATCTGGCCATGGACGGCCCATGCCTTCGCCCGACAGCATGGCTTTCCTCTAGTGATCAAGCCCAACGTCAGTGGCTATTCCCGCGGCAGCTACTTCCCCATCCAGGGTTATCGGGAACTGTGGTGGGCGACCCTTCGCGCCAAGCGCTGGTGGCCCACCACCATGGTCGAACAGTATCTCCATGGGGCCAATTACCGGGTGCTTGCCACGGACAGCAAGCTGATTTCCGTGATTCGGCGTTACCCGCCTTTCGTCACGGGCAACGGGCGCGACAGCATCCATCACCTAATCGCCGCGGAAAATCGGATCCGCAAGACCATGTCCCTGTATCCGGTCATCCATCCCATTGCAAAGAACGGCCCGGTGGTCACCCACTTGCGCAAGCGGGGCCTCGACCTGAACTCGGTCCCGGCATCGGGGGAGCGGGTCGAGGTGTTCCATCGGGTGGCACTGGCACCGGGTGGGGTGGTGGAAACCATCGACCGGCAGACCATTCCCAGGGAGAATCGCGAACTCTTCTATCGTGTGGTCCGTGCCTTCGGGGCCCATGTTTTCGGGATTGACGTGATCTTCGAGCAGGGGATCGAGGTGCCTCACACCGAGCAGCGGTGCATCCTTGTCGAAGTGAACTCACGACCCTACATTGCGATGCATCACTATCCCCGATACGGAGACCGGGAAGATTTTTCCGCGGCCATCGCGGAACTGGACCAGCTGCACATCACGGACCAGGATATCTTTTGATGCGAAAGCTGTCACGCACCTTCTATCAGTTCCTTGGTCTCCATTCGCTGCTGATTGGATTGTTTCCGTTCTTCATACCGGTTTTTTTGTGGAACCAAGGATTTGATTTGGGAGCCATCTCCCTGTTCATTGGTGTGGCGGGCCTGGGATTTTGCCTGGGTATGTACACCTGGGACCGATTGCGTCACCGGATCGATCTGTTCCACTTGATCCTGATCTCCTTGCTGCTGGAACTGGTGCTGATCGCGAAGGTCCCACTGCTTGGCATGAATTTTGGCCTGCTGCTGACACTTGGCATCAGTTACGGAGCCTATAACAGTTTTTTCTGGACGACTCAGCGTGCCTTGTTTTTTGAGCGAGTCAATACCGGCAACTCCGGCCGGCGTTATGGCAACTTCCAGATCTATGTCGGGTTTTTGCTACAAGTCGGCATCGTGATCGGTGGCGTCCTACTGGAGGAGGTAGGTTATGGGTATGTGGTGCTGGTGAGTGTGGCCCTGGGGCTGGCCGGGCTGGTCCTGTTTACGGTCCGTTCACCGGACATGCCGTCGGGCATGAAACGTTTCGCAACGGTTTCGCCCCGGGATTTTCTGCGCTTTCGGGACCGGGACTCGAGCAAACTGATCTTCGTGGTCGACGGCGTCTACCTCTTTTTGGAAAGCTTCTTCTGGGTGATCTCGTTGTTCCTGCTGGCGCATGAGAGCTTCTCGACCTTGGGCCTGCTGGTGCTGTCGCTAGCGGTGATTTTCGGTGTTCTGTTCTATCTTTTGAAAAATACCATTGATCGTCTGGGCCGTCGCCGGGTGTACCGATTGTCCGTCGTCCTCTACGCCTTGTCCTGGGTGCTTCGGGCGCTAGTGGATGATGCGCTCCCCTTGTCGGTCCTATATCTTGAGTTGGTCTTGATCACGTTCTGTACGGCGTTTTTCCGGCTGGCCATGAACAAGCGGTTCTATGATCTCGCCCGGGAGACCCTGGAGCACCGCTATCTCATCCTCAAGAGCTATTACTCGCAAGTGGCCATTGCCGTGGTGTTCACCGTGTTCGGTCTGGCCATATTGGGACGAGCTGACAGCGAGACCCTGCTGGTGCCGGTGTACTGGTTCGCGGCTGCCGGGACGCTGGTGTTCTTCTCGTATGGGATGTCCCGGTACGACCGCAGGGAGCCGCCGGGCCGATTGGCAGCGAACACACCGGATTAACGCGCTTCATATCGTTCGACCTCATTGTGGTCCGGGATCGATTTGATCAGCGTGCCGGGTGATGCCTCCAAGAAGACATCGAGTCCGGCCCGAAGCCATCATCCTATGCCCGATCTGGCATCTCGACCGGGTGGTGGCACCCTCCAGTGTAGGGTGGTGATGTCAGCGCCCCGGGGGCTGAAATTGCTGGCGGGCCTTTTCGACATGGGCCCGGATCACGCAATCCTGGACATGGTCATTGACGAGCCCCATGGCCTGCATGAAGGCGTACACGGTGGTTGGTCCGACAAATTTCCAGCCCAGTCTTTTCAGCTGTTGGGCGATCTGGACTGACTCGGGGGAGGTGGTTACCGACTGCGGGGGAGGCAATGAATTTGGGTTCGGCTCATGATGCCAGAAAAAGGCCGCCAGCGACCCTTCGCGGCGAACCATTGCCAAGGCCCTTTGGGCATTGTTGATCACTGCTTCAATCTTGCCCCGATGACGCACGATGCCCGGGTCGCGTAACAGTCGTTCCACATCCCGTTCATCAAACCGGGCCACCTGGTGGAAATCAAATCCTCGGAAGACCTCGCGGAATCGTTCCCGTTTGTTCAGGATGGTGCGCCAACTGAGACCGGACTGGAATCCTTCCAGACACAGCTTTTCGAACAGACGGACATCATTGTCCACGGGATAACCCCATTCCCTGTCATGGTAGGCCAGGAATTCAGGAGCTGCCCCACACCACTCGCAGCGAGGTTGTTGGTCGAGACCATAATAAACGGAGTTCATGATATCATTTTTCTTAGATGGCTATTCGGTGACTCAAGTCGGTGGACGGGGGATATCATACCTTCGTGATGATACGAAGAGGCCTTATATCGCAATACGGTTGCTTTAGTGAAGATTCGGGACGATTTCGGGTATCCAGCGGTGTTCCCGGTGCGACACTGGGCCGCGCCTGTGCAGGGGAAACTGCCCATCTTCCGCTTGGCGTTCCGGGGCTTGACTGGGCCGTGGCTGGAGACGACATGTTCTCCAAGGGTCTCGTCCATCCCACCAGCTGGCTGGTTCTCCGTGGGGAAAGCATCGGGATTGAGGATCCGGCGGTGCATGACGCACACGGCGTGTACGAAGGATAATTCATCGGGGTCCTTCCCGGCCTTGTCGGTGGCCTCATGGATCAGGCCACGCGCGGCGTAGTGGGCGAGCATGAGCCCGTCGATCTCCGGGTAGACGAGATCGGGCGTCTGGTTGCGCAGGGCATGGGGAGGGCACTGCCCGGAGATAGTCGCCGTCCGGAGTCAGGTTGGCCAGCGGACCAAGATTCCCAGAATAATTATCGTCGCAATCCACAGGTCGATCGTCCAGCGCAAATTGGCCTTGTCGCGTTTGGCGGCTTCTAGGTCGCGCTGCGCCATCTGCTTTGCCAGCTGATCACTGCGTCAATGCATCGGCCGACAGGCGGTGCAATGTCAGGCGCTCGACCGGGGTCGCGATGGTCGCCCAATCACGGGGTGCTGGACAGGCGGGCTGGAACTCAATGCCTAGCTGGTGGCCTAGGGGCTGGGCCTGCGCCTGCGCCTATCGACGGTATTCCGTCATTATATGCGACTGGAACCCGCCGACCGGACCGCTCGACGGGACATCTGGCGCGGTGAGTTGGCCAGGGCGCTTAAGGAGTCCTCGCTCAGGGGTCGGTCGAAAACCTGTCGGATCAAGGGCAATATCAGCCACAAGGGGGTCCGCATCTACCGTGGGTCGAGAGGAGTCTGGTCTGATCGGACGCCGACCGACCCGGGCTGGGGAGAACGTTGGTTCTGTTCCGAGCGCGAAGCGCGGGATGGTGACGTTCCCGGCGGTAGGATCCGGGCGGCATCATCTCCCACTGACCGGTCCGGTTGGGGTAAGATGGCCGGTATGATGAACTCAATGCCCTTTCCCAAGCCCCCACCAGCCGATCCTCTGCCCATCGACATCTGGCTGGACCAGACGGACCGAGCGGAAGTCGGCCGGGAGCCGTTCTTCCGGGGTCGCGAGGCGGAATACGGAGTGTGCCGGTCGGGCCGTCAGCAGTCTCAGCGAAGGCATCGTCGGCGGTGGCACGATGATCTTCCAGGGGGCGCCGGGCGCGGGCAAGTCCGCCCTGATGGCCGAGTGCCGGGATGCGGTGTGACGCCATTCGACGCCAGCAGAGCCTTGGGTGGTGGTGGCCCTGCCTCCCGATGCCTTGCGATATCCCGACCGGGTGGTCAGGGCGATGGTGGAGGCGGCCAATACGGAGACCGGGCGCCTCCGGGAGCGGGCCTCCGGGACGGTTTCCGTGAGGAACCAGAACTAAAGTGGAATTGTAACCACTTACCCCCCGATGCGCCCATTACCCCTGATGATAGCTTGGCAGGATAGAAGATTGGCACTCTTGTTGGGGTTCGTTCCAACCCCTGAACTCGTGTTTGCATGGGGTCACCACTATTTCGGTTTGAAGAGTGCCTCGGGCCGGTATCAGCCGCTGGTCGCGCTGGATGGCGGGACAGCTCCCGGGAAATCGTGCTGACGTCCCGCCCGAACTGCTCAGCAATCTGCCGCTGGGATCGACCGGTGGACTTGAGCGCGGAAATGGGCGATCTTTCCGGGTGGGTCAGGTGGTGGTCGCCAGTCGGCATGACCATTCTCCGTTGATTGGTAAACTGAGATTGTCTGCCATCATCTGACCCGCTGCCATCCGCCTAATTCAAGCGATCAGGCGACGGGGCTAAGTGTTGCACTTCAGAGTGGCACGGGGGCTGGAAAATCATCAAAAGGGTGGAAATCGACACTGAATTATGCATAAATTAAGACTGAACCTATTGTCAATCACCCAATCGTGGGCCAAAAAATGATCTTTACAGTTGGCAGACCGTATTTTCCCGCCAGACCGGAAAAGACACATCTCAAAATGGTATCCGTGGCAACTATATATGGCATGTCGTCTATGGGCTATGTTTATATGCCCCCAATGTATCCTGTCAAATATACGCAGCCCGACAGCGTCGATCAGGAAGCCATCGGTCGTGATATGTGGAAGGCCATAGGACATTACCAAAATGAGCAAAAAGCCCAGACGGCGTAAGCCATCTGCCCCGCCTTCCACGAAATCCGATCACTCAATCGCGCCACAATCCGACCCGATTCCACCGGAAATATTGGGAACCCTGCCAGATGAAACACGCATTGCCTATGCTCAGTCGGCTTCATTCCAAGGACCCTTGCCGCCCCCGGTTCTGTTTGAGCATTACGAGAAAACCTTGATGGGGTCGGCAAATCGTATTCTTACCTTGACAGAAGAACAGCAGTCTCATCGACATCATTGGGAAAACAAGGCACTGACAGCAAACACATCAGATTGCAAGCGGGGGCAAATATTTGGGTTTATTCTGGCAATTCTTGCCCCCTTAGGTTGCGCTGATCTGTGCGATTCTGGACAAGCCATATGTGGCCGCTGTGGCGATATTTTGTGTTATCGGCAATAGCATCAGCACGATTTTTTGAGTCAACGATCTCGCCACGGAAATTCGTCAGACGAATCATGATCCGGGAATCAGCCCACAAGTCATCTCAAGCGTACCTGACGGGATTTTTGTGGGATGATCACACCGTGATCCAAGCACGGCAAAGACTGCAAAGTCATGCCATCCTGATGAGAAAAACCCTACCTTCCGGCCGACTCCCGAGCAAAGAGAAATCCTGGCTCGTCGCCCGCATTCAGGAAGCCAGCCGGGTTAGTTGAGCCCGCAATTCCCGTCGCGTGCGCATCTGCTCTTCCAGTTTCTGCCTTTCCCGGTCCACCACCCCGGCCGGAGCCTTGCTGGTGAATCCGGGCTGGTTGATCCGGGCCCCGATCCGGTCGATGTGCCGGTCGAGCTTTTCGATCGCCTTTTTCAGTCGAGTGATCTCCGCACTTTTGTCGACCAAGTCGGCGAGGGGAATCAGGATCGTCATATCGCCGAGCAACGTCATGGCCGATTCCGGCTTTTCCACCCCCCCCGGCAGGACGGCGACCGACTCCACCCGACCCACCGCATCCAGGTAAGCCTGACTGGTCTTGATTACCCGAAGGTCCTCGGCGGAAGCATTCTGCAGCAGGACCGGCACCCGGACCCCTGGGGCGATGTCCATCTCCCCGCGGATCGTCCGGATGCCCACAATAAACTGCATCACCCATTCCATCTCCTTTTCCGCGGCCGGATCCAGGCGGTCGACTTCAGCGACCGGATACGATGCTCGCATGATCGTGGCCCCTTGGTTGCCGGCCAGGGGCGCCACCTGCTGCCAGATCTCCTCGGTGATGAAGGGCATGATGGGATGGGTCAATCGCATGAGGGTCTCCAGCACCCGGACCAAGGTCCGCCGGGTCCCCCGGAGTTGGTCTGCGCTGCTGTCCGGATTGGCCAGCACGGGTTTGCACAATTCCAGATACCAGCCGCAGTAACGGTTCCAGACCAACTCGTGGATTTCCCGGGTCGCCTGGTCGAAGCGGTATTCGCGCAGGGCTTGGGTCACCGTCTGGACACTGTGCTGCAGACACGAGATCATCCAGCGGTCCGCGAGCGACAATTCCACGTCGCCGCCCGCCTGGCCACAGTCCTGGTTCCGAGCGTGCATCATGACAAATCGGGCGGCATTCCAGATCTTGTTGCAGAAGTTGCGATAGCCTTCCGTCCGGGCGAGGTCGAAGTGGATATCCCGACCCGTGGAGGCTAGGGCGGCAAACGTAAAGCGCAACGCATCGGTACCAAAACTGGGGATGCCATTCGGATAATCCCGGCGCGTCTGTCGGGCCACTTGCTCGGCTAGATGGGGCTGCATCATGCCCTGGGTTCGCTTGACGACCAGCTCCTCCCGTCCAATGCCGTCGATGAGGTCGATCGGATCCAGCACATTCCCCTTGGACTTGGACATTTTCTGTCCATGGACATCGCGCACCAAGCCATGAATGTACACCTGACGAAACGGTACATCCTGCAGGAAGTACATCCCCATCATGACCATGCGGGCCACCCAGAAAAAGATGATGTCGAACCCCGTCACCAAGACACTGGTGGGATAGAAGGTCTTGAGCCGGTCCGTTGGGTCCGGCCAGCCCAACGTGGAAAAGGGCCACAAGGCCGAACTGAACCAGGTGTCCAGCACATCGGCATCCTGTCTGAGCGGCAGGTCCGGGGCCAGCCCGTATTTCTGGCGCACCGTCGCCTCGTCCGCAGCGACATAGATATTGTCGTCAGGATCGTACCAAGCCGGTATCCGGTGACCCCACCAGATTTGTCGGGAAATGCACCAGTCCTCAATGTGTTCCAGCCACTGGAGGTATGTCTTGCGCCAGTTGCCGGGAACCAACTCGATCCGCCCGCGGCGAACTGCCTCCATGGCGGGCCTGACCAGCACCGCCCGGCCCCCAGGTCGGCCATCGTCCTGCACATCACGGGTCAGGTCCACATACCACTGATCCGTCAAAAAGGGTTCCACCACGACCCCGGAACGATCTCCTCGGGGAATCATCAACCGATGATCCTCAACCTTTTCCAGCCACCCCGCCGCATCGAGGTCTGCCACGATCCGTTCGCGGGCCGCTTCTCGGGTCAGGCCGATGTAGGCGGAGGGCACTAGACCTCCGGCCTCCCCCGCATCGTCCCGATGGGGGTCCCGAATGCAGGCATCTACGGTGAACACGTTGATCAGCCCTCCGTCAGGCTGGCGGGTCATGACTGCCCGATCACGGTGACGCAGCCACACTCGATAGTCGTTGAAGTCGTGTCCGGGCGTGATCTTGACACAGCCCGAGCCGAAGGCCGGATCCACAAAGTCATCGGCCAAGACCGGAATCCGTCGACCGGTCAGCGGCAGGTCTACCTCACGACCAATGAGGGCCTGATAACGGGGGTCGTCGGGGTGCACTGCCACCGCACTGTCGGCGAGCAGAGTTTCCGGTCGGGTCGTGGCCACCGTCAGATAGCCACTGCCGTCGGCGAAGGGATAGCGCAGATGCCACAGATGGCCGTTTTCCTCGCTGGACAGCACTTCCAGGTCCGACAGAGCGGTATGCAACACCGGATCCCAGTTCACCAGACGCTGGCCCCG
The DNA here is from genome assembly GCA_965203365.1 of Candidatus Poriferihabitaceae bacterium. GTDB lineage: Bacteria > Pseudomonadota > Gammaproteobacteria > Arenicellales > Poriferihabitantaceae > VYFG01. The sequence goes on from OZ241878.1 coordinate 2,984,440, forward strand.
GTAGATGAGACCTGCCTCGTAAAGCTGCACGAACGCCTCGGTCACGGCCTGGCACAGGCCGTCATCCATGGTAAAGCGCTCATGGGCCCAATCCGGCGAGGCCCCCAGCCGACGCAACTGGCGGGTGATCGTGCCCCCGGATTCTTCCTTCCATTGCCACACGCGCTGAATGAATCGTTCCCGGCCGTAGTCATGACGGGTCTGGCCTTCGGCATTGATCAGCCGTTCCACTACCATCTGGGTGGCAATCCCGGCATGGTCAGTGCCCGGTTGCCAAAGGGTCTTTTGGCCCTGCATCCGGTGGAATCGGATCAAGGCGTCCATGAGGGTGTCCTGGAAGGCATGGCCCATGTGCAGACTGCCGGTGACATTGGGCGGGGGGATCATGATGCAATAGGTCCTGGCATCAGCGACATCCCCTCGAGGGGCGAAGTATCCGCGCTGTTCCCAAGTGTCATACCAGTGCGCCTCGATCTGGTGAGGGCAGTAGGGTCGGTCAAAGCTCATGCGGCAATCTACAGTGGGATCTGGTGCGTCTGGGGTCGGATACCCAAGGCACAATAGGTCCGGAAGCGTTCCCGCCCCGCGATCCGGTGGGCCTCGCTGTCGGCGATCAGGTCCGCCACCCGGCGACAGGACGACACCCCGTCCGGCACTGCCCGGGTCAGGGACACCAGCATCGGGTATCCCTCAGCCAAAGCCGGAGAGTCGCCCACCAGCACCGGGGACACCGCCGCTTCCGGGGCTCCGATCCGGGCATGGGGGACAAAGCCGGCCGGCGGGTATTGCCACAGCAGATCATCCAGCACCTCCGCTTCGCTGGGCGTATCGACCTGCATGAAGACCCGCCAACCCTGTCGCCAGGCCTTGGCGGCCAGACGACAGGCGACCTCCATCCGACGGGGGTCGTCAGCCTGATTCAGCACATAGAAATCCACCCGCTCGAGCACCACGGCTTGGTCACCAGATCCGATGGTTCAACCCGCCCGGTTCAGCAGGAATTCGACCAGCAGGGGGACCGGACGACCGGTCGCCCCCTTCTCACCGCCGGTTTTCCAGGCTGTGCCGGCGATGTCCAGATGGGCCCAGTGATAGTCCTCGGCGAATTCCTGAAGAAAGCAGGCCGCCGTGACCGCTCCCGCTCCCTTGCCGCCGATATTGGCCAGATCGGCAAAAGAGCTTTTCAGCTGACGGGTATAGTCTTCCCAGACCGGCAGTCGCCAGGCCCGGTCGCCGCTGGCCTCGCCCGCCGCCAGCAGTTCGTCGGCCAGCCCGTCGTGATTGCTGAACAAACCGGAGGCATGACTGCCCAGGGCGATGATGCAGGCGCCTGTAAGAGTCGCAATGTCCACCACCGCCGCCGGCTGGTAACGGGCGATGTAGGTCAAAGCATCACAGAGGATCAGCCGCCCCTCGGCGTCGGTATTGAGAATCTCGATGGTCTTGCCGGCCATGCTGGTCACCACGTCACCGGGCTTGTTGGCCGCCCCATCCGGCAGGTTCTCACTGCTAGGGACCACGCCGATGACATTCAGCGGCAGGGCCATTTCCGCGGCGGCCCGGAGCGCACCGAACACGCTCGCGCCCCCACACATGTCGAATTTCATTTCATCCATGCTGGCCGCGGGCTTGAGAGAGATGCCACCGGCATCAAAAGTCAATCCCTTGCCCACCAAGACGATCGGTGGGTCATTTTTGTCCCCGCCCCGGTATTCCATGATGATCAGTTTCGCAGGTTCTCGACTGCCCCGGGAGACCGACAGCAGCGCCCCCATATTGAGTGCTTCCATCTCCTCCTCGTTAAGCACCTGGGTCTGGATCGGCAGGGACGACTGCATCTGCATCGCCTGCTCGGCCAGATAGGTGGGGGTGCAGCGGTTGCCGGGCCGATTGCCGAGCTCGCGGGCCAGGGCGACGCCGTGGGCGACGGCCGTCCCTTGCCGCACCCCTTCCTTGGCGGCCTTGAGGTTCGCCCGTTCCACGACCATGGCCACCCGTTTGAGCGAAAAATCGGAGTCGGGTGGTTTGCCGAAGGTAGCCCGGTATTGATAGCAGGCCGCATCGACCGACTCTAGGACATGACGCACCGAGCGGGTGGTGCCCAGTTCCCCGGCCTGCGACTCGAACAGGGCGATGTCCAGGGCGGCCACCCGGGCCGCCTTCGCGGCCCCTGCCGCGGCTTGGGCCGCCTTGCGCAGTTCCGTCGCCCCGACCTGGCCGGGCTGCCCCAAGCCGACCAGCAGAACGCGCTGTGCCCGGAGGCCTGCCAGGTCGTAAACCATCAAGTGGGTGCCCGGTTTGCCGGAGATGTCGCCCTGGGAGACCAGACGGCTCAGTCGCCCGTCGCACTGGCGATCCAACCCGGCGGCGTTATCCCCCAGCACGCCCTTCTTGTCGCCGGTGTAGACGGCCACCACCAGGCACCGCGAGGCCAAGGTGTCGAGCTTGGTGCTCTTGACAGAATAATCCACGTTAACTCCTGCTATTTTGTCAGAGTAATGAGACGAACGGATTCTCACCACCGGATTATAACGAGGTCAGGTCATTGAGGCGAATGGCAAAAGTCCTCTCGGATAGGTGGGATCAAATGGCGGTTTTTCCAGTGGTTCAGGGTCATCAGATCAGTAGGCCGTTGGCATGGCTCCCGAGCCGGACGACCCAAAACCCGCACTGTTCGCCCCGATCCCACGGTTTTTGGTCATTTCTTCATCGCCAATCGAAAAAAGGCCCCACTTCCACTCCGAAGTGCAACGCTCGCCCCGCTCCCGGCATGAGGGCATCCCCCGAAGAAAGGGAGCACGGCGGCGACCGGACCATTCAGCCCTCCCAGGGGCTGAATGGGGCTGATTTCGGTGATCAATGGCATCCATCTCGACGCCAGGGAGTCTGACCGAGGCGATTTCACGACGCAAGGGTCGACTCGAGCCTCGAACACGGGCTTCTGGAAAGGGGGGGATGGGCGAGAAATGACCGCCTTCAGAGCGGGACAGCGACGCTGAAGACCTCTTCAGGGGTTCGATGCCCTAAGACCTTCCGGGGCCGGCGGTTGATCCGATCGGCCACCGTCCGAACCTGGGCCGGTGTCACCTGACGGAAGTCCGTTCCCTTCGGGAAGTCCTGGCGCACCAAGCCGTTGGCCTGTTCGTTCAGGCCCCGCTCCCCGGAGTGGTAAGGAGTGGCAAAATCCAAGTCGGCCCCGAGGGCTTTGGCGATCTCTCGGTGCCCCGCGAACTCCTGGCCGTTGTCCGCCGTACCCACCTGCATCCGGTCTCGAATCAGCCCCATCCGCCGGACAATGGCCTCGGTCACGGCCGCCGCGGTCTGCCCGGCCACCCCGATCAGGACCCGATACTTCGAGGCCCGATCCCCCCACGAAATCCAGGTCCCCTGGGGCATCCCCCCGATGATCAGGTCGAGCTCCCAGTCCCCGAGATCCGGCCCTTGGCCTCCCCCATCCGCCGGGCGTTCGGCGATGTCCACCCGACCGGGAAGGTGACCGCGTCCCGCAGGTCGCCTGCCGCGCCCGTTCGGCTGCTTCCCCCGGCGACGAAGGCACCGGTACCCGTCTCCCCCCGCCGGTCGGTCTGCCCGGATGGACTGATCGATCCATTCCCGGCCGGCCATCCCTTCCCCGGGTTGTTGAAACCGGCCCGCGATGGGTTCCGGGCTCCATCCGGCCTGGGTCGGTCACTCTTCGCGGCAGGCGTGGCGGAGGTCGTCGGTGAAGGGGTCGATCAGGAGGAGGCCCCGGGCCTCTGCATCCAGTGTGATCTCGGCGGTGTCGTAGATACTGTCTTATGGCGACGGTATTTACATGCCCGTATAATTTGGTCCCCCGGCCCCTTCGGGAGTCACCCAAGTGATATTGCCCCCCGGATCCTTGATATCACAGGTCTTGCAGTGCACGCAGTTTTGTGCATGGATCTTCAGTTCCGGTTTACTGTCGGTGTGGATGAACTCATAAACGCCAGCGGGGCAGAACCGTTCTTCGGGACCGCCATAGCGTCGGAAGTTGACCTGAACCGCCTGCTCCGGGTCGAGGTGCAAGTGGACCGGCTGATCCTCCTCATGGTTGGTGCCCGAAAGGTAGACGGAAGAGGTCTTGTCGAAACTAATCACGCCATCTGGTTTGGGATAGGGGATCGGCTGGCATGCGCTGATGGGGCGCAAGGCTTCGTGGTCGGGCTGTGGATCCTTAAGGGTGATCGGCAACTTCCCCCCGAACAGATTCTGTTCGACATAGTTCCAGGATCCGCCCAGCCAAGTGCCGAACTTATGGATGGCGGCGCCGAAATTCCGGGATCGGTGCAATTCCTCATGCAGCCAAGAGTCCCGGAATCGGACCGCATACTCTTCCAGGGTGGCTTGGCCCGCGAGGACATCGGCCACGGTTTCTGCGGCCAGGATGCCGGATTTCATGGCGGTATGAGACCCTTTGATCTTGGAGAAATTCAAGGTGCCGGCATCACATCCGATGAGCAGACCACCCGGCAGCACCATTTTTGGTAAGGCATTCAGGCCGCCTTTGGTAATCGCTCTTGCGCCATAGGCGATGCGTTCCCCTCCGTTCAGGTACCGGCTGATTTGGGGATGATGCTTGAAACGCTGCAATTCGGCAAAGGGGGAAACATGGGGGTTGCGGTACGACAGGTCCGTGATGAGGCCTAGGGACACCATATCCTGACCCAGGTGGTAGAGAAAGGAGCCGCCGGTTGAGCCCGACTCACTGAGGGGCCATCCCGCCCCATGCAAGACCAACCCGGGCTGGTGCTGGGACGGGTCGACCTTCCACAGTTCCTTGATGCCGATCGCATAATGTTGCGTGTCGCGGCCCTCATCAAGGGCGAAACGATGAATCAATGGCTTGCCCAGATGACCGCGGCATCCTTCAGCAAACAGGGTGACCTTGGCATGCAGTTCCATGCCGGGTTCATAGCTCTCCTTGGGTTGCCCATCCTTGCCACGGCCCAACTCTCCGGTGGCGACCCCCTTGATCGTGCCATCGTCGTGGAACAGCACTTCGGAAGCCGGGAAGCCCGGGTAGATCTCCACCCCGAGAGATTCCGCCTGGGCCCCTAGCCAGCGACACAAATCCCCTAGACTGATGATGTAGTTTCCCTGATTGCGCATGGGCTTGGGATGCATCCAGTGTGGAAGGGAGATGGCTTGGGTGGCACTGCGGAACATCCAGAGTTGATCTTCGGATACGGGAGTGTTCAGGGGCGCATCGCGTTCCTGCCAGTCTGGAAAAAGTTCCTCCAGCGCACGGGGTTCAAAGACGGCCCCGGACAGAATGTGGGCCCCGACCTCGGAGCCTTTTTCCAATATGACCACATGGATTTCCTGTCCGCGTTCTTGCGCCAGTTGCCGGAGTCGACACCCGGCAGACAGTCCCGCCGGGCCAGCGCCGACGATGACGACATCGACTTCCATGGAGTCACGTTCACTGATTTCTTCTGACATGGTATTCGTGGTGAATAGGTGCGTGGTAAATAGACGACTTGAATGGGGCGGCGACCTACATGCTCCATGTGGATACACCCGCACACCTTACAATCGGTGGAGGGATGGTACCATTGCCAGTTGATTCATGCGAGCGGGCGTGTTGAGAGTCTCGGGTGCAGGCGGTCATGGGTACCGACCCTGGAACGAAACCGGCCCCATGCCCGAGTGGGCACTGCCGGTCGGCGACGCGTCTTTTCGGAACCCGCGAAGCGCGGCTCGGTGGACAAGATGCCCCCATCTGGCGGCTGATCCGACGGGGACGCGACGGCTTCCGGTCCCGCTCATGCCACTTCGGCACGAGTCGGCGGCGCGATGCACGGCACGAACTGTTCGATGGCCGCGAAGACCGGTTTCGGGGGCTGGATTTCTACGACGACTGGAACTGGCCTACCCGACGTCCCTGACTGACCCCGCCACATTAGTCCGCTTTCGTAGACACGGGGACTCATCAACCGAAAACCGTGTCTGAATTCCGTGTGTTAAAATTGGCCAAGAGACCATGCTTGCGGTGAGTTCCGATTCAAGCCATTGGAAAACTATAGACCAACCCCGTATTCCAGTCGTCCTGTCCAATGACCGAGCCTTTGTGTCGCGCATTGGATACCCCCTTGACCGTCGTCGCTGGACTGATGATTGAATGCTTCATGTCCCGCACTCGGCCAACTCAACCAGCCATCAGTCCCGTTTCCATCGGCCCCCGATGTAGGAAATTTCACGACATTTGACACATGCAGTGCCCGCCTGACCATGGCAAAGATATTTCCACCCGTTCGTGTCGGGACGAGTTTCCATCGGGGTCCGGATGATCGCCGAGGGTCCGAAACTCGCCCACAGGCACCCGATACTCGCATGACCATGAAGGACAGCCCAGGGAAACAGGACGACGGTCCCTGCCCAGACCGACCCGTTCGGGAATGGCATGACCTCGTCATGACACCGAACTATGCTCCCATGGCGTTGATCCCGGATTATGGCAAGGGATCCTGGCTTTGGGATGTCCAGGGCAAATGTTATCTGGACCTCGCCGCGGGGATTGCGGTCAGCGCACTGGGTCATGCGCCCCCGGCATTGATTGATGCCCTGACCGAGCAAGCCTCGCGCTATTGGCACGTGAGTAATTTGTTGACTCATCGGCCAGCGGTCGAATTGGCCCAAAAGCTGGTGACGTTGACCTTTGCCGAGCGGGTTTTCTTTGCCAATTCCGGGGCGGAGGCCAACGAGGCTGCCCTGAAACTCGCCCGACGTTATGCCATCGAACGGCATGGGGAGGACAAGACCGAGATCATCTCCTTCCACCATTCGTTTCATGGCCGGACCTTCTTCACCGTTTGCGTCGGTGGACAGTCTCAATACTCCGCCGGTTTTGGTCCCCCACCCGGCGATATCACCCACCTTCCGTTCAATGACATTGGGGCTCTGGAAGGGGCTCTCGGTGAACGGACCTGTGCGGTGATTCTGGAACCGGTGCAAGGAGAGGGAGGGGTCAATCCAGCGAAACCGGAGTTTGTCCAGGCGGCACGGCGACTGTGTGATCGGTATCAGGCCCTCCTGATACTGGATGAGGTCCAGACGGGGGTGGGTCGATCCGGCACCCTGTACCTGTATCAGCAACTTGGGGTCACGCCGGATATTCTCACTTCGGCCAAGGGACTGGGCGGGGGGGTTCCCATAGGGGCCATGCTGACGCGGGCCGAGATTGCCGCTTCGTTCCAGGTCGGTACGCATGGCAGCACCTTCGGGGGAAATCCGATGGCCTGCGCCGTCGCTTCCCGGCTACTGGATATCGTCTCCTCCGAGTCGTTTCTGAAAGCGGTTCAAGAGAACGGCAACCTGCTACGGAACGAGCTGGCCGGTCTGCAGAGGACACACAATGCCTTTGCCGAGGTGCGGGGTGCTGGCTTGCTCCTGGGGGCGGAACTTCAGGGGGTCTGGAAGGGGCGGGCCAGGGAGGTACTGCGTCAGTGTACGAAAGAAGGGCTGCTGATCCTGATGGCCGGAGGGAACGTATTGCGCTTTGCGCCAGCGTTGAACATTCACCCGGATCAGATCCGGCAAGCCATTCGATTGCTGGGGCGAGCCTTGACCCAGGTGGCGGATGTCGATTCGGCCGCTCGTTCGATCAGGAACGCTTCCGGATAAGGCTTTGTGACGGCGCGAAGCGGTTTCGGATCGACTGGTTGTCATAGATGGAATCGGCCCCGTCTGCCCTTGGCAGAGGCAGACGGGTCGGCAGTGCCTCCATGCGGGGGGTCAGCACTGGGCAACCCCGAAGGATTTGCTGGTCGAATGTCTGCAGATCACAAGGGCCGAACAGCGGAAAAGCGTCGACGGCCGCATAACTGAACAGCAAAAAGGGACGGGTGGTGTTGGCCGTGCAATTCCTTGAAGCGTGCAAGGTGCGGACATGGCGAATGGTCACCGAACCGGCCGGTCCGGTGAGATCCACGGCGCTGGGAAGCAGGGGTTTCAGCGCATCATCCGACACGGCACCGGCAAAGACTCCATGGAGGTGATGATCCCAGACCGGTCCCAGATGGCTCCCCGGTATCACCCGCAAGGGGCCACTTTCCGGGGTACAGTCATGAATCATGATTCCCACTGCCAGCAGGTCATCATTGGTGTGAGGATAGAAGGCCCAGTCCTGATGCCAGTGGATTTGGGCCTCGGCCTCGGGATGCTTGAAATTCAGCTTGGAGTGATCGAAGCGTACCGTCCCGTTCAGAAGTTGGGCGACCCGTTCCACGATCCCATCACTGTTGGCGAGGGCTTGGAACACAGGATCTCGCCGGTGTGGATCTTTCAGGCGTCGGATGCGTGGATTTTTCGCCGTATGGCTCGGATCCAGATCGAAGATGGCGTTACTTTGTGCCACCTTCCGGGAGATGTCCACGAATCGTCGGATGACGGATCGAACCTGCTGGAGCGTGGATTCGGAAACGACATTCTCCAGGATCAGATAGCCCTGTTCTCGGTACCGGGAAATCTGCCGAGGGGTCAATGTCATGCTGTCTACCGCCATAGGGTGTGACGGGAAGCCCATTTCCGGGCAACGAGCCACCGTAGTTTGCTCCTCAACGTCGACGAAAAACCTCTTGATGATGCCAATCGATGAATGCCGGATCCGGCACATCGTCCATCTTGTGCGGCAAGATAATGGTTTTCGAGTGAAATCTCCCGAGCATATCGTGGGACCCCTTCCCGGCGACAAGATCCGATACCATGATCTGATAGTCGTTGGATAACGTAAAGGCTCCCCAGTCGAACAAGCGGTGATGAAGGGCACAAAGAGCCAGCGCATTGGATACCCAGTCTGGCCCTTGTTTGCAGTGCCACCGGATATGGGCCGCCTCCAGGGCAATGGGCTTATCGCTCATGTCGCTTATGCGAATCGCGAAATCGCAGACGACACATTGATGGCCATAAGCGGTCAATACTGCATCCGAGAAGTGACGGTCTCGGGCTTTTCGTCGGACATATTCGAACTCAGAGTTGAGACCGACTGCCTGCAAGACCTCTTCATGCAGTGTCGGCGGGAAATGAGCGTCGAGCAGCAACCCGGCGATGTGAACGGCCCATGACGGGTGAGTCCGCAGAGTAGCGTTAATGTCTTCCAAAAATCCCCCATGGGCATTTTCTTCACGCAGCGAGGTGACCTTGGCATCCCCACTGTCCGTCACGGCAATCCGGTCACACGGCGTCACTTCCCAGACCACATCCGATTGAAGTCGCCAAAACGGGTGTTCGGGATGTATTCTCGTCCGGGGGAGACCAAATCGCTTGAGCAACGGTGTCAGCACCTGACTCACCTCCGAATAGGGAGCCATCCGCGGTTCTCCCCGCAGGCACCGCCCAATCGCCCACAAGACCAGCAATGGCTTGTGGGGGGCACGTTGGCCGCCCGCCCGCCAAACGTTCAGTCGTCTGAACCGGCGAACCAGATCGTCCCGGTTCATGCGATTGCCTCGTGAATCCACGGGAGAGGGACCATCATTCCAGGCGCAGCGTTGGGCATTGGAAGCGTTGATACGCCAACGGTTGCCCCGCCATCTGCCGGTCCGCTTCGACGGGGAGGCTGGTTGCGGTCCATGGTGAACCCTGCTGACCCTTTCATGGCTCTTCCGGCCGGCACGATTTACCAGAAGAGACCTGATGGGGCTAATCGCAGCACATCATACATCCGGTCGTCAATACACGCTTCAAATCGAAACCCATCCGACAACACAACGACATCTGGACGGTATGCATAGGCATATCGATATTCGCTACAGGTGATGGCCTTCGTGTGGTCGACAATCAATACACGGCCATATCTGCAGCCTTCGAAGCCTTCCTGTTCCTGGTCATTGTCGTCGAGATAACCGGTGATGGTTCCGGCATAAAGGATTTCCCAGCCGACATAATCGGCCAGATCCACTTCACATCCTGCCGTGGCAGATACCGCAAACCCCGTTGATAAGATCGAAATGAGCAAGGCGGTGGGATAATTCATTGTCGAAGCCGACTGTGAACGCACAGTTAGGAGTATATGGTGCTATTGCAGAAACTTCACCTGTTTTACAGCTCACTTCGGGGGCTATCTGGGTTTTGCCACCCAGCGATCCATGGACCGATCCGGAGACCCTCCCAGGAAAGGACGGGCACCTCAATCTCCCACGCAGACCGTCGAGGCTGGCAGAAAAAATACATTTGTCACTGGCAAACCGGTCGACAACTGGCGTAAGCTATCGTAGCAGGTGAAGAGTCGTCATCCCCCGCCCCCTCTCGTTGATTCGAAGGGGGAATCGTCCGGCTTGGGGTGACCACTTTGTTGTGGGTCAGGCGGCCACTTTGGCGTTGACCGGTTGGCCATTTCCCTTGAATTCGCAGGCGATCCGATGTTGTCGACGAGGAACCGATTGTTTTCGACCGAGGATGCCCGCCGATTGGCGAAACGGCGATTGCCGCGGCTGGTGTTCGACTTTGTCGACGGCGCAGCTGGACGAGAGGTTGCCACCCGGCGCAACGAAGCCCGGTTTGATGACATCTGCCTGCAACCGCGTGTCTTGGAGAATGTCGCCTCTCGCAGCCTCACGACAGAGCTGCTGGGACAGACATTCAGCGTCCCTTTCGGCATCGCACCCATGGGAATGTGTAATCTGGTCTGCCCGGGGGCGGACCAGATTCTGGCCAAGACGGCCGTGCGCCGCGCCATGCCGGTTTGCGTCTCTTCGGCCGCATCCAGTTCGCTGGAAGATATGTATGAGTGGGCTGGGACCCACGCTTGGTTTCAACTGTACTATGGGCCATCTGAAACATCGTCGCTGGCCGCAGTCGATCGGGCAGCGGACGCGGGTTACGACACCTTGGTGCTGACCGTCGATGTTCCACAGGTATCGCGGCGGATTCGTGATCAGCGCAATGGATTCCAGGTTCCCTTTCGACTGACACCGACCTCCTTTTTCGATTTTGCGGTCCATCCACGTTGGTCCTTGTCCCTCATCGCGGCGGGAATTCCCTCTCCGAAAAATTTCGGCCGAAGCGAACATTTCGTACGGGATGCCAGCCGGTCGGGGGCGGATTGGAACTTCCTTGATCAGTTGCGAAGCAGGTGGAAGGGAAAGCTCGTCGTCAAGGGAGTCACCAGTACTCTGGATGCGGTTCGGGTTCGGGATGCTGGCGCGGATGCCATCTATGTCTCCAACCATGGCGGGCGGCAATTGGACAGTGCGCCAGCGGCCATCGACTTCCTGCCCCGGGTCCGGGCGGCTCTGGGCACTGATATCCCCCTATTGTTTGACAGTGGCGTTCGCAACGGTGAGGACGTGGTCAAGGCTCTGGCACTCGGGGCCGATTTCGTGATGCTCGGACGTCCGCTTCTGTTTGCACTGGGAGCTGGGGGAAAAACCGGCTTGTCGACGTTACTGGATTGTTTTATACACGATACTCATGTCACCATCGCCCAGTTGGGGATCAACTCGGCGGCGGAGCTTCGCGCCACCGTGCTGTTCGGACCAGACAACGAGAGAGGCGACGAGATCTCCCACCCGTCCCAACGGCCCAGGGTCGCCGCCAAAACCTGAAGCAAGATCCCACGCAATATGGCGCAAGACAAACGAATCCGCGGCGGCGCCTTGCTGGCCCGTGCACTGAAGGCAAAAGGGGTGGATCATGTGTTCACCTTGGCAGGTGGGTTCTGCAATCCGGCCCTTGAGGGGTTCATGGATTGCCAGATGCCGGTGGTCAATTGCCCGCATGAACAGGTCGCGGGGCACCTGGCCGACGGACATACCCGGATCACTCGAAAGCCCACGGTCTGTTTGATCGGCCCCGAGGGGTTTGCCAATGCCGTGCCCGCCATGCTTGAGGCCGCTGGTGAGCGATCACCGGTGATTTTTATCACCGGCTCCTCGACACTCAAACGGCAAGGGGCAGGAGGGTTCAAGGAAATCGACGATGTGGCGATCGCCGCGCCGCTGGTGAAATATTCCGTCCAGATCACCGATGGCGGGCGCATCCGTGAATTCGTTGACCGGGCATGGCAGGCAGCGACCACGGGCTACCCGGGTCCGGTGCATATCAGTCTGCCGGTCGACATCATGTTTTCATCCTTTGACATGGATGCAGGCTGTGATGAACGGCCGTGGATCCGCAGTGGGCGCCCTTTAACCCGGGCCTGGCCTGACCCGTCCGAACTCGTTCGCCTTTTGGACCGCATCCGTGAAGCGGAACGCCCGGTTGTGATCGGCGGGCATGGGGTCTGGTGGTCGGGTGCCGAAGACCAACTGGCGGCCATGGGCCGCACCTTGCGGATGCCCATCTTCAATGTGCCCTACCACACCAAACTGCTGGATGAGGCCTGTGAAGCTTACATGGGGCTGGCGGATTTTCATCAGTACCACCCATCGAAACTTGCCATGCATGAAACCGATGTGGTCGTGATGATCGGTGGGCGGCTCGATAACCAGATGAACTTCGGCAATCCGCCATTTTTCCTCAAGGAAACCACGCTGATCTGCGTGAACGGCTCGTCGGAGGAACTGGACAACAATTATGCCGCCGACGAGGTCCTGCTGTCGGATCCGGGGGCATTTCTGGAGGCGCTTTCCGAGATTGGCCGGACTTGGGAGCCTTGGTTCGATCTGCAGAAGGCGCGCCGGGGCACATGGGTGGCTGAGTGGGAAGAGCATATCGCCGCAGAGACCGCTCGGGATGAGGCGACAGATGGGAAAATGCATCCCCTGCAGTTGGGTCTGGATGTGCAGGCCGAGATGGGCCATGACGACTGGCTGGTCTTCGACGGGGGCAATACGCATTTCTGGAGTGAGATTGCCGTGAACATGGCCGGTTGGCGCGGGCAGAAGCTAGGGGGGATCCTGCATCCGGGTAACTATTCGCTGCTGGGAGCGGGAGTGAGTTTCGGGATTGCCGCCAAAGCCACCCATCCGGACAGCCATGTTGTGGTGATCTCCGGTGATGGGGCTTTTTTGTCGAGTGGGCTGTCCATTGAGACGGCGTTTCAGGAAGAGTGGCCGATCACTGTGGTCATCGACAACAATGGGGGCCTCGACTGCATCAGCCAGCAGCAAGAGCGCCTCTTTGTCAACGGCCAGCACTTTGCCACCGATTTTCGTGATATTCCGTTTCACACGATGTTCGAGGGGCTCGGGGGACATGGCGAACTGGTGGCGACCCGTGCGGAGCTTCGCCCTGCGCTGCAACGGGCGATGGCCTCGGGCAAAACCGCTTGTGTGAACGTCCAGTGTCGCGGCGTGATTTCTCCCATTGTCGCGGCCACATCAGATAAACGTGATAAAGCGTCGATTGAATAATGGCGACGGTGTCTTCCCACGCCCTGAATGGCGTCGACGGTAGCCATGCAGACGGCATCGCGGTACGGCTTGTCGATCTGACCACGCAGCAGATCGTATTCGACACGCGGATGGATGAGGGCGGCCGCTTGGCACAAGAGGTCACCGTGCCCGATCCGGCAGCACACTATGAACTGGTCTTTCAGACCGGTGCCTATTGGCAGGGGCGTGTCTCATGTACCCATGGCACCCGTATCATGGACGAAGTGGTCATCCGTTTCACCATGCCAGATCCCAATGGGCGATACCACATGCCCTTGATCCTCTCGCCGCATGGTTACTCCCTCTGGAGTTCCACCGAGCATGGTTGATGGGTTGAACCTTTCCCGTCGTTTGCGTCGAACCCCCTACACGGTTTCCGCCGAGACGGCTGGTGTGACCGGCTTTTCCGTGGTTAACCATATGCTGTTGCCCAAGGCGTATGGCCGATCGATCGAAGAGGATTACTGGCACCTTCGTGAGCAGGTGCAGATCTGGGATGTCGGCTGCCAGCGTCAGGTGCAGGTCAGGGGTCGCGATGCTGCGAAACTGGTCCAGCGGATGACCCCGCGTGATATTTCGCGTGCCAAGACCGGTGATTGCCTCTATGTCCCGATCACGGATGATGCGGGCGGCCTGATCAATGACCCGATTTTGCTGAAACTGGCAGATGATTGGTTTTGGCTGTCGATCGCGGACTCCGATCTGCTTCTTTTTGCCAAGGGACTGGCGCTGGGGGGTGGGTACGATGTGGTAGTTGACGAGCCAGACGTATCGCCGTTGGCAGTGCAGGGACCCAAAGCCGAGGCCTTGCTGTGCGACCTGTTTGGTGAACATGTCCGTGGGATCGCATTTTTCAAGTTCGGTTGGATTGATTTTGCCGGCACGTGTCAATTGATCGCACGATCTGGCTATTCTCGGCAGGGTGGGTTCGAGATCTATCTGAATGGTGGGCACTTGGGCACCGCTCTCTGGGACGCCATCTGGAAGGCCGGACAGCCCTATAACATCGCACCCGGCGGCCCCAATCTCATTGAGCGTATTGAGGGTGGGCTCTTGTCGTATGGAAACGACATGACTCGTGAAAACAATCCTTTCGAAATCGGATTGGGAAAATTCTGCCGTCTGGATGGAACGGTCGACTATCTCGGTCTCAATGCCTTGCGAAAGCTGTTCGAGGTGGGCATAAAGCGCCAGATTCGCGGCGTCCTTTTCGATGGCGGTCCCTGTCCCATCTGTGCCGAACCCTGGCCGGTCAATGTGGGCGATCTGCAGGTGGGTCAGGTCACGAGCGCCACTTGGTCACCCCGCTTGAAACGCAATGTCGGGCTGTCACTGATCGATCGGGCATTTTGGGGCGTGGGACAGCCAGTGAGAGTGCACGCCACCGATGGCGTCGCTCGAGTGGGTGAGATTTCAGCTCTTCCCTTTGCCTCATAGACCTCATCGCAACTGCACAGCGACAATCAGGCCATAGGTTTGCGCATTCAGGCTTGGCTCCGAGCACATCGGGGTACTTCCAATGGCCTGCGAATGCCTGATCGTTGTTCAGCATGTCGGTGTGGGGTTCCGGTGTTGAATTGGCCCATGCCCCGGTGAATCCGGCCCCAATCCAAGAGGTTCGCCGGACCGATCAGATCAGCCGGTCGGGCTATTTCCAGCCCGCCATCATGTCACCCGGCCACCAGGACCGGTTCGCGGTCTGGTCTCAATGCCATCCGACCTTCAGCTAGTCTTCCACCTGCTCTCGCCGCCAGTGAGCTATCAACTCATCACACTTAATATCGGGGGTTGTCTTCACGGAAATTCTCCTCGTTTCGTCAGTCGTTGGATTCACTCTCGTTCCCGGCTGGCATCGCCTCGTCGCCGATCACGCATCCCTTCAGCCGCTGCAGTCCCTCACTTTCGCGGCCACCCGTTCCCCTCTGGCCAGCCGCCGGTCCGCGCCAGCCCCCCGATCAAACCCCTTCCCCGGAGTATCATCCAGCATCGTGGTATCCTACACCCCCAGCAGAACGCCGCCCGACAGCGGCCCCCCGTCACCTGATCGCTTGAGATCAGCGGATGGCAGCGGGCCAGAGGATGGCAGACCCTCTCAGTTGACGAATCACTGGAGAAGGGTCATGCCAACTGGCGACCACCACCTGACCCACCCGGAAAGATCGCCCATTTCCGCGCTCCAGTCCACGGGTCGATCCCAGCGACCGATGGCTGAGCCACTTGGACGGGACGTCAGCCCGATTTCCCGGGAGCTGAGGCGCCATCGCGGGCAGCGCGGGGATCGACCTCAGCCAGCCCAGGGCAAGGCGACGAGTCGGCGCCGGGCCGCCTCGGCCGTGCCCTGGAAGATGACCCCGGAGCGCTGGGCGGTGGCGGAGGAGTGGTTGCGGGCAGGCTGGAGCCCGGAACCCATTGCGGGCCGGTTTCAGCAACCCGGAGAAGGGATGGCCGGTCGAGAGTGGATTGATCAGTCCATCCGGGCGGAGACCGCTACCAGTGCCTGCGGCGGCGCGGAAAGCAGCCGAACTGGCGTGGTGGCCGACATGCAGGACGCGGTCACCTTCCCGGTCGGGTGGACATCGCCGAACGCCCGTTGATCGGGGAGGCCAAGGGCCGGATCGGGGACTGGGAACTCGACCTGATCATTGGGGTGAAGCACCGGGGGGCCTGGATTTCGTGGGGGGATCGGGCCTCGAAGTATCAGGTGCTGATCGGGGTGGAAGGGAAGACCGCGGCGGCCGTGACCGAGGCCATTGTCCGGCGGATGGCCCCGATTCGGGACCGGGTGTACACGGGCACGGCGGACCACGGCCAGGAGTTTGCCGGGCACCGAGAGATTGCGGCAGCTCTCGGGGCTGACTTGGACTTTGCCACTCCGAACCACTCCTGGGAGCGGGGCCTGAACGAGCACACCCACGGCCTGGTACGCCAGTCCTTTCCATCTGCCGCTAACGCATCAGCTACCTGAATGGGAGCAGGACTACGCGGACGCGAAAGATCGGCGAAATGAAGAAACGTCAAGTCGGCATCCAGCGAGACATCTCCCTGACGCCAGATCTTTAGCCGGAACTTCATGTGGGGAATTTTCACATAACTCCTTGATATAACACAGGGAAACCTGGTTTTGAAACTCTTCGAACTGGATATTTGTTCCCATGAAAAGATTTCGAAAAATCAGAGGAATGCATCCGATAGAAATGAAATAACTAATTGTTTTATTTTTATGATACGAATTGACACTTGAGACCGACTGGATGACCAGCCATCCATGATGTGCCCATCATGGGATGATGCCCTGGCCTTCCCTATCGAATCGGTTCCCAATCGGTCGGGCAAGCCCGCCATCCTCCTGCGTGAAGCCTGGCGCGAGGGCCGCCGCATTCGCCAGCGGACCGTCGCCCACCTCTCGCGGTTTCCGCCCGAAGTCATCGAGGGGTTTCGGGCGGTGCTCAAAGGCGCTGTCGCCGTCCGGGACATCGACCCACTGATCCAGGTGGAGCGCTCTTGGGGACCTGGGCAGGTCGCGGCGGTCTTGGGCATGGCCCGAGCACTGGGCCTGGAGCGCTGCCTGCACCGCGACGACCGTCGTGAGCGTCAGCTGGCCCTGGCCGCCATCGTCGCCCGGGTGCTGTCGCCCGATTCCCAGCTGGCCACCGCCCGACAGCGGTCACCCCAGACGGCGACGAGCCGCCTCGGGGCGATGCTCGGTCTGGGGGCGGTGAGTGGGAACGAAGTCCTGGGCATGCTCGACTGGCTGCTGGCGCGTCAGCCTGGGATTGAGCGCCATCTCGCCCGCCAGCATCTCCAGGGGGGAACGCTCATGCTCTACGATGTGAGCAGTTCCTACCTGGAAGGTACCCACGGCCCGCGGGCGGAATTCGGAGACCATCGTGACGGAAAGGCGGGCAAACGGCAGATCGTCTATGGATTGCTGTGTGCCGCCGACGGGTGTCCCGTGGCCATCGAAGTCTTTCCGGGAAACCCGGCCGACCCCAAAACGGTGGTCCATCAAATCAACAAGATCCGTCGGCGTTTTGGCATCCATCGCCTGGCTTGGGTGGGAGATCGCCGGATGCTGACCACCGCTCGGATCCGCGAGGACCTGGAGCCAGCGGGCCTGGACTGGATCTCGGCGCTGAAGACCCCGGATATCCGCCCACTACTCCAGCACGGTGCCCCGGGTGAGCCGGCTCCGCTCGTGCCGGAAACCCTGATCCCCGATGCCATCGCCGAGGTCACGGGGCCGGACTTCCCCGGAGAACGCCTGATCGTCTGCCTGAATCCGAGACTGCAGACCGAACGGCGGCGCCAACGCCAGGCTCGGTTGAGGGCGACGGCCAAGGCGCTGGAGCGGATCGCCGCCTCAGTGCGGTCTGGCCGGCTGAAGGGGGTGGGGGCCATTGAACGCCGGGTGGGTCAGGAGATCCCCCGTCACCAGGTCGCCAAGCATTTCGAGATCCAGGTGACCGACCGCCGCTTGGTCTGGCGCCAGCGCCCCGAACGGATCATCGCCGAAGCACGACTCGACGGCATCGATGTCATCCGGACCTCTCTGGAGGCCGAGACGCTGGGAGCCGCCGAGGCGGTGGAGGCCTACAAGCGCCTCGCTGGGGTGGAACGGGCGTTCCGGAGTATGAAGAGCGACCTGAGAATCCGCCCGATCCATGTGTACTCCGCCGATCAGGTCCGTGCCCATATCTTCCTTTGTATGCTGGCCTACTATGTGGAATGGCACCTGCGTCAACGTCTGGCTCCGATGGGGTTCGAGGACGATGACCGGGCCGCGGCGCAGGCCGCCCGGGATACGCCGGTCGCCCCGGCCCAGCCGTCCCCGGCCGCCCAATCCAAGGCCGCGACCCGGGTCACGGCCGAGGGCCTGCCCGTCCACAGCTTCCGTACCCGGCTCGACGACTTGGCCAGCCTAGCCTTGAATCAGGTCCGTCTGCGGGGCCCGGCCAATCGTCGGCTGACGCTGGTCACCCAGCCCACGGCAGTCCAGAAACGGGCCTTCGAACTGCTCGGTGTCAAGCCGGATCGAGGTGTTCCCATCAATATGACAGATTGAACGACAGCCAAAAAACCAAGAAACCAATGAAAATCAGCCAGATGAGATCAGGATACTGCTTTTTTTGCCCGTGAAGTTCCGTTTAGAAAGAGAGTGATAATAGTGGGCAACCAAGACTCGCCACACCGTCCTGTCCACCCCTGCCAGATTGTCGACGGCAGATGATAGAGCGGTAATTACGGACCAATAATTAGTGATCCCGATCAACGTTTAGGCAAGTTTCTTATTCCGGCATGCGGGTCGGGCGAAACTCATGGGCATGAGCGAAGCCTTGACGAACGAGGACACCTGGAACAGGCTTTGGGCACTCCATCCGGCATTATTTGAAGCCCCCGTGCCACTCTGAAGTGCAACACTTGGACCCGTCGCCTGATTGATTGAGTTAGGCGGATTGCAGCGGGCCAGATGATGGCAGACCATCTCAGTTGACCACCAACGGAGAATGCTCATGCCTTCCGGCTACCATCACCTGACCCATAGCGAAAGATGCCAGATTCATGCCCTGTTGCATAGGGGTTTGTCGAAACGCGAGATCGCCCGCCAGCTCGAACGGGATCCCACCACGATTGCGCGGGAGATGTCCCGCAACCGCGGACAGCGCGGGTATCGTCACCAGCAAGCCCAGGGCAAGGCGACGAGCCGGCGCCGGGAAGCCTCGGCTGTGCCCTGGAAGATGACCCCCGAGCGCTGGGCGGTGGTCGAGGACCGGCTGCAGGCCGGATGGAGCCCGGAGCAGATCGCGGGCCGGTCTCGACAGCAAGGGGAGGTGATGGCCGGGCGGGAATGGATCTATCAGTATATCCGGGCGGACCGACAGGCGGGGGGAGACCTTTACCGGTGCCTGCGTCGCCGCGGGAAGAAGCCCAACTGGCGCGGTGGCCGACACGCGGGACGTGGTCATATTCCCGGTCGGGTGGACATCGCCGAACGCCCGTTGATCGTAGAGACCAAGGGCCGGATCGGGGACTGGGAGCTCGACCTGATCATTGGGGTGAAGCACCGGGGAGCCTTGATTTCCTTGGTAGATCGGGCCTCGAAATTCATGGTGCTGATCTGGGTGGAAGGGAAGACGGCGGCGGCCGTGACCGAGGCCATTGTCCAGCGGATGGCCTCGATTCGGGACCGGGTGCACACCTGCACGGCCGACAACGGCAAGGAGTTCGCGGGGCACCGGGAGATCGCCAAGGCCCTGGGAGCCGACTTGGATTTTGCCACTCCCTATCACTCCTGGGAGCGGGGTCTGAACGAACATACCAACGGCCTGGTCCGCCAGTACTTTCCGAAGGGGACCGACTTTCGTCAGGTGACGGCCTCTCAGGTCCAGGCGGTGGAAGAGCGGATCAACCGCCGACCCCGGAAGGTGCTGGGGTATCGGACCCCGGAAGAGGTCTTCACCGCTGCCGCCCCGCCCTGAAGGCGGTCATTCCTCTCCTCTCCCCTGCCTTTCCAGGAGCCCGCATTCGACGGGCAGGGCCCCGCTCGGCCGAAGTCAGCCTGAAACGGCCCGAGTGGGCCCTTGCGTCGTGAAATCGCCTCGGTCAGACTCCTTGGCGTCGAGATGGATGCCATCGATGGCCGAAATCAGCCCCTTGGGGGCTGAATTTTCCGGTCGCCGCCCCGCTCCCTTCATTCGGGCTACGCCCTCATGCCGGGAGCGGGGCGAGTGTTGCACTTCAGACTGGAAGTGGGGAGCAATTTTTCGCTCGCGAACGGCTGCGATTCCGTTGTGAACATATCGAGGTCCAAGACCCAACTCGGATTGTCGACCGGCTTGATGCTATTCCGGTCATAGGTCGCGTTCGCAGGCAGTAGCCCCCAACGTCCCTGAACTCGTGCTCCATCCTGGGCCACGAATTGCGACTCGGTCATCAGGTGGACGACAGATTCTGCCAACTCGGGGTGCGGGTTACCGGCAGGCTTTAGTATACCAATAACGCCGGGATGGATCAGGTCTCGGACCCGATCAACCGCGTCATCCGTGAGCCGGTCAATGTATCGCAACCCAAGGCGGCTAGCCGACGCGGGCTTAAACCCCTGATCGACTGTGGACAGGACGGTACGCAGACGCTTGAGAAAATCACCCCGACTATCATAGGAGGACGTTTCGAGCGCCACGAAATCCACGCCCAGCGACACCCGCCAAGCGGGATCCCTTTCCCGATCAGCGAGGCGCCAGATGAGACCTTGGCTGATAGTCGGGGTTTGGCCACCGCCCAGCTCGATGCTGTGAACCGGCTCCTGGATCAGGTTCGGATAGGTCTCGCGGAGCGCCTCTTGGAATACTGCGACCTTGTCGGGATCACGGATAGTCAAGATGGGCGGGAATCGCACTTGGGCGATGACCCGCTCCAAGGGTGCCCTAGGGAGCGGGGCCAAGTGTTGCACTTCAGACTGGAAGTGGGGAGGATAATTCAGGATAATTCGATCAGATTTTCCTGTCTTTGGCCGATACGGGCCGGCTTCCAGCGGCTGTCGAGCCGATTTGCCGGAAACGAGCCCGCCGTCTTCAGACCCCGGCGCAGCCGCCGGGGGATGTCGAGGCCGGAAGAGGGGTGGGCGGTCGTCAGGCCACTTTTCTTCGTCGTCGCTCAGCGGCTTGCCTCTTGCGACGCAGCAACCGGCCCAACCGATGAAGATTGAAGGCCAGCACCGACAGCGCCACGGTGCGGCCAAAGCCCTCGGCGCCATGGGTCCGCACGCGGTCCAGTCCTCGGTGTTTCCGATGGTTGATGGCCGACCCCACCGCCGGGTGCGGCTGCCGGACCGCATGGAAGGTCTCTTCGGTCTCCCGTTCCCCGTCACCCTCCTGGGCATCGCGCAGGCACCGCAGCCAAGAGCGCAGACGGTCCCGCCATAGACTGACTTCCGTCGGGTCGTACCCATCGGTTTCCACGACCAAGGAATCATCCCGCCAGCGCTCGCCCCGCTTTTTTGGCCATCGCCTGCCCCGATCCCACCCCCATGGCATTCACCAGTCCCAGCCGCTCAGGCTGAAGCCCCCTGATCTGGTCCACCATCGGCTGGAGCTGATAGTCCACGCCAGACGGGCCATGGCCCAGAAAGGTGCTCACATCCACATGCTTATTGACCAGTTCGTGCACGCGGTCGAAGTCATCGCACAGGCCCGGCTGAACGGCGGCCATGACCCGCATCGGCCACCAGTCCCTGCCCGGACGACTAGGGTGCCGGTCTACCCCGGGCAGCATCCCCACTTCAGAATCTGCACGACGGACCCGCTCGACGGGTTTCGCCAGACGTATCGGGGACCGACGCCTCCTTCCCGCGGGGCGGTGGCTCAACTCCGCCGGTCGCCCGGGCGAAGCCCATGTGCGCCAGGTCCTGCCGAAACTGGCCGATGTCCTGGGCGTGTCTCTGCCGACCGCCCGACTGGTGCTCGGGCCGACATGGGGCCGGTCAGATTGCGACCGGTGCAACCCGATGACCCGGCCGACCATCAGGCCTGGGCCTCGATGCTGGCCACGCATCATCCCGCGGTCATCGCCGCGCACCGGAGGGACAACTGCGCTAGGGGATCGATTCGGCGGTCCATGACGTCCTGGGCGGCCTCGGGTTCGGTGCAGCCGGCCTGCAACTGGCGCCGCGCGGCCAGTGGCGGGATTCCATCCCACTCAACGTCGGCCGATGCCTGGGACACAGAAACTCTGGCAGGGACTGCAGCGGCTGAAGAGATAGGTGATCGGTGGCGAGTCGCTGCCAGCCGGGAATGAGAGTGAATCCAACGACTGACGAAACGAGAAGAATTTCCGTGAAGACAACCCTCGAGTTAAGTGTGATGGATTGATAGGCCCGGGAGTTATCCGATGTTGCATACCAGAAGGCCTATCGCACGGGACTTTGTTTGCTCGGACGGGTGACCACCCGTTTCGAGTCGCCTCTGTACATCAGGGCCTGAATCTGGCATCTTTCGGCTGGGCGAGGGAGTGATTGCTGGCCGGCATGGTCGTTCTGTCCGGGGGTCAAGCAGGAAGGTTGGTGACCATTTGGCCAGCCGCCATCGCCCTCTACTTCAGCCATCCTGCGTCTCGAGTGATGAGTCACACGCCCGGGAACGCGGAAAACTTTCATCGTACGTTGGGTGATGTATCAACAACTTGAAGCCATTCTGGATCGAGGGGACACTGCGCTGCTCGATGGAGCGATCGGGACGCAGCTACAGGCGATGTCTGTCCCGATGGACAATACGGCCTGGGCGGCCAAGGCACTCCTGACTCATCCGGACACCGTGCGCCTGATGCACAAGCTGTACCTCGATTGCGGGGTCGACATCATCACCACCAACACGTACTCCTCGGCCCGACATAACCTGGAACCCTTGGGTCTGGGCGATTTGACCCGGGAACTGAATTACCGGGCGGTGAATCTGGCCATGGAAGCGCGGGAACGATTTGCATCCGGTCGACACGTTACCCTGGCCGGATCAGTGTCCGCTTTTGGCCTGACGGTGGGGGGAGAGCCTGTTCGCAGCCTGCATCGACATGCGCTCCAGCGAACGGAAATCACCGAGCGACAGGCCCGTGGCAACCTGCGTGAACAGGCCGAGGTCCTGGCCGAGGCTGGAGTCGATTTTCTGCTGTTGGAGGGAACAGGCAGCATCGCCCATCGGCACTGGATGGTGGACGAGTGTGCCGGGACCGGACTGCCGCTTTGGTTGGGGTTCCGCTGCCGCCTGGATCCAGGAGACAACATCCCCAGGATCGGCTACAGTTCTCCCACGCCGTTCGCCGATGGCTTGGGCGAGTTCCTGGGCCGGAACCTGGCCGGGGTGACCATCTTTCACAGCACCATCGAAGCCACGAATGCAGCCATTCCCGTGGCCCGCTCGATCTGGTCTGGACCGCTGGCGGCTTATCCCGAGGCTGACCGATCCGATTACACCCTGCCGCACCGAGATGACAGCGTGAAAAGCAATATCGCGCCGACGGAATTCCCTGAGATTGCCCGGCAATGGAGGTCTTGCGGCGTGCAGGTAATCGGTGGTTGCTGCGGCATCAATCGGGAGTTCTTCACGGATCTCAAATATGCGCTGGTCGGATAGGCCGGTGACCGATGGGCTGGCTGCTGTTCGCTGGAACGGCTGAGGGGGACGCTTGGGTCGGTTGCATTCGGGGGCCGGACGAGGACTGCTCTGGATGCTGTTGTCCACGGTCGGATTTTCCATTTCCCATCTGATTGTGCGCTACGTCTCACCGGACATTCACAGTTCCCAGTCGGTGTTCTTCAGGGGGTTCTTCGGTCTGTGTGTTCTCGCCCCGCTGTTCCTACGCCGGGGAATGGCGTTGTTTCAAACCCGACAGCTCCGACTGCATGTCGTTCGGGCGGTGTTCTCGGTCTCCTCACTGACCTGTTTTTACTATGCCCTGACGGTCATTCCTCTGGCCAAGGCGACGGCCATCGGGTTTATCGCTCCGGTGGTGGTCAGCCTGATGGCGGTGGTGTTTTTCAAAGAGCGGTCCCGGTGGGTCAACTGGTCGTCACTGGGTCTGGGCGTGACCGGCATGCTGCTGATCTTGCGGCCGGGACACATTCCCCTTGACGTGGGCACCGTCCTCATGATTCTGTCCACCCTGCTCTTTTCCATCAACCTGTTGGTCATCCGGGTGTTGGGACGGGAAGACTCGAGCACGGTGATCACCGCCTACATCACGATTTTGCTGATCCCGTTGTCACTCCCTATGGCACTCAGCGTCTGGGTGTGGCCGGATGTCCAACAGTGGGGGCTACTGGCCATCATGGGCATAGTCAACATTGGGTCGCTGATCCTGTTTACCCAAGCAATGAAGGAAGCGGCGACCAGTCTCATCATGCCACTGGACTTCCTGCGTCTGGTGTGGATGGCATCGTTGGGCTACCTGTTTTTTCGCGAGTTGCCGGATGCTTGGACCTGGGCGGGCGGGCTGGTGATTTTCATTGGCGCCCTGCTGGTGGCTGTCCCGAACCGCCCCAAGTCTCCGCTTTACCGCGCCTGATTCATGGAAGATCATCGCCCACTGCGACTGCACTGCTGGGAGGGTTATGAACGCGCTGATTTTCTGTCGGCATTTCAGAACCGGTACCACACGGGCGTCCTGGCCCGCCCCTTGGTGACGGATTACGAGGCGGCTTGGCGCTGCACCGAGGCCGAATCCGCCCGCCCCGACCTGCTTAATATCAACCATGCCTGGGTCCGGGGATACCTGGATCCACTGGGGGCGATCCGTTCCCTGCCAGACGAACCATTCCGTGACATGGACAGGGATATTCATCCGGACTTTGCCCGTCTGGCAGCGTGGACGCACTCCGAGGAGGGCGGTCGGCGCTTGGGGATTGCCCAACGCTTTGGTCCTTTCAATCTGGTGGTCAATACCCGCAGAATATCTCTTGAGACGGCTGAGGCGGAGGGGTTTGCGTTGGCACGCGATCCGTCGATGAAGCGACGCTACGGCATCCTGCTTTATCGGGATTTCAACCTGTTGCATCTGGCGATCGCCGCCGGGCTGAATCCATTTCAACCATTCAGCGAGGAAGGGTTTATCGCCTTTGAGACCATGGCCGCCCACTGGTTCGAAGGGGCCAGGCTGTTGAGTGAAGATCACTTCGTTCTGAACCAGAAGCTCATTGAAGGAGCAATCGATTTCTACCTGTCCGGTGGTACCTATACCGCTTCGCCGGCCCGTCTGGCGGGTCATGGAGAGATCCGGGCGGTGACGCCCCGAAAGGGTCCGGTGGAGGGATTGGGCGGGATCGTGTTTGCCGAGGTGACCAGTCTGTTGGAGCATGTGGATCCACACCCACTGGCGGCCACCTTCCTTCACTGGATGCTGTCAGAAGACGCTGCCTACCGGGCGGCCACCGCCCCCCGGACACTGAACCCGGTTCTGCAGATGGGCAATCCGGCCGTGATGCAACGGTTTACCGGGGCCGAACTCGACGCCTTGCAATGGGATACTCTGGCGGAGGAGGTGGCCCGGTGCGTGGAGTATGAATTGATGCCCGACCATGAGCGTCTGGCACTTCTGCTCAATGAGAAAATCCAATGTCATCAACACCTTATCATCGAGAATTGATCATGAATGAATCTGGCCCCACCGACCTCAAGGCCCTGCAGCAGTCCCTGGAAGGCCGGGGTGTTCGCTATGCCCTCGCTTCCTATTCCGACCTGCACGGCATGTCCAAATCCAAGGTGGTGCCGATCGGACACCTGGAACGCATGATGGGTGGCTCGGAGTTGTGCACTGGGGCCGCGCTGGATGGCGTTCCCCAGGATATCAGCGATGAGGAGGTGTCTCCCCATCCAGACCCTGAATCGGTGATCGTGCTCCCTTGGCAACCGGATGTGGCCTGGTTCGCCAGCGACCTGTACTGCCAGGGGAAACCGTTTGCCCCCTGCAATCGGACCATTTTCAAAACCGTCCTGGCGCAGGCGAAATCCATGGGGTATCGCTTCAATTTCGGCATCGAGCCCGAGTTCTTTCTGCTCCGGGAGGACGTGAATGGCACTTGCGGGCCGATCGGTCCTCGGGATGACTTGCCCAAGCCAGCCTATGATGTCCGATCCACCCTGGACAGTTTCGACCTGCTGGAGGAAATCGTCCATGAGCTCAATGGACTGGGATACGATGTCTATTCCTTTGACCATGAAGATGGAAACGGGCAGTTTGAAATCGACTTCATGTACACGGAAGGACTGCGAATGGCAGACCGGTTTGTGTTCTTCCGTCTGCTGGTTCAGGAGCTGGCCCACCGCCGGGGCTGTTTCGCCTCCTTCATGCCGAAACCGTTCAGTGACCGCGCGGGCAGCGGCGCCCACTACAACATGTCGCTCGCCGATATCGAAACCGGCGCCAACCTGTTCGAGTCGGATGATGACCCTCGAGGCTGCGGACTCAGTGAGTTGGGATACCAGTTCATTGCTGGGGTTCTGCGTCATTTGCCGGCATTGAGTGCCGTGGTCTCTCCGACGGTGAACAGTTACAAGCGGTTGATCAAGGAAGGCAGCATGTCAGGCTTTACTTGGGCGCCCGTGTTCCAGTGCTATGGCAACAACAATCGTACGGATACCGTGCGCATCCCCTTGGGGGGCGGCCGGGTGGAGTTGCGGTCAGCGGACATTTCCAACAATCCCTATCTGGGTGGTGCCATGGTGTTGGCCGCCGGTCTGGAGGGTATCCTTAAAGGATTGGATCCCGGTGCGCCCCACACGGAAAACATGTACCTCAAGAGCCCGGCGGAATTGGAGGCCCTCGGGATCCAGCCGTTGCCGCGTACGTTGGGGGACGCCATTGATGCGCTGGAGGCGGATCCGTTGACGGAGCAAGTGATGGGTCCGCTCATGCGGGATGCCTATATTGCGTTCAAGCGCGAAGAATGGATCAGCTACCTGAATCATGTGTCGGATTGGGAACGCCAACGCTACCTGAAGTTTTTCTGAGTTCGAAGTCAACTGGATCTTCTCGCTGGCATTGGTCCGGGGGTGACCGCGTGTTGGGGCTTACGTCGGCCGATTCCCATGACGAAGGGGCAGCCATTTCACCTGACGACAGGAACGCATTTCGTCGTGATCGCCTTTCTCCTCCCGGTGACGCTGGCCAGTGGTCCATCCCGGGAGGCACGATTTTGATCCGGCCAAGAAAATGATGATCATGTACGCAGTCCTGGCGAGCATCCCCTATGCCGGTGTTTTCGCATCAGGGAACCGCCGCCGCATTCGACAGTCTGTACCATGATGTGAGCGCATTGATCGAAGTCGCTTGGGGGCGGTGGGTATGGAGGGAAATCCATGGTCCGGTGGGCTGGCGGGACGTGGTCCGGATTCTGTCCGGGCTCGGTCTGGTCAACCCACGTCAGGGCCAGAGCCGGACACGCCTTGCTGGATGACCCACGGACCATCTCGATTCATGTCGGCGTCTAGTACCCGGACTTTCTGCCGCCACACCTCCCAGTCTCGAGTTTCGTTACCTTGGGCCGGTCGACGGCAATCACGATCAGTACGCCCAGCAGAAAGCCGCACCACGAAGACAAGACATCCACCGGGCCAGACTGTCCGCCCGTTTCCGGTGGGGTGGTGAGTGGGGGCACTGCACGTAATCTGTGGGTCGAAAAGTAGCACCTTGACCGGTCAATCTGGCCAGATTCGTGTCAGATAACTGCTTTTTCGCCGGTTGTTGTATCGGCGTGGATCACCCAGACCCGGTTGCTGTGAAACGTGCTTTGGCCGGCCACATCCGCCAAGCGGTCCGAGGTTGTCCGGTTGATCGATTGCAGGCGGTCTTCACCCTGCCAGAATCCATTGGTCGCGACAGCCACACCGGGCAATGTGTCTTCACTGACAATGACGGTACGAAAACACTGCCCCCAGACATTGAAAACCCTCGCCCGGTCACCGGATGCTAGCTGGCGGGTCGCCGCATCCACCGGATGCAGCATGATCGACGCTTCGCGTTCCCGGCGGACGAGTGAAGTCTGATTGGCCAGGCTGGAATTCACGAAATGGTGGGCGGTGGGTGAAAGCAGGTGCAATCCGTCCGTGGAACGGTGGCCTGGGGGCGTATCTCCTTGTGGCGTGGCGGTGTTGCCATCCGGCACACCGGACAAGCCGCCGTCCGCATAGGTGGATGAATCCAACTCGACCCGGCCACTGGGAGTCGCGAACTCCCGATTCGCGAACGGGACTTCATCCCCGTCGGCGTAAGGGACATACCCATTCCGCTGAAGTCGTTGCAATGTAATCCCCTGGAGGCACCGCTCCGTGGCGGCCGTGGCCTGGAGTATCCCCTCGATGACGGCGGCCGGAGATTCGTACAGCCATGACTCACCAAACCCCATGGCCCGGGAAAGCCACTGCATCGTTTCCCAGTTGCTCTTGGATTCGCCTACCGGGCATATCGCCGGGTGGTTGTAACCCAGCAGCGTGTGGCCATAGCCCCGGTGTAGATCTTCCTGCTCCAGTTGTGATGTGGCCGGCAGCACCAAGTCCGCCAATGCTGCCGTATCCGTCATGAACAGGTCATGGACGACTGTGAACAGATCTTCCCGCCGCAACCCTTTTTCCACCAGGGAGCTGTTGGGGGCGGAAACCAGCGGGTTGGCCCCGAAAACGAACAGGGAGCGAATTGGAGGATCCCTGACCTCGCCGCACAATGCGGCTCCGAGGCGATTCATGTTCACCATCCTGCCCGGGGGTGGACACTCGGTCCAGCGGTTGATGGCTTCGTCATCCCAGGCGAACCAGTCCCCGGTGGAACATCCCAGGCCACCGCCACGCACACCATACTGACCGACCAGCGCCGGCAGACAGGCTATGGCTCGAACCGTCTGCCCCGCATTGGTGTGACGGTTGATGGCGTCGCCCAGCCGGATCATGGCGGGGTGTGAAGTTCCCAGCCAGTGTGCGAGACTGCGTAATTGGTGGTCGGGAATACCGGTCTTGGCGAGAACAGACTGCAGGTCCATGGCCGCGATTTTTCGTCGGAAGGCGGGCCAGCCATCAGTGTGGTTGGTGAGCCATTCCTGATCCACCAGATGGTCTTCGAACAGGATTTTTGCCAAGCTCAGCGCCAGTAATCCATCCGTACCGGGGCGGGGGCGCAGGTGCAGGTCTGATCCTTTCGTGCTCCGACTCCTGACAGGATCGATCACGACAACCCGGCATCCTTGGCGCCGCGCCCGGCGGACAAACGGCATGAGATGGGGCGCGGTACTGACCGGGTTGTGCCCCCAGAAAATCAACAGGCGCGAGTCGAGTACATGGTGATATGGCGGGCTCATGCGTTTGCCCAGCGTGGCCCGCACGGCGTGCCGGGTGCCGGCCATGCAGATAGACCGTTCCAAACGGCTGGCCCCCAGGCGATTCCAGAATCGGCTGCTGGCGACAGTCATTTGCACCAGCCCCAGAGTCCCACTGTAGCTGTAGGGCAGGATGCTTTCTGGTCCATGGGTCGTGATCAGGCCTTTCCAGCGTTCGGCGATTTCTCCGATGGCATCATCCCAGCGGATCGTCTGCCACTGTCCCGACCCTCGCTGGCCCGTTCTGCGCAGGGGCATGGTTAGCCGATTGGCATGATAGACATGCTCCAGATAGGGGTTCACCTTGGCGCAGAGCCACCCATCTGCCACAGGGTGTTCCGGCTGGGCTTCGAAAGCGACGGCGCGGCCTTGTGCCACCCGGGTACGGATGCCGCAGGCATCCGGGCAGTCGTGCGGACATGTTCCGTGAATCCAATCCCCGGATTTATGTGTGTCCATATCAGGAAAGCCCCCCTCGGTGCTCATGACAGTGAATCAATGCATCCACCGCGACGGCGCATTCCGGCGTGACGATAACTGGATTGATATCCATGTCGGCAATGTGACTGCGCATAGCCGCCGCGAGTTGGGAGATCCTGACGACGACATCCACCAGTGCGTCCAGGTCAGCGGGGGGATTGCCGCGGACTCCCTGGAGCAGGGGAAACAGGCGGAGTCGTTCCAGCATGCTCAATCCTTCCGCCGCATTGACTGGGCACGGAGCGACCACCCGGTCGGCCAGGACTTCGATCAGGATACCCCCGGTCGCCACCATGATCATGGGACCGAAACGTGGGTCGGTGAAGGTGCCGATACCGATCTCCACACCCCCGTCCACCATGGTGCAGACCAAGGCTTCGGGCCCGAGACGGTCACTCATATCCCGATAGGCATCCACCATTTCCCGCCGGTCGCTGATGCCCAAGACTACACCGCCGGCGTCCGACTTATGGTGGATGGTCTGGCTTGCCGTCTTGAGAGCCAGCGGGAATTCCAGTTCATCCAGGGCCTGATGCAGCGCGGATTCGTCGCTGATCCGCTTTCTGGCGACCACGGGGATGCCGGCGTCGGCCAGGATGTCGAGCGCACCGTCTTCCGTGATCACATTGCCCTGGGTTAAGAGCTTATGCTCAATGCTGTCGGGGAGATCGCCTTGGGTTGGGTCGCTCTCCAGCGCCGTCACCTCAAGGTCTCGGCGGGAAAACAGGCCATGGAACGCTTTCAGGGCTTCGCGGGTGCCGTCGATAATGGGGATTCCGGCCTCGAATGCTCTGCGGCATAAGTCTGCATTCCCCAGGTCGCTGTACATGTTGACCAGGACCAGTGGCTTGTCCGTTTCTTCGCCCACCGTCGCCACGACGCGATAGATGGCTTCGGAGAGGAAGTAGTGCTCCCGGAAGTTGCTCACAAACGCCCCGGCCGCCACCCCCGGATCCGACATCAAGGCCCGCAGACAACCGAGAAACCGTTCCTCGAAGCGGTGGAAGGTCCCCCAGGCATCCAAGGGGTTTTCTGCCATCAAGCCTGGATCCAGGTGCGGTTCCAGTGCCTTGACGGTGGATTCACCAATCGTGGCCAGCGGCACGCACAATGCCTCGGCGAGGTCGACGAACAGGGCGCGGAAACCGCCGGATTCGAACATGGCCGCGAGGCCACCGTTGGCAAGGGGCCGGCCGGTTTGCAGCAACATCAACGTGGCGGCCATTTCATCCAGATCGTCGACCAGGATGACACCGTATCGGCGGCAAATGGCCTCGAACGCCGCCTGGTCTCCAGTCAGGGCGCCGGTATGCGTCATCGCCATTCGGCGGCCGAGATCTGAACGGCCGACCTTCAATGCCACCACCGGCACATCCGCCGCGACCGCCTTGGCCAAGGCTTCCAGAAATCCGGCCGGGTCACGTACCGTTTCCAGGAACAGGGAGATCACCCGAGTCTCTGGCTGCTCCAGACACCAGTCCATGTAATCCGCCGCTGTGACGGTCAATTCGTCGCCAGTGGAGACGGCCAGATTAAATCCCAGGCGATGGCCATTGTGCGTCAGCGCCGTGAATGCGGAGCCGGATTGTGCAATGTGACTGATGCCTCCCCGGGGAATTTTCCGGGGCTTGGAAAAGATGCCCGCGTGCAGGTTGCCGGCGATGTTGTAGAAACCCATGCCATGGATGCCGCAGACCGCGAGCCCCGCTTCCCGGGCCATCGTCCGCATCCTGTCGCGCAGGGCAGGCGTGGTGTCTTCGGCCAGGACGCCGCTGGCATAGATGGTGGCGGCCCGCGCACCATGCGCGATCACCGCTTCGAGCGCGGATTCCAGATGCGGGTTGCCGAGGGCGATGACGACATGGTCCACCGTTTCCGGCAGGGAATCCAGGGTCGTGTAGCAGGGGACCCCC
This sequence comes from Candidatus Poriferihabitaceae bacterium, assembly GCA_965203365.1. Classification (GTDB taxonomy): domain Bacteria; phylum Pseudomonadota; class Gammaproteobacteria; order Arenicellales; family Poriferihabitantaceae; genus VYFG01. The sequence goes on from OZ241878.1 coordinate 3,016,011, forward strand.
ATGATCTCGCGATAGCCCGGATTGATCGGATAGACCGACCCCTGGTAGTCGGACGAAGTCACCATGTCCGACAGGATGTGGCCCGGAGTACCTGCCCGCGCGGAAGCGCCCATCAGCGCGAGGCTGCATGGCTTCAGCAAGGGATCCAGCCGATGTTCAGTCATGGCCGGACAGGCGCGCCTCACGCCAGGCCAGAGCTGCCTTCATGCCCTGTTCCCGCAGGATCCGGTTGAACTCCCGGCGCAGGGGTGTCACGAGCGTCTCAATTTCCACGGAGGTCTCCGCCCCCTGCTGCAGGGCCCGGGACATCCCCATGGTCTCGTAGGTTCGGTTGATGGCCTGTTTGGTCATGCGCACGGAGTGGGGATCCAGCAGGGCGCAATCCCGGGCCAGAGCCATGCCATGTGTCCGACCACTGCCCGGCCGCACCACTTCATTGACGATGCCATACGACAGGGCTTCGTCCGTCGACATCCGGTCCTGACCGGTCAGCAGCATCTTCTTGCTGCGCTTTGGGTTGGTGTACCAGGGCAAGAGTAGGGCGACGATACTGCTGCCGAAACGCAACTCCGGCTCGCCGAAAAGGCATCCTTCCTCGGCCACGGTCATATCACAGGCCAGCGCCAGTTCGAAGCCACCCGCCAGGGCATATCCCTGGGTCACTGCCACCGTGGGCTTGGGAAAATGCCAGAAGCGCATGATCACCTGAAGGTCGTACTCGATCGCAGTGCGCCACTGCGCATCGGTCTGTCGGTTGGCCGCCAGTCCCGCCTCCAGGTCGAAGCCGGCGCAGAAGGCACGGCCCTCACCGCACAACACCAGTGCATAAACGCGGTAATCCTTTTCCACGATATCCAGTGCCGCCTCAATGTCCCGCAGCATTTCCGTGTTGATGGCATTCAGTTTCTTCGGCCGGTTCAGCTTGAGCGTGGCCACGGGTGGGGTGGTCTCCAGCAGGATCGTGTTGAAGTGCATCAGGGTGCCCGGAAGGAATGACGGATCAATGGACAGTCGACGCCATGCGTGCCGCCACCGTTGAGTTGTCCCTTGTCGTGATGGATCTGGATGATTGTAACACCACGATCTCCTCGTTCACGGGCAGTGCCGGGACAGTTCGGGACCTGATCGACATTCAGGGTTCGGACTCGGTCTTATAGCAGGGAAGGTAGTTGCCCGCGATTTTCATCCAACCCCGGCTGACAAAAGTTGATAGCAGTGCATCCAGCTGCCCTAGGATGCGGGCGGCCCTCGGATGCGAACAGGAACGGTTCCAGACCGTGGCCGGCTTCGCCGCTCCCCACGCTGGCGGTCCCCCATATCCAGACCTGGATGCCCGGGGGAAAGCCTGCTGGGACCAGGCCGCCGCAGGGGTCAATCGCGAACTCGGCCATGGAGAAGGACGTCTGGACATCACCGCGACCTACATCGGCAGTCGATCGGGCCTGGATGGCCGCATCAGGGTAGACTGGGAAGCCCCCGCCCGTCGCCTGGCAGACCCCCTCCCGGGCAAGGGAAAGCGGGTTCCGTCCCGCGAAATCCGGCCCGGCGGCTTTCGCTTCCCCCGACCCCATTGGGCAGTCCATCGGATGGGCAGCTCGAATGTCGGCAAGGCACCGGGGTGCCCGAACCGCCGGAGCCGGGGGCAATCCAGGGGGGGACCCTTCTGCGGATCCCGGTCCGTTGCAATCCGGCGGCCGGGATTGGTGGGGCGACCGAGGGGCCCGAGTCGCCCGACGGCCCCGTCGGTCAGTCATCAAGCCAAGCCCGGAAAACGGATCCATTCGGTCCATCAGGGGAAGGGCTGTGATCCCTGGCCAGCTCCGAGTGGCCGCTGGTCGGCGGCCATTTGGCCAGAGGAACCGGCATCGGCTATCATCCCGCCATGACTGATCTTCACGAGTTGGCCAGACAGGGGGTTGCCCTGGAGGATCGCATGAATACGAAGCCGGCGGAATACCGCACCGATATCGCCCGGCTGGCCGAGCAGATGGCGCAGCGCGACAAGGACAATTTGCGCTGGACGATTGGCTTGTGGGTCGCGGCGATCATCATTCTGGGGATCTTGGTCCGCTGGCCAGCCTGACCCCCGGACGGCACACTCCTCACGAACATGCTATCAACCCGAGGCCGGGCGGGCGAACAGCGTGGTCATGACCTGGGTCTGGATGTCCTGGTTGCCATCGACGCAGATACCCTGCTTTGCCAACGCATTGAGGGGGCGACGATTTTCACGTCCCGTTCAGGAAATCCACGTTACGATGGGTTTTGGACGACTGTCGCATGGGAATATCGTGGCTGTCCAGGGCGACGAACTGACCGACCATAACGGCGGTGATTTCCTGACACAGTTCTCAACCTTGATCTGGACATCTCCTGAGGAGGATGTGATTGATGAGGCATGATGCATTGAAATCGGTCGAAATAACGGTCTCCATAATCGTTTCCATAATCGAATAGACTGTTTTTCGGGTGGTCAATTTCCTGGGCATTGTCTTGGTACTCGCTTTCCTTTTCATGGTGGGGGCTTGTGTTCAGAAATTCGGTCCCGACCTCAGCCCATGTGACAACTCTGAGTGTCCGACCATCCAAGGCGTTCCGGCGGATATTTGGGTATATCGAAAGTTATCCTCATCGCTGGTATCGAGGTGACCGAAGGGCGACTGCGGGCAGCCTTCGTGGTCTCGCGGGTCATTCGCGGTAGCGGCTCGGCCGCGAAGTGACCGAAGCCCTGGACGAATATGCCCTGCCCGTGCTGGAAACCCGGATCATCCAGCGGGTGGTCTATCCGGGCAGTGCTGGCCAAGGCTCCACGGTCGTCGACCAAGCTCCCGCCAGCGAGTCGGCTACCGAAATCCACACGCTCACCGAAGAAGGGATGCAACTCCTCAAGCCGGGACAGTCCGCTGATCAGCTATTTCCGGTAGCTTCCCAGCCTATTGGCTGTTCCCTCATTGAGCAGAGGCTCGCCCTCGACCCGGGAAAACGACTCAAGGCGGGTTTCGGTCCACACTTCGGCATGGCTGGTGCCAGCTGGTCTGGGGGGGTTCATGGCCTCGACGTAACAGTGGTGTAGGGCATGATGGGAGCACGAACGCGATCAGGGCCACCTTACTCTCGAGGCTTGTTCCCGGCAGTTGCCGGTCATAACAGAGCCGGACTGTATCCGTTTTCCAGTCGGTCCGGATCATGATCAGTGTGTCATCCGGCATCCTGGACCAATGCCCGTGATACGGTCGTCGACCCGGGAGGTGAGGTTCTGGCCTTTCCCCCGGGTCGAGAACCCCCTTTTCAATCGCGCTAAAATCTGGCATCGTTTGTCGTCCCCAAGGTGAGCGGGGGAAGATATGTCCTGATAAGCGGGGAATAGTTGGGTATACTGGAAGCGATTCCCTATCCCCTTGCCCTTGTTACCCAACAGACCATTCCAGCCCGGACGCCAACCGAGGCGGGATCACCTCGCCATGATGAAGGTACCGTTTCACTCCCAAGTTATCCATTCCTCCTTCTCGAACCATGAACGAAGACGCACTGAATATCCAGATCAGAAAGTTTCTCAAGAAAACCGGCATCACCTCCCAACGGGCCATTGAGGGCGCGGTGAGACAGGGTATCGAGGCCGGCACCATCCAGATCGGCGATCGTCTGGAAGCCACGATGTCACTCTCCATTCGTCAGTTGGGCCTGGATGTTGATGTGGTTGATACCTTGGTCGTCGAGCAATGATCGAGCAATAATTTCGTGGCAGGTAGACACGGGATGAACGCAACCGACAACCGGCCGTCTATGGACAGTCTGGACCCCATGGCCTCTCGTTTATCCGTGCCGTTGGCGGTGGTGCTTGAGTGTTCGGTGAACCCTGAAAAAAAATGGAACTATCCCATCTGGCGTGTGCATCAGGTGCTGACGGGACCGGCGGCTTCCGAACTCGGGGAAGATCATGTGGTCGAAGTGGACCCCCATACCTGTCGCTATCTTTACACCGGGTACACTCTCGACCTGTTCAAGGATGGGGGAGAAGGCTACTGGTACAATCTGTTGTCAGACCAGCCCTATCTGTTCGTGGTGTGTGAAGGCGAGTACGGTGGTCGGGATATCCGTCCGATGGTGATCACCGCCAATCAGGATGAGGCCAATGGTCATATGGAGGCGGATGACCTGGTGCTTTCGGTGCCGATGCCCCCGGAGATCACCCTGTTGCTGGAGCGCTATGTGATCCGGCATTACCAGCCGGAGATCAAGCACAAGCGAAAGCGCCGTGACTGGCTGGAGGATTCGACCTACACCGCCTCCCGAAAAGATTCCGGGAAACCCCCGGAGGAAACCCCATGACCCGACATCCCCGTCCAGACGCCCCGCAACACGAGAGCTTTCTCAGGCGCTGGTCCAGCCGAAAGCAGGCGGATCATCAGCCCGCCACTTCTCCAGAATCCACGAGCCACCCTGAAGACCATGGGGAGTCGGTTCCTCTGAATGCGATCATTCCCGACGGCCGTTCGGGACGAATGCAAACTACGGTGGAAGCGGACCGGCTGGATCTCGCTCAGCCAGAAGGGCCAGTCGAAAAACCGGTTCTGACCGACACTGACATGCCGTCGCTGGACAGACTGGACGAGCACAGTGATTATTCCGGATTCCTTTCTCCTGGGGTCAGTGACGCCCTGCGCAAGCGGGCGCTGCGCAAATTGTTCACCGCGACCGTATTCAATGTGCGCGATGGCCTGGATGATTATGATGAGGATTTCACCTCGTTCGAGCCATTGGGCGATTGGGTGACGTCCGACATGAAGCATCAGGCTGAGGTCCAGGAGAAGCGTCGTCGGGAAGCGGAGGAAAAGGTGTCACGCCGGGTGGCGGAAGAGCACGAAAAGGACGAACCGTCGGCCTCCGACCACTCATCCACGGCAGAAATTGAGGAAACGGATCAGGTTACCGAGTCCGACTCGGGACCAGTTGGTGAACCGGACCGGTCCGCCCCCCGCGAGCAGGATGTGGCCACCCCCCATTCCCACGACAAGGCGAGTGTTCCGGGATGATGCTCTTGACCGTTCTTCAGAGGGGGTGACATGACCAGCTTTCTGGAAACCCTGGGTCTGGATCTGTCCGCCGATACCCCGGACGGGCAGGCGCGTCATGAGGTTTTGGCGGCCGCGACTTGGTCACCCACCCCCACCACCCATATTGCCTATACGGCCGCCAACCGGATCTTGCTGGTGATGGATGAAGTCATCGGCCGTGAAGTCGAGTCCGCTTTGGGCGAGGGATTCCTGTGCTATATCGCTGTGGTGGGGAGCAACGTGGGTTCCGGGATGGTGGCCAATGCCTGGGTCGCTTCCGAGCTTCGGGTCGATGGCTATCTGGGCCGGTTCACCGCCACCCTTCCGGGGGGGGAGTCAGGTCAGGAGGGCGGGGACAACCTGGCGCGGATCATGGGGATTCCCAACGGGCTTTTTGATCAGGTGATCGACGCCAGCCCGGTTCCGCTGATCGGGGCGGCCATCAAACCACCGGGATACCATCATGTCGGCTCCGATGCCGATAGTCGGCAACCAGCCATCGAAGCCGTTCGGGAGCTGGTCGGCGAGTTCGACAAACCCCGCTATTTCCATTATGACCCGGATATTTGTGCCCATGGTCGCAGCGGCATTACCGGCTGTACTCGCTGTCTGGAAGCCTGCCCGACGGATGCCATCATTTCCATTGGCGAGCAGATTGAGGTCAATGCGCACCTGTGTCAGGGCGGGGGGAGTTGTACCGCCCGTTGTCCCTCAGGCGCCATCACTTATCGATTTCCCCCAGTGGAAGAACAAATCGACTGGCTGCGTCGAGCTTTTCGGGCATTCCGGGAACAAACTGGCGCACGGGAAATCACGTTGTTCATCTACGACAACGAACACAGCGCCAGCCAGGTGGGATCGATCGCCCGCGGCTTGCCGGAACATATCCTGCCGTTCCTGGTGGAGGAAATTGGTTCGGTGGGACCGGAACTTCTGGCCTGCGCCTTGGCCTATGGGGCGGGCGACATCTGGCTTCATATTCCGCAGGAAGTTCCCGAGCCGGTCCGCTTGAGCTTGGAGGAAACCCGAACTTGGCTGCAGGCCGTGCTGGATCATTCGACCCTCCCTCACGGTGACATCCACTTGGTTTCGACGCTTGAACCGGTACTGATGGCCCCCTCGTCCGAGAGGGTCAGACCCGTGACGGCCACCTTCGCCGCGGTGGGCGGCAAGCGCCGTCTCCTGCGCAGTGCACTAAGCTATCTGTTGGCGGGAAAAACGGACACTGACCCCGTCCCCTTGCCGGCTGGTAGTCCCTTCGGACAGGTGTTGCTGGACACCGATGCCTGCACTTTGTGCATGGGCTGTGTGTCGGTGTGTCCCGGTAATGCCTTGGAAGCGGGCGGGGACTCCCCAGCCTTGCGGTTTATCGAAGGCAACTGTGTTCAGTGCGGGATCTGTACCCAGGCCTGCCCGGAGTCGGCCTTGCAGCTGGACCCCCGGTTCAACCTGGACGAGGCGACGATCCGAAGTCGAACCTTGAAGGAGGAGGAACCCTTCTGTTGCATCAGCTGTGGCAAGCCATTCGCCACCTGGGCGATGATTGATCGCATGCTGGACAAACTGGCCGGTCACTGGATGTACGAAACCCCGGAGCAGAAAAACCGTCTGCGGATGTGCGAGGATTGTCGGGTGGCGAACATGTTCGATCGCAAAGATATGATTGGATAAATTCCCCATATTTTCTTTGATAAATAGAAAATATTCCCAAATTCCAACGTCATGAATTTTCGATAGAGTGCTTTATGGGAGTAATAAGTGCTTGTTTTTCTATTGATCAACGATCATTTTATCGGCGTAGACTTCGCAGCACTGGATGAAACGGGGTGGGAATTCCGGTGCTTGCATTAGGCGAAATGATGGGGTATACCCTTGCTGTGCGAGTGCCACTCACCAACAAATTGATTTTGAACAGACGGATTGAACGGGCAATTCGCACGGTGGGTTCTGGCCGTGATCATTCTTGGCCAGTCAAAAATTGTCTTTAATGTGCTGGAGGAAACGCTTCATTGGAATTGGTTCAACCCATGTCGATGGATAATCGCCCTAGTCAGATTGCTGCCCGGATGGCTGAAGAGGATCAGGTACGCGCCGCGACGTATGCGGTCTTGTCATCCTTGTTCGACGACATTCCGGGATCGGATCTGCTGGACTATCTTTGCCATATCGACAATCCCATGGAGGCCGACCGCCCCGGCGATGTGGGGGTCGCTTGGCTTGAGGTCCGCCGCCTCGCCCAACAGGCCGATCCGAAACGGCTGGATGACGAGTTCCATGCCCTGTTCATTGGGCTCGGCCGCGGGGAGGTCGTCCCCTATGGCTCGTGGCATATGACCGGTTTTCTGATGGACAAACCCTTGAGTGAACTTCGAGACGACCTGCGGGCGCTGGGATTCGAGGCAGACGAACAACGCAAGGAGCCGGAAGACCATATTGCGGCGATCTGTGAGACCCTGTCGATCCTGATCCAGTCGGATGAGATTGAGGGGTTTCATCAACGGCGTTTTTTCTTGCGCCATCTCCACCCTTGGGGAGAAAAGTTTTTCCGGGAGTTGCAAGCGGCTCCCAGTGCCGAATTTTACCGGGCGGTGGGATGGCTCGGTGAACGCTATATGCAATTTGAGAACCAATATCTGAATGTTCAGCCCCATTGACTGCGAATGACGTCACTGCTGACATGACACTGACATGAACTTGACCAAGCTGAGGTACCAACCATGAATCAACCTGAAACAGACCGACGGGCATTTCTGAAAGGGGCGGCCGTGACGACGGCCGCCGTCGGAGCCGGCGTTGTCGCCCCCGGTGCACTGGCCGATGTGCCGGAGACTCTGAAGCCCGAGAAAAAATCGGGATATCGTGAAACCGATCATGTCCGCGCCTACTATCGTCTGGCTCGCCGATAGGTCGGATCTGGCACGCCCAGAGACGAAATACGACACTTCCTCTTCAATAGATAAAAACGCATAGCGACTCAGGAGAAACCAATATGAAACTGATACGCAAGCAAGTCGGTGCCGATGGCCCGAGCCTGTCAGGGGTCGGGCAGTCGATTGACCGAAGAACCTTCTTGAAACGATCTGGGCTGGCCATGGGCGCGGGAGCCGCGGCCACTTCGCTAATGCCCGGTCGGGTCCGCAAGGCCCATGCCGCCCGTTCCACGATGGGTGATATTGTGATCAAGCGCAGCGTCTGCACCCACTGTTCCGTGGGCTGTGGGGTGCGCGCTGAAGTGCAAAACGGGGTCTGGACCGGTCAGGAACCAGATTTCGACTCTCCGCTTAACCTCGGGGCTCACTGCGCCAAGGGCGCATCCGTACGGGAGCATGGCCATGGGGAGCGTCGCCTTAAGTACCCGATGAAGCTGGAGGGCGGCAAGTGGAAGCGGATGTCGTGGGGGGACGCCATCAACGAAATCGGGGACGGCATGCTGAAAATCCGCCAGGAGTCCGGCCCGGATTCGGTGTACTGGCTCGGCTCGGCGAAGTACAACAACGAGCAGGCGTACCTGTTCCGCAAGTTCGCCGCCTTGTGGGGGACGAACAATGTGGACCATCAGGCCCGAATCTGTCACTCCACCACGGTCGCAGGCGTGGCCAACACCTGGGGCTACGGGGCCATGACCAACAGCTACAACGACATGCACAATTCCAAGTGCATGCTGTTCATCGGTTCCAACCCGGCCGAAGCGCATCCGGTCTCCTTGCAGCATATCTTCCGGGCCAAGGAAAATGGCTCCAAGATGGTGGTGATCGACCCCCGCTACACCCGGACGGCCGCCCATGCCGACTTGTTCGTGCGCATCCGGCCGGGGTCGGATGTGGGCATTATGTGGGGCATGATGTGGCATATCTTCGAAAACGGCTGGGAGGACAAGGAGTACATCCGTCAGCGGGTTTACGGCATGGATAAGATCCGTGCTGAGGTGGCCAAGTGGACACCAGAAGAGACCGAGCGGGTGACCGGAGTCCCCGAGGCGACCGTCAAGGCGGCGGCACAGATGATGGCGGAAAACAGCCCGGCCACGTTTGTCTGGTGCATGGGCGGAACCCAACATACCATCGGCAACAACAATACCCGCGCCTACTGTGCGTTCCAGCTGGCCCTAGGCAATATCGGCAAAGAAGGCGGCGGAGCCAATATTTTCCGGGGCCATGACAACGTACAGGGAGCCACGGACTTCTGTGTGCTGTCCCATTCATTGCCCGGATACTACGGCCTTTCCAACGGGGCCTGGGGCCACTGGTCTCGGGTTTGGGATCTGGATCCGGACTGGGTCAAGTCCCGGTTCAGCCAGGACGAAGTGGAGGGCGACAATGGCAAGCCCATCCATCCGATGAACTACCGGGGAATCCCTGTTTCCCGTTGGGTGGACGGCGTGCTGGAAGAAAACATCGGCCAGAAGGACAACATCCGTTGCATGGTGTACTGGGGACATGCCGTCAACAGCCAGAGCCGCGGCCCGGAAATGAAAAAAGCCATGGCCAAGCTGGACATGATGGTCATCATTGATCCCTATCCGACGCATGCGGCGGTGATGAACGACCGGACGGATGGAATCTGGCTGTTGCCGGGAACCACGCAGTTCGAGACCTATGGTTCCGTGACGGCTTCCAACCGTTCGCTGCAATGGCGGGAAAAGGTGGTGGAACCGCTGTTCGAATCGCTGCCGGATCATACGATCATCTACAAGCTGGCGAAGAAGTTCGGATTCGCGGATCATCTCTGCAAGCACATTGAGGTGAACAACGATGAGCCTCTGATTGAGGACATCACCCGCGAATATAACAAGGGCATGTGGACCATTGGATACACGGGTCAGAGCCCGGAACGCCTGAAGCTCCACCTGGAGAACAAGCATACCTTCAATACCACGACGCTGAAGGCCGAAGGAGGCCCCTGTGATGGGGAGTACTATGGCATGCCGTGGCCTTGCTGGGGAACGCCCGAGATGAAACACCCGGGCACGCCGGTCCTGTACAACACCAGCAAACCGGTGGCCGAGGGTGGACTGAACTTTCGAGCGCGCTTCGGAGTCGAGCATGAGGGCAACAACCTCCTCGCCGAAGATTCCTGGCCGGTGGGTAACGAAATCCAGGATGGCCATCCCGAGTTTACGGCCGACTTGCTGAAAACGCTGGGATGGTGGGACGACCTGACGCCGGAAGAGCGGCAGCTGGCCGATGGCAAGAACTGGAAGACAGATCTCTCCGGTGGCATTCAGCGGGTGGCCATCAAGCATGGCTGTGCACCATTCGGCAATGCCAAGGCCCGGGCCATTGTCTGGACCTTCCCGGACCCTGTCCCGATCCATCGCGAGCCGCTGTATGCGTCGGACCGGGAGTTGGTGGACAAATATCCCACCTACGCGGACCGCAAGCGGTTCTATCGTCTGCCTACCCGGTACGCCTCCATTCAGGCCGTCGACTACTCCAAGGACTTCCCCATCATTCATACGAGCGGACGTCTGGTGGAGTACGAAGGGGGTGGCGAGGAGTCTCGCTCCAACCCATGGCTGGCGGAACTGCAACAGGAGATGTTTGCGGAGATCAATCCCCGGGATGCCAACAACCACAATGTGAAAGACGGTGACATGATCTGGATCGAAAGCCCCGAGGGGGCCCGGATCAAGGTCAAGGCCATGGTGACCCAACGGGTCGGCCCGGGCGTGCTCTTCACTCCGTTCCACTTCGGTGGCCACTATGAGGGAGTCGACCTTCTGGATAAGTATCCCGAGGGCGCCGCACCCTATGTCCGGGGTGAAGCGGCAAACACGGCTTTCACCTATGGATACGATTCCGTCACCCAGATGCAGGAGACCAAGGTGACGCTCTGCCGCATTTCACTCGCTTAAGCTGGAGGAAACGAACATGGCAAAAATGAAATTCCTGTGTGACGCGGAACGCTGCATTGAGTGCAACGGCTGTGTGACTGCTTGTAAAAACGAGAACGAGGTGCCTTGGGGGGTGAACCGTCGCCGGGTGATCACACTCGGTGATGGGGAGGCGGGGGAGAAGTCCATCTCCGTCGCTTGCATGCACTGTACCGATGCTCCGTGTTCGGCGGTCTGCCCGGTGGATTGCTTCTACACCACTAACGATGGGGTAGTGCTGCACGACAAGGACCTGTGTATCGGTTGTGGATACTGTTTCTATGCCTGCCCGTTCGGGGCGCCTCAGTATCCACAGCAAGAAGCCTTTGGGGTGCGCGGCAAGATGGACAAGTGCACATTCTGTGCTGGGGGACCGATGGAAGACAATTCCGTGGCCGAGTACGAGAAATACGGCGCAAACCGGTTGGCTGAGGGCCGATTGCCCCTGTGCGCGGAAATGTGTGCTACCAAGGCCCTCATTGCCGGCGACGGTGATATGGTCGCGGATATCTATCGTGAACGGATCCTGCGCCGCGGGGGTCGACCACAGACTTGGGGCTGGGAAACCGCCTACGGTAGTTGATCTTGACGGCGGAGCCGGATCGTCCGGCTCCGTCACTGTTGCCCTCAGGAATCCGGTGCCGTTCTGGGGCCGGATTCCGCCCCAACTTGAGGAACAAGATGCGTAGAAGACTTATCCATCCTTGGCTCGTGTTGCTGGCGGGTTTGGCGTTGTCCGGCTGTTGGGAGTCCACCGACGTGACCTTTCATCAGCCTGGTGTCTACTATGGACCCGAGGACGACCTGAGTACGAACCGGACTGCTTTACAGGAACGTATGGCGGGTCAGCATGATCGTTAAACTCCGTCTCACCGGAAGAAACAATGAAAGCAGAAACAATTGACAAGAACCGCCGCCGTCGGCGGGCCATGAACTGGTCCATCCTGTTTATCGTGATGAGTGCCTTGGCCTTTCCGTTGGCTTCCTACTGGGTGGCCGGGGGAGAAGAGGCTTTTGCCCAAGTGACCAATGATACCAATCAACGTGCGAATTTCTGGCGCGCTGTGCGGGAAGGGCAGGCCGGATACAGTGCGGTCACGGGACCGGAAGCGGGCGTGTTCATCAACAATGGTGGTCAGAACTGGCGTCAGTTGCGCAATGGGCTGATCGCCAACTATGGAGGCTGGGCCATGGTGGGGATCTTGGGCATTATTGGCCTGTTTTTCATTCTGCGAGGACGGATCCGCATCGAGGAAGAAAAATCAGGGCAGACCGTCCTGCGTTGGAACGCGCTGGAACGCTTCATGCACTGGTACACGGCCATTGGGTTTGTCATTTTGGCGATCACCGGCCTTAGTTTGCTCTTTGGCCGGGTGGTGCTGATTCCCGTCCTGGGTCCCCAAGGGTTCGCAGCTTGGGCGAACCTGTCCATCAATGTGCACAACTACGTCGGCCCGTTCTTCACGATCGGTGTGTTCGCCATGTTGCTCTTTTGGGTGAAGAACAACATTCCTACAGCGGTGGACGTTAAGTGGATGGCCCAGGGAGGCGGCATCCTCGGCAAGGCCCATCCCAGTGCCGGCAAAGCCAATGGGGGGGAGAAGGTCTGGTTCTGGATTGTCATCCTCGTGGGTCTGGTTGCCGTGTGCGGCACCGGTTTTGTGCTCATCGGCTGGGCCGCGCAGTGGGGATTCCTGGACGCATCTCGGGCCACCATGCAATGGGCCCATCAAGTTCATGCCATTGCCGCCATTATCTGGATTGCGGTTTTCTTCGGACACGCCTATCTTGGGACCATCGGGACCGAAGGCACGCTGGAAGGCATGACGAAGGGTCAAGTCAGTGTGGAATGGGCCCAGCAACATCATGACCTGTGGTACGACGAAATCCGTCGCAAGCAAAACACCTCGAAGAGCGACTCCTCCTCCGGGGTCGCCGCCGGTGTTTCCCCGACCTAGGTTGAGTATCCAGGTCCTGAAAACCCCTGCCGTGGCAGGGGTTTTTTAGTGGATTTTGATCGACGGTTTCCGACATTCCATGCATGGTCATCCGTTGCGAGTGAATATTGAAGGCGTTCCCTCCGGAAATTGTCCGTCGCATGCGGTCCGGTGGTGTGATGACCACCTGCCTCCCGGTGCGGCTGGATGGCAGGCAATGGGAATCCGCAGTGTTTTTTGGACTGGAAGGCCCCGAGTGTCGGGAAGACCGGTGGATCCTGACGCATTCCCGGACGCCGTTGCCGGTCGCGTTGGAAGCCGATGTCATCGAGTGCTCCAGTGCCGCAGTGGTCATGCTGCGCTTTGAGGTGGTCACTCGTTCCGAGGATCCGCTCGCGGGAGAAGTGTTGCTGACTCCCGGGTGTGGCGACGTGCAATTTCGGACATTGGAGCACCTGTCGACTCAGACTCACCTGCGGTTCTTTTTTGCCGATGGGGCCTATCGCGTGATTCATGCCCAGCAATTGTCGCTCGGTGAGCGAGAGCAGGCAGGTTATCGCGAGATACTGCAAGAGGCCGTCCAGCATGATGCCATGATCCGACTGACCGGTCGTTATGATCCGGAGGCGGCGATGCACGAAGTGACCCGTCACTATGCCACACATGTTACGACTGTCTAGATCCCTGCTCTTGGGGCTCTTGTGCGGAGTGTCCGTCTTGGCGCAGGCGGAGGACAATTTTCGGCGGGCGATTCAGTCCGGCAATGTGGAGCAGGTGATTCGTCTCATTGATCTGACTCCAGAGATCAATGAGACGACATCGTCCGGCAAAACCGCGCTGATGCTGCTGGCCCGAGCGGGCCGTTGCGCACAGGTCGAAAGACTGCTTTCGATGGGGGCTGATCCCCACCTCCGCAATCACAACGGCGGCACGGCGCTGATGTTCGCGGTGGTCAGTGGCCAGTTGCGCTGTGTCATCCCACTCCTGGAGGCGGGGGTGAACGTCAATGCCCGTGGGGCCAATGGCTGGAGTGCTCTCATGATTGCCGCGGCAAAAGGCCATGATGCCGCCACCCGGCAACTCATCCAGGCGGGAGCTGATATCAATACCCAGGATGTCTTTCTGTGGACTCCGCTGCACCGCTCAGCCTATGAGAATCGAACCCGGGTGGTGGAACTGTTGCTGGACACGCCGGGCATTGATCTCCATGCCCAGGATGATCATGGGGCCACCGCATTGCATCATGCCGCCGCCCGGGGACACATCGATGTGGTCGAGAGTCTTCTGCGTCACGGGGCTCTCGCGGATATTCCCGATATGGAGGGGCGAACGCCTGTCACTTATGCCAAACTGCAGGGACATCAGACACTGCTTCAGGCATTTGGCGGGGGTTTCGAGAAGATCAACTGAATGGACCCGGAACTGCCGGCCGCCTATCGTCTGATCTCCGTTGAGATGGTGGAGAACTTGCGAGACCATGTGCAGGCCTTGGCGACGGACGGCATCGAAGAAGGTACCCTCATTCTGGCGGATCGGGTCCGGAAGATTTCTCCCCACGGGCCATGTTCATACACTGCGGACGGTCAGGCGGGCAACCTGCATGCCGCCTTGGTGCTGGAGCCGGATTTTCCCTCCGAGCGAGACCATGAAATCTTGTTTGTCGCTCTGGTCAGTCTGGCCCATGCGATTGCGACCCATGTGTCCCCTTTGACCGCCCTGCGTTTCGGTTGGCCCAACGAAGTCCGGATCGCCAGCTACCGGGTCGGTGCGGTCTGGCTGGACCGGGGCGAGTCCGCTGGCCGTCGCTGGCTGACCATTACCCTGACCGTGAATGTCACCGATACCCTGTCACACGACAGTCAGGAGGAGATGAGTCTGCATCAGGCGGAAGGTCATTCTTCGATCACGCCGCAGGCCTTGTTCGCCTCGTGGGCCCGGGAGTTTATCCGCTGGATCAATGTGTGGGATGATCGCGGTTTCCGCCATGTGCTGGACCAATGGAAAGCGCGGGTGGATGTCACCGACTGTCCGGTGTCCATCCAGCAACCTGGAGGGGTCATCGAGGGGGTGGGTTCGAGGGTGGATGAGGAGGGTCGACTGGTCATTCGACGGAAAGATGGTACCGAGGCCCGATTGTCCTCCCGTCTCTTTCTGGGCTGGGAATCGTTTTGATCCGATCATGAAACATCCGTCACACTCGTCGACCAGGCGCCATTTTGTCAAGACCTGTCTGGCTGCGGCGACGGCCGTCGCCGCCAACCCCACCGTGATGGCCCGGTCAGCACCGCTACGGCGCTACAACCGAGTGCTGCTTGTCCATCGCGACGGGAACCCGGTCGACAGTGGTTCGCTTTCTCGGGACGACGCGTTCATTTTTCATTACCCGTACATCACCACGCCCTGCTTTCTTCTGGACATCGGTCGTCGGCTGAATATCAGTCAGGAAATGTTCACGGAAGACGGGCGGTCCTATCGTTGGCAAGGTGGTTCGGGTCCGAAGGCGTCGGTGGTGTCGTTTTCCGCCATCTGTGCCCACCAGCTCAGCTATCCGACCCGCACAGTGAGCTTTCTCAATTTCCGCCCGGAAATGACCCGCTATATGGATGGCCAGTATCAGGTGCAGGAGCGAAAACAGGTCATCTACTGTTGCTCGGAACGCAGTGTCTATGACCCGGCCCGTGGAGCGGAAGTGATTGGCGGTCCCGCCCGACAACCCCTGACGACCGTGGAACTGGAATACGACGAGGCGAATGACCACTATTATGCGGTCGGCACCCGGGGCGGCGAACTGTATGAGCACTTCTTCTCCCGGTTCAGCTTTCAACTCGCCATGGAACATGAGATCGATAATGTCCGGGCTCTGGTGGAGCACTCGGCGGTAGTGATTCCGCATGACCGGTACTCCAGTCAGCCAGTGTCCTGTTGATTTGATTCCGGGGTCAGGAGAACCGTTGACTGCGGTAGGGGGTCAGGTCCAGGGACGGTTGATGATCGACCAGCCATTCGGCGACGAGCTTTCCGGTGATCCCCGCTAAGGTCAGCCCCAGATGTTGGTGGCCGAAGGCGAGGCAGATATCGGGTGACACCGGGCTGGGCCCGATGACCGGCAACGCGTCCGGGAATGTGGGCCGGAACCCGAGCCAGGATTGGGATGGCTCTTCTTCCAGATGGAACATCTGCCGCGCCTTGCGGGTGATGTAAGCCACCCGGGTGGCACTGGGCGGTTTGTCCAATGAGGCAATTTCCACGGTCCCGGCAAACCGCAGCCCCTCGCTGGTGGGGGTGGCATAGAAACCCGCTTCCGCCCAGCCGACGGGTCGGCTGATCAAGGATGACCGATCAGCAAACTGGACATGGTATCCCCGTTCCACATTCAGGGGCAGCTGGTGGGTACCGGCCCCTTGGATGGCCCTGGAAAAGGCTCCGGCACAAATGACAACCGCATTCGCGTCGATGCGTTCCGCATTGTCCAGGATAACACGGCACCCCGGCTCCACGGCGAAGACACCCGCTTGGCGGAATAAGCCACCATGTGCCTGGAAATGCGTCACGAACCGGTCCACCAGCGATTTGGGGTTGCTGACATGCCGCACGCCTGGAAACCACAAGGCCCGATAGCAATCCATGGCGAGCGCCGGTTCCAGCTCATGCAATTGACGATTGTCCAGCGTGTCGAAGACACTGCCTTGTTCGGCCCGTTTTCGATTGGATGCCAAGTTGTTCTCATAGGCTTGACGGGTTTGGTAGACATTGAGGAAACCTCGCTGGGGCAACAGCGATTGTGATCCGGTGTCATCGATCAGGGGATCCAGTCCGGCCGCCGCTTGGGACAGCAATGCACCGAGGGCCAGGATGATCCGGTCGACTTGTGACGGGGTGCAGTGGCGGAGAAAGTCGACCATCCAGCGGGGATGGCGTAGTGCGTGGAACAGGTCCACACTCAGCGGACTGTCGCGTGACAGCAGCCGTGACGGCAGAGACGAAAAGAGGGACGGATGGTTGATCGGGATGCAGCCATAATCCGCAATGGTACAGGCATTGCCGTAAGAAGTGCCGGTGCCCGGTTCATTCCGGTCCAACAAGATGACGTGCTGTCCCTTGCGTTGAAGCCACAGCGCCACGCAAACGCCGACGATGCCGGCACCGACCACCACGGTGGTGAGTCGCGCCATCAGGACAGATCGATCGCGTGGCGGGATAGATCGGCAAACGCAATGATGTCCAGAGCCCTTTGATGGGTGGCCCGCATCACGACTTTCGGGGCCACGCCCGCCTCCAGGGCTTCTTGCCAGCGGGCCGCGCACAGGCACCAGCGGTCGCCGGGATTCAGGCCGGGAAACTGAAAATCGGGGATCGGCGTGGACAGATCATTCCCGCGGGACCTGCTGAATTCAAGAAACTCGGCCGTGACTTCCACACAGACCGTATGGGATCCCAGATCCTCCGGGCCGGTTTCACAACACCCGTTGCGGACAAATCCCGTCATGGGTTGGGTGGAGCAGATGGCGAGGGGTTCGTCGAGAACACTTTTTTGATCTTTGGGCCAGGACATGACGGACCTCGTGTTGGATTCGATAGCGGTATTCTATCTTGCTCGGACAGGATTTATTGACCGATGGTTCTGGGCCGGGCGGCTTGATTGATACGACATTCGACCCCCGTGCTCCGGACAGGCGAGGTTGGCTGTAGTGTTTGGTCACGGCCCCCTCGGGCGAAAGTTTGGAAACTCGTACTGTCTAGCGGATAAGCAAGGGCTTTTTGACCCATGCAGATATTCCGCGACCTGGACAGCGTTTGGACGAAACAGTAAGATGGTCGTGGTGCGAGTTCCGTATTCGGCACCCTGGATGAAAATGGGCGACAGTTGACGTTCCCTTTCCTGATCAAGCCCACTGTCGGGTAATTGCGCATCGGGTGTCGGTGTCGTATCCAGCATCATAGGCAACAGGGCCTCGGTTTCGAGGGTTGGATTCGTCTGGATATAGCGGGACATCTCCTGAACACCACGGGACATTTTTGGCCACACCGTCTCCAGTGGGCTGTTACTGATACTGTGAAAGCCGCTTTCCAATGGGCGGGGCGCTTTGTCACCATACCCCCATACCAGCAGATTCTTCTCGTCACCGTAAACCAGATTGAACGGATTGTAGGCTTGCTGATGTGTCTGGAGAAAATTGTGGAAGTGGGACGCATCCCAGGCAAGCGTCAGGCTGTTGACCACCAGCTCTCCCCGGCTGCGGGCATTGGGCCGCTGGGTGGTGCTGGACCGCAAGTTGGTGACCGCACTGAATCTGCCCGTTGTGTTGATCCCCAGCCAACTGCCTCCGGCTGTCAGGTCCCGGCCTGCAAAGAGATGTGGCGGGTCTTCCCACCAGTGCATTGGGCGGCTGGGTCGGGCATGATACTCGTCCCGATTGGCGGCGATAATCAGAGGATAATGCGGGTGCTGATGGCGGGCGATAAAGAGAATACACATGGCGAGAAAAGGGGAAACCAAACGGTCTATCCGTTTTTTCGGCGATTCACATCAGTGACGATGGATCTTTCCAACCTTGTTGTTTTGCGGGGTCACCATCATTCGGGAAAACTTCTGCTGGGCCAGCCTTATCTTGGGGAAAACCGGTATGAGACGTTGGCCGGAAAAAGCCTACCAGCCACCATCGGTAGAACGACTTGAAGCCACCTTGGATTGACGTCATCTGTGGACAAGATTGAAGGTGTACTCTACCAGTTGGTTCGGTTAGGGTCGATGTGCTCCATGGCCTGATCATCCGAACATATATCGAATCAGGTAGGTAGAGAGTCGATGGATGCCTGAAATTCTATAGGTTGATGAGTCTAAACTTCCGGGAAATGACATGAACCACGATAGCTGATGAGATTTGGGAATGCCTGATTCAAATCCTGGTGGGTGACACGGGTTGGGCGTCTTCGGAATCAACACTGAAAGCCACATAGCAGGCGGCGGTTGCCACTGGCCGACAAAATCAGCCGCACTGGCGGAGGGGGATGGTAAACCCTGACGTCGGGAGAAAGCGGAGATTTTGTTGATTCATGGAGGATGTGCGGGGTAAACTGGTTTCAGATCCGTCATCAGGCGTCCGCTGCAATCAGACTGCCGATGGACCGACGGGACCGCTATCGGGAGTGGGTGACACTTTGTCGATCCTCTCGATGCGATCGTGCTTTGGTTGACGGTAAGCCAACCCCCATTGTACTCCTTGATCATGAACTTCACTCAGGCTCACCAACTTAACGACATCAATCGTAAAGTCTAAACACGCGAAATGAAAGCCTGCAAAGTAGACGAATGCCAACTCGGGCACTGGATTGACGGCTCAACAGGAACTATTTGGTATCTTGGTCCAGCTATCACGAAAAAACTTGCTCAGAAAATAATCGCAGCAGAACGAAGAGGCATGCACAGTCATATCGTGATTGATTTGGACGCTGACATTGATCGAAGCGGATACGGTGACACAGCCGGTGTCCGCATACTTTACGAAGAAGGCATAAACATTCAGAAGCGAGCCGGACTCAGGGTGGCTGCTTTTTCTGCGGACGGCTTTGGCGTTTTATGGTCGCCAATTGCCGAGCGCATTGATGAGATCAAGGAAGTGACGGTAAACGGTATCTGGATGGAAGGAGATGAACTTGAAGAGTTGCGACTTTGGATGGAAAGAATGGTGGGGATAGAGCCACAGCGACCAGAAAACACGAGCACAAAAGAACACGAGAACGAATCGAGGCAGAACAGTCTTTTCGATGACATTGATCTTTTCACAAATGAGCCATCAGACAACTCAGTTGAAAGCCAACTTGTTCCTGACGAGCCGAAGGTAAAGGTTGACCCAGTGAACGAATCAGACATTAACAAAGTCGAAAAGCATCTTGATGAACATCCCATAAGAGACTTTAAGAGTGAAAGGTGGACAGAAGTGTACACCGGCTATGTGGGTTTTATTGAGATTCACCTCACTGGTGCGAGGTTGTCTGAAAAAATGACACTCACGGTTCCCAACGAATTTAAGGGAATTGGATTGGAAGACAATCTCAAAAAGCGGTTACGGGAGACACTACAGCTAGATATCACTGATAAAGTTGACTTGGGAGCAAAAGACGTCAATAGACGAGTTGATGCTTTCAGGGAGATTTTTACAAAGAATGTTGGAAAACCTATGGGGCGCATATATAAGAAGTCCGAATGGTCAGTTATGAAATCAAAATGGGATGAGATCGAGAAGCTGGTTCAGACCGCCAACACAAAAATTCCAAGCTCACTGGATGATGCAGTAAACGATGCGATCAATACAATTGCTACCGATTACGCGAAAGTTCCCAAACTGGAGAACTCCGGCTGGACCGTCGATAAGATCGAAAATACTCTAAAGAAACAGTTACACCAGCAGAAACCCGCTCAGATGAAACTTGAACTGGTACGTAAAGATCTGACTTGGGACATGTTGAATGATGGCAAGGTTCAGCAGAAGATTATAGAGATATACCCCGAACTAGAAGGCACAGGACTGTTCCAAAGCAGAAAAGCATATGCTATTCCCTGAAAGTCTTGAGCTATGGGGCGGCATTTGAGGGCTTTTTGAGGGAAACGAATAACCTATCCCTTATGTCAGGCGATTCGCATCAGTGACGATGGGTTTCTGCACCCATGTCTTTTGAGGAGTGTCATCGCACTTCGGAAAAACTCCTGCTCAATCATCCCTGCCTTGGGGAAATCAGTGTAAAACGTTGTCAGGCAACGACCTATCAGCTACCATCGGTAGGGTGACTGGAAACCACCTTGGATCGACGTTATCCACGGACAAGAACGAATGCGTACACTATCAGTCGGTTCGTTTTAGGTTGATTTGATCAGTGGCCGTATCATCCGGGTATATATTGAACAAGGTAGGGGGAGCCGGTTGATGCCCGGTTTCATTGAACGACCCATTCCGCGGACAACACTTCAGCCTGTTCCAGTACGGTCTGGGTGGCCTTCTCTCGCTTGTCTGGTGGATACCCATACCGGCTCAAAATGCGTTTGACCAGACGGCGGAGGTTGGCGCGGACATTTTCCCGATGGGTCCAGTCAATCCTGACATTCTTCCTCACAGTGTCCACCAAGTCACGGGCAATGTTTCGGAGTGTGTCGTCACCCAGCACCTCGACCGCACTGTCACTGGTCTCCAGAGCGTCATAGAAGGCTAGCTCGTCATTATTCAGCCCCAGGGCCTCGCCGCGGGCGTCAGCCGCACGAAGTTCCCGAGCCAACTGGATGAGTTCTTCAATGACCTGGGCAGCCTCGATGGCACGGCTTTGATAGCGTCGCAGGGACTGTTCCAGCATCTCGGCGAATGAGCGTGATTGCACGATATTTCGGCGCCGACGAATAGCCACCTCGCCCTTCAGCAGTTTTTGCAACATCTCTACCGCCAGATGGCGTTGTTTCATCCCCTTGACCTGTTCCAGAAACTGCTCCGACAGGATGGAGATATCGGGTTTCTCCAGCCCTGCCATCTTAAAAATGTCAACGACCTCCTCAGAGTCCACCGCCCGTGACACCAACTGGCGAATAGCATAATCCAGCTCTTCATCCGATCGGCTCTGTCCGGCGGCCCGCTTGGACAGTGCGGACCGAACGGCTTGATAGAATGATACATCGTCCCGAATGCGGGTCGTCTCTTCGTGGGGCACGGCCAGAGCGAAGGCTCGGGTCAGTTCTGAGACCGCACGAAGGCAGCGTTCCTTTCCGTTGGTCTGAGACAGCACATGTTCCTGGGCGGACGGCAGCAGGCTCAGGCGATCCGATGCGGCGCCGCCTGTCCAGGCCGAATGGTTAAATCCATGGAACAGTCCCCGGCAGATATCGTACTTTTCCCGCATCAAGGTGACCGCCTTGGACTGGTCCAGCACGGTGTCTCCTTGACCACCACTTCGGGTGTAGGTCGCCAATGCCAGCTCCAGTTCGTTGGACAAACCAATGTAGTCTACGACCAGTCCTCCGGGCTTGTCTCGGAAAACCCGGTTGACCCGGGCGATCGCCTGCATCAGGCCATGACCCCGCATCGGCTTGTCCACATACATCGTATGCAGACTAGGGGCATCGAAACCGGTGAGCCACATATCCCGCACCAAAGCGATCCGAAATGGATCAGCTGGGTCTCGAAAGCAGTTCGCCAACGCTTCCCGCCGTGACTTACTGATAATGTGCGGTTGCCAGTCCGGCGGGTCGGAGGCACTGCCCGTGATGATCACTCTCATCCATCTCTCTTTGTTCGTGTCATCTGCTGGAGGTGCCCAGTGTGGGCGGAGTCGGGCCAGTTCGCGGTACAACTCAATGCAAATGCGTCGACTCATGCAGACGATCATGGCCTTGCCATCCAGTGCTTCAATGCGGCGTTCAAAATGGGTCACGATATCTGCGGCGACAAGCGACAACCGTTTGTCTGATCCCACGATGGCCTCAATCTGAGCCCATCGGGTCTTGAGCTTTTCCTTGCGGACCAACTCCTCTCCCTCGGTGGCCTCTTCGAAGTCGGTGTCGAGACGGATCATCTCGCTTTCGTCCAGCGAGAGCTTGGCAAGGCGACTTTCATAATGGATCGGCACGGTGGCGCCGTCCTCGACCGCACGCTGGATGTCGTAGATGCTGATATAGTTTCCAAACACCGCGCGGGTATTCGCGTCCTCCAGCTCGATGGGGGTGCCGGTAAAGCCGATGAAGGAGGCATTGGGCAGCGCGTCACGCATATGACGGGCATATCCGTCGATAAAATCGTATTGGCTGCGGTGGGCCTCATCAGCGATGACCACGATGTTGCGCCGGTCCGACAATAGGGGGTGTCGATCCCCTTTTTCCTCAGGGAAGAACTTCTGGATGGTGGTGAAGACCACCCCGCCTTGCTGAACAGTGAGCCGGTCACGCAGGTCGGCCCGACTTTCCGCTTGAACTGGTGGTTGCCGGATCAGGTCCTGGCAACGGGCGAAGGTCGAAAACAACTGATCGTCGAGGTCATTGCGGTCCGTGAGCACCACTATCGTGGGATTGCCCATCGCAGGCTCACGAATGATCCGCCCGGCATAGAATGCCATGGTGAGACTTTTACCAGACCCCTGGGTATGCCAGACGACACCGATGCGTCGGTCTCCCGGATTCCCTCCGGGTCGGTGAGGTTCGGGATGCTCGGAAACTACTGCCCCGGTTTTCCTGACATTGTTCGATTCTTGCTGCCGTTGAGCAGCGCGGGCCGTCTCGGCCACTGCGGTTCGCACCGCATGGAACTGGTGATACCCAGCCATCTTCTTGATCAGAACGCCGCTGCCATCATCCTCGAATACGACAAAATCCCGGATCAATTTCAGAAAGCGGCCCGGAGCGCAGATCCCCTCCAGCAGGACCCGTAACTCGGGCAGGGCTGGATCCGCCAAGGACTCGCCTTCGATGGTCCGCCAGCGCTTGAACCATTCCCATCCGGCGGTCAGTGTTCCGATCTTCGCCTCAGTTCCGTCGGATACCATCAGACACATGTTCATGGCGAACAGTGTCGGCAATTCCGTCCGGTAGGTTTGGAGTTGTTGCCAAGCGGACCGGATGGTTGCCTCCTCGTCTGTTGGATTCTTAAGTTCGATCAATCCAAGGGGTAGGCCATTGACAAACAGGATGATATCCGGGCGGCGTTCATGTCGGTTCTCAACGACGGTGAACTGATTGACCGCTCTTAAGTCATTGCGGGTCGGGTCTTCGAAGTCGATCGCATAGACCTGATGGCCACGAATGGCCCCTTCGCCATTGCGGTATTCGACTGTCACGCCGTTGATCAGCATCCGGTGGAATGCCCGGTTGCGGATTTCTGTCGTGGTGCCCTGGAGCTGAGTCAGCTGTCGCCAGGCGCTGTCCAAGGCATCGACAGGGAGAGTGGGGTTGAGTCTTGCCAGCGCCTCCCGTAGGCGCTGTTCCAGGATCACCGTACCATAATCACGGCGCTCTGCTACGGGTCGGTCAGGTGCAATGTCGGGGCCGTGGGCGATGGTCCAGCCGATGTTGCCCAGCCATTCGAGGGCGATGCCCTCGACTTCGGATTCATTGAGGGTGGTCATTCAGACGAGGACAGCAGGCTCGCGATGAGTCCGATCATCTGGTCTTTTTGACTTGATGCGCTGCCAGCTATCAGCAGGGTCAAAGCAGTCAGAGCCGGGGGGTTGATCTGGTGGACTATTCTGGCCAGTTCCAGGTAAACAAGAAACAGAGGAGAGCCGATTCGCTTGTTACTGTCGGTAAAGGGGTGGTCCTTGACCATGAAATAAAGCAGATGAGCCGCCTTGATTTCTGGATTCGGATAGAGCGGCTCGCCGTCCACGGTCTGCTCGAGACTGCTGATAATAGCTTCAAGGGCATTCTCACGGGGATGTCCGAATAGGGGTGAGGCCTCACCCTTGGCATCCAGTTCTTGCCGGAATCTGGCAACCATAATGAGAACCTGTTCTGGGCTGAATGTTGGGTCATAGGACGGCTCTCCTCCAAAGGGAACCGGCAGTCGGTTTTCATCATATTCCAGACGCAGGCGCCATGAGGCAGCATATTTGGTAATGATGTCTTGGACGGCTTTATCGGTCTCTCTCTTGCTGGCCGCTTTACGCCTGGTCCGAGGTTGGCGCTGCCGCTTAAGTTCATTGCGGTACGATTCGCATTCCTTTAACAGGGTTCGCTTGAGGGTTCGGTTGGCCCAATTGCGAAACCACGAGCCATTGAAGGAATCAATCCGATATCCAAGCGGTATGATAACGTCTAGGTTATAGTGCAGTATCCTGCGCTGGAATTGCCGCTCCCCCTCGGTTTGAACAACTGTGAATTCCCTAGGGGCTACTCCTATCGGAAATTCTCTTTTGTCGAAAAGGTACTTTAGTTTCCTCCCCACATGATCACATGAGGTCTTGAACATCTCCGCTATCTGCTGCTGGGTCAGCCATATTCTTTTACTCTCCAGCTTGACACTCTGCAGCCAAAGGCGTTTTTCGGTTTCGATGACGAAGACTAAGCCTAAGCCTAAGCCCTCTGAAGGAGGCTGTTGCTGTTTGCGAGTCATTCTGAAGTAGGACGAATAATAAGGTTAGACCGGGGCATCGGGACTGTCATCCACATTCCTGTTGAGTTCGGTCGAGAAGAATTCTATTCGGGCGATGGCCAGTTTAAAATTGATCCCTTTTATAGGAAAGAGATATCGAGGTAAACCATTCGGTGGATTCAGGACCTCTTGAGCATGCTGCCGACATTTTCTTGAAGCATTACCATCTGATGACTGGAAGAATCAGTCCCTCTGGGTGGCGAGCCATAGCCCAAGTTGATAGTTTTTGTCTTGTAGTTTGTCGGCAACTTCCCCGATACTTGTTCCATTGCTGACATTATTCGGCATAGCCCACCATCACGGTAAGACTGGAAAGAAATCAAAGCCATCGTATTGATCTCTGGCCGGAATAAAGACATTCGAATTGATGAAATAGGCGGTCATCCCATCCCCCCGACCTCACGCCCCAAGCGTTGGAATGCCTTGGTCTTTCGGATGTCTAGCAATCGGAATGCATCCCTGTATAGCGTCTGTCCCTCCAGCGTGCTCACGACCAGCGCCTGCGCGAACCGATGTCCGACTTGCGCGATTGTTGTGCGATGGAAATGGCTGTCCTTCGCATCGCCAGCTGGCAAAAGCCCCTGCAAACGTGCGTTTTCTTGTGCCCAAGCCGCATCAAATTGTGCATGTGTCATCCAACCCGCATCCAGCATCCGTCGCAGGATCACCAGCGTGCTGACATTGAAGTGGCGCACCAGTCGTGGCAGCGCATCGGATAAAGGTTCATTGCGGCGGAGTTCGACTTTAAGGAACTCCAGTGGTACCAGAAATTCCGCGGCCACCTCGCTGCACCATACTTCCTCACGCCGGAAGCCGTTCCTTGGCAAAATGCTCATATTTGACAAGGCGGAAGTACCCAGCCAAATATGCGCGATTTCGTATACGAACATAAACATCTGCGCTGCCATGATATCCTTGGCATTAACAAAGATCAGCGGTGCGTAGGGGTCGCACAGCGCAAAGCCACGAAACTCAGCAGGGTCCAAGGGTCGGTGAGGGTCGTCCCTCACAACGCCACTGACCATGACGAGGAGGCCAGCTTTATCGGCCTGAAGGATTAACCCTCGCAGGGCTTCAGCCCAGTTTGGACATTCCTGCTGCACATTCAGATCGAAATTCAATGTCTCTCGCATCTGGGCGGCGACCCCGGCAGGGGGTGTCTTGGTCGATGCGCTGCCCACGAAATCGAACTCCGGCTCGCAGGATATGCGGGCAAAATCTCGATACCAATCCTGACGATCTTGGCAGCTATACACCATATCCAGCAAGTTAGGGCTGGGTCGCTCCACTACCGCACCGGTGAACGTACGAAAATCCGCAATGGGTAAAGATTCCTCCGGTGGCTTTGAGAGGAATAGGTACCCGACTGGCACATGGACGGCTTGCGCGAACGCCTCCAATTGTTTCAGCGTGGGCTGGGTTTCACCGGCTTCCCATTGTGGCAAGTGCTTGAATTTTTCTGCCAGGTTTTCTTGGGTGACCCCAGCGCGTTCGCGTGCCCAGCACAGCAGAACCGGTTTGACGGGAGCTCGTATCATGCTACCGACTTGATCGCTTGCTCTGCTTCATGCAGGCGGATTTCACCTGATATGAGCTTGGGTAGGAGAAGGTCTCGCATCTGGATCAGAGTTCGATTTTCAGCGGTGTTCTTTTTGATAAGTTCGTCAAGAGGAATAATTTGGCTATCGAAGCTTGAAATAAGTTCGGGTTGTGGCTCCACAACCCCCAGAGATTCAAACTGTCTCTTGGTGATAGCGCCAAATACGGTTCCAGTGTGTTCATACTGTCTCAGTTCTTGCTGAATGGCCCATAAAGAATAGTAGGTGAAAGCTCGTGAGCCAGACAAATGCCGAAGTGTCGCAACCCCTCGACCAATAGAGCACTCTTCCCATGCCATGTTGATGTCGCCAACCGGAGCCCGAACACTAACAAGTGTATCATCAGGTCTGGCAATTCTGGTCGGTGCTGTACAGTACTTACGATTATCAGGATATCGAAATCCAAAATCTGTTCGGCCTTGAAAAAATGGTGTTCCTATCTGATCTACATTGTATGTTTCTCCCGGAGGTGATTGACCCATTGTCAACTGAAAGCATCCCCCTATCGTTCCGCATTGCCACCCAACTGGCTTTCCCTCATTGTCCAGTTTATTGGGAAATAAATTCCAGATTTCAGCAGGAAGATAAGGCTCACGCTCTTCTGATTTAGCTCGCACCGGCCCGAAATCCACGAACCAGTCCTGGAAGATCGCCCGTGCCATCGTCTCTAGCGTCTCGTTCATGCGTCGGTTCAGTTCGATCTTATCGTCAAGGGTGCCGAGGATATGGGCAATGGCGCATTGTTCGGGGAGAGGGGGGAGAGAAATCTCATATTCGGACGCACATTCCCAGGTCGCCCGTGGCATTCGAGTACCTTCAGATCGTAAGTTGACGAAATCAACAAAGTCCCGAGATGCCAAGCAATAGTGAATGAATCTTTGGTCCGCATTTTTATTAGCTCTGATGATCCATATGTCAGTTGAACAAATTCCATCAAATGGGGCCCTTACTACTTTGCGAAAATATGGCCTGAGTTTCCCAAACAGGGTGTCTCCTTTTTGAAAACGATTTTTGGTGCTTTCAACATCGTTGGATGTGCCTTGGCCGACCAAATGCATAGAGCCTTCACCTATGTGCTCTAATCCAATATATGGAAAGTTCGGAACATCAGCTGGCTGAACCATGTTTCGCACTAGATGAGCACAACGTCCCAACATTGTCTGAATTGTTTCGTTGTTTTGGTCGATGGCGTATTGGTCGTCTATAGCAAACAGGGTCAAATATTCGCGTTTGATCTCGCGATGGAAACGTTCAGGCAAACGCGCCCAGTCCCTGACCTCGACGATGAATGGAATGGTGGATTCCCGGAGCGCCTCTTCAAAATCCAACAACTGATCAAAAGGGATCTCCGCAAGATCAGGTCCACGTAGCACGAGATCAAGATCGCTGCCGTCGTGGCTGCGCCCATTGATGCGACTACCATAAGCCCATACTTCGACATCCGGCAGATGTTCCCGAAACAGTGCCTCAAGTATGGCGCGATGCTGTGGCTTAAGATGTAGTCGGTCAGTCATTGGACGCCTCATCAATCATGTGGGTCAGCCCACGGGCGTCAGCGATCAATCCGGGAAGCAGTTTCAGCGTCACATCAGCAAAGCCATCGCTGTCGTTGTGTGTGGGGTCATTGCGGTTGTTGCGGTAATTCAGCCAGCGCTCCGATGCATCGGCTGTAATCAATCCGTGTCGGGCGGCATGGCGAAACAGGTCCCTGAAGGTAAGGCGATCAACCGGCAGATTGCTCGAGAAGAAGGCTGTCAGTCGTTTGCGCAACAACTTGCCACTTTGCTCCATCACTCGTTCAAACTGCTGCACACAGACATCACGATAGAGATGGTCAGTGATTTCGTCCTCTGTATGACGTTGACTGATCGCATCAACAGATGCCTCCAGCTTGTCGATACAGTTCCGCAGGAAGGTGGTGTCAATGCTCATGCCCGGGTTTGCGGTGAGGTGGGCATCAATTTGTTGTGTGGCATCTATGCGCATCAATCAGGTTTGCCGATCACTTTTTATTGAAAAGTGATTTTCAAATTCACAATATGACATTGGTGACTCTCAAGGGGCTTGAGTAATCTTCAACAACTCGGCGAACGACAAGATGGCGGCCCGCCGTCCTCGCCCTTCCACGAGGGGCGTGAGAATTCCATCCTGGCGCAGGACATTCAGAATCCGACGCACCGTGGGAGCCGGTACCGCCGGTTGGGACACGAAGTCAGAACTTCGGAAGATCGGCTGCTCAAAGATCCGATCTAGAACAAGGATCGCATATTTGGATCGGGTCAGATCAATGATACGACGCTTCAGGGTGTCGTAGAGGTCGATTATGCCTTGCACTCTGGACAGATTGTCCTCGGCCTGTTGCTGGATTGCTGCGAGGAAGAACCGGCACCACCCTGTCCAGTCGTCATCGCGGGAGACAGCAAGTAGACCATCATAATAAGCGTCGCGGCGGGCCTCAAAATAGGCACTGATGTAGAACATGGGTGCGCGAATGAGCCCAGCTTGCCAGAGGAACAACGGCACCAGAAGTCGGCCCAAGCGTCCGTTACCATCCAAAAAAGGATGTAATGCCTCGAATTCGGCATGAAGGATAGCCAACTGCACCAGATTATCGAGGGACTGCGCATGAATATAGCGTTCCCAGGCATCCATCGCTTGAGGGAGCCGGTTTGCATTGATCGGCACAAACCGTGCTTGATCCATGGTGCAGCCCGGCGGGCCGATCCAGTTGGGAATACGCCGGTAGGCACCGGGCGACTTGCCCTGACCCCGCGCCCCTGTCAACAAAACCGCATGGGCTTCCCGGATCACCCTTTGAGAAAGCAGCAATGTCTTCAGTGATTCTTCCGCCTGGCGCAGGGCGTTGCGATAGTTGAGCACCTCATGAATATCGTAGCGTCGCACTGACGAGTCGGGGGCCTGCCCGGCCTCGAATTGCAGTACATCGTCCAGGGTGGCCTGAGTACCTTCGATCTGCGACGAGAGCACTGCTTCCCGGGTCGTCAGTGGTGCGAGCAGAACGCCGGGGTTCGGCACGGCCGACAGGGCTCCATCGTAGCGTGCCAGTGCGGCCGCCGCCGGCCCGACCTGCGGAATCAGTTTGGGCCAATCCAGCCGATCTTCCGGCGGAAAGCGCCCAGTGTGGTAATGGACAGCTGGCATTGACGCAATCAGAATCCCAGTCTCTCCAGATTGACGTCAATCGCCGCCTCCAGTTTCGCACTTGGATCCTTCTGTTTTCGCAGTTGAGCCACCAGCCGTTTCATCTTGTCCTCGAACGGTACATCCTCTTCATCAGGTGGCCCCTATGCTTGATCGAATCGGGTGTTACCCCATGACCTGCGGTCAATTCAACATGTTTTTCAAGAATAATCTCCTGAAACGATTTTGGAATGTCGTTCCACACGAACAGGTCCACCCGGAACGGCAGATTGCTCTCCTCGAAAGCTTCGCGCAAGGCCCCGACTTGTTGGCGTTGTTTTGGATTAGTGAATACCACAAGGTCCAGATCCGATTGCGGTCGGGAAGTCCACTTTGCGCGTGACCCGTACACCCAAGCGCTGGTATCCGGAAGATGTTGCCGGAGCAGCGTGAGAATTATCTTACGCTGGTCAGCAGTGATGTCAATCGGACGGACTACTCCCATACTGCAGCCGCCATCGTTTGATAAAGATCGATTGCATCATCAATGAAGTCAGGCACCAATTCCAGACAAGCCTTGGCCTTTTCTCCATCATAGTCGTGGGACGTGTCGGTTCGTGCATCCACGTACTCCATCCACTGGACCAGCGACGACGTGAAAAGATTGTTCTCATTCGCCAGGCGTAATATGGGCCTTGGACTGTTGGGCGGATCAGCAATCCCCAGTTCTTCTATCAGATATCTCTTCAGCACTTTCCAGAGGCAGTCGTAACAAATCTCGAAACGATGGATGACGGATTCGGCAATTCCTTCATGAATGAGTCGCGGCTGATTGGCATCTAGTGTCCCGTAGTTTTCATGCTGCTCTTCAAGGCGCTTGAGAGATAACTGGAATTTACTGAAATCAATCATCTTCGCGTTAGAATAGGTCACGGTCAGTTGGATGTTCGATGAAATGCCAACACTTCAGTGATTGTCTTGGTCTCCCTGAGAGCTGTTGGAATATCATCCAGATCTTGATGCCGCCCTTCCCATCTGTGTTTACCGGCATTCAAAGTGACGGAAATGACTGCCATCTTTTTGGGTGACAGGTCATCGTAGCCATTCTCATATCCACTGAACCACCACCGCATATTCTCTGGATAGCTTTTCAAGAGGTCAATCATTACTCGTGCGGTCATCATTTGTCATGTACTCCAAATCCTAGTCGATTAAGATTGGCGGTAATCGCCGCATCCAGTTTCGCACTTTGGTCCTGCTGTTCCCGCAGTTGGGCCGCCAACCGTTTCATCTTGTCCTCGAACGGTTCGTCCTCTTCCTCGGGTGGCGGTGCTCCTACATAGCGCCCGGGCGTCAGCACATAACCATGCTGACGCACTTCCTCCAAGGGCGCACTTCGACAGAACCCGGGTATATCGGCATAGTGGGCTTCCTCTTCGGATCGCCAGGACTGGTAGGTGTCGGCAATCCGGGCGATCTCCTCATCGGTCAATTCACGATGTGTCCGATCCACCATCCGGCCCAGCCCACGGGCGTCGATGAACAGGAGTTCCTGCTTTCGGTCACGGAATGGACCGTTTCGACGATCCCGGGCCAGGAACCACAGACAGGCCGGAATTTGGGTGGAGTAGAAGAGTTGACCGGGCAGGGCCACCATGCAGTCTACCAGACCCGCCTCGATCAAATTCTTGCGGATTTCCCCTTCGCCCGACTGAGCTGAAGACATGGACCCGTTGGCGAGCACAAAGCCCGCGGTCCCCGTCGGCGCCAGATGATGCACGATGTGCTGTACCCAGGCGAAGTTGGCATTGCCCTTGGGGGGGAGTCCATACTGCCAGCGCTGGTCCTGCGTCAGTCGCTCCGCACCCCAGTCCTTCACATTGAACGGGGGATTGGCGAGAATAAAATCGGCCCTGAGATCCGGATGCCGATCATGGTGGAAGCTGTCTCCGTGTTCGATCCGGCCCTCGATTCCGCGAATCGCCAGATTCATCTTCGCCAGCCGCCAAGTCGTGTAGTTCGACTCTTGCCCCCAGATCGAAATGTCGCCTCGGGCCTTGCCCCCATTGCCGTTGCCGGTGGCATGGGCCTGGATAAAGTCGATTGATTGCACAAACATGCCCGAAGAGCCGCAGCAAGGATCGTAGACCCGACCCTGGTACGGAGCCAGCATTTCCACTAGCAACCTCACCACACAGTGGGGCGTATAGAATTCGCCACCCTTCTTGCCTTCTGCGCTCGCAAACTGGGACAGAAAATATTCATAGACGCGACCCAGTACGTCCCGGGAACGGGCTTCTTGGTCCCCCACACGGATGTTGCCGATCAGGTCGATGAGTTGCCCCAGGCGTTGTGGGTCCAAAGCCGGACGGGCATATTCTTTGGGCAGGACATCCCGCAGGGAAGGGTTCTCACGTTCGACGGCCGTCATCGCGTCATCCACGACCTGACCGATGTCCGACTGTCGGGCCGATCCTTTCAGGCAACTCCAGCGGGCTTCCCGGGGCACCCAGAAGATGTTTTCGGCGAGATATTCGTCCCGGTCCTCGGCCGCTTCGGTTCCCCATTCGGCCAGCACCAGCGCGTGGTGTTCCTCGAAGGCATCGGAGATGTACTTGAGGAAAATCAGGCCCAGGACGACATGCTTATACTCGGCGGCATCCATGGATCCCCGCAAAGTGTCGGCCATGGCCCACAACTCGGTTTCATAGCCGGTAATCGCACCGCCGGACGAGCGCCTTTTAGTGGGCTGTGAAGGTTTTTTGGTATGTCGGGTCATGGCAAGTCGCCCATGGACAGGGATTGGTAGCCTCATCTATGCTGACATTTAGGCGAGAATGGGGCTGGGTGGCAAAGACCAGTGGATCAACAACCCGTGACAGGGTCTCGTTCGTCCTCCAAGAGGCCTTCGGATGGTTGCCAACTCCCCGTCCCCAAGGATCGATAAACGATGCCAGATTTTCGCCTGATTGAAAAGAGGTTTCTTGATACCGCAGTACGCCTGACAGGTCGTCCGGTCAGCGATCCCGAGTCGTCGGGAGTGGCGGCATCAGCATAAGAGCCTGTCTGGAGTCACCGACAGTCCCGAAAAAGGGCACAATCGCATCATCAGACAACGTATTGGCATTAGTTGAAACTCTTGACAATGCAAGCCCAAGCCCCGGACCCTTGCTTTCCGCGATCTTTCGGCTCGGGGTAACACACTGCATCCCATAAGACATTTTATCCGGACTTCGGCTGAGCTCCGCCAACCTACCCGGATATTTCGACAGGACAGTCCCGACCGGTGATACAGACCCGATTGAATGTCTCCAGCCCCCGCCGCCGGGGATGGGAATGGCCTCAGGCCGATTCGGCCCGCATTCCGAGCCAGTTCCGCTCCGCGCCCCCGAACCCCAAGGCCCCTCCAATGGTGCGAAACGCCCTGGACACCCGGCTCGCAGACCACGCCTCATCGCGAGCCAGTTCCCCCTGGTCATGCCACGCATAGGGCCCGCCCGCCAGACCGGCCTGAAGTGGCGCGGCGAACCCGGCGAAGTCCCGCTCGCCAAGCCGCCGAAAGAGCCCCTGGCCGTGGTCAACCGCCGCCCGAACACATCGAGTCCCCTCGGCCAGCAGACCATGATTCAGACCCCGACAGATCGCCAAATGGGGATAGTCCAGCGGGTAGAGAGTCTCCCCCCCATCCCAGGACTCATCGACCATCGTCAGATACCCGGCCTGGAACCGCAACGCGTCCCCCCCGATGTCGTTCCCGTCCAACGTCGACCCCCGCGGCTGGTCCGCCCGCCACCGCGCCAGGGCCATCGGACTGACCCCCCGCTCCATCAGTAGCCGGTCCAGGCAGGTCGGCGAGCCGGTCTCGACTCCCCAGGCTGGGAACGCTCTGTGGCGGAATAGCAGCAGCACGTCAACCGGGGGGGGGAGACCCGCTCTCCCCCTCGCCAATGGTAGCCGTGATACCCACGGCGAATCTCATTCCGGTCCAGACCCGACCACTCTGGCGCGAAAACGGCATCCAGATTCGGGTCAGTCGAGCCACAGACCGTGGCCAAGTTGGGATTCCGGCTGATGTCCTCCCGGTTGTTCCGCCCTGAGAACAGGGTGCCCTTCGACAACCGGCTCACTCCGGTGACGAAGACCAAGGGGGCCTGCGCCGCCCTGTTCTTGATAACCATATAGCACCCGCTGGGTCATCACGGGGGCGAGAGCTTGATCCGGCTGCTCAATGACGGCCAGAATCGGCTTGTCGTACTCATCCACCCGCCTCCCCACGCTCGTTGGCCGGTTTGATGATGCAGCCGGTCCTGCCACTGCTCGGGGCCCGAGTCCGAGGGCGACGCCACCGTCAGGTCGGCATGGCGCTCAATGATCGTCAGTTGGTTGAGCACGCTGCGCTTGATCTCCGCTGGTTCGTGGCCGGTTCTCGCGCAACAGATTCGCACCCCGGGATAGGTGCCGACCAGTCACAGTGGTCGTGATCGCTAGTCGAAGATCAGGAACTATTTCATACTTTGGTCAGGGTGCAGAGCGAAAAGCCTCTTTTATTGGGCCGATAATTCTGGCATCGTTCGTCAACGTCAACAGCCGGGTCAACAGTCGGGTCACCAGTGGGCATGGTTGGGTGGGATAACCGAATTGATTCCCATAATCATCCTGATATCAGTTCCTCCACTTTGTAATCCCTGGACATCTGGCAGCAACTCGACACCTGTGACATATTCTGGATTCATGAGACAGTCGGTATTTCCAACCCCCCGAAAATGATTCCATCCCCAGCCCCTGGATACATGGGGGAACCCTGGTCGCGTAACCGTGTCAGCAGACTCCATGATCCAGATCGGTAGATGTCACCACCTTAAGGCGGTCCGACAGTCAAGCCCCGGCATCTATCTGCAGGCCGGAGACGGCACGGAAATCCTGCTGCCCGGAGCGGAAATCCCATCGGGCCTGAAACCCGGTCAAATGGTGAAAGTTTTTGTCTACCGAGACTCCAAGGACCGTCTCGTTGCCACGATACGTACACCAGCCATCATGGTTGGTCAGTGCGCCTGTCTCAAGGTGGTGGCGGTGAACAAGGTAGGAGCCTTCCTGGACTGGGGATTGCCCAAGGATCTGCTGGTTCCCTTTGCTCAACAAGCTAAGCGCATGGAACCCGGACAGTCTTATGTCGTGACCGCCTATCTGGACCCCCATACGGACCGAGTGGTGGCCAGCTCGCGGCTGGGACGCTGGCTGCAGGAAAACGGTTCGGGATTTCGTTTGGGACAATCCGTCGACCTGCTGATTGTGTCGTCCACGGACCTGGGCTGGAAGGCGGTCATCAACCACACGCATCTGGGGCTGATCTTTCATGCGGACGTCACGTGCCGGTTGAGGCCGGGCCAGGGCCTCCAGGGCTTCATCAAGCGAATCCGCCATCAGGACCAGCGGATTGATCTGGCGCTCACACCGGATCAAGGAAAATCCCGAGGGACATTGGCCCAAGACATCATCCGCCATCTGGAATCCGGTGGCGGGCGCTCTGATCTGTCCGATCATGCGACCCCCGAACGGATTCGGGAAGTTTTCGGGGTCAGCAAGGGCACTTACAAGAAAGCACTCGGATCACTGTATCGGGAGCGCCGCATTGTGATCGCAGACCATGAGATTCAACTAGTCGACTCGGGCAAAGGCCATGAAACACGGCGACATCAGCCGGTAAGAGGGCCGAAATCGACCCAGGACGCCACCCCTGCGAACACAGGTTCATCCCGAACAGCCGGTGGCACGGCTGTGAAGCACAAAGCGAGTCGTGCGAAGGGACTGTCAACCCCCCAGGATTCGGCCTCCCGCCCCCCCCACGCGACATCGCCGACCGGGAAACGACAGGACAGGCCCAAACGCAGCGTCTCTCGTTCCACGAGAAATCGGGCGAGCCCCCGGTCGGGCGGCAAGTAGACCATGGCAAAGATTCAGTGGTTTCCAGGGCATATGAACAAAGCCGCCCGAGAACTATCGACCGCACTGGCTCAAGTCGATGTCGTGCTGGAATTGCTGGATGCACGGATACCCTTTTCCAGTGCGAATCCAATGTTGACCGAGTTGCGTCGCAACCGCCCTGTGGTCCACGTACTAACCCGGTCAGACTTGGCTGATCCAGACCGTACGGATGACTGGGTCAGGTGGTATCAGCAACAGCAGGCAGGGACCACCGTGGCTCTATCGGCCCATAAACCCAATGAGGTCAGTCACATTGTGGGGCCTTGTCGAGCCGCTGTGTCCAAGCGGATGAAACCGATCCTGGTCATGGTAGTGGGCATTCCCAATGTGGGCAAGTCGACCCTCATCAATACACTGGCCAGAAAGGCGGTGGCCAAGACTGGTAATGAACCCGCCATCACCCGACAACAGCAGCGGGTCGAACTAGGGGGGGATATGGCGCTGTTGGATACACCCGGCGTGCTGTGGCCCAATGTGGAGAACGCCATGAGTGGTTATCGCCTGGCCGCTACCGGCGCGATCAAAGAGACCGCTTACTCCCATGAAGTAGTGGCTGAATTGTTGGCTGAATTCCTTGCACTGCACTACCCGGACCAGCTACGGCATCGGTATGGTCTGGAAGAGTTCGGAATCCCGGGACAGGGTCTGCTGGACGCCTTGGGGCGGCATTGTGGCTGTCTGGGTTCCGGCAAGGTGGTGAATCGTGATCGGGCCGCCAGAATACTGATCAATGACTTTAGATCAGGTCGCTTGGGAAAGATTACCTTGGAAACTCCAGCGATGTGGGAAGATGAACGCCGAGAACTGGCTGGCGAACAGGTCGCCAACGCGAGGCGACAAATCGACAGCAAATCAAGGTTGGGCCACCCGACACCATAAAACGGGTCATCGCATATGCCATCATCGATTCGAGTGGGTACCGATGGTCGGTCGCTGGCAGTTTGCAAAAGGGTGTGCATCGGGTCGAACGGAGTCGAGATGTCTACGCTCATCCGATCGACATGACCGCGTCTGCTCTGCAACAGCTGTCCATCAATGATGCCCGCAAGCTGGCCCTGATCAGCCAGGGGGTGCCCTGTACTGCGAAAGCAGGTCAGGCCATTGAGGTGACAAGACGCATCATTCGTCACCTCGGCTATGTCCAGATCGATACGATCTCGGTGATTGAACGCGCTCACCACCACACGCTCTGGAACCGCCATCCACGGTATCGAACAGGCCATCTCAGTCAGTTGGTGGCGCGGGGTAGGATCTTTGAATACTGGGCCCATGCAGCGGCTTATCTGCCTATGGAGGCGTATCGATTTGCATTGCCCCGGATGTGGGCAGAACGTCAGGGGACAGGGCGTTGGCATACCAAGGACGCCAAACTGATGCGCCGGATCCTGGCACGGATTCGGGACGAGGGACCATTGAGGTCAAGGGATTTTGCGGATCCCCCATCGGATAAACGGGCGATGTGGGATTGGAAGCCGTCGAAATATGCCTTGGAACAACTCTTCATGGAGGGACAGATCATGGCCGTCCGACGCGAAGGCTTCAACAAGGTCTACGACCTCACGGAGCGGGTATTGCCATCGGATGTGGACACATCGACCCCATCAACGTCGGAATTTGCCCGATTCCTGATTGAGTCGTTCCTGCGAGCTCATGGGCTGGGCAGAGTGACAGATTTTGTTCACCTGCGCCAAGGCATGCGAGCACCCGTGCAAGGCGTGGTCGACGAGATGTGCCGGACGGGGGAACTGCTGCAACTACGGGTCCGGGGGGAACCTTGGCTAGTCTTGCCTTCCTCCCTGGCGTTGCTGGACCAGCGTCTGCGCAGACAGGTGGTCTGCCTGCTGTCGCCGTTTGATAACCTGGTCATTCAGCGCCGTCGGCTCCGGGATCTGTTCGACTTTGATTATCAGCTCGAATGCTATGTTCCCGAGAAAAAACGGGTGCACGGATACTTTGTCTTACCGGTGCTGTGGGCGGGCCGGCTGGTCGCCCGCACTGACTTGAAGGCACATCGTCAACAGGGGATTTTGGAGGTGCGCCATTTTGTCCCGGAGCCGGATTTGGCCCTCACCGATTCATTTATTGATGCCATGATGCAGGCGATGAGGTCGTTTGCCGACTTCAATGGTTGCCCGGAAATCAGGATGTCTCCGTCCATTCCCCGTCCACTGTCGGCGGCTTGTCGTGACCTACGAGACCCATCATGATGTCAGCGCGAGCCAAGGGCTACCTCATCACCCTGCTAGGCGTGCTGGCCTTGAGTCCGGACGGATTGTTGACCCGACTGATTCAGGCAGATGCCCTGACGATTACATTCTGGCGCGGCCTGTTCTATGGTCTTGTGATGATGGGCTTCGCCATCTCCCGTTATCGAACCGGCTTGCTTGCCTATCTGGGACGCTTCACTGCCAGGGAATACGGCATCATGCTCTGCTTCGGGGTCGGCAATACTTGCTTTATCTATTCCATCACCCATACTTCGGTAGCGAACACCCTGTTCATGTTGAGTACTACCCCGATCTGGGCGGCAGTAGTCGCCTGGCTGTTATTCAAAGAGCGCGTCCCCAACAGGACTTGGTTCGCGATCATGGCCGTGATGGGGGGTATTATGGTGATTACCCGGGGAAGCGTTCGTCTGGAGGGAGCTTGGCTAGGGGACATTGTCGGACTGTGTGCGGCCGGCATTCTGGGAACCCAGTTCTGTCTCATTCGGGCCACGCGCGACCGCGACATCACGCCCGCATTGGGCTTGGGTGGTCTTTTCACCGCTTTGGTCCTGTCGACCTGGGTTGATCCGGCTCAAACCACCAATCCCGATCTCTTCTGGCTCTTGGTCATGGGGATGGTCATGCTGCCGGTGGCCAACGCACTGATGTTTCTCGGTCCCAAGTATCTGCCCGCACCGGAAGTGGGCCTCATGATGCTGCTGGAGACTGTGCTGGGTCCAATCTGGGTCTGGTGGGCACTGGACGAGAACCCCGGTCCCTATTCCATCGTGGGCGGCCTGATCGTGGTGACCACCCTCATGGTCAACACGCTCCTCGGGATCAGTGAAGAACGAAAGCGGTCGGTCACTCCGGCTCCTGTGCGATAACGATGTCGGATTGATGGTCTCAGGAACAGGGATTTCGGGTATCCTTCGGGTGTGCAACCTCCCCCCATGGTGCCGTATTGGGACATGCGGACCAAGCAGTCGGTGGAATGAGGTGAAAGCGTGAAACGGGCCCGATCTGGTCAGGACCAAGAGAACCGGGCATGACCCTGATCCGCTGGGGAAGTCTCCCGGTGCTTGATGCTGCCTTGAACTTGTTGTGTTTTCAAAGGAGATTCGATCATGTCGCCGTTACGACGGTCTCAGGTGATTGTGCCGGACCGGCTGCAAAGCCTGATGGTGCGCAGTGATGTGGCAGGCCTGAAAGCCTTGGCGCAACACGTGTTGCTGCTGGCCGGATTGGCGTTGGGTTCCGTGGTCTTGCCATCGGTGTTGGCGATCATCTGCTGGTTGGGTTATGCCGTGGCACTGGTGTTTGTCTTCTGCCCCTTGCACGAGAGCATCCACGAAACCGCCTTTGCATCGAGATGGATGAATCGGGTGGTGGCGTTCGTGTTTGGTGCCATCCTTTTTCTGCCACCGCGCTATTTCCAGGTCTTTCACATGGCTCATCATCGGTATACCCAGATCCCGGGACGCGATCCGGAACTCGGTCTGCCCAAACCTCGGACCCAGTGGGAATATATTTGGGTCGTCAGCGGACTTCCCTATTGGATCGCCCAGATGCGTATGCTCCTGCGGTCTGCGACGGGTCAAATCGAGCCCTTTGTGCCCGCATCGCGCCGGAAGAGACTGATTAATGAGTCCCGGCTGTTCCTGCTGCTTTACAGTGCCTTGGTCACATTCTCTGTGGCTGTTGGGACGGCGACCCTGTGGTGGTACTGGCTGTTGCCGGTTCTGGTGGCGCAGCCCGCATTGCGTCTGTTCCTGATGGCAGAGCACACGGGCTGCCCCGAAGCTCCGGACATGTTTGCCAATACGCGTACCACCTTGACCCACCCGCTGTTTCAGCGGCTCTGCTGGAATATGAACTTCCATACGGCACATCATGCCTATGCAGGCATCGCTTTTCACCGGTTGCCCGAAGCGAACAGACTGCTGACGGACCATCTGGTTCACGTTGGTCACGGATACGGTCAGGTAAGCCGGGAGATCTTTCGGGCCCTGGCTCACGGCCGGGCGACGTCGGAAAAGCACGCTGTTCAGTGACCGGGATGTTTCCGTCGATGTCCGGTGGATGAGGAGACCGTGCGGTTGTCCGATCGTTGACCACACCCCATCCTCTTCCATGATCCGCCAAGGGATGATGGCGAGACACCCGAATCCATGTCACTGATCGTCACACCGAAAAGCGACCGGCCGACACTGGGCATTCTTCTTATGTGCTCGGCTTATCTGATGTTTGCCTTGCTGGACAGCAGTGCAAAATGGCTGGCATTGGCCGGGCTGTCCGCACTGCAGGTGGCCTTTATCCGTTATCTGGGGCATTTCATGATTTCCCTAGCCCTGATCGGTCGGGGTGGATTGACGTTGACCCGCTTCCGGACGGGGCGACCGGTCCTGGTGGTGGTGCGAGGGGTGCTCTTGATGTTGACCACTGTGCTGAACTTCATGGCACTCCAATATCTTCCCCTGACGCTCACGGCCACCATCATGTTCTCCGCACCGATTATCGTCTGCGCATTGTCCGGCGTGTGGCTAAAGGAGCAGGTGGGGATTTGGCGCTGGTCCGCCATTTTGATCGGCTTCATCGGCATCCTGATGGCGGTCCGGCCTTTTGGTGTCGAATTCCATCCGGCGGCGCTGCTTTCCTTGGCCAATGTCACCCTGTTTGCGTTCTATACGATTCTGACCCGCAAACTGGCCGGTGAAGTCCCCACGCAGACACTGCAGTTCTACGCGGGCCTGGTGGGCACTATCGTGCTGCTGCCACTGGGGATCGGGTCATGGCACATGCCAGCCAATGCCCTGGGATGGTGGGTCCTGTGGGTAACCCCCCTGTTGGGTTGGGTGGGACACGAATGCATTACCCGCGCACACGGCTTTGCGGAAGCCAGCATGCTGACGCCATTCAGTTACAGTTTCATCGTTTGGATGACCGCTTCCAGCTATTGGGTATTTCACCAGCCGCCGGATTTGTGGACACTGCTGGGAGCAGCCGTGGTGATTGTGGCGGGACTGGTGATCTGGTTCCGCGAACGACGGCGTCTCCAGCGCTGACAGCCGTTGCTGGCTGATCCATTCAGGGGAGGAGGGCACCCCCATCCACATCCACAGTCGTGCCGGTGACAAACGCATTGCCGAGCAGGAACAGCACGGCCTCTGCGACTTCTTCGGGTTGGCCTGCCCGCGCAATGGCATGGCCTTCGGTGACACGGGAAAAATGCTGCGCCCGCTCTTCGCCTTGAGCGGGAAAAAGGGGGGTGTCGATGATCCCGGGGGACACCAAATTGATCCGCCGTGGTGCGATTTCCGGGGCCAGTGCCCGGGCAAATCCTTCCACCGCATTGCCCACCGTCGAGATGGCCAGCATGCCCGGGCCACATTTTCGGGCAGGCGAACCACTGAT
This sequence comes from Candidatus Poriferihabitaceae bacterium, assembly GCA_965203365.1. Lineage (GTDB taxonomy): Bacteria > Pseudomonadota > Gammaproteobacteria > Arenicellales > Poriferihabitantaceae > VYFG01. The sequence continues at coordinate 3,057,335 of OZ241878.1, forward strand.
CAGTACGATGGCCCCGTCATGGGCCAAATGGGGCGTACCGATATGAACGGCATTGGTATAGCCCCAGAGTTTGGCGAAGGAGCTTTGGAATGCATCCAGATCCATATCCAGAAAGGGCCCCCGAGCTCGCGGACCGCCGGTGGCGGCACACACCAGATAATCGAAAGGGGCCCTTGCCGTGAACAGTGCCTCCAATGCGGCGCGATCCAGCACATCACAGCGGGCACATTCAATATCATCCTCACACGATGTCGTTCTTCCTCGACGACTGACGGCCAGGACTCTTGCCCCCTCATGATGAAGTTGTCGTGAGACCGCTAGGCCAATGCCGGACGTTCCACCGAGAACAATCGCTGTTTTATGTCTGAATCGGTGCATGGGAGCGGGAAAAGAGGAATGGTGGAGGTAGTGTACCCCAATGCTCCCTGACTTGAACTTCGAAACGCAACGATTGGAAAGGAGACTGCTTTCCGCATAACTTGGTGTCGGTCAGAAAACCCCATATCATGAGGTGACCTGCATTGTGGTATAACTGCTGATTGACGGTAAGAACAACGCTTGGATGTCCCGATCAAGCAGGTGGATGGCCGTTATTTGCACCCGCCCCCCCGTCTGGATACACTGCCCTCATGCCCCCCGACGATCCCACGCTCAGTGAACTCGAACGAACGGCCCTGCAGAAGCTGATGCGGGGGGTCGACCGGGGACGAGCCCCAATCTTCGTCGGGCGACAGGAGGAACGGGCCTTGATCCGGGACCGTCTGGAACTGATGCTGGAGCGTCTGGCCACTCCCGCACCCGGGGGTGATCTGACCACGGTGATCCAGGGTGCCCCCGGCGCCGGCAAGTCGGCCCTGCTGGAGAAGATCGCAGACGAGTGGCCGCTGGGAGGGTCCGGGTCGGCCATGGCGGTCTCGCTGGATCCCGGTGTGCTCAAGCTGCCGATGCCGGACTGCCTGCGGGCGATCGCCCACGCCCTGACCCCGGTACCGGGGATCGGATGGCGGTTGCGCCAGAGTCTGCGGTCGTTCTCGCTCGGGGTGCCGGGGTTCGCCCAAGTGGATCTGGGGGTCGAATCGACGGAGGAATCCCCACGGCCGCCAGTGCCGGTCCTGTTGCTGTTCGACGAGATCCAGACCGTACTGAACGAACCTTCTTCCGAGTCCCGGGGGGTGCTGACCGACAATCTGCGCCTGCTGCATACTGGTCGGCATCAGGCGCCGCTGTTTCCGATCTATGGCGGCTTGGCCAATAGCGCGGACCTGTTGCGAGCGGCCGGGTTGACGCGCCTTTCGATGGGATCGGAACGGACCCTGTCCCGGTTGAGTGAAGCCGAGATGGTCGAATGGATGCGCCGGTTCGTCGACGAGCACCTGTCCTCGGCGCGACCGGATCCGACGACCCTGGTGTGCTGGGAAAATGCGTTGCAGCGCGACAGTCAGGGCTGGCCGATGCATGGGCGGAACTTCCTCATCGCCTTGGCAGAGGAAATCCGTACAAGGGACTGGCGTCCGGCGGCGGTCGATCTCGACGCCGTGTGCCGACGGGCGCAACAGTTGCGCTTTCGCTATTATGGTCATCGTCTGCAGGGGGCATTGCAGAACCGGCATGTATTGGTCTCGACGGTGTTGGACGAGATGGCGATGAGCCCCCCGATGCGGGCCGATCAGGTTCTGGATCTCCTCAGTCGAGTTCATCGGGTGCGTTCGACGAAGCAGGAGGATCGGGGGGCCTTGCCGGACGGGATGACGGCGGAGCAGACGTTGGACCTGATGCTACAGGCCGGACTGGTGCAAAAGACGGACGATGGCCGGTTGACTTGTCCGATTCCGTCGCTCGCGAGCTATATCGCGGCCCAGGTCACCTGGCCGCCGAGTCCCCTGCATGAAGCGGTCTTGGCGGCCAGTTCGGAAGAGATTGACCAAGTGATAGCGCGATGTCGGACGCAGGCCGAACGCGGGGCCCTGCTGCAGGCCACGGATTCACGGGGCCGCACCCCACTGATCCTGGCGGTCGAACTGGGTCTGATGCCGTTGGTCGAGCTATTGGTGGCGGCCGAGAGCCGGTTGCCGGCCGCGCTGCGTACCGTGGCGCATCGCGACTGTCGGGGAAGGACGGCGCATGACCATGCTATGGCAGTTGAGGGTGCTCGGATGATAGCCTTGCTGGACCGGATCCCGGTAGCCGGATGAGTCAGCGGGTTGGACCGCATGATCGGCTTCGCCCAGTTCGAGGGGTCTGCAGGTGGCATCGGGTCCAGGTGCAGGCCCATCATGACTCCCTACTGATGCCCGTCAGGAATCCCTACAATGCTCCGATGGGTGGTTATCGTGCATCCGTGATCGGCATATGATTTTTCATCTGGATCACCCGTTCAAGCGTTGGGTCCACATGGGGACACTGGCATCATGGCAACACGGAAAGGCCACCTCTTACCGAGATTTACCTGAGGTTCTCCAAATTCTTCAACATGGATTGAGACACCTCGTTCGGGAGAAGTTCACCATCGATATCGATTAATAGGCCGGTGTCCTGATAGTAGGCAATCAGTGGCTCGGTCTGAGCGTGATAGGTCTTGAGTCGTGCCCGAATCGTATCCGGATTGTCATCGTCCCGAATATACAGCTCTCCGCCGCAGACGTCACAAATCCCCTCTTTCAGCGGTGGGCTGGCATGGCGGTGAAACGGGGTTTGACAATCACGACAGGTCAGCCGGTTGGACAGTCGCTCCACAATGAAATCATCATGTACCTGGATGTGCAAGACCGCAACGAGACGTCGTTGCAATTTGTTCATGACTTCGGTGAGGACCTCAGCTTGCGGGGTGGTTCGGGGAAATCCATCCAGGATGAACCCGCAAGCAGGGTCAATTTGTTCCAGACGGTTTGCAACCATGGCTTCGGTGACATCGTCGGGTACCAGTTCTCCTTGATCAATATAGGTTTTTGCCAGCTTGCCCAGTTCGGTTTTGGTCTGGATATGCTGGCGGAACAGATCTCCGGTGGCCACATGGTCCAAGTCGAGATGCGCACAGAGCTGCTTGGCTTGTGTGCCCTTGCCGGAACCCGGTCCGCCCAGCAGGACGATATCCATCGTCGGTTGGGCTTCGCTGCTGCTGATGGCCGTGACGGTTCCCTTGAGGGGCTGAATATCATGCAATTCGTCGGGAGTGGCGAATACGTCGATGCCCCGCTCGATAGAATCCATAGTGTGGCGAATCGATTCATAGACCTCTTGTACCGTGCCATGACCGTCCACGATCACCAGTTTGCCGGATTCGGCATAATGATCCAGCAGGGGTTCCAGGGTACGGTGAGAGGTGCGAATGCGGGCTGACACAATTTCCGGGTTATCATCATCCCGTGTGTGCAATTCGCCCCGACACAAATCACACTGATTTTCCACCGCTGGCGGAAGATGCTCCACATGGTAGGGAGTCTGGCAAATGCGGCAGATGATTCTCCCGGGCAGACGGCGGGTAATTTCCTCGTCCGATACCTTGAGATAGATGGCGGCCCGCAGGTGGCGGTCCTGACTCCGTGACAGTTCGTCCAACAGGGTTGCCTGATGGCGGGTCCGAGGGAAACCGTCGAACAGGATTTCCTTGCCCGGCATGACTCGAACCATCCATTCCTCAATCAGCGACCCCACCACTTCGTCAGGCACCAGTTCGCCGGAATGCATATATTGTCGGGTCAGAAAACCCAGTGCCGTTCTCTTCTCCAGGGCATCCCGGAACAGGTCTCCGGTTGAGATGTGCAGCAGGTTGCGAGTGGCGACCAACCTTGGCGCTTGGGTTCCCTTACCCGCACCAGAGGGTCCAATCAGGGCAATGGTCATCGTCTGAGGCCGTATGGTTGAGTGTATTGTCTAAATGTAACCTACTGGAATCGATGGCTCTAGTGGCGATGGAACCCGCGTTGCAGACATCCGACTATCGGCTGAAGGGCAACCGGAGGCACCACATCAGGCGAGTGGGCGCGTCCCCTGGGTAGTTCGGCAGTCCGATGTCCATGGACCGGTGACCTTTGACGGGCTGTTCTTGCCAAGTACGAAAGAGCCGGTCCCAGATTGTCAGATTGAAACCGAAGTTACTGTCCGTTTCGTTGGACCGTTGGGAGTGGTGTATCCGATGCACATCCGGCGTCACGATCAACAGTCGCAGGATCGCATCCAGTTTGCGCGGTATAGCCAGATTGGAATGGTTGAAAAGGGAGGTGGTATTGAGAAGGATCTCAAAGACCACGACGGCCATCACGCTGGGTCCGATGAGCATCACCAGCAGCATTTTGTACAGCGTTGAGAGCAAAATTTCAAAGGGATGAAAGCGAACACCGGTCGTCGTGTCGAACCGGGGGTCGGCATGATGAACCCGGTGAATCCGCCAGAACCAAACAAAATGATGGGCGGCGCGATGCTGTAGGTAGAGCCCCAGGTCCAGTAACAGCAGGGCGATGACCAGTTCCAGTGCGTCTGGCAGCATCCATTGGTTGAACATTCCCCAGGACCGTTGTTCGGTCCAGTGGGCCAAGCCGATGACCGTCAGGGGTAAGGCCAGACGTACCACCAACGTGTCGATGATGATGAGTCCCAGGTTGGTGCCGAGCCGGGGCCAGGTCGATACGACCTGATGTCGCCTGGGCCAAATCCGTTCTACCATCAGCAACCACAGCAAAATCCCGATGAATATGCCGACTCTGATCGTGTTGAACTCTTCATCCATAGCCGGATTTGACTGGCCCTATCCACCCGACCCTATGCATCAGGATTGAGCATCCAAACAGGCTATGCGTTGGTCGCAACGCCCATTTTTTGGCCACTGTCCGATGCTCCATTCATCTCTCATGAGTCGACTCCCATGATGTGACGGGCTGGACGGCAATGGACAGGTGGCTTGGACCAGTTGGATATTTTGAGGAATCGATTCACGGGACACCATGTTCAGCCCCCTTTTTTCCGAGCACGGGCCGACCTGCCTGTCGCCCGACGTCGGATAGGCAACTGTTCCAACACCGCCCGCTTCTGGTCGGCGGTCATGATCATCCATTCCCGGATTTCATCGGCATTGCGAAAACAACCAATGCAGTAAGGTTGGCCGTCGAATCGGCAGACCGACTGACAGGGCGAGGGGACAGTATTGTCCAACATGGCGACACTTCGGGCTCTCCGGCGGCGACGGGTCCCGGACCTCGGACGCCGCCGTGTGCTGACACTACTCATGAACTGGTTGTCGGATCAGGCACCGGCCTAGGTGGGTAACACGCAAATTGTACTGGTTGAGAGCCGAACCAGCGTAGAAATCATGATCGGCATGCCGCAGGGAACCGGCTCTGTGCCGGGGAACGCCCGAAAGACCAAGGCGAGTGGTGGGCCATCTATTCATCGGAGTCCGGTGCATGCAATAGACATTCCAAGAGGTATCGGACAGATCGGGATCTTCGTTCCGTTCAATCCTTGACACCTCCCCAGTCCTGAAAAGCCGATCAGTTGGAAGGGCAGCTTGCACAGGATACGAAACCCCACCGGTAGAAAGCGGTAGGGTCAGACTGCGGGCAAGTCTCCCCAGACTGGATTCAAGCCGCCGCCTTTCTGAACAGTTTCGCCAGTAAATCATCAAACCAGCGACCTTGTGCGTCGTCATAGAGTGCCATGAGACGATCCTGCTCGTGCCGCTCTTGGGCACCGGGAATATCGTACAGGGACCACTCGGCATTTTGCCAGCGGCGAAATATCGACGGACTGATTTCAGGATGGAACTGAAGCGCCAGGACATGATCACCGAAGCGAAATGCCTGATGGGGAAAGCGTTCACTGGATGCCAGATGAACTGCGCCGGTTGGGATGTCGAACTCCTCACAATGTGCTTCGGTGGCGAAAAAATCTTTTGGCAGCCAGTCCGGTGCCTCGGCTGTGGGGGTGAGGGGATAGTAACCGAATTCGCATTCCGTGGGTATGCGTCGATGCACCCGCGCCCCCAGCGTATGTGCGATCAGTTGTCCGCCCAAGCAAAGACCGAGCACCGGCAAGTGGCTTTCAAGGCACCGTTCAATCCATCGAATTTCATCTTTGAGATAGGGAAATTGATCTTGCTCGTGGACGTTCTGCAATCCGCCATAGATTACGGCGCCAGCCAGTTCCGGCCCGAGAGGGGGAAGAGGCTCGCCTCGAAACGGACAAACCAGCCTTTGCTCAAACCCAAGCGACCCCAATCCGGTCCATGCCCGGTCGTCTTGGAGGTTGTCATGGTGATCAACAAAGACAATGACGGACCGGTTGGATGTGGAGGCGGTCATGGTGTACTCCGTGCATGGCGAATCGTTTCCCAAGCTTTTCTGATTTCCCCGGTTTTTTCGTTCGCCAAGCGGACCATTTCTTCGGGCAGACCCTTCGACACTAGCTTGTCTGGATGGTACTGGCTGATCAGTCGTCGATAAGCCTTGCGAATTTCACTGGTGGACGTGTCGGGTCGGACACCGAGAATCTGATACGCATCTTCAAGGGTGAAGTGTTTCGGATGGGCCTGTGAGTGGACAGTTCCCTGGACCATTTCGATGATTTCCTCCAGGGAGCGCCGGTTGAAGCCGAGAATTTCGGCCAGCCGAAAGAGCAGTATGGATTCGGCCGGATCCATATGGCTATCCGCCAATGCCGCTTGGACCTGGATTTCGAGAAACATCCGGATCAGGGAGGTTCGTCGATGACATTCCCTACGAAACTGGATCACCACTCCCTCGAAATCGAAATCCGGCCTTTTGCCCTGCTTGAAAAGTGATTGGGCCAGCTCCCGTTGCTCCTTGGACAGTTGCATTTCCCTGATTAGCGTCTTGGCTAGGTCGACTTCGTCTCGGGTAACCCGGCCGTCGGATTTGGCGAGATGCCCCATGACGGAAAAGGTGGCCGTAAAGAAGGCCAATTGAACCCTCTCCTGATCGCCCGGATTCCCGGGTCTGGCACGTTCGGGGCTTGCCGACCGATTATCGAACCCATGGCCAAAATATGTGCCCAGCAAGGCACCCAAGGGACCGCCCACCAGAAATCCCACTGTTCCACCAATCAGTTTGCCCCACCAACTCATGTTGACCACCTGTTCTGAATTGTGTCTGGATTTTACAGCCTGAATCGGTTGGACAAACCTTCTTGGTGAGAAAGTTGCGCCCGATTCGGCCGAATGTATGGTATTCGGCCCCATGGGAAATCGGAAGGGGATCACAAATTCCCGCTAGCCAGAAAATCCAGTCAAGCCGGGGGCTTGAGCCGACTGAAACAATATGGTCGACGACATTTCAACGGTATCATGAGTGGGCTGACAACCGGCCCGATAGGGGGGGAGTTTTCGAGGATGCGGGCAGTTGGCCTGCGCCCAGAACACAGGCCACATTGCAAACCGAGAACGGAGATGGGGACCGATTTGAAACCTTCGCATTGAGAAGTATTCAGATATCGAGTAAACTCCCTTGAAAAGCGAAACAATTGTTCGAGAGCGTTTTAAGTCGGGGAAATTTCAACTCGACTCATCTGCTCAGGATCAAGGGGCGACGAATATCCTCGTGCGATATCATTTGCCTACAGATGCTCGAATGTCATTGCTATGCTATGGGGCCTAGGCAACCCGGTTCTCTAATGCGTTCAACTGGTGAGACCCGATTGGGTTTTGAATTGACACGTGGCTTAATCACACCGAACCGGCCAATCCCCCCATTTTGGGAATTACATGATGCGGGCATAGGGCCCCAATTGAAAACAATCGAAACCACCCCTTTAGAGGAGATGTAACATGTTGTCAAAAAATAAAATCCGCAGCACCGTCAGTATCATTGCCGGTGTGATGCTGCTGTCTGCCAGTCACTCCCACGCCGATTGTGGTGAAGTGTCGATTACCGAAATGAATTGGGCATCGTCCCAGATCATTACAGAAGTCGCCAAATTTCTGATGGAGCAGGGATATGGGTGCACGGTGGAGAAAGTCCCGTCCGCCACCACGACATCCGTGGCCTCTTTGGCCGAGAACGCTGAGCCGGATATCGTGACGGAACTATGGCTCAACTCGACTGGGGCCGTCTACTCGGAACTTGAAACCGAAGGCAAGGTCATGCGGCTGGCCGAAGTCATTGCCCCGGGGGGTGTGGAAGGTTGGTGGGTTCCCCAATATCTACTTGATGCCCACCCCGCACTGGCCACGATCGAAGGGGTGATGGCCAATCCGGATGTGGTCGGTGGACGATTCAACAACTGTCCGGATGGTTGGGGTTGCCGGATCGTGAATGATAATCTGATCCAGGCCCTGGACCTTGAAGCGAACGGTTTTGAGATTTTCAATCATGGTTCAGGAGAAACCCTGGCCACGTCGCTCGCGGCCGCTTATGAGAACCAGGAGCCATGGTTTGGGTATTACTGGGGGCCGACCTCGGTGTTGGGTCAGTACCAGATGGCCAAGGTCGCTATTGGTAACATTGACACGGCAGTCCACTCGGCCAACCAAAACAAGGATAATCCGTCCCCGGGGGTTTCAGATTTTCCTCCGGCACCGGTCCTGACAGTGGCCACGGCCGCTTTGACAGACAAGAAACCAGAGATCGCCGCACTCATGGGCAAGGTATCTTTTGACGTCGATATGATGAGCGGTCTGCTGGCGTGGCAAGATGAAGCCGGTGCTACTGCCGAAGAAGCGGCCGTGTACTTCCTGACCAATCATGCGGATATCTGGTCAGGGTGGGTGAATGACGCCGCCCGTGACAAGTTGGCAGCACTCATCAACTAGACCGTCATCGGTTGACAGAGCGTCCATCAGGACGCACGGTGCAGTCGGTCATCATTCCGATCATTTTACCGAGGCGCTGGCGCCATGCCAGCCCTCGGCACAAGAATGAGGGCAACATGAATGGCCACATATGATTTCATTTTCGATCGTCTCGGATTGAGGGACTGGTGCGATTCGGATGGGACCAGCAGTGCACCGATGTCCATGGCCGATTTGTTGGCAAAAAGCGATGGCGACCAAGCCAAGACGGCTTCCTTCTGGGAATTGCCATTTCCCTCGCTGGATGCCCTGAATGAATCCTGTGGAAAAATCATTCAATCAAGGGCGTTGACGAAAGGCCTGGAAGAGGGCTTTCTGGCGATGAAGGACGCCCTTCGATTCATCCTGGATCCCATGACTCAACCCCTCAGCTGGATCCTTGAAGGTGCATTGGTGCTGTTCGAGACGGCACCATGGTGGCTCATGTTTCCGTTCCTCATGGTGGTCGTCTACCTGACGTCAAAATCCGCCAAACTGATGATGTTTGTGACCGCCTGTCTGGCTTTTCTGGCCGTCATTGACCACTATGAGTTTGCCATGCAGACGTTGGCGATCATTTTCGTCTGTGCCTTTTTGTGTGTGCTGTTTGGGGTGCCGATTGGTATTGCGATGTCCCGCCACAATACGCTGCAGCGCATGATCCTGCCTGTGCTGGATATGCTGCAAACCCTGCCGCCCTTCGTCTATCTCATTCCATTGATCTTCTTGTTTTCGGTGACTGAACCCAAACTGTATGGGATTGCCATCATCCTGTATGCCATTGTCCCGGTAATCCGGCTGACGGATCTGGGCATACGGTTGGTGGACAAGGACGTGATCGAGGCGGCGGATTCCTTCGGTATGACCAACCGGCAGAAACTCTACGGGGTGCAGATTCCGCTGGCGCTGCCGAATATCATGGCGGGGGTCAATCAGACCATCATGATGAGCCTGGCCATGGTGGTGATTGCGTCCTTGGTGTCGGCACCGGGGCTGGGTGTATTGGTCCTGCGGGGGATCCGGAATCTGGAATTGGGGGTCGGCCTGGTATCGGGATTGGGGATCGTGCTGCTGGCCATTATTCTTGACCGGGTAACCAAATCCGCCTTGGATCGGATCAACGCGGTCCAGAAGCATTGATCAGGGGCCGCCCATTGAACGATACGGTCAAGATATCGATCCGGAATCTCTACAAGGTTTTCGGGACAGAACCGCAAGCTGTCCTGCCCCATGTCCTGGACGGTATGGACAAGGAGGAACTGTTGGAAAAACATCATCATGTGCTGGGCTTGCGGGACATCAACGTAGCCATGCACGATGGTCAGGTCACGGTCATCATGGGCCTGTCGGGTTCAGGAAAATCCACACTGATCCGCCATCTGAATCGTTTGATTGAGCCCACGGCCGGAGAAGTCCAAGTGGATGGGGACGATGTCCTGGCCTATGATGAAGGAGCGCTGCGGAATCTGCGACGATCAGTCATGTCAATGGTATTCCAGCGATTTGCGTTGTTGCCCCATCGGACGGTGGCCGAAAATGCGGCCACCTCGCTCAAGGTGCGGGGCGTGGCCAAGAGTGAGTATCTGGCCGAAGCCCATAAATGGCTGGAGCGAGTGGGGTTGCGCGGTTACGGCAATCACTACCCCTACCAGTTGTCGGGCGGGATGCAGCAACGCGTGGGCATTGCCCGAGCATTGACCTCGAATTCCCCTATCATGCTGATGGACGAAGCGTTCTCGGCCCTGGATCCCCTGATCCGCACCGACATGCAGGATTTGCTGGTCGAGCTTCAGACCGAACTGCACAAGACCATCGTTTTCATTACCCATGATCTGGACGAGGCACTCAAGATTGCCGATCATCTGGTCATCCTGAAAGATGGGAGTATCGTGCAGCAAGGTGAGCCTCAGTATATCCTGCTGAATCCGAATGATCCCTACATCGAAGACTTTGTCAGCGATATTAATCGAGCCCGCGTGTTGCGTGTGCGTTCGATCATGACACCGCTGGAAAGCACTTCCGTCCCGCCTGATGCCCATGGCGTGGTTGACTGTAATGACACACTGGAACATGTGATTGCCCGCTCGGGCGGAGACACATCACATCGCTACCTTGTCACACGTGATGAGGTGCCGGTTGGTACCTTGGAGATGACCAGACTGGTCAAGGCACTGGTTCCTCGCGTAGCTTCCGAAGCCGGTGCACGAAAGTACTGAGCATGGTGATTGTCACAGAATGATGGTTCCGGACTGAAAAAACAACTGCGGGAACGGGGGTCATCCATTCGGAGAGATGTCGCTGAGCAGGTCTCATTGGACGAGGTGCTATTCCAGTCGCACATCCAGCCACTGCGAACCGATAGGCGAATGGATTGTCGGGGCGTGTGAAAAAAGATGTCCCGGCAGGGGAGATTTGTTCCTGCGACTATTCGGGAGAGTACCTGGGCTCATCCACCATGCCCGATGTGGTGTCAGTCCCGTGGACCTGGTCAAATGGCGGCATCATCTGGACTGAAGGCGGATTCACAGAGTGTCCGGGAAGTCGTTGGCTTTATTCGTGGGGATGGTTGGTTCCTTCCCGCTAATTTGCCTGGAAAGGGAGTGAGGGACGACGGCCTTCATCGTTCTACCATGACGAGTTGTTCTCTGGGCTGGGCCAAGAGAGGATAGCACTATCCAGTCGCCGGGATTCAAAACCGTCAACCCAGGTCGGATCCATGGACCGTCGTCCATGCCAGCGGGCCGGAATGACGACCTTGGGGTGGGTTTTTCATTGGATATCACGACTGTTTGTTGTATCATCGCGCCCTCTTTTTTGGGCGCACCACAAGGTATCCACGGAATGGAAGCATGATCCGATTGCATACGCCCGACATCCTGTATCAGTTACTGTTATGACCAACCTTTCCAAGTATCGCAACATCGGTATTTTTGCTCATGTAGATGCGGGCAAGACCACTACGACGGAACGCATTCTCAGCCTGACCGGCAAGATTCACAAGATCGGTGAGGTGCATGACGGGGAGGCCACCACAGACTTCATGGCCCAAGAGCGTGAACGCGGAATCACCATTCAGTCTGCCGCGACCAGTTGCTTCTGGAACAGTTACCGGCTAAACATCATCGACACCCCGGGACACGTGGATTTTACGATTGAGGTCTACCGTTCCCTGAAGGTGCTGGACGGTGGGATAGGGGTGTTCTGTGGCTCAGGTGGGGTGGAACCGCAGTCGGAAACCAATTGGCGCTATGCCAATGATTCGGAGGTGGCGCGCATCATTTTCGTGAACAAGCTGGATCGTATGGGGGCGGACTTCTATCAGGTGGTGGACCAGATCGAGAAAAATCTCGGGGCCAAGGCACTGATAATGGTATTGCCGATCGGCATCGAAGATGAATTCAGAGGTGTGGTGGATCTGCTCACCCGCAAGGCTTGGGTTTGGGATGATTCCAGCGATCCCACCCGGTATGTGATCGAGGATATCCCCGACGATATGATCGATCAGGTTGAGGCGTACCGCGAAAAACTCGTCGAAACCGCCTTGGAACAGGACGATGAAGCGATGGAGCGCTATCTTGAAGGTGATGAGCCAACTATCGACACACTGCTGGCCTGTATTCGTCGAGGGACCATCAATCTGAATTTCTTCCCTACCTATTGCGGGTCGGCATTCAAGAACAAGGGAGTGCAGTTGGTCTTGAATGCCGTAGTGGATTTTCTCCCTGACCCCACGGAAGTCAAGCCACAGCCCGAAATGGACCTGGAAGGAAACCAGACCGGGACACTGGCCATCGTCGACCCTTCCCGTCCACTGCGTGCTCTGGCATTCAAGATCATGGATGATCGTTTTGGTGCGTTGACCTTTCTCAGGGTGTATTCCGGCACGCTCTCCAAAGGTGACAATGTGTTGAATACCTTTACGGGCAAATCGGAGCGAATCGGTCGCATTGTTGAGATGCATGCCAACTCCCGAAATGAATTGAATTCTGCCCAGGCGGGGGATATTGTCGCGGTACTGGGGATGAAAAATGTGCAGACGGGTCATACTCTCGCTGACGTCAAGTCTCCTGCCACCTTGGAACCGATGGTCTTCCCGGACCCGGTGATTTCCATGGCGGTGACACCCGCCGACAAAAGCGGGTCGGAAAAACTCGGTATTGCTCTCGGTAAAATGGTGGCGGAAGACCCCTCTTTTCGAGTAGAGACCGACCAGGACAGTGGTGAAACCATTCTCAAGGGCATGGGTGAGCTGCATCTGGATATCAAGGTCGATATCCTTCGCCGCACACACAACGTGGATGTCACCGTGGGCAAGCCACAGGTGGCCTACCGCGAAACCATTACCCAGCGAGTCGAGGACAGTTATACCCATAAGAAGCAGACGGGTGGCTCGGGTCAGTTTGGCAAGATCGACTACTGTATCGAGCCGGGTGAACCGGGTAGTGGCTACCAGTTTGAATCCGTGGTGACAGGGGGCAACGTACCCCGGGAATTCTGGCCTGCGATTGACAAGGGCTTTCGGGACATGATGGCAGAAGGGGTGTTGGCGAGCTATCCGTGTCTAGATGTCAAAGTCGTCTTGTCGGATGGGGCCTTTCACGCTGTGGACTCTTCTGCGGTCGCGTTCGAGATCGCGGCCAAGGCGGCCTATCGTCAGACCATGCCCAAGGCGGGACCTCAGCTCCTTGAGCCCATCATGAAAGTGGATGTCTTTACGCCGGATGATCATGTGGGTGATGTGATCGGCGACCTCAACCGCCGTCGTGGCATGATCAAGTCCCAGGATACCAGTGCCATCGGCGCCCGGATCAAGGCCGAGGTGCCGCTGGGGGAAATGTTTGGCTATATCGGCGATCTCCGGACCATGACCTCCGGACGGGGCCAGTTTTCGATGGAATTTGATCACTACGCCCCTTGTCCGAAGAATATTTCGGAGATTGTGATCGCTGAAGCCAGAGCGCGGCAGGGGAAATAGACCGGATTCGATCGGATCAGGTGACTGAAAGGGTTTTTCGTCAAGAGCCAGTCGGCGGGGATGGCACTCCAATGTCCCGCCCAGGGCCCTCATTCCCGAAACCAAGTCAGTCCAACGCCTCGGCTCCGACGATGATGGAAGCGACTGAATGGCTGCTTTGAGGATAGGGACTGTGGATCGTTCTTCACGTGAATAGATGCCCTGATCCGACAATCGTGAAACCATGAGAGCGATCCTCCAAAAAACCATCCATTCACCGGTGGGTCAGATACTGCTCGTGCAGGACAATGAATGCCTGACCCGGATACGATGGAGTGAGACAGCCTTTGCCGACCATTCCCCCCTTCTGGCGGCGGCGGGGAGTCAATTGGATGCCTATTTCGCCGGCACCCTCCGATCCTTTGACCTGCCGTTGGCATGGTCCTGCAGCGCCTTTCAGGCAGAAGCCTGTCGGGTGATGTCAGAAATCCCCTATGGTGGCACGATGACCTATGCTGAAATGGCTCGTCAGATGGGTACTTCACCACAGGCCGCCGGTATGGCTTGTGGTGGCAACCCTTTTCCGATTGTCGTGCCTTGTCACAGAGTACTGGCGAGCAGGGGGATCGGGGGATATTCAGGCGGTGAAGGGATTGAAACCAAAATCACCCTGCTGAAACTGGAAAGTGCCGTCCCTTGGCTGATCTGACCAGTTGTCGGCCCGTAGCCGGGGAGCGGGTGGCATGGGTTGGGGGGTATGTGATGGCATCCAGAGGTTGGTGATCATTCCGGAAATTGCCCGTTTCAATTCATGACGCCGCCCCCCTTGATCTGCATGGATGTTCAATGGTGAGGGAAAACAATGAGGTCCAGGATAGTGGTTCCAATTCCAGGAACCACTTGGACTGGGCGTAAATGAATCGTCCATCATCGATCAGGGGTTTCCGGCTCGACCGGCGCTGGGTGGATTAAGCCGTCTGACCATTTTTCCCCGGACCGCGGTCAGACCGACGGTAGGTATCAAGGGATTGATCAGCCAGCGAGCAGTCGATTGACCCGGCTTACATAGGCAGACGGATCCTTCAGGGTGGCCCCTTCAGCCAACACCGCCTGGTCCAGCAGTACCCACGCCCAGTCATCCACAGTGGCCGAATTCAGGTCGATTTTCAGGACGATCTCGTGCGTCGGGTTCAATTCCAGGATCGGCTTGGCTGTGGGGGCTTCCTGCCCCATCGCCTTGAGGATCCGTTCCATATTCCCCCCGAGGTCGTGCTGGTCGGCGACCAGACAGGCGGGGGAGTCCACCAGTCGATCAGATAGCCGGACATCCTTGACTCGTCCTTCCAATACCGACTTGAATTTTTCCACCAAAGGGGAGAGTTCCTCCTTCTTGGCTTTCCCCCCTTCCGTTTGATCTTTTTCGCCTTCGAGCTCATCCAGATCCAATTCGCCCCGGGCAATGGATTGCAGCGGCTTTTCCTCAAAGATTGGCAGGTGGTTCACTACCCATTCGTCGACGGGATCGGACAGCAGCAACACTTCAATGCCATGTTTACGGAAGATCTCCAGATGGGGAGAGGACTTGGCGGCGGCATGACTTTCCGCCGTGACAAAATAGATCGCCTTTTGCTTGTCACCCATCCGGCCGACATAGTCTTCCAAAGAGGTGTTTTGGATGTCGTCATCACCATGGGTCGAAGCGAATCGAATCAGCCGGGCGATCGCATCCCGGTTTTCATAATCTTCCACCACGCCTTCTTTCAGCGCTCGACCGTACTCTTTCCAGAGATTCTGATATTTCTCCGGGTCTTTGGTCGACAACTTTTTCAACTCGCCCAGGATCTTCTTGACCGACGCAGAGCGAATCTTGTCGATTTCCCGGTTTTGTTGCAGGAACTCACGCGAGACATTCAGTGGAAGATCCGCCGAATCCACCAGTCCCCGCACGAATCGTAGGTAACTGGGCATCAACTGCTTGGCATCATCCGCGATGAAAATGCGGCGGACATACAGCTTGATGCCATGACGTTGCTCTCTGTCCCAGAGATCAAAGGGGGCCCGGGACGGGATATAGAACAGGGAAATATATTCCATCTTCCCCTCTACACGGTTGTGCAGAGTGACCGCCGGAGGTTCCGGGTCATAGGTCAAGGAGGTATAGAAAGACTGGTGCTCTTCTTCCGTGATGTCTTTCTTAGGACGGGCCCACAGCGCGGAGCCCTTGTTCACAGTTTCGTATTCCGGCGTTTGTCCTTTAATCACCTTGCCGTCATCGTCTTTTTCCGGCTCTTTCAGCATGCGGATGGGCAGGGAGATATGATCCGAATACTTGGAAATCACACTGCGAACCCGGTAGGGCTCCAAAAAATCCTTGGCCTCTTTTTGTAGCTTGAGTGTGACTGCCGTGCCACGTTCCGGCCTTTCAATGGTCTCCAGCGTGTATTCTCCGCTGCCGCCAGATAACCATCGGACGCCTTCGGAGGCTGGTTGGCCGGCTTTGCGGGTGAGAAGGGTCACTTCCTTGGCCACGAGGAAGCTGGAGTAAAAGCCGACACCGAACTGACCAATCAGGGCCGTTTCACTCTGTGCACCTTGGTTGATCTGCTCCAGGAATCGGCGGGTGCCCGATCGGGCGATGGTACCGATATTTTCGACCACCTCATCATGGTTCATGCCGATTCCATTGTCTTTCACCGTGATGGTTTTGGCCTTTTTGTCGATATCCACCGTGATACCCAGTGCCTCCTCGTCTTCCAGGAGAGACTTGTCGGTCAGAGACAAAAACCGGAGCTTGTCACAGGCATCGGATGCGTTGGAAATGAGCTCGCGGAGAAATATTTCCTTGTTGCGGTAGAGCGAATGCACCATCAGGTGCAGGAGTTGTTGCACCTCAGCCTGAAAAGCATGCTTTTCCAGTGTATTCTGATCGTTCATAGGTACGCAGTCAGTATGTAATGGGACATGGGCGGTATGGGGCCTGCCACAACGATTTCAAGTTTATGGAGATATCCCCAGATACCGGAATCGACTAGCCATGGCAGGATATTCCACCGAAAATCCCCTTCATCCGACCGACCCGAAAGTTCCCGGAATCGGATCATGAATATGAAAGACATCATGACAGCCCTTCGTTTGTGGTCACCCGAGAGGGTTCGCCCATCATCTGGCCCGCCCACACCCGCCTGATCGGATTCAGCGGTCGATGACATCTTTCACGATAGAATCCAGTCATGATTATTCACCGCTCCTTTATTCGGGAAGTGCTGCAGCTGACCAGTACCGTGGCGGTCATCCTGCTGTCCATCCTACTGGTGACCCGAGTGGTATATTTCCTGCGCGAAGCGGCTCAGGGAGACATCCCGATTGGCAGTGTGGCCTTACTGGGCGTGCTCAAGATGGTCGCCCACCTCGACATCGTGATCTCTCTGGTCTTGTATATTGCCATTCAGCTGGTGATGACTCGCTGGGTGCGCGACCAGGAAATGACGGTCATTCGGGCCTGTGGCGTGGGTCTTGGTCATTTTCTTCGACCGGCCTTCATCCTCTTTTTGGGTGTGGGGTTTCTGGTCGCGCTGTTGTCACTGTACTTGGCCCCCTTGTCTGCAGAAATGACCCACATCCAAGAGCAGGAAATTCGACATCGTTCCGATGTTTCGGGGATGCTTCCCGGGGTGTTCCATGAAACCCGGGGCGGGCAAAGAGTCTTGTTTATTGGCCACCATCCCCCTGCCACGGACAACTTCCAAGAAGTCTTTGTTTATGACCGGATGGATGAAGGGGGACAGATCGTGGTGTCCGATACGGCGGTGCGCACGGTGGACAGGGAAAGTGGCCAGGAATATCTGGTCCTCCAGGATGGGACGTTGTATCGCGGCCAAGCTGGCAGCACAGGCTACGAAGTATTGCGCTTCGAGACCTACGGATTGCCTTTGCCCAATCGGCTTCCTACCAATGCCATTTTGCCGCCGAAAGCCCGGCAAACCCGGGATCTGATGACCCGTACCGACCCAGTTGACGTGGGTCAACTACATTGGCGTCTGTCGAAAGTGGCCATGCTGCCTGTTCTCATGCTGTTGGCCTTGGCGCTGTCATCCGCTCGACTACGGGCCACGCCATTGCCCCACATGGTGATGGCCCTCGGCATATATATCATCTACTTTCACTGCCTTGGGTTGGCCCGGGCAATGGTAGAGCGGGAAATCGCCAATCCGTACCTAAGTCTTTGGGCAGTCCATGCCGTCTTTTTGCTGTTGGCACTGATTCTGTTTTATCGCCGAAGTCAGGACCTACCCTTGTCTGCCCGGGCGTCCGTGCCGACATAACCCCATGAAAATTCTCCGCCGTCACATCGCCCGTAGCCTGTGGCGTTCCACCCTGTTCTGTATGCTGCTGCTGCTGGTCCTGTGGCTGATCGTCGAATTCATCGAACTGATCGAAAATGGCGACCTGGGTTTGGATCAGGCCGTCTTCCTGACCTTGCTGTCTATTCCTCGGATAGTGTATGAACTGTTCCCGATGGCGGCCTTGCTGGGCACGGTGACCGGGCTGGCTCTACTGGCAAAGGATTCCGAGTTGATTGTGATGCAAGCCAGTGGCGTGTCCAGGCCACAGGTCGTCTCGGCTTCGTTGCGCTTGGTTTTCGCGTTCTGTCTGCTGGCCGTCTTGATCGGAGAATTTGTGGCCCCGGTCACTGAGCATTGGACCCAGCGCATGCAGCAGGACAACCTGAAAAAGGTAGTCCAGCCGCAGCGAGGCTCGGGTCTTTGGTTGCGTGACGACAACAGTTTTGTGCACATCGGCGAAGTATGGCCGGACCTCTCGCTGCGGGAGATCCAGATCTTTGACTTTACCCAGGACAGGCACCTTCATTCCATGCTGTTCGCCCGGAAGGGGGTCTACCAGGGCACCCACTGGAATCTCCGTGATGTCCGGCAAACTCGAATCCATCCGCAGGGGCAGGCCCAGGCCAGTGTGACACAAAGGGGAGTGTGGCAGACCACGATCACCCCAGACACCCTGACCGCGTTCCTGATTCTCCCGGAACAGCTGTCTTTCCTCCAATTACGACGCTATATTGCCCACTTGGCCGCGAACCGACAACAGACCCAGGCCTTTGAGCTCGCCTCCTGGAGTCGACTGGTGCGGCCGTTCTCAGCGGCCGTCCTGGTGATGTTGGCCCTTCCCTTTGCCTTCGTCCATAGCCGTTCGCAGCGGGTCAAACGCCATCTGTTGGCTGGAGTGATGCTCGGTCTGGGCTTTTATGCGGTCAACCAGGGCTTTTGCTATGCTGCGTTGGCCCATGGCCTTTCGCCCTGGGTCGGGGCCGCCCTGCCCACGGCCGCGCTATGGCTGTTGGCCATGGTCATGTGGCGATGGACGGCCAAAATGAACTCTTCGTGAATTCATGATAGGGCATCGCTCTTGATTCCGATCAGGTCGAGCAGTGGGTGCGGTGCGTCGCCCGCGGACAGATCAACGGACTGCTCACCAATCCGGCAGACCGATCGTTTGGGCTGGATTCGAACCACAACCATGCCCACCCCCATTCAAGAAAAGGCTGATCCCGTCCTCCAGTGACCTGCGGACATCCGTAAGAATGGTGTGCTTAGGAGGACTGGACCCATCCCCGATGATGGATGGGTTGGAGGACCAGAAATGTTTTCTGCAAAGGACTGACTGTCAACCGGCTGATCCTGTCCGTCAGAATGATCTGCCACTGGGCCGATGGAATCACACATCAGGAGTCGATTCCCTTTGCTGGTCGCCGAGCCCAATCGGCACTTGATGACCAGCATTCATATATGGTGACACTTACAGCTGTCTCAGGACTGAAATGGCTAAACGAATGACCCTCAGGCCTGTCATATGCGTCCTTGATGGGGTCACAATCTGACCCGGAGAATTCTTTTGCTTGAGCCATCGCTTCGCGTTACAGTATGCCCCTTGTCATTCAATCAACAGTTTTCGGTCATGAAAGTCGCCTTCATTGGTCTGGGTGTCATGGGATATCCCATGGCAGGTCATCTCGCCTCCAGTGGCCACGAGGTCTGCGTCTACAACCGGACCACGGCTCAAGCTCGGAAGTGGCTTGAGCAGCACCGGGGAATCCTGGAAAAGACCCCGGCGAAGGCCGCTTCCGAGGCGGATTTCGTGTTCTGCTGTGTGGGCAACGATGAGGATGTCCGTAGTGTCACCACCGGGCCGGACGGTGCGTTCGGTGTCATGCGACCCGGCACCGTGTTCGTGGATCACACCACCGCATCGGCCAATGTCGCCCGAGAGTTGTCGGCGGTCGCCGAAAGCCGCGGCTTCGATTTTCTTGATGCCCCGGTGTCGGGGGGGCAGTCGGGTGCTGAAAATGGTGTGCTCACCGTCATGGTCGGTGGCAAGGAGGCGGTCTTTGCTCGTGCTCAATCCCTGATCGACTGCTATGCTCGATTGGCGATGCACATGGGACCGGCGGGGGCGGGCCAACTGACCAAGATGGTCAACCAGGTCTGTATTGCCGGATTGGTACAGGGTCTGTCCGAAGGATTGGCCTTTGCCGTTAATGCCGACCTTGATGCGATGAAAGTATTCGAGGTGATCACCAAGGGAGCGGCGGGTTCCTGGCAGATGGAGAACCGCCATGAGACCATGCTGAACCACCAGTTTGATTTCGGGTTTGCGGTAGACTGGATGCGCAAGGACCTGGGGCTGTGCATGCAAGAGGCAAAGCGTAACGGTTCCGAACTCCCGGTGACCCAGATCATCGACGGGTTTTATGCCGAGATTCAGGCTGCGGGCGGGAATCGATTCGATACCTCCAGCCTGGTGACCCGTCTGTATCGCAAGGATCTGCCAAAACCATAAAGCGAAACCCTTACGTCTTGGGATGTGCGCCCGTCGTTCTTGGCTTTCATGATTGGCAGTTTTGGGAGTAGAGAGCTGGAAACCGCCATGATCGGCAAATCCATTGATGCGATCGAAACCGTTCCATCCGTCCGAGAGGGGTTTCTGACGCCGTGGTAGAAACCTTGGAAGATGTCCCGACCAATGTTGCCAGCCTTGTCGGTGAATCCTCCGCCGACCCGAAGCGGATCATTCCCTGGATATGATGAAGAGTTGAAAATCCATCTGGGCCGCCCCTCATCCAGGGCAAGATCAACCGATCCCAATCGACCCATGAAGGACATGATGGCGGTGGTCAGGTGGATGGATCAACGAGTCCCCAATGCCAGATGAGTACCAAAGATAGGCGAAATGGCTTGTCGATATGGCACGACTGGCTGAAGAGGGCGAAATACTCCACTGGCGAAGTGCGATACTTGGCTGGTCGCGCCCGGAACTGCCCTTGCTTTGTCGGTCTCGGGCTGACTCATTGGGTCCTATTTGGGGGTGGATGAAATACTCTCCAAGCAGAGTATAAGACCGGTCGGCATGGCCATCTGTCTGCAAAGTTCCGGGGGTCATCAAGTTCCTTTAACGAAATATCCCTATCCTTGGTCTGTTGCGTGATTGAATCAAATTGAAGCAACCGCAAAGCGCTTTTCCGGTCTTTCCCGACGAACGGTGGGGTCAAGATTCGGTACACTAGACGGTATTGTCATGATTCCAGACGCTGGGGCAAATGTCCGGGAACGAATTCCTGTCCCCGGAACGTCAATTTGGGATCACGACTCAAACGAGCGACACGACTTCATGAACAATTGAAAGGTCCTCTGATGGTCGGAAAGAGCCATACCAGCGAGGCGGTATTGAACGGGCTGCTGGGCGAAGTACTGCGCACCAAACACCCCCTATGGCGGGATCATCTGGCCGTGGAGCAGACCGGACTCATCAAGGGACAATCCGCACTGCGTCCCGACCTTCTGATCAGTCCCCCGAATAGGCAGCCGGTCGTGCTGGAAACTGAATATGCCCCGGCTGCCACGGTCGAACAGGATGCCCGGGCCAGACTGGGTCGGGGGCTTGGGAACACGCAGGATCGCATCGAACAAGCCATCGCGGTTCGGATCCCGGCCACGTTACAGCATACGCAGTCGAATCTGGTGGACCGCATTCAGGCCGCCGAATGGGCATATTGTGTTCTGTCCGGGAACCCCCACTCGCCAGACCGGTGGCCGGCCGAGGGCTGGTTGACCGGCACGGTGGATGACCTCGCCGGCTGCATTGAGCAGGCCATGATTTCGCAACGCCTGATTGAGGAGGGCATGGCGGTTCTGGAACAGGGGGTGCGAAACGCCGCGGCCGTGATCCGGAGTTATGTCAAGATGGGGTACACGGATATCGACCGCAATCTGGGTCAGGTCTTGCAACAAGCCCCCGGGGAACAAACCGACCGGATGGCGATGGCCATCATTGCCAACGCCCTGGCCTTTCATTCCCTGATCGCTGGCACGCATGGGATACCAGCGATTCAACAATTACAGCAGGATTCGTCCGCCATCTTGCAACGCCACCTCATGACGTCTTGGCGTCGAATTCTGGAGGAAGTCAATTACTGGCCCATTTTTCGGGTCGCTTCGGACCTGCTGCTGACCATTCCGGTGCGACCCGCCAAGCAGGCGCTGGACCTGCTGGTCCGAACGGCAGAACAACTGAGCCATCAGGGCCTCATCGCGCGACAGGATCTGATGGGGCGCTTGTTTCAGAACCTGATCGTGGATCGAAAATTCTTGGCCACCTTCTACACCCTGCCCGCCAGCGCCACCTTGCTGGCCGAGATGGCCGTGAGACGTCTGGAATGGAACTGGCGGGCGCTGGATCGCTATGCCGAGATGCGAGTCGCCGACCTGTCCTGCGGGACGGGAACCTTGCTGTCTGCCGCCTACCATGCGGTACTGAGTCGATATCGACGGAACGCAGGCGATGATCGCCAAGTGCACCAAGCCATGATGGAACAGGCCATCATTGCCGCGGATATCATGCCAGCTGCGAGCCATCTGTGCGCCTCCCAGCTTTCCAGTGTACACCCCGATGTATTGTATGACCGGACCCGGGTGTATACCATGCCCTACGGGATTGATGAGACCATGGGGACCCTGATCGGGTCTCTCGACCTGATCCCCAAGGAGCAAACCCAGTCTGTTTTTCCCACGGGACTGCGGCAGGTTCTGGGCCGGGCGGAGACTGAGGTCCGTGATCTCAGGCTGCCCCATCATTCGGTCGATCTGGTGATCATGAACCCGCCGTTTACCCGGCCCACCAACCACGAAGGAACCGAGGTGCCCGTGCCTTCCTTCGCGGGGTTCCAGACCTCGCAAGACGAGCAGAGGGCGATGTCCCAACGCCTGAAGGACATCTGCCAGCGCCTGCCTCAACCGGCCGGACATGGCAATGCGGGACTGGCTTCCAACTTCATTGATCTGGCGCATGCCAAGGTGAAACCCGGGGGGACAGTGGCATTGGTGTTGCCCATTGCCGTGGTTCAGGGGAATTCCTGGCAAGCCGCCCGACATTTGTGGCAGGATCATTACAGGGACATCACCGTCATCACCATCGCCACATCCGGCAGTACCGACCGGGCCTTTTCCGCCGACACCGGAATGGCCGAGGCGCTGATCTTGGCGACGAAAAAGCTGCCTGAATCGACCACCGATCCAGAGGATGTTCTATTCCTCAATCTGTGGCGACGCCCGGCCACTCTCATGGAAGCCGCCGATATCGCCCGATTGGCTAGCACCTTGCCGACCGATTCCCCGGGGGGCTTCCTGCAGGCGGGCGACCAACGCCTTGGGAACTATCTTCGAGCCCCCTGGAGCGCAGGGGGATGCGCGGCGCTGCGTGAACCGGCCATCGCGCAGACTATGATCCGATTGTCACAAGGTGGACTGCGGATCGCCCGGTATCGACCCGAGCAACCCGTCCCCATGGTGCCATTGAGTCAACTGGGATCCCGCGGGCTCGTGGACCGCGACATCGGGGCGTTGGCACCGGGGAAGCCCCCGTACCGAGGACCTTTTCGAATCGGGCCACTGACCCCGACCGCCAGTTATCCGGTGCTCTGGAGCCACCACGCCAAGCGAGAACGATATCTGGTCGTTCAGCCGGACCGGGCCGGCGAAGTGTTGCCGAACTGTGAGGGTCGGGCAGTGGCTGTCTGGGAGACGGCGACCCGGCTGCATTTCAATCGGGACTTCCGATTGAACTCCCAGAGTCTGGCGGCCTGCCTGACACCGGAACCGGCGATCGGAGGCACCGCTTGGCCTAACTATCGTCTCCATCAGCCAAGTTGGGAGCCATTCCTTGTGTTATGGTCCAATGCCACGCTGGGATTGATGAGTTTCTGGTGGGCCGGCTCGCTGCAGCAGCAGGGTCGAAGCCGTTTGACGATCAGCGTGCTGCCCCGGTTGAGCGTGTTCGATCCGAAGACGTTGACAGATCAACAATTGGAACAGGCGACAGACTGGTTCGAGGCCTTCCAATCAAGAGCATTTCTTCCGGCCAACGAGGCCTACCGGGATCCCGTGCGCCAAGAGCTGGACCGGGTGGTGCTGGTGGACATTCTGGACTGGCCTGAAGACATTCTGGAACCATTGGGCCATCTTCGTCTGCAGTGGTGCAGTGAGCCCTCCGTTCACGGCGGCAAGAGCACACGACCTTGATCCGGTCAACAGACAGGTCCAAACAAGGCGGGTCCAATTAAGTGTTCTTGGTCACACTGCGTGGGATACCCAACTGAAAACCACCAGATGTGCCTTGTATCGACGGCCAGACCCACCGACCGGAGCCATTGGGAGGGTCCTCTTGTTTGTCTGGCAGTCTTGTCTCAAATGCTGCTGATCCAGTTGAATCAATCCTGATTCGATTCTCATCTGAACGTGTTTTCTGAGGCCAAAAGGTAATACCCGGGACTCTGTGGACACCTTGCAAATGGCGACTGATCGCGAGATGCCATTGAAGTTCGGTACCACCGTGAGACCCAGCGACCCCCCAGTATGCTTTTGGGTGTTTGGTGGATTGGATGCGAAAGGCTCTGGGGTATGCAAGAGATAAGACGGAAACCTATCCGGCTATCCGGATCGTCGATGGCGATGATGCCGAGACCCGGGCCGATGAGGGATTCGATTCGATTCGATCCCTTCCCTTCAGTCTGGTGCCCCCTGTGTGCCGCCCGGATCCGATCGTGCCATCGGAAGAAACCTGATGTCTTGTCCACGCCGGTCCGCAAACCGGGAAGATGGCTGGCCAAGACCGGAAGGCGGTGCTCGGTCTATTTTCGTAGCTTGCGCAACTTCTCGATGGAGCGGATCTGGGCGATCGCCGTCGCCAGCTCAGCCTGGGCCTGGGCATAGTCCATCTCGGCGGCCGCCTCCGACAGCTTTTCCTCGGCCTGTCTTTTGGCCGCCATCGCCGAGGCCTCGTCGAGGTCTCGACCGCGCATGGCCGTATCCGACAGGATGGTCACGACATGGGGCTGGATTTCGAGTACTCCACCCGAGACGAAGATGAACTCTTCTTCGCCATCTTCCCGGATGACCCGCACATCGCCAGGATGCAGCCGGGTGATGAGCGGAGTGTGCCCCGGGGCAATACCCAATTCGCCAATCTCTCCCGGGGCGAACACCATAGTGCCGAGACCGGACCAGATCTCTTGCTCGGCGCTGACAATGTCTACCTGAATGGTGGCGGCCATATGGGACTCCTCTTTCAGTCAGTCGATGCTGGGCATGCTCTTAATTGAGGGCTTTGGACTTCTCCTCCACTTCCTCAATGTTGCCGACCATGTAGAATGCCTGCTCGGGCAGGTGGTCATAATCGCCATTGACGATGCCCTGAAAACCCTGGATGGTATCCTTGAGTGTTACGTACTTACCTTCCGTCCCGGTAAAGGATTGGGCGACGGTGAAGGGTTGCGACAGGAACCGCTGGATCCGGCGGGCACGGTTGACCGCCTGCTTGTCATCCTCCGACAGTTCGTCCATGCCGAGGATGGCAATGATGTCCTGCAGTTCCTTGTAACGCTGCAAGATGCCTTGGACTGAACGAGCCACCTGATAGTGTTCCTCGCCGATGACCAAGGGATCAAGTAGACGGGAAGTGGAATCGAGCGGATCGACCGCAGGATAAATTCCCAGTTCGGCAATTTGTCGAGACAGGACCAAGGTCGCATCCAAGTGAGCGAAGGTAGTCGCCGGGGATGGGTCGGTGAGGTCATCCGCCGGAACATAGACGGCCTGGAAGGAGGTGATCGATCCCGTCCGGGTGGAAGTGATGCGCTCTTGCAAGACTCCCATTTCGTCGGCCAGGGTCGGCTGATAACCCACCGCAGATGGCATCCGGCCCAGCAAGGCGGAGACCTCGGTTCCGGCCAAGGTATAACGATAGATGTTGTCGATGAACATGAGCACATCTCGCCCTTCGTCCCGGAAATATTCGGCCATGGTCAGGCCGGTGAGGGCGACTCGAAGGCGATTGCCGGGGGGTTCATTCATCTGACCGTACACCATGGCGACTTTGGAGTCGGGGAAGTTCTCGACATTCACTACACCGGCTTCCTGCATTTCATGATAGAAATCGTTGCCTTCTCGGGTCCGCTCCCCGACACCGGCAAAGACGGACAGCCCGGAATGCGCCGTCGCGATGTTGTTGATGAGTTCCAGCAAGGTGACGGTTTTTCCGACGCCTGCACCGCCGAACAGACCGATTTTACCTCCCTTGGCGATCGGCATGATCAGGTCGATCACCTTGATGCCGGTTTCCAGCAGTTCCACACTGGCGGCCTGATCTTCATAGGTCGGGGCAGGACGGTGAATCGGCCAGCGTTCCTGTGAGTCCACGGGACCTGCCTCGTCCACGGGATTGCCGAGAACATCCATGATCCGGCCCAAGGTGCCGGCACCGACCGGCACGGAGATGGGGGCCCCGGTATTGGTCACACTCAAGCCACGCTTCAGCCCGTCGGAAGACCCCATTGAGATACAGCGGACAACCCCATCACCCATCTGCTGCTGGACCTCCAGGGTCAGTCCGTCAGCGTCCACTACCAGAGCGTCATAGACCTTGGGGACGGCCGCTCGCGGAAACTGCACATCGACGACCGCGCCGATAATCGTTACGATATTTCCAGAACTCATGGTTCGAAAAGCCTCTGTTAATCAATTAATTCATCCAATGTTTCGCACCGGTCATCAAACGGCCGCCGCGCCCCCCACGATCTCCGACAACTCCTGTGTGATGGCCGCCTGACGCGCTTTGTTGTAGGCCAACTGCAATTCGTCGATCAACTTGCCGGCATTGTCGGTCGCTGCCTTCATCGCCACCATTCGGGCCGCTTGTTCGCAGGCATTGTTGTCCGCCACCGCTTGGTACACCAAAGATTCCAGGTAGCGATCCATCAAGGTGTCCACCACCGGTTTGGCCTCGGGCTCGTAGAGATAATCCCAATAGTGCTGGGTTTCTGCTTCCTCGCTCGCGAGGATCGGCAGCAACTGTTCGACGGTTGGCCGCTGGACCATCGTATTCACAAAACGGTTGTACACCACCATCAGCCGGTCGAGACGGCCCTCAATGTATTCATCCAACATGATCTTGAGAGCGCCGACCAAACTCTCGATTCGTGGAGTGTCGCCGAGACCGGTCACTTCGCTGACCACATTGGCGCCATAGCGCTTGAAAAAAGCACTGGCCTTCTGGCCGATCACGCAGACGCTGAGTTTTACCCCGCGGGCGTCTTTCTCGGCCATGTCAGCGACCACCTTGCGAAACAGGTTGCTGTTGAGCCCCCCACAAAGCCCTCGGTCACTGGAGATGATGACATAGCCGATGCGATGGACGGGTTCACGCTCACCGAGATAGGGATGGTGATATTCGGTGTTGGCACTGGCCGCATGGGCCACCACGGTGCGGATCCGGGTGGCATAAGGCCGGGCCTTGAACATGCGTTCCTGGGCCCGCCGCATCTTGCTCGCCGCCACCATCTCCATGGCCTTGGTGATCTTTCGGGTGTTGCCGATGCTCTTGATCTTGTTGCGGATTTCTTTCGCCGCTGCCATGGGGGGATCCTCTGTAAGTTGCCGCGCCTTACCAACTGCCGTTTTGCCTGAAGTCCTCGACGGCCTGTCTGATCTGGTCAGCGACCTCGTCACTGAACTGGGGGTCGGCGTTGATCCGGTCCATCAAATCACCATGATTGGACCCGATATAGGCCTGCATGGCCGCTTCGCATGCTACCACCCGATTGACTTCCACGTCGTCAAAATAACCCTCGTTCACCGCATAGAGTGACACCGCCATTTCCGCTACCGACATCGGTCGGTACTGTGGCTGCTTCATTAGTTCCATGACGCGCTGACCCCGTTCAAGCTGACGGCGAGTCGCTTCATCGAGGTCGGAAGCGAACTGGGAGAAGGCGGCCAATTCCCGGTACTGCGCCAGGGCCAGTCGAATCCCCCCCCCGAGCTTTTTGATGATGCCGGTCTGTGCGGCCCCCCCCACCCGAGAGACGGACAAGCCCGCATTGATCGCAGGGCGTATGCCGGCGTTGAACAGGTCGGACTCCAGAAAGATCTGTCCATCGGTGATGGAAATCACATTGGTGGGGACGAAGGCGGACACATCACCGGCCTGCGTCTCAATGATTGGCAAGGCCGTGAGAGAGCCAGTCTTTCCCTGGACTTCTCCATGGGTTCGGGCTTGGACTTCTTCGGCATTGATTCGTGCGGCCCGTTCCAGCAGACGCGAGTGGAGGTAGAACACGTCCCCGGGATAGGCTTCCCGCCCCGGTGGGCGACGCAAGAGAAGAGAGATCTGGCGATACGCCCAGGCCTGTTTGGTCAGATCGTCGTAGATGATCAACGCATCCTCGCCTCGGTCGCGGAAAAACTCGCCCATGGTACAGCCGGCATAGGGTGCGATGAACTGTTCCGCCGCGGAATCGGCCGCAGAGGCCGCCACGACAATGGTATGCTCCATGGCACCGTGTTCTTCCAGCTTCCGCACCACACCGGCAATGCTGGAAGCCTTCTGGCCTACGGCGACATAGATGCACCGGATCCCGGTGCCTTTCTGGTTGATGATGGTGTCCACGGCCACCGCCGTCTTGCCGGTCTGCCGGTCGCCAATAATCAGTTCCCGCTGACCCCGACCGATGGGGACCATGGAGTCAATGGACTTCAGGCCAGTTTGCACTGGCTGGGACACGGACTGCCGGGTGATGACCCCCGGTGCCACTTTCTCAATGGGCAGATTGCCAGCGTATTCGACCGCTCCCTTGCCGTCAATGGGGCGCCCGAGCGCGTCCACGACCCGACCCAGCAGGCCGTTGCCCACGGGCACTTCGAGGATGCGCCCCGTGCACTTAACGGTATCTCCTTCCGCCAGATGCTTGTAGTCACCAAGCACCACCGCGCCCACCGAGTCCGGTTCCAGATTCAGGGCCAAGCCGAAGGTGTTGTCGGGGAACTCGAGCATTTCGCCTTGCATGGCCTCGGACAGGCCATGAATTCGCGTGATGCCGTCCGTCAACATGACGATGGTCCCCTCGGTCCGGGCCTCCGTACCGACTTCAAAGTTCTTGATACGTTCCTTGATCAGTTCGCTGATTTCGGAAGGGTTGAGTTGAATGGACATATGTGTTGCCTCTCTACAGGAGATCGGATTAGGTAGATACGGCTCCCAAAAGTTGTTCGAGTTGGGCCTTGACGGAGCCATCAATGACCCAGTCCCCGGCGCGGATGACGGCCCCGCCAATCAGACTTTCGTCCACCAGAAAGTCGAGTTTCACGCGGCGGCCCAGCCGGTCATGAAGTGCGTTGGCGAAGGATGTCTGTTGTGTCGGGTCGATGGGTAGGGCGGTCATCATAGTCGCTTCGACCACCCGCTCTTCCTCGGCACGCTGTTGGGCATACAGCGCTGCGATGGCAGGCAGGGTATTGATCCGCCTGTTTCTGACCAGCAGCTTGACCAGATTCTCCCCGTCAGGATTCAGCCGCTTCCCGGCCACCCCGAGGATCAGTTCGATTTTGCGCTCGACGTCGAAATCCGGATGCTGGAGCCGTTCCTCCATCGCGGGGTCTGTCGCGATGGCCGCCAGCCAGTCGAGTTGTTCGCTCCACGAGGTCAGGTCTCCAGACTCCCTGGCCAGCTCGAAGACCGCTTGGGCGTAAGGTCGGGCGAGATGGTTCAGCTCAGTCATGATCGTCGCCGTCAGAGTTTGGCGGCAATGCGGTCCAGCAAGTCCGCATGCGCCCTGGCATCAATTTCACGATCCAGAATCTTGCGCGCCCCCTCAATGGCCAGTTCGCCGACTTGGGTGCGCAGCGCCTCGCGGGCCTTGTTGAGTTCGGTCTGGATATCGTCCCGGGCCGACGCGACAATCCGCTCCCCCTCAATCTGCGCTCTGGATTTGGCCTCCACAACCAGGTCCTGGCCATGCTTTTCCGCCTTGCCAATGATTTCGGCCGCGCGGGCCTTAGCATCAGCGATCATCTCATCGGCTTGCCGCAGGCCCTCTTCTTCTGCCTGCTGACCCTTTTCGGCAGCCGCCAACCCGTCGGCGATGGTGGTCTTCCGCTCGTTGATCACACCGATGATGGGTGTCCACACGAACTTCTTGGTAAACCACACAAAAAGGGCGAAAAAGGCCATCTGCCAAAGCAGGGTGACATTGATATTCATTTTGGGATACCGGTGGTATTCATCAATCATGCCCGGCCGTTGCTACCGCAGGGACCTGGCCCCGGAAGAAATCCCCCATCAGCCAGCCCCCGGGGCCACGACGAACAGGATATACATCGAAACACCGACTGCGATCATGGGCACGGCATCCACCAGACCCATGACGATAAAGAAGTTGGTCCGCAGCATGGGGATCAGTTCGGGCTGGCGAGCAGCGCCCTCAATGAAACGGCCACCCAAGGCACCGATTCCAATTGCGGCACCTAGTGCGCCCAAGCCCATCATCAAAGCGCCAGCGATGTAGACAAGTGCTGATTCCATCTTGATCTCCGAGAAGTAAAATGTTGTGCAAGGATATGAATGGTAAAAAAAGAATTCGAGGGTTCCTCTGGCCTGCTTCAGTGATGTGAATGGGCCATGTCCATGTACACAATGGTCAGCACCATAAAGATGAAGGCCTGCAGGGTGATGACCAAGATATGGAATACAGCCCAGACAAACTGCAACATCCCGCCGGATATTGACAGAATCAAGCTGGAACCGAACATCAGGGAAATCAGGATAAAGATCATTTCACCAGCGTACAAGTTGCCAAACAGTCGCAGGGAGTGGGAAACTGGTTTGGCGACCAGACCGACGAATTCCAGAAAGAAGTTGATCGGGATAAAGAGAATTCTGACCACAAGGTTCTTCGACTCGAACGGATGCAAGGTGAGTTCAGCGGCGAATCCTCCAACCCCCTTGCAGCGAATGCTGTAATAAATCATCAGCGCAAAGACACTGAAGGACAGGCCAAAGGTCACATTGGGATCCGTGGTGGGTACCACCTTTTGGTATCCGATGCCCACCTTCTCAAGCAACCACGGAATCAGGTCGACTGGCACCAGATCCATCAGATTCATCAGGAAGACCCAGCAGAAGATGGTCAGTGCCATCGGCGCGATGTTGTCGTTCCGGCCGGAAAACGTGCTGCGGACGTTATCTTCGACAAACCCGATGATCATCTCAATGAAGCCTTGGGTGGTGCCGGGCACGCCAGCGGTCATGCGCTTGGCGACCCGAGCGAAGCACCAGACAAAGCCAGCCCCCAACACGAAGGACCAGAATAGGCTGTCGAGATGCACTGCCCAAAACCCCATCTCCGCGACCTCCTGAGCCGAATGCGCAATCCCCCAGGTCCCATCCGCTTTCGGCCCGAAAGTGAGATTCGTCAGGTGGTGGCGGATATAGGCATCCGCGGTCAGTTCACCTGCGGTGGCCATGATTCAGGTTGTCCAGCATGTCTACGATGTCTACCATGTTTTCTTCAGACCCCACGCCCCCAGCCCCATACAAAGGCCAGTTGCGACACCAGGTATCCAGCGACGGTATATATGGGGCCAAGCCCCAGAACGACCATCCCCAGAGCGAGGCCACCCCCTACGATTATCAGCCGGTTCAGCAGACCGAGATAGACCGGCCCCCAAGCGAATGGCGGCGCTTTCAGTGCGGCCTTCCCCAATTGCCGGGCGCTGCGCCAGGCCATCACCGTTCCCAGCATGCCGAGCAGTACTCCATATCCCCCGGAGATGACCTGTTCGGCCGTCTGGGCGCCACGACCAGCCAGGTGTCCCTCTGCTAGGATCCACAGGACTAGGGGAATCGCCAGTGCCGCCTGCCGCACGAGCACCTGTCTGGCGGGAGGTTCCAGACGATGGCAGTTTGCGTTCGGCACGCGGTCGATTCTCGCTTTTTCGGCGCAGCGGATTATAATGTCTCGACTCTCTAGGGGTCAACCAACAAGCGCATCGTGGGATGATCGCCAACCGTTCAACATGATGGTTGGGATTCAATCCATCGCCCTTGCCGCTCACCCCCCGGCGCCCAAATCGGCTCCTGTGCAGATGGCCGGGTCACTACCGGATTTTTCGGCCGCAAAGCCGGATCCCATGACGTCACCGGATCCTCGTCAGGATACCATCCAGTTCATCCAGTGAGTGGTAATGGATTACCAGTCGCCCTTTTCGGGGGCGATGTCGAATCTCCACCTTGGCCTGGATTCGGCTGGACAGCTCATCCTCCAGTCGACGAATATCCGTGTTCGCATCCTCCGGATTCGGGGCCGGCATCCGGCTCAACCGGTTCATTCGTTTGACCATGTGCTCTGTCGCACGGACCGACAACCCCCCTTTGACCACCTTGTGTGCCCCTTCCAGCTGTCTCGCCTTGGGCAATCCAAGCAGGGCTCTGGCATGTCCCATGCCCAGTTCGCGGTCCTGCACCAGTTGTTGTACCGATGGATGCAGGTTCAGCAACCGCAGCACATTGGTCACGGCGGCTCGGGAGCGACCGACCGATGTCGCTACTTCCTCATGCGTCAGGCCAAACTCTTCCAACAGCCGCTGGAAACCCATGGCTTCTTCCATGGCGCTGAGATCCTGGCGCTGAATGTTTTCGATCAGGGCCATCGCCATGGCGGTCTCATCGTCAATCACCCTCACCACCGCTGGTATCGTGGCCAAGCCGGCCCGATGGGCTGCCCGCCAGCGACGCTCACCCGCGATAATCTCATACTCGTCGCCGGCCAATCGCCTCACCAGTAACGGCTGAATGACCCCTTGGGCACGGACTGACTCCGTCAGTTCCTCCAGGGCCGCCTCATCCAGATTCCGTCGAGGCTGGTAGCGCCCCCGCTGCAGACGTTCAACAGGAATGTCCAACAGACCGGCATCCCCCCTAGGGGCCGGTATCGAATCGGACAATGACACCCCGTCGGGGGCCGGTCGCGCATCCCCGAGCAGGGCTTCGAGGCCCTTGCCCAGTCTGGATTTTCTCTTTTTGGTCATGCTGCGATCTGGACTCCCCGACGAAGAACCTCCATGGCCAGCGCCAGGTAGGCCTGGCTGCCCGCACAACTGCGATCATACTCAATCACCGGCTTACCGTAACCCGGTGCTTCCGCGAGCCGTACATTTCGGGGAATGATGGTCCGAAACAGGGTGTCACGGAAATGCTGGCCCAACTGCTCGGAAACCTCGAACGCCAAGCTATTTCTTCGATCATACATGGTCCGGACCAACCCCAGTATTCTCAAGGCGGGATTCAACCCTCGACGGACCCGGTCCACAGTCCCCATCAAGCCCGCCAGTCCCTCCAGGGCATAGTATTCGCATTGTACCGGAATCAACACCTCGCGCGCCGCGGTCAGGGCATTGATGGTCAGCACATTGATGGAGGGAGGACAATCGATCACCAGGATATCGTAGCATCCGGCCAC
This sequence comes from Candidatus Poriferihabitaceae bacterium, assembly GCA_965203365.1. Lineage (GTDB taxonomy): Bacteria > Pseudomonadota > Gammaproteobacteria > Arenicellales > Poriferihabitantaceae > VYFG01. The sequence continues at coordinate 3,090,920 of OZ241878.1, forward strand.
CGGAACAATGGCATCCCGGAGTCGGTAGTCCCGTCGTTCCAGGTTCTGGAGTTCCACTTGGGCACCCGCCAGGTCGGGATTGGCCGGCAGCAGGCCATAGCCGAATTCCGTAGGTACCACGGCATCCGCCATGGCAAACTCATCCAGCAGCACCTCATACGTACCTGTCGGCCGTTCCCGCAGGGACACCCCGCTGCCCACCGTGGCATTGCCCTGGGGGTCGAGATCCACCAGTAGAACGCGGTTCGATGCGCGGACCAGGCAGGCGGCCAGATTGATGGCAGTGGTGGTCTTGCCGACACCGCCCTTCTGGTTGGCAATGGCGAGAATTCTTGTCATGGATTCAGTCCGGAAAATCGTCAGGAATGATCGGAGGATGGCCAACGGTCAGCGAACGGCAGCCGAATGATATGGCGTTTCGCGTCCAAAAAAGGCACTTGGACGGATTCGACCTGGACGGCCTGACGCCATCGTGCTGGCAAGACGGCAATCTCGTCTCCCGCCAGCGGGCCTTTCATGGCCAGCAGACAGGTTCCCGGGGAGTGCAGATGCGTAGTCAGGGTCAGGATCTTCTCCAAGGGCGCCAGTGCACGGCAGACAAGCGTATCAAACTTTTTCCCGGGCCGGTAATCTTCCACCCGGGCTTTTCCCACCGTGACATTCGCCAATCCGAGTGTGGATACCGCATGCTGAAGGAATTCTATCCGCTTGCCACGACTGTCGAGCAGCGTGAAGGCGACTTGTGGCAGGACCACCGCCAAGGGAATCCCCGGAAATCCCGCCCCACTGCCGATATCCAGCACCCGACCACCCTGTACCCAGGGCGCAATCGCCATCGAATCCAGCAGGTGTTCCACCACCATGGCAGATGGGTCAGTGATGGCGGTCAGATTCATCCGACGGTTCCAATGTCGCAGGAGTTGATTATGGTGCAAAAGGGTTCGCTTCTGATCATCGCTCAGCCTAAGGTCCAAGGCCAATGCGCCCCGATGCAACAATCGGGCCAAGTCACCCGCCTGCCTATCGAAAGCCCCTTGCCGTGTGTTAGATTGCATGGCACGCATAGGTCGATTATACCCACCGCCATTTCCCTGGCGGCCCCGGTCCACCCCTTCTGCTCTCCCCACATGGTTCCAGCCAAGCCTTCCAGTCGAACAACGGGTTCCCGTCTGGCCGAACACGCCGACAGGCACCAGATCTATCAACTTGCCGTTCAGTCACCCGAAGCCGATGTCGGGCTGGTGCAGTACTTTTACCGGAATCGACACAGACGAAACGCCTGGCATCTGCGGGAAGATTTCTGTGGCACAGCTCTGACCCTGTCTTACTGGGTACAGCAGGGAGTCCGTTACAGCGGCGAGGGATTCGACATAGATCCCGACCCGCTGGAATGGGGCGGTCAACACAATATTCAGCCGCTGGGCACTGGCGCCCAGCGGGCAATTTTGCACCTCGCCGATGCTCGTGCCCCCAGTTCGCGCCCTCCTGATATTCGTTGTGCCTTCAATTTTTCATACTGGGTGTTCCTGACCCGAGGCGAGATGCTGGATTACTTTCAAAAAGCACATGCCGACCTGGCCAGTGGCGGTATGCTGGTGATCGACGTGACCGGTGGCACCGACAGTCTGTCCGACGAGCTGTTTATCACCCGGTGTACTGGATTTGAAATGATCTGGCATCAGACCAACTTTTCCCCGGTGGACCATAGTGCGGAACTGGCACTCAGGTTCCGGTTCCGGGATGGTTCCGAAATCACACCCTACCGCTATCGCTGGCGTATCTGGAGCCTCCCGGAACTACTGGATCTTCTGGAGGCAGCCGGCTTCCAGCATATCGACATCTGGTGGCAGGATGAGGAGGCCGGAGAATACGGCTACCGCAAAACCCGTACAGGAGAAAACAGTTCCTGTTGGGTCGCCTGCCTAGCCGCATTCAAGTAACGGTCCCGATCACTGTCCACTGTCACAGGGCGGCTCCGGCGTGCTCCGAATGGCATGCTGGTTCTTACCTCAAGTCGTGGGGGTCTGAAATCATATTGTTGCCAAGAACACCGGCGAACGACCCGATGTCATAACCTGTGCGGAGGAGTCGCGGTGGAGGGACTTCATGTGGCCGGCGGTCAAGACGGTGTGGCTGGCCTCCCAGTCGATTCGTTGAGTACCCCAGCATCCAACGCCGTTGGGGGACGATTCACCCTCGGTCAGGGCGAACCGATGATGGAGAGATTCCCAGCGGTCCGGGGGCGCATTTTGCGCAAGCTCCCTTCCCGATTATCCAGATGGCAGCCGCCGGGTGTGTCAGGCCCGCAGACTCGGACCGACGAGGGCCAATGCCTTCCCTTCGGGATGGTCTTCGTATTGGCGAAAATTACGGATGAATCGTTCCACCAGCTTTTTCGCCCTGCGTTCCCATTCCTGCGGATCGGAATAGGTCTGCCGGGGATCCAGGATGTCGCGATTCACACCCGGCAATGACATCGGTACGGCCAGATGGAACCAAGGAATGACGTGGGTAGGCATCTTATCGATTGCACCATCTAATATCGCGTTGATGATCCGACGGGTATCCTGGATGGAAATCCGGCTGCCTGAACCATTCCAGCCCGTATTGACCAGGTAGGCTTTCGCTTTTGCGGCCTGCATTCGTCGGACCAGCACATCCGCATACCGGATGGGATGCAAGCTGAGAAAGGCGGCCGCAAAGCAGGCGGAAAATGTAGGGACCGGTTCGTCAATGCCCAATTCGGTCCCCGCGAGCTTGGCGGTGAATCCGGAAAGAAAATGATACTTGGTCTGCTCCAGCGTCAGCATGGAGACCGGTGGCAGCACCCCGAAGGCATCGGCGGAAAGAAAAATCACCCGCTGGGCATGTTGGGCCCTGGAGACCGGCCGGACAATATTGTCGATATGATGAATCGGATAGGACACGCGGGCGTTTTCGGTTTTCGATCCATCATCGTAGTCCACACGACCTGTCTCATCCACCATGACATTCTCCAACAAGGCGTCGCGACGGATGGCCGCATGGATTTCGGGCTCCGCCTCGCGGCTCAGTCGGATGGTCTTGGCATAGCATCCGCCCTCGAAATTGAAGATTCCATCGTCATCCCAGCCATGTTCATCGTCGCCGATGAGTTGACGGTTAGGGCATGTCGAGAGCGTGGTCTTGCCGGTCCCGGACAACCCAAAAAAGATCGCGGTGTCACCCTCCTCACCGACATTCGCAGAACAGTGCATGGTCGCGATGCCTCGAAGCGGCAACAGGTAGTTCATGATGGAAAACAGGCCTTTTTTCATCTCGCCGCCGTACCAGCTGCCGCCGATGATCTGCATTTTCTCCGTCAGATTGAAGGCAATGAAATTTTCGGAATTCAGCCCCAGGGACTGCCAATCCGACAGGGTCGCCTTGGAACCATTCAGCACCGTGAAATTCGGTGCAAAATCGACCAAGTCGTCATCACTGGGACGGATAAACATATTTTTGACAAAATGTGCCTGCCAGGCCACTTCCATGACGAACCGCACTGATAGTCGGGTGTCCGGGTTCGCGCCACAGTAGGCGTCCAGCACAAACAATCGCTTTCCGGACAGCTGGTCGGTGACGCAGCGTTTCAGTTTCTCCCAGGTGGCCGGGCTGATCGGTTTGTTGTCGTTTCTTCCTTGATCCGACCACCAGAAAACATCTCGGGTGGTCTCATCCCGGACAATATACTTGTCTTTAGGGGAGCGGCCGGTAAATATGCCGGTATCCACCGCCACCGCGCCACTTTCCGTCACCACTCCTTTCTCGTACCCAGGCAACCCGGGCCGGGTCTCTTCTTGGAACAGCAGATCATAAGACGGGTTGTAGACAATTTCCTTCACTCTGGATATTCCATAAGGAGCGAGGTCGATTTTGGCTTGCATCAACATGTCAAGAACAATTGGAATAAGAAAAGAGCCACCTAAAGTTGAAGTGTATTCGGTTCACTGACTCGAGAAAAGTGTGTCGATGAGGTCGATAGGATGGTGCCATTTCGCGTTATATCATGCATCCCGGGAGGCAGCGCCTAATGAGAGTTTGCGCCAGTCGGCCCAGCTTGCGGTCTCGCCCTTGCGGGGGTGGTGGGCAGGATGCATGCTACCAGATGAAGTACGAAAATGCGTTTCATCTGATGTCGATTTCATGCAGGATGAGGCGTGGATGGACCAGAGAACGGGGGTCGAGCAGGAGATGCTGAAAGAAGGGACCTCTGGGCTCCAACGCAGGATGCCCTCTTTACTCTCGCCTATTCGACGCGTCAGGTCATTGCGTATGAGCGGGCATGGCGTTACAGTCCGCATTGTGCGAACTGGTCTAATCTCATGAGGAATACAACATGACCGAATGCCCCGTATGTGGCGCCGAACTCGTTCTGTCCGACGACCTGGTCCTGGGCGAGTTGCTCGAGTGTCATGATTGTGGCACGGAACTGGAAGTGACGGGCCTTGATCCCGTCTTGGTCGAAGAAGCTCCGGAAATGGAAGAGGACTGGGGGGAGTAATCCCGAGTCGCGCTGATTGGCCTCATGTCGTCTATCCAGGTCGGCTTTCTCCATTCGCTGATTCGGCAAGAGGAAAAGCTTCTCTTGGCGGAATTCCGCCTGCGCAAGAATGTTGACATAGTGCTGCTCGATGACCGGCGGCTGGCCTTTGATCTCCATTCGGCTCCGGAGGTGGATGTCGTGTTGGAGCGCTGTATCAATCATTCGCGGGCCCTCCATGCACTTCGCCTGTATCAGAGCCTGGGGGTGCCCTGTGTGAATACCTATCCGGTATCCCTGACTTGTGGAGACAAGATTCTGACTGCCGTGGCCCTGCGCGAACACGGGGTACCTCAGCCTGGGCTTCGCATCGCCTTCACCGAGGCATCCGCCCTGCAGGCGATTGAGGAGTTGGGCTATCCTGTGGTGCTCAAACCGGCAGTGGGTTCATGGGGTCGGTTGTTGTCCAAAGTCAATGATCGTGAGGCCGCCGAGACCATACTTGAGCATAAGACCGTGCTGGGAAGCTATCACCACTCCATCTTCTTCATCCAGAAATACATCGCCAAGAAAGGACGGGATATTCGCGCTTTTGTCGTGGGTGACGAGTGTATTGCCGCCATCTACCGCAGCTCACCGCACTGGATCACCAACACGGCCAGAGGGGCTACGGCCAGTCATTGTCCGATTACCCCTGAACTCGGCCATCTCTGCCTGTCGGCCGCTCGGGCCGTCGGTGGGGGTGTCGTCGCGGTCGACGTTTTCGAAAGTGACGATGACCTGTTAGTGAACGAGGTGAACTACACCATGGAATTTCGCAACAGCATCGAAACCACCGGAGTCAACATTCCGGACAAGGTCGTTGGCTATGTCATCGAACAGTCGAAGCGGTTCAAATGACAGTGAATGTGGCGATCGTCGGCGGCAGTGGCTATGGTGGAGGCGAACTTCTCCGACTGCTGCTTGGACACCCCCAAGTATCTGTGAGTCAGGTCACCTCCGAGCGCTACGCCGGAAAATCGGTCGCTCGGGCACACCCGAATCTGCGCGGAGTGACGAACATCCGGTTCTGCACAGTGCAAGACCTCAAGCCTTGCGATTTCTTGTTTTTGGCTCTGCCTCACGGCCATGCGATGGCCCAACTGGATCATTTTCAACATCTCGCCCCCCGCCTGATCGACCTGTCGGGGGATTTTCGGCTCGGCGATCAGAAGGCCTATGAGATGTGGTACCAGGCACCGCATACGAGACCGGAAGCCCTGAACTCCTTTGTGTATGGAATCCCTGAGGTGAATCGGAACCTGATTGGTCAGGCTGATTGGGTCGCCGGAGCCGGCTGCAATGCCACGATCACCATTCTGGGTCTGCTGCCACTGTTCAGGGCCCGTGTGGTGGAGCAAGCAGTCGTGGAAGTCAAGGTCGGTTCGAGTGAGGGCGGCAATACCGCGTCTGACGCCAGCCATCATCCTGAACGGGCGGGGGCTGTGCGCTCCTACAAACCCACGGGTCACCGGCATATTGCCGAGATGCAGATGATTCTCGGTCATGATGCCAAGATTGCGTTTTCGGCCACCTCCATTGAGATGGTACGTGGCATCCTGGCCACTTGTCATGTGTTTCTCTCGCAAGACCTGGATGAGAAAGCCGTCTGGAGGCTCTTCAGCACCGCCTATGGCCAAGAACCCTTCATTCGAATCGTCAAGGAGCGCCGCGGGATTTACCGCTACCCGGAACCCAAGCTGCTGGCGGGGACCAATTTCTGCGATATTGGGTTCGAGAAGGATGCCCACAGCAATCGTCTCATGGTGATCTGTGCGATCGACAACCTGATGAAAGGAGCCGCCGGTCAGGCCCTGCAGTGCTTCAATCTGATGCAGGGGTTTGACGAGGATACCGGCCTCGGTTTTACCGGGCTTCACCCGATCTGATGACGATCCATGTGTCGTTTGCTGTTGGTCGAGAGCCCGGTACGCACCAACCCCAATGTCTACTTGGAGTCCTTTCGCCGGGTCTGCCGGAACAGTCGGGAATACCAGGGCCATGGGTGGGGTTGCGCCTGGCTGGGACCGGATTCCACTTGGCAGCTATACCATGCCATTCATCCGGTCTGGGAAGATCCCAAGGCGGATTTCCCGTTGACCGGGTTATTTCTTGCCCATGCTCGAAGTGCCTTCCGCGACGAAGGGATTGCGATTGAGAACAACATGCCTTTTACCGACGGCCGGTCGGTATTCCTGTTCAACGGCGAACTGCAAGGTGTCCGGGTCCGATCCGAAGGACGGATCGGGGCCGAGAAGATCTATCGGTATATCCTCCGTTTCGACCAAGGTGACCTGTTCGCCGCCATGCAAAAAGGGGTCGGCATCATCACCCGCCGGACCCGCTACATTCGGGCGATGAACTTCTTTCTCGCCACCCCACAGGCTGTGCAGGTCTGCTCTTGGTTCGGTGAAGATCCGCCATACTTTCAATTGTGTCGGGCAACCGATGGGACGACCCAAATCATCTGCTCCGAACCCCTTTCGGAACTGTCCCTCACTTGGCAAAAGGTGCCCAACCGGTGGCAGGGAACGATCCGACACCAAGGTCGCGACATGGAGAAATGAATGGAAACCGTCTCCACCCGATACGGGACCGATGCCTTTATTCAGTGGTGGCAGGCCCGTTTGACTTCACAAACATACATCTCCAAGATATGTCCTTCTTCGATTGACGGGCCATTGACTGCCGGTTTGATCGTGCCCGGTTCTCACGGAATCTTCTTTGACTCGACGAACGCTTCCTGACCGTGCTGATCATCAAAATTGGTGGGGGAGATACCCTGAATCTACCTGGAATTATTGAGGATCTGTCCACCCTGGACCGATCATTTTTGATTGTGCACGGCGCCAATGCGCTGCGCAATCGTATCGGTGCCCAGGTGGGGTTCAGCCCCCAGATCATCACTTCGGTCTCCGGCTATTCGAGCGTATATTCCGACGAGCGGACATTGGATCTCATCCTGATGACCTACAGCGGACTTCGCAACAAGCGTCTGGTCGAACTGTGTCAGCAACGCGGCATCAACGCCATCGGACTCACTGGCCTGGATGGACGGACAGTGCAGGGCGAGCGCAATCGGGGAATCCGCGTGAAGGAAAACGGCAAAAATCTGCTTAAGCGCGATCTCTCTGGAAAACCGATTGCTGTCAACACCCCCTTGCTGCGCCTGCTGCTCGACCATGGCTATACGCCGGTCCTGACCATCCCCCTTGTGGATGGCGACGGCCATGCCATCAATTCAGAAAATGACGATATCGTTTATCGGCTGCAGCAGGCACTGGATGCGCAAACCGTACTCCAGTTGATTGAGGCGCCGGGTTTCATGAAGGACCTCGACGACCCCGATTCATTGGAACGGACGCTCACCCGTGCCGAACTGGCTGAACGGGAGCGCAGTGTGACGGGTCGCATGAAACGCAAGCTGCATGCCCTCAAGCGGCTGGCGACGGGTACGGTCCGGGAAATCATCATCGCCGACGGCCGGACCAACAATCCGGTGGCGGATGCTTTGGCGGGCGGAGGGACCTGGATTCGATGAGATCGGCCATGGAGACAGAAAGCCGCTTCGGTTTCGAAGTGTATCCGAAACGCCATCTAACCATCGTGCGGGGTGAGGGCGCCACTTTGTGGGATGAACAGGGGCGTGCGTACATTGACTGCACGGCCGGGGTGGGTGTCGCCAATGTGGGTCACTGCAACCCCGAAGTGTCCGCTGCCGTCGCCCGACAGTCCCAACGGCTTATCACCTGTCCTGGCATTTTCTACAACGACGTGCGGGCTCAAGCCATGGAATCCCTGGTCAGGGTCGCCCCGGACACGCTTTCCCGAGTGTTTCTTTCCAACTCCGGGACGGAAGCCATGGAAGCCGCCATCAAGTTCGCCCGTTTGACCACTGGTCGGCATATTATTGTTAGTGCCATGCGGGGGTTCCATGGCCGCTCGCTGGGTTCGCTCAGCGCGACCTTCCGATATCGTGATCAATTCGAGCCGCTGGTTCCGGGTCATCGATTCGTGCCCTTCAACAATCTGGCCCAGTTGGAAAACGTTATCGGGGAAGACGACATCGCTGCGGTGATTCTTGAGCCGGTCCAGGGGGAGGGTGGTGTTCGGCCGGCCCAGCCGGGTTATCTGCAGTCCGTGCGTGCACTGTGTGATGAGCGCCAGATACTCCTCATCTTTGATGAGGTCCAGACCGGATTCGGTCGCACCGGCAGCATGTTTGCCAGTCAGACCTATGGGGTGACGCCTGACATCCTGTCTCTGGCCAAGGGCATCGCGGGCGGAATCCCCATGGGGGCCACCTTGGTCAATGACCGCATTGCTTCTGCGGTTGGCAAGCACGGCAGCACCTTTGGCGGCAATCCACTGGCCTGTGCCGCGGCGATTGCCAGTATTGATTATATTCAGTCCCATGATCTGCCGAGTCGTGCTGCCCACCTTGGCACTTTGTTTGCTGACCGGTTCCGGGCCCGGATGCCCGCCATCGTGCGCGAATTCCGTCAATTGGGCCTCATGATCGGGATTGAACTCAAGACCCGGGCCAAACCATATCTCGAAGCCCTGTTGCAGGACGGCATCCTGGCACTTTCCGCGGGCCCCACGGTGATCCGCCTGCTACCCCCTCTGGTGATCGAAGAGGATGACATGAACACTGTGTGTGATACCCTGTGCGCCATCCTGGGCCAGGATGTCAACGATTGAATCGGCGTGCCGATTCTCACCTCGAAATGGAGTCGATATATCGATATGACTAATGGATTAGGATGATATTCGTAGGCCATGCCCGCCATTAGGCGATGTTACCGGAGTTCGTGAGTAAACCCAACGATCAAATCTGAAATGAAAAAACCTGCTGAAAATGATGACTTGGTGGAGCGCTTGCGTCAGGCAGCCCAGCGTCCCATGTCACCAGAAGAAAGAAGAGAACAACGCATATCCTATATTCTTTCGGCGGTCGGAAGATTTGACGAAAAGACCAGAAAAGAGGTGGAAGCCGTGATTGATGAGTCCGGAAGATGATTGTCTATGAACTGACAGGGACAGAGGAAAATGATGAATATAAACGGCTAGAGTATTTCAACACTGATCGACAACTGCACTTTCTCGAATCGCTGGTCCATCTGGCAGTCAACTTTAATCGCACATTTCTTTCCCAGACATTAATCAAGGCTTTGAATTTTCATGCCATTGCGTGCCTGCTGCTACTTTGTCTTATGTGTCAAATCAGGAGGATGGTTGAGCGGGAAGTGGATATTGCCCCAGTGACTAAAGCAGGAAAGGGGTAGGTATGTGAATGCGCTCAAAGAGGCCGATAGTGGGTATGCCAACCATCAATCACCAGATGAATTCCTTAATTCACTGTCCAACTTGATTCGCGGTCTGTTGAACAAGCAATTTTCAAATTCTGTCGTTTCTTGAATGCACCCGTGGAAACCAAATGAGGCAAGTGTCAAGCCGCGGAGTCAGCTGTTGGTTTTCCCCGGGAGGCAATGTTCAGGAGATAACCACCAATCTTGACATGGCCGGTACCTGACCAAGCCGATAAAGCGGCTAGCCGGAAGGGGGGGATATGATGATCATAGCAACCATATCCCAGCACCCCAAAGGCAACACTTACCGGGACCGATGATCCCCCCGAAGTGGTCATATTTTACATAGCAAGATGCCAAGGGGCACAATATTTCCACCATCACTGTAATCCATTGTGGAGTGGTGGTATAGGCCGCCATCATTCATGGGAGTTTGGAGGATATGGTTGCCATTGCTCTTTTCTACTGTTGGGCGAGAAAGAACCGACACTCATTCACATTCTCGGTCGGCAGTGACATACTCGATCAGTGTGGATCGGCCGACGATTTCGACGACCCGCACGCATAGCTCGGTCCCTTGCGCATCGGTCAATTGCAGTTTTTCGCCCGGGATGAAGTGAACCGGCTGCGGCTTGCCGTCGTCAATCGCGCTGTTCGATGCGTAGAGATAGGTTCGGTCATGGGCGTCGCGGATGGGATTGAGCCGGCCCTTCAATCCCGGAACATGGCCTGTCGCCTCTGGAAAAATCACGCTCCCACCGGTCGGCAGGGCATCTAGATTGATCGCCAGAGCCCGTTCGCTTGGTGTCCAGACCCGCTCCAGATGCGCGGCATGTCCAGATGCGGATGCGAACACGGTCATGGGGAGATGGGTCGTATGCAGATCGACTGCGGCTTCGCCTCGCGCGTCCGTGATGGCCTGTTTCCAGGTCTTGTTCGGAAACAATAGAAGCAGGTCGACACCTGACAAGGCCTGGCCAAGTGACCGCACTGAGATAACGGCGCGAGAGGGGCTCCATTCCGGTTTCGCCGCTGGAATGACAAGAAGCAACTCGGTATCGTCGACGACTGTGTACTCGGGATACTTCCCGCACAACCCCCATGTCTCGCGACGGATGATGGGGACGCCGTCGCCTCGACGCTCCATGTAGTATTCACTGTCTGTGCCACCCCGGGTCCCTCTGACGGGCATCCGCGCCAAAATGGAGGTCAGGGCTTCGTTACGGGTCGACTGTCGCAAGGCCATGCTTTCTTCTGTCAGGTTATTCGGCAGGGAACCGGGCGACTGGATTTCCATGCGATCATCGAACATGGACAGACGGATCCTGTTTCCCCTCATCGAGTAGTCGCGATGGACGACGGCGTTGACCAGCGCTTCGAACAGCGCCTTTTCACTGTACTGGGGCAGGTCCGAACGAGCCGGCTCCTTACGCGCTGCGACCTGCATGTTTCTGACGGCAAAGGCCACCGCATCGGCGATCTGTTCGTTCAGCGGTCCCGTGATCTCTCGGGCATCGACCTGACCCGATGTTCGGTCTCGACCATGGTATCGGGTCGCCGTGATGCAGGCGTGCGGAAGCCAATGTTCCGGATTTGGTGTACACAGCAACACGCCGGCGACCGTGGCACGAAGCGTTCCTGTCTCATCGTCTGCCAGAAGTGCCAGTTTCTCGAGCGCCGTCTCGGGTTCGACTGCGCTTTCCGCACTGAGCAGCGGTTTCCAAAGCGCCTCGGTCAGTGTACCGAAACCAGTGCCTGGTATCGGTTGCTTGTCGAACCACACGAAGCGGGCCTGTGACCGCCGTTGCGTCAGGCGCAACCGCTCGTCGTCTGTCATGAGCTGCTTCGAAGCGCCTACACGGAGATAGCACCCACCCGGACTTTCATGCACGGAATCGCTCTGCGGGACTTCAGCCAGCAGTAGCAGCTTGCCGTCGGGCAACTCCTGATGAAACGTACGAATGCGAACGGGCGGCTTGATCGTATCGGTACTGACCTCGACGAGAAGGAAGTCCAGTTGGGTGATTTGCGAACGCGACATACCGATGACGCTGCCGTCGTCAGCCACACCGGCCAGCACCACGCCTCCGGCAGTATTGGCGAAGGCCGCAATTTCATCGGCCCAGTCACCACGGACCGACGATCTCGGACGATCCCCAGCAAATCCCACCTGCTTGAATTCCCAGTGACTGTCCTCGCCTGCCCGCAACTGGCTTTCGATTTCCTCGACGCGATAGTTCATGTCATGACCATGCCGACGACTCCAAGCGGTTGCCCGTTACCCGGCGGTTCAGCTCCCACCATGCCATGGCAGGTCATTGTCCGATGACCGTGTCGCTCGGCTTCGCCAGCCTGACAACGCTGCTACCAGCCCGACCGATGCCCCTGGATGGCTGATTCCATTGCCGGATGGTGCCCCGGTCCCAAAGGTCCCATTGATGGTGGTTGATTTCTATTCAAATGGTCGTGTGATAATCCGGTCGATTCCGCTCTCGCACGATCAATCGATGGGGACATAGGGTCTCCCCGATTTGTTCGTGCTGTCGGTTCAGGGCATGACCGCCCTGAACCATAGGGGTTCGAGCCCCATGTGGGCGCGGGACGAACTGGGAGACCGGTGGGTCTGGAACCCAGGAAGTACTGACGCATAGCGAGTGGGCGGACAATGGGGTTGGATGCCCGTCGGAGGGGTATCCGATAGCGACGGTCCAGTCCAGTCCCCTCTGGCAGGTGGGCCTGATTCGGGCACGGGCGTATCTGGACAATCAGGGGATGTCGGTGTGTGATGGCCAGGGGGATTTCGGGGCCTTGCTGTAGCAGGCCTACGGTGTCGACGCCCAGCAACTGGTGCGACCCGATGCGGGTTGGTTCTGTTGTCAGGAACATTCTGAATTCACAATGCCAGTTTAATGACTTTCGGAAAACTATGGCATTATTCAAGTCTTGGGCTGTGGTATCGGAACAATTTGCCAATACTACCCGACATTTGATCAAGGGAGTAGCGGACGATACGACAGAAGCTGACGCGGGGATCTCATCCACCCACTCCGGATGATGAAGCCAAGCTACCGGCTTCAGGTGGCCGCGAGTTCCTCTGTGATCACGGTGGCGATGAGGCCACAGTCCCAGTCGGTGAGTGCCAGTGGTATGCGCATGTCGCAGGTAGTAGACAGGATATGTCGGGTCTCGGGCACCGATTGAGTCTGAATGTATTCCCAGTGATGGCACTGACTGGTGTAGCCTACGGGCTCGTCGCGCCCGAACCACTTGATGGCCACACCCCGTGCGGTACAGCGGTCAGCCAGTCCCTGAATCTGCTCCGGGGTCAGGCCATCGATATGAAACTGGATAGAGCTGGCCACATACTCTTCCCCAGACGGCCGGGAGGGAACGAAAACGCCGTCGATGGCATTCAGATAGCTTTCAAGCTGCTTGTACAGCCGGTTCCATCGGGCACTTCGTTCCCGCATTTCCCTGAGTTGAGGCCGCAAGATGCAGGCCGCCAAGTTGGATAGGCGCAGGCTGTAGTTTGGCGTGACCTTCTTCCAGCGCTCAAATACTGTCCGGTGTGGTGCTGTCCGGTGCTGGGCATACAGCATATAGCTGCCAGAATACAGGATGGCCCGAGCGGCGATGTCCTCATCATCGGTGACAAGAAGCCCGCCCTCGCCGGAATTGATATGCTTGAAAGTCTGGGTGCTGAAACAGCCGACCGATCCGAATCGTCCAGTGTGCTGCCCATTCCAGCGGGCACCCATGGTGTGTGCGCAGTCCTCGACCAGCACGAGTCCGAGTGTGCGGCACATTGAAACTACCCGTTCCATATCCGCGATATGTCCCCGCATATGCGTCAACAGCAAGGTCTTTGCTCCCGACGAGTTGGCCTTTCTCTCCAGGTCATCGACATTGATCCGGTAGTCCTTGTCCACTTCGACCAAGATCGCTTCAGCCCCCGCATGATGAATCGCACCCGGGACGGGTGCGAGATTGAATGCATTGACCAGGACTCGGTCTCCATGACCGACTCCGATTGCTTTGAGCCCGAGGAAAATCGCTGAGCCTCCCGAATTCACCCCCACTGCGAATCGGCTGCCCACATAGTCTGCGAATTCTTCTTCCAGCAAAGCGGCATGAGGTTCAGTACTGGCGAATTCACCATAACGATGCAGCCGACCGGTCTGCATCAGTGCCACCGCCTGTTCAATCGATGCCTCGGGTAAGGGCCCCGGGTCGCTGAGGTCAGTCTCCAAGGTCTTCGGTGTGGGGTTCAGCATATCGTTCTCCTGAAAGCAGACAGCAGGAGATCGGGAATAGACGCCCGACCCGGCTGTGGGCCTGTTAAGCGTGGGATTAGGACAGTTCAGTTATTCACCGGGGCGCTCACCGAGGGGAAGCCGATGAATCACCATCGGTCGCTGGCGAAGGCCTTCGGGTTTCAGTTTTCATGCACTTGTTCCGCGATCAGGGTGATCATTTCAAACATCACGGCGACAGCGACGAGTGCCGTGATCTGGTTCGGAGAATCCCATGTGGGCATGAGGCAGACCACATCGCCACCAATCACGTTGAGACCCCGTACCGCACGTATCACCGACATGACCTCGTTGATGCGCAGACCCTCAATCCCGGCCTCGATATTCGCAACGCCGGGTGCCACCGTGGGGTCCAGGCAGTCCAGATCAAAGGTGATGTACACGGGATTATCGCCAAGACGTTGACGGACGATTTGTATGGTTTCCTCGATGCCAATCTTGTGAAAACGTTCGATATCAATGACTTCATATCCCAGATGGTAGCTGGGTTCCAGCCAGTCCAAGGTGCGGGGATTGCCACGAATACCAATCTGCACACTGGTATGGGGGTCGACATGGCCGTCCCGGGTGAGATAACTGGCCCAATGAGCGGCCGATTTGCGAGCCCCGAAGAAATGCTCAATATGTTCAAAGGCATCGGTATGGGCATCAAAGTGCAGCAGACTGACCGGACGACCATCGGTCAGTTTGGCTTTCGGGCCCGCGATGGCCTGAAGGATGCCACCCGTAATGGCATGATCCCCCCCGATGGAAACCGGTCGTGTCCCGGCTCGGTCCAGCCGACGAAAGAAGTCGGTCATCCGTTGGACGCTGGTTTCGTTATCGTTGAGCTCAGGCAGGGCCACATCCCCGAGATCATGGATGCGGGCCAGATTCCAGGGGTCGAGACCGAAGGCCTTGTGCACTCGCCGTCCCAAGGCGGAAACATTGCGGACCGCCCTGGGACCCAGGTGTTGATCGTGCAAGGTAGTTCCGTTGCCCGTACTGTGGGGTACGCCGACCAGGGCAATATCACAATGGGTGGGATCGGGGTCGTGCGGACAACGAAACAAGGTGGGAACCCCCCACCAGAACAGCCCCTGGACCATGGTGTCGAGCCGACTTTGCTGGGCTTGGTCGGTCATGATTCCTCCCCGGCCGCCGCTTCAGACGACCGGTCGGTAAAACTGTAGTCAATGCCGAGGAGCAAGCAGCCGTTCACTGTCCGGCTGTTATGCTCGCTGCCGGGGGGATAGACCACATAGTCTCCCGGGCCGAGCAAGGTGCCGTCGGATTCAATCAGGTCGCCTTCCAAGATGAGATACTCCTCACGTCGCTGGTGGATGTGATGAAGGGTTTCGGCGCCTGGTTGCATGCGAATCATGTAGGCTCCCTGACCCGACTCGCGGTCGTGACTGAGCATCAGGAGGCTCATGTTTTCCTGTACCGGTCCGTCGAAATCATAGACGCCAAAGGGGGTGGATGCAGTGCGGATAATGCGCCGCTGGGCATTGGCAGACACAGTGACTGTGGATGGGTTGGTCATGATCTTAAAATTGGCACATGGTCGAGAAACAGGGTCTAGGCAAACAGACGATCATTATATCGGCTCCGGCGATGGTATCATGCCTCTATTCGTC
Organism: Candidatus Poriferihabitaceae bacterium; assembly: GCA_965203365.1. Classification (GTDB taxonomy): domain Bacteria; phylum Pseudomonadota; class Gammaproteobacteria; order Arenicellales; family Poriferihabitantaceae; genus VYFG01. Next base: position 3,106,704 of record OZ241878.1, read on the forward strand.
ATAGACCCCACCGAAACCTCCTATGAACTGCCGGCGTTGAACTGCCAGATCATTCCAATGGCCCCACTGCTTGGGTAACGTCACCCGGTGAACAGTTCCCCATCGCCGGTCAGTCACCGCACCGTTTGGACCCTGGCCGGACCCATCATCCTGGCGAATCTGTCCGTCCCTCTGGTGGGGGCGGTGGATACGGCCGTCGTCGGTCACCTGCCGGGGCCCCGGTATATCGGTGCCGTGGCCTTGGGAGCGATCATATTCACCTTCCTGTACTGGGGGTTCGGCTTCCTGAGAATGGGCACCACTGGATTTGTGGCTCGCGCCCACGGGGCCAACGATCACAGTGCCATGGAACAGTTGATCTTGCGCGTTCTTTTCTTGGCTTTGGGTCTTGGATTCCTGGTCCTGCTGCTGAATCGGCCAGTGTTGGGTTTGGCATTCTGGTTGTTGGAAGGCACCATGGAGGTGGAAGTACTGGCCGAATCCTATGCCCGTATTCGAATCTGGAGTGCTCCCGCGACGCTTTGTGTGTATGTCTGCACGGGCGTTTTCATCGGGTTGCAGAAAACAGGCCATGTCCTGATCTTGCAACTGACGTTGAACTTGACGAATGTGCTATTGGACCTGGCCTTTGTGCCCGGACTGGGATTCGGAGTGGAGGGGGTGGCTTGGGCCACCTTGATTGCCGAGTATTCTGCAGCGGTGCTTGGCCTGAGGATGTTGTGGCCCTGGCTGATACCCGCGCTGCATCGGCCTGAATGGGCTGCCGTGCTGGCTCCGGGACCAGTGTTGGAACTGCTGAAAAGCAACGGACACCTGCTCATCCGTACCCTTTGTGTCGTGTTCGCCTTTTCCTGGTTCACCGCAAGGAGCGCCACATTGGGCGAGTTGGTCCTTGCAGCCAACAGCATCCTGATGCATTTGCAGACCTTCATGAGCTTTGGTCTTGATGGTTTCGCTCATGCGTCGGAAACCCTGACGGGTGAGGCCAGTGGAGCCCGAAGCCGTCGACGTTTCCGTCAGGCAGTTCACATCACCACGATCTGGGCCGGTATCGTGTCCGTGTTTTTCACGGTCCTTTACTGGGTTGCGGGACCTTGGATTTTGACATTGTTCAGCGATCAGGCGGATGTTCTGGCGCAGGCGCAAAAATACCTCCCCTGGCTGGTCCTTTTACCGGTGGTATCGGTCTGGAGCTTCCAGCTTGATGGCATTTTTATCGGCAGTGGGAACACCCTGGAGATGCGCAATACCATGGCGGTCTCGACAGCGTTCTTCGTCACGATGACCTGGTTGCTCATTCCTTGGCTCGGAAATCATGGTTTGTTCCTGGCCTTGGTGCTGTTCATGATCGCCCGGGCGTTGACCATGTTGTACTTTTATCGTGTCACCCTGCCCGCACCGACTTGATGCCTGCCGATTCCAGACTCTTCTCATCGGATCAGCTGCGCAAGCTGAATGGGCCCTGGTGATATCCAGAAACAGAAGGTAAGCAAAGGCGTTTGGCATGTCAGCATTTCGTGGGGCCACCATGGGGGATTATGGATGGGCTTTCCAGCCGGTCGCTCAGCCAGACATCCCTTACCTTGAGACCAAAGCGTATCGCCACCAAATGGGAAATAGACCTCCATGGCTTCGTGGTGGTGACGGGGATAGTGGCGATCGGGTCCAATCAACAAAAATGTGACGATCACCCGGTCATGGGGGATCAAGGCATCGTAACCCAGCACATTGGTATATCCGTAGTTTGCCATGTACTCATCGCCCAACCTTTCCCGGTAGTGTTCCGTCTGGATCCATCGCATCGACGGTTCCAGTTGTTCAAACGCGAGAGCGAGAGGCGCCATCGGACCGTTTTTCGCCAGACTCAATGCCGTGGTTAAGTGGCGACACCCCGGCAAACGACCGGGCGTTGGTATCAAATCCGGTAGCCGTGCACGCTGAACCTCGGTGCGGATCAACTGGAAGGCTTGTGCCAATTCAGGATAAGCCTTGGCCCGACGGCCGAGAAATCGGTCGATTTCCCGGCACAGCCTGACAAAGGCATTCCGTACTCCATCTGCCTGCATCATTTTTTTCGGATTCGTTTGTCAATCGGTAGACTGAATTGCATCGTGGCACGGAACTCTGAACCGTGTTGCCCTCATCCCTGGCAGGGACGATAGAAAGGGACAAGACGGCAACATCACGCAGCAGACCATACTGTGTCGTTCATCCCGGCAATGCCCTGCTTATACGGGGGCGATTTGGACAACATTTCACTTGGAATTCGTCTTCATCTAACTGTATCACTACACGCTCTCTTTCTTTGCAAGTTGACCATCGGAATATGAAGGCAGTGATGCTTCCAGCTGCCTGGCAGTATCCGTCAGGATTTACGTTTTTTTCTGATATGAGATTTGTCCACAGTCATCTATCGAGAGGTTGTTTCCGTGTTCATCTTCCTGCCCCGATAAAGGGCAACCGGTCTGATCGATTGCTCGCCGGTTCCGCTTCAGTGTGCGCCTTGGTTCGTTCCGATAGCCTTGACGAAAGATGGCGGTTCAGAAAAAAGCATTTGGACTGCTTAGTGTGAAGCCGAATCAGGATGTTGCCATAAAGATAACAGGTTGAAATACGACATTAGAGCCGAAAAATCCATAAAAATTAGCCAAATGACCACAAGATCCCGCTTTTTGCAAGTGAAGTGTCGACTTAATGCCTTCAAGGGATGACTCGGACAGGTTAGTGCGCTCGTCTAGATCTGTGCAGGGGGACCTAGACAACCCGGTTCCCTACCGAGATTTAGGGTGATATGCAGCAAGACGAATCGAGATCAGCATGTTAATATTCGTTGCGCACACTTCGGAAGCGGCCCCTCGTCGGGTCGCCCGTGAAATAAAACAGCCATTACGTGATCCCGGCCCCTAGAACCGGGATCTGGTGAATACGCGGGAATCCTCAGCGTTCCGCTTCCGATTGTGTGCAACCGGCCCGGCACCAAATTGCTGGGATTGACGACCACCCACGAGGAAGCACCAATGCTTAAGAATTCGTTTGTCTCTGTCATCCTACTAACTGCCTTGATCCTTTCGGGCTGTGCAAGCATTACACAAGGTACGGATGACTCTATCTTTGTAGATATTTCCAACTGCTCTGAAAAGGTAAACTGTTCGGCTACCAACAAAAAAGGAACTTGGGAGTTCACTGCTCCGGGATCAATTCGATTTACAAAAAGTGATGATTCCCTACATATTACGTGCGAGGACGGTGATTACATGGCAAGTGCTACTGTGACACCAACTAGCGGCGATATGGTCTGGGGGAATCTCCTTATTGGGGGGATCATCGGAGCAGCAGCTGATGCCAGTTCGGATGCTCATTGGACAACCCCTGATTCAGTTTCGATCGAGAGAACAACCTGTCGGGGAGAGCTCATTCAATGAGCAAGATTATTCCGACCTTGCTTGCTATTGTCCTCATCGGTTGTGGCGGCGGTGGACCCACGAATCCAACTTCAACTATCCCCCCATCCGATAATGGTGGAGATGGCACACAGCCTAAACCCGAAACTCGCCCACCAGCGCAGATGGAGATGCCCGCCCCCCCACCAACAAACGTTGATCGTCTGCCATTTCCGTTTGATGGTGTAACCTCTCAATACCGGGCATTTCGACAATCCTCACATTACGCCACCTTTGCGCAATTGCCATCAGATGCCACTTTGGCCGGATTTGGCGTCACTCGTCGAGCCGATGTGAAGCATCAGCCCATCTATACGGATGGGGTTTTCTACTTCATGGACGGAAGTACCCTAAATTCACCCGTACAAAGCCCTAGGGTGTTTGTGGGGACGGATCAGTCTGCAGAGAATATTAAAAGACTGCCTGCCATCGGTGGACGAAGAGATACAGAAATTCGCTATGGACCGCTGAATGATGGATTAGGAAGAACCCAAATTGTGAACTTCTTATTAGATGCTGGTCTAGAAGACCATTTTACGAAAAGATGGCTCCAGCCTCCGGTTGTTCGTCTCGCAGGCAATTTGGACGGTATTAGTGAAAATGTTTTTGCTGCTGCCGTTCGTCTGGTCAATACGGCTTTGCCGGAGAGAAACAAGCTATCGATGGGAGATTCGTTACCGGGAAGATCATTTAAGCATTTGTCAATAGATATAGGTATAGGAATTACAACTCTAGAACCGCAGATTCAGTCTTTATACCAACTACCGGCAAACACAATTGTCATTGAACCTGGATATGCCGGTGATATTCCAGAATCAGCCGCTGGTGTGACAACATTCTTATTTGAAGACAACAAGGTTCAACGCTCCTTGATCGTTATCGATCAGGATCATGCTACTTTCCAAAGCGAACGAAATGCTGTGATTGCGCTTGCCCATGAACTAATGCATGCCCTGGGCTTTCTTGATCCGCATCACATCCGGGAGAGCTACAACAGTATTCTTAAAGGATCAAGCAGTATTTACAATACAGTACAAAATGGACAACAGCAACCGATTTCTCTTCTATATCCGATAGATCGAGAGGCGCTAAGGGCACTTTACACCCTCAATCCTGGAGACAATCCACTGCAGCTTGGCGTATGGTCAAGCACATCAATGCACATACATGGAAACGGCCCTCATGCGGGTTTTGGCGTGGCTATGCGGAACGGCTATGCGGAACCTTATGCCTATGGATATCTTTCTCCCGTTACCGGTCCGAACGGCAATCCCGGACTCTCTGGAAATGTTCGATGGTCAGGGGATTTAGTGGGATTCACCCCTGGATCCAACGCCGTGACAGGGGATGCTGCGATCATATTGGAGATTGGCACACTGACCGGAAAAGCGGAATTTACTGCCTTAGAGCAATGGAATGCTGCCCCAGGAAAACCCGGGAGTGGGGTAATGTGGGAGGACGGCGATTTAGCTTATACGATAGCAGTACGAGGCAACACTTTTCGGGATAGTGGAGGAGATAATGGGACGCTCACCGGGATATGGACTGGAGCCGGTCATGAAGGGGTTGCTGGAACGCTTGAGAGAACAGATTTGACTGCTGCCTTTGGTGGGGTGCGTAAAAATTAATGACTACTATTTAACGACGATTGAGACTTCATGTCGAGTTCTATCTTAACTGACCGTTGCAACAGTATGAAGACATAAACGGATTCTATGAAAGCTATATACAAGGATGGTCAAGATATTGTGAGTACGGATTTTATCCCAAATAAGCGGTTAGATGGTATGGAACAATATTCTCATAAGGAGGATTATCGGTGCCGTTGCCTATGCTATCTCAGATACGCACTGGACAACACCTGATTTAGTAACTATCCATAGAAAAAACCTGCAGAAGATAAACTGTATGATCATGAAAAAGTGCATCATCTTACTGTTATTCATAACTCTCCTGACTGGCTGCGGTGGTAGTGATCATTCAGTAACACAACCGCTGATAGTCCCACCCAAAAATCGACAGACTCCGCCCCTAAATAACCCCGTACAGCCAACAGAACTGCAACTTCACCGTAGCGAGCAGCTTATAGGAAGTAACATGGTGTCATTGCAATCTCGCGACTCTCATTGGTGGCATGCTAACCCTCAAATAGATCTACCACGTAACGGTCAAGATGGGCTAATAGTAGAACGACCCCCAATAGGTGGTGCTGCAATCCCGCTCATTCGATTTTCCCCTCGCCTGCAAGATAGTCTTGAACCAAGTTGGAGATTTGATAGCTTAGCTCGTGATAGACTTACTTTCGTAGGGTGGTTACTCTGGAAGATATCAAATTGGGCCTATATGCAGTGGACGCGGCATTTAGATTACAATCCAAATATCTTGGCATTGCAAGTTGGTAATGAAGGGTTGATCAACTGCCATGGTGGTAGAGTGATCGCTTGCTATAATCCATTTGTGAATGCTGTGATTCTAAGCGATAGTTGGTTTCGTGAGAATTACATCAAACTGCTACTCAGTTACGTATTTGAAGACAAGTCGAACCGTGATGAAGTCATCTCGGAATTGCTGTGGGTTTTGACACATGAAGCTGGCCACCAGTTTGGTTATAGAAATCCTGCCGGAACCACGGATGGTTGCGGACACGCACATAGATGCCATGCACCCTACGGCTCGGGCAGTGTTCTCAGCTATGATCACCTTGTAGGTAGGAGTATGCGCTACTATGTGACTCATGAGGATATCCGGCATATACCTAACGCGACTTGGAATGGAAATGATATAGACCGCTATACAGTGTCGAAGCCTGGTATGTCAGAATCAATCGATAGTTGGGGCATCTGGATTGATCACTTTTTCAATGTTGAAGGGCAAACGGCACCAGGTCGAATGTCTGGAGGGAGCTTCGACATAGTCGACGGGATTCTCGGTACTGGGTGGGTCCGCGGTAAGCCGTCTGCTAATATTTCCCTAACAGGCGCAGCGACATGGAGTGGTGAGGACAACTTCCTCGGAACCGATCTTAATCCGTCGTATATCGGGGCATTGCTTCGGGCGGATGCAAGCCTGCGTTTCACGTTTGGTGACCAATCGCGTTTGAACCTGAGAGTGAACAATTTTGAAGCTCATTATGCTGGTATTGATGGAGTCGCGACATGGTATAAACGCAATTCTCCTGAATGGGGGGACTTCAGCTACAACATGGTTTGTACGCATAGTGGCTGTTTGAGTACAAGTGCTGAAGCGAAGTGGTATGCTAATGACTCCGGTGATCCATCCGGCTGGGTTGGTGGAGTTGTGAGTGACCCAAGTAACAATTATGTGGGCTCTTTTGTTGCTGAGAAGGATTGAACCGAAGGTTTTCTGGTAGTTGATATTTAATTGAAAATTGATTGGTTCAGGCATTCTCACTTCCACTCCGAAGTGCCATACTCACCGCGCTCCCGGCATGAGGGTGTAGCCCGAATGAAGGGAGCGCGGTGACGACCGAAAAATTCAGCATTCCAAGGGGCTGGTGTCGGCCATCGATGGCATCCATCTCGACTCCAGGAAGTCTGACAGAGGCGATTGTCCGACACAAGGGTCGGCTCTGGTCGATCCACTCTCGACCCGCCATCTCTTCCCCCGGTTGCCAAGACCGACCGGCGGTCTGCTCCGGGCTCCAGCCTTCCAGCAACCACTCCTCCACCATCTCCCAGTGCTCGGGAATCATCTTCCAGGGCACCGTGGAGGTTTCCCGGCGCTGGCTCGTCGCCCTTCCCTTAGGCTGGCTGAGTCCGACGCCTCGCTGCCCGCGATGACGGGACAGCCCCGGGAAATCGTGCCGACGTCAAGCCCGAGCTGCTCGGCTATCTGCCGCAGGGTAAGACCAGTGGTCTTGAGAGCGATAATCTGCGATCTTTTCGGGTGGGTTAGGTAGTGGTCGCCAGTCGGCATGACGATTCTCCGTTGATTGGTCAACTGAGAGGGTCTGCCATCATCTGGCCCGCTGCAACCCGCTGACCTCAAGCGATCAGGCGACGGGGCCAAGGGTTGCACTTCAGAGTGGCAAGGGGGAAATCAAAACGGCTTCCGGTGATTTTTCAGTCCGCCTTTGCCAGGGCAATTTTCCATGAGGCCTCCGCCAGAGTTCGGTTGGCTGACCACCCATCGATCGCATCAGCGTCCAGCAATTCGACTGCCAGGGTTTCTGTGATGATATACGCTTCGTGCAGACGCAGGGCCTGTGTCACGTTATCCGATCCGCTGATGCCCAGGTTGATCCGGTCAGAGACTTCCAACCCGGCCGACTTGCGGGCATCCTGGACCGATCGCACAATTTCTCTGGCGAGCCCCTCCAATTTCAGTGCCTCGTCCAAATGGGTATCCAGTCCCACCATGAACCCTTCTCCGGCGGCACAGGCATATCCCTCGGCAGAACGGGTTTGTACCTGACAATCCTCGGGTTCAATCATTATATTTCGATCTTCGATCCAGATTGTGAATGATCGACCCTGCGATACTTGCTCCGCAATCCAGGTCGCATCGGATTGCGCCAAGGCTTTTTGAATGGCTGGCATGAGCTTCCCATACCGTTTCCCCAGACGCGGGAAGTTGGGCTTGACTCGATAGTGGACCAGTTCACTGTCTCCATGGGTCAGCTCCACGGCCTTGACGTTCAATTCTTCCTTGATCTGCTGAGTGTGGTCTGCAATCGCCGCTTGGGCACGACTATCCGGGGTACTCACCAGCAGCCGTGATAACGGCTGGCGCACCTTGATTCGGCTGGCCTCACGGGTGGTTCTCCCGAGCCCCACGATCTGCTGTACCACATCCATTTCATAGACCAACTGCTCGTTCAGACAAGCCGGGTTGACCTCGGGCCAGTCGGTCAAGTGAACACTGACGGGCTTGTCGGGAAGGTGACCGGCCAGGTTTCGATAGACGGCCTCGCTGAGAAAGGGCATGAAAGGCGCCAGCATACGGGAGAGCATGTCAAGACATTCGTAGAGCGTGAGGTAGGCGGACTGCTTGTCGGTGCCGGCTTCGCTTTTCCAGAAGCGCCGTCGATTGCGACGGACATACCAGTTGCTGAGTTGGTTCACCAGTGTCTCAATGGCCTCGCCCGCGGTACGCGCATTGTACCTATCCAGGGAGTCCGTCGCCTGCTTCAACGTGCTGTGGGCGAGGGCTAGCACCCAGCGGTCGATTTCGGGTCGTTCGGCCACTGGCACATGCGCCTCGGGGTCGAAATCATCCAGTCGGGCATAGAGTACGAAGAAAGCGTAGGTATTCCAGACAGTATTGACAAAAGAGGCCGCCACTTCCCGGACGATATCCACCGAAATCCGTTTTTGCACATCGGGTGCGGTGCGGACCAGAAAAAGCCATCGTAGCGAGTCGACTCCGACGGTATCGAATACGTCATAGGGATCAACGATGTTGCCCAGAGACTTGGACATTTTCTTGCCGTTGGCATCCACGATATGACTCAGGCAGATGCAGTTTCGGTAAGCTACGCTGTCCGAGACCAGCGCCGCAATGGCATGCAGGGTATAAAACCAGCCCCGGGTCTGGTCGATGGCTTCGCAGATATAGTCGGCTGGAAAATGTGCCTGGAACATCTCCTGGTTTTCAAACGGGTAATGCCATTGGGCGTAAGTCATTGCACCGGAATCGAACCAGCAGTCGATGACTTCTGGCACGCGGGTCCAGATCTTGCCGTCTTTCCGAATCGTGACCTCATCGATCCGCGGACGATGAAGATCCACCCCGGACAGGGATTCTCCGCTCCACTCCTCCAACTCCGCCAGCGATCCGATGCAATGGTAGTTGCCTTCCCCGTCCGTCCAGACTGGCAGGGGAGTCCCCCAGAATCGTTCCCGGGACAGGGCCCAGTCCACATTGTTTTCCAACCAGTTGCCAAACCGCCCCTCACGGATGGTTTCAGGAACCCAGTGGATCGTGCGATTGAGTGCCACCATTCGATCCCGAATCTCGGTGGTACGGATATACCAAGCTTCCTTGGCATAGTAGATCAGGGGATCTCCGGTCCGCCAACCAAAGGGATAGTTGTGCCATATCTTGTCATGACAATACATAAGGCCCCTCTTTTCCAGCAAGGCACAGATCACTGGGTCAGCTTCCTTGAAAAACAGCCCGGCCACCGGAGTGACCTCCGGTTTGAAATGGCCATCAAGATTGACACCGTGGACGACCGGCAGTCGCTCTCGTTGTCCCAGAGTCAGGTCATCGACCCCGTAGGCGGGGGCGGTGTGCACAATACCGGTTCCGTCTTCCGTACTGACGAAATCGGCTAGAACCACCCGAAACGGATCGCCGTATGGGACATCCAGAAAATCGAACAGGCGTTCATAGCGCAGACCGGCCAGATCGCGTCCCTTGACGGTTTTGACCACACGGTACTCGGTATCGCCAAACAGGGCTTCCAGTCGGGCAGCCGCCACTATCAGGGTTTCACCACCAGTTTCCACATACGCATAATCCACGGTCTCACCCACCGCCAGCAGCAAGTTGGAGGGCAGAGTCCAGGGGGTCGTGGTCCAGACCAGAAAACTGGTGTGAGCCTCGCCGCTGACACAAAAGCGCACCGTGATAGAGGGATCTTCCACTTCCTTGTAGCCCAGTGCCACCTCATGGGACGACAGCGTGGCTCCGATGCGCGGGTCATAGGGTACGACTTTGTACCCCAAGTAGATGAGACCCTTGTCCCAGATCTGCCTGAGCAGGTGCCATACGGATTCAATATACCGGTTGTCGAGGGTGTAATAGGCCTCCTGCAGATTGACCCAATATCCCATGCGCCGGGTCATGGCCTCCCACTCACCGATATAGGTCATCACGGACTCGCGGCACAGGCGGGTGAATTCTCCGATACCCACCTTCCGCTCGATCTCCTGCTTGTCAAATATACCCAGCTTTTTCTCGACTTCATGTTCCACCGGCAGTCCATGGGTATCCCACCCTCCTTTGCGGGGGGCGTGGTATCCACGCATGGTTTTGTAGCGCGGGTAGATGTCCTTGAAGGTGCGGGCCAAAACATGATGGATGCCCGGTTTCCCGTTGGCGGTCGGAGGCCCTTCGTTGAAACTGAATCGTGCTCGCCCTCGGCTTTGCTCCAGAGACTGCTCGAAGATGGATTCCCGGTCCCAAAATTCGAGGATTTCCGACTCCAGGGCCGGGCCGTCATAACGGCTGTTGACTTCACGTAGTTGCATGGTTTGTGATTCGGTATCTGTCAAATGCTGGACGGTCCGCCCCCCAATAGGTCTTGCGGAACAAGCCTGGCCGGAGGCAATGGCTGCATCACTGGTCGGTGGGGGTATCTGGATATCACCCGGCATCATGCCCTGATTGCGAACCCCACTTCGAGCCGCTGACATGACCCGGGCCGGTATCGGATCTAACTCCGGCGGACGACTACGGGCCTTTCCACTCGTGTGCATCAGGGATTCCACTTCCCCTGATCATCAGTTGATGGAGCATCTCTCCAGCGGTCCGGCGCGGTCAGACAATTCGTATGCGTCCTCGCATTGTGCGGAATGTACCTTAGGCACCCAGCATGATCAAGGTTGGACCGGGTTGAGGTCGTCACCGGAACCTTCAGATGTCGATGGGAGGTTCGACAAGCCCATGGATTGGGAAAATGAACATGGGGATGACGGTTCCGTTTGCGGCCCAATGTGTTATTTCGACATTGTTAAAACCCTGATGAAGGCTATTCCTCTGGGCCCTCCATTTCGTCGGACGGACAATGACAAGGCCTAAGCGGCAAGGCCTCCAAAGGCTGCCACATCTGATCCGACGCAGGTATCGGCTCCTCTCCTCCACGAGATACATCGATAAGTCTCCCCTGCTTTTCAGCTATGCAAACAGCCGCCCAGGGGCTGGGGGACAGTTCGATACTGGCTGCCTTCGCAATCACGCTGCATTTCTCCCCGGTCCTTCTGGGGGAGCGAGATGGTTTTGACCCCGACTGCATCCAAGTCCATCTACTGCAGAAGGATTCCCGTCCACCGTCGCAACGGGCGCCTCGTCACCTTCCCTCATGAACGATTCAACAGGTTGAGTCGATAGGTTGGTTGGCCCATTGATTTCGTGTGGTGGCAAAGATGATCGCATCAGCGGTTGCCAGCGGGTATGCACGGCCTGCCTCGACCGCAGCCAGCGCGACCTCGGTGTCGAGTGGTACCACATGACAGACCTGGGTGAAAGCGATGACTTGGTCGGCCTTGTCCTCACCCACCTCCCGGGTGAGCCATTTGGCCAGTTCCAGTTGCCCGATGGTGGGCACCAGCCAATCCGTATGCACGGGAAGCGGCTGGGCCACTTGCTCACCGATGGGCGAACCGATCAGCCACTCGATCCAGGCCGATGTGTCAACCCGCGTCATCTCATGCGATCCGAACGGTCACGATAGTCCTCCGATGAGGCTCCTTTGGCCAGCCCCTTCATCTCTTCGTACTCCGGGACCGGCATCAGCAGAACGCCGGTCTCCTTGGGAATGAAGACGAAAGTGCGTCCGGCTTCCCACCGATCAGTGGTCCGGATCGCCTTGGGGATTGAAATCTGGAACTTGGAAGACAGGGTTGCGGTCTTGACCATCGTCATCCCCTCATGTGTTCGATGGTATCAAGGTAAGACAGAAAAGGGGCAAAGGCCAATGCAATGACCTGATCATGATCGGGTCGGCATCAGATTCCTGCATCCAGGCGACAAGGGTCATTATGCCACCCTGGACGCATCAAGTGCTTCTGCTCACGGTCAGCGACCCCAGGTTGGCTCGGGTGAAGGTCTTCGGGTTGGACTCACCCCCTTTTTCGAAAGCTCCGCATTTGCCCAATGGTCACGAGAAAAGACGCCAGCAGGCCAGACCCCAACCCGGCGGTGTGTGCCGTATTGGCGATGGTCAGTCCGAACAGGAGCTCTAGGATTCCGGTCCAGCAAATCAGAAACCATCCCAGCAGCAGGTAGACCACCGGACGATGGAGATGTGCGCCAAAATGCGGATTGGTCAGGCCCTGGATCCAGACATAGCCGAACCAGGCGTAGACGACGCCGGATATGCCGCCAAAGACGGGACCACCGACCAGGTATTGGGCGATATTGGCCGAAATACTGCCGGCCAGGAACAATCCGGTCAGTATCAGACTGCCCTGTCGATCTTCGATCAGGCGGCCAAACTCCCAGATCCAAATCAGGTTGAAGGCTATGTGGAATATCCCGAAATGCAGAAAGGCGGGAGTGACCAATCGCCAGATCTCGCCCAACTGGATTTCCGGCAGCGTTGGCTGGTAGTAAGTGGAGATCAACAGACCCCGCATCACCCATACCTGATTCCACTGCATCAGCAGATAGATACCGATACACGCCGCGATCAGTGCTGTCGTCACCGGCACTTGGACAAATCGTGTGCTCAATGCCCGAGGGTCTCGATTCGGTCCCCGGAGCCCAAGGTGACCTGGACCCCTTCCAGCGACAGGAAGCTGCGTCCGTTGATATCCCGGTGACGGGCCTGGTATTCGACCACTTCACCGGATTCGGTGGTCACGCGGATCTGGATGATGCGGTTGTCCTGCTGCCATTTGTAGAAAAATACACTGATGGAGACCGCCATCAGGACAGCCATCAACACATAGACGAGTGTGCGGGTGGAAGGGGCCGTGTCGGGTTCGGATTCAACCGGCTTTTGATGTCGAGTGGGGTTTTTGCTGGCCCGAATGTACAGTGCAATGCCGATCACCACGACGACGGTAAAGAGGATCTTGGTCAGCATGGGATCATGGGTCAGTCGTGTCCCACAGCGGCCTACCAGGTGGCAACTGGAGGAAATAACCCTGATGGTCAAGAGCCGTACGCACGGCCTGGATATTGGCCGTGGCCAGGCGTTCGCGGGCAGAGAGGTCGACCTTCAACACAAAATCCAGTCGACCCATCTGATCCAGCAAAGCACTGGGGACCCGGGTAAAGTCTCCATCCCGCTCCACATAGAGATAGATATTGGCCTTGCGAGCACTTTTGTAGACCCAAGTCAGCATGGTGGGGGATTGTAATTCAAGGCAGAAGCCAGATATAGGCAAAATGCCTGCCAATCCGCTGAAATCGTCCTGAGCGCTCAACCTTCATGAGCGATGCTCTGTTCATTGTGCTGGGCCTGGCAGCGCTTGGGGTCGGCGGGGACCTGTTGGTTCGGTCTGCGGTCTCGCTGGGATTGCGTGCCGGCCTGTCCACCCTCGTCACGGGACTGACCATCGTTGCCCTGGGTACCAGTGCCCCTGAACTGGCGGTCAGCCTAGATGCGGCATTGGTGGGCTCCCCGGGGATCGCGCTGGGCAATGTGGTGGGATCGAACTTCGCCAACATCGCCCTGGTGCTGGGGATTATCGCCCTCATGAAGCCGATGGCGATCGACCGATTTGTGCTCAGTCGCGATCTGCCCGTGATGCTGCTGGCCTTTTTGGCGATTGCCGCGACCTTGCTGCCGGATGGCCGGATCAGTGCCTTGGAAGGGGGAGTGTTCCTGGCCGCGATGTTGTTATATCTGGTGCCGGTGGTCTGGATTTCCCGACGGCGTCAGAGCGCCGGAAGACTGGAGGATGACCCGGTTGAACTCTCTGCTTCACATGGTGGCCTGCCCGGCTTGATGGGTCAGTTGGTGTGTGGGGTGGCGCTGTTGGCATTTGGTGGCCACTGGCTGGTGCAAGGTGGGGTCAACATCGCCGCCTCACTCGGGGTTTCCGAAGCCCTGATCGGTATGACGGTGATTGCCGTGGGCACGAGCCTGCCCGAGATCACCGCCTCGGTGGTCTCGGTTCTGCGTGGCCATGGCTCCATGGCGGTCGGAAATGTGGTCGGGACCAACATCTGGAACACTTTCGGCGTCCTTGGAACCACCGCGGCCATTGCGCCCCTGTCCCAGAGTGAAGTGAATCTGACCATGCTCGGGATGATGGGCGTTGCCGGGGTGGTACTGTGGATCTTCTGTGCCACCAGCGAACGGATCAGTCGCTGGGAGGGCTTCGCACTGCTTTCAGGCTATCTGGTCAGTCAGACCCTGTTATTCGGCTAAAGCGGCACTTTTACGGCGTTTGCCACCCCACAACCAATGCCAACCGGTTTTCTTGTCGGTATGGCCACGCTTCTCCATGGGGTTGTATTGTCGTTGTCGTTGGCCGTGGTACAGCTGTCGTGGACGGCCGATACGGTGATCGTCATCGTCCAGCATTTCCTTCCAGTGGGAGATCCAGCCCACGGCCCGGCCGATCGAAAACATCACCGTGAACATGGAGGTGGGGAACCCGAGGGCACTCATGATGATGCCGGAATAGAAATCCACGTTCGGGTACAGTTTCTTGTCCACGAAATACGGGTCCTTGAGGGCGATCTGCTCAAGCTCCATGGCCAGATCCAGCTTGGGGTCGTTGATGCCTAGCACCTTCAGGACCTCATGACAGGATTCCCGCATCACCGAGGCCCGGGGATCATAGCTTTTGTAGACCCGGTGACCAAATCCCATCAGACGAAAACTGTCCTTCGGGTCTTGGGCCTTGTTGACATATTTTCGGACATTCTTGGTCGAACCGATCTCATCCAGCATCTTCAGCACCGCTTCATTGGCCCCCCCATGGGCCGGGCCCCATAGCGAAGCGATTCCCGAAGCCACACAGGCGTAGGGGTTGGCACCCGAGGAGCCCGCGAGGCGGACCGTCGAGGTGGACGCATTCTGCTCATGATCGGCATGCAGGATCAGCAGGCGATCAATGGCCTTCGACAGGACGGGGTTGATCTCGTAGTCCTCGGCGGGATTGGAAAACATCATCTGCAGGAGGTTTTCCGAATAGGAATACTGGTTGCGTGGCATGGGGAACGGCAACCCCAGCGAATACTTGTAGGCATAGGCCCCGATGGTCGGCATCTTGGCTATGATGCGATGGGCGGCTACCCGCTGTTCGTCGGGGTGGGTAATGTCCATCCCTTCGTGATAGAATGCCGACAAGGCACCGACCACCCCCACCATGATCGCCATCGGATGCGCACTGCGCATGAAACCGGAATAAAAGCGGGTCAGTTGTTCGTGCAACAGCGTGTGGTGCTTGATGTCAGTATCGAATTGCTGCTTTTGTTCCGGAGTGGGCAGTTCCCCGTACAAGAGGAGATAGCAGACTTCCAGGTAATCGCTGTGCTTTGCCAGTTGGTCGATGGGATATCCCCGATGCAGCAGGATCCCTTGATTCCCGTCGATGTAGGTGATGTCGGACTGGCAGGCCGCCGTGGAAGAGAACCCGGGATCGTAGGTCAAGATCCCGGTTTTGGGGTACAACTGGCTGATATCCACCAGCCGGTTGCCCATACGCCCTGTGCGTGACGGCAAATCATAACTTTTTCCGGTTTGATTATCCGTCAGGGTGAACCCCTGTTTTGTCTCGTCGGGTGTCTTCTTCATATCCATAGTGAATACCTCAACAAAAAAGCATGGAGAAAGTTAATGTAGAACAGAGAGTCTGGCCAAATGACTCTATAACGATAACGCAATTTTCGCTCCTGCACAATTGCCGACCGGTGTCTGGCCCTCATGAACGCCTCCCTGCTGTCTCCTTGATCGGGTCATCCTCATCCAGATCCCGTCTCTGTCTTTGGGGTATGGCAATCCGGGCCACCATGCCCTCCGTCACCGGTTCCGTCGTCCTGCGTCGACGTTCATGCGTTTCAGAACCGGGCCAGTTGGATGACAACAGTGGACCGATCTGGCGGATTCCGCTACCGGTCCGTCCGCAGCCTATGCCGGCTAGCATCCCGACGACACCATCGTCCCCTGCAGAGCAAGATATATGCGCAACTCGCTCCAATTTCATCGACCGGGTGCGGAACTGACGGCCTTGTGTCTAGGGAATCCGCAGGGTGAGCCGATGCTGGCTCTCCATGGATGGTTGGACAATGGAGCCAGCTTCCTGCCCTTGGCGAGACATCTCCCCGAGTACCGCATGGTGGCCCTGGATTTTCCTGGACATGGCCATTCGAACCACCGTCCTCTGGGCGCGGGATACCTTTTTGTGGACTACATCGCCGATGTGGCCTATGCCATCCAATCGCTCGACTGGCCACCGTTTCATCTGGTGGGCCATTCCCTGGGGGCCAACGTGGCACTGGCGGTCAGCGCCGTTTTTCCGAAGTGGATCAAAACACTGGTTCTGCTCGACGGAGTGGGTCCCACCAGTGGTCGGGCGGAAGATACGGTGAGTCGGCTGCGGCGCTCCATCGGGTCGCAAATCGACAAAGCGGTTGAGCCGGACCGGACCTACCCCGACTGGGAGACTCTGATTGATGCCCGTTGTCGGGCCAGCCCCATCTCCAGACAGGGCGCAGAACTGCTGGTCCGCCGAAATGCCCACGAGGAGTCCGGTCGCGTCCGGGTGCATTCGGACCGTCGGCTACGCATCCCGTCGCCGATGTATCTTACGGAAGCAGCGGTCTTGGAACTGGTCGGCAGCATTCGGGCCCCGACCCTCGCCATTTTGGCCGAACAGGGGAGTGTCATTACCCACGAGTGCACGCACCAGCGGATCGCCTCGAACGCAGGCATCACGAAAATCACCCTGCCGGGCACCCATCACCTGCATATGGATACCCCCCGCCCGGTGGCCGATGCCATGCGATCTTTCCTGACCTCGCCGTGTCTATCTGGACCAGAATATTATGGACGACGGTGAACCCATTTCAACACAGCGTTCTGAATCCGATTGCCGTTCCAGAAGCGGACCTTCGGAGAATGGATGAACAAGGTCACCGTATAGTGTTGGCCATTGTCGGCATGGACATAACCGGCCATGCTACGCACCCCCCGCAACAACCCGGTTTTGATCCGAGCCCGGCCGTCCAGACCGGATTGTTTCAGACGGCTTCGCATCGTACCGTCCATGGCCAGCAGGGAAAGCGAAGCCAGAATTTCCGGCTGCCAGTTGCTGTGCCAGGCATAGGACAGCAGGTCGGCAATCTGTGACGCGGTCACCCGGGTGTGACGCGATAGGCCCGCCCCGTTTTCGATCACCAGGTCCCGGGTCGGGATGCCGATACGGTCCAGCCATTGCGTGACTGCCTGTCTGCCGGCTTGCAGGGTATCCTCATGGGGTTTGGAGGTCGATTCGTTGCCGATGGTCAGCAGTAACAACCGGGCCATGACATTGTTGCTGTACTTGTTGATCGCGGCGACATTCTCCGCCAGAGACCGTGACTTCATGTGCGTGAGCAGTTGGGCGGTGGGTGGCGTGCTGCCGGTGCGGTACCCGCCTGTCAAGGTGCCGCCCATCGACTCCCATAGATATCGAAACAATCGGTAGGTGTATTCCGGGCTGCTGAAGTAACTGCGGGAGACCGAGTGCCGACCACAGCGGGTTCGATACTGGCCCCGGAAGTGGGCCTGTAGCCGACTTTCCTCTCGCGTGATGTGCATAGACCAGCCTTGGTTTCGGCTGAGGCACTGGCCCGGTGCGGCGGTCAATTGGTTGCGGACGGTCAGACCGGCCAATGGAGGATCCGAAAAGACATGGATCTGCTCTCCCTGAGGTTCAATGACAAACCGGGTGGCGGAAAAATTGGTCAGGGCCGCATCCGGACCGACGTTGTAGAGCCGAAGGGGTTGGTTGTCAAACGCGGCCCGATCATGGGGAGGCGTGTCGAACCGGGTGTTGTCGATGATCAGGTTGCCGTCGATGTGGGAAATGCCCTGCTGGCGCAGGGCGAGTACGTGCAGCCAGAATTGTTCCAGGGTCAGGAACGGGTCGCCACCGCCTTGCATAACCAGGTTGCCCTGGAGTCGGCCGTCATGATTCACCGGACCGGTTCCAAGATAGCGGGTCTCCCATTGCCAGGTGGGTCCGAGCAACTCCATGGCGGCGATGGTGGTCACCAGCTTGATGACCGAGGCGGGATGACGCGGTACAGCGGGGTTGACCGAAAGTACATTCCGTCCAGATTCGACCTCCCGGATCACCAGACTCACCGAGTCTTGGCTCAATCCAAGTTGTGATATCAATCGGGAAATATCCCCGGGCAATCCCTGAGCCCGGAGCCCGGTGGAATATCCGATGACCAGAAAAAGGATCGTCAGGGTTTTCAATCGGAGGTGAAGAGTAAGCACGGACATGGCGGTGTCAATAGGTCTATGACGGTGGCCGTTCGGAGCGGTTCGTTCGGTTCCGATGGTATACTATCCACCCCGCCAGTCACAGGACACTGGCAGCGGACCAATCCCACGCCACATACCGATATGCCTCGAAAAAAAACCATCTACAAAGTGCAGTTCGTGAACAACGGACAGCTCTATGAACTGTATGCCCATGAGATATCGCAAAGCAATCTGTATGCTTTCGTGGAAATTGCAGACATCATTTTTGGGGAACGCTCGAATCTGTTGGTGGACCCTTCTGAAGAAAAACTCAAGGCCGAATTTGGCCAAGTCCAACGCACCTATGTGCCCATACAATCCGTGATTCGCATTGACGAGGTCAGCAAGGAGGGCAAGAACAAGATCATAGAGGTGAACATGGCACCCAAGGACAATGTTTCTTCGTTCCCGGTGCCACCGTTTCCGCATAAATCCTGACTTAAATCCACAATAGCCGACTCCGGCCGGAATCAGGCCCCTTTCTTTAACCAGCTACGGGTAGTCATCGACTGAAGGCCGGTGGGCAAGGCAAGGGTCGCACAAAACCGGTCCGACATGGCGTGGTTCCGGATGTGCGGGAGATGCCCTTCGGGGTCGGTTCAGTGGGATCTTGGGCAAATCACGGACCGGGCCGGGATCAGATCTCCGGATCATTGGGCATCACCGCTGATCACACGCGATGATCCCGGCAGGCAACGGGGTGAATGGGCGTCTGGTGTGACGACGCTGTCACAGTCGGGCGGCGACGTGTCGTTTCACTTCCGGTACCAGCATGCGTTGAAACCAGGGGTTGCTTTTCAGCCAGCCGTTGTTACGTGGACTGGGATGGGGCAGGGGAATCACGTCGGGAAGATAAGACTCCCAGTGCCGTACGGTGTCCGTCAGAGTGGCCTTGCGTCGGCCGCGAAGATGATATCGGTGGGCATGGATGCCGATCGCCAGCACCAGGTCGACCTGGGATAACAGGGGGATCAATCTGGGATGCCACTGTCGAGAACATTCCGGCCGAGGCGGGAGGTCTCCGCGTGCGGCACTGCCCGGATAACAAAATCCCATGGGAACGATGGCGATACGACTCACATCATAGAATGTCTCCCGATCCACTCCCATCCAGTCTCTGAGACGGTCTCCACTCGGATCGTTGAAAGGAATGCCGGTGTGGTGGACGCGGCTTCCCGGCGCTTGGCCGGCCACCAGGATCCGGGCAGACCGGGAGACGCGGAGGATCGGTCGGGGCCCGAGTGGGAGATGATCGGCACATCGGGTGCAGTTGGCGATCTCCACCCGCAGGGCATCAACGGTATCACCCCATGCGGAGATCATGCCGGTGGATTCGCCGGACTGACCCGGAAAGTCTCCAGCAGAGCCCCATAGCCGCTTTGATAATCGGGATGGCGAAACCGGTAGCCAGCGTCCCGCAGTCGATGGTTGTGACAACGCTTGTTCTGTGGCGCATGGTCCGATGTATCGAACGGTCTGGGTTCGATCAGGCCCGCCGCCCGAGCCAGCCAACCCATCACCTCGAACTTGGGTGCCGGATCATGGTCCGCACCGAGATAGATGTGGTGACGATTTTGCCCCCGAAGTTGGCGCTCCGCAAGAAATTGCAGAATCCCGATACAATCGTCCTGGTGGACACGATTGGTGAAGGTGGGAGGGGTTCGCTGTACAGTCATGGGCTCTTTCAGCTGGTCTAACAGTCGGGTTCTCCCGGGGCCGTAAATTCCGGCAAATCGGATGATCAGGGGCTGCGGGCTCCAGGACAGGATGAATTCCTCGGCGGACAGAAGGCTTTTGCCACGATAGGTGTCTGGCTCGGTGGGAGACTCCTCGTCTACCCATTCTCCTTGATGCTGGGCATAGACACTCGTCGAGGATACGAACAGGCAGGATGGTCGACGGGCACGATGTGCCAAATGGTCGAACAGGTTCATCATGGCCGTTTGATATATCTGTCGATAACCGTCCGGCGATCTCGCCGCTGGGGTCAGGATGACGATGATCAGATCGAAATCACGGTCCAGCGCTTCCGTTTCAATGCGCTGGCGAAGATCCATTCGCAGCCAGGTTATGTGATTGCCGGCATCGGCGGGCGGGTGGCTTCGACGGATGGCCGTGATCTGGTGTCCCGAGTCGGACAATTGCCGGGCCAGAGGGAGACCAAGCTGGCCAGCCCCGATGATCAGTATTTTGGCCACGGACAATCCGATGGTATTCTCAAGTCCGGCGTGATCAAGAAACCACTGAGCGGCCCCCATCGACCCGGATGACCTGACCAGTGATGTAGGGGGCCTTCATGATCAGGAATAGGATGGCTTCGGTGATGTCATCCGGGCTGCCGATCTGTCGCAAGGGCGTGCGATTGATCAGACGCTGTTTGGACAGTTCATCCACCGCATAGTTTTCCGGCCACAAAATGGCGCCCGGGGCCACGGCATTGACCCGAATGTCGGGCCCCAGGTCACGGGCCAAAGAGCGAGTCAGTGCGGTCAGGCCGGACTTGGTGGTATTGTAGATGGAGTGGTCCTCCAGTGGGCGGTCCGCGTAGATGTCCGTGATATTGATGATGGAACCGCCTTGCTTGGCGAGATAGGGGGCCGTGGTCTGGGCCAGAAAAAACGGCGCTTTCAGATTGATGTGGATCAGCGCATCCCACTGGTCCTCGGTGGTGGAGTGCAGCGGGGTTGGAAAAAACCGGGCGGCATTGTTGATGAGCACATCCAACCGTCCCATGGCGACGATGGCTTCCCGGACGAGCTGTTTGAGCTTGGCAATGTCATTCAAATCACACCGCACCAGCGTGACAGAGTCCGCACGAATCTGGCACAGTTCATCACATAAGGCTTCCGCATCCCAAGGACTGCTGCGATAATGAACGATCAGGCGCATTCCCTGAGCATGCAAAGCCCGTGCCGTGGCGGCACCGATGCGGCGGGCCCCGCCGGTGATCAACGCGACTTTGTCATGTAACAGGGTCATAATCCATTCACTGGGTTCATCCGCGATTCTACACCTCTGTCCGTCCTTCAGTGAAAGATCATTTCCCTCTGGAGCCCCTAATGCCCGCCGAGCAGTTGGAATCCCGGGCATTGGCAGACGTCATCCGTTCGGACATCCGGGATTCAGGGGGCTGGATCAGTTTTGAGCGCTTCATGCAGTTGGCTCTGTATACGCCCAAACTGGGTTACTATGCCGGACATCGGCCGATATTCGGTCTCGGAGGAGATTATGTCACTGCACCGGCTCTGGGCGGATTGTTTGCCGCGTGCGTGGCCCGTCAGATGGCAGAGATTCTGACCGACCCCGGATGGCGTTATGTGTCGCCGGTCATTGTCGAATTCGGGGCGGGCAACGGCGACCTGGCCGCCGGGCTGCTGACGGAACTGGATCAGCTCGATGCACTGCCAGCGCGTTACAGTATCCTGGAAACCGGGGCCAGTTTGCAGGCACGGCAACAGTCTCGGATCGCCGCCTTGCCCGGTCGATTGGCGAATCGGGTGCACTGGCTGAAGGCACTGCCATCTCGGATCCACGGGGTGATACTGGCCAACGAGGTCCTGGATGCCATGCCCTTTCACCGGTTTGAGGTGTCGCCGGACCGTGAGGTGGTCGCCTTGGGGGTCCGAGTCCAGGGGGACCGGTTCTGTTGGGCACCGGGTGAGGCATCGGCGGAACTGGTGGCCTTCGTCAAGATGTTGGGACTACCGGGTGGCTACCGAAGCGAATGGAGCCGACAGGTGCCAGCTTGGGTGGCCAGCGTGGCTGCCCGCTTGAAACGCGGCACCCTGTTGCTGGTGGACTACGGCTATGAGCGCCGCAGCTATTATCATCCGGACCGTTCCACGGGCACGATGCGATGTTACTTTCGTCATCGGGCCCATGAGGATCCGTTCCAGTGGCCCGGACTGCAGGACATCACCGCCCATGTCGACTTCTCGGGAGTTTTCGAGGCGGCCCGGGCGGCCGGGCTCACCCTGCTCGGATATGCCGATCAGGCCGGGTTCCTGCTCGGTGCAGGGTTTGCCGGGATCTACGAGGAAAGACTGCGTGAACTCGATATCGGCAGCCCGTCGGCCCTGGCCTTGAGTGCCGAGGCCAAGCGGTTGACTTTGCCCCAGGCCATGGGGGAACAGTTCAAGTGTATCGCCTTCGGTCGGAATTATGACAGGCTGTCTGCCTTCGTCGGGGTTGACCAGTCTCGCCGGCTCGTCGCATGACCGAATATTCCCAGGCTTTCTGGCTCGCCACCCTCCAGGGCGTGACAGAGTTTTTACCGATTTCCAGTTCCGGACATCTGATCCTGGTACCCCATCTGGCTGGTTGGGAAGATCAAGGGCTGGCTTTTGACGTGGCCATGCATGTGGGTACCTTGTTGGCGGTCCTGATCTATTTTCGCCGGGATATTGGACTGATCCTGATGCACTGGCTGCTCTCGCTGACCGGTGGCCCGGCCACCGCCTACAGCCGACTGGCCTGGGCCATCGGCTGGGCGACAGTGATGGTCGGCTTGGTGGGCCTGGGGATGGAGTCGGTGGTGAACCAATGGCTACGCAGACCGGTACCGGTGGCACTGGCCACGATTCTGTTCGCGCTCCTTTTGGGTTGGGCAGATCGGGCCGGAGCCAAATCACGGCAGGTTGAGGACATTGGCTGGCGTGACGTGCTGGTCATTGGCAGTGCCCAGGTACTGGCACTGATTCCGGGCACCTCCCGCTCGGGCATTACCCTGACGGCGGGTCTGGCCATGGGGCTCACCCGCGAAGCGGCAGCCCGCTTTTCGTTCCTCCTGGCGATTCCCGTCATTTGCTTGGCAGGGGGCTGGCAGGTCCGTCACCTGGTGGGCGAGGAGGCCACCGTGGCGTGGGAGGTGCTCATCTTGGCGACGTTGGTCGCAGGCGGGGTGGCCTTCGCCTGTATCCACTGGTTTCTCGTTTTCCTGCGGCGGTTCAGCCTGATGGGGTTTGTGGTGTACCGCCTGGGGCTGGGGACCATTCTGCTTCTGTACTTCCTGTAAAATCCAGCCATTCTTCCCGCAAAACTACGAGACCTCTTCCATGAAGCTGACCCGTCGGGATTATCTGGGCTGGAAAAACCGGCGCGTGACCCTGCTTGGCATGTCCGGGGTCGGTAAGACCATGCTGGCATCCCTGCTACCTTGGGACAAGTGGTTCCATTATTCCGGCGATTATCGGATCGGGACGCGCTATCTTGATGAGGCGATCCTGGATCAGGTGAAGTTGATGGCGATGCAGCATCCTTATTTGAAGGCACAACTGAGAAGCGACTCAATCTATATCCGCAACAATATCACCGTCCACAATCTGGCACCGATTTCCGGCTTTCTGGGCAAGATTGGCAACCCCGCTCTCGGTGGACTCGAGGTGGAGGAATTCAAGCGTCGTCAACGTCTGTTCCGGGCAGCGGAAGTCGGCGCAATGCGCGATGTGGATACCTTCATCGAACGCGGACTCGAGGTGTATGGATATCCCCATTTCGTCAATGATGCGGGCGGAAGCATTTGTGGTCTGGGCGATGCCGAATGCTGGGAGCGACTGTCCGCCAGTACCCTGATACTGTATTTGCGAGCAGATTCCAACATGGAAGACATCCTGATTCATCGGGCCCGACAATCCCCCAAGCCAATGAATTACGAAGAAACGTTCCTGGATCAGAATCTGGCGGAATTTCTGGAACTCCAAGGACTGGAAAGTGCTTTGGAGATTGAACCAGATGCGTTTGTACAATGGGCTTTTCCCCGTCTGCTGGCTTGGCGCCGACCACAGTACGAGCGCATCGCAGTTCGGTACGGATATACCGCCAATGCCAGCGATATCATGACGCTTCGGGACGAGCCCGACTTTACGGAGTTCCTGTGTGCTGCCATTGACGCCGGTCCCGGTTGACCGGTTGTTTGTCCATGCCACTCATCCAGAACTCGGATCTTCCCACCTTCGCGCGTCTTCAGGCCGAAGGTCAAGAGGTGTTGTCTCTCGACCGGGCCCGGCATCAGGACATTCGAGAGCTGCATATCGGCATCTTGAACATCATGCCGGATGCGGCCCTTGAGGCCACCGAGCGGCAATTCATGCGACTGGTGGGCTCCTGTAACCGGATCGCACAGTTCCACATCCACCTTTTCTCCTTCCCGGAAATGCCTAGGGGGGCGGTAGCCAAGGCGCGTATTGATCGCTACTATGAGTGCTTTTCCGACCTTCAGCACGAGGGGCTGGATGCATTGATCCTGTCCGGGGCCAATCCGGTACAGGCTCGGATTGAGGAGGAACCATTCTGGCAGCCATTGCTGGAAGTGGTCGACTGGGCAAGGGAACATACCTGTTCGGTGATGTGTTCCTGTCTGGCCACTCACGCTGTGGTTCAGCACCTTTGGGGCATTCATCGCTATGCCTTGGCCGACAAGCGCTGGGGTGTGTATTCCAATCGTATTCGACACCCCCATCCGCTGGTAGCCAATATCAATACCCGCTTTGATGCACCGCATTCTCATGTCTATGAAGTCAACAAGGAACAGTTGGCGGAAAAGGGTCTCATCACACTGGCGTCCAGTGAAGAAGCCGACATGCATCTGGCCGTCAGTCCGGACGGTCTGCGATTTGTTTTCTTTCAGGGACATCCCGAATACGATGCGGTCAGTCTGTTGAAAGAGTACAAGCGGGAAGTGATTCGCTATATCGAAGGCGTTCGAAACCAGTACCCCCCGTTTCCCGAACACTACTTCCCCCCCAAAGCTCGTCGCCTTCTGGAGGCATACAAGCAGAAAGTTGAACGGGCCCAGGGAGGTTACACCCAGCTGCCGACTTTTCCCGAGGACAAGTTGTCAACCTTGGTGGATAACACCTGGTCCGATACGGGCAAGGCCATCGTGAACAACTGGCTGGGTTTGGTGTACAGTGTGGCGGACCGACGCAGAGGCCGGACATTTATGGAAGGAGTAGATCCGGACGATCCGCTGAATCTCCCAAGCCCTGATGTGTCAATCCTGTGTTGAATGGTGGCACACATTCTACCGTTCAGGCCCGGGCTGTTCCAAAGCCTGATCATTACCTTAGTCCGTGACTGACAAGGTGGCGGTTTGGTCACTGCTGAAGAATCCATGCCAGCCTGGAGCAGTGCACACGGAACGCTATCACGAACCGGTCGGCATGAGTGCGATTCAGTTGGCCTGCCATCTGAATGTGCCCCGAACGCGAATCGAACGGCTGGTCAGGGCGAGGCCGGCTTGAGTCTGGACACGGCCAGGCAGCTGGTGAAATTCTTCGCGATGACCGAAGCGTTCTGGATCGACCTGCAACGGCCCCATGACTTTGCTCACGCTTGGGAGACGCGAGACCGTTCGGGCATCAAGTTCCTGTTGTCCGTGGATAGCGGGGTCACCCAGTATGGGGATTGATATTTTCGAGCATGGGGCCGCCATGCGGAGTCATTTCGTCCTCGAATGACCGACCTTGGCGTTGATGGGTTGCAGTTGTCGTGGCTGTTGTGCCGGTCATGCTGGCCGGATCCGTCGCAATGGACGGGTCTGTGTCTTTATTGGCAAGAAGATGTCCGTCTGGGAGATCGTGACCTTCGACAGGTTATAGCGAGAACAACCCGGTTCAGTTCGCTGGCGGTTCCACCGGCAAGGCCCGCAGATAGTCGCTGAAGGACGGAATCGGAATGCGGTAATGGTCCGGCCAGTCCCGCACCGGCGCCAGCAGGCCCGCATGCAGGGCACTGGTCAGGAACCGGTCGAGGGATTCGCCGCTCTTCCCGCGCACCGCCTCGGTCAGCGACTCAATGCAGTCAATCGACAACCGACCACCATGCTCTTCCGCCACCTCGGCCAATCGCTTATAGACCCAGGTCCGACTGGAGCCAGCCGCCAGGCGGGCCGCATAGTACTCCCGCTTGGATTCTTCGGCGATGGCCATGGCCTGCTCCAGACCCGCCGGATTCATGCATCCCCCGTGGGCCTGGAGCACCTCCCCTGCCGCCACCGACACACTGTTGAGATGCTGCGGCCAGCCTTGGGACAACGCCGCCAACTGGGTGACCCAGGTGTCCTGTTCCTCGGCGGTACCGGTGAACCCATAGGCATCAAAAGCCGCCCGGATCACCGCGGCGGCCTCTTCCACAGGCAAGGGCTCCAGGTTCACCACCCGCCCCCGGGCGAAGCGCGACAGGCCGCACTGACGCAGCACGTCCTGGGTATCGCTCAAGCCGAAAAATGCCGCCACCAGCGGAATCCCCTGCGGGTCCCGGTGCAGACAGTCCATCACCCCCTTGGTCTGTGCGCACACCGGTGTATTCTGCGCCTCGTCCACCAAGACCACGAAGGGGAATTGACCGAGATGCGCGGCGGCATGAGCGAACAGGCCCGACGCAGACCGCTCCCGCTCCCGTCCGCTCCAGGACACCCCTCCCACCGAGACATCCCGGTCCGGGATCTCCCGCAGGAGCTGCCGACCTTGGTCCAGCCAATCGCCCAGCATCCCGGAAACCGTCCCGGAGGCCCGCTCCCGGAGGCGCCCGGTCTCCGTATTGGCCGCCTCCACCATCGCCCTGACCACCCGGTCGGGATATCGCAAGGCATCGGGAGGCAGGGCCACCACCACCCAAGGCTCTGCTGGCGTCGAGTGGCGTCGCACCGCCTCCCGGCACTCGGCCATCAGGGCGGACTTGCCCGCGCCCGGGGCGCCCTGGAAGATCATCGTGCCACCCCCGACTCGTCCCGCCTGAAGACTGCGGACGGCGCGGCGAAAGAGATCGAACTCCGCCTCGCGACCCCGGAAGAACGGCTCCCGGCCGACTTCCGCTCGGTCCGTCTGGTCCAGCCAGATGTCGATGGGCAGAGGATCGGCTGGTGGGGGCTTGGGAAAAGGCATCGAGTTCATAGTAACTATCTTCCCATTATCAGGCGTTTCGGCCCTGTGGGAACGGGTCAATGGAAAATGTTATAAGTTGCGCCAAAATAAAAAAACTCACGCAACACAATTCAACCCGATGTTGAGGAGGGCGTCTTTGGATCAATTCGAAGTTAGCCTTCAGTCGCCACGACAGCCACGAAGGCTGGCCCCACCATCTGTTCCGACATCAATGACAACAAATATGTGAGCCCGGATCACTGATGACCCGATTGGAGGTGCTCCCGACCCGGAGAGACGGCTTTCACGGCGAGTGTGGGGCTTCTATGCCTGTGTTTTCGTTAGAATGGTCAATATATTGTAGCGAGAATCATAAGTTCATCCGTCAACCTTTTCCTGATGAGGTAGGTGGATCCGTGTCGGGGAAGGCAGTACCCATCATCAACTTTCCCAACGACCCGGTAGAGGGCTTTCGAGGCTGGATCTAATGGCTATGCGGAATGAACGACTGGCTGTTCATAGACTTTTCCCAACCCGACATTATTAATTACATATATTCATCGTATATTGTTCCCTTCATGCAATCATCGACGGGGTTCACGAGAGGCTGAATTGCCCAACATGCCAAGGTTAGGCAGGGAGCAAGAGCGGTCGCATCGCGGGTCGCCCACGTGACTATAGTGCAAGGCCGGTCACGATCATGATCCGGTGACACAACCATCAATCCCCCCGGCCCTGCCGCCCCGCATTAATTGGCTTGGAACCGGTCCTTGGAAGGACTGGGCTGTCGCTTGAGGGGGCGGATCCTGGGGTTCAGCCAGGCGGTCGTGTCTCACGGGATGCAGGCCTTGGGCGAACCGGGTCGACTCGGTCCGCGCTGCTCGGCCCGCCCTATGGGCGGAGGGAGATGTCTTGCATCGCGATGGAGGCAAAAAAGATGGCGGGCTCTGGTTGGCGGCGGTCACGGGGAGTCGAGGCACCGACACCGGACAGTGGCTATGGACGGAAATCGAGATGTCCGGCATGGACCGGGTGCTGACGGATGATAGGGCACTGGATGAAACAGCCATTCCACCTGAGAAGTCTATCCCGAGCCGGACCGAAACCGATCCAGTAGCAGGGATCACCGTGGGTC
The DNA here is from genome assembly GCA_965203365.1 of Candidatus Poriferihabitaceae bacterium. GTDB lineage: Bacteria > Pseudomonadota > Gammaproteobacteria > Arenicellales > Poriferihabitantaceae > VYFG01. Next base: position 3,135,300 of record OZ241878.1, read on the forward strand.
CGCCAGGGTCCTGGCCCGGTCTCGTTGCCGGGCAGGGGGGACAGCCAGGGTACCACCTTGCTGCTCATAGCGTAATAGAATGATAAGCTTTACGATATATTATATGAACAATTTCTCCCAATCCTTCCCCCTGTGGTTTGGGAGTCAGAAATTACGATATCGCGATCAGGGAAGATGTGGCTTGGCCAGATATTCCCGGGAGGACATTTCGTGCAGTCGACTGACGGCCCGTCGGAAAGGTTCCGTCAAACGCTTGCCGGTATAGAGTGCATCCGGCAGCACAGCGGCGGACAGGATCAGGTTGACACCGCGGTCATACAGTACATCAATCAGTTCCATCAGCCGTCGGGCCGGATCGTTCTGGTCATTGTCCAGTATGGGCACATTGGCCAGCAAGACGGTGTGGAACCGACGTGCGATCTGGACGTAATCCGAACGAGAACGGTGGCCTCGACAAAGGACAGCAAACTCGAACCATACTACGCCGGATCCTGTGGCGACCACCGGCACTTTCCGGCCTCCGACAACAATCTGGTGATCGTTGGGCTCATGCATTCCGACCAGGTTTCGGAACGTGTCTTCAATCATGGCATCTGCATCCTTGCCGAGAGGGGTGTAGTAGATAGCACTTTCCTGAAGGTAGGCCATGCGGTAGTCGTGTCCGCTGTCCACATGAATGGGTAAGCTATGTTGCTCAAGCAACCGGACGGCGGGCAGGAATCGGTCTCGCTGCAACCCATCCCGATAGAGATCCTGCATGGGAATGTTCGAGGTGGTGACCAGAATAACTCGTTGGCGAAACAGGGCCCTCAGCAAGCCATAAAGAATCATCGCATCGGTGATATCCGTCACTGAGAACTCATCCAGGCAGAGTACCTGATACTTTTTCGCGAGTTCGGTGCCCACCAGATGCAGGGGCTCGCGGCGGTCACCATGAGACTGTCGACGCTCATGCACCCATTGCAAGAAGTGATGAAAATGGACCCGCCAGGCCACCCCATCCGGAAGGGACCGGTAAAAGAAATCCATCACCAAGGTCTTACCGGTACCGACACCTCCCCAAAGGTACAGTCCCTTGGGAATGCCCCGATGCTGCCAACGACGATACCAGGGAGTAGCCAGCATTCCGATAATCTCTTGTTGGAGGGTATCTAGCCACCCCATGGCCGCCTTCTGGGACGGATCAGACCGGATCAGGCACTCTTCTACATCCTGCTGGTAGAGACCGGAGGGACTGGCCATGGAAGGTGTCAGACGGGGGGGATGATCTGATGGAAATCCCGGACCGCGGGGTAATTCGTAGTCGGTTGTGGAGGACCCTTGAGGTCAGGCTGGTGAATGGTCAGGAGCCAGCCGATACCAAAATCACGAGCGGCGTCCAGCACCTTGACGTTATCATCAATCAGCAGGCTGTGATGTCCATCGAATCCGATGCGAGTCTTGAGTGCCTGCCAGAATTCCACGGTCTCCTTGCAACAGGCCAGTTCGTGGGAACTGACCAATTGGTGGAAATAGGGGCCAAGCGTTACATGAGAGAATTTGAGTTCGATCACATCCCTGTGGGCATTGGTAGTCAGTACCCGTGACTTATCTGTGCTTTGCAGCCAGCACAGAAAATCGGTGACTCCCGGCCGCAGACGGATCAAGTGGGAAACTTCCTGTTTCAGTACCGGAATGTCCAGATGAAGGTAGTCGCTCCAGTAGTGGAGGTTGTACCAATCCAGGGAGCCCTGGATCGCTCGCATATGGGGAAGGATGTGGGCACGGGCGGACTCCAATGAAAGGCCATGGTGTTCCGCATAGCGATGTGGAACATGGATTTGCCAGAAAAAATTGTCGAAATGCAGATCCAGCAATGTGCCGTCCATATCCAGGAACACGGTGTCAATCTCATGCCAATCGGGCATGGGATCTGTGAAACCCGTCGGGGTGGTGTGGGTCGTAGCGATGGTCATCAAGGATGCGATTCAGGGAGTCTTCAGGGTAAAATCTTGTCTTAACTCGCCTTTGTTCCGTATGTCGAAACCACAGATTCTATCAACATCGCTGGTGGCCCGATCACATCTGTTCCGGGTCGATGCCTTGGACTTGGCGTTCCAAAACGGTCAGCAGGCTACTTTCGAGTGTCTCCGGGCGCAGGGCAACGGCGTCGTGATGGTGGCGGCCGTGCAGGAGGACGAACTCATTCTGGTCCGGGAATATGCAGCGGGATTTGACCGATACGAACTGGGTTTTGTCAAGGGCAAGATTGATTCCGGGGAGACGCCCGTGCAGACGGCGTCACGAGAACTGGCGGAAGAAATCGGATATGCGCCAACCCATCTTGAGTTTCTACGAAGCGTGACCACCAGCCCTGGCTACAGTGATTTCAGCACCTGTCTGTTCATCGCCTCCGGCCTTGTGTCAAATCCGCTGGACAGTGGTGATGAAATCGAACCGTTGGTACCGGTACGCTGGCCTATTGGCCAGATGGAAGCCCTTTATGACCATCCGGAAGTCACTGATGTGCGCAGCCTTTTTCTATTGAAAGTGCTCGAACAGCGTTTTGCCAAACAGGGGAAGTGATGTCCTTGTCCCGGATTGATCTGGAAGCGGTGATTGCATTGGCGCAGCAAGCGGGTGAAGCCATCGTCGAGGTGTATGGCCACGGTGACCTGAATGTGGACACCAAGGGCGATGGATCGCCGCTCACACTCGCGGATCGCCGCTCCCATCAGTGCATCGAGACAGGATTGCAGCACCTGACTCCGGACATCCCGCTCTTGTCTGAAGAATCGGAAAAATCCGCCTTCGAGACCCGATGCCAATGGGAGCGCTTCTGGATGGTGGACCCCCTGGACGGTACGCGGGAGTTCATCCGTCGCCACCCGGAGTTTACCGTCAACATAGCGCTGATTGAGCACCAAAGGCCGGTACTAGGAGTGGTGCATGTGCCGGTTTCCGGAATAACCTATTTCGCGACGCATACAACGGGGGCCTTTCGTCGGGACCCCAACGGAATCACCACCCGCCTCGCCGTCCGTCCGCACAACCCCGCAGACACCATTTTGGTAGTGAGCCGTTCCCATGAGGGAGAGCATGTCCGTCGTTACCGCAAGAGTCTGGAGCAGTGGGTTGGTCCGGTCTCACTGATTCATATGGGCAGTTCTCTGAAAATCTGCCGGGTGGCCGAGGGCGGTGCGGACATCTATCCCCGACTGGGACCGACGTCGGAGTGGGATACGGCGGCGGCTCATTGTGTCCTGGAAGCGGCTGGAGGACGTTTGATTCGACTCGATGGGTCCTCGTTGATCTATAACAAACCGAATATTCTGAATCCCTGGTTTTTCGCTTGTGGCCATTCGGAATTTGATTGGTGTGCGCTGGCCCGGAATATCAGAGAAGCTGGATAGTGAAGGTCGGCCTTATCGTGGCAGCAGGGCACTGGGCGGTCGCTCCATTGAGAGCCCTGCATGGTGCGGCAGGATTTTCCCACGCTATAACTGAATGGCTGATGGCGCAAAGAACTCCGGATGGGTGCATTTCGGCCGTATGTGCTGTCTGCAGGGTCGGACAGGCGTTGGTACCAGCGCCGTTTTCGGTCCCGGCCGATGCGGAGCCGCGACGGGGCGACAATCCGTCATGCTCGGGTCACGGCGGCGATGGAGCGCCCAGCGGACGCCGTGAGCAACCATGATCGGGGACTGGGTGCGAGGCACTGGGTGATGGGATACGTCCGATGACCTCCAGCCTGACGGGTTGGGATCAGCACAAGGAGAAAGCGGGATCGTTTGTGCTGGCGATTACGCCGCAGTGTGTACGGCAGTGCTGGTGTCCTGTGGTGGATTGGGAGGAGGACCAGCACGAGTTCGAACCCGGTGGGTATGAGTGTGGCCGCGATATCGGACTGGTTATCAAGATCGGAACCAGGGTTGCGACCGGCGCTTCGTCGCGTATTGTGAATCCCGTCGTCACACAGGAGCATGATGATAATGATATCGACTGACTGGTGAAAGCCTTCCCGGGGAGTAGTGGTTTCGTTCCCACCGGGGTTCTTGTCCCGCAGATCCGATCAACCGGTGAAGGCATGAGGGGGAAGGCCATTGGTCAGAGCGCGTGACTGACGTACCCGTCGATATCAACGTTTCCGAAGGACAAGTGCCCTTGCGGGCACTGGCCAATCACTCCGGCCCGACGGTGGCCGTCTCGGTGGTCAGGACGATGTCAGTGTCATCCCACCCATCAGATAAAAGCCTCTCCACCGGTCTCGCCCCCTCAATCTGTAGGTCCATTCAGGGGATTCGATGGTTGACCTGATACTCGCTAAAGAGTAGTCTGCTGTCCCCCAATTTTGTATCGCGCAAGACCACAACTGCCATGCGTATTGCACTGATCGGTGTGTCAGGTTCCGGCAAGGGTGAACAAGCCAGACGGCTGGCCGGAAAGTACCGCATCTGCCACATTTCCACCGGTGACCTGTTGCGCGGACAATCCCGCCAGGGGCACTTGAATACGAGCGACCAGCACGCACTCGAGACAGGTGAGTTGGCGTCCGATGAGGTGGTGCGGGAACTGCTTGAGGAGCGTCTCAGGCGACGGGATACCAAGCGGGGATTTGTGATTGACGGTTACCCGCGCAACATCCCCCAGGCCCAGTCGCTAGACAACCTCCTGGGTATGCTGGGGCGGCCGTTGCAGATTGCCATCTACACCGACATGAGGGATGATCTGCTGATCAAGCATAATGTGGGTCGTCAGGTTTGTACGGCCTGTGGGCATATCTTCAACAAGTATTTTTCTCCCCCGACGACACCGGATATCTGCGACCATTGTGGCGCTCCGCTCGGTGTCCGCAAAAAAGACACTCCACGGGCGGTCGCGTTGAGGGTGGCGGAACACAAGAAAAATACCATCCCGCTCATTACCTATTTCCGGGCCCAGCACAAGTTGAGAACCGTGGCGGCGACCGGCACGGTGGAGGAGATACACCACAAGGTCTGCTCCATTGTGGATATGGAAGTCCGTCCACTGGAAATCGAGGCGGTCGTCAGTGCCACCGACAGTGTCGGCGATGAGGTAAATACCGTGATTGCCGGAGGCCAGATTAACCGTATCGTTCCCGCCAGACCATCGGGAGCCAGTCCCCAGCCGCCGCCTCCGTCGGCCGCCGACATCACCATGACGGGTCAGCCTACCACGAGGAAAATCCAAAAAAAGCGAGTGACCCGAAAGGCCGCCGCGATCACCACTCGCCCGTCGGATCAAGCCAACAAAAAGGCTTCCAGCCAAAAGATTGGCAAGAAAAAAATATCCGGCAAAAAGATCTCCACCGGTGCGCCGGCCAAAAACACGATCACGGCGACGAAGCGGCTCTCGAAACAGTCGGATGCTGACCGGCCTGCGGCGAATGAAAATTCTCTCAGGCAGTCGTAGACGACCGGTGTCCAAACGTTCACCCCACATGGTTTTTCCGGCCAGTCGGCCGCGGCGCATGCGGCGTGACGAATTCAGCCGTCGGCTCATGCGGGAAACGGTTTTGTCGGCGTCCGATCTGCTGCAACCTCTCTTTATCTGTGAGGGTCGGGATCATGCTGAGGCGGTCCCGTCCATGCCGGGCGTCTATCGGCAAAGCCCCGATCGGGTCGCCAAACGGTGCCATACGCTGCATCAACTGGGGATTCCTGCGGTGGTCCTGTTCCCGGTTATCCCCTCCGGGGTTAAGACCGAGGGGGCGGAGGAAGCGTGGAATCCGGATGGTCTGGTACAGCGTACCGTCCGGGCGATCAAGGACCGTACCCCGGAGATCGGGGTCATAACCGATGTCGCCCTGGACCCCTATACCAGTCATGGTCAGGACGGGCTGCTGGATGCCAGCGGTTATGTGGTTAATGATGCTACGGTCGAAGCGTTGGTCAAACAATCCTTGTCCCACACCGATGCCGGGGCGGATGTGGTGTCGCCCTCTGATATGATGGATGGACGCGTCGGGGCGATTCGGGACGCTTTCGAATCCCATGGCCACATTCACACTCGCATTTTGGCCTATTCCGCCAAGTATGCCTCCAGTTTCTACAATCCATTTCGTGATGCGGTGGGCTCTGCGGATCAGTTGGCGGGGGGTGACAAGTCCACCTACCAGATGGATATTGCCAATGGGGACGAGGCGCTGCGTGAAGTGGCGATGGATATCCAAGAGGGGGCGGACATGGTGATGGTCAAGCCGGGCACCCTGTACCTGGACATCATCTGGCGGGTGAAACAGGCTTTCGGCATGCCGACTTTGGCCTACCATGTCAGTGGAGAATATGCCATGTTGAAGGCCGCCTGTGACCAGGGCTGGCTGGACGAACGCCAAGTGGTGATGGAAACAATGATCGCCTTTCGGCGGGCAGGCTGCGACGGTATCCTGACCTATTTTGCTGAAACGGTGGCCCGCTGGCTCCACGACGATTGTTGATCCATGATGGGTTTCCACCGCGTATGTTTTTTGCGGGGTGGCGTTCGGAGGTTACAATGAATGACATGCCAACTTTCGGGTTTCAGCCATGACCAATCCCACCCCCACCGAAATCAACCTGAATCGCCGAACACGCATTCTGACGGTGACATTCGATGACGGAGCCCGCTTTGAGATGAGTTGTGAATATCTGCGGGTGCATTCCCCTTCTGCCGAGGTCCAGGGACATGGAGCCGGACAGGAAGTGCTCCAGCTCGACAAGGAAAAGGTCAATATCGACGCCATCGAACCGGTCGGCAACTATGCCATCAAACCCCGATTCGATGATGGTCATCACAGCGGCATCTACTCTTGGGAAACCCTCTATACCTTAGGCCGCAACCAGGAACTGAACTGGGCCAGATACCTGGAGAAGCTGGCACAGGCTGGCCACCGGCGCAAACCGGATGCATGAGGGGTCAGGGCCAGACCAATGGCGATGCACCAAAAAACGCATTTCGGCTTCCGCGAAGTCGACCTGGATCGCAAGACGAAGCTGGTAGGGGACGTGTTCCGTTCCGTGGCGGGGCGTTATGACCTGATGAACGATCTCATGTCCCTTGGCCTGCATCGCCTATGGAAGCGTTTCGCCGTGTCGCAAAGTGGACTCAGGCCGGGGGATCAGGCCCTGGATGTGGCGGCCGGCAGTGGGGACTTGAGCCGATTGCTGGCCTCGCGGGTTGGTGCCCAGGGTCGGGTGGTGGTGACGGACATCAATTCGGCCATGCTGCAACAGGGCCGGTCCCGGCTGGCCGATGCGGGCGTGGTCGGTCATGTGTCCTATGCTTTGGCCGATGCCGAGAATCTCTGTTTCGGCAGCGACCGGTTTCATTGTGTCGGCATGGCGTTTGGACTTCGCAATGTCACCCGGAAGGAGAAAGCCCTGGCAGAGCTCTATCGTGTCCTGAGACCGGGTGGGCGTCTGCTGGTGCTGGAATTTTCAAGACCTTTTCTGCCGCTCCTTGAGAAGGTCTATGAGGCCTACTCCTTCCAGGTCATCCCCCGCCTCGGTCAATTCGTGACCGGGGACGAAGCCAGCTACCGGTACTTGGTCGAGTCCATTCGTCGTCATCCGGACCAGTCTACCCTGAAAGATATGATGCACGCGGCCGGCTTCAGCCAGGTTCGGGTGAACAACCTGAATGGCGGCATCGTCGCGCTGCATGTGGGGTTTCGCGCTTGAACCCGACCATCCCGCCCCTGTGGTTGGAATGCCTCAACCGCGGCGTTCAGGATATCTTGTCGGTGGACCCCGACACCGCCCGTGAGATCGGCCAACTTCAGGGCAAGGTATTCTGCATTGAAATGACCTTACCACCAGCGGTGTTTTATCTGATCCCGAAATCAGGGGGGATCTTGCTGGCCCAGGAGGCCGATGTCGAACCGGATGTGACATTGACCGGTCCGATGAGTACCTTCCTGCGCCTGGCCCGTCAGGGATCTGCCAGCAGGGTTCTGACGGATGGTCAGGTGATCATGCAGGGCGATGTTGAAGCCGGACAAAGATTGCAGAGAATTCTCGCTCGCTTTGACTTCGACTGGGAAGAACTGATCGCGCGCCGACTGGGGGATCTCCCGGCCCGCCAGTTGGGCAATGTGGTGCGGGGAATATCCCGCTGGGCGGGAGAGATGGCGGACCTCTCCCGGGAGAATGTCGCCGACCTGCTGACCGAGGAGCAGCAATTGGCTGTCAGCCCATCGGCCTTGAGACGATTGACGAACGAGGTCGCTCGGTTGCGGGAAGACACGGACCGGCTCGCACAGCGGCTGGATCGGTTGGCGGCCGCACGGCAGGGATGACGCATGCTTTCGAGTGCTTGGCACCTGTACCGGATCGCAAGCGTCTTTCTGCGTCACAACCTGGACGAATTCGCACTGACTCTCCATCTGGCCCGCCCCATGGCGCTGCTGTTCAAGCTGGTGCCGCGCCGGTGGCGAAGCCATCACGATGAACCCAGAGGAGTTCGGTTTCGGCTGGCCTTACAGGAACTCGGACCGGTCTTCGTCAAATTCGGTCAGTTGTTGTCGACACGGCCCGATGTGGTACCCGAAGATATCCACCACGAACTAGTCAAACTGCAAGACGACGTGCCGCCGTTTCCCGGGACTGAGGCGCACAAAATTATTGAGATGGCGTATGGGGATGCCCTGGAGAACCATTTCAGTCACTTCGAAACGGAGCCCATCGCTTCCGCTTCGGTCGCCCAAGTGCATGATGCATATCTGTGCAATGGGACACAGGTCGTGGTCAAGGTGATTCGTCCGGGGATTGATCTCATCATCCAGCGCGATCTTTCTTTGCTCAAGACCCTGGCCGATCTGGCGGAAAAATATTGGTCTGAAGCCCCCCGGTTCAAACCACGGGAACTGGTTGATGATTACGAACGGAACATTCGGGACGAACTGAACCTGATGCGTGAAGCGGCCAATGCCAGCCAGCTCAGGATCAACTTCCAGGACTCGGATCTGATCTATGTGCCCAAGGTCTATTTTGACCATTGTCGGCACAATGTGATGGTCATGGAAAAGATTCACGGCATTCCGATTCGGGATCTGGAGGCCATTCAAGCCGCTGGGATTGATCGCCGGCAGTTGGCGCACAATGGTGTGGAGATATTTTTTACGCAAGCGTTTCGGGATGGGTTCTTCCATGCCGACATGCACCCGGGCAACATCTTCGTGTCCCAGACTGGACAGTACCGTGCCGTTGACTTCGGGATCATGGGCACGTTGAATGAGATCGACAAGCGATACCTGGCGGAAAATCTCCTCGGCTTTTTCAACCGTGACTATCATGCGGTGGCGGATGCCCATGTCCGGGCTGGCTGGGTGCCGCCGGATACCCGGGTGGAGGAATTCGAAGGATCTATCCGAACTGTCTGCGAGCCGATTTTCGCCAAACCCATCAGTGAGATTTCTTTCGGTCGCCTGTTGGTTGACCTGTTGCGCATTGCCCGTCGCTACCAAATGCCGGTCCAGCCGCAACTCGTGTTACTGCAAAAAACCCTGCTGAATATCGAAGGTTTGGGTCGCCAGCTCTATGCCGAGCTCGACTTGTGGGAAACCGCCAAGCCGTTTTTGGAGCGCTGGATGAGCGAACAGATTGGGCCTCGTGCCGCTGTGCGTTCACTGCGACGGGAATTGCCCAACTTTGCCACCTTGGCACCCGAGCTTCCGACCTTGGCACACCAATTGATGAATCGTCTCAGAAAAGATGAGCTGGTCATCCGAACCCGGGATACTGAGATCGCGGCTCTCCGTCATCAGGTCGAAGCCACTAGCCGACGGACTCACCGCTTGCTCATGGGACTGGCCCTGGTCGTCTTGGCGGTGGTGCTGGCCCCCGGCGAGATGCCGATTGATGCACATCCGGTGAGTTGGTTGCTGGTCGGTTCTGGCTTGGCGTTCGTCGTCATGGGCTGGTTCGGCAAGCGATGAGCAAAGAAGAGGTTTCTCGCTTGACCGGGCCGGTTTCGCGGCACCCATACCGGACTTTCTTTCGGCGCATGGTTTCCCTTCTCGGGTTCAGTCTGCTGATCGGCATGCTTGGCGCTTTTCTGGCGGTTTTGGTGATGGATGCCATTTTTTGGCTGGGTGGTCAAACGGTCCGATATATCGATGGGCGCAAGGGTGAATTCAATATCGTGCTCTTTCTGACCCCCGTCGTCGGTGGATTGGCAGTGGGCGGACTACTGCTTGGTATGTCCAATCGTCGGGCGTTGTAATGTGGCGGACATCATTGCCGCAGCTCAGACCCGAGAAACGGCTGCCCCCTGGCGTGACGGAGTGATCAATACACTGGCTGCCATCGTCGGTATCGGCAGTGGAGCTTCGGTGGGACACTATGGCCCATTGGCCAATTTGGGGGCGGTCCTGGGAGGCCAGCTCGGTCGGTGGTTCCGATACGATCCCGTGTTGGGGATCGCCTGCGGCGTGGCGGCGGTGATTTCCACTGCCTTCAGTGCGCCGATTGCCGCTGTCTTGTTTGTCCATGAAGTGATATTGCGCCACTATTCTCTACGGGCCTTTGCGCCGACCACAGTCGCCTCTTCCATGGGCTATTTCATTGAACATCATGTGCTGGGTCGTCCGCCCCTGATCGTGGTTCAGGCCGAACGTTCACTATTTGTGCCCGAGGTTCTCGCCTTCGTGGTGATCGGTCTGGTCTGTGCGGTGGTGGCCGTGATGTTCATGCGTCTGGTGATTTTGGCGGCCGAACTGGCGGTGAAGAGCCGGTTGCCGAACTGGCTGCGTCCGGCGGTGGCGGGCTTGGGGGTCGGCTTGTTGGGACAGTGGGCTCCAGAGGCGCTGGGGATCAGCAACGCGGTGCTGGCGAGTATCATTGAAGGTCACCCATTTTCATCTTGGCATCTGGGGCTGTTGCTGGGGGCCAAGATTCTGGCCACGGCATTGTGCGTTGGATTCGGTTTTTCCGGGGGGGCGTTCAGCCCGTCACTTCTCATTGGTGTGTTGACCGGTGCGTTGCTCGGACAGGTAGCTGGTGTCGTTCTGGGGGATCATGCCTCGGCCTCGGCGTTCTATGCGGTCTGTGGAATGGCCGCCATGGCCAGTGCGGTGATCGGCGGGCCACTCACCGCCGTGCTCATCGTGTTTGAACTGACCCGAAATTATGATCTGACCATTGCCGCCATGATCAGCGTGGTGATTTGCCAGGTGATTACATACCGGTGGTTTGCACGTTCCCTGTACGATCACCAGTTGTCCTTGATCGGCTGCGACCTTTCCCAGGGCAGAGTCAAGCTGTTGCTGGAGCGGGTGACAGTCCGCTCGCATATGACCCCTGATGCCGTGACGGTCAGGGCGGATCAGTCACTCGAAAAGGCTCGGGATGCCATGATTATTGCCGGGCGGCCAGAATGCCATGTACTGGACGAACAGTTGCGCTATTGTGGCCGGTTGGGCTTGTTCCATATACTCCAGATGGAGAAGGAAAAGGGCCTGGTGGATCAGGTCGCAGGGTCCGAGGTCGATGTCGAATCCTTGCGGTTGCGACCGGAGCAGACGCTCTGGGAGGCATTGGACAGGATGCAGGAGGGGGTGGGAGAGAGTATCGCCGTCGTGGACCCGGGCGGGAAGTTTCTCGGGGTTGTTTACGAGGCTTCTCTGGTGACGACATACTTCGGCACCATATCGACTATCCGGACGGAAGAACACGCTGCCTGAACTGGTGGAGACTGATTATGGCGACACACCCCTTTGCTTGGGAAGATCCCTTTGACTTGGATTCACAACTCACTGAAGAAGAGCGTCTGGTGCGAGACCACGCACGGGACTACTGTCAGTCTGAGCTGTTGCCGGGCATTGTGGAAGTGTATCGGGAAGAGGCCTTCAATCCCGATCTTTTGACCCGATTCGGCGAACTCGGCATGTTGGGGTCGACACTCCCGGAAACCTACGGTTGTGCCGGGCTGAACCATGTCTGCTACGGTCTGCTGGCCCGGGAAGTGGAGCGGGTCGACAGTGGTTATCGTTCTGCCTTGAGTGTGCAGTCCTCTTTGGTGATGTATCCGATCTACGCTTACGGCAGTGAATCGCAGCGAAAGCAGTACCTGCCCCGACTGGCGACAGCGGATTTGGTGGGTTGTTTCGGCCTGACGGAAGCCGACCATGGCTCGGACCCGGCTGGCATGAGAACCCGGGCAGAGCGGATCGAGGGTGGATACCGACTCAATGGCAGCAAGATGTGGATCAGCAATGCCCCGGTAGCGGATCTGGCCATCGTCTGGGCCCGCTTGGAGGGCGTTATCAGAGGATTTATCGTGGAACGGGGTACTGCGGGATTTTCCACGCCCAAAATCGAGGGCAAGCTGAGCCTGCGAGCCTCCATCACGGGAGAAATCGTGCTGCAGGATGTGGAGATTCCTGAAGACAGTCTGCTGCCAAATGCCAGTGGACTGGGCGGCCCCTTTGGTTGTCTGGCCAAGGCCCGATATGGTATTGCTTGGGGGGCCATGGGGGCTGCGGAAGCTTGCTGGCATGGGGCCCGGAACTACACCCTGTCGCGACAGCAGTTTGGTCGACCCTTGGCACAAAATCAACTTATCCAGAAGAAGCTGGCCGACATGCAGACTGAGATCACCCTCGGGCTGCAGGCGGCCCTTCGCGTCGGCCGGCTCATGGACGAGGATCGCTGCGCTGTGGAGAACATCTCCCTCATCAAACGCAACAATGCCGGGAAGGCACTGGAGATTGCCCGCCTGGCGCGGGATATGCATGGCGGCAACGGGATTGCCGAGCAGTACCATGTCATGCGGCATATGAACAATCTGGAGACCGTCAATACCTATGAGGGCACGCATGATATCCATGCCCTGATCCTGGGTCGTGCCCAGACCGGGTTGCAGGCATTTTTCTGATCATTCCCAGGACTGACTGACCACTCGATGAATGGGGTGTATTTTGCCTATGGTTCGAACCTGCTGTTTGCCCGGCTGCAGGCACGATGTCCTTCGGTGGAACACATCGGTGTGGCCCGGCTTCCGCACCATCGCCTGCACTTCAACAAGCCCGGAGGGGATGGTTCCGGGAAGTGCGGGATTGAAGCCGTGCCAGACGATGACTGGGTGCTGGGGGTGCTTTATCGCCTGTCCTATGAAGACAAGATGATCTTGGACCGCATCGAAGGAATCGGTCACGGGTATGTGAACCGGGAGGTGGTAGTGCAAACGGACCAAGGCCCGATGGATTGTTTCACCTACTATCCCACCCGACACGAGGTCAACCGGCCGCCTTGGGATTGGTACAAGGCTTACGTGATTCAGGGAGCCCGGGAAAACCGGTTTCCGGCGGCCTATCTCACTCGGCTGGAAACCGTGGCATCCCAGGTAGATTTGGACTCCGAGCGGCGGCGACAGAACCTGGCCATCCTGTCGCGAGCGTCGTGCCCCTTTGTTGGTGGCTGACGAGGGACGGAATAGACCGCCATGAGGCAGTCCTATATCTTGGGAGCCCTTTTGCTGCTCGGATTGTTCTGGGCCATGACGGTGCCCCTCACCAAGGTGGCGGTTTCCAGTGGGCACCATCCTCTGGGACTGATCTTCTGGCAGTTGGTCCTGTGCGTCATGGTGACGGGCGCGATCTTGCTGTTTCAGCAAAGACTGCCGCGTTTCACGATGGCTTTTGTGCTGCACGGCTTCGTCATTGCCTTGTTGGGAACCGTGTTGCCCAACAGCTTTTCCTACTTGGCCGTGTCACATTTGCCTGCGGGTATTATGGCCATCCTGATCGCCACCGTCCCGATGTTCACTCTCCTGATTGCGCTTTCGGTTCGGGCGGAGTCGTTCAGTGCTCGCCGGTTGGTCGGGGTCATGCTGGGGGCGGTTTCGGTCGTGATTCTGACAGGGCCGAACGCCAGCTTGCCGGAGCCTGAAAAAGCGATCTTTGTGCTGGTGGCTCTGATTGGACCGTTGTGTTACGGCCTGGAGGCCAACTATGTCGCCTGGCGTTCGGTTGCCCGCATTTCCCCGATTCAGGTGATCTACGGGGCCTCGGTGGTGGGTACCCTGATCACGGGACCGATGGCCTGGTTCGGTGGGTTCTGGGTAGACATGCCGGGTCCTTGGCAACATCCTGAACAGGCGCTGGTTCTGGCGTCGGTGATCCATGCGTTGGTCTACGCTGGTTACATCTGGTTGGTGAGTCAGGCTAGTGCCGTCTTCGCCAGCCAGATTGCCTACCCGGTCACGCTGGGCGGGGTGGTATTCAGTGCCGCTTTTCTGGGCGAGCGCTATTCATTCTGGGCCCTGTCGGCACTGGGTTTCATGATCGTCGGCCTTTTTCTCGTTCAGCCCCGCCCACACCGCACTGATTGGTCACGACAGTCCGTTCAGTGAAGCCGCCCCACTTTTTTCGATCTCTGCAGCACGCCTTGTTCAAGATCAGACCGCAATCCAGACACCATCGCATACTCACCGGATATTAACCGAATGCCTTGCGGCTGTCGGCGGGAGCTTGTTCACGTCTGTCGGGACCGTAATCACGCACTACCTCGGCCACCCGCAAACGGTAGTGACGGAACAGCTGGTTTTTGCCTTTCGACTGGGCGTGGCGATGAGCCAGCCTGTTTCGCCAGACCGTAATGGCCTCCTGATTATCAAAGAAGCTGACCGAGAGCAGTTTGCTCTCATCGGTCAGACTCTGGAACCGCTCTACCGAGATGAATCCGTCGATGGATTCGATCTCTTGACGCATGCTGGCCGCCAGTTCCAGATAAGCATCCTGATGGTCCGGATCCGGCCAGACTTCGAAAAGCACGGCGATCATCGGCATGAATGGTCAGAATTCGACCAAGGAGAAATGGTATAGTGGAACAATCTAGCACAAATCGGGTAGTGAGATGTCAGCATTGACGAAAGAGCGATGTGAGGCTTGCCGTACGGGGGCGCCCCGGGTGTCGGAGGGTGAATTGGCGGAACTCATGCATCAACTCCCGGATTGGGTGTCGCAGACCCGGGAAGACTTTCTGGTCTTGGAACGGGAGTTCCGCTTTCGTAATTTTAGTGAGGCCATGGGGTTCAGTGTTCGCGTCGGCTTGTTGGCGGAAGCCGAGGGGCATCACCCTGAAATAATCACTGAATGGGGTCGGGTACGGGTGACTTGGTGGACCCACAAGATCCGAGGGCTACATCGTAATGACTTTATCTGTGCGGCAAAGACAGACCGGATATACGTGTCGACTGGATGAAGTCAACTTTTATCACCAGGGAATATCGGCCACCTGGGGGTGTGCTGATCGTTGGTTCGCACAGACTGTTTGCTCGTATTATGGTAGAGACTGGCAGGACCGTGCGGCGAGTCTGACGACTGTCCCTACGGTTTAACGTCCCACCGGGATCCGGTTTTGTTGAGAACCATAAACCATAGTACAGGTCCCGCTGATTTCGGGGTGAGTTGGGGAACCCACGAACTGGGAAGTGACAGCCATTGTGGGCGGGTTGGGAGCGCAAGCTTTCCCGGGTTCACCGGCCGATGCGCACTGCTTGCGCCAAGTGATGTTTCGAGGATGTCAGGCCCCAAAAAGGGGAGCGAACGGTCCGTTCAACCGCTGGGATTGCCCAGCTTGCGCATTCGCTGCCTGACCAATACTCTACCGGCCTCGCTGCCGTCATGCCAACTGCCCATAGCCTTGTCCATGGGCGTGACACTGTTGCCGTAATTAACGTGGAAAAAACGGTGGTGGAGGTGATGAAAATAGTCCCCGGCGGGTACGTTGACCCCCCCGGCCAACTTGAGTCGATTGAATCCAGAGTGGGTCACGGCAGGCCCCACCCCTTGGTAGAGTCCGGTCAGGACCAAGAGGGCGGGATGTATGGGCACCACCCACCATAGCAGGAACAGACTAAAGTAGATCAGATGCTCTACTGGGTGCATGGAGATGCCGCTCCAAGGCCCGGTATTGCCGTTGCGATGGTGCAGGTCATGGGCAATACGAAACAGCGGGCGCCAGTGGAGAATTCGATGATTCAGGTAGAAGTGGAAGGTGGACCAGAAAAGCACACCGAAGATCAGGAGGATCACCAGCCCCGGGGACTCCCGGAAACCGATCCATTCCATGCGTCCAGAGGCATACCACCACCAAGTCAGGCTTTCGTAGATCGTCCAGACCGTGACACCGCTCACCAGACTCCAGAACATATTGTCCTTGACTTGGTCACGAAACGTGAACCGGTCGTCATTCCGGGCCATCCAGGCGGGATTGAACTTGTAGTCGGCGTCCTGATGACGACGGATATAAAGCCACCAGTGCAGGCCGCCGGCCACCAGGATCAGCACGGCCGCATTCCGGCACCAGATCAGGGCCATCCAGTCCAGTGACAGGGTGGCCATGGTCACCATGGAAGGAGTCAGCCACTGCCAGATGATCACGGACAATGCGGTATAAAGATACCCCCATGGATACATCAGATCGACGAACAGATAGCGGAGCGCGGCCAGGGGTCTGGGAGGCCAAGCGTAAAGCGGGGGGACTGGAATCGGATCCGTGGGGTGATAGCCGACAGGGGGATCTGAAGCCATGGTGATGAGCATTTGGACGAGCGAGGAAATATTCCATACAGCGCAGGTGAGGACTTTTGCAATGTCGGCTTTTTTTTACACAATTGCGCCAAGCGATCCAGGCGGCGGGGTCCAGATGCATTGTTTGTCGGCGGACTTGCCTGCCAGAATCGCCCATCTACAAGTCCCTTTTCCGGAGTTCATGCGCAGACCATCGTGAAGCGGTTAAGGCCACTGGTGGCCGATTCGGCTGACTGTATCCAGAGCGCTCGGGCCCGCAGGTTTCCGCGCATTCGATCCGATCACAATGTGACCCGAGAATCCAGGCTATCCACCAGCCAAACACCCAAACGATATGCGTTTCTTTGGGTCGAATCGAACGGTACCTAAGCCCCTTTTCGGTTCCCGGCGACAGGCCGTTGGGCCCGCCATTCGCGGTTTTTTGGTCCCAATGCATACACAGTTAGCAGGGGCCGTCATGGTCATGACAATCGTAACGGCAGGGTGCCCGGAAGACTCCGATTCCTCCTGGATGCTTGGAATACGAACAAATGCGCACTGGACATGAATCGGAAATTTGGACTATGATTCATTATCCAAAATAATTCATGTCAAACTTGTCGGCTTTTGCTCTGCTGTCGGGATTTGGCGTTTGTTCACCAATTGTAATCATTAGGAGTACCTTTCCATGAAGAAATCACTCAGCCTGCTCGGTGGCACGCTCGCCATGTGCCTGCTGTTCATTCACTCGGCGATCGCCGAGGAATGTGAGACGATCACCCTGGGTTCCGCGATCTCTCTCACCGGTAAGTATGCAACCAACGGTATCCATGCCAAGAATGGTTACGAATTTGCCATCCAGAAGATTCGGGAAGCCGGTGGGGTGAAGTTTGGTGGCAAGTGCTACAACTTCAATGTCATCTATTATGACGATGAATCCAAGGGCGACCGGGGGGCCACCTTGGCGGAACGCCTGATCAATCAGGACAAGGTCCAGTACATGCTTGGCCCTTACTCTTCGGGTCTCACCAAGGCCATCGCCCCGGTGACTGAAAAATACCAAATCCCCATGGTGGAGGCCGAGGGAGCCTCCCGCTCCTTGTTCAACCAGGGTTACCGGTACCTGTTTGCCGTGCTGTCCACTTCGGAACAGTATCTGGCCTCGGCGGTGACTTTGGCTGCCGAAAAAGCCGAGGAATCCGGCCAGTCACCGTCCTCCGTGAAGGTGGCGGTGGCCGTGGAGAATGACCCCTTCTCCCTCGACATCCGGGCGGGGGTATTGGAAGACGCCGCCAAGTATGACATGCAGATCGTGGTCGATGAGCAACTGCCGCGCGATCTGTCAGATATGAGTGCCATCCTGACCAAGGTCAAACTGCTGAAGCCAGATCTGCTGATCGTCAGTGGTCACTCGAAAGGCGCTGCCACGGCGGTCCGCCAGATCAGCGAACAGAAGATCTCGACACCCATGATCGCGGTGACCCACTGTGAGGCCGCCGATGTCGTCGGCAATTTCGGCGAAGCAGCCAACGATATCCTGTGTTCCACTCAGTGGGCGGAAACCCTGAGCTATGAAGATCCCCTGTTCGGTTCGGCCGCCAACTACGAGAGAGAGTTCAAGGCGGCCTTTCCGGAGTATGCGGAAAAAACCGTCCCCTACCAGACTGCCCAGGCGTCGGCAGCGGTCTATGTCTTCAAGGATGCATTCGAACGCGCAGGCAGCCTAGACAAGGAGTTGGTGCGCGATGCCATCGCGGCCACGGACATGATGACGTTTTACGGCGCCATCCGTTTCTCCGAGTTCGGCAACAATATCGCCAAGCCCATGGTGCTGCGACAGATTCAAGATGGTCAGTACAATGTCGTAGCTCCATCCGAATTTGCCTCCCATCAGATCAATTGGCCGCGTACACCCAAATAACCGCGTCGTTCTGAACAGGGCACCTCCGGGTGCCCTGTTTCCCTTCCGGTCACCGACATTCCGGACATTCCATGGACCAGATCCTCGGCAATCTCTCTCTCCTGCTCCAGTTTCCGGTCGTCAACCTCAAGATTGTCATTGACGGGCTCATGATCGGGGCACTGTTCGCCTTGTCGGCCTACGGCTTGGCGCTAGTCTGGGGCGTGATGAACGTCAAGAACTTGGCCCAGGGGGATTTCGTGATTGCCGGGGGCTATGTTGCCTGGTGGCTGGCCAAACACGGTCTGCCCCCCCTGATCGGAGTCCCCGTGGCGTTTGTGGTCATGTGGGGGCTCGGCTGGATCGCCTATAAGCTGGTGATTGCACGAGTCATTGAGCGAGACCTGTTCACTTCTCTGCTGGCCACCTTTGGTCTGGCCATTATCATGGCCCAGATGTTGAATCTGATGTTCGGTTCCGACACACAGAGCATCCAGTTGCCGTATGATACGCTGTATTTCATGGATGGCTTCGTGGATGTTCCCATCGCCAAGCTGCTCGGCGTGTTGATGGCGGCAGGACTGGCTGCCGGGGTGGTCATCTTCATGAAACGAAGCCGTATGGGTCAGGCGATTCGGGCCACCGCTCAGGATGCCCGAGCGGCCAGGGTGCTCGGCATTGATACCGAAAAGGTCTATTCCTTTACCTTCTCGCTGAATGCCGCCATCTGCGGTGCCGCCGGCGCGATCATTGTCATGGTATGGGTCATCCAACCCTTTTACGGCATCACTCATTCCGTACGGTCATTCGTGATTGTGACAGCCGCCGGACTGGGTAACCTTCCCGGTGTCATTGCCGCCGGGCTGGGGATTGGCGTGGCCGAGCAGTATGGGGCCCATATCTTCGGGATCGGTTATCAGCAGGCGATTGCGGTATTGCTCCTGCTCTTGGTGCTGGTCTTTCGTCTCATCCAGCAGCGCCGAGTGCGCCAAAGCCTGAAATAAATAGGGTGGAGGCACCATGAAGAGGATCCCGTTTTATACCGCACTGGTGCTGATCATTCTCGCTTCCCCCTTCCTGTTTCCCGACTTCCGTACCCAGTTGGCCACTCTGTGGCTGATGATCATCGTCTCGCTGTCCTGGGACATGACCGGGGGGCAGATGGGCTACAACTCGCTGGGTAATATCTTCTTCTATGGGACCGGGATGTATGTCGCGGCTCTGATCACCATCGGCATGGTGCACCCGGTTGGAGAGTACACGGACGCCAGTCGCTCGGAGTTGATGCTGTTCACCGATGCGCAGTACTTTACCGGTGTGCTGCTGGGTTGCCTTGGGGCCGGTCTGTTCTGCGCTTTGTCAGCCGTCATGATCGGTTGGGTGACCTTTGGCTTGCGGGGGCCGTATTTTGCCATTGGCACGCTGGGTGTCGCCATCGCTGCAGGGGAATTGGTGTCCAACTGGGACTGGGTGGGCGGTGGACAGGGGATTCAGTTGCCGGTGTATCCGGGTGACCTTGAGGTGGGAAAGCTGTTTTTCTATTTCCTGTTCGCGGGGACCGGCGTCGCCTTGTTCCTCTTTTGCCGTTGGCTTTACACGACCCGTTTCGGGGCGGCGGTCAATGCGATTCGAGATGACGAGGAAAAAGCGGAAGCCATGGGGATCCACACCCTGCGTTACAAGCTGACCGCTTGGGCAATGTCCGCGTTTTTTGTTGGTATTGCGGGAGGGATTTCCGCCTTCCAACTGATTCACTTTGAGCCACTGGAAACCGCCTACCAGACCATCAATCTCGGTATTTTCATGGTGGTTTGTGTTCTGTTGGGTGGCAAGGGAACGCTATGGGGCCCGGTGGTTGGGGCCATTGTCTTTCATGTCATCAAGGAAGTGACGTGGAATTACCTGCTCGGCTGGCAATGGGTCGCCCTGGGGGCACTGATCGTGGTCACGGTCGTGTACTTCCAGGATGGCATCATGGGTTGGCTGATGCATCACCGGCCGGAGTGGTTCGGGATCCGGGTCGAGAAGAAGGAAGATCGAGTGGAACCGGCATGAGCGCGATTATTGACATCGAAGGAGTGTCCAAGACTTTTGGCGGGGTGATGGCCAACACCAATGTGTCCATGCAGGTGCAGAAGGGAGGGATCACGGGCCTGATCGGTCCCAACGGTTCCGGCAAGACCACCCTGTTCAATTCCATCGTTGGCTATCACCCCATTGATGCTGGCTCCATCTATTTCGAGGGCCGGGAAATTTCCAAACTACCGGTCCAGATGATTGCACGACTGGGGTTGCTTCGGACCTTTCAGCAGACCCGGATTTATGGCGCGATGAACTGCGTGGATAACATGCTGATCTCCATGCCTCATCGGAAGATGGGCTTTTGGGAGTCATTGGGTCGCCATACCCGGCAGGATCGTGAGCGGGCCGAGATGCTGCTCGACTTTGTCGGTCTGTACGAAAAACGGTTTCTGCGTTCCGGCTCGCTATCCTTCGGCCAGCAAAAACTGCTGGAGTTTGCCATGGCGCTGATGAATGAACCCACCGTGCTGCTGCTGGATGAGCCGACCGCGGGGATCAATCCCACCCTGATCAATGGGCTCATTGACCGGCTGAAACGGGCCAACCGCGAATTTGGCATTACGCTGTTCATTATCGAGCACAACATGCGGGTCATCATGAACATGGCGGACACGATCTATTGTCTGGCCCATGGCAAGCTGCTGGCCAAGGGGACTCCCGGGGAAATCCAGCATGACCAGCGGGTCATTGATGCCTATCTGGGGGCCCATTGACTCAATGTGGCAGACTCCATCATGAATGAGAAAAAAGCGGTCCGGGGCTACGGGCAAGGTCGAGTCGACGCTGTGATCTCCGTGGACGAGGTCACCCGTCAGGCATCCGCCCTGGCCGAGGAGATCAGCGTCGAGCGGCTGGATGAACTGGCGAACCAAGAACCCTATGTCATCATTGAGGATCTGAATGCCGGTTATGGCAAGATGGAGATTCTCCATCACGTCAACCTGCGGGTTGGTCGCAAGCAGTCGCTTTGCCTGATCGGCCCGAACGGGGCCGGCAAGTCCACGGTGCTGCATGCGATTTTTGGATTCAACCAAATCTTTTCTGGGCGCATCACCATCGGACAGGGGCGGGATGCGCTGGATGTGACCACCCTTTCACCCAGCGAGAAACTCTCCAACGCAGGCATCGCCTATATCCTCCAGGACAAGTCCATCTTCCCGGGCATGACTGTCGAAGAGAATCTCTGGATGGGAGGGTTCCTGAAGAACCGACCGGCCGAGGCCAAACACGCCGCAGAACAGATATTCGACAAATATTCTCGCTTGGCGGCGCGTCGCCGACATCAGGCCAAGGTCTTGTCCGGGGGTGAACGGCGGTTGTTGGAAATTTCCCGGGCACTGGTCATGAATCCCGAAGTCCTGCTCGTGGATGAGCCCTCCATCGGACTGGAGCCCCGTTTCATTGACATGGTTTTTGAGATCCTGGATGATCTGCAAAACAATGAGGGCAAGACCATTATCATGGTGGAGCAGAACGCCAAGAAAGGCTTGGAATTTGCCGACATTGGCTATGTGCTGGTTTCCGGTGAGGTGGCGATTGCCGGCAAGGGTTCGGAACTGCTGAACAATCCCAAGGTGGGAGAACTTTTTTTGGGAGGGTAGCCAATCGGCCAGCCCGGGTGGTATGGGACGGCATCTTGGCCAGCGCGAGGGTGTCATCCGGTCAGCATCGACTGCAGTCCCATGGAACCGGGAGTTTGGATATTTCCGCAGGGACGCCGCACGGATAGGTCAACCATAAAGCAACAACAAGACAATCCCTCCGCAGATCATCACAATCCCCACCGTTTCAGAAGCGGAAACCTTCTCCCGAAAATATACTGTCGTCGCAATAAAGGTAAAGAGCAACTCCACCTGACCTACGGCGCGGACATAGCTGGCGTTCTGGATGGTGAAAGCGGTGAACCAGCCGATGGAGGCCAGTGCGCCGGCCAGACCGGCAGCACCCGCCCGCCGCCATTCGCGAACAACTCGACCCAGTTCTCCGGGCTCACGCAGGATCAGGTATCCCCCCATCAACAGGGTCTGGATAACCAAACTGACAAACAGTGTCCAGGCAGCAGAAATCACATAATCGTCATGGTCTAGGGCCAGGGAGGCACCGCGGTAGAACACGACAGAACCCCCGAGCCAGCCGGCACAGACAAGACCGATCAGTGTCGGCCGGCTGAACAGTCCAACCATAAGGCTTCGGGGGGTGACGGATTTTCCACCTAGGGAAAGAGCCATGATGCCTAGGGAAGAGACCGCGATCGCCAGCCCCGCCCACAGATTCAAGTCATCTCCCAACAGGATGGCACCCAGCCCCGCGACCATGATGACTTCCAGCTTGGAAAACGTGGTCCCGACGGCAAAACTCTGAAAGGAGAACATCCACAGCAGGCACCAGGTGAACAGCATCTGACAGAATCCCCCCAGCAGACAGAAAATGAGAAACCGTGGATTGGGTTCGGGTAGGGAACGATGCCCCGTTTCCAGCAGCCACCACAGGTAGAGAGTGGCGATTGGCAGGGCATACACAAAACGTGAGTAGCCAGCCCCGGTGATAGAGAGCCGCGCCTTGAGTTGTTTTTGCAGTGCCGAACGCAGGTTCTGGAAAAATGCTGCGGCAACGGTGATGATGACCCAAGGTTCGAATATGTCTGCCATGATACAGCGAGTGACTAAGGCAACGGCTTTTCAGGCGGCTGGTTCAACTCGTATGCCTTTATTCCGGTGTGATTTCCGGGATCGCTCCTGGATCTTCTCCCTTGCGAACCCAGAACCCATCCATCATCAGCACGAATTGGGCCAGGCACTTCGAGATAGAACAAGTAGCGCAGATACGAAGGGCAACCTGCGGCATCATTTCGCCCATGGGATGAGAGGGGGTATGCTGGATGCTTTTGCCACACGATGCTTTCGGTCAATTGACTGAACACGAATGCGGGATCACGAGACAGGCAAAATACGATCTTGATCATTCAGGTCACTGGCCCAATAAGGTATCAGACGGCAGCCGGTCAGGGTGAGGCCGTTGACTGTACGATGGAGAACAGATCGCCTTTCCCCTGCATTAGCTCCTGCTCACTCAGTCCAACCAGTTTATGCGGAAACACCAGCCATTGATCGGTTTCATGGAGATAGAAATCCGGTATCCGGGTGGTGGCATTGTTGTTGGGCTTGAACCATGGTGTGGCCACCCGGATTTGTCGCGGCCTATTCGGGTGCGTCCGGGCGATAAGTTCATTGATCACCGCCTCAATGCTGCGACCGGAGTCGAAAACATCGTCCACGATCAGCAAGGTGTGTTGTGCGGTCAAGTTCTGGATCAGGTACTCAAGACCCCATATCTGAACCTGATGACAGGTCTTGGCCACGCCGGTGTAGAAGGCCGTCCGCAGACAGAAGTGGTCGGTTGAAATATGACAGTATTCCAGCAGTTCCTGGATTGCAATACCGACTGGTGCACCACCGCGCCAGATACCGACAATACAGTCGGGGCGAAAACCGCTGTGGATGATTTGAGCCCCTAGGCGATAAGAATCTTCCAGCAGTTCTTGGGCCGAGATGAAATGCTTTTGGATCATGGGGTACGCAGGTCGGATGGCGGCAAGGTCGGCGGGGCTCGGATTTTATCCATCCGGGATGATGGACACCGATGAGCCGTCGAGCCGGGTCTCGGTGCATCGGATGACCCGGGCGGGAGGATAGCGGCGGGGGAAGAAGATATCAAACGGTACTCATGTGATCGTGTCACCACCGATCAAAAACTGGAGATGAAAACAAATCAAATTCATGGGTTGGGAGAGCACAGGAACCCAAATTAGCCAATTGACAAAATCGGGTTGCGGAGAATATTGATCTTAGCCGCACCCTGGACACTCCTATGGAGGGAAATCGACCTTGGCCGGATGACCACCTGTCGTTCGTCGTCTGCCTGCCCGTCGGGTATCGACAGTAGCTTTTCAGTGTCGGGACCAGCCTTCTCATTTCGGCCGTTTTCCGATCATGAACCGAAACTTGTCCCGAATGTCACCGGCAGCGAACCGACCCCGACCTCAAGACGAGAACCCGGAATGTACGGGAATTTCCATCATATCCATTCGGTATCGTTCAAAAGAAATCCTGGTGGATTGCCACTCAACGCAAGGCGGCCTTGAGCCGACATTCTGGCCTGGGTGAAGTCCGTCACTCCGCCGGATGTTTCCCAAGGGAGTCAACCTGGCTTTTTCGATTTTCTCGGATTGTCCGTGTCCGTTCCCTCGCAGCGAAACGAGAAAAGGCCTACAAGGAACAGAAATCAGTGCACTAAAGCCCCCGCACCACTACCAAGATACGGGGGCTTGGGCAGACGAATGGATGGGAGAACTAGACGAACCACCAACGCTCGCTGGCACGGGATCCGTCAAGATCCCAGTCTGATGACAGTGGACCATGGCCGATCTTATCGCTGGCCACGTCGACGAAATCGGCGAAGACGGGCGTCACGGTTCCGCCCTGTTCGTGGATGATCAGTTGGATCTCGCCGTACATCTCCGCCCGCTTCGCCTCGTCGGCCTCGACCCGTGCTTCTGCCAACAGCTTGTTGAGGCGGTCGTGGTTGAAGTAGGTCTCGTTCCAGCCCGTCTCAAGCGCACTGGCACTGTAGGCGAGGTTGATCATCAGGTCCTCGGTGACCCGGCCGCTCCAGCGGGTGGCGAAGAACGGCTTCTGGGCCCAGACATTGTTCCAGAATCCGTCATCGGGTTCCCTGACGACTTTCATGTTGATTCCACATGCCTTCAGATGCTCGCTAAACAGGACGCCCGCATCTGTGGCACCGCTGAACGGCGTTTCCGCACAATGTAGCGAGAGCTCCATGCCGTCAATCCCGGCTTTCTTTGCGTGGAATTTCGCTTTGTCCGGATCGTAGGTACGCTGGGGAATGGATTCATTGTAGAATCGGTATGCGGGCGAAAGGGGGTGGTCGTTCCCCAGCGTTCCGTATCCGTTGAGAATCTGCTGCAGGACCATCTCCCGATTGATGCCGTACTTAAGCGCCAGCCGGGTATCGTTGTTGTCATACGGCGGTGTGTCTGTCCGGCACGCAAAGGCGTAGTGCGCCTTGCCGGAGACCCGCAGAATATTGACGTCGCTTCGCCTGGCCAACAGGTGCACCGTCTTCAGGTCGACGAAGTTGTAGGCATCGATCTCCCCCGATACGAGGGCGTTGTGACGCGCGGTTGAATCCCCGATGGCAATGATTTCGACGCTGTCGAAGTGGGCAGCGTTCTCCTTCCAGTAATTCGGCGACCGTCTGACCAGCGACCGGACCCCCGGCTCGAAGTTCTCCAGCACATAACCTCCCGTGCCGATGCCTGCGTCGAAATCGGTTGTCCCTTCGGGCATGATCGCGAGCGAAAAATAAGCCATCAGAGCCGGGAAATCCTGGTTTCCAGATTCGAGAATGAACGTGACCTCGTTTGGCCCACTCGCTTTTATTTCACGAAGACCGCTGAAGAACGGCTTCACCGCCGATGTACTGTCTTCCCCGAGATGGTGATTGATCGACCAGATGACATCGGTCGGCGTCAGCGACTTTCCATTGTGGAACTCGACGCCTTGGCGCAGCTTGAATATCCACCGAGTCGCATCTTGCGACCCCTCCCAGGATTCGGCCAGTTCGGGCCCGAGATCACCGCCCGCCAGCACCTCGACCAAGCCGTTTCGCAACTGAAAGTTGAGGTTCTGCTGCATCTTGGTGTCAAAGAGCGCTGGCTTCAAGGAGTCTGTCGTGGCGAAACCGGCTATGCCGAGACGGAAGTGCCCGCCCTTTTTTGGACCGGCAGCCCAAGCCGCCTTGGTTGCCAGGGCACCCGCCGAAGAAATTCCGACACCGGCTGCAACGAGCATGCCTATGAATTCACGGCGATCAATCCGGCCGCGGCCGAATTCCGATACGAGATGGTTGATTTGATGATTACGCATGGCTCCTCCCGGTTGCTGGTGTTCTTGCCTGCATTGATCAGCTATAGGATCAACTGGGCACCCCATATGATTGCATACTCATCATACCATGTCATAATCTCGACCATCTATTCAAGTTGCGGCAGAAAAAAACTGAAAAGAGCCGGACAAGGGCTCGTTTCGGCCCCGATGCTGCGGAGCCGGATTTTACCGATTTGGCGTTAAAACACCCAATCGAACAAGCGGGTACAAAACCAATGCTTATCGCGCTTACGGACTATCAGCAGCCGGATGTCGACCTGGAACAGACGCTAGTCGAGGAGGCTGGCCACGAATTCGTTGCCTTCCAGTGCCGCGATGAAGACGATGTCATCGGGCACTGCCAGGGTGCCGCGGGCATCTTCGCCCAGTATGCGCCGATGACGGCTCGGGTCATCCGGGCATTGCCGGAACTGTCGATCATATCGATCAACGCGGTCGGTACGGACTCAATCGACCTAGAGGCGGCAAGCCAATGCGGCGTCTGGGTCTGCAACGTTCCCGGCGCGAGCACGAACGAGGTCGCCACGCACGCCTTGGGCCTCGCCCTTTCCGGGATCAGGAAACTGAAGGCGCTTGATCAATCCGTCCACGAGGGCCGTTGGTCACTGGACATCGCCCAAGGCATGCTGAGGCCAGCGAAGATGACCTTGGGCCTCGTCGGGTTCGGCAGTATCGGACAGGAGCTCGCGCGCATCGCTGCGCCTTGCTTCGGATCAGTGATCGCCTACGATCCGTTTCAGCCAGAGCACAGGTTCCGCCACGCCACGCGTACCGCCAGCCTGGAGAGTGTGTTCGAAAAATCCCACGTCATATCGCTTCACCTGCCCCTGACTCCCGAAACGACCGCCATCGTCGATTCGGATCTTCTGTCCAGGGTCCCTACTGGCTGCTATCTCGTCAATGTTTCTCGGGGAGGCATCGTCAATCACGAGGCACTGCTGGAGGCCATCGAGAGCGGAAAAGTCTCCGGCGCAGGACTGGATGTCCTGCCCAAGGAGCCGCCTGATCCGGATGATCCGATCCTGGACAACCCAGCTATCCAGCTTACGCCTCATGCGGCATACTTCTCTATGGATGCGGAGGTAGACCTTCGGCGCCAAGCCATCAACAATATCCTTGTTTGGCACGAGACTGGCTCGCCGCCGAACGCAGTCGTCGTCGGATCAGGGAATCACGTATGATTGAATCCGATTCGAATTTACTATATTTGAAACAAAGAAGAGCCGGATGATGAACCAGGTAGACGGAAAATCACGCTTAACCGAACCGGATTCCGGTTCAGCCGCAACTGAAGCAGGAAAGAATCCGGTGATGGATGGGATGGAAACGGGATCGCTGACCTGCGGCGAAGCTCTCATGCATCTGCTGCAGGATTACGGCGTGGACACGGTCTTCGGCATTCCCGGCGAACACACGCTGGAGCTCTATCGCGGAATAGCGACCTCCGGAATGCGTCACGTCCTGGTCCGCCATGAGCAGGGTGCCGGGTTCATGGCGGATGGGTATGCGCGCGCCTCTGGAAAGCCCGGGGTGTGCACGCTGATCACAGGGCCTGGCGTTACCAATGCGGCGACGCCACTTGCGCAGGCTTATGCGGATTCCGTCCCCATCCTGCTGATCTCCAGCGCCAACCGCACCGAGTCTCTCGGCAAAGGATGGGGGTGCCTGCATGAAATCACGGATCAGCGGGCGGTCACGGCCCCCTTGACCGCGTTCAGTGCGATGGTGCAATCGCCGGAGGACCTTCCGGAACTGGTGGCGCAGGCATTCACGGTGTTCCGGTCCCGGCGCCCGCGCCCGGTGCACATCTCGATCCCGATCGACTTGCTGGGTACCTCCGTTGCGGGCGGATGGAAGGCATTGGCTGCGCCAGAGCGTCCCTGCCCGGCGTCTGGCCCGGTGGCCGAAGCGGCAGCCCTGCTCGCAGCAGCGAGGCGTCCGGTGATCCTGGTCGGCGGGGGGGCTCAAGACACCGAGGACCGGGTCACTCCGATCGCAGAAATGCTGGATGCGGCGGTGATTGCCTCAAACGCTGGAAAAGGGGTCATGTCCGACCGCCATCCACTGAGTCTCGGCGGTGGCTTGATAACAAAGGCCGTCCGGGACTATCTGGAGACGGCCGACGTCATTCTGGCCGTCGGCACAGAAATTTCCGAGACCGACAGTTTTGAGGATTACCTGACCATCCGGGCCAAGCTGGTCCGAGTCGATATCGACCCGGCAAAATTCAACGATATCTACCCGGCCGATATTGGCATCCTCGGCGACGCCGCACGGGTACTGGATGCGCTGGGAGAGGAGTTGGGAAAGCACGCCCTGCCTGTCCACCGGGGGACGGCAACGGAACTGGCAACTGTTCGGGCAAAGCAGCACGATGACTTGACGCCGGTTGAAAGACAGCACCAGCGGTTGCTACTCCATCTTCGCGGTCTGCTTCCGGATGACGCCATCATGATGGGGGATATCGCGCAGCTCGTCTATACGGGCTCTGCGGTGATGCCAGCCTACAAGCCGCGCACTTGGTTTTATCCGGCGGGTCTCGGCACACTGGGCTGTGCGCTGCCGGACGCCATCGGGGCCAGGATCGCCCTGCCCGACACGCCGGTTGTTGCGCTGGTTGGCGACGGCGGCTTCCTGTTCACGATCCAGGAACTGGCCACCGCCGTTGAGGAGGAACTCTGCATCCCGATCATTCTCTGGAACAACGACAGCCTCGCCATGATCCGGGATGGCATGACCCAGCGGAACATCCCGGAAATCGGCGTCAACCCGAAGAACCCGGACTTCATCCGAATTGCCGAAGGGTTCGGATGCCGCACGGCAAGACCCGACAGCCCGGACAGTTTCGCCGAGGCACTCCGCGACGCTCTGCAGGTGAACGTGCCCACCGTCATCGAAGTCCGGGAGTTCGCCGACTGGCTGATGGCCTAGCCCTATCGAGTCGACATATCAATGACATGACAACGCAGGCATTCAGGATTCCAGCGCTGGCCTCCGGCTTTCTTCGAAGCTGGCTTTATGCCCCAACACGGCACTGATCAGCCGTGTCTGACCATGCCACATGATCTGATTGGCCGGATCTGGATTGTCCCTGCGGCCCCGATCGCCGTCGAGATCTGCAACCTGTGCATGGCATCTCCGAGCCGGTGCGGCGCCGTCAGCCCCTACCGGCCCGCATAATCATGCAAGAAAGCCAACTCGGTGTCGGTGAACATCCGCTGCGGCTCACCGTCTGGATCTAGGCGCCCAAGCCGGATCATCACCAAGATATCCCCGGCAACGACGGCGTGGATGGTAATCGCCGGTGGCAGCCGTGCGGAACAA
This sequence comes from Candidatus Poriferihabitaceae bacterium, assembly GCA_965203365.1. Classification (GTDB taxonomy): domain Bacteria; phylum Pseudomonadota; class Gammaproteobacteria; order Arenicellales; family Poriferihabitantaceae; genus VYFG01. The sequence continues at coordinate 3,165,064 of OZ241878.1, forward strand.
CAGCAACTCGGTTCCCGTCTGCGATGAACCAGTTGCGGCGAACGATGGAATCGGGCCTGTCTTTGCCATCTCTCCTGACCGACTGGCCGGATTTCCCCCATGGACTTTCGGAGCCGCCACGAAAGCGCCGTCCATCAATCAATGGAGTGACACTGTTCATAATCGAAATCCCTAAAAGATAACAAATCAAGTTAATCCTTATGGGGAAGTAGTCCCGGCAATCCATGCTCTCATTTAAAGTGAGATTCCGGTTATGATGGTCATATGGAACCGCCTCTGCATCCAGTCATTGTACTTTGGGCACATCCCCGCTCGCTGTCCACGGTGCTGGAGCGGATCATGCGGGAGCGTGGCGACTGTCACTGTCTGCACGAGCCCTTTATTCACTACTATTATCTTCATCTCGGACGCCGGCCGCTTCGTCACTTTGATGCTGTCCCGGATCAGCCGAGAACCTTCGCTGGGATCATGGACTGGATCGACCGGGAATCACGCCAGCAAACGGTATTTGTCAAGGACATGGCCTACTATGTTCTGCCGGAGTTTCTGCAACACCCGGAACTGGCGGGATATTTCCGCCATGCCTTTCTCATTCGTGACCCGTATCGGGCTCTGATGTCCTACTATCGGCTTGATCCTGCCTTTCAGATGGAGGAGGCGGGGCTGGAAGCCCAATGGCGACTGTTTCACTGGATTGCCGATCGGGTGGGCAAGGAGCCCCCTGTCATCCATGCCAAAGATATGCAGCGCAACCCGCGAGGAGTGGTCGGTGCGTTGTGGCAATGCTTGGGACTCGACCCAGTGGATGAGGCATTTTCCTGGCAACCCGAAGTCATTCCCCCTGAATGGGCACAGGTTGCCGTCTGGCATGAACGTACGGCACGATACTCGCGTATTGTTCCGGACCGACGGAGTGATGTGCAGGTGCGCCAAGCATTTGCACAACTGGTTAAGAAGGCCCCGCAACTGCAGAGTTATCTGGACCATCACTGGCCGTTCTACCTGGAATTGTCATCGCGCAGCCTGTTGCCCTGGATGGGTGATCTGCGATCAGTTTCTGGACAGGAACATGAGCCCGAGGGACAACAGGCCCAGAACACTAAATCCTATGACCAGCGGAATGACTGAACCATCGAAGGCATTGCCGATGAAATAGCCCAGGATCAGGGAAATGAGCGTCGTGACCGAACCGATCAGAGAAGACGCCAGTCCAGCCACATGGCCGAGAGGTTCCATGGCCAGTGCATTGACGTTGCCGAACAGGATTCCAGTACAAAAAAAGGTGACCATCAGATAACCCATCAGAAGCCAGAGCTCTGGTGGGTGGAATTGGCACCAGACAAGGAAGGACAGAGAGGTGAGAATCGTGACGATGAGGCCCAGACGGCACAAGAACCGCATGCCAAGGCGCATGACCAGTCGGGCATTGACCATGGAAGCCCCTCCAATGGTCAATGCCAGAATCGCGAAATAGACGGGGAATTGGGCACCGAGGCCATAGATATCCTGAAAAATCTGCTGGGCGGAATTGAGGAAGCCGACGAAGGCACCGAAGATCATCCCGCCCGCTAGGGTGTAAACCACGGTTACCCGGGTCGTGAGCACCTCGACCACCGCTCGTCGCAGCGCTTTCAAGGTCAGTGGCTGGCGCATTTCGGGGGGCAGGGTTTCCGGTTGCCGCAGATAGAACCAGACCAGAGTCAGAGTTGACAAAATCAGCAGGGCGACGAAGATGCCCCGCCACGAAGCGATGAACAGGACGGCTTGTCCCAAGGCCGGGGCAATCGCAGGAACCAGAATGAAAACCATCATCACCAGCGACATCAGGCGAGCCATTTCCCGGCCAGCAGTCCCATCCCGAATGATGGCCACGGTCAGAATTCGTGGGCCGGCGGCACCAAGACCTTGCAGAAATCGCCCGTATAACAGCCATTCGAAGGTCGTTGCCAAGGCGGCGACCAAACTGCCCAGGATGAACAGGCCGAAACCAAAAAAGACTGGTCCCCTCCGCCCCAAACTATCCGAAACCGGCCCGAAGAACAATTGACCTAAGGCAAGACCCAGGAACAGGACCGTCAGGACAAGTTGTCGATCATTGTTTCGCACCAGATTCAGGTCGGTACCAATCTCGGCCAAGGCGGGCAGCATCGCATCAATGGCCAGTGCCACCAGGGACATGCTTAGCGCCATCAGTGCGACGAATTCTTTCTTTCCGGTCATGAATGTCAGGGTAGATGTCTATGGATAAAACCGGCATCTGTGCCGTGGCCATCTGTCTGCGACAGACCCGTATACAATCCACCGGGTACACGGCGAGCAGCAGACAGACCGCCGAGGAGGGCGGAGATCCCCATCAGGCGAATGAACGGGCAGTCGGGGGGGATGGATACCCCCGCAGGATACGATTCCAGGTGAATGCCTCGCCATGTCGAGGCTTGTCCCGACATCGGCTTTCGAAGATGGGAACGGAACCTTGGTCAATCGTAACGCAGCAAGCTGATAGCCGGTTTGACGCTCGGTGCCAGCATTATGAATGAACTGTCGTCGATCACATAACTTGTAAGCTGGCAAGTTTTCGTATCGATTGGAGACCGGACAATCAGTGCGCATGAATTGGTGATGGAAACTACGGGCCATTTGATGGTGGGTTTCATTTCGCTAAATTTCCGGTCAGACCAGCTGCCGAAGGGCTCGACCAAGGTGGTCTGATCCAGTCAGGTTCGACCCGTGTCGTGGACAGGCAACGCTGCTTCGGGCTTCGGGCCAGGAGTATCCGGATGTCCTGGTTTCCCACCAAGGCTCGTCTGGTGGCGAGCTCGTTCCCATATGGTGGAGTGTTCTCTTCCCTCGTCGAATGGGCGGCTATCGTGAAGGTGGCGTCTTTCCGGCCCGGTGTCAGCCACACTGCAGCGATCGGGTCGAGGCGCCATAGATGAGGAGAGCCCCGGTCGGTGTGATGGCGGATATCGTCTTCATATGATGCCGGGATCACAGTCACCGCAGGCATCAACAGGCTCTTGGTTCCGGAACATCGCCCTTGTCGGTCATTCAAGCGCCCATACCCAGCCCCTGCATGAAGGAGCGAATATGCTTGATTTCGTTCGGGTGCACCGAATGAGGCATCGGATAGCTGTGCCACTCCAAGGGGTAATCCCACTTCTCCAGCCATTGCCGGCTGCGCTGTGCGAGAGCGATGGGAATCACCGGGTCGAACGTGCCATGGGCCATGAACACAGGCGTCGAGCCATTGGCTTCGCTGCGCTCTGTGGGGGTCGATTCCGCCACCGGCAGATAGGTGGACAAGGCAATCAGTCCTGCTAGCCTTTCGGGATGCCGAAGGCCTGTGAACAGTGTCACGGCCCCTCCTTGGGAAAATCCGGCCAGTAGGATCCGATTAGAAGGGATTCCTCGCGCTTTTTCCCTGGTGATCAGCTGGCCGACAAGCCTCCGGGAATCTTCAAGACCGTCACGATCTTCTTCTTGGTCGAAATCCATGCCTTGGATATCGTACCAGCCGCGCATTTCCAGACCTCCATGGAGGCTAATCGGCCGAACCGGTGCATGAGGGAAGACAAATCGAACCGCCGGTTGGTCGCGGAAGCCCAATTCCGGGACCAGTGGCATGAAATCATGGCCGTCCGCGCCGAGGCCATGCAGCCAGACCACAGACCAGCTAGGCGTCTGGCCGGTTTCATGGACAAGAGGTTCGGTCAAGGGAGGAATCACAGACATGGCATCAGAAAAATAAGTGTATTATGAACATAACAGATTTCGGCGATAATACCCTGATGAAAATGTGCTTCCAGTCAGGTCGTTTATGGGCCTTCCGGCTGCTGTTGGTAGGGTTGGTGATCACTCCCGCCCATGCGCAGCAGACATTGGTCACGGTGGACTCCGTGGTCCGTCAGGATTTCACCCAGACAGTGCCCATCCTCGGTCGACTGGTGACGATACGGGCGGGTACCGTGGCGGCCCGAGTGGCTGGTGCAGTCACTGAGATGACGGTTCGGGTCGGCGATTCGGTGATTCGGGGACAACCTATTGCCACCATTGACCCGGAACCCCTGCGTCTGCAGAAGCAACTGGCGGAAAACCAGTATCGGGAGGCTGAAGCCCGTATCGCGGTGGCCCAAGCCCAGCTTGCACTGGCCCGTCAGGATGTCAACCGGCTCAATACCTTGCAGTCTTCGGCGGCCGTGAGCAAGGCGCAGATCGACAATGCCAACCAGCAGCAGAACATTGCCTTTGCCCGGGTGCGGGAAGCTGAGATGGCGCTTCAAAGCGCTGATGCACAGATCCGATTGGTCGAACTGGAGCTGGATTACACTCAGATCACCGCGCCGTACGAGGGCACTGTCACGGCGAAACTGACCGAAGTGGGCAGCTACCTCCAGCGGGGACAGGCGGTAGTGCAAATGATCTCCGATGGTGCCTTGGAACTGGAGGCGGATATTCCGGCCGCCCGCTTGGGGGGGTTGACCATTGGCCGATCGGTCGAGATTGTCTTTGAGGACGATATCCGGCAGGTCGCACGGGTCCGTGCCGTGGTGCCGGAAGAAAATCCCAGAACACGAACCCGTCGGGTCCGCTTCTCTCTGGACATTGATCCCAAGACGCTGGCATTGGCGGTCGCACAAAGTGTGACGGTGTTCATTCCGGCCGGTGCGAGCCGGGAGATCCGCTCGGTGCACAAGGATGCCGTGATTCGTCAGGAACAGGGCAGCATTGTCTATGTCGTCGAGGAAGGACTTGCCCGGCTGAGACCGGTCCGCCTAGGCGCTCCGGTGGGCAATCGGCTGGAAGTGGTGGGCGGTCTGGCCGAAGGCGACCGGGTCGTGATCCGGGGCAATGAGCGCTTGCGTCCGGACCAGCCGGTCGCCGTGGCCGGGGATGCCTCCCAGGGCGGCTCTGGATAACGACCATGCAACTGATTCGTGCCTCCATTGACCGTCCCATCGCCGTCATCGCGGCGGTGCTCCTCATTGAACTGTTTGGGTTGGTGGCGCTCACCACCATACCGATTCAACTGGCGCCGGATGTCAATCGCCCGGTCATTACAGTCACCACCAACTGGTTCGGTGCGGCCCCGGCAGAAGTGGAGCGGGAAATCCTGAATCCCCAGGAAGAAGAGTTGGCGGGCGTGGAGGGACTGACCTCCATCACAGGCAATGCCCGACAGGGGCAGGCCCAGATTACGCTGGAATTCAGGGTGGGAACCAACATGGACAAGGCGTTGTTGCTGGTGTCGAACCGACTGGATCGGGTCTCGGAATATCCCGAAGAAGCAGATCAGCCCACTTTGGACACCGCAGGCAGTGAAGACAGTGCCATCGCTTGGTTCATCTTCACCCGCCAACCAGGCAACCATCGCCCCATGCATGAGTATGGTGACTTCATCCGGGACAATGTCAAAGAGCGATTGGAGCGAGTGCCTGGTGTGGGAGAGGTGAATTTTTTCGGGGACAGTGAACGGCAGATCCACATCCTCATCCACCCTGTGCTCTTGGCCAGTCATGGTCTGACGATTGCGGATATCAGCCGCTCGCTCCAGTTTGCCAACATTTCTCTCGGGGCTGGCGACATTGAAGAGGGCAAGCGTCGCTATGTGGTGCGGACCGAAGGGGAACTGAAGACGCTGGATTCGATCCGGGCTGTGCTGGTCCGCCGTGCGGGGGACGATGTGCCGGTTCGGACCGCACTTGGAGACATCGCCGAAGTGCGTTTCGGTTATCAGGAGCCTACCGCCACCATCCGCATGCTGGGCGACAGTGCGCTGGCCATGAACGCCACCCGCCAGACCGGTGCCAATGTGATCGAGACCATGGATGGTCTGCGCGAAGCCGTGCAGGAACTCAACCGCTCCGTCGTGCCCGAGGCCGGGCTCCGGCTCAAGCAGGTGTACGATGAGACCGTCTACATCAACTCCGCGATTGATCTGGTCAAGCAGAACATCTGGGTGGGCGGTGCCTTGGCGGCGTTGATCTTGATGTTGTTTCTCCGATCGTTGCGGGCCACCATCATTGTGACCTTGGCGATCCCCGTTTCCGTGATCGGGGCCTTCGTCGCCATGGCCGCCTTGGGGCGTTCCCTCAACGTGATTTCACTGGCGGGGCTGGCCTTTGCAGTGGGGATGGTGGTGGATGCGGCGATTGTGGTGCTGGAGAATATCTACCGACATAAGGAAGAAGGATACAGCAATCGCGAGGCGGCGTTGCGCGGTGCCAGTCAGGTCTGGGGCGCTGTGCTGGTGTCGGCGTTGACCACGGTCATGGTGTTCATTCCCGTCTTGGTCATGGAGCTGGAAGCCGGCCAGTTATTCCGTGATATTGCCGTGGCCATTTCTGTCGCCGTGGTGCTTTCCTTGGTGGTGTCCATCACCGTGATACCCGCCCTGTCGAACTATCTCCTGGTGGACAGTTCATCCCATCAAGGCCAGCCCCGGAGAAACCGCCTCTTGCTGCTGGACTCCCTGGCCGGGCTTTTCGCCACCGCCATCATCGGATTTGTGACCCTCGTGGTACGAAGCCGTATCGTGGCGTTTGCCATCGCCGCCAGTGTCACCTTGGGAGCCGGATACTTCAGCTATCACTTTCTGCCCAAACTGGAATACCTGCCAGAAGGAAACCGGAATCTGCTGTTCGGGATCGTGATTCCACCTCCGGGCTACAATCTGGAGACCACGACCCGGATTGCTCAGGGCATCGAACAGGAAATCCGCCATCTGTGGCTGCCGGACATCGACTCTGATCCGGAAGGAGTCGCCGAGCGGCCGTCAAGGCTCCAGCAGATCGGCCAAGTCCTGCATCAGGCCTGGAACCGGCTGTGGTCCAACCCACCTGATCAGTCCGGTACCCCATCGGATGGTATGACCCCTCCCATGATTGAGCGCTTTTTCTATGTCGCCACGCGGGACCGTACCTTCCTGGGGGCGGTGTCTGCGGATCCGGCTCGGGTCGCGGAACTCAAGCCGGTACTGAGCGCACCGGTCTTCCGCGAACCGGGCACCTTCGGGTTTATTACCCAACCGTCGATCTTCGGGCGGGGCATTGGCGGTGGGCGCAAGGTCGATCTGGATATTTCCGGCAATGAGCTTGGGACCATTCTGGGGGTGGCCAACCAGGCATTCGGGCGGATCATCCAACTCTTCCCTCGTGATCAAGGCCATGAGTGGCGGCCGGTTCCGGGCCTGGAACTCGGTGCACCGGAAGTCAGGGTGATCCCGGACCGGGTGCGGCTCAATGACAGCGGTATCAGTGCCCGGGATCTGGCGCTGACCATCGACACATTCAACGATGGGCTCCGCGTGACCCAGTCCACGGTAGAGGGCAAGCTCACGGACATTCTCTTGAAAGGCACCACCGGCACGGTGGTGGAAACCCAGGGAATCGGTGACCTGCCGATCGTCACACCCGCCGGTCAGGTCATCCCGGTGGCGTCGGTGGCGGACGTGGTCCTGACCTCGGGGCCTACTCGGATCCAGCATCGCGAACGTTTTCGCACCATCACCCTGGAAGTGCGTCCCCAAGCGCTCATGCCGCTCGAATCAGCCATCAGCCTGATCCAGGAGGAGGTGATCGAACCCCTGAAGGCCGAAGGCCTGCCCCCGGGCGTGCAACTCCGGATATCCGGTACGGCGGACAAGCTGGACCAGACCCGTTCCGCCATGGGGCTCAACCTCCTGCTGGCCGTCATCATTGTTTTTCTGGTGATGGCGGTGCTGTTCGAGAGCTTCATCTATCCGCTGATCATCTTGGTGTCGGTACCGATCGCCGCCGCGGGCGGCATTGCGGGTCTGGCCGTCCTGAACCTGTACACCTATCAGGCTCTCGACATGCTCACCATGCTGGGCTTTGTGATCCTCGTGGGGATCGTGGTGAACAATGCCATCTTGCTGGTGCATCAGACCCTGCACCTGACTCGGGAACAGGGCATGGATCCCAAGCAGGCCATCCCCCTGGCTACCCGAAATCGCATCCGCCCCATCTTCATGTCCACGCTGACCTCCGTGTTCGGCATGCTGCCTCTGGTGCTGTTCCCTGGGGCGGGCTCCGAACTTTACCGGGGACTCGGCTCGGTGGTCGTGGGCGGGCTGGCGCTGTCGGCGATCATTACCCTGCTGATCGTGCCGCCCATGATGTCCTTGCTGGTGGCCCCCCTGGAAGCACGTAGAAATCGTCGTCGTGTGGTCGCGGAACCGGCCACCGCCTGAGCCTTTCCCCGCCAACCGATCCTCCATGCTGAACCGGACGTGGAACAATCGCTATCTGTTGGGCGTTTGCATCGCATTGCTGGGAGGCGTCTTTCTTAGTCTTTCCGGGATCCTGATCCGCCACATTGAAGCGGCAGACGGGGGCCAAATCCTGTTCTACCGCTCCTTGACGTATTTCTTGACGATCGGATTGTTTCTGGTCGTTCGATATCGTCACACCATCTTTCAGCGTTTTGCCCAGATCGGCAAGGCGGGGCTCTTGGCCGCGTTAGTCCTGTCCGTGGGATCGATCTTCTACATCTTGGCCATGCTGAACACCACCGTGGCGAATGTGGTCTTCATCATCGGGGCTTCGCCCCTGCTCGCGGCCTTGGCCGGTTGGCTGGTCTTGAAAGAGCGCGTAACGCCCAGTGGTCTGGTGGCGATGTTCGCATCCATCTTGGGCATCGGTCTGATGTTCCTGGATGGACTAGTCTCCGGCAGCATGGTGGGCAATGCGTTTGCCTTGGGCCTGGCCATTATGTATGTGATTTATCTTTTGATCCTGCGAGGGCATCGGCATGTGGACATGATGCCCGCCACCTGCCTGTCCGGTCTGTTGACCGCCATCCTGGTGCTGCCTTTTGTCGAACACTTCCTCGTCAGTCGTCAAGATTTGATCATCATTCTGGCCTTGGGCAGTGTACAGTTTGGCTTGGGCTTCATGTGCCTGACTTGGAGCACGCGGTTTATCCCTGCTGCGGAGGTGGCACTGTTCTCACTTAGCGAAGCGATCCTCAACCCCCTGTGGGTCTGGATCGGAATCGGTGAAACTCCCAGTCTCTATACCTTGGCTGGCAGTACGGTCGTGCTGGTGTCCGTGATCGCCTACAGTGTCATGGTGATTCGCCGGGAGCGGGCACTGCGCCCGGACAGACAGGAAGCTCACCTCGCCTGATATCAACGGATCCAAGAAGGAAACCCTGACCCGATTCCCCCTATACTTCACGCAGAAGGGTCAGAATCCTCCTGGAGCGGACGCAGGGTCGTAACCGCAATCAAGAATCAGCCCACAGCAACTGACTCATGCCTAGTCTCAACTACAGCTTTTCCGGGGGATTTCCTTACCCCTCACAGCGTATGCCGATCATGGCGCGTAATGTCGTCGCTTCCTCCCAGCCCTTGGCCGTGCAGTCGGGCATTCGTGTCCTGCGGGCCGGGGGTAATGCGGTGGATGCTGCCCTTGCCACCGCCATTACCCTTACCGTGGTAGAGCCCACCAGCAACGGAATCGGCAGTGATGCGTTTGCTATCTTGTGGGATGGTTCACAGCTTCATGGGCTGAATGCTTCTGGACGAATGCCCGAATCGGTCACCCCTTCGGACTATGTGGGATATCGGGAAATGCCCCTATTTGGTTGGCCAGCCGTCACCGTCCCCGGAGCAGTCTCCGCTTGGGTGGCTCTGTCCGAACGCTTCGGCCGATTGCCCTTCGAGCAGTTGTTTGAAGATGCCATCGACTATGCCCGGAATGGGTTTGCCGTGTCTCCCATCACGGCCCGTGCTTGGGCATCGGCCTCACCGGCGTTTCGGGAGCAGGAGGGGTTTCATCATTTCCTGCCTGACGCACAACCTCCGGTACCGGGACAATGGTTCCGATTTCCGGATCAAGCCAATACCCTCGACGCCATCGCCCGTACGCATGGGCAGGACTTCTACCGAGGTGAACTGGCCACCGAGATGGTGGCGTCATCCCGGCGCAACGATTGGAAGCTGACACTATCGGATCTGTCCAGTCACCGGGTGGACTGGGTGACTCCGATCCACACGCCGTATGGGGATATCGAACTGCATGAAATACCGCCAAATGGACAGGGACTGGCGGCTCTCATGATGCTGGGTATCCTCCGTCATCTTGATGTGCGTCAGTATGCGCTGGATTCTGTCGACAGTGTGCACCTCCAGGTTGAGGCCATGAAATTGGCTCTTTCCGATGCTTGGGAATACATTGCCGACCCCGATGCCATGACCCTGTCTGTGGACGACCTGCTGAATGACCGGTATCTGGCTTCCCGGGCTGGATGCATCCGAATGGACCAGGCACAGTTCCCAACGCACGGATTTCCAGACCGGGGCGGGACGGTATATCTCACCGCGGCTGATAGCGATGGACAGATGATTTCCATGATCCAGAGCAATTATTGTGGTTTTGGTTCCGGTGTCGTGGTGGAAGGCACCGGCATCAGTCTGCAGAACCGCGGGGCTGGCTTCAACCTCATCCCGGGCCATCCCAATGAGGTGGGTGGTGGCAAGCGGCCGTTTCATACCATCATCCCGGGATTCGTCACCCGCAATGGTCAACCGGAAATGAGCTTCGGTGTGATGGGTGGCAGCATGCAGGCTCAGGGTCATGCACAGATTGTCCTGCGAATCCACGATTACGGACAGAATCCTCAGGCGGCTAGCGATGCCCGACGTTGGCGGGTGCGTGAGGACCTCCAATTGCACTTGGAGGACGGGTTTGACTCAGAGGTTGCCGAGGCGCTTCAACAACGCGGACACCGGTTGTACGAAGGCCAGGCCGATGAGGAAACCGGCTTTGGGGGGGCTCAGATCATCTGCTGCCTGGAGAATCGGTATGTCGCCGGTTCCGACCACCGCAAGGATGGGATGGCCGCTGGTTTTTGATCTCCGTGGCCCGATGGATTCGGTCCGCCGAGTGCGTCCATCAGGGGGGGTGCCGGATCGGCATTGACCGAAGCCGTGTCATGATCCGTTTCCCATCTGCTCGGCCTTGTATCGGATACTTCGGATGCGGTACCGATGACCGACAGACTGGTTCTTTAGGATGATTGCCTCACCCACCCTTTTTTCCGCCAGGCTTGGGCCAGGGGGAGTCGACGCTGATGGAGCCTCGGCCGGGGTCACTGTCGATTTCGTCGCCGCCGACGGTCCGGTATTCCACGAGGTCCTGATCGGCGGTTTCCAGGGTGATCCATGCACCAAAGAAACCCTGTTCTTCATTGCCGACATGGTCCACTACGGTCAGCGTTGGTAGGCACTTTTGCAGATCGTGGATGCGTCGGTCGATCTCCCGCAATTGCTTCTTGCGATAGAGAAACTCGGCATTTTCCGAACGATCACCCTCCGTGGCGGCCGACAGTGCTCGGGTGCCTTCAGCCCGGGTTCTCCACAGGGGCTTTTCCTCCCGCGTAATGCGGCAAAGCCCTCCGGGGTGATATAGGCTGACGAAGTGGAGAATTCCCGGACGCTACTGCTTCCGTTCGGCCGCTGGAGGACGGGGGGAAATCAGTGCGTCGTCTGGAGTCGGCGGCTCCGGCTCTTTTTGCTGTTCCTGCTGAAGTTGCCACATCTGCGCATACAGACCCCCTTGATGCATCAGGAGTTCATGGGTTCCCCGCTCTGCGATTCGGCCTTGGTCCAGCACAATGATGTGGTCGGCTTGGGTCACCGTGGAAAGGCGGTGCGCGATCACCAGCGTGGTGGCGTGTTCCGAGACCCGATACAGGGCCTGCTGGATCGCCTTTTCCGAGCGACTGTCCAGCGAGGAGGTTGCTTCATCAAAGATCATAATCTGCGCTCCCTTCAGGGCGGCCCGGGCGATCGCCACCCGTTGCTTTTCTCCCCCGGAGAGCTTGAGACCGCGTTCTCCGACCAGAATGTCATAGCCTTGGGGGTGCTGTTCGATAAAAGAATCAATCTGGGCTGCCTTGGCCGCCTGCCGAATCTCTTCATCCGTGGCTCCGTGGCGACCGTACCCGATATTGTATCCAATCGTGTCGTTGAACAGCACGGTATCCTGGGGCACCACGCCCATGACGGCGCGCAGACTGTCCAAGGTCAGGTCACGGAGGTCCTGACCGTCAATGGTGATCTTTCCGGAGTCAGGATCGTAGAATCGCAAGAGCAACCGGGCCAGAGTGGATTTTCCCGAGCCGGATGGTCCCACCACCGCCAGCATCTGTCCGCCCGGTATGTCGAATTGAATGTCTTCCACTACCGGTTGATCAGGCCGGTATCGGAAATGGATGTTGTCGAAACGGACGGCCCCTTCGGTGAGCGCCAGGGGTTGGGCGTTCGGCAATTCCGTGACCTCCGGTACCTCGTCCAGGAGGTCGAAGAGTTTCTCCATGTCGATCAGGGAATGGTTCAGGTCACGGTACAGAGAACCCAGAAAGCTGAGAGGAATGTAAAGCTGAATCAAAAAGGCATTCACCATGGCGAAATCGCCCAGCGTCATAGTCCCCGAAACGACGCCATTGGCCGCCATGATCAACAGAACCGTGATCCCAGCCGCAATGATCAAGCCTTGGCCAGCATTCAGAAACGACAGAGAGTAGTAGCTTTTCAGGTTGGCACTCGCCCAGTCATCCATAGCCCCCTGGTATCGTTCCAACTCCACTTTTTCGTTGCCAAATACCTTGACCATTTCATAATTCAGCAGGGAGTCCACCGATCGGGTGTTGGCATCGGATTCGGCCGTGTTCATTCTGACCCTGAAACGGGTACGCCAGCGGGTCACCAGATAGGTGAAGACGGTGTACACCAAGATGACGGCGACGGTGACGAGAGCGAAGAAAAGGTCAAACTGATACCAGAGAATGCCCAGTACTGCCGAGATTTCCAATACCACCGGCAAGATGTTAAGTACGACGATGCGAAGAAAGAAGCCAATCGCGGTGGTGCCTCGTTCCATGTCGCGTGCCAGACCTCCTGTCTTACGGTCAAGATGAAATCCCAGTGAGAGTTGGTGCAGGGTGGTAAAGACCTCAGTGGAGACCCGCAGGATGATTTCTACACTGGCACGAACGAAAATCAGGTTGCGGAGCTCATTGAACAAAATGGCGCCAAAGCGCAGCAGTCCGTAGGTAATCACTAGTGCAAGAGGCAATGCCAGAATGGTGGTCGTATCACCGGCATCCAGCGAGTCGATGATCCATTTCAGCAGGATGGGCACCCCGATGTTGGCTCCTCGGGCCGCCACCAGGAACAGCATGCCGATGGCGATGCGCCAGCGATAGTCCCATAGATAGGGCAGCAGCTTCTGTGCAGCTCGCCAGTCACCCCTTGAGGTGGAGTGGATTGTGGAGGGTGGGGACATTCCGGATGTTTATCGTGTGTTAGCCCTGTAGAGGTCGCAGGATCTGAACTCAACCGGATATGGTCATGATGCCTGGGTCAGGATCGTTTCGATCTTGTCGAGAATCCCCGGATCCATGCTGGGGAGGGTGCGGGCCAGCTTCACGGTTCGCATGCCCATCAAGCTGTAGACCTCGGCCAATTCTGTATCCAAGTGCCGAAGGGCTTCGAGTTCTTGCTGGACCAACTGCCAGTCTCCCCGAGCTATCGGTCCGGTAAGGGTCTCGTCAGGACCGTGGGCGATGATGTTTTCGACGAGACTGGGCAGCACGGCCGAAACGAGAGATGAAGACGTATCACGGCCCAGACCGGCCAGTGCATAGGTTTCGAGGCCGGTCGCCATGAGTGCATTGAGATAGTTGCTGATCATGACGCCGGCGGCGTGATAGACCAGTTTTCGGTGGGCATCAATGGAAAAGATGCGCCCACCAATCGCCCGAAATGCGGGCTCCAGTAATTCCAGGGCGGCCTCATCTCCCTCGCAGGCACACCAGGTGCCGGCGAAATTCCGCACCGACAGATCAAAATTGCCAAAGCTGTGAGCCGGATGAATACTGGCTACCGGACCGTGTACTCCGGCATCCCGCAACAGGCTGGATGTCAGCGCTCCTGCGAGATGAAAGACGACACCCTCGCAGTCGCCAAGTGCTGCCGCCACCTCCAAAATGGCCTGATCCGGCGTGGCCACCAGATAGATATCTGCTGGCGCCAGTTCCGCCATGGATCGCAGAGCGGTTCCTCCTCCAATACGCCGGATCGCCAGATCAACAGAATGTGCAGAGCGGGTCAGCACCTGCCCGATTCGAAATGCGCCCTTGTCGCACCAGAGGTGTCCCAGCACCTGACCGGCACGGCCACAGCCGAGAATACTAAGTGTCAGCATCTGGTCCACATGATAAAGGGTGATTCGGGGGCAGCGTCATACGGCAATCGGTCTCAAGAGGATGTCCTTCAAGCAGCCGAGAAAAAAGCGTCACACTCAATGTTTATGGAAATTAGATAGATTCGACAATCAAACGCATCAGTACTGTTAGTGAAGGTGGTGGCCAGTCACCCCTATTATAATTCCCCCATGCAATCTGAATACATTTGCACAATTTTTTGGCTCATCAGATTACCTCATTCAGTCTTGCTTGGGCCACAGTACAGTACTTTGGAGAATTATCAATCCCAATATATTTCCTGGCATATTTTTTGGCTACCAAACAAGTCGTACCAACCCCAGAGAATGGATCAAGAACCATATCGCCTTGAAAACTGAACATCTGAATGACTCTTCTGGCTAGCTCTTCGGGAAACATGGCAGGATGTTCAAATTCCTTCATCCGCCTTTCAGGGGCAATTGACCATTTGGCATACACCCATTGTTTGAAGTCATCGGCTGTAATGTCGGAGTCATCTTTTTTTCCTTCCTTTTTCAATGATCCTTTACAGAAAACCTCAATGAATTCCCAAGTATATTTCAGATAAGGACTGGAGGGGTTTTTCCAGCTTCCCCATGCGGTAAATTTGCAGTTGTAATTGTTTTTCTCCCAGAGAATTTCACCCTTCCAGATCATTTTTCGACTCATCAAATGATGCGAAATCATATGATGGCTGGGTATATAATCTGAAAATAGTGGCTGTATATTGATGATCAATCTTCCTCCATACTTCAGCATACGAATACATTCATCCAGTATGGAAAACAGCTTTTTGAAATACTTTTCCCAAGATTCAGCATCATCTTGCGTATCATAGTCGAGGCCAAAATTATAAGGAGGTGAAGTGAATACAAGATCAACACAATTATCAGGCAGATCTTTCAAAACATTTTCACTATCGCCCAATAGTATTTTATTGAGATGCGTTTCGGGAACAGCAGAAGAATGATGAGTAAATTTATTGTCATTGGCATAATAGTGCCTACCTCTATTTTTCTCTTTAGTTTTTCTATCCTTGACTTTTCTTTCCTTGTCGAAGCCAACATACAACCGCTTGTTTCCCTTGATTCCATAGCTCTTTATTTTCAAGATACTGGTTTTGAATTGCTGTATGAAATTACAGTGTGATTCAGTAGTGCTACATATGTTAGATGTAATGGAATCGAGTTGCTCAATTGAAACTTGTCTAAGATAAATATCCAAATTCGTTTTGTTCAGCTCAATGAATAAATCTGACTGATCAAAATGTTGGTTCAAATTGTCAACAATTAGTTGAATTTCTGGGGTTTCTTTTGGTGACCCAAAAATAGGAACCGTTATCTGCCTGTAATTTTCCCGCGATATGTCAATTGGGTTCATGGTATTTTTCCACTTGAAACGAAAGTTATTTCACAAAAGTTCAAGCCTATGTTAAATCATGCTTGCGCAGTTAGGGTTCATATGACCAGGGAGCGTTAACAATTAAAGCCATTTCGAGTCTACTTGGCCAACCAATGGTCTGTTGTCGGAAATCGTCATGACCCGTTTCATGCTCGGAGATGATCCGTGGGAACGCATTGAGCCCTTGATGTCCGGCAACCCTACCGATGGCGGCGTCACCGGGCGGTCCAATCGACGCTTGATTGAAGCGGTGCTGTGGATTGCCCGGATCGATTCGACTTGGCGCGATCTGTCCGAAGACTTGGGAAACGGGCACCCGGTGTCCAGGCGCTCCCCCCGCGGGTCCAAAAAAGGCAGTGGCCGCAGATTTGACCGGCCCGGTCAGTCGAGGCGGACTTTGAATCGCTCATGATTGATCGGCTCAATGACGCGCGTCCATCCGCCTGGGCTCCCGATCCCGCGGTGGGTCACGCCTGGACAAGCCTCGGAGTCGGGTCAGGCCCCGAGCCTGATTGGGAATTTCGATGCGGATGATGGGATCGCCGATCCAGGGGGTGACCGTCATCCACGGATTGAAACGATTGAGCATTCGGGGGTGACGACTGTGATCCCGCCGCGCCGTCATTGTCAAGCGCCCCGAGACGATGATTGGGCAATTGACCCAGTGCGCCATCGGGTGGAACGCCGGTTTCAACAGCGGAAGCCCTGTCGTCGCCTGGCGACTCGTGATGAGGGATGGAAGCGAAAGGATGGGTCGATGGGGGACTTGGCCAGGGCCATGATTTGGCTGGTTTGATTGTTAATGCTCCCTAAATCAGTGAGACGCGGGGGCAGTAAAGGAATCGTATGGGTTGCACAAAACTGGTTCCGGATTGATATTGTCACGTCTCCTGGATATCGGGGTAACAACCTGAAGCACAGGGTCACGACAGGGCACTTCTTGATACGACGAGCGAACCTACAGCCTGAGTGTAACGCTGTGCGGATTCTATCACGAAAATGACCCCCGTACGGATATGCGACCGATCAGTGTGGCGTGTCGGCACAGTCAGGACCCGTATTCAAATCAACCAGGAGGACAGAAGGTGACATTGTGGCCTGCCAGCATGTGACGAGCGCCATCAATCCGTGCCAATCAACGAATATCGGTCTGTGTTCGAATCAGTCGGGATGACAGGCGATGAAAGCGCCATGTCAGTAGCACGCCAGTTATGGTGATGCCGAAGGTCATACCCCACAAAATCCCGATGCCGTCCATGTTCATACCAAAGGCCAGCCAGGCCCCTCCACCGAGACCCGCCACCCAGTATCCAAATCCGGCAATCCAGAGGGGGACGACACTGTCCTTGAGTCCACGCAATGTTCGGGCCGCGATCGCCTGAAGACCATCAAAAATCTGAAACAGGGCGGCGATCAGGAAAAAGCCTCTGGCGAGATCGGCCACGACGGTGAACCCCGGATCCTCCGGTGAGACAAACAGGGTGATGAATTCGTCGGCAAGGAGCAAAGGAACAACCAGCAGGGCGCAGACGATGAGCACTCCGATCACCTTGGTCAGGAGACCGGCATGACGGGCAGCGGGCATCTGGCGGCGGCCGACGGCATGCGCCACCCTGACCATGCCGGCTTCAGCCATGCCAAGTGCCAGCATGAAGGAGATGCCGACCCATGAGAGCACGATCTCGTAGGCCGCCAGGGTCGCTGCCCCGATCACGCCGGAGAGGATGGATGCCCCGGTGAACATGCCTGCTTCCAGCAGGACCAGTCCGGCCACCGGAATGCCCAAAGAGACGATTTCCCTCATGACCTCCTTGTTCACGCGCCAGGGTCCGGAAAAAATCCCGTAGCCACGCAAGGATTCAGTGCGGTAGATGTGCCAAAGCAGCGCCAGGAACATCAGCCATGATACGATGGTGGTGGCCAGCCCTGCGCCCGCGAGCCCCATTTGCGGTAGTCCAGCGACACCATGAACCAGCAGGTAGGTCAGCAGCCAGTTCACGGCGACGGCGAGGATGGTGATCACCATGACGGCCCGTGGACGCGATACGGCGGCCACGAAATACCGCAGAACGGCGAACCCGAGTACCGGAAAAACGAAACCGCTCAGCCATCGGAGGTAGTCCCGGGACAAGGAAACCACCCTGTCGTCCTGCCCGGTCCATGCCAGGATCACATCCATATTCCAGATAAGCCCGGTGGCGGGCACTCCCATCCACAAAGAGAGCACAAACCCCTGGCGCACGGCCACTCCTGCCGCCTGCCGGCGACCTCCCCCCTCCGCTTGGGCACACAAGACGCCAATGATAGACAGCAGACCCATCAGGATGACCAGAATTTCAAAGGAGAGGTTACCGGCAATGCCCACAGCGGCCAAGGCGTTGTATCCCAGCTTCCCCACTACCATCTTGGTGGTAATGAACATCGCCATTTCGGCCAGATAGGCGGCGGCCAGGGGAACGGCAATCTGCAGCAGGATAGTGGTTTCCCTGTGGGCAGTCTGGGGCATGGCGGACGGGAGGATGTGGCGTCGGAGTATAGCCGAGGATGCCGGTTGGCGACGTCGCAACGAACGATGGTTCTTGCGCCATGATGCCATTGTGCTGGGTCGGCTTGGGCTACACTCCTTCGGCTCACATCTCGCCTTCCCTGGAGAATGTATATGACGATCCTGCCACAGGCTCTTTCATCTGGACAGATGATGGCCAGACAGCATGGTGCCATGGAATTTTCCGAGGCACCGGTCGACCTGCACGCGGTGCGAGAATACCGGCTGAATCGTATCCGCGAGCAGTTGCGCCGTCTCGACTATGCCGGACTCCTGCTGTTCGACCAGGTCAATTGCCGTTACGCCTGCGATGCGACCAACATGCAGGTCTGGTGTTCCCACTATGAGACCCGCTGTGTGTTCGTGGCCACCGAGGGGCCGATGATTCTGTTTGACTATGGCTACTACCCTCATCTGGCAGAAGATCTTCCACTGATTGACGATTACCGTGTCAATCAGTCTTTCTACTACTTCACTGCCGGACCCCATACCGACCGACGGGCGGTTGCCTTTGGGGAGGAAATTGCCGATCTCGTTCGCACCCATGGGGGTGGCAATACTCGACTGGCGGTGGATCGATTGTCTTGGCAGGGCACTCGACAATTGCTGGATCAAGGTCTCCAACTGCACGATGGACTGGAAGTCATAGAGCTGGCACGGGTGATCAAATCAGACGGCGAACTGGCCTTGATGCAAAAGGCGGTGGATGTCTGCGAAATTGGCATGCAGCGAATGCGGGAGGCGCTGGTTCCCGGCATTACGGAAAATGCGCTTTGGGCGAATCTGCACCAGGCCAACATCGCCTTGGGAGGCGAATGGATCGAAACCCGCCTGTTGTCTTCCGGACCGCGGACCTATCCCTGGTTTCGTGAGTCCTCCATGCGGATAATCCAGGATGGGGACATGGTGAGTTTCGATACCGACCTCATCGGTCCCTATGGCTACTGTGCCGACATTTCCCGCAGTTGGGTGTGTGGCGATCAACCTAAGGCCGCCCAGCGCAACCTATACGCCTTGGCCCGGGAACAGATCGAACACAACTGCCGACTCCTGAAGGCCGGCACCAGTTTTCGCGAGCTCTCCGAACGGGCCTGGAAGATTCCGGATCGGTTTGCCTCCAGTCGGTACAGCAGCCTGATCCATGGGGTTGGTCTCGCGGATGAGTACCCCTCCATCAAGCATATTCAGGACTTCGACCGCAAGGGCTACGACGGGTTCCTTGAGGCCAATATGACGCTGTGCGTGGAGTCCTACATTGGTGCGCAAACGGAAGGAGAGGGCGTGAAACTGGAGGAACAGGTAGTGATTACCAAGGACGGCTGCCGGGTTATTTCAGGTTATCCGATGGAGGATTGGTAGGCTCTTCACAGGGCATGCAGTTGATCGGCTTGTGGCCAACCCATGGAACGGGACTGACGGATTCCAGGGTGTCGGATCTGAAATCCCGGCAACCCCCTGTCGCCATGGCAGTTCGCCTGGTGCAATCCGGTGCGGCCAGTCCCCGGACAAGGGGGGTGTTCACCGTGCGGCTGATGGCGACCGACGCACAGAACCCGATTGACAAGCGGTGCGAGTTGCTTGACCGTGGAACGGCTTTCCAGTGCCTGCCCCACAATCGCCTGGCGTTTTCCCATGCCCATTCCTCAAGGCCAGCATGGCCCGGAAGATATGAAGGAGTTGGACCTTTTATGATCTGCCAGGGAACAGGATCGCCAAGGTCTGGACACTACGGTACTTCATACTCCACCAGCCTGCCGAGCACCGGGTAGTAAAGTGCAGTGCGGACCGGTCGACCTTCCAGCGCCGAGAGAAGGTCGCGATAACGGGTCATGGCCGCCTGATAGCGTTCTCGCTCTTGGTCCAGAAAAGTGTCCAGCGTCTGTCGGTCCTCATGTCGACTGGATTTGAAATCCACGATCCAACGCACCCCGTCGGGGTCGACGAAACATCGGTCCAGGACGATGTGTCGGATTTCACCCTGATGAACGCCGGTCAGGCTCCATTCCGTCCGGACATCGGTATTCAGGGGAGAAAATATCCAGTCGGCGAGCGGGTCTTTCTGTACCTGCACAAGCAACGCCTCCAAACGTTCCAGTGCTGGATCAGCCTGGCTGGGGGGCAACCCGGTGGCCAGCAGTTGCCGCCGCCAGTCATCCCGTTCATTGGAGTGGAATGTTCGGTGTTTCCAGACGGCCCAGCCATGGTGATCGACCTGCTGCAAGATGCGGTGGATGACAATGCCAATCACCCGGGTGGATTCTCTCGCCCAGTCAAAATCGATGCGATCCTCCTCTTCCGTCACATCCGCTTCCATGGGTACCGGGTCCAGGGAGTCAGGCAGTTCCGGCAATGTCCAGCTCGGGTCCAGTTGGTGCAATATGGGGGAGGACATGGCTTGATGACTGGCTTTTGTCGTTCCGTCAGGGGTGCCACTTCCCTGGGTGCCCCCTCGGAATGCTTCCACCACCGGCCAGAGCAGGGCCAGCAGGGATTGTTTTCCAGGTGAACGCCTCTCCTCTGGGGGTTTACCGAACAGGTGCAACCGGCGCTGCGCCCGGGTACAGGCCACATAGAGCAATCGCTGTCGCTCGTACATCTGATGGTCATCCTCCAGTCGGCCGAGATAGGTATAAAACCCATTCGCCTCCTGGCTGCGGGGTCGGGTCGCCACCAGCAGCCGGTCTGGAAACCTTTTCCATCGGATTAATTCGCCTCCGTCCTTCTTGGGAAGGCGTTCCAGACCGACCAGAATCACGGTGTGAAACTCAAGCCCCTTGGCGCTGTGAATGGTCATCAGCCGGACGGGTTGTTCGACGGCGTTTTCCGCATAGAGATCTGCCAGGGCATCCGTGAGTGACTCGCGATGGATGGGAGTGCCTTCTGCGACAAGATCACGCACCCGATCCAGATACCGTCGACAATTCTCGAGATCGTGAGGGTCCACGGCTACCGGCCCTCCCAACCGAAGCCAGCAGGATTCCAGCAGGTGGTGCAAAGAACATCGAGACCGATCCAGCAGGGCGCTAGATAAGACCTCCCTGACACGAAGCAGTCTGGTGCGGGTCTGGGATGACAGACCTTCAAGGCATTCAGATTGTTGCAGGCTCTCGAAAATCGGACGATCAGGGGATGTACCGACCAGGTGGACAAGATCGGACAAGGTGGCGCCACCCCAGGGGGCACGAAGCAAGCTGAGCCAGGCGATCCGGTCACCCGGTTGGGCCAGTACCAGGGTCAAGCTCATCAAATCCTGGATGGCTGGGCGATGCGCCAGTGATTCCAGTTGGATACCTTGGTACGGAATGCCGTGTGCGTTCAGTGCCTGTATCAGATGGGACAGATGGCTGCGGGTACGGCCAAGGACGGCAATGTCCTCTCCGGGGAAGCGCTCCAGCGTCTTGGCGACGATGGCCACAATCTGTTCGGCTTCCACCTCATGGTGGCGTGGGGGATTCGTGTGGACGTAGATTCCCGAATCGACGTCGATGGGCTGGAATGGGCTGGCGACGGTATACCTGACCGCTCCGTGGATCATATTGCTGTCATCGGGCATGATCTGCGAGAAGGTGCCATTGAACCAGTCCACCAGGGCGGGCGCTGAACGGAAGTTGGAGGTCAGTGTCAGTGGATGAGGCCGGATGTCCCCGATCCCCTGTTCCTGAACCGCCAGAAAGATACCTACTTCCGCATCCCGGAAGCGGTAGATGGACTGCATGGGATCGCCGACGAGAAACACGGTGCGTCCATCATTCGGCGTCCATCCGGCCAAGAGCTTTTTCAACAACTCCAGCTGACCGATGGAGGTGTCCTGGAATTCATCCAGCAGGATGTGGCGCAACTGGTAGTCCAAAGTCAGAGTCAGATCGCTGGGAGCGTCTGGAACACCGAGAGCCCAGTCAGCCCGCTGGGCGATTTCGGTAAAGTCGGCCAGATGCTGTCCCTTGAAGAGTAGGCGAAGTTGGGCGACCGCTACCGGCAGCAGGGTGAGCAAGGCCTGGACCATCTCCCAATCCTGATGAAGGTAGGAGGGTTGTGGGAGGTGTCGGATTCGATTCCAGGCGAGGATGTGACGATCGCGACACGCCAGTTGCTTCAATAATTGTTTGAACCGTTCCTTGGCGAATTTCTGGCCCTTGTCGGTGACCGGAAAGCCCTGCCTTTTGTCGATGGTTTTTCGTACTGTTCCATTCTGGGTGAGCAGCAGGTGGGCCATTCCCTGCCAACGATCCAGTTCATCGCTTTCCGGTAGCGGGAAGTCGCCTGAAGCGGTCCATCCCGACAGCAGGTCCCACCTGTTCCCGGCAGCATTGTTTTGTGACGTCTGGATATGAATCGCCGCATGATGGGACAGGGTCGCCAGTTCGGTACGCCAGTCACCTTCCAGCATCGCATTGCATGCCTGTAATGTGATCCGAATCGTCTCATCCCACCCTTGCTCGAACTGTTCCCGGGAGTGGCTCGTCAGATCCTTCATCCAGCGATCCCGGTTGGCCAGCAGGTTGGCCAGCAGTTGTTGTGCAAGGCGGCGGTCGGCATTCACGAGGCTGAGGACACGGGCACAGGCTTTGGCAATGTCGGGATCGCTGAGGTCCTCAATCATGCGCAGGGTGTCATCCGCCGCCTGCAGATACAGCCGGAAGGCATCTTCCACGGGTGGCGGCACCGTCCCGAATCGGGAGGACCAGGGCATGCGTCGGACCAGTTCGTGGCAGAAACTATCGATGGTCTGCACCTTGAGGCGGCGAGGATTTTGCACCAAGTGCCATCCCAGACGCTGGCCATGCTCATTGGCGGCCTGGGCCAGGTCGAGTAGATCGGTGTCGGTCTCGGCGTGGCCATGCAGGTCCAGACCTTGAAGGGCGTTCAGGATGCGCAGCCGCATTTCCGCTGTGGCTTTGCGGGTAAAGGTGATCGCCAGGATCTGCTCCGGCAGTTCTACGGTGGTCAGCAACCGGAGAAATCGACGGACCAGCAACCCAGTCTTGCCCGAGCCGGCGGGTGCCTGGACAATGAATGAGCCGACCGGATCCAGCGCCTGTTGACGGGCGGCCTGATCAGAGGGTTCCCGCCGGGTCGGCGATTCATTCATTCAGGCAGCCCTGTGGCGGCCAACGGCAGAACGCGGGGGTGGGGCAGTCCGGGCAAATCCCGCCTCTTCCAGGATTGATGCGGGCATCACCGTCCAGAAACTCCCGAGCCAGCGCTCCCAGAGTTTGGCCCCAATAAGCCTGTTGTGCATTCAGGCTGGCTGGTTGCGCACCCAGCACAGTTTCGGAACAGGGCTTGAGTCGGATATCGGGATGATGGCTCGGTCCTCCATCCTCCAGCCCCAGAATGCCGGGGTCCAGATGCCCGGCCAGCACACACTCACCAGCGCGGACTCGGGCATAGGCGATAGCGGCAATGACATGGCCCTGTCCGAACACCCCTTGGGACAGGGCATACAGTGGCAACTGGGGGTTGCTAGGCCGATCCTCGAACCATTTCAGGGCCATGTCCTGGCCGGTCTTATAGTCGATCAACAGGAGGGAACCGTTGTCGAATTGATCGATCCGGTCAATGCGAAAGGTCAGTTCCAGCCCTTCCAGATTGAAATGAGCTCCAACTTCTCGTCCGATGACCTGAAATGACAAGGTGCGGTGGCGTTCGAGATCAAACCATTCACCCAGCATCGCCAACAGCCAGTCTCGCTGTACCTGATAGAATCCGGCGCCACCGCCACTGGCCATCCGGTAGGGCTCGGCGGTCTGGTCAATATACGAGGCGATCAGGGAATGCAGCGAGGAGCGGCTGGTCGCCTGCAGGGTTCGAGAATTCTGAAGCTCGCCCCAGATCCGGTCGAGCACCTGATGAACCCAAGCGCCCCGCTGCGCGGGATTCAAGCCCGTCTGGTTGAGCGTATGGTCCTTACCCCCCAGCCGGTAGCGCAGGAAAGCCCCCCGGGGACAGATGGATTGTTGTTGGATCAATCCCGTTCCGCCGGATACCGAGTGCCCGTCACTGGGAGGACCGTTCGTGTCATCCACCGACACGATGGGTCGTGTCGAAGGCTGTAACTCACGAAACAGGGTCTGGGCCCTCTCTGGCAGACACTCCGGCTGCGGACAGTGGGCAACCAGCGGGCTGGCAATCAGCAGAGTATTTTCAGCACTGGCTGGGCGACTTTGTATCAGTTCCGGTGTGACGGCGGCCAGTCGTCCATGCACTACCTTGGCGTGATCGACTGAGGACACGGGGTCAGCATGCGGGCAGCCCGCCTCGCGCTGCAACGACACGGGCAAAAACGGATCCGGTATCTCCGGCAAGGGCCAGCGCTCCTCCACCAGATCAGCAAACCAGATATGGTCAAACTCAAGGCCTGGGGTTTCCCCGGAACCAATCACATGGACCCGGGCACCTCCCGCTTCGGGCTGAAAGACACGGCTGCCCAGCAACTGGTCGAGCAGTCCGATGGCCCGGGACAATCCGACCGGTGGTACGATCAACTCCAGTGTGCCGAGCTCCATGATCTGTTGGCGGATGGACTGCACCGCTTGATAATGATCGCTGTTCAGCGCTACATCGTCTCCGGGCCAGCCAAAAATGTCGAGTAGACTGGAGATGAAAACGATCCATTTTGCCAGTGGGGCCAATGAAGGTGCCGTGTCCTTGAAGGTGAGTGCCCTTTCAAGCTGCTTCTCCAGCCGGGGACAGCCCAAGGATTCCAGGGCTCGGAGCAGGTCCCATGGGGTGTGCTCCCAAGGCAGCTGTTGTCGTAGGGCCAAGGCGGCGGTGGAGCGTGGGATCAGCTCCTCATGGGAGTGAGCAATCCAGGGGCACCTGAGCAGAGCCTCTGATTGCGGTAGATCCATTCGCTCGGCGGCCAGCATGCCCAGAAGGTTTGTCAGACTGCGACCGATCGGATGTCGGGAAAGTGGGTCACCCAGAGAGACATGAAAGGGCAGTTCACGGCTGGTACGAGGGTGGACGACCTGACCGGGGGCCAAGGTGTCCATCAGGGCGGACACTAGGCCCTCTCGACCCTCCCGTAAATCCGGCAGCACGACCGCAATCCGGGCATCCGGATTGTCGATCAGACGTTTCCGGGTCCAGTGGGCCACAGCTCGCCACTGATCATCCGGGGTCGGAAAGATATGGCAGGGAATCGGTTCGAAGTCACGGTAGGGAGGGGACACCACCTCGACCTCAATGCCGGCTTGAGACAGGCGATCCAGTAGGCGCTGCTGTTGGGTTGTCAGGAGATCGTATCCGGTGACCGTCAGGGGTTGATCCTGCAGCGTTGATTCCTCCCCAGTCAGCAGGTCGGCGAGCCGATAGCTGTCGGTCCAGTGATGACGGGCGCACAGGGCCTCCCAGGCTTCCAGCCAGCGCCGAAATCCGGCATGGTCGGGGTGTGATGTGGGGGGCAAAGAAGCGCATTCCAGACACCACTGCCGAACCAACCCCAGGGTCTGGGTGGCCGCCCGGGCCGTGGTCGCAATATCCCACAAGGGCGATTCACCCTGATAATGCTGTTTGACGTCGGCCCGGATGATATCCTGCCAGACCAGGATCAGTTGACTGTTGGTCAGGACAGTCAGTGCCTCCGATGAGGGTCCGGGATTGTCATCCCATGTGCGCCGGACCCAGGCACTCCATGGCAGAATGTCGGCACTTTCCCAAGCCGTCTGCCCGGAGGCTGCCATGTTCCGGTCATACTCTTGTCTCAGTTCTCGGGACAGACGCCGATTGACGGTAATGACCGTTCCGCCCCGTTCCAGACACGTTTGGGTCAATGGGTCCAATCGGAGTCTCGATTGGAAAGGGTGTGCCGGAGACGAACATCGACTCCCGCCACCATGGCACGGTGACGGATTGGACGGACAGATTGACGGGCATCGGGCGCCAGTGCCATGTCGCAGACCTTGGACCGCATTTCATCCCACGGCCTCGGGTCGGACTGGAGATTCAGGATAGGGGATCGGAACACCGATCCTCCTGCATTCAGTTCATCATGCGACCCTCGTCGTGAGTGCTTCTCGTGGACACTCCCATCGACTCGACGAAGGCTCCAGGTCAGGTGAGGGAGGTCTTGGCGTCGCTTCAAGCTGACTCCGTCTTGATGTCTACCGGACCAGCCCCCTCATGATGGAGTGCCAGTACGATGAGATGGATGTTCTCTCCCTGATCACAATACTTTTGCGCATAGTCCAGTTTTCGCATCCGCTCCATCGCTTCGTTGAGGATGCTGATCGTATCCTGCTCTCGTTCGACTACCCGAATCCGCAGAACGAAGATCTGATTGTCGTCCATCATCACCAGATCGTTTGATTTATAGAAATCGGTGGGTTCGGCCCGGCAGTGGAGATAGGTCGACTGCAGGCAGGAATAGAGCATGCTGGTATATCAGTATGCGTAACGGACCGGATCACCCCTGTTAGGCCAATCCCAGGCAATTTTTTGGCAATGAACTGACGCAGCCGTTCTGCAAAGCCCGCAAAATCCGGCTTTGCCAGTAGGCTGCACAACTCCCAATGGTCGTGGATATGGAGTCCACGGAACAGTTCTTCATGGCCGGCAAACAGTGCTTGCAGGGTATCCACCAACACCGTCTTGCCAAACCCGCGTGGTCTGGCCAAGAAATAGTAATGACATCTGTCTACCATTTCATGGATAAGGGCGGTTTTGTCGACATAGTAAATACCCCTCTTCCCGAACTTTCCGGAAAGACGAGATATTGATCGGCAGCTTACATGGATTCATCATTTTCGTTCAATGACCGGACATTCGTGCATTATACATGGGCCATGCACCCTGTAACCTCTTGAATAGGCTGGCATCATTATGACGGATCGCGTCGTCCCATCTCGCCATTTCATTCTGCAATCGTCCGCAAGTCGTTGGGCTTGTGGCTTTCGTTTGGGGGTATAGAGCATCTCGGACATCCCGTGGTGGTGAAGATGCCTGATGATCCGTCGGATTTCGGGTGACGATTTTCATTGTCCAGGGAATCCAAGGCGGGTTGCCTCGAACGCCGCCCATGCTTCAGCCCCTCGGATCGGATAGCAGAGCGTCTCGGACGGCACCGAGCCTCCAGCATATGGGGTATAAGTCAAGGTCCTGAGCATCTGTGCGTTGAGGTGGATGTGGTCCAGTCCGGAGGGGGGCTATCCTCTGTAGCCTAGATGGCGGTCAGGGTCATGCATCCGAAGGTGTAGACAAGGTCCAGAAAGAAAACCGGGTGCAAGAGGTCATCACACCCCCTTATTTCAATTTTCGATGGCGTCATGATGGGGTTCATCCCACCCCGGTCAAGTCCGCTTTGGACGGCGGATATTCTCTGCCCAAGGATCTGGTATCTGGGTGGTAGGTGAGTGGGGTCAGGCCAGGGGGGGAACCCCCCCGTCGACCCAGACCGGACCCGAAACCGCCGGATTCTCAATGAGTACGACCACCGCTTCGGCAATTTCCGCCGGTTCGATGGTCCGGTCAATGGGGACGGCTTGGCGCAGTCGTTCCTCGAACATTCCATCGGGTAACTGTTCCAGCATGGGGGTGGCGACGAATCCCGGGTGCAGGACCTTCACCTGCACCCCGAACGCCGCTCCTTCCATATTGAGGGTTTTCGCGGCCGCATTTAGCCCGGCCTTGGCGCTGGCATAGGATATTTGCCCTCGATTGCCGCGACAAGACACGGAACCAATCAGAATTGCGGCGCCCTGGAAATCCTCCTTGGATGTCCACTTGGCCAGTCCCCGGGTGGTCCGGTCCCGCGCCACCTCCGCGAGCATGGCCATGCTCCAATAGATGGGATGGATCAGGTTGATCTCCATCACCGTGCGAAACAGTCCCTCGTCGTAGAGTTTCGGCTCACCGGACTCGTGGTCGACCTTGACGGCCAAGGCGTCGCGCAGGATCCCGGCAGCCGGCACACAAATGCGCACCGTACCATATCCGGCCATCTGCCGGAAAACATCAGTGCGAAATACGCTGCATGTGACATCGCCCTCGAATCCTACGGCGACCTGCCGTTGCGCTTCGGTGTTGACCTCGGCGACTGCGTTGTCCACCTCGTTCGTGAGGTCCACCATGCCGATGGCCGTCACCCCACCTTTGGCCAGACGGTGGGCCACCGCCTTGCCAATGCCCCCGGCGGCACCGGTTACCACAGCGACCTGATTTTCAATGTGCATGCGTCATGTCTTGTCTATCTCGGTATGATTTTACCTGATGACCTTGACCATGCGGCGAATTGACTCTATCGATCAGGCCTGCAGGACCAACCGATGCCCCGTCGTTTGAGGCGCCATGATGCCGGATCGATTTGCTGGCCCTGCCCAGTGATCTGATTTGCCACTTGATCGAGCACTCGTTCGGAACAAGTCAAGGCAGCGACAAGTGGGCCCTCAAGCCCGAAATCGTTTACCTCATCACCTCGCTCGGCGCCGGAGTCGAGTCGTCAATGGGACCAACGGGTGTAGGGCCATTTTCACCAGGGCCTGTTAACGCTATCGTAACTCCCCAATGATGAGCACGAAGACCATGAACCCGAGACACATCGCATTCCGTTTCCCGAAGCGCGAGAATATCCTCCACAAGCCCTTGAGTCGCCGGAACAGACGCCCCCTCTCTTGGTGCCGCTGGGACAGCACCTGATTGTCCTTCCCGGAAGCCACCCGGTTCCTCCTGGGCGGAACCCCGGGAGTGAATTTCCGGTCGAGGGGTCCGTTGGCGGATCTTCCCGTCCTCGTAGGCTCGGTCCATCCCCTGCGTCGTCGGGATGTCCTGGGATACAGGGGCTGTCGAGACCGAATGCCTCGACCCGGATGCGGAGAATCTGTTCCCGCTCCCGGGGTTCGAATGCCCGGTCCAAGACGCCGTTCTTCGACCACCGGTTCATCCGAGTATCAATGATATGCCAGTGGCCGAACCGTTCCAGCCGGCTGCGCCATTGGCCTTGAGTCCCTACAGGTGCGAGAGACGGACATTTCCCCGTTGCCCTGGGGTGATGCGTTTGGATGGGACCGGCGTGAGCTCCACCGGTGGGGTCCCCCCTACGGTTCCCGTCAGAAGGGACAGGGACCAAGTGCATCATTATCCAGTGGAAATGTGTTAACAGGCTCTAGACTGAAAACCAAGATATTCTTCGGGACATAGTAACTCGCCAGCGTGCGCCATATCACGCGTCACTTCCGCATCGTTATCATCCTTCAATTGTCGCTTTCGGGATCAAGACAAGTGTACAGGTGGCGGTATCTATAACCTAATGCGCCTGCGCCGTCGTATTCCTGAACTATGGACACCGGAACTGCAGTTCGGCCATGCAAGGCGCAACCCTCCCGAGCCAATCGGTCTATATCTTCGGGGGGTGAGCGCATATCTCCATTTTCGATGACGACCACCTTGTCGGGTTCAAGGTCTATAATGCCATGACTAGGACCGGCGCAACCGGCCACGATCAAAGCCATGGTGACGGCAATGACCATGCAGAGTGGCTTCATAAGAATTCTTCCGATGGGTATCTGAGTGGACCAGCACGAGATACTACCAGCTGCCGGCATACCCAGCAAATTGAACACTTGGCGGGAATTGCCGCACAAATGTTGACCAAACAATTTCGGACTGAGGCTCGCCGGGAATTTAAGACATGAATTTTGATATAATCCGCATTTTTTGGCGGTTGACGTTTATGATGCGTGGAAGCTGGCGGTCCTACGACTCGGGGAGGGTCGTGTAACGGGGGCACCGTTGGCTCATAAGACCGTGTTCAGAATTGATTCTTGAGATGACCAGTGACTGAAGATTCTGTAGATTACAAGCGACGGCGTCTGCTGACTGTGGCCACTTCCGGCGTCGGCCTCGCCGGAACCATGGGTCTGGCGGTTCCGTTCGCGGGTAGTATGGCGCCCAGCGAGAAGGCCAAAGCGGCGGGGGCTCCGGTGAAGGTGGACATCAGCCATCTGGAGATGGGTCAGCAACTCACCGTCGAATGGCGGGGGAAACCGGTATGGATCATTCGTCGTGACCCGAAGGTGCTGGAGTTTCTGGCCGACATGAACAACCTGCTCGTGGATCCAGACTCCAGTATGGCGCAGCAACCGGCCTATGCCCAGAACCCATATCGCTCCATCAAGGATGATATCCTGGTACTGGTGGGCATTTGCACGCATCTGGGCTGCTCGCCCAAGTATCGGCCGAATCTGGCCGCCAGTACCGAGGCTCCTTTTCTGTGTGCCTGCCATGGCTCCCGGTTCGATTTGGCGGGCCGGGTCTACAAGAACATGCCCGCTCCCAAGAATCTGGAAGTCCCCCCACATACCTATCTCAGTGATTCCGAGATCTTGATCGGTTCCGACGAAAAGGTCGTCTCATGAAAAGCGGAATAGAGTGGTTCAACCGGCGGTTTCCCGTGGAGCAGTTGGTACGAGAGCATCTGACCGAGTATTTCGCCCCGAAAAATTTCAATTTCTGGTATTTCTTTGGCAGCCTCGCCCTGCTGATGTTGGTCTTGCAGATTGTCACCGGGATACTCTTGGCGATGAACTACAAGCCCGATGCCGAACTGGCCTTTGCTTCGGTGGAGTACATCATGCGGGATGTCTGGGGGGGGTGGTTTATCCGTTATCTGCATTCAACCGGCGCCTCGTTTTTCTTCATCGTGATCTATCTGCACATGTTCCGGGGGCTCCTGTACGGTTCCTACAAGAGCCCACGGGAATTAATCTGGATCTTCGGGATGATCATCTATATGGCGATGATGGCCACCGCCTTTTTTGGCTATCTGTTGCCTTGGGGCCAGATGTCCTACTGGGGGGCCCAAGTGATTGTGAACCTATTCGAGACGTTGCCTTTGGTGGGGCCGGCGCTGTCCGAATGGATTCGTGGGGACTATGTGATTTCGGACATCACGCTGAATCGCTTTTATGCCCTGCATTACCTGATCCCGTTTATTATCGTGGCCTTGGTGGTCCTTCACCTCATCGCGTTGCACGAAACTGGTTCGAATAACCCCGATGGAGTCGAGATCAAGCAGGGTCCCAAGGGCAATCGCTGGAAAAAAGATGCGCCGGCGGATGGGATCCCGTTTCATCCATACTATACCGTCAAGGACATTTTTGGTTTGGCGATATTCTTGATCATTTTCCTCGGGGTGGTCTTTTTCTTGCCGGAAATGGGAGGCTATTTCCTGGAGCCGCCGAACTTTGAGCCGGCCAACCCATTGAAAACACCGGAGCACATCGCGCCTGTATGGTATTTCACACCCTACTATGCGATTTTGCGGGCCATTCCGAGTTTTGCGGGCACTCAAGTGTGGGGAGTGCTCGCAATGGGGGCATCCATCGGAGTGTTTTTCTTTCTGCCTTGGCTGGATCGCAGTCCGGTTAAGTCGGTGCGTTACAAGGGATTTTCCACCAAAGCCTTCATTGGCATCTTCACTGTGGCCTTTCTGCTGTTGGGTTGGCTGGGCACCCAGCCACCCTCGGTGCCACTGGCCGCCATGTCCCAGTTCCTCACCGTGGTCTACTTTTTGTTCTTCCTCCTGATGCCGTGCTATTCCGGAACTGGGGACAATGTGGGGTTCAGTGGGTTGCTGCTGTTCGTGGTGGGTGTCCTGCTCTCGGTCGGGGCGCTGTACCTCTGCTGGGCGGAAACGCCAGATCTCGCCACTGGAATGAAGTGGATTTATACCCTCCTAAGCGTTCTGATCCTGTATTTTTTTGGATTGAAGCCGGGCTGGATCAAGGCCGATTCGATCAAGCCTGAGCCAGAGAGGGTCACCGGATGAAGGGCACCACCATGAAGCGATGGATATCCATAGGCTGGCTGATGCTGGCCCCTTGCGCTGTCTTGGCCGCTGGTGGTTCCGGCCCCGCACTGGAGCCTATGGCAGTCCGTCTGCAGGACACCCACTCCCTGCAAAATGGCGCGAGGATTTTTGTCAACTATTGCCTGTCTTGCCATGGCGCCAAATTCATGCGCTATGAGCGGATGGCCGAGGATCTCGATATCCCGGCGGAGCTGGTGGAACAGGAAATGATTTTTTCCGATGCCAAGATCGGAGATCCCATGACGACAAACATGCCCCCGGACAAGGCCGCCGAGTGGTTTGGTGTGCCCCCCCCAGATCTGTCGCTGGTGGGGCGACTTCGAGGAGCCGACTGGCTGTACAATTTTCTTAAAGGATTTTACGTCGACGAAACGACCGTCAGTGGATGGAACAATACCGTTTTTTCCAATGTAGCCATGCCGCATGTGCTGGCCGAATGGCAAGGTCGGCAGCGGGCCATTTTCGGACAAGATGAGCAGGATTCGCCTGTTTTCGAACGGTTCGAGCAAGAGACCGAGGGCAGCATGACGCCTGCGGAGTTTGACCAGGCCATGCGCGACCTGACGAACTTCCTCATCTACATGGGGGAGCCAGTGCGCTTGAAAAGGGTGAAATATGGTATCTGGGTGATGCTGTTTCTCTTCGTGTTTGCTGGCTTGGCCTATCTGCTGAAGAAAGAATACTGGCGTGATGTCGATCTCTCTCATTGACCGGGAAAGCCTGGACATGAGTGGTTTCAGTGGACTGCTGAATCGCCGGCCGTCCATGACACTCCTTTCCGGGCAGACCTGTGTCCTCAGTCATTGTGTCAGGATTGTCCTGCTGGAAAAAGATGTGGAATGCAAGGTGGATTATCTCCCCAGTGGTGGGGATCCTTTTTTGTTGGTACGGCACAACCCCTACGGCGAGACACCCACGCTGGTGGATCGGGATTTTTCGCTGTATGGCATTTCGGTCATTCTGGAATACCTTGACGAGCGATTTCCTCATCCACCCCTGATGCCAGCCGACCCGATTGCCCGGGCCAAGACCCGCCTCATGCTCTGCCGCATGACTCGTGACTGGTTGCTGGACATCAGTCAACTGGGCGACACGCTTCCCATTGAACTGCCAGAGGCGCTGCATAAGTCCATCCATGACGGACTGGTCGCGCTCTCACCGCTGTTTCGCAACCAGACCTATTTCAATGGTCCTGAATATACCTTGGTGGAAACATTCGTGGCTCCACTTTTATGGCGGCTGCCAGCGATGGGAATCCAGTTGCCGCGTCAGGCCGCACCGATACTGGAATATGGTGCCAGACTATTCGAAAGATCCGCCTTCCAAAACAGTCTTAGTGAACCCGAGAGCGAGATGAGGGAGGCATGAACGGTCCTGGTCGTGTCGATGTCGGGGCCCTGTCGCCCAATATGGCCCTTGTTCGTGCTATCCATTCCTGGTCACAGGATCATGGCCTGACTCCCTTGGTGCTGGTGGATGCGACCATGCCGGGAGTTGAGGTACCCATGGCCTATGTCAGAGAGGGAAAGATTGTCCTGA
Organism: Candidatus Poriferihabitaceae bacterium; assembly: GCA_965203365.1. Lineage (GTDB taxonomy): Bacteria > Pseudomonadota > Gammaproteobacteria > Arenicellales > Poriferihabitantaceae > VYFG01. Next base: position 3,198,606 of record OZ241878.1, read on the forward strand.
ATATTCACCCGAACTCGGTCAAGGACTTGGTGATGGATGACGGACATCTGTTGTTTTCCGCCCGGTTTTCAGGCCGATCGACCCAGATCACCTTGCCTATCGCCTCGGTGCTCGCGGTGTATGCCCGGGAAAACGGACGAGGGGTGATTTTCCAGCCAAGTGGTGGAGTGGCGGTGCAGCCATCCGCGAGTCGACCCCAGACTAAGCCAGAAAAGCCGGTAGCGTTGAACAAGACGGCCTCGCCTTCTCGTCTCAAGCTAGTCAAATAGTACCCCTATCGGAATTGCGGATCTGCCGCCCGATTGAAATTGTTCAGCAAGACCGCATTGCTTTCGTTTCGACTTCACTCGCTTCTCCCCACATGCAGCAATTCCGAGGTACCACCATTCTTTCCGTCCGCAAGGGCAATCAGGTCGTGATTGGTGGGGATGGTCAGGTCTCTTTGGGGGACACGGTAATGAAGGGTAATGCCCGCAAGGTGCGCCGTCTTTATCAAGATCGAGTACTGGCTGGCTTTGCCGGGGGGACGGCGGACGCATTCACGCTGTTTGAGCGGTTCGAAGGCAAGCTGGAAAAGCACCAGGGTCAGTTGGTCCGAGCGGCGGTGGAAATGGCCAAGGACTGGCGTACAGATCGGATGTTACGCAGACTTGAAGCGTTGTTGGTGGTGGCCGATCGGGACGCGTCATTGATCTTGACCGGAAACGGCGATGTCGTTGAGCCTGATCAGGGCCTCATGGCCATCGGTTCTGGTGGAAACTATGCCAAGGCGGCGGCCATGGCACTGCTGGCCAATACCCAATTGAATGCACGCTCGATTGTCGAACAAGGACTCGCTATTGCCAGTGAAATCTGCGTATATACCAACCACCACCTCACCATTGAGGAACTGAATTTCTGATTGATTTATGAGCAACATGACTCCAAGGGAAATTGTCGGCGAACTCGACAGTCATATCATTGGCCAGAAGGATGCGAAACGGGCGGTGGCCATTGCGCTGCGCAATCGTTGGCGGCGCACCCAGGTGGAAGAGGGACTGCGCCATGAGATCACACCGAAAAATATACTCATGATCGGTCCCACGGGGGTGGGTAAGACCGAAATTGCTCGCCGTCTGGCCCGTTTGGCCCGGGCGCCATTTATCAAGGTGGAAGCCACCAAGTTTACTGAGGTCGGCTATGTGGGCCGCGAGGTGGACTCGATCATTCGCGACCTGGTCGACATGGCGGTCAAGATGACCCGTGAAGAAGAGATGGATAAGGCTCGCCCCCGGGCCGAGGATACTGCCGAAGAGCAGGTGTTGGATCTGTTGTTGCCACCGGCCCGTGGGGATGGGAGTGAGCGGCAGGAAGGGGCGGGTCGTCAGAGATTCCGCAAGTTGTTGCGGGAGGGGAAACTGGATGAAAAGGAGGTCGAAATCGAGGTCAGCAGCACCATCACCGGCGTGGAAATCTTTGCACCACCGGGTATGGAAGATATGACCAGCCAGCTACAGGGAATGTTCCAGAACCTCGGTGGACAGAAAACGAAATCCCGCAAGGTTCGGGTCAAGGAGGCACTCAAGGTGCTGGCGGAGGAAGAGGCCTCCAAAATGGTCAACGACGATGAGATCAAGATGAATGCGTTGGAGCGGGTGGAGGAAAACGGGATCGTATTCATTGATGAAATCGACAAGATCGTCAGCCGGACCGCTGGACAGACTTCTGGCGCGGAAGTATCCCGCGAAGGAGTGCAGCGGGATCTGTTGCCTCTGGTGGAAGGGGCGACAGTTTCCACTAAGTACGGTATGGTTAAGACCGACCACATCTTGTTCATTGCATCGGGGGCGTTTCAGCTAGCCAAGCCCTCCGATCTGATTCCGGAACTGCAGGGACGGCTGCCGATCCGGGTAGAACTGAGAGCGTTGACCAGTGAGGATTTTATTCGAATTTTGACTGAACCCGACGCCTCTCTGACCGAACAGTACCAAGCCCTGATTGCCACTGAAGGGGTCGAACTCCAATTTACTGAGGGAGGGGTGCAGCGCATCGCCGAAGTGGCTTGGCAGGTGAACGAAAATACCGAGAATATCGGGGCCCGCCGCCTCCATACCGTGATGGAGCGTCTCTTGGAGACGGTATCATTTGAATCGGCCGATATGGGGGGAGGTTCGGTCCGCGTCGATGAGGAGTATGTAGACAGCCACCTCAGGGACTTGGTGGAGGATCAGGACCTGTCTCGCTACATCCTTTAGCCTGCACCGGGGGCCGCCAGGATGTGGACCGGCATTGCGGCTCTCAGACTGTTACTGATCGGTTCGGTGGTGCTGGTGGGGGTGGTACTGAGCCTGTTTGTACCGTTCTTCTCCGCTGGTGTGTATCACCGCATCGCCGCCAACTGGTATGGAATCGTTCTGGCACTGACCGGAATCCGTGCACGTTACCAGGGGGCCGTGGTGGATGGTCCTGTTTTGATAGTCAGCAACCATGTCTCCTGGGCCGATGTCTTGGTTATTGGGGCCCGTTGGCCCTTTATTTTTTTGGCCATGCAGGAGATCAACCGATGGCCGGTGGTGGGGTGGCTTTCAAGGCGGGTGGGCACGCTGTTCATTCTTCGTGGGCGGGGAGCACCGGGGGCCATCCGGCAGGTATCTGAGGCCCTTCGTTCGGGTCAGTCAGTGATCCTCTTTCCCGAGGGTCGCACTTCTCCCGGAATCGAAGTCAAGCGGTTTCATCCCCGGATCTTCCAGGCGGCGATCAATGCTGGCGTGCCGGTACAGCCGGTGGGGCTGGTGTATCAAGACCATGGTACCGCTCCAGGTGGTGGTACGCGGGCCACCTATTCGGACGATGCCGGATTCCTGTCAAGCCTCTGGCGCACCATGGCCGGTCCCCGGGTCGATGTCGAAGTCGTTGTGTTCCCAGCCCTGAGTCCGACCGAAGACCGCGAGGCACTCGCCCGGGCCGCTTGGGAACATATCCGGGGACATCCCGGGTTCCAATGCTCTTTCCCCCACTGATTGGATTGGCATCCCCGGTCCCATTTCCAGGGGCGCTAATTTGCTGCTGATGGAGAATTTTTTGGTGATTCCCGGTCTTGGTAACGGTCCCTTGTGGCAGTAGTGTCTATAATCCAATCCAACATAACGATTGAGGCTGGCCGAATTTGAGCATAGCCTGATCCGGGAATGTTTCCGGCGTGGTTTTGTGTAAGCTTGGGTTCGTGGTCAATCTGGAGGCCACGAGCGAAGCCGGACGACTATCTGGGAGTTGAAACACGATCGAATAGACATAGATATTTTTCAGCCTGCGAATTCCACTGCAGAGTTTCTTATTCCGATATGGCTCTCCCCGATGCTTTGCCAATATGTGCCTTGTTTAGATGGTTCAATCAGAGGATCAATCATCAATTTGAATGGTTAGTGAACGAAACCCTAGGAGAAAATTTGATGACAAAACCGACTGAATACCATAAGAAACCCCAATCCAAGCGAGTGCGTGAGTACAACGAGTCGCTTGAGTCTGCACTCGCCCGTCCGGGTGTCCGCGAGGTTATGAAGGTTTATGGTGGGTGGCAGGAGATTGGCAAGGGTATGGATGCCTATCGGATAGCAGCCCATTGGACTGGTAGTGTTGTGACCTCGAATAAGTCTAATGGCTTCTGATTGAACTGTAACGAAAGATACCGATGCCAATCTGGAGCAGAATTCTTGCGGATTTGTTCAAATCACACTGGCAGGAGGGACCTCCAATTGGTGAATCAACCCGAAATATGGCAGGAATCCCAGGGGAGTTAACGAATACAAGAGACCAAGATTCAATGTGCTCGGAAATTCTTCGATGAAATTGGCAAGAGAGCCTCAGAGGATCGCATGAAATATGATGTGGTCACCGACTATAGTACGCTCATGGATTTAGTTCGCTGACGTAAATCCATAAATATGACAGGTTGATCCACAGCAATGGAGAATAAAAACCTATAAAAATCAGCCAAATGGCTATGAGATACTGCTTTTATCCGATGAAGTTCAGTTCAAACAGAACGGTCACGGTAAAGCAAGACCCACCTATACCGGCTTAAATGGAACAGACTGAGTCAATTGCCATGCGATCATCAACCGACCTCGGTGCAAGCGCCGGGTCAGGTGTCGGTTGGGTAGGAGTCTTCCCAATCAGCTGATTACCACCTGATTATTCGATACTGAATCGTTTTGCCTGAGTCATGATCTCAGGAACTTTCCGGAAAATTAGCACTCATAAAGATAGAGTGCTAAAATAATTGTAAATCCGAACCCCAGTAGGAGAAAATGATATGTCAGACAGTTTGCCCATCCCGGTATCAGTGCCTTCGGGTGACAATCTGAGCAGCTATATTGCGGCGGTGAATGCCGCGCCGATTTTGAGTGCCGAACGCGAACGCGAGTTGGCCATTCGTTATCATGAGCAAGGTGATCTCGAAGCCGCCAGGGAGCTGGTGCTTTCTCATTTGCGACATGTGGTTAAGGTAGCCCGTGGATTCATGGGTTATGGGTTGCCGCTGACGGACCTGATCCAAGAAGGCAGTATTGGCTTGATGAAGGCTGTGAAGCGATTTGATGCTCGGCGAGACATTCGCCTAGTGTCCTTTGCGGTACACTGGATTCGGGCGGAGATCTATGACTATGTGTTGCGCAATTGGCGCATGGTCAAGGTGGCCACCACCAAGTCCCAGCGCAAGCTGTTTTTCAACTTGAGAAAATCTCGTGCTCGGCTGGGCTGGATGAAGGATTCTGAGGTCGATCAATTGGCCGATGATCTCAACGTGGAAACCGATGATGTGCGGGAGATGGAATCTCGCCTGAGTGGTGGGGATGTTGCTTTCGACACTACCTTGGAACAGGACGAAAGCGACTTGGGATACCAGTCCCCTTCCGAGCACATTGGCGATACTCGTTATGACCCGGCAAGGATCGTCAGTGAATCAAGGCAGGAGGACCTGCACCGTCAACAGATCTCGGTCGCTCTGGAGACCCTGGATGCTCGCAGCAAGGACATCGTCCTTCGCCGGTGGTTGAGTGACAACAAGCCCACTCTACACGAACTTGCGGATGAATATGGCGTATCCGCAGAGCGAATTCGCCAGATTGAGAAAAGAGCGATGAAAACCATGCGATCGTCCATTGAGGGGGTGCCGTCGTAAGCGATGACAATGCCCGGTCTGTCCATTCAGACCGTTGCATTGGATTGGATACCGTAAGATGCTGAAGCAGACACAATTTGTCTGATCATCCAAACAACTAATCTGGCTGCAGGATCATGAGTGGCAAGGAGAGTTTGTCCGTGCAAACGATGGTCGTGACGTGATGAATAAGGGGGTTTTCAGTAGCTCTTTATCGCTTTCAGGGCGATAACGTTTCGGCTCGTTGACCCTACAGACAGGCGGTCGTATTGGCGGGGGCAGATTGTTCGATGGCAGTTGATTTCCCAAATGCGGACATGCTTTGGAAACGGCAAAATGCCCTGTGTGGGAGCGGGTGCGCGGGCAGAAGTGCCCCAGATGTGAGTCGAACCGGCGCAATTCGCGAGTATATCGTCCACTCGGGTGGGGATGGATCGGCGATTCGCCTTGGGCAGGGAAAGGTCGGCAATAGGACAAATCAAATGCCGGATTGGCAACCCGCACCGATACGACCGCGATGGCTGTAATGTTAGGAACCATCAGTTCATGACACAGTCCTCACAACCGGTTGATTTGCCAGCTGTCGGGTTAGTGGCCAAACGATCGCCCAAAATCGTGATGAGGCTGGAGCGTATAGGGGCCTTTCACCAGACGCGCCTGAGTTTCATGCGGGCCTTGCTCAGGCAAATCAGACGGGAATCCTGGACTTTCACCCGAACAAGGTGGGAAATAGATGCCGATGGCGTGGGGGTGGGGATCTATCAGGCCCAAGGTCCGGTTCATACCTACAGCTTGATCTGTTTCGCGCACGACTTGCCGCCGGAGAAGCGTTCCGACCGGGTCATTGCGGAGCAGTGGGATGCCACGTTTGTCCTGTTTGACGGAGTGCCCTCATCGGATGACCTGAAACGATTGGCCCGTAATGTACCGCGACAGGAAGCAGGCCACTATACTGAATCGGAACTGGTGCTGTCACGGGCCAACCGCAGCGTGCGGTTGTTCACCCATGTTGTCGACTGCCTGGCCAAGGGTCGACAGCCTGACCTGAAGTTCATCCGTAGCGTGGGATATCTGATGCGGACCACGGCGGTGTACGGCAATGGCAAATTCGGTCTGGGGGACCGCGAACGGATTGCCGGGCGACCGGAGTTCCACAATGCCTTCCGGGTCGAGTTGTTGACCGTCTGGTTGATTCGGTGGTTCACAGTCGAGATCGTACAACACCTAGCCCGGATGCGGGACTCGGCCAGGGCCGTGCCCATGAACCCGGAGATCCGGGCGATGCTGGGGGTGGGAAACTCCACTGGTCTGGGTATGGCTCCCTTTCTGGGATGCCATCCGGGTTTGTTGCACACCTGGATTGATGCCAGGGAAACCGCGCTGAGTCGCGTAAGGCACTTGAATCGGGCCGATGACATGACCCGAACTGTCTTCCAGCAGACGCTGGCACGCGTGATCAAGGACCTCCATCGGTGGCAGACAGATGACCCGCGGCAGTCATGCCGGATCCGAGGGTTGCACAAAGACCTCGCTCGGCTCGCCAGACAGGTGGCCAGCGGGATGTTGGAACAGCCGGACCCCTGGGACCGCCTGATCCATTGGTCCGAATCACATCTGACCATGGAGGGGCAGGAATTGCTGGTTTCGCTCGTAATTGAACCTCATGGACCGTTGGTCGATGATCTGGCGGATGGGATGGCATTGGATGAGCTGTCTCTTTCGTCCATTGACGGCGCGATGACGGTGGGCAGAGCCTGTGCGCTGATTGAGACCCATTATGACTGGATGCGGTCGATCGACTTCCAGGCCCGTGAATCGAACGCCAGGTTTTGGTATGTTTCCGAGGAGAAACTGGAACCCCGCCTAGGGGAGCGGTTTGATGAACCAGGGGCAGACCGGGAGCAGCCTCTTGCCTTTGGTCGGGACATGCATTGTCTGTGGGAGGCCCTTCAGCGGGAGAAAGAGCAGCGTCCTTTGGCGGAATTTTTGATGGACCGGCCTGAGTACCGCAGTGCCGTCCGCCGGCTGCAACTAGTGGACCGGATGCCCTACGCCGAGATCAGGGACAACCTGATTTCCGCCGACATGGTGCCCGTCGACTTGTTACGGTGCAAGTTGTCATTCTTTGGTGCCACGCGGTTTGATCCCAAGTCCGACCGTTGGGTCCGGATCACCATGTATCAGAACGCCCCCTATCCCGATACGTTCGACCAGGAAGCTGTGGATAACTGGATTTATCCGACACTCTAGCGGGTCCACCGCATGGAACTTTCCCTGAACCAGATCGAACATACCGCCCGCAAGGCAGTACGGGGGGCCGGGTTGCCTTGGGGTCTGGCCGACGATGCTGGCCGGGCCGTCCGCTGGCTGGAAACATTAGGCCTTGCTGGCATGTCGTGGTTGGCCGATCTGCTTTTCCGGGTGGATCATCGTCCACTTCGCAAGTGGCGGATCCGGCCGCAGTCAACTGGTTGGCAGGGCGCATCGGGGGTCATCTCGCCCCTGTTGGCGGGTCCCAGCCTGTCTGATATTCTGCCCTTGTATCGGCAACAGCTCCGACATCAACTGACACTTCGGGCCGTGGTGTGCCCTCAACTGTGCGTGGGATATCTCGGGGTGGCCTCGCTCCAGACGGGTGTGTCGATGGCCGTATCCTGGGCTCGAGTCACAGTCGAGGTCATGGGTGATGGTGTCCGGTACGCTGGGCAGCGTCCACCCGATTTCGATCAGGGCCCCCATGATCTGGACATATACTTTGCGCACCAGACAGAATCGGCCGCTTCCGGTCTGCTGGCGGAACGGGTGGGCTCACGACAGGTCGATGTCCGGGTGTTGGATCGGCTCGAATCCCTGGTTCGGCGAACCTATGTGGAAAACACCGATACTTCTCGTTTGTCCGGTGCTGGTGCAGGGATCAGAGATACCGATTGAGCCACGCCAGTTATCGGATTCAGCATCCAGCAGCATCAGGCCGCCTGAGCCGAAGGCACGACAATTAGGCCCGTTCAACATATTCACCGGTTTCGGTGTTCACCCGCACCTTTTCCCCGACATGAATAAATTGGGGAACGGTCAGGCGGTATCCGGTTTCGAGTACGGCCGGTTTGCCGCTCCCGGCCGCGGTCTGACCCTTGACTGCGGCTTCGGTTTCCACCACCTCCAGAATGACGCTGGCGGGTAGTTCCAGTCCGATCGGGATGTCATTGTGAAAGTTGACCTGAACATCAATGCTGGGTCGCAAGAAAGGGGCTTCGGCTTCCAGTTCCTCGGCGGGCAGGGCGAGTTGTTCGAAGGTGGCATGATCCATGAAGATGTAGCCACTGCTGTCTTGATACAGGTACTGCATCTGTCGAGGTTCCACATGGGCCCGCTCCACCTTGTCTTCCGAACGAAAGCGTTCGTTCAGTTTGGTGCCTTCGGCAATGGATTTCATTTCGAGCTGAACAAAGGCACCCCCCTTTCCCGGCTTGACGTGGTTTTTCTTCAGAACACGCCAGAGTTTGCCCTGATACTCCAGTAAGTTGCCGATGCGTGCATCGAATGCGGATATTTTCATGAATGCCTTCAGCGGGAGGAAAAAAGGGGGGATTGTAGGGGATAATCCAAAGTCCGTATATGTGATTTCAATCGATTCGTCCCCATGGCCGTAAAGAACGGGCAGTCCGGTTTTGATCCAGAAACGTTTCTCGCCTCGGTCTCCGAAATGCCCGGCGTGTATATCTTCTATGGTGACGATGGCCGAGCCCTTTATGTGGGCAAGGCCATGAACCTCAAAAAGCGGGTGTCCAGTTACTTCCGCCAGTCCGGCCTCAGTCCGCGAACCCGGCTCATGGTGGCCCGGATCGACCGGGCTGAAACGCAGCAGACCCGCACCGAAAGCGAGGCCCTGCTCTTGGAGAACAACCTGATCAAGCATCATCGGCCACGTTACAACGTGCTGCTAATGGACGACAAGAGCTATCCTTATCTGCGACTCACCAACCAGGACGAGTATCCCAGATTCGAGTTTTACCGGGGTCGACGCAGTCCGCCGGGAAAATATTTCGGCCCCTATCCCGGCGTCGGCGCCGTTCGCGAAATGCTGGGCCATGTTCATCGAATCTTCCGTCTCCGGCAATGTAACGACACCATCTTCCGCAACCGGTCCAGACCTTGTCTGCAGTATCAAATCAATCGTTGCAGTGGTCCTTGTGTGGGTCTGATTTCCCGAGAGGACTATCTTGAGGATGTCCGTCAAGCCGAGGTGATGGTCTCCGGCAAGGACACCAAACTGATGAAGGAACTCTCGCAACGAATGGAGGCAGCGTCTGCCACACTGGCCTTTGAGCAGGCCGCCGAATACCGTGACCGGATTGTGCGCTTGCAGCGGATGCAGGAAAACCAATATGTCGACAACTCGGGAACTGACGCCGATGTGGTGGCGGTGGCCGTGGAATCCGACATCATCTGCTTTGGGGTGGTCTCCATTCGCGGCGGTCGCAATCTGGGTGGCCGGTTCGATATCCAGCCCAACCGACTGGATCAGGAGCCAGAAACGCTCCTGGAGGCGTTCTTGCCCCAGAACTACCTGGGAGCTTTGATTCCCCGGGAGATTCTCCTCAGCCATCGTATCGAGAGCCGGGTATCCCTGCAGCAGGTATTCTCGATTGAGAAGGGGTCGAGAGTGGAAATCAAGAGCCAGTGCCGCACCATGCGCGCCCGCTGGATCGACAGCGCCCGCATCAATACCCTGGATCGGCTGAGATCACATCTCAACGAACACAGCCAGCTCACCCGGCAGTTTGAAGCCTTGGCGGCGTTAGTGGGACTGCAGGAGTTGCCGAAGCGGATTGAATGCTTTGATATCAGCCACACCCAGGGGGAGCGCACGGTCGCGTCTTGTGTTGTGTTTGATCACCAAGGGCCGGTAAAATCCGATTATCGTCGGTTTAACATCAATGGCATCCAGGCAGGGGATGATTACGGGGCCATGAAGCAGGTCCTGCAACGGCGCTATCGTCGGGTGCTTGAAAACGATGACAAGCTGCCGGATGTGGTGCTGATTGATGGTGGCAAGGGGCAGCTCTCGGTGGCGGTCGAGGTGCTCGAAGACTTCCAGCTGGCCGAACAGATACGGCTGGTGGCGGTCTCCAAGGGCCCGGAGCGTCGGGCCGGGGAAGAACAGATTCATCTTCTGGCACGGCCATATCCGATCCGCCTAGGAGGGGCGTCACCGGCGTCCCACTTAATTCAGCGAATTCGTGACGAAGCACACCGGTTCGCCATCATCGGGCATCGCAGTCGGCGCGACAAGGCGCGGACCCGTTCGGTACTGGAGGAGATTGAAGGGATTGGGGAAGGGCGACGACAGGAATTGTTGCGATTTTTCGGGGGTATCCACGAGGTGCGTCGAGCGGGTATCGAAGAATTGGCCCGGGTGCCCGGGATTAGTCGAAAACTGGCGGATCGTATATATAATCAGTTGCATAACGGATAGGCTCTCCTAGCCCATCAACTGCCACGGCGAAAAAACCACCGAGCGGCGTGACGGAATGCAAAAGCACCCGCCCGGTCTTCGAAGCCCCACACTGGTCGAACTCTTTATGTGGAACTTGCCCAATCTGTTGACGTTGTTCCGGATCGTGCTGATCCCCGTCCTGGTGTTGGTCTACTTCGTGCCCATATCTTCCCGGGAGCTGATTCTGGCCAGTGTTTTCGTACTGGCCGCCCTGACCGACTGGCTGGACGGGTTTCTGGCCCGGCGGCTGAATGCAACGACCCGAATGGGGGCGTTTCTGGATCCGGTCGCCGACAAGCTGATTGTCTCCAGCGCCTTGGTCTTGCTGGTTTCTGATTCCAACGTACTGGCCCAGGTGCTTCACCCCGCCTCGTTCGCCATTGCCGTCACCATCATCGTTGGCCGTGAGATCACCATTTCGGCCCTGAGGGAGTGGATGGCGGAACTGGGCGCACGGGGAGTGGTCGCCGTCGGTTTTCTCGGCAAGGTCAAGACCATTATGCAGATGGTGGCCATCATCCTTCTGTTGTACATGCTACCCATCCACGGGTTGCCGACGTTTCGGATCGGGGAGGCGGCGCTCTACATCGCCGCCGGACTGACGCTCTGGTCGATGGTGGGGTATCTCAAGGTGACTTGGCCCTACTTAATGCAACGTGATTGAATCCCAGAATCACACAAGCTGTGGATTGTGATGGAACGCCGGGTAAATTTTCTATTGATCAGGCGTATCAGGTTGCATAGAATCGTCTCTCTTCGATTCAGGAGTCAGCGGGAATAGCTCAGTTGGTAGAGCACAACCTTGCCAAGGTTGGGGTCGCGAGTTCGAGTCTCGTTTCCCGCTCCATCTCCCGGCCTGTGGTCGGGTGATCTTGGCCGGTCAGCGTTCCTGCCAGCTGCCCGGTTTGATGTGGTACAGACGGCTTTGAATGTGCGATTGTGCCCGTGGGCACAATCCAAAGTTCGATGTCAAAGTCGCTCTGATCCTGCCACCAGCCGGCTGAGTGGCAGAGTGGTTATGCAGCGGCCTGCAAAGCCGTGGACCTCGGTTCGATTCCGGGCTCAGCCTCCAGGCAGGCAGATCATTCGGCTTTCTTTGGCCCGGATGGCGGAAATGGTAGACGCAAGAGACTTAAAACCCGCTTGTTTGCAAAAGTTGGTTGTCAGGCGAGAAAATTGCTTCATGGTTTCAATGTGATCACGGGACGGATGAAGAGGAGTGACTTTGAACGATTGATTTGGGTGCCATACAGAAGCCAAGAGCGACAGGCTTACCGAGAGATGGTAGCCATTGGTCTTCGGATATGGGATACACGAACAAGAATGCGGACGTGGTGGAATCGGTAGACACAAGAGACTTAAGCCATGTTTTGAGTGCCCCTGCGGAAACGCAGGGAGTAGAACTGCTCGAATTCGGGGAAAGCTAACGGCCGATGAAGCGGTCCATGCCAATCCCGAGCCAAGCCGACGCAAAGTGCTTTGTGGGCGGAAGGTGTAGAGACTAGACGGGCAGCGCCTAACGCAACGCAAGTGGCAATGGCGAAGGGATAGTCCAGACCACAAACGGCGAGTTTGTCGCCGGCGGCGAAAGCCGTAGCAGGTAAGAAAATCTCTCGATCGTATGATCGTGCGGGTTCAAGTCCCGCCGTCCGCACCAACTCTTCTTCACAAACAAAGCTTCTTCTTGTTTTGACGGTCAGTCTGGTTCGAATCCCACGTACCAGGCACCTGAGAAATGATTCGCCTCAGCGCGACCGAGTGCGCGTCGCGACCGCCGAAGGTCGAATATCATGTGGCGGGCCGCGTGAAACCAAGATGAGCACTACTGTTTCTCTATAGCGCTATGATTGGCCAATTTACTGGATTCGAAGGTCAGGATTTGCGATTTATTGTGCGTGTCGCATCCAGATTTGTCGCTGACACTCGCTTATTGTTGGCACCTCAACGCTGTTGCCTTTGCAAATCTCAAGCAACTCGTCGATTGCCGTTTGATCTAAAGTGTTGTTCGAACAGAGACGGCGGAGTGCATCTCACTGCCATGCAGGCAAGTTGGTCGACCATGACAAAATGTCTGCAAGCACACTTGTTTCATTGCCTATATTTTTTGTTTGCTTTGTCATTCATACCTTTTCGGTTCTCAGTTTCTGCGCTTAGGCTCGGATAACGTCTCTTTATCATCGGTGCGCGGCGTGTTCGATTTCACGCACTGTAAGTCCAAGTGTTTGACCTGATATCGAATTGTCTGCTGCGGGCCCAAAGCCATGGATAAAGGTGCGCATCAAAGGGCCATCGCCTTTGCGTGGTCGTCATGTTCAAATGCGCTGGCCATCCGATTGATCTCGGCGGAGCGGGCACCGACCTCTTTGGCAGTTTCGCGCCAGACTGAAGTCGCGCTCGCGACCTCTTTGATGATGGTATGCGCGTCGGCAAGTGCGAGGCCGAAATACTCCGCTGCGCTTTCAAGGAGATCGAGAGAACACGTTCCTTCATCAAGGTCGATGTTGGTAGTCAAAACACGGGCTTTCAGGTCGACAGGGGTAGGGTTCAAGTCGTAAGCGGGTGAGAGCTTCCACCCGTCCTTTCCGGCCCAAAGAAATCCGTGATTGCGCAAATGATCATCTACGTTGGAGATCATTACGTTGAAGGTGATACGTCGGTAGAGTTCGCTGGCATCGGCCTTTGCCTGTGTGCCATGCTCAGTGAGGGAATCAACAATCTCTGGGTAGCTGCCGCGCTCACCATCCTTCGAGCCCGTCATCGCCATCGCGGAAAGAAACGGTAGACGTATATCGCCGACTCGATCGAAGCGGCGTGACAAGAGCACAGCTTTGCCGGCGACCTTGATCAATTTGTGGTGAGGGGTGGAGATGCCGGCGCGTTCCGCTAGCCGAAGCGCGATCGCCTCCCAAGTCTCCATACTGTACTCGTCCGTCTCCTTCGGAAACTTGGCGATAGAGAGATTGCCATTTTGATCGATGATTGAGGCTTTGGGGCGCGCACCGCCGAGAGAGGAGCCGGGGGCGAAGATCATTTGAAGGTCTTCGTCCGTTTCTGCGTTTCGTAGGATGCGCTCTGTAATCTGGAGCAGACGGCCGAGTTCAATCACGGCCGGAACGCCCGCGCGAACGGGTGCCTGAAACGCACCCTCGCCAACGCGCCGAAAGCGCAGGGCACCAAGACGCGTCGCGTCGGCAACACCGAGCAAGTAATCGGTTTCTGTTAGCGTGCGCACTTGTCGTCCCTCACGGTCGGCTAGTCGACGCTCGGCGCGTTGCATCAAGCGGCGCCCCCAAGTGTCTGGAGCAGAGTCGCCAAGAGACCCGAAGATGGCTTGCCCTTGTGGCGGCGCGAAACCGCCGCGCGTCAGGGCAATCGCCGGCTCAATCGAAAAGCGTTCCGGATCGCTGATCCAGGTGTCGAGATACTCAAACACGACGGTTTCGTTCCCGCGTACCTGGTTGGCGTGCGCAATCCCGATCGGCCGGGTTGTCCCATTGATGTCTATATGGACTTCGATATTACTCACGAGACGAGGGTCCGGCTTTGCCTTTGAGATGTACGCGCTTCGGGAGGGTTGCGCTGGCAAGCGATTGTCCGACTTCATCATGGACGATGTCGGCAATGTCGCCGAGCCCATCCAGAAGGCCGAGTGCCTGCAGTACGGAGGCATAGATCCCGATGCCGACTGTCGTATCGCCTTGCTCGACCTTTTGAAGTGTCGAGCGAGATGTGAAGGCACGCTCCGCCACCACCGCCATAGGCAGTTTCCGACGGCGTCTTGCGTCTCGAATGTCTGCGCCTAGTTTCCGGAGCGTGCGTCGCACGGCGGCCGGTGGGCGATGAGGAGTTGGCATGGATCGAATCCTTCGCGCTACAAAATCTGATTTAGTGTAGTACAAAGATGGCAAAATGTCTACCGCGAGAGCGCCGTCTACTCACGTCACGTGTTGACCCAGGCGGCAGATCATGGTTTGGGCCTTTGCGGTGCCGATAAGGCCGGTAATTTCCGAGCTTGGTGCGGGATGTATATTTGCCATCTTCAAAACCGAGCGGGAGGGATGGGCCGTCGTCCGCTGACGTGGCGGGTTCTTGAAGCGGTACAGCAATTGGAACGATATCGTTTGTGACAGAACCTTGTGGTTGCAAATTCGACGATCCTCCCTCACAGATGCGACGCGCCGACTTGAAACTGTGTCGGCAGCGGCTCATACGGGGTCATCCTCCGTATGCACATATCGCATGAACATGATGACCGTCTTATGGACTGTGAGAGTCATGCCGACCTTTACTGGAACGCCCGAATTGGCGATGTCCGTCGCAGCGCGATGCCGCATGCTGTGTGTTCCAATATGAGACACACCCGCCCGTTCAAGAATCCATTTCCAACCTGAGTAATAGGTATGCTAGCTCATTGGGATCGCGGGATCGAAGATGGCGGGACAGACATAGGGGGAATCCTCAAGGCGTGGAGCTGTTGTCAACAGTCGCAGCGCTTCGTCACTCAAGGGTTTTGAGATATCGCCGGTCTTGCTGTCGGGCCACGTGACGCGCCGATTGGCAAGATCAATCCAGTTCCATTTGAGAGTGAGCATTTCTGACCCCCGCGCGGCAAATTCAAATTGAAGGCAAATGTCGAGCAGCAGGAAGGGATGTTCAAGCCTGTCCCGGCCGGCTTCATCAAGGTAGCGGTAGAGCCGGATCAACTCATCATCGGTGATGAATCGCGTTTTACCTTTCTCGGGGAACTTGGGAACATGCCGACACGGGTTGGACCCGTCAGGACATTCGCATCAGAGCTCGGCGAGGTTCAGCATTTTTCGCAACGCAGCCAGCATTCGATTGGTAGCAGCAGGGGTAGATTTCATCGCAGCCATCAGTTTGACAACGTCGATGCGTTCAAGCTCGGGCACCTTGATTGAGCCGACCTTCGGCTTGAGGTGGCAATTGATGATACTCTGATTGCGCTTGATGGATCTCGGCTTGTTATGGTCCGCGCAATAATCCGTAACGAAACGATCACATAGCTCTGCGATTGTCATCGCTCCTCGCATTTCCTTTTTTGCGGCACTCGGGTCTTCGCCACATCGAACATCAGCCAACCAACCTTTGGCCATGTCGCGGGCCTGCTCCACAGTCAACTTGCCGAAGCGTCCGATTGATGGTTTTCTCCGGACGCCGCACTTGTTCGGTAGGCCGGCATGAACACTTTCCGCTCGGACGGAAGAACCTTCAGAAGGAAACCGGAGTGATCGTGTCGCGGATCTCGTACTCCTTGGCTCTTGGTTCGGATTGATCGACGAGTGTCTTGGTGAGTTTTGCCTTGGCCATGGTCGTTCATTCATCTGGTTTTCTGGGAACCAAACAGGTGCTCCCAGCCATCCAGCCTCGTCGCGCAGCGGGAAAGGAACGGTGGATCAGAAGCTTCGAAAAATCTATAGATTCCAGACCGTATATCGGGCAAAGGCAGGTCGCCGGATACGGAAAGGATAGACCATTTGAGCAGACTTAAAATCCCTCGAGCTAATACTCGTGCCGGTTTGACCAAGGTGGGCCTGGTCAGCCTGGTGCTCAGGGAATAGGGCTGTTCTGTGGCGACCGGACACTAGGCAAGGCCAGCACCCCTGCGGCTTTGTGACAGCTGAGGCAAATCCGGCGCGATGGCGGATGGGGTGAGGTGGTCATCGATCGAGAGTTGCTGACTCGGTTACAGTCTGTCCGCCTAGACCACGCTTTAGTCTCAGTGGAAAATCGCATGTTCCCAAGGTTTTTTGATAAAGTGGATTTATTGACCACCAAAACACATTCGTTTGAAACTTGGTGCCAGTTTGCACAAAATCCGAAGACTGGTATAGTGTGATTCCGAAGCCAACGGCCTGATATCTGACCCATTCATCCTTATCCCATGTTGACCACCAATCCATTCGCCGAGATTTCGGCGACGATTCCCCCTTCAGCCATGAAGACCTTTCTGGTCGTCATGTTCCTGCTGGTCGTGGCAGGCACGATCTTTGACATTGTGCACAAGAAAAGTGCCCGTTATTTTTTCCAGAACCAGAAGAAGTCCAGGGCGGCCAGTCAGCGTCGGGTCGGCGGTGGAGAGAAAATCGGAATTGCCGTGGCGACGGTGACCCATGATGTGCTCGCTTCCGGCGAGTTCTGCAACCCCCGCCGCCGGATAGCTCATTTGCTGACCATGTACGGATTCATCCTGTTCGTAGTCACGACCTGCAGCATGATTTTCGGTTACAGTGCAGCGGGGACGGCCACTCCGGCCATCCATCCGTTGCTGTGGCACTTGGGTGCCCTCATGGTCTGTGCGGGTGGATACTGGTTCTGGTTCTTCATTCGGGTGGATGTGGCCGCGGAAGGCCATTCTCCGTTTCGTTTCATGCCGGCGGACCTGTTTGTGGTCTCCTTGGTCGCGTGCACCACGTTCGCCTTGCTTTGGTCATTGGTGTTGAATGCCGGGGGAGGCGCCTTGGCTTGGCTACTTTTCTGCCTTTTCATCGTCGCCACCGTGGTGCTGTTCGGCACCGTTCCATGGTCCAAATTCGCCCACATGTTTTTCAAGCCCGCCGCGGCTTTCGAAAAACGGGTCTCGGAAGCAGATGGCTCCCGGAACAACTTACCCGAGGCGGCGGACGCACCCGCCAAGTTCGGACTGGGGATCAAGCGAGAACTGCCGCGACATTACTGATTGATGCCATTGGATGGGAATTTACTGCCGGTCCGACCGGCCACAACGAAACGATTTGCAACTAACGAACCAATATCATGCCAACTTTTGTTTATATGACACGTTGCGATGGCTGTGGTCATTGTGTGGACATCTGCCCATCGGACATCATGCACATCGATAAGACTTACCGACGGGCGGTCAACATTGAGCCCAACATGTGTTGGGAGTGCTATTCCTGTGTGAAGGCGTGCCCGCAGAATGCCATTGATGCCCGGGGTTACGCGGACTTCGCCCCGTTGGGTCACAGTGTCCGTGTGCTGCGCGAGGAAGAAAAAGGAACGATCTCGTGGCGCATCAAGTTTCGTGACGGACGGGAAAAGAACTTCGTCTCGCCCATCACCACCCAGCCTTGGGGGGAGAAGATTCCGCGATTGGCGGATCTGGCGGTGCCCGATGCCGAAGCCTTGGAGTCGCAACTGCTCTGCCACGAGCCGGATGCCTTGCATATCGAATCCGGCCTGCCGACTATCGACAAGTCCAGCTTCAAGCAGGGAGTCTACTACTGATGGCGTTCAAAACCGTATTCGAGGATTGTGACATCCTGGTCGTCGGTGGCGGCATGGGGGGCACGGGGGCGGCCTATGAAGCCCGGTACTGGGGACGCGACCTGAAGATTGTCGTGGCCGAAAAGGCGAACATCGACCGTTCCGGTGCGGTGGCCCAAGGCCTTTATGCCATCAACTGCTACATGGGGATGCAGTGGGATGAAAACCAACCCGAGGACCATGTGCGGTATGCCCGCAATGACCTGATGGGGATGGTGCGCGAGGACCTCGCCTACGACATGGCGCGACACGTCGATTCCACGGTCCACAAATTCGAGGAATGGGGCCTGCCCCTGATGCGCGACCCAGAAACGGGTCGTTATCAGCGCGAGGGTAAGTGGCAGATCATGATTCACGGTGAGAGCTACAAGCCCATCGTGGCCGAAGCGGCTCGCAAATCCGCGGACAAGATCTACAACCGAATCATGGTCACGCATCTTCTGATGGACGAAAGTCGTCCCAATCGGGTGGGCGGTGCTGTCGGATTCAATGTCCGTACGGGGGATTTCCATGTTTTCCGGGCAAAGGCGGTGATTGTTGGAGCCGGAGGCGCTTCTCATATCTTCAAGCCACGTTCTGTGGGCGAGGGCATGGGGCGCACCTGGTATGCTCCGTGGAGTTCCGCGTCGGCCTATGCCCTACCGATCCTGGCGGGTGCCAAAATGACCCAAATGGAAAACCGGATCGTCTTGTGTCGCTTCAAGGATGGTTACGGCCCGGTGGGGGCTTACTTTCTGCATCTGAAGACCTATACCCAGAATGCCTACGGCGAAGAGTATGAGTCCAAGTGGTATGAGCACACCAAGAACCTGGTGGGTGAATATATCGACCATCACCCGACACCGACCTGCCTCAGGAACCATGCCTTCATTGAGGAAATGAAGGCGGGCCGGGGACCGATTCACATGGTGACCAAGGAAGCCTTCCAGGATCCTCACAAGGAAGTCATCGGATGGGAAAATTTCCTCGGCATGACCGTGGGCCAAGCGGTGGTTTGGGCGTCCCAGGATATTGACCCCAAATATACCAATCCGGAACTGACCACATCGGAACCCTATGTCATGGGATCCCACGCCACCTGCTCGGGCGCATGGGCCAGTGGGCCCGAAGATGTATCTCCTGACGAGTACTACTGGGGGTACAACCGGATGATGACCGTCGACGGTTTGTTTGGCGCCGGTGACGCACTGGGCGGGACGGCCCACGCCTTTTCATCGGGCTCTTTCACCGAAGGCCGACTGGCGGCCAAGGCGGCGGTGCGGTTTGTCCGTGATCATTCCAAGGATACCATCCAGGTTTCCGAGCGACAGTACGAGAACCTCAAGGCTACCGTGTACAAGCCCCTCGAGAATTACGAGGTCGGTCGTAACGAGATCGTCGGCGGGACTGTCTCGCCAAGCTATCTCCTGCCGATTCATGGTCTCCAGCGTTTGGAAAAGATCATGGATGAATATGCAGGCGGTATCAGCAACAATTACATGACCAATGAACCCCTGTTGATGCGGGGCTTGCAATTACTGCAGACCTTGGATGAAGACCTTGAACACATCGGTGCTGAAGACTTGCACCAGCTCCAGCGGGCTTGGGAACTCAAGCACCGTGCGATTGCGTCAGAGTGCGTGGTCCAGCATACGCTGTTTCGTCAGGAGACTCGTTGGCCGGGTTACTACTATCGTGGCGACTATATGAAACTGGACGACGAGAACTGGCATGCCTTGACGCTGTCTCGCAAGGATCCAGAATCCGGTGAGTGGACCTTGGAAAAAGCACCGGTTTATCATATTGTGGACTGATTTGTTCCGAAGGGCTTCGGACGGGGTCGTGTTTTGTGATTCATGTCCTGGGTGATTGCCGAGTCTTGGTACCCATGAGGTCCGGTCTCGGCGACCCCAGACCTCGTGGGGTGGAATCGGGAGACGGTTGTGCTTCAGCCTCGTCACTGCCTTGGTATTCGGGTGCCTGCGACCTGTCTGCGTGACCGTTCCATGGCTGATCTTGGTGCGGTCTCAGGGGATCTTCAAGTTCCAGACGAAGTGTTGGTCTCGTTGCTGAGATGCCTCCAGGACCGACCGATCCGCTTCGTCCAGATACCCGGACTCCTCAAGGCCTCCTGCCTTCATCTGGCCTCCCTTCAGGACAAGCTAGGCTTACTGGTCAGACAGAGTGGCTGGGGTCAGGATCTCACCATCACCCTGGAGAATCTTTTGGCCATGCTACACACAGGCCAGGGATTCTCACTGGAGAGGTTGTCCGACTGTCTGGCACAATTGGGAAACAAGATGGGGCCGGTCCGCCCATTGGACGTGGCTGGGATCCTGGAATGTCGCGCTTTGGTGGCCGCTTCGATGCAGGACCACACGGCTGCTATCGAGTGCTGTCGTCAGGCCGCGGAAGTCCCGAACCTTGTGGTATCGCAGCAATGGCATCTGGTCCATCTTCAGGCGCAGTTGCTTGGCGATCAGGGCAGGGAGTTTGATGACGAAGCGGCCCTGCAAGCATCGATCGAACTGTTTAAGGACCGGGTGCTGGCGATGGCGCCGGCAGGCGAGTGTCCGAACAGGCGGGCCACCAGCTTGGAATCGCTGGGCAAGGTGCTGGGTGTCCTGGGACAGCGCCGCATGGGTATCCGTTATCTTGAAGAAGCGGTCGATGTCTTTCGTGAAGCTCTCCAGTTGCGTGACGTTGGAACCTTACCGGCACAATGGGCTGCCGCACAGAACGGCCTTGGAAACGCCCTCGGGGTGTTAGGTCAGCGCCAGTCGGAAGGGCCGTTGCTGGATCAGGCCGTAGCGGCATTTGAACGGGCACTGGAATTTCGTACCGAGGTCCAGTCACCGGCTGACTGGGCTTCCACGATGCACAATCTGGCCGCCGTTTTACAGGCTTTGGGGCAAAAGAACAAAGACCCCAAGATACTCAAGCGGGCGGTGGAAGCTTATAAGGGTGTCCTGCGGGTCTGGACCAGGAACCAGGTGCCGATGGACTGGGCCACGACCATGCACAATCTCGGCACCGCCCTGCGTATCTTGGGGGAACATCGCCGGGGTCCGCGCACTCTGGAGCAGGCGGTGGCGGCCTATCACAGTGCGCTGGCTGAGCGAACGAGAGAACGGATGCCGGAAGAGTGGGCCATGACACACAACAACTTGGGGGCGGCGCTGCAGAAACTGGCCGAACGCGAGGAAAGCCCGGCCATCATGCAAAAAGCCATCGACGCCTACGAAAGCAGCCTGATGGTATGGACCCGGGACACGGTACCCATGACCTGGGCCATGACCAAGGCCAATCTAGGGGTGGCCCGGCGCGAAATGGCTGCCATGGCCGGGAATGTTGAAGCGGCGGATAGGGCGGTCAGCGAGATCAAATCGGCCGTCGATGTTTTTCGCGGGGCCAGTCATGCCCAATACACTGAGCTCGGTGAGGAGCAACTTTCCCTGGCTCGCCAGTTATTGAACAATCTGCTTGTGGCGACAGATTTTGATGCACTCGAAGCCACCCAGCTGGCCCTGAAGATCAATACCTGATCGCTATTTGTGTTCTCTCTATAAGTCGGTTTGGGACTGGTTAATGTGGGCCCATTCGGTCAGGAAGTGAGCTTTCGGCATGAGAGAAAAACCGGGGCATCTTGAGTTGGTTGAGATGGGCTGAGGAGGTGTTGCTCCCGTTGGCACACAGTCAGGTCGGTGATGCACCGGACAGGTCGGGGCACGTGAAATCCGGTGGCTGACTGGCTGGTTGTCGATTGCCCCCTGATGAATGCTTGTCGGAACCGGCTCAAGGGATGAGACACAAGGGGCATTTCGGCTGCGGGAAAAAACGAACAACTTCCAAACCGGCGGATATGGGTTGGAAAAGGCCTACACATTACCCGCCGATTCTGATATAAACCCCGCCCCAGATGTCAATCAACCGAGGAATGTCAGGAGTCGGAATGGCAAGAGTCTGTCAAGTCACCGGAAAGCGGGTGATGATGGGGAATAACGTGTCCCATGCCCATAACAAAACCCGGCGCAAATTCCAGCCCAATCTGCATTATCGCCGCTTCTGGGTGGAAAAAGAGAATCGTTGGGTGAAATTGCGCGTTTCCGCTGCCGGGTTGCGGGCTATTGACCGAAAGGGTGTCGATGGGGTTCTGGCGGACATACGGTCTCGGGGGGAGAAAATTTAGGAGTTTCAATATGCGCGACAAGATCAAGCTGATATCCAGCGCCGGTACCGGTCATTACTACACCACGACCAAGAACAAGCGCACCATGACCGAAAAGATGCAGATCAAGAAATTTGATCCGGTGGTGCGAAAGCATGTCCTCTATAAAGAAGGCAAGATCAAGTAACCTTCTCACGACCAATCCGGCATCGGTTTGTGCGCCGGATCCTTTCGTTCTCTACGGACCCATTCTTGGCGGGTCGACTCCTGTGGAGCAGAGTTCAAACTCGTCCAACCCGGGTCTGGGCATCAGATCCAAGCGCCCAAACGCTCCCGTCCCATCTGGGTCCGTAAAGCGGCTTGATCATGGGCCCTGCCAAGTCCCCAGGGAGGTCGGGGTGTTGATCATCAAGGCGGTCATGATGGAGAACCCGTGGGGAATCCGCTCGCCCAACGTGGTGCCCGCTGTGTCATCTGCTCGGCCAGGTACGTAATCTATGGTTTCGAATGGTGTAGTTTCGTATTCCGACGCACTTTATGAGTGGCGAAACGGTTGACCAGTTTTGTGGATGTCGGATTCGTTCATGGAGGCCAGGTTGCCAATTCAGTCTTGCAGTACACCATTCGGATAAGGTCCGTTCCATGGGTGGAAGCGGTCGGGACGCCTCTCCAGAAGCGAATTTTTGTACCTCACTATCTGTTGACGATACATTCCAGTCGTCCCAACGTATCCGATGCAGTCAGATGGTGGATCACTAAGGTCACCTGAAAAAAGCGGTTCTCTTTGAGCCGCTGACCCCGAATGACTCCACCCTCGCGACCATGAAAGCGGCTCGCCGGAAAAATCTGTCGTGCTTTTCCACGGTGCTGGCAAGGTGATCAGCCGCGCGATTGTCGGTATTTCAACAGTGAGGACGCCAATATGGGAAACAACTGTATGGAAGGCAATATTCGTGGCGTGGCGGTCACCCCCTCTGGTTGCTTCACGATGCCTGAGATACGAGCTTGATTGCCCACCCGAACGGGTGGTTGGGTATCGCTTGCGTATCAGGTGATTCGTTGGCGAATATAAAGATATAATGATATATTTATGTCATCGTATCATTGAATTGTCATATGGATACCCAGCTCAATGCGTTGCTGACGGAAAAAGGAGCCCTCCTGACGGATGGCGCCACCGGTTCGAACTTGTTTAGAGTCGGTCTCTTGACCGGCGATTCCCCAGAACTCTGGAATGACTTGCATCCGGAGAAGGTGGCGGCATTGGCCCAGCAGTTCATTGATGCCGGATCCGACATTATTTTGACCAACAGCTTTGGTGGGAACCGCTATCGACTCAAGCTCCATGGCAGCGGACATCGAGTTGTCGAACTGAATGAAAAGGCCGCTCGACTGGCCAGGGAACGAGCTGATCGGGCCAGCCGCAAGGTACTGGTTGCGGGCTCTATCGGACCCACGGGAGAGATCATGCAGCCCATCGGGACACTCAGTCAGGCAGAGGCAGTCGATGCATTTGAGGAGCAGGCCAAGGGACTGGAGTCTGGCGGGTCCGACCTGTTGTGGATTGAGACCATGTCGTCGCCCCAAGAGGTGGAAGCGGCGGTTATCGGGGCCGCTCGGGTAGGTCTACCCTTCGTGACGACGTTCAGTGTGGACACCAACGGACGCACCATGATGGGATTGACACCAGCGGACATCGTCGAATTGACCCGATCATTGCCACACACCCCTTGGGCCATCGGGACTAATTGTGGGGTCGGACCATCGGAATCCATCGTCGCGGTCATCAATATGAAAACAGCCTGCGAGCAGCAGGGATTTCACCCATTCATTATCGTCAAGGCCAATTGTGGCGTGCCGGAATATATCAATGGCGAGATTGTCTACAGCGGAACACAGGAAGTCATGGCCGAATATGCAGGTTTCGCCCTCAATGCGGGAGCCTTGATCATCGGAGGGTGTTGTGGCACCACGCCGGAACATATCGTGGCCATGCGCCGTTCGATGGACAGTCACGTGCGGGGTGGGTGTCCGGATTTGAGCCTGATTCAGTCTCGGCTAGGGCCGGTCTCGACGGGAGCGAAGGCCCAGTTGCGCGGCGAAATGAGTATCGAGGCGGGAGCAGTTTCCGATCGGGGGGGGACACGTCGCAAACGGCGCCGACGAGGATAAATCGCATTCCGAATCGACCGACTGCATATCGTTCTGTCCGACTCTAGGCAGTCCAGGATGCTCACCAAGGGTAGGGCCAGTGCGGTATGCTACACTCGGTGTCTATGTTCAGTGTCGCCTTGTCACCATGAAAACAGCCTATGTCCATGATCCGGTTTTCCTGACCCATGATACCGGCCGCGGTCATCCAGAGCGAGCAGGGCGTTTGGAGGCGGTGCAAGCGTTGATGGTTGCCCAGGACTGGTATGAGAACCTTCAGCAGGTCAGTCCGGTGCCGGTAGCGCCAAAATGGATTGAACAGGTTCACGCACCGGGCTATATGCAACGCATCCGACAGGCATGTGTTGCCGGAGCCCCTTGGATTGATACCCCCGATGTCGCGGTGTCGCCAGAGTCTGCCGATGTGGCCCTCATGGCAACCGGTAGCCTGCTGGCACTGGTCGATATGGTGATGACCGGGCAGGTGGATAACGGCTTTGCCTCCGTGAGGCCACCAGGCCACCATGCCGAACAGGATGCCGCCATGGGATTTTGCCTCTACAACAGTGTGGCCATTGCAGTGCGCTACTTACAGCAGCAGCATGGCGTGGAGCGGGTGTTGATACTGGATTGGGATGTTCACCACGGCAATGGAACCCAGCATACCTTTGAATGCGACCCCAGCGTGATGTTCATCAGCCTGCATCAGTATCCCCATTATCCGGGCACGGGACTTCGTTCGGAAACTGGTGTCGATGCAGGCGAGGGGACCACTGTGAACTGTCCCATGAGCCCCGGCTCGGGTGATGACCACTATCGCCTTGCCTTCGAGGAAGTGGTAGTGCCCCGGGCGAACGCATTCAATCCGGATTTCATCTTGCTGTCTGCCGGTTTCGATGCGCATCAGGCTGATCCGTTGGGGTCAATCCAACTCACCAACGAGAGCTATGCCTGGATGACCCGGGCGGTGATGGAGGTGGCCGACCGGTGTTGCAGCGGTCGGGTGGCCTCGGTATTGGAGGGAGGGTATGACTTGCAGGCCTTGGCGGAGTCAGTGAGTGAACATGTACGGGTCCTGTATCGCGGCTAGGTATCTAGAGTGATGGGCCGGCTACTGGTGATTCGGCCATGTCAAAAGCGGGTCGCGCTGAGTGGCCGGATCCCTGTCGGACTGGATTAGTCCAGCGCAGTGACGGTCTCTTCCAGCGTTTTGATGTTGATCACCGCAAAGTAAGTGGGTGGCTGTTCTCGGTTACGGAAAGCCTTTTTCACCAGCCCTCCCAGGTTGGGCCGTTTGTCGGCAGCAGTTTCTCCGCTGCCGAGTCCGCCACCGAACTCGATCATGGTGTCTGCCCTCATCTCGCTTGTGGTCATCAAGTTGCGGTACCAGAGAACCGGATTGAAGAGTTGCAGGAATAGTCTGGAACGGATCGAATCTGGCTCGTTGTCATGCACTCCCCCGGTGAAATTGGACAACACCGGGAATGTGGGGGGATCAATTCCCGCCTTTTCCAGCACGGAACGAAAGCGTGTGGCCGCACCGACCATGTAGTAGGTATGGAAAGCCCCCTCGGTTTTTAGGCGGGTGTGGGGCTTGCGGGGAAATCGATTTCGCATAGCAGTGACCAAGGCGTCCAGATCCTCAGGACGCCCCCCCACGACAGTTTGCTCTGGCAGGTTGCTCGCGGCAAGACTGCAGTAGTGCGCCTCGGCCAGCGCCACCGCGGATTCTGTGTTGATCATGAGAGCTTCCATCTCGCCTTCACCGAACTGGCCCATCAGTTCACCCCGCCGTCGCACCAGTCTCAGTCCCATCTCGAAACTGATGGCATCCGCGACGACCAGCGCAGAGTATTCACCGAGAGAGTGGCCGGCAGCCATGGCAGGGGAAACTCGGCCATCGGTGAGTGAATGGAACAGCCGATAGCAGGCAATGGAGTGGGTGAGCAGAACCGGCTGGGTATTGCGCGTCAGGTCAATTTCGTCTGCGTTTTTCCCGAAGGACAGTTGGGCCATATCCAGCCCCAGTACATCCGATGCTTCTGCATACGTTTCGCGCACCACCGGGTACTGGTCATGCAGGTCCTTGCCGATACCGGGATACTGAGAACCTTGCCCTGGAAAGAGTAAAGCGACGACAGGCATGAAAAAATTTGCTTGGGTTGGATTGTATTGGGTGCGAATTATATGGCGTCAATCCCTGATTGCGGGTGGTTTCATGTGTTACGTTTGGTCGGCAGAGGGAATAGAATACGACATGTTTCCGGCACCGGGCATCACAACGATCAACAGCAATATGGCAACAGTCATTGATGGCAAGACAATCGCCGCCGGACTGCGAAAGCGGGTGGCGAACATGGTGAAAGAGTTGGCCAAAACGCGTGGCCTGAAACCCGGACTTGCGGTGGTACTGGTCGGTAACGACCCGGCCAGTCAGGTCTATGTGCGCAACAAGGGCCAGCAGACCAAGGAAGCGGGTATGGAATCCATGGAGTTCAGGCTCCCGGTTGAGACCGAGGAGTCCGACCTTCTAGCACTGATCAACCGACTGAATCAGGATCCGGCGGTTAACGGTATCTTGGTGCAATTGCCTCTTCCCGGACATATCAACGCGTTCAAGGTCATCAACACTATCAGCGTCCATAAGGATGTGGACGGGTTTCACATTGAGAATGTGGGCAATTTGTCGATCGGCAAGGATTCACTTGTCCCATGCACCCCAGCGGGTTGTATATTGCTCCTGAAGGAACAGAGCCGAGACCTCACTGGCCAGCATGCTGTGGTTGTGGGCCGTTCCAACATTGTCGGCAAACCGGTATCCATGTTGCTGCTGAAGGAACATTGCACAGTCACCATGGCCCACTCGCGCACACGAAACCTGCCGGCGGTTTGTCGTGAAGCGGATATTCTGGTGGCGGCAGTTGGGGTTCCCGAAATGGTGAAGGGTGACTGGATCCGCCCGGATGCCACGGTGATTGACGTGGGCATTAATCGTATCGACACAGAAGACGGCCGGTCACGTCTTGTCGGTGATGTGGAATTTGCCAGTGCCAGTGAGGTGGCCGGGGCGATTACCCCGGTGCCGGGGGGGGTGGGTCCGATGACCATTGCCTGTTTGTTGAGAAACACGGTGATCGCTACCTTTCGACAGCATGGACTCATGATATCGGAAGAGTTGTAGTGGCCCAATTCAACCCCCCGGAAACGAAACCGTCGGCGGGTTAGCGGCCGGATTGGGGTGGGTCGGATAGTACCGCGAGTCTAGAGGGCGTTAACCATCAAATGAGCCAAATCATTGAGCTGGCCAAGTACCACATCGACTAATCCTTTCGCTTCAATCTCCCATTACGTGTGACAGTGCGATGAAACGGCTTCCGTTGTTGAAACTAGCAGCTCTCCTTGATGGCGTTCTTTATCGATTTCCCGATCGTATTCTCGTGGTGTCTGGCGATGACGGCGGGGCGGGATCACCGCCTGCGCACCGGATGGTTTGATGCATTCCATCAGTGGGTGACTGTCATCCCATTGGTCGGTGATCCCAGACTCCGTCGGGCAGTCCTTGATGAATCGACCGGCCTGTCCAGTCTCCGAGGCTTGGCCGGGCATGAGCCACCGCTTAACCGGTCGGCCACCATCGAAATGACCCAGTTCAGGCGGCTGGGGGCTTCACCGGCAAGGCCCGCAGATAGTCGCCGAAGGACGGAATCGGAATGCGGTAATGGTCCGGCCAGTCCCGCACCGGCGCCAGCAGGCCCGCATGCAGGGCACTGGTCAGGAACCGGTCGAGGGATTCGCCGCTCTTCCCGCGCACCGCCTCGGTCAGCGACTCAATGCAGTCAATCGACAACCGACCACCATGCTCTTCCGCCACCTCGGCCAATCGCTTATAGACCCAGGTCCGACTGGAGCCAGCCGCCAGTCGGGCCGCATAGTACTCCCGCTTGGATTCCTCCGCTACGGCCATGGCCTCCGCCAGACCCGCCGGATTCATGCATCCCCCGTGGGCCTGGAGCACCTCCCCTGCCGCCACCGACACACTGTTGAGATGCTGCGGCCAGCCTTGGGACAACGTCGCCAACTGGGTGACCCAGGTGTCCTGTTCCTCGGCGGTACCCGTGAACCCATAGGCATCAAAGGCCGCCCGGATCACCGCGGCGGCCTCTTCGACAGGCAAGGGGTCCAGGTTCACCACCCGGCCCCGGGCAAAGCGCGACAGGCCGCATTGGCGCAACACGTCCTGGGTATCGCTCAAGCCGAAAAACGCCGCCACCAGCGGAATCCCCTGCGGGTCCCGATGCAGGCAATCCAGTACATCCCGGGTCAGTCGGTCCACCGGCGTGTTCTGGGCCTCATCCACACACACCACCAGATGACACCCCGACAGCACTTGGCCAGCATGCTCGAACAACCCTTCGGCGGACCTCTCTCTGTCCCGCCTGCTCCACGAAACCCCTCCCACCGACACATCCCGGTCCGGGATCTCCCGCAGGAGCTGCCGGCCCCGATCCCACCCATCCCCCAGCACCCGGGCGACGGCCCCAGAGGCCCGCTCACGCAGGCGTTCGCTTTCCGCATTGGCCGCCTGCACCAGCGCCCTGACCACCCGGTCGGGGAACCGCAGGGAGCCGGGGTTCAGGGACACCGCCACCCAGGGATCTTCTGGCGTCGAATGCCGTCGCACCGCTTCCAGACACTCGGCCATCAGGGCGGACTTGCCGGCACCCGGTGCCCCCTGGAAGATCATCGTGCCACCGCCCACGATGCCTTCGCTGAGACTGCGGACGGCCGACTGGTACACTCCGAATTCCGCCTCGCGACCCCGGAAGAACGGCTCCCGGCCCGCCTCGGCGCGGTCCGCACGACGCAGCCAGGTATCCAAGGGTAGCGGATCGGCCGGCGGCGGCTTGGGAAAGGGTGCCAAGTTCATCATACCGGTAATCTTACCCTAACCGGGCCGGTCGGTGGGGGATGGAGCCACCCGGCGTGGTTCCCGCCGGAAATCGTCATCCGAAAAACCATCCGAATCCGCAATGGACCGGGTGAATGCCTACCCGCACCGAGTGGTTGCCTCAATTGCCTTTTGTGTCGCGTTCTCCCTGGAATCCGGATCATTGTCCCGACCTCTCGACAGAAAATGTTTCACAGGAGCACCCATAGCAGGCAATCGTCGACTTATGCATACCCTGAATAGATCGGCCCGTATATTCGCTCCTACGCAACCCCGCGCCGGTCATCGGCCAAGATGGCGGCTTCCTGCAATGGGGCTCATGGCCCTTAGGTGTCGATCACCATCACATCGTATGTCGCCCGCAGCGAGCGTCAGGGCATGCTCCAGTCGCAACGGTCCGTCGGGCATCTGACGAAGAAATGTCATCGGACCTCCCCGGGGATCGTCCGAGTAGATCAGATCCAGGCCGGGGATGACCGTGGGCGAGATGGTCTGCGTCGCATCGACCTGAGTGATCAGGCGGTGCAGTCCGTTGGGGGCCTGCTGACGCAGTAGATACCAAGATGACAGGGTGGGTTGTGGGTCAGCATTGATGGCCAGTACTCGCTGGCCTTGTCGGTCAAAGACCGGGTCGACCACCTCATGTGGAAAAATAGGCGGAGAACATCGGATGAATGAGGCCGCCCGACGATGAAAGCTCGGACCGCACAACTGGTTCGGAGCGAGGGCCGCCGGACTTAAGTGATCACGAGAAAGGTGCCGGCGTGGAGGCGGCAATGGGTCACTGACCCAAGGCTGGAATGGGGGATGGAGAGATTCTCCCTCAACCAAACAGGCTTGAAGTCAGCCATACCCGGCAAACCGGATGGTTGGTATGTCAGGAACATGGCAAGCAATTCATGGGGAAATGACGAACCCACCTGCGGGTCGAGAGATTGGTCTCAGGAACAGCGACCCCTGCCACGGCCCACTCCCGTGCCCTACCCGATTGGATCTGGAACGAATTCAGTCCTCAATCAGCGGAGTCCAGAGAGATAAGTGGCCAGTGCCTCAATCTGGTCCAGAGAGAGTGCAAAGGCGATGTCATTCATAATTGGATGTCTTCGTTGGCCGGATTTGTAGGCCAGCAACTGGTCGCGAGTATACTGGGCGGGCTGTCCAGAAAGCCGTGGATAGTGGGGGCCAATGCCTGCGCCTTGGGGGCCATGGCAAGCCATGCAGGCCGGAATGCGGTACTCGGCTTGGCCAGCACGGTATAGCGGTTGTCCAGACAGGGCCTGCTCGACCTGTTCCGGTATGATGGAACCCATGGCGGGGGCCTGATTGCTGTAAAATGCGTCCAGGTCCAGCATGTCTTGTTCAGTTAGCCCCGCCACCATGCCCGCCATGATGGCGTTCTCACGACCGCCGTCCGCCCCTTTTTGGTACAGCTTCAACTGGGTGGCGATGTAACCGGGAACCTGACCCGCCAAATGGGGGTACTCCGAGGACATGGAGACGCCGGTTGGGCCGTGACAGGCGGCACAGGTCGCGGATTTCGCTTGTCCTGCTTCGATATCACCACTTTGGGCATAGATTGCGCCAGGGGTGAGAAGGGTCAGTATGGTCAGTATTGGGAGCAGACGGTTCATTGCATAATCTGTCCTGGAAACGGGACCGATGTCCGAAACGCCATCGACGGAACGGGTTTTTTCGAAACGAGCAGGCCGGACCCATGAGTAAAATTCATCGCGCTAGTATAGCAACAAATCGTCCTGAAATCCTTCACCACGAAGTCGCCTGTTGTCGAGATGTCGATCAATTTCACCGTGGCTCGGTATGTTCTGAGTGCCCACCTGCCAGAACAACTGCCGATAGACAGAGGGGCCGAGGTGGCCTTTGCCGGCCGGTCCAATGTGGGAAAGTCCAGTGCCATCAATGCCATTGTCAACCATGGACGATTGGCCCGCGTCAGCAAGACTCCGGGGCGGACCCAGCAGATCAATTTTTTTGCCTTGAGTGAGGGGTTGCACTTGGTAGATCTCCCGGGATACGGTTTTGCCAAGGCACCGGAAGCACTGCGGATTCACTGGGGTCAATTTCTGACCGACTACCTGATGCAGCGTGAAGCGCTCCGTGGCCTGGTGTTGCCGATGGATATCCGTCACCCGCTGACCGGGTTGGATCAGTCAATGCTCACCCTTTGTCGTAAGGCCGGGTTGCCGGTGCATATTCTGCTCACCAAGGCCGACAAGTTCAGTCGTGGAAAAGGGGGAACTGTGTTGCAGAAAATGCGCCAGCGTCTGGAGGATGATGCCAATATCTCGGTGCAGTTGTTTTCTGCCCTCCGGAAAGATGGGGTGGATCAGGCCCGTGCCCGGATCACCGATATGCTCTCGGGTTGAGTTGCTGGCTTCAGGGCCGAATGGTGCCATCTCCAATGACGACGTACTTCTGTGTTGTCAGTCCCTCCAGACCCACTGGTCCGCGCACATGGAGTTTGTTGGTGCTGATACCGATTTCCGCACCGAGGCCATATTCGCAACCATCCGCGAATTGGGTCGAGGCGTTCAGCATGACTGAACTTGAATCCACTTCTCGCAAGAAGCGGTCTGCGTGCTGACGGTTTTGCGTGATGATGGAATCCGTGTGATGAGAGCCATACTGATTGATGTGGGTGATGGCTTCATTCACACCATCCACCACCTTGATGGACAAGATGGCATCCAGATATTCGGTGGTCCAGTCCTCCTCGCAGGCAACATGCATTTCCGGGACAATCCGTCGGCTTTCCTCACAGCCCCGAAGCTCGATCCCGCTTTCCCGGTATCGTTGTGCTAACTCGGGCAACACCCTCTTGGCAACCGCCCGGGAGACGAGCAGGGTTTCCATCGCCCCACAGATGCCATAGCGCCGTGCCTTGGCGTTGTAGGCTACTTCAATCCCCTTTTCCAAGTTGGCATTATCATCAATATAGACATGGCAGATACCATCCAGGTGACGGATCACCGGCACTTTGGCCTCGACACTGATGCGTTCAATCAGGCCGCGACCGCCACGGGGGATGATGATGTCGACATAGTCACTGGCGGCCACCAGAGCCCCCACGATGGCGCGGTCAGGGGTGTCAATAACCTGAACAGCATCTTCGTTGAGTCCTGCCTCACGAAGCCCCTGATGAATGCATGTGGCAATGGCGAGATTGGAATGGAGGGCTTCTGAACCGCCCCGGAGTATCACGGCATTGCCGGACTTGAAGCAAAGTGCGGCTGCGTCAATGGTAACATTGGGACGGGACTCGTAGATGATGCCGATTACTCCCAGGGGGACTCGCATCTTGGCCACCCGAATCCCGCTGGGACGGTCATTGAATTTCGTCATTTCCCCCACTGGGTCCGGCAACTCCGCTACCTGGTGACAGCCATGTGCCATCGCATGGACTCGGTCCGAATTGAGCTCCAGCCGGTCAAGCAGTGCCGGGTTTAACGGGACTGCCCTGCCATGATCCATATCTTTGGCATTGGCAGCGAGTATCGCTTCTTGATTATCAACAATCTGATCCGCGATGATCTGCAGAGCCTGATTCCGGGTCTCCGTAGGCAGACTGGCGACCATCGATGCCGCATTCCGGGCACGTTGACCGATGTTATCGATGTACTGGCGTATGCTGGATTGTTGGTCGGGGCAGGACACCATGTTGAGGCGGGAGAATGGGTCATCAAGGCGGCGCATTGTAACGCCAAAATGGCCGGGATGGGGGATGTTTGCTGAATGGCAAGGGGGAAGGCTGGCCAACTCAAGGCACTGGCACGCCACAGATATCCAATCCGATACTTTCGATTTCTTCCCAGACATCGCGTCTTGTCAACGGTTTCTGTCCCTTGAGATGAAGGTCGAGCTGAGTGAGTCGTTGCAGGATCTGGTGGCATTGACTTCGTGACAACCGCTCCAGGGCCGAACGGAAAAGAGGTTCTCGGCTTCGCCAAATGCCGAATTTCATGAACTGTGAATGCGGATGGCCCCCGCGGTCGCGAATAGCGGACAGTTGGCACAGGGTCCGCACTTCACGGGCCAGAACCCCCAGAATGAGGATCGGTTCCGCCTGCTCGGCCCGCAGGCTACCGAGAATCCGGACCGCCCGCCCGGCGGCTCCGGCCAGACAGGCATCCGCAAAGTTGAAATTGTTGAATCGGGCATTGTCAGCGAGAGTAGTAGTGACCAAGTCTGCGGTAATGCGACCGTTGGCTAGAAGGCCCAACAGGTTGATCTGCTGGGCGGCCGCCAGAAGATTGCCCTCCACAAAGTGGGCCAATCGCCGCACCGCCTCCTGGTCGGCAGAAAACCCCTGATGACGGATCCGTTTTGCAATCCATTCCGGTAGCTTGGCCCTGCTCACGGGCGGGCAGTCCACTACCACCGCAGCCGACTCCACCGCCTTGAACCACTTGGTGGCTCGTGAACGTTTGTCCACCGGGCCTGATATGCACAGCAGTAGGGTGTCGGGGGGCGGGGGCATTTGGGCATATTTCACCAGAGCCCCACTGCCCTGTGAGCCGGGGGAGCCGGTCGGCATGCGGATTTCCAGAATCTTCTTTTCCAGGAAGATTGATACTGTTTGACCCGCTTGGAACAGGATGTTCCAGTCAAAGCCTCGTTCTACCGTATAACTCTCGCGGTCGCCATATCCCTGCTTGGTCGCCTGGCTGCGGATTTGGTCGAGGGACTCCTCGATCAAGAGTATTTCCGGCCCAAAAAGAAAATAGAAGGGGGCCAGTCCTTTCCCGAGTTGGGTATGAAGTGAATCCGGATGGACGTGCATGCCGCCAAGGCGGGTCAATCGGGTCGAAGTCGGTACAGCCGATGGAGAATCAACTGCGCTATCTCATGGTGCATTTCCATTTTCAGGAACGCCTCTTCCTCTTCAAATTGCAGGTGCTGCAGGGGATTATAGTTCAGGACCCGTCTTAACATAAGTGGTTGACTGTCTAGCAACCGATTGCCTGTGGCGGTACGGACATCGTAGTGTACACGGTAGTGAAGGGTATAGGAGGTGGCGTAGCCGTCGACATCCGTGGACCGCACCTTACGCGAGTATTCGCTTTGTACCAAGTGAATTTTGACGGCTGCGGAATGATCCTTGGCCATCACACTCGCGCCATGGGCGACCAGCACCTCTTCCAGACGCATGATCAATGCCGTATCGTTGCCCACCACAGAGAATCGATCCAAGCCATCGGGGAGGCCCACATGGCCACGTAAAGTGAAGCCGCAATTGTTCAGGAAGGTGATGGCCAAGGCAATCATTATGAGATGACTCTTCATGCAGGGGTCACCCGGTGATTCGACGGGCCAGTAGTCCACACACAGGTCACTGGGCCACAATGTTCACTAGTCGGCCAGGAACCACAATGACGCGACGAATGGTTTTTCCGTCTATGTGGGCTCGAACTCTCGGATCCGCTTGAGCCGCCGCTTCGATCGTGGCTTGATCGCTGTCGGCGGGCAACTGGATCTGTGTTCGGACCTTGCCATTGACCTGAACGGCGAGTTGGATGCTCTCGCTGACCAATGCCCTTTCGTCGACTTTGGGCCAGAGGGCGTCGATGACATCACCGTCCTCGCCCAAGTCCCGCCAAAGGCGGTGGGCAATGTGGGGGGTCACAGGTGCGAGCACTTGATTCATGATCACAAGCCCCTCACGAAAGACAAGTGCACAATCCTCATTGGACCCAGGATCAAATCGTTCCATGGCATTCAACAGCTCCATCATGCTCGCCACGACAGTATTATATTGCATCCGCTGGTAGTCATGACTGGCCTTGGCAAACAACGTATGGACGATTCTGCGAAGGTTCTTGGCGGTTTTATCTGACAATCGCTCACTCCAGCCCGATTCAGCCAGTATGGCCTTCACTGGCAAGACGATGTCCCGGTACTTCTGCACCAGCATCCACCAGCGTTTCAAGAAGCGTTGTCCACCTACCACAGCGTCATCGTTCCACTCCAGCACTTGGTCCGGAGGTGAGGCAAACATGGTACATAACCGGACCGTGTCGGCTCCATATCGGTCGATGAGCGCTTGGGGGTCCACGGTGTTGCCCTTTGACTTGGACATCTTGGAACCATCCTTGAGCACCATCCCTTGGGTCAGCAGTCGGGTGAATGGTTCATTGCTGTCGACCAGGCCCATATCCCGCATCAGCTTGTGCCAGAATCGGGCATACAAAAGGTGTAAAACGGCGTGCTCAATACCCCCGATGTACTGATCGACCGGGAGCCAGTAATTTGCCCGCTCGTCGAGCATGGCGTCAGCACCGGGACAGCAGTACCGGGCGTAATACCACGAAGACTCGACAAAGGTATCAAACGTGTCGGTTTCACGGGTGGCCGGCTGACCACTATCAGGCATCACAGTTTCATAGAAAGCCGGATTTTCCGCGATTGGAGAGCGGACCCCCGTAAAGACCATATCTTCGGGTAAAACGACCGGCAGATCCTCGTCGGGCACGGGATGCGCTTCGTTGTTCGTATCGTACAGCACCGGTATGGGACAGCCCCAGTAGCGTTGGCGCGAGACCCCCCAATCCCGCAAACGATAATTTACCTTGCGACGGCCTGTTCGTCGCGCCTCGAAATAATCTGCCACCGCGTTGAAACAGTCCTGGAACGCGAGTCCATCGAACTGCCCTGAATTACAGGTGATGCCATGCTTGTCGACGAAAGCACCGTGGTCATAGTCGTGTTCACTGTCATCAGCGGGGCGGACGACCGGCCGGATTTCGATGCCATGTTTTTTAGCAAATTCCCAGTCCCTTTGGTCGTGGGCCGGTACCGCCATGACTGCCCCGGTACCGTAGCCCATCAGAACGAAGTTGGCCGCCCAGATGTCCACCTTTTTGCCACTGATAGGATGGGTTGCCGACAAGCCCAAGGGAACACCATGCTTTTCCATGGTTTCCAGTTCCTCTTCCGTGGTTTGGAGTTGTCGGCATGTTTCGATGAAGACTGCGACCTCTGGATTGGATTGTGCTGCTTTGAGTGCCAGCGGGTGTTCCGCCGCTACCAACACGAAGGTGATGCCCATAATGGTATCGGGTCGGGTGGTGTAGACCCAAAGTGGCTCCTCGCCCTCGACTGGGAAGCTGAATTCCACCCCCTCGGAGCGGCCGATCCAGTTGCGCTGCATACGCTTGACCGCATCCGGCCAGCCTTCGAGATTGTCGACTTCATTCAGCAGTTCCTCCGCATAGGCGGTTATACGGAGAAACCATTGTGGAATTTCCTTTCTTTCCACCCGGGCACCGGAACGCCAGCCCCGACCGTTTTCCACCTGTTCATTGGCCAGCACGGTCTGCTCCACGGGATCCCAGTTCACCATGGCCATTTTCTTGTAGGCCAGCCCCTTTTCCAACAGTTGGTTAAAGAACCACTGTTCCCAACGGTAATATTCCGGTCGGCAAGTCGTCAGTTCTCGATCCCAGTCGTATGCAAAGCCAAGCCGCTTGAGTTGGCTTTTCATATAGGCGATGTTTTCGTAGGTCCATTCCGCGGGCCGACGTTGCCGTTGGATAGCGGCGTTCTCTGCTGGCAGGCCGAATGCATCCCAACCCATGGGTTGAAGAACGTTTTTACCCAACATGCGCTGATAGCGGCTGAGTACATCACCGATGGTATAGTTCCGAACATGACCCATATGCAGGGCACCCGATGGGTAAGGCAGCATCGACAGACAATAGAACTTTTCTTTCGAAGAGTCTTCGGTGACGTTGAAACATCGGTTTTTTGCCCAGTAGGACTGGACTTCGGGCTCCAGTTCCCCCGGGCGATAATCGGCAGTCATAAGGACGTTTCAGTAGCAGATTTCAAGAAGCGACAGATTGTAGCAAAACCTTCTACAAAGCCGGGTGATCGGATAGATGCTGCGTCCCTACCGGTCGTGTGATCAGATGCAACCAAATTTTGTGGGCTGTTGCATGAAGCCATCCGACCCGGGTTTTTGATACGCTGGCCAGTGATTGGCGCGGGGTTTGCTGGGTCGGGGGCGGTCATGGTCATTTTTTCGAGTATTGACTATGAGATTCCGAACCGCTTGCGGTCTGGTTTTGTCCGGGTGATGAGACAGCGGAATATCTTCGGATCGGGGTGGTCGTCGATGAGAGTGTTTGGGCGCCGCTTTGCCACCCTTCGAAGCAGATGCCTACGGTTGTCAATCCCAGTCGGTTTGACGACTCTGTCCTGAACGCAGGTGGCCCGACTCAGATACGCCGGTTTCAACACGGATGATGGGGGACATGGCGTTCGATGGTGGCGCCGGTTCTGCCCATTTCCATGTGGAGGGCGTGATGGACCTTGAATTGGTCCACTAGTCCGAAGGTGGTCTTGGCCTGGAAGTCGGGGGATTGGGAAGGCCGCTTATGCGTGTTCCGGTGACCCATCGAGACGAGGTTGTTCGAATCGAAACATGGATGGGTTTGAACGTGACACACGGTAATCCGACTATCACCAATAGGGGTGCCAACGGTTGCACCCAAATGAAAAGTGAGGTTGACAAGGGGAAGGAGTGGCGCACTGGCATGGGACTTTCCTCGTTGATGCTTGAGAAACGACATTTAAGGTGCCATATATGGGTCATCCCAAGGTGAAGAAGTTATCGAGTGTCCCGTACGGTAAGGTTCATGACATTGACTTCTTCGAGATTTCAGGTTCCAATATCAGGTTGACTCGCCGCAGTTCCTCATATGCAGGAGAGTCTGATGATGGGCCGCGGGCCAGTCCGTGGTCGCGGCGGTAATACATCCGATCTGGATACGATTTAAGGATGCGGCGGCTTGCTTCGATTGCGTCCCAATCGCCGACAGTCCATTCGATTGAATTCTCAACATTTACGATTTCTGGTAGATAGCTATGGCCAAACAATCCCGAAGCCATGAGGTTGATCGCTCTTTGGATATAGACAGTGGCAGGAAAGCAACCCGGGAAGCAGAAGCGGGGCATATCGATGGAACGAAGTCGGCGGGATGGGGCCCCGACCCGGGTCAAAAAAAGGCGGTGGAGAAGCCGCAGTCGGATCTCAAGAAACTGGTCCTGAAAGGCAAGGCACAGGGTTTTTTGACCTATGCCGAGATCAATGACCACTTGCCCGAGAACATGCATGACACGGACCAGATTGAGGTGGTGGTCAACATGATCAATGATATGGGGATTGAAGTGGTGGACAAGGCACCGGATGCCGACAACATTGAACTCAAGCGCGATAATCCGGAAGACGAAGAAGTCACTGAGGAAGTCAGTGCGGTGTTGAAGACCGCGGTGGAAAGCGAGTTTGGGCGTACCACCGACCCGGTCCGCATGTATATGCGAGAGATGGGCACGGTGGAACTGCTGACGCGGGAAGATGAGATTGCGCTGGCCAAGCGCATTGAGGCGGGCAATCGTCAAGTGGCGCAGGCGGTGGCGCTTTCCCCGGGGGCCATACGTCGGTTGATGCGGTTCATGGATCAAATTGAATCGGGCGAACTCAAGTTGTCCGAGGTGGTGATGAACTTCATGGAACTTGATGCGCTGGATGACGAGACCGTGGCCACTCCGGGTGCACCGGGGCAGAATGCGTCCGACGAGGAGGGGGTTCCCAGTGGCCCTGATCTGGACGAAGCCCTGGTCCGGTTCAGGCGGATGCGTCATATTTGGGCACTGTTGCAGAAGGCGTGGGTTCGCAATGGCATTGCCAGTCAGTTGGCTGGGAAGCATCGTCGAGCCTTGGCGGATGAAATTCTGCAGATCAAGTGGGTGCCGGCCAAGTTCGAGGAGATGACTGCGACGTTGCGAAAGAGCATGGATGAGGTGCGTCAATACGAGCGTCATATCCATCGGTATTGTGTGACTTATGCCGGGGTGCCGAGAAAACGCTTCACCGGGTTTTTTGCCGGCCAGGAGACGACGGATGACTGGTTTGACCAGTTGTTGGCCGCCAGTCCGGATGAAGCGGACAAGTTGGCACGATACCGGCCAAACATTGAGGAATACCAACACCAACTGGTCAAGTGTCAGCAGGGGACGGGGTTGGAACTCAAGGAACTGAAAGCCCTCAGCCGCAAGCTGTCCATTGGGGAAGCGAAGGCGCGCCGAGCGAAGAAAGAGATGGTGGAAGCCAATCTCCGTCTGGTGATTTCGATCGCCAAGAAGTATACCAATCGGGGGTTGCAATTCCTGGATTTGATCCAGGAGGGCAATATCGGTCTGATGAAGGCTGTGGACAAATTCGAATACCGCCGAGGCTACAAGTTTTCCACCTATGCCACTTGGTGGATTCGCCAGGCGATCACGCGCTCAATCGCGGACCAGGCCCGAACAATTCGTATTCCGGTGCACATGATTGAGACCATTAACAAGCTCAACCGGGTATCGCGTCAGATTCTGCAGGAGCAGGGTCGTGAAGCCCTGCCCAAGGAATTGGCGGAACGGATGGAACTGTCCGAGGAGAAGGTTCGCAAGGTACTGAAGATTGCCAAGGAACCGATCTCGATGGAAATGCCGGTGGGGGATGATGAAGATTCACACCTTGGGGATTTCATTGAAGACAAAAACATCAAGAACTTGAAAGCCCCACTGGATCTTGCCACCAATGCTGGACTCAAAACGGCCACGAATGATATCCTGGAGACGCTGTCAGAGCGCGAAGCCAAGGTATTGCAAATGCGCTTCGGCATTGGCATGAACACAGACCATACCCTGGAAGAGGTGGGCAAGCAGTTTGATGTCACCCGGGAGCGTATTCGCCAAATTGAGGCCAAGGCCCTCCGCAAGCTTCGTCATCCCAGTCGATCAGAGCACTTGCGTAGCTTCCTCGACAGCATGTAGCCCCCCTGGGTTCCGATGCAAACGGATCGCATCGGATATGAGCGTGTGCTGTCCCAACCATCTGGAAACATTCCGACGTTGGAGACGAGTCTTTTCGGAGAATCGTTCAAGTCTTCCCCACTTCCAGTCTGAAGTGCAACACTCGCCCCGCTCCCGGCATGAGGGCGTAGCCCGAATGAAGGGAGCGGGGCGGCGACCGGAAAATTCAGCCCCCAAGGGGCTGATTTCGGCCATCGATGGCATCCATCTCGACGCCAAGGAGTCTGACCGAGGCGATTTCACGACGCAAGGGCCCACTCGGGCCGTTTCAGGCTGACTTCGGCCGAGCGGGGCCCTGCCCGTCGAATGCGGGCTCCTGGAAAGGCAGGGGAGAGGAGAGGAATGACCGCCTTCAGGGCGGGGCGGCAGCGGTGAAGACCTCTTCCGGGGTCCGATACCCCAGCACCTTCCGGGGTCGGCGGTTGATCCGCTCTTCCACCGCCTGGACCTGAGAGGCCGTCACCTGACGAAAGTCGGTCCCCTTCGGAAAGTACTGGCGGACCAGGCCGTTGGTATGTTCGTTCAGACCCCGCTCCCAGGAGTGATAGGGAGTGGCAAAATCCAAGTCGGCTCCCAGGGCCTTGGCGATCTCCCGGTGCCCCGCGAACTCCTTGCCGTTGTCGGCCGTGCAGGTGTGCACCCGGTCCCGAATCGAGGCCATCCGCTGGACAATGGCCTCGGTCACGGCCGCCGCCGTCTTCCCTTCCACCCAGATCAGCACCATGAATTTCGAGGCCCGATCTACCAAGGAAATCAAGGCTCCCCGGTGCTTCACCCCAATGATCAGGTCGAGCTCCCAGTCCCCGATCCGGCCCTTGGTCTCTACGATCAACGGGCGTTCGGCGATGTCCACCCGACCGGGAATATGACCACGTCCCGCGTGTCGGCCACCGCGCCAGTTGGGCTTCTTCCCGCGGCGACGCAGGCACCGGTAAAGGTCTCCCCCCGCCTGTCGGTCCGCCCGGATATACTGATAGATCCATTCCCGCCCGGCCATCACCTCCCCTTGCTGTCGAGACCGGCCCGCGATCTGCTCCGGGCTCCATCCGGCCT
This sequence comes from Candidatus Poriferihabitaceae bacterium, assembly GCA_965203365.1. Taxonomy (GTDB): domain Bacteria; phylum Pseudomonadota; class Gammaproteobacteria; order Arenicellales; family Poriferihabitantaceae; genus VYFG01. The sequence continues at coordinate 3,239,698 of OZ241878.1, forward strand.
GCAGCCGGTCCTCGACCACCGCCCAGCGCTCGGGGGTCATCTTCCAGGGCACAGCCGAGGCTTCCCGGCGCCGGCTCGTCGCCTTGCCCTGGGCTTGCTGGTGACGATACCCGCGCTGTCCGCGGTTGCGGGACATCTCCCGCGCAATCGTGGTGGGATCCCGTTCGAGCTGGCGGGCGATCTCGCGTTTCGACAAACCCCTATGCAACAGGGCATGAATCTGGCATCTTTCGCTATGGGTCAGGTGATGGTAGCCGGAAGGCATGAGCATTCTCCGTTGGTGGTCAACTGAGATGGTCTGCCATCATCTGGCCCGCTGCAATCCGCCTAACTCAATCAATCAGGCGACGGGTCCAAGTGTTGCACTTCAGAGTGGCACGGGGGGCTCATAACAGCGACGGGTTTCGCCAAATATTTGTATTGGCTCTTTCGCCAAATGGTGACGGAAGAGTTTTTGCGATTCTACGGAGGAAGCCCATGACCGCGATGGGATGTGCAATACATCTGGAGGCAACCGCGTCAGTGATGGGGCTCATACGCCGAGTTTCGCCGGACCCTGCTATTACCGTCTTGCTGACCTCTACCGTCCTTTCAGGACCGGCTACAGCCAACACGTATGCTCGGGGCTCAATGGCCATGTGGGTAACGAATCCACCGTGCGCGGAGCGTACCACCACGGGACCGATCGGACAGATTGATTATATGCATGCGGAGTCTACGGCTGCGTCCATAATGGAAGTCCGTCGCCGGTCTGGTTTGACCTGGGAGGAGCTTGGCGATTTGTTCAAGGTCTCTCGCCGAAGCGTCCATCATTGGGCAAACGGCAAGCCGGTGTCGGCAAGACATGAACGAATGATCAGAAGAATGCTGGCGGCTGTCAGACATCTTGACCGGGGCGACGCAGCGGGTACACGTGCCGTGCTCTTGGCCGTCGATGAAGACATAAGTGTTTCCAGGTTTGACCTGTTGAGGGACGGCCGGTTCGACGAAGCCGTAGGAAGCATCAAGGATGTTCCGGAATTTGAGCGCCAGCGCATCCCTCTCGCCAGTACTGCTTGGGATGTGCGCTGGCCGCAGATGCCGATATCTCTTCTGGGGGCCGAACAGGACCGACCCGAAATTCCGGCCAAGGCTCGTGTTGCCCGCCCCAAGCGGACACCGAAAAGGACGGGCTAACGCTTCATGCGCTTGACGGGAGAGGACGAACAATCGATCGACCAAGCTCTAAACGGAACTTCACGGGCAAAAAAAGCAGTATCCTGATCTCATCTGGCTGATTTTCATTGGTTTCTTGGTTTTTTGGCTGTCGTTCAATCTGTCATATTGATGGGAACACCTCGATCCGGCTTGACACCGAGCAGTTCGAAGGCCCGTTTCTGGACTGCCGTGGGCTGGGTGACCAGCGTCAGCCGACGATTGGCCGGGCCCCGCAGACGGACCTGATTCAAGGCTAGGCTGGCCAAGTCGTCGAGCCGGGTACGGAAGCTGTGGACGGGCAGGCCCTCGGCCGTGACCCGGGTCGCGGCCTTGGATTGGGCGGCCGGGGACGGCTGGGCCGGGGCGACCGGCGTATCCCGGGCGGCCTGCGCCGCGGCCCGGTCATCGTCCTCGAACCCCATCGGAGCCAGACGTTGACGCAGGTGCCATTCCACATAGTAGGCCAGCATACAAAGGAAGATATGGGCACGGACCTGATCGGCGGAGTACACATGGATCGGGCGGATTCTCAGGTCGCTCTTCATACTCCGGAACGCCCGTTCCACCCCAGCGAGGCGCTTGTAGGCCTCCACCGCCTCGGCGGCTCCCAGCGTCTCGGCCTCCAGAGAGGTCCGGATGACATCGATGCCGTCGAGTCGTGCTTCGGCGATGATCCGTTCGGGGCGCTGGCGCCAGACCAAGCGGCGGTCGGTCACCTGGATCTCGAAATGCTTGGCGACCTGGTGACGGGGGATCTCCTGACCCACCCGGCGTTCAATGGCCCCCACCCCCTTCAGCCGGCCAGACCGCACTGAGGCGGCGATCCGCTCCAGCGCCTTGGCCGTCGCCCTCAACCGAGCCTGGCGTTGGCGCCGCCGTTCGGTCTGCAGTCTCGGATTCAGGCAGACGATCAGGCGTTCTCCGGGGAAGTCCGGCCCCGTGACCTCGGCGATGGCATCGGGGATCAGGGTTTCCGGCACGAGCGGAGCCGGCTCACCCGGGGCACCGTGCTGGAGTAGTGGGCGGATATCCGGGGTCTTCAGCGCCGAGATCCAGTCCAGGCCCGCTGGCTCCAGGTCCTCGCGGATCCGAGCGGTGGTCAGCATCCGGCGATCTCCCACCCAAGCCAGGCGATGGATGCCAAAACGCCGACGGATCTTGTTGATTTGATGGACCACCGTTTTGGGGTCGGCCGGGTTTCCCGGAAAGACTTCGATGGCCACGGGACACCCGTCGGCGGCACACAGCAATCCATAGACGATCTGCCGTTTGCCCGCCTTTCCGTCACGATGGTCTCCGAATTCCGCCCGCGGGCCGTGGGTACCTTCCAGGTAGGAACTGCTCACATCGTAGAGCATGAGCGTTCCCCCCTGGAGATGCTGGCGGGCGAGATGGCGCTCAATCCCAGGCTGACGCGCCAGCAGCCAGTCGAGCATGCCCAGGACTTCGTTCCCACTCACCGCCCCCAGACCGAGCATCGCCCCGAGGCGGCTCGTCGCCGTCTGGGGTGACCGCTGTCGGGCGGTGGCCAGCTGGGAATCGGGCGACAGCACCCGGGCGACGATGGCGGCCAGGGCCAGCTGACGCTCACGACGGTCGTCGCGGTGCAGGCAGCGCTCCAGGCCCAGTGCTCGGGCCATGCCCAAGACCGCCGCGACCTGCCCAGGTCCCCAAGAGCGCTCCACCTGGATCAGTGGGTCGATGTCCCGGACGGCGACAGCGCCTTTGAGCACCGCCCGAAACCCCTCGATGACTTCGGGCGGAAACCGCGAGAGGTGGGCGACGGTCCGCTGGCGAATGCGGCGGCCCTCGCGCCAGGCTTCACGCAGGAGGATGGCGGGCTTGCCCGACCGATTGGGAACCGATTCGATATTGAAGGCCATGGCACCATCTAATTATGGGAACATAATGGATGGATAATAATCAAGTCGGTCTCAAGTGTCAATTCGTATCATAAAAATAAAACAATTAGTTATTTCATTTCTATCGGATGCATTCCTCTGATTTTTCGAAATCTTTTCATGGGAACAAATATCCAGTTCGAAGAGTTTCAAAACCAGGTTTCCCTGTGTTATATCAAGGAGTTATGTGAAAATTCCCCACATGAAGTTCCGGCTAAACGGCCCAAACACTATTCAGAGGTGGGGTTGGCGTTCGTTGATTGGTGTATCAACATGATTTGGCACAATGCTTGTACGGAGAGCATTGTTAATTTAATATATCTTGAAGCGTACCATTCCACTGAGCCATGAGCAACAAGGCGGAACAGCGCAGCATTTTCTCACTCTTACTGTCACACTTCGTCTGGCGACGAAATCGAGCCAGAAAATGGCGGAACAAACTGTTATAACCTGCCACCGTATCGATCTCGGCCTGGCTCTGGATATGTTTTCAGGCGGAATGAATTTTTCATCCGACTCTTGGTGATCCGTCATCGCCCAGTCGATTCTGGATGTCTCCATTTCCGTCCAAAGTCGCCTTCCGGTTTCGGTGCCTCGACTCCCCGTGACAGCAGGCAAACAGCGTTTTTCTAGGTTGATCAACCGCAATCCAAAGCCAGCAAGGGTTTTTTTCGCCCCATATAGCGGTGCATTTCGTCCCACTCCACCATCCGGGCAGGTTGCACCGCGCGGACCGACTCGACTGGTTGGAAGTGTTGTGTGCTTTCTCATCGGAGCCAGACTTAAGAGAGCGGGAACTGGCCGATGGCGTGGGCGGTCTTTACCAGCAGGGCTATGAGCGCAAGGAGTTGATCCAGTGTGGCGGGGCAACGGTCAGTGTCTCGGAGCTACTGGAAGCGGCTTTGATCAAATTTGGAACCCCTTGCACAATTGCTTATGATCGGTGGCGCGAGGGAGATATGAGGGATGTGCTCAAATCAGCCGGGGTTCCCTTGTGCAAGCTCCATCTTCGAGGGATGGGCTTCAAGGATGGAGCGGAAGATGTGCGAGCCTTCCGGCGGCGGTGTTTGGATGGGCAAGTTCCTGAATCGGTTCCCGAAAATTTGATTTTGAGGCGGAATTGACACGCTATCACACGCATGGTGATGCGTGGTGGTCGCGGTTGGTTTATTGCCGGGAAGTCATTTGATCGGTGAGGGAATCATGGGGAGCCGTCATTTGGTGGGCCCGGCAGGACTTGAACCTGCGACCAATGGATTATGAGTCCACTGCTCTAACCAACTGAGCTACAGGCCCATATTCTGTTCCGATCGCCCCAATCATCAAGCCCGTCCCAAGCAAATCCAAGTCAAGCTCAGGTTACCGGACAACTCCTTCACTTTACTACCTAATTTATACAGCGAATATAAACTACACCAAACTTCTGCACGATTCAATGGGTAGCTCGTGGAAATTCCTGAATCTATTTTCCAACTCATTTACCCCGCTTTCCGATCCTCTCCAACCCATCCTGCACCCAGAACAGGTCCTGATTCGCACCGGACAGCAGAGCATCGTTAAGACCTTGCGAAGGGTTTGTGGCGTGAGCGATGAGTCGTTCCGCAGTTTGTATCGACCCGCCCTGCATTCGGTCGCCGATCTAGTCCAGTTATGTCCTTCGCTGTCCGACCACCATTACCCGAAGATAAATTTCTGCTTTCTGTCATCCTAGAACACGCCGCCATCGCAATGGTACGTATCCAAGACAACCCATTGCCCCCCCCCACTTCCAGTCTGAAGTGCAACACTTAGCCCCGCTCCCGGCATGAGGGCATCCCCCGACCGCCGGCGGGGGTGCCCGGACATCCCGCCGAATCCACCGGGGGATGTCCTTGGCGGGAATGGCTGAAAAAATGGTCCTGAGGCTTGACAGGAGGGGGGGGGGGGGGGGGGGGTACAGTTGCCGGTCAGTCTGCCCGAACGGTTGAACGCAGGGCGGCTGATCAAGCGATGCAATGCAGGTTGGTGTTTGGGTTCGGCCAGGGGGTGCACCCCCTGGCCGGGTTCCCGGACAGCCGGACCGGCAGGGCCTCGGAATACCAAATCTGCAACGTGAACTGAACGATGAACAAACACAATGTCTTAATGGCGGTCTTGCTGGCCGCTGGGTTGGCCTTGGCGGGGTGCGGGGGCGGCAGCAGCGGTCCGGTGACGCCCCCGGATAACGAGATGACACCGAAGGAGCTTGCTGACGCGGCGACCACGGCCCTCAATGAGGCGAAGACGGCTGTCGGCATGGTGACGGACACGGCCGATGACGCCAAGGTCAGCGCCGCCGATACGGAGCTGGCGGCGGCCCGGACGGCCGTCATGAAGGTGCCTGCCGCGCAGCGGGCCGACCTCAGCCAGCGGCTCGGGGGGCTTGAGGCGAGGCTTGCCGCCGCGAAGGCGTCCCGCACGGCCGCCCTGGAGAAAAAGAGGATGGCCGATGCCGCGGCGATGAAGGAGACGGCGGGCAAGCTGTATGCCGGCATTGCCGCACGCAGTTCTGGTGGTGCAAACAATGCGGGCCGGCGAAGTGCGTACTTTTCAAGTCAGGAACTCAGGTTGCAGGTTGACAATGCGGAGGAGAAGACTCTGAATAAGGACGAGGACACGATGGTCCCGGCCATCAAGGGCTGGAGGGGAGAGAAGTACACCCTGACCGAAGGTGCCGATACCTACGAGGCGTATGTCTATGGCGATATTGCGGAAGGCTCCCTGAAGACGATCAAGGGCATCATGACAGGAAACGCAAGTTCAAACAGTTATTATGACGAAACAAGCGGATTGGTGTCTTGGGAAACCTTGAAATCCAACGGCCACCGCGTTGGCCGCACCGGCTTCGATATAAAAACCGGGTACAAGACATACCCGCTGGAGGAAGGCGGTACCGATGTGACGATCAGGAGCACCTTCCTCGGCGTGCCCGGCCTCTACAGGTGCACGCCGAACAACAACGCTGTATGCGCCGCGGCACTGTACGTCGACGAGCAAAAGAGGAAAGGCATCGTTCTTACCGCGCAGTCGCTCGACACGAGAGGGTACCGGAACGACATCGTGACGTGGACATTCATCGCCGACGACCCGCAGGCCAAGGTAAGACTGCCGCACCTAGTCGGCTGGTCCATGTACGGCTGGTGGCTCAAGAAGTCCAGTGACCTTGGTACTTGGACCGCAAGCGCGTTCAATGGCGCAAGAACCGGGACATCGTCCGGTATCGATAACACACAGGTACGGCCGCAGACATTCGGAAAGGCGACCTATGAGGGCGGGGCCGCTGGCCTTTACGCGCTCCACAGCCCCGGCTCCAGAACGCACGACGCCGGCCAGTTCGTCGCAGACGCCAGATTTGAAGCGAACTTCGATACCGACAAGGTCAGTGGTGTCATCAACAACTTCAGGACAGGCAACCTCGGGACGTCACCGGAAAGGCCACGGAACGACTGGAGCGTCGAACTGATGGCGGTGGATATTAAACGCAGCAGTTCAGGCACTACTGATCCAGACGCAGGCGCCCTAGACGGTACGGAAAAGACCAAATGGACCATCGGCGGAACCGCTGCGGATGCCTCCGGCAACTGGAGCGGAAGTTTCACTCAGGAGACGAATACGAAAGTCGTCGGCAAAAGCCACATCCCGCTGGTGGTAACCGGGGAATTCTACTCCGAATACGGCCGGGTGGGCAAGATCGTCGGCGGCTTCGGGGCGAACCTGAAGACGCAGACGGAAGAGTAGCACCGCCGCAGGATAGCGCCTCGCCAACGGCGCCGTCTCGCCCGCCTGCGTCAGTCCGACCTCCGATGGCGGCATGGCGGGCGAGTTCGGCGTCGCGAGAGGGGCAGGTGGTGCCGTTCCCTGACCCCTGATCGGGCCAGCAATTTCCGCCAAGGAAATCCCACCGTGGATTCGGCGGGATGTCTTGGCGCCCACGCCAGCGGGGGAAATCTGCGGACAGGACGGCCCCTCCGGCGGGCGGCCGGATCGACGATGGGCCCTGGTTTTCCTGAAGAACCGGCCGATCCCCCACTCGGTCACGGCATCAAGTCAGGCCGGGTCGAAGGGCTCCCCCGCCGGCGGGCAGTGCCCGAACACGATGCCTTGGTACCCGGTCTCCCAGTCCGGGATGTGAAACCTCAGAAAGAAGCTGCGCCACGGTCTCCCCCCGCGGGGCAAACTGCCCGCCTTCACCCGGGCGGCCTGGCACAGCGAACCGCACCGCGGCGGCACCGGATCGATGAGGAAGGCCCGCCTCGTCGGATGGGCGTACCCCGTCGCCCGCGGGGGCTGACCGGGACCGAAGGGGGGTACCAAGCCATCCCTGGGTTCTTCAGGGGATTGAAGGGTTCGTTCTCAATCCGCCCGCGGCGCTTCCCGCCCGCCTCAGTGGATCCGCATGGGAGGCCGTGACTGCCCGGTCCGTGACCCAGGAGAAGGGCCCCGGTCGGGTGAACCGCCCAGCCCGCCGGGCCGTTCCCCTCCCCATCGAAGTTCGCGTCATTCCGCGGCCCCCCGTTGAGGCACCGAAAGCGGCACGGGCGGCCGCCCCGGGTCCTCTCCACGGGGCGGGTCGCGGCGGTGACGTCGACCCAGCGGAACCCTTCCCCAGGGTCTCCCGGCTTCCCTCCCCGGCACAGAGCGCCGATCCCGTTCCTCCAACCCCCGGATGGACGGACCATTCGAGGCCAGCGCGTCTTTCCCCACCAGCCGTTTCCGATGCGGAGGCTCCCGCCGCCGCTGGGCGGCCGCTCGCTCGCCCTCGTGCTGGCGCGACCCGTCCGCCCGCCGGACCGGCTCCGGCGCCAGCGGCCATCCCTCCCGGGGGGCTGGGTGCCCCCCAGCCCTGGCCTCGCTGCCCCGCGGCGACGACCGGCTGGAAGGCGCGACGAACCGACCGCGGGTCCACCAGACGCTCCCGCCGGGCCGACTCCGACGGCGCCCGAATCCCCCCATACCCGTTGCTGGGGTGCGACCGAATCGGATCGGCGTCCCGGGCGTCGGGTTCGAAGCCCCGCCGCGACGGGGATTGCTGGCGGAACATCGCCAAAGCCGACCTCAGGCCGTCCGTCAGGCCCAGGCCACGGGGGGTGATGGGGTCTGGGAGGCGATCGAAACCCTCCCGCACCATGCGAAGGAGGCCGGGCACGCTGAGGGGCTTGCGAAACCCGGTCTTGGGCATGGTTCATCATCCGATAGGGAGAAGATCACCCTATCAGACCGCTGTTCAATGAACAGTCTGCGAACAGATTTTTCAGAGTCCTCTGAACCCCCCGGATTGGCTGGCTTCCCGGATTTAGCGGGAATTGCTGCATAAATTGCCATGTCCTTGAGATCAGAACCAGTACGGACTATCCTCGCATATAAGACTGGACCGTCGCTCATAACGCAACGAGGTCGTCTCAGTCGATGCACCGTATATGTTTCCCATATCCATGCCATCCCAAGCCCAACAGAACCTCCAGCAAGAATGGTGTCGGTTTTGTAATGTCATACCGGAAAGCACCTTGATTCGGGGCCAGCATGGATTTGCCAACTGGGACCGTCACCCGATCAATCCAGGTCATATATTGGTCATACCGTATGACCACTATCCGACTTACTTCGATGCCACTGCGGAGGTCAAGCAAGAATTGTGGGAACTGGTTGACCAAGCGAAGGAGATCATTGATCGGGAGTATCGACCAGACGGATACAATGTTGGAGTCAATATCGGTGAGCACGCTGGTCAGTCGATCATGCATTTGCATATTCATGTCATTCCCAGATATCGGGGGGATGTAGAGAACCCAAGAGGTGGGGTACGTGCAGTGGTTCCTGCGCGTCAGCGATATCAGTTGATCCCCTGACGAGCCAGCTACACGGCAAGTGATGATTCACCGAAATTTGAGGACTTTGGATTCCGCAGGGAAAAATACGGTAACACTGTATTTTTGGGACCCGTTTGGTTTCGGACATCCCAGTTCCTTCCGATCAATACGCTTTCAGTCTGTCATCAATCAAGCTTTGTGGATTCCATGAGACTGGTAACCTACAACGCTGGTGGTGGCGGCAGGCCTGGAATTCAGCTAGGTACGTGGATTGTCGACCTTCGGACCGTTGCGGATATGGCAGGCTGGAAAGATCAGGAACTGACCACCCTGATGGGAAATCGGGAGTTTTTGACATTACCACCAACTGCACTGGCAGAATTGGAAGCTGTGGCGGTCTGGTATGTGGATCATGACGATACCGCACCTGGTATTCATCCGCTGCACTCGGTTCGTCTGGGTCCTCCAATTGTCAACCCGGAAAAGATCATATGTATCGGTCTCAATTACCATGATCATGCCGAGGAAATCGGAATTGATGTGCCGAAGGAACCGATCTTTTTTGCTAAGTATGCCAACTCTCTCATTGGCCCGGAGGATGATATTGTCCCACCTCGAGAGACCGGCAAGGTGGACTATGAGGCGGAACTTGCCGTAGTTATCGGAAAATCTGGGCGCTATATTCCCGAATCTGATGCGCTTGCCTATGTGGCGGGAGTCATGAATTTCAATGATGTGAGTGCTCGTGACCTACAACTCTCCAATCAACTTTGGACAACTGGCAAGGCTGTGGACACGTTTGCCCCGTGTGGGCCAGCCTTAATCACATTGAGTGAACTGGGTGATCTCCAGGACTTGTGGATTCGTACACGTGTCAATGGGGAGACCCTACAGGATGGAACTACCGCCCGTATGGTCTTTGGCGTCAAACAGATCATCGCTTTTTTGTCCAGAATCATGACGTTGATTCCGGGAGATATTATTGCCACAGGTACACCCGCTGGCGTCGCAACGGCCCATGATCCACCCAGATTCCTCAATGCAGGCGATCAGGTCGAAGTGGAGATCGAGGGCCTTGGTAGTACGTGCAATCGCGTTGTCAGTCCCTTTTGATAGCGAGCCGGCCGAAGGATTCAGCAGGGACCAGAGATTTGAGGTGTGATTTGGGACTGGTATTGCTGGTCTAAGTGCAAAATGCGGACAGTTTCTGGTGCGTTTGCCGGTTCCACCTTGAGTGTTATCGGTGTTTATCATTTGACAGATAATGATCTGAAGACGATTTTGCTGTGCACTATCCTATGTGTCTGGCTATGGAGAAGTTGAATCCCTTCCAGGTGCTCGCCTTGAGAGGGGTAGAGCAATCTCGCGAATGTCGCCCAAACGACAGAGTTTGATCACCAGAAATTCTTAATCTGGCTGTTCTAGGCGAGTTGCCTGAACACAAGCCGGCACAGCCCCCCCGGAATGGCCTGCAAAGAGGAACTGGCTGCAATGAAAAAAATGACCGACCAGGAACTAAAGCACCGTTTGGGTGATTACTTCGCACCCGAAGGTCTGTATCAGATTACTAAAGACATGTCGTTTCTCGGCAAGGTCTCTTGCAACGTAGATCGCTTGGTTGCTGGGGAATGGACCGAGGTCATTCTGGATTATGAGATAGGGGCTTCTGGAATGGCGGATGGGGCATGGTTCAAGGTCACATTCAAGTTTTATTCGGACTGGGCCCTGTTTCAGACCGAGGATCCCAAAGCCGCGAACTATGTTTCTGCAGAATACCAGGCAGGTCCCTGCGTACCAGGCCAAAGTCCGGCCACGGTACAATCTCTCAAGGTAAGATTTGATCAGAAGGGACATGAGCGACCCTTTCAGAAAGCTATCATTGTCGACACCGTAGATGGCTATCTGAAGCCAGGTGACCACATCATCATTCGCATGGGGGATCGTCGTCACGGTGGCCCGGGTACCCGGGTTCAGACCTTCGTGGAAAAGGAGTTCCGCTTTCGGTGTTATTGCGACCCATTGGGCACTTCCCGCTGTGCGGCGGTCATGCCGGATACTGCTATCGATATTGTTCCTGGTCGGCCCGACCAGTTGGTTCTAGTGGCTTCCCGGATCGTTCAAACAGGTGTAGTGGTGCCTTTGCGGGTGCGGGCGGAGGATGTCTGGGGCAATACCTGTTGGGATACAGGCGGGAACGTTGAATTAAGGATCAAGCGAGGTGGGCAGTTGTTGGAGTCCCGGATTGTCTCGCTTCAGAATCAAGGTTGGGCAGTTGCCTTGGTAGATGGTGTGCCCACTGACCTACCTGGTGAACTGGAAATCTCCGCAAGGCACCTGGAATGTCCTTGGGTGCACGAGCAGGTTTTCTATCTCACCGTGGATGATGAGTTTGGCTTTGACCGAGATTATTACGGAGATCTTCATGTACATTCCGACGATACGGTCGGAACCAACGACACCATCTACAACCTGTCTTACGGCCGCGATGTGGCCGGACTGGATGTGTTGGGCTATACGGCTAATGACTTCAATATCACTAAGATGCGTTGGGACAAGGCTGTGGACTTGATCCACCGGATCAATCGGAATGGCGAGTTCGTCTGTTATCCTGGCACAGAGTGGTGTGGCAGTTCCTGTGCAGGCGGTGACCACAATGTGGTTTTTTTGGGGGAAGGTGACCCGGAATTTCCCTTTGATCGGGATGGCAATGTCTGTCGATCTTTTGAATGGAACGAAGACATGGCATCCGACACGATCGAGCCGGGTGCCTGGCCTTTGGAGGAATTATGGGCAACCTACATACATGATCCAGAAAAGCATCTGCTGATGCCTCATGTGGGCGGTCGTCGATGTATCCTGGACTGGCATCATCCGGTACTGGAACGGTTGGTGGAAGTCGGGTCTGCATGGGGACACTTTCCTTGGCTTTATGAAGAGGCTATGCGCCGTGGATATAAGTTGGGGGCATCCGCCAATGGGGATGAGCATCGTGGTCGCTGCGGCGGGGGAGTGCCGGGCACGGCGGTTTTCGGTACCAAAGGTGGGGTGACGGGAATCTTAGCGTCGTCCCTGGACCGTGCCAGTGTGGGTGCCGCATTACGCGCGAGGCATACCTTTGCCACCACTGGTGAGCGTATCATGGGGCTCATGCGATGTGGTCATGGCATCCAGGGTGATGAAATCGAAAGTCAGGGTATGGCCACCATTGCCTACCGGTTTTTGGGTGATGCCGGGTGGGACGAGATTATGGCCATAGACCATACCGGTCCGATCTGGCACCGCAAACTGCAGCAGGAAGCTGGATTCTCTGATCGGAAAATTCGGGTCAGCTGGGGGGGTGCCAGGATTCGGGACCGCTATCGATGGGCTGCCTGGAAGGGTACGATTACCATCCTTAATGGCGTGATCAGTCGGTTCCAGAGCTTTGGTTTCGAGCACCGGGAAGAAGCCTGTTGGCGACAGTCTGCGACCAGTATTGGGTTTGCCTCGGACACCTATGGCGATACCGATGCCATTGAGATTGATCTGGCCGAGCTCGTCAATGCCACCATCCAGATCCAGGGGACCATTGATGGGTACGTCAAGGTGGGCAATCCGCTTGACGGCAATCCGTTCGTTCACTGTCCGGAATTTGAGCTTACCCTCAAGGGCAGCGACTTAATCAGTAGCAATGGTTCCATTCGAAAGGATCTGGGGGGTACGGAATTGTTTGTTTCCGTGGACAGAGTCAGTGATTGCGACATGCCAAGGGATGTGAGCGGAACTTTTGACATTAACCCAATCAATGGGCCACATGGGTTTAGACCCGTTTACCTGATGGGCCGTCAGGTGGACGATGCCAAGGTCTGGACCTCTGCTATGTTCATTACCTTTCGGTGAGTCGGTGTGGATGCCGCGGTGTCGGCAACGCAGTGAATCCCTTCTGCGATTCAAGCCCATATCTTGTTGCGCCGGTAACGATAACGATGTGCGCAGACTTCATGTGGGAACGGTCTGATCCCATTCAGATTTCGGAGAGTTTACGCATCCATCAGTGTTCCGGTTATATTTCAGGTGGCTTGAGGTCATCGTGTGAATAGAGGTATGGTTCTGTGATTTTGTGCTCAAAGGTTAAATCGTTGCATCTCACATTTTCTTTCTGCCTCCCTGTCAATCTGATGACCGTGGTCTGATCCGGGATACGCCGACCTCGACCGGTTGGTGGCGTGCACGGCGTTTGTTGGGTTGCTCTGGTTCAGTCCACGTCCATTTGTCAGGATGAGGTGGGCTTCAGGCCGTTCCACCAGCTGCGAAGCGGTCTTATCCGGAAGATTGAGAGTCGGGCAGGGCCCTTGTGCGGCTTCCTTCGAGTGCTTCTATTGACGCGACGAAGACCGTCTTTTGGGTCGGGGAATGCGCCAATGATCGGTATGCCACAGCTTCCGCATATTTTTTGGAGCATCAGACGGACCGAGTCCAGCACCTGCAACTCTGCCCAACGGGTTGCCAACAGATTCAAGGTCCTCTAGCCTCCGCCGAGAATGCCACTGATTCTTCGACATCGGTTGGTTCGGTCCGCAATAGGTGAAAGGTATTGCCAAAGATACCGCGAGAGCGGAGAGATGGGTGTGGGAGTAGGATCTGTTAACATAATCTGACTGGAATGTGATGCACTTGGTCCCCGTCACTGTTGACCGGAACCGTCAGGAGGACCCCACTAGGGAACTCACCCCAACCCAAGACGAACGCATCGCTCCGTTGCTCCCGAAGCCTCGGGGAAATGTCAACCTCCCAAAGCGGTCAGGGCTCAACGCCATTGGCTACGTCGTCGAACACGGCGGCCAGTGACGCGGTCTGCCGGAGCGGTTCGGTTACGGGCACCGATCCTCCGCCTCCGGGTCGAGGCAGTCGGTCTCGACAGTCCCCGACTCCCGGTCTATCCAAATGGCCAGGGGGCCGAAAAAACGGCCTGCCATCCCTCGGCCAGGCTCGAACCGCCGGGACCTTCATGCGCTCTCTCGTCCACGATGTCCCGCAAGGGCGAAGGCCCCCGAATCGACTGGCAGCACCCTCTGGTTTTCCGACGCGTGTCATGGATCGGGCTGATGAGGACGAGACACCCCGTCAACCGGCACTGGAGGGCGGGTTCACTCCCCGGGGGGCGTCAAAGAGAAACCGGAGGGTTCCGGGGGAGTACGATGAGGCACTAAATAGGGCACAGGATCGTCCATAGTAGACGATTCTCGATCAGGCATAAGCTTTGACCCTTAAATAGCCCGTCTGTTCGCTCCCAAGGGGCCATACGCTGATCGCCCCCTCTTCGTCCGCTGGCGGTGGGCCTGACTGAGGCGCAGGCATGTTCCGATACCCGAGTGATGTCGGTGTGTGACTGGGAGGGCGATTTCTGGGCACTGCTGCAGCCCGCGCGGAAGACTGGGGCCTGTCCGCGCTCCCCCGGCCACGCCCATGTTGCCCCACCGGGGCGAAGATGCCCTTGGGTTTCCCGGCGCGGGTCATGGACCGGGTCGAGGACGACAAGGTGCTGTTTAGCGGCGTCACGCGGCGGAGCGTCTGTTCCAGTGACTCAAGGGCTTCTGCAGGGTGTTCTTGCGCTTCGAGAAACGGGATGTGTTCCTTGGATTCATTGTCTTCGAGCTCATCGTTGAGGCGTTACGATAGCGTTAACAGGCCCTAAATCCGGCACCAATAATATTACAGTGCCGAACTACGAGTGCCCGGGTGGTACCAGCGTAAGGCCCGCGAAGTGTGGCATTCTGAACGACATCACTGGTCAGCCTCCAAACCATGGTGACGGTAGATTGATGCAGTGGTTTCACCTAGAAAATATTGGAAAGCGAGGTTGGACGCCGGGTCGGATTCATCGATCAGGCCCACTGCGTAGCGTGTGATGACATTGCACTCATTGTGGGCCAGAGGTATTCGGCCAAACATTTCCGGGAAGATCCTTATATAGCGAAGTGCCAGATGATCATAGACCAAAGCAAAGTCTGCATGATCATTCACGATGGCTTGTGGCGCTTCACGGTGGTGAATCAGGTCTCCGAAAAGTATCCTGTCACTGGACTCGAACAGCTTCTGGAAGGTCAACTTGGTGATTCCCGCTGCATCGGCTAATCTCTCCAAGGTCTGCCGGTACACTTGGTGACTGGCTTTTTCCGTCACGGGATTCGATAGAAAGAGTCGCACATCATCACGTAAGAGGTCTCTCACATCCCGGATATTCTTGGGATTATTGCGACGGACTAAAAAGCTGTTGCCTCGACTGCGTGCAAATATTTTGGTGTGACTGACCACCTCGCGTGCTGCCAGTTCTTGCACAATGTCTTCAGGACCGATGACAATCTGCGGGGTAACACTCAAGCATAAGTTTCCAATTTCAATCGTCCCGGATTGAATCCAGTCCAGATATACTTTTGGAGGGGTGGTGCAGTAGAAGACGGACGACAGTCCATGGCCTGAGCGAAACGATTCCAGGGTCTCTTCAAGTGCCATGTGGTGGTTGCCATCCGAAAATATGCGTAATTCCGAACTGGTCGGATCACCGTGAAAATCCAGGCAACAGTTGCTGTCTGGATGGAACCATCGGTGTCGTGGCAGGTTGGGATCCATGGCATTTTCACTAGGCCAGTTGAGTTGCATGGGTACCTCACCAAAGGGATAATTTAGTGCATTATATCGGCACAGTGATCAAAACGGGTTGATTTGACCATGGTGGCTCAAGCATATATCCACCTACCTTCGACCAATCTGTTGGAGAGCCTCGTGCCTGCAGACCGGGATGCGCTGATCAGCATCGGAACGATGGTCAGGGTGAAGAAAAACTCCCTGATATTCTGGGCTGGCGGACCGAGCGAATATGTGTACATTATTCTTAGCGGTCGGGCAAAGATTTATGAACTGTCTCCACAGGGTAAAGAAGTCATCATGTGGTTCTGCAGTTCTGGAGAATTGTTTGGCCTCGCCGAAGTGTGGCGAGGGACGCATCGAGGGGTTTATGCGCAGGCCTGCGGCACAGTAGAACTGATCCGGTTTGAACGCAAGCGCTTTCAGCAACACTTAATGGACCATCCGACCATGGCGATGCAAGTGATCGATATCCTGTCTGGGCGGGTGAGGATTCTGGGCGACATGTTGCTCGGCCTGACATCAACCGAAGTGTCGTCCCGCTTGACCAAGTTACTAGCCCGACTGTTCCAGCGTTATGGCCGCCAACGGGACGAAAGGATCTATATCGATATCCCTCTGACTCACCAGGAAATGGCGGATATGATTGGTTGTTGTCGGCAGACAGTGACTACTACACTTGGTGTTCTGAAACGAACCCACGGCCTGACATCGGACCGTCGGATGCTGTACCTGAAGGCCCCCTCTGCTCAGGCCGCTTCGGAATTGCTGATACGGTTAGAGAACGATCCGGGCGGCACATCTTCCTGATTGTCCAAGGATACTCGGGAATTTGCCCTAGCCCTAGGACGTTAAATCAAGGTCATTTCGAGTCTCATTCACCCACGAATGGTCTTCCAAGGTGAATAGCCATGCCTCGCTGGGTCCTAATCGAGGACCCGTGGGGACGCATTGAGCTTTGGATGCAAAATCCATGATGACGGCGTGACGGGCTGGGCCATTCGACTCTTCATGAAAGTGGTACGGTGGATTGGCGGAATCGGTCCCCCGTGGCGCGACCGGCCGACAGACCTAGGAAATGGGCATCCGGTCGATCACTCCATAGTGGGTTTCGAGGTGGATCCGGGGGATGACATTGCAGCCATTGCCAGACACCCCGAGACGATGACCGGAAAATCGACCCAGCACGCTCGAGGGGAGTGCCGGGTTCAGACGCGAAAGCCGTTGTCGGCTGGCGACTCGTGATGAGGGATGGAAGCGGAATGATGGGTCGATACGGTACTTAGCCAGCGCCATGATTGGGCTCGTATGATGGTCAACGCCTCCTAGAGACAATTTGTCGCTCACACGACATAAAATCCAAGGATCCAAGTTTAAGATTTTTTTCAGTTCGACACGATCTGATCACCGTTGTGTCGGGTGAACCGTGTTTCATATCCAAGAGAAACCGATTCGTAATTCCAACGCATAAATATTACTACACCACAGGAGAACATCATGTGCAAATCACTTTTGAGGACTGTTGCTTTCATCCTCGCCGGGTTTCTGATGATCCCGATGTCCATGGCACAATATCCGGAAAGGCCGATCACATTTATGACCATGGTTCAGCCCGGCGCCCAAATTGATCGACTGGCCAGGGGCTTGGCGGACAGGTTCAGCAAGGAGCTGGGTCAACCGGTCAACGTGAAGAACGTTACCGGTGGTTCTCATGGAAGCGTGATGGCCACTGAGCTCAGCAAGGCCAAGCCCGACGGGTACACATTGGGGGTCGCGGCGGTGACCGCCTATACCTACCAACCCCACCACTCTCCGGTGAAATACGGGTTTGATGATTTCGATTACCTGACCTTGGTGGCGCTCAATTCCAGTGGGTTTATTTCCTTGCCGGATCGGCCCTGGAATACCCTGAAAGAGGCTTTTGAATGGGCTAGGACCAATCAAAAGGCGCTGGTCTGCATGTTTCATGGAGCGGATGATCGAGATGCCATCCAGCGCATCGCCAAGTTGGAGGGTGTCAATATTTCCCTGATTCCCAGCAAGGGGGGCCCCTCTGTCATCAAAGCCGTAACGGGGGGTCATGCGGATATCGGATATGTGGGGGCCATTCTCTACGAACATGTTCGCGCCGGTCGGCTCAAGTTGTTGGCCTCGGCACTCAACGAACGGTTGCCTCCGATTCCGGATGTCCCCACACTCCAGGAGCAAGGGTATGATGAGTCCGTGGAAATGATTGTCGGGCTGGTGGCCCCTAGAGGGTTGCCGGATGAGGTGGCCGCCAGGATTGGGGCGGCGGCCGAAAAGCTCGCCAATGATGCGGACACTAGGGCATTCATCACTGAAAAGCTCCTGATGCTTCCGGTGATATGGGGCAGGGACCATGCTGAACAATCCCTCAAAGCGCTATATCACCGGTTCGGGGAGCAGGCTAAGAACCTTTAGCCGGATACGGGGGGGGTAGCTGTCAAAAGGATAAACCGGAGGGGGCACCTCTTGACCCGGGTTCAGCGAGACATATTGGCCTATGTGCTGATCATACTGATCAGCATGGTCCTTCTTGGCTGGGCCATTCCCGTATATACCCCCCCTTATCCAGGGTATGGGGCTTCACCCGCACTAGTTCCTAATGTCGCGGTTGGAGTCATACTCATCATGGCGGTGTTGGCCATTGTAAGGACCGTTATGGCGGTCAGGGGTGGAGCGGCGCTTCGCGAAACCGAGAGCACGTATCCGGACGACGGAGACAACTCGGGTTTCACCCAGGTCGGTCGGCTGAATATCGTACACTTGGCCAAGTTCGTGGTCCCCGCCGTGCTGTTTGTTGTCGGTATTAATACGATTGGGTACCTCCCCTCGGCACTGGGATTCCTGTTGCTACTGCAGTATCTGGTCGGTGCTCGAAACCCTGTCACTATTGTGCTGCTGGCGGTGGTGGTGGTAGCTTTGATGTATGCCGCCATGCGCTATGGATTCGGTGTTCCCATTCCCGGTTACTGATGGTGACGACGTGATGCTTCGGGGGGGCACTCCATGGAAATGATCTTTTTTGGCTTGATGGATTCGCTGTCCCCTGTGAGCTTGTTGTACGTGTTTCTGGGGGTGGCCACCGGAGTTGCTATTGGTGCGATCCCAGGTATCAATGGGCCGATGGCGATTGCCCTTTTCATTCCGTTGACGTATTACATGTCTCCTTTGGCAGCCATCGGATTTCTGGTGGGTCTCAATAAAGGGGCTTTCTTTGGCGGTGCCATTTCGGCCGTGTTGCTGCGAACCCCGGGAACTCCAGAAGCGGCGGCGACCACTTGGGATGGTTATCCCCTGACGGAACAGGGCAAGGGTGAGAAGGCACTCCGAATGGCACTATATAGCTCCGTGTCTGGGGATTTCATCTCCACAATCGTACTGGTTCTGATTGCCGCTCCACTTGCTACAGTGGCGTTGTACATGGGGCCTCCGGAAATGTTTGCGCTGATCTCGCTTGCGTTAACCGTGATTGCCGGAATCGGCACGAGGTCCATTTCCCGCGGGCTCGTAGCCGCCGCGGCAGGTCTACTGGTTGGGATGGTGGGTACTGAGCCGGTTACGGCCTTGCCGCGACTGACGTTCGACATCTACCAGTTGGAAAGTGGACTGTCTCTGATACCGGTAGCCATTGGTCTTCTGGCCTTTTCCGAAATCCTGATTCAGCTTGAGCGGATCAGTCTGGGGGTGGGTGCGGAACAAGCCGCCCGTAGGTTTTCCGACCGGCCAGAGGACAAGTTCGTTTCCCGGAAGGAGTTTTTCGGCAATACGAAAACATTACTCCGCGCCAGTGCCATCGGCATCGGAGTCGGGGCCATGCCCGGCCTGGGAGCACCGGTCGCCTCTTTTCTTTCGTATGATCAGGCGCTTAAGCGATCCGAAAAGCCTGATGAGTTTGGCAAGGGGCGTTTGGAGGGGATCGCTGCGTCGGAAGCCGCCAACAGTGCGGTGGTGGGGGCCAGCTTGATACCGCTGTTTGTACTCGGCATTCCCGGCAACTTGGCTGTGGCTATGCTGATGGGCGCTTTCATGATCCATGGCATGATGCCGGGGCCGCTCTTGTTTGAGGAGAATTCGCGGTTGATGTACGGCGTTTTCGGTAGCCTTGTGATCGCCAGCTTGTTCCTGCTCATCATTGGTCGATTCGGCCTGAGACTGTTTTGCAAAGCGGTGCAGATTCCCTCAATGATGCTCTATCCGCTGGTTATCTTCACCTGCATCATGGGGGCCTATCTCGGCCAGTCCTCAATGTTTGATGTGATGGTGATGTTGGTATTCGGAGTGATCGGGTACTTTATGCGCAAGTTCGATTTCTCTTACGTGGCGTTTCTGATCGGTTTCATCCTCGTTCCGGAATGGGAGCGGGCTTTGCAGCAGGTGGTCATTACCTCCCAGTATGACCCTTTTCTGTTCTTTCGACGTCCAGTGGCGGTACTGTTGATGGGGGTGACGTTTTTCGTGGTGATTCGAACTTTCCTAACCGGTATTCGCAAGAAAGACTGATTCGATATGGCCAAACAGCCAAGCGGCGTGGGTAAGGAGGGCGACAGTCGTCACCCCGGTGGAATGGTTGCCGATCTCCTTGATGATGTAGCAAGCCCTTGCTCTTCGACACGGCATGCTTGGCGCACGGGAAGGGATCGAGTGGCCTCATCCTGATCCGTTCTGCATTGGGAAATCAGTTGTCGGAAGACTCGGCTCGATTCATCTCCATCCAGTACTCGAATAGTTCGTCCGGCCAAAGTGATGAAAACCAGATGATGATGGCAAAGATATCGTCGTCAGATAGTATTTCCCGGCTCCAGGCCGGCATGTTGCCGCCTATGGACAGAGTCCCCTGACGAATGGTATGCATCAGAGAGTACAGGGAATGATGCCACGCGTGGGCAGTTCCGTTCAGGGGCGGTGGTGGGAGGTTTCCCTGTGCGTCTCTTTGTTTCCAGTTGGGAGTTGTGCCTTCCGCATTGGCGCCATGACAGATTGCACAGTGGGTCTTGAAAAGGTCTCGACCTTGGTTCAAGATGTCCGGATCAGTTACGCGTGGTATCGCCCCAACTGTGGCTTGGGTCGACAACCAGAAGCATGCTCCGATGAGCAGCCACTGTACCCTTCTTAGTTTTGGCAGGGAGCGAACCGCCATTGTGTTATCCGGGTTCATGGAACCGGTCGCCTGATTTCTGATCGGTGGTGAAAAAGACCAGCCGTCTCAGGGTAGTCGGTGATGTTCGGTGATCGCGACAACTCGAAAGCGACATGATACTCGGCCTACCAGTCAAGGCCATCATTTCTGCGATTTTGTCCAGGAATCTGACAACGGACGGGCCGGGGCACCGCAGGCGAGATACCGAGCGATCTGACGAAGCAGCATTTG
The DNA here is from genome assembly GCA_965203365.1 of Candidatus Poriferihabitaceae bacterium. Taxonomy (GTDB): domain Bacteria; phylum Pseudomonadota; class Gammaproteobacteria; order Arenicellales; family Poriferihabitantaceae; genus VYFG01. The sequence continues at coordinate 3,260,637 of OZ241878.1, forward strand.
TCAGACTGGCAAAATGGCGATGGAATCCAAATCGTGGAACACTATTTTACCCGACTTCGCGTGTCGACAGTGGTGGGTTTTCGTGAAACCAACGGCCTTATTTCCGATGAGATGACTCCTGATGCGCTTCAATAGGTTCAAGGCGATCATGATTCAGGGGACGGCTTCGAGTGCTGGCAAGAGCACCGTGGTAACGGGGCTGGGTCGTCTGTTAAGTCGTAACGGATTTCGGGTTGCGCCATTCAAACCCCAGAACATGGCGCTTAACAGTGCGGTCACCATGGATGGAGGTGAGATTGGTCGCTCCCAGGCAGTCCAGGCTTTGGCCTGTGGGGTTCCGCCCCACAGCGACATGAATCCAATACTACTGAAGCCGGTCCGGGATTCGGTGGCGCAGGTGGTTGTACAAGGCCATGCTGTCGGGAATTTTGAGGCGGGCGAATATCACGGTTACAAGTCGGTCGCCATGTCCCGGGTGCTCGAATCCTGGGACCGGCTGGGCCGGGATTACGATTACATCATTGTCGAAGGGGCGGGTAGTCCGGCGGAAGTGAACCTGCGGGAGGGCGATATCGCGAACATGGGATTCGCGCTTGAGGTGGGTTGTCCGGTGGTGTTGGTGTCGGATATTGACCGAGGGGGAGTGTTTGCACACCTGATGGGCACGATGGACTGCCTCTCGGATCAAGAGAGACAGCTTGTCAGGGGATTCCTGATTAACCGATTTCGGGGGGACTGCCGCCTGCTGGCGCCCGGTATCGACTGGATTTCAGGCAGGACGAACAAGCCCGTTCTGGGGGTATTGCCATGGCTGAACGGATTGTACTTGCCGTCCGAAGATTCGGTGGAGGAAGGATCGGAGTTGGGGGCTGGCGTTCCACTGCTGCGGGTCAATGTCCCCCGGTTCCCTCGGATGAGCAATCACACCGACTTTGATCCACTGCGACTGCATCCTTCGGTGGACATCAGGTTTGTAGGAGCAAAGGCAGATATCCCGCCGACGGATCTGGTGATTTTGCCAGGCAGCAAGAATACGGTGGCTGATCTTGACTGGCTCAGAACCAATGGCTGGACACCATACCTGCAACGTCACTTGAGATACGGCGGCAAGCTGATGGGAATCTGTGGCGGACTTCAGATGCTGGGGACCTTCATTCACGACCCGGGAGGGGTCGAGGGCCCGCCGGGGTCATCGCCTGGACTGGGATGGCTGGATGTTGAAACGACACTCGAGCCCGAAAAGCAATTGTGTAACGTGACGGGGCGGTTGGTGTCGGATGGCGCAGGTGTGCGCGGCTATGAAATTCATACGGGGAACACCAGCGGAATGGAACACTACGAGGCTTTTTTGCAGTTGAATGACGGCAGGCGTGACGGTGCAGTATCAAATGATCGCCAGATCATCGGTACCTATGTACATGGCATATTCGATCAGGGAGAGGCGTTGGATTCACTGCTGCGGTGGATCGATCAGGATGGAAAGGTCAGTGGCGGGAATGGGTTCGAGGGGCTGGAAACAGATGCGTTGCAGGTCCGGGAGTTCGACCGACTGGCGGATACTCTGGAGGCGGTGCTCCCCCTGACGCAGTGGCTGGACTTGATGCAACGCGTGGATTAGGCCTCTGGCAAAATCGGTCACTCAATCGAGTCGGGAACATGAAGCGAATAAGACGTTTGCGTCGAGTCAATGAGGGTCTGCCTCGGGGCGCCGACACTGCGCGGCTCGTCGCGAGATCATCGCGGAGACAAAAAACTGCCGATGCGACCACAATTGGTGCCTCTGTCGGGTGGTATTCGATCGGACACGGTGATCAGGGCAGTTGTCCATCGGACTGAACCTACCGTCAAAAGACCTAATTTCGGCGACAGTGTGGTCTGACCGGAAACCGGTCAAATGACCTGCATGAGATCGGGACAGTATCGGCTTGGTGGCTGACCCACACCACGCATGATGTCGAAGAGTGATCCCGTGTCGATCAGCAATGCCGGTCACGAGGGTGCTGGACTGTCTGCTTAGTGTGACCGAAAAGGTCAGCGTTTCGGGACACAAGATGTCAGTTCACCGGGGAAGTGGTCATCAGAGAATTCGCACAAACACAGCCACTGGGGTCGGCGGGTGAATTGATTGATCTTGGTATCAATGCATAATTAGGACTCCGCATCCTTTGACCCCAAATTGTTGCTTTCTCCCTTGGTACTGTTACTCGTGCTGGTCGTCGGTATGATGATCGGCGGTATCGGGATTGGCGGAGTACTGCAGGTTCCGATATTGCACTTCCTTGGGGACATACCGATTCACGCCGTGATCCCAGCCTGTCTATTGGCTTACCTGCTGCCGGGAATTGTCGGTGGACTGGTCTACTATCGCCACGGCAGCTTGGGAGGATCCTGTGTCTGGCAGGTCTGCTTGGGGGCAGTGCCCGGAGCCTTGCTGGGATCTTGGCTGTTGCCTTTTGCCTCCGCACGAATTCTGGAAATCCTGGTCGCTCTGATGATCCTGTTCAGTGGTGTGGATGCGCTGGTTCGGAAAAAGCAGGCACCACGAAGACGTCAAGGACTGGGGGCATTCGGATATGTGGCAGCCGGTGCGGTGACCGGTACGGTATCCGCTCTGACGGGTGCTGGCGGACCGCTGACCCTGGTGCCAGTTCTGATCTGGTTCGGGGTGCCAGTTCGACTTGTCGTGGGCCTGGGCCAAGTGATCCAGATCCCGGTTTCACTCGTGGCCACCGTGGGCAATCTCCATCATGGAGTGGTGGAGCTGAAGCTCAGCCTATGGTTGACCGTGGTGCTTTCGGCGGGGGTGCTGGTCGGTGGATGGGTGGCCCATCGGCTGCCGGAGCAGAAATTGAGACAGGCGGTTGCGTTTCTACTGACCTTGGTCGGTGGGGTGATGCTGATCCGGTGGGTATTGTTATAGTCTGGACCTGCCATTTGCCATAAGGTGGGTGGCAGGTTATGGACAGACCCACCGGGATTTGGATGTGCTCGTGAATCTCGCTCCCCATCTGCGTAGTGTCTGCCCCGGCTCTTCAGACCGGACGAAGGCGTCGGGTGCCCCGGACAGGTGGCATGCCGGCCTATGAGTCCGGTTGCTTTCCTTGGGCAGAGCTCCGCATATATGGCAGCGTGCAGGCCGTAAAGGGCATGTTTCGGCAGAGTTCCGGGCCCCGTCCACAGGCGCCTTGTGACGATAGGACTCCTTCGCCCTGCGGTCTATGCCGATGACTCACCCGCAGTTTCTCGGTGCGCGTCCTTGACGTGTCGCTGCCTGCAGATCAGTATCTTTCCGACCTCTTTATGCCCAAGTAGTCGCCTCGCCCCAAAGGTTTGGATATGGCCTTGGGAACTAACTTGCCGACGGGTTGTTTGGCGCTCTGTCGGTCCTGTCCATGCATCGCCCTCCATTGGTGAGGGAATCAAGAAGACAGAAGCGTATCTTCGTGGGGGTAGTTGGAAAGGGTCTCGGTTCCTTTTTCGGTTACCAGAACGACCTGTTCCAGCTTCACACCTTCGCCTCCGAGGTCCGAGCCGGTGAAACTTTCCACGCAGATGATCATCCCCGGTTCGATCATTCCATGATACTGTTCCTGCCGGTCTTCGGGATAGAACAGCTTGGGATATTCATCCGACAAGCCAACGCCGTGCGCGAAGAGCGGATACCGATGCGCAATGAATTCCGGGCGACGCGGATAGATGCGCTGTCCGAATTCGTGCAAGGTGATGCCGGCCTTCAGTTCCGCTGTGTTGTGCTGAATCTCTTCCCAGGCATGCCGATACAGGTCACGTTGTGCGGTGATGGGTGGCTTATCGCCGCATAGCCAGGTTCGTGAAATGTCAGCACAGTAGCCGAATGGGCCGATCATGTCGGTATCGAAGGCCACCAGTTCGCCGGTGTTGATCACACGATTGCTGGCTTCCTGCAGCCAAGGGTTGGTACGTGGGCCGGAGGCTAGCATCCGACCCTCCATCCAGTCACCATCATGGGCAATATTGACTTGGTGCAGGATCGACCAGAGTTGATTTTCGGTGATCCCCGGGACCAAGGCCTGCTGCATCGCGGCCATACCGTGCTCTGCTACCGCAATGGAGTAACGCATACAGGTGATTTCTTCTTCGGACTTGATGGTTCGGGCCCGTTCCATCAGAGACTCTCCGCTTTCCAGACGAAACCTGAGGTGTTTCAGTGCACCAAAGACATCCGCGGGCAACCCCTCCACAGCGATTCGAGCGCGATGGGGTTGTTCACCGATCTCGCTGAGAAATCCTTGTACATCCCGGGCAAATCGTCTGGCAGCGGTTTGAAGGTCGAATCCACTGTCGAAGGGGTGGAAACCAACGCTGGGCCGATAGTCATCCACTAGATCGTAATTCTGGTGGTAGGCGCCATGCAGTACCACGGGTCCTTGCGCGGGCACGAAGAGATAGGATGTCGGAATATGGGACTGGAACAGGGGATATTCCCGAAAATCGATGGCGTAGCGAAGGCTGATCGGCTGCAGCAGGACCGCCATGGGAGTATCGGTGTCCATCAGCATTTGCCGAACGCGGGACAGCCGGTACTGGCGCAGGGCGGACAGGTCGATGGGGGGTGGTGCTAGCATGGCGGAAGCTCCATCCAGTGAGGGGATGGTCGGTTACGGGGCATTCGGGGATAACCCACTAAAGGTGAACAAGGTGAACAACAGACATCCCCTGTCGCCAACTTCGATGGATGAGGACTGGTTCAGACTGTGGGTGCCCGAATGGTGATGCCGTTGCGTTCCAGAGCGGACCGAATCTGCTGGGCCATTTGGACTGCGGCTGGGTTGTCACCGTGCACGCAGACGGACTCGGGTTGCACATCGAAGAGAGTGCCGTCAATGGCTGTGATGGCCTGCTGGTCAAGTATTTTCAGCACACGTTCAGCGGCCATTTCAGGATCATGAATCACCGCTCCATTCTGTTGTCGGGAGACCAGGGTGCCGTCCGCATTGTATTCGCGATCAGCAAATATTTCTCGAATCAACGGTCCAGTTGCTTCGGATGCCTTTTCCAGATGAGTGGCGGCTTGGGCCAAAATCGGTATGTCGGGAGCCACCTGGCGAAAGGCATCGACACAAGAGCGTGCCAGAGCCTCGTCTTCACAGGCCATATTGGACAGTGCGCCATGCAACTTAATATGCGAAACCTCCACCCCTTCGGATTGCGCGATACCCAGAAAGGCTCCCACTTGGTAGATCAGGTCTGCTTGCAGGGCGGATCTGTCCGCTACCGGAAGACGCCGCCGTCCAAAGCCCCGTAGATCAGCAAACCCTGGATGAGCCCCTGCGGCCACCGCCTTTTCTCGGCATAACCGGATGGTGGTCACCATCTCCGAGGCTCCCCCGGCATGAAAACCGCAAGCGATGTTTGCGCTGGAGACAATTTGAAGCATGGTCTCATCGTCACCCATCTTCCAAGGGCCATAGGATTCCCCAAGATCGGCATTCAGGTCGATGGAAAGTATCTGTGCCATATGGGGTTATTACACACAATTCATCGGTGGAAACCAACAAAGAGGGTCAAGATTCATGCAGGTGTGCCATCACAGTATCGTATAGACCAACGCTATCACAACTGGTCTGGGGGGTCCAGTGGCGTTTGCCGGCATTCAGAAGCCAGCATTGAGTGGAATTATGGGGCATCCGCTGAGACGGTACCACTAATCAGGTTATAGGCCAGAAGATCGTCGATCTGTTCCGGTGTTCGAGTCCGTCGCCTCATGCGACTGGCAAGTGACTGCATTTGTGCTTGCCAAACTTCCAGCGCCTTGACGGCTTGGTCCGTGTTGACCAAGGCGAACCGGAAGGGTTCGCCGGTGGGCAGTTGCGCCGCTGCTACGATATCTGCGGATATCACCGTGGCAATCCGGGGATAGCCGCCAGTGGGCTGGTGTTCCCGCATGAGGATGGCCGGGAAGCCATCACCGGGGACCTGAATGTCGCCCAACATGACCGGGTCTGACAGCCCGGTCAGAAGAGACTCGAAAGGGTTTGCGGCCGCCGGGTCGAGTCGCATGGCCATCCGGTCTCTGCGAAGGGAGACAGCAAACGCTTCTGATAGCAGACGCTCCCGACTTTGCGGGCTGAAACGTCCTGAATGCGGACCCCATACGACCCGGATGGTCCGTTGGGACAGGTAGCCCGGGACCGGCAGGTTGTGGGGAATGGGGTCGGACTTTGTCAGCGTGCGGATGGAAAGACATGTTCGAGACGGAAGCGGTTGGCCATCCAGACCACCGACGCCCGCCCGCAGATGGGTTCCCCGGGCGCCAATTTCCATCGGGGTGTCAAAGCCGCCGGCGACATGAAGGTACCCATAGGTGCCGCTGCCTTCAGTGTGGCTCAGCACGGGACCGACATTCAGCCACTGACCCGGATGCAGGCAGAAGCTTGAGCGCCATGGTACGGGGGTGCCGCCCAGATTGGCCGTCATGGCGGCACCGGTCAGTGCACACCAGCAGACACCATTGCGCACTTGGAATCGACCACCATAACTGGCCATTTCCAAGGCGGCACTTCCCGAAGGGTTTCCGAGCAGGATTTCGCCTTCTCGCATGGCCCAAGGGTCCATGGCACCACCTGCGGACAGCCCGAAACGGGCATATCCCGGTCGGCCGGAATCCTGGATGGTCATGGTCGGTCCGGTGGATTCAATTTCAAGGAAAGTGTTCATGACACAGGATGCGGTGTGACAATCATTTCACCGGCCGCCGCCGAGGCGGCCAGCTCGGCGAAACGGTTTGCGTCAATCGGGGTGAACCTGACCTCATCGCCAGGGGACAGAAAGAAATAGGGTGGGCGATGGCGGGAAAAGGTCAAAAACGGTGTCCGACCGATTGTCCGCCATCCGGTGGGAATGACAGTGGCGAACAGCACCGCTTGACGAACGGCAATGGAGATTGATCCGGCGGGCACCTGTGGTTTGACATGGTTCAGTCTAGGCAAGTCCCACCGTTCGGGCAAAGGACCGAGATAGGCACATCCGGGAGCGAACCCAAGCATCAGAACCCGCAGTGTCAGGGCACAGTGTTCCTCAATGACCGATTCCACATCACAACCCATGGCCTTCGCCACCCCATGGATATCCGGTCCGGATTGACCTCCGTAATGGACCGGTAATTCCCAGAGTCGTCGGCCCGAGACGGGCTCGGTGGCCAGCCAGTTGCGGCTGTCAAGCTGTTCCTGGATTCGCCGATGCATGCGGGTGGCCGATATCATGAGCGGGTCATACTGCACCAGGGCACCGCGAATGGCCGGGGTGATTTCCCGTACTTCCGGCCATTGTTGTGCTTCGATGGCCTGACTGAAAGCATGGGCGGCATTGTTGATGCGGGTCTCGAGTGAGTTTCCGAACAGCACCATGAGGCCACAATCGCCAGCAGTCAGAATCTGCGGAAACACTTCCCGGGTCATGGTGGGGTGGTTTCAGCGGCCCTGAATGGCTGGGCGGCGGATGTGAAAAAGCCAATACAGGGCGGTTTACTGAACGTCGGCACCCTCGGCTTCCAACCGGATCCAGTCCACCAGAGACCCGCCGTACGAAATCATGGCATGCCGACGATAGGCGGGTCGTTCACGCAACCGATGATACCAGGCTTCCATGGCCGGCAGGGAGGGCCGCTCAATGGGTAGGGTGAAATACCGATGAAACAGAACGCCGAGCGGGATGTCTCCCATGGTAAATCTGGCTCCCGCCAGCCATGGTGTTTTCAACAGACGGGCTTCGGGAACGGACAGCAGCGAACCCGAGGCCCGAATGGCCAGTTCAATGGCGTTGTGATCCTGGGATTCGGGCGGAGTTCGGATGAGACCGAAGAAAACCGGCATGAAGGCCGGGTAAAACGTAGTCTTGGTCCAGTCCATCCACTGGTCCGCCACCGCCTGTTCGTAGGGATCTTCGGGCCAGAGGGTGCCCATCCCGTATACCTGTGCAAGATAACGCACAATGGTATTGGATTCCCATAGAATCTGGCCGTCATCATCCAGCACAGGGACCAGACCGTTCGGATTGAGTTGGCGGAATGTGGCGTCGTCATTACCGCCGAAAGTGCCCCCGAGATTGTGTCGTCTGTATGCCAGTCCGAGTTCCCCGATGGCCCACATGGCGCTCATGACGTTGCTGGAATTGCGTCGGCCCCAGATTTCAATCATGATGGTTCCCTGAAGGATGAATGGGCCATTGTAAGCTCTGTCTGGTGCCGATGGAGAAGAAATTTGGAAGGATTCGAAATCAAATCGGGGGATTGTTGGTATGGCCAGTCCAAGACAGTTCAAGACAAAGAAAAATAATCTATAAAAATACAATTACATAAACTAAAGACAACACAATTCGATTTGATTTCAGTTACACAAAATAATATTCTTCATTCTCCCGTTCTTTTTTATATTTGGAATTATGCCAGAAGCCTGCAGATTGTGTGTTGGGGAGGCTTTCCGTCCAGTGCCTCTCCCGAATTTTGTGGTGCGTGTGAATGAGGTGCGTGCGGCCCTTCAGGACCCGTCCGTTCGAGTGGTGGATCTTCGTCCCACCGCCCACGGGGCGGATGGTTATATTCCGGGATCCATACATCTTGACTATGGTCGACTGATACGGCGTTGCGGGCCTGTGGAGGGGTTGATGCCTGCGCCGGAAGAGGTTGCTGGTCTGCTGTCTTCCCTGGGAATCGAGCCTTGGCACCGTGTGGTGGCCTATGATGATGAAACCGGGGTGGAAGCTGCTCGACTTTTGTGGACACTGGCGGTGGTCGGTCACGGACAGTATGCTTTGCTCGACGGCGGGTTTTCGGCGTGGGAAGCCGCAGGATTCGAAAAGGAGCAGACCCCAGAAATTCCAGAGCGCACGGATTATCCCGTTTCGCCATACAATGAAGCCATGGCGGACAAGGCTGATGTTCTGGCAATGCTGGGTCGGTCGGATGTGAGCATCGTGGACACTCGAAGTGAGGCCGAGTTTGCCGGTGACGATGTCCGGGCGCAACGTGGCGGACGGATCCCGGGTGCGGTACACTTCAACTGGATGTCGGCTGTCGACCTGATGGGGAGCGGAGAACTGCTACCCAAGGAAGTGCTGATGGGCAAATTGGCGGAATTAGGGGTGCGGCTTGACAATGAGGTGATTACGTATTGCCAGTCCAATCGTCGTTGTGCCCACACTTTCGTGGTGCTGAAGTGGCTTGGTTTCAACCGGGTCCGGTCCTATGCTGGCTCTTGGTCGGAATGGGGCAACCTGGACGATACCCCGATCGAAAATTAGGCTGTGGGGGTTTCATCGTGGGACCCAATTGCCTTTCCCTTTGAGTTATATTCACTTTCGTCAGTCCTTGGTCATCCCCCTGCCGGGTTGATTTGGCTGAGCTTGCCTAGGCGGGTTGTCAGCGTCTCGGTCATGGGTCAGTGCATGATTTTATGGTTTCAGATAGGGGTCAGATTTCGATATGACGGCAGTGACTGCCAAACTGGACATTAACTGGTGCTGCCGACGCACCTGGTTACGCTCGTCCCAAAACACGGCTTGGTGTCTTCTGGGTTGTTCAATCGGCGATCTTGGAACCATCGCATTTTTCCAGTTCACGGGTATCCCTTGGCCGACCCTGGCGATCATGACCCTGGCGATTGTCAACGGTTTGCTGACCTCGATTCTTCTTGAGACGATTATTTTGATGCGACAGATGGTACTGCGTGAAGCGTTCAAGACCGCGATTGGGATGTCACTCATTTCGATGATTTCAATGGAAGTGGCCATGAATACGGTGGACTGGATGTTGACTGGGGGTGCCAGGCTGACTTGGTGGGTGCTGCCGATCATGTTGACTGCTGGCTTCATCACGCCACTGCCCTATAACTATTGGCGATTGAAGGCGCTGGGTCGTGCCTGTCATTAGTCGCCGGTCATCTGTCGATTATGGCCAGTGACAGCGGTGAGTTCCGATGGATGACCAAACTGTGAGGGCGGAGGGTAGAAATGCTGGAAGTATCCGCCAATTCCCGGAGCTCGCCCCGAATGTCGGAAGCCACCTTGCCAAAGTGCCAGGGGATGAGGGACTGACACGGTTAGACAATTCATCCCAGACAACGTATGCTCTGTTCGTCTCATCGACCGACCTCCAGCCCCTCGCTCCATGATGCGCAATCTCCCCCCCTGTGGTGTGATCACCCCCCTATTGACCCCATTCAATGAGGACCTCAGCCTGGCTTTGGATCTCTATCAGGAACATGCTCACTGGTTGCTGGCACAAGGCACACATCACCTCGCCCCCTTCGGCACAACGGGCGAAGCGCTTAGCCTGTCGTTGGAGGAACGCCTGACCGCATTGGACGCACTCATTGATGATGGGATTGATCCGGCCAGACTGATGCCAGGGGTTGGTCTTTGCAATCTGCCGGAAACCCTGACACTTTGCCGCCATGCTGTGGAACGTGGTTGCGTTGGCGTCATGACGCTCCCTCCTTTTTTCTACAAGAACGCTACCGAGGAGGGGCTGTATGCGTACTTCGATCAGTTGATTCACATGGTCGACGAACCGGATCTGAGGATTTGCCTCTACCATATCCCCCCGATGGCCGGGATCGGTTTTTCACCGATGTTGGCAGGGCGTCTGGCCGAACAGTTTCCCGATGTGGTCGTGGCTTACAAGGATAGTTCCGGCGACTTCAATCATCTGCAGGCGGTTCTGAAAGCTGCTCCGCGACTGTCTGTCTTTCCAGGCGCAGAAACTTGGCTCTGGGAGGGGATGAAGGCGGGTGGAGCCGGTTGCATTTCCGCCAGCTGCAACATTAATCCTGTGGCGGTCCGTCGGGTATATGATCTTATTGTTGGCGACCAGGAGGGGGACTTGGCGGCGTCGAATGAGGCCATGGTGGAATTCCGCCGTACCATTGAAGGTTATGCCCCCATTCCTGCGATGAAGGGGTTGCTGGCGATGGGACGGGCCGAGCCGCGCTGGGGTAACGTTCGGCCGCCACTTCAGGCGGTCAACGAGACGGAAACAACCGTCTTGCGCACTCGACTGGACGATTCCCTGCAACCTTTATGTCAGTGATGAAATAATGATGTGGGGGGTCGCGACAGTCCGTTTTTGTCATGCGGCATGATTGATGACAGACAAGATGGGGCAATGGGACTGATCGGGTCAGGTGGTTTGACTGTGGTACTCAATGACATGATGCCCATTGCTCCTAGGCTTTCCAGAACCGATCGCTTGCCCCCCTCAGGCAGCGACAAAATCCTCAAGTCGCAGGGGCTGTGATCATCTGCCGGCAAGATTTGCTGTCTTAAGCTTGATGCGGCCGAAAGGGAATTTTATCTTGCGGACCTTGGCCGGCTTTGTTGCTCAAGGGAGTAAAATTATGCAATATCAACAAGGTAGATCAGGGGTTTGCTATCAATCCTTATTTGCATAATAATACATTGTCAATACATTGACATAGGTTAAGAGATAAGTAAAAGTTATCCATGGCCGAATTAAACAACCACGGATCGGGGCTTCTGACACCGGTTGTCGAATGAATGGGTCATGTTTCCGACGGTCGTGCCCCCTTGCATGATAATTCTGACCATTCGCTATTTGAAACCCAATCTGGAGATTTGAGTATGAACGATAAAATTTCACCTAAAACTACCCCCGGTGCACTGCACTATTCCGAACTGTCCGCCTATGATCAGGGCTTGGTCGAGAAGGCCGTCAAGGGAGGGCATAGTCGGCGGGATGTGCTCAAGCTGATGGCGGTCACAGGCGTTTCCCTGGCCACCGCCCAGCACCTGCTGGCCACCGGCGGTCAGGTCATGGCATCGACTCCAAAAAGGGGGGGGTCGGTCCGGATGGCTTCCAACCTGCATGGTCCTGACGACCAGCTCGATCCGCCGCTGTTCACCTCCACGATCGACTATACCCGTGGCCGGGCCACCTACAATAGCCTGATCCAGCACAATGATGACCTGACCACGCGCGGTGAACTGGCGGAGACCATCGAACCCAATGCGGATGCCTCCGAATGGACCCTCAAACTGCGCAAAGGAGTCGAGTTTCATGATGGCACACCGTTTACTGCGGATGATGTGATCTACAGCATGAATCGTCACATGGGCGAAGACTCTACGTCAGTCATCAAGTCTGTTCTGGGCTCGATCGAGGAGTGGAAGAAGGTCAATTCCCATGAGGTGAAGTGTATCCTGAACACGCCGAATGCCGACCTGCCGACGCTGCTGGGCCTGTTCCAGACCAAGATCGTCAAAAATGGGACCACGGGGGATGGCATCGGTACGGGCCCCTATCGACTGGATTCGTTTGAACCGGGGGTGAAATCCGAGCATTCCCGGAATGAGAACTACTGGCGGGAGGGAGCTTGGCTGGATGGTATCGAGATTACGGCCATTACCGACCCCGTCGCCCGGGTCAATGCCTTGATTGCGGGCGATGTCCAGATGGCCACCGTGATTGACCCGAAGGCCTTCCGCCAGATCGAATCCGCCAGTGGGGTGACTCTGTCGTCCTTACCTGCGGCACTGCAACTGGGCATCTGCGTCCTGAGGAATGCCGAACCGGGTCTCAACGATGATTTTGTTCTGGGCATGAAATATATCCAGGACCGCGAGCGCGTCGTCAATCGGATTCTCAAGGGCAAGGGCACGATCGGGAATGACACGCCGGTGTCCATCGCCCATGGGCCGGACTTCTGCAGTGAGTTGCCGCAACGTGCCTTTGATCCCGACAAGGCCAAGTACCACTTCGAGAAATCCGGTTATACGACCGCGGAGCTTTATGTCGCTCCGGTGACAGCGGGTATTGAGGATGCCTGCCTGCTGGCTCAGGCCAATTGTGCCAAGATCGGATTCGACCTGAAACTGAAGAAGGTGCCCACTGACGGTTACTGGGGAGCGGTCTGGATGCGCGAGCCGCTGAACGTGGTGACCTGGAACATGCGACCCACGGCGCAATCCCAGATGGCCATCCAGTTTGGGCCGGGGGCGGCTTGGAACGACACCTACTGGAACAATGATCGGATGGGGGAGTTGTTGCAGGCGGTCCTGTCACAGACCGATCCTGACAAGCGTCATGCCATGATGTGCGAAATGCAGACACTGATCCACGAAGGCAGTGGGATGGTGATCCCGGCATTTTCCAACATCAATGATGGCATTGCGGACAACATCATGGGCATGCCGAAGGTGCCGCTGGGCCAACTGGGCGCCTGTGAATGGCCGGAATTCATCTGGCTGGCCTGATCCTGGTTGCCTGCAAGCAAGTGGAAGGGTCTGTCATCGTCGGGTGGCAGGCCCTTGACCAGAAACCGGACAGGGCCGTCCATTTAGGAGGAATCCGACAATGATGCTGCAAATGGTGTTGCGACGGATCTGGATTGGTCTGGCGACCGTGGTGGTGGTGTCGGTGATCGTGTTCATCATGACCAGCATCCTGCCGGGGGATGTGGCACAGATCGTTCTGGGTCAAAGTGCCACTCCCGAGACCTTGGCCGTGCTGCGCAGTCAACTCGGCCTGGATCAGCCCGCCTATATCCGCTATTTCCTGTGGCTGGGCGATATGGCCACCGGTGACCTCGGTATTTCCAAGGCGGGGGGGGCGGCCATCTCTGACCTGATCGGGGGACGTCTCGGCAATACCATGATGCTGGCGGGCCTCGTCTCCGTGATTTCCATTCCGATTTCCATCTTTCTGGGGCTTTGGGCGGCCATGCATCCTGGGACCTGGCTGGACCGCTCGGTGACCTTCGGCACATTGTCGTTGATCTCGGTTCCCGAATTCTTCATCGCCACGATCATGGTGTTGATTCTGGCGGTTCAGTTGCAGTGGTTGCCGTCGACCGCCATGTTGCGGGACAACATGACCTTCATGGAACTGCTGCGGGGGTTGGCGATGCCCATTATCACCCTGGTGATCGTGGTTTCTGCGCAGATGATCCGGATGACCCGGGCGGGCATTCTGAACGTGATGAGTTCCCCTTATATCGAAATGGCGATCCTGAAAGGGGTGCCGCGACGAAGAATCATTTTGCGTCATGCCTTTTTCAACGCGATCGGCCCCATCATCAATGTCATCGCCCTGAATCTGGCCTATCTCGTCAGTGGCGTGGTGATTGTGGAAACCATCTTCGCCTTTCCGGGTCTGGCCAAGCTGATGATCGATGGGGTACAGACCCGTGACCTGCCTCTGGTCCAGGCCTGCGCCATGATTTTTTGTGGTACCTACGTCATCTTGATTCTGATTGCGGATATCGGATCCATCGTATCCAATCCGCGTCTTCGTCACCCGAAGTAAGGAGGAAACCGCATGACGGCATCCGACAACAAGAACCCAGGCACCGGGCAGGACATCGTCGAGAAACTCGACAAGTTTGATGAACTGCCCGATGCGCCCCCCAAGCGAAAACTCAAGCTCTCATGGGTCGGCAAGGCAGCGACCGCCGTAGTGGTTTTCTGGATGATCATCGCGGCGGTCGGTCCCTGGATAGCACCCTTTCACGAGATGGACATGGATGGTGATGACAGCTTCCTGGATGCCCACTCCAACGAGTATGGCACCTTTTACCTGGGGACAGACTATCTCGGACGTGATACCTTTTCTCGAATTATCTGGGGAGCCCGGATGACGATTGGTATTTCACTCGCTTCCACGCTGCTGGCCTATCTGATTGGCATCACCCTGGGGATTGCCGCCGCTGTCAAGGGGGGTTGGGTGGACATGATAATCAGTCGGGTTAATGACGCCATCCTGGCACTGCCCTCGATCATGCTCGGCCTGATCGCCATTGCGGCATTCGGGTCGTCGATTCCCATCCTGGTCATCATTGCCGGGATCATCTATGCATCGAGCGTCTTTCGCATCGCCCGGGCGCTGGGCCTGGATATCATGGTCCAGGATTACGTTGAAGCCGCCAAGGTACGAGGCGAGGGATTGTGGTGGATCATCAAGTCAGAGGTGTTGCCCAATGCCGCGATGCCACTGGCCACAGACTTCGGACTGCGTCTCGTGTTCGTTGTACTGTTCATCTCCAGCCTCAGCTTCCTGGGCCTGGGGGTGCAGCCACCCCAAGCCGACTGGGGCAGCATGGTGCGCGAAAATCTCGCTGGCCTGACCTACAACTCTTGGGCGTCGGTGTGGCCGGCACTGTCGATTGCGACCTTCACGATTGCCATCAACCTGATTGTGGATGACATTTCCGCTAAGTCCGGCGGCAGTCTGGCCAAGAAAATGGTGTAGACATCATGAGTCAACAACCGGAAAAATTGCTGGAGGTCAGGGACCTCCGAATCAGTGCCTATAATGACGAAAAGCAGGAGATTCCAATCGTCAAGGGCGTGACCTTCGATATCTACAAGGGGCAGGTCGTTGCCCTGATCGGCGAGTCGGGTTCCGGCAAGACCACGATTTCCCTAGCCTCGCTATCGTACACCAAACCGGGCTTGGAGTTCACGGGGGGTGAGGTATTGTTGAACGGAGAGGATGTCCTGACTGCCCCCCCTCTTCGGCAGCGGCAGATTCGGGGGACCAATGTGGCCTATCTGGCGCAAAGTGCGGCCGCCACTTTTAACCCGGCCATCACCATCGGTGAACAGGTCACGGAGTCTGCGGTCCTGCACGGACTGCTGTCCCAGGAGAAGGCTAGCCAACGGGCCACAGAACTCTATCACGCCCTGGAACTGCCGAATCCTGATCGAATCGGTTACCGTTTTCCCCATCAGGTGTCCGGGGGACAGTTGCAGCGTCTCATGGCGGCGATGGCGCTGTGTGGAAAACCGGACTTGATGGTGTTGGACGAACCCACCACGGCCTTGGATGTCACCACTCAAATCGAGGTGCTGAAAGCCTTCAAGAAGGTCATTCGGGAAGAAAACTCTGCCGCGATTTATGTAACCCATGATCTGGCGGTGGTTGCCCAGATTGCAGATCATATCGTAGTGCTCTATGGTGGCGAAATCATGGAGCAGGGTAGTGCCGACCAGATCATCAACCACCCCACCCATGCTTATACCCGACGCCTCATGGAGGCGGTACGCCCCAAGCCCGCCGCCGGGCTCGGCACATCGGTCGGTGAGGAACATGAACGGGAGATGCCAGCAATTACCGTCGAGGATATGACGGCTGGTTATGGGGGCATCGTCAATGGTGAACCGGCGGTCACCATCCTGCGCGACGTCTCCGTGGATGTGAAGAATGGCCATGTGGTGGGGGTGATCGGTGAATCGGGCTGTGGAAAATCCACGCTGGCCCGGGTGATGGCCGGCATCCTTCCTCAGTCCAAGGGTATGGTGAAGCTCGATGGCAATGAACTGGAAGGAAGTCTGCATGATCGCAAACTGGAAGAGCTACAGAAAATACAGTTCGTGTTTCAGATGGCGGATACTGCCCTCAATCCCAAGCAGACCATCGGCCAGATTCTGGGGCGGCCGCTGGAGTTCTATCATGGCCTCAAGGGGAAGCAGAAGCATGCCAAGGTCGCCGAGATCCTTCAGATGGTGGAACTGCCACCGGAATTTGCCAGTCGCTATCCCATGGAATTGTCTGGTGGGCAGAAGCAACGGATCAATATGGCGCGGTCCCTCGCGGCCAATCCGGAGGTTCTGCTGTGTGATGAGGTGACTTCGGCCTTGGACAGCATTGTGGGGGCCAATGTGATCAAACTGTTGACCGCGCTACGAGATAAAACCGGGGTATCGTTTGTGTTCATCAGTCACGACCTTTCCACGGTCGCGTCCTTCGCGGATGAAATTGTGGTTCTGTATGCGGGTCGGGTGGTGGAGCAAGGCCCCACTGACGAAGTGCTGGAGCCACCCTTTCATCCGTATACCCGACTGCTGATCAGTTCCGTACCGGAACTTCGCATCGGTTGGCTGGAAGACACCATGGAAAAGCGGGAAATGGCCGTTGGGATTGCCAAGGGCGTTGAAATCACCGCGGTGGGATGCCCATTTTACAACCGGTGTCCACTGGGAATCGAGGGAACCTGCGATGAAAAGAACCCACCCATTCGGAAGCTTGAACGAGGGCACCAGATCAGTTGCCACCTGACAGTAGATCAATTGCAAGAGACGGAACAGCAGACCCAGCAAATTCTCCATGGATACGACAAGCTGGTGGACGAATCCCTGAAACCCCACGCCTGACCGTATCGGTTACGGAGACTCACATGCGAAAACACGAAGCCCTGACCCGTATGGGGATTCAGAACCCGGAACAGATCGTCCGCTACGAGTTGTATTCTGTGGATGATGTGGACATCCTTCGCATTATCTATGATCGACAAAAGAAGTCTATTTTGCCGGTCACACGGAAATACCGCTTCCCGCAGATCAAGAAATCCACCTTGGTGGACAGCGGTACCCGAAAAACCCAAGTCCTTTATGAAAGCTCGGCGGAATTGCGAGCAGCCGTGTCGGAGTTGGACGGCTTGATGAAAGCGAGAAAGGCCACCTCATTCAGCAAGGAGGCGTTGGTCAGCGAAGTCCGGCTGCTGGAAGAGGAGGTCACGGCCCGCATCCACCGTATCAAGAATCTGATCGACCAGATGTAGTCGTATTTTCGCGCGTCGATCCCACCACCTGCTCGCCCCCGACGATGTCGTTGTGCTCGGTAACCGAGTGATGGCCGGTTTCTTCACCGGACTCCCAATCCTCTATGGCGTGTTGTTGGATGCTTTCGAAAGCAGCACTGGAAGGGTGCATGGCCGCCGGGGTGACGGACAGTCTCGGTCCCTTTTGAATGGCTCTTCTGCGAGTCATCCGATAACCGCCGAACAGGGCGGTGAACAGGTGTGCGATGCCCATGCACCAGAAAAACCAGACGTTGCCGAACCCGTCCATCATAGCCGCCACCAGCAAGGGGCCAACCACGGCCCCGAGTCCGCCGACCAGCACCAGGGTGCCGCTCGCCGCAATCATCTGGGGGGGATCAAGGTGGTCGTTGATGTAAGCGATGCACACGGAATACAGAGGCAGAGCGAGCCCGCAAAAGCCCCCGACTGACAGCAGAAGGAGCAGGGTCTCCCCCCGGGAAAGGGGAATGCAGGCGATGGCGGACAATCCGGCCAACCCTGTGGTGACAGTCAACACCTTGCGCCGGTCAAATCGGTCGGAAAGGGCCCCGATGGGCCACTGGAAAAGAATTGTGCCGACGACCGCCGCGGTCATAAACCAGGAAATCTCTGCAACCGACAGGCCCGATCGTTGGGCATAGACCGGCCCCAAGGCAAAAAATGTGGCGGTGACCAGACCGACCATGAACATCCCCAACAGGCCCAGGGGGGAAATCCGGTACAACTCGAGCATCTGGATATTCACCGACTCCTCGTGTCGGGGGGGTTGCGTAGCGGAGAGCAGCAACGGCACGACGGCGATAGAGATCAGGATGGAGGTGAGCAAGTAAAGCGGGTAATCCCGCGGGTCGGCCAGATTGAGCAGGAGTTGGCCCAGACCGACGCCAAGGTAGGTGACGACCATATAGAGGGACAGCAGTTTGCCCCGCGTCTGGTTGGTGGCACGATCATTGAGCCAGCTTTCGGCCACGACATACAATCCGGCAAAGCAAAACCCGCTGATCAGCCGTAAAAGAACCCATATCCAGACTTGGATGAACATCGCATGCACCAGGATCACGGCCGAGGCGACCGCGGCCAATGCGGCAAAGACCCGCACATGGCCCACCTGCATCATGATTCTGGGCACCAGGATGGATCCCGATAGGAAACCGACATAAAACGAGGACATGACCAGACCCGTAATCGTCGCACTGAACCCCTCTTGATCCGCCCGCACGGCCAGCAGCGTGGTCTGGAGACCATCACCCAGCATCAGTATGCCGAAGCCGAGCAGCAGAGCCCAAGTCGCTCGCAGAACGACAGTGAGATGAGATATGTGGGTGGGGGGACTCATCTTGGCATGGTAGACAGTCAGGTGGGCGGATTGGCAGGGCGGTGGCCCGGTCATTCGGCCGACAAGCGGCCCCACAGACGACTCCCGATGGGTAGTGCTCCGGATGAATTCTTTTTTCCGCAAAGGATCTTTTGCGGTAACATTCGGGATAGGGAGGGCATTGGGAGTGTTTGCGGGTTCCGTTGAGTATAGTGTACCCACCGAACATGTAGTCAGCGACAACATCATGAAGTGACTATCAGGAATGTGGCATGAGAAAAAGGGGCCGACAAGAGATTCGAATGTGGTGGTGCTGGCCTGGATCAAATCCCCACATCGTGTGGCGGGTCAGCCAGGCAAGGTCTTGCGTTGTATTCAAAAACGATCACGCGATTATTCGCGTACCATCCCTTTCACCGGCAAGCTCTCAGGGTTTGGAGGGGGTGATGGACGCTGGCGTCTCGTGACCGTCTACCCCCGTCTTGGCGGGCCCTGTGGGGTGGTTCGTGTGGGCACCCGCGAAATCGGAAATCTACCGATCGGTATTCTACTGGTCGTGGTGGACCCCGGAGGCGAGGAGATGGTCTTGGCCATCCTGTCGACCCGAAAAGGGTGTCTGGAAACACCGGTCCATCGGTGAAGAATCAGCCGAATTTTCTGGTGGTGTGCACCGATCAGCAAAGATCGGACAGTCTGGGTTGTGCGGGCAATCGACAGGCAAGTACGCCCCACCTCGATCGAATTGCCACAAATGGGGTTCGCTTTTGTCGGCATAATACGCCCATGCAGATATGCTCACCCAGCCGAGCGACCCTGTTGACTGGTCTTTATCCGCGTCATCACCGCCTGATCAAGAATGGAATGGCGTTACCGGTGGATGTGCCGGTGGTGACGGACACGCTGGTGTCAGCCGGGTATCGTACGCATGGTGTGGGAAAGCAGCACCTCCAACCTCTGTTGGCGCCAGCAGATTATCGCATGCCTGACTCCAGGGCATTCTGGGATCTTCCGGAATCCCGTCACTGGACGGGCCCGTATTATGGCTATCAGACGCTGGACCTTTTGCTGGGCGAGTCCGATACCGCGCAACTCGCCGGCCATTATGCCAACTGGCTGCGGGCGCGTCACCCGGACTCGGTGTCGCTGTTGTTGCCGGAAAACGCCCCGGAACCCCCTCCGTTGGATCTGGATGAGATTTGGCGGTCTGCCCTGCCCGTGGAGCATCACTACAACACCTGGATCACGGATCGGGCCATTGCCTTCATGGAGAAAATGGTTGGGGCATCCAATCCTTTTTTCCTCTTTGTTTCTTATCCGGATCCGCACCATCCATTTGACCCGCCAGCGGCCTATGCTGACCGGTTTGACCCGGCCGCTATGCCGATTCCCCGGGCATCCGAGGAAGAGCGCCGCGGACAGTTACCCTATCTGGGCGAACTCCATCCCGTGGGCCAGGGCTTCAGGACGCTCTACTGGTCAGGGCGAACGGATCTGGAATGTGGATCCATGATCACGACGGATCTGATCAGCGACGAGTCCTTGCAACTGGCTGTTGCGTATACTCATGCCCAGATTCGGATGATTGATGATCAGGTCGGTCGGTTGATGGGATATCTCGCCAAGACTAGCATGGCTGACAATACGGTAGTGGTGTTCACTTCGGATCACGGAGAGTTGCTGGGGGACCACGGTCTGCTGCACAAAGGTCCGCCGCCGTACCGGCAGCTCACCGAGGTGTCCTGTCTTATGCAGGGTCCCGGCATTCCGTCCGGACGGACTGTCAACGCCATGACCAGCCATATCGACTTGGCCCCCACCTGGCTGGATCTTGCTGGGATTCAGGAGCATATCCATGCCTTTGATGGAAGCAGCATGATGCCACTGCTTGCCGATGCGGGGGGAACGATCCGGGCCTACGATTTCGGAGAATATCACCCGACGGTCCGGCTGGACCTGTACAACCAGACCCTCCGCACTGCTGGGTGGCGTTTGACACTGTACCCGGATCATCCCGATTGGGGAGAACTGTTCCATTTGTCAGAGGACCCCGCTGAATGCCATAACCGCTACGATGACCGTGATACGACATTGATCAAGGAGGCCTTGTGCGGGGTGCTGAAGGAGCGGTTTCCTGCTTGCCCCAACGTGGACAACAAGTGGTTATGCAAGTGGTAGCCGGGGCCTACCGATGACCTGTCAGAAGCCGCTTTCCCTAGCCCGGACGATGGCCGAGACCACCTCATTGTATGGGGCCATCATCCCTTCTTCCTTGGCGACGATGGGGACGATGCCGTTGATGGCATCAATTTCCGACCGGCGATGTTCAAGGTGGTCCAGCAGCATGGAAGGCCGTGCCTCTGGCATATGGCGTCCAAACGCCAGCACATAATCGTCGACAAGATCAAACTCGAGTCGGATGCCTTTTTTTCGTGCAACGGCATCGGCTTCTCGTGCACAGCCCAGCGACACCGACCAGGAATCGGGGTCAGACATCATTTCACCGATAGTGCGGTTGAATACGGTACAGGGGGCGCTGAAGGCCACGTTGCAAATGAACTTTTCCCAGATGAGCTGATGAATGTCCGCGTAGGCTCGGACATTGAATCCGGCCTCACGCCACAGTGCGGCCACATGCTCTACCCGGTCCGTAATGCCGCCATCCATCTCGCCGATACGGATTAGTTGCATACCATTGTGGTGGACATGTCCCGGTCCTTTCAGCGAGGCACCGAACCCCCCGGCCACACCGAGTAATATATTGGCGTTTGGGAGGGCGGTACGAATCCGCTTCATCGCACCGAGCCCGTTCTGGATGGTCAGTATCAGGCTCTTTGGGCCGATCACGTTCACGGCCATCTGGGCGGCATGAGATACTCCGCCCGCCTTGGTCGCAATGATCACCAAGTCACAGATACCGATGTCATCGGTGACAGTGTGCGCCTTGACTGTGACGGTCCGGTCACCACTCGCCCCTTCGATTCGCAGGCCATGGGTTCGGATAGCATCGATGTGTTCCTGCCAGAGGTCGACCACATGAACTTCATTGCCAGCATCGACCAGCAGGCCGGCATAAATCGACCCCATGGCTCCGGTTCCGATAATCGCGATTTTCATGGGGCGGGCATCAGGGCTGATGGTTCGAATTGGTTCTGGTCATAGTTGCAGTGATGGCTGGTCGGTTCATCCACCCGGTTGGCACATGTCATCCTTCACCTTCGACGTTGACTCGCATCAAACCTGATCACAGTAGCTTTTCGAACCTGCCATGTCTCGATTGCTTCTGGAAGATGATGAATGAAATCGACGCGACGGGCCTGACATCACACAGGCCACGCGGTCAGCATGACCAGCTTCGGCCAAGTATGGCAGGCCAGCGGAGCAAACCCAAGTGATCTTTCCTATACGGGTAGATGGTATGTTACCAAAGCCCTTACCCTGGAGGAGTCTCATGACCATGGTGCATGCATTGAATATGGGCAGGGGATGGCAGTGAGAATGGGTTGTCCCAGATAATCAACAAGTACAAACAGGCAAATTCCTGTCGCGAAATCGGCAGGTCGACAGTTGGTGGTTGGGTCCCGATTGCAGTGAAATTTGCGAACCGCCATTCAAGGGGATTCGTGATGCTGTTAAGTGAGATGGATGCGGCCATGATCCGAAGCCGTTACGCCACAGATGGCTTTTATTTTCCGATTCCGGTACTGGACCAGGAGGAATTGGTGCGCTACCGGGGGGACCTGGAACGGGCTTGGGAGCAGGGTCAGGCGTTGAAGTTGGGCAACAAGGGACAACTCAACTTTCCCCATGTGGTCTTTCCCTTCGCCAATGAGATCGTACGACATCCGAGAGTGCTGGATGCGGTCGAGTCGGTCATCGGTCCGGATATTCTGGTCTGGGGTGGGACATTTTTCTTCAAGCCGCCGCACAGTGGCGGGTTTGTCAGTTGGCATCAGGACATGACCTATTGGGGGCTGTCCGATCCTGCGGCTCTGGTCAGTGTCTGGATTGCGCTGGCGGATGTGGACCAGGAAAACGGGTGCATGCGTTTCATTCCAGGCAGCCATCAAGGGGGGCTCTTGGACCATGAAGACACCTGGTCCCAAGACAATATCCTGACACGAGGGCAGAGCGTACCGGTCGACGAACAGACGAGCGAGCTGGTCTATGTGGAGTTGCAGGCAGGCGAGATGTCACTGCACCATGGTCATTTACTCCACTCCTCCGCACCGAATCATTCTCCACGTTGGAGACTGGGTTTCAATATCAATTTTATTACACCAGGAAATCGGCAATTGGTGGCTCCGAAGGACTTCGCGATGCAGGTGCGGGGGGATGACCGGTTCGGGCATTTCGAGCCGATCGACCCACCATCCAGCGAACTCGACGAAGCGTCTCTTGGTTGGCACCGACGCATCCTCGCAGCTCAAAATGACGCCCTCTATGATGGGGTGTAGAACTCTCATGTTGCGGGTGGGTTGACAGCGTCAGCTATCCGGCTGGAGCCCGCTCAATACGTGCGATCTTGTCCTGCAGGCTCAGGCGGTAGAAATCCCTGAGTTCATTTTCCAGCCCCCCCGGATTGGTGCCAAGGGGTTGCAGGTAGTGGATGTTCAAGTGCAGACAGTACCGGGCGGCATAGTGATTGGCTTCCTCATAGCGATGACGTTCATGGGCGGCCAGACATTCGTCGAACCGTACCTGCTGGAATAGTCTTTGATGCAGAACCGAGGGGATGACCTCTCGTCTTTGCTGACCGAGCAGGTGGATGCTGCACACAAACTTGTCCACTTCCGCTTGCAGTTCCAGTTCAAGATGGCTGGTAGGACGTGATTTTTGTGCCCGCCAGACCAAATGAACAAAGTGACTCACCCCCTCCAGCATGATACAGAAATCTGCCAGATTACCGTCATGCAAGTTGTCCTCGGGATCGTCCTGGACTAACCGTCGTAGCAGGTCCTCATCCAGGAACAGTGCCAGATCGAGTCCATTTTCCTGCTCTCGGACCAGCAGTTTTTCCTCCACATCCCGGGCTTTGGCGGATCCTTCCAAACGCTTGACCAGTTCCCGGTCGGTGATCAGGAAGTCGTCTACGTCATGATATGTGTCAATGTCATAGGTCCGCTCCAGACGATCCTGGAGGGTGCGCAGTTTGATCACGCCTTCAGTGCTTCTGGGTGGTCGTGGTACTGTGTATGGGATGAATGCCCGCCCGTTGCAGCTGCCGTTCGGCCCGCTTGCTGCCGGTTCTTTGCCAGACTTCGTAGAGTCGCATGATGTCATTGCCGTTGCGAAGACCTGTCTGGTCGCCGACTTCATTCAGGACCTCCACAAACTGGGTGAATTTCGTGGCGAGTTCGCTGAACAGCCCGCAATAGGCCTGCCAGCGAATCAATTGTCGACTCGTACTGGACAGGTATCCATAGGCATTTCCCCCCATGGCGATGTAGTAATCCACATCAACCAGCTTGCGGTCCAGACTATTCGTAAAGATCCCCGCGATGAACAGGGCCACATCCCCCAGTCGCTTGAGGGCGTGATTGCGCAAATCTGCGGTTGGAGCTTCCAGTGCTTCTCCATAGAGCAATGCCAAGGGCTGAATCATCGGGCCGTCCGGGGTGGAATCAAACAGGGCGTCACTGCTGGCAAACGTGCTGAGCAGATGGATCAGGTAACAGACGGATTCCGTACTCGCATTCAGTTGCTGACTTTCCACAGCGTCATTGACAAGACCCTGAAAAAAGCTCTCGACACTGGTTTCGATAGTCAGCGAGTGGTTGGCATGGTCCACCATGTGATCCCCCGATTGATTGTGAATGATCCCAATATAGAACGCCTGACAAGATTTGTGAAACCAGCACTCTACCCCGGTGGCTGCCAAATCATGGTGGTTGAGCGCAAACAGGAAGTGAAATAAACTCGTGTTATGCGTCACGATTTGTACTTGGATGGTCTCATTTCACTCCCAGCCTGGTCGGAAATTGACTGCAAGAAAGTTTTTTCAAGATTAGGCTGGCCTAGAGAGCTGTCGAATATGCAGTTGCTCGGGGAGCAACATGGGACGGTCTGTCGGGTTGCAAAAAATGAATGGCCCTGCTCACCCGACCTCGAAGGACATCTTCGGCCCGTGCGTGAATCGGGGTGGCCCACCATCCCGACTGAAACAACACCCGCGACTCCAAAGGAAATATTCGCCACTGGTGATGCGGACATAAGAATCGCATCCGAAAAGAAGGCAATCCATCTTCGGTCCATCAGGAGTATGCGAGAAAACCTGCCTTTATCCACAGAGGTATGAAAGATCTCCATGTGATCATCGCAGGAGGTGGGATTGGTGGATTGTCTGCCGCGTTGTCCTTGGCGAAACACGGCATTGCCTCGACGGTCCTGGAGCAGTCGTCGCAGTTCGGAGAGATCGGGGCCGGTATCCAGATCGCTCCGAATGCCTTCCATTGTTTCGACTACCTGGGCATCGGGGATGCGGTCCGGCAGGTCGGGGTCTATATTGATCGACTGCAATTCATGAATGCCAGGACTGGCCAGGCGATTTGTCATATCCCACTGGATGGGCATTTCCAGGAACGGTTCGGTAATCCCTATGCAGTTGTGCATCGCGCCGACCTGCATGGTGTGTTGCTGAAAACGTGCGAGGCCAATGACTTGGTTACCCTCAGAACGTGTTCTCGGGTGACAGGTTTCGAGCAGGTCAGTCGGGTGGTCCGTGTCTTGGTCGCAGAGGGGAACAGTGTGGAAGGGGATGTGCTGATTGGTGCCGATGGTCTACGCTCACTGGTTCGGGAGCAGATGGTGGGGGACGGAGAGCCCAGGGTTTCAGGACATGCGACCTATCGGTCAGTGATTGTGGCAGACCGCATGCCGGACGATCTGAAATGGAATGCGGCCACACTGTGGGCGGGTCCTTCATGCCACATGGTGCATTACCCGCTCAAAGGTGGGAAAGTTTTCAATCTCGTGGTGACCTATCATCGTGACATGCAGGAAGCCATTGCCGGGAAACCAGTGGACCATGCAGAGGTACGGGAAGGATTCGAGGAGGTTCATCCCCAAGTCCGCCAATTGATCGAAAGTGGTGATAACTGGAAACTGTGGGTGCTGTGTGATCGAGATCCCATCTTGAACTGGGTGGACGGTCGGGTGGCCCTTCTTGGGGATGCCGCCCACCCGATGTTGCAGTACTTTGCGCAAGGAGCCTGTATGGCAATGGAAGATGGCGTATGCCTCGGACATATGATGCAGACATATGAAACACCGGAAGACGCCCTCTTGGCCTATTGTCGTCAACGTGTGGTCAGAACAGCCCGGGTCCAATTGGGGGCCCGCCTCATTGGTGACTACATCTACCACCCATCTGGCGCTGCCGCCGAGGTCAGGGACCATGTCATGGGCAGCAAGACTCCTGATCAGTGGTACGATGACCTGCAATGGTTGTATGGTGGTAACGGGTTGGAGGCCGAGTAGAGTGATTCTGTTGGAGGAAGAGAAAGATGTCCATGATTGAAACGCCGGAAGTCACGCCGGAGAGGGTCAAGTATTATGACAAGATCAGTCAAAAGAGCCTGTCACCGCTATGGATGATCTTCAATTCATTGATTTCTACCGTACCGAAAAGTGATTGCCAGTCCCACTTATGGCGCTTCTCCGCCCTGAACCCCCTGTTACTGGAAGCTGGAGAACTGATTACCGCCAAGGAGGCCGAACGTCGGGTGCTGGTGCTGGAAAACCCCGGCATGCCGAACACGGGGAGAATCACGACGTCGCTGTATGCAGGCCTGCAGCTCGTGCTGCCGGATGAAGTGGCTCCCGCTCACCGTCACACCCAGTCGGCCCTGCGATTTGTGATGGAGGGTAGCGGAGCCCATACTTCCGTCAATGGCGAGCGGACCCTGATGTATCCCGGGGATTTTGTCATCACCCCTCCTTGGGCTTGGCACGACCATGGCAACGAGTCTTCAGAGCCGATGATCTGGATGGATGGTCTGGATATTCCCATCATACAGCTGTTTGGAGCCTCTTTCGCCGAACCCTACGACGAAGACACTCCGCCAGTCACGGTCCCGACGGCAGACAGTCTGGCCCGTTATGGTGCCAATATGCTGCCGGTGGATCATGAAAGAAAAGGACTGGCTTCCCCCCTTTTCAGTTACCCTTACCGTCGTAGTCGGGAAGCCTTGGAACGAATGAAACAGCGACAGGAGTGGGATGCCTGTCATGGTCTCAAGTTGCGTTATATCAATCCGGTGGATGGCGGGTCGGCCATGCCGACCATTGCCACATTCCTCCAGTTGCTGCCGGCCGGTTTTCATACGGCTTCCTATCGGTCGACCGACGCCACGGTGTTTTCACCGGTTGAGGGCTGTGGGTTCAGTCTGGTCGAGGGGCAACGGTTCGACTGGGAGGAAAAGGATGTGTTCGTGGTACCGAGTTGGTCGCGCATTACCCATCATCCGCAGTCTGAAAGTGTCCTGTTCAGTTTTTCAGACCGGACCAGTCAGGAAAAGCTGGGAGTTTTCCGTGAACAGCGTATCCATGGATAGCGGGTGATAGCGCTTCTGTGCCAGTCGATCGAATTCCACCCATTTCACGAAGAAAGATGGAGGTGGTTCAGGGCGAGACAAACTGAATGAAAGCAGCATGAAAATCCGAATTGTGGGAGGCGGCCCGGCGGGCCTGTATGCCGCCATTCTGCTGAAGCGTATGCGGCCGGATATCGACCTTGTTCTGTATGAGCAAAGTACGGTCAATGCCACCTGGGGATTCGGGGTGGTGTTTTCGGAACAGGCGCTCGATTTCCTCCGCAGTGTCGACCCCGAAACCATGGACTTGATGGGTCGCCGGATGGAACGCTGGTCCAAGATCATGATATCCCATCGTAATGAACGGATTCATATTGATGGCATTGGATTTCGGTCGATAGGTCGTCTGGCGATGCTTCAACTCTTGCAGTCCCAGGCGACGTCACTAGGTGTAGAGTCGAGATATGGTCAACGAATTCACGATCCCTCGGTGTTTGACGATTGCGATTTGGTGATCGCGGCGGACGGTGTGCACTCCGTGGTTCGTGCCGAGGCGCCGGAGCAATACGGCGAGTCCATGACGCTGCTTGACAATCGTTTTGTCTGGTATGGCGCGACCAGGCCATTCGATGCCCTGTCCCAGACATTCCAGCGGACGGCACTGGGCGACTTCAATGCGCATCACTATCGCTATTCTCCAGACCGGAGCACATTCCTGGTGGAGTGCACCCCGGAAACTTTCGTGAATCACGGCTTTGAAACCATGCCCGAGTCGGAATGCCGTCGCATCCTACAGGAGATTTTCAGCGAGGAATTGGCCGGTGCGACATTGGTCAACAATCACTCCGTCTGGCGCCGGTTTCCGGTTCTGAGAAACACCCACTGGCACCATCGCAATCGAGTCCTGATTGGCGATGCCCTACATACGACGCATTACTCCATTGGGTCGGGTACCCGTCTTGCTCTGGAGGATGCGGCCGCACTCGCTAGGTCACTGCGTCGCCATGACTTCGACATTGATCTCGCACTATCGTCATATCAGACTGAAAGGGAACCGGTACTGAACAAACTGATGGCAGCCGCCAGGTGCTCTGCCCGATGGTATGAACAGTTTGGTGAACATATGGATCTGGCACCTTGGCCTTTTGCGCTGAGCTACATTCTTCGCTCTGGACGGGTGGATGAAGCCATCTTGGCCAGGATGTCGCCGAACTTCTATCGGGAGTTGCAACAGCGGGGCATAGCCATTCCTCCCTCGCCCGGGAATTGACTGCTTCACGTCAGGACACAGAGATTATCCCTTTATCGAAGAGTCTCAACCCCAACGGGTCGAATCAATGACAGCTTGTGGGCTGATTCCCAAGAGACGCTTTGTCTGACGTATTTCCGTGGTGGGATCGTCGACTTAAAATCAGCCCCCGCTCCACTCCGAAGTGCAACCCAGGTCGGGTTGCACTTCGGAGTGGAACGGGGGGAGGAAACCATCTGCCTTGGTCGCTATTCCTTCCTGTCGATACAGGCTGGTATGATGTCCAACCATCCTCATCCATAGCCTCGTTTCCGGTGGGCACAGGAACTTATGGGAATCTAGGCGAATATGTCCGGCCAGAAACCGAAGTTTTCTCGGAAACGTTCCACGATCTGCTCCAGTGTAGGGCAGTGATTCTGGGTGCCGTAATGTTCAATCCCAATGCCACCCATCAACGAGGCGAGTTTTCCGGTGGTCGGCCAGTCTGCCCCTTTCTGGATGCCATGCAGTATTCCGGCCCGGAAAGCATCGCCACAGCCAGTGGGATCGTTCATCTCGCCGACATGGACCGGGGGGATGTTTAGAGTTTCCCCGTCTACCATGATGACGGAACCGGAGCCCCCCTTGGTGACGATCAGAGCCTCTAGGTCGGTAGCGATATCCTCCAGCGTGCGGCCGGTTTTTTCCGCTAATAGTTTCGATTCATAATCGTTCACGCACAGGAAGTTCGCTTGTTCAATGAATTTCAGGAGTTCCTCGCCACTGAACATGGGCAGACCCTGTCCCGGATCAAATATCCAGGGAATGCCTCGCTCACTGAATTGCTCAGCATGCCGGATCATGGCTTCCCTGCCGTTGGGTGAAACGATACCTAACGTGATTCCACTGGCATCATCCACCCTGTTCTTGTGGGCATAGTTCATCGCACCGGGATGGAAGGCAATAATCTGGTTGTTGTCCATGTCAGTGGTGAGGAAAGCCTGGGCGGTATAGGTGTTTTCGACTTCAGTCACATGAGTCAGGTTGATGTCTCGTTTTTTTAGCCACTTGCGGTAGGGTTTGAAGTCCTCTCCAACTGTCCCCATGGGCAGGGGATCGCCGCCCAGCAGCTTCAGGTTATGACTGATGTTGCCCGCGCATCCACCAAATTCCTTTCGCATCTCCGGTGCGAAGAAGCAGACATTCAGGATATGGACCTGATCAGGAAGAATGTGATTCTTGAATCGGTCATGGAACACCATGATGGTGTCATAGGCGATGGAACCTGTAATCAGAGTGGTCACGGTTGTTTCTTGTGATGGTGGGAAAAGAAAAATGCTGGACTCGCTTCGTTACCGGCAAAACTTGTCTGCTCCATGCGGCGTCGAGGCGTGGTTCCCGATGACAAAACCGTTGACATCAGCGACCTATTCCGGGAATGCCTCAATCTCGTGATCGAAACATTCAATGTCCTGGCCGCATGTCACGCAGATCATCGGGTTATGGCGTTCAAACGAAACCCACAGCCCGCCTCAAAGTCGGATTGGATGACAAGATCCGCATCAACGAATGGGTTCCGCTCCTGATCGACAGTGGTGCCCCCAATATTGGAATCTCGTTTCAGTCGTTCCAAGTCCATATCTTCTGTCGCCAGGTACCAGATTTGACTGGAATCAGGGATGGAGAAGACCCTGAGACGAGTTAGGGACGTGATCAGTTCGGTCGGACGAAGATCGTCACGGTCATTCATCTCACTCGCACAAGAGGGTCATGATGATCAGGTCTTGTTGATGGGGTAGCAGGCTTTGGGAAGATCGCCCCGGATGCCCAGAGCATATTGTACAAGTGAATGTTTCAGGGGTCGAACATTCCCGGCGATACGAAAAGCCGCAGCCCGCGAAATGCGCAACGCTGGTAGGCGGCTGCCAAACAGGTTCTTGAACCCTTTCATGACCTGAATAGCCATGCTGTTGTGTCCCCAACGCCAGCGTTCATACCGTCGAAGGACACTGTGGTTGCCAATGCTCTTTCCGGCATCCCTTGCTGCCGCCACCGTTTCCACCAGCGCGGCGGCGTCCAGCATACCGAGGTTTGCACCCTGACCCGCGAGGGGATGAATCGAGTGGGCGGCGTCACCCACCAGCACCAGACGGGAGTGATGATAGGTCTTGGCATGTTGGCTAGCCAGGGGAAATCGTCGTCGATCCCCGATCAGTCGAAGGAAACCCAGGTCGGGTTGGAAATACTGCTCCAGTCGTCGGCAGAATTCGTGGGTCTCTAATGCCAGCAGATCGTCCGTGTCGTCACGATCCCGGGACCACACCAGTGAACAATATTGTCCCATCAGCGGAAGCATGGCAATCGGCCCCTGGGGGGTGAAAACCTGATAGGCGGTCTGGTGATGTGATCTGGATATTTCCAGCGTGGCGACGACGGCATCTTGATGAAAATCCTGTTCAACCCAATCAATCCCGGCCAAAGTGCGCAGGGTGGATTTCGCTCCATCTGCGGCGACCACCAGACGGCTGGTAATGCGCTTCCCACCTTCCAGGTCGAGCCTTATGGTTGGTTCATTACCGGATTTCCCGGATTCAAGACGGATGACTTGCTCACCATAGCGCAGGTCAGCGTGGTAGTTCTGACGGAGGCGGTCCAGCATGGATGCAGTCACCAGGGAGTTTTCGACAATGTGTCCCAGTGTCGGGACACCTTCTTCTTGGGCCTCGAATTGGATCTGGGCTGTACTGTCACTGTCCCAGACCCGCATCGTCTGATACGGCGTACATTGCCCACCCTGGATCGACTCCCAGACATCCACATGCATGAGAATGTGCTGGGTAGAGCAGTTCAGCGCACTGACTCGCCCCACCACATCCGATGCATTCCGGGAGGGGGGTAGGCCGGCATCCACGACAACCACCTGAAATCCTTCCCGGGCAAACAGGCAGGCACAGGCCAGTCCGATCATGCCTCCACCGACCACGGTGACGTCAGCGTTCATCCTGATGCGTTGGTCGTATGACCCGTGATGGGGTTTTCCAGCGGCAGTCCCCGGATCAACTGGCTGGACGTGTTGGCGAGCCCCATAGTGCGACGCAGCAGGAAGCGTTTCGCCGGGGGGAGCCACTCCACACTCTTCAGTCCAAGATTGCGTACCAGTGAAACTCCGGGCAGGTCGGAGGTGAAGAGCGCGACCAGACTGTGGGTGAATTGTCTCACCATGAATGAATCCCGGCGCCGGAGCCGGTTATATTGCGAAAGGAGGGGTTCGGAGCCGAGGTCCTGCCCCTTGAGGCAGGCATGAAAAATCAGTTCCGCGAGCACGGCAATGTCGCGCAGCCCGAGGTTGAATCCCTGTCCTGCCACGGGATGGACGATCTGGGCAGCATTGGCGAGCACCACTCGGCGGTCTTGGGCGGGTGGTCCGAAGTAGTGACGATAAAGCCGGTAGGACTGGCGCACGGATGGGTCGCGCAGGTTGCCCGCCCTGTCCCCGAAAGTGCGTTGCAGGTGGTGGATGAAGGTGTCGTCTTGCATGGCCAGTCGCTGAGTGAGTGCTTCTGGCATCGAGGTCCAGACCACGGCCAGACGATTTTGGCTGAGCGGCAGCAGGGCGAGGGGTCCTTCCCGGGTAAATCGTTCCCAGGCCCGTCCTTGGTGGAGTTGGTCCGTGGTGACGACCGACAGCAGGGCCTGTTGTCGATAGGGCTTTGAATCGTCTTGTCCTCCTGCCATCAATCCCGAGCGTCCACCCTCCGCCATGACCACCAGTGGGGCTGAGATACGAACCGTTTTTTCTCCTTGTGTCACCGCCAGATATCGTCGGCTCCCCGAGGCCTCGGTTTTTTCGGCTTGGGCAGGACAGAACAAGGTGATGCCATCCGAGGCAGCCAAGGTGGTATGGAGTATGCGGCCAAGAGACCGGGTCGGGACGACATATCCCAGCGCCGCCGTTCCGGCGTGACGATGTGACAGATGAGTCATGCCAAATCCGCCACGGTCCGACACATGGATGTCGCGAATCGGTTCGGCCTCGGCGGCGATGGATGACCAAACCCCCATGCCGGTATAGATGCAACGGGAACTCCAGGTCAGTGCCACGGTACGCTCATCGTAGCTCGGTTGCTGGGCATGCCCCCAGGCCCAGCGTTCCACCACCGCAATGGTCAATCCGGATTGTCTGAGCGCCACGGCCAGACTGGCGCCGGCCAGTCCGCCACCGACGATCACCAGATCAAATGCGTTTGAGGTCGACATGGGTACAAGGCCGAGCTACTCAACTGGCCATCAGGTGCTCAATATCGTCAATGGTCTTGGGGGCCTTTGTGGTCAGGTTCTCATTGCTCGAGCGGGTCACGAGAATATCGTCCTCAATTCGAATCCCGATATGATGCCAGCGCTCCGGAATGTCCTCTTCTGCACTGATGTACAGACCCGGCTCCACCGTCAGCACCATACCCGGCTCCAGCAGTCGCCACATGCCCTCGACCTTGTATCCTCCCACGTCATGCACATCCATACCCAGCCAGTGGCCGGTATTGTGCATGTAGAATCGCCGATATGCTTTCGTTTCGACCAGTTCATCGGGATCCCCCTGGAGCAGGTCCAGGTCGACGAGCCCTTCGGTCAGGACACGTACCGCTACGTCATGGTATTCGACCAGGGTTCTGTCGGGAGTCACGGCGGCAATGGCCGCTTCCTGGGCGGACAGAACCACCTCATAGACGGCTCGCTGCTCTGCGCTGAAGCGACCATTGACCGGAAAAGTCCGGGTGATATCTGCGGCATAACAATCAAGTTCGGCACCGGCATCAATCAACAGCAGATCGCCATCGCGAAGTTTGCAGTTATTCTCGGTGTAGTGGAGGATGCAGGCATTGGCACCGCCAGCGACGATGGAGGGGTAGGCAGTCCATCCGCTGCCGCCGAGCCGGAACTCGCATTCGAGCATGGCCTGAACTTGATATTCGAACCGGTCGGGCATGGTATTTTGCATGGCGCGGATATGCCCCCGAGCCGAGATCTGGGCGGCCTGTCGCATCAATTTCAGTTCCTCCTTGCGTTTGATCAGTCGCATCTCATGGAGCAGGTGACTGAGGTCCGCGATTTCTCCCGGGGCATCTACCCCAGAACGTTGCTGTTGGCGAATCCGGCCAACTGTCTGGGTGATTTTGTTGTCGAAATCCGAATACCGCCCGATCATGGTGTACACCTTGAACCGGTCTTCCAGATAAGTGGGCAAGGTCGCTTCCAATTCTTCGATCGGGAAGGCCTGATCGGCCCCATAATGCTGCCTAGCCCCCTCAATGCCTTGCCGTTTGCCTTCCCAACGTTCGCTTTGGGGATCTTTCGGACGGCAATACAGGATGAACTCCCCCTCCGGCCGTCCGGGTGCCAGCACCATGACCGCTTGGGGCTCGGGAAACCCGGTCAGATAGTAAAAATCACTGTCCGGTCGAAACGGGTAATTCACGTCCCGGTTCCGCGGTCTTTCCGGCGCGGTCGGCAGGATCGCCACCCCGTCTCCCATCTGGTTCATGAGGTCCTGACGACGTCGTCTGAAAGTGGCTAAATCTATGTTGGGCATCGTATTCAGTGGGGCTGTGTGAATTCAGGTCTTGGGGGACGGTCGGGCTGGAGGCTGTCGTAGACCAGCTGTGTGGCGACCCGAAGAAATTCGATGATTTCGATCAGAGCTCTTTCACTGTCTTCGTTATCTCCGCCAGCGGCTTCCAGATGACCAATCTCCAGGATACTGTTCACCGCCTCGTGAACAGCTGGACTGGCCCGGTTCGGCAATCGGCCATCGATATGGTAGATGCCCTGCACAAACCCTTGGCACCAGTCGGAAACCGCCTCAATGCGTTTCGGCAAGGGGGCGTTGTCATCCGGCAGCAGCAACAGAAACCGGAATCCTGCATCCTCCAAGTCCCGACAGACCAGGGCATACAGTCCGTCAATGATCGCGATGTGTGGCTCCAACTCCAACCGGAACAGCCAAGCCTTGCTGCGCAGGTCGGATTGTTCGGTCCCGAGGCAGGCTAGGGCACTGAGCAGCCCGTGGGCTTCGGCCACCCCACTATTCCAAGGGGTGTTCCGGAGACCTGCATCCAGGTCACAGTAGATGGTGTTCTGGAATGTCTGGCTTGATACAACGTCGCTGTCTTCGGCCACAGGGCTTGGCATATCGCGGATTTCGGTCACGGGTCGGTTTTCGGAGTCTTCCGGTATTGTAACGGCTTCCGGGAGTGGACGAACAACTTGGCCCGAAACGGCATCCGGTTCTGTCCGATCTGTTCTGGACTTGATTTCGTGTCTGATGCTGTAGGGTGGGGTCGTCAGTGCACCTTCTCGTCGAATAGGCTATGCCGATGTCGGCATAACCGATCTGAAACAAATCTCAGCATGTTCCAGGCCAAGCCGACAATCTTCGGGGACTTGCACACCCGTCCATACGCCGTGGCATGAGGCCGGTTTGCCAGTGATTTGCGGTCCATGTCCTACCAGCGCGACCATCCCTTGACCGCCATCAAGACCACCCTCAAGGGCAAGGTCTCGGAGAGGCGGATCCGTCCCAAACCGGTCGTCCCATCTGAAAGGAACGAGTGGTTTCCCGATTGATCAGATTGGCGATTCGAGCGGCCTCTACTGGTCTTTGCTGGTCATCGTGATATTTTCCGGTCGCGTGTGCCCCATGTCTTGCCCGACACCTTCCAAATCAGCCCGGTAGAGCCCCTATACTCAACGACCCGGAGCGGGGGAATGTGGATTGTGCCGATGGATGCCAGACCCGACGCGACAGCATGGATCAGGGTTGATGTGGGTGGTTTCCTCGTATATCGCTTGGTCAGTCACCGTGGTTGTCGCCGGACACCGCGACTTCATTGAGTGGATTATGCTCAATCAATGAAGTCGCGGGCCACAAGATGCGAACTCGGTTCTGATTGGGCTGATTTCGGTATCAGCCGTTTTAGAGGGACATCGACACCGATTGTCAGCGAATCCCAGGGCGAAAAGATGCGCCCTGGTTCTCCCTTGGAGACCACGACGATGTTGAACACTGTGGGTAGCGCGGAACATTCGTTCCCAATATCGAACCATTCCCAAACCGTGAACATGGACTTGCCTGCTATGACGACGCAGCGTTCGGAGAACTCAGGGAACATGACATGCTGGTTCTCAGCTGGCGAGAGGACTGTTCAGCCTAAATCATATGTCAGGCAAGTCGGACCCGCCGTCCAGGTTCGGTTGATCGTGTGATTGAATTTGAGGCGAGTCTTGGGTTTAATCCGGCCATTTGACCCGATCGTGCCATGCAGACCCCGCCCCGAAAACGACCCGCCCCGCTGATTGAGGTCCTGATCACTGTCCTCCTGCCGGCGGTCATCTTGATGCAATGGAGCGATCCGGAGCGATTGGGGGCCGTTCAGGCGCTGGTGTTGGCGCTTTCCTTTCCCCTGGGGTATGGCGGTTGGGATCTGGTGCGCCATCGTCACGTGAGCTATCTGGCCCTGTTGGGGTTGCTGAGTGTGTTGCTGACCGGGGGCATTGGCCTTCTGAAGCTGGAGGTCAAATGGTTGGCCATCAAGGAGGCGGCCATTCCGGCCCTGATTGG
This sequence comes from Candidatus Poriferihabitaceae bacterium, assembly GCA_965203365.1. Classification (GTDB taxonomy): domain Bacteria; phylum Pseudomonadota; class Gammaproteobacteria; order Arenicellales; family Poriferihabitantaceae; genus VYFG01. Next base: position 3,296,896 of record OZ241878.1, read on the forward strand.
GCTGGGGGTCCTGATCACCGGGTTGACTCGATCCCCCTTGGTGAAAAAACTGCTGTTCAATCCGCTCATAATGGCCACCGACAAAATACAGCAACAGCTGGACCGGGAACACAAGTCGGCGCTGTTTGACCGAAAGCTCCGGTTCGCCAACTCCTGGCTGGCGGGGACCTTTGGGTTTTCCGCCCTCATGAATTATGGTCTTGCCAAGGTGATCGTGACCAGTCCGACCGGCACGGTGGCGTTCAATGAGGAGTTGGGCCGGTTGACCGTCCTCAGCTACCCGATGATTGCCATCCCGTCCATGCTGATGATTGGGGGCATCATGTGGTATGTGGGCCACACCATCCGGCAGTTGACCGGACTGGAGTGGCAGGAAATCTTTCGCCGAGAAGCGGGGTAGTTCGCATGATGTATTTGCTTCGTCATGCCGAGACCCAGTGGAATTCCGAATGGCGGAAACAGGGACTGAATGACTCGCCACTGACGGATAGAGGCCAATGGCAGGCTCGGACCTGCGATCCGGGACATCCTATTGCCTGCCGACAGATGTCGGGTGGCTTCGGCGGCATGCTGTCCATCTTGGTACCGGGGGGTCGTGAGGAGGCCATCGCAATGATCTGCCAAGCCCAGGTATTCAAGCGGGCCACTTCCCTTGGGGGAGTGGAGAGCGTGCTTGAGCACCGCAAAACGAGCGAGGGTGAGATCACTTTGACTCTCCAGAGAACCTGATCCGTATCTCCACCGGAACCGAGCACATCGACGACCTGATCGAGGATTTCGAGGAGATGTTGGCCTGAGGTACGGAGGATCAGCGATAGTGTCCCCCCAATGTTTGGCCAGCTCCAGTTCCGGCGAAGGGTCCTTTCAACCCTGCCCAAGCAGATCCTGGTGGGCCTGGGCTAAGTGCGCACTGATGATCTCGGCCGCTAGATTCTGGTCCCGTCGTCGGATCGCGTTCAGCAGGTGCCGATGATCCCGCTGGTAACCGCGGATGCGTTCGGGGGTCAGCACATGGTCCTTGCGTGCGCTCCACTGGTTGTGTGATCGAATTTCGTTGATGAATTGGTAGATCCACTTCAGGAGCGGATTCTGACAGCAGTTGACCAGGGCCATGTGAAAGGCTTCGTCGGCTTGAGAAAAGGCGTTGGGGTCGTTTTCGGTGCCTTCGGCTTGATTCAGCACCGACTCCAAGGCATTCAGGTCTCGGTTGCTGGCATTCAGGATGGCCAGACGGACAATATACGGTTCAATGGCCATGCGCGTCTCGATCAGCTCCATCGGGCTGGTTTCTTCCGCGATGTCCTCGCGTTCCATATTACCGCGATAGGCCACGAACGTGCCGCTGGCGAATTTGCGGCGCACCAGTTTGGCCTGTTCCAGTTGTTCCAAGGCATTTCGAATGGTCCCCCGCGCGGTCTGGAAGCGGATGGCCAGATCCCGTTCGGACGGGAGACGTTCATTAAACCCGTATTGACCGGTGACAATGGATTCCCGGAGGCCTTTGAAGACGCTGGCGGAACCCGTACTGGACTGCAACAGATTGTCCATGATTTTACAATTGGATCGGAAATGGTCTAAAAATGATCCTATAATACTTAACAGGGTATTGCAAATCTCCAGAAATTTGGGCTAAATTGTGCCTTGCATTGGGATTTATTTGGTATCATCTTCGTGTGAAGTACGATTCTCTTCCAGAAAATGAACCATAAATATACCATAATTTGACATTGCGGTATCGGTATCATTCCAGGCCGAGATGTCGCACCGGAGGCATCAAGCCAACGCCACCTTGCTCACTACAATACTAGGAGGAGACAGTTCCATGGCCACATCCAGAAAGAAATCCTCGGCACGTCCGACAACCACCCAGACAGGCGCGACCCGTGCACAGACTTCGACGGATTTGGAGCGTCATGTCAACACGGCCGGGCGGGATGAGTTGGTCAAGCAAGTCCGGGAAAAAATTGACCAGTTGGGGATTACCTATATCTACTATCAGTTTGTTTCCGTCACCGGGCGGATTGTCGGCAAGGGCATCCCTTCCGACCATTGGGAGCGCACTGCCGAACGCGGGTTTCAGTTGGTCTATGGTTCGACCGCGAACCTGTTCATCGACCGCCACAGCAACTACATCGGGTATGGACCGGAAGCCTCCGAACTTGTGGGGATTCCAGATCCGGAGACTTTCGTTCAACTCCCTTGGGACAAGCGCGTCGCACGGGTGTTCTGCACCTGTTTTCGCAATCGTGAGGAAAGAGTGAATCCGGGTGGTCATCTGACCTCGGATTGCCGGGGCAACCTGAGGATTGTCCATGACGAGTTCCAGCAAAAACACGACATGCATCTGCGGGCCGGGACCGAACCGGAGATGATGTGGTTGAAGAAAGATGCGCAGGGCAATATCGGGGGAGGCGTGACCAAACCCAACTGCTATCATATTGATCAATTCGAGGAATTGCGCCCCGCCTTTCTCAAAGCCATCGAATACAGTCAGGCGATGGGTCTCGACATGATCCAGGGCGACCATGAGGATGCCCCGGGCCAGTTGGAACTCAATATCATGTTTGATGATGTGTTGCGCAATTCCGACCGTCTGACCACCTATCGCCAAATCTGCGCTCAGGTTGGGCGTGAGCTGGGTCTTCATGCCTGCTTCATGTCGAAGCCGTTCATGGGGGTTTCTGCGTCCGGGTGCCACCATAACCTCTCCCTGTGGTCGGGTGGAGAGGATCAGGTGAACCCGTTGCATCACGATGATCTGCCGGGTATGACAGGCGCATTCACCTATATTCGGGGTGGAAAGAACCACTTCGAGCCGGATCCGGCGATTGATCCGGTGAAGCCGGGCCCGATTGGGCTGCAATCGATTGGCGGTGTCATTGAACATCTCGGGGCACTGACAGCGATCGGCTCTTCCACGGTCAATTCCTATCGTCGTCTTTGGGACACCGGTTTCTGGGCACCGGTCTTTGCCGACTGGGGATATCAGAACCGCACTTGTGCGCTGCGGGTTTCGGCGCCAGGTCGCTTTGAATACCGCTCTGTGGACTCCATGGTGAATCCTTATCTGATGGGGGCAGCGTTGCTGAAGGCGTTCGATGACGGCATCAGTCGGAATCTGGATCCGGGCGAACCCGAAGAGCGTAACATCTACGAAGCGATGGAAGCGGGCAAGCAGGTCAAACGGTTGCCGATGAATCTTGGGGAGGCACTGGACCGCCTGTCCAAAGATGAGGTTATTCGCTCGGCGATGCCGGATGAAATGTACAAGGTCTACCAGCATTACAAGAATGATGAGTGGGAGAAGTTCAACCACACGGTCACTGACTGGGACCTCAACACCTATCTGGATTGTTTGCCCTGATCCGTAAAATCTGCGACAGATTGCGCCGGATGGAATGACATCCGGCCAACTGTCGGTTCTTGTTTACTCTGTTCAAACAGGAGGAAACCACTCATGTGCGGTATTGCAGGTCTCATTCATCGGGGGAAAGACTCCGATGTCGGTTCGGAAATGACGGCGATGCTGCAGTCCTTGAAGCATCGCGGGCCCGATTCCACCGGTTTTGCACTTTATGGTGTCCCTGTTGAGGGACAATATGTCATGCGCTTCAAGGTTGCCGAACAAGAAGATATGAAGCATGGATTCGATATCCATCAGACCGTGATCGAGCGCAGGAACGAAGTCCACAGACGACTGGAGAGTCTTGGGGCCCGGATCACCGCCGAGGAAATCTCGACCGAATACGCCTGTCGCTACACGTTTCACTATGATGGGGATATTCGCGCCTTGGCGGATTACGTCGAGGATGTCGGCGGCGCAGAAATCCTCTCCCTGGGAAGGGGTCTGGAACTGATCAAGGATCTCGGTGATGCCTCCGTGGTCGCGGGGCAGTATGCGCTGACCGGCTTTCAGGGTACCCACGCCATCGGTCATACCCGCATGGCCACCGAATCCGATGTGGACATCCGGTCGGCCCATCCCTACTGGGCCTATCCGTTCAATGACGTGTCCGTGGTGCACAACGGTCAGCTTACGAACTACTGGACCTTCCGTCGGACGATGGAACGAAAGGGCCACCGCTTCATGTCCAATTGTGATTCCGAACTGATCGCAGTGTATATCGCTGATCGGATTGATTCCGGTGATGACCTCGACAGTGCGATGCGACGCTCGGTCGAGGAACTCGACGGGGTCTTCACTTATCTGGTGGCAACGGGTGATGCCCTGGGCATGGCCAAGGACGTCATGGCGGCCAAGCCCATGGTTCTGTATGAAAGCGACGACTTTGTCGGCTTGGCATCCGAGGAGGTCGCTATCCGCAGCATTTTTCCCAACGAAATCGAAACTTGGGATCCCTATGAAGGCGAGGTAAGAGTATGGCAAGCGTAGATCACAAGTCCCATGATATGGGGTTGCATTCCGAGCAGTTGGCGGGCCGCACGCAGCAGCGGTTCTTTGATGCGAGTGCGCAGGAGAGTTTTACCTATCCTTGGGCTCACGAAGTGGACTTCGACGAAAAGGGGGCATTCGATGCGACAGACATGGATTCCACCGCAATCAACCTCAAGATCCGCGAACTGCTCGAACAGGGGGTCGGCACCATCACGGTGAAGAACCCCAAGGCACGGCATGGTGTGGGAGTCGGCATCCTGAATCGCGCCCGGATCACTTTTGAGGGCAGTCTGGGATACTTTGGTTGTGGCCTGATCGATGGACCCAATGTGCATATTACCGGCCGGGTCGGCTGGTCCTGTGCCGAGAACATGATGGCAGGCACCGTGGTTATCGAAGGCAACGGAGGCTCCACGTTCGGTGCGGCGATCCGGGGCGGGGACCTTGTCTGCAAGGGAGATGTCGGTTCCCGTACCGGAATTGACCAAAAGGGGGGCACCATCATTGTCGGGGGTCGCACTGGGGCCTTTTCCGGTTTCATGATGCAGCGCGGTCGTATGGTGGTCTGCGGGGATGCGGGCAGGAATCTGGGTGACTCCATGTATGACGGGACCATTTATGTGGGCGGACAGGTGACGGATCTGGGGGTCGACTGCGTTCCGGGTGAGTTGACCGAACTGGATGTCAAATGGCTTACGCACAAGCTCGGTCTGTATGATGTGGTCCCCCAGTGCGGGGTCGAGAACATGAAGAAGTTCGTAGCTGGGAAGCAGCTCTGGAACTATGACAATCTCGAACCTTCCGAGAAGAAACTGGTTTTGTAGCCCCACGATTCAGGAGTGCAAGAAAAATGTCCAAAGTCAACCGCGATGTCAATAATCTGGGTCAGAGCTTCATGTTTCCGCCCCATGTCATTGACGACATTCACATCAAATCCGAGCTGGGCCGTTATCGGATGCGCGGATTTTCCCTGTTCAAGAAAATTCCCACATGGGACGATCTGACGTTCCTCCCCGGAACCCTGACTCGATTTGTGATCGAGGGTTATCGGGAAAAGTGTCTGACCCGCACCCTGATCGGTCCCAAGGCCAGACGCCCGCTGGATCTCGACATTCCGATCTATATCACCGGGATGAGTTTTGGGGCGTTGTCCTATGAGGCCAAGACGGCGCTGGCTCGCGGGGCCACGATGGCTGGGACGGCCACCTGTTCCGGGGAAGGGGGAATGATTCCGGACGAGCGTCGCTATTCAGAGAAATGGTTGTACCAATGCATTCAGTCTCGCTATGGTTTCAACCCCAATCATCTGCGGTTGGCCGATGCGGTGGAGTTCTTCATCGGTCAGGGCTGCAAAGTCGGACTCGGCGGCCATCTGATGGGTCAGAAGGTGACCGACCAGGTAGCCGAGATGCGGTCACTGCCCGCCGGGATTGACCAGCGTTCCCCGGCCCGCCATCCCGACTGGCTCGGTCCGGACGACTTGGCTCTCAAGATCAATGAGATCCGCGAAGCCACCCACCATGAGGTACCGATTCAACTCAAGTTGGGTGCCGCGCGGGTTTATGACGATGTGCGCATGGCCGCCAAGACCGGACCGGACTCGATCTACATTGACGGGATGGAAGGTGGGACCGGCGCGGGCCCCCATCTGGCGACGGAGGAAACCGGTGTGCCGGGGATTGCGGCCATTCGCCAGGCCCGTCGGGCGCTGGAGGACGTTGGCAAATCCGGGGAGATTTCCTTGGTCTATGCCGGCGGGATCCGGAACGGCGGGGATGTCGCCAAGGCCTTGGCCCTAGGAGCCGATGCCGTGGCGATTGGCCATTCGGCCATGATGGCACTCAACTGCAACAAGGCGATTCCAGAGGCCGACTTCGAAAAGGAGATGGGGGTGGAAGCCGGGTATTGTTATCACTGCCATTCCGGCCGTTGTCCGGTCGGTGTGGCGACCCAGGACCCCCAACTGCGGACGCGGTTGAACCCGGACGAAGCCGCCGAGCGGGTCTACAATTTTCTACATACTCTCACGATTGAGGCGCAGATGCTGGCCAGGGCCTGTGGCAAGACGAATGTCCATTCACTGGAGCCCGAAGATCTGGCCGCACTGACCATGGAGGCTTCCGCATTGGCACAGGTGCCCCTGGCCGGCACTCAATATACCGTCGGCCGCCCCGACATGAACCGCTTCTAGGAGGTTGTCATGAGTGAAGATATCAACAGGTTTATTGTCGGCGATGGAGTCGATACTGAACGTGAAAAACAAATCGGTCAGCATATCGGTTATCGGTACGATGTCAATCTGGTGCCGGATATGGACCGCTGCACCCCGTTTCTCCACCAGTACATGGCGATCATGGGCTGGAACGACCTGAACTGGCTGGAGGATGTGCACATGGGATATGAAGAAGGCCAGCCAGCCGTGTTCGACCGCAATATCAACGGCTGGGTACAGGTTCCGGCGGATATCGAGTTACCTGACAACCAGCAGGACCGGGACATGATTGCCCGCGAACTCTTGATCAAGTTCCAGATGTCCCCCGGACATCCGATGGTGGACTTGATGCAGGCCTATCGGAAGTTCTGATCCCATCGGGCGGTCCCAGTGTGGGATTCCGTGGGGCGTACCGGGCGGGGGGCCGGTACTGGCAGAAGGGGCATCCTCCTCAACCCCGTCTTTCCCAAGAGGATGCCTTTCGGGGGCTGTGTGTCTTGAGTTGGGAGCGCGAAAAGCAGCCGAAAACGACAGCATCGTCATGCATGCTGGTCTTCGCCTTTTGCCGTGATTTCCCCCATGAAAGCTGACCACAGACCCGCACTTTGCCGGGATTTTCTCGGCTGGCAGTGTCGGCTCAGGCAAGAAGCGATGCGCCATCACGGGGGCAGACCCCCTGAGGGGGTTCGGGCCAGGGTCTTTCTGAACGGAGGATATGCCGGACAGATCCAGACCGTCATGAACCGGCTGGATGCGAAAAGGATGACGGCCGAATTTCGGTTCATGGTCCAGAAGACCCATGACCCACAGGCGGTTTACCACAATGCGCTCAAGACATTCTGCGAGCGATATTACCAGACCCCAATGCAGTTTGATGATCGGCTGGCGGCGCTTTTTTCTTTCGACAGTGTACTTGCGGGACAACTGCTGGAGTCGGATCAGGTTAAGTTGGAGTTTGTCCAAAAGAGCCAAGGATATACACTGTTCAGCACAGTCCACGAATGCTCGCCCGGGTCAACCGAATACGAAGCCACCTATTGGCACAACCGTCTGTTCAACCCTCATCTTCCGGGCAGAGTCCGTGTGATCTTGTTCGAGACCCACTGGGAACAGTCGAAAGCTGGGCGACGAGTCGTAGAAGATTGATGGTGCCCGGATTGGGGGCATGGCATGGTCAATCCAGACGTCCACCGCCTTCCATGACAAGCGGTACAAGTGGTTGAGCAGAAAAATGACGATCCCAATGGCGTCAAGACCAGTTTGAACCCCATCGACGTCGTGCCAATGGCGTTGGTCTCATATCTTCTCACCCCGAAGGCAATTGAAGCCATCTCCTGCCGAGATGCCGATCGGGCCTAATGGGAAGGGTGGGTAGCCATCAATGCGCGGTTTTTTCCGGTATGGCCATCAGGACAAGTATTCGGTTGGTCGTGGGGCCGCTATTGTCACCATGACCACTGGCACTCGAATACTGGTACGCAACACGGAATAGGTGGTCAGACTAGAACAGGATATCCTCTTCAATGGCCTCAATGCCGGCTTCGGCACACAAGTCATCCAAATCCCCACCCGGTGCTCCAGATACTCCGATGGCTCCGACGGTCGATCCCCCGGCATCGATGACCAGCCCGCCGCCCAGCATGACCACCTCATCGATATGCCGAATACCGGACAGAGGGGTTCCGGCCGCGGTCACTTCAATCAACGCTGAAGTCCCTTCCCGAAAGCTGGCGGCGGTCCAAGCCTTGCGACGGGCGGCGTCAGGCGTATGAGCCCCCGCATAGCGGTCGCGCAGCATCACCTGGGTCAGTCCGGCTCGGTCGGTCACGACCACCGTGACCTGATAGCCTTCTTCACGACATTTTTTCAGTGCCGCCAGAGCAGCTTTCAGGGCCGTTTCCGGAGTGAGATTCTGGGTGGTAAACAGGCCTTCATTGGCATGGCCCTGCATGGACGCCAGACTCAAAGCCAAAGTGAATGCAAATAGGTTTCTCATCATGGTTGTACGGTTCTGATTTCGGGAAGACAAAGTGTGGTTCATTGTATACCTGATTGTTGATTCAATGCGAAAGCGTCCAAATTTGAGGACATCGTCGTGATGAAGATGGCGTCGACATTGGCGGAGTCAGGGGAGCGAAGAGCCTCATCCAAGGGGGAGATGGGAGCCAGGGAGCGTATCAAGCGCCGTTGATGGGAGCCGAGTCACCGGCGGCGGACTGAACACGACAGGCCACTGAGAGAGTACCATAGGAATGTCGAGTGTGCCTTCCCAAAGAAGACGGTGAGCAACAACCGCTCGTCATCGTGTCACTGAACTGTGCGCGGAATAACCAGTGTGTGCGGGACCAGTCAACCCGATATCCTACCGCGTGATGGGTGGAGTTGTTGCTTGCGTTTCGAACCGCCTGAAGTATCATGTCTCCAATTGAGCGGTTGGCCACCCCAAAACGGCCCATTAGGAACACGCTCGGTACCCTGCTGCAAGATGTGTTCGGCCCTTCGGGCTGGTACCTCACTCGACCTTGAGTTTCGGCTCAAACCGCCCGCACGGGGAACATTCTCCCCGCTCGGGTCTGATCGGCTCCTCGTGCATTTCTTTTTTGATTCACAGGAGTTAGACTATGTACTCATCCACCACAATAACGGTGTACGAAACCTTGAAACGACGCGGCTTTGATCCGGACGATATCGCCAGTTTGGTCGAATATCTGGATGATCATCGGCGCCGGACCATGCAACCGGTGCTGGATCAGATCCATGATAAGTTCGAACAGATGGAAACTCGGTTCGAGGCTAAGTTCGAGCATTTCGATGCCAAGTTCGATGCCAAGTTCGAGCATTTCGAGGATCGGTTCGACGGCAAGCTGAACGCCTTGCGGGCGGAGATGGTCAGTCGCAAGGAGGCTTGGGGATTCCTGGTCGTGATCGCCCTGATGGTGACGTTCCTGCCGGAGGTCTTCGACCAAGGCATTGAGCTGTTGCGTGCCCTGCCCTGAGCAGTGTGCTTTTCGGGGTTTGTTCTACCGAGCCCCCTCCTAATGAGGGGGCGTCCTGTTCCCGATCCAGTGACCCGGGCCTCACTCGACCTTGGGCATTACGGCCTGCTGAAATCGGCCAGCCAGCCTTTCTTCGTGTGATCTCTCCGATCCAGACGCACATCATCTGCATCTATTGATGACCTCATGAGTACGGTGGCAGTGTTCTGGTGGAAAATACTCCCCGCGGCTGGCCCTCGTCCTGTCGATATGCGGGTAACGGGGTTTTCGTGGACGATCATGATGTCTTGCTCCGTGGCTGGAATCTGTGCGGTCGGAGTCACGGTGCATTTAATCGGGATGCAGTGGCACTCACTCCCTCGGATCGTTCTCAACCCCTTTTCATAGACGCTGGGCAGGTGAATTTGCAAACTTCCGGTTATCTGACAGGAATTGCTGTTGGTGGTCGTCAAATCGAGAAGATTGTGCCGCCGCCGCATATGTTAGAATCCACTACACTGCCAGCTTTACGGCGGGTGTCGTATAATGGTGATTACCTGAGCTTCCCATGCTCATGATAACGGTTCGATTCCGTTCACCCGCTCCACGAAATCCTCCAGGTAGAAGGAGGACCGGGGAAATGCTTGTTGCTTGGCCCACCACTGTCCGATGGACCGGCACAAGGTGGCCCGTTTTGACCAAATTGCCACGGGGGATCAGGGCTTTATTCGATCCGGATTCCCGCTGGGCACTGATCGGGCTGTAAGTGGGTCGCATACCGAATGGTTTGGTTTTCCGCTACCTGTGAATATTCTGCTGATTACTGCTGATCAATGGCGCGGTCCATGCCTTTCCATGCTGGGCCATCCTGTGGTCAAGACCCCCAATCTGGATGCATTGGCCCAAGATGGGTCGATTTTTGTTCATCATTTTGCCCAGGCGGCCCCTTGCGCTCCCAGTCGCACCTCCCTGCATACTGGGATGTATCTCTTCAACCATCGCTGCGTGACCAATGGCACTCCCGTTTCCGGTGGGTTGACAAACTGGGCTCTGGAGACGAGAAAGCTGGGGTATGATCCTTCCTTGTTCGGCTACACCGATACTGCGAAGGATCCCATGGGGCTGGATCCGTCGGATAGCCGACTCTCCCATTACAGTGAACCCTTGCCTGGCATCGGGACCTATACGCCGGTTCGCGAAGATGTGCCGGTGCCTTGGGTGGAATACCTGAAGCAGCGCGGTTACCCGATTCCTCGAAAGCGGTGGGATCTCTATGGTCAGAGGGTCCCGGGCACCACTTGGGCGGATGGCGGGAAGCAGGTTCTCCCTCTGGCGATTCATCGGGATGACCACGAGACCGCCTATATGGTCAGGCGATGTCTGGAATGGATTGATGTCGTGGAGGGGGATTGGGTGACTCATCTCTCCTTGTTGCGCCCCCATCCGCCGTTCGTGGCACCAGAACCCTATAATGAACGATATCCACCGGATGCAATCTGGTCACCAGTTCGACATGAGACGCGGTCTCGGGAAGCCGCCATGCATCCCTTCATTGCCGCCATGGTTCAGCATCCACAGTTCGGCAGCGACGCTGACACAAGATCCCTGGAAGATGCGTGCGCCTCCTACTATGGTCTGATGACCGAGGTGGACGAGCATCTGGGTCGCTTGTTTCGATTTCTCAAGGCACGTGATCTCTGGGACGATACCCTGATCATCTTCACCTCGGACCATGGTGAGCAATTGGGAGACCACTGGTTGAACGGCAAGCTGGGGTTTTTTGATCAGTCCTACCACATCCCCCTCATTATCCGTGACCCGCGCCGTGCTGCCGATGCGAGCCGGGGGAAGCGGTTCGATGTGTTCACCGAGAACGTGGATATTATGCCCACCATGTTGGCATGGCTCGGTATGGAGATTCCCTCCCAGTGTGATGGTCGATCCCTGCTGCCGATTCTGGAATCGGCCTCAGTCCCCGCCTCATGGCGCACTGCGGTCCACTGGGAATATGATTTCCGCTATGTAGCCAATGGGTTGATGGATGACCATCCTGGAGTCAGCGTACATCAGTGCCAACTCGGCGTGCTCCGCGACAAACGCTTCAAATACGTTCATTTTCCTGCGCTGCCGCCCTTGCTCTATGATTTGCAGAATGATCCAGGGGAACTGCACGATGTCAGCCATGATCCGGACTACCAGCAGACCCGTCTTGAATATGCCGAAAGGTTGCTGAGTTTGCGGATGCGATATACGGCGCGTGGTTTGTCTGAAACGCTCCTGACACCGCAAGGACCGGTGACCACTCCTGCCCGACCCTGAGCCGGACAGGTCCCTTTCGTCATGGGGATGACAGCCCCACATCTCGAAAATCACGGACGATCGCCCTCGATTCTTCAGCCCGGTGAAGTCGGCAGGATGACACGACCACAGGCACGGACAGGATGACCGATGTCGTTTGGTCTGTAGAAGATTTCGAGCGATTCTCCGTCCAGAAATGGTGATCAGGTCCCGCAGAATGTCTCCAGGACAACTTGCTGTGGGGTCGGTGGTGTTTGGTATGATGTCATGCCGGGCTGGCGCACATAGGGACTCTGCAGCACATTGTGCAAGGCATGGAACACCGAAAAGTCCGCCGCATCCTCGGCGGCCCGAATGGCCGCTTCCACCAAGTGGTTGCGGGGGATATAGACCGGATTGACTCGGCGCATCCTGGTCTGGCGGACCTGATCATCCATAGGGAGCTTCTGCAGCCGTTGGCGCCATTGAACCAGCCAGGCCTTGGCTGGTTCGGGGTCTTCAAACTGGGCCAGGAATTTCCGGTCTTGCCTATTGGGCCGGTCGCTCAACGATGACAGCGCATCGAATGTCGAGGTGAAGTCGGCGTGGCTGTCATGCATCAGATGCAGCAGCGCTTCAACGAGTTGACGATCATTGGGCTCGAGATGATCGGATGATTCCCCCAGACCGCACTTAGCCCGCATACCCTGCAACCAGGCATTTTCATACCCTGGCACGAATTTTTCCAAGGCGTCTTTGGCCAACTCAATCGCCTTGTCCGGTTGGTCATCCAGGATCAGGGCCAGACACTCTGCCAAGCGTGCCAGATTCCACAGCGCGATCTGTGGTTGATTGCTGTAGGCATAACGTCCCTGATGGTCGATGGAACTGTAGACCTGGTGAAAGTTGAAATGATCCATGAAGGCACAGGGACCATAATCGATGGTTTCTCCGGCAATGGACATATTGTCGGTATTCATCACCCCGTGGATAAACCCCAATTGCATCCACTGGGCGACCAAAATGGCCTGTCGTCGGATGATCGCTTCCAGCAGGGCAAGGTAGGGGCGTGGTGCTCCTTCACTGTCGGGGTAGAGGCTTGTGATGACGTGGTCGGCCAGCGTCCGAACGGCATCGATGGCCCCGCGTCGAGCAAAGAATTCAAACGTACCCACGCGGATGTAACTGCTGGCGACGCGGGTGATCATGCCACCGGGTATCGCCCTTTCGCGCCGGACCCGGTCGCCGGTCGTGACGACTGCCAGAGCCCGGGTGGTAGGCACGCCGAGTCGATCCATGGCTTCACTGACCAGATATTCGCGCAGAACAGGTCCGAGGGCGGCTCGCCCATCCCCGTTGCGTGAAAACATAGTGCGACCCGAACCTTTCAACTGGATGCCGAATGCCTTCCCTTTTCGGTCGACCACTTCACCCAACAGCAAGGCTCGTCCATCACCTAACTGCGGATTGAACAGGCCGAACTGGTGTCCGGCATAGACCATGGCCAACGGTTCGGCACCCTCTGGGATCTCATTCCCGGCAAATACCCCGGCCCCGTAATCCGAATTCAGTGCTTCGACCTCCAAGCCCAGTTCACGGGCCAATTCCTCATTCAGGTGGATGATCTTCGGACCCGATACCGGAGAAGGTGGGGTACGAACAAAAAAGGCTTCTCCCAGAGCGGTGAATCGATTGAGAAATGGGATCGCGTTCACGGAAATTCAGGGCAATGTGTCCGGTGGTCTCTGGATGGACTTTCCCATTTTCAGGGGCAGGCCACAAGGCAGCCCAAAGAGATGACGTTTTGCGTATCGGATGGTAATCCCCGTGATCCCCGAACAACATCCGGATCAGAACGGGGCAGGGGCACATAGGGTGGCTCTACTTTCATCCATCTGGGCGATGCCCGTCGTGCGAGCCATTCCGGGATGGCACATGAGTCGGTGAGTCGGATGACAGAACCACACCCGGTCAGGGGTCTGGTGCCTCCTCGAAACGGGTCGGAAATCGGTTCGATGGATCCGTTTGGAACACATGGTGGCTACGGGTAGATTCGAACTACCGACCCCATCATTATGAGTGATGTGCTCTAACCAACTGAGCTACGTAGCCACAAGGGGCGCGAAGCGTACCCCAAAGCGGGGGCCGATTCAACGCTTGCGCTGCCTTCCAGTGAATCGGCCGCCGCAAAAGCCGGGCCCCTCCTGACACGTCAAGGGGTGTCCGATGTTCCATCTGAATAAGGCAAGGCACGCATGGCACTGACAAGATAGTCCCAGACATATTCCGCATAGCTCCAGCGTACATGAATGTCCCAGGTTTCACCATCTCCGTAATGCAACAATAGGACGCTGGCATGTCCAAAGCGGGTCTGGGCAATGTTGCCGGATGGAAACGCCTCGTGATGAAGGTCCATCGGGCAGCCCCTTCGCAGGAGGGTGGTGGAGTCGGGACCGCGTAACCGCAGTACCGTGTAATAGTCGGATACCTCAGTCAATGCATGGTGAATCCCGGACAACGACTGCGTCAGTTTGTCCTGCCATGATCCGATGTCCTCCAGGTCACAGGACAACAGCCACTCATCTGGTCCCAGCCAGAACAGTCTGAGGGACTGAAATTCCGTATAGGTATTCGCTTTGAGGGGCAATGCCATGCCCAAAGCGGACCGGATCCCTTGGGTAAAGGACGGGTTTTGGGCTTCGCCCCGGATATTGAGTTTGCCTCGGGGTTTCATCTCGCGCAGCACGGTGGAACCCTCGACGGGTTCGCGGGCATAGCATGGGGAAGTGGTCGGAATCTCTTTGAGGCGGACAGACATGGATCGTTCTTCAGCGCAGAAAGACCGGATCGGTCACCGTGACCGGATGATTGTTGCCATCCATCAGTGCTACCGACAGGGTTTCCCCTTTGCGTCGGAAGCCGTCCTTGATGAGGGCCATGGCAATTGACCGGCCGACATTCGGACTGAGGTAACTGGAGGTCACATGACCCAGCATGTTCATCGGGGGCGACTCCAGCAGTGGCTCCACGATGTGGGTTCCCTCCGGCAGGACGAATAAGGGATCTTCGGTGAGCAGGCCGACCAATTGCTTTCTTCCCGTCTTGGCGGTATCAGTGCGGGTATGGGAACGGCGTCCGAGAAAGTCGCCCTTTTTCTTCGATATGATCCAGTCCATCCCAAGATCCATGGGGGTGACGGTGCCATCGGTTTCTTGGCCTACGATGATATATCCCTTTTCCGCCCGCAAGATATGCATCGTCTCCGTGCCATAGGGCACCACACCCCGCTGCTGTCCGGCTTCCAACAGGGCTTCCCAGAGGGCCAGTCCATAGCGCGCCTTGACGTTGATTTCAAAACTGGGTTCGCCGGTGAAGCTGATGCGAAATATCCGGGCGGGGATGCCCGCTACCGGAAACTCCTGCAGGGTCATGAATGGAAAGGACTCCTCATCCAGCGGGTGGTCCGTCAGTGTGGCCAGGGTCGTTTGGGCTTGGGGGCCTGCAATCGCTACCACTGCCCACTGCTCGGTCACGCTGGTACAATAGACTTCCCGGGAAGTCCATTCGGTCTGCAACCATTCCTCCAGCCAACTCATGACCCGGGCGGCGCCACCGGTCGTGGTGGTCATGTGATAATGATTTTCCTGCAGGCAAGTAGTCACCCCATCATCGAAGACCATGCCGTGTTCATTCAGCATCAGGCCATACCGGCAGCCCCCAGGCTTCAGGGAATCCCAGGCATTGGTATAGATCTGATTGAGGAGCCAGAGGGCATCTTTCCCGCGAATATCAATTTTGCCCAGGGTAGAAGCATCCAACAGACCACCGGCAGTGCGCACAGCCCTGCATTCGCGCTGCACGGCCTCATGCATGGATTCGCCGGATCGGGGGAAATAGAAGGGTCTTTTCCAATCCCCCACATCCTCGAACACAGCTCCGTTGGATTCATGCCAAGGGTGGATGGCGGTCTTTCGCTGCTGCAAAAAGAGTTCCCTTCGATCATGTCCCACGATGGAACCGAAAGTCACGGCGGTATAGGGGGGCCGGAAAGTGGTCACTCCCACCTCCGCGACCGGCACCTGACGGATGTCGGCCAAGGCGGTCAGGGCATTGAGGTTCGATGTCTTGCCCTGATCGGTCCCCATCCCGGTGGTGGTATAGCGTTTGAGATGCTCTACGGAGAAAAATCCTTCCCGCGCAGCAAGGTGGATATCCGCCACCGTGGCATCGTTCTGCAGATCATGAAAGTGTTTTCCGGATCCGCGCCCTATCGGGTGAACGGTGGGCAATATCCATAGAGGACGCAGTGCCCCCTGTGGCCATTCATCCACTTCCGGGGAATCCACCGGGGAAGCCTTGGGAAATCCCGCCTGTTGTGCCGCCTTCGCCCCCACGCTGGCGCCTTCGGTCAGGCAGCCTGTCAGTGCCCATGTGGCTTTGCAGGCACCGGCTTCAAATCCCCGGTTGTTCGGGGATCGTTCACCCGGCACAAAGCAATGCTCCGCGTCAAGATACTGGAGACTCCCCCTGCCTTGGCTGAACAGGTGGACCGTGGGCGTCCAGCCGCCGGAATGGACCAGCAGGTCCAGTTGGATGGCCTGCTGCTGGCCCTGTACCTGCCGACCGTTATCGGACAACTCCATGACCGACACCCCTCGCAACCGACCTTGGCGACAGCGCACTTTGGTCACCGTGGCATTGGTCCGAATGGAAATGCCGGCCGCCTGTGCTCGGTCGACCCAGGTGCCATGGGGCTGTTTTCGGACATCGATGATTTCCACGAAGGCGCCGGCTTCGATGGCTTCCCGGGCCACCTGATAGGCACTGTCATTGTTGGTCAAGACCCCGACCCGGCGCCCGGGCAGGACGGCAAACCGGTGGATCCAAGTGCGCAGTGCTCCGGCCAGCATAATCCCCGGCCGGTCATTGTCGGCGAATACCAAGGGACGCTCAATCGCCCCTGTGGCCAGTATGACCTGATGGGCTCGAATCTTCCAGAGTCGTTCCTTTGGGCGGTTTCCTCGATTTGCTGGTCCCAGGTGTTCGCTGACCCGTTCATTGGCAACCAGAAAATTGTAATCGTAGTAACCAGTGACGGTCGTGCGGGTCAGCACAGTGACGTCCCGCAGGCGATCAAGCTCACCCGTCACCGACTCGATCCAGTGCTGAGCGGGTCGGTGATTGATTTGGACGGAGTCGGAGAGCAGGGAGCCACCCAGCAGAGGTTTTTCGTCAGTCAGGATGACCCGGGCCCCACTTCGGCCAGCACTGAGCGCAGCCTGCAGTCCGGCAGGTCCGCCGCCCACCACCAGCACATCACAGTGCGCATGCAATTTATCATAGTGGTCCGGGTCAGGTTCGGTAGAGGACTGGCCCAGGCCAGCGGCCCTGCGGATATACTTTTCGTAGGTCATCCAAAAGCGTGCCGGCCACATGAAGGTCTTGTAGTAGAAGCCCGCTGGCAACAGACGTGAAAGCCGGGCGTTGATGGCGCCGACATCCCATCGGACTGACGGCCAGCAGTTCTGGCTGGAGGCACAGAGCCCCTCGTACAACTCGACTTCGGTGGCCCGCCGATTGGGTTCGGTATGCGCCCCGGATTCCAGTTGAACCAATGCATTCGCTTCTTCGGATCCGGCTGAATGGATCCCCCTGGGTCGATGGTACTTGAAGCTTCTGCCGACCAGATGCACCCCATTGGCCAGCAGGGCGGAAGCGAGCGTATCGCCTTCATAGCCCTGGTATTCCCGGTTGTCGTATCGAAAATGGATGGGTCGGTCCCGGTTGATCCGGCCCCCTTGAGACAGTCGGCAGGATTGGATCATGAGCCGGATACCTCGTTCTGCGAAGAACCCCCCGGACACTCTGGTTTTGGGTCACCTGGTCGGTAGGTGGCAAAGATATGGTCGGTGCGGGTGTCACGCATCACGTTGAACCAGCGGCGGCACCCATGGACATGGACCCAGCGCTCATAGTGGATCCCCTTCGGATTCTTCCGGAAAAAGACATAATCCCCCCAAGCCTCCTCACTCAATTGATCCGGGTTCTCCGGGCGGTTGATATGCGCCTCTCCCTGGGAGTGAAACTCGGTCTGGTCTCTCACCCCACACCATGGACACTGGATCAATAGCAAGGTCGGTCTCCGGATGGATCAGTGGGCCACGGCCGCGGCGGCCCCTTCATCGATCAGTGCGCCGGTGTGGAAACGATCAATGGAAAAGGGCTCGGCAACGGGATGCATTTCCCCCCGGGCGATGGAGTGGGCAAAGACATGGCCAGACCCCGGGGTCGCCTTGAATCCGCCGGTGCCCCACCCGCAGTTGAAAAACAGGTTTCTGACCGGCGTCTTGCTGAGGATGGGGGAGCGGTCTACGGTCACATCCACGATACCGCCCCATTGGCGCAGCATTTTCAGGCGAGAAAAAATCGGGTACAACTCGATGACTGGTCCAACCGTGTCCTCGATCAGATTGAAACTGCCGCGTTGGGAGTAGGAGTTGTAAGAGTCGGAACCGGCCCCGATGACCAGTTCGCCTTTATCCGACTGGCTGATGTAGGCATGGACGCTACCTGACATGACCACACAGTCCAGGATCGGTTTGATGGGTTCCGACACCAGTGCCTGAAGTGGGACAGACTCGATCGGCAGGCGAAATCCGGCCAGCTCGGCCAAGACGCTGCAATGGCCCGCCACCACACATCCGACCTTTCGAGCTCCGATCAGGCCGTGGGAGGTTTGCACGCCAGTGACGGCATTGTTTTCGATACGAAAACCGGTGACTTCACAGTTCTGGATGATATCGACCCCCAAGGCATCTGCGCCACGGGCATACCCCCATGCCACCGCATCATGGCGGGCCGTTCCCCCCCGTCGCTGCAACAGTGCCCCCATCACCGGGTAGCGACAGTCCAGGTTGATAAATGGCACCATTGCCTTGACCTGGGCCGGGGTCAGGAACTCGGAGTCGATCCCATTTAGCCGAATGGCATTGCCGCGTCGCCCGATTTCCTGCATGTCATGCACATTGTGGGCCAGGTGCAGCAATCCCCTGGGGGAAAACATGACGTTGTAGTTCAGTGCCTGACTCAACCCTTCCCATAATTTCAGAGCGTGTTCGTAGAGCCTGGCCGACTCGTCATAGAGGTAGTTCGACCGCACGATGGTGGTGTTGCGGCCGGTATTGCCGCCTCCGATCCAGCCTTTTTCAATCACGGCGACATCGCGGATACCACACTCGCTCGCGAGGTAATAGGCAGTTGCCAGACCATGTCCCCCCCCGCCGACAATGACGACCTCGTACTCCCGGCGGGGATCCGGACTCCGCCAGGCACTCGGCCAGTCCTGATGATAATTGACCGCATTTCGCAGCAGGCTGAAGATCGAATAGCGTTTCATGATCTGACGAGGGGGGCGGGCACCTCTATCTCTTGAGAGGGGCTGGTCAGGAGACGAGAAAATGTAAGGGAATTATACCAAGCGGCTTTGTCTGATAACGACCATTGTCGCCATTCCCAGCGAATTTCGGACTTTGTTCAGAATGGAGGTGAAGGGCAGAGAGCACTCAGGGTCGGGATGGAGGTTGAGATACGCGATGCATTCGAACCAAGACAGTCATAACACTCAATGTATGTTGCTGAAAAGATCGACGAGGGTTTGCGATCGCTATTGCCTACTGAAAACCCTGCTTATGGGTTATAGAAGTGGATTCTACGTGGTAAAAGATGGAGAATGTTGACAGTGAACAGCGACGAAATAAGGTTCGGGGAACAGTTGAGGATCCCGTGCGGATGACCTAGGGTTGAGGTTCATGAACCGCGGTTTGCAAAAGACTGTGCCAGTGTGGTACGCCGGATATTCAACGTTGAGTATTTCCCATGAATTTTGCCAAGACCGACACAATTCAAGTGACGCCAAAACTGACGATCCCTCTTGCTGAGGTGGAGTTGCATGCTATCCGTTCCGCCGGTGTGGGGGGACAGAAAGTCAACAAGGTCTCGTCGGCAATTCATCTTCGGTTTGACATTTCGACCTCGTCATTACCGGAGCACATCAAGGCTCGGCTGCTTCGTTTGCATGACCGCCGGGTCAGTCGGGAGGGCATCGTGGTGATCAAGGCGCAGGAATACCGCACGCAAGCCAAAAATCGCCAGGCTGCGTTGGAACGATTGGGGGACTTGATCCGCAGGGCGACGGCTGAATGTCGTCAGCGGGTTCCGACCTGTCCCACCCGGGCAGCCCGGCAAAAACGCCTGGAAGTTAAGTGTCACCGAAGCCGTCTCAAGAAGCGACGCCGACCGGTGACAGTGGAACTGGAGTGAACGGATTTCGGCATCAGGTCAATCAAAAAACCAGCGGTGCGGCGCGGGCACTGATTTCCCTGGGTGGTGGGGTGCTGGAGACCGTGTGGACGGTGAAAGGTCAGAACTCGACCCCCTGAACGGCCCGGATGCCTTCATCAAAGGCATGTTTGACCTTGCGCATTTCGGATACCGTATCGGCGACCTCAATGATCTCTTTCGGGGCATTGCGTCCGGTCAGGATCAGATGCATCCATTTCGGTTTTTCCGTGCGAATGAAGTCGGCGATTTCCTGGCCGGTGAACCAGCCGTAACTGCAGCAATAGTTGATTTCGTCCAGCAAGACCATGTCAAATTCTTCAGACCGGATCTTTTCCTGGGCGAACTCCCAGATTTTTCGACTGGTTTTGAGGTCCTGCTCAGGGTTTTTGGTGTCCCAGGTAAATCCGTCTCCCAGTGCATGCCATTCGATATTATCGAAGCGGCTGGCGGCTTGGCTTTCGCCCGTCTTCCATTTACCCTTGATCAATTGGATCACACAGACCTTAAGCCCCCAACCCGCCGCCCGGAAGACGACGCCGAAAGCACTGGAAGACTTGCCCTTTCCTTCCCCCGTATGCACCAATGTGATACCCCGTCTTCGTTCTCTTGATTTCATATAATTTGTCTGTGTCAGTTAATGTTGCAGCTGGGATACTGAGTGCTTACAGGGTTTAATCGCACTCTATTGCTCGGATAAGATTTTATACTGTACCACTGAAGCCCTTTCGGCGCGAGTGCGTGGAATTTTTCACATCCCATATGACGGTCGTGATACAGATCAT
Organism: Candidatus Poriferihabitaceae bacterium; assembly: GCA_965203365.1. Classification (GTDB taxonomy): domain Bacteria; phylum Pseudomonadota; class Gammaproteobacteria; order Arenicellales; family Poriferihabitantaceae; genus VYFG01. Next base: position 3,317,878 of record OZ241878.1, read on the forward strand.
CATCTGGCAAAATGGCGCCCGGATGGAAAAAACTCTGTCCCGCCAGTCATTCGGTCAGTAATTTGGGATGGGATCGGGGGCGCAGATGAGATCAAATACTGTCTCGGTACGGTCGAGTGGCAAATTCTGATACGGGAAGAGTTCATGAGACACCGGATGCACCTTGTCAGCTTATCCGTTGTGTGGAGGATGAGAAATGGCGACAGGATACTGGTTTGACATGTTGCGGCGTGCAAGAACCCTTCCTGTCTGGACTTGAACCGTCAAGCGGTCGTAATAGACTTATCAGGACTGATTTGGTTAACGCGGCAGTAAGCTTCATGGGGTGCGTCACGGTGATGAGTCTTGATTGCCTTTGGTGGAAGTGGTAGTGTGCCAATATGATTCACGAGAATTCTCAAAATGCTGTTGAGCATCTGAAATTGGTGCAGGGCGTCGTGACCCGCATGGCGGGAAACAGTGCTCAAATGAAGACATGGGCCGTGTCGCTGGTCACCGCAGCCTTTGTTTTCTCGGGGTTGTCGAACGATCCACATTGGCTAATTGGATTAGGTGGCTGCATCCCGGTGATCGCATTTTGGATAATGGATGCCAAGTACCTTCAGCTTGAAAGGTGCTACATCAAGCTTTATGAGGCGGTCTTGCATGGTGAAGCAGTCAAGCCATTCGAGTTGGACTATCGTCCTTATCTCTCCAAAGTCAGTTCGGTTTGGTGTGTCGCATGGTCTTGGTCTGTTTGTCGGTTTTATGGTGCACTATTTCTTGTAATGCTTGTACTTATTGCTATCCTTATCACTGATGGGTTATGCATGAAATGAAACGCCGAGTTTTTTCAGTTTTCATTACAAACTAGATGCGTGGCGTGCCAGAAAAATACGAAACATTGGTGTCATGGATGGCAACTGTCCGGCGACAGATAACGACTGGGAAGTCGTAAAGAAAGGGGGTGACCAGGCGATAAGGAAATGGATTTCTGAACAGATGCGTGGAAGATCTTGCAGTGTTGTTCTTGTCGGAGAGAAGACGGCTGGCCGGAAGTGGATCAACTACGAAATAATCAAGTCTTGTATCAGTTTCGACTTGATGGGAATAAGATGATGAAAGATGATTTTGTCGATCAGTTCAAGCTGCTCGAATCCCAGTTAGCATAGTAGGGTTATCCATGGATGAAGCGACTTCTCTGAAGTATTGGGAAAGAGAGGCAGAAGATAAGACCAAGCGCCCCGCAGTCACAATCGCTCCCGTTGATCCGAACATGAATTGTGCTACCAGTGTCCTCAAGGTGGTAGCGATAGTCAGCCGATTGTTCAGATAGTTGGGGACAAGGGTTCTTTTTCTACCGTAGCATCGAGAGCTGGACGGCTCGTTTTTTGGTCTTGGGCTAGAGCATTAGAAACATCTTGATGGTTTAATATCCAGGCTGACTGTGTTTGGATTTACGATTGTTGATGTAGTAGTGTTTTCGTGAAAATCTTGCCAATGTCTAGACTAGACCGTCGTGCTGTACATATAAAAGATCTTGAGTTCCAGGTGCAATATGCCTCCATAGATGAGAAGCGAGAAGTCTGCATGATCCGACATGCAAGTGGCTAGGAAGCTGATGTCGGCGAGCCTGTTCTGCTTCTGTGCAAGACGCCTTTATACAACAGGGTGTTGCACCACTAGAATTGCGACCGACAACACTGGCCTTCATGACCTTTCCTTTTCGCGCAGGTGAATCGTGGACAACGGACGACAGCGATGACAAGTCTACGTCGATTATGTATAGATTGAGGGTAAATTCGTTTTCAGATTATGAAATTAATACTCTCGAAAATGCGATAATCCTGACGATACGCGGTAATGGCATGATAAATTAGTCTCCGATAAAAACCGGAAATAACATACTTCGAAGTGAAAATCTCCTGACCACCATGGGCTCGCCAAGAACCGCATCGTGCTATCGAACCCGGCGTGTTCTGGTCGGGGTCACCGGGGGCGTGGCAGCCTATAAGTCGCCGGAGCTTGTTCGGCGCTTGATTGAACGGGGTTGTGAGGTGCGTGTCGTCATGACCCGTGGAGCGGTTGCTTTTATCACCCCCTTGACCCTCCAGGCAGTCAGCGGCCATCGCGTGCATGAGCATCTCCTGGATGCGGATGCGGAATCCGGTATGGGGCATATCGAGTTGGCCCGGTGGGCGGAACTCGTGGTGGTGGCCCCGACCACGGCGAATTTCATCGCCAAAATGGCACATGGGCAGGCAGATGACCTGCTATCCACACTGGTGCTCGCGACCACTGCCGAAGTGGTGGTGGTCCCGGCCATGAACCAGCAAATGTGGCATCATCCTGCAACCCAATCCAACCTGGATATCCTTCGCAAACGAAATGTTCGGATGATTGGACCGGACTGTGGAGATCAGGCCTGTGGAGAGACCGGTCTCGGGCGCATGACCGAGCCTGCAACAATCGTTTCACAACTGATCGGTGCCCCGGAAGATTCTCCCCTTTGCGGACGGCGGGTGTTGTTGACAGCGGGTCCGACTTGGGAGGCCCTTGACCCGGTGCGTGGGATCACCAATCGCAGTTCAGGGAAGATGGGGTATGCCCTTGCCGCCGCTGCCGCAGATCAAGGGGCAGAGGTGGTTCTGGTCAGTGGCCCTGTCCACTTGCCGACTCCGGTCAATGTCCAAAGGATCAATGTCTGGTCTGCGAATGACATGTTGCGATCCGTGCTGGAACACATTGGGGGGGTGGATGTTTTCGTGGCGGTGGCTGCCGTGGCCGACTTTCGACCCATTCGTTGCCAGGAACACAAGATCAAAAAGACGAGCGAAGTGGATTCGATGTCGTTGGAGTTGGTACGCAACCCCGATATTCTTGCGAGGGTGGCTGCACTGGACCCATCACCCTTCACGGTGGGCTTTGCGGCGGAAACTCGGGATGTATTGGCCAATGCCCGCACTAAGCTGACGCACAAGGGGGTGAATATGATGGTCGCCAATCAGGTTGGGGGTGATCAGGATGCATTAGGCAATGATCGCAATACGGTAACGGTGATTCATGCAGAGGGGGAAATCGTTATCCCCGAGGCAGATAAGTATGCAGTCGCGATCAGAATTTTCCAGGAAATCGGCAAATTGTTGGACGCCTCATGAGAAAAAAAATTGCGCTGAAGGTTCTCGATTCCCGGGTGGAAACGGATTTCGGCTTGCCACAATATGCCACCCAAGGGGCTGCCGGTCTTGACCTGAGAGCTTGTCTTGATGGTCCGCTCACGATCCCACCCGGACAGACGGAACTGATTTCCACCGGGATCGCCATTCATATCGGTGACCCCACTATGGCGGCGGTTATCCTACCCCGTTCCGGCCTCGGCCACAAGCATGGAATTGTGCTCGGCAATCTGACGGGTCTGATTGATTCCGATTATCAGGGTCAACTGTTTGTGTCCTGCTGGAATCGAGGGACCTTGTCTTTCACCATTGCTCCCGGTGACCGGATCGCCCAACTGGTATTTGTTCCTGTGATACAGACAGACTTTGAGGTGGTGCCGTCATTTTTGGAAAGTCAGCGGGCCGATGGAGGCTTTGGATCCACGGGGTCTGCGTAGAGGGGGCATTCCCCCCCTCTTGATTGTCTCAAAACCCCGATCAGCTTGACTCGTTCCGGGGTTGCGATGATGGGCAGCCGCTTATCGCACGCATCACCCAATACGGATTGGTTGAATGATCTTTGCACCCAGGTCGACATCAAGGACAGCTCTGCGATATAAGGGCAAGAGCCAATGCGGATGAGTTCAATGCTTGAGATTCGGGATGTATGCGACGCCGGGCAGACCTTCGAAATGCCCATCGCAGGTCAGCAACTTGGCTCCATTGATTTCGTGTGGTGGCAAAGATGATCGCATCAGCGGTTGCCAGCGGGTATGCACGGCCTGCCTCGACCGCAGCCAGCGCGACCTCGGTGTCGAGTGGTACCACATGACAGACCTGGGTGAAAGCGATGACTTGGTCGGCCTTGTCCTCACCCACCTCCCGGGTGAGCCATTTGGCCAGTTCCAGTTGCCCGATGGTGGGCACCAGCCAATCCGTATGCACGGGAAGCGGCTGGGCCACTTGCTCACCGATGGGCGAACCGATCAGCCACTCGATCCAGGCCGATGTGTCAACCCGCGTCATCTCATGCGATCCGAACGGTCACGATAGTCCTCCGATGAGGCTCCTTTGGCCAGCCCCTTCATCTCTTCGTACTCCGGGACCGGCATCAGCAGAACGCCGGTCTCCTTGGGAATGAAGACGAAAGTGCGTCCGGCTTCCCACCGATCAGTGGTCCGGATCGCCTTGGGGATTGAAATCTGGAACTTGGAAGACAGGGTTGCGGTCTTGACCATCGTCATCCCCTCATGTGTTCGATGGTATCAAGGTAAGACAGAAAAGGGGAAAAAGCAAATGATCCTTCAGCATTTTCATGATGACCCCCGTTCCAGTGCGAAGTGCAACACCGGTCGGGTCGCCTGATGGCCGGACGGGGCGGGTCAGGTCCTTGCGTCAGTGAAGCGCCTCTGTCAGACTCCCCTGGAGTCGAGATGAATGCCATCAATGGCCGAATCAGTCCTTTGGAGAGCTGAATTTTCCGGTCGCCAGTCACGGCTAAGGCCGATCTTGGCAGAACCAGCCGATATACTTACCCACAAAGAATTTCAACAGTTCAGTATATGCCCAATTCATTGAAGATGTTCACCGTTTAAGTACTGCATTTCGGAATTCGCATCGTGGAGAGAAATGATGAACTGGCGTGACCATGTCACCGTGGACCCTGAAATTTGCCACGGCAAGGCATGCATCACGGGGACGCGCGTTCTAGTGACGACGGTGCTGGATAATCTGGCGGACGGTTTGGATGCGGAAGACATCGCGAAGAGCTATCCGTCTATTTCGCATGAAGCGGTGCGGGTGGTGCTTTGTTATGCTGCTGCCCTCGCCAACGAACGGGTCGTAGTGCTCGGGCAGTGGTACCACTAGTAGTGCTTCATTTTGATAATTTAAAATCCCCCGTGCCACTCTGAAGTGCAACACTTGGCCCCGGCGCCGGATCGCTTGAGGTAAGCGGATGGCGGCGGGCCAGCGGATGGCAGACCCTCTCAGTTGACCAATCAATGGAGAAGGGTCATGCCGACTGGCGATCGCCCCCTGACCCACCCGGAAAGATCGCCCATTTTCGCGCTCAAGTCCACGGATCGACCCCAGCGGCCGATGGCTGAGCAGCTTGGGCGGGACATCAGCACGATTTCCCGAGAGCTGTCCCGCCATCACGGACAGCGGGACTATCGACATCAGCAAGCCAGAGCAAGCGACGAGCCGGCGCCGGGAAGCCTCTGCCGTGTCCTGGAAGATGACCCTGAGCGCTGGGAGGCGGTCGAGGACCGGGTGAAGGCCGGATGGAGTCCGGAGCAGACCGACGGGCGGGCGGCACGCTGTATCGTCGCCTGCGCCACCGGGGAAGAAGCCGAACTGTCGGGGAGGGCGACCCGCAGGCTCTCGACTGATGGTTCACTCCCGGGGTTCCGCCCAAGAGAAACCGGGGGGGGGGACCCGGGAATGACGACTAGGCACTGTACAAAAGGCGCTACGAAGGGGAGCGTCTGTTTCGGTAACTCAAGGACTTTCGCAGGATATTCTCACGCTTCGGGAAAGGGGATGTGATGTTTCTCGGGTTTATTGTCTTCGTGCTCATCGTGGAGGCATTACGATAGCGTTAACAGGCACTAATGATATGAAAATAAACCACGACATAACCTTGTGAGCTTTAATAGAAGCCGTTGATAGACAGGTGCAGAGCCGAGCAATCGAACCCTTTCAATGTTGGCATAGTCCAAATGTCTACTTGCATCGATCCCATCTAGCCAAATTACGACATTGTTTCTTATGAGATAGTGACTGCCACAGCTGGAGTTCGCCCAAACGGACCCACTAGTCGGACCGTACAAGGAGATCGACTTTCCGTCGAAATATACGTGCCATCGGCTGGGATGGAGCGACAAAACCACCAAGCTGTTACATCCACAAGGACAACGTAGATTGACCGTCCTATGCTTGTGGCTGATCCAAAGTTCGCCGATTTTAATTTGGTCGAAATTGGGTAGTGCCTCTACGAAGATAGGACGGAGATTTACAGATGTCTTCACTGCGCCCCCTAAGATGGGACAATGTGCGGCTTTTCGAGTCGGAACTTATGAAGGAAAGATACCGACTTCGAAACATACTGTTCTGTGCGGCGGCGCCACTCCATTACAGCGAGCGATGTCGCCAACGCATTCACTTCCGGTAGTTGCACGTTACGGTAGCTGTGTAAATCGCCCTGAACTCTAGCGTTCGGTATAGCCCCTTTCCACTCCTTAGACCCTTCAGCATAGAAACTCGTTGTTACGGCTCCTTTAACCCTATCGCCATGGAGGGATATGCTCACGCCCGAATCTATGAAGGGGATCGCTTCTTCAGAGAGCGCTTCATATACGACATCTTGGCGTGGGGCATCGTCGTCTTTCTTCTGGTCGATGGCTATGAAAGCAAAGTCGACAGGATGAGCAGATAGAAAATTGGCTAATACGGACGAGTTGTCTATCCGGACATCATGGGCAAAAATTCCTTCCCGTAGCGAAGCATACTTCTTGGACTTATAATACTCGACTTTAGTAAAGGGGTTCTTTCGAAGAAGCTCGATTTCCTCACTAGTTGGCGCACCTGGAGCACGCATGAAATTGTGCCATTCAACTTCGTCATCATCCAGAAGGTGGATTTCTGAAACAGGTGTCTTCGCCATAAGATCCAAGATGTAAGCACCCGTTCCACCCAAGCCAATAATCGCAATCCTCTGTTCTCGTATGCGGTCTTGTATTGGTCCCAATGCGGTTCGAGACTCGAATGTGTTTGGTATCTTGAATAGTTCTCGATTTTCGAGAAAAGCGATATTAGGACAGCCGGCGGCTGATATGGCCCCAACGGTCTGCTTCGCATAACGATGCACTAAGTCATTTGCCGACTCATCATCTGCTGGGCTGTCTTGTCCACCCTTCTTGATAGAAATATTTGACCAAGTTTTTCCATCGCCATCAATGTAATTCCCAATTGGGGTTCCATCCACATGATATACGCGCCCGTCGTTCATTTGATGCTCGTCGTTAGTGAATATACGCACCCCATGGGCTGCTCCACCTATTCGATCATCCGGTTTGCCACTTACTGGATCACAGGACTTCTCGATAGTGCAGGTTCCTACGGCACCGCCAGCAAAGAGACAAGGAACCGCAATAGCCCGAACGATGTCTTTTTCGACTTCGACAGTAAATCCGACCTGCTTACCGAAGGTGGTTAGGCGGTCCTTATGAGACATGCTCGGGGTCGACCGAGAAGCTAGTGCCGTCCTTCACCCGAAGGTACTTACCTGGCAGGAGAACTCCATTATCACCCTTCAGGAGAGGGCTCTCGTAGTCGATGCCAGGCGTGCCAATGATATACTTGTTCTCCGTCTTGTGAAGTTCATTCCAGATCTTCACGATTTGTTCATAGCTTACGCGATCCCCCGGTACCTTGTACTGTCGACCGCTCACCCAAATCTCAGTGCCACTGTTCATGTTTGTATTCTCCGGTTGTCAAAATTGAAAGGTTGTTCGGATGGCCCTTTCGAGTCGAGGAAGGAACCCACAGGGCAGAATTCGCTGTACTCAGCGTCAGGGTTCGTGCTTACCTGAAACCACCAACCGATGACATCGTGGATGTTAATCATGTGCACTGCGAACCTGTTTCTTGTCTAATCCACTTGCTCAATTCCGTTGCGACTGTTATGGCAAAACTGTATTATTTGTGAAACAGGTTCTACTGTACCAGGAAATTCACCATATGTAAAACATTTTTTGTTTCATTTTTGAAACGAGGATATCTTCATGTCTAAACCCTCTCTCAACACCCTGGGTCAATTGATTGCTAACAAGCGGGGCCGCCATGGAATTCGGGCGACAGCTGAGAAGGTCGGCATTTCCCCCGCCACCCTTTCCCGAGTGGAGAACGGCCACCTCCCCGACCTCAAGAATTTTCAGAAAATATGCCGATGGCTCAAGGTCGATCCCTCGACTGTGCTCGGCTTCGATGCACACAGCTCCAGCCGTCCTGTCGCTGCGGTTCATTTCCGGAAAAAGCAAACGATGCAGCTTGAGACCGCCCATGCACTGGCAGAAATGATCTTGGCTGCCCAACGCGCACTGGTTGCACGGGACGAGTTGTGATCCCATGCGTCGTGGCTTCAAGGCTTGGTGTGAGACCGCTGCCGAGAAATATCGGACCGCATTGGGACTCAAACCGGTCGACTTACTTGATCCGAAAGAACTCGCCGTCCATCTCGGAGTTATCGTCTGGCGACCGGAAGACGTGCCGGAGTTGTCTAAGACGAGCCTGCGGCAGCTCACCCATCATGATGCGGGTAGCTGGTCCGCAGTGACGATTCGACACGGCGACACCAAACTGACGATCGTCAACTCTGCGCACGCCGTAACTAGACAGCGCAGCAGTATTAGCCATGAACTAGCCCATATCATTCTCGAACATGAACCTGGCCGCATTGATCTTTCCCGGGAAGGGCACCTACTACTCAGCTCATTTGAAAAGGAGCAGGAAGACGAGGCCGATTGGCTATCAGGAACACTTCTGGTGCCACGCACTGGCCTCTTGATGGCATATCAATCTGCCCAAGACCCGAGAGTTCTGGCGAACCGCTTTGGGGTTAGTGAGAACATGCTGAACTGGAGACTTCGAATGACCGGTGTCGCCACCCAGGCGCGAAGGGCACGTAACTGGTCACAGTGAGAGGCCATGAGTTTCATCATCCTGTAACTGGATCATGAATGGAACCCACCCCTATTGCGACCGAGTGCAACATCAAGCGGTTGCTTTGTGCAGTGCCTGATCGATATCCCATAAGATGTCGTCGATGTTCTCCAGCCCCACAGAAATCCGGATCATATCGTCCGAAATCCCGGCCTTGATGAGTTCCTCCTCGTTGAGTTGTCGGTGGGTGGTGGAAGCCGGATGAATGATAAGGGTCTTGGCATCACCGACATTGGCAAGATGGCTCATGAAACTGGCACTTTCAATGAATTGCCTCCCGGCCTTCCCACCTCCACGAATACCGAAGGTGAGAATGGAACCCGCCCCTTGGGGGAGATATTTCCGAGTCAGTTCATAATAGGGGCTGTCACGGTCTCCGGCGTACTTAACCCAACTGACCGCAGGGTGGGTCTTGAGAAATTCGGCCACCCGGAGACCGTTTTTCACATGCCGTTCCATCCGGATGGGCAAGGTCTCAAGTCCCTGGAGCAGGATCCAGGCATTAAAGGGACTCATGGTGGGCCCCAGCGTCCGCAGCGTCTCGCAGCGAACCTTCATGGAAAAGGCAAAGTCCCCGAAGGTTTCATAAAAGCGGACCCCATGGTAACCCTCGGAGGGCTGGGTCATATCCGGATAGTTGCCATTGTCCCAGGGAAACCGACCCGACTCGACAATCACGCCCCCCATGGAGGTTCCATGGCCACAGATGAACTTGGTCGCACTGTGCACTACCACATCCGCTCCGTGTTCAAAGGGCCGGCATAGAAAGGGAGAGGCGAAGGTATTGTCGATCATCAGCACGATGCCCTGTTGCTCGGCGATCCGGGCTACCGCTTCGATATCCAGGACGTTGTTGTTCGGATTGCCCACGGTTTCGCCATAAATCACCCGGGTGCGGTTCGAAATCGCGCGGGCAAAATTCTGCGGGTCGTCTGGATCAACGAACGTAGTGCGAATGCCCATACGCTTGAAGGTGACAGCGAACTGGGATACGGTGCCGCCGTACAGTGTACTCGCCGAGACAATCTCGTCTCCTTCCCTTAGCAAAGTCAGCAAGGCGGTCATCTGGGCTGCCATACCGGTACTGGTGGCGACGGCCGCCCGGCCGCCCTCCAGGGCGGCCATGCGTTCTTCGAACATCGCTGTGGTCGGGTTGCTGAGCCGGGTATAGATATTGCCGAACGTCTGCAGATTAAAGAGACTGGCGGCGTGGTCGGTATCGTCGAACACGTAGGAAGCGGTCTGGTAGATGGGAGCCGCCCGGGATGCAGTCGAAGGGTCAGGCAGTTGTCCGGCATGCAGGCAAAGGGTTTCAAAGCTGTATTCTCTGTCACTCATATCGAAACCCTCAGTTGGCGATCACCTTGTGGCGTTGGCTGGAGATGACCTGGGTATTCACCCCGACGAAATGCAGGCCGCCGAAGATCCGGGCGTGTTCAATTTTCACGCAGTGGTTCTGGACAAACTCCAGGTTGGATGCCCGGGTGATGTGTTCAGCCTCATCATTTTCGATCCCCAGTTGTAGCCAGACCACCCTGGCCCCGATCTGGATTGCTTGGCGGGCATAGTTCGGTGTGGTTTCAGGTCGCTGGAAGATATCCACCAACTCCACGGGTTCAGGGATGGACGGCAGATCGGGATAGCATTTCTCCCCCAGAATTTCCGAGTAATTCGGGTTGACGGGTATGATACGATAGCCGTGCTCCTGCATATACTTAGCCGCAAAAAAACTTGGTCGATACCAGTTCCCGGACAAGCCCACCACCGCAATGGTTCGGTGATTGGCCAGGATACGGCGCAAAGTGGGAATATCGGACATGAAACTCCTCGGATATATTCGATCCTGATAATGCGGGGGCGACTGACATTATATTCGACTTATATCAGAAACATTGCCGAGGTTGGGTGTCTATATGGGGGATCACCTCGACGGTTGTCGAGGGTGGACGATCCAACTGCCCACCCTCGCCTCATCTTTTCACACGTCAACCGTAACCGAATCTGGCCCCCTCATAAAGCGTGGTGTAAGTGACTCATCATGTTCCATCATGCTTCGCATCTCACCTAGATCCTCTTCGAACACCTTTATGGTCACTCGAAGATAGCGCCAGCAGCTGAACTCTGATCGACTGCGAAGGCTCATCAGTGACCGGTGTGACCGGTTCAAGTTGTCCAGTGCTTGATCGATTTCTCCTACAGCCCAGTACGCAATCGCCATGCATTGAAGATGGTTGGTGCCTTTTTTTTCGGTTTCATTCGACCGGTCTATGTCCACGACTCGCTGAAATATCTCTCGATCTAAGGTTCCGTCTCTCCCCCAAAGAGCCATACCATAATTGAACGCTGTGGCAATTTTCATCTCTGCCACCTCACTGTGTGCATTTCGAAAAACCCGAGCAGCTTCCACACACCGCCCCAAGCCCATATACGACAAGCCCAGACTCGCCTTAGAACCATGCTGCAAGGAGGTTGGTAGGTCAGAAGACATATCGATTTGTTCCCATAGTGGGGTTGCAATCAGCAAGTCGTTGTATGAGCGATTGAATGAATTTGCAAGCCAGTACTTTCCGTGAGTATCAAGATGGGTTACAGCGGTAGATGATACCAACTCTCTAGGTTTATACTTTTCCAGTTGTGCTAGGCGTCTTAAGGCTTCACGTACCATTAGTGGAGTCACCGGTTCCCGGTCTAAATGCAATACACCCCTCTCATCTCTGCGTTCCGTAGGAGGTTGCCAATTCAATATCCGCCACCAGTCTTCAACGGCATCTTGCAATTTATCATGAACAGCACGATACCTGGCCCGCAGCAAAAACACTTCGGGTTTCTCGCAACCCTGTTGTATGGCCTGATCGAGTAGTTGTTCGGCAAGTTCGTGCTCGCCGTCAGACCTTCTTAACTCCGCCAAGCGAAACAAGATTTCTCCATCCTTTTGGTGGGCTGTTTCAATTCTTTCGAGCTGCTCATCCCTAGAGAGGATCGACTCATCCTCAAACCACCTTTCTCCTGCCCGTTGAATGTACTCCAAAGCGCCATCTCGATCCTGCCAGTTCAGGATTGAGATTTCTCGGACAATTCGACGGTATTCCCGGGCCAGGCGACTTCTGGGCCGGTCCTTAGAAAAAACAGTCTGATTCAATAGAGACAGGGAGTCGTACCGATGGACAACCATCGGCTCGCCCCGAAAACCCAGTTGCTGCTGAAACCTGGATATCTTATCTTCCAGTATCTGATCCTCGTCGTCCAAGTCCGGCACATTGGACATCACGAAGTGGAGCGCAATCCTCCGATGGCGTGGTTCTTCAGCTTCACTTCGAATATTATGGACGATTTGGGTGAGTCCGCGAAGATTCTGCTCATTGGGAAAAAAGAAAATGACGACCGAGTCAGGAAGTTGCCGGGTGCAAATTCCACTAGAGTCTGTATGTCCGGTGCGCGAGTCGATCAGGGCATAGTCCGGTTCCAGAGTTCGGGACCATTGCTCCTTGAGATCTTCAAACAGTAAAAAGCCATCCCATTGCTCGTATAAATCTCGCCAATCTATATGAGCCAGAGTCTCGGTATATCTGTCTCTTCTTCCAGACGGCATCAGCCACAGTTTTCCGCCGCGATCGCCTACATCGGGACAGTCTCCGATGAAGTTGGTAACATCTGGAGCCATTCCTGTTTGCTGATACTCGGCAACGAAGTCGAGAATGCCTGGAACCTCTTTGCGCAGTTGCAGTACGTCAAAAGTATCCAGGCCCGGTGCCTCCACGTCAAAATCCACGACCAGTACACGGCGCCCGCGCTGGGCAAGGGTGACGGCTGAATTCACCAGTGCCATCGTGCGCCCAACACCACCTTTGAATGAGTAGAATGTCGTGATGTACATGTCGGTCATGCAGCGTGAGGCATTAAGCGAAAGAATTCTTGCTGCCTTAGCATGTGTGGAGTCACTTTCAATGCCTGAAAGCGTTTGGCTGTTTCGACATCGTGCCTAAGAGTTTCGGCATGCCGGGCCGCCAGGTGGTTCTGCAGTCTCGACAGATTCTGTGGTTGCTGAAGCAAGCGAAGGTATCGGTCATTGGCATGCGTCTGGATGGAAAGTCCATTTTCCCAACGATGCAGGGAGGCTTCGCCCAATCCAGTCACTTGGGCAAAAGCGGCCCGAGTCATCCCATGCTCTTTTCGAATATGCCGAATCTTGTCGGGAGGCAAGACTCCCAAGTGGTCGCAGACCGCATCGTGTTGTCGTCGCTCTGATTCATCATCCAGGTATTCGAACTCGCACGCGTCGCAATGGCGCATGGGTATGCATACTTTCAACTCGACTTGGGATTCATCCGATCCATACTCGAAGGTGTGAGGAGCCCATTTGGTTGAGATGCTTTCCCCACCGCACATAGGACAAGAAAGCAACGGTCGCACCGCCTGCATTGAAGCCTGCGCAGTATCTCGTTGCCTTGTGCTTGTACACTTTGAATCCATCTTTTGTCTCCTTCAGTCTAAATGTTCAGAATAATGAAAACTGCGGCCGATGATCTTCCCCGATCCAAGCTGTAGCTTGACATAGAGCAACGGCCGATTTGACTCAAGATTGATTTTCATCACGTATCGGTCGCCCCTCTTGGCTTGTTCAGTTGAACTGTCTCAATCGGGTGTCCGTCTTCGAGTTGTTGCGATATCAGTTCCCATGCCGTAGTTTCTGTAAAGTGTGTGTCAATCACGCCCTTCGGATTTCGTACCTGACCTGGACGCCAGTCTATCGGACGCTCAGGGGCAAACTCAGTTACGCGGGCATGTTTTCTGCGTGCGAGGGTCGCCAATTGACAACGAATCAAATCGCTTGGCGAAGTCATTGCATGAAATATCGATATTTTTCTATCATAAGATAGCAATAATTGGAATACAAGGGGTTAAACTCGTCGAAATATGAGTTAATTTACTTCATATGATATTATTCAATGATTTCTTGGTTAGGTCTGACCTATTCCGTGGCGAAGTGAAATGGATGATATATTAGTACTTGGTAAAATCCCCTTTTGCCCGATAACAATTTGTTTTTCCATCTCAATTTTCTCCTCGGAATCTTCCGGGGGACCCCCGGATATGCGAACGCGATGCCGGTACGCATTCGATGGACCCGGATACCGCGCAGAAGAATTTCCGGTCAGGGGGGGCATCGGAAGCATCCCGGCCGGAAAAGTCGGTATGGTGGGCGGCCCGGATCATCGTCAATCAGGAGCCGCTGACACGTGGTGAACGACTGAATCATCCGATGGATTATCGGGGCAGGCAGGCGAACCTGACTCCGAAAATCATCTCACCCTGATGGCCAGGAAGCCTGATCTTCAGGATTCGACCCCCTCGTCCTAGTCACCTGCATCCCGGCCAGCTTCGTCCCGACTCGGATCATCCGCCCCGCCGTCCGGCCACAGGTCGCCCAGGCTGAAGCCGACCGCATCAAAGGGCGGCAGGGAGACCTCGGCGTTGCCGCTCACCACATCCAGCAGCAACCAATGACCCTCCCGCAGCTCGAACGCTTCCAAGGTGCGAATCTCGGGGTCCACAAACCACAGCCAGCCCACCCCTTCCCGGGCATAGAGCGCCCGCTTGGGGCCAATGTCCATGGCCCGGGTCGAAGGGGAGAGGATCTCGCCTGCCCAGTCCGGGAGGCCGTCTCGGGCAATGTCGGCATCCGCTCCCGGCGCCACCCGGCCAGGTCGGGGACCACAATGTCCTCGCCCAAGTGCAACTCGGGTTCGTCGAGAATCCACCATCCACCAGGGCCGCCCATACCACGATTGAATGGTGGGCCCAGGGAATCCCCGAGACTCGTACTGGCCCAGGCATGGGGCGACGCGGGCCTCGGGTTCATGTGCAGAACCCCCTCGATGACTTCGGCGACCCGATGGGGCGGAGCCTCCAGCACATCCTGGTAGGTCGCCCGATGAGGGGGGTCCGATACCCGGGCTGCGGATTGTCTGGCCATGAGCCGTCTCGATCTTCTGGTTATATGTCGGAGACTATCCTAACTTATATGGTCATCCGACTCCACCCTAGCGAGTTGGTCTGTTGGGTGGAACGAAAATATATCCGGGGATTGCCCCAGCCTCCGCCATTCCGGCTTCCTGGGAATTGCCGGTTCCGGGAGCTCGATCACCGGCATGGAAAATGACCCCTCGGATGAGGGGTCGAATGAAAGGTTGCGGGTTACAACGTGTTGATGAACGGCTGCCGGACAGCCTGTAACCGGATCATCCCTCCGATGTCCGCCAGTGCCAGTGTGATGCCGGTGAGAATCAGTCAACTGTCGCTTCGCCAGTCGGACATCACGCCCGATTACCTCAACCCGCAGATCCGTCATGCTGGATTCCACAGTCCGGAATCTGGTTTCCATCTGCTTGAGTCTGGCATCCAGTTTCCCGATGGCATCGAACAGCGGCGGCTGCAAAACGACAGTGCGGGGGACCTCATCGTGACGTTCTATCACCGCCAGCGGGGTACCGAGGCGACACGGGATCTCGGCATCATCCGGGTGTCGGCATAATGTTAGACGGATGATATATTATTAAACCCCTGAGTCCTTGACCGATCAAATCATGAGTCCGAACCGTCATGGCAAATTTGCACAGGGGCTGGAACCGTGTGCCGCCAATTACACACCACTGACTCCGCTTGATTTTCTCGATCGGTCTGCCAGGGTCTATCCTGACCAACCGGCAGTGGTGGATGGAGGAGTCTGCCGCAACTGGGAGGATACTCGGAGCCGTTGCCGGCGTCTCGCTTCGGCGCTCAAGCGACGGGGGGTCGGCCGCGACGATACAGTCGCCATCATCGCCCCGAACAGTGCGGTCATCTACGAAACACATTTCGGTGTTCCCTTGGCCGGTGCGGTGCTCAATACCATCAACACCCGGCTGGATGTTGACACCGTGGCCTTTATTCTGGAGCACGGCGAGGCTCGGGTCTTCATGGTGGACGCGGAATGCGCAACACTCGGTCTGGAGGCATTTTCTAAAGTCCCGATCGAAAAGCGACGCCATATCCTGCTTGTGGGTATTCCGGTAGAGGGCTTCGACAGTGTGACCGATGCCCTGGATTACGAGACCTTACTGACCGAAGGAGACCCGGACGATGATCTTCCGCCAGTGGAGGATGAATGGGATGCGATTTCACTCAATTACACCTCCGGCACGACGGGCAATCCCAAGGGGGTGGTTTACCACCATCGAGGGGCTTATCTCAATGCTCTTGGTAATGTCGTAGGGTGGAACATGCCGTCCCAGGCGGTCTATCTGTGGACCTTGCCCATGTTCCACTGCAACGGATGGTGTTTCCCCTGGACCTTGGCCGCGATTGGCGGCACCAGTGTCTGCTTGCGAATGATCAATGCCCGCACCATCTACTCGGCGATCGCGGAACAGGGCGTCACCCATTTTTGCGGTGCTCCCATCATCATGAATCTGCTGATCAATGCCACGGACGATGAACGCCGGGACTTCCGCCCGCCCGTGCAGATGATGACGGCGGCCGCACCACCACCCGCGGCGGTGCTCAGCGCCATGGAGAAGGCAGGGTTCCATGTGACGCATGCCTACGGTCTGACCGAGACGTATGGCCCCGCGGTGGTTTGTGCATGGAAGTCGGCATGGGACCAACTGGAACCGGCGGAAAAGGCCAGCAGGAAATCCCGACAAGGCGTGAGCTATCCGGTGCTGAGGGGGCTGGAGGTGATGAATCCGCAGACCATGAAACCGGTGGCGGCCGATGGAGAAGAGATGGGAGAAACTATGTTCCAAGGGAACATCGTCATGAAGGGATATCTCAAGAATCCCCGGGCGACCCAGGCGGCCTTTGCAGGCGGCTGGTTCCACTCGGGCGATCTCGGAGTGATCCATCCCGACCACTATCTGAAACTTAAGGACCGTTCCAAGGATATCATCATATCCGGTGGTGAGAATATCTCGTCCATCGAGATTGAGGACTGCCTATATCGTCATCCGGCCGTGGCGGAAGCCGCGGTGGTGGCGAAACCGGATGACCATTGGGGGGAAACGCCTTGTGCCTTCGTCTCGCTCAAATCCGGAGCCCAAGCCAGCGAACAGGAGATCATCGCCTTTTGTCGCGATCATCTGGCGCACTTCAAGTGCCCCAAAACCGTTCTATTCGGGGAGTTGCCGAAAACCTCCACCGGCAAGATCCAGAAATTTCAGTTACGCCGCCGTCTGACCCTCGCCACTGAGTAACACCATGACCTCATTCAAGCAGATTTTCGAACACAAGCAGGAAATTCTCCGCCACCGGCCCGGCCGAACCCAAGTGGAAGTGCACGCCGACAGTCACTTGGTGGAAGCCTTTCGAAGCCATGTCAAGGTCCGGGATTTTGACGTCGTCGTGGACCAGCCGGGGAATATGGGCAGTACCAACCGCGGCCCCAGACCCAGTGAGTATGTTCTGGCCGCCTTGGCCGCCTGTCATGAGGTGACCTACCGGCTCTACGCGGATGCCCTCGATATCGACCTCAAAAGTGTGGCCGTCCATGTGACCGGGGTCTCGGATGCCCGCGGGTTTTTTGGGTTGGATGAGGGGGTGGCGGCCGGATTCAGCGAGGTTCATGGCACCATTGCCATCGAAAGTGACGCCAGCGAACAGGAGATCGAGCACCTGCGGCAGGTGGTCAACCGGCATTGTCCGGTCTTGGACGATCTGCAAAAACCGGTCCCGGTGGATCTCAAAATCCAGCGCATATCGCCCCCCAGCTCGGTGGGTTGACCGAACATGGGGGCGGAGCGTGATGGACGACGGAGCTATTCCGGTTCGTAGGGACGCAAAGCCCTTGGTTGGCCGCGGATCTCTCCAATCGGTGCGCTTCGTCCCATCTCTTCCAGAGCCTTTCGGATCGGCATGTCGTTGTAGGCATTCTCCGGCGATTCCGGCGACTTGAGCACCTTGAGTTCATGCAGGAAGGCATATCCGTTGTTCATCAGGGTGATGACTTCGTCGTCAAATACCATCTTGGCCTGATAGGTGATCGGATCCCCTCCGATGGCGGCCGGATTTTCTTCGTAGATAGCGGACCAGATGGTGGCCTTGGGGTATCCGGTCAACTCGGCGTGGAGAATTTCCACGGTTTCCTCGGGGTGATGGATAATGAATTCCATGGCCTCAATTTCTGCCTTCATCCAGCCGATTGCCGCCTCCGGGTGCTGTTCGATGAAGTCCTGCCGCATTAATGTGAAATCGGCATCGGTTTCTCCCCAGGGGGCACCCGTGGCCACGTATTTGGCGTGACCAGCTTCCACTACCCGTCGCGCATGGGGTTCCCACATGGCGGCCCCCCCTCGCAGCTTGCCCGCCTCCAGGTTGCTGGTGATGACTTCAATGGTCATGCTGAGACGCTCGGACGGTTGGAAAGCGCCTTTGGCAATGATGGAATCTACGAACCGGTTGGCGCAAGTGCCGCGATGAACGGCAAATGGCTTGCCGGTCAGCCATTGACCAGCTTCTTCCACACTGGCAAAGTCCGGGGCATCCGCGGGTACAACAATCTTGTTGCAGTTCTGACCGTTGCTGAACATGGGGGTCGACACCAGCCGGATATCCGCGATGTTGCGCTTGGTGGTGGCCACTAGGGAAGGCATGTCGCCCATGGTGCCGATCTGCATCTTGTTCGCCAACAGGGCATTCACCATGGGTGGTCCAGTCAGATGGGCCTCAAATCGTACAGTACTGCCTTCGGGCAGATATTTCTTGTGTAGTTCCTTGTGCTTGATGATGACACCATTCCAGCCCCCGGTCCAATAGGGATGGTAGCCATACGTGATGTCGACCGGGTCGGCGGCCAGCAGCCGGGTGCTGACCAGCAACAGCCCGGTCAGGACGAGTTTAACGAAGGTTCTTGACATGTTGTGACTCCGGTGTTGGTGGCTTGTGTTCTCGGATGGCAGTGTGTACTCAGATGGACATCTCCACGCCCGCATAGAGTTGTGCCATCGCCTCTTCTTTCAGTTTAAGGTACTGTTTTGTGGTGGTGACGTCAATGGTCCGGGGTCTCGGCAGGTCGATTTCAATGACCCGGCTGATGTTGTCCGGTGGGTCCGACATGACGTAGATTCGGTCGGCCAGAAACAGGGCTTCTTCAAGTTCGGAGGTGATGAACAGGGTGGACAGCCGAGTCTCCTCGAACAATCTGAGGTAGTATTCCTGCAACAGTTCCCGCGTCATGACGTCCAGGCCACGAAACGGTTCATCGAGTATCATGATGTCGGGGCTGTTGATGAGTGCCTGGGCGATTTCGGCCCGCCGCTTCATCCCACCCGACAGTTGTCCCGGATACTTGTCCTTGAAGTCGATGAGGCCGAATCGTTCCAGCAGTGCCTCGGCCCGGATTCTGGCTTCCTGTCGGGACAGGGTCCGGCGGACCAAGGGGCCAAAGATCACGTTATCGGTGACGGTCATCCAGGGCCACAGGGCGGTTTCCTGAAACACCATGATGCGGTCCGATCCGGGCCCGGTCACCGGTTGGCCGTCCAAGGTTAAGTGGCCGGCGTCGGCGGATATATATCCTGCCAGCAGGTAGGCGAGAGTGGACTTGCCGCATCCGGATTGCCCCATGACCACATTCAGCCGGCCGGGCTCGAATTCCACGGAGCAGTTTTCTAGGACATTCTCTGTTCGTCCGTCCGGCCCGGGAAAGCCCTTGGTTAGGCCATCGAGGCGGATATGTCCCTTGCTGAGAGTCTTCGGGCTGCTCATCGCTTTTCTCGCCAAGGCATCATGCGACGTTCAATCCATTCGACGACTATGGATGAAAGATATCCCGCCAGCCCAATACTGATCATGCCGATCAACACCACTTGGGGTGTAGAGCTCACATAACCCTCCCAAGTCATCCGTCCCAGTCCGCTGTCGCTAGCAATCATTTCCGCTGCGATGACGACATTCCAGGTGATGGCGATTCCCAGCGTCATGCCAACAGCGATGGAGGGGATCACCGAGGGCAGCATGATTCGCCGGAAAATTTCCATCTGGTGAGCTCCTAGGGACTGGGCCAGCCACAGATGTTCATTCCGGATGCTGCGAACTCCATCGTAGACGTTGATTACGATGACAAAAAAGGCACCAATGAAGGTAATGAAAATGATGCTGGACTCGTTGGTCGGCCAAAAAAGGATCGACACGGGAACCCAGGCCAAGGGAGGAATCGGGCGCATCAACTCAAAGACCGGGAAAAACAGTTCCCGAAAATTTCGATGGGTACCGAACACCAAGCCCAATGGAATGCCCAGCACTTGGGCGATGAGAAAGCCCGCCAGTACCCGCTCGAAGCTCACTACCCATGACTGCCAGTAGTCGTGGTTGGCAAGGTAGTCTGTGACAAAGGTTTCCAGGGTTTGCAGTGGGGTTGGCAGCTCACGAATGCCAGACACACCCAGGGTCACCGAAAAGTGCCAGAGGACGAAAAAGCCGATCACGGCAATGGCGCCGCGCCAACGGAACCGGCCGATTGTCAATCGATAGGGGCGTCCTCGCGATCTCATGCCAATTCCCGCTCCCCGCGCTCAAACGCCTTCCGGGCTTCTTCGTGCACCGCATCGACAGCTTGCTCCTTGAGTGTCCGGAAGCGCTCGCTGGTGAGGGTATATCGGTTCCGGGGTCTTGGCAGGTCAATGTTCAGGCGGAGTTTGATCGTGCCCGGTCGAGTGGTCATGACGACTACGGTATCTGCCAGGAAGATGGCTTCGTCCAGGTCGTGGGTGATGAAGAGAACCGTCTTGTGAAACGTGTCAAAGATATCCAACAGGTGCTGGTGCATGGTGGTTTTGGACACGGTGTCCATGGCCCGGAAGGGTTCGTCCAGAAGCAGGATGCGGGGGTTGTTGATCAGTGCCCGCAGAATCTCCACCCGGCGCTGCATCCCGGATGACAACTGCCCCGGATAGACTTGTGCGATTCGGTCCAATCCGCCGGTCCGTGCCAGTAGGTTCATGCTCATCTCATGGGCCTGCGATTCGGGCATCTGTCTTTGAACCACCAGTCCGTAAGCCACATTCTGCAGAACCGTCTTCCAGGGAAAGAGTGCGCCGTTCTGGAAGACGACTACTCGGTCCGGGCCGGGCTTGGGGATGCCTTCCACTGTGGCGAGAGCCTCCTTGTCCAACAGCACCTTGCCGTCCGTCAGAGTGTCGAATCCAGCCAGAATATTCAGCAGGGTGCTCTTGCCACACCCCGAGGGTCCCACGACTGCGATGAAATCCCCGGCGGGAATATCGAGGGAACAGTTCTTCAAGGCCTCCACTCGGGCCCCTTGTGGGTCATAGATCTTGCCCACCCCATGCACTTCCAGATGGCCGAGTGCCTGTGGAGGTGGCGGATATAGATCCTGGGCGACCGGAGGAGGGCTGGATGGCAGGTCGATCATGATGGCGGTATCAGGGCGTTTCGAGTCCGATAGCCTGGGCGCGCCACCGCATCATGCGGTTGCCTGCGACCCGAATCAGGGCACTGCTCAGGTAACCGACGATGCCCAGGGTGATCATCATGATCACGATGGTGGGATACTGGACCAGATTGTAGGACTCCAGGATCATGAAGCCGAGGCCGTATTGGGCGGCAATCATCTCCCCGGCCACCAGCGAGAACCAGGCCGCGCCCATGGCGATTTGCAAGCCAGTGAAAATCGACGGCAAGGCCCCGGGTATGACCACGTCCCGGAGAATGTCCTGAGCCCTCGCTCCGAAGCATTGTGCGGCTCGGAAGTAATCCTGATCGATGGAACGCACACCCAGCAGGGTATTCATGGTGGTGGCGAAGAAAGCGACCAGGAACGTGACGAAAATCACGGCGGGTTCGTTGCCGGGAAAAATCAAGATGGCCACCGGAACCCAGGCAAGGGGTGGAATCGGGCGCAGCAGGCCCAGAAGGGCCGAGGCATACTCATGGACCTTGATACGCCAGCCCATGAGGATGCCAAGGGGCACCCCCAATACGACTGCCAGCAGAAAGGCAGTGGTGGCACGATAGGCGCTGTACCCGATATGCAGGTAATAATCCCAGGTAAACAGGGAAAGACCATAGTCTGGATCTGGATTGAACCATTCGACCACCACGGTGACCGGGTCTGGCAGCCGCTGGAAGGAGGGGATGGGCAACCATTGAACACAAAGGTACCAGGCCAAGACCATCAATAGGTAGCCAACCCACATGTTGAGGTGCTTTCTGGCTTCAAGCATGTACTGTTCGATCAATGAGATGCTGGACTTTCCTGAGGTGGGAAGCGGCCATGTGTCGAGGATTCCTACATCACAAGCATAACGAATCTGATCCCAGCGTACAAACGGCTTCGTCCGCAAGACATCTCGGTGGTTCGCCTTTTTCCGGGAACACGAGTACGGCTCTCAGTGAGTGGGGGTCGTGACGCCTTCGGCTGTCGCCATGTCGCCGGGGTGCAAGCCGCTGGGGACAATTTCGCTTACCATATCGACTGAGCATTCCTCCCCAGACAGGCAGAAACATGGCCAGCCGCATTATTGCATCCATTGAAATTTCTCCGAGACAGGCATTGGATAGTGCGGACTTGCCCGGTCTGTTCCCAGCGCAGACCCGGGTGTATATCACGGATGTCGGGACCGACAGCGCGGAGACCATCACTGTGGGTGCCCGACGACTACGGGAGTTGGGCTACCAAGCCGTGCCCCATTTCGCGTCCCGGCGCCTGAGCACCCGCAAGGTGCTGGAAAACCGGATTGCGATGCTGACGTCCGAAGCGGGGGTGGACGATGTGCTGGTCATTGGCGGCGGGCTGGATGCCCCGGCCGGTGAATTCGGATCTTCGCTGGAGGTGCTGGAGACGGGTCTGTTTGACCGTTATGGCATCCGCCGCATTGGCATCGCCGGACATCCCGAAGGATCGCCCGACTTCTCGCACAGTGTGGCGGAAGAGGCACTGTATCTCAAGCAATCGTTCGGCGAACGGACCGGGGCCGAGATGCGAATCGTGACCCAGTTTGGTTTCGATGCCGAACGATTCATCCGTTGGGCGGAAGGACTGTCCACCATGGATGTGTCCCTGCCCGTTCACTTGGGGGTGGCCGGCCCGGCGAAACTGACCACCCTGATCAAGTTTGCCGCTATGTGCGGAGTGGGCAATTCGGTTTCCTTCCTGAAAAAGCGGTCCGGAACGCTCACCACCCTGATGACCGGCTTCGATCCCGATGACATCGTGGGTCCCATCGAACGACATTGTCAGGCACATCCAGATGGAGTCATTCGGCAGATTCATGTCTTTCCTTTTGGGGGGATCAAAAAATCCGCTGAATGGCTGCATCGACGGGGCAGTTGGACGGGATCCTGATCACCCCCGGCTGACTTTGGATGTCCATGGGCCGGACGCCTGATCCACTCGGGCGTCGCGGGTTGGGTCGCTGTCGACTGGAGAAGCGATTGAGACGACTCACCCTGTGGATGAGGACGAACATCGACTGGACGAGCTGTGGAGGTTGTATCTCTTGTCCGGGAGGCGCATATTGACTGCATGCATCGTATCGCCCTCTCTGATGTGACGACTGAACAGGCCATCGCCATTTGGCGAGCCGGTGTCGCGGCGGTGGGTGGCAAAACGGTGGTGCGCAACGCTCTTCGAAAGAGGTCGGGTCCTCCGGCCGACGCGGTGCTGGCGGTCGGCAAGGCGGCCTCCTCCATGTTGCTTGGGGCCTTACCGTTTCTCGCGCCGAGTGTTCGGGGACTGCTGGTGACTAAGTACGGTCATGTCGACCCGGCTTTGCGCCACGAACACACCATCAAGAGCATGGAGTCCGGCCATCCGGTCCCCGATGAGAACAGTCTGATGGCGGGTCACGCGGCGCTTCGTTTCATCGCGTCCTGTCCCCCGGATTGCCGGTTGCTGGTCCTGGTTTCCGGTGGGGCCTCCGCCCTGATGGAGGTGCCTGTTCCTGACATGGATCTGACCCGGCTTCAACAAATCAGTCAGACCCTGTTGTCGGATGGATATGCCATTGATCAGATCAACCAGGTTCGTATGCGTCTTTCTCGCGTTAAGGGAGGCCGGTTGCTTCGACGATTCCAAGGCCAGTCCATTCAGGTGTTGGGGCTCTCGGACATCCCGGGGGATCAGGCGGAACTGATTGGTTCCGGGGTTGGTGCCGTGACGCCGCCAAAGGTGACTGCATTCGCCGTTCCGCCTGGGATACAGGCACAGATGCCGTCTGTACCGGACGACTTGGATCGGGTTCCGGAGAAGCTTTCCTTTCAATTCCAGAGTCAGTTGGTCGGTTCCAATGCATTGGCCCGGACAGCTGCGGCCCAGGCCGCGGAAGACATGGGTCTGACCGTGGTGGAATCCGGTGATTACCTGAACGACAATATCGAAAAGCTGGCTCCTGTGCTGGCTCAGCGCCTGGACCGGGGTGGGCCAGGGGTGTACCTGTGGGGCGGCGAACCGACGGTCCATCTGCCAGAAAAACCGGGTATTGGCGGCAGAAACCAGAGTCTGGCCCTGGCCTTGACCCTGACTCTGGTCGAAGACCTTGCGGTCTGTGGCGTGGTGGCGGGTACCGATGGCACGGATGGTCCCACTCAGGCAGCCGGCGGGTTGGTCGGGCCAGCGGTGGATTGTGGCGCCGGCTGGAAATCCCTGCGGGCGGCGGATGCCGGTTCATGGCTGGAGCGACATGGCCGGCGATTCGTCACCGGAACGACGGGCACCAATGTCATGGATCTGGCGGTGCTGGTGCGAAAAGAGAGGGGCTAATGCGTAGTTCTCGAGTCGTTCACACGGTCAGTTGCCATGCTGAAGGCGAGGTGGGCGACGTGATTGTGGGCGGTGTGCCGCCACCGCCTGGTGATACGCTATGGGAGCAGTCCCGGTTTCTTCACCGGGACCAGTCGCTGCGGCGATTTGTGCTGAATGAGCCCCGGGGTGGCGTGTTTCGTCATGTCAATTTGCTGGTGCCGCCGATGCATCCGGAAGCGGATGCGGCCTGGATTACCCTGGAGCCGGAGGATACGCCGCCCATGTCGGGCTCCAACGCGATGTGTGTGGCCACCGTGCTGGTAGAAACGGGCCTCATACCGATGCAGGAACCGGTCACGGACATTCGACTGGAAGCCCCGGGCGGACTTGTCCGGGCCGAGGTCCATTGCCATCGGGGGGCGGTGCAACGGGTCTCCATCGTGAATGTGCCTTCCTTCGTGGACCGGCTGGACCAGTGGCTGGATGTCTCCGACGATGGCCAGGTGCGGGTGGATGTCGCGTATGGCGGCGACAGTTTCGTGCTAGTGGATGCTGGACAATTCGCCTTGTCCCTGGTTCCGGAGGCCGCCTCGGAGATTGCCCAGTTGGGCACAAGGATTCTGGCGGCGGCCAACGAGCAGATCGGATTCCGGCACCCGCACAATGATGCTTGGCACCACATTTCCTTCTGCCAATTTACCGGTCCTCTGACGCCCATCGACAACGGCTACCAAGGCCGTAACACCGTGGTGGTTCGACCGGGTCGGTTGGATCGATCCCCGACGGGCACCGGCTGCTCGGCCCGGCTGGCGGTACTCCATGCCCGCCACAAGCTCCGTCCCGGTCAGGACTACATCGCCCATTCGATCCTTGATTCCACCTTCTACTGTCGCATTGTCGGCGTGACCGAACTCGCCGACAAGGTGGCCATCATCCCATCCATCACCGGACGCGCCTGGATCACCGGGTTCCATCAGCATTTGCTGGATCCCGGCGATCCCTGGCCGGAAGGCTATCGGCTGAGTGATACCTGGCCGGGCCACGGCGGCTCTCGAACTCCCACTGGAATTCTGCGACCATGAAGTACGACAACATACTGCAAACCATCGGTCATTCGCCCACGGTCCGATTACAGCGACTCGGGGCGGACAGCGGCTCGGAACTCTGGGTCAAGCTGGAGCGGACCAACCCCGGCGGGTCGGTCAAGGACCGACCCGCCTTGCGGATGATCGAAGATGCGGAACGCGACGGGCGGTTGCAACCCGGCGACACCATCATCGAACCGACATCGGGCAACACCGGCATCGGCCTCGCCATGGTGGCGGCGGTGAAAGGCTATCGTTCGGTGTTTGTCATGTCGGAAGATATGAGCCAGGAAAGGGTGAAGATACTGCAAGCCTATGGCGGGGAAGTCATCCTGACGCCCGCGGAGAAAGGGACCGTCGGAGCCATTGAGGAAGCCCGTCGGCTTGAGCAGACTTACGGTTATTTTTTTGTGGGCCAACACTTCAACCCCTCGAATCCGGCATCTCACCAGACAACGGCCGCGGAAATCCTGGCGGATTTTGGCGGTGGCTTGGATGTGGTGGTGTGCACCACCGGTACCGGGGGGACCATCAGTGGACTGAGTCGCTATCTGCGGAAAAAATGGCCGAACATTGAGGTGGTGGCGACCGAGCCTTCGGACTCTCCTATTCTGAGCCAGGGGATTGCCCGCAAGCACAAGATCATGGGGACTGCACCCGGGTTTCGGCCGGAGACCCTGGATATGTCCGCTTTTGATCGGATCTTGCCGATTCGCTGGGAATCCGCCTATCAGTGTGCGAGAGAGTTGGCGACCCGGGAAGGAATCCTCAGTGGCATCTCGTGTGGGGCCGCCGTGGCCGGGATGCTGCAACTGACCGAGGAGGCAGCCTACCATGACAAAGTGATCCTAGGCATCCTGCCAGACTCTGGAGAACGCTACCTGAGTACCGACCTGTGGCCAGCGTCATCACCGCCCCCTTGGCCGCCTGGATCCCCGGCGATGAGGACATGGCCAGCCCGCATTGGGCGGGCATCTAGGGGGTTACAGGGTGTTGACCGGTGACTCGCACCACAATTCGGACGATGGCGGATTCTAGCGACCACGGGATACTGAGTATCGCGCCAGGTTCTCCAGGGCCCGACGGCAGTCCGAATCCGCCAGCGGGTCCAAGGCCTGGATGGCCAGCCGGATCTGTTCATCTGCCTGCGCTTGGGTATATTCAATGGCACCGGTTTGCCGGACCACCTCCAGAATTTCTTCCAGGCGGTCCCGACGCCCCCCCCAAATGGCTTGACGTACCAGATCCACTTGGGTGTCGTTGCCCATCCGGATGGCATGAATCAACGGCAAGGTCGGCTTGCCTTCCGCTAGGTCGTCACCAGCCTCCTTGCCCATATTCTGGCGGGTTTTCACGTAATCCATGATGTCATCGATCAGCTGAAATGCCGTTCCGAGTCGCAACCCATATTCCGCCAAGGCATCACAATGGGTTGGGTTCTGCCCGCTGATGACCCCGCCCAGTCGCGCGGCGGCTTCAAACAAGCAGGCGGACTTGCGTCGGATGGTGTCGAAATAGGTTGTCTCCGAGGTATCCGGCTCATGGGCATTCAGCAGTTGAAGCACTTCTCCTTCGGCGATGGCGTTGGTGGTTTTGGCCAGAATCCGCATCACTTCCATGTCGTCGGTCTCCACCATCATCTCAAAGGCCCGGGAGTAGAGAAAATCGCCTACCAGGACACTGGCACCGTTACCCCACACCTCATTGGCGGTAGCCTGACCACGCCGCATTGATGATCCATCCACGACATCGTCGTGCAATAGAGTGGCGGTATGAATGAATTCGATCACGGCCGCCAAGACAATTTGAGACTCCCCCCGATACGGGCTCGTGCCAGCCGACAGCAGCAAGATGAGCGGCCTTAGCCGTTTGCCCCCACTGCGAATGATATAGCGACCCAGCGTCCGAATCAGGACAATGTCAGAGTCCAGTCGGCGCTCGATGAGTTCGTTGACACGTCGCATGTCCTCCCCGACGAGAGTCAGTGCCGAGGTGAGCAAGCCCTCCGAGTCGGTGGTGCACGCATTGCCCGAGGTGGTGAAGACCCGGGCACCAGGATGGCTCATTGGGCGGTTCAGTCTGTAGTGGAATCAAGAGCGGGTATTGTACCGAATTCATGGCGGGGGGAGTCTCTCTCCGGCAAGCCCTATGGCTCCTGGCCTGAAGGCCATGACGTCGTGTGGAGGATCTTCCGAAGTGGGTTGGACTGTTCGTTAAGGCATTATTGAACGGACAAGGGTCGACCTGTCGGCCGAAGAGGCCTTTGCGACTGCGGTGGGCTGGGAGAATTCCACCCCTCGGATGGCACGGATTCCAATAGACTCGATATCCCGGTTGAATTGACACCAGCATCTCCATACAGACCCTCTATCTCTTCATCGCCAACTGAGGCATCTGCCTGAACGATTAGCGGTCATTCCCCTATATCACCGATCTTGGTCGGACCCGTTTCCCTTGCCCGATAGGGGGGCATCATGCGAATGGTGGGATGGTCGCGGTCTGGGGTCAGGCTGGCCAGCGGACCAAGATCCCCAGAATGATGATCGCCGCGACCCACAAGCCAATCGTCCAGCGCAAATTGTCCTTGTCGCGCTGCGCCATCTGCTCGGCCAGCCGGGCGATATCGGTGCGGTATTCCGCCGGCTTCGTATTCATGCGATCCTCCAGGGCAACCCCCTGTCTGGCCAACTCGTGAAGATCAGTCATGGCGGGATGATAGCCGATGCCGGTTCCTCTGGCCAAATGGCCGCCGACCAGCGGCCACTCGGAGCTGGCCAGGGATCACAGCCCTTCCCCTGATGGACCGAATGGATCCGTTTTCCGGGCTTGGCTTGATGACTGACCGACGGGGCCGTCGGGCGACTCGGGCCCCTCGGTCGCCCCACCAATCCCGGCCGCCGGATTGCAACGGACCGGGATCCGCAGAAGGGTCCCCCCTTGGATTGCCCCCGGCTCCGGCAGTTCGGGAACCCCGGTGCCTCGCCGACGTTCGAGCTGCCCATCCGATGGACTGCCCAATGGGGTCGGGGGAAGCGAAAGCCGCCGGGCCGGATTTCGCGGGACGGAACCCGCTTTCCCTTGCCCGGGAGGGGGTCTGCCAGGCGACGGGCGGGGGCTTCCCAGTCTACCCTGATGCGGCCATCCAGGCCCGATCGACTGCCGATGTAGGTCGCGGTGATGTCCAGCCGTCCTTCTCCATGGTCGAGTTCGCGATTGACCCCCGCGGCGGCCTGGTCCCAGCAGGCTTTCCCCCGGGCATCCAGGTCTGGATATGGGGGACCGCCAGCGTGGGGAGCGGCGAAGCCGGCCACGGTTTCGAATCGTTCCTATGCCCAGGCGTAGCGCAGTCCATGGTCTGGCGGTCATTGACGACGGGGATCGCCCGAGGCCGTCCGCCCTTGCACCAAGATGCCTTGAGCTGGATTGCATCGGCGGCGCGGCAGGCGATCTTGTGACTGAACTTGACGGGCTGTGTTTCTTCGTTCCTTGGCTCGATTCCGACCCACCTTCTCTGGATTGGACTGGAAGGAACGTGGGCGCTTACGCCCGATTTTGCCGCTGGGGAGAGGTTGTCATGAGATCGCGAAGGAAAAAATGCGATTGACGGAAGAGGGGTCCATGGATACAATCCGCTCCCCAATGAACCACCCTTGGAACCGCGGTTCCGAGATCGGTTCCCTACCTTGCCAAACTGTATCCCGATCCGACCTGATGGGATGGGTATCCGGTTGCATTGGCAGGGCGGCGAAAGACTGTGACTGGTGGCCCCAAATGAATGAGGGATTTTGTGAGTGGTGGATAGAATGTACGCAGTAGTGAAAACCGGTGGCAAACAATACAAGGTGGCGTTAGGTGATCGACTGCGGGTGGACCGACTGCACCATGAGGCGGGTGCTTGTGTCCATCTGAATGAGGTGCTCATGGTAGCGGATGGCGAGGCCGTCGATCTGGGCACTCCGACATTGGATACCTCCGTCATGGCCACGGTGCTCTCTCATGGTCGGGAGGGCAAGATCAAGGTGTTCAAGATGCGGCGGCGCAAGCATTATCGTAAAACCCAGGGCCACCGCCAGGACTTTACCTTGCTGAAAATCACCGCGATCGGCGACCATCGTCTCCCGGACCAGACCGTGGAGGACCAAGCGATGACCGAGACGGGAGGCGAAAATGGGCTTGTCGCGACAGAGACAGAGACAGCGTCCGTCGAGTCGACGGCGTCGCGGCATGAGGCGGTGGGCGCCGATGAGACGGCCCCTGATCGGCTTGCCGAAGAAGGCGCAGAAAAGCCATCAACCGATGAAGCGGGCACAACGCACTGACGAGTATCGAATTTTTTGGTGGCTGGCCGTTCCCACGGACCGGCCGAAGACTAATCCAGACCGATAAGGACCGAATCATGGCACATAAAAAAGCTGGCGGCAGTTCACGCAATGGCCGGGATTCCATTTCCAAGCGTCTCGGCGTGAAGCGTTTTGGCGGGGAAGTGGTGAAGGCCGGGAACATCCTGGTGCGCCAGCGTGGCAGCACCTTTCATCCTGGCCAGCAGGTTGGGATGGGAAGAGACTACACGCTGTTCGCCAAGGCCCCCGGAAGAGTGCATTTCGACACCAAGGGCCCGTTCAATCGCAAGACCGTCAGCATTATTGCCGAGTAACGGCCGGTTTCTGCGCATCCTGACCCCCCGCCTTGGCAACTCGGCGGGGTTTTTCGTATGAACTTCGTGGATGAAGCCGTCATTCGCGTCATGGCGGGTCGTGGGGGGAACGGGACGCTGAGCTTTTTGCGGGAAAAATACCGGCCTCGCGGAGGGCCGGATGGCGGGGATGGAGGCAATGGTGGCAACATCTACCTGCAAGCCGATGGCGGAATGAACACTTTGGCCGATTTTCGCTATACAAAAACGTTTCGCGCTCAAGGTGGTCAGGCAGGTGCTGGCCGGGAACGGTCCGGCAAGTCTGGGGACGACCTGATCATCCGCGTCCCGCTGGGCACCATGGTGTTTGATCACGAAACGGATGAACTCATTGGTGATGTGGTCCGTCGCGACCCCCCGTTACTGGTCGCCCGTGGCGGGGTTCGGGGGTTGGGCAATGCCCGATTCAAGTCGAGCACCCATCAGGCCCCGCGCAAAACCACTGCCGGTAAGCCCGGCGATGCACGGTGGTTGCGATTGGAACTCAAGGTGTTGGCGGATGTCGGACTGCTGGGAAAACCGAATGCGGGCAAGTCGACATTGCTCTGCGCAGTGTCCAGCGCACGACCCAAGGTGGCAGATTACCCCTTCACCACGCTTTACCCGCATTTGGGCGTGGTGGATGCGGAGGCATCGGGGGGGTTCGTGATGGCCGATATACCCGGCTTGATGTTAGGTGCAGCCCAAGGGGCGGGATTGGGGGTCGAATTTCTCAAGCACCTGTCCCGCACCCGACTTCTACTGCATCTGGTGGATGTGGCCCCCTTGGATGATTCTGACCCGGTGAGATCGGTTAGGGATATCGACAGGGAGTTGCGGGAATTTGATGCTGAACTGGCTTCCAGGGAACGCTGGCTGGTGCTGACCAAATGTGACCTTCTCCCGGCGGATTCCGTGGTCGCGATACAACAGGACTTGGTCAGACAGCTTCATTGGAATGGTAGGGTATACCCTGTCTCGGCCGTCACGGGGGAAGGATGTCAGGACCTGGTTCGTTCGTTGCAGCAACGCTTGGGGGAACTGATCACCGGACCAACGCCGGACCGAGCGGCGAGCCTGGAGTCCGCCGAGGGATCTGATGGGTGAACCTCGCCCCTTGAGTCAAACCAGTCGCTGGGTGGTCAAGGTGGGCACCTCACTGCTGACTCATGTGGACGCTGGCCTGGACCATGCCGCCATCCAGGATTGGGTTCGGCAGGTTGCCTGCCTGAAAGACCAGCAGGTTCGATTTGTGTTGGTGTCCTCCGGGTCCATTGGGGAAGGTCTCCGGCGCCTAGGCTGGCGTACCCGACCCCGAGAAATCCATCAACTGCAGGCGGCGGCGGCGGTGGGTCAGATGGGGTTGGTCCAAAGCTATGAAAGTGCCTTCCAGCAATACGGAATTCTGACGGCACAGGTTCTGTTGACCCATGCGGACCTGGCTAATCGCGAACGCTATCTCAACGCCCGCAGCACTTTACGCACACTCCTCAAAATGGGGGTGGTCCCGATCGTCAATGAAAATGATACGGTGGTCAATGATGAGATTCGCTTTGGCGACAATGATACCCTAGCCGCGCTGGTGGCCAATCTGATCGAGGCCGATACCTTGTTGATCCTCACCGATCAGGAGGGGCTGTTTGACCTGGATCCTCGCGATCACCCGCACGCCAGACTGATTGCGGAAGGCCAATCCGACGACCCGGAACTGATACAGATTGCCGGTCCTGCCCAAGGTTTCGGCCGTGGCGGGATGGTGACCAAAGTGAGTGCTGCCCGCAAGGCTGCCCGATCGGGCACCTCCACGGTCATCGTCGGCGGTCGGATACCGGATGTCTTGTTGCGCTTGCACGCCGGAGAAAAAATCGGCACGTTCCTACATCCAGGGAACAGTCGCCTGGTGGCCCGCAAGCAGTGGCTGGCAGGCCAGCTCCGGGGAAATGGCCGTCTGGTGCTGGATGCGGGGGCGGTTCGGGTTCTGCGACAATCCGGACGCAGTCTTTTACCAGTAGGAGTCAAGGAAGTCAGTGGATTTTTTGGCCGGGGGGAAATTGTTCTTTGTGTGGACCCGGCGGGACGGGAGGTCGCCCGCGGGCTGGTGAATTACAGTGCGGCGGAAGCTAGTCGCATCGTCGGCAAGTCCAGTGATCAGATTGAATCCATTCTGGGCTATGCGGGCGAAATTGAAATGATCCACCGGGACAATATCGCCTTGAGTGATTAGGTTGGGGTCGTCAATGCGTATTGAGACCAACTTGGTCGGATATGGCGGAGCTTGAATGGGGGGGCATCCCCGATCCCGAGGTTGGGCTCGCCTAGCTTGGCGGATTCAATCGTTGCCGGTTCCACCCAATGCGGTTGCAGCGGGTGCACCGAACTATCTGCGCACTTCACGGAATCGACCCCATCGGGAGATGATGTCGAAGCCAGCCCCTGTCGGAGCGTGGGTTTTCACTGACCCACCCGGAGACATTCCGCATGCTGACATGGGGTGGATGGTTTTCGGTTTCGGGTCCAATGATTGAGATTCCCAGTTTCAACGGCATGAAACGGATGGTCGACTGCCACCGTCTTCCGGTGTGCGACGCTGCCGCCGTCCTCGAACGTGATCAAGCCGGAGACAGCGAAAGTCAGCGGACAGGGTTGAGGATGCCGTCAGGCGATGTCTGCCACGGGGTGGTTTGTGGAGCGGCCGGGTTTCATTGATGCCCATCCACCCGGTGTGGACACGGCCTGCGGGAACGGGCCGGTCGGTTCGGTCCGTGGATGGAAATACAGGGACCACTGATCGGAGGCACCGGGTGGGCGCCAATCTATCCGCATGGGGCCATGCTACCAGTCATTTCTTAACTGTCGCAGCTTGAGGAATACCGTGCGGCGGTCTGGGTGGGAGCCGATATCCGGAAAGACTTCGTGCAGCCTGGCGATGATTTCGGGGTTTTCCAGGCGGAAAAAAGTGTTGATCTCCTTTTCCTGTCCCAGAGTGGTGACGATGGCATGGACGGGATCGCGGTTGGGATGCAATGCCAGCAGTTCCTTGGCGGACTGATTATGGGGTTCCCGATCGAGAGTGAAACGCAAGTTGTTCTCAAGATAATCATGGCCCGGATAGATGCGGGTGTTGTCGTCGAGCAAGACCAGTTGACGGATAAAGGTTTGGTAGAGTTCTTCCGGATGGCCACCATTATGACAATTGCCCGCCCCCGCGTTGAACAACGTGTCGCCACAGAATAAGGCCGGGATGTCCGTT
Organism: Candidatus Poriferihabitaceae bacterium; assembly: GCA_965203365.1. Classification (GTDB taxonomy): domain Bacteria; phylum Pseudomonadota; class Gammaproteobacteria; order Arenicellales; family Poriferihabitantaceae; genus VYFG01. The sequence goes on from OZ241878.1 coordinate 3,351,479, forward strand.
TTGGACAGCAGACAGATATGACTCATGGTATGCCCTGGGGTATCCAGAACGAGCAACTCGACGGTTTTACCGACCCTGACGACATCACCCGCTCCGAGTCCCTTGTCCACGCCGGGAATTACGTCACGGGCCTCGTCATGGGCCAGCAGAGTAGCGCCCGTGGCCTCAATGACCTTGGTATTGCCGCCGGTATGGTCTCCATGGTGGTGTGTGTTCAAGATTTGTGTAATGCGCCAGTCTTGTTGCCGTGCATGGTTCAGACACTGACGATGGTCCAGTGGATCAATGGCCAGTGCTTCGCCGGTTTCGGGGCAGGCAATCAGATAATTGAAGTTCCGGTAGGCATTGCCGGTCCAGATCTGCTCGACGATCATGGGAGCTTTTTCGGTCGTGGTGAAATCAGGGAGTTGGCAGTGTAACAGTTTCCCGTCGGATCAGTAACGGTATGGTCTCCGCTCAGGGACATGCCCGACTCACCTCTCATGGGATGCTGGTGGCTGGCCGCATTTCTCAAATCGCCCACTGCATGTCATTGATTTTCCGGTTCAGTCGAAGTGAAGGGACTGGTTTCAGTGGTTGCGCTACGGCAGGGATCGGGACAGTTTGGCATCTTCGCCCATGATCAACAGGGGATGATCAGGTCGATCGGGGTGAGGTCGATGGCATCACGGGCGTTGACACCACCTCGCATAATATGGCATAAGGCCCAAGGAACCAATATCGAGTTTGGATGTTCAGGCGTGTGGATTCAACTGGTATTGGGGTGCTCCCGGATTTAAACGAACCCTGATCAGGGGAAATCAACGTGAAGACATGGTATTTCAAGTATCTTGGCTTATCCGACTCCTTGACCATCGATAGCGATGAGGACAATGCCATCAACGGCACCAACCTGCCGAACATCCTCAATAGTGGCTGAAGTTTCCCGACCTTGAGATCAAGCAAGACGGCAATAAAGCCGTGGCCACTCCTCGACCCGATCATCCTCAATATGGCTACGAGCGGATACGCCACAGGGCCCGGTCCATTGCTGCGTTTGGGAATTGGGTCAGTTAGTCGAAGGAAGGCTGTGGGACCGGGCGTGACAAGAGCCAGGAAGGGTCTTGGGGAGTTGTCTTCCCATGTCGTTTTTCCCAGACGTTGCGCCCGTTTGCGGTCAGGTATCACTGCCCATATCACATCGTGGCTGAGATGGGGGGTTTTGTGGATCGGATCGGCGTTTCGATACCATTTCTGGCCGTTGGGACGACTGGACATTCGATCCGGATCGGAGAAGGCCCGCTTGGGATGGTCAACCGCTTGAATGGGGGTCTCAAGAAAAACCGGTTTCGGCTACCCTCTCGACTGGCCCGCTTCAATGGAGTACATTTGCCACGCCAAGAATGGTTGGATCAGTCTTCGCCCGTATTATTGCAATTGATTCTCATTTATAGTCTGTTCGGGTAGTATCTCTCGGGCTCCATTCAGATATCAATTTTCTCATTCACCCCGCCTTTTTGATTATCCAGAATGATTATTCAGCGCACGCTTAAAAATATCATCCGCGCAACCGGAGTCGGGCTGCATACTGGAAAAAAGATCTATCTGACGCTCCGGCCGGCCCCGGAAGATACCGGAATCGTCTTTATTCGCTCCGACTTGGATCCCCAGGTGGAAGTGCCGGCTCGGTCATGGAATGTCGGGGATACCCGATTGTCCACTACGCTAGACCGTGGGGGAGTCAAGATTTCCACGGTGGAGCACCTGATGTCGGCGTTTGCGGGCTTGGGCATCGACAACGCCTATGTGGAGGTCAGTGCCCCCGAAGTCCCGATCATGGATGGCAGCGCCGGTCCGTACGTGTTCCTCATCCAGTCTGCCGGGATCCACGAACAGAAAAAACGCAAGCAGTTCATTCGCATCAAGAAACCCTGTGTGTTGCAAGATGGAGATAAATGGGTCAAATTCGAACCGTTCAACGGCTTCAAGGTCACTTTCGCCATTGATTTCGATCATCCCATCTTGAAAAGCTCCACCCAGACGGCTTCGGTGGATTTCTCGACCACGTCGTTCGTCAAGGAAGTCAGTCGTGCCCGCACATTTGGTTTCATCGACGAGCTTGAGAACCTGAGAAATTCCGGTTTGGCGCAAGGGGGCAGTTTCGACAACGCCATCGTGATGGACGCCTACCATATCCTGAATGATGATGGACTGCGCTATGAAGATGAATTCGTCAAGCACAAGGTCCTGGATGCCATCGGTGACCTGTATCTTCTGGGCCACCCACTGATTGGTCATTTCAGTGCCTTCAAATCCGGTCACTCTCTGAATAACCGGCTTTTGTGCAAGCTCATCGAAGACCAATCCGCATGGGAACTGGTTTCCTTCGAAGACGAATCCGAGGTGCCGATTGCCTTTATCAGGACTGTGCCGGCCTGACGTGCTTGTCGACCATTGCCCCGGCATTCGGCGGCTTTGACCCCATTCCCGGGGAAAGGCGGCGGAGTCGTGTCGCCTGATCGTCAACTTCAAGATGCCATGCGATGAGTGGGAGTGGAAGGCGGCACGGTTCCTGTGGATCGAACGTCGGAATCGGGTCGTCCTGCTGGTGGTGCCCGCGTCTCAGCATGGGAAAGGCGATGGCGTGTCCCCCAGTGCCGGCCTTGGTCGAAATCGCCCATCTTCCTGTCAATGCCTTGGTCTGTCTGCGGTGGCTGGGGGGCGCAGGGATCGGGAAGGCACCCTTTCCCGGTCCTGTCATGCTTCATCTATTCTTCGGGGCGGCTCGTCTGGCCAGTCTTTCCACCGCCGCTCGTAAATCGGGGTGACTCAGGTGGTGTAAGCTCTGGAAGAGGGTTTTTTGGCTGGAGGCAGAGACTCTGACCTGTCTTCTGGGGGGGGCGGGTACCGGTTGTATGGTTGGGGTGATGCGGACGACCACCTTGTTCACACCTAGGTCGGCCAGGGTGGTCATGATCCTTTGTTGCTGATGGCGCAGCTCGGTCGCCCAAACCGGGGAAAGAGTGTAGGCGACCAGTCGACCGGAGCGAAAAAGGAGGGGAAAACTGAAGCTGGCCGCATTGCCTGCACACCGGACCCAGCGACGTTGAAGTACCTGCTGCACGGATTCGTCCATGGGGGAATCCTTGTGGGTGCGAAAGCAGTTTCGGGCCAGTTCTCCGATAGTTTTCATGGAATTTGTTTTTTCCATTTCGATGTCATATACGCATGGGGCATCATGACTCAGTCAAGACTCTGGCATAATGCCCGCTCCGGTTCCCGCATCCGTCGGTCGGGCTCACACATACTCTACAAAATCCATGCTGCAAACCGTACTGAAGAAAGTGTTCGGTGATCGGAATCAACGAATGCTGAAAAAGATGCAAACGATTGTCCAGCGAATCAATGGGCTGGAAGAGACCCTGTGTGGGCTGGATGATACCGCGCTTTCGGCCAAGACACAGGAGTTTCGCCATCGACTGGCGGCGGGAGAAGGATTGGACGATATCCTGCCGGAAGCGTTTGCCGTGGTCAGAGAGGCCTCGGCCCGAACCCTGAAACTTCGTCACTACGATGTTCAGTTGATTGGCGGTATGGTCCTCAATGACGGCCAGATCGCCGAAATGAAAACCGGCGAGGGCAAGACCCTGGTGGCGACCTTGCCGGCCTATCTCAATGCCCTGGCCGGGACTTCCGTGCACATCGTGACGGTGAATGATTATCTCGCTCGGCGCGATGCCGAGTGGATGGGGAAGATCTACCATTTTCTCGGTCTGAGCGTGGGGGTCATCCGGTCTGGACAATCGACGGAAGACAAGAAAAATGCCTATCGCAGTGACATTGTGTACGGTACCAACAATGAATTCGGCTTTGACTACCTGCGTGACAACATGGCGTTTTCTTCAGAAGACCGATTCCAGCAAGGACTGGGATTTGCCATTGTGGATGAGGTGGATTCCATCTTGATTGACGAGGCCCGCACGCCGTTGATCATTTCCGGACCGGCGGAAGAAGGCAACGAACTGTACCAGAAAATCAACCGGGTGGTGCCGGAATTGGTCCGCCGGGAGTCAGAAGACGGGGCAGGACACTTCAGCGTGGATGAAAAGACGAAGCAGGTGTCGCTGACGGAAGAGGGTCATGAGCATGCCGAGGACTTGTTGACGCGGGCGGGCCTGTTGGAGGAGGGGGAAAGTCTGTATGAACTGGGCAATATCACGCTCATGCATCACCTGTATGCGGCATTGCGGGCCCATAATCTGTACAAGCAGGATGTGGACTACATCGTTCGCAATAATCAGGTCGTGATCATTGATGAATTCACCGGTCGGATGATGTCGGGAAGACGTTGGTCGGATGGTCTGCATCAGGCCGTGGAGGCAAAAGAGGGCGTGCCGATCCAGCAGGAGAATCAGACCCTGGCCTCCATTACCTTTCAGAACTATTTCCGGCTGTACGACAAGTTGTCCGGCATGACCGGTACGGCGGATACCGAGGCCCCGGAATTCGTTCAGATCTATGGCCTGGAGGTGGTGATCCTGCCCACCCATCGGCCGATGATTCGGGCCGACCAGCCGGACTTGGTCTATCGGACGATCAAGGAGAAGTTTGATGCCATTGTCAAGGGGATTCAGGCTTGTCAGCAACGTGCTCAACCGGTGCTCGTCGGGACGGCGTCCATTGACACCTCGGAGTATCTGTCTGGCCTTTTGACCCAACTCCACATCGACCATCAAGTGTTGAATGCCAAGCAACATGAGCGCGAGGCGGAGATCATTGCCGAGGCTGGACGGCCGGGCCGGGTCACCATTGCCACCAACATGGCGGGCCGGGGGACCGATATCGTCTTGGGGGGCAACCTCGAAGTCGAGTTGGCCCGGCTCGCATCCGGTGACCATGAAGCGGCCCGATGCGCTTGGGCCGAGCGACACCAACAGGTTCTGAACGCCGGGGGGCTGCATGTCCTCGGCACCGAACGCAATGAATCGCGTCGGGTGGACAACCAATTGCGGGGGCGGTGTGGACGACAGGGCGACCCCGGTTCCAGTCAGTTTTATCTGTCGCTGGAAGACAACCTGATGCGGATATTCGGGTCTGGTCGGATAGCCAACCTGATGCAGAAGCTGGGCATGGAAGAGGGAGAAGCCATCGAACATCCCTGGGTCACCCGAGCGATCGAAAACGCTCAAAAGAAAGTCGAAGGACACAATTTCGATACCCGCAAGCAATTGCTGGAGTACGATGATGTGGCCAATGAACAGCGCAAGGTGATCTACGAGCAGCGCGATACGCTGATGGCCACGCAGGACATCTCGGAATCGATCCAGCACAATCGTGAAGAGGTGTTGGAAGGCGTTATCAGCCAAAGTGTCCCGCCCCAAACCCTGGAGGAGCAGTGGGACATCGATACCCTGGAAAAGGATTTGGCCAATGAGTTTGGCATCATCCTCCCGGTCGCCGAATGGCTTAAGGAGGATGAGTCCCTACACGAGGAAACCCTGCGCAGGAAGATCCAGGATGCCGTCGGCGCCATGGTCGCGGAAAAGGAACAGCGTTTGGGGGCGGAGGCCATGCGTCATCTGGAAAAAGCGGTCATGTTGCAACTCCTGGATGAACTGTGGAAAGAGCATCTGGCCAGCATGGATCACCTGCGCCAGGGGATCGGCCTGCGGGGATACGCACAGAAGAATCCCAAGCAGGAATACAAGCGCGAGGCGTTCGAGATGTTTTCCCGCCTGCTCGAAGACATCAAATACAAGGTGTCCACCACCTTGACCCGGGTCCATATTCCCACCCCGGAAGAAGTCGCCGAAATGGAAGCCAAGCAGCGTCAAATCCGTCTTCAGCAACAGCAAAAAGCCATGAATTTCATTCATCCGGAGGCGGACGGGATACCGGAGAGTGATGCTCCCCCACCACCTGGAGCCCGGGCCGAGTCGTCCCGTCTGCCGCCTCAAACAGCCAAGAGAAGCCATCAGCAACCGGTGATGCGCCAAGGCAGAAAAATCGGTCGGAACGAACCCTGCCCGTGTGGTTCCGGCAAGAAATACAAGCAGTGCTGTGGCCGAATCCACTGAGGTCACCCCTGATTCGGCCTGTTTTCGAGGCATGTGCCGATGGAATCTTTGAATGTCTCGCCGTTGGCACCGACTGCTTTCCCGGACCTGCCGGCCGTGATGGGGGTCAGTCTGGCGGCCGTCGCCGCCAACATCCGTTACCGCCACCGGAACGATGTCATGTTGGCCGCCTTTCGACCCGGAACTCAAGTCGCGGGAGTGCTGACCCGTTCCGGAACCGCCAGTGCCCCGGTTCAGTGGTGCCGAAGGCAGTTGCCGAAGGGGCAGGCCCGGGCCTTGCTGGTAACGGCGGGAAATGCCAATGCCTTCACCGGCACACTGGGCCACCAACATGTCCGGGCGATGTGCGAAGGCGTGTCCCGACACTTGGATTGTTTGCCGGAGGAGGTCTTTGTCGCTGCCACGGGCGTGATTGGTCAGCCACTGCCGCTGGACCGACTGGTGTCCGCATTGCCCCAAGCGGCACAGCACCTGGATGGGGATTGGGAGAGCGCAGCGCGGGCCATTCTGACCACGGATACCTTTCCCAAAGGAGCCACCCGCACGGTGCAGATTGATGACACCCGGGTGACTCTCAACGGGTTTGCCAAGGGGTCCGGCATGATTGAGCCCGACATGGCCACGATGCTGGCCTTTGTCTTCACAGATGCCGCCCTGCCCAGCCCGGTCTTGCAGGAGCTGTTGGTAGAAGCCAACCGGCGATCGTTCAATGCCATTACGGTCGACAGTGACACCTCGACTTCGGACACCTGTCTTTTATTTGCGACCGGGGCGGCTGACCATGCGAAACCCAGGCGGGCGCAAACCGCATCCCTGGATGCATTTCGCGAGGAGCTTGCCAGTCTGATGCAGGATCTGGCAATCCAGGTCGTCCGCGACGGAGAAGGGGCCCAGAAGTTGATTGAAATTGTCGTCCGGGAGGCGGCGACGGAGCACGACGCCCGGCGGGTCGCCAAATGCATTGCCAACTCCCCTTTGGTCAAGACCGCCGTGGCCGGTGAAGATGCCAATTGGGGCCGGGTGGTGATGGCGGTGGGCAAATCCGGTGTGGCCTTCCGCCAGGAAGATCTGGCGATCTCCTTTGGCGGGACCGAGATCGTCCAGCGAGGAGAGCGAGTGGAGCACTACGATGAATCCTTGGTCACGGCCCATCTGCAGGGATGCGAAGTGGTGATCGACGTCGCGCTGGGATCAGGAAGTGAGGCGGCCCGGGTTTGGACCTGTGATCTGACCCATGACTATATCCACATCAACGCAGACTACCGTTCGTGACGGGGGCACTGAGGTGACCACGCCAGACAACCGTCTGCATGTGGTGGTGGGGGTGATACCGGATTCCCAAGGCCGGCTGCTGCTTCAGCAAAGGCGTCCGGGAACGCCGAAAGCGGGGCAATGGGAATTTCCCGGTGGCAAGCTGGAGCCGGGAGAGACGCCTGAAACCGCCCTGGCCCGGGAAATCGAAGAAGAACTGGGTGTCCAGATCGTTCGCCCCGAGCCGTTGGCGACCCTCCCATATGATTATGTTCATGCCCAGGTGTGGCTGGACACTTGGCTGATCCCGGCATTTCTTGGACGAGCGGTGGGCCGGGAAGGGCAGCGCATTGCCTGGGTTCCCGCACAAGCCGTACCCCAATATGACGTGCTGGAAGCGGTCCATCCGATTCTGGAAGCTTTTCAGGTCTTTCAGGCAAAGGCCAGTCACGATCATATCGACTCCCCATGATGAAAATCTGACGGACATGGGGTTTCGTGATGTCATTCTGGAGTCTGTTCGGGATGGTGGGATGCATCGCACTGGACCTCGACCAACGAGTGTTCGCCCGGGCGGCCCAGTGTTTTCCTGACCGCAGACCGGCCCATTGGTTCGGCCCAACATGCGAACCAATGGGTCGAGCCATCCGTCCATTCCTTGAAGGTGCTTCCGTCCTCCATGGGGTGCGGAATGCCTCATTGCGCCTATGCAGCTGCAGCGCCATGAAACATCACAGGGACATCGGGAATACCTGCCATTCGGTGATCGTTGGATTTGTTGGAAAGCCCTTTACACCGCCCAATTGTGGCATCCATGTGGAATCCCTGTTCATGTCGTAGATATACGAAGCGAGTCCACGTAAAGTTGTGATGTCTTACACAGTCAGGTTTACAACGGGTTTCGTGGGATACCTCCCGACGAGGGATTGGGGATAGCGAAAATCTCTTTATTTCATCCGATGGTGAAAAGCGAGGTCAGGGACTGGGGCTTCATGTGGATTCCAGCCGGTACCGCAATCAGATGTCGCACACAGCGGGTCGGCGGGCATCCAAGGGGATGAGCGATACGATTCAAACCCTGGCATGCAGAGTGTAAGGGTTGCATTGAGGTAAGGAGCGGTCCGCACACTGACTGATTGAGTCAGTAGGCTATCTTGTGCGGGCATATGTTGACCCACCCCCCGATGACGGCAGTTGACAGAACATCCATATCATCGGCCAAAGCGGGAAGTCAGGGTAGTGAATAGGGACTGAAAGCGGGTTTTTAACGTGGTTAAGTCCGAGTCATTTTTCAGCACCCAGTCCGCCGCCGCCACTCGTTCGCGGTCCGTGACCTGCTGTTTCATGATGCGCTCGATCTCTTGACGTGACATATTTCGTGAGCGCATCAGCCGATCAATCCGCCGCTGTCGGGGGCAGTGGACCACGATCACGCAATCCATGTCCCCCTGCCTTTTAGTTTCTATCAGCAGAGGAATGTCCAAGATGCAATACGGGTCAGGACATGCCTGCGCTCGCTGGTCCATTTCTTGGCGGATGATTGGATGGAGCAGGCTTTCCAGCCATTGGCGCTGGTCATCGCGGGCGAACACGATGCGCCTGAGCGCACTGCGGTCCAGATGTCCATCGGGGTGTAAAATGCAGTGGCCGAAGTGGGATGTGATGGCCGACAGCGCCGGTGTTCCGGGGCGTGTGATTTCACGGGCGATGGTGTCTGCATCCACGACGAGAATCTTTTGGTCCGCAAACAGCCCGGCCACCACGGTCTTGCCGCTACCGATCCCACCAGTGAGTCCTACCTTCGCGGCCATGGTGCCGGTTCCTTGAATCGGGTGGTGTCAGGACTTGTATCTTGGGGCGTGACTGGAATGTCCGACAGTCGGGTCGGAGCCGGAGTGAAGGGTCCGTGGGTCAAGCTGGCCGTTTGTACTGGTTTTTCGCCGGTCTCGGGTTTGGGCATGATCTACAGCGTTGGGGAGACCGGAAAGCCACGGTAGCGCATTCCGCCGCCCGATTCAGCATCTCATCTGAAAGACGATTGAGATGGTATCAAAAAAACCAAGTAAAATACTTGGTTTTTAGCTCGGCACCCTCATAGTATTTCCCTGTCGAGGGGTTTTAACGGGCAGTCATTCTCCAGTTCAACCAGATAATTTCGATTCATGCGACTAACCACCAAGGGACGCTATGCGGTCACCGCGATGATTGATCTTGCGGTCCACCAATCGCGAGGCCCGGTGTCCCTGAAAAGCATCTCCGAGGGTCAAGGCATTTCGTTGTCCTACCTGGAACAACTGTTTGCCAAGATGAAACGCCAGAATCTGGTGGTGGGGGCTCGGGGTCCTGGCGGGGGCTATCTCCTGGCCAAGGATGCCGACAGCATCACCATTGCCGATATCATCTTGGCGGTGGATGAACCCTTGGACATTACCGAATGCGAAGGGGAAGAAAATTGTCGGGATGGCAAACGTTGTCTGACACATGACCTGTGGTCAGAATTGACCGATCAACTGCATGAGTTTCTGCAGGGAATCCGGCTGGGTGAGCTGATGCGACGCAGCGGGATCATCCAACTGGCGAGTCAGAGTCAAAGCAGCCGAATTTCCCGCTATGATGGTCAGCGGGTCGCCATCCCGGAATGATACCAGACACAATCAGCGAACCCACCGTCCCTACTGTCAGATATCGATTTTATCAAGTTCAATACCATGTCCCAGACTGAAAGAGAATTGGCGCCGTTGCTCAAACGGGAGTATCAGGCCGGCTTCATTACCGAAATTGATTCCGACACCTTGCCGCCGGGTTTGGATGAAGATGTCGTCAGAACGATTTCCCGGATCAAGGGTGAGCCGGAATGGATGCTGGAGTGGCGTCTGGATGCCTTTCGTCGATGGACCCAAATGGCGCCGCCCCACTGGGCGCACCTGCACCATCCGCCGATCGACTATCAGGCGATCAGCTATTACTCTGCCCCCAAGCAGAAGCAGTTGCTCGACAGCCTGGATGAAGTGGACCCCAAGTTGCTGGAAACCTATGAAAAGCTGGGTATCCCGATTGACGAGCAGAAGATGCTGGCGGGCGTCAAGGTGGCCGTGGATGCGGTGTTTGACAGTGTGTCGGTGGCGACCACATTCAAAAAGACCCTGCTGGAAGCGGGCGTGATTTTCTGTCCGATATCCGAAGCCTTGCAGGATTATCCGGAACTGGTTCGACAGTATCTGGGGAGCGTGGTGCCGCACTCGGACAATTTCTACGCAGCCCTGAACTCGGCGGTATTCAGCGATGGCTCCTTTGTCTACATTCCCAAGGGGGTCCGCTGCCCGATGGAACTGTCCACCTACTTCCGGATCAATGAAATGAACACCGGGCAGTTTGAACGCACCCTCATTGTGGCGGATGAGGACAGCCATGTCAGCTATCTGGAGGGCTGCACGGCACCGATGCGCGATGAAAACCAGTTGCATGCTGCCGTGGTAGAACTGGTGGCGATGAAAGGAGCGGAAATCAAGTACTCCACGGTGCAGAACTGGTACCCCGGCGATGAAGAAGGCAAGGGAGGGATCTATAATTTTGTGACCAAGCGGGGGGCTTGCCGGGGACAGGGGTCGAAGATTTCCTGGACCCAGGTGGAAACGGGTTCGGCCATCACCTGGAAATACCCCAGCGTGGTGCTGGAGGGGGATGACACCATTGGTGAGTTCTATTCGGTGGCCCTGACGAACCATTACCAGCAGGCTGATACGGGCACCAAGATGGTGCATGTCGGCAAAAACTCACGTAGTACCATCATCTCCAAAGGGATATCTGCTGGCAAGGGCCAAAATGCCTACCGCGGACTGGTCAAGGTGCTCAAAGGCGCCGATAACGTGCGCAACTACTCCCAATGTGACTCCCTGCTGATGGGCACTGAATGCGGTGCGCACACCTTTCCTTACATGGAGGTAAAAAATCCCAGCGCCCAAGTCGAACATGAGGCGACGACCTCGCGGATTGGCGAAGACCAACTCTTTTACTGTCGTCAACGGGGTCTGTCCGAGGAAGATGCGGTGTCCATGATCGTGAACGGGTTTTGCAAGGAGGTGTTCAAGGAGTTGCCGATGGAATTTGCGGTCGAGGCGCAAAAGTTGCTGAGTATCAGTCTTGAGGGCGCTGTCGGCTGAGCGTGATCCGAGACGCCAATCCATTTTCCATTTGTTGAATTGACATGCTATCTATCCAAAATCTGACGGCTACAGTTGAAGACAAGGTCATTCTGCGGGGGGTCAGCCTGGAAGTGAAGGCTGGCGAAGTTCATGCCATTATGGGACCCAACGGTTCCGGGAAGAGCACCCTGGCGAGTGTACTGGCCGGTCGCGACGGGTACGAGGTCACTGGCGGCAGTGTGACATATCGGGGCATGGACCTTCTGTCCATGGAACCGGAAATCCGTGCGCGGGAAGGCGTGTTTCTGGCCTTTCAGTATCCGGTGGAGATTCCCGGGGTGAACAACATGTATCTTCTCAAGGCGGCGGTCAATGCCATCCGTGCACATCGTGGGGAAGAGGAGCTGGATGCCAAGGACTTTCTCAAGTTGATTCGAGAGAAGGCGGCGCTGGTGGAGATGAAGCAGGAATTCCTGTACCGCTCGGTCAACGAGGGCTTTTCCGGGGGTGAAAAAAAGCGCAACGAAATTCTTCAGATGTCCTTGCTGGAGCCCCGTCTGGGCATTTTGGACGAAACCGACTCCGGGTTGGACATCGATGCGTTGCGGATCGTGGCCGAAGGGGTCAACCAGCTTCGTAGTCCAGAGCGGGCCATGGTGGTGGTGACCCACTATCAGCGTCTGCTGGATCATATCGTACCCGACCAGGTGCATGTGCTCGCTGCTGGACGGATTATCCAGTCGGGAGGCAAGGAGTTGGCGCTGGAACTGGAAAAGAAAGGTTATGGATGGGTCGAGGAACAGGCCGCCTGATGGGACGCTGGGATTGTCGAAGGTTCTTCTCATGAACGACGCGATTACACAGTACGAAAACCAGTTTGCGGCGCTCTTTCCGGATTTTTCTGCTGGAGAGCCGGATTGGATGATGCAACAACGTACCCGTGCCATGACTCGGCTGCGCCAGAACGGATTTCCGAGTCAGCGCGACGAGGACTGGCGCTATATGCCCATGCGCTCGTTGACGGCCAAGGCGTTTGACACGAACATTGACGGATGTTCGGCTTCTGTCTCATTGGATCCTTGGCCCATACCCCATCTGAAGGGTCATCGGTTTGTCTTTGTCGATGGCGTGCTGCAGGGCGTTCACTCTTCAGATCAGGAGTTGCCGCAGGGAATATCTGTCCGGTCATTGGCCCAGGTGATCCGGCAGGTACCCGAGGAATTGTCGGCGGTGATGACCGAAGAACCCGGATCGAACCATGGATTTCTGGCCCTGAACACCGCTTTTTTTCGTGACGGATATCTGGTGGATGTGGCGGCGGGTCATGAATCGGACAGGGTGCTGGAGTTCATCTTTGTCTCGGCTGGGCAGGGGAAGGCTGTCCAGGCCCGCAATCTGCTTCGGGTGGGTGCCCAGGCCAAGGTCAGGGTGATTGAACGGCATGTCTCTTCAGATGGGTTGAATACCTTGGTGAATATCAGTAGTCGAATCATCCTGAAGCCGGGGTCGACCCTGGAATATGACTTGGTGGAAACGCCCGGCAAGGGAGTCAACCTGATTGACGACATGGTGGTGGCCCAGTCGCGGGACAGTCATTTTCGGATTCTGACGGCCACGTTGGGTGGTGATATCGTCCGCAATAATCTGCAGGTGCGGATGAGCGGCCCAGGGGCCCATTGCGAGATGCTCGGACTCTATGTGACCTATGGACGGCAACATGTGGATAACCATACTCATGTGGTGCATGCGGCTCCCCATTGTAGTAGCCGTGAACTGTACAAGGGTGTCATGGACAAGCGTTCACGGGGTGTGTTTCATGGTCGCATCCGTGTGGAGCCCGGCGCAGTGCATACCGATGCGTCTCAATCCAACCATAATCTTCTGTTGTCCCCGGATGTGGAGATTGATACCAAGCCCCAGCTTGAAATCTATGCCGATGATGTACAGTGTTCCCATGGTGCCACTGTGGGGCAACTTGATGACCAGGCCTTGTTCTATCTCAGATCCCGCGGAATCGACCAGGAGAATGCCCGCTCATTGCTAACGTATGGGTTTGTCCATGAAGTACTGGAGAATTGCGAAATCCAGCCGCTGCGGGATTTTCTGGAAGATGAGCTGTCCAGGCGATTGATCAGCCATGAGTGACAAGATTCCTACCCGCCGGGTGAATTTCAGTCCCGGACTCACACCACATGAACAGCTCATGTATCAGCTGGGAAACGGTAACGATCCCGCTGAAGAGATCAACTGCGTCGACGGCTCTGAACCCGATGGGGTGGATGAATCTACCATTCATGATCGTGTGGTGGCCGCCCTCAAGACGATCTACGATCCCGAAATTCCGGTGAATATCTATGATCTCGGCCTGATTTACCGGGTTGAGGTCAAGAACCGTTTTGTCGAAGTCGATATGACGCTGACCGCTCCGGGATGTCCGGTGGCGCAAACCTTTCCTGGGATGGTGGAAGGAACCGTCAAACTGGTCCCAGGTGTTGAAGATGCCATGGTCGACCTGGTCTGGGACCCGCCATGGCGCCAGGATATGATCAGCGAGGCGGCGCGGCTGGAACTTGGCCTGATTTGATTTTTCCTTGACTGCAATGAGTGACTGGATCAGTGTTGTGGCAGTGAGTGATCTGCCGCCCGGGGAGCATATGGCGGTGGAAGCGGATGGTGCGGTGATGGTGCTGGTGAATCTGGATGGGGAGTTTTTTGCCATTGAGGACATCTGCACCCATGATGGCAGCGATATTTCCAGTGGCTGCATCGTGGATGGCTCCATCGAGTGTCCTCGGCATGGTGCGCGGTTTGACCTGAGAACAGGGGAAGTCACCGCCCCGCCTGCCTATGAACCTGTGGACGTATTTCCGGTCAGGGTGGTGGATGGTGTGGTTCAGGTTCGTGATCATCGTTGGGATTAGCCAGATGAGGCGCGAGAAATCACATGGGCGGCTTGGGAAATTGACCTGGATTGATTCTCTGATCATCCCGGCGACCGATGATCGCCTGAATTAAGGTGCCAATGAGATGATTTTGTGTAACCACTCGCCTCTGTAACGGCTCCCTGAATGGTGATCCCCACGGTCGTATGGGAAGGATGAGAGTGTCTGAAATACTCCTCCCGACCCATGACGGATGGCAGGCGCGTGCCATGATTGGATACTGTCCTGCCAAAGCCAACTGGTCATGAATCGACTGCAGTTGCCGGTCGGGGATTCCTCCTTTCGGAATCTTCGGACCTCGGATTGCTACTATGCGGACAAGACCGCCCACCTCCAGCAGCGGACTCGGGCCGGACGCTACTGGTTCCTGTCGCGCCCGCGTCGCTTCGGCAAGACCCTGCCGGTCGATACCCTGCACGAGCTGTTCGCCAGTAGCGAGGACCTGTTCCGGGGCCTGGACATCCACCCCCAATGGGACTGGCAGACGACCTGTCCCGTGGTGCGGCTGAGCTTCGATGCCGAATACCATCAGTCGGACACCCTGCACAGCCGCATCCCGAACCAGTTGGCCGCCCTGCGGGCGACACGGGTCTGAAGAAATGAGAATGCCCCTAACCGCAAACCCTGATTCTCTGGGGATCGCATCTCGTTCCGAACCGTTCGGTTGTCCGGCGATAGTCGGGTGCCAGCCAAGCCATGACCGACCGTGCGGTCCCGATGGTTGACAGGGGACTGCCATGAATCCTTGTTTGGTGCTCCGCCGGTTAATAACGGGTACGCCTTCTTGAAGTGGGTGAATCGTTGCGATTTCGCAAGGTGCTCAGCAGCTTGCAATGTGGTCGTCAAGGTGAGGATGAGTGAAAGACCAAAGATAAAGGCCAAATTTACCCGCAAGGAACTTGGACCCCAGTGATGGCCTGATGTACTTTATCCAGGCGGCATGACGGCAACAACTTGCCCCATATGTGGTCTTGAGTCCCTCTGATTGCATCCTGTCCAGAAAATGTCTGGCTGCTATGGGCGTACCTCTTCCGAGGAGACGATGGTCAATCGATTCAATGATTCCCCCTGGTGTGCGGCCTACCCGGAATGATCAAGGTTTCATACCATTCGATCCGGGTCACCAAAGGAACATACTGCGGATGTGGGTACTTGAAGGAATGATATGAATTGCCTTCCCTTCGTATCATTGCAAGAGTCCGGCGAAGAATGATCTGCGAAAATCCCCCCATTCACTGTGATTGACATCCATACCGAGAATCGGGATTCCCAATGTGAGCATACGATCGCCTCTTCTTTAGCATACGTAATCGGTTTTCCGATTACGGTACAATCGGAAAACAAAACCCGTTCTGGTTCCTTTTTTCATGGATAAACTCATCGCGACCGGTGGTAGCCCTCTTCAGGGAAGGATTCGGATTTCCGGGGCCAAGAACGCCGCTCTCCCCCTGATGATTTCCTCTTTGCTGACGGAGGATACCCTTCGAATCAGCAATGTTCCGCACCTCAACGACATCACGACGACCATGGAGTTGCTCGGACAACTGGGCGTCAGGCTCCAGGTCGATGAAAAGCTGGCCATTGAAGCGAACGCATCCGCAGTCAGACGGATGCGGGCTCCCTACGAATTGGTCAAGACCATGCGGGCGTCCATCCTGGTGCTGGGACCGTTGACCGCTCGGTTCGGCCATGCGGAAGTGTCGTTGCCGGGGGGGTGTGCCATTGGATCCAGACCGGTGAACTTGCATATCAAGGGGCTGGAAACCATGGGAGCACACATCCGGATCGAGAATGGCTACATTACTTCTCACACCGATGGACGACGACTCCGGGGAGCGAGAATCTTCATGGACCAGATTTCCGTGACGGGCACGGAAAATCTCATGATGGCGGCGACGCTGGCGGAGGGCGTGACCCGGATTGAGAATGCGGCACGAGAACCGGAGGTGGTCGATCTGGCGGATTGCCTGAATGCCATGGGTGCGCGGATTGTCGGGGCCGGAACTGATGAGATTGTGATTGAAGGCGTGGAGCGACTCCATGGAGCCGATCATCGTGTCATACCGGACCGGGTGGAGGCCGGTACCTTCCTCGTGGCGGCGGCCATTTCCGGTGGGCAAATCCATATCGTCGATGTCATTCCACGGCATCTTGAAGCGGTCCTGGATAAGCTTCGGGAAGCCGGTTGTCATCTGGAGGTTGGTGAGGACTGGATTCGGCTAAAGGCACCGGATGGCCGGTTGCAATCGGTCGGCATTCGAACGGCTCCCTATCCGGCTTTTCCGACCGATATGCAGGCTCAGTTCGTGCTTCTGAATAGCGTCGCCAACAGTACGGCGACTGTGGTGGAGACGGTGTTCGAAAACCGTTATATGCATGTTCATGAATTGCAACGCATGGGAGCCCTGATTGAGCTTGATGGCAATACCGCTGTCATCCAGGGTGTGGAGCAGTTGTATGCAGCTCCGGTCATGGCCACCGATTTGCGGGCTTCGGCCTGTCTGGTGCTGGCGGGACTGATTGCTCGGGGGGAAACGATCATTGACCGGATTTATCATATCGACCGCGGATACCATTGCATTGAGGAAAAACTGGCCCAGTTGGGAGCCAGCATTCGCCGGGTGCCGGATTTTTACCTTGATCGCTCAAGCGTTTGACTGTCTCTTGACCCATGATCCGAATTCTGGACAGCGCACAAGCGGACTTTGAGGCGGCCTTGACATCGTTGCTGGAGCGCGATGCTGGGACGGATGCCTCGAATGGCGTCGATGTCGAGCAGGTCGTGGCGGATATCCTCGCGGATGTGCGGCTGCGAGGTGATCAGGCTTTGATGGAATACACCCGCCAGTTCGATCAATTCCCCTTGTCGCAAGCGCTAGAAATGGAAATTCTGCCAGATCGCCGAGCGCGAATTTGTGCGTCGGTCTCCCCCGAATTGGCCGATGCCCTTCGCTTTGCGGCAGGCCGAATCCGTCGCTATCACGAACAGGAAGTGAGTCATTCTTGGCAAATGACGGAAAGCGATGGCACGGTCCTAGGCCAGAAGGTCACGCCCCTTGATCGCGTTGGAGTCTATGTGCCGGGCGGCAAGGCTGCCTATCCGTCTTCTGTGTTGATGACGGTCATTCCAGCCAAGGTGGCTGGGGTAGGGGAAGTGATCATGACGGTCCCCACTCCCGCAGGCGTCATCCATCCGGCCATTATGTATGCCGCCCAAGAAGCGGGGGTGGATCGTATTTTCTCGGTGGGGGGTGCACAGGCTGTGGCCGCGCTCGCCTGGGGGACCGCTACCATTCCGGCCGTCGATAAGATTGTGGGTCCGGGTAACGTCTATGTGGCGACGGCCAAGAAGCAGGTCTTCGGCCAAGTGGGTATTGATCTGATTGCCGGACCTTCCGAGGTCGTGGTGATCTGTGACGAAACGGCAAATCCAGACTGGGTCGCCATGGATCTCTTTGCCCAGGCTGAGCATGATGAATTGGCGCAGTCCATTGCCATTGCGGTCGGCGATGAAGTGGCCACCGCCGTGGCCTCCTCGGTCGAACGATGGCTTCCGCAAATGGAGCGGCGTGACATCATTGCGACGGCCCTGCAGGGACAAGGGGCCATCATCCGCACCGAGTCTGTGGAACGAGCGGCTATGATCGCCAACCGGATCGCGCCAGAACATCTGGAACTCATGGTCGGTGATGCTGAGGGCTTGGCAGGACAGATTCGGCATGCCGGAGCCATCTTCCTCGGGCCCCACAGTGCAGAGTCCCTGGGGGACTATTGTGCCGGGCCGAATCATGTGTTGCCTACATCAGGTACCGCACGATTCAGCTCGCCCTTGGGCGTTGCTGACTTTCAGAAGCGCAGCAGTCTGATTCAAGTGAGTGCGGCCGGAGCGGCTCCGATGGCCCGCACCGCTGCAACGATGGCGCGCAGTGAAGGCCTGACGGCCCATGCCCGCTCGGCAGAATTTCGGCTGGGCGAACCTGGAAACTGAAACCGTGTCGATGGAATCAAGAGTCAATCAACTGGTGCATCCGGCCATCCGGGCGCAGCCAGCCTATCAGGTGCCCTCTTCAGCAGGCCTGATCAAGCTGGATGCCATGGAAAATCCGTACCCGTTGCCCCTTGGCCTGCAGGAGCAGTGGAAAGATTGTCTGGCGTCGGCGCATGTGAATCGCTACCCCGATCCTGGAGCGGATGCCCTTCGTCGACGAATCCGACAAGTGTTTTCAGTGCCCAGAGCCTGTGACCTCCTGCTGGGCAATGGCTCCGACGAACTGATCCAGATGCTGGCTTTGCTGGTCGGTGGGCCCGACCGGGTTTTTCTGGCTCCGGATCCTTCTTTTTCCATGTACCGGATGATCTCCCAGTGGACCGGGACGCCATTTCAGGGGGTTTCGCTCCAGCCCGACTTTTCACTGGATGCCGACAGCCTGTTCCAGCAGATGCATGCTACACAACCCGCCTGTATCTTCTTGGCCTATCCCAACAACCCGACTGGCAATCGATTCAATGAGGACTTGATGCGGGCGATTTTTCGTGAGGCACCGGGACTGGTGGTGGTGGATGAGGCTTATTTCGCCTTTTGTGGGCATACCTTTCTGAACGAGGTGCCGGATCATCCCAATCTGCTGGTGCTGCGCACACTGTCCAAGAGTGGACTGGCGGGACTTCGGCTGGGCATGGTGATGGGTTCTCCCGACTGGATAGGGGAACTCGACAAGGTGCGGTTGCCCTATAACATCAACAGCCTTTCCCAAGTCGGAGCCCGGTTTTGCCTAGACCATTACGAGGTTCTGACACAGCAGGCGGAATGGATTTGTGTCTCCCGAGAGCACATGATCCGTGAACTGCGTTCGATTTCGGGAGTGACGGTGTATCCCAGTGAAGCTAACTTTGTCTTGGTTCGTCTATCGGCGGGAGCAGAGCATATGTTCGCTCGACTGAAGAAGCGGGGGATTCTGGTCAAGAACCTCCACCAGTCCGGTGGTCTGTTGGAGAATTGCCTTCGGATTACGGTCGGGACGGTGGAAGAAAATTCTGCCTTGTTGGATCGACTCCGGAAAATTCTGAATTGAATCATCCATGGTGATACGGATGTGGTGATCCGTGCTGGTCCGTTTCCCGATTCGGATGGACTCCACTCTGCTGACGGATGGTGGAGTAGTGGGGAGTGCTGTTGGCACAAAAGAACATACGGTAGCAGGAGTCGTGACGAAAATGCGATTGCGAAGGGGAAAGCGTAAAGAGAGCAAGATCTGGTCCAGATCGAATGGACCTTTCTTCCTGGGTCCCCAGCGGGATTTCTTCCGCGTGTCAGATCGGGAACTGGCGGTCGGGGGATGTGTCATCACGCGGGACCTGGTCCGGTTGACAGATACCGCAAACAGCCCGGTGCGTTCTGCTTGGCGCCTTGGTCACCGCCTGTCGTCCGCTCCTCCAGCCTGTCCGCCGGGTCTCTGCCGTCGGACTGGCGCTCCCGCCGCCGTCTTGATCGTGGGTGGGGGCTGGGGAGACGTCTTCTCCCGCGCCTCAATCGCGGTCGAGTCTCTTGAGAGGTGATCGATGAGGGTGTCTCCCAGGGTGTCCTTCACCCGTAGCTCATGCTACTGTTTCGCTAGCTGCCTCTCGGACAACTCGGCGAACGCCCGCGAACATGTCGACTCGCTGAGCATCGCCTGGACACGGGGCCAGCCACCTAGTCGTCGCCGTCTGGTATCCCCCAGGATGCGATCGATCAGGTCGCGCGTCGTCGGTAGATGCCAGACCGCCTTGGCGATAAAGGTACCCGCCAGGGTCGGGCGACTCTTCAGTGGCCGACCGGTGACCGGCGGGGTCTTTTGGATGAATCGTTCGATCTCGACCCGGTCCAGTATTGGGACGAGTTGGCAGGGCTTCTCCAGAAGCGGGCTGACGGCTTCGATCAGATCCGGGAACAGATCGACTTGAAATCGTGCTGACGTTCCGCCCGAGTTGCTCAGTCATCGGCCGCTGGGATCGACCAGTGGACTTGAGCGCGAAAATCTACGATCTTTCCGGGTGGGTCAGGTAGTGGTAGCCATTCGGCATGACAGTTCTCCAGTTGTTCGCAAACTGAGATTGTCTGCCATCCTCTGGCCTGCTGTCATCTGCTTACCTCAAGCGATCAGGCGACGTGGGCCAAGTGTTGCACTTCAGAGTGGCACAGGGGGGGATAAAATATTGCACTGTATTTATGACTACCCGATAGTATATTATGAACTTATGGAGTAATTGCTTATATGGGGATAGATTGAAAATAAAGATGCTACTTTTCGGATGATGAATCGACTTGAGTTGCCTCTTGATCTGCAAAGCTTGGCCGAAATCAGGCAGTGGGGTTGCTATTTTGTCGACAAAACCCCTCTGATCTGGAAGATGGTCACTGGGCCGAGAAAATACTGTTTTCTCTCCCGTCCACGTCGATTCGGTAAGAGCATGCTCGTGGATACGTTGCATGAGTTGTTCCAAGGGAACCGGTTCTTGTTTGAAGGACTGGACATTGAAGACAAATGGGATTGGTCTGAATCGTATCCGGTGATCCGAATTATTTTTGATGGCAAGTATACTGAAGTAGGAGATCTGGAAAGGAATATCCTTACCCAATTATCTCTTATCGAAGAGTCTGCAGGTCTTGCTCCTGCCTTACCTGATGAGAGTGGACCGGATCGTTTGCTGGGTCTTCTGACCCGTCTGCACCGAACGACTCGAAAGCCGGTTGTCGTGTTGGTGGATGAGTATGACGCCCCCCTTCTCCAAGTCATTGATCGGCCGGACATGGTCCGGATAAATCAGGAGTATCTGCATAGTTTTTTCAACATCCTCAAGGGTCGGAATCCACTCATACGTTTTGTCTTTGTCACGGGTGTCAGCATGTTTTCCGGCGTGAGCCTTTTCTCAGGTTTCAATAACCTGAGAGACCTCAGTCTTGACCCCGAATTTGCTACACTTTGCGGCTATACCGATCACGACATCGAAACCGTTTTTGCTCCTGAATTACCCGGGTTGGATCGTGAAATGATCCGTACTTGGTATAACGGCTACTACTGGTTGGGTGAGAAGACGCTCTATAACCCGTACGATGTTCTTCTATTGTTCAAAACTCGTCGATTCGAGTCGCATTGGTACCGGACCGGTCGGACGACCTACTTGTTTCGATTGATGGAAAAATGTCAGTTCAACCTGTTGCAAATCGAAGGTTTGTGCATGAACAAGGAAGAATTGTCCAAGGCCGATGTTGGCGATGTGCGAATTGAGGCCTTACTCTTTCAGTCTGGTTATTTGACGATTCTCAAGGAGGAAGTATGTGAATCCAATATTCTGTACCATATGCATTATCCCAATCTTGAGGTGCGTAAAGCCCTTAACTTGGAGTGGCTTTCCAGATTCGGCAAGACCGCTACGGATACCCATATGCAGGGAAGTCAACTGATCCGATGTTTGGCCACGCATGATTTTGACGGTTTTGACCAGGCAGTACGTGCGTTCTTTGCTCGGATTCCCCATCAATCTTTCCGACGCAACCAGTTCGTATACCATGAAGCTTGGTATGTTTCCATGCTGAATGCTTGCTTTCATGGTCTCGGAGTCGACTATCGTGTTGAAGAATCAACTTATCACGGCCAGTCGGATATGGTGGTGGAATATGCGGGACAGGTGTTCGTTTTCGAGTTCAAGGTGGTCAAGGGGCAGAATGGACAGAAGGCAGCGGAAGAAGCCATTGCACAGATGCGTGGGCGAGGCTATGCGGACAAATATCGCCAACATGACACATCGGTGACCCTTTTGGGGTTGGTGTTCAGCACCAAAGAGCGGAACCTGATCAGTCTGAAAGCCGAATCTGCCTGAGACTGGGTTCAACTGCCCCCAGCGTATCAGGATTCTTCTCATACATCATGGTCGTATGGCGTTCATCAGTTGGGTTTTAAGGGAAGTTTTTCCGATACACCCCAAGCGTTTCGTGATGTGATGGACCATTTACAGATAGTCAAGAGATGTCTGAATAAATTTCAGATGGTGTCTGGGAGAGAACCCCTGAACGGCTTGTTGGCATTATCGAATGTTTGATGGTATCACTCTTAATGTTATCCTTGCACGGATTGTCATGGCCTAAGCACTAACCGTAGCTGCTGTCCGCACTTCAAGTGCCTAAGGGGATAGCTTGAACCGTGAAATCGAACTGTCTTCTGCCGAAATCGTCTCCATTCTCCTTTGATAAACTTGCCAGATACAATCAAGGCCTGAAATCTTATCGAACTTTTTTTGGGCACCCACTCTTCCAGTTTGGTTGCACATCCTTGGAGCTGATCAGTCACGCTCCTGGAACTGAATGTTCCACTTTTCAGTTCAATCGGAACTACCCAGTAACTGCTTCATCAGTTTTTGCAATGAATAAGAAGTCACAATGAGACATAGTCTTGTCAATTGATGCAGATGGGTGATCCAGATTTACAACAACTCGTTCACTCGGTAGACCACATACGGAAACGTTGCAGCCATGGCTGATCAGGGTACCTGATACAAGGCACTTTGGATCAATTCGATCTTTTGCTGCCTTGACGATTCCCTTCATGGGAGTACAGTCGATCCAAGAATCATCAATTCCGGAATGGTGAACTACTGGCCCATGGATTTCGAAATGCCTGACTGGCCAGTCATTGGACCAGGAGCGAGAAATCTTCCACCACCTCCCTGGCTTGGGTGGTCAGCAGTCTGGTACAGGACTGTCGAAGACGGCGTGTTCCGCTTCTTCGCCCTTTGTGGTCGGTCAGGTCTTCACAATCGGTCCAGCTCTTGGCCTGCAGAACCCGTTCGATACACAACTTCTCATCTGACAGCTGGCCGAGCGACAGCCCCCATAGGACCAGTCGGCTCAGTGATGCCGGGATGATTTCTTCCGGTCGATTGGTGAAACAGAACCCGGCGACTTCCCGGATGTCCCGGTCACTTGGCCGTTCGGCAAAGGATTCGTTATGCATCAGAATTGCGTAAACAATCTCTCCATTCAGGTTGCGGTGGGCGCGTAGCAGTGAAGCCGGAAATTGTCGATGGAAATGGGCTGTGGCTTGGGACAGGATGGATGCGCCGACTGGGTCCAGTGGCCGCAAGAAAAGGCCACTGACCGTCCCGGCAAAGCGTGTGGTTCGGGAACCGACTCCCACCGGTACAAATCCACAGCTTCGCCAGAAATATATCAGTCTGGCCGACAGGGCGAACTGAGTGCCGACCAGACTGGACACATTGCGCTGGTCATGGCAAAAATGCTGGAGTAAGCGTTTGCCCAGCCCTTGTCTTTGCAGCTTCGGGTGGATGACGATGCGCTGTATGCGCGTCAGATGGGTGGTCACGGCACGTTGGATACCGAACTTCCCGGCCAGTATAGCGGCCAGCACATGGCGTCCGGGACGTCGCTGGCCATTGGCGATGTCCTGCCGCAACGTCGGGTCGGGAACTGGTTCCTGCGTGGCCAGCAGCACGCCAATAGTATACTTCCGGCTCGACTGGGCGGTCCGAAGTCGGTAGATGAGTAGTCCTTTCCGGTCCAGCAGATGGCGCAGGTCTCGGGGTCGGGTACGATAGTGGGCCGTGATCAGCAGGCTGAAAACCGTGCGTAATTCGTCTTCGTTTTGTGCCAACTCCGTTCCGGTGATGGGGCTGGTCCAAGTGGGTGGTCTGTCCATGTTATTGGGCAGTTTTGGCAATTCCGCGTCCAGCAGGAGTAGTTGGTTGATGCGGGCCTCCAGAGGATCATTGAGGCACCATCGGATGGGCGTTTCCCATCGGACCAGATGCCAACCCCGGCTGTAGCGTTCGAGGATTTCCTGAAATCGCAGCGCAAAACCCCGCCCGGAACCTTCATAACCATGCACGGTGGTGGCCAGTGCGATTCGGGAATAGCCGCGTAACAGTATGGCAAGGTGCTCCAGCGAGATACCGGCGGCTTCGTCCACTAGGAGCAAGTCCGTGTGGGGCTTATGCGCCAGCAAGGAATCGATCTCAATCCATTGCAGGTTCTGTTGGGCATGGGGCGTCAGAGCGTTGGCATGGCGAAAGACGACATGCGCAGCCCGGCGGCTGCGTCCTGTGACCAGAATGCGGCAGGCTCTCTGGTTCAGTATGCGACCGGCGGCGAGTCCCAGTGCGGCGGACTTTCCCCGCCCTCGGTCGGCGATCAACAGGGCTGGTTTTTTTCGTTGTCCGAACAAGACCCGTTCCACGGCCTGGACCGCTCGCTCCTGATCCGGGGTGACCGACCTGCAGGCCGCGTCCCAAGCATGCGATGTCGCGGTCACTGCGTTCTTCATTCCGGGAAACGCCTCCATGTCGGCGGCATCGAGGGATATCCGTTCCGGGAAACTGTGGAGTAAACGGAGCAGTCGTTGATGAAATGGGCTGGTGGTGAATGGTTCTTCGAGGGGATCCGGGAGCCATAGCACCAGTGTGCCGCCAGCGGGAATGCACCCAGCAGCAATGCCGAGTGCATCCGGATCAATGCCCTGGATGGCCATCACGATGACCAGAGCATGCTCTGTTCCCAAGAGCCGAGGTGCCTCCTTGATCGGCATGGGGGTGAAGTGGGGTGGGGCGTTTTCGCCAATCCAGAGACCGGAGATGGCGGGATTCACGAGGGTGGACTGCGACATGGAGTCGGTGGGGGGAGTTCCCTGTACCACCACAAGTCGGCGCGGCCATTCCGAGCGGAGACCATCAGCCGACGGCAACCGCATCCACGGATCGGTCATGCCGCCGGGCTGGCCTTGGTCTGCATCAGATGATGGTATTTCCGTTCCAGTGCGTCCCGGGTTTCCCGATGTGCCGGGTCGACCGGAATGCAGTCGACGGGACACACTTCGACGCATTGACTGGTTTCGAAGTGGCCCACGCATTCTGTGCATCGGGTCCAGTC
Organism: Candidatus Poriferihabitaceae bacterium; assembly: GCA_965203365.1. Taxonomy (GTDB): domain Bacteria; phylum Pseudomonadota; class Gammaproteobacteria; order Arenicellales; family Poriferihabitantaceae; genus VYFG01. The sequence goes on from OZ241878.1 coordinate 3,376,788, forward strand.
GATCTGGTAAATCATTTCCCCCTGAAAGATCGCTTCGTTGGGGCATTCCGGTTCACAGACATCGCAGTTGATGCATTCGTCGGTGATGTAAAGAGCCATGGGGAGCCGTGTTGGATCAAGATCAACGAGGATGAAAGGACTGATTCAAGGCTTCCAGGACCACAGGGTGCACGAACTCGGAGACATCTCCGCCGAATCGAGCCACTTCCTTGACCAAGGAAGCTGAAACAAACGTGTAGCGAATGGAAGGCGCCAGAAAGACTGTTTCAATGCTTCGGTCCAGACTACGGTTCATGGAAGCCAGCTGGAACTCATACTCAAAATCGGACACGGCCCGCAGGCCTCGAAGGATGACGTTGGCATCCACCTCTTTGGCGAAATCAATCAGCAATCCCGAGAAGCGAATGACCTCCACATTGGGCAGGTCGGCCAGTACCTCCCGGGCCAGAGCCACTCTCTGGTCCAGGCTGAAGAGCGGGCGCTTGTCCGGATTCTCGGCAATCGCCAGGATGACGCGACCAAACATTCTGGCACTGCGGGCCGCGAGGTCACTGTGCCCATTGGTGATGGGGTCAAAGGTGCCGGCATAAAGAGCCGTTTGAACCTTCATGAGTCACAGGCTTTCCGGTGAAGCAGGGTGGAGCGGACCGCGCCTTGGTCCTGCTGTCGTAGAACAGGCCAGCCCGGCAGGTCCGGGAGGTCGGATTGGGCGGCCGGGCTTTCGATATACAGCCAAGACGGGCCAGTGTTCCACTGTTTCTGGGTCAACCACCAGCAGGTGAGGTCCATCAGGTTGTCAGTAAAGGGAGGGTCCATGAACACGAGATCAAACGACTCGGTGGTGGTCCGAAGAAAATTCTCCACGGTATCCTGAATGACTTGAACCCGGCTGCCAGCTTTCAGCCGTTCGACGTTGTCGGCCAGATGCCGGGCCGCCATCGGGTTCGATTCCACCAAGGTCACATGAGAGGCACCTCGGGAGGCGGCTTCCAATCCCAGCGCCCCACTGCCAGCAAACAAGTCGAGACAGCGGGCCCCGACAATCTCGCCCTGCAGCCAATTGAACAGTCGCTCTCGCACCGCATCAGGGGAAGGTCGCAGTGAGGGGATGCCGGGAAACCGCAGGCGACGGCTGCGCCACCGGCCGCCGATGATCCGGATTTCACCTGCACGGCGACGATGATCTGGTTTCAAGTGGTCCGGGTTTTCGGTTCACAAGGGTATTGATGATACGATACCCCCTGCACGAAATCGAGATATTTTCACCCGCCCATGAAGAGATTTTTTGCCGGCAAGAAGGACCAGCGCGACACTGAAACGGCTGACGAAGCCCACGGTCCGACCTCGGGCGGGCTATTTTCGGGACTGGCCCGAACCCGTGAGAGCTTGTTGGGCAGTTTGGCCTCGTTTTTTCAGGGAGCAAAAATCGATGAATCTGCCTTCGAAGCACTGGAAGATCAATTGCTGTTGGCCGATGTGGGTGTGGTGGCCAGTGAGAAAATCCTGACCCACCTTCGGCGGGAGGTAAAACAGCACCGGATCCAGAATCCCACGGCGTTGCGCCAGAGCCTTCGTTCCATTTTGACGGATTTGCTGGTACCGTGTCAGGTGGATCCATTGGTCTTGCCAGAGGGTCGGCCCCTGGTGCTCCTGATGGTGGGGGTGAACGGTGTGGGCAAGACCACGACCCTGGCCAAGATCGCAGCCCATTTTCAAGGGCAGGGGTCTCAGGTGATGTTGGCGGCCTGTGATACCTTCCGGGCGGCGGCCATTGAGCAGTTGCAGACTTGGGGAGCACGACTGGGCGTGCCGGTGGTTGCCCAGAAGCATGGAGCCGATGCGGCCGCTGTGGCCTTCGATGCCTACAGTTCAGCCCGTGCCCGGGGGATGTCGCTGTTGCTCGTGGATACCGCTGGCCGTCAGCATACGCATGGGGATCTGGTGGAACAACTGAAGAAGGTTCAGCGGGTCTTGGGAAAGGCCGATGAATCGATCCCGGATGAGGTCTGGATGACAGTGGATGCGGGGAACGGACAGAATGTGCTGTCCCAGGTGGCGCATTTTCATGTGGCGGTCCACCTGACCGGCCTCTGTGTGACCAAGCTGGACGGCACGGCCAAGGGTGGAGTCATGCTGGCCCTGGCGGATCAGTTTGCCCTCCCCATTCGGTATGTCGGAACCGGGGAGGGAGTGGGCGATTTGCGAGCATTCCAGGCCACCGACTTTGTGGAGGCCCTGCTGCCGGATCCGATGAATTAGCGACTGACATAAAACGTAACAAAATGAAAATTAGCGCAAAAAACCTGGGTGTGCTCAAACAAGCCGAATTTGAGTTGGGCGATTTGACTCTGGTATGCGGTGGGAACAACACCGGCAAAACCTATGTTACCTACGCCCTGTTCGGATTTCTATGGCGTTGGGAACGTTGGCTGGAAGTCGAAATTCCTCCGCATGTGATCGAAACGCTGCTCAGGGAGGGTTTGGCCCGAGTGGATTTGACCACCATCAATCCCAACGATATTCTCAAAAGCGGTTGCGAAAAGTACACCCGGGGAATTTCGAGAATCTTTGCGGCATCAGCGAGTCGATTTGCCGATACCGAATTTGAAATATTCCTTGCCCCGGAGACCATGCCACCGATCCAGGATCTTTCGTTAGAGCGCAAAATTCGTTCTGCCGAAGACGATTTTCTCTCCTTGTCCAAGATGGCCGGAGAAAATGATCTGGTGGTCTCGCTCCTCATGGAGAACGGAAATGAAGCATTACCTAAGGCGATGGTCAAGGAGATCATCTCAGATGGGATTGTGGAATTGTTCTTCGGTCCATGCCTTCCCCAGCCCTTCATTTCCAGCGCAGAGCGCACGGGGGCAGTGATATTTCGCAAGGAACTGAATTTTGCCCGAAATCGTCTGCTGGAAGAAATGAGTCGGGCAGACAGTCATATTGATCCGATGGAACTGCTGTTCAAGTCCTACCAGGACTACTCTCTGCCAATCCAGATCAACGTAGATTTTATTCGGAAGCTGGAAACCATTTCCCAAAAAGACAGTTTTCTGTTCACACATCATTCTCACCTGTTGAGTGACTTTGCCGACATCATCGGTGGGGAGTATCTCATTGGGAGTAACGACACGATTTATTTCAAGCCTAGAAACACGCAATTGAAGCTGGCCATGAACGAAACCTCCAGTGCGGTGCGTTCATTGCTGGATGTGGGGTTCTATTTGCGGCATGTCGCAAAGCGCGGCGACTTGCTGATGGTGGATGAGCCGGAATTGAACCTGCATCCGACAAATCAGCGTCGTATGGCCCGACTGTTTGCGCGGCTGGTGAATCTGGGGATTCGTGTGTTTGTGACGACACACAGCGACTATTTCGTCAAGGAACTCAATACACTGATTATGCTCAAACAGGATAAACCCTATCTGCAGGAAATTGCGCAAACCGAAGGCTATCGAAGCGAAGAGTTGATTACGGCAGACAAAATCCGGGTATACATCGCAGAAAAAGCGTTGATCAAGCTGGAAAATAGAAGCCGGCGAAGTCAGCACCATACACTCCGCTCAGCCCACATTAATCCAGAGTTTGGTATCGAAGCGAGCAGCTTCGATGACACCATTCACCAGCTGAACGATATTCAGGATGCGATCATATGGGGTGGGGTTGAATGATGTCAGATATTTCGATATTGCGAGACTTGCTACAAACCGATGTGCTGGCTCGAATTGATCATGATCAATCTGGGAAAAGGATCGTTGTGTTGGAAGAGTCGGGTTGTCCAAAATCATCATATACGTTGGCAATAAAAAAAGTTCCAGATGATATGATCGCGTTCAAAGCGGATGCTTTCCCATCTCCAAATCGTATTTTCAAAAACAGCAAGGGAGAATGCAAACGGGCTGATTTTATTTTAATCGCTCATGGAGACAAGGCAAACTGGATCATTTTTATCGAGATGAAAAAGGGACAAGCCGGTCCAGAGGCGAAAATCAAACAGCAATTGCTTGGGGCGCACTGTCTGCTTTCCTATTGCCGCGCGATCGGCCAGAGTTTCTGGGATAAGCCGAAATTCCTGCAGGAAAAGGACTACCAGCCACGTTATGTCAGTATCCGATATATTGGAATGCCGAAAAAGCCGACCCGTAATACGCTAAAATCCGGTCAGCATGATTCGCCGGACCGTCTGCTGAAAATCCATGCACCCAAGAGTTCACTATATTTTCATCAGTTGGTGTGATAGCGGATAGATGTCGAAAACCAAAAACCTTCCAGATCGTTCAAAGAAAGATAACCCCACTTCCAGTCTGAAGTGCCACACTCGCCCCGCTCCCGGCATGAGGGCATCCCCCGAAGGAAGGGAGCGGGGCGGCGACCGGAAAATTCAGCCCTCCCGGGGGCTGAAAGGGGCTGATGTCGGTCATTGATGGCATCCATCTCGACGCCAGGGGAGTCTGACAGAGGCGATTTCACGACGCAAGGGTCGACTCGGGCCGGTTTCGGCCGAGCGGGACCCTGCCCGTCGAATGCGGGCTTCTGGAAAGGCAGGGGAGGGGAGAGAAATGACCGCCTTCAGGGCGGGGCGACGGCGGTGAAGACCTCTTCCGGGGTTCGAACCCCCAGGACCTGGTGGGGCCGGCGGTTGATCCGCTCTTCCACCGCCTGGACCTGAGAGGCCGTCACCTGACGGAAGTCCGTTCCCTTCGGAAAGGACTGGCGTACCCGGCCGTGGGTGTGCTCGTTCAGGCCCCGCTCCCAAGAGTGGTCCGGGGTGGCAAAATCCAAGTCAGCTTCCAGGGCTGCCGCAATCTCTCGGTGCCCCGCGAACTCCTGGCCGTGGTCCGCCGTGCCCGTGTGCACCCGGTCCCGAATCGGCCCCATCCGCCGGACAATGACCTCGGTCACCGCCGCCGTCTTCCCTTCCACCCAGACCAGCACCCGATACTTCGAGGCCCGATCTCCCCAGGAAATCCAGGCCCCCCGGTGCTTCACCCCCATGATCAGGTCAAGCTCCCAGTCCCCGATCCGGCCCTTGGCCTCCCCAATCAACGGGCGCTCGGCGATGTCCACCCGACCGGGAAGGTGACCGCGTCCCGCGTGTCGGCCACCGCGCCAGTTGGGCTTCTTCCCGCGTCGCCGCAGACACCGGTAAAGGTCTCCCCCCGCCGTTCGGTCCGCTCTCACCGATGGGTAGATCCATTCCCGCCCGGCCATCACTTCCCCTTGCTGTCGAGACCGGCCCGCGATGGGCTCTGGGCTCCATCCGGCCTGCAGCCGGTCCTCGACCACCGCCCAGCGCTCCGGGGTCATCTTCCAGGACACAGCCGAGGCGGCCCGGCGTCGGGATGTCGCCTTGCCTTGGGCTTGCTGGTGACGATCACCGCGCTGTCCGCGGTTGCGAGACAGCTCCCGGGAAATCGTGCTGACGTCCCGTCCGAACTGATCAGCCATCGGTCGCTGGGACCGACCGGTGGACTGGGGCGCGAAAATGGGCGATCTTTCCGGGTGGGTCAGGGGGTGGTCGCCAGTCGGCATGACCCTTCTCCGTTGATTGGTCAACTGAGAGGGTCGGCCATCATCTGGCCCACTGCCATCCGCCTAACTCAATCAATCAGGCGACGGGGCCAAGTGTTGCACTTCAGAGTGGCACGGGGGCAGGTAATTGTCGTGGCTGTCTACCCCTCATACCCTGATAAGACTTGGCCAATGCTCCGAAACTCACGGGACTTGTATCGTCAGTCCCAAGTGTCCAAGGTTTGGAAAAAGAGCCCCTGTTCAGCAACCGGTGGTTTTCTGAACACTCCGCCCCCGGGCGATTTTCCCTAGACTCAAACCCTCATTTCTGTTAGCTTTCGCGTCCACTTTTCTATGTCCCGATTTGGTCCATGAATCAACGCATCGGATACGCTCGTGTATCCACGGATGACCAGCATCTGAACCTGCAGCGCGACGCACTCCAGCAGGTGGGGTGCAGCGTGATCTACGAAGAATCCGCCTCCGGCAAGAATGCCTCCCGCCCGGAATTCGAGCAGTGCTGCAAGGCCTTGCGAAGCGGAGATACCCTGGTGGTCTGGCGCCTGGACCGACTCGGATGCAGTCTTCCAGATCTGGTGAAGGTCGTGACCCATTTGGAGGAGCAACAGATCGCCCTGGAAAGTCTGACGGAGAAGACCGAGACGGCCAGTGCCACAGGCAAGCTGGTCTTTCACGTGTTCGCGGCGATGGCGGAATTCGAACGCAGACTGATCCGGGAACGTACCCAAGCGGGTCTGGCATCGGCTCGGGCTCGTGGTCGGTCCGGTGGCCGCAAGCGGAAGCTGGACGACCAGGGGGTGCGGGAGATCAGGGCACTGCTGCGGGACCCGGAGATCCGGGTCGTCGAGGTGGCCCGCCGGTACGGCGTGTCCAGAACCACGCTGTACAAACACGTTGGAGTGGTTACGCCACGTCAATGAACACCTGACACTGATATTCCTATGACCAACTCAACGATAGCAGAGCGACGAAGCAAAGTGCGTGTTTGTGTTACTTATGGAGCAGCCTGGTTTCTTTTTGGTGGGGGTGCAGCACTTATCGCGATCCTTATATACCTCAAAGAATTCGAGGACGCCATTAGATTGTTCACGACCATCCTTCCAGTAAGTTCTGCGATAATTTCGTTTTGGTTCGGGGGTCGAGGCGTGCGTCGTGAAGTAGATCACATCAATAACAGCCAGAGAAACTCAGGCCAACGTAATATGGCAGAATGACGAGGGACACGGCCACCGTCGCAACAAACGGTGTTACGCAACCGAATGCCAGTAAAAGAATAACATCTGATACGGCAAGCAGAAACAGCCATCCCACCAAAGACGGATGGCGAAGTGGGCACTTTATGGTACTGCCCATGAACAGAAGGCAGGAGTAACTTAATGGGCATATCAGAATCTCATGCCCGACATGTTCTGGCCGAATAATTGTTTCAGCACCGACCGAAAATTCTTTGGCTCAAGAAAAAACTGTTCCTGGGTAGGAAATAAAGAAAGGCTGTCTGGCACAATAATCAGTATCCGACCATTTCCTGAACCTTGTTCCCAGTATTTTCGGAAGAACTTCTCGCGGAATCTTCTGTTGCCGAATGCCGGATCAGCCAACTGAACGATTCCTGAGGAAATTCCTCTGATAACGGTAAAGTGATCTGTTTCCCGGTATCGAATATGTGCGATGGCGAGAATCTTCAGTTTTTCCAGGTCGGAAAAACCGATATCCACTCCTATCTCTTGAAATTTACATTTTTCAGCTACTTTGGCGAGGTCTCCGAATGTATACCTGTTGTTATCGTCCAGGGAATTGAGGATGTCATTTTCGGTGACATCCATCCCATAGAAGCTTTGTAGCACAGTCGCTACAGAAGCCGCCCCGCAAGAAAAAACCAGCTGCTGCTTCTGTATCTTCGCATCACGGAAATCCTTGAAAGTCACCATGTCGGCTTCCGTGATGCCACAAAGAGAAAAAAGGATCAGAATCGCACGAAGAAAATTACTCATCAAAATACACATGTCCCCCATCTGTTTGGGATGCCCCGGGTGGTACATGCAAATGGTTGTCTATCAACGTGATCTCGGGGATGTTCTGTAGTATTCCCCCCTCAAGGACGATATGCTTCTCCAACATAGAGATGCGCGTCTGATAGCTTGATGCTGACAAAATGACGTTCAAAACAAATGGCTTGGTCAATTCTTTATCCAACGCTTCACACAAGAAATTTGCGCATACATGATCTTCCCTATTTTATCTGGCTTTGAGAATATGGAAGCCAAAAAGGAATCTGTTTCTGATAGATGCAATCAATTAGTCACCGACAGGGCACGATTAGCAGCCGATAGAGGATCCGCTAAAAATGATGACCCCCGGAAACCACCCTATATAGTGGCTGCTCCAAAGCCATATGTTCTGGGAGACCCATACCATATATGCGATCCATTCCTGGGATTTGTATGAGATAATTGGCTTGTACCCTGCGCGGACTTTCAATTCGTAGGGCCGCTTCATCTTGTCCCCGGCACCTGCTCCGATACCCCGCTGCTTCCCGAGGTCGATGATGGATTCGTGGTCGCTACTCAGTGCCATCTGGACAAGCTCAAGACCTAGGTTCTCTTTGTCCATATCCGAGTAATCTCCTACGGCCTTCTGTTCTGCGGAGCCTGATGCCCACCATGCGACTTGACCAAGCCGCAGCCATTACGCGGCTGCGGGCCTCCTCTTGCCGGACTTCGGACCACTCGACCTTTCGGATGGAAGCGGCGGATAGCGAGAAAGCTCATCGCCATGTTCAGAACCTGGAGGGTACCGGTGAACTCGTCACACGGTACGAGGAATCAGGGATCCGAAACGGCTTACCAAATCGTGGGCGATTAGCTCTCCTTCTTGCGAGTTGGCATAGATGACGTCGTGTTCAAGGGGTTCGAGGTCGGGGTTGAAGAGAATCCAGCGCGAATTCTCCATGGATTCGTTCTTCAGCACAGCGGTGACAGCGGCGACCTGAGACAGCGGCACCAAGGCTAATACGAAACCTGCGTAGAGAGTATTCCTCGTGTTTCGGTTCTCAAGAAAGTAACCGAGGCCATACTCGAGATGGCCGCTCTGTTCCTGTGTCGGATCGTAGACGAATGCAAGGATGTTCCGTTCAGAACGACGCGCTTCTATCTGCGCATTCTCAAGAGACCCGAAGGGTCAACATTCTTGGAAGCTATCCGCCTCTGGCGGCAGTGCATCGGGATTGGTGACCGCGTCATGCAATCGGATGATCAGCCACCGACGTATCACTTGATCAAAAGGTTCACCATAGCGTGGGGCCGTGGTGGATGTACGGAAAACAGGTTCCCCGGAGAGGCTTACTTCAATCTCATCGCCAGCCTCACGAACTTCGCACCTCACAGATAGTATTTTCTCTTGAGATCCCGACTTAATCCATGCGAGGGTATTCCTTCCGAATGCGGCGGAGACATTCCAATCTGAACGACTTTGAATCACGGGGAAGTCGAGGGATTTCCCAGTTTCGGCATGCACCCGTTCGACTTGTCTTAGGGCCTCGCTGAGACATACGTGCGAATCTGCTTGCTGTCGCGCCGCCTGAGTATCGACCGATTCACGAATTTCTTTGAGGAGGGCTTCCTCCGAGCGTTCAATCGATCGTGGCATTACACCTTCAAGCTTTTCCAGCATGGCGTCAGCACTCATGAAGCGATCAGCGATTTGATAGGCAAACGCACGGTCGAACAGGGAAAGCAATCGCATCAATCTTGGGCCAGCGGCCACCCGCCGGATCGTTCCTTGATTGACCTGCCGCTGATGGGGAAGACAACCTTCGGCGTCTTGTAGCACATCCGGATTTTGGCCAGTCAGCAGGTAAAGGAGAATGCCGGCCGCGAACGACAGGTCGGACCGTGGGTTCTGTTTGAGGTGGCTGCCCGCGGAGAGCTCCGGCAGGCGCAAGAAGCGGTTGCCTACTTCCTGTCCAAGTTCGGTTTCAAGGCTGCTGCCTTCGGTCTCAAGATAGCTGAGTCCAAAATCCAGCAGCACGGGAAGATCGGGGTCACTGTTGGAGAGAATAATGTTGTCCGGCTTCACATCGCGATGCACAATTTCGCTAGCGTGGCATGTTCTGAGGATTGCGAGCAACTCAATAGTCGTCTTGATCGCAGTGTCCAGATCCACATGCTCCTGCTGCTCTCGCCACCGGCGCAGCGTTGGTCCTTCGATAAATTCGGTGGTGATGTATGGCTGAACGTCACCGTTCTCCCACTGATGTGCATTACTTTCTATAAGTCGGGGAATGCCTCGGATGCGAATGGTGTGGTTAGCGCTGGCTTCTCTGAAGAAACGACCACGGCGTTCCGTACTCGTCTTAGCTTTGATCTCTTTCAGGAAGGCTGTAACCCCATCGCGCTTTCGGTGCGCCTTACGAGCGGAGCCTTGCCCACCTCCCGAGAGACACTTCAGGGAGTCCCAGCACTGTGACCATCGCAAGTGGTCGACCCAAATTTTCTTATCGTCGTTCATCGCAGACATATAAACTGCCTCGTTCTTGGTAAAATATCAGGATTATCTTTTCCCATCCATGGGATATGACCGAACGCTTATGTTCCCCCCGTGCCACTCTGAAGTGCAACACTTACCCCTGTCACCTGGTCGCTTGAGTTAAGCGGATGGCAGCGGGCCAGAGGATGGCAGACCCTCTCAGTTGACCAATCAACGGAGAAGGGTCATGCCGACTGGCGACCACCCCCTGATCCACCCGGAAAGATCGCCCATTTTCGCGCTCCAGTCTCACCGGTCGATCCCAGCGACCGATGGCCGCGCATCTCGGGCGGGACGTCAGCCCGATTTCCCGGGAACTGTCCCGCCATCGCGGGCAGCGGGGGGACCGTCACCAGCAGGCCCAGGGGAAGGCGACGAGTCGGCGTCGGGAAGCCTCGGCCGTGCCCTGGAAGATGACGCCTGATCGCTGGGTGGTGGTCGAGGACCGGCTGCGGGAAGGCTGGAGTCCGGAACCCATCTCGGGTTGGTTTCAGCAACCAGGGGAGGTGATGGCCGGGCGGGAATGGATCTACCCATCGGTGAGAGCGGACCGACAGGCGGGTGGGGACCTTTACCGGTGCCTGCGGCGCCGCGGGAAGCAGCCGAACTGGCGGGAAGGGCGACACGCGGGACGCGGTCATATTCCCGGTCGGGTGGACATCGCCGAGCGCCCGTCGGATTGGGGAGGCCAAGGGCCGGGTCGGGGACTGGGAGCTTGACCTGATCATCGGGGGGATGCCCCGGGGAGCCTGGATTTCCTGGGGAGATCGGGCCTCGAAGTATCGGGTGCTGATCGGGGTGGAAGGGAAGACGGCGGCGGCCGTGACCGAGGCCATTGTCCGGCGGATGGGGCCGATTCAGGAACGAGCACCCCCACGGTCGGGTACGCCAGTCCTTTCCGCAGGGGACGGACTTCCGTCAGGTGACGGCCTCTCAGGTCCAGGCGGTGGAAGAGCGGATCAACCGCCGACCCCGGAAGGTGCTGGGGGTTCGAACCCCGGAAGAGGTCTTCACCGCCGTCGCCCCGCCCTGAAGGCGGTCATTCCTCTCCCCTCCCCTGCCTTTCCAGAAGCCCGCATTCGACGGGCAGGGTCCCGCTCGGCCGAAGTCAGCCTGACACGGCCTAAGCGGGCCCTTGCGTCGTGAAATCGCCTCTGTCAGACTCCCTGGCGTCGAGATGGATGCCATCAATGACCGACATCAGCCCCTTTCAGCCCTTGGGAGGGCTGAATGGTCCAGTCGCCGCCGTGCTCCCATCCTTCGGGGGATGCCCTCATGCCGGGAGCGGGGCGAGTGTGGCACTTCAGACTGGAAGTGGGGCTGTAAAAAAATCGCTACATTCTCAAAACAGGGGTCGAAGCCATGGTCGATGATGGAGAAGAGCAGACAGATGCCAATTTGCTTGGGGAGTTGTTGGAGTTGGGAGCCGCGATAAAGCCGCTTTTACGCAGGCTTCCAAGGGTTGGGACAGCCATAGCCAAACTGACAGGTGGCCTCGTGGGAACTGGTACCAAAGCATTGGCATCCCGGTTGCATCGCTATCGCACCGAGAATCTCGTGAAGGAAGCGCAGAAAGTGGCCGATGCTACGAGGTTACCGGTGCCGGTCGTTTTCGACAGGTTGATTCGTCAGAGACGCATAGACGAGTTGACGATGGATGCTGTGCGACGCGTCTGCGAGGGAATTGACGTGCAGGATGAAATCACTGCTGAAGTGGAAGAAACCAGCGACAAGAACACCACAGAACGGTGGTTCCATACGTTTTACGAGGAAGCCAGCACAGCGGACGTGGACGAGGAGGAAGTGCGGGAAGCCTTCGTACGGATATTGGCGGGTGAAATACAGTTCCCAGGCTCGTTCTCTCCGCGGACTTTGCGAATGATGGGTACCGTGAGCCGATCAACGGCACAGCACTTCCGCCGGGCAGCATCTGTCAGTATTCGACTGACTCTTGACAGGAAGCACATCCTGGATGCCCGCATACCCGCAATAGGGGGAGACCTCGGGCAGAATGCCCTTCAGAATGAAGGGCTATCCTACGAAGTGCTAATCGACTTGACGGAGAATGGCCTCGTCCACCCCGACTACAGATGTTCCCATCCATACGGTCCTTTTGAACTGCCCTCCGGCGCACGACAATCTTACCAGCCAGTCCCACAGATACCATTCCTCCACCAAGGAAATATGTGGGTACTGATACCCAAGACAGACCAAAAGAAGCCGAAGCCTATAAAGGTGGAAGGTGCCAAGTTGACATCTTGCTGCGTTGAGTTGCTCAAGATTGTAGACATGGAGCCTTTACCAGGCTTTACTGACAAGCTGAAGGCATATTTCTCGCAATCAGAATATCAAATGGTACGGCTCCCTTGAGTACACAATACCGCCCTTTCAAGGTGTACCCGGTTGTAGCAGTCGCGAATCCGATCAACGTTGACGGGCTTGGAGAAATACTGTTTCAACATGACAACCTCTTCTTGAGTGGATGGGAGAGGAGATACTCGCCGATCTCCTGACAATCGGCGGTCCGCGGTGACGAAGGCCCACCGGTACGAGCTCGACATCAACTCCAGCGACCAGGACATGGCGAGGCACTCCGGGGTCACGGGGCTACCTGTGCGCGTGAGAAAGCCCCGGTACCAGGCCGCTGCCGAACTGGGTGTGGCCCTGGTCCCACGGTGGATTCTCGCGGCTCTGCGCCAGCCACGGTTGTTCTCCCTGCCGGCAGCGAACCGGGAGATCCGGCGGTTGCCGGACCAGCTCGACGACCGGACGTTCCGGAAGAGGCCGGGAGACCGCCGGGAACGGTTCGAGGAGATCGACCGGCCCGCCCTGAAGCCCCTGCCGGCGCCACCCCACGCGTTCGCCGAGTGGAAGCAGGTCCGGGTTCACGTCGACTATCCCGTCGAGTTCGGCCCGCACGACTCCTCGGTGCCCGGTGGCCTCGTCGGCCTTGAACTCGACCTGCGGATCACCCGCCACACGATCGAATGCCTCCACCAGGGCAAGCGGGTCGCGAGCCCCCTGCGGTCCCGGCGGACCGGCCACTCGCATCACAAGGCATCGGGACCATACGCTTGTCGGCCAGTGGACAGACTGTCGTGATTGCCACCCTAGGCCCGATCGGGGTTTGATCTAGCGCAAGCCTGACACTGAAATCTCGGTCTGTTGCGCCTCGGTTCCTACCATGGACTCGGTCTCTGACCCCGGCAGTGTTGTCGTTGCAACCGGATTTTTAGGCTGAAGTTCCCCCTGATTTTTCGTAAAATTCCCGTGCAACCGGTTGATCTGCTTGCGGAAATTGCTCTCAGGAGAGTATTATTTGTTCCCATGTAAATGGATATTCAATATGGCTTTTTCCAGATTCATGGGCGACAATCCTTCCCCTGTCCGTCGAAATCATCCGCTCCCTCCCCCACGGGCCGGTCGCCGCCGTGCTCGGCACCCTCCGGCCACGGCGCCTGGACCGGCTCATCGACGCGCGACCTTCCCCCGAGCGTGACCGGGGGCTGGCGATGAGGGTGGCCCGCGTGCTGGAACCCGGCTCCCAACGGGCCACTGCGCGGGGGCTGGCCGAGGCCACCGCGACCGACTCCCCGGCTGACCCCCTGGGGCTGGGCACGGTGGATGAGGACGACCGGTCCGCGGCCAGGGACTGGCTGCTCAAGCGTCAGGACCGCATCGAGTGGACCCTGGCGAAGCGCTATCTGGCGGAGGGCGCCCTGGTGCTCCATGACCTGACCTCGGGGTCCCTGGCAGGACGCCTCGGCCCGCTGGCCAGGCGGGGCGATTCGCGCGACGGCCAGCGGGGCCAGCGGCAGATCGAGTTCGGGTTGCTGTGCGACGCAGGCGGCCGTCCGGTGGCCGGGGACTATCAACTCATCCCAACGCAAGGCGGCGAGCAAGTGCACTGACGACGGTCGGCCCGTGCACAGTTTCCGCACCCTGCTTCGGGATCTCGCCCCTCTCACCAAGAACCGCGTGATGCCCCGTCTGCCCGGCGCCGAACCCTTCGATCGGCTGACCCGGCCGACTGAGTGGCAGCGCGAAGCCTTCCGCTTGCTCGGCGTACGATGGCAGTAGCGTTCCAGGGGCGTTCCCAGTAACGAACCGTCAGTGATTGACTTTTGTCAGCGCAATCAGCAGGTTATATCGACCGCGCTCTGGAAGTTCGGTTTAGGAAATGGGGGACAAGAGTTCGGAACTGAAATTGCGATTGGACCGATGATGTGGCAACAACAACATAACAGGTTGCGCAGAAAGAAACGGTACGAATGTTGTCAGGCCTTCCTGACCCGGTCGTCTTTCAGTTCGGCTTCCATGGGCTAATTCCCGACCTGCAGGACCATTCCGAATTGAGGTAAGATTGTCGACATGAACCAGCGACCCTTTCCCAAGCCTCCACCGGCCGATCCGCTGCCCTTGGACATCTGGCTGGACCAGGCGGACCGGGCGGAAGTGGGCCGCGAGCCGTTCTTTCGTGGCCGGGAGGTGGAATTCGATCTCTTTCGCCGAGCGGTCAGCAGTTTGCAGGCGGGACGAGTCGGGGGTGGGACGATGGTGTTCCAGGGGGCTCCGGGTGCGGGCAAGTCGGCTTTGATGGCTGAGTGTTTGGAGGCGGTGCGGCGGCATTCGACGCCAGCGGATCCTTGGGTGGCGGTCGCCATCAAACCCGAGACCCTGCAATCATCTGACGATGTCATGCTGCTGCTGATCGAGGCGGCCAATACGGAAATGAAGCGTCTTTCCGGATGGGAACCTGGCCCCTTTGGCGGGAAGCTGGAGAGATGGCGGGAACTGGGTCGGAAGCTCTATGGAGAGTTATCCGAACGGGGGGTTGGAATGGGGGGAGTGTCGGTGGGTGGCCGGCCGGAAGCGGGTGGTCCTGGGGAGATGAAATGGCCTGCGGAGCGGGTCTTCCGGCATGCGGCCCCGCTGCTGGAGCAGTTCCATCTGGTGGTGGGGGTGGACGAGGCGCAGAACACGCCGGTTTCCGATCCGACCCGGGGGGTGATGGACTGTCTGCACACTCCCCCCGGGGGCATCCCTTTGGTGGGGGCGTTTTTCGGCTTGAGTGATACGCAGGCGGTGCTCAGCCAGTGCGGCCTGTCGCGCTTCGCCGACGAACGGGTGGTGAATCTCGAACCGCTGCCGGAGGACGAGGCGGCCAGTGCGATTCGGCGTGTTTTCGAGACCTATGGCTTCACTGGGACGCCGGCGGATCAGGATAGGTGGGTCACCCGGCTGGCGGAGTTGTCCCAGGGGTGGCCGCAGCATGTCAACCGGGTGGCGGTGGCGGCGGTGCGGGTGCTGCGAGATCGGGGGGGACCGATGAACGCCCCGCTGCTGGAGGAGGCGTTGGCGCGGGGGCGGGAACGCAAGGAGGCGTATTATGCTGGCCGACTGGCGGCGGGTGCCAGCCGGGCTTGGGTGTACAAGGGATTGGCCGAGGCGGCGGCAGAACGGGGGGGTCGGTTGTCGATCGACGACATTGAGTCCCTGACGGAAAGGGGCCGCGGGAAGACTGGTGAATCGCTCGACCGGTTTCTGACCCAGGCCCTGCATGCGGGCTTGCTGGCGCCGGTGCGGGACTGGCCGGATCATTACCGCATTCCGATTCCGTCTTTTGGGGACTATCTGCGGGCCTTGCCGGTGGAACCGCCACAGGCCTGAACGGAACTTCAGGAGGGATGAAACGTTTTTTTGGAACCACCCTGCTGGTTTTCATGGCCTAATTTTTCCGACCTCTAGAGCTCCTCATTTTTTTGCGCGTTTCAGAATTCCCTTGATCATCGCCTTGGCCATGGGCGGAGAATGGCATAGCTCCGTCAATGCGCTGAATAGTCGCTCAGCAATTCCCGCTAATCCGGCCGGATCAGTCAATCCGAGGGTTTCAGGGGGCTCCAAAAAATCCGTTCGCAGACTTTTGATCATCCTGAAATAACCAGGGGATGGCTTTGAACACCACTTCGGTCATGGCAGGCAACTTCTGGCGACGGGGTTTGCCCACCGGATGATGCTGGCGTTCCTGATCGACCCAATGCAGCAGCGGTGTTGCTCGCTGTTCCAGGCCGCCCGGGCGAAGTCGGGCAGTTTGACCCGCCTGTGGAGACAGTTGCGTGGGTGGTTCCCGGGGTTCCACATCCCGGACTGGGAGACGTTGTACCGGCCATCGCGTTTGGGCACCGCCAGCCCGATCAGATCCCCTTCAAAGCCCTCCTGGTCCGGTCGCCGTGACCGGCCGGTTCTGCAGAACCCACGTGACCAGCAGCCGACCCGGGTAACCGCCGCCGTGGTAGCTTGGTCCGCCTACTCCCCGACGTATGCGTTGGCATCCAAAAATCACGTCGAATCCATGGAGAGATGTCCTTGGCAGGAATTGCTGACTGTCTTTCGGCAGGATTGACGCGGGGATGCAATATCCGTATAGTTGCGCATCCTTGACCTGATGGCACTGGGAAGCGTAGTGTGGTCATCCCACGCTGAGCGTGGTTGGTGGCGGGGTGTCGAGTCGGGGTATAGCGCAGCCTGGTAGCGCGCCTGCTTTGGGAGCAGGATGTCGGGAGTTCGAATCTCTCTACCCCGACCACTTGAGTCAGGTGGGATCGCCATTGCGCCCGTAGCTCAACCGGATAGAGCAACGGCCTTTGAGTGGTGGCTGACGGGATGGCGCATGGCTTTGGCCAGACGTAGTCCCGCACCCGCCTCCAGGAGCCTTCGTCGGGAAACCGAACCGGCGGAGTGCAGAGCACTGTATCGGTGGACCCTTCGCACCTCGGACAGCGGTCTGGTCGGGGTGTTGGCAACACCGAGGAAACCGGGGCATGGGTCATGCTGCGGGATCCGTAGAGACTATACGTGCTCCACCTGCGACGGTGAAGATATAGTCCAGACCCCAAACCATGTGCCCGTAGCGACATTTCCTTGGCCTTGGGTAAGATGGGCGGCGAAAGCCGTAGTGGGTAAGCTAAGCCGTAGGTTACAGGTTCGAATCCTGTCGGGCGTGCCAGTTTCCGTCGAGCCGGAACACACGGCACAATGGTGGTTGGTTTGTGTCATGGTGAGCGTAGCTCAGTTGGTAGAGCCCCGGGTTGTGATCCCGGTGGTCGTGGGTTCGAGCCCCATCGCTCACCCCAACACAAGACTTCCGTGACAGAAAGATCAGTGGAATGAAAGCGTGTCCTTTGCGAAAGTGGCGGAATTGGTAGACGCGCTGGATTTAGGTTCCAGTGGGGCAACCCGTGAGAGTTCGAGTCTCTCCTTTCGCACCAGATGTCCCTACGAACGGACGGGTCGATCCCGCACCACCGGTTTGCCTTTACGGCTTTTGACCCCATTGAATCCCATTGATTCAGTGGCTGTCTTACAACCCGTTTCCCCGAGGAGTCTGGTGCCATGCAAGTGACGGTTGAAGAAACCGGCGTGATTGAACGCAAACTGACAGTTTCGGTCCCATTCGAACAATTCAGCGGCCAAATCGAAACCAAGTTGCGGGAGTTGGTTCGCACGGTGAAGCTTCCGGGATTTCGCCCGGGCAAGGTCCCCATGAATGTCGTGCGAAAGAAATACTCATGGCAGGTCAACCAACAGGTGATGACCGAAGTGACTCAGAACAGCTTGCAAGAAGCGCTGACTCAGGAGAACTTGCCTTCGGGCGGAGTGGTCGATCTAACACTAGACCCCGCCTTTGCACCGGGGCATGACCTGCAATACACGGCCACGATAGATATTGTGCCGGACATACCCGTGCTCAGCCTCCGTGGCATCCGCATCGATAAGCCGGAGTGTGCCATCAACGACGAGGATGTTGACCAGACCATTGAGAAGCTTAGGGCGAGCGAACGGTTGTTTCTGGATAAGGAGGGTGTGGCGGAGATCGGTGATCAGGTCGTGATTGATTATAACTGGCGTATTGACAATGGGCCCTCTGACGACGACCAGGTCAAGGATTTATCATTGATCCTGGGTGACGGTTATTTGATGGCACCGATTGAGGAAGGGATTGCGGGTGCGGCAGTTGGAGAAACCCGCACGATCACATGTACTATGCCGGAAGATACCTTGCCGGAAGACCATGGCTACAAAGAACACGCCGGCAAGGAGGTGGTCTTTGAAGTCACCATCAAAAAGGTGCAACGCGTCGAATTGCCGGAAGTCAACGACACCTTCGCCGAACAGTTCGGTGTTCAGGCGGGTGGGGTGACCAAGCTGCGCGAGGAAGTTCGAGCCAGTATGGAACAGGAGTACACACATCGACGATCTGCGCGGATACATAATCAGGTCATGGACATCTTGTGCGAGGCGAATCGCCAGGTGGAACTGCCCCGACCGATGGTTGAAAGAGAAATCGATCGGTTATGTGCGGGCGAGATGCGGTGGCGGAACTCCCTCAACCTGTCAAAAAAAGAAATCGACCGGGATGCCCATGCCGATCATGCGCACAAATCGGTCCTGTTGAGCCTGATCACTCACCAAATCGTCATCCAAAACAAGCTCGGGGTGACCGACGATCAGTTGCGCAGCCGCGTCGAGGAGATCGCCCAGGCGTATGATGACCCCAGTGCGGCCATCCGTGCCCACTATGCGGACCCGGAGAAATTACAGGAGTTGAAAGCCATGTTATTGCAGGATCAGATCACGGACACCTTGTTGGAAACCGCCGATGTCCAGGAGGTGAACGTGTCCTTTCAGGAGTTCATGAACCGCTAAACTCTATGACGATCAATCAAGTCAATGCACATTCAATCCATTTGCCATGAGCGTTCTGCCCATGAATGATCTCCCTCCCCGGGCATTGGGTCTGGTCCCGATGGTGGTGGAAACCACGGGTCGTGGAGAGCGGGCCTACGACATTTATTCTCGACTGCTCAAGGAGCGGGTGGTGTTCATGGTGGGTCAGGTGGAAGATCACATGGCCAACCTCATCGTCGCCCAGTTGCTGTTTCTCGAATCGGAAAATCCGGAAAAGGATATCTCGCTCTATATCAACACCCCCGGGGGGGTGGTCACCTCGGGATTGGCGATTTACGACACCATGCAGTTTATCCGACCGGATGTGAGTACGGTATGCGTGGGGCAAGCGGCCAGCATGGGGGCCATCATTTTGGCGGGAGGACAACCCGGGAAGCGTCACGCACTGCCACATTCCCGCGTCATGATCCATCAACCCTTGGGCGGTTCCCAGGGCCAGGCGACGGATATCGAGATCCATACCCGCGAGATTCTCAGCACCCGGGATCGGCTCAACCAGGTGCTGTCTGAACATACCGGCAAACCGATTGACGTAATTCGGGAAGATACCGATCGGGATAACTTCATGAACGCGGAGGCGGCCAGGGATTATGGCATCATTGATTCGGTTCTCTCCCAGCGGGATTGAAGCGGCGTCGGCCATAAAATCGTATAATTTGGTCGTCAGTGGGCATTTGCGCGAGTATCCACGGATTTTTCCACTATACTTCCCTCCCGGGTAGGAATCGGCGCCCGATCAAAATCGACCAATATGGCTAGCGAGAAATTTCCGAAAGGAGACAAACTCCTATACTGTTCCTTTTGTGGCAAGAGCCAGCATGAGGTCCGCAAGCTGATCGCGGGACCGTCGGTTTTCATCTGTGATGAATGCGTGGACTTGTGCAATGAAATCATCCGGGAGGAAAGTGCGGTCGAGGCGGAACCCCAGGACCGGCCGGGCGACTTCCCCAACCCTCATGAGATCCACGCCATCCTGGATGATTATGTCATCGGCCAGCAAAAGGCCAAGAAGACCCTCTCCGTGGCAGTGTATAACCACTATAAGCGGATTGACAACGAAGAAGCGGTCTCCGACGTCGAAATCTCGAAAAGCAACATTTTGCTGATGGGACCCACCGGTTCGGGGAAGACCTTGCTGGCCGAAACGCTGGCGCGGCAACTGAATGTGCCCTTTACGATTGCGGATGCCACGACCTTGACCGAGGCGGGCTATGTCGGCGAGGATGTCGAGAACATCATCCAGAAATTGCTGCAGACCTGTGATTACGAAATCGAACGGGCGCAGATCGGGATCGTCTATATTGACGAGATCGACAAGATTTCACGCAAGTCCGACAATCCTTCCATCACTCGGGATGTGTCCGGGGAGGGTGTTCAGCAGGCACTGCTCAAGCTGATCGAAGGGACGATCGCGTCCATTCCGCCTCAAGGCGGCCGCAAACACCCGCAACAGGAGTTCCTGCAGGTCAATACCAGTAACATCCTGTTCATTTGTGGGGGCGCCTTTGCCGGCATGGAAAAGGTGATCCAGAAGCGGACTGAAAAATCCGGTATCGGATTTGGGGCCGACATCAAGGAGAAGTCGGCTGATGCGCGGTCCACGGAACTGCTGGAGCAGCTTGAACCTGAGGACTTGATCAAATATGGACTGATACCGGAATTCATCGGCCGCCTGCCGGTGGTAGCGACGCTGGAGGAATTGGACGAAACCGCCTTGGTCCGCATCCTGACAGAGCCGAAGAATGCCCTGACCAAACAGTATCAGAAACTCTTCAAGCTGGAGGGAGTCTCCCTGGAGTTTCGGGATGACGCCCTCAAGCAGGTTGCTCTCAAGGCCATGAATCGCAAGGCGGGTGCCCGGGGGCTGCGTTCAATTCTCGAAAACGCATTGCTTGAGACGATGTATGAACTGCCGTCTATCAAGGGGGTGAAAAAAGTGATTGTGGATGCCGCCGTGATCACGGAGGGTTCCCGGCCTTTGTATGTGTACGCGGAGGAAGGTGAGCGCGCCGCGGCGTCCTCCTGACGACATGTCAAATTGTTACGGAAAGCGATCCGCCTGCGGGTGTTGGGCGTATGCGGGGCTGGGTGATGAAGGTGCTTGCAAACTGACGGTTTCACCTTCATGATTCTCCCCGAAGAGTCGCTGATCCGGCTTCACCTTCGGTCCTACCGGAGGCCGGTGTGTGCCCGTGATCTACATGAATGAATTGAGTACTACTAATGGCGAGTGCTGACAAACCTTCTCCTTCTGATCTGATTCAGTTTCCTCTATTACCGTTACGGGATGTCGTGGTCTTTCCCCACATGGTCATCCCCCTCTTTGTCGGGCGGGCCCGGTCGGTCAGGGCCTTGGAAATGGCCATGGAGGCCGACCATCGAATTCTTCTGTCCGCGCAGCATGATGCCCAGAATGACAATCCGGAGGTGAAGGATATTTATCGCATGGGCACGATCGCCACGATCCTGCAGATGCTGAAAATGCCCGATGGGACGGTCAAGGTGCTGGTGGAAGGTACGCAGCGGGCCAAAATTCATGGCTTTGATGTGCGCCAGGCCACGGCGGACGAAGCCATTCTCTGTGAAGTCGAACCGATCACGGAAGTCAGTGGCGAGGGGCGCGAGTTGAAGGTGCTGGTAGGAGCAGTGATTTCGGAGTTTGAAAAATACGTCAAGCTCAATGCCAAGATACCGACGGAGGTGGTGGCCTCCTTGGCGGACATCAATGATGCCAGTCGGATCGGTGACACCATTGCGGCCCACCTGAGTCTTAAGAATGACAAAAAGCAGCAGATTCTGGAACTGCTCCCGGTCACCGAACGGCTGGAGCATATTCTTGGCGTGATGGATGCCGAAATCGATTTGCTGGAAGTGGAAAAGCGGATCCGAAGCCGGGTCAAGAAACAGATGGAAAAAAGTCAGCGCGAGTATTATCTGAACGAACAGATGAAAGCGATTCAGAAGGAACTGGGTGGCATGGACGAGCTACCCAATGAGACCGATGACCTGTCCAGCAAGATCGACGAAGCGGGCATGTCCGCCGAGGCCCGGGAAAAAGCCGACAGTGAATTCAAGAAGCTCAAGATGATGTCGCCGATGTCGGCGGAAGCCACGGTCGTGCGCAACTACATCGACTGGTTGATCTCGCTGCCATGGAAAAAGCAAAGCCGGATCTCCCGCAACTTGTCGAAGGCGCAGAAGATTCTGGACGACGACCATTACGGGCTGGAGAAAGTGAAGGAGCGCATCCTGGAATATCTGGCGGTGCAGCAACGAGTCAGAAAGTCCAAGGCGGCGATACTTTGTCTGGTGGGCCCCCCCGGGGTGGGCAAGACCTCTCTGGGGCAATCCATTGCCCGGGCCACCCACCGCAAGTTCGTCCGCATGTCCCTAGGGGGCGTGCGGGATGAGGCCGAAATCCGTGGCCACCGGCGCACCTATATCGGCTCCATGCCGGGAAAGATTATCCAGAATCTGGCCAAGGTGAAAACCAACAACCCCTTGTTCATGCTCGATGAGGTGGACAAGATGTCCATGGACTTTCGTGGTGACCCCTCATCCGCTCTGCTGGAGGTGCTGGATCCGGAGCAGAACAACACCTTCGGGGACCACTATCTTGAGGTGGAATACGACCTTTCGGATGTCATGTTTATCGCGACCGCCAACACGCTGAACATCCCGCCCCCCCTGCTTGACCGGATGGAGGTCATCCGGATTTCGGGCTACACCGAACAGGAAAAGGTGGAAATCGCCCACCGCTACCTGATGCCCAAACAGTATAAGAACAATGGGCTGAAGGAAAAGGAAATCCTCATTGAGGATGCCGTGATCAATGACATCATCACCTACTATACCCGGGAGGCGGGGGTACGCAATCTGGAGCGGGAGATCTCAAAGATTTGCCGCAAGGTCGTCAAGGAGTTGTTGCTGGACAAGACACTCGGGAATGTCCACGTTACGTCGGGCAACCTGGATCAGTATCTCGGCGTCAGGCGTTTTCGCAAAAGCGGCATCGAGGCCGAGAACAAGATTGGTCAGGTCACGGGCCTGGCCTGGACGGAAGTTGGTGGCGAGTTGTTGACCATCGAAACGGTGGTGATGCCCGGCAAGGGCAAGCATGTGTTCACGGGCAAGCTCGGCGATGTGATGCAGGAATCCATCAGTGCGGCGATCAGCGTCGTTCGAAGCCGATCCCGGCAATGGGGCATTGATCCGGAATTTCATCAACAACAGGATGTTCATATTCATGTCCCCGAAGGGGCCACCCCCAAGGACGGCCCCAGTGCGGGTATCGGCATGTGTACGGCCATTGTGTCCGCGCTGACCCGCATACCGGTCCGGTCGGATGTGGGCATGACCGGTGAAATTACGTTGCGTGGTGAGGTCCTCCCCATCGGGGGACTCAAAGAAAAGCTGTTGGCCGCCCATCGGGCGGGGGTCAAAATGGTGCTGATTCCCAATGAAAATCGGCGTGATCTAGAGGAAATTCCAGACAACATTACCCAGGAACTTGAAATCCGTCCGGTGAAATGGATCGATGAAGTGATTGAGTTGACTCTGGACCGGTTGCCTACCCCAGCGACTGAGACCCGTGAGACGGCACCGGGAAAACCGGCCACGAAGGCCAAGAAAGACCCCGCTCCGGGTCTCACCGCCCATTAATAAGAGTGCCGTGTGACGGTGGATTCTGGAATCAAAGCCCCGGGCCGCCATGTGGTCGGCTGCGGGGAGAAAATGACTTGAACAACAGGACCCTGGGGGGCCGGTGCGAAGTGCGAACATGGTCGCCGGCGGGTTCGGTCCTCCGATTTCGGGGCATGAGAGAGCAATACTCGGTTGCATTGCTGCCGGATGTTTGATTAATATCACCGAACGCGATTGATTCTGTCGATTTGCATTGTGGACAATTGTGACATCAAGCAGGTTGGCAACGGGGTTTCCACAGAAAAAACGAACGCTGAATCGAGAGATGGCCGTCTGACTTCAATGTGCGTAAGCCAGTGATACGGGGCCAGCTATATAACTATTGATGCCAATCTGGCATTTCCATTGCACCATTAACCTGACATTGAGGCATGTATTTCTTATGAATAAAACCGAATTGATTGAATCCGTTGCAGATAGCGCTGGTTTGTCCCGGTCCGATGCGGCGGCCGCCGTGGATGCCGTTTTCGCGTCCATCGAAAAGGCACTGGAAGATGGAGATTCCGTGTCGCTGGTGGGCTTCGGGACATTCTCCGTGAGCAATCGCGCGGCTCGGTCCGGGCGGAATCCGCGCACCGGTGAAACCATCAATATTGCCGCCACCCGCGTGCCGAAATTCAAGGCTGGCAAATCCCTGAAAGATGCCGTAAACTAGTGCGCCTTTCCGGGCGCTTAGCTCAGCTGGGAGAGCATCGCCCTTACAAGGCGAGGGTCGCAGGTTCGATCCCTGCAGCGCCCACCAACTCAGGGAGCGGTAGTTCAGTTGGTTAGAATACCGGCCTGTCACGCCGGGGGTCGCGGGTTCGAGCCCCGTCCGCTCCGCCACTTTTCCAGCGCGGGACCGGCACTTTCTGGTCTCGCGCTTGTTGCTGTCTCGGGGTCCATTCCGACGTTTCGCGCCCGGTCCCGGGCACCGGATAAGATCTGCGCCGACTGGGATTTCGGAGATAGAATCGACCCCGCACAAGCCGCCCGCCACACCTCATAGTAAGCCATGCTCACCGCAATCCGGGAAGGATCCAAAGGCTGGTTAGCCAGCATCGTCATTGGCCTCATCGTGCTGACATTTGCCTTGTGGGGGATTGGTTCGTATTTTGAAGGGGGAGCCCCGGTGCCGGTGGCCACGGTGAACGGTGAGGAGATTGATGTCTACACTTTCCAGAATCGCCTCTCCCGCCAACGCCAGCTCCTGATCGAGCAGTATGGTAGCGGTCTTTCCGCCGAACTGATGGCATCCTTGGCGTTGCGTCAACGGGTGTTGGATGACCTGATCGAGGCTCGTTTGCTGGACCAGTACACCCAAGAAAACAATTATCGGCTGACGGATCAGCAGGTCGCCCAACGAATCCGCACCAGTGAAGTGTTCCATCGAGACGGACGCTTCGATCCGGCACTGTACGAACGGTTGCTGCAGAGCAATGGGTTGAGTCCCCAGGCATTTGAGGATGGAGAGCGTCAGGTGGGCATGAACCGACAACTCCTGGACGCGGTGACCGAATCCTCGTTCTTGGTCGAGTCGGAAGTTTCACGCCTGATTGCGTTGCAAAACCAGTTGCGTGAAACGCAGTATGCCATTATCCCCGCGGATCTTTATGTCGATGCTGTCGAGATTTCCCCCGAGGAGATTCGGGCGCAATACGATGACCACATCGAACAGTATCGGAATCCAGCCCGGATCAAGGTGGAGTATATCGACTTCAGCGTGGACGCCATCGCCGCGGATACTCAACCATCCGATGAGGAAATTGCACAAACCTATGAGCGAATCAAGGAGCGCCTCAAAACCGCCGAAGTGCGTCAGGCGAGCCATATCCTGATCAGCGTCGAAGCGGATACCGAACCGGCCCGGGCCGAAGCGTTGGCCAAGGCTGAATCCGTGATGGCTCAGGCCCAAGCCGGCGTGGACTTCGCTGAACTGGCCAGGGAGCATTCCGATGACCCTGGTTCCGCCGCCAACGGGGGCGCATTGGGGGTGATCAACCGGGGTCAAATGGTGGCCCCGTTTGAAGATGCCGTGTTTGCCATGGCGGAAGGTGAACTCCGAGGGCCCGTAGCAACCCGGTTTGGTTATCACGTGCTCAAACTGACCGAATTACAGGCCGAACGCCAGCGAACCCTGGAAGATGCCCAGGAGGAAGTCGTTGAGGAAGCCCGAAAGGTCGCGGCGGAATCGATCTTCAGTGACTTGGTGGAGCCGTTCGACAATGCCGTCTTTGAGCAGCCCGAATCTCTTGAGGCGGCGGCGGATGTGTCGGGGTTCGAGATCAAGACCAGTGACTGGTTTACCGAGCAGGCGGGTACGGGCATTGCCGAAATCAGTGCCGTGCGGGCGGCCGCCTTCAGTCCGGATGTGCGCGACGAAGGACTGAACAGTCCGATTGTGGAGGTCGGCTTTGATCGGATGGTGGCCCTGCGCAAGTTGGCCTATGAAGAGGCTTTCTCGAAGCCATTCGAGGCGGTGAGAGAAGAAATCGCCACGGCCCTGAAGCGGGAAAAATCCCGAGCCAAGGCGGAAGAAATGGCCGCCGGCCTGTTGGATAACCTGACCCATCTCGCCTCTTGGGATATTATGCTCGCCCGGAATGAATGGCAGGCGCACACATTGCCCGAGGTGCGCCATCAAATACCGCCCCACTTGTCGGAACTCGCCAATCGTGTGTATGCGACCCCCATACCTCGGATCGGGAAACCGCAATACGGACAGGCGGTGTTGACGAATGGGGATGTGGCGATCTATGCCTTGACGGCCGTCACGCCCGGGGATGTGGAAACCGTGGATGTGGACGCCGTATCCCAACTGGAACAAATGCTGGTTCGCCGGGATGGTGACGGGGTGTTCGACAGCTTTATGGAGGCACTGAAGGCCCAAGCGGAGATCGTGGTCCACACGGAACAGCTTGAGCAGCTTTGATGCCCGTTGAGTTGGTCGCCCGCATGGCCTCAAGGTGATTCCATGCTGGCTTCTTGTAGGCGCCAGCGAACGGTTTCGTCGGCCCTCAGGGGCACCACCTCCGACAGGGTCGTCTCGTCAGTGGGTACTGGATAAGCCGCCGGAACTTTCCAGGACACTTCTTCCAGTACGATGTGGGTTGTATTGCGTGGCAGACGGTAGAAGTCTGCTCCAAAGTGTGAGGTAAAGCCCTCAAGGCCGTCCAAGGCCCCCATGGAGTCGAATACTTCCGTGTAGAGTTCCAGCGCAGCGTGCGCCGTGTAGATGCCGGCGCAGCCGCAGGACTGTTCCTTCTCCCCTCGCAGGTGCGGTGCGCTGTCCGTTCCCAGAAAAAAGGAGGGCTCACCGCTGACGGCGGCCGCTAACAGGGCTTCTTGATGTTCCCGCCGTTTCAGTATCGGAAGACAATAGTGGTGTGGCCGAATACCATTTCGAAACAGGTCGTTTCGGCTATACAGCAGGTGGTGCGCCGTGAGGGTCGCGGCGACATGGTCTCCGCTGGAGCGCACGAACGCGATACCATGCTTGGTGGTGACATGTTCAAGCACCACGCGAAGTTCTGGAATTTCCCGGCACAGGGGTGACAGCACCTGCTCCAGATACATCGCTTCCCGATCAAAGATATCGACATGGTCCTCCGTGACCTCGGCGTGAACCTGCAGCACTAGGTCGTGCTGGGCCATGGCTTCCAGCACGGGCATCACCCGATGTATGGAGCTGACACCGGCATCGGAATGCGTGGTGGCGCCCGCCGGATAGAGCTTGAATCCGATCACATGAGGCGAGCTGGCGGCGGCAGCGACCATTTCGGGTGTGGTGTGATCAGTCAGGTACAGCGACATCACTGGACGGAAGGGACTGTCGGCCGGCAAACAGGAGAGAATCGCCTTTCGATAGGCGGTGGCCTTGGCGACATTCGTGACCGGTGGCACTAAGTTGGGCATGATCAAGGCTCGCCGAAACTGTCGGGCGGAATGGTGGACCACGGCCGCGAGCATGGGGCCGTCTCGCAAGTGCAGGTGCCAGTCGTCGGGGGTGGTGATGCGAACAGTACGAGGCATGGTGCGAAGTATACTTGATACGAGGGCCATGTGGCCGCATCACGAGGTCCCCCTTGCCGGCCCGGTTGGTGGGTCATGTCGGCAGAGGCTGAGGGCCCACACCTCTCGGGATGCGCTCCCAGGGTACATTCCTCCCGATATTGACCGACCGTGGGGGGGGGGGGGGGTAGATCCCACCAATCTGGGCGATGTGTTGGTGGTTTCGGTCCTGCCTGTGCCGCCGAATGACCTCTTTAATCTGGCGTATGGAAAGTCTCTGTTGGGACCGGTTGGTCTCCTCGTAACAAATGGGGCTCACCATCATGTAGATCATTCTGCGCCACGGCGCTCCAAGGGGTGGGATGACGGGGTTGAAGTGGAAACTTTCCCGTAGAATAATCCCCATGACCGTGCAGACCCTTCCCGGTTTCTGTTTCATCCCGGCCTATGATGTCGAGACCGATCGCCAGCAATTCCGCATCGTGATCAAGGGTCTGGTCGACCCTGTGCCGACCAACCTGATTGCGTTGAACATTTTCGACCAGCTCAAACGCCGCCTCGGCGACGATCGCGATCCTTGGACCGCCATGACGTCAACCTCCATACATGCCGAGGAGAACGATTTGAAGGGCGGCGCATGGGATTGAAACGGGATACCCGCCGTCCGGCAATGCCGGCACTGTTCGACCGGGGGTTTCGGCCGTTCTTTCTGCTCGCCGGCCTATGGGCGTCTGTCGCGCTGCCGCTGTGGCTGGCGATGCTGAATGGTGTCCTCGAACTGCCGAGCATCATGAATCCTGTCGCTTGGCATGTCCATGAGATGCTGTTCGGCTTCGTCGTCGCGGCCATCGCTGGGTTCCTGCTCACCGCGGTCCCCAGATGGACCGGGCGCCAGCCGCTCCGGGGGGCTCCCTTGGCCGCCCTCGCCGGCCTCTGGCTCGCCGGACGCCTCGCCGTAGCGCTTTCGGCATGGATCGGTGCGGCCACGGCGGCAACAATCGACATGGCCTTCCTCGCCATCCTGACGGCCTTCTGCGCTCACGAGGTCGTGACCGCACGGAATCGGCGCAACCTTGTCGTCATCGCCCTGCTCGCGCTTCTGGTTGGAGCCAACGCACTCTTCCATCTGGGCGAGACCGAAACCGCAGAGAGGGTCGCGATCGCGGCCACCACTAGCTTGGTCGCCTTGATTGGCGGGCGTGTCACGCCGGAGTTCACCCGCAACTGGCTGACGCAGCGCGGCGCGATCAGGCTGCCGGTACGGCATGATCGTCTCGACAGTACGGCCATGGCCGCGACCGGTACGGCGGTGTTCGCCTGGGCCATCGTCGGCGACCATTCCATCGTCGGTGCAGCGCTAGGGTTGGCCGCCATGGCGCTGGTCACCCGCCTGATGCGATGGCACAGCCTGTCGACGGCGGCCGAACCCCTCGTCTGGGCCCTGCACCTGGGATGGCTCTGGCTACCGGCCGGCCTGATGCTCCTGGCGGTCTCCATGTATGTTCCGGTGGTTCCACGGAGTGTTGCGCTGCATGCGCTCACCGCTGGCGCGATTGCCACCATGATCCTCGCCATGATGACGTGCGCGATCTTGGGCCATACTGGGCGGGCGCTGACCGCTTCGCGCACCACCGTGGCGATCTACCTGTTGGTTACCTCTGCTGCGTTAGGCCGTCTCGCGAGCGGGTTGGTGGACGGGGCGGCCCCGGCGCTGCTGTATGCCTCCGCCGCCGCTTGGGTCGCGGCGTTCGTCCTCTTCCTGCTGTGCTACGGCCCGATGCTGCTGTACCAGAGACCCGAAACGCCGACTTAGCGCCGCGTAAAATCGAGTTTTCGGGCAGTCGCTTGGGATACTTGTTGGCATTCTGTGGCATTCCGAGCGAAGGCGATGCGGTGCTCTCTCGGACCCGGCACTGAAGGGACTGCTAGAGGGAGCCTGCCCGGTATCGTTACGATTCGGCGACGAAACCGTCGGTCTCTCGACCATCGGCGGTGAGCCTCCTTCGGGATATCCTCGCCTGCTTGTTGCTTAGCGAGAGGATCGCGCTCGCATCCCTTCGTACCAAGCTGACCACCCGGAAAGCGCCCGAGTTGTTGCTGGCCTCGCGAACAAATCTGATCCAGCTTCTCCACATCGGATGGTCGGCTCCCACCACCGCGTCCAATCCGATCATGCACGGCGTCAGGCTGGCCAAGAGTGCCCGCATTTTACTCAAGATAGAGTCAAGAAAGCCTACGAGCAATCTTTTTTTCAACAGGCTCAAATCTCCCTTTTTTCTGGCTTTTCCAGAACAATGGGCGTCATAACTACAGCATGTCCATCGGATCCACGTCCAGAGACCAACGAACCGAATGCGGGAATCGAATCGATTCCAGGACCAAACCAAACTGGCCCAGCAGGTGGTGCAAGGATCCGCGATGTCTTGCGCGAATCATCACATGCATGCGATACCGGCCTGCCTTTTTTTCCAGTGGTGACGGGACCGGCGGGAAGATTTCCACATCGTCAATCCCGGTATGGTGCAGGATGCGTACCCCTTGGTGCTGTATCTGCTCCAGCGTGTGCCGAGCGGCCTTCGCGTCCTTGGACTCGGCCCGGAACATGGCGAGATGCGCGAAAGGGGGGTATCCTGCCTTTTCGCGCTGTTTCCGTTCGAATTCCACAAACCCCATGTAATCCTGAGCGGCCAGCAGTCGTATGCAAGGATGATGTGGATGACCCGTCTGGACCAGCACTTCCCCTTTTGTCTGGGCCCGACCCGACCGACCGGCGACCTGCAGCAGTTCCTGGAACATGAATTCGGTCCCGCGGAAATCCATGTTGTACAGGCCCTGATCCGCATGGACCACGCCCACCAGAGTGACCCGGGAAAAATCGTGTCCCTTGGTGATCAGTTGAGTGCCGATCACAATGTCCACCTCGCCATTTCGGATCTGTTCCAGTTGGCGATGAAGTTGATGAGCGGTTTTGGCTCCATCCCGGTCCAGTCGACACAGCCGGGCCCCGGGGAACTGTCCCGACAGGGCCTGCTCGAGTCGTTGGGTACCGGCACCCCCGAGAAAAAGCGGGTCGGCACAGGTCGGACAAGCGGTCTCGGACGGCTCGCGATGCCCGCAGTGATGGCAGCGAAAGTGGTTGGACTGTCGGTGGTAGACCAGTCGGACGGAGCAGTGAGGGCAATTCGCCTCCCAGCCACACTGATAGCAGCGGACGACCGGAGCATATCCGCGTCGGTTGACATAAATGATGGTTTGTTCTTTCCGGCCAAGTCGTTCTCGGATGGCGTGCAAGAGGGGGGCGGTCAGACCGTTGATCGGGGGGTGGAAGTTACTATCGATGATCCGAACCGTGGGCAGGATCGCCGTCCCATAGCGTTCGTGCAACTGGAGTAACTGATGGCGGTTTTGCTGGGTGTTGTGATGGGATTCCAGGGATGGTGTGGCGGACCCGAGCACGACCGGGATTCGGCTCAGGCTGGCCCGCTTGATGGCGAGATTGCGCGCATGATAGCGAAATCCGTCCTGCTGCTTGTAGGATGAGTCGTGTTCCTCGTCCACGACGATCAGTCCGGGATGCTTCAGGGGGGTAAAAATGGCGGAGCGCGTGCCCAGCACGACCGAAACGCGCCCGGCGCGTGCCAGCCACCATGTGTCATATCGTTCCTGTTGGGTCATTCCGGAATGCAGGCAACGCACGCTGTTGCCGAGATGGTCTTGGACCCGGTCAACCAGCTGGGGCGTCAACGCAATCTCGGGAACCAGAAAAAGCACCTGGTTTCCCCGGGTAATGGTCTGGCGGGCGACTTCGAGATAGACTTCCGTTTTTCCACTGCCCGTGATGCCCTGGAGGAGGAAAGTTTGAAACGAGTTCAGGGAGGCTGCGATGCGGTCCGCCACATGTTGCTGCTCCGGGCTGAGGTGGATTTTCCCGACATCCGGTAACGGAGCGATATCGGCAAGCTCGGTCCCGGCTTCGGCCAGGTTCCTTTGCAGCAAGGCTTTAAGGGCCGTCTTGTTGCAACCGGATTCCATCGACAACTGGTCCCAAGTGCGCCAATGGGCCCGGGAAAGGGAGCGATAAAGCCGTTGCTGTGCGGTCGCCCGGCGCAGGGTGACCAAGGCCTCTTCCGTGGGAAGGCCGCAGGCCCGATAAACCGGAATGCCCCTGGGGGGATCGACCCCTCTGCCCCCTCGAAGTTTCACCGGCAGTCCGGTGGCAAACACCTCACCGACCGGATGGTGATGATAGTCGGCTGCCCACCGCAGCAGATTCAGCAGCCGGTCATCCCAAATGGGTTCCGAGTCCAGCGTTCGCAGGATGGGTCGTAGTGCGTGTTCCGTCCTGGCGGCTCCCGAAGCGAGTACCACACCGACCAGGGTTCGGGTGCCGAAGGGCACCTCGACCCGCATCCCCGGACGTAGACTGTCCGGCCCCAGGTAGTCGAAGAGCTTCCTCAAAGGGACGGGCACGGCGACCCGATAGACGATTTCAAAGGCGGACATTGGGTCGCTGGCGGTTATGCACAGAATCTGTGGATAACTTTGTGCATAACCCGTGTGGGTCAGGCCTCAAACCCTGCATTGATGCGGATTTGTAGCAGTTGATTAAAAAATGAATAGTTTTCAATATAATTATTTAAAATCAATAATATAAAATAGAAATTTCAAAAATTATCAGATGAATTACGGCTAATTTGTTTCTTGTGTGACAATGATGTGAAATTGTGCATAACTTTTTTGGGAGTAGTGACGAATTTGCATTTAAACGGAACTTCACGGGCAAAAAAAGCAGTATCCTGATCTCATCTGGCTGATTTTCATTGGTTTCTTGGTTTTTTGGCGGTCGTTCAATCTGTCATATTGATGGGAACACCTCGATCCGGCTTGACACCGAGCAGTTCGAAGGCCCGTTTCTGGACTGCCGTGGGCTGGGTGACCAGCGTCAGCCGACGATTGGCCGGGCCCCGCAGACGGACCTGATTCAAGGCTAGGCTGGCCAAGTCGTCGAGCAGGGTACGGAAGCTGTGGACGGGCAGGCCCTCGGCCGTGACCCGGGTCGCGGCCTTGGATTGGGCGGCCGGGGACGGCTGGGCCGGGGCGACCGGCGTATCCCGGGCGGCCTGCGCCGCGGCCCGGTCATCGTCCTCGAACAGCATCGGAGCCAGACGTTGACGCAGGTGCCATTCCACATAGTAGGCCAGCATACAAAGGAAGATATGGGCACGGACCTGATCGGCGGAGTACACATGGATCGGGCGGATTCTCAGGTCGCTCTTCATACTCCGGAACGCCCGTTCCACCCCAGCGAGGCGCTTGTAGGCCTCCACCGCCTCGGCGGCTCCCAGCGTCTCGGCCTCCAGAGAGGTCCGGATGACATAGATGCCGTCGAGTCGTGCTTCGGCGATGATCCGTTCGGGGCGCTGGCGCCAGACCAAGCGGCGGTCGGTCACCTGGATCTCGAAATGCTTGGCGACCTGGTGACGGGGGATCTCCTGACCCACCCGGCGTTCAATGGCCCCCACCCCCTTCAGCCGGCCAGACCGCACTGAGGCGGCGATCCGCTCCAGCGCCTTGGCCGTCGCCCTCAACCGAGCCTGGCGTTGGCGCCGCCGTTCGGTCTGCAGTCTCGGATTCAGGCAGACGATCAGGCGTTCTCCGGGGAAGTCCGGCCCCGTGACCTCGGCGATGGCATCGGGGATCAGGGTTTCCGGCACGAGCGGAGCCGGCTCACCCGGGGCACCGTGCTGGAGTAGTGGGCGGATATCCGGGGTCTTCAGCGCCGAGATCCAGTCCAGGCCCGCTGGCTCCAGGTCCTCGCGGATCCGAGCGGTGGTCAGCATCCGGCGATCTCCCACCCAAGCCAGGCGATGGATGCCAAAACGCCGACGGATCTTGTTGATTTGATGGACCACCGTTTTGGGGTCGGCCGGGTTTCCCGGAAAGACTTCGATGGCCACGGGACACCCGTCGGCGGCACACAGCAATCCATAGACGATCTGCCGTTTGCCCGCCTTTCCGTCACGATGGTCTCCGAATTCCGCCAGCGGGCAGTGGGTACCTTCCAGGTAGGAACTGCTCACATCGTAGAGAATGAGCGTTCCCCCCTGGAGATGCTGGCGGGCGAGATGGCGCTCAATCCCAGGCTGACGCGCCAGCAGCCAGTCGAGCATGCCCAGGACTTCGTTCCCACTCACCGCCCCCAGACCGAGCATCGCCCCGAGGCTGCTCGTCGCCGTCTGGGGTGACAGCTGTCGGGCGGTGGCCAGCTTGGAATCGGGCGACAGCACCCGGGCGACGATGGCGGCCAGGGCCAGCTGACGCTCACGACGGTCGTCGCGGTGCAGGCAGCGCTCCAGGCCCAGTGCTCGGGCCATGCCCAAGACCGCCGCGACATGCCCATGTCCCCAAGAGCGCTCCACCTGGATCAGTTGGTCGATGTCCCGGACGGCGACAGCACCTTTGAGCACCGCCCGAAACCCCTCGATGACTTCGGGCGGAAACCGCGAGAGGTTGGCGACGGTCCGCTTGCGAATGCGGCGGCCCTCGCGCCAGGCTTCACGCAGGAGGATGGCGGGCTTGCCCGACCGATTGGGAACCGATTCGATATTGAAGGCCATGGCACCATCTAATTATGGGAACATAATGGATGGATAATAATCAAGTCGGTCTCAAGTGTCAATTCGTATAATAAAAATAAAACAATTAGTTATTTAATTTCTATCGGATGCATTCCTCTGATTTTTCGAAATCTTTTCATGGGAACAAATATCCAGTTCGAAGAGTTTCAAAACCAGGTTTCCCTGTGTTATATCAAGGAGTTATGTGAAAATTCCCCACATGAAGTTCCGTTTAAAGGTGTTTCAGAATCAACCATTTAACGCATCAGGATCGGGGCCGGGACCGGCGATGGCAGAATTTTCCATTCAGGGCAGGTCGCTCATGAGCACCGGGAATCCGCCGGCTTTTCGATCACTGAGGTACCGTTCCAGCGTGACCCGCACCACTGGAAAGGCGATTTTTCCCCAGGGAATCTCTTCTTCTCGGAATAGGCCCACTTCCAGGCTTTCGGCACCCACGCCGAATCCGTTTTCCCGCAGGAGGTGCCCGATAAACATGACATAGACTTGGCTGATCTTCGGGAGGTTGTAGATGCCATACAGCTCGAGGCGATCAACCGGAGCGCAAGCCTCCTCAAGGGTCTCCCTGATGGCGCCTTCCGGCAGGGTTTCGTGGTTTTCCATGAAGCCGGCCGGGATGGTCCAAAGGCCATAACGCGGGTCAATGGCCCGCCGACACAGTAAGATGCGATCCTGCCACACCGGCAGACATCCCGTGACAATCTTCGGGTTTTGATATTGAATCCGGCCACAGGAAGAGCAGACAGGCCGTTCACGATTGTCCCCCCGGGGAGTGATGAACTCAATCCGGTCACCACAGAGGTTGCAAAAGCGGATCAATCGGTCGAACGTCATGGCGTGGTCACATCGATTCGCGAGGAAGGGGCTGCCCAGATCATTGTGAGGATTCCTATGCGGGGCCAAGGAGTCCGAGCACAATGCCTGCAAAGACCATGGCACCGAACCAGTTGTTGTTCAGGAATGCCTGGAAGCACCGGTCCGGGTCACGATGGCGGCAGAGGTATTGCTGATAAGCCGCGAAAGCGGCGGCGGACCACAGGCCAAGATCGAAGTGCCAGCCCAGATGGCGTTGCTCGCCAATCACGGCCAGGATGGCCAAAGCTGTCAAGTGTAACGCACCCACGGCAAGATTGTCCCATTTCCCCAACCAGATGGCGGTGGACTTGATGCCGATGAGCACATCATCTTTCCGGTCCGCCATGGCATATTGGGTGTCATAAGCCACGATCCAGGCGAAGTTGGCCAGAAAAAGCATCCAGGTTTCGGTGGAGAGACCTTCGTTCACCGCCGCATAAGCCATCGGGATCCCCCAAGAGAACGCGATGCCCAGCACGAACTGTGGCATGTGGCTGACGCGCTTGGTAAACGGATAGACGATAGCCACTAGTGCCCCCACCCAGGACAACCAGATCGTCAGGCGGTTCAACTGACACACCAGGACCAACGCCACAGTCAGCAGGACGGCAAAGGTTGCCAAGGCCTGCCAGGGTTGCAATTCTCCGGTGGCCAGCGGACGGTTTTGGGTGCGGGTGACGTGGCGATCGAACTCCCGATCCGCATAATCATTGATTGCGCATCCGGCAGCGCGCATAACAAAGGTGCCGGCGACAAATATCACCACCACCGTCGGATCCGGCCGGCCATCTCCCGCCAGCCACAATGCCCACAGGGTCGGCCATAACAGCAGGAACGTTCCGATCGGACGGTCCATTCTGACCAGACGCAAATACGACCCGGCCACGAACCGGGACAGGGTGGGTCTGTCAGACATTGGCATAGCTCTCCGGATGAGGAATCCACCGTTGGGTCAGAACCGTGATGGCGTCTGGGCCATGCCGGGAGAGATCGTCCGCCAGTCGTTGAGCCTTGGGAAACAGCGCACGATCTCGCCACGAGTCGGCGATTCGCATCTGTTGCAATCCCGTTTGTCGCGTGCCCAGGATGTCGCCCGGTCCACGTTGTTCCAGGTCTTTTTGCGCAATGGTGAATCCATCATGACTGTGCCTGAGCAGGGCCAGCCGTTCTTTGGCTGCTTGGCCCAAGGGAGGATGGTAGAGCAACACGCAGTTGGAGGGCTTTGCGCCCCTGCCCACTCGCCCACGCAACTGGTGCAACTGGGCCAGCCCCAGACGCTCGGCGTTCTCAATCACCATCAGGCTGGCGTTCGGTACATCCAGACCGACCTCAATGACCGTGGTTGCCACCAGCAGATCATAGGTTCGGTCACGGAATGCCTGCATGATCCGGTCTTTTTCAGGGGGTTTGAGCCGTCCGTGGACCAGACCGACCCGCAAGCCGGACAGTTGTGATTGCAGCAAGGTGCAGGTTTCCGTGGCGGCTTGAGCCTGAAGCTTTTCCGATTCCTGAATCAGTGGGCAGACCCAGTAGACCTGCTGGCCGTCGGCGCAGACGGTGTGGATCCGATGCATCAGTTCTTCCCGGCGTGTATCGGGCATCACCACGGTATTGACTGCCTGTCGTCCGGGGGGTAACTCGTCGATGTTGGAGACGTCACAATCTGCCAGAAAGATCATGGCCAGAGAGCGCGGAATCGGTGTGGCACTCATGATCAACTGATGTGGGGCGATTGAGTCCCGCTCCCCCTTGTTCCGCAAAGCCAGCCGCTGGTCCACTCCAAATCGGTGCTGTTCGTCGACAATGATCAGACCCAGCCGGTGGAAATCCACCTGATCCTGGAACAAGGCATGAGTGCCGACCACCATGGCGGTTTCGCCGGTCGAAATGGCACTCAGGGTGCGGCGCCTCTGGGCGGCGGGCATCTTGCCCACCAACCAAGCCACATTGAGGTGAATGGACTGGAACCAACCGGTGAAATTGTCGCGATGCTGTTCTGCCAGCAATTCGGTCGGTGCCATCAGGGCCACCTGATAGCCCGCATCGATTGCATGCAATGCCGCCGCGGCCGCTACGACCGTCTTTCCCGAACCCACATCGCCTTGGATCAGCCGGAGGGTCGGCCGAGTTTGGTTCAGGTCCGCGACGATGTCCCGGATCACCCGCTGCTGTGCACCCGTGAGAGAAAATCCCAACTGGGATTCCAATTCTCTCCAAGAGGGGGAACCCTTGCCACACTTCGGTGCCAACTGGGCATGTCGTTGCTGCTTGACCTGAAGCAGGGTAAGTCGATGAGCGGTCAGTTCCTCCAGTGCCAGACGCTTTTGCATGGGATGACAGCCAGCGATGAGGGCGGCCATATCGGCATCCGGTGGGGGTCGGTGCAGATAGCGGATAGCCTCCCAAGTGCTCGAAAGGCCATGTCTTTTGCGCACTTCGGTGGGGATCGGTTCTTCACGAGACCAGTCGTCCAAGGTCAGTGCTTGCGCGACCAGTTCACGAATCTTGTTCGCTCCGATCCCTTCGGTCGTCGGATAGACCGGAGTCAGGGCATCTTGAATCGGGGCTTGGGGAGGGTCTTGGCTGATGCGATACTCAGGATGAATCATCTCCAGCCGGTCAGGACCCGAACGCACTTCGCCGAAGCACCAGATCCAATATCCACGGATGAAGCTTTTCTGCTGGCGGAGGCTGAAATGGAAAAAGCGCAAAGTCAGCATGCCGGTTTGATCCATGACCTGCACCAGGAGACTCCGACGACGTCCCACGTGCACATCCGCCAGGGAGATCCTGGCTACCACGAGAGCATCGTTTCCCCGCTGCAACCCCCCGATGGGCGATATTCGGGTGCGGTCCTGATATCGAAGCGGTAGATGAAACAGCAGATCACGGGGTTCCCGGATCCCCAGGCGTTCAAGACGGGCGGCCTGGTGGGGCCCGATGCCTTTCAGCGATGTGAGGGCGTGTGGTTGCAGTAATTTTGCCCGCTCATGACGGGTCCAGTTCCAAAATCGCCTCGATCTCAATCGGCACGCCCTTGGGCAATGAGGCCACGCCGATGGCCGCTCTGGCGGGATAGGGTGACGAGAAGTATTCTGCCATCACCGTGTTGACCATGGTGAAATTGGCCAGATCGGTTAGATAAACATTGATTTTCACGGCATTGTCCAAGGTTCCGCCGGCGGCCTGTGCGACTGCTTGGAGATTGCTGAACACGCGTCTGGCCGCTGCTTCAAACGTATCCATATCCGTTTCCATGGTGGAGGGATGCAATGGAATCTGTCCAGAAATGTAGACCGTGCTTCCTGTCTGGACTGCCTGGGAGTAGGGACCGATGGCGCTGGGGGCTTTATCGGTGTGGACAATTTTGCGTTGGGTCATGTGATGAGGTCGCCTCCCATGTGCCAGACGATGCTTTCATTTCGATGGCCACTGGCCAAGACCGGGGATTCGGTTTGATCATGGCCTGCGCCGGGGGCTGAGAGTTCGTCTCTTGATGGCCATCTATTCATGGGTGAACTGTATGGACAACTGAAGCGGATTTCAAGAGGAGAACATGGGGGAATTCGTTCGGATGGGAAATCAGATCCAGGGGCACTTCGAGGGATTGGAAAGCCGGATTGGTGTGTCCCATCGGAGCACCACCAGCGAATGGGGCGGCTGGCTTCGAGCACGAAGCAGATACTGGCTCGCTCATTCTGGCCCACTATCAGATTGTGCTGGTATGCCATTCCGATTCTACATTGTGGGCAACTTGCTACAATGTGGCGCTCGTTCACCGTGAAAGCGGCGTTTGAGGTCAACTTCGGGGGTGTCCATGGAGAGGATAATGCGAGTAGCGATGGCCCGGTCACCGGCACCATCACGGAGTTTATGTCCGGCCGTGAGAGCCTGCCTTGGTCGGCCTGATGATCGGCGTCAAGGAGTAGCCGATGCGCCCCGGGGTGTCGGCCACGCTCGAGTCCGCCCCGGATCCGGGGCTTGCATTTTCAGGGGGGGGGGGGGGGGGGTAGAGTCGGAGTCACAGTTAACCAGGTCGGAGGAGAATGAATGATGACGGTTGAAGACATCACGCTGCGCGGCGGTGAGGCGGCCGATACCCTGACGGGTGGCGACGGGAATGACACCCTGTATGGCGGGGCGGGGGGCGACACGCTTGATGGCTGGTCCGGCGATGACACGCTGTACGGCGAGGGGGGCAACGACACCCTGTATGGCGGCGACGGTCACGACACGCTTAACGGGGGGGCGGGTGTCGACACGCTGTGGGGTGGGCGTGGTGACGATGTCCTGAAGGGGGGTCGGGGAGCCGACTGGATGAATGGCGGTCTCGGTGCGGACACTTTTGTGTTTGCGGTCGGGGACGGGCAGGACACCGTGGCCGACTTCGGGGAGGGCGATCTCATGGAGATCACCGGGGTGGTCGGCGGGTTTGCGGGGCTGGTGATTGAGCAGGATGGGGCCCAGGCTGTCATCCGCTACGGCGAGGGCGACACGATTCGGCTGTCGGGCGTGTCGGTCGACGCGCTGACTCCGGACCGGTTCCGGTTTCCGGCCGCCGGAGACGAAGACGAGGGCGGAGACGAGGATGACGATACTCCGAATGGGGAGGGGGGTTCCGTGCGCGAGTCGGTGACTGGGGTGGGCGGTACCGGGTCTGAGCTGGCCGCACAGCAGGCCGCTGGAGTGACGCGCAAGGGCAGCAAGGGAGACGATACGCTCGACG
This sequence comes from Candidatus Poriferihabitaceae bacterium, assembly GCA_965203365.1. Classification (GTDB taxonomy): domain Bacteria; phylum Pseudomonadota; class Gammaproteobacteria; order Arenicellales; family Poriferihabitantaceae; genus VYFG01. Next base: position 3,416,505 of record OZ241878.1, read on the forward strand.
GGGGCGATGGAGACGATACGCTGAAAGGGGGCAAGGGGGCCGACACGCTGACGGGGCGCGACGGCCACGATACCCTGAAGGGGGGCCATGGGGCCGATACGCTGACGGGGGGTCGGGGCGACGACAAGCTGACGGGGGGGCGGGGGGCGGACACCTTCGTGTTTGCGGTGGGTGATGGTCACGACACCATTGTGGATTTTGGCAAGGGCGACACGATTCGCCTGGATGGGGTGACTGGCGGGTTTGCGGGGCTCGACATCCGGCAGGACGGCGCCGACACGGTCGTCCGCTACGGCGACGGCGGCGACAGCATCCGGCTCAAGGGGGTGGCGGCGGACTCGCTGGATAAAGACGACTTCGCGCTACCGGCGGAGACCCGGTCCGATGACACGCAATTGCAGCGGACCGAGTCGGATGAAAGCGCTGACCCGACGCCCCCAGACGGCGTCACCTTGAGGGGTGGGGACGGCAACGACTATCTCTACGGCGGCGGCGGCAACGACTATCTCTACGGCGGCGGCGGCAACGACTATCTCTACGGCGGCAACGAAGAGGGCGACGGCGACGATGGTGATGACACCCTCTATGGCGATGATGGTGACGACTATCTGTGGGGCGGCAACCGAGAGGGCGACGGCGACGATGGTGATGACACCCTCTATGGCGGTGATGGTGACGACTATCTCTACGGCGGCAACGAAGAGGGCGACGGCGACGATGGTGATGACACCCTCTATGGCGATGATGGTGACGACTATCTGTGGGGCGGCAACCGAGAGGGCGACGGCGACGATGGTGATGACACCCTCTATGGCGGTGATGGTGACGACTATCTGTGGGGCGGCAACCGAGAGGGCGACGGCGACGATGGTGATGACACCCTCTATGGCGATGATGGTGACGACTATCTGTGGGGCGGCAACCGAGAGGGCGACGACATCGAAGAATACCTTTCCGGCCGCAAACGCTACGGTGATGGTGACGATGGTGCCGACACCCTCTACGGCGGTGGCGGCAACGACTACCTCTTGGGCGGCGGCGGCAACGACACCCTCGAAGGCGGGAAAGGTGCCGACGATCTCTGGGGCGGTGCCGGAGCCGACCGATTCGTGTTCGACCGGGAAGACTCCGCCCCCGACGGCATGACCACCCGCGAATCCTACTGGGATGTCACCCGCACCGATACCGGGTATACCATGGTCCTGAGAGCCACTCCCAAGCAAGTCGAGGTCCATGAACGTCGACAAGATATCATCCACGACTTCGAGGACGGGCAGGACCTCCTCGTCATCAAGGGCGGCCTGACGTTCTCCGACTTCGACATCAAGCAGGACGGTGACGACACCGTAGTCAGCGGTCCAGCCGATAACTTCTCAATCAGGATCAAGGACCTCGATGCCTCGCTGTTGACCGCGGCCGATTTCGACTTCATCGCCTGACCGCAAGGAGGGCATGGTCTGACGGGGGAACCCCGCCCTGTCGGCATGGGTACCAGGAGCCGACCCGCGCTCCGACCTCGGCCGGCCATTTACGGACCGGGTCCGAGGTCTTTCCCAGCGTTACGGAAAATGTTGGGACGAGAACGGGATGTCGTTGCCACCGGCTGGCTGGGCCCATACGGGGGTTGAATGGTGTTATGATGCAGGTGGGATTTTCCCGGCTGGCACAGGCAGGAGGAGGCATCATGATCAATGCGAATCGTGCGCGAGGGCTAATGGTCGGCCTCGCGGTGGGAAACCTGCTGGGTGTCCCCATGGAGAGTCGTTCCCGGCAAACCATCGCCCAGACCTATCCGGCGGGCGTGCAGGACATCATGGCGAAATTCGGATATCCCGATGATGACGACTTGGCCCAAGCGATAGAAATTGCCGATGCGGCGAGTGCGCACGACGGCTTGGATATTGATGATTTGGGGCAGCGCTTTTGGACCTGGAGTGAGGTGAGCGGCTTGGGGATTGGCGGGCTGACTTGGGATGTACTGTCACTCTATGGGGGCCACTCTCCCCAGCGATTGGCCTGCTTCCGGAACCCCGGGGAGGTGCGCAAACCGAGCGGGGTGTCCATCGTTGAAGCGTCGCAGGAAGCATGGAACGGTGATCGGGCAGGAAACGGCGCACTGATGCGCTGTGCTCCGCTCGCTATCCGGTGGTACGATAATCCCCATCGGTTGGTGCGAGAAAGCGTTCTCTCGGCTATCCCGACACACTGGGATTGGCGTTGTGGCTGGTCTTGTGCGCTCGCCAATCTGGCAGTTGCGGCTGTGTTGCGTGGCGAGATGCTGTGCCCGAAGGCCCTGCAACAGACGGCCGAGGACGGCATGGCGGCCTCGCTACCAGCGCTGCAACCCTATGGTTATCGCCCTGACATGCCGTCTTCGGTGTCGGCAGCAGTGAACCGGGCATCGCAGTCCAATCTGGATGAACTGCGGCTTGATGGCGACAACATGGGGTTTACGCTGCTGTCCCTTCAGGTGGGGTTGATCTCCTATTGGCGGGCGGAAGACTTCGAGTCGGGTTTGCGACAGGTCATTGAGTTGGGCGGCGATACGGACACCAACGGGGCCATTGTTGGTGCCATACTGGGGGGGCGGTTCGGCTTGGAGGCAATCCCCGAACGCTGGCGGCGCTCCGTGACCGAAATCCGGACAGGGCGCGTGTCGCTGGAATCCATGGCGGACCGGCTGGTGGCTGCCGCGCTGCCAGACGATCGGTCTGGGTCCAGTTGAGAAAATTCCTGGGGCAGGATAAGGTGGTGCGTTCCGGGACGATCCGATTCGCGAACGGCTGCCATCGAGTCTGGACGGCGGCCATTCGAAGGCCGCGGTGTCGATGCCGGAAAGTGGCGACGGCACTTGCGACAATCCTCGGTCGGAGCACTGATGAATGAACCCGTGAAGGCTTTACCCCTGAGTTTCGAAGAGTCTCGTCCGGGCGAGGACGCCTTCATCGACAATCCTTCGGTCTTGGGTTGCGAGCGCGAAAGCGGAGATTCGCTTTTTTGCGGACAGACCCGGATTGATGGTGACAGTCAGAACAATTCGTACCGCCCCGGTCAGGGATAGTGGATGGCACCGGCAATGATGGGGCGACTGGCACCAGTCACGGAGGGCAAGGTGCTGGGGCACCGATTCAAAGTGCGCAGGGCCATCCATCCGAAAGTCGCCGCCTCGACCCACTGGGGAGAAAATCCGAGTGAAGTAGTATCGCTCACCGGCCGGTCGCTCAGGTCACGGATCAAGGCTTGTACATGCCGGTTGGCAGCACCCCCCCCACACAGAAAAATGCTGTCGACTGCCGCAGGCAACTGATCGACAAGGCTTTTCGCCGTGAGTACGGCGAGGGTGGCTTGGACATCCTGCGGAGCAACCCCATCGCCGGCTTCGGTCAAGGCCTGTTCGAGCCATGCCCAGGAGAAATACTCCCGGCCAGTGCTTTTGGGTGGGGGCTTGGCAAAATAGGGATCGGCCAGCAACCGCTGCAGCAAGGAGTCCCAGCAATTACCTTGGGCAGCCCAGGCACCGGACGCATCGTAGGGCACCTTGCGGTGGCGTTGCGTCCACAAGTCCATCAGGCAATTGGCTGGTCCCGTATCCCATCCGCTGACCGGTCCGGCCTGAGGGGGGGGAAGTAGGGTAATGTTGGCGATCCCCCCCAGATTGACAATGGCCCGATAGGACGAGTCGCTGGAAAAGACCTCTTGGTGAAAGAACGGGGCGAAGGGGGCCCCCTGTCCTCCGACGGCCAAGTCGGCGCTACGAAAATCCGTTACCGTGGGAATGCCGGTTCGACAGGCGATGGCGGCGCCACTGCCCAGTTGCCAGGTGAAGGGATGAGGCCTGTCTGGTCGGTGACGGACGGTTTGGCCGTGGCATCCGATGACCGAGACGGTGCCGTTTTTTACTTGATGAGCCAACTCGCGAGCGATGTCGGCATACTGCTCCGCGAGTTCCACATGGATACGACCCGCTTGCTCAAGCTCATTGTCGCCGGGTGTCATCAGCCGAACAATACGGTGCTTCAGTTGCTTGGGGAAGGGGCGGGTCGCCGTTTCCCGCAAGACGGGGAGTCCGGTGCGATCAATGTCCAGCAGCACGGCGTCGATGGCATCCACACTGGTGCCGGACATGATGCCGATCGCGCGGTTCATCTGGTTTGTCTTGAGAGTTTTGCCGAACAGGGGGTAGGTGGCATGAACTCGGTCGGCTTTAGCCGGATTGGTCGGATCAGGGGGCCTTGAGCGCGAATTGGACTTGATCGTTCCTGTCAAGCCGGGCCACCCAAAAGGCTGCTTCCCGGGTAAAATCGTCCATATGTTGCGGGTCAATCGGGGGCGATTTGGGGAGTTCCACCGTCACGGGATTCATGTGGCGACCGTTGACCCGGAATTCGTAATGAAGATGCGGGCCGGTCGCCCAACCGGTCTGACCCACGTAGCCGATGATGTCGCCCTGCTGCACACGTTTTCCGACCTGGATCCCCTTCTGGTAACGGTTGAGATGGGCGTACAGGGTCTTGTATTTCGAGCCGTGGCGCAGAATCAATGTCTTGCCATATCCGGTCTTGGTGCCGACAAATTCCACGACGCCATCGCTGGTGGCCCGGATGGGGGTATTCATCGGTGCCCCGTAGTCCACTCCATTGTGGGCTCGCCAGGTTTTTGCGATGGGGTGCAGACGGCGCTTGCTGAAGTTGGAAGTCACTCTGGCGAACTTGATCGGAGAACGCAGGAACGAACTTTGAACCCCTTCCCCAGTGGGCGTATAGTAGGTAGTCTGGCCGTTCTCGTTGATATGGCGGATCGCCTGAAACTTCCTTTGGCGGGTGGTTAATTCCGTTGCCACGACCTGGCCGTGTCCGACCAGATGGCCGTCGAGGTACCGTTCTTCATAGATCACCTTGAAGCGATCCCCGGGCTGGATGTCTCGGGTAAAGTCGATTTGCCAGCCCAGGATATTGGCCACAGAGTAGACGATATCCCGGGGGATGCCCGCTTTTTGGGCTGCGCTCATCAGGTCGTGGTGGATGGTCGCCCGCGAGAGGCGGTATCGAACCTCCGGCTCTTGTCGGATCACGTCGGCCACATAGCCGTTGTCCCGGCGACGCACCAGCAACGTTTCAAACTGGCTCAACTGGAACTTGAGCTTGCCGAGACGCGGTTTAGGGTGACCTTCTTCGGGGGGAAGACGGGTGATATGTATTTCCTGCCCGGGATGAATTCTCTCCAGGACGGAAGCCGGCTCCAGTTCGACCAATGCCAGGGCTTCCCGGATGCCGAAGCCGAGGCGCTGGAGGACACTGGTCAGGGTGTCTTTCCGGCGAATGGTTTCCGTAATCCACTCGCCTTCATTCAGTGCGGACGTCAGCGGGTCGAGCAGGGGCTCCGGCTCGGGTTCGGAAAGCCGGTCTTTCGGCAGTTGATCCAAAGCCGGCATTGAGCGCTGGCCAGGAACATGGATGAGACCGGCCAACTGTAGTCGGTTGTCAGGGGCAGCAGTTTGAGCTGAAAGGTCGACAATCCCCGCCGCTTCCGGGGTGCGGGCGACATCGACCGGGGAGGCTTCTTGGGGGCTTCTTTCCGGCGCCGACACTTCGTGTGACGCGACAGGCGACGAGGACAAACCCGGAGACAGCCTAGCCAGTGGCAATGGCGGATCCGGTACGGCTACCCGGGACTCGGTCGGGGGGTTGAAAAAGGTCGATACGGTCAGGGGAATGAGGGCGGTCGGCGGCGCTTTGGACGGCTGGTCTGACGACGTGGTCACGGGTTTCGGTGTGGATGCCACCGGGATGATGGGATGGGGGGCGGTCGTAAGGGCGGCCAGCCGGGAGCCGGTGGAAATCGGTTGTACCGGCTCCAATGGACTCAGTGAGGGCACGCGATCGGACACCTGGTCCCCTTGATGGGTGGACGTGGCCTCCGAATTGGTGGCCGATGCAGGCGGACTGTTGACTGCAATCAGCGTGGAAAAGAGAAAGTAAAGAATCCCGCCCATCAGGCTCACCGCTACGGCCCAGACCATTTTTCGGGTATGGGGGGCAGGGGGAGGAGACAACTCCTTCAAGTCAAGACGAAGTGACGGTCTCGGTGGGTTCATCAATTTCCGCTATGGACGAATGCAGGTTCCGACTATGATTCCCGGACAAGCCAATACCTCGCATCTGGCATACTTTATGCGACACGGGTAAACTGTCGTTGACGTGGATGGGAGGGTTGATCCTCCGGCATGGGGCCTCAGTGCCGCGGCACATAACTGGCGAGACGACATGCCCCATCCATCTGGTGCGGGATTATGGATGCCAGACAACTTTGCCTAATGATTTCTTGTACAGGACACCATTGAGGCCCACTGGTGAGGTTATCCTCAATTGGCAGCCTACTTTACCCATTCAAGCGGTTTCGGTCAAAGAATTTGACGACCTTACCGTTACAAAATGGTAATAATTCCGCCCAAACCGCCAGCGTTTGGGGGATTGTATTGATGAGTTCGTATTGATGAGTTCGCATATGAGCAAACAACGGGAGTCCATGTTGGAACTGAGCCGAGGGACGGAGGAAATTCTTCTCCAGAAAGAATTCGAGGGCAAACTGCGCCAGAGCGCCCCACTGGTGGTGAAGGTGGGCTTTGACCCGACGGCACCGGACCTCCACCTTGGCCACACGGTGCTTTTGAACAAGATGAGGCAGTTCCAGCAGTTGGGACATCAAGTGGTGTTCCTGATTGGTGACTTTACCGGATTAATTGGGGATCCGAGCGGCAAGAGTGCCACCCGACCTTCCCTGTCAAGGGAACAGGTTCAGGTCAATGCGGAAACCTATAAGAAACAGGTCTTCCGGGTATTGGACCCTGAGTTGACGCATGTCCGCTTCAATTCCGAGTGGATGGATCATCTCGGGGCGGCAGGAATGATCGGGTTGGCTTCCCGCTATACCGTGGCGAGAATGCTGGAGCGCGAAGATTTCAAACAGCGGTTTGCTGCCCATCAGTCCATCGCGATTCATGAGTTCCTCTACCCGTTGGCCCAGGGCTATGATTCCGTGGCCTTGAAGGCGGATGTAGAGCTCGGCGGAACAGACCAGAAATTCAACCTGTTGATTGGGCGGGAGCTGCAAAAGCAGTTCGGCCAAGAGCCGCAGGTGGTGATGACCTTGCCTCTGCTGGAAGGCCTCGATGGCATCAACAAGATGTCAAAATCTCTGGACAATTATGTTGGGATTGCCGAACCGCCGAACGAAATGTTCGGCAAGCTGATGTCGGTGTCGGATGAATTGATGTGGCGTTATCTGGAACTGCTGAGCTTCCGCCCGCTGTCAGAAATCCGGGGGTTGTCCGCCGCCGTGCGACAGGGCAGGAACCCCCGGGATGTCAAGTTCGAGCTGGCCATGGAGGTGGTCGGACGGTTCCACAGCTCCCGTCTGGCGGAAGATGCCAAGCGCCAGTTTATCGCGCGCTTTCGCCAAGGTGCGGTACCGGAAGAGCTTCACGAAGTCCGTCTGGAGATCGACGCTGGCGGTATCCCGGTGGCCAATATGCTCAAGGACAGTGGCCTGGTGCCCTCGACCTCGGAGGGGATTCGCATGATCCGACAAGGTGCGGTTCGGATTGATGGCGAGCGGGTTAGTGACGGGTCAGTGACGCTTGGGCCGGGGACCGCCTGTGTGGTACAGGTCGGCAAAAGGCGCTGGGCAAAGGTCCGGATGGCCACCGCGAGACACTGAAATGCCGGTGTGTCGGGAGCAGACCGGGCGGCGGGGTTTGTGACGCCTGCGGTGATGGAACTCGTCGAGTCGGTCGGGTCGCCACCGGATATCCGCCAGAGGACCGCCCCCACTCCGCGGTTTCCGGGTTGGTGGGGAGTGTCAGACCGCTGGCATGCAACTGCAATCACGGGTCTTGGTAGCTGGGCTTGTCGCTACCCTTTATTGAGGCAGCCGAAGCGGTTTCCTGTTGGGGAAGGGTCAAATCATGAAAAAATCGCCGCATTGTGCTTGACGGCCAGTGGCAAATCGGTATAATCCGCGCTCCCGGTCGGCGACCTGTCGCTGGCCTTGGTTCTTTTATAATCAATCAAGCAGATTGTGTGGGCGCTTCGATTGGTCGGAAGTCTCTTATTCCAGAAGAAGGAATCGGGTGTTTTGCATCGGATTCCTGCAGGTTTCGTTCTTCGGAACGACAAGCTTAACTGGAGAGTTTGATTCTGGCTCAGATTGAACGCTTGCGGTATGCTTAACACATGCAAGTCGAACGGCAGCACGAGAAAGCTTGCTTTCTTGGTGGCGAGTGGCGAACGGGTGAGTAACGCGTAGGAATCTGCCTGACAGTGGGGGACAACTCCGGGAAACCGGAACTAATACCGCGTACGCCCTACGGGGGAAAGATGGCCTCTTCTTGAAAGCTGTCGCTGTCAGATGAGCCTGCGTTGGATTAGCTTGTTGGTGGGGTAAAGGCCCACCAAGGCGACGATCCATAGCTGGTCTGAGAGGATGATCAGCCACACTGGGACTGAGACACGGCCCAGACTCCTGCGGGAGGCAGCAGTGGGGAATATTGGACAATGGGCGAAAGCCTGATCCAGCAATACCGCGTGTGTGAAGAAGGCCTTCGGGTTGTAAAGCACTTTCAATTGGGAAGAACAGCATTCGGTTAATACCCGGGTGTCCTGACGGTACCAATACAAGAAGCACCGGCTAACTCCGTGCCAGCAGCCGCGGTAATACGGAGGGTGCAAGCGTTAATCGGAATCACTGGGCGTAAAGCGCACGCAGGCGGCTTGTTAAGTCAGATGTGAAAGCCCCGGGCTCAACCTGGGAACTGCATTTGATACTGACAGGCTAGAGTATGGGAGAGAGAAGTGGAATTCCACATGTAGCGGTGGAATGCGTAGATATGTGGAGGAACATCAGTGGCGAAGGCGGCTTCTTGGCCCAATACTGACGCTCAGGTGCGAAAGCGTGGGGAGCAAACAGGATTAGATACCCTGGTAGTCCACGCCGTAAACGATGTCTACTAGCCGTTGGGGGAATTTATCCTTTAGTGGCGCAGCTAACGCATTAAGTAGACCGCCTGGGAAGTACGGCCGCAAGGCTAAAACTCAAAGAAATTGACGGGGGCCCGCACAAGCGGTGGAGCATGTGGTTTAATTCGATGCAACGCGAAGAACCTTACCTACCCTTGACATCCTCGGAACTTGTCAGAGATGACTTGGTGCCTTCGGGAGCCGAGTGACAGGTGCTGCATGGCTGTCGTCAGCTCGTGTCGTGAGATGTTGGGTTAAGTCCCGTAACGAGCGCAACCCTTGTCCTTAGTTGCCAGCACATCATGGTGGGGACTCTAGGGAGACTGCCGGTGACAAACCGGAGGAAGGTGAGGATGACGTCAAGTCATCATGGCCCTTATGGGTAGGGCTACACACGTGCTACAATGGCCGGCACAAAGGGCAGCAAACTCGCGAGAGCAAGCAAATCTCAGAAAACCGGTCGTAGTCCGGATTGGAGTCTGCAACTCGACTCCATGAAGTCGGAATCGCTAGTAATCGCGGATCAGAATGCCGCGGTGAATACGTTCCCGGGCCTTGTACACACCGCCCGTCACACCATGGGAGTGGGCTGTACCAGAAGTGGCTAGCTTAACCTTCGGGAGAGCGGTTACCACGGTATGGTTCATGACTGGGGTGAAGTCGTAACAAGGTAGCCCTAGGGGAACCTGGGGCTGGATCACCTCCTAAATGACTGAAGAGACTGGCAAGTCTGAGGCGCCCACACAATCTGTTTGGTTGAATACTTGAGTCAGTCCATGGCCGCACCAACGAGCAGCAGGCTGAATTGTGCCCTTCTTGTCGCTGACCAGAAACGGTGAACAGTCGGGTCTGTAGCTCAGTAGGTTAGAGCGCACCCCTGATAAGGGTGAGGTCGGAAGTTCAAATCTTCCCAGACCCACCAGATTCCCTCCTGCCATGTGATATGGTCAGGTGATCGTCCTGGGTGCATTTCGGCAGAGCATCGGGCCCGGATGCATGCGGGCGATGATGGCGCAGGCCGTTGCGAGGCCAGTTCGATGCGTTTGGGTCGTGGAAGTCGTGAAGGTTGGCCGAACAATCTGGCATCGGGGCCATAGCTCAGCTGGGAGAGCGCCTGCCTTGCACGCAGGAGGTCGGCGGTTCGATCCCGCCTGGCTCCACCATCCTCCCACGGGGGGAGTGAGTGACTGACTCCATGCCGACAACAACGAACATCCGGCGGACCGGACAAGGTATCCGGGGGTTGGTTATTGTCGGCAACCGGTTTGCCGGTTGGGTTCTTTTACAATTTGGGTAGTCAAAGGCACATGCAGTGGTCGGGTCATCAAGTGGTGACCGGCTCGACTGCATGACCATGTGGGTCGCCGATGTATCAGCGGTGGCTCCATGGACACAAACTCTTTGTAATGAGTGGCGTATGATCCCGGTGGCTGTCGTTTCGTTCAATTGGCGGCAGACTTTTTGGGGTTATATGATCAAGCGGTAAAGCGCATATGGTGGATGCCTAGGCGATAAGAGGCGATGAAGGACGTTGTAGCATGCGATAAGCCTCGGGGAGCTTGCAAACTAGCTTTGATCCGGGGATTTCCGAATGGGGAAACCCACCCGCTTGCGGGTATCTTGCATTGAATATATAGGTGCAAGAAGCGAACCCGGGGAACTGAAACATCTAAGTACCCGGAGGAAAAGAAATCAACCGAGATTCCCTTAGTAGCGGCGAGCGAACGGGGATCAGCCCTTAAGTCCAATACCGAGTTAGTGGAACGATCTGGAAAGTTCGGCCATAGAAGGTGATAGCCCGGTACATGAAAACTGGTGTTGGATGAAATCGAGTAGGGCGGAGCACGTGAAACTCTGTCTGAACATGGGGGGACCATCCTCCAAGGCTAAATACTACTTATCGACCGATAGTGAACCAGTACCGTGAGGGAAAGGTGAAAAGAACCCCTGTTAGGGGAGTGAAATAGAACCTGAAACCGTATGCGTACAAGCAGTGGGAGCTCCTTCGGGAGTGACTGCGTACCTTTTGTATAATGGGTCAGCGACTTACATTTTGTAGCAAGGTTAACCGTGTAGGGGAGCCGTAGAGAAATCGAGTCTTAACAGGGCGTTCAGTTGCAAGGTGTAGACCCGAAACCGGGCGATCTAGCCATGGCCAGGTTGAAAGTCGGGTAATACCGACTGGAGGACCGAACCAACTAATGTTGAAAAATTAGTGGATGAGCTGTGGCTAGGAGTGAAAGGCTAATCAAGCCCGGAGATAGCTGGTTCTCCCCGAAAACTATTTAGGTAGTGCCTCGTGACTTACTCCAGGGGGTAGAGCACTGTAATGGCTAGGGCTGCACCTCGCGGTACCAAACCATCGCAAACTCCGAATACCTGGAAGTACAATCACGGGAGACAGACGGCGGGAGATAAGTTTCGTCGTCGAGAGGGCAACAGCCCAGACCACCAGCTAAGGTCCCCAAACACATCTCAGTGGGAAACGATGTGGGAAGGCTCAGACAGCCAGGATGTTGGCTTAGAAGCAGCCATCATTTAAAGAAAGCGTAATAGCTCACTGGTCAAGTCGTCCTGCGCGGAAGATATACCGGGGCTCAAGATGTGTACCGAAGCTGTGGATGCCATCAGGCGAAGCTGTCGCGGCCGCAAGGCAAAAGACAGTGGATGCCCGGCATGGTAGGGGAGCGTTCTGTAAGTCTGCGAAGGTGAATCGTGAGGTTTGCTGGAGATATCAGAAGTGCGAATGCTGACATGAGTAGCGATAATGCGAGTGAAAAACTCGCACGCCGAAAACCCAAGGTTTCCTGCGCAACGTTCATCGACGCAGGGTTAGTCGGCCCCTAAGGCGAGGCAGAAATGCGTAGTCGATGGGAATCAGGTTAATATTCCTGAACTTTTTATAGCTGCGATGGGGTGACGAAGAAGGCTAGACGAGCCGGCTGTTGGATATGCCGGTTTAAGCAGGTAGGTCGGGAACTCAGGCAAATCCGGGTTCCCTCAAGACCGAGATGTGATGACGATCTCCCTAACCGGAGAGAAGTCGTTGATGCCATGCTTCCTGGAAAAACCTCTAAGCTTCAGGCTATAGAAAACCGTACCCTAAACCGACACAGGTGGGTGGGGTGAGAATCCTAAGGCGCTTGAGAGAACTCTGGTGAAGGAACTCGGCAAAATGACACCGTAACTTCGGGAGAAGGTGTACCTCTGGTACGTGAAGGCCCTTGCGGCTGGAGCGGAAGGGGGTTGCAATAACTAGGTGGCTGCGACTGTTTACTAAAAACATAGCACTCTGCAAACTCGCAAGAGGACGTATAGGGTGTGACGCCTGCCCGGTGCCGGAAGGTTAAGTGATGGGGTTAGCTTCGGCGAAGCTCTTGATCGAAGCCCCGGTGAACGGCGGCCGTAACTATAACGGTCCTAAGGTAGCGAAATTCCTTGTCGGGTAAGTTCCGACCTGCACGAATGGCGTAACGATGGCCACACTGTCTCCACCAGGGACTCAGCGAAATTGAACTTGCTGTGAAGATGCAGTGTACCCGCGGCTAGACGGAAAGACCCCGTGAACCTTTACTACAACTTCACACTGGACTTCGAGCACGTATGTGCAGGATAGGTGGAAGGCTTCGAAGCGGAGACGCCAGTTTCTGTGGAGCCACCCTTGAGATACCACCCTTGCTTGTTTGGTGTCCTAACCGAGGCCCGTGATCCGGGTCCGGGACCGTGTGTGGTGGGTAGTTTGACTGGGGCGGTCTCCTCCCAAAGAGTAACGGAGGAGCGCGAAGGTGCTCTAAGTACGGTCGGAAATCGTACGGTTAGTGCAAAGGCATAAGAGCGCTTGACTGCGAGACAGACACGTCGAGCAGGAACGAAAGTTGGTCTTAGTGATCCGGTGGTTCTGTATGGAAGGGCCATCGCTCAACGGATAAAAGGTACTCCGGGGATAACAGGCTGATACCGCCCAAGAGTTCACATCGACGGCGGTGTTTGGCACCTCGATGTCGGCTCATCACATCCTGGGGCTGTAGCCGGTCCCAAGGGTATGGCTGTTCGCCATTTAAAGTGGTACGCGAGCTGGGTTTAGAACGTCGTGAGACAGTTTGGTCCCTATCTGCCGTGGGCGTCGGAGACTTGAGAGGATCTGCTCCTAGTACGAGAGGACCGGAGTGGACGTACCTCTGGTGTGCCAGTTATCATGCCAATGGTATTGCTGGGTAGCTATGTACGGACGGGATAACCGCTGAAAGCATCTAAGCGGGAAACCCCCCTCAAGATGAGGTCTCCCCGGGACTGAAGTCCCCTGAAGGGTCGTTGAAGACGACAACGTTGATAGGCTGGGTGTGGAAGTTCAGTAATGGATGAAGCTAACCAGTACTAATTGCCCGTGAGGCTTGATCATATAACACCCAAGAGGTCTGTCCAGGTCAAGGGACCGGACCAGATCGCGCCACTGGACAAAGAGGCCTTTGATTCCCCGAATTTGCCGGTGCGGGCGGTGTGCCCGGGCCAGCATCCTGGTTTGTCTGGCAGACATAGCGAGTGGGAACCACCTGATCCCATCCCGAACTCAGAAGTGAAAACACTCAGCGCCGATGATAGTGTGGGGTCTCCCCATGTGAAAGTAGGACACCGCCAGGCATTATTTCCCAAAAAGCCCCGTTGCCTTCGCACGGGGCTTTTTGCTTGTCTGGAGGGAGCAGGGACGGGGCCGTGTCGAGACGGGCGGCCTCCGGTTACGCCACTTCGGACATCACCGGCGGACACGCCACCGGACCGGCGAGGTCCACTGGCTGGTTATAGGCCGCCAGGGTCGCCTTGAACATGGCGCCCACCGTGTCCTGGCTGGTCGCGACTCCGATGAATGGGTCGCCATTGATGTCCATCTCCACATAGGCAATGGCTTCTGCCCGGGTCCCGGCAGACAGGGCGTGTTCGGTGTAATTCAAGATGCGGAGCCGGTGTCCGGAATGGGCCTCCAAGGCCTGCACAAAGGCACCGAGAGTTCCGAAGGCCTCGCCACGGATGATCACTTCCCCGCCCGCTGTGCCGAGTACAGCGGTGACCTGATCGCCGGATTCCTCCTTGGTCATGGAGAACCTCTTCAGGCCGTAGGGGGTGTCATGGCCCATGTAGACCTGCTGGAACAGGTCCCAGATCTCGTCCGGGGTCAGTTCGCGTTCGCAGTCCTCCGCCAATGTCTGGACATGCTGGCTGAAGCGGATCTGCAACCACCGGGGCATTTCCACCCCAAAATGGGTCTGCAGCACATAGGACACGCCCCCCTTGCCGGATTGACTGTTGATGCGGACCACATCCTGGTAGGTCCGTCCGACATCCCGCGGATCAATGGGCAGGTAGGCGATGTCCCAAAGGCCGCTGTCCTCCGCCTCCAGACATTTCTTGATGGCATCCTGATGGCTGCCGGAGAAGGCAGTGAACACCAACTCGCCTGCATAAGGGTGACGGGGGTGCACCGGCAGCCCATTGCATTCCGTGACACACTGGACGATCTCCGGCAGGCGGGACAGGTTGAGTCCCGGGTCCACCCCCTGGCTGTAGAGGTTCATGGCCATGGTGACGATGTCCATGTTGCCGGTCCGTTCGCCGTTGCCGAGCAAGGTCCCCTCAATCCGATCGGCCCCGGCCAGGGTGGCGAGTTCCGCCGCAGCGACCGCGCAACCGCGGTCATTGTGGGTATGCAGGCTGATGGTCACATGCGCCCGCGAAGGCAGGTGATCGCAAAAGTACTCCACCTGGTCGGCAAAAATGTTCGGTGTGGTTGCCTCGACGGTTGCAGGCAGATTCAGGATCACTCGTTGGCCCCTTTCCGGCTCCCATACCCGACAGACGGCCTCACACACCTCCAACGCGAACTCGGGTTCGGTCTGGGAATAGCTTTCGGGAGAATACTGGAAAATCCATTCGGTGTCTGGATACCGCTCGGCATATTCCCTGACCCAGGTCGCTCCATCCAGCGCGATCTGACGAATCTCGTCCTTCGACATCCGAAAGGCTTTCTCCCGTTGAACCCGGCTGGTGGAGTTATAGACATGCATGATGGCCCGATGCACCCCTTCCAGGGATTGGTAGGTCTGTTCGATCAGTGGCCGTCTGGCCTGGGTCAGCACCTGGACCGTCACCTCCGGTGGAATCCGTTGTTCCTCAATCAGTTTGCGGGCGAAGTCGAATTCCACCTGGGCCGCGGCGGGAAAGCCAATCTCGATTTCCCGAAATCCGCAACGCAGCAGCAGTTCCCAGAACCGCATCTTTTTCGGGATGTTCATGGGGTCGATCAGGGCCTGATTACCGTCCCTCAGGTCCACACTGCACCAGGTCGGTGCTCGGGTCAGCGTCCGGTCCGGCCAGCGACGGTCCCGCTTGGCGGGGCCGAACCGTTCGGTAGGATATTTTCGATGGTCAAACATATCGATCCGCACAGCATGTCGTGTTCAAGGTGAGATGGCATTTTATCGGGTAGTTTCGAGGATTTAACACTTTTTTCGCGATTGATTTGCAGAAAGACGGGTGAATGTGTTGTACTATTTGTCAATTCATAGTGAAAAAGGCTCATTTTGCTTCAACATGAATTTGGATGACATCGACCGACAGATCCTGCGCATCCTGCAGCAGGATGCCCGCATCAGCAATCTGGATCTCGCGGCGCGGGTCCACCTTTCGCCCACGCCGTGTGCCCGGCGGGTGCGACGACTGGAAGAGACCGGGTGCATCCAGGGCTCTGCCGTGATCCTGGACCCCGAAAGACTGGGCCTGACCCTGACCGCCTACATTGCAGTGACCATGGAGCGCCATACCAATGAGCAGTTCGCGCAGTTTGAAAGCCAGGTGGTGAATTTCCCGGAAGTCGTGGGCTGCAGTGTGGTGACCGGCCGCTCGGAAGACTATCTGCTCAAGGTGGTGGCCCGGAATATGAAACATTACGAGGAATTCCTGCTTGAGCGGTTGAGTCGTCTGCCAGGTGTGAGCAATCTGCATTCCAGTTTCGAGTTGCGGAACGTGATTCCCAACAAGGGATTGCCCGTCGGTTTGTAGGTGCGTTGGATGGCGGCACCGCCGGTCAGAATGTCTGATCACCATTTCGTCGGGCGGTGAGGTCTGAACGGCTCTTTTGGCGAGATTGATTCACCGCCGCCAGAAATCAGTCGATGTGCCTTCTGACGGCAACCTCGGAGAGGGGAGGGATTGGCAACACCCGCCGCATCATCTGCGATGCCGAGCCCATCCCCATAGGCTGCTGGTCGTGCATCGGCCGTCACCTCCCAGATCCCACCCTTGGACGAGGAGTCAAGGCGCCGGCCGCTTCATTCGTCGACCGAATCGTGACCCATCGGCAAGGGACGCAATCCAAAGTCGGATTCGAGGCCATCGAACCGTGAGTCGAGGTGTGCCGGGACATGGGTCCGCAGCACTTCCCGCGTTCTGTGGATGGCCGCTTCCCGGATATCCGGATGACCCGCGTTCTCCCAGTCTGCCAAGGCGCTTCGATCGGCCAGCGCAGGGTAGACAAAATCCGTTTTCATTCTCGCGAGAGTCTGGGGCTCGCCGAGAAAATGCCCGGCACCGGTCACCACCCGATGGATATCCGCCAGTGCCAGGGTTTCGGCGGTGACCTCCACCGGCCTCAAGCTGCTCAGGATACTCCCGAGCATGTCATTGTCGATCAGGTAGCTTTCGAGGGCACAGCCCATGAGACTCGCCTGCATGCCGCAGGCCTGGGTGATGAGATGGCTGCCGGCGTGGGCGGCGAGCGTGACCGAAAGACATTTTTCATAGCCGCTCTGGGCATCGGCCAGCTTGCTGTCGGCCGCCCCGGCGATGGAGACATTGGCGAGGTCGTAGAACTGCGCCATCCGGGTCGCGGCGGCCATAATGGTGGCCTGCTCTCCCCCACCTCCACTCATGGCCCCGGTGCGCAGGTCGGTGATCATGGGTTTGGCACCAAACAGGATCAAGGCCTCGGGATTGACCAGCCAGGCGAGGATCATTCCGGCCAGGGTCTCCGCGACTGTCTGGACCAGTGCGCCGGCCTGACTGACCGGACAAGAGGCCCCCACCTGGCTGAAGAAATTGGCATGCACCGGAAGACCATGAGCGGCCGCGGTTTCGATCACCGCCACAGCCTCTTGGGCGAAGCGAAGGGGCGGTGTGACGATGTTGATATTGAGGGACAGGAACGGTTGCTCAATGAACTGTTGCCGTGACCCGGCCAGTCGATAGCACAAGGCGGCAATTTCTCGCACATGTTCCGGTCTTGAGGCGCTGACACAGACATGCTTGGCGGTGCCTCGAAGACAGGCCCAGGCGGTATTCAGGTCCAGGCTGCGCTCATCCGGCATGTCTCGGGCCACCAGCGAACGACTGAAAAAATGCACATGGGGCAAGACATCCACCAAACGGGCTGCATCGAACAGGTCCTTCAGGGTCGAATCCCGATAGCGGCGGGTCTGGAGGTCGAGGATGGCGGGTGCGGCTCCCCCCGAGCCCATATGCACCCGGTGGGCGGTCAGATGCAGGGCATGTTCCTGTCGTTGACCGTGCAGAGTAAAGTCCCGTCGCATTCCGGTGAGTGCCGCCTGCACGAGTGATTCGGGGAAGCACAACCGTCCTTGCCGAAGCTGGCCGCCCGCCGCTCGTACCCGTTTTACGGTGGAGGCGGGTGCGTGGGACAGTCCGGTATGCGCCAAGACGGTCAGGACGCCCTGATGAATGGCTTCGATTTCAGGGGTTGTGAGCGGGTGGTAGTTGCCACCCGGCATGCCGGGCTGGATCGGTGGAATCGGGTCGGTCCCACTGTCTCGCACTGACCCCATTTGACGCCCCCGGCGTCGTCGGCTTGATCGGTGTCTTGGGGGAGACGTGGGCCGAAGGTCGGTCATGTCCTATCCGATGCCGATTGGGGCTGTCCAGAGAGGGCCTGTCATGGTGGGGACACGCCCCTCTCGGAATTGAAGGAAGAGAGTCGGTGGCACGGCCATTGGCATGCTCGCCGTCAAGTCCGGGAGGTGGACCGCAAGGCGTCAGGACGGCGACTTTTTGGGTCGCCGGAACCATCCATGGGTCCATGGTCCAACCTTGGGTCGCCGCAGACCAGGAATCCGCCGGATTGTCGACTCCAGAGGTCCGCATACAGGCCGTCCGCGGCCAGCAACACATGGTGGGTGCCGGATTCCTGAATGCGGCCCTGATCCATGATCACCAGCCGGTCCATCTGGGCGATGGTCGATAGTCGGTGGGCAATGGCGATGACCGTTTTCCCATCCATCAGGCGGTAGAGACTTTCCTGGATGGCCGCTTCCACCTCCGAGTCCAGAGCACTGGTGGCCTCGTCCAGCAGCAGGATGGCGGCATTCTTCAGCAGGACCCGGGCAATGGCAATGCGTTGACGCTGACCCCCTGACAACTTGATGCCGCGTTCGCCGACATGTGCCTCATAATCCCGTCGTCCATCCAGGTCCTCCAGACCCAGAATAAAATCATGGGCCTTGGCCTGTTTGGCGGCGGTGATCACGGCCGCTCTGTCCGCATCCGGGACGCCATAGCGGATGTTGTCGAGGACGGATCGATGCAGCAGGGAAGTATCCTGGGTCACCATGCCAATATTCGCCCGCAGGCTTTCCTGGGTCGCGCGGGTAATATCCTGACCGTCGATTTCAATCACCCCCGATTCGGCATCGTAAAACCGGAGCAGCAGGTTGACCAAAGTCGACTTCCCCGCGCCCGAGCGGCCGACCAACCCGACCTTCTCGCCCGGACGGACTGCCAAGGAAAAGTCGGCAATGACCCGGCCGGTCCCCGGATCGATGTCCTTGCCGTAATTGAAGTGGACATGGCGAAACTCAATGGCCCCACCGGTCACCTGCAGGGGGGTGGCATCCGGCCGGTCGGTGACCGCGATATCACGCGACAGGACGTCAATACCGTCCTGGACGATGCCGATGTTTTCAAACAGACCGGCGATTTCCCAGAGAATCCATTGCGACATGCCCTGCATCCGAAGGACCAGCCCCATGGCAAAGGCAATCGCCCCCACGGTGACCGTCTCTTGATGCCAAAGCAGGATCGAGGTCAGGCCAACGAAGAACAGCAGCCCCGCATTCAGACAGTTGAGCACCACGGTCAGCAGGGCCGAAAGACGCATCTGGCGATACACGGTCTCCAGAAACTCGGTCATGCCCTCCCGGGCATAGGCATCCTCAATGTCGCTGTGGGCGAACATTTTCACGGTGGTAATATTGGTATAGCTGTCCACCACTCGACCAGTCACCATGGATCGGGCGTTCGCCTGCTCCATGGAGATGACCTGCATGCGGGGAACGAAGTAGCGCAGGGTGAGGAGGTATCCGGCCAGCCAAAGCAACATGGGAGCGGTCAACCGCAGGTCGCTGGTGGCGAAGAGCACCAAGGCCCCCGTGAAATAGACCGCGACATACAGCAGCACTTCGGTCGTTCGAATGACCGCATCGCGGATGCCCAGGGAGGTCTGCATCATCTTGGTGGCAATCCGTCCTGCGAAATCATTCTGGAAGAATTCGACACTCTGCCGGAGCAGGTAGCGATGGGCCTGCCATCGGGTGCGCATGGCGAAATTGCCCAACAGCCCCTGATGCACGATGTTTTCATAGACGTACTTCAGCCCAGGCAGGATCACCAAGACCAGCGCCCCCACCAAGATCAGCTGGAGTTGGTAGGTGTCCCAGAAATCCTCCCGGGGAGTCATGGCCAGCCAGTCCACCAGACGGCCGACGAAGGCGAACAGGTAGACCTCAATCAGTGAGATCGCCACAGAAAACAACGCACTGGCCAAGATCAGGGGCCAGAAAGGACGGGCATAGTGGGCGATGAACCCGAACAGGGTATCCGGTGGCTTGTCCGACAACTCCCCCGGAAAGGGCGGGCAGTAGCTTTCCAGCCAGGAGTTGAACCGATCGTTCAGGATCCGCAGAGCGTTCATGCGCCGGTTTCGCGCAAAATCGTGACCGGTGGTCGTGCCAGGATGTGTCGTCCGCTCCAGATCCCGGTGAGGCCCAGCAACAGGACCGACACGGGTGGGACGAGTACCCAGGCCCACCAGGTGGGGGCATATTCCAGTTCGAATATCTGCCAGTACAACAGGGCAATGACGATTTCCGCGCCCAGGGCACCGATCAGCCCGGCCAGCAGTCCCATGCTGGCGAATTCACTCCACTGGTTGATATGCAACAGTCTGCGACCAGCCCCCAGGGTCCGAACCAGGGCGCCTTCCTGGAAGCGCTCCTTCATGCTGGTCTGGATCGTCGACAGGGTGACCACGAATCCGGCCGCCAGGACAAACAGGAGAATGGACTCCACGGCCAGGATCACTTGGTTGATGATGGTCTTGACCTGCCGGAGAACCGCATCCATCTCCAGCAAGGTGAGGGAGGGAAAGGTCCGCATCATGTCCACCAACAGCCGCTTGCGGTCGGCGGACAAAAAGAAACTGCCGACCCAAGTCATGGGCAGGGTGTCCAGACTGCCGGGGTTGAAGACCATGTAGAAATTGGGCTGGAAGTTGTCCCATTGCACACTCCGCAGGCTGGTTACCGTGGCGGACCAGTTGCGATCACCGGTGAAAAAGGTGAGTTCGTCTCCCAGGGTGATGCCCAGATCTTCCGCGACTTCGGCCTCCACCGAGACCCGGGTCTGTCCTTGATCCGCTGCCTGCCACCAGCGGCCGGCCGTCAGTTGGTTGTCGGCCGGCAGGGCCTCGGACCAAGTGAGATTCAGTTCGCGGTTGATGCTTTCTTCCCCTTGGTTCTCCTTGCTGACGTGGTCCCGCACTGGGGTGTCATTGATGCGGATCAGCCGACCGCGGACCACCGGATACAGCGGTTGGGCGTCGATCTGTCGGCTCGAGGTGAATTGCCGCCATCGATCCGTCTCGTGGTCCTGGAGATTGAGCACAAAGTGATTCGGCGCATCCGGCGGAATGGTCTCCTGCCAGGTGGTGATCAACTCAGTGCGTAACATCAGCACGACCAGCATGGCCATGATGGTCAGACCGAACGCCATGGTCTGGGCCACCGTTTCTTTTCGGCGGCGCAGAAAATTTCGCACCCCAGCGCGGATCGGGACTGGGACCCGGGTCAGCCATCGGGCCAACAGGCGGAACAGACCGCCGATTCCCAGAGCAGCGACTGCGAGCACCACGGCACTGCCGCCGGTCATGCCCAAGGTCAGCATGAGATTGTCGGTATACAACCACATCAACGACACGATCAGGGCGAGGGCAGCGCCATAGACCAGGCGGGCCGACAGGGTCAAGGGCATTAGATCCTTGCGCAGGACCCGCTGTGGTGGGACGGCCCGCAGTCGCAACACGGAGGGCAAGGTGAAGCCCAGCAGGACCACAAAGCTCAGGAACAGGCCGGACAGGATGGGGACGATACCGATTCCCGGTAGATTGTCCGGCAGCCATGAGCCCAATAGCATCACCAGCCCGGCTTGGGCCAGCCAGCCGACCAGGTTGCCCAGAAGACCTCCCACCAAGCCCAGCAACAGCAGCTGCAGGACGAAAATGCCGAGGATATCGTTCTGACTGCAGCCGAGACAGCGCAGCAAGGCACTGGTATCGTAGTGGGACTCGCTGTAATAGCGACCACTGTTGGCGATGGCGACGGCCGCCAACAGCAGGGCCACCAGACTGGCCAGGCCCGTATACTGTTTCGCCTTGTCCAGGGCCTCGTTGACCGCCGGACGGTCCTCGGCCAGATTCCGGATGCGTTCGCTCGGGGTCAGACGGGGCTCCAGCCAGGCGCGGAACTCGGCAATGGACGAGGCCTCACCCGCGAACAGATCCTTGAACCAGACCCGGCTGCCCGGCTGGAGAATGCCGGTCGCCGCCAAGTCGTCCTGATGGATCATGACGCGCGGGTTGAAGCTGTAGAAGCTGTTGCCGCGGTCGGGCTCATAGGTGATGACCCGGCTGACCACAAAAGAGGTTTCGCCGATGGTCATCGACTGGCCCAGATTGATGCCCAACGCATGCAGGACCCTGGCATCTACCCAGGCTTCCCCGGTGCTTGGCCCCCCGTCGGCCACTTCCTCGGTCCCGTACAGTTCCCGGGTGACCCGGAGGCGACCTTTCAGGGGATAGCCATCGTCCACGGATTTGACCGACACCAGAAGCAGGTTCTCATCCGCCCCCACGACCGTGAAAAAGCGTTGTGTCCGGGCCGTCTGGAGCTGCCAGCGGGCCGCCATTTCATGCGCCTCGGGAGCGAGGGGCCGGCTGCTGGTCAAGACCAGATCACCACCGATCACGTGCTGGGCATTGACGGTCATGCCGCGACTGATCCGGTCCGTGAAATGGCCGACCGCGGTATGACTGCCAATCGCCACCACCAAGGCCAGCATCAGAATGATCAACTGACCGCTGCGCCACTCCCGCCACAGCAGGCGGGGAGACAGGGCCAGGAGGCGGGTCGGTCGCATCATGGCGGGTTGGGCCGTCCAGTCACTGGGTGGGGTGAGATGTCGTCGGCAGACGACCCCAGGTGCCCACCTTCCATATGGACACAGCGGCCGCAACGACCAGCCAGTTCACGATCATGGGTGACCAGCACCAGGGTGGTGCCATGTTCGGCATTGAGCCGGAACAACAGATCGGCCACCCGGTGTCCGTTCTGGGTGTCCAGATTGCCGGTGGGCTCATCGGCAAACAGGATGGCGGGACGGGTGACGAATGCCCGGGCGATCGCGACCCGTTGTTGTTCTCCCCCGGACAGTTGTCGGGGATAGTGTGTGGTGCGCTCGCCAAGCCCCACCCGCTCCAGAATTTCCGTGGCCCGGGCACCAGCATCGCCTTGGCCGGTGATTTCCAGCGGGAGGCTCACATTCTCCAGCGCCGTCAGATTGGGCAGGAGTTGGAAAGACTGGAAGACGAAGCCCACCTGACCGGCACGGATGGCCGCTCGGCTGTCTTCGTCCAGCGTGGTAATATCTCGTCCAGCGAGCCAGATGCTCCCTTCCGTGGGATGGTCCAGCCCGGCCAGCAGGCCGAGCAGCGTCGATTTTCCGGAACCGGATGCGCCGACGATGGCCAGGGTTTCCGCAGCCGCCACCGACAGGTCGATGTCGTGCAGGATCCGTAGCATGCCCGAGGCGACGGGCACGGTCTTGCCGACGCCTTGGGCATGAATCGGACAGTCGGTTGGGCTCATGGCGGGCATCGCGGCGTAAACGCCTTACTATGCGGATGAACATTGAAATTTAAACATTTGACGCTATCAGACAGGGACGGGCTACCCCTTGAACGAATCCCAGACCGTGCGGATATGCGAATCGTAACCAGATGGGCCTTGCCGTCCCGGCTCCAGCGACCGGGGCGGGGCGCCCTGTTCGGATTGATCCTGTGCCTGCTGCTATGGTCCGGGACCGCGGCGGCCACGAATGTCCTGTTGATCGGGGACAGCCTGAGTTCGGGGTATGGATTGGATGGTCCGGGTTGGGTCGAACTGGCCAACCAGCAACTGGCCGAGAACGGGACCGGCATTCGGATCGTCAACGACAGCATCAGTGGGGATACCACCGCCGGGGGGTTGGCCCGACTCATGGATGGCATCCGGCGCATTGCACCGGACTGGGTCCTGATCGAACTGGGGGGCAATGATGGCCTGCGCGGCATATCCCCTTCGGTGATTGAGCACAATCTTCGCCGCATGGTGGAGATGGCCACCGCCCACGGCGTCCGCCCCATCCTGCTCGGGATCCGGATCCCGCCAAATTATGGCCGGTCCTATACGGAGCGGTTTGAACAGGTGTATGTCCAGGTCTCCCAAGACACCGGAACGCCGTTGCTGCCGTTCTTTATCGGGGAGCTGGCCCTGGATCCGTCGTATATGCAGCCGGACAACATTCATCCGAACGACCGGGCCCAACCGCTGATCCGAGATCGTGTGATGCCATTTTTGCTGTCTGTGCTAGGGGGATGATCCAGGTTTCAGGAAACGGTAGGCAAAGAAGGGGCTTTCGGGTATAACGCTGCCATGAAAATCCTGCTCAGCAACGATGATGGCTATCAGGCTCCGGGACTTCATGCCCTGATCCAGGGTCTAGAGGACATGGCATCGCTGGTCATTGTGGCACCGACGGACAACCAAAGCTGTACCAGCAGTGCGCTGAGTGTCCACCGACCCATCGCGGTGCACCGGGTCCGGGATGATCGGCATGAGTTCTATCATGTGGATGGCACCCCGGCGGATTGTGTCCACCTGACCCTGAACGGGGCATTGACGGAGATGCCGGACATGGTGATCTCCGGCATCAATGCGGGATCCAATCTGGGGGATGATGTCCTCTATTCCGGCACCGTGGCGGCGGCGATTGAGGGCCGGTTCCTGGGACTGCCCACCATGGCGGTCTCCCTGGCCGGTGACCGTCCGACCCATTATGACACCGCCGCCCGGGTGGTGCGGGATCTGATCGCCGGCCTGTCCCATCATCCATTGCCCGGAGATTTCATCCTCAACATCAATGTGCCGAATCTGCCCTACGATCAACTCCAGGGGATTTATGCCACCCGCTGCGGTGCCCGGCATCAGGCGCAACCGGTGATTCCCGATGGTCAGCAGGGGGATACCTGTTTTTTCATCATCGGTCCGTCCGGTGACGAGGCAGATGCCGGGCCCGGTACCGACTTTCATGCCGTGGCGGGGGCCTGGGTCTCCGTCACGCCGTTGCAGATCGACCTGACCTGTCATCGGCGCATGACGGAAATTGCCCAGTGGGTGATGGGAGTATCCCGGGCTTGAACGGTCAATCGACCCACGGCATTGGCATGACTTCCATGCGGACGCGGCGTCGGCTGATTGATCGGCTGCGCGACCATGGCATCCGTTCCGAACAAGTCCTGAGGGCCATGGAGGCGACTCCACGGCATCTGTTCGTGAGTGAGGCCTTGGCCCACCGGGCGTATGAAGACACGGCCCTGCCCATTGGTCACCAGCAGACCATTTCGCAGCCCTGGGTGGTGGCGCGCATGACGGAACTGCTGCTGGAAGCAGGCGATGCGCCCGGCAAGGTGTTGGAGGTCGGTACCGGTTGCGGGTATCAGACGGCCATCCTTTCCCAGTTGTGTCGCTGGGTCTTCACCATTGAGCGCATCAGGGCTTTGCTGATCCCGGCCCAGACCCGCTTGCGGCAACTGGGCTATCGCAATGTCAGCCTTCTGCATGGGGACGGATTCCGGGGCTGGGAAAGTAACAGCCCTTTCGATCGGATTCTCGTGGCTGCCGCCCCCCGAGAAGCTCCGCCGACGTTGCTGGATCAACTCGACCTGCACGGTCGGATGGTGATTCCGGTGGGCGGCGGGAGTCAAACACTGCGCGTGATCCGGCGGACGGCCGCTGGGCTGGAGGAAGAGCAGCGGGACGCCGTGCGGTTCGTTCCCATGGTGCACGGACAACAGCCATAATGGGTAACGGATGTGCCGTCGTGACCGTATCCTTCAAACCCCTCACCCACCCGGAATCGATGCAGTTGTTCGAGCCATTGTATGACCGGATCCTGGCCTGGTCACGTCACCGTCATGCGGAACGGTATCTGGCGCTGGTCAGCTTCCTGGAATCCTCTTTCTTTCCCATTCCCACTGCCTTCATGTTGGCCCCGATGGTCCTGGCCCGCCGTCACCGGGCGTGGTGGCTGGCCACCCTGGCGACACTGACCTCCGTAGCCGGGGGGCTGTTGGGGTACTGTGTCGGCTATTTTCTGTTCGCGCAGGTGGGCCAGTCGCTGATCGTGTTTTTTGGCCAGGAGACGGCCTTTCTGGCCGTCCAGAAGCGATTTGTCCAGGATGGCGTCTGGCTGGTTCTGCTGGCCGGTGTCACGCCCCTGCCGTACAAGCTGTGTACCCTCGCTTCGGGCCTGTTGGGTCTGGCACTGCTGCCCTTTATTGTGGCATCACTGATCGGACGGGCAGCCCAGTTTTTTCTCATTGCCGCCGTCCTGTGGTGGGGAGGTCCCTTGATCGAATCCCATCTCAGAAAATGGATGGAGATGATCGGCTGGGGAGCGATCATGATGGCGGCTCTCGCGTATCTTTTCTTGCGTCATTGAGCATATGGTCCTCATCGCGTTTCGTGTGCTCTTGCCGATGCTGTTGTTCTTGCAGTTGACCGCCTGTGCCCCCCCGGTCGAGACCGCTCCGGTGATCAACAAGGCGCCCTATCGGAAAATTCCGGCCGCCACCGTGGTGCAGCCTGGGGACAGTATCTACAAGATTTCCTGGGAGCATGGTCTGGATTTCATTGACATCGCCCGCTGGAATGGCCTCAAGAAGCCCTATCGACTTCAGCCGGGTCAAACGCTGCAGCTTCGTCGGGGTTCCAGCCAGTCTGCCCCAAAGACTCCGGTAGATTCTGGGACCGGCGCCTCGTCGCCCCCACGGAAGGACGGAGTCAAGGGCCCGGTGCTGGTCCCCTCTCCCCCGACGCCAGCCATTTCGACTCCCCCGATGCCGAAACCGACTTCCGTGGCGGCGGCACCACCACCCAGAGAGAAGTTGCCGGCTCAGCCTCCGTCCGTCTGGAGATGGCCCGCCCGGGGGGAAATCATCGCCCGCTACTCTCAGGACAAGGGAATCAATGGGATTCGAATTGCGGGCAGTCCGGGGTCACCGGTGTGGTCTACGGCCGGAGGCGAAGTGGTGTATGCTGGGGAAGGTCTGCGGGGCTATGGCAAGCTGGTGATCGTGAAACATTCCGACACTCACCTGAGTGCCTATGCCCACAACCGCCGCATCCTAGTCGCGGAGGGGGATCGAATCGGGGCTGGCCAGCAGATTGCCGAAATGGGCAGCACGGGAGCCAATCGCACCATGCTGCATTTTGAAATTCGAGTCAATGGAAAGCCCCAGGACCCGCTTGGATTTCTCCGCTCATGATCTCCAAAGCGGCGCCGACCAAGGTGTGGAATCGGCTGGCAGAATGGCCTCGAGCCCGACTGGCCCATTTGCCCACTCCGCTGGAGTGGCTGCCCAATCTGTCGGAGCGCTATCCGGGTGGCCGTTTCTGGATGAAGCGGGATGACTGTACCGGTCTGGCCATGGGGGGCAACAAGGCCCGTCAACTCGAGTTCTATCTGGGCGATGCCCTGGCCCAGGGCTGTGATACGGTGGTCAGTACGGGCGCGGTCCAGTCCAATTACATGCGCAGCCTCGCCGCCGCCGCGGCTCAGTTGGGACTGGAATGTCACCTGCAACTGGAATCCCGGGTGGCCCACCCACCCCGAGAGTATGGTCACTCGGGCAATGTCCTGCTGGACCACCTGTTCGGGGCTCGGATTCATTTGCGCCATGAGGGAGAGGATGAACTCGGGGCGGATCAAGCCATCCAGGAAATTGCCGACACCCTGCGCAAGCAAGGAAAAAAACCATATCTTGTCCCCTTGGCGCCGGTGGAAAAACCGATCGGGGGCCTTGGCTACGTGGCGGCCGCGGCCGAATTGATCCCACAGTTCGAAACAGCCCGGATGGTCCCGGACCTGCTGGTGGTGGGCTCCGGAAGCGGCCTGACGCATGCGGGCCTGCTGGTCGGTTTGCGGCTCATGGGTCTCTCCCTCCCGGTACTGGGAGCCTGTGTGCGACGAGCGGCCGGATTGCAGTGTGATCGGGTGCTGTCCCATTGTCGCCGGTTGGAAGACATGCTGGGTTTGTCCGATGGCGTGACGGCCGAAGATATCCGGGTCAGTGACATCGCCTTGGCACCAGGTTACGGGCAGGCATCGGATGCCGTGATGCAGGCGGTCGTCGACATGGCCCGGACCGAGGGGATCTTGGTGGATCCGGTCTATTCCGCCAAGACCGTTGCCACTACGCTGGCTTGGGTGCGGCACCGTGAACCGGACGATTGCCAGCAAGTGGTCATGTTCCACACCGGCGGCACGCCAGCGCTGTTCGCCTACCGGGAGCGGATACAGTCGGCTGCCTCATTCGGACTATAATTCATCGGTCATTGTATTCGCCCCAAGATTGGTTCATGGATTTGCGTGCTTCCATTCAACATCTGGCCGCGGGCCAGGACCTCTCTCGACCCCAGATGCAGGAGGTGATGAGCCTGATCATGCATGGTGAGGCGACGCCCGCCCAGATTGGTGCCTTCCTGACGGCCCTCAGGATCAAGGGAGAGACTGTGGAGGAGATCGTGGGGGCGGCGACCATCATGCGGAAACTGGCGGCCCGGGTGGAGACGCCGTCCGGAAAGATTGTGGATACGGTCGGGACTGGAGGCGATGGGGCGCGACTGTTCAATGTCTCGACCGCCAGTGCTCTGGTCGCCAGTGCGGCGGGCGCAACGGTCGCCAAGCACGGCAATCGGGCGGCGACCGGGACCTCCGGCAGTGCGGATGTGCTGGAAGCGGCGGGCGTCAACATTGCCCTGTCACCGCAGCAGGTGGGTCAATGTCTCACTGAGACCGGTATCGGCTTCATGTTCGCACCCACCCATCATGGGGCGACCCGACATGCCATTGGTCCTCGTCGCGAGATCGGCGTACGCACGGTGTTCAATCTGCTGGGGCCGCTGACCAATCCCGCTGGGGCCGAATATCAACTGGTGGGGGTCTTTGATCCGCGCTGGGTCCAGCCGGTCGCCGAGGTGTTCAAGGCTTTGGGCAGTCAACACACCTTGGTGGTCTGTTCCGATGATGGGACCGATGAAATTTCACTGGCGGCCGAAACCGATGTGGCGGAACTGGATCGGGGCTATATCCACACCTATCGAATGGCTCCGGAAGACTTCGGTATTCGACGCCAGCCGCTGGACTCCTTGGTGGTCCAGGATGCCCGACACAGCCTGATGCTGATCCGGGAAGCTTTGTCCGGGACGCCGGGTCCGGCGTTCGACATGGTGGCGCTGAATGCGGGGGCGACCCTGTATGTGGCCGACCTGGCGGACAGTCTCCAGACGGGCGTAGACCGAGCCAAAGACGTGATGGGTTCCGGGGCCGCCCTCACCAAGCTCGAGCAACTGGCCCAGTTCAGCCGCCAATTCGGGGAGGAGTTCTGATGCAGACGATTTTCGTGCAACTGAAATGTGAACTGGGACGGGCTTATGATGTGGCCGCCATGCTGGCCGAAATCGATGGGGTCTCCGAGGTGTATTCCATTTCCGGTCAGTATGATCTGTTGGCGAAGTGTTACCTGGACACAGAAGCCGATGTGGGCCGATATGTGGCGACCCGTGTACAAGGGCTGGAGGGCGTTCGGGAGACCCATACGATCATCGCATTCAACGCATTTTCCTGAACTCCATCCGGTCAGATTTTGCAAGGTGTTGACCGAGGGGGCGTTGACATGAGTCAAACCATCGGCCCGGGATCGACATCATGAAGCCACTGCAGACCCTGTTGGAGGATCGGCGTTTCGAATGGACCATCCTGGTCCTGATTCTGATCAATGCCGTGACCCTCGGTTTGGAGACCGATGCCGACCTCATGGCGAGATTTGGCTCGGAACTGATGATGGTGGACCGGGCCATTCTTGGCGTGTTCGTGGTCGAAGTGGCACTCAGGCTAGTGGTGTATCGCTGGCGATTCTGGCGCGATCCCTGGCGTGTTTTCGATTTCCTGATTGTGGCAATCGCCCTCATACCGACCAGCGGCAACCTGTCCATCTTGCGGGTGCTCCGAGTATTGCGAGTGTTGCGCTTGATCAGTTTCGTCCCTTCCCTGCGCCGTGTGGTGGGTGGACTGATCGCGGCCCTGCCGGGGATGGGGTCCATCGTCATGCTGCTCGCGCTGGTTTTTTATGTGTTCGCCGTGATCGCCACCGGTCTCTATGGCGAGCAGTTTCCGCAATGGTTCGGGTCGATCGGGGCCTCGGCCTACAGTCTGTTTCAGATCATGACCCTGGAAAGCTGGTCCATGGGGATCGTCCGGCCGGTCATGGGGGAGTTCCCGCAGGCGTGGCTGTTCTTTACCATCTTCATTTTGTGCACCTCGTTTACGGTGCTCAACCTGTTCATCGGCATCATCGTGTCCGCGATGCAGCGGGAACATGAAGCCGAAGCCAGCGAGGAAAGGGATGCCTTGCATCGGGAGCAGCAGGAAATCCTCGCCGAGTTGCGTGAGATCAAGGCCCGTCTGGACACCCTCAGCTGACCGTTTCCAAGTTTTTCGGACGACTCTCTCCCGCTGTTCGCGCCGTCATTTGGATGGAGAAGTCACACCGCATCAGGCCACTTTCTGATGTGATGTCAGTTGATCGTTGCCGTTACGTCCGTTGAATACGTCGGGTAGAAGCAGGATCGCTTGCTCATTCTCGTGCCAGCAAGTGGTCACCGACAGATGTCTGGATGTTCCCGATGGGGCTGCATATGACGAAAGGACTGGCATTCTGTTGGGCGTCATCAATAACACTTGATGCTTTTTGACTGTCACGAAGCCTCAATTAATCTGAAGTTCCCCCTGATTTTTCGTAAAATTCCCGTGCAACCGGTTGATCTGCTTGCGGAAATTGCTCTCAGGAGAGTATTATTTGTTCCCATGTAAATGGATATTAAATATGGCTTTTTCCAGATTCATGGGCTACAATCATTCCCCTGTCCGTCGAAATCGTCCCCCACCGGAACTCCCCGCCCGCCCTCCTCCTGCGCGAAGGAGGGCGCGAAGACGGCCAGGTCAGGAAACGCCCCCTCGCCAATCTCTCCCGATGGCCGAAGGCCAGGATCGACGCCCTGCGGCGGGTGCTCAGGGACGACCCCCTGGTCGGGCGGGACGAAGCCTTCGAGATCATCCGCTCCCTCCCCCACGGGCAGGTCGCCGCCGTGCTCGGCACCCTCCGGCCACGGCGCCTGGACCGGCTCATCGACGCGCGACCTTCCCCCGAGCGTGACCGGGGGCTGGCGATGAGGGTGGCCCGCGTGCTGGAACCCGGCTCCCAACGGGCCACTGCGCGGGGGCTGGCCGAGGCCACCGCGACCGACTCCCCGGCTGACCCCCTGGGGCTGGGCACGGTGGATGAGGACGACCGGTCCGCGGCCAGGGACTGGCTGCTCAAGCGCCAGGACCGCATCGAGTGGACCCTGGCGAAGCGCTATCTGGCGGAGGGCGCCCTGGTGCTCCATGACCTGACCTCGGGGTCCCTGGCAGGACGCCTCGGCCCGCTGGCCAGGCGGGGCGATTCGCGCGACGGCCAGCGGGGCCAGCGGCAGATCGAGTTCGGGTTGCTGTGCGACGCAGGCGGCCGTCCGGTGGCCGGGGAGGGGTTTCCCGGCCACCCGGCTGATTCGGCGGCGCTGGGCCCTCAGATCGAGCAGTGGCGGGAGCGCTTCGGGCGGTCGCGGCGGGGGCTGGTGGGGGACCGTGGGAGGCTGACCGAGGCGCGCCTCCGGGACGAGGTGAAGCCGGCGGGACTGGACTGGATCGGCGCCTGACGGGGTCCGGCGATCCGCGGACTGGTCGAGTCCGGCGCCGTGCCGAGGTCGCTGTTTGACGAGCAGGACCTGGTGGAGGTCCGCAGCGACCTCTATCCGGGGGAGCGTCTCATGGGATGCCGCCACCCGCTGATGGCCGAACGCAGGGGGCGCCAGCGCGAGGCGCGGCTGGAGGCCACCGAGAAACGGCTGGAGCCCATCGTGGCGGCCACGAGACGGGAGAAACGGCGCCTGAAGGGGACGGACAGGATCGGAGCGCGGGTCGGCCAGGGGATCGGCCGATACCGGATGGCCAAGCACTTTGAGTGGACCCTCGACGAAGACGGGTGCTTCGACGACGGGAGAGACGCCGGGTCCATCGCCGCGGAGGCAGCGCTCGACGGCCTGTCTGTCATCCGCACCAGTCTGGCCGAGACCGAGCTGGATGCTTCGGGCACGGGGCGCACTTACCAGGGCCTGAGCCAGGTGGAACGGGCCTTTCGCCGTCTCAAGCGTGTGGACCGGAAGGGGCGTCCGGTGTGCCACCGGACGGACGAGCGGGTCCGTGCCCATCTCCTGCCATGCAGGCTGGCCTGGTATGGGGAATGGCATAGGCGGAAACGCCTGGCCCCGTTGCTGTTCGACGACGAGGAGCCCGCCGCGGCCGAAGCCGCCCGCTCCTCCGGGGTGGCGCCGGCCCGGGTGTCGGCATCCGCCCAACGCAAGGCGGCGAGCAAGCGCACTGACGACGGTCGGCCCGGGCACAGTTTCCGCACCCTGCTTCGGGATCTCGCCCCTCTCACCAAGAACCGCGTGATGCCCCGTCTGCCCGGCGCCGAACCCTTCGATCGGCTGACCCGGCCGACTGAGTGGCAGCGCGAAGCCTTCCGCTTGCTCGGCGTACGATGGCAGTAGCGTTCCAGGGGCGTTCCCAGTCACGAACCGTCAGTGATTGACTTTTGTCAACGCAATCAATAAGTTATATCGAATATGCTCTGGAAGTTCAGACTAACAGGAGTCGATACACCCCGATTCGGCGACTTGCCTGACCATTGGAATAACGCTTCGAGGCATTGTCCGGCCAGCCGAAAGCCGTTGTTTGCACCCCAGATCCCTTCCGGGTACACTGCTCCCATGACCTCCGACGATCCCACGCTTAGCGAACCCGAGCGGACTGCCCTGCAAAAGCTGATGCGGGGGGTCGACCGGGGGCGAGCCCCGATCTTCGTCGGTCGCCAGACAGAACTGGAATTGATCCGGGAACGATTGGACCTGTTACTAGAGCGACTGGACGAACCGGCTCCCGGGGCCGATCTGACCACGGTGATCCAGGGCGCCCCCGGCGCTGGCAAGTCGGCGCTGCTGGAGAGGATCATCGAAGAGTGGCCCCCGGGGGGATCGGAATCCCAGCCCGTGGCGGTCCGGGTGGCGGCCGGTGCCTTGGAACAGCCGATGGCCGATCTGCTGGCCATCATGGCGCGGCAAACGGCGGGCAACCTCGGCATCATCCGGACGCTGGTACGGTTCTTCCGCTCGGGCTCGGTGAATGTCGCGGGCCTGAGCGAGGTCACGCTGGGGCTGAATCCGGATCAATTGACGGGCCAGCCACTTACCCCGGTGATCCTGCTGGTGGACGAGATTCAGTCGCTCTGGGTCGGCCCCGGATCAGAGGCGGCCCGGAAGCAGGTGAGCGACAATCTGCGTCTGTTGCATACCGGCGAGCATGGGGCCCCCGTGTTTCCGGTCTATGGGGGCCTGGCCAACAGTGGGGACCTGTTGCGGGCGGCCGGACTGACGCGTCTGGCCAGTGAATCGGAGCGAACCCTGTCTCGGTTGAGTGAGGTCGAGATGGCCGAATGGATGGACCGGTTCGTCGAGGAACACCTGTCATCGGCCCGACCGGCCCCGACGATCCTGAAGGGCTGGGCAACTGCGTTGCAACGCGACAGTCAGGGCTGGCCGATGCATGGGCGGAATTTCCTCATCGCCTTGGCCGAGGACATCCGCACGCACGACTGGTGTCCGGCCGCCGCTGATCTGGATGCCGTGCGGGCGCGGGCACAGCCGCTCCGTTTTCACTACTATGGGCATCGTCTGCAGGGGGCACTGCAAAATCGGTATGTGCTCGTCTCGAAGGTATTGGAGGCGATGGAGTTGGGACCCCCGATGTCGGAACATGGGATCCTGGATGCCATTGACCGGGCGCAACAGGACCGGCCGTCTGGAGATTTCGGTCTGGGGGCCTTGCCGGACGGGTTGACCGTTCGCCAGACCTTTGAGGCGATGCTGTATGCGGGGGTCGTGCAAAAGACGGGCCAAGGCAAGTTGGCCTGTCCGATTCCGTCGCTGGCGAGCTATCTGGTGGCCAAAGCCACGCTGCCTCCCAGTCCCTTGCATGAGGCGGTGCTGGACCAGGCGACCGCGGACATGGATCGGGCCTGGGACCGATGTCGGACGGACACCGAGCGGAGCGCCTTGTTGCAGGCGACGGACCCACGGGGTCGCACGGCGCTGATGCTGGCGGTGGAACTGGGTTTGGTGCCGTTGGTGGCCCATCTGGTGACTCTGGAAAGCCGACTGCCGTCGACGTTGCGGTCGACGGCCTGCCAAGACCGTGTCGGGCGGACCGCGCATGATCATGCCATGGAGGTGGGAGATGTACGCTTAACTACCATGCTGGATCGGCTTTTGAGTCGAGAGTCGACCTTGGCCATGCCAGAGTGAAAATTCGGTTCACCGAAGCTTGGTGGTCCTCCAAACGTGTCGACTTTCACCCGCATTTCTCAACCCCTCTCGAAGCCCGTGTGGGCAGTGGGATGACTTTTCCCGAACGTAGCCGATCGTCCGCACGGTGGGGATGATTTCAATCCAGTCTTGATGGTCCCAGTCTGTGGGTAGGTTGTCAGTCAGTTGAACGTGAAGCGGTTTGCAGCCTTCGTCGGGGTTGAACAAAATAGATTCCAGCGAGAACCAGGCAAAGTGCCAGTATCACCGGCAGTCCGAAGGTTTCTCCCAACAGCAGGATCCCCCAAATGCTCCCCAGTACCGGAATCAGATAATTGATCTGGGCAAACGTCACAGCATCAAGATTACGGATGGTGCGAAAATAGATCAGTGCGGCTAGGGCGGTATGCACGAGCCCCAGAACCACTGCGGACCACAGGGCAGGAACGGTGGGGATCATTTCCGTCGGATTCTCCAGCACGAACGCGAACACCACACTGGTCAATGCTGCCACCAGTCCGGCACCGGCCGCGGCCTCAATATTCCCGATGGTGCCTCGAAGACGTACAAACACCGCAGTCAAGGCATAGCACAGCGCACCCCCCAGCACGGCGAGTTGACCGAGCGGTTGTCCGCCAACAGGACCCAAGGCGGAAATGCCCACCAAGGTGATCAGACCACTGAAACCCAGAAAGACGCCCAGAAGCTTGCGTACGGTCATGCGCTCAGAGGGGATGAGCAGATGGGCCAAGACACAAGTGGCGATGGGCATGATCCCCATCAGTACAGCGGCCATGGAACTGGTTACCTGGACTTCCCCCAGGCTGATTAGGGAAAACGGTACGGCATTGCCCATCACCCCGACAAAGAGATAAAGCTGGACGGAGGACCGGTCAATGATCAGACGGCGACCCATGGTTCGAAGTATGACCAGCAGGGTTGTTGCCGCGATGATCAGTCGAATGCTGGTGAGGGTGAATGGTCCCAGACTGGAGACGCCAATCTTGATCAAGAAAAACGAGGTGCTCCAGATCAGTGCCAGACACCCTAGTAGAAGAAAATCCAGGAGGTGGTTAGATTGCAAGGACATCGAATTGTGATAAGAAATCCCACTTGCGCTTCGAAGTGCACGGGGACTTAAAAATGGGCTATTATAGAGATGCTCATATATCTTTCTTCTGTTCAGTATAATGCCATCGGCGGCCGGAATGAGTGTCTTGGGACGTGGATTTTTCCGCCGCCACCACGATCCCGCCATTCGGGCGACGCCCTTATTCTGGAATCGGAGGCGACTGTGGCACTTCGGAGTAGAGGCGGGGTTTCAGAATTGACTTTAAAGTCCGTGAACCAGATGTCATTGTTCGAACCGAAACGGAAAATTGCTAGTAATTCCCGGATTTTAGATGGGAATGGCTCCACTTATGCCTGATCAAGGGTTTCGCAAAATACTTCTGGCTGTCAGCGGCATGTCACCGCAGATCATGACTGAAACATTGTATGCATTAATTCAGAAGAAAAACTGGATTCCAGATGCGGTTCACCTGATCACCACTGAAAAAGGACGGCAGAATGCCGTTCAGCAACTGCTGGAGGGCGAAGGACATTTTCAGCGGTTGCTTAACGACTATCAGGTCAACCAGCCAGTTGATTTCACTAGACAGAGTATCACGGTAATCAGGGACGCAAACAACCATGCCATGACAGACCTGCGTACCCCTGAAGACAACGAGGCTGCTGCAAATACCATCAGTGCGAAAATTCGCGAATTGACCAATGACCCTTCCATTGAATTGCATGTCTCCTTGGCAGGTGGTCGCAAGACCATGGGGTTTTATGCCGGTTATGCGCTTTCCCTGTTTGGTCGCCCGCAAGATCGACTGAGTCATGTGCTGGTTAGCGAGCATTACGAGAGTAACAGGGACTTCTTCTACCCAACACCATACTCCAAGGTGATTCGTTTTGGCGATAATCGGATGTTGGACACAAGTGCTGCCAAGGTATGGCTTGCGGAAATTCCTTTTGTACGCTTGCGTAGTGGTTTGCCACAAAGCTTATTGGAAGGGCGACATAGTTTCAGTGAAACGGTGGAGCTTGCCCGTAAAGCAACGGAAAAAGCCAAGTTGGTTCTAAACCCTGCGCAATGCCGTTATCAAGTAAATGGTGAGCCAGGGAATCTGACTTCCGTACATATGGCAATTCTGCTCTGGGCAGCTGATCGTAAAACCGTCATTACACCTTTGGTAGAAGGCGAGAAAAATGCAGAATATGCCAAAGAAATTCTTCGGCTGGTCAATAAGTATGACCTCCCGTTACATGGCAGTACTGAAAAAAAACTGATAAAAGGCGATCTAATGCAATCCTTTCTGGAAACTAATATCTCCAGGCTAAACAGAGAACTGACCCGTCGATTAGGTCCTGAACTGAGTGGTTTATGTAAGCTTACTAAAATCAGGCAAAATGGCGATTACGGGTATGCTTTGCCGACAAACCTTGAAATCACAATTCAGTTACAGGGGCGCTTATGAAGATGCTTGATCTGACCATCCGCTTCACTACGCCAGCCTTTCTGGGAAATGCAGAGCAAAGTGGCCAGTGGCGTACGCCGCCTTTCAAGGCGCTCTTGCGGCAGTGGTGGCGGGTGGTTTATGCAGCAGAAAAGCAATTCAGCATTGACATCGAAGCCATGTGTAGGGAAGAAGGTCTGTTGTTTGGTGATGCCGGGCTTGATGATGATCGCCGTGGTGAAGGCAGTAGTGCCAAGCCAGGTAAAAGCAAGATCCGGATTCGGCTTGATAATAAATGGGGCACAGGAAAACTGTTTCGAGCACCTGACATAGGTCGCATTTGGGTGGGGAAAAACCAGATACCCGGAGCGCTGTATTCTGGCTATGGTCCGGTTAAACCGGGGCCGAAGTTGAAGGGAAAAGGGGCAATTAATTCAGGTGAGGGGACGCTTCTTCGAGTCGCTTTTCCGGAAGACTACTGTCTTGAGATTGAGCAAGCCTTTGCCCTGATCAACGAATATGGAACTGTCGGTGGGCGAAGTCGCAATGGTTGGGGTTCGTTCGAGTTGAAAGGAAAACTGCCTGCCCCGAATCCTGTCTTTCGGAATTGGAAAGATGCGATGGAACTTGACTGGCCTCATGCCTTGGGGAAGGACGAGCGGGGTGAACTGGTTTGGAGGTCGGCATCACAGCCGAAATGGCAAGAAGCGATGCAGTTACTTGCACAGACTCGCTCTGACGTGCGCCGAGCGGTGCCGGAACGGTTAATGCTGGCATATCCTGATACCAGAGGGATATTGCCGGGATGGGGAAGGGATGCTCGGGTACCCAATTCATTGCGCTTCAAGGTCATAGCGGACGAAAAGCGATACGTTGCGTTAATCTTTCACATGCCATGCCGACCGGCAGTAAAGTTGTGGGAAAAGCTCTCCAAAAGTCAGCAACAAGATCTTCTAGACTGTTTTTCCAAAGCACACTGTTTCCTGGACGAGCATCCGAAATTCTACCGGCGGGAGAGTAATTGTGACTGAAAACAACAAAATCCTCTGGCAGACCAAGCTCCACGCACGTCTACACGATCCGGCCGAAAAAGCACTGGTACTGTTGCGAGACCCTGCTGGACATGAGGGTGGTACCTCCCGTGTGTTGTGGCGAATGGCCCGGGCTGATGAGATACCTGCGGAGAGCAGTATCGAAAACGACAGGGCTGATGTGCTTCATGCAGTAGCTTTTGACAAGGAGGGCATCAAACCTGACACCTACAGAACCGTACAACGTGCCGACTGGTGGGCGGCGGCAGCAGACCGCCCTAATTGGCCGATGCAGGAAATCACCATCACTACAAAAAATGGGGAGGAAAAAACACTTTCCATTGCGCCTTGGGCGCAGGTGCGTTGGACCAATAAGCCAATCCTGATTCACCCCCTCACCGGCCAAGAGTTCAATCTGGGATGTTATGGCGCATTGAGTGATACCGATTTCCAAGATATCAAGCAACGCAGCTTTGATCATTTCTCAAACCTACTGGTGCGCGACAATGGCAGTACCGACTTCCAAAAATCCCTGCTTGCTTTCTGGCGCTTTGGTCCGGAAGTACAGGAAGATAATGACTATGGCAAACTCGGATCGCTATGGAATCTGCTGCCTGCCGATACGCGTGTGCCTGATCACAGTATCTGGGATCATCTGGATCTGACGTCTGCTTTCGCAGGGGCCTTCACGGCTGACGAGGAGGGTCAGGCAGCTTTGCTGGCTCTCTCAATTGGCCCGGTTCAGCCCTTTATCGCGGCCGCCCGCAAATTGGATGATCTGTGGGCAGGTTCGCACCTGCTCTCGCGTTTGTCATGGGAAGCTATGAAAGTGATCTGCGAAAGGTTGGGACCGGATGCCATTCTATTTCCACGCCTGCGCGGCATACCTCAGGTGGATTTGTGGCTGCGAGATAGCTGTAAGCTTCCCAAAAATCGGTTTGAAGGTTGTGACTGGAATAAGGGTGGAACTGATGCCAATCCCCTGTTTTCTGCAGCTTTGCCCAACCGCTTTGTAGCAGTAGTGCCAGCCAGCCAGACAAAAATGATTGCGGATCGGGTTGAGATGAAGGTACGTGAATGGCTGCAAGGGCTTGGGAAGGAAGTTGTCTCAAAACTTCTCACTGCAGCGGATTATGCGGAAGCGCCGGAAATCAATTCAACTCCCTACGAACAGATGAAGGAGCAACTCAACAGCTTCCCCGAAGTCCATTGGGCTGCAGTGCCCTTCTCCTTGATCCACTGTCGCGATGAAAAGAGACAGCGCAACCTGGATGTAGTGCAGCTTTCTAAATCTATGAAGCCTTTTTTTGCCGGTAACGCTGAGCCGGGGTTCCTTGGCTCTCATGCCTGGGATGTGTTACAACAGGATATAGAGTGGGATGATTACACCACTTTCTTTGCCCCCAATCCGGGTGTGCTCTATCCGGCTGTACATGATCTGGCCGAGCGCGTGCTGGCAGCGGCAAAATCGAATCGCGCCTTCGAGTCAATGAATCAGCAGGGCTGGCGTTGTTCGCTGACCGGAGAATCCGAATGGTTGACCACAGACAGAGCACAACTGGTCAAGTCATACCGGAATCAGGATGACACGCTCTGGACCAGAGTCGCCCAAGCAAAACCGGCTTGGGCGAAGCCGGGTGAACATCTTGGTGCTCTGTCAGCTATCAAGCGTCTGTGGCCAAACCTGTTTCTGGAGGAGGTCAGAAAGGCTCTGGGAGAAGATGAAAACGATCAGGGAATACAGCGTTTTGTTGTGTCCACCCATACCATGGCGCTGGCCCATCAACTCCGTGAGTTTCTGGTGAAAGATAAACCCCTTGACGAGGAACTGGCAGAAAAACTGCGACAGCCGCAACTTCAGCCTGCGGCACTCCCCAGAAAATTGGCAAGGAGCACGGAGGGCAACCGGGAAAAGCGCAATCTGGTAGCACGTATTCCGAATTGGCTGGACGCGGCCAGAGAGGTTGCCGAGGAAGGTGGTAAGAGTGATGAGCGGGAACTGTCGAGAATTCAAAAAACCATTAAGGAATTATTGGGCCCAGTGGAAGCCTACTACGGTCTGGTTCTCATGGACGGCGACCAGATGGGGGCAATTCTGGCTGGTGATGAGAAGGCCAAGACCACTATTTCATACCAGGATAGCTTTCATCCCCAAGTGCGGCAAGGGTTCAAAGAACATGCCCAGCGGCAGCCAAAAATCGAGCAATACGGGAAGCAGGGTCGAGCCATATCGCCCAACCGTCATTTAGCCATATCCGGTGCGCTGAATGATTTTTCACTTACCGTGGCACGTCACGTGGTGGAAGAGGAATATCTGGGCCGATTGATCTATGCTGGTGGCGACGATGTGCTGGCTATGTTGCCGGTAGCTGATCTGCTACCAGCCATGCAGCGACTGCGCTATGCTTATTCGGGCCAGGACCCCGAGCATACTGGTGGTCGTGAGGCCAGCGGACTGACCTTGAACAAAGGCTTCGCTATTTTGAAGGACAAGAAGCTCATGCGCATGATGGGCGAGAAGGCCACGGCTTCCTGTGGTGCGGTCATCGCCCATCATCAGGCTCCATTAACTGCTGTTCTCCGTGAGTTGCGGGTCGCCGAGCAGTGTGCCAAGAACGAAGGTGGTCGTGACGCCTTTTCCATCACTATCATCAAGCGCTCGGGGGGCGCTCTGTACCTGACTGAAAAATGGGGTGAACCGGTCAGGTTAATGATCAGCCTACGGGATTTCCTAGCCTGCGACGGTGTTTCACGTCGTGCGGTTTATCACACTCTCCAGTGGCTGAATGAGCGCGAGCTACCTGCCAATGCCTTTGATAGCGGGTTGGCGCAATGTTTGCTGGCCCATCAATTTGAGCGACAGGCCGATGGTGATGTCAAGACAGAGGCACGGGGCTTAGCCAGTAATTTGATCAAAATGACTATAACGCAGGAATGGCCGCAGGAAAAGCGCATCAACAAGCTGCGTAATTTTCTCTCCGTCGCTGAATTTCTGGCTCGGGAAACCCGCACAGGGGGCCTCGCAGGAGGTGGCTCATGAGCACTTCGGCCTCAACCAGGGAGTATCGATTCATCGAACCGCTGGATGTGTTGTTCCTGCGGGGGAATAAGCTGTTTGGTGACCCCGGCAGTTATGGCGAATGCCTTATTCCTCCTTGGCCTTCCGTGGCAGCAGGGGCGATCCGATCTCGCATGTTGGTCGATGATGGTATCGATCTCACCAAATTCGAATGCAGTGAGATCAACCATCCGTCGCTGGGCACCCCGAAAAGCCCGGGCAGTTTCATGCTGGCTGGCTTTTATCTGGCCAGAAAAACTGCGGACCATGAAACAGAAATCTTGATGCCTCCGCCAGCGGATCTGGTGATTGCACCGGATGAGACCCATGTCAATGTCAGTCAGCTGACACCGCAAGTGA
This sequence comes from Candidatus Poriferihabitaceae bacterium, assembly GCA_965203365.1. GTDB lineage: Bacteria > Pseudomonadota > Gammaproteobacteria > Arenicellales > Poriferihabitantaceae > VYFG01. Next base: position 3,457,581 of record OZ241878.1, read on the forward strand.
TCAGTTCGACTTTGCAATCTTCCTTTCCCTTGGATCAACTGCCGGTGCTGGCTCAAGGCGCACAGCGCAGTAAGCCGCAAAGTGGTTACTGGCTCACTCAGTCCGGGTGGAAAGTCTACCTGCAAGGTGGCGTGCCTGCTGGTCAACAATTGGTGCATTCGTCAGAGCTATGGAGCTTAGATGCCCGTGTCGGCATTGGCATGAGCGAAGCTACTCGCAGTGTGGAAAGCGGCAAGTTATTTTCTGCCCAGGCGGTGGTGATGCACAAGCCTGGCAACCGCATTCGAAATGACAACAAAATCGGTAAGCCCTTGATTGCTGACTACACTGTGGGTTTTCTGGCAGCAGTCAGTGGTGCCGTACCACCGAAAAATGGGTTGCTGCGTTTTGGTGGCGATGGCCGTGCCGCCTCTCTTTCTCCAGCCGAAGTGATCAATCCCGAGGTGCTGGAGGACTATGGGGCAATTGCTGAAGCAAGACGCTGTCGTTTGGTGCTCACCAGTCCGGGTATGTTTCCAGGAGGCTGGAAACTGCCTGTCACCGACAACAGCAACCGGGTGGTGCTGCCTGGAAATATCCATGCCAAACTCGTATCTGCTGCTGTGCCCCGCGCCGAGATGGTCTCTGGTTGGGATCTGGCAAACTGGCAGCCTAAGGCAGCTCAACGCGTGGCCCCAACCGGCAGCGTTTACTGGCTGGAAGAACTGGAAGCTAGGTCAGGCTCACTGGACGAAGCCCTTAGCAAGCTTGAAGAAACTGGCCTGTGGGTGGACCCATGCGAGGATGACGGACGTCGGGTAGAGGGATTCAACCGCTGTGCCATTGGAGTCTGGATATGAGTAAGCTGAAAATACTACCGGGTGCAGATCAGATAACTGGCGTTATCTGGATCTATCATCACCAGTATTTCTCTTCAGACTGGTACGGGAGACTGCTTTAAACTCGCCCAAGAACATGATCAACTTGACAGGACCTTAGACTATGTTTACTCAACAAGCCTCTGTCTTTTTCTATGCCGTCAGCCCCGTCCATATGGGCGCAGGTCAGGCTATTGATGTTATCGATAATCCCATCCAGCGCGAAAAGCATACCGGCCATCCCTGCTTTGCCGGCTCCGGCATCAAGGGTGCGGTGCGCCACAGCTTTGAAACCCTGGGTGGTCAGAAAACAGATATTGATCGCCTGCTTGGTCCGGATCCAGACCCTGCCAGAAGAGGCGACGGGTTGCATGCAGGTGCCGTCAGCTTTGGTGATGCACATCTCGTCGCCTTACCCATCCGGAGCCTGAAACAGGGTTATGTTTACGCCACCTGCCCCCAGGCACTGGCCCGAGCGCAGCGGCTATTGAAACTGTCAGACGCACAGTCGAACTGGTTTGCGCCCACAGTGGAAGAAAGCAATAGTCTTGTTGTCAATCCGCGCCTGTTATCCGATGACAAGCTGCATCTTGAAGCGTTCGAATATCCGGCCAAGCAATCCGAGTCATTGAAAGAGATCGCAACCGATCTGGCCAGCAAGGCCATGCCGCCGTTAGATCAGTACCGCTTCTTCCGTGAAAAACTGGAACAGGACCTAGTCGTCTTGCACGATACCGACTTTGCCTATTTTGCCAAGCACGCCATGCTGGTTGAGCCCCATGTCAGTATTGATCGTGAAACCGGTACGGCGAGAGATGGCGGCCTTTTTTACACCGAGAACCTGCCGCCGGAATCCATCATGATTGCGCCATTGATGACCAGCCAGACTCGGACTGGCGGCGGCAATGAATATGAAACTCCCGCAGAGGGAGTGCTGTCGCAGATCAGAACCTTACTGCATGCCCAATTACTACAAATTGGTGGTGATGCCACCACTGGACGAGGACTGGTGGTTGCAAGCGTGGTAGGGGATTGAGCATGAGCAAGCGACCGACACTGGAACAGCAACGAGCGCAGGATGCGTGGAATTGTGTCAAAGTGGCTCAAGAGGAATCTGGCATCAGCTATGGCAGGTATGTCATTGCTGCCAAGGGATTCCCGATTCTGATTATGAATAGTGGTCTGATGCAGATGTTGGCCTTTGCCGAAGAGAAGAAAAAGGAACAGCAGCTTGTTGCTTGCCAGTTACGAGCCTGGTTGAGCAAGCGCTTTCCAAAAGTTCTGAAAACATCAAATTTCCCTGAATTCATGAGATGTCTAATGTCTGATGCCAGTCCACAAGACTACCAAGCCATAAACGCCGAAGCTCTTGCCTGGCTGAAATGGATGCGCCAGATAGCTGCGGCTCAAAAGGGAGAGGAGTGAAATGAATATCGCCGCTGTACCCGACTATTTGGGCAAGTATCTGGACAAGGATTTCGAGAAAGCTTCTCCAAGCCTCCGTTTTGGAATGTATTTGCAAGTATGGGAAAAACAGGACTTCACGAAAGCCAAAGCCAAAGACAATAATCCCTTGAAGCAGGTGGGGAGGTTGAATGACAACGACAGGGATACCATGAAGTCCCTGCTTGAGCGTCAGCAAGCCACATTCCCTGCGGCTTCCACTCTTATCGGTACTCTGCAGTTGGATGCTGTCTCCATATCGCCTTTTACCACTGGCCTCGGCAATGAACACCCTCTGGAAAATGGGTTTGCATTCATGAGTCCCTTCGGCTTGCCGTATTTACCTGGCAGTGGCGTCAAAGGTGTACTGCGTCAGGCAGCACATGATCTGGCTTGCGGTGAGTGGGGAAACAGTCACGATTGGGACAGCGATAAGCGTCCTGATGCCTCGGATAACGATGACAATTCGGAATCACCGATTGGTATTCTTTTCGGGAAAGAAGACGGCAACGATGCCCATCGCGGCGCACTCACCTTCTGGGACGTGATTCCGCAAATCAAGGGTGACCAATTGAGCGTTGAAATCATGACGCCGCATTATGGGCACTATTACCAAGCTCCAAAGAATGAGCAACAAAGCCCTCACGATTGTGGTGAGCCTAATCCGATCAGCTTCCTGACTATCCCTCCAGGTTCCGGTTTCACTTTCTATGTTCAATGTAACCTGGATCTGTTAAAAAACCAAAAACCTGATCTTGCAGAAGGCGAGCAATGGAAAGTCCTGTTGGAACAGGCTTTCGAGTATGCCTTTACCTGGCTTGGCTTCGGTGCCAAGACGTCCGTAGGCTATGGTGCCATGAAGGAAGATGAAGCTAAAAGAGATGAGCGGATCAAACGAGAGCGAGAGAAAGAAGAAGAACGTGCTCGGCAAAATCGGAAAAAAGAAATAGACAGTATGGACCCGATAGAGAAAGCGATTGCTCAATGTCTGGAAGAGCGCAGTGATAAAAACCAACCTGAAATCAATGCGCTTATTCAGTGCTTGAAGAATAATCATTGGGATGTTGAGTTAGCCAAAGGCGTCGCGTCTAAATTGAAAGACATGATGCGAGAAAAGAAAAAATGGCGTGAGAAAAGCATGAAGAAGAATCCTGATAAGGATAAGGATTATCAAAACACCCAGTTTGTCATCAGAATTCTCAACAAATAATGAGCATCCTCACCCTCACCCAGCACTAAGTCACTAAACAGGAGAACACTGCATGGAAAATTTGCATCTGTGTGTTGTTACCGGTCAATCACTTGCCAACCTGATACCACTGCTGCAGGAGTGTCCGGAGCATATCGTGTTGATGCATACTAGCGATAAAATCACCGATGCCAAGTGTTTTGCAGATGCCTTAGAGAAAGCAGGCTTTGACAAATCACAGATTCATATCCATGGAGGATTGCCAACACACGGATTCGATGCCATTAGAGAGAATTTTTTATCTCTCTACGTTGAGTTGACATCAAGTTTCCCTGATGCCCGATTTACTTGGAATGCTACTGGGGGCACGAAACAGATGGCACTGGCGATCTGGGATGTGCTCGACCACAAAGATCGAAAAGATCGTGTCATCTACAGTGATACCCGTTATGGCTTTTTGGAAGAGTTGACTCCAAAAAATGAAGCTGTCGAGTTGAAATCGTTACTGACTCCGGATTTGTATTTACACGCGCTCGGAAAAATCAAGCGTCGGGCAGAGTCTGATAAATCATTGTGGCGTGAACGTGCGGAGAATCGCAAAGAAGTGACTCGATATCTGGGTGATAAGGCGGAAATCCTCGCTGGGCTTATTCAGCAATTCAATCGCCAGTTGAACAGTGATTCATGCTGGCATTCGTTGAATTTGAAATGGCATAAGAGGCAATGGAAGCACGCACTGGAATTGCTCAAGCAGCATAATGTAATCGACCCACAGGGTGAAGAGGAAAATACGTCATCATTCCGCATCCTGGACAAAGACGCTCAATATTTGACTGGCGGCTGGTTGGAGGAGTACATCTGGCATGTTGCGAAGGACCAACGGGTGGACCATGTGGAGATTGGCCTGAAATTTGGTGATCTGGCGCATCGGAAAATGGGTCAGGACAATGAAATCGACGCCTTTATTATCCATCGTAATCGACTTCTGCTGATGGAATGTAAATCGGGCTGGATGGGCAAAGATGAGAGAAAAGACAGTGATATCATCTACAAGCTCGACAGTATAGGCCAGCATGCTGGCGGTACACAGGCTATCCGCCTTCTGGTTTCGGCGCAAGCACTTCAACATAAAACCACTGCTGGCCGTAAAGTTGATACCAAAGCCAGAGCACAAGCTAATGATATCCATACGCTTGAGGCGAATGAACTGAAAACTCTGGGAGATCGAATACGGCGCTGGAAAGACTCGGGACAGTGGAGTTCAGAATGATGCGGAGCCTGCAAGTGGCCCGCTATCGCTTTCACTGGCGTATCAAAACTTCACTGCAACTACCAACATATGCTGGCTCGACCCTGCGTGGAGTATTTGGCAGGGCTCTTCGAAAACTGGCCTGTCTAACACAGGCCAGTGAATGTCGGGGTTGTGCCGTGCTGGCAGCCTGCCCTTACCCTCGGCTATTCGAACATCAATCAGCACAGCTGTTCTCTGACCAGTCTGGCAAAGGATTGCCCTCACTAGCGCCCTATGCCATCGAGACGAATTTTTCCAATACCAACCGGAATCCGAAAATAGACTATCGTTATCTTCCGGGTAGGCATTTCTCCTTTGATATGGTGCTTATGACGCCTGCAGCAATTTCGCAGCTGCCATTGATCATTGCCACATGGAAGCATGCCTTTGCCAATGGGGTCGGCAAAGCACAAGGCACGGCGATACTGACGCTGGTTGAGTACCTGCCGGCGGATAGTGTACCAACAAGTACTGTCTATACTGAGGGTATTCCTCGGTTACAGCCCCATAGGGTTGAATTGTCGGTGCCGCAGTTCACCAAGCCAACAGATGTCTTGTTGAAATTTCAAACACCTGTGCGTATTGAGCAAAAGGGCAAGTTGATCAAAGAAGTAGATTTAACGGGAAGTCTATTCCTGCGCCACCTGATTCGGCGGGTCAGCTTTCATATATGCGCTCAACAAGCCGACGCCTACTCTTTGGCTGATATCCATCTGCTGAATACAATGGCGGATCAAGTGGAAAGTGGTGAGTGCCAATTACAATGGCATGACTGGTCTCGCTACTCCTTACGACAGAAGCGCAGTATGACTCTGGGTGGACTAACTGGTCGGATCTACCTGAAAAGGGTGCCGCCCGAGCTATTACCCTTTATCTATCTGGGCCAATGGACGCATGTGGGTAAAGAAAGCAGCTTCGGTCTGGGGAAATACCAATGGGTCGCTTCGTCTCTTCCGCCCGAAACGGTTACCCGATCTGAATTATTGTAAGCTTGTTAAAGCGAAAAATCTACAAATTCCAGTCAAAATAGCTCCACACATTTGAATGAACTTGCACAGGATCTAGTGCCTGTATCACATAAGCGTTGTTAGATTCTCACTCTTTGATACAAGGAGCCATATGAACTACTTGGTTACTCGCCATCTGGGCTCACTACAATGGTTGAAGCAGGCCGTATCAGAGCCTGTGATACCTCTGCATCACCTTGATGATCTTCATTTTATCCGGCAGGGAGACACCGTAATCGGCACCTTGCCGATTCATATGGTAGCTAATGTTTGCCGTCAGGGTGCACATTATCTACATCTTGAGTGCAGCCTCCCATACGAACTGCGCGGCCAGGAATTGACAGCACAACAACTGAATAAACTAGGCGCCCGATTGGTAGAGTATCACGCCCATAAATCAAATACAGATGAAAAACTTCTAATGCAGATCTTAGGGAAGGATATCCGACGATGATACGGCAGCTCTATTTGGTCGCTTACGATGTGCGTAGTCCAACCCGGTTACGTCACATACATCAGGTACTCAAGGATTTTGCCTGCGGTGGACAAAAGTCTGCTTTCGAATGTTATCTGACCCAGTCTGAGCGCGACGAACTTGTGAGTAGAGTCAAACAGCGTATTGACGTTAATGAAGACTCTCTGCTTGTTATCCGTCTGGGGGATTCCGGAAACGTATCCACGTTAGGTGTCGCAGTAAAACCAGCGGATCAGTTGTATACCTACCTGGGGTAAATCGCTTCAAAAGCCACTGACTGATTATGCAGACTCTGTACTTGGACCGTAAAGATTCAGAACTGGACATTGCCGGTGGTTACCTGCAAGTCCGCATTGGAGATAAAAAACCATTCAGAGTTCCTCTGAAAGTTCTAGAGTTCCTAGTCATTAGTGCGTCTGTGAGATTCTCGTCAACATTGCTTTCCAGATTAACTCAGGCAGGCATAACTGCTGTGTTTCTCAACCCACGCAAGCAAGAAGCGATTTGCATCGCCCATGGGTTGCTCCATAACGCTGCTGATCGCAGGTTGATGCAATACCGGGCGATTAATAATGACTCACTGAAACTCCGCTACTCCATCGCACTTGTGCGGCAGAAATTGAGGGGTCAGCAAGCTATGTTGCTGAGAGCTTTGCACCGTCGTTCCGATCAGCGCTATGCATTGCAGAAGGGATTACGGCATCTGACCGGATTGAACACGCAATTGGATAATGTGACCAATGTCGACTCGCTAAGAGGTATCGAAGGTGCGGGTGCAGCCATGTATTTTGAAGCCTATCAGCGACTCTTCTCGCCCAGCCTAGCTTTCAATGGACGCAATCGGCGGCCGCCTCGTGACCCGGTCAACGTGGTGTTGTCACTAAGCTATACCCTGCTGCATGCGGAGGCGATTCGTGTATTGGTTTCGAGCGGCTTCGACCCCCACTTGGGGATTTATCACTTGCCGAGTTTTGGGAGAGAATCGCTGGCCTGCGATCTAGTTGAAATCTACCGGCCCGTGATTGATCGCTGGGTTTGGCGGCTTTTCGCCAGCGAAGTATTGCGCCCCGATCATTTCTCTTCGTCTACCGAAGCGAACAAGCCCTGCATAATGAGCAAGGCTGGGAGGGCAAAGTACTATAGCAATTACGAGAATCGTGCGCACCGTTGGCGCAAGCTGTTACGCAAGACGGTACGGTTTTGGCATATGCAGTTACAGCAGGAGATGGCACTACAGGACCATTACTCCTACCCTGTTGGCATGGCTGCGTCCAATGTTGAATGGGAAGAAGAGGCATGAGTGATGTTGCTCTCAGAGCGCTGGTAATTGACAGTCGCAAATTGCTACGCATGGTCATTGATGGACCTGCTCTCAAGGTTGTTATACATGGCCGTAGTCCGGTACTGTTTCCACTACGTCGCCTCCGCATTATCCATATCTTGGGCATGCCGGCAAATGACATGGATGCTCTGATGCATTGTGCAGAACGGCAAATTCTTGTGGCTTTTTTCGATTATAACGGCCGATTACGCTGTCGGCTTATTCCGGCAGCCGGAACGCCATCGCTCGTTGACCATTGGTTTGAACATGTGGAGTTCGATAAACAGATCAGCCAATTATACACTGACTGGTTGTTGCATCAGGAACTCCATACCCTGTCTCTATTAGGTGTCAACACAGGTTCTTGTGAATTCCAAAAAAAACTGGTTTATGAAACTTTGAGGGGATTTTGTCGCCAAAAACTGGGAAAGGTCAATCTGAAATCTGCGCTGGAGTGGCTGGATGGATTGCTTTGCTTCCATCTTGAGCAAGTGATCGAAGAGTTTGGCTTCGTTCAACAGCGAGGTAAGTTGAAACTATTAGCAGATCTGCAACCCATTTTTGACCTTTGGTTACTCCATGCACTTGCTGGGAAATTGCAAAAATCGAAAAATCTCAAGATATCCGCAAAGAGCATGACGGAATTTTATCAACAGCAAGCTGAACAGCTTGAATTCACTTCACGCCTTATGCTGACTCAACTGGTGAACAGATTGGATTCAGTAGTCTGATATGGCGCACTACCTAGTTTGCTATGATATCGCGGACCCCAGCAGGTTAAGACGCGTACACCGGCGGATAGTCAAGCATGCTATTTTCATTCAGCTTTCTGTTTATTATCTACAGGGCAAACGGCAGGATTTGGAAGCTTTGCTTATTGACTTACAGGATGTTATTGACGAAAGTGTCGATGATGTGCGAGCATATAAAGTTGGACCAGTTTCGGATGCATTACAGATTGGTTGTTCCTACTTGCCTGATGGAATAGGTCTATACGAGTGTTAGCAACTTTTGGAAAGTGTTTTTTTTCTTGAAGTGTAGCTTTAAAATACTAATTTCTAAAGATTTTCTAATGGATGGGCTTGAAAATATTGCCCCGCTGAAAGGGGATTAAGACTCGTCACCTCTCTATTGTGTGCTAAATTGCATCTTGAAAATATTGCCCCGCTGAAAGGGGATTAAGACCCACCTGGGCAGCCCGCATCCCAAAAAGAAGGTTGCTTGAAAATATTGCCCCGCTGAAAGGGGATTAAGACGACAGCGGCTTTTGGCCGCTTCGTCCCTGCGGCGGATCTTGAAAATATTGCCCCGCTGAAAGGGGATTAAGACAACTGCGGTGGCAGGCAAAGAGACATCGCGGGGGTCGCTTGAAAATATTGCCCCGCTGAAAGGGGATTAAGACCGCAACGGACCGTGGTCCGGTGTACGGTGTCGCTTGAAAATATTGCCCCGCTGAAAGGGGATTAAGACGTCTCGGTGCTCTTTGTACTCCTTTGCTTCGGACTTGAAAATATTGCCCCGCTGAAAGGGGATTAAGACTGGTCGGGGTGCGAGACTCCGTCAATAATTTGAGGCCTTGAAAATATTGCCCCGCTGAAAGGGGATTAAGACAAGATAGATTTCGTTGATGGCATTGCCGACCTCACTTGAAAATATTGCCCCGCTGAAAGGGGATTAAGACCTTTCCCTCTACCTCTTTCGGGGTCATGTAGGAACTTGAAAATATTGCCCCGCTGAAAGGGGATTAAGACCCCAAATCATGGTCGGGGTGCGAGACTCCGTCAACTTGAAAATATTGCCCCGCTGAAAGGGGATTAAGACGTAGGTTCCGGCCTTCTCGGCGACCAATACATCTTGAAAATATTGCCCCGCTGAAAGGGGATTAAGACGGAAAGAACCGATGCCCCAAGAAATGGGGGCTGCCTTGAAAATATTGCCCCGCTGAAAGGGGATTAAGACGAGACTTGTGCCCCAGATAGGACACTTCGGCAGCCCTTGAAAATATTGCCCCGCTGAAAGGGGATTAAGACCACTTGATGAAGGCGATAGGCATGACTATACCTTGAAAATATTGCCCCGCTGAAAGGGGATTAAGACCTCTTGGCCGCTTCGTCCCTGCGGCGGATGACCCGCTTGAAAATATTGCCCCGCTGAAAGGGGATTAAGACGAGTCAGAATCCAGTTCCCGTCGTCGTTCCGGCTCTTGAAAATATTGCCCCGCTGAAAGGGGATTAAGACTTAGACTGATATTGAACAATCACTCTATAAGGACCTTGAAAATATTGCCCCGCTGAAAGGGGATTAAGACCCAGCAATTCTTTTGCCTTTGCCAAGGCATGGATCTTGAAAATATTGCCCCGCTGAAAGGGGATTAAGACATCTCTAACCCAGAGGGTTCTTGAGCTAGGTACCTTGAAAATATTGCCCCGCTGAAAGGGGATTAAGACTCCGATGGTCTCCATCTTGGGACGCTCAACAATCGCTTGAAAATATTGCCCCGCTGAAAGGGGATTAAGACCGGAGCCCGTCGTAGAAGCGGCTTTTGGCCGCCCTTGAAAATATTGCCCCGCTGAAAGGGGATTAAGACTCACGAGACCAGTCAATGTCTCGGTGCTCGCCGTTGAAAATATTGCCCCGCTGAAAGGGGATTAAGACCATCCTCTGGCCCACCGTCACCTTCAACTGCGGTGCTTGAAAATATTGCCCCGCTGAAAGGGGATTAAGACAGCCCGCACGAGGCGGACTCGAACACGAGCTCCCTTGAAAATATTGCCCCGCTGAAAGGGGATTAAGACCTCCTGTTTGTGAAGGTTGAAAAAATAGCAACTTGAAAATATTGCCCCGCTGAAAGGGGATTAAGACCTGAAAAGCTGATATTTCATATTGCATCTCCACCCTTGAAAATATTGCCCCGCTGAAAGGGGATTAAGACGCCTTGGCCATTCGGGCCAAGTCCGCCTTCGTGCCTTGAAAATATTGCCCCGCTGAAAGGGGATTAAGACAAGACGGGAAAATTGGTAGTGCCTTTTGCGAATCTTGAAAATATTGCCCCGCTGAAAGGGGATTAAGACGGCGTGGACATAGTAGTTGTATCTCATAAGCATCTCTTGAAAATATTGCCCCGCTGAAAGGGGATTAAGACTGAAGAAGTCGATGGATGAGTTTCGGGCCAATCTTGAAAATATTGCCCCGCTGAAAGGGGATTAAGACCTTCGTCCCACACCTGAATCAGCATTGCCGGCGGCTTGAAAATATTGCCCCGCTGAAAGGGGATTAAGACCCCATACCAGTTCGTTGTGACTTTCCAAGTTTTCTTGAAAATATTGCCCCGCTGAAAGGGGATTAAGACTTGCGGCGCCCCAGGCGCCAGAGCGAAGCCTGCCTTGAAAATATTGCCCCGCTGAAAGGGGATTAAGACGTCCCACACCTGAATGATCATGGCGGGCGGCCGGGCTTGAAAATATTGCCCCGCTGAAAGGGGATTAAGACAAGAAACAATCTCCCTTTGAGAAGGATGCATCTTGAAAATATTGCCCCGCTGAAAGGGGATTAAGACACCCGCCATTCCTCAGTTACACTCTGCCAGATTTCTTGAAAATATTGCCCCGCTGAAAGGGGATTAAGACAATGGACTCGGTACGCAAGAGGCTCTCAAGATCTTGAAAATATTGCCCCGCTGAAAGGGGATTAAGACGCTGGGGCTGTGGCACAGCCGTTTTCCCACAGTACCTTGAAAATATTGCCCCGCTGAAAGGGGATTAAGACATCCTCATGAGTGTGAGTGAGCCAGAAGCGATCTTGAAAATATTGCCCCGCTGAAAGGGGATTAAGACCTGGGCGTCTGACAGACCCAGCCAATCTGCAGCTTCTTGAAAATATTGCCCCGCTGAAAGGGGATTAAGACGTCCGTCATGGCCGCAATGGACCGGCGAATGGCCTTGAAAATATTGCCCCGCTGAAAGGGGATTAAGACATCAGGATAGATCGCTATAGTGACGATACGCTCATCTTGAAAATATTGCCCCGCTGAAAGGGGATTAAGACGGATTGACCAGGTTGTAGCCGACAATGCCGCCTAGGCTTGAAAATATTGCCCCGCTGAAAGGGGATTAAGACGGTCAAGCCTTGGCAATTTGTCCCTCCGCTTGGTTGAAAATATTGCCCCGCTGAAAGGGGATTAAGACGACGGCCGCCATGCGCAGCGGCCGTTTCGACAATCCTTGAAAATATTGCCCCGCTGAAAGGGGATTAAGACGTCTATTTCGTTTGCAACCTGCAAAACGAGTTCTCTTGAAAATATTGCCCCGCTGAAAGGGGATTAAGACCTCCAAAGAAGCATTAACCACCTGGTGAATGGCTTTGAAAATATTGCCCCGCTGAAAGGGGATTAAGACAACATCGCAGTCTCCAAAGAAGCATTAACCACCTTTTGAAAATATTGCCCCGCTGAAAGGGGATTAAGACTCCCCCTCGAGGGTCTCGAGGTCCTCTTCCAGGGTTTGAAAATATTGCCCCGCTGAAAGGGGATTAAGCCACTTAGTCGTCCCCCTCCTCCTCGAAGCAGGCCTTTGAAAATATTGCCCCGCTGAAAGGGGATTAAGCCACTTTTGGCCGTGGACCCTTTCCTTCCCTCTTTTTGAAAATATTGCCCCGCTGAAAGGGGATTAAGCGGTTGGCATCCCATGTAGCCCGCGCCAGCTCGGTTTGAAAATATTGCCCCGCTGAAAGGGGATTAAGCCGCACAGCCAGGCCTCTTCGTCCCCCTCCGTGGGTTTGAAAATATTGCCCCGCTGAAAGGGGATTAAGCCCCGGGAATATAATTCGATAGGACCACCGTCCACTTTGAAAATATTGCCCCGCTGAAAGGGGATTAAGCATAATCTTGCGGGTGGTCTTGTTGACCACCTCGAATTTGAAAATATTGCCCCGCTGAAAGGGGATTAAGCATAATCTTGCGGGTGGTCTTGTTGACCACCTCGAATTTGAAAATATTGCCCCGCTGAAAGGGGATTAAGCATAATCTTGCGGGTGGTCTTGTTGACCACCTCGAATTTGAAAATATTGCCCCGCTGAAAGGGGATTAAGCCAAATGACTTGTTCTCGTTTCATCGTTCATTGTCATTTTGAAAATATTGCCCCGCTGAAAGGGGATTAAGCCGCCCCCCCATCAACCCTTGAGTTGTTGCGGCGAGTTTTGAAAATATTGCCCCGCTGAAAGGGGATTAAGCCAGATCAACGACGCCGGCTTCTACTTGCTCGGCGGTTTTGAAAATATTGCCCCGCTGAAAGGGGATTAAGCCGGTCTTGGACCAAATGCCTGGAATCATCTTTTTTTTGAAAATATTGCCCCGCTGAAAGGGGATTAAGCTCCTGATATTTCGTCCTTGATCCAATTGGGATCTTTTGAAAATATTGCCCCGCTGAAAGGGGATTAAGCCCAATGAAGGCCGGCTTGCTTGGCAAACCGAATGGTTTTGAAAATATTGCCCCGCTGAAAGGGGATTAAGCCGGTCATCGATGGACGGGATGCCCCGCAAGTCTATTTTGAAAATATTGCCCCGCTGAAAGGGGATTAAGCCCAGCATGACGGCCCGGACATCGATATATTCGGCTTTTGAAAATATTGCCCCGCTGAAAGGGGATTAAGCCGGTCATCGATGGACGGGATGCCCCGCAAGTCTATTTTGAAAATATTGCCCCGCTGAAAGGGGATTAAGCCCAGCATGACGGCCCGGACATCGATATATTCGGCTTTTGAAAATATTGCCCCGCTGAAAGGGGATTAAGCCTCTCGAGGCGAGACTGAAGGTCAACGTCGTTTATTTTGAAAATATTGCCCCGCTGAAAGGGGATTAAGCCTCCAACTTGTTATCAATAGCCTTAGTGCCACGAGTTTGAAAATATTGCCCCGCTGAAAGGGGATTAAGCCGCTAGGCCGCCCGATATGACCAAGGAAAGGGTTTTGAAAATATTGCCCCGCTGAAAGGGGATTAAGCATAATCTTGCGGGTGGTCTTGTTGACCACCTCGAATTTGAAAATATTGCCCCGCTGAAAGGGGATTAAGCCAAATGACTTGTTCTCGTTTCATCGTTCATTGTCATTTTGAAAATATTGCCCCGCTGAAAGGGGATTAAGCCTTGGGTCAGGTTCAGAATAATCATGGTTGTGTGTTTTGAAAATATTGCCCCGCTGAAAGGGGATTAAGCCCCCCGCATGGCGGGGTTTCGACCAGGTTATTAGTTTGAAAATATTGCCCCGCTGAAAGGGGATTAAGACGTCGAGCCTCTGCGTTTTTCGCATTGGGTTCCGCGTAAGCACTAACGGAAATTTAGACCGTTGGAGTCCCATCGGCTACAATGTGGGGTTTTCGCCATTTCACGGCTTGATTCACTGGACGCGATTGTGACGGGCAATTCTTTCGGACAACTGTTCACCTTGACCACTTATGGGGAAAGCCACGGCCCGTCCATTGGCGGGGTGGTGGATGGTTGCCCACCCGGTCTGGCCTTGAGTGCCGAAGAGGATTTGCAGCCCGACTTGGACCGTCGCCGACCCGGGCAATCGAAATTCACCACCCAGCGACGCGAAGCCGACCGCGTGGAAATTCTTTCAGGGGTATTTGAGGGTGTGACGACAGGCACTCCCATTGGGCTGCAGATTCACAATACGGATCAGCGCACCAAGGACTACAGCACCATACGGGATCGATTCCGACCGGGGCATGCCGACTTCACCTACCAGAAAAAATACGGTCATCGGGATTACCGAGGAGGAGGACGCTCCTCGGCGAGGGAGACAGCGATTCGGGTCGCAGCAGGGAGCATCGCCAAAAAAGCCCTGCGCCAGACTTATGGGGTGCAGATCCGTGGTTGCATCGACCAGATCGGCGATCAGGTCATTCCGCCGAAAGACTGGAACCAGGTCAATCGCAATCCCTTCTTCGTGGCTGACCCGGAGGCCATTCCTGATTTGGAAGCCTTGATCCAGAGTGTTCGCAAGGCGGGGGATTCCGTCGGTGCGGGCGTTTGGGTGGAGGCCCGGGGAGTCCCGGTGGGCTGGGGTGAGCCGGTGTTCGGTCGGCTGGATGCAGATATTGCGGCGGCCATGTTGAGCATCAATGCCAGCAAGGGGGTGGAGTTTGGTGCCGGGTTCGGTGCCATTCGGCAGCGGGGGTCAGAACATCGTGACGAGATGGCCGAGACCGGTTTTCTCAGCAACCATGCCGGGGGTATCCTGGGTGGAATTTCCAATGGACAGGACATCGTGGCGCGGGTGGCATTCAAGCCAACCTCCAGTATTCTCGTGCCCGGTCGCACGGTCAATCGGGACAACCAGGCGGTGGAGATCAGCACGCCAGGCCGACACGATCCCTGCGTCGGTATCCGGGCGGTACCGATTGTCGAGGCCATGCTGGCACTGGTGTTGATGGATCATGCCATGCGGCACCGGGCGCAGAACGGAGCGACCTCATCGCGCTGACGGATCGCCCCGGCGATTTTTGGCGCCGACAAGACAGAAGACTTGCAGCATTATGCTATGATTCGACCACTTTATGGCAAGGTGATTCATAGCGGATGGGCAAATCCCTCTACGACAAACTCTGGGATCAGCATGTCGTCCACACGGAGGAAGACGGCACATCCCTGATCTACATTGATCGTCACCTGGTGCATGAAGTGACGTCCCCTCAGGCATTCGAGGGATTGCATCTGGCCGGGCGCAGACCTTGGCGCACCTCCAGCATGGTGGCGGTTCCGGACCACAATATTCCGACCACCACGGATCATGTCGAGATTGATGATCCCGTGTCCCGACTCCAGGTCACCACCCTGGATCAGAACTGCCATCACTTCGGTATCACGGAATTCGGCATGGGGGATATCCGCCAGGGAATTGTCCATGTGATGGGCCCTGAACAAGGCTTCACGTTGCCGGGGATGACCATTGTCTGCGGGGACTCCCATACGGCCACCCATGGGGCCTTCGGGGCACTGGCATTTGGAATCGGCACCTCCGAAGTCGAGCACGTTATGGCGACACAATGCCTGATTCAGCGCAAATCCGGGAATATGTGCATTCGGGTGGAAGGGGAGTTGGGCGCGGGAGTGGGAGCCAAGGATGTGATCCTGGCCATTATCGGGCAGATCGGCACGGCAGGCGGGACGGGGCATACGATTGAATTTGCCGGCTCGACCATCATGGCAATGAGTATGGAGGCCCGGATGACCATCTGCAACATGGCCATTGAGGCCGGGGCTCGCGCCGGCCTCATCGCGGTGGACGAGACCACCCTAACGTATCTGGAAGGACGGCCTTATGCGCCACAAGGAGAACTGTGGCAACGGGCCGTAGCGGCCTGGAAGGATCTTCACAGTGATGAGGACGCCGTTTTTGACCGGGAAGTGGCTCTGGATGCCGGGGACATTCGGCCCCAAGTCACTTGGGGGACCTCGCCGGAAATGGTGACAGATATTGATGGCTTCATTCCCGATCCGGACCATGCCGGGGGGGTGACAGCGAAAGAGAGCATCTATCGGGCCCTGGAATATATGGGGCTTGAGGCAGGCACCCGAATTCGGGACATCCGACCGGACCACATTTTTATCGGCTCGTGCACGAACAGTCGGATCGAGGACTTGCGGGAAGCGGCCCGGGTCGTGGAAGGATACCGGGTGCATCCCGAAATCAAGCAGGCCTTGGTGGTTCCGGGGTCGGGGTTGGTCAAGCGACAGGCCGAACAGGAAGGCTTGGACCGCATCTTCATGGAGGCCGGGTTCGAGTGGCGAAATCCCGGCTGCTCCATGTGCCTGGCCATGAATGCGGACCGTT
Source organism: Candidatus Poriferihabitaceae bacterium (assembly GCA_965203365.1). GTDB lineage: Bacteria > Pseudomonadota > Gammaproteobacteria > Arenicellales > Poriferihabitantaceae > VYFG01. The sequence continues at coordinate 3,473,994 of OZ241878.1, forward strand.
TAGGCCCGGGCGAGCGTTGTGCTTCCACATCCAACCGGAATTTCGAAGGACGGCAGGGACAGGGGGGACGTACCCACCTGGTCTCCCCGGCCATGGCCGCTGCGGCCGCTGTGGCTGGCCACTTTACGACGCCGGAGGAACTGTAATGAAGCCGTTCACGAGACTGGACGGCTTGGTGGCGCCTCTGGATCGGGCCAATGTGGATACCGATGCCATCATCCCCAAGCAGTTTCTGAAGTCCGTCAAACGTTCGGGGTTTGGCCTTAATCTGTTTGATGAATGGCGTTATCTGGATCACGGGGAACCCGGCATGGATCATGCCACTCGCCCCTTGAATCCGGATTTCATCCTCAATCAGGCACGCTATCAGGACGCATCGATCCTGCTGACGAGGGAGAATTTCGGCTGTGGCTCTTCTCGTGAACACGCGCCGTGGGCATTGGCAGATTTCGGCATTCGGTGTCTCATCGGTCCCAGCTTTGCCGACATCTTCTACAACAATTGTTTTAAAAATGGTTTGTTGCCGGTGGTGATCAGCCCGGAGATGGTGCAGGATCTGTTCCAGCAGGTCGTTCGGCAACCCGGTTATCGAATCCGGGTGGATCTGCCGGGCCAGCTCATTCAGCTCCCGGGTGGACAGGCTATCGGATTTGAGGTGGAGCCGTTCAGAAAGCACTGTCTGGTCAATGGATTAGACGATATTGGTCTGACGCTGGAAAAGACCGAAGCCATCCAACAATATGAACAACGGCGCCGGAAAGAAACCCCTTGGCTTTTTGCCTGACCCGCGATGCCTCCGGCGTCAGGCCGGTGGGATATGAGACTCGGGACATCTTGCACCCATAGCAGACCACGTGATCACCGCCATGCCATCCTTTAAGTGTGAACCGATCGCCAGATCGGTCGCGATGGTGGCGATGATGTGGGTGGCCGTCACCGGGTGGATCCCCCTTGCGTATGGTCTGGACTTGGGTGGGTTGATGGTCGATTCCAGCCGGGGAGAACCCTTGAGACTGATACTGTCGGTAGAGGCGGTCAGCGCGGCCGAGAGTGAATCCCTGGTAGTGGCATTGGCCAGTCGCTCGGATCATGTCCAGGCCGGAGTGAAGTATCCGTTGTGGGCTGAGGATTTGCAGTTTGAGCGGGTGTCGCCGGGTCAGGGCAAGCACCAGGTGATGATCACCGTGGGCCAGCCCGTTGAGGGCTCCAGCGTGCGACTATTGCTGGCGGCCACATGGACTGGTGGGCGTGTGGTCCGGGAATATTTGGTGCTGCTGACCCCGCCGGAACCAAACGGCCAAATTGTCTTGCCCGGATCCTCGGATCGTCCGGCATTTCGCCGTCCTCAAACACCGGTCACTCCCGGGGGGGAAATGAGGGTCGTGTGGGGCGATACCCTGTCCCACATTGTGCAGAGATTGGGCCTGCCCGACGAACTGCATCGTTTTCAAGGCTATCTGGCGATCCTTTTGGCCAACCCGGAGGCATTCGTCAACCACAACATGAACCGGCTTCGCAGCGATGTGACCTTGAAAATTCCCACGCTGGATGAAATAGCCTTGGTTTCCTACAGCGATTCGGTGAGTGCCTACTCCGAACAACTGGCCCAGTTTACCGCCTATCGGAACAGTCTGCGCCAGCGTCTGGTGGTTGACCCTGAACCGGTCCAGGATCGTGTGCCCGAGCCCGAACCGAAGACGGCTGAACAGAATACACCGGAAGCGATGGAACCCAAGGCAGATGCCCTATCGGTATCTGACATGGAACAGGATCCCCTTCCGCAGCCCGAACCGAAGTCGGGAGAGGAAGCGACCGATGATCCGGTGGTCGTCGAGGAACCGCCAGAGAAGCGGTTGACCATCCGTCAGGAGGTGGATAGTGAACTGGTGACGGCTGATTCGGGCGATGTCCAAGCGGCTTTGGAGCGGGTGGAAACCGGGTTGGCCTTGTTGGATGAGAGTCTGCTGGCGAGTGACCAGGAAAGCGGCAATGTGCTCCAATCCTTGAAGCAGTTGAAGGAACAGTCGGAAGATATTTCCCAACTGATCGGGATTGAGGTGGAAGATGCGGATCTGGCGGCTATGCAGCAACGCATCCGGGAAAAACAGGAAGAGGAACTGGCCGACAATCCGGACACCGGGCCTCTTGATGTTTCCGGGGATCTGTCGTTGTCGGTGGGGGCAACCACCTCGAAAGGGGCGATGTCAGGCGAATCCCCCCGGTCTGAAGACACCCCGGAACGCGATGTCGGCCGTTCGTCGGGTCAAGCGATACTGAATGAGGTCCCCCTCTCTGGAGGCCGCACAGATCCGTCCATCGCTGTCCTGGACGCGGCCAACGAACGCAAATCGGCTTCGACCCCACGGGCGCAACCAGATGGGCCAACCTCTTCTGCGGATCAAGTGGGAGAACGGCAGTCTAACGGGTCCGAAAACAACGCCCAATCGGAGGGATCGGGGTTTTCTGCGGAAGCATCGGCTGATCCGATGTCTTCCCCATCCACAGGAGTCCGGGAGGCAGTTTCCGACCCGGAATCCGAAGGGGAAGCCTTGCCCAAACCGGATTCCGATTCGGATGAGATGCGGTTGGCCCAGCACGATGGGCCGCTGTCCCCGACCGGGACGTTACCGGCCGAATCGACTGGAACAGGTGGTCCGACCGAAACCCACCGTGGCGGAATCCAGGCCGATGTACTGACTGCCATCCGGAATGTGTTCTCGACCTTGCCGGAGTATGGACAGAAGATTGCGGTGGGACTATTGCTGCTCTTGGCGGGTCTTTTTTTCTGGCAACGCCGCCAGACCCGCCGGACAGACCATCAAGACCCATCGTAGCCAGGTACGCCCACCGCCTAGGCCAGCGTGATGCGCCGCCCCACCCAGACGGGGTCGGCTCCCGGGTCTTGAGGTGAGGGTGACGGCCAGCCTTTGGGTCAGGGCAGGTGGAGGGTTTCGAGATGTCGGTAGCGGGCTATCTTGTCCACGTAGATCTGTGCCAGTTGAGCGAGCTGTTCGACTTCCTGATCGTCGAGTGCGCGTAAGACCCGACCGGGTGAGCCCATGATCATGGATCGAGGGGGAAATTTTTTCCTTTCGGTGATCAGGGTGTTGGCCCCGACCAGACAGGATTCCCCGATATGGGCATGGTTCAGAATCACGCTGCCGACACCGATTAGACATCCGTCACCAATGGTGCATCCGTGGAGCATGACGCAGTGACCGATGGTCACATTCCGGCCGATCAGCAAGGGGATGCCCGGGTCGGTATGCAGAACACAATTGTCCTGGACGTTGCTGCGCTGGCCAATGGTGATGGTCTCGTTGTCGCCTCGGGCAACGGCGTTGAACCAGAGGCTGGCCCATGCTTCCAGGACGACGGAACCAATTACATCGGCACTCGGGGCCACAAAGCTGGAAGGCTCTACCTGGGGGATGCGGTCTTCCAGACGATAAAGGGTCATGTCGCGGGCTTGATGATCGGATGCGGGTTACATCAGCAAGGGCATTTCCATCTCCCGAGTCTGACGATGCCGGTCGTGTCGCCACTGGGCAAACAGATCACTGATCCGCTCAGGCAGGGATTTGCGTCGACTGAATTCCACCCGGATGAGGTCCCGGTCGGTGCGGGCAGTCATCAGGTAGTCATCGCTGGTACACAGTTCATCCACGAGACCTCGTTCCTTGGCCTGGGTGCCGAGCCAGTGTTCCCCGGTGGCGACCGTCTCCAAATCCAGGTCGGGACGTCGCGAGGCGATGTAGGACTTGAACAGTCCATGGGTGTCTTCCAGTTCCTGTTGCAACTTCTGTCGCCCCTTGTCGGTATTTTCACCGAACAGGGTCAGGGTGCGCTTGTATTCGCCCGCGTAGAGCTGCTCGAAGTCGACATCATGCTTTTTCAAAAACCGGTGCAGGTTGGGAATCTGAGCCAATACCCCGATGGATCCCACGATGCTGAAAGGCGCCGCAATGATGCGATGGGCCACACACGCCATCAGATAGCCGCCGCTGGCGGCCACCTTGTCCACGGAGACCGTGAGCGGAATGTTCCGACTCCTCAGTCTCTCCAGTTGGCTGGCGGCTAGGCCGTATCCATGCACCACACCGCCCGCACTTTCCAGCCGCAGAAGGACTTCATCGGTTTCACTGGCATTGGTGAGGATGGCACTGATTTCATGGCGCAGCGCTTCGGTGGCACTGGCCCTGATGTCGCCATCGAAGTCGAGGATGAACAATCTGGGCCGCTGAGGCGTGTCTTCGGCCGCCGCTTTCTTTTCCTGCTTGGCTTTCAGCTTGGCCTTCTTCTTTTCCGATTTCAGCCATTGCTTTTGCCCTTCAGGTCCCAGGTTGGCCCCTTTCAGGGCTGATTCCATATCATCATACTGTCGGTTCAGCAGGGTCAGCCGGATCTCCGTCTCATCCTTCCGATGTCGCAGGGCGGTCGCAACGATGCTCCCGACCACGACCAGAATGGCGGCGATGATGGTGACGGCCTTGGCGAGAAAAAGGCCGTACTCAATGAGAAATTCCATATTGAGTTCAAGTGGTAGGGTTCATACAGAAGGAGTGGGCTTCCATTTGGCCCATCGGTCACGCAGGGTGACAATCCGATTAAAAATCAGGGCATCTCGACGACTGAGCGAATCCTGCCAGAAGTAACCCAGCCGTTCGAACTGAAAGCGGGTCCCCGAATCGGCGGTCGCCAAGGAGGCTTCCAGCTTGCCGGTTCGCAGGATGTGAAGAGAATCCGGGTTGATCTCACAGGGGTTCGGGCCGTCCCCGGACACCTTGGGGTTCGGTTCCCTGAACAGGCGGTCATACAGTCGAATCTCGGCATTAACCGCATCGGACGCATTGACCCAATGGATGATCCCCTTGACCTTGCGTCCCTCGGGGGATACCCCATGACGGGTCTGCGGCAGATACTCACAGTGCAGGGCGGTCACGTGGTTGTCCGCATCGCGTTCGGTTCCCACGCACCGGATGACGAAAGCGTGGCGCAGTCGGACCTCCCGGCCCGGTCCCAGGCGGAAGAATTTTGCTGGCGGGTCCAGCATGAAGTCGTCCTGCTCAATATACAGTTCCCGGGAAAGGGTGATGGATCGGCTACCCATGTCGGGTTGATGGGGGTGGTTCGGTACTGTCAGGGTTTCCGTCTGTCCGGGAGGATAATTGTCGAGAATAACGCGCAATGGCATCAGGACCGCCATGGCGCGGGGCGCAGTCGGGTTCAGATCTTCCCGGACGGCATTTTCCAGCGCCAGCATGTCAATCCGGTGGTCCTTCTTGGTGATGCCGACCGAAGCGATGAAATGGCGGATGGCGGCCGGCGTGAATCCGCGGCGCCGCAGACCGCAAAGGGTCGGCATGCGCGGGTCGTCCCAGCCCTGCACCACCTCCTGATCCACCAATCGGGTCAACAACCGCTTGCTCATGACGGTATAGTCCAGATTGAGGCGGGAAAATTCGATCTGGCGGGGGCGGGCTGGAACCGTCAGATGGTCGATGAACCAGTCATACAGTGGCCGATGGTCCTCGAACTCAAGGGTACACAGGGAATGGGTCACCCCTTCAATGGCATCACTGAGACCATGGGTAAAATCGTACATCGGATAGATGCACCAGTGGTGGCCGGTCCGCTGGTGGGGTTGGTGTCGGATGCGATAGATCACGGGGTCCCGCATGTTGATGTTCGGGGACATCATGTCGATTTTTGCCCGCAGCACCCGCTCACCGTCCTTGAATGCGCCAGCCCGCATGCGTTTGAACTGCGCCAGATTCACGTCCACACTGGCATCCCGGTCCGGGCTGTTGCGGCCCGGCTCGGTCAGGCTGCCGCGATATTCCCTGATCCGCTCGGCCGGCAGACTGTCGACATACGCCAGACCCTTGCGGATGAGTTCCTGGGCAAACGCATATAACTGCTCGAAGTAGTCCGAGGCGTAGGCCACCTGTCGGATGTCAAATCCCAGCCAGCGTACATCTTCTTCAATGGCCCGGACAAACTCGGTATCTTCCTTGATCGGATTCGTATCATCGAATCGCAAGGTACAGTGGCCATCGTAGTCTTGAGCGATACCGAAGTTCAGCCAGATGGACTTGGCGTGCCCGATGTGCAAATACCCGTTCGGTTCTGGGGGAAAGCGCGTGATGATTCGGGTATGCTTCCCGCTGTCTAGGTCCGCGTCGATCGCTTGGCGAATGAAATTGGAACCAGCGCTTTGATTGGTCATGCCTGGAAGGTCAGTTTGGGGCGTGGAGTATAGCCCACTCCATAGGTGGGTAGGAGGTGGAATCCGCTAGCGAGATCAGAGCAGGAGCCGCCGCATACTGTGGACATAGCACGCGGTCAGAAGGTCCAGGTCGGCCAATGAGACATGTTCGTCGATCTGGTGAATGGTGGCGTTGACCGGACCGAGTTCGACCACGTCAGCCCCGGTGGGGGCGATGAATCGCCCATCAGACGTCCCACCGGCGGTCGAGCATTCCGGAGTTCGTCCCGTGATGTCCTGGACGCTCGCCGTGACTGCTTGACGGAGTCGGCCGTCCCGGGTTTCGAAGGGCAGGCCACTCAGCGACCAGTCCAGGGTGAACTCCAGACCATGACGTTTCAGCAAGGACTCAGTGGCCTGGCATAGGTGGTCCACGGTGACTTCGGGAGAGAACCGGAAGTTCATATCCACCGCCAGGTGTCCCGGAATGATGTTGAGCGCCCCGGTCCCGGCGTGCAGGTTGGAAATCTGCAAACTGGTGGGCGGAAAATCCGCATTGCCCCGGTCCCATTCGGTGGCCACCAGTTCCTGCAGTGCAGGCAAGGCCAGATGGATGGGATTCTTGGCCTGTTGGGGATAGGCAATATGACCCTGAATTCCATGCACTCTCAGGCTCGCTCCCAGGGAACCGCGCCGTCCCACTCGGATCACGTCTCCCAGGCACTCGGAACTGGACGGTTCGCCGACGATGCAGTGATCGATTGTTTCGCCCCGTTCCTTGAGCACTTCCAAAACTGCCAAGGTGCCATCGCGGGCAGGCCCTTCCTCATCGCTGGTGATCAAAAGGGCAATGGAGCCGGGGTGATCCGGGTGCTGCGCCACGAAATCCTCACAGGCGCAGACGAACGCGGCGACACTGCCCTTCATGTCCGCCGCCCCCCGCCCATACAGCAGGTCATCGACAATGACCCCTTGGAATGGCGGATACTGCCATTCGGATTCCGGCCCGGTCGGGACCACATCGGTGTGACCCGCCAGCACCAGCAGTGGTCTCGTGGCACCTCGCCGTATCCAGCTGTTGGTCACGCCTCCTCGGTCCATGGACTCGCTGTGGAACCCGGCATCGGCCAGCCGGGTGGCAATCAGTGCCTGACAGCCAGCATCCTCGGGAGTCACCGAAGGGCGTCGGACCAGCTCCCGGGCCAGCGTGGCTGTCGGCGACAGGACATTATTGGGGGCGGACATCAATCAGCAAGCGGGATAGAATAGCGATTGGACGATTTTACCAAATCCTGACATCATTACCGACCGGTTCCTTTTTTGATCCGACTGACTCTTGAACGCATCCGATTCGACCTGGTTTGCCACCGCCTTGGGCCAATGGTTGCTTGAGGAGGAGTGCCGACAGTGCCAAAAGCTGATTCCGGCGGGTTACTACCCCACGGCATTGCAGGTTGGCATGCCGGAACGAGATTACCTTCGCGGTTTGGAGGCAGTAGAAATGGGGGTTCGATTCATGGCCATTCCAACCCGGGAGGCCTTGACCGTCCTGGCGGATCCTGAAGGGGGGTGCCCCCCATCCGAGCCTCATCGGGCCATGATCGCCCACCCGGGTGCGTTGCCGTTCGGCGAGAAGGCGCACAGTCTCATTGTCATGCCGCATGGGCTGGACTTCTGCCACCAACCACACAATGTGCTGCGCGAAATCAATCAGATCCTGGTTCCCGAAGGATGTATCGTCCTCACCGGTTTCAATCAGTTCAGTCTCTGGGGACTGCGTCGATTCCTGTTTGCGAATCGACTGGGACGGGCGCCAACTGCGCCCTGGAGTGGGCACAACTATTCGGTCGGACGCGTCCAGGACTGGCTTTCCCTACTGGGGATTGAAATCATTGGTGCCTGTATGATGGCGTACTCGTTACCGTTGCAGAATCGTCGTTGGCGCCACCGGTTCAATTCCCTCGAACGCATGGGAAATCGCTGGTGGCCCCGGCTCGGTGCGGTGTATCTGGTTGTGGGTCGCAAGCGTGAATTTGCTGCCGGGACTCCCTTGAAGCACCGGGCATGGCGTCGTTTCATCCCGGTCATTGCCCGACCCGCCGTGACGGCACCGGGGAAATCAACCGGGCGGGTTGGTCTGGCCGGAGAGCACCGGTTTCGGCGGCTTGCCGACGGTCAGGATGCGCGTCTGGTCAAGATACCGTGACGGGGGTATCATGAGTCCATCCACCCCGTCCGTGGTGATCCATACCGATGGGGCCTGTCGTGGCAACCCGGGACCGGGGGGCTGGGGGGCGGTGTTGTCATGGGGTCCGCACCACCGAGAACTCAGCGGCGGGGAACGTGAGACCACCAACAATCGAATGGAACTGATGGCCGCGATTCAGGCCCTGGGGGTGCTCAAACACTCCTGCGAAGTGGTGATCTATACCGACTCCCAGTATCTCAGAAAAGGAGTGACCGAATGGATCCCGGTCTGGAAGAAAAACCGTTGGCGGACCGCGAACCGGCAACCGGTGAAAAACCGTGATCTCTGGGAAAGGCTGGATGCCTTGTCCGATCAGCATCGGATCCGCTGGAAGTGGGTGAAGGGTCATGCGGGCAATCCAGGCAATGAGCGGGCTGACCGCTTGGCCAACCAGGGCCTCCAGAGACTTGAACAGAACCATTTCGAGGTGACAGAGCATGCGCCAGATCCTGCTTGATACGGAAACCACGGGTCTGAACCCGATGCAGGGGCACCGCATTATTGAGGTCGGCTGTGTGGAGATGATCAATCGACGCCATACCGGCCACCATTTTCACTACTACCTCAATCCAGAACGGGAGATCGACGAGGCGGCTACGGAAGTCCATGGCATCAAGCTAGAGATGCTGGAGGACAAACCGTTGTTTGGGCATATTGCCGAGGAATTGCTGACGTATATCCAGGGAGCGGAACTCATCATTCATAATGCGCCTTTCGACGTGGAGTTCCTCAACCATGAATTCGCCCGTGCCGGTTTTGGGGAAGATCTGATCGGGCAGCATTGTGAAGTGCTCGATACGCTGGTAATGGCCCGTCACAAGCATCCTGGACAAAAGAACAGTCTGGATGCGCTTTGCAAGCGGTACAACGTGGATAACAGTCAGCGCACCTTGCACGGAGCCCTGTTGGATGCGGAAATTCTGGCTGATGTCTATCTGGCCATGACCGGCGGGCAGGTCTCGTTGTTGGGGGAATCGGAAGACCTGCTCATGATCGCCAGGATGCCATCGAAGCAAGTCGGCAAAGGCGGGGCAACCGAGGCCGACCACGCCGATGACCAAGGGGCCGATCCGTCCGCCGGACAGGATGCCAGTCAGGTCGATCCGACTCCACTGATCCGGGCCAGTGAGGAGGAGTTGGTGGCCCACGAGCACTGGCTGCAACTGCTGGATCAGCAAGCCTCGGGTCCGGTGGTCTGGCGCAAGATGAAACTTGATCACCCTCTTCAGGAATGATCAGGAAGCCCCGGACTCCTTGCCGCAGTTGATGCAGTGGGGTGAGCGGCTACAGAGCGCATTCGTCTGCTCGGACCGGAGGGTCAGTCTGCGCTGGTGAGTTGGTTCCGGCAAAGATGTGGTCGGGATTGTCATCCGAGCGACCCGGAGGGTCAGTCTGCGCTGGTGAGTTGGTTCCGGCGCGATGATTGTGGTAGCATTGGCGGATGGGAGAACCTGACATTCAAGATTTGGCACGGCAACTGGCTGTACTGGAGGAACGCATGAACACCAAGCAGGCAGAGCAAGAATCCGCGATAGATCGCTTGAGGGCAGACATGGCCAACTGGAAGACTGACATGGCCAACTGGAAGACCGATATGGCCAATTGGAAGACCGACATGGCCAAGAACGAGAGAGACAATGCGCGATGGATTATCGGATCGATTGTTGCCATGGCCTTGTTGATTATCGCTGCGATCAGACTTTGATAGGGGAAGGTCGGTTAGACCGGGAACGATGGATTCGGGCTTCCACATGGTTTGAGCTGGCAAGAGGCTGTACTGGAAAATGTATGAACACCAAGCGGGTTGAGCGAGAATCCGCGATTGATCGCTTGAGGGCAGATATGGCCAACTGGGAAACTGACATGGCCAACTGGAAGACCGACATGGCCAAGAATGGGAGAGACAATACGCGATGGATTATCGGATCAATGGTTGCCATGACCTCGTTGGTCATCGCTTTGATCAGGCTTTGACCGGGAAAAGCCAGCAGATCGGAAACGCCGGATCCGGACTCCCCATCTCCGCCAAGGCATCCGGGAGCGCATCGCGTTGGGCAGGCCATGCCTTGTCGTTCGTCAAGGCGGATTGCCGGGACTCATGACCAAAGCGAGGCATATCGTTTCTTGATCATGGAGACTTGCTGTTTGGATTGCCGTGAACACAGTCAGGGATGATCAACTCACCGTAAACTGGCCCATCATGCCCCGATCCTCATGCTCCAGGATGTGGCAGTGATACATATAGGGGAAGCGCCGGGTGGCCGGATGATCAAAACGAACGATGATTTCCGACCAATCGTCATCATCCAGTACCACGATATCCTTCCAGCCTTGCTGATCGGGTGGGGCGGCCGCGCCCTCCATTCGATCAATTAGGAATGAACAGCCGTGCACATGAAAGGGGTGTGCGCCTTGATTGGACCGGATACGCCAGCGCTCCCAGACACCGCGCCGTACCTGTTCATTAATGACGCTCATATCCATCGTCGCGCCGTTAATCGCCATATCCATCAGGGCGTGACCTTCATCCCCCTCCTCCATCGTAAGGACAAAGTCGCGAGTGCGCACGATTTCACTGTTACCGGGTCGGGCAATCGTAACCATCCGTTCAGGTAACGGACTGGTCTGTGCGGACAGCGTTCGGTCGACAATCAGGGTCAACGATGCCGCAGGTAAGGCTTTCTCGGATCGTCCCAGTATACCCAGCCAGCTTTGGAAGATACCTTCCATCGCATCGTCGAAGTCATCCTCGAACCAGGTCAGCAGTTCGGCGGCATGGCCATCCACCATGTCCACGATGATTTCGCACCGCTCTCCGGGCGCCATTTCCATCAGGGTCAACGGTACTGGCGATTCCAGGAACCCGCCGTCGCTGGCAATTTTGTAAAAGGTGCGATGGTCGGCAAAGCCCACCAGGTAAAAGCGGGCATTGGCACCATTCAACAGCCGCAACCGAACCTTGCCGGCCGGGACCGACGCGACCGGGTTGATGGCTCCGTTGATCACGACGGTCTCGCCCAGCCAGCCATCTTCATCCGCCTCCTCCAGTGAATAGACCAAGCGGCCCTGCGCATCGAAGGTCCGGTCCTGAATGATGACGGGCAAATCATCCACGCCGTAATGATGCGGGAGATCCATGACATCGGATAGATCGTCATCAATGATGATCATGTCCGCCAAGCCCCGATAGACTTGATCGCCGGTCTTGCCGTGCGTATGAGAGTGATACCAGCAGGTGGCCGCCGGTTGCACAATGGACAAGGCGGGCTCCCACCGATCTCCGGGTGCGATTTCCAGTTGTGGCCCACCGTCCACATCGCCGGGAACGTGCAACCCGTGGCCGTGAACGGCCACGCCTTCCGTCAGGGTATTCTGATAACGCAGGTTGAGTTCGCTGTTCTGCCGGGTCCGAATGGTTGGTCCCAAGTAATCCCCGTTAAACCCCAGGGTGGGCGTGGTGATCCCTGGTTTGAACAACCACTCGCCACGGCGTATTCGCAGGTCAACCGGCTCTCCCCCCGTTCCATCCACCAGGGCCGGTATCGGCAGGCTGGATGGGTTGTCTTTCGACCAGACGGACTGAAAACATCCAACGCCCAACAGAGCAGAACTGCGGACAAGAAACCGCCTCCGGGACAGCCTCAGTGACATATCAATCCTCTTCGATTCTGGGTGGGTCACAAGACGAAATGACACTCATCCGTCACGTTGCGACTTCTGGCCATCAGGTTGATGGCCCATCTGGCTATGATTATGACTTGACTTGGCCCGCACTATCCATCGGACAAATGTCGGACCCGAACGCCCCGGACATCCGACATATGTCCGAAATATGCCAAGATCCTGGCCATTCCAGCAGACAGGAATCACAGCATGTCCGATGAGATAGAGCCAATACCCCTCCGGCGAACGGTGTGGGCTGCTTTCGTACTGTTTGTCTTCGGCACCAGTACGGCCGAAATCGTGGTCGAGTTCGCGGCCGGCGAGACGCTGGGCTCCATGGCCGATGATTTGTCTCGACTCGCCTTCAGTGCAGTGGTATTGGCCCTGTTCCTTCACGAATATCTTGCGCAGCGTCGGGCACTCGGCGAGTTGCGTGAACAGCTTGATACGGCACGTGGACAACTGGCCCGACTCGATCCCCAATCACGGCAATTCGCCCGTCAGTACCGGGCCGTGATGCAAAAGCAGTTTGATGTCTGGCAGTTGACGGCGAGCGAGCAGGATGTGGTCATCGCAATGCTGAAGGGGCTGTCATTTCGGGAGATCGCGACACTGCGGGAAACCCATGAAAAAACAGTGCGCCAACAAGCGTCCAGCGTTTACCAGAAAGCCGGGGTGAGCGGTCGAAACGAACTGGCGGCGTGGTTTTTCGAGGATATGCTGGACCCCCATCCACCGGGCCCCGTTGATTGATGGCGGACTCCCATTACCTCCGATATGATATCGGTCTGATCAGTGCGAGCATGCCGTCCTACCCCGTCTTGCGTGACCGCCGCCTCTTCAGGGTGACGAACGATCAGTTCCCTCATAGTCCACTGTACGCTGGCAATCCGTCCTCCGGGATGTCGAGAACCTCCCGCACTACCTTGAGGGATGCACCTGAACATGATGGGGGCGCGTTCCACTCACCCGGGAATCTGCCCATGGTGTTGTCTGGCGAAGTCGCGGAATGCATCGAGCACTTTTCCGGAGTGGGCTGACCTGCTGTTCCTGTCGGCTCAGGTTGTTGACCCGGACGAAGCGGTTACCGAAATGGTGGACATCCCAATTCCTCGGTCAGACTTGCCGATCAGTTCGGCGGGGATAGTGAACAGGGGGTGCACCAGCCGACTGAGGCGACTGCGATCTTCTGGTGGTCTACGGTCATTTCGTCATCGGAATAGTGGGATATACCCATGATCATCCAATCCACGGCTGGCCATGGGCGGGAATGCCCCTTCCCTCCACGTGGTCATTCCTGCCCGATGCGCCGCTCTGTGCCCCCCATCTTGTGACGGCAGTTCAAGGCGGGGGGAGTCCACCCGGATTCGGTTCGATCTCGTCGATTGGCATCGAATAGGCTGAGCGCCACACTTTTTTGGCCACGTGCTCCTGATTCCAGTGCACAGATAGAGTCGACTCGATGATCAGCCCGTCGCGGTCCGCCATGGCCCACAACGCACTGTTAATCTGGACGGTGCCATCCGGCCGGCGGATTTCGATCCGGTGGTCTAGATGACAGTGCAGACGATGGTGGCCGGTCATATCGAGCCGGTAATGCGCTGACGTTTGCTGCGAGACCCTGAGAGATATCTCCGGAAATTGGAGCGTGACCCGTGGCACCATCCAGTAGGTATGCCTCAGGCCGTCGGCGGGGCCTGTCCGGCCTCTTTGCGGGGGGGCTTCGGATTCGATGGTCCAGGTTGGCCGAACCGGCAGATCACGGTGCTTCGGGAAGGGCATGGACAGTCCCGTGACCTGTGTCAGGCAGGGCAGTTTCAGCTGTGCATTCCGTGTCAGGACCCGAACCGTTGCGGGGCGAAATCCAGGCCAGACCAAAGGCCAGTACGAGGTGCCCAGCGCCAGCCGGATCCGATTGCCTCGGGTAAATCGATAGGCGGTGGACGGTAGTCGAATACGGTAACGGACAGGTTTATCGTCCATGAAAGGGGCGACGGTGTCGAGCGCTCCGTCCAAGGCGAGCTGATGGACCTGACGAACTACCAGATGGGACCGGCCGTCCGGGGTCATCTCACACAGACGGCAGACGAGCTGTGCGTCTGCCTGATCGCGGATCACTTCGCAAGACAGCTCAGCATGGCCAATCAGGTGGAGATCCTGTTCCAGCGGGGGCGAATCAAAACACAGCGAGCGGTCGTCATCTTCGGACTGGTCCAGGGGCAGTCCGCCGGCGCGTCCAAAGTACCCGGTGTCACCACCGCATTCGCCATGGTCCAGATGATTGGGCACCGTCAGGGACTGGGGTTCTTCCGGGGAGTGTTCTACCAAGCCGCCGGGATTCAAGAATAGGGTCCGGCCATCCCCTGCTTGTGGATGGTTCGTTTCAATCCATTCTCCGTTGCGGATGACGAGCCGGTTCTCAGGCGGATCATATTCCCGCCTCCACATCCTCAACCGAGGCCAGTCCAGCCGGTCGTCCATGTCGCTGCCAAGCCAATGATTCCACCACTGAAGTGCCAGCTCCTGAAAGTCGATGACTGGTCCGGGTTCTCCCTGATCCGGATAGTGATGTCCCCACGGCCCGACGATCCCCCAACACAGGTCGGGCCGCGACTGCACCAGCGTCATGACGTTGTTCGAATATCGGTCCGCCCAACCGCCGATCATGAGAATGGGACACGAGAGACGCTCAGTGTCGAACCTGACCGAACCGTGCCGCCAATACTCGCCACGAGTTCGGTTTCGAATCCAGACATCCAGTGGAAAGGCCAGTTGTTGCAGTCGTTTTTCCCACATACTGCGCCACCCCTCCCCGACTGTCGCAGCGTCCGGCGGGGCCGCGAGAATGGCAGGCAAGGTCGCTCCCCATTCCAAACTGTCCGTTAACAGGGCGCCGCCCATCCAGTGGATATCGTCTTCGAACCGGTCCACGGTCGCGCAGTTGGCAATCACTGCTTTCAGGGCGGCGGGGGCATTGATGGCCGCCTGCAGGCTGGCCGTTCCGCCCCAGGAAGTGCCGAACATCCCAATCCGACCGGTACACCAGTCCTGTTCGGCGATCCACTCGATCAGGTGTCGGGCATCGGCCAGTTCCGCTTGGGAATACATATCCGGCATATGACCCTCGCTGTCACCGGAACCGCGCATGTCGACCCGCAGGCAGACATAGCCGTGCGCGGCAAAATGGGCATGGTTCCGCTCATCCCGTGCCCGGACCAGATCCCGTTTGCGATAGGGAATATATTCCAGGATGGCCGGAAAAGGGCCTTGCCCGGCTGGCCACCAGATACGGGCGGCGAGCCGGATTCCATCGGGCATGGCAATCCAGACATGCTCCGTTGATTGGGTGGGGTTGTGGGCTTTCATGAAGGGATATGACGATGGGGCAGTATGCGTGAAGTCGATGATTGTTTGCCGGTTATTAAGCCCGCCGACAAGGTTTGCATAACATGCCTGAGGTGACCACCCTGCCGGAAAGAATCGAATACGGGATGCCGATTATTGCAGCGTTTCCAGGTCACCGGTTGGAAAAAGTGCGAAACCGGGCCTCGCCATTTTGCCCATCCGAAGGGACCACCATCGAAACCGTTTCGAGTGTCAGTGCGTCTCCCCACCAGGGATGGGAAGCCCCGAGGTTGGGCGCCGTTCGAACCGGTGCACCCATTGGCCGGCGATGAGATGTGACAAAGCGAAACTCCGGGTCTCGCCCAAGTCACGGGATATCATGTGCTCGGCACCATGGGACCGTTGGCAATGTGCCGGCGTCATGACAGCGGGGCTTCGTCTGCTCATCGACCCCGAATCAAGGTGGTGAAGGGGTTGTCTTCGGAAAACCAAGATAGCAAAATAGGGCGGGACCCCAAAGTAACCCGGATAAAGACAATCTTCACACGATAACGAACCCAGATACGAGGAGTCAAAAGATGAAATCCCATATGATGACACGACGTTCTTTCCTGGCGGCGGCCGGGGCATTCGGAGCGGCGACGATGGTAGTACCGAGATACGCCCTGTCCCAGGACGGCTCGGTTTTGACGATCCGGTCCTATTCGGACCTGCAGGTGTTGGATCCGGCCTTCCGTCTGTCGCTGCCTGAAGATGACATCATTCGCTCAATCTTCGCGCCATTGGTCATCCCGCAGCCCGGCGACACTTGGGACTGGAAAGCCATCGCCGTGGATCGCATTGAGCAGATCGACGATGTCACGATTTCTTTTACGCTCAAGGACAATATCGGGTTCACCGATGGGTATGGGCAGATGACCGCAGAAGATGTGAAGTTCTCAATCGAGCGCTTTGCCGACCCGGCCATGGAAAGTCCCTATGCGGGCGATTGGTCCGCCCTGAAAGAAGTCGAGGTCAAGGACAGGCTGTCAGGCCTGATCCACCTGAAAAACAAGTTTGTCCCCCTTTGGGCCACGACCCTGCCAACGCCCGCATCGTGCATTCTGTCGAAACGGGCCATGGAAGAACTGGGTGACAAGATCACGACGAAGCCCGTGGCGCAGTCGGGGCAATATCTTCTGGCCGATTGGCAACCCAAGCAGAAAACCATCCTGCGACGGAACCCCAACTGGGCGCATGAGCCGGGTGGCTTCGAGGAGATCCATATCATCCCCATTGAGGATCCCGCGACCGCTGAACGCGGTTTCGAGGCGGGTGACCTGGACTACACCTGGACCTCGGTGTCGTCCTTGCCGAGACTCAAGGCGAATCCGCCGGAAGGCTCGACCGTGCTGGAAAAGCCCTCGCTGGCGTACGTCTGGCTGGGAATCAACCAGGATGTGGCGCCTTTCGACAATCCGAATGTCCGGCGGGCGGTTCAGCATGCCATTGATCGCAAGGGGGTCGTGGATGCCGCCTATTTCGGGGCCGCCTCCGTCGGACATGGCATTATTGCCCCGGGACTTCCCGGCAGTCGGGATCGGGTGACCTATGACTATGATCCCGATCAGGCCCGAGCGCTGCTGCAACAGGAGGGGGCCACGAACCTGTCCGTGACCCTCGACATTCTGAACCAGTCGGAGCGGTTGACGGCCGCCCAGGTCATCCAGGCCAACCTCGCGGAGGTGGGGGTGAACTGCGAGATCAAGCAAAATGACAGCGGCACATTCTGGACACTCGGATCCAAGGAGGGCGATTACTGGAACCAACTGCAACTGGTCCTCAGTCGGTTCTCCATGCAGCCTGATCCGAGTTGGGCCACGGTCTGGTTTACACCTGAGCAGGTGGGTGTGTGGAATTGGGAGCGCTTCAACAACGCCGAGTACAAGGCCTTGCACGAACAGGGTCTGGTCGAAAGCGACCGTGGCAAGCGCGACGAGATCTACCGGAAGATGCAGGCGCTCATGGATGAAAGCGGTTGTTACGTGTTCCTGACCCACGAGGTGGTGGGCGCTATCCATCGAGACACCATCGTGCCGGGCTTGAAACCGAACGGCGAATCCCTGTTATCGGAATTTCAGTCCGCTTGACCGGCTGTCGGGCGGTCGGCTTCGGCCGCCCGATCCCGCAGCGTGGTCGACTGCTGATCGCGGACAATTGCTGAACTATTCCCTCAAACGGCTGGGGCTCGCCGTTCTGATCGTCTCGGTGGCCATGTGGCTGCTGTTTACGATGATTTACCTGATTCCGGGGGACCCGGCGGCGGTGGCGCTGGGTCCGCGGGCGACCGATGCCATGCGCGAGGCCCTGCGCGTCAAGATGGGACTGGATCAGCCGGTCTGGGTCCAGTTCTGGAATTTTTTCATCCACGCCTGGCAAGGCGACTTGGGAAACGAGGTGCTTTCGGATCGTCCCGTGGCCCAAGTGGTGCTGGAGCAACTGCCTTCGACGCTTGCATTGATTGCCGGGGGCATGGTGTGGTCCGTCGCGCTGGGCATCCCGCTGGGATGCTGGTCGGCGGTCAAGCGGGGCAGCTTGGCCGACCGGGTGATCGGCGTTTTCAGTGTGGCAGTCATCGCGGTGCCGTCCTTTGTGATCGCGATCTATGCGCTGTTGGTCTTTGCCGTCTCCTTGCGTTGGCTTCCCGCGATCGGGGCGGGAGAGCCCGGTCACCTCGGGGATCAGCTGGTGCACCTGATCCTGCCCTCGCTCGCCGTCGGGTTGGGATGGGTGGGATACATCGCCCGCATGGTTCGCGCGTCGATGCTTGAAGTGCTCGAAGCGTCCCATATCCGGACAGCACGCGCCTTCGGGTTGCCGGATCGGCAAATCACCTATCAGTATGCCCTGCTGATCGCCATCCTGCCGACGGTCACCCTGTTGGGTGTGGGGATCGGGCAGATGCTCTCGTCGGCGGTATTTGCGGAAATTGTCTTCGCCCGTCCCGGAGTCGGTAAACTGGTCTATGATGCCATCCTGACGCGGAATTATCCGTTGGTGACTGGCGCCGTGCTGGTCACCACGGTATTGTTCATCCTGATCAATCTGGTCGCCGACCTCGTCGTCGGATATCTGGATCCCCGTGTCCGCAGCCGTCTCTAGAGCGTACGGTCTTCTGCGTCGGATCTGGGCCGAACCCCTGGGCCGTCTCGGACTGGTGTTGGTTGTGCTCATGATCGGTGGTGCCCTCTTGGCCGACCTGATTGCCATGGCGGAACCCAACCGGATTTCTCCCCGGGACCGGTTTCTGGGTCCGTCGTTGGCCCATCCGCTCGGGACGGACCAGCTGGGTCGGGATCTGTTTGCTCGCGTTCTGCATGGGGGACGTATCGCCCTGTCCGTGGCCTTGATCTCAATCGCCGCCTCACTGGCCATCGGCGTCCTGCTCGGTCTCATGGCCGGTTATGGTCCGCGCTGGCTGGATAATTTGCTGATTCTGCTGTTTGACGCGATCAAGAGTTTTCCGACGGTGATGCTGGCCTTGGCCCTGGTGACGCTGTTTGGTCCCTCTTTGACCGCGGTGATGGTCGTTGTCGTGCTGGTCAATGTGCCCGGCTACGGTCGCATCATCCGCACTCAGACCTTGGCACTGAAGTCCGCCCAGTTCGTCACGGCGGCGCAGAGCATGGGTGCCGGCACGGTGCGGGTGCTGCGCCTCCATGTGTTGCCGAATGTGATTGGACCGCTGCTCATCCTGGCGTCGATGGACATCCCCGTGGTGGTGGCGATTGAAGCCGGCTTGAGTTTCCTGGGCCTCGGCGTGCGGCCGCCGACCCCGTCATGGGGGGCGATCTTGAACGACGGGTTCACCGCCATCCGTGACACGCCCTGGATTGCCATTGCTGGCGGATTGCCCATTGTGCTGACCACGCTGGGATTCACATTTCTTGGGGAAACTCTGCGGGATGTGTTCGATCCCCGATTGAAGTCCCGCGGATGAATGTCCTCGGGATCCAGAACCTCCACGTCACCTTCGCCACGAAGGGCGGTCCGCTGCGGGCCTTGCGAAACGTGTCGTTTGATGTGCCGGCGCATCGGATCGTGGGGGTGGTTGGCGAATCGGGCTGTGGCAAGTCGACTCTGGTCAATGCCATCCTGGGCTTGCTGCCCGAGAATGGACAGGTGGACCATGGCCGCATCCTGTTCGGTGAGCGCGATCTGACTCAGTTGGGTCGCCTGGAAATGCAGATGCTGCGCGGGGTGCAGATTGCCACTGTGTTCCAGGATCCGATGGGGGCCCTCAACCCCGTGATTTCCGTGGGTCGACAGATGCGGCACATCCAGTATCGGTCCCCAATCAGCCGCTCGCAAAAAAACACGAAATCCGTGGAGATGCTGCGCAAGGTACGCCTGCCTGACCCAGAATCCGCATTGGAACGCTATCCGCATGAATTCTCCGGCGGCATGAAACAGCGCATCGCCATCGCCATGGCGCTGATGATGGAGCCCGTCTTGTTGATTGCGGACGAACCCACCACGGCCCTGGATGCCACCTTGGAAGTGGCGACCATTGAGTTGCTTCGCGACCTGCAGGTTCAGATTGGATGCTCCGTGCTGTTCATTTCCCATCATCTGGGGGTCATTGCCGAACTGTGTGACGAGGTGGTGGTTATGTATGCGGGAGAGGTCGTGGAGCGGGGCACGACCCAGGCGATCTTCCATCATCCCTTGCATCCCTACACGGAACGCCTGCTGCAGTGCGATCCGGCCGGGCAGTCCGAACGCACCCGACAGTTACCCACCATTCCGGGGGAAGTTCCCGACCTTCTGGTGCGCCCGGCCGGTTGCATTTTTGCGCCGCGATGCCATCGGCAGGACCAGATCTGCGAGACCGAACCGCCTGAGGCGGCCCTCGACGGCCATTTGGCCCGTTGTCACAAGGTGGTGCCATGATTCTGGCAGTGCGTGATCTCGAGGTCTCGTTTCGTGTCGGGCCGTGGTGGAACCGACAGTCGATCCTGGCCGTGGCCGGGGTGAGTTTCCACGTCAATGCCGGTGAGACATTCGCGGTGGTGGGTGAAAGCGGCTCGGGGAAGACCACGCTGGCGCATGCCATCAATGGCCTGCAAGACACCTCCCGGGGGGAAGTGACGTTCATGGGCAATCGGGTCGACGCATCGAATTCCGGCCAGATGAAACCGTTGCGTCGTCATATGGCCATGATGTTTCAAGACCCGGTCGGATCCCTTTCTCCCCGCATGAAGGTCGGTGATCTGTTAGCGGAGCCATTCCACATCCATGGGATACACGGCAATCTGCCGGAGGAAACACGGCGGCTGCTGACCTTGGTCGGACTGCCTGGCGATTTTGTGGATCGTTACCCTCACCAGTTGTCGGGCGGACAGGCGCGGCGTGTGGGTGTGGCCCGGGCCATCGCCCTGAACCCCAAGTTGATCATTGCCGATGAACCTACGGCCGGACTGGATGTTTCGGTCCAGGGCGAAGTCCTGAACCTGCTGAATCACTTGCGTGAATGCCTGGATCTGGCCATGATCATCATCACCCACAACCTGCATGTGGTGCATCATGTCGCGGACCGCATGGCCGTGATGTATCTGGGACGGATCGTGGAAGCCGGGGACACCGAAGAGCTTTTTCGGGCACCGGCGCACCCCTATACGGCCACGCTCCTCAGTGCGAATCCCGAACCCGATCCAGACAAGGTTCTTGATCGGATCTCGCTGCCGGCGGAAGTGCCTTCGCTGTTGGCCCGACCGAGCGGCTGCGAATTTCATACCCGTTGTCCATGGGCCCAGGCCCGGTGTGCCCGAGACTCCCCCTACACCGACATGATGGACAGGCGGATCATTGCCTGTCATACCCCCCTGGCCCCGGGAGCCAGACCGCCCATGTCCGGGAGCGCTTCATGACCGAATTGGCGAAGTCGTCTGTGGCCGTGGCCCAAAGTAACCATCCGTCTTGTTGGAGTGACCCATGACCCCTGATCTGTTGATTCGAACCCAGTTTCCGCGCTCGGTCCGTGAAATCGAAAATACCTGGATTCCGCTGCCGGATGGCACCCGGCTGGCCGCCCGGATCTGGCTGCCAGAAGATGCCGAGCAGGATCCGGTGCCGGCGATTCTCGAATATCTGCCGTATCGCAAGCGCGATGGGACCGTGGAACGTGACCATCTGACCCATCCCTACTTTGCCGGTTTCGGGTATGCCGGGGTGCGCGTCGACATGCGGGGGACCGGAGACAGCGAAGGCGTGTGCCGAGGCGAGTATCTCCAGCAGGAGCAGGAAGACTGCCTGACTGTCATCCAGTGGCTGGCTGACCAGCCGTGGTGTTCCGGCCGGGTGGGGATGATCGGGATTTCCTGGGGGGGATTCAATGGACTCCAGGTCGCCGCCCGACAGCCCGAAGCCCTGGGGGCGGTGATATCGCTGTGCTCGACGGACGATCGCTATGCCGATGATATCCATTTCATGGGCGGGGCGATGCTGGTCGATAAGCTGGCTTGGGGGGCCACCGCGCTTTCCATCGCCCATACCCCACCGGATCCGGCCATTGTGGGCGAACGCTGGCGCGAGATGTGGCAGGAGCGACTGGAAGGCAACGGCCTTTGGTTGCTCGACTGGCTCAGACATCAGCACCGGGACAGTTTCTACACCCATGGCTCGATCTGCGAGCAGTACGAAGCAGTCAAGGTCCCGGTGTATCTGGTCGGCGGCTGGGCCGATGGCTACACCAATGCCATCTTTCGCATGCTCGAACATTTGACTTGTCCCCGTAAAGGGCTGATTGGCCCTTGGGGACATAAGTATCCCCATTTCGCCATGCCCGGGCCCCGAATCGGCTTTCTCCAGGAGTGTCTGCGCTGGTGGGATCAACATCTCAAGGGGATCGACACGGGCATCATGGAAGAACCGTCATTGCGCACCTGGATCCAGCATTCGGCGACCCCAGCGCCCTTGTATTCGACCCGCACCGGACATTGGGTGACTGTTCCTCGCTGGCCCCCAAGCGCGGTGACCACGAAAACGCTGTATCCGGGCGGCCCCCGCCTCGCCGACAAGCCAGGCCCGCCCATCTACCTGGCAACGCCGGAGAACACGGGGCATACAGCCGGCAACTGGTGCGGTTATGGTGTGGTACCGGACGGTCCCGTCGACCAGAGTGGAGAAACCGGGATGGTGTGCTTTGATACGGCCCCCTTGGAGGACGAACTGGAACTGCTCGGGTTTCCGGTGCTGCAGGGGGATGTGATCAGTGAGGTTCCACAGGCCAATCTGGTCGCCGTACTGTCTGATGTAGCCGAAGATGGTCGGGCGGTACGGATCAGTTACGGGGTGTTGAACCTGACCCATCGCCACAGTCATGCTGCCCCGGAATCCTTGCCTAGGTCGCCGGTCTCCTTTCGGCTCCAGCTCAATGCCTGTGGACAGCGCATCCGTCAGGGGCATCGCCTGCGGCTGGCCCTGTCGAATGCGTACTGGCCGGTCATCTGGCCCTCTCAAACCCGGGCCCGTCTGACCCTGACGGGGACGAAAATGGTGCTCCCCATCGGGTCAGGTGAATCCACGCCGGACGGGTTTTCGGATCCCGAGGGGGCTACCCCCCTGGCGACCGACTCGCTGTCCAAGGGCACTTACCAGCGTCGTCGCTCCATCGATCTGGTCAGCGGGGTCGAAACATGTGAGATCCTTCACGACAGCGGACTGGAACGTCATCGGCACACCGGTATGGAGACCCGGTCGGTGTGTCATGAACAATTTACCATCCACCCCGACCAACCCAATTCGGCGGAAGGGACCTGTGCCTGGACCCGACATTATGGGCGAGGCGACTGGTGTGCCGACCTGGATGTCTCGGTGACCGTGCGGGCATTGAAAACCGACTGGCAGGTCGAAGCCACGCTTCGGGCGGTCGATGGGGACAGTGTGGTGACGGAGAAGACATGGGCCGAGAATATCCCCAGACATCTGGTATGAATGCCTTTCCGGGGTTTGATGACGGGGCCATTATCCACTCATTGACCGCAGAGGGCGTCACGATGCGGGTGGTGACGCAGGGCGCAGGGCCGGATGTCGTGTTCATTCCGGGGGGAGATCAAACCGCCGAAGCCTATTCCCAGCAGTTTGCCCGGCTCTCGGATTCGTTTCGCTGTATTGCCTACGACCCGCGGGGGGCGGGGCTGACCACCGCTCCCCCACCGCCATGGACGATGGAAGCCTATGCCCGGGATTGTGCGGCGGTGATTGATGCCTTTGGTGGTGGATCGGCCGTGGTGGCCGGGCTGTCGCTGGGCGGACTGGTGACCCAACAGGTCGCCATCGACTTTCCCGACAAGGTTCGACTGGCCATCCCGATGGGCACGGCGGCGTATATCGACGGTTTCACCCGGGACTGGATGCAGGCGGAAATCGATTTGCGCAAGGCGGGGATTTCATTGCCCCGCAATTTTCTGGCACCGCATTATGCCCCCTTTGCCTTTCCGGCCAAGGCCCTGCACGATCCGTCATTTTGGGCGCAAATCAAGCCCAGCTATACGGCCCGCTTTGCCGAACGAGATCCGGCCGAGTTGGTCGCCCAGTGGGAAGCCTGTCTGGCATTTGATTGTCGTCGGGCACTCACCTCATGTCCGGTTCCATTTCAGGTCATCAGCTTTTCGGAGGATGTTCAGACTGCTCCGTCCATGTGCAAGGTGGTGGCCGATCTGGTGCCGAACGGGAGCTTGCATGAAATTCCGGGGCTTGGACATGTCTCGATGGTTCATCACCGACCCGAGGTGGTAGCCGCCAAGCTGCGCGAGATTATCCTGGCGCATGAAGCGACAGAACACGAGGGACGTCTCCCCACCGACAGGAAACCGGATCCGGGTCCATGAAAACCATCCCGGCCCGTTCGGGATTCGGGGGGATGTGGGGGGTGGTTTCGGTGGCGAAATGTCTTCGCACACCCGGTCTTACTTGAAAGCTGTTGGCTTCCAAGGCTCGAATGACCTCCCTCACGTTCATGGAACAGCGGTTCTTCATCCAACACTCAAGCCCAAATTCCGGGATGATGGTATCGTGCGCCGCATAAAGGCCATCAGTTGCTTCTGGGCTGGGCATTGCGTTCTCAGTGAGGTGACATGTGGCCCATGAGGCCTCTTCTGGCCCGCCGATTCCCCCATTGACCTGCGCACAGTCACGGTCCGCCGACGCTCGGGCCGTCCAGTCGATCACAGACACACCACTTCGCATCACGTCCCTCTGATAGTTCCTCCTGGAACTCGAAAAAAATGGTTTCCGTCGGCCGGTTTCCGTCGGCGGAAGTTCTGTGGCAGAATCGCAAAAGAACCAAAACGAGGGACGGTCACACTGGCAATCGGGTCCCCGGCAAGTGTACAGTTGTCAGGAGAAACGGACCCACACAGCGAACCATCTTCCGGTCTCTCTGAATTGGGCGTTGTAACGATCTCAGCACATCATCCATAGACAAGCCGATCAACAGCAAGCATTACATCGTGGTGGAGGGCCCCATCGGCGTCGGGAAAACCACCTTGGCCAGACAGATCGCCATTTCGCTGGGGGCAGATCTCATTCTGGAGCCATCGAATGAAAATCCGTTCTTGGAACGATTCTACCGTTCACCGCATCGGTATGCCCTTCAGACCCAGTTATATTTCTTGTTTCAACGGGTTCAGCAGTTGAAGGGGATCAGCCAGGAGGACCTGTTTTCCCCCCTGCGCATTGCGGATTACATGCTCGACAAGGATCCGATGTTTGCCCGACTGACCCTGGATGAAGATGAACTCTACCTGTACGAACAAATCTATGCGCAATTGATGTGGGAAGTGCCCAGACCCGACCTGGTCATCTATCTGCAGGCTCCGACCGGCACTTTGGTCAAGCGGATCCGCACTCGCGGCGTCTTGTTCGAACGGAATATGGAACGCAGTTTTCTTGAGGATCTGTCCGAGTCCTACACGCGCTACTTCCTGAGCTATCATGCCTCGCCATTGCTCATCGTCAATGCCGATACCACCGACTTCCTGAACAACGACGAACACTTCAAACTGTTGCTGAAGGAGATGGAAAACATCCAGTCTGGACGACATTATTTCAATCCGGATTTCTGACGCCCTTGACCCGAATTACTGCATCATGCCCCATCACCCTATCAGTCGTTATCCCGTGCCTGACCTGGCATCCCTTGAAGCGGATATTCGTGCCCGGATCAAGACGGTCCATGAAAAGGCCGGATTCATTCCCAATGTGTTCTTGACGCTGGCGCATCGGCCGGCCGAATTTCGGGCATTCTTCGATTATCATGATGCCCTGATGCTGAAAGAGGGAAGTCTCAGCAAGGCGGAACGAGAGATGATTGTCGTGGCGACCAGTGCCGTGAACGATTGTCATTACTGCGTGATCGCCCATGGGGCCTTGTTGAGAATCTATGCCAAGTCCCCCTTGATTGCCGATCAGGTCTCGGTGAACTACCGAAAGGCGGACATCACGCCCAGACAGTCGGCCATGCTGGAGTTTGCCGTCAAGGTGGCCAGCGCCCCCGGCACCCTCGGGGATGCGGATTTTGCCACTTTGCATGGTCACGGGTTCGATGATGAGGACATCTGGGATATCGGGGCGATCGCTGCCTTTTTTGGCATGTCCAACCGCATGGCCAACCTGATCGACATGCGGCCAAATGACGAGTTCTATTGCATGGGCCGAGGATTCTAGATGTCAATGGGAGTGGAGGAGCCGATGGACCTGGCAGGTCGGGAACCTTCCTTGCGGACCATTGCCATGCCCGCGGATGCCAATCCCGCCGGAGATATTTTCGGGGGCTGGATCATGTCCCAGATGGATCTGGCCGGGGCCATCTTTGCCAGTTATACCGTCAAGGGTCGACTGGTGACGGTGGCGGTCAACGCCATGACCTTTCATTTGCCCGTCTATGTCGGGGATCAGGTCAGCTGTTATTGCTCGGTGGAGAAGTGCGGCCGCACCTCCATCTCCATTCATATTGAAACTTGGGTCCGGCGCAAACAACCGGTGGTGAAATTGCTGAAAGTCACGGAAGCGACCTTCACCTATGTCTGTATTGACGATTACCGAAACCCGGTCCCGGTCCAATGGCATGGCTGATCACGGTTGTCGGCAGGATGTCGGCATTTCGTCTTGAGGTGGGCAGCGCGGTCATGGCTCAACTTTCTCCCATGGTCGCTGCTCTTTGCGCACCCATGACAGATCGTGCTTGCCGAATGTGATGCCATCATGCCCTCACCAAGGATTTCATCCGGGCATCGCGGTTTCTGGATCAGACGGAGGATAAAAAGGACATAAAAGAGGACTTTCTGAACTTGAAATATCTCATAAACCCATGTTATATTGACGCTTATGAAGATGGTCAAAGCGGACAAGAAACCGGTTGCTCAGGCGGACATCAGGCGGCTGGATAAAGGCGAATTGATTCATCTGATGGAGCCACTGCTGATCAGTGACCGTTCCATTTATCGTGGAGAGTTGGCTGACCTTGCCATTGATCTGATGGCCAAATCCGTTGGCTTGCGGCGCAGTCTGCCCAAAGGGGTGTTGATTACCCTTGTCCATTTGGTTCGGTCGATGAACGGTTACTACAGCAACCTGATTGAAGGCCATGATACCCATCCCGTGGATATCGAGCGTGCATTGAAAGATGACTTCAGCATCGACCCGCATAAGCGCCATCTCCAGTTGGAGGCCAAGGCCCATGTCCATGTTCAGCAATGGATTGACGAAGGGGGACTGATCGGTCGAGCACACACTGTGGAAGGCTTGACCGAAATCCACCGCCGCTTTTATGCCATGCTACCCGAAGAACTGCAGTGGGTGGAAGGCACAGTCATCGGTGAGCGCCAGAAAGTGTTCCCCGGTATGATGCGTGACCGGGATGTGAAGGTTGGACGACATAGCCCGGTCAGTCCCGGTGCATTATCCAGATTTTTGGCGCACTTTGAATCGGTCTACGGCCAACTCGGCAAGGCCGACAGTATTCTAGCCGTAGCAGCGGGACATCATCGTTTCTTATGGATTCACCCGTTTCTTGATGGCAACGGGCGTGTGGCTCGCCTGATGTCTCATGCGATATGGCTGGAGACACTCGATACCGGTGGGGTCTGGTCGATTGCCAGAGGCCTCGCACACAGCGAAAATACCTATAAGCGTCACCTCATGGCTTGCGATGCCCAGCGCCGTAACGACCTGGACGGGAGGGGTAATTTGAGTGAGGAAGCCCTGGTCGCATTTACGCGCTATTTTCTGGAAACGAGCATTGATCAGGTGGATTTCATGGACCGGCTCGTGCAGCCAGACTGTTTGTGCACCCGCATCATGATTTGGGCTGAAGAGGAAATCCAGGCCGGTGCCTTGCCCCCCAAATCGGCTGCGGTTCTTGAAGCGCTGCTCTATCGGGGCGCACTGCCAAGG
Organism: Candidatus Poriferihabitaceae bacterium; assembly: GCA_965203365.1. GTDB lineage: Bacteria > Pseudomonadota > Gammaproteobacteria > Arenicellales > Poriferihabitantaceae > VYFG01. Next base: position 3,501,893 of record OZ241878.1, read on the forward strand.
GGCGATATCGCCCGCATCACAGGCACCAGCGTTCGGCAAGCTCGACGGATAGTATCAGCGCTGGTGGCAAGGGAAGTGCTGACGTCGGACAGTTCACGCGCCCCCCTGCACCTGGCTTTTCCCGCCAAACTGGCTTCACGCTGGTTGCCGGGACTGTTCCCGGAAAAAGCGGGCTGACACCGTTTCCATCACTGACTTTGCTATCACGGCGGTTGCCGATATGGGGGGCGGTCATTATGAGCATGGAATGTGGAAACGGGTGCCATCCGTAGAAACATTGGAAGCGCCGGGTCACGAGGATGGCGCTTTCCAAGCCGAAAAAGGTCGGTGTAGTGGGATGCCCTTCATTTCAGGGTCAGGAGCCTGAATCATTCGGACCGGTTCGATTGTCGGGTGTCCGCACGAAGAAGCGGGTCACCGAGGGAATTCGGGATATCTCCGGCTGTCTGGCGAGATCCATCGGGTCGGGAAATATCGGCGCTGAAAGGCCACCCATACGGCCAGCATGATGACCATGGCAGGTGCGCTGATGAGATTGATCAAGATCAAGACCACCTCCAGTTGGTCCACGCTCGTGCGCATTTGTTGGCGAATATTTCGTAGGTCGCGCTTCATCTCGATAAGTTTTCGTTGCAAGGGAAGTGCCTGTTCACGTAGCGGAGATGGAAGCTCGGCAAGTGAATCGATTTGGGCGGTCTCGCGGATCACATCCAGTTTTCGTTCGAATTCCGCCATCCGTTCCAAGGTCAGTTGTTCGCCCACCAGGATATCCTGTTCAACCTCATGGTACATCCGTGCGATGCGTGTAAACCGGCGGATGATATTGGAACGGACCGGTACGTCGGCCAACACCGCATTTTGACTATGGGCGATCATATTTGCCAGTAGAGGAATATTGTCGTTCAATGGGCGGGTCAAAGTGGTACTGCCCATGTGGGTCGTATGTAAGGCAAATGGGTCAAACAACCAGTCGACATCAGCGATCACGAAGACATTGGCTGGTTTTACAGAAGCTTGAATCCCAGCATGGCCGACAGGAATTTCCCGACCCTGATAGGCACTGATCAGCGGTCTATGGATCAATGCGGCAATCAGTTGGCGTCCTGTTTCGGGTGAAAACCGGGTGGCATGTTCGAAATGCGAATAATTCCTGTAAGTATCACGGGGTGTGAACCCAGCTTCCTCCGTGGTGCGTAGCAAGGGGACAATATGGGCGGTAGTGGGGACGGTTTTCAGGGAACCTGCTTCCACGATCAGAATGTTCTGGAGGGCGGCGGTGACTGGATGGCTGGAATCCAGTGTGTTCCGGGAAAAACCGAGCCAGTAGGGGTAGTTGAGCGGAGTGTGGGTATCGGTGGTCTGTACCGGGGATGACAGATTTCGGTCACCGACAATGTGGCTTCCCTCATATCGAACCCCCCAGGCCAAGATCAAGTCGGAGAGGTCGTTGATCGTCTCCGATGGCTGGAAACGGAGCTCGTTACTGGAACGATCGAACCGTACCATCGGGTCCATAGCCGCGATGAGTGTGCCACCGGACATGACAAACTGGTCGATGGCCCACAACATTTTACGCTTGAGCACAGTACCTTGCAGCACCAGCAAGACATCTAGGTCGGCTGGCAGGGATTCGGCAAAGAACGGGATGATGCTGACATCATGGAGAGGCTTCAGTTCCTCAATGAACGATAAACCTGGTCGAGGGGCATCCAGGGTTCCCGGTGGCGTTAATGGGCTCAGGATGCCGACACTGATCGGTTGCCGGGATGTAAAACGAAGCAAGGCGGATAGGACATCAGACTCCAGCCAGCCCGCTCGTTCGACATCCAGATAGGGGATTTGATACCGCTTGCCTGCATACGATATCTCCAGCCCAAGATAAAAGTAGTCGCCTGATGTCATAGGCACGACTTTTATTCCGGCTTCCAGTGCCTTCAGTTCTGCGTTGGTATCCGGCACGGGATCGATGTGGGTCACTTTCACGCGTTCGTTCGAATTGCTTGCCACTCGTTGGAGAAAATGCCTGACGCTGTCTGCATAATTTCGGATGGATTGTGGGACGGTTTTTTCCCGTTGGCTCCAGTAAAGATCGATTTTGACCACTTCTTCTACGCCCTGCAGTGCCCTCAAGGTGGCTTGGCTCAGGGTATAGATTTTCTGCTCGGTTAAGTCGGCTTCCAAGGAGATTTGAGAAGAGATCAACTGCCCAAACACGCTCACTGCGAGGACACACATCGCTTTGACGAATAGCACGAGCTTCCTTTGGAGAGAGGAACTGCCTTTCCTTCGGTCATGGATTGCCAGTCCACAACAGGCCAGCATGGCGGTCATCGCCAGCAGAAACCAGGAGACTGCTCTCCATTCGACGAGGCCAGAGGCCAGGAGTTTGTAATGCGGTCCAGGAAAGATTTCCTTCAGTCCTTGTATCCAACGAAAGGGAATCCATTCATCCACCAGCGAAGACAGTTCGTCCGCGCCCCCTAGAATCAGGATAAAGAGAAAGACGACACTGGCAAGGTAGGAAGAGATACCATCACCCAAGATGGCGGCGACGGCCAAGGCAATCGAAAAATACAGGGCCAGCAAGAGAAAGGCAGCGAGATATCCTGCCAGCACCACGCCCCAGTCGGGTTCTCCAAGATAGGCGAGCGTGGCGGGAAACGGCAGGGTCAGTATCAGTGTGACGGTTGTCAATGTGACTCCTGACAAAAACTTGGCGATGACAATTTCTTCAATTGACAGCGGCAGGGTGAGTGACAGTTCGACTGAGTGGTCGGTATGGTCATACGGCCATGCCCGCATGGCCAGGGCGGGGACGAAAACCAGCCCACACCAAGGCAGGAACAAGGTCCACAGGGTCAGGGAGGTTTCGTCGGTGGAAAAGAACTCGCCAATGAGAAAAATGCACAATCCCATGGCGATCAAAAACCCGGAGAGAAAAATTACATTGATCGGGGAATGGATCAACGTCCGCAGTTCATGTCGATAACAAGCGAGCATGCGTCTGCCGGAAAACACCATCGTCACATCATGAAGGGTTGGTGAGTTGGTAGTACATGGCGTACAGACGTCCATGATCATCCAGCAGTTCTGTCAATGCCGTGTCGGCTACGATTCGTCCCTGTTGTAGAATGATCGCCCGCTGGCAGATGGATTCCGCCTCTTCCAGTATATGGGTAGACATCAGGATGGCCTTGTGCACTGCCAGCTGGGCTATGAGGCCCCGGATGTCCTGTTTTTGCCGGGGGTCGAGTCCATCAGTAGGTTCATCCAGGATCAGAATGTCGGGGTCATGTACGAGGGCCTGTGCGAGCCAGACCCGTTGTTGCCAACCCTTGGACAGTCGACGCAATGGGGTGTTGAGGTAGCGGTGCAGCCCAAGGATATCCATGATCCAGTACTCGGCCCGTCTGGAATCGACTTGGACGGACCGGACATCAGTGATAAATCGCAGGAATTCGGCGCAGGTCAATTCACCGTATCCGCTCATCGCCTCGGGCAGATAACCAATCTTCCGGCATATCCGTATCGGATCGCTTGACAGGTCACGGCCATGGACGATGACAGCCCCTGTCGAAGGTTGGAGATAGCCCGTCAGCACACGCATCGTGGTGGACTTCCCAGCGCCATTGGGTCCCAACAATGCGACCAATTCACCAGGACGGATATGGAAGCTGATCCCATTGATCGCCGTGACATTTCCGTAACGCATGGTCAGGTTACGGGCTTCAAGAAATCGTCGATGGGTCGGGGGGGTCTGTATTGGGGATGGAACGCTCATAGAGCGGAATTAATGGACGATGAATCCCACCACGATAAACAGTGCGATACTCAACCCGGTACAGCCATATCCTACAAGATTCAGGAGAGAAGCACCGCGTTGGCTGACAAATCGGGCGGTTCCCATCCAGTTGGCGGCGGTGATCAAGACGGCTCCGACTATCGCCAGAACGATGATCACTGGCCTTGAATAGGCCAATGCGAGATCGCCTAGCAATCTGATGTCAGTTCGGGTTCCGGCGAGAAAAGGCCTCGAGAAAATCACTTTGAGTATTGCGACCGCCCTTGAAGCTCTTCATGGCCTCGTCATGCAAGATTTCCAGGGCGGTACTTTTGTAGCCGAAGGCTTCTTCCGAGGACAACATCTGAAAGTCGCGCGGCCTCGGGAGGTCAATGTTGAGAATTTGCCGCACTCGCGTCGGGCGATTGGACAGAATAATCAGCTTGTCCGCCAGCAAGATCGCCTCTTCAATCTCGGAGGTCACAAACAGGTTGGTTCGCCGGTTCTCTTCGAATAGTCGCAAGAAGAATTCCTGCATCAACTCTCTGGTCATGGCATCAAGGCCCCGAAAGGGTTCATCCATGATCAGCAATTGGGGATTGTTGATAATGGCTCTGGCCAGCTCGGCACGACGCTGCATTCCACCGGACAATTGCAAGGGATATTTGTCCTTGAAATCATGTAAGCCGACCTTCTCGAGCAGTCGAATGGCTTCTTCATGAAGCAACTGTCGGTTCATGTCGCCACGGATTTTGGGGCCGAAGATCACATTTTGATAAGTGGTTTGCCAAGGCATGAGTGCGGTCTCCTGGAAGACCACAATCCGGTCATGCGATGGCCCCGAGATCTTGCGGCCGTTCAGAAGAATCTCTCCGCGCTCGGGCATCTCGAATCCAGCTACCAAATTGACCAGTGTAGACTTTCCGCACCCCGATGGACCGACTACCGCCGTGAGCTTTCCTGGTTCCACTTCCATACTCAGATCAAGCACAACATCTTGCCAGTTCCATTCTTCGCCATAGCCCTTGCAGACTCCCTTGAAAATGATATGTCCTTCGCTGCTAGCCTCCGACGGGGTGGCCGATTTTGGATTTTGTGCCATGATATGGCTTATCGTGTTGGATGTGGAAGGGTTAGAACAATCTTCGCCATGGCATGCTGCGGTCACCAATCCAGCGGATCGCACTGCTGGACAGATATCCTGCGATACCAATGCTGACCATGCCGACGACAATCTGTTCCAAGGACCCCCCCATGTAGGAATTCCAGATGAAAAAGCCGAGTCCGCCACCGCCTTGTGTTCCACCCCCGGAAATCATTTCCGCCGCCAAAACCACCTCCCAAGTGATACCCATGCCGACCGCTGCACCGGTAAAGATGGATGGTAAGGTGGCGGGCAGAACAATGCGCCAGAACATATCCCAGCGTGTGGCCCCCATTGATTGGGCTGCCCTCAGCAGTCGGATATCGATACTCCGGGCACCCCCGAGGACATTGATCACGATGGTGAAGAATGCCCCGAGAAACGTCACAAAGGCAATGGACATTTCATTGGTGGGCCAGAATATCAGTGAACCGGGCACCCAAGCCAAGGGTGGGATGGGCCTGAGCACCTCAAAGGGAGGGAAAAAGATTTCCCGCAGATATCGACTCACCGCCAGCAACAAACCAAATGGAATGCCAATGAGCATGGCGGCCAGAAAGCCCTGCAGTACCCTACGGAAACTCAAGTACCAACTTTCCCAGTATCCATATTGTGGAATAACTTCAGCCCATGCCACGACCACGGCGGTGGGCGGAGGAATCAGCCCCAGAAACGGCAACTGGTGGCCGAACCACTCATCCCATCGCGAGCCGATTTCCCAGAGGATCAGGGTGATCATCACGGCGAAGACCCCACGCCAGAACTTGCTGCTTTGTCTGATCTTCTCCCAGTGTGTCCTTTCAAACGACCCGCTTGTGGCACTGGGACCTTGTGTCGTGGTGGTCATCTCTTTTCGCTATCTATCGGCAACTTGTTCTGTCAGGCCAATTCGCGTTCACCAGCCTCGAATGCCTTCAGGGCCTCCTCGTGCACCGCTTCGCTGGTTTTATCCATCAGATGTCGGAATGCTTCCGACGACAGGACGTGGTAATCCCTCGGCCGGGGGATGGACACATTCAGGATCTTCTTGGTTTTGCAGGGCCGTGTGGTCATCACCACGACCCGGTCCCCAAGAAAAATCGCTTCTTCCAGGTCGTGTGTGATGAAGAACATGGTGACACGGGTGCGGTCGTACATCTCCAGCAGTGCTTCGTGCATGATGGATTTGGTCAATTCATCCATGGCGCGATACGGTTCATCCAACAACAGGACTTTGGGGTCGTTGATCAGCGCCCGAACGATCTCTGCACGGCGCGCCATGCCGGATGAGACTTCTCCCGGATACTTCTCCAGAAAATCCCCCAATCCTGCCTCGTCCAGCATATGGCGGGCTTTCTCGCGAGCTTCGGTCTTTTCCAACTTGCCTTGGACGAGGGGGCCATAGGCGACATTGTCCGTCAGGGTTTTCCAAGGGAACAGCGCTCCGTTTTGAAATACCACGACCCGGTCTGCACCCTGATTGGCCTGAGGCTTGTTGGGTCCGCATAGCAGTTGACTATCCAGAAAGATTTCCCCCATGGTGATGGAGTGAAATCCCGCGATGGCATTCAGTAATGTGGTCTTGCCGCATCCACTGGGCCCTACGACCATGCAGACTTCGCCGGCCGCGATTTCAAGGGAGCAATCATCGACCGCCAACACATTCACTCCCTCTGGATCATAGATCTTGGTGACGTTGCGAATGCTGATCGCACCCTGGGTCTGTACTGGCGGCTCTTCGGAATGACTGCTCATATGTCTCGCTACCGGTTTTCCATCGCCAGGGCCCGAGTCCGCCATTGCATCATTCGACTGCCAACGATTCTCACGATTACGGAAGTCCCCCAGCCGACAAACCCCAATGTCACCATGCCAATGACCATTGGAATGGTCACGTTATTCATATAGGCGTCGATAATCAGATAACCCAAGCCGTAATCCCCGGAAACCATTTCGGCCGCCACCAAGGAAAACCAGGCCACTCCCACGCTAATTTGCAGGCCCGTGAAGATGAAGGGTAGAGCGCCGGGCACCACGACATGAAAGAAGACATGATGTGGCTTGGAGCCTAGGCACCCTGCGGCCCGGAAATAGGCCTCATCAATGGAATCGACGCCAAGTAGCGTGTTCAGTGTGGTGACGTACAAAGAAGCGAGCGTCGCGAGAAAGATGACCGGTCCTTCGAAACCGCGGAACATCAAGATGGCCAAGGGCACCCAAGCGAGTATGGGGATTGGCCTCAAGGTCTCCAGCAAGGGGAAGGTATATTCCCGAAAACGCCTGGACCACCCCATGCAAAGTCCCAGAGGCACACCGACACCGGTTGCGATGCAGAAGGCATAGAAGATGCGTCGACAGCTCACATAGACATGCTGATAAAACTCTTGGGTGAATATGGAGATTCCGAGAAAGGGCTCGGGTGCAAACAACTCCTTCAGCACCATAACCGGCCCCGGCATTTTTTCAAACCGAGGCGCTTTCAGCACTTCACACAACATCCACCAGACGAACAACCACAGCGTAATACCCGCGACCGCCAGATAGGGAGAGGATTTTCTCAGGTTTCGCTTCAGGCGAAACAGGAATACTCGTAGACCGGTGGGATGCGGGCCACCCTGATTGGTGATTGCCTCGGTATCAGCCATGGCCTTTCATCGGAAGGAGGGTGTGAGTCGGGTCGGGCGGCACAATCCAATGCCATTCATCAGGTGATGAATGGCAGGAATCGCCTGTCGTTTCAAGTGGGGCCGGGTGGCGGAGCATGGATGCTGCCCCCGGCCCCAAGAAATCCGACCGATTAGAGTCAGTCGGACGCTTTGATCACTCCCAGGGGACTGCTCAGTCCCCGGGCTTCCAGAACCTCACGAGCTACCGCATCCGTCACGCCACCAGGTCGAATATTGGGTTCGGCGGCCGGCTTTTTGGGCAGGCTGTAGAGGAAGGCAGTGGCATCATCCAGCAGGGACTGTACCCGGTCATTCACGATGAAATCCAATTGCACCTTAACGTCTCCGCCTCCCTGATTTTTAGGCCAGCCCCCGAACATGGCATGTTTCAGGACCTTCCGGTCAATTTTCTCGGTTTGGGATTCAGCGAGTGCTGCCACTTCGTCGGCATTGGCGGGATCCGCCATGAACAGTTGGGCATCCAATTCCGCTTCCAGCCATCCACGATGCACATCCGGCCGCTGGGAGATCAGATCATTCAGCATGACCATGAAGGCCCCGTCCAAGGCATCAAAGTCTTCCCCACTCGCGGCACGACGGGCAATGCCTGACATCACGATCTTGGAAGCAGTGGGTTCCCAGATTGCTGCCGCATCCAGCTTTCCAGCACGGAAATTGGTCGTGATGACCTCAATATTCTGGTTGAGATATCGCTTTGGTTCGATACCCGCCTGTTGAAACGCTAGCCGAGCGAATCGGTCGGTACAAGCACCATGAGGAGCAGAAGTGGTTTTTCCATCCATCCACTTCACTGCCTCCACCCCGTTAGCGAATTCCGGGGCATCGTTGCGGACCAGGAAAATGTTGCATTGCTGCTTTGAGGTCCCCAAGGCTGCCACAATACGAATGTCAGTCCCGCCCCTTTCCTGGATGTTGCGGAAGGTGGAAGCAATGGCTGGCATGTCCCCCATGTAACCAATATGTTGTTTTTCACCGGTCATCGCATTGACGATGACAGAACCTTGGAGGCCAATCTGGAATTCGGCGGTGGAGCCTTCTGGCAAATGCTTTTTCCACATCTGCTTGCCGTTATTGACGACACCGGACCAGGATTCGGTATAGTAAGGTTGATAACCGATCACCAAATTGACGGGCTCGCCCGGAGAGCCAAAGTCCACGTCAGCGTGTGCGGATTGAGCTAGCCCGAAAGAGATGGCCAACACCGCACCAAGTGCAGCGGTGATTCGGCAGTAGGTTGTTCTCATCATGCTGATCTCCTCTTTGATCGTGTTTGTGTATGGTGTTGCTTTTTCCCCATTCCGACGATTCAAAGAATCTGTACGCAATGTGGTGACCTTGTAATCTCAAACCATCCAGAGCGATTTGTAAAATGATTCAAGTCAATTAAGCGATTGCCACAAACTATCAACTTGTCCGGTCGGCATTTCTTCGGTCTGCATAGGTATGTTGCGGGTCGGTCGGGGGGGATTGGTTCAGTCATCATCTGGTCAGGAGAACTTGTCGTAACGAATGCGACTGGGTGGAACCCGGGCTTCGAGAATCAAGGACCGGATCGCGCCATCTACCATTGGGGGCGGTCCGGCTAGATAGACCATCAGGTTGTCCCGAGAAGAGGAATCTTCATTGAGAGAAGCTATCGCCACTTCGTGCACGAAACCGGTCGACCAATTCAGTTCCGATGGCAAAGCGTTTCGGTCCAGATGGGCTTCGTGGGAAAAGACAACGGTCACGGTCAGGTTTCCTGCCAAATCGGATTGCAATTTGCATAGTCGATCCATGAAAAACAGGTCCTTGGTCGTCCGCACGCCAAAAAACAGGTGGGCCTGTCGATTTTGCAGATGGTTGCTGGTCTGGGCGTGGGATAGGATCGACAGCAGTCCGGCGATCCCTGAACCACCCCCAATCAGCCATAAGGAACAACCCTCGTCGGGATGGAAGGTGGCTCGCCCCAAGGGGCCGAATGCGTGGATGCCTTCTACGGATTTATGGCAGTGGAATGCCCATTCGGAAAACCCGCCCCCAGATAATCGTTTGATGACAAACTCCAGTCGGTGGGTACGGTCGGCGTAATTGACCATGGAGTAGGCGCGAAATCCTGGCAGGTTCGGCGCCTGTAAGACAAAATACTGGCCCGCGTGGAAGTGTACCGGTTCGGGGAATTGGGCGAAGAACCTCCGGATGTCTCGTGCGGGTTCACTCCAGTCACCTATCGTGACGATCTGGTGATCCGGACTGATGTCATCATGGCGAAACGGGTGCATGTCCCCGGAGATGCCGATCTTGCACCGGGTGGATGCCGTCGCTTGGCACAGCAGGAATTCATGCCGTTTTGGCTTGAGGGTTTTCTTTCCGGGCGCATTCTCCCAGCCCGAATGGATCTCGCCTTCTTTCAGTCTTCCCTTGCAGGTTCCACAAGTGCCGGTTGCGCATTCATACGGCAGGGGAAGTCCGGCGCGCAATCCGGCGTACAAGAGTTTCTCTCCGGGATAGGCCTCAAAAGTGTCGGATTGCGTCTTATTGCCGATCTCGATCAGCATGGGGATAAGGCAAGAAAGGGGGCTAGGGTCGTCGTGGGTATCCCGTCTCACTCAGTCGTCATCGTCGTCAAAATCATATTCCAGCTCCTGGTCCAGATACACCATGACTTGATCCCCCTCTTGCTTCACGTCATACATCAGTAGGGGTTTTTCCGCCGGACCGAGGGTTTCTCCAGTCCCCATGTTCCATTGCCAGAGATGTTTGGTACAGGTCATGACGCCATTTTGGCAGATGGCCGATTCGTGCAGCGGTTCTTCCATATGCGGGCACATGGTCGGGTAGGCACGATAGCCATCATCAATGTGGGCAATCAGGATTCTGATTCCATCCACTTCAAATTGTTTGACCGTATCAATGGCGACATCGGCCGCGGCACAAACTGCTTTCCAAGTCATAAAGGCAACCGGTTGGCAAATGGTTCGACTGGTGGTGTCATTTAGATAGGGTAATGGGTTCCCTTGTCGAGACGTCGGTTTTGCAACCTGACTTCACGTTCGGAAAATTTCACCTCCCCGTCGTCAATGGAAAACCGGTCATGGTAGCGACCAATGAGGAACAGATTCGAACTGCCGGCGTCCACATGGGAATTGATGCCGTCCAGAAGGGTTTGATAGACCGCCAGAGAGGTGGTGGCGGTGGCGGATGCGCCGTCTTCAGCCACTTGGACATCGTAAACCGTGCAATGGCGTGTCAAGGGCGAATGGTCTGAATTGTGCTTGGGCAGCATATCGACCATTGAACGCATATGTTCACGACTTCCGCTGAGATAGGTCATATCCGAGCTGATTTCCGGGCTGTACACCCGGATCGCATATTCGAATCCGTCATCACAGGCGTCCAGCCATCCATGCCAGTTGAGGTCGTCAAGGTGGAGGCAGGTTCGATAAATGAGGGATTTGATTTTCTCGATAATTTCGGCATTGTGCGCAGACATTTTTTCTCATTCAGGGTTCCACGTGACGGCACAACCAATCGCAGTGCTTGGGCGCCGCCGGGTGGGATGCATTCAGTTGGAAGCTTCGAATCAGGCGTGGGCTCTTTGGTCAACTGCGATGGACTGGGGGATCTGGTAGGCCTCGAACACCTCGTCCGGATTGCTGGGCGAACGGTCCAGCCAGCGGCCCCATTCCTCATAGTAATGACGCATTCCGTTTTCATCATGAATGGTTTCGTTTTCATGGCGGCCATGCAGGATCAGTCGACTTTCGGCGGTCGGATGCATGCAGGCCCCTTGTGCGGTGACCGCCAACAGGTCTTCATGCAGATTGCGCCCGAATGGTCCCCATATGCTGTTGTGGTGTTCAATCCGGCTTTGGCGTTCCTCCGGTGTGTCACTGGCCAGACCGAGGCCACGGAATTCGATCAGCACCTTGTCTGGTCCCAGCGGGGTCATCAGGTCACATCTGAGGGCGGAACCACGAAGGTTGAAATTGACCCCGGGAAACATGTCGATCATATACCAGTGATTGGGTGGTAGATGAGGGAAAGACAGGGTTTCGCGGGACTCGAATCCCTGATACTTGTCGTACTGAACCTCAAAGCTGCCAACATTGATGTGGCCATTTCGAAACCCTGAGTTCTTGCGGGCGAAATACGCATCGTTGAAGCCCGTAATTCGATTGTGATAGTGCAGGAAGTCGTGATAGAACTCGCAGTTGGTGTCGTGCCATAACTTGTAGTTGCAAGGAATGATGGCCTTGTGATAGTGGAATATTTCCAACGGCTCCTCATCCAGCGAAGGCCGCAGGCAGTCCAAGGCCCCCGCCGCCCACTCTTTCACACTCATGGGATTCTCGTCATCCAGTGTGACCCACACAAAACCACCAAAATGGATTTCCGTATTGAGTTCTCTGAGCCCCACATCCTGTCGCTTGAGACGGTCTTGATACCCTTCCTGCTGCCGGGAGATATAGACACAGCGCCCCTTCATGTCGAATTGCCAGGCATGGAACATGCAGGTCATATGCCGGGGGGTGCCAGAGGGTGAACCCTCCAGAAAACTACCGGAGGGCCGACGTTCGATCATGTTGCCGCGGTGCGGACAGACATTCAGGAAGGAGCGTACCTTCATGTCCTTGCCGCGGACCACAATGATTGGTTCGCGGGCCAAGGTCACCGTCCGAAAATCATAGGCATTTTTCAGTTCGGATTCGTGGCAGACGGGAATCCAAGCCTTTTTCCAGATCTTATCGAGTTCTTCCTCGAAGATGGCGTGATCGGAATAGATCCTGCTGTCCACCCACTCACCCTTGGCGAGTTTGGGCGGTGCAGTCCATTGTGCGTGATTTCTTGAAGTCATGACAGGGTTCGTTGTTGAATTTCGAATGTGCCGCCGACAGTGGATATCGCACTCAACGGATCTCGTCGAGCTTGGATGTCCATTGCACGGCTTCGGCGAACTTCTTGAGTTCGTCGGGTTTCATGTAGACCGTGTGTTCCGGCCCGGGATATGCCCGGGATTTGACCTCATCCCGGTAGCGGACAAACACATCCTCCATGATCGGAATCAGGTCAGTGTAGATCTTTGAGTGCCGGGGTACATGTTCCTCGTACAGATGGAACAGGTCGGAAGTGATGATGTGCACGCCATCCGCCTTGTTGCCCGCTCCCAAACTGATGACTGGCACAGGCAGGGTTTCAGTCAGGTACTGACAGACTTCTTCACTGGTCACCTCACACAGAATGGAAAAGCAGCCTGCATCCACCATGGCCCAGGCATCGTCAACCAACTGTCGGGCCCGGTCAGCCGTTTTACCTTGGGCAAAGAAACCGCCAAGTTGTGGCATGCGCATGGGGGTGATACCAATGTGCCCCTGCACCGGTATACCAGCCTTCACGATCGCTTCGATGTTTTTCGCGTGATGCTGGTTGCCTTCGCATTTCATGACTTCGGCATTGGCCTCGTGAACGAAACGACCGGCATTCTCCACGGCCTGTTCCGGGGAAACATGGAAGCTCCAATAGGGCATGTCGACCATCCTCAAACCGTACTGGCTCCCTCGATCAATGGCCTTAGCCATCATCATCACTTCATCGAATGTTACTGTGACAGTGGATTTGTGCCCAAACAACACCATGCCACCGGTATCTGAGACACAGAGAATATCAATGCCCAAACGGTCCGCAATGACAGCACTGCGATAGTCATAGATCGCCATCTGGACGATCTGTTCACCTTCCTGCATTTTCTTGCGCAGTTGATTGATGCCGATTTTTCTTCGCTTGGCAGGTTCCGTCATGGGATTCTCCGGGGTGGCTTGTCCAGTGGCCAAATTGTTCTGATACAGTAGCGTGACGATTTTCAACTCTATGAGTGCGAGCACCAGTCGTCAAAGTGATCTTTTCTATGATTCAATAGATGACACCTAAATGATGCGGGTAGAGGGTGTCCTGTGACATAGGCGCAGTGACCAATCCCCCACCCCTCACTAATGTGCTTGCTCGGGCCGAAAGGGAGGGGGCTGAGTGGGGGCGATGCATCCGAGTCCCGTGATGTCTCCGTGAAGATGGTCCTGGGTCAGCCTGATGCCAGCATCAGTCCCATACCCACCGTTCTTTCGGATAGGGCACTGCGAGGATGCCGCGGCTATCTGACCTGCAGTGGGGGCAGGATGACGGGTGTCGCCCATAGGTCATTTCATCGCCTTGATGGTGGCGGACGATCAGCCTGTGATACCAAGATCGATCAGGTCGTGTGCAATCGAATCAGTCGAGCCCCAATTCATTACGGTGGCACCCGAGAGGCAGTCATTGCCGAACAGCAGATAACTGGTATCAGGGTACAGCATATCCGCAGCGAATCATCCGACAAGAGGGATTTTTTCGGTAAGTGCTGTATGGAGAGTCCAGTCGTTTTGGTCGTTGTAAGCGCTGATCTCAAACCCCTTTTCACCGACATCCGAGACGGCCAACGTAACAGGGAACGCCAGTGAGGAAATATTGTGTGTGGCCAAAATACAACGGTTTCCCAAGTGTGGGATAGTGGCCAAATCCCTCTAGGAGCTGGAAACTCGTCGGTCCTTGAGCAGCAAATATAAATATTTCGTTAGAAAGATCCACAGGGCCTGTCGTGCCGACGCGATGGGTGCAGATGCACTCGAATATCGTCCAGATGTCCGGGGCCAGACATCAGACCGTGACATCGGATACGCCATTGATTCATCCAGGCAAACACCATAGCGAATGTCACCCGGCTGCCTGATCACCCATCCAGCGGGACAGGCCAGCCTCCAAACAACTCGCGCTTCCCGGTCCTGACATGCGCACCTTCTCGGCTATGATGTTGCCATCATCCGGTTGCCGAAATCAGCGAGGCCACCTATTTTGCCGTCGGAGAGATGGCATGTCGGAGCATTTGCCTCGGGATTGATTGATAGGCTAGAATTATCAAAATCGATAATCACTTGGCCTTTTTGATTATTCTCGCATGATTCCATGTATCTCAGGCAGTTTCAATATCTGGTAGCGCTGGAACAGGAGGGACATTTTGGGCGGGCGGCGGAGAAATGCCATGTGTCCCAGCCGAGCTTGTCCAGTTCACTGAAGAGTCTGGAAGAGGAGCTCGGATTCCCCATTATTCTGCGGCAACAGAAATTCCAGGGGTTCTCGAAGGAGGGGGAGGTGGTGATCAGCTGGGCGAAGAGGCTGCTGGCTGATCGTTCAGCGATGCTGGACGAACTCGCTGTGATGCGAGAAAACCTGAATGGTCAACTCCGTATTGGGGCGAGTCCCATGAGTTCACCCCTGTTTCCGGCCGTCAGTCAACTGGTGCAGCAACGATACCCTCACGTACAGCTCGACATCCAATTTATGGGATTGGACCAGCTCGTGCACGGCCTGAATAATTTTGAGTTGGATGTGGGGTTCACCGACCTGGATGACCCGCAGCTGGAAAAATTTGTGACCTTGCCGTTATACGACGATCCCCTCTATCTGCTGCTGCCTGAAAATGACTGGCTGGGGGATGCTCCCACCAGTTCCTGGAAAGAGGCGGCGACCCTGCCGTTGTCCCTGTTGTCGGACACCACCCGCGAACGCCAGATCATGGATGCGGCTTTTCGCCAAGTGGGATGTCACCCGACACCGAGACTGGAGTCGAATTCCATTTTCCAGTTGGCGTTCCACGCCATGGCTGGCGACTTGGCGACCATCGTCCCCAAGCGCTTTGCTCATTTGCCGAATACCCGGCAGAAATTGCTGGAATCACCCAATATATCGCAGTGCATGGGGTTGGTCTGGGTTCCGGGGGATCCGGTATTTCCCATGACAACGGCGATTGAATCCCTGATGCGGACGGCACTGAAATCCGGATTGCTGGACGAATCCTCGTTTCTGGATAGTGGAGCCTGATGGCCGGGAAAACCGGTTCGATGGCTTCTGTGGCTACAGGTGCGTTCCAGTTGCGAGTTGTCGGACGAACTGGTGGACTTCCTCACAGATAGCCCCTTGGGTCTGGCCTTGGTCCACCCCGTCGGCAATGCGGTCCACAATGGCAGAACCCACCACGACGCCATCTGCGACCCGGGCGGTCGCACGGACTTGTTCCGCGGTCTTGATGCCAAAGCCCACCGCGACAGGCAGGGTCGTATGACGCCGGATCCGGACCACCGCGTCAGCGACGGATTGTTGTTCCGCTGAACGGGTTCCGGTGATCCCGGCGATTGCTACATAATAGACAAAGCCCGAGCTGTTCTTCAATACCACCTCCAATCGGGAATCGTGCGAGGTGGGTGTGGTCAGACGGATCCAGTGCAGTCCGGCTGCCAAACAAGGATGGGCCATTTCCACATCCTCTTCGGGCGGCAGGTCCACGACGATGACGCCATCCACGCCAACGGACAGGGCTTTGTCAATGAAGGCCGGGACGCCATAACGGTAGATGGGATTGTAGTAACCCATCAGGATGATCGGGGTATCGTCATCCTGCTGACGGAAACGCTCCACCATGGCCAGTGTGTTCACCAAGGTCATGCCATTGTTCAGTGCCCGCTGGCTGGCCAGCTGGATGGCGGGACCGTCCGCCATGGGGTCGGAAAAGGGCATGCCGAGTTCAATGATGTCGGCCCCCGCTGCCGGTAGTCCGTCGAGAATGGCCTGGGAGGTTTCCAAGTTGGGGTCTCCGGCGGTCACAAAAGTGACCAGGGCGGCCCGCTGTTGCTCCCGGGTCAAGGCAAAGCGTTCCTTCAGGCGGTCCCGGTTCATAGTTCCACTCCCAGGGCCTTGGCCACGGTAAAGACATCCTTGTCTCCGCGGCCGCACAGATTCATGATGATGGTTTGATCACGCCCCATTGTCGGTGCGATCTTGGCGACATAGGCAAGGGCATGCGCCGGTTCCAGGGCCGGGATGATGCCTTCGCTTCGACAGCACAGTTGAAATGCCTCCAGTGCTTCGTGATCGGTGATGGAAACGTATTCGATGCGTCCGGTCTCATGCAACCAGGCATGTTCGGGACCGATTCCGGGATAGTCCAGGCCAGCAGAGATGGAGTGTGCATCCCGAATCTGTCCGTCCTCGTTCTGTAACAAATAGGTTCGATTGCCATGCAAGACACCGGGCTCCCCCCCGGCCAGAGAGGCGGCATGCGCTCCGGTGTCAAGACCATGTCCAGCCGCTTCCACCCCAATCATGCGGACTTCCTCGTCACTCAGGAAAGGATGAAACAGACCGATGGCATTGGAGCCCCCCCCGATGCAGGCCATGACGACATCCGGCAGTTTTCCGGTGCGTTCGGTGAACTGTTCCCGCGCCTCACGTCCAATCACGCTCTGGAAGTCACGGACCATTTCCGGGTAGGGATGCGGCCCAGCGGCGGTGCCGATGATATAGAAAGTGTCTTCAACGTTCGCCACCCAATCCCGCAGTGCATCGTTCATGGCATCCTTCAATGTGGCGGTACCACTGGTCACGGGGACGATTTGGGCCCCGAGAAGCCGCATCCGGAACACATTCGGGGCCTGTCGCTCAATGTCCTTTTCGCCCATGTAGACCACACAGGGCAGGTTGAACAGGGCACAGACGGTTGCTGTGGCAACCCCATGTTGTCCAGCGCCCGTCTCGGCGATGATGCGCCGCTTGCCCATCCGCCGGGCCAGCAGGATCTGCCCCAGGGTATTGTTGATCTTGTGAGCGCCGGTATGATTCAGTTCGTCCCGCTTGAAGTAGACTCTTGCCCCGCCGAGCTCGTCACTGAGGCGTTCCGCCAGATACAGGGGGCTTGGCCGTCCGACATAGTCCCGAGCGTAGTAGGCCAATTCCCGGAGGAATTCAGGATCGTCCCGAAATGTGTAATAGGCCTGCTCGACTTCGAGGATCAGTGGCATCAGGGTTTCGGCGACAAAGCGTCCTCCGAATATGCCGAAGTGCCCCTCGGCATCAGGGCCGCTACCATAGGATTCGGGTGTGTTCACTTGCATGGGGTTTGTCGAGGACTGTTATCAGGGTGGCATTATACTGCCCCCGCGGCCATGTTGACATTCTCGTCATGGCTCCCTAGTATCGTTCCAGCGCCGATTTGAGTTTCAGCTTGCGGGCGCTTTACAAATCCGGCTAAAGAGAAGCCCGCCAACCCGCTTGACGCCGCTTCCCCAGCCGGCTAAAGGCGGGTTTTTTGATGCCCGCATTTTCCTGTCCAGCCAGCTTCTGATTAGGCGGTTGGACACCGACTAGTCGCACAAATCTCGACCAGAGGGTATCCGTGATGAGCAAGGTGGACGCAGCAGATTTTACTGGGGAGGCATTTCGACCGGAAACACTGGCGGTCCGGGCAGGCCAGAATCGCAGCCCGGAGCGGGAACACAGTGAGCCCATCTTCGCGACGTCAAGCTTCGTGTTTGACAGCGCGGCCCAGGCCGCTTCGCTGTTTTCCGAGCAGGAGGAAGGCAATATCTACTCCCGCTTCACCAATCCGACGGTGAGGACCTTCGAATCCCGTCTGGGCATGTTGGAAGGAGGGACCTACTGCATTGCCACTGCATCCGGTATGGCCGCCATTTCCGGTTTGTTGATCAGTCAGTTGCGACCCGGTGACCATGTGGTGGTGGCGCGAGAATTGTTCGGCTCGACCCTCTCGCTGTTTGGAAAAATTTTTCGGCGCTATCAGATCGATTTCACTCCAGTCGCCGTTTCCGACGTGGAGGGCTGGCGCTCGGCAGTCCGGGACAATACCCGAATGCTTTTTCTGGAAACACCCAGCAATCCGCTTTGCGACATCGCCGACATGCAGGCCCTCGCCACTCTCGCCCGCGAGGCGGGGTCGCTGTTGGTAGTGGATAATTGCTTCTGCACGCCGGCTTTGCAGCGTCCTTTGGAGCACGGCGCGGATGTCGTGATTCACACGGCCACCAAATATCTGGATGGACAGGGACGATGCGTCGGAGGCGCCATGGTCACCGGCAATCCGGATGTGCATGACGCATTCTTCGGCATGATGCGTACCACGGGGCCGAGCATGAGCCCGTTCAATGCCTGGGTGTTCTTGAAGGGTCTGGAAACGTTGCCTCTTCGAATGAGTCGCCATTGTGAAAACGCGGACCGATTGGCCAGCTGGTTGGGAGAGCATCCGGCCGTCGAACAGGTATTCTATCCCGGGAATGAGGATCATCCGGGACATGCCTTGGCATCCCGTCAGCAAAGTGGGTATGGGGGTATCGTTTCATTTCGGGTGCTGGGCGGTCGGCCAGAAGCCTGGTCTGTGATCGACCGGACCCGACTGCTGTCCATTACCGCCAATCTGGGCGATGTCAGGACCACCATCACGCATCCTGCCAGCACGACGCATGTGCGGATTTCCCAACAAGAGCGGGATGTGGCGGGCATCACCGAAAACCTGGTCCGGATTTCGGTGGGATTGGAAAACACAGAGGACGTTTGCAGGGATCTGGCTCGGGGATTGGATGCTTTGCTGTAGTGAGAGGAGCTATAACAATACCTTGACCCCACGATGACCGATATCCCATCGGACAAGGCAAAGTGGCTGAAAAGAGTTGTCTCCATCCGGTCGGATGACTTCGTGGACCGGGTTCCCGGAAGGGAAATTCTGCGCCGTTTCCGAGTGGGATATCGGGATGGTGGAGAGCACCGGATCCCAAGACGACGACACCCCTGAGGCTGGCAAGGGCAATGACCCCCTCTGGGATGCCGCCGCCGACCGGTCCGTGCTCGACGGGGAGTCCGAAACCGATACCATCCACGATGTCGAGGTCGGGCAGGACACCCTCGTCCTCAAAATCGATCTGAAGTTTGCCGACCTTGACATCAAGCAGCGCGGCGAGTGTTGCATTTCGGGGTGGAAGTGGGGATGGATGATGTTGCATCTCAATGTTCAATGGGCGATAGTTATCATCTGCCGATGTACACATCAGTGCCTCATCCGACCCAGTTGAGTGGACCAAGTGTCAAGGGTGCCAGAGCCCAAAAAATTCACGATTTCCAGTGCCAGCGCCATTCTGACGCCTGACACCCCCGGGCTGAAGCCACTGGTTCGAAGCGTTTGTGAAGGAAGATCAATTCGTGCACGACAGTCTGCAGACCGACCGGTTGCCAGTGGTACCGATCAGGAGCAGTATCTTTATGGTGAAAGCTCGGGGACCAGTGGAGCCCCCAAAAGGATCCGCAGACGCCCCTCGACCTGGATACAGAGTTTTGAGATCAATCGTGAACGATTCGGCCTGAACTCATCCGACACCTATGCAATCTTCGGCAGCCTGGGACATTCATTGTCCCTGTATGCGGTACTGGAAGCGTTGCATGTCGGCGCGGATTTGGCTTCTTTATCTGGTCTGGGACTGAGAAATCAGGTGCGCCATGTTGTGAGCGGTCGGATCAGTGTGATCTATGCCACTCCGACCCAGATGCGACGGTTTTCAATCGCGGCCAGACAACTTGGCCATGTTCACATGACGGGTGTGCGTCGGTTGTTTGTCGGTGGGGGAAAACTGGACTGTGCCGTTCGTCAGGCATTGGGTGAATGCTTCCCGAACGCCGAGATTCGGGAATTTTACGGGACCAGTGAAACCAGTTTCATCGCGCTGTCCGATGAACGAACTCCAGATGGCTCGGTGGGACAACCCTATCCCCAGGTGACCCTACGGATTGCGCCCGCGAATCAGGCCGATTCGGGTCCCACCGGTGAGATCCAGGTGTCGAGTCCGTATCTGTTTGACGGATACGAATCGGGGGACGGCCAGATCATCCGAACTCGTGCGGAGCATTTCTGGCGTGTGGGTGATATCGGGTGGGTGGACGAGGATGGTTACCTGTTCCTGAAGGGAAGACGAGACCGGATGGTCACAGTGGCGGACGTCAATGTCTATCCGGAAGAGATCGAAAGCATCATTTCGGGCGAGCCTGGGATCAAAGTCTGTGCCGTGATGCCGATGGTGGATGATCGACGCGGTCACCGGATCCTGGCGATTCTCGAAGGAACCCCCGACTGGCAGCAGGAATACAGGATTCGACAACAGTGCCGCGAAAAGCTCCATGCGTTGGCCGTCCCCTCCCGGTTCGAATATTGGCACCACATTCCCGTACTGCCGACGGGCAAGCCTGACCTGCAAGCCATCCAGAAACGGTTGGATACTCACCGTGAAGCCTAGTGGAGTCGTGGCGGCTCGACGGTCGGCCGTTGTCCCCCGAAACGGACGCTTTGCGGCGTTTTCACTGCATGAGATGGCCGTTCCCGTGGTGAGACAGGTACTGGCGGATGCGGGCATATCCCCCCAGCAGGTGGGGGAACTGATCGTCTCCAATTCGCTCGGCGAGGGAGGCAATCCCGCCCGAGTGGTCAGTCTGGCCAGTGGCTTGCCGTTGTCAGTGGCCGGATTGACGATAGACCGGCAGTGTGTCGGGGGACTGGATGCCCTTCTTCAGGCGGATGCCATGATCCGGGCGGGCCGGCATGAGGTTGTGGTGGCGGGGGGGGTGGAAAGCTATTCCCGACGCCCCCTTCGCTATCGAACTTTTGTCGACGGGTCGCAGCCGGAACCCTATGAGCAGGCTCCCTTCACCCCCTGGCCGGACCAGGATCCGGACATGGCACAGGCAGCGAACCGCCTGGCTCGACAGTTTGGCATCAGTCGAGCGGAACAGGACAGTTGGGCGATTGACAGCCATCACAAGGCGCTTTCGGTATCGAACAGCCGCCGACGAGAACAAGTCGTCGAGCTCAATGGAGTGCTGGAAGATCCGTTCACACGCCCTCTCAGCCCTGCTGTCTGCCAACGGGCGACCGTCGTTCATGGCGAGATCACGATG
This sequence comes from Candidatus Poriferihabitaceae bacterium, assembly GCA_965203365.1. Classification (GTDB taxonomy): domain Bacteria; phylum Pseudomonadota; class Gammaproteobacteria; order Arenicellales; family Poriferihabitantaceae; genus VYFG01. Next base: position 3,523,275 of record OZ241878.1, read on the forward strand.
GCCAACATGGCGGTGGCGGCCGATGCGGCGGCCTTCACTGTTCTGACCGCGAAAGAACTCGCCGACGAGCTTCAAACGCCCTGGATGGAGCTGGTGTCAGGGGTCACCTTGGGAGGGGACCCCGTGCTACCCGGATTGGCCCCGGTCCGGGCCATCGGTCACACCCTTCACATGGCAGGATGTTCCACGAACGACCTTCGGATCGCGGAAATTATGGAAGCCTTTGCCGTGCAGGCGATGGTCTGTCAACGGGAGGCCAATCTGCCTTATGGGATTGTCAACCCCCATGGTGGATCACTGGCCCGAGGGCATCCGATTGGGGCTTCAGGAGCGGTGCTGGCGGTGAATCTGTTTCATGCCTTGGTTCAATGTGGCGGCATCGGACTGGCGGCGATCGCGGCCGCTGGTGGACTGGGCACCGCATTGGTGGCCCACCTCGACCACTGAAAGGATATGTCCCGGATCGCAAGTCGGCCCGGGATATGTGATGGATTCGTCGAGGACGGATAACGACCCCCATGTGGTCGGGAAATCCAGCAAACGGAACATCATGGCCTCTGTGCCATCCGGCCGACCGTAGTTGGGTTTGACGCGAGGCTGCGCCCGATCCCATTTCGGTGAGACAGAGGGACGTCAGTGTGATGGTTTCCGCGACAGGATGCTGGTCGGTCGGGCTTTGGCCAGCGAGGACGTCAGGATGCCGGCGATCAGGGCTTTCAGCAGGTCACCGGGAAGAAATGCCATCACCAGTACGGAAGCTTCCAGAAAGGGCTTTTGTAAGACGACCGCCAGACCGGCGATGCCGAAGGGATACAGCACCAGGATGCCACCGACGACGGAAGCGGCGCTAGCCGCCAGACCCAGGGGGGCCGAAGACCATTTTTCCACAATGAGGCCGGTCACGAAAGCGGCGACAGGCCACCCGATGAGGAATCCGGCCGACGGCGAGACAAACAGACCCAGCCCTCCCCGACCCCCGGAAAGGATAGGCAACCCCATGGCGACCAACCACAGGAACAGCATCACGGCCAGGCTTCCTCGTCGGGCCCCCAGGATGCTCCCACACAGCATCACACCCAGACTCTGGGCCGTAATCGGAACGCCGAATCCCAGGGTGATTTTCGGGATCAGTCCCAAGGCGGCAATCAGGGCGGCAAACAGGGATATGGTGGCGATGTTTCTTTCCATTCAATGGTCCTCCGGTGAGAGCAGGCCACCCCGTGCCTTGAGGGCATCAGCCACCTGGTCCGCATCATCCAAGGCCAATAGGGTGAGTGGCAGGAGGATACGCCAAGTGGCTTTTCGTCGGGACCGGGCATGCCAGGATTCAGACATCATTTGTCCCTTGTGCAACAGCACCGGTGTCATGCGTACCACGAGCGCAATGGCAATTTCCAGGGCGCGGGAATGACCACCCAACGCTCTGATGGGGGTCGACAAGACCCGAATCACCCCGATCAGGTCGGTCAGGCGGGTGGTCATGGTGACCAGATTGGCCAGCGCTACGGCCGATATCAGTCGCATGATGATCACGCCGCCTGCCATGTAGGTGCCAGAAAGACCGTGCCATAAACCCACAATCAGTATGAAGGGCCAGAGAATTCGAAGCCGGGACAATCCATACGAAAAAAATCGCCATCCCGGCGCCGCATACACGCCCAGGACGGCGATCAGGATCGCCAGATGAGTCCCAGGGTGAGCGACCAGGAACAAGCCCGCCGTCGAAAGGCACAAAAGGCCCAGCTTGACGCCGGCTGGCCAAGCATGGGCACGGGTTTTAACGGGTGAGGTCAGTGATATCAAGGCTCTTGCCCAAGGCGGTCATCTGGGTGACGTAGGCCGGCAGGACTTCCTCGACCGGGCCGATGGCCCGAACTCGGCCACTGTCCAGCCAGACAACCTGCTGATATCCAGTGAGTTCTTCCGGCCGGTGGGTGATGTGCACCAGACAGCCTTCGTACCGATCCAGATAGCGCCCGAGTTGTGCCCGGGTGGGAATGTCGAAACCGGCGAATGGCTCATCCAGTATCAGAATGCGGGGTTGCATGGCCATGACCGCCATAATGCAGACCAGATGTTTTTGCCCTTGGGATAGATGGTGGATGTCGACCTCTTCCCAATGAGGTACTTGGAACTTTTGCAGAATATCCTTCGCGATGTCTGTGGCTTCGGACTTCGTATGACCCTGCTGGATGACACCAAAGGCAATCTCCTCCACGACGGTCGGAAAGATGATCTGGTGGTCGGGATTCTGAAAGAGAATACCCACTTCCCGAAGCGCCAAACGCCGTTTGCGTGCCGGGTCCAGCCCATTGATCCGTACACGGCCAGAGTCCGGTGCAATGATTCCTGCGAGAAGCCGGGCGAGGGTGGATTTTCCCGAACCGTTTCGACCCACCACGCCGAGACGGGTACCATGCGAGGTGAACAAAACCTGCTGCAGGATCTCCCGTCCATGAAGCGAATAGCAGACATCAGTCAACTCGATATCGCTACCGGCCACCACCTGACCGCTCGCTGTCGTCAAGCGGTTGTCCTTGGACTCCATCTGATTTCCCCATCAAGTGGGTCGTCGATCCAAGCGGCCATGGGTCAGGTCAGTCACTGATCGGGATCAAGTCGAGGTGACCCGCCGGATCCGCCGCCCCATGTCCCTTGTTGGGCTTCAGTCCGGTCAAGTGTCAGTCGCCCAACTGGCAGGAGGGCTCATACCGAGGCGTTCATCGTGACCAGGTCCGATCAGACGGATTTGATCCATCGCTGAAACCGACCCGCTCATCCGATGGGGATGGGCCAAGTGACCTGGTGGGTCCTGCTGTGTCTCTCAATAGAGCCGGACATCATGATGGGTATCTGGCGTTTCCACGAGACCATCGGATCTCGGGGATTCCCCGGGCCTTGAAGGAGGGTACAACGAGCGATCCTGGGGCCGGGAGTCCTGTGGCATAGGGTGTCGATGTTGGTGCGCCGGATTGGTCGGGATGTGGCTACCAAGGGAGCGGATCACCTTCCGCATGCCAAAAGGTCCCGCTGTCGGCCAAGGACAGTTGGTCCAGTCGGTCAATCAGCCCTCGGGCGGCATCCGCTGGATCAATGCCGGTCCAATGGGTCATCTCGGTCGCCACCAGACCGGGATGGAGCAAGAACACGGCGATGTTCCGTCGGCGAAGGTCATGGGCGAGATTTTTCCCCATCATGTTTGCGGCCACCTTGGACATTCGGTAGCCGTAATTGCCCCCGGACGCATTGTCGCCAATGGAGCCCACCCGACTGGTGACGATGCCCACCTTGGCGCCGGCCCCCAAGTGGTGGCGCAGGGTGGAGACGACCCGAAGTGGCCCCAATGCATTGACCTCGAACTGACACCGGATCCGGTCAAGGTCCAGATCGTCCCAGGTTTCCCGCGTCAGGATGCCGGCGCAGTGCACCAGACGATCAATCCGGACCCCGGACAGGCGGGTGGCCAGATGGTCGACCGAGGCATCATCGGTGACATCCACATCGGGGAGGATGTTCAGGTCCAGGGGTTCCAGTTCGGTGGCGGGCCGACGGGTGGTGGCGTACACCTGGTCCCCTCGGAGCGACATCTGACGGCACAGTTCCAGTCCGATGCCACGGTTCCCCCCTACAACTAGGACAGTGTGCATGCTGCTTGCCAATAGTGTGACCAAGGGTGAATTGTAAGCCAACGGCGCCTTGAGAAAAAACGTTTCGTGGCGCGGGTCTGCACTTTCCGTCAGCGAATCGGGAGTGGAGAGTCGGTCGGCATCTGTCTGGGGAAGGGCGGCGAACGGACCGGGATGGAGTGGGGGACCGGACGGATCTGGTGGCCTCGGTGGGTGTGGCAGCGGTGATGCCTGATCGGGTGATGGACTGGGCAGATAGCAATAAATTGGCATAAATAGCTGAATTGAAACTATAAAAATATTCACCGTCAGCAAATGGCAAGCGGGAATTAATGACAATCTGCGTATCTGCTCCATGCCTTGTCGGTCAGCGTTCGGTTTAAGCCGTGATGGATGATGTCCCAAGAAAACGGGATTTCTCCGTCGACCTCTCCCGGAACTCCCTCCGGCCCGCTCCCTCCTGACGGGGGGACCGGCGCCGCAATGAAACGGAGTCCGCACGGTAGCGGGTTCTAGGACCAAGGGGAAACCATGCCCATTGCACAAATTTTCTCACCATATCGAATGAGAGAGAGCACGGATGGGGGGTTGTCATGGCAGGGAGTGGCAGATCATTGCCTCTGGAACGGCTGGATGAGGGAAAGGCCCCGCCCGTTCGAGCGGAACGTGAGGAATCGATGAGTCGGCTGCATGGTACCTCGTCAGAAAAACCGCCCCAGCCCCTCGACGGCCCCATGGTAATGCGGTACATTCAACCTTCTTGAAAACGCTCCCCGTCCGGTCGAGAACCAATCCGAAGCGGCAATTGACCTGTCTTGGCCAGCCAGTTATGATCCGAACCCTGATTCAGGAGCCGTGGTGAAACCGACCCTTGATACCCTTGAGCAACGTGTGGCCGACCTGATCGGGTTGGTGGAGACGATCCATCGGGACCACGAGATTCTGCAGCAGGACCATCGCCTGTTGCGCCAGGAATTTCAGTCCCTGCAGGAGAAAAGCAAGATGGCCCGGAGACGGATTGAGCAGATGGTCTCTCGACTGGAATCGTTGAGTCCTGACCTGTCGGTGGATTCTGGGCCATAGGCGTTGGGGTAGAGGATGGAAAGCGGTAAACACACAGTCAAGGTCCAGATCATGCAGCGGGAACTCACCGTGGTCTGCCATGACGGGGAAGACAAGGGACTCATTGAGGCGGCCCGTTATCTGGACGGACAGATGCAGACCATGTCCCGAAAACACCAAGCCTTGGGACTGGATCGTTGCGCCATCATGGTGGCCTTGAATATTAGCCATGAACTGCTGCAGATGCGACGCGATCAGAACGATGATGACGAGTTGTCAAAACGCTTGGGGAAACTCCAAGACCAGATTGACCAGACGTTGGACAGTCTACGGCCACAAGGATAGCCACGATGGTTGCAGCACATTGTGCTGATGTGGGAAAACACATGGGCTGAACCACCGATCAATCTCTGCTAGAATGCCCTCGGCGTTGCCTGCCGTGTTCGAGGTGTTCTCCGAATCCCTTAGAACCTAATTCATTTTTTCGGGTACACGCAATGGGCAGTGGGCGTGCATGAACACGACGCAAGTCGGCGGGAATCCCGAAGCTGTCTTTTGTACCCACTTGGACCTCCCGGTTCAAGGTAAAGTGAACGCACGGCACGGGCGGGTAACGCTGTTTCCTTTTTTCCTGTTCTTGCCCGTGGGGTTGGGATTTCATTGAATGCCGGTGTGCTGAATACGTCCGTGTCGATCAGCAACAAGAAGCCATTGCGCGCCACGTTGCGGGCGGCCCGTCGGGATCTGGGTGAGCAAGAGCAGGCATCGGCGGCTCAGGGACTGCTGGCACAGTTGCTTTCTTTGGATATCTTTTTGCATGCTCGTCGGATTGGCCTGTATTGGGCCAATGATGGCGAGATCTGTCCCAGCGAAGTGGTAAGTTGGTGTCGGCACCACGACCGGCAGGTCTATCTCCCGATGGTGCAACGACAGGCAACCCGCAACTGGCTGTTGTTTGGCGAATGGCGCGAGGGGGCTGTCCTGTCCCCCAACCGTCTGGGGATTTTGGAACCCGTCTTGGACTCATCGGAAGGGATGACCGCAAAGGACCTGGATCTCGTCATGTTGCCGCTGGTGGGATTCGATCTCCATGGAAATCGGCTGGGGATGGGGGGCGGCTTTTATGACACCACCTTGGCGGATCTGCGCACAACGGGTCTGCCAAAGCCGGCCTTGGTGGGCATTGCCCATGACATCCAACGGGTGCCCCACATTGATGCCGAACCTTGGGATATCCCGCTTCCCATGGTGGTGACTGACTGCCACGTGTACCGGTTTGGGGGATGAAGATTCTGTTGATCGGTGATGTGGTGTCCCGCCCGGGAAGACGGGTCCTGCGAGACAGGTTGGCCACCGTCCAGGCGCAGCACGGAATTGATTTCACGGTCGTGAATGTCGAAAATGCGGCCGGCGGCTCCGGTATGACCCACAAGGTGCTGGGAGAATTTCGCCGTCTGCGCGTGGATGTGATGACCTCCGGGAACCATATCTGGGACAAGCGGGAAGTCCTGGACTTCATCGATGACTGCCCGAATCTGTTGCGACCGCATAATTATCCTCCGGGGACGCCCGGGACCGGCTGGTATGCCGTCGAACTGGTCGGAGGCATCAGGGTCGGCGTGCTGAACTTGATGGGGCAGACGTTCATGAACCCGCTGCTGGATTCCCCTTTTGTCTGTGCGGACCGGGTGATCGAGGGTAACGCCGGGGATGTGGACATCCTATTGGTGGATTTTCATGCGGAAACGACCAGTGAAAAAGTCGCCATGGGCTGGTACCTGGATGGGCGGGCCTCTGTTGTCGTGGGCACACACACCCATATCCCGACCGCCGATGAACGAATACTCCCGGGCGGGACCGCCTATCTGACCGATCTGGGCATGACTGGTTGTTATGATTCCGTGATCGGGAGTGACGTCGACACCGTCTTGCAGCGGATGGTCGGGAAAATGCCCATCCGGCTTGAGCCAGCCAATGGCATCGGGACACTGTGTGGCGTGGTCGTGGATGTGGACGAATCCACGGGACATTCACGAGACATCAGCCGCATCCGGGTGGATGCGTCATAACTCAGCGGGGACAACAGCATGGGATATTGGATTTTGAAAAGTGAACCGGAGGCTTTTTCCATCAATGATCTGCAGCGGGTGACGGTGGAACCGTGGGATGGCATCCGGAATTATCAGGCCAGAAATTTCATGCGGGACGAGATGACCATCGGGGATCAAGGGTTCTTTTATCACAGCAATTGTGCGGAACCGGGGATCGTGGGCATCCTGACGGTGGAGAGCCAGCCCTATCCTGATCCCACCCAATTTGATCCGCACAGTCAGTACCATGACCCTAAGAGCGATCCCGACCAGCCGCGCTGGATCCTGGTGGATGTGCGTTTTGTCCAGAAGTTCCGGCGTACGGTGACCTTGGCGGAGATGAAACGCGAACCGGCGCTTGAAGGGATGCGGCTGCTACAGCGGGGAAACCGGTTATCCATCCTGCCGGTGGAAAAATCACATTGGGCGCATATCCTGGAGATGGCGTCATCCTCTCCATGACGTCAGAAACGGTTTTCGGACTTTCAGCGCGAGGTTGCCACATGCATCGAAATCCGGGGGCGACGTTACGGTCGTCCATCGTTGCCGTTCTCATTCTCTTGTCAGGCGGGATCGGCCTGCCCCTCCATTCTCATGCCAACCAGTCCCCTCCCATGATCATTCTTGAAACCAGCTTGGGCCCCATCACCTTGGAGATGTATCCCGAAGAGGCCCCGATGACAGTCCAGAACTTTATCGAGTACGTGGAATCCGGATTTTTTGACGGCATCGTGTTTCACCGAGTGATCCGGAATTTCATGATTCAGAGTGGGGGACATACCCCGGATATGCGGGAAAAGTTGACCGGGAAGCCGATTCTCAATGAAGCGGACAACGGGCTGAAGAACGCGGCTGGGACTATTGCGATGGCAAGGACCGCCGACCCGCATTCGGCCACGGCGCAGTTCTTCATCAACTTGGTCGATAATGACTTTCTCAATCACACCGCCAAGACTCCCCGCGGTTGGGGATATGCCGTTTTTGGTCAGGTCACCGAGGGGATGGACGTTGTTCGGGCCATCGGGGAAGTGGCCACCGGTCAGGTGGGCCCCCATGGGGATGTCCCGATCAAGCCGGTCGTGATTCAAAAGGCCCGGGTATTGACACCATAGCATTTCAGGAGGCGAATCCATGTACAGTTTCCAGATGACCTTTGCGGGTCCTTACGAAGCAGCCATCCGGCGGGTGACCGAAGAGCTGGCCAAGGAAGGGTTCGGTGTGCTGACTGAAATTGATGTCCAGGCGACCCTCAAGAAGAAGCTGGACATTGACCGCAGGCCTTATCTCATTCTGGGCGCCTGCCATCCGATGCTGGCCAATCAGGCACTGAATGCGGAACCGGATATTGGCATCCTGCTGCCGTGCAACGTGGTGGTGCGCGAAGAGGAGGATGAGAGCATCTCGATTGTCTTCATGGACCCACAGTCCGTGCTCAAGCTGGTGGACCGAGAAGAAGTCCAGGCGTTGGCGGTGGACGTCAAGGGACGTCTGCAACGGGTCCGCGATGCGCTTTTGGGATCCTGACCATGAGTGGATGACGTGGGAATCAAGGCATCAGGTCCAGGATATCCTGATGCAGTTGGGATGGAATGTCGATCCCGGTTTGCTTACTGTTGGCTCGGTGTTGGAGTCGGCGGGATCCCGGCAGGCGGGTCCCTTCTTGTGCCAGGATCGCACTGAAGAGCTTTTCGGCCTGCTCCTGGTACCCCGAGTAATTGCCGAACAGTCTCGGGTCCAGGGCCACGATGAGTTCGCCCCCCTTGGGCGGCCCCTTCCGACCCCCGTCGTCTTCCTGTGATTCGATGCTGAGGAATTCACCAATCAAGGGACCGGCTATCAGTTCAATCATCAGTGCCAGTGAGGCCCCCTTGTATCCCCCGAACCCGAGTTGGGCCCCTTGCAGGACGACATTGGGATCTGTCGTGGACTCACCATCGGGGCCGATACCGGCGGTTTCCGGCACCCGATGGCCGTCACGGGCCGCAAGCTGGATCTCGCCTCTGGCCATGGCGGCCGAAGCCTGGTCGAATACCAATGGTGGTTGACCTTCTCGCGGCCAGGCGAAGCTCATCGGGTTGGTCCCAAAAAGCGGTCGGGTCCCGCCGGCCGGGGCCACATAAGGATACGAGGAAGTGAATGCCAAGGCACAGTAACCTTTTTCCGCCAATGCTTCGACTTCCGGCCACAGCGCCGCAATGTGAAACATGTTGACATAGGCCAGTGCCGCCATCCCTTGCTGTCGGGTGAGATCGATCAGGGATTTGTGACTCACCCGATGACCATAGGGGGCGTAACCCCCGTCTCCATCCAGTTGAAGGATAGAGGGCCCCAGACGTTTCATCTTCGGGTACGCCTTGCCGTTGACCCGTCCGCTCTGAACGCCCGCCACATACCACGGGAGACGGAAAAGGCCATGTGAGGGACATCGATCGGCTTCTGCCTGGATCATCCGGTGGGCGATGGCGGCGGCGTTTTGTGGGTCGCAGCCATTATGCTGCAGGCACTCAATGGCCAAGTCAGTCGCCTCGGACAAGGATAAGTGGACGGTGGTCATGGGGCAGTGTCAGGATGGCTGGGCCTCGGACTGAGGGAAATGAGGCGGTTGAACAAGGATTCCCGGATCAGGATGGTCCCTTCGGGGACGATCAGGAGAAAATCCGATGGGAATCCATTGGGAATTATGTATCATCGGGTGGATCATCACAATCGATCGATTGCCAATTTTTTCATGGGAGCTGGTTTGCCCAACACCGCTTCCCCGGCTGATCGACGTGAGTTGTTGTCTCAACTCAGTCAGTGCATGCGGGAAGATCGCTCGACGCTGCGAAACGCCATTCAACGGGCGGTTCGGACCGGGAAAGGGATGGACCGTCTGGCCCAGCGTCTGGCGGCTTCCCGACAGCGGGTGGACTGGCGCATACAGAATCGACCGTCGATCGATGTTCCACCCGACCTGCCGATCAGTGTCCATGCGGACCGATTGAAAGAGCTGATCTCGGAGCACCCGGTCTTGGTGGTCTGTGGCGAAACCGGATGCGGTAAAAGCACACAGATTCCCAAGATGTGTCTGGCGGCGGGATATGGTATCCACGGCATGATCGGCCAGACACAGCCCAGACGGCTGGCGGTCCGTTCGGTGGTGGAACGTCTCTGCCAGGAATTGTCTTCCCCCTTGGGCGAGGCCGTTGGCTATCGGGTTCGTTTCGAGGAGCAGATCAGCGAACGCAACTATATCCGTGTACTGACGGACGGCATGCTGCTGAACGAATGCGCTTTGGACCAGCGGTTGGAACGCTACGATGTACTGATCATTGACGAGGCTCATGAACGGTCACTGAACATTGATTTTCTGCTGGGCCTCAGCCGGCGGATACTCGCTCAACGGCCGGATTTTCGGTTGATCATCACCTCCGCCACCCTCGACAGCAGCAAGCTCAGCGACTATTTCGATGACGCACCGGTCGTGCCGGTGTCGGGACGGCTGTATCCCGTCGAGGTGCGTTACCGTCCGTTGACTGATGATCTGGACCGCCTAGAAGTAATGTCCAGCGGGATCCTCGAGGCGATTGACGAGTTGCACTGCGAGGCGCTGGGCGATATCCTGGTATTTCTGCCGGGAGAAAGGGAAATCCGGGATGCGGTGAACGACTTGCAACGAAGACTCAAGCCCGGAATCGAATTGCTGCCCCTCTATGCCCGCCTGACTCCTGCCGAGCAGCAGCGGATTTTCCGGCCTGGGCAGGCCACTCGCATCATTCTGGCCACCAATGTTGCCGAAACTTCGCTGACTGTGCCAGGGATCCGGCATGTTATCGACAGTGGTCTCGCCCGGATCAGCCGGTACAGCCCGCAGCGCAAACTCCAGCGACTGCCGGTGGAAAAAGTGTCCCAGGCGGCGGCCAATCAACGGGCGGGCCGTTGTGGACGGGTGGCGAACGGAATTTGCATCCGCCTATATGATGAGGATGACTTCGCGTCCAGGGCGGCGTTCACCGACCCGGAAATTCTCCGGACCTCCCTGGCCGATGTCATCCTGCGGATGAAGACGATGGGCATCGGCGATCTGGATACGTTCCCACTGATTGACCATCCGGGCCGTCGACGGATCCAGGATGGATTGCAGCACCTGTTGGAACTGGGGGCGCTGAATGCCCACCGACAGGTGACTGATCTCGGCCACCGGATGGCCCGAATTCCGCTTGATCCCCGGATCGCCCGCATGCTGCTGGCGGCGGAGCAGGAAGGTTGTCTTGAAGAAATGGTGATCATTTCGGCCGCTCTGTCGTTACCGGACCCCCGTCAGAGTCCCGCCGATCAGATCGACCAGGCCCGGCAAAAACATCAGGCGCTCAGTCACCACTCTTCGGACTTCCTGGTCCTTCTGGATATCTGGGCGCAGTTCCGGCGTATCCAGAAGGCCGAGTCCAGGCGGCAGGCCGACCGTTGGTGCCGGAAGAACTTTCTGTCCGTGTTCCGGATGCGGGAATGGGCGGCGCTGCAAGCTCGCATCAAGCAATCCCTGAAACAACTCGGCATCCGTCCCGACGGAAAAGCGGCCGACCCGGCCCACATTCACCGGGCGTTGATCTCCGGTCTTTTGTCGAATGTGGCTCGATTGGCTACGCCGGCTCAGGATGTGACGAGTCGCAGGAAGGCGAATCGAAGCCTGGCCCGACGGGCGGAATATGAAGGCACCTTCGGCAAGTCGTTGAGAATCTTCCCCGGATCCGTTCTGCACGGACGGGCACCTCAGTGGATCATTTGCGCCGAGTTGGTGGAAACCGGCCGGATATTTGCCCGCACGATCGCGCAAGTGGAACCCGGTTGGATCGAGGCGGCCGCAGGCCACCTGTTGCAACCACACATTAGCGAACCGCACTGGGATCCCCGTCAGGAACGGGTGGTCGCCTACCGGCGGGCGACCTTGTACGGTCTGACGATCTACCGAGCCAGAATGTGTGATTACAGTCAGGTCAATCCCGAAGCGTGTCGGATGATCTTCATTCGCTCCGCGCTGGTGGATGGCGGTCTGGATACGAGGTTGCCATTCTATGTCCATAACCGTGCCTTGGTGAGCGAAATCGAATCACTGGAACATCGGACCCGGCGGCGGGACATCCTGGCCGATGAGGCCGAAATCCAGGTGTTTTACGAGGAACGTCTCCCCGCTTTTGTGAATAGTGCCAGCTCGCTCAGGAAATGGTACCGCTCACTTGGGGATCAAGAGAAACCCACATTGCGGATTCCCAGAGAAAGGCTGTTGTTGCATGATCCGCAAGAGGCACTTCGCCTATACCCGGACGAAGTGGAAGTCGATGGAATCCCCTTGAAGCTGAGTTATTTGTACGATCCGACCTCGGAACGCGACGGCGTGACGGTAAGGATCCCGCTGCCTCTTCTGAACCAGATCCGCGAATCCTCCTTGGAACGTTCGGTGCCGGGCCTGCTGTCGGTGAAGTTGACCGCCCTGATTCGCACCTTGTCCAAACCCGTTCGACGCCAACTGATCCCGGTGCCGGACACGGTTGCCGAGTTACAGGATATCGTGGTGCAGGATTCCGATCCATTACCAGTGGCATTGTCCAGAGCAATCTTGGCTGTCCGTCGGATCGAGGTATGCCCCGAGGATTTTGCCCTGCAGGATCTACCCCCCCATCTGCAAATGGGGCTGGAACTCGTGGATAATCAAAACCGCCCCTTGGCGTTCCATCGCGATCTTGAGACCCTGCAGTCCCAGTTCGGCCAACGGGCCCATGCGAGCTTTGTGGCGTGTGCTGAGACCGACATCATACGGCATGGCATTCGACGCTGGGATTTCGACGAGTTGCCACGCACCTTATCGATCCGAGTGGGGGACTATCACACCCGGGGATGGCCAGCGGTGGTGGATTGTGAAGACAGTGTTTCCATTGAGGTGTTCGATCACGAAGAGATTGCCCGGATGGCCCATCGGGACGGTGTTCGGCGGTTATTGTGGCTGAGCATGCCCATTCATCGTAAACTGTTGAAGCAGCCCCTATTGGACTGGCAATGGATCCGGTTGAGGTACTCTGCCATCGGCAATACCAATCGCCTGCCACTTGCCGTATTGCACAAGGCCCAGGATCGGGTGTTTTTTGAAGAGCGACCAGAAGTCCGCCACCGGCAGGATTTTATCAACCTGATGATCCATCAGGGGCCGTTGCTACCGGCAGCGGTGGAAACCATTGCCCGGCAAGTCGCCCGGATCCTTGCAAGCTGGAGCGAGCTACGGGAGTTTGTTCGGGAGCATGAAGCCGAACTGCCGCAAGCGACTTTGAAGGACGTGATGGAACAGTTGTCGCATCTGGTCTATGATGGTTTCGTGGAGGATACCCCGGTTGGTTGGTTGCCGGAGCTGAAACGATATCTCCAGGGCATTCGGGTTCGACTCGAACAAGCGTGGCAGGACCCACCCACCGATTCGACCCGAGCCCGCCGGGTGAGTCCGTGGTGGCAGTTGTATCTGAAGGATGATGGATGTCATGGTCCGGCCCGGGAACGGTTCCGCTGGTTGCTGGAGGAGTTCAGAGTCTCCATCTTCGCCCAGAGATTGGGTACCTCGGTACGCATTTCCGCCCCACGGCTGGAAGCGGCCTGGCAGGATGTCCTGACAGAGCGGGCGACCCATCGACGGGATGTCCGCCGAAGCGCTGGACTTTCCGATCGTGAATCTTCCCCGATTGAACACGGGTTGCCCCGGAGTTGACCTGGACAGGTACTGTCGACATATCGGCGTGTCTTCCCTGGGGTCGTCGTTGATCCAACCGCACAGGAAAAGCGGAAGACGAGATGATGGAAGGGTTGATCGGGGAGAGAAAAGAGAAGGGGAGAAGTGGGTCGAAAGAGGCAGTTGCCACGCACGTATTTTGACCTTGCCGGCAAAGATTCAGAAGTGGAATTTCGCCCATCATTTGAATTGACCCATATAGAGTCTGCTTCGACATCTTCCGGTGGATTGATGTCGTTGTCGGGAAAACAGGACAGGGGGTCGCCAGCGCTACCCGTCCAAGGCCTGCCCCTATCCTGACCCAGGAGCACCCAGGTCGGGGACCCGCCAGGCAGCCCCGCGTCGATTGGCATGGAACCTGTATCTGGAAGGGGGTGGGCTTTCATTCCATCGGGCGGTGTGGTTCTGCCTGGCGGCTGACGGTCAAATGGAATGGCACGCTTCAAGATAGGTTAAATTAACAATGCCCATGATCTGAAAACGACCTTGGCATACCGCTTTTCGATGAAAGGTCTGCGAACAGATTCTTGGACAGTCCCTTGAAAGCCCTGAATTGACTGATCCGGCTAACTTGGCGGGAATGGCTGATGTGCGAATCATTGTCTTGTTCTGCATACCCCAATGGACTATACTTTGTCGCAGACAGACCGTCGCCGAGACCGGGGTTTCGCCCGGCAGGTAGACAAACTTACACCGCGTCGAAACGAAGCAGTTTCGTCAGATTGCCATACGTTATGAGAAGATGAAGAAGCGATGAAGAAAAAAAACTTTTTTGAGGGCTCCTGGAGCACCTATGATGGCTTGAACGGATCGTTGACCTCTAGTAGCCAGTGGCCTTATTTGTTGGCTACTGATAAGAATGATCGGTTTCTTGGCTCGGATGGTGCTGACCGACTCTGGGGTGGAAAGGGTAACGATTTGATTCACGGGGGCAGTGGCAACGACAAGATCTGGGGAGATGAGGGTAACGATACTCTCCGAGGAGGTGGAGGCGACGATGTGGTACAGGGTGGGTCTGGCGATGACCGTGTTTATGGAAATGATGGGAACGATATCGTCGTTGGGGGATGGGATAATGATTTCGTCTATGGTGGCGACGGCAAAGACAGGGTCTACGGAGGCCACGGAAATGACCGTGTTGGGGGTGGCAAGGGCGATGACAAGGTCATGGGCGGCACTGGAAATGATACTGTCATAGGCGGCTTGGGGGATGATGTACTTTGGGGTTGCGGATACCATTACTATGACGCTACGGGCGCAGGAGGGCAGGAGTGGTACGTGGGAGACTGGCTCTACTTGAACGGACGTGGAGATGATGTATTTGTCTTTCAGAACCGGGAAGGGGAGGGTAATGATGTCATCAAGGATTGGGGCGATGGGGATAATGATCGGATTGAGATCAAGGGAACCACCTATTCGGAACTGAACATCTACCAGGATGGAGCACACACTGTGATCAAATATGGCGAAGATAACAGCATTACACTGGAGAACACGCTTGCTACCAGTATCGACGAAACGGACTTCATCTTTTGATCCATTCACTGGACAGAGGGGGTTGGATGCCTGAAATGACCGCAGGAACCCAAGTTCAGGAGTGCGGCTTCCCCGTGACTCGGTGAAACTCGGCTGGTTCGGGCGGTGGAATGCCTCCACTGATTCGAGCAGCGCTTGGCGGAATCGGGTAGCGGACTGGGGGAAGGCGGGCTGGACGAACGGCTTTCCCGCCCGTGTTCCTTGGGGGGCTGGACGAGCTGTCCCAAGCCCGAGTCATGGGGCATCGGATGAGTCGGGACGAATCGACCGGTGCCGTTCGTGGCGGCACCGATGACTGCCACGACGTCACCAGAATGGGGTGCTGACCTCCGGCCAGCCGGACGACGCGGGCCCTAGGCCAGTGTGAGCCCCGGTGATCGTTCACGACCTGATTGAAGCATGCAAAACTCAGATCGGAGGAGGATTCCACCTAGGTGGCGACCAAGCGATGGATTGGGATGGCCCCAAAGGCCAAGCGCCAGCGTGAGAATCTGGCCTAAGGTCAAGACTCGATTCATGATCCCATGCACTTCGAGGTCGGCGAGATAATCAGGTTACCCCGGTGCGCATTCCATCCCGGGCCAAGGGCGCAAAAAGCCCCATCCATCGGTCGGATAGGGGGCTGGCAACCCCCTTCTTCCGACACAAAAAATGACTCTGGCAGACCGGGACGTGTCATAGTATGTCCCCGGAATCATCTTGTGTCGATCACGAAGCGGATGACAGAGTCGTCCTATCTGTGGAACCCCACTGACCATGCTGCCCCAAGCCCGATAGCAGAGACAGGAGGTGAACCCCATCTCCATCCGTACGAGGGTCAACACAGGCCTCCATTCCCTCGAACTCGAAAACAAAATGGTCCGGCTACCCCAGAAGGCTGACGGGACTTCTACTGTTCCTTGCGGTAGGCCACTTGGACGACGTCAGTTGTTCGGGACGCGAAACCCGCCGCACAAGCGGCAAGGTAAAAATTCCACATCCGATAAAAGCAATCATCAAAACCCAACTGGGCGATCTGGTTCCATTGGTCATTGAATCGGTAACGCCATTCACGAAGTGTACGTGAATAGCTGTCGGCGAATGTCTCGGTGCCAATCCATTCGAGACCGACAGCTTTCGGTTGGTCTTGCAGAACCTTGGTGCTGGGCAACATGCCACCTGGGAAAATATGCTTCTGGATAAAGTCGACCCCGGTTCGGTATCGAGGGAACAGGCGGTCCGCAATGGTGATGGCCTGAAGCACCGCGATGCCGCCGGGCCGCAACCGGTCGACCAGGCTCTGGAAATAGACCGGCCAGTAATTCTCGCCCACCGCTTCGATCATCTCGATGGAGGCCACCTTGCTGTAGGTCCCCCGCTCGTCACGATAATCGCGTAGCTGGATCGTCACCTTGTCCGATAACCCCGCACGAAAGATTCTTTGTCGGGCAAATTCGTACTGTTCCCGTGAAATGGTCAGGCCCGTGACCTTTACACCGCACTCGCGGGCGACATATTCGGCAAACCCTCCCCAGCCGCAACCGACCTCAAGAAGTCGGTCGCCATCGGTCAGCGCCAGACGATCACGGATGGCCGCATACTTGTTCTGTTGTGCCTGCGTCAGTGTTTCTTGCTCACTGCGAAACAGGGCGGAAGAGTACGTCATGGTGCCGTCAAGCCATAAACTGTAGAACGCATTGCCCAGATCATAGTGCGAGGCGATATTTCGTCTCGACCCGCTGGGGCTGTTGAAATTCAGCAAATGGCGCAAGCGTGCCACTAGGCGGAATAGTCGGCTGCCAAGGAAATGTTGCACCAGGGTCTCGTTGTTGAGCATGATGACATCCATCAGGTCCTGCAGATCGGGTGTGGTCCACCAGCCTTCCATGAACATTTCGCCAAATCCCAAGTCACTTTCGCGCAGTAGCCGCCGAAAGAAATTCGGATGATGCACATCGACCCGTCCGCTGGGTCCGGGTTGTGTGCCGGTGGCCCGGAACTGCCGGCCATTGGGCAGGACAATCTCAATCACTCCCCGTTCCACCCGACTGAGGATGGCCTCGATCAATTGGGGTTGCTTGAGCACGGCCCAATTGTGGAATATCCGGCCAAGAGGAGTCATGATGTGTGGTCCGATTTTGCGTTGGCCATGGCCAGCAATGAAAAATAAAGTGGCCGGGGCAAGGCGGCCAGCCACTTCAGGGCGACTGTCATCGCCCACGGAAAAGCGATCTCGAACCGGCCTTGCGTCATCCCGCGCACAATCCGTTCGGCGGCAGCGGTCGGAGTCATCAACAACGGCATGCGAAAGTGGTTCTTGTCGGTAAGACGGGTCGACACAAAACCGGGATTGCAGATCTGGACGGCGACCCCCGACCCGCGCAGGTCACAACGCAGATTCTCGGCCAGATGCATCAGGGCCGCCTTGGTCGCCCCATATCCCCAAGCGTTGGGTAATCCCCGGTAGCCGGACAGGGAACCGATCAACATCACATGGCCCGACCCTTGCTGACAAAAGGCCGGTACACAGGCCGCCAGAACCCGCAAGGCCCCCGTCAGATTGATGTCCACCATGGTCTCCAGTGCGGACAGGTTGGGTGATTGCGCCGACATCGGCTCGTAAGCCCCAGCGCAGTAGATCACCCCATCAAGTGGGCGAAGGTGATCAAACACCCGCATCGTGCCGACGCGGCTGGTGACATCCACCGGTACTGCGGCATGCCCGCCACGGGTGGTCTGCACGGGGACCATTTCGTCCACCAGGGTCGACAGGGCCTTTTCGTCACGGGCGGAAGCCGTGACCACCACCCCCGCTTGCGCCAAACGCAGGGCCAGATGACGACCGATCCCGCTGCTCGCACCGACCAGCCAGTAATGTCTGCCCGCCAGTGGGATCATGAGGAGTCGTTGGGCCGTACCGGAGCGGTTCCGGAATGTCGTTGGGTGAAAGAGGCCACGATCTCGCCGACCTTGAGACCGAATTTGGTCATGCGGGCTCGGTTGATCAAGGTGCCGTCTTCCATCAGGTAGAACCAGTCTTCCATCCCTACGGTGATCGGGCCTTGAGGTCGGGCAATCTGCAGTCGATAGCGCAGGGTGGCGGCATTGCCTCTTTGGGTGCCTTGCGCTTTTCCGGGAACATCGTGCGCAGTCGCGGTGAAGTTTGCGTCATCCAGAAACTTAAGGTTCCAGCATCGGGTCCCCACCTCGCCGTCGTCGTAACGAAAGTGCTCGTCCAGCGTGCCCTGATTGCCCGTCCAGTGGCCCATCATGTCCACCGTAAAGCGCCTTTTCAGA
The DNA here is from genome assembly GCA_965203365.1 of Candidatus Poriferihabitaceae bacterium. Lineage (GTDB taxonomy): Bacteria > Pseudomonadota > Gammaproteobacteria > Arenicellales > Poriferihabitantaceae > VYFG01. Next base: position 3,541,613 of record OZ241878.1, read on the forward strand.
TGACCCGAGCGACCGAAAAATGCGCATGACGCGGTCAGTGAACCGTTCAGGAAATGTCGCAGGTCCAAAGTCGGCTTCTGGTTCGCATAGGCGTCAATATGCTGCGAGCCCCATCCGAACGGTAGGGCAGTGTGTGGCAAAGGTCGTGTCTTCACTGTGAGTCTCTTGAGTCGTGAACGAAATACAGCAGCAGTGGAATGGCGGCCAGCTTCAATGCACAGGGCACCAGCGCATAGGCGGTCGACAGCGCACGAGCGCCATCACCCTGAGGGATTCCCGGATCATAACCGGCCAAGGACAGCATGGGCAACGCGGTGCCCGCGGCGACCGCAAGGGCCGTCTTTTGCAGAAAGGTCCACAGGGAAAACACCTGTCCACCACCCCCTCGAATCCGGGCGGCCAGGATGGCGGGGACCAAGGTCATATCGGCGCCCAGCGCGGCCCCCGAAGCGGCCGAAATCGCGTAGAACGCGATCACATCGCCCGGACCCAGCGCATAGGCCCAGACAAAAACCGGCACCGACAAGGTCATGCCGATGATCAGGGTGGTTTTGCAACCGATTCGATCAGCCAGGCGGACCCAGCCCGGGGCGGCCACCGCCGCTGAGGTGAAAAAAACCAGCAACAATGCCCCGGCATGTGCCGGCGCCATCAGGATATCCGACACGAAGAACAGGAACAACGTCGAGGTCACCGCCGTCGGCAGGACATTCACCACCCCAAAGCCCAGGACCGACGCGAGACCCGGTGCCCCCAAGGCCTGGATGAAGCCCCGCTCGGGAAAGGACTGGCCGGATGCCATCCAGCGCCCACGCATCCACCCCAGCGATAAAAAAGCCAACACCAGGAAGGCTACGGCATAGTACAGATAGGCGTGGGCCGGGCCCAAAGCCGATGCCAGGGCGGCCGGCGCAACGGCGGCGATACAGACACCGATGACGCCCCCCACTTCACGCCACAGTGCAATTTGTGTGTAGCCTTGGCCGGCTGCTTCCGCCTGGGCCAGACCATGGTCATACAAAACGATCTGCAACGCACTGAAGCCGGTAAAGGCCGCCAGCAGCCCCCCCATCAATCGGGGCAGCGGGGCCCCCCAGCTTGATGGAGCGAAGAGCAGCCCCAGACCGATGGCAAGCAGCAGGCCCGACCCCAGGACCCACAGTTCGCGATGAGTCTTCAGCCGATCAGCCAGCTGTCCGATGATGGGATCCTGAACGCTGTCGACCAAGCGGGCGAGCAGTAGCAGCCCGCCCAGGACCGAGAGACCGACTCCCATCTCTTGCGCATAATAGTGCGGCACATGGATGTACAAGGGAAGTCCGGCAAAGGCGAGGATCGTCGCGACCGAGCCGGGAGGCAGCAAGTCACGTCGGGACAGGAGGTGAGTGTTGGGATCAGTCATCACAACGGCCAGAGAGCAACTGCATGCGCTGGGTCGGTTTTCGGGTCTTGGGGCCGAGCCAGATGTCGAGAAAAAGGTCCGCATGATGAGTCAGGGTCCCGACGGCCACGCCGTTATGGTAGAGCTCGACTTGATTGGGACCTTCGCGCCAGGCGGTGTAATGGTCCCCCTTGGACACACTGCGCATGCCCTGTTCCAGCTGGATACGGGTTGAATCGAAGACGGTGGCGGGTTCGCCGGACATGCGGGCCATCTCGGCCAGCGAAACGGACACGAGCTCTTCCCGACTGAAGCTTCGATGATACCGCAGTGTGAGGCCGAAGCGTTCGCCGGGGAGCGTGTCGGCGTCCGTCCACAGTTCCGCCCGATACAGGCTGAAGAACAAAATCCGGTACTCGGCACAGCTGGCCGCGCGTTCTGTCGCCACCCGCTGTAGGAGTTCGGCGGGAACCGCGGCTCCCACACTGCTGGCGTGGAGCAATGTCCACCAGACGGCGGCGACTCGACACATCATGACGTGATGCGACTGTTCGGCGGCGGGGGGTGAGGTCGATAACGCACGCCCTTGCACCGCAGACGCAGTGCCTGCCAGTGAATCAGGGCGGTGGTCCGCGCCGCACCCCAAGGCCGGCGCAGGAGGGCGCGAATCAGTTCCTGGTTGTTGAAAGGCCAACGGATGCCGACGATGGCCGTGTTCAGACCGCCACCGGTCCCGTCGTCGTAGATGATCCGCACCGCCACTCGGGTGTCATCCAGAAGAAACTGGAACCGATATTCGCCCTGCAGATCAAAATAAGGAGAGACATGGAAACACTTGCTCAAGACCGTCCAGTGGTGTCGGCTGATGTCGGTTCCATCGACTCCGGTGCACAGATAGCCGTGCCGCTCGCCAAACGTATTGTGCACTTCCGCCAAGACGGCGCGCAACCGGCCATCGGAAGCCAGCATGAACCAGAAGCTGACTGGGTTGAAAGTGTAGCCCCAATAGCGGGGATGGGTGAGCAGCAGCACCTGTTCGATATCGTCGATACCCGCTGCGCATCCCAGGCGACGAACCCCTTCCGGGCCTTGGTACTCGGAAATGCCGTGATCGGACGGATGCAGGGATACCAGATTCGGTCGGCCGAAAGAAAACAGGCTGGGCCCCTCTTGACCTTCCAGAACCGCCTGATCCAGCAGGACATAGTCGATCCCGTAGACGAACCGGTTGGGCACCGGCACCCGCCGGTGGTGAATGACCTTGGCCCGGACGACTGAGGAGTTCATCAGTGCCATGGTGGCCTCACCCCAAGGTGCTGGGCCACCTGGACGGCGCTGGCCAGACCATCTTCGTGAAACCCCATCCCGGTCCAGGCTCCGCAATGCCAGGTATTCCGGTCACCCTGCAAGGAGGGCAACGCCGACTGAGCCGCGATGGTCCCGAAATCGTACTGGGGGTGGTCAAAGTCGTGTTCGTCCAGAATCTGTGCTTCATCAATCCGAGTCGGTGGATTGAGTGTCGCAAATACAGGATATTCAGGCGGGATCCCTTGCAGCGAGTTCAACCAATAGGTGACTGAGGCGCTGCCCTCGTCCGGCTTGGACGGCGCCAGATACACCCAGCTCGACCAGCAGGCCTTGCGTCGCGGCATCAGCCGTGAGTCGGTATGGACGACGAGTCGATTTCGTCGGAATGGGATCCCACCAAGAATCGACCGTTCCTGGGCACTGGCATCTTTCAGGATCGACCGGGTGACGTCCGCATGACAGGCGAAGATGACCTGATCAAACGGTCGGGGTGCCTGTCCCACCACCTTGACTTTGACCCCACTGGGTCCGCGCGTGACCGCCTCCACCTCCGCTCCCAGCCTGACCTGTGCGTCCATGCTGTGCGCCATCTGGGTTACGTAATGCCGGGAACCACCCGTCACCGTCCACCACTGATGCTGGCCGGTCAGGGACAGTAGCCCATGGTTCTCGAAGAAACGGGCCAGTACCCCGGCCGGGAAATCCTGCATCGTGGTTCGCGGGGTCGACCAGATCGCCCCGCTCATTGGCAACAGGTAATACTGCACGAACCATGTCCCCAAACGATGGCGGTCGATGAGTTCCCCCAGGGTCAGCCCGGAATCATGCTGTGATTCCCGTCGGGCCAGACGGTTGAACACCGCGATGTCTCGGAGCATGCGCCAAAAGGCCGGTCGGACCCCATTTCCTGGTTGCGCGAACAGGGCGCCGAGATGACGGCCCCCGTACTCGATCGAGCCATTGCCGACGGAGACGGCGAAGGACATATCACTGGGTTGTACCGGCACCTGCAAATGCTCGAACAACCGACACAGATGGGGATAGTTCACCCGGTTGAAGACGATGAAGCCGGTATCCACCGACACGGGCCGGCCACGAATCATGACCGTGATGGTTCGGGCATGGCCCCCCAACCGGTCGGCCGCTTCGAACAGTTCGATCTGGTGGGTACGGGACAACAACCACGCGACACCAAGCCCCGAAATCCCCGAGCCGATCACCGCAATGTGACTGCCAGCCCCCGTCTGTTGTCCCTGAATCAATGCGTTCGATTGCCGGTCAGTTGAATTCGTGCCGCCTCATGCGGTGGGATTGGATGCTTATGGTCGATCAATGTGGCCTCGCGCCGTTCGTGAGATCAAGCCACGGGGCGCATTATACTCCAGCCACCGATTCAGGTCAGATCGATGGATTGAATTCTTTGCGCAGAAATGTCCCCTTTTCATGGCGCCGAAAATCCCATCTGTTCGCCAGCCGGGGTGTCAACAGGGGGTAGGGGAGGTTCCTTGGTTTCGGTCTCGGACCCCGGCGGATGATCTCAATGGAATGGCCGTTATTCGATCTGCACCGAGGCCCGAGCGGACAAGCCTTGGGCATCCACCACCACCAGCGAGGCATAACCTCGTCCTGGATTGGGGATCGAGAATGTCCGTTGATGCTGACCGGTCAGGACCGGGGCCCCGTCCGCCAGCACCGAAAAAGGTCCGACGCCGCCGCGCAGTTTCATGATCAAGGGTTCGCCATGCGTCTCCAGGACGGCATGGTCTGGTGGAAACAGCAGATCCGGAGCCGACGGGTGGCGGACAAAAGCGGCCGCGCGGGATCGAAACCGCTGCAAGGGAGGAGGCAGTTGTGCCGTGCTCGCGAGCCGGATCTCCGGTGGGGGTGGGCGCAAGGGGAGGAATGTCGGTTTCAGGTGCCCAAAGGCTTCGACCAGCAGCGGCGCGGCAAGGGCTGCACCGAATGCTCCCGGAATCGGCGTCCCGTCCGCCCGACCCAGCCAGACGCCGATCACGTGCTGTCCGTCAAACCCCACGGCCCAGGCATCTCGGTGTCCATAGGACGTGCCGGTCTTATAGGCCAGCTGACTGGATGGGCCCCCGGGGGGCTGGCGGCCCGCCAGGATGTCGCCGACCTGCCAAGCGGCGGCGGACGACAAGATACGTGGGGTATGTCCGGAGGTCTCCAACGGACTGTGGTGCAGGACCGGGCCTTGTCCGCCAGCCGCCAGGGTGGCATACAACTGGACCAGACCCCGCAGGCTCACCCCGAGACCGCCCAGCGAGATCGCGAGTCCCGGCGGGCCGCTGGTGAGATGCGGATCGGCCCCGGCGGACTGCAGGGCGGCCCACACCCGCGTGGGGCCCAATTCGTGGGTCAGTTGGACCACCGGCGTGTTCAACGACCATTGCAATGCGTCGCGAATCCTCACATCGCCCCGAAAGGTCCCGTCGAAATTCTTCGGCGCATAGTGCCCGAACTTCACCGGGCGGTCACTGATCAGGGTTTCGGGATGGACGAGTCCCTGGTCAAAAGCCAGCCCATATACCAGGGGCTTGAGGGCCGATCCGGGGGACCGAAGCGCTCGGGTCATGTCCACAAACCCCTGACGGGCGTGTTGGTATCCGGCCGACCCGACGGATGCCAGGATCTCGCCACTATGATGGTCCGCGACCACCATCGCCCCTGAGACGCGCGACCCGGCGCGAGCCGCCGCTTGGGCGACCAGCGATTCCAACCGGGCCTGCAAGCCCCCATCCAGGGTCAAATCATGGGATGAGACATCAGGGCGCTGGTGACGCAGGTGGTCGGTCAGATGGGGGGCCAACCGGGGAAATGGCCGCATCTGCGCAGGAACCGCTTCGGTCAGGGCGCTGTGCACCTCCGGTTCCGACAATACCCCATAACGCTGCATTCGGTGCAAGACGCGGTCGCGGGCCTGTTGGGCGGCTTCGGGGTGCCGATCCGGTCGTCGGGTTTCGGGCGACTGCGGCAAGGCGACGAGCAGTGCGATCTGAGCGGATGTCAGCCGCTTCGGGTCCTTGCCGAACCAGGCCCGAGCGCCGGCGCGGATCCCTTCGAGGCGGCCGCCATATGGGGCATGGGTCAGATAAAGGCGCAGAATCTGCGCCTTGCTCAGTTGTCGTTCCAGCGCCAGTGCGACCCGGATCTGGCGCAGCTTGCCCTGCCATCGTCCCGTGGGCCCGTCTTCGATCAGTCGCGCGACCTGCATGGTCAGGGTGGACCCACCCGACACCCTGTGTCCGGTGAGGAGGGTTTGGGCCACGGCGCGGCCCATCGCTATCGGATCGACGCCAGCATGGGTCCAGAACCGCTTGTCTTCATAGCGGATCAGCATCTGGGTGAAGCGGGGGTCGACCTCGCCAGGCGACAGGCGCCAGAGCCCGTCTTCGACCGGGAAGGTGCGCAGCAACGCTCCATTTCGATCCTGCATCTCGACCGAGGTCTCTGCCAGCACCGGCGGCAGGACCGTGGCCTGGATCCAGTCCTCGATCCATTCGCGGGCCAGTGCCGTCAGGCAGATCACTCCTGCCAGGGTCAGGACCACCTGATGCATCCTTGCCCAGCCGTCACCCAGGCCGCCGATCCGGGACGGAGTCATCATCGGATGGTCACATGACTCGTTTCGGTATTGGCGCGGTTAAGAGGGCGGTACATATCTTCCACCGAGGCGGCCGGGTGGTGGAACTGCCCGGGACTGACCGCCCGCGCCACATAGGCCAATGTGATGGTTCTGACCATCTGGCTTTCGCTCCGTCGAGGGAGATCCACTGCGGCCAGGAATCGGTCCGAGCGAAACTCGGTATGGGTGGCTTTGGACAGGTCCAGCCATTTCAGCGATTGCACATCGCCCGAGCGCAGCAAGTGGGGGTTGTCGATCTCGATGCCAGCAGGCAGCGGATCATCCACCATCAGTCGAGCTCCCATGTCTTGATGCGGAGTGACCTCTAGAACAGTCACAAACCGGTCGCCGAGGAGGAAGTCGAAAGGGGCGAGCGGATCACCTTCCATGGAGTAGTACCGGCGTTCGATGATGTATCCGAAGCCTCTGGCGGGCGGTGCGATCTTGGGGATGCCGATCACGGTCAGGACCCCATCAATGGATCGTCCCGGGTCTACCGTCAGGTTCAGCTCTTCGGGTTGTCCATCTTTCAGCGTCCGGACGAACTGTCCGGTCACCGGCCTACCATTCACGCGCAGGCCCGAGCTCACTGAATCTGAGATGAGTGCATGGGCCGCCAACAAGGTCCAGGTGAGTTCTTGCGGTGACCACCGTTCTGGGTGGTTGCTACTAACTTGCTGGATCAGTGCCTCGCGATCAATGGCCTCGGTGCCGGCTTCCAGGGCCAATGTCAGCAAGGCAGCGGCATCGCGCGGTTGGGTGCCGTAATCCGGGCGCCAGCTGTTGCGTTGATGCTGCTCTTGTTTCGCCAGCCTGTTCTCGGCCAGGCGGAACATGTGATCGGACCGAGTCCGATCTCCATATAGCGCCAGTGCTGCCCCCAGTTGGGCGGCGGCTAGCGGGGTACCAAAGGCCTCTCCCTTGGCGTCTGCGTAATAGCGTAGATCCCCCACCAGTGCGGCCCTTTCGCGGGCCAACACCAACAAGGCATAGGCGATTGTGTGCCCATCGAGATCAAATTCCGTTGCCGAATTGACCCGATTGCGCAGATTTTCCATGGCCAAGGCAAAGGCATGATCCGGCACCGGGTGCCCCAGCGCCCGAGCGCGTGACAGGAAGTCAGTGACATAGGCGTCCAGCCAGAAATCCCCCCCCGCTGGGTACCACAAGCCAAAAGCACCGTTGCGGGACTGACGAGTCAGTATCCTCTGGATCGAGTCCTGAACGCGTTGCTTCACCTTGGGTTTGTCTCCCAGCCCCGAAGCCTGCGCCACTGAGGACAGGTACAGCAACGGCAGCGTCATGCTGGTGAGCTGTTCGGTACAGCCGTAGGGATAGCGATCAAGTTTGTGCAGCAGGCCGGCCGTGTTGAATTGGGCGAGCGGTCCGGCAGACAAGACGGCGCTGGCCGAGCGGGGGAGGAAATCCTCGAAGATATCTGAAGAGAATACGAAACGGTCTTCGTGGCTCAGGTTAAATCGCCGCGTTTGAGCCACCAAGGGGTCATTGGCCCGGACCGGCAGGCGGAAGCGGTGGGCAAGAATCTGGTCATCGGGCGTGGTAATGGTCACTTGGATTTCGGGATCGCCGAGCGCCTTGGCGCGGACCGGGACGCTGAAGACGGCCTTGCCACCGGATCTCAAGGCGAAACGGGTGGGTCTGATGCCCAGTTCCAGTTCGGATGGTACGGACAGATCAAGCCCCATGACGCCGACCGGTCCCGCAGTATGAACGATTTCCAGCAACATCCGGCTGCGATCGCCCGGGGCCAGAAAACGCGGCAGGCTGGCAGTGACCACCACCGGGTCGCGGATGATCATGTCCGCCTCGGCTTGGCCAACGGCCTTGGATGACCAAGCCATGGCCATCAGACGCACGGTCCCATTGAAGGCGGGCAGGGCAATGTCGAGTTCGACCTCCCCTTGGGAACTCACCGGTATTGGACCCAGGAACACCGCCATCAGATCCTGCGTCGGGGGCGGCGACAGACGCCGCATTCCGTCATCGTTGTCGTCACCGCCAGATCGAATCGTTCCCATCGCGCCATTGCGGTTGTCGATCAGACGGCCGTAGACATCGCGTAGATCCACCCCCAAGCGACGTTGCCCGAAGAAATGCCCTTGCGGGTCCGGGCTGGCGAACCCGGTCAGGTTCAAAATGCCGACATCCACCATGGCCAGGGTCAGCCAGACCGGATCATCCGCCTGGGCGTGGTCGACCCGGATCCGGACCGATTGCGTCTGGCGGGGAATACTGACCTCGGGGACATCAATCGTCACGTCCAGTTTCTGGTCAACGGGTTCCACCGTGGCATAGGCGACCCCCAGGGCGCGTGCCGGATTGCGTCCGGTCGACACCTCCATGGGACGGACCACGGTCGCGGTCACATACGCCCCCACCCCCCAATCCTGTGTGACCTGGAGAGGGATCACGGTCTCTCCCTGGGGGACTTCAATCATCTGGCGGTGGATCAGCCGATCGGACAGTACCTCGATTTGCGCTCCACCGGCGATATGCGAGACGATCCGCAACTGAGCGGTGTCGCCCGGATGATAGTGGTCGCGATCCAGCGAGATGTCCAGACCATCCGGCGTGGTCGAGGTGTCGGCAGCTTGGTACCAGCCCGATTGGAAGTCGATGGCCGACTCGGCATAGGTCCGGTCAATGCGTTGCACCACCAGCTCATAGTGACCCCAGTCGACCGGTGGGTTCAGCTTCAGCGGCGCCGAGGTAAAGTCCAACTCCCCCGAAGCCACCGGTGTCCGATGCTGGGTGGGCTCCCAATTCCACTCCCAACGGTTGGAGAGGCGATACCACTGATACCGGGTCTTGATCCGGTTCAACGTCCAGCGCAGTCGCATTGGACTGGGAGTCAGGTCGGGGGACAAGCCAATTATCTCGAATGCCGCCTCCGTCCCCCTGGGGATCACACCCTCAAACAGGGGATTGATCCCAATCACAGGTCGTGATAACCGCGCTGGTGCGGTCAAGTGCCGTTCGACCGGCCGTCCGGATTGATCGGTCAGCCGCGTGATCACTGTGACCTCAATGGGTTTGTCAACATTCTTGGGTGTCGGGATTTCAATCTCCACTTGAGCCTGTCCCGACTCATCGGTCCGGGCATCACCAAAACGGGTGCTTTTGGAGGACGCCTCCGCATCATAGCGACCAAAATGGTAGCGTTCGAAGCCCGGCATTTTCTCGGTGGAACGAGCGACGACCTGTCCTTCAATGGTCAAATCAGCCCCCGGTGCGCCAAACAGATAGCGGGCATTGATCCGCAAGGAAGTGTCATCCCCCAGACGAAGCGGTGTCTCGGGCAGGGCCAGATCGAAATCAATGCGCTCGGGCATAAAGTCCTCAATCAGCACGGACTGGCTGGCCAGTGCGATGCCATCGGGATCGGATTTGACGGCGATTTTCCAGACCCCCCGCGGTACATCGGCCGCCACGGGGAAGGAGAAGACATGACCGCCAGCCACGCCACCATCCGAGACCTCCCGACGATATTCGACCCCGTCGGGGCGGGATAAGATGGCCGTCAGCGGTAGTCCATCAATCGCCAGTGCCTTGTCGTTGCGGGACAAGGCGGTGACATGGATCACCTCACCAGCCCGATAGACTCCCCGGTCAGTGGTCAGATAGACATCCACCGGCCCAGGCATCATCCGACCCTCGACGCCACGGTCCGACAAGTCGAAGGCCGGATCGGTGAGTAACAAGAAGCTGAAGTCCCGGTCGCCCTCCGAAGCGATCAACAGGGCGGGGGCACTGCTCCCGGTGCCGCGCGTCAGGCCAGCTTCGAAATGTACATATCCTTCGGTGTCCGTCTGTTGGTCGGCAATCACCGAGTTGGCTTTCGAGATCAGCGAGACCCGGATCCCGGGGCGTGGCTTCGCATCCTGCAACCCGCGCACCGTGGCGTGCAGTCCGTCCGTCCCGAGGACCGTGCTGATGCCCAGATCCGACAACACAAACCACTGTGTGGCCCCACGATCAGCAAAAGGTTTGGCGTTCGGGATACGTGCGGTCAAGGCATAGATTCCCGTGGGCTGATCCGCAATCGCCTCGGCCATCGGCAGTCGAGTGGTCACGGTCTGATTCGGCTGGTGGGCGATTTCCGCGGTTCCAGTCCAGATGTCCTCGGCAATCTCGCTGGAGAAGTGCTTTTCCCGCCATGATTGGCCAATGAATGAACCAAAGAAATCGCCATACAAGGCGCGCAGCAGGTTGCGATCACTCACCCGACGCAAGATCAGATTCAGTGTGGGGACATTGACGGTCTCCACGGACAGGGCCGCCTCGGCCGATTTGGGCAGCACATAGCCCCGTCCTGGAAACCGGACGGAGGGCTTCAGGTTCGGGACAAAGTGGTTCAGTCTGATATCGCGGCTCAGAACATTGCCGGAAGCGGCCGGCAGACCTTGGCGCAGGGTCAGGCGGTAGCGTTTTCCGTGCGCAATCCCGGTGACGCACAGTCGGCGGGTATCATGGACTTGGACCAGCAGGCCTTCGTCCTTGCGCCGCACGAACGGGTCATAGTCCACGCCGGTTTGGGCCAGAGGCTCGAAAAACTCGACGCAGATGCTCGGCGTCGCGACATTGCCTGCGATGACCTCGCTGCCTATGACGCGCAGGGGGGGGGACTTGAAACGATGGAGACTCTCGGGTTGGACTATGCCATCCTTGACGCGCAGACCGCTGGCCTGGGCTGCTGTGGACAGCCAGAAAAGTGAAAGAAGGCAGGAGATGACAATGAATGAATGGCGGTGCATGAGCCCCTCTTCTGGGTGGTAAGGTTCGAAGTTGTCGAATGGAATCGATGGAAGGCGCACAGTGTACTCAAGGCCCGGTGACGGCAAATTGGTATCCGATGACAATGTGTGAGCGATCTGGCAGGTGAAATTCCTGCGAAAAGATGCCAAGCGGGTCTCCGGGGGATCGTTTCGGGCCGGTGTTCGGTTTCTTGACCCACCGGCACAGCAGGTGACTGTCATGCGCGAGACGATCGACTCTGTACCCGCCATACCGCCCGATCTCACGGGAGCATCTGTCTTGGAAAATGCTTTGGCTTGCCGCATCGGGGTGGACATGATAGGCTGTTGCCCTCATCAAGCCCGCTGGCTGTGGGAATTTTGGGGGCGGTATCGACCGCCAATCATTGCCCCTTGGACCATGATGCGGGTGATGCGGCCCCCTCGGGTATCGAGTGACTTTGGAAGAATTCATACATCGTGGACATGACGCCCCAATTTATCTTTAGCCGGAAAGTCCATCTCATGGGATGGTCATGCCCACCGCCATGAATCGGACCATTGGTCGGGCTGACTTGAAATTCGACTTTCTGTCCCGACAAAGGAGGTGGCATGAATCCGGCAACTCATGACCACTCGGCCGGCGAGGGGTCATCTGGGGTGGTGGGGGCGCGGTCTGGCGGGAGTCGGGACGCCCGCTGCCGACATGGTAGCGATGGTGATCCCCGTTTTCAGCGGAAGAACCCACTTGGCCTGCGGCCCGATGATGAGGGCAATGTCTGGTGTGCGATGGGGCCCGTTCCGTTGCCGTCAGCCGAGCCCACCGGAAAACCCAGCGTCAGAGCCGAAGTTGAATGCAATCCGGCCAATGCCATGTCACCGTTGATCGGCATGGAGCGCTGATTGGCCTGCTGCCTAAAACCCTGTCGTGTCGCACAAACTCTACATCCACACCTTCGGCTGCCAGATGAACGAATATGATTCATCGCGCATGGCCGACCTGTTGTCCGAATCCCATGGGTTTGAACGGATCGATCACCCGGAAGAGGCGGACATGGTCCTGCTGAACACCTGCTCCGTGCGGGAAAAGGCCCAGGAAAAGGTCTTTTCGACCCTCGGGCGCTGGCGCCAGATCAAGACGCGGAAACCGGGTTTGGTGATTGGCGTGGGCGGATGTGTGGCCAGCCAGGAAGGGCAGTTGATCCTGCAGCGGGCCCCCTATGTGGACCTGGTGTTCGGTCCCCAGACATTGCACCGACTGCCGCAAATGCTGGAGGAAGTGTGGCAGGAGCAGCGCCAGGCGGTCGATGTCCGTTTCCCGGAAATCGAGAAATTCGATCATCTGCCCCTTCCCCGGGTCGATGGGGTCAAGGCCTTCGTGTCCATCATGGAAGGGTGCAGCAAGTACTGCTCGTTCTGCATCGTTCCCTATACTCGTGGAACGGAATTCAGCCGACCGCTGGATGATGTGATTGAGGAAGTGGTGATTCTGGCCGAACAAGGGGTGCGGGAAATCAACCTGTTGGGACAGAATGTCAATGGCTACCGGGGACAGACACACGATCATCGCGTGGTGGGATTGGCCGACCTGCTGCACTATGTGGCGGCGGTCGACGGGATCGACCGGATCCGGTACACCACCTCTCATCCGGTGGAATTTACCGACGCGCTCGTCGACTGCTATGCGACGATTCCCGAGCTGGTGAGTCATCTGCACCTGCCGGTACAAAGCGGATCGGACCGGATCCTGGCCCGGATGAAGCGCGGGTATACGGCCGCAGACTATCTGGTTTGGATTGACCGGGTTCGGACCCACCGTCCGGACATCTCCCTGTCGTCCGATTTCATCGTCGGTTTTCCGGGCGAGACGGAAGCGGATTTTGACGCCACCCTGGCGTTGATCGAGCGGGTGCAATATGATCACAGCTTCAGCTTCATCTACAGTCCGAGACCCGGCACGCCCGCCGAGCGACTGACGGATGACGTGTCCATGGAAGTCAAGAAAGCCCGACTGGACCGATTGCAGCGGACCGTGCTGGAATCGGCGAACCGGATCAGTGCCGCCATGGTGGGAAGTGTGCAGTCGGTGCTGGTGGAAGGTCCATCGCGCAAGGATCCCGCACAGTATTGTGGCCGCACCGAAAACAACCGGGTGGTGAACTTTGACGGGGATGAACGTCTGGTAGGACAGTTTGTGAAGGTCACCATCACTGAAGCACTGCCCAACTCGTTGCGGGGACAGCGGCCGGGTGAAGGCCCAACGGAGGCACGGTCTATTGGCCATTTCGTGCCGGAAATCAAGTTTGTCTAGACCACGCACCTTCGAATTGCATCCGGCGGAAACCGAGCGCCTGGCGCTACTCTGTGGTCGGCAAAATGCTAATCTGGAGCAGATCGAATCCTACTTGGGGGTCAAGATCACGCAACGCCACAATGTCTTCAGTGTGGTCGGCAGCCACCATCGGAGCGTGCGGGCAGAAACGGTCTTGCGTCGATTGTTCGAATTGACCGAAAACCCCGGTGAACCCATTCAGCACCGCCAAGTCAATCTGGCCCTGTCCCGGGTGGAAAAAGGCGAGGCGGGGGAAGGGGACCGGGAGCTCGATGATGACGAGGTCATCATCCGCCTGCGCAAGCAGGTGATCCGGGGGCAGAACCCTCGACAGCGGGATTATCTGCGCCGAATTGCCGCCCATGATATCAATTTCAGCATTGGCCCGGCGGGTACTGGCAAAACCTACCTCGCGGTTGCCTGCGCCGTAGCGGCCTTGGCGGATCATCAAATCGAGCGTATTCTCCTGGTGCGCCCGGCCGTGGAGGCGGGGGAGAAACTGGGCTTTCTGCCCGGCGACATCGGTCAGAAAATCGACCCCTACCTGCGCCCCTTGTTCGATGCACTGTACGAAATGCTTGGCTTCGAGCGAGTCGGCAAGCTGATTACCCGGGGCACCATCGAACTGGCCCCGCTGGCCTACATGCGTGGACGCACACTGAACGAATCCTTCGTGATTCTGGACGAAGCCCAGAACACGACCGTGGAGCAGATGAAGATGTTCCTGACCCGAGTGGGGTTCGGCTCCAAGGCCATTATCACCGGGGACATCACCCAGGTCGACCTGCCCCGGGGACAACATTCCGGGCTTAAGCATGCTGGGCGAGTGCTGGCCGACATCGAGGGCATCAGTTTCACCCGGTTTCTGCCCCGAGATGTGGTCCGTCACCCGCTGGTCCAGCGGATCGTGCAGGCCTATGAACAGGCCGAAGGATCCATCAGCCAGTGACTCCGGTCTCCCGATTCGGTCCACTGGCGCTGGATCTGCAACTGATGACCGGTGCCAAACACCTGCCGGAGGCTGCCGCATTTTCCCAGTGGTGTGAAGCCACTTTGAATGCAGTGGGATCGCCGAGGCGCTCACTGGTCATCCGCCTCGTCGAGGCGGCGGAAATCCGGCAGTTGAATCGGGATTTCCGGGGCATGGATCGCGTGACCAACGTGCTGTCGTTCCCTTTTGATCCGATTCCGCAAGTGGAGGAGCATTGGCTGGGGGATGTGGTGGTCTGTGCTTCGGTCGTGGCGGATGAGGCCCAGGCACAGGGTAGGCCTCTGCGTGACCACTGGATGCATATCGTGGTTCACGGTCTGCTGCATTTATGTGGTTTCGACCATGTAGGAGAGGCCGAGGCCAAGGTGATGGAAACGCTGGAAGATCAGATTCTGAAGACGCTGGGCTGTCCGGATCCCTACCGGATAGCCGGTTTGGCCAAGGCTCGCACGAAAGGGGGCGCATGAGTTACCTGTTGGCTGGTCTTGCCGGGGCGCTGTCGGTGGGGGCCTTTGCACCTTTACAGTGGTGGGGTCTGTTCTTCCCGGCCCTGGGTGCCTTGGTTTGTCTGTGGGAGCAAGCGGGTCGCGCCAAGGCGTTCCGGTTGGGCTTTTGCTTCGGCCTGGGGCAGTTCGGTGTCGGGGTGTCCTGGGTCTATCTCAGCATTCAGACCTTCGGGGGGATGCCGCCAGTGCTGGCGGGCCTTTGCGTGCTCGGATTTGTCGGTTTCCTCTCCTTGTATCCCGCCTTGGCGGGCTGGCTGCACGGCAGACTAGACAAGGTGGAACCCGCCATCCGATTGGGGCTGATCCTGCCCGTGATCTGGGTGACGATGGAGTGGTTCCGGGGCTGGTTGTTAAGTGGTCTGCCTTGGCTCAATGCCGGGTATGCTTTTCTGGAGACGCCGTTGGCCGGTCTAGCCCCGATCGGCGGAGTGTATTTTGTCGGCCTGCTGGCGGTGTCGAGTGTGGGGATCCTGGTCGCATTGATTCGACATCGCGGGACCACCATCATTCCGGTCGCATTGATGGCTCTGATCGGCTGGGGGGCGGGTGGACTTCTGGATGGGCATGCATGGACCGTTCCTCAGGGTCGTCCCATCTCTGTGGCCCTGATTCAGAACAATGTGCCGTTGCAGGAAAAGTGGGAAGCGGACAACCGGGATGCCATCATTGACGAGTATCTGGCCCGGAGCGCGGAACATCGCGACAAGGACCTCGTGGTCTGGCCGGAAGGGGCGATTCCCGACTATCTGCAGAATCTCGCCCCTGAATTCTGGGAGATGCTTGTCGATCATCCGGCCGATATTGCGTTCGGTACGCTTCATCGACCGCCACCGGGACGGTACTACAACAGTCTGGTCGCCGTATCCGATGAGGTCAGGCTCTACAACAAGCAGCATCTGGTGCCGTTCGGGGAATTCTTCCCCCTGCAGGGACTGCTGCATCCCATCTTGCGTCATCTGACCATTCCGATGGCGGATTTTGCGTCTTGGGAAGCTCCGCAGCCACCGTTGCCCTTGGCGGAGAACCTGGCGGCGGCTTCCATATGCTATGAGGATGCCTTCCCCGAAGTCTGGCGTCACCAGGTTCCGGATTCCGGATTTTTGCTCAATGTCAGTGAAGATATGTGGTTTGGGGACTCCCTGGCCCCGCATCAACGGTTGCAGATGGCCCGGTTCCGGGCCCGCGAAACCGAGCGTCCCATGGTCCGTTCCTCCAACAATGGCCTGTCGTCCTTGATCAACTGGCGTGGCCGCATTACCGATATCGCGCCCCAATTTGAACAGGCGGTGGTCACGGGGACCATTCAGCCAAGAACCGGCATTACCCCTTATGTTCGTTATGGCGATCGGGTGGCGCAGATCACGGCCATTCTGATGGTGATGGCGGGCTGGTGTATGGGGCAGCTTTTGTCCCGCCGTCGAACCCGGTAAATGCCTTGTTCCGTTTCAGTCATCGCCTGCAAGACACCGATCACGGCTTTGTCCCATGGTGGCTGAAATTCAGTTGGTCAAACGGGCTTTCGGAAGTGTCTGTCTGACGGTCGGCTCATGCCATTGATGTGTGGATATGTGACTTGGGCAGGCTGGTGCCGGGAGACGCCAACCTGCAGCACCATGGCAAGTTTATTCCTTTCCGGGATGACGACAGGGTTCTCGTCGATCATCTGTTGGCAAAACATTCACCGAGACGATGACATTTCATGGATCCTCCCAAGGGCGTCATCCGGGTATACGACCGGATGAAGATTGATCAGGGAGATACATTGTCCCAGAGGGAATGCATCCGAATGGCCGTGCGCTCTCACGCCCGTAGCTTGCCTGGCATCGGCGCGGCCTGATAAAATCCCGATCAAATGGGAAACAGGAGTTGGGGAATATGAAAGTACTTCTCTTTATCGTGGTGGCAGGTCTCATGGTGCTGGTCCCCGTCGGCACCTTCGCTCAGGCCGTGGTGCCCGAAGCAGAAAGGCAGGCTGCTCTGGACGAACTGACGGCTGGCGCACCGACAGAATCCTCGGGCATCAAGGCAGTCAGGACCTTCGGCCCCGTATCGCTGGCTGGCGAATTCAACGACCCCACGGACCGCATGCTGCGGACCCGCGAAATCGTGTTCGAACCTGACGCCGTCGTCGCACTTCATCGGCACCAAGGGCGTCCCGGAGTCGCCTACATTATCGAGGGCGAGATCACGGAGTATCGCGTTGGTGCCGATGGCCGGGCCACCACCGTCGTCAAGAAGGCGGGAGACACGGCCCTGGAGCAAACCGGCGTCGTTCACTGGTGGAAGAACGAAAGCGGTAAGATCGTGCGGGCGCTTGTCGTCGATATCATTCCGGCAAAGTAGTCAGAACGGGCAGGCACACGTGGCCTGTTGATCGTCTTCGGGTGCCGCCGACGGGTCGTCTAGGTCTGTTACCCGGGAAATTGATCCTTCATGACCGTGCCCACTTCGAGGCCCCAACATCAGCGGCGAAGCATCATGGACCTTCAACTTTTCCCGATCGGCTCGGAAAATGATCCACTGTCACTCATGATTTTCCATGCTTTGGCTTTGGCGCAGTGGATTTGAGTCCATCAATGTGCTCGTAGAGCCCATCGCTGATGTCAGTTGACCAGATAGGATCCAGAACCACATCCATCCCTTCATGGCGGGCGAGTTTAGCGGCCGGAATGAAATCCCCGTCACCGGATATCAGGATGATTTTACGAACCATCCTTTTTAGCGTCAGGGAAGCCATATCCAGGCCAATCTTCATGTCGACCCCTTTCTGGTTCAAGTCGAATATCACGTCGTCTCTGGTCAGTTCGCCGACTGTCATCTTCCGATCCAGCAGTTTCCTGGTGACCTGGGGCTTGATCTGCCAAGAGTTGCCTACCAGATGTCCGAGCCGGAGGGCCACCTTCCTTTGCTTCTTCAGAAAGTCCTATCGCGGCACACGAAACAAGGCCCCCTTGATCTTGGAAAAAATCAAGGGTTTCCTTGGTAAGCGGGTGTTTTACCTTTTTTGTGACGGTACACAGCCGGAGGCCAGTATTCGGTACCGTTCTTCGTTTTGATCCAGGTGCTTCATACACATATCGTACAGGGTCTTCCCCACTTCGTGGGCATCAGTCGAATCGACTTGGGGAAAAACTTGACGAAGCCGTTTCAGGAAGAATGCCACATCGATAAGTATGGCGGTTGATAGGTCGAGTATTCAGCCATGGGGAGGGGTGAAAACAAAAAAGCCTTTGGGCTCTGCTCGTCCACCTGTAAATTTGGGACAAGCGTACTGCCAAAGGCTCCAAACAGGTGCGACTCTAGCAAAATGCCGAGTGTCTTTCAACCACCCATCGGCCACTGAGATAGAAATGTCGGCACAAGCGTGGTGAAGATCAAGGAGAAACCGGATTGCGCGATGTTCAGCAATTGGAATATGCGTATGAAATCCCACACGCCTTCTGCATCTACGGCCGAACGGTCTATCCGAGCCCTCAATCGATCAGAAATGCAGGGAGATATCTCGATGGTGGGCGAGGCAAGCTGCCACCGACTTGGCCAAGTCAGGTGGCAGCCGAGGCTGCATTCGAAGACCTAGACTGGTTCGAATGGCCTGATGGTAGGCGTTCAATGGCGGCAGGAGGGTGGCCGCCGCTTCCTGGCGCCAACGCAACTCCTGCTGGAACAGACTGTGAGCCGACTCCAGTTGGGTCAGGGATTTTTCTCGATCCGGATTATCACCTCTCAGGGCTCTGCGGGCTTTCGACAGAGCAGACTTGATCTGACTGACTCCCTCGATTTCGGACAACTGGGCTTCTCGTTCCTTGATCAGGCTCATGGCATTTTCTGCCGATTCACTGAGAATGATTTGGTCCAATCCCTCCAGAATGGAGGCGACATCGGCCAGTGAATCCACGGTGAGCAGCAGGGTCCGCAGACCAGCCAGGGGCTCATAGGCCTCGTCAGCGCTGCGTCGATACTGACTGCGGGCAATCTGGTCGGCCTTTGCCAACCCCAGGTATTCCTGGTACAGCGGCGCCCAAGCCTCTGGCAGCTCATCATCAATCCGGGCGATCTCGGTTTCCAGAGTCCCGATGGCATCGGTGAGTCGGGCGATCTCTTCTTGTGGCGCAGAATCCTGGCGTTCCAGTCGTCGCAATTGTTTGCGACGGTCCACCAGTTCCTCTTCCAATCGACGCAGGTCGTGTTGGGCACGTCGGACCTGCTGATGCAATGGTCGGAACTCCTGGGCAAAGTCGGACAGCGCAGCGGTCGTGATTTCTGCCGTGCTCACCTTGTCAAAAACCGACTCGGCCATGTCAAAACCCTGGCGCATGCGCTCCTGCCAGTCGGCCGGCAGCACGGTATAGTCTTGGCGCCTGGCCTGCCCAATGGCTTCCAGGAGTATGGGCTGGTTGTCGGCGTAATAGGGAAACAACTCCTCTTCGATGCAGAGTTGCAACCGGGGATTCACGGGCGGCGGCGCCGTTTCCGCCGTGAGATAAGTCCGATTGGGCATGTAGTTGACCAAAGAGGGGAAATACCCGGCGATGGCTAGCCCCAGCAACTGCAGGCAGATGAAGGCCACGGCGCCCTTGTAGATATGGGTGGTTTTGACGTCAGGCGGAGCGACGCCGCGCAGGTAGAACAGGGCGAAACCGAAAGGCGGTGTGAGAAACGAGGTCTGGATATTCAGGCCGATCATGACGCCCAACCAGACGGCGGTGATGTTGGCCGACGGGTCCGACAACAAAATGGGGGCCACGATCGGTACCACGACCACGGCGATTTCGATGAAGTCCAGAAAAAACCCCAACAGGAAGATCACCAGCATGACGACCAGGAACTGGGTCCAGAATCCCCCGGGCAGGCTGGTGAGGAAATGTTTGACCAGTTCCTCACCACCGAACGCCCGGAAGGCGGAGGTCAGCATGGCCGCGCCGATCAGGATGATGAACACCATGGAGGTGGTCTTGGCGGTGTCGACCATCACACTGATCAGGGTGTTCTGAATTCGGTAGGCTCGCCAGATGCTCCAGATCAGACCGATGATCAGTACCAAAACCGCACTCAAAGCCAGGCCAATACCGACCATTTCACGCTGAGTGTCAATACTCTTGATGTTGAGTTCGACGGTCTGCAACAGAACGGCGATGACTCCAATGGCCGTGACCACCATGATGGTGGGAGTGTACTGATGGCGCTGGCCTTGGGTCAGCCGATAGCCCGCCATGATGATTGCTCCGACAGCACCGATGGCCCCCGCCTGATTGACCGTGGCAATCCCCAGGATGATGGAACCCAGGACAGTGAAAATGAGTGCCAGCGGGGGAACCAGGGACAGCGCAATCCGAATGGCGAATTGCCGGTCGTAGGTGCCGGCATAAGGCACCGGCGGGGCTTTTTCTGGCTTCAGAAGGGCGACCACCAGGATATACAGCATATACAAGCCCACCAGGATCAATCCGGGAATCAGGGCCCCCATGAACATGTCGCCGGCACTGGCCGAGGTGATGTCCAGTTGAGAGGGCATCGAAAACTCTCCGGTGACTTCCTTGTACTCTGCCTTGCGAAGGGTGCTGGCTTGATCCGAGGCATTGGACAACTGGTCGGCGAGGATGATCAGGACAATGGACGGCGGGATGATCTGGCCGAGGGTTCCCGAGGCACAAATCGTTCCAGTGGCCAAGGGACGGGAATACTGGTTGCGCAGCATCGCCGGCAATGAAATCAGTCCCATGGCAATGACCGTGGCCCCCAGGATGCCGGTCGTCGCTGCGAGCAACGACCCGACAAAGACCACAGAAATCCCCAGACCACCGGGAATGGGGCCAAACAACTGCGCCATGGAAACCAGCAGATCTTCCGCGATCCGGGAGCGCTCCAGCATGATTCCCATGAAGACAAACAAGGGAATCGCGATGAGCGTGTCACGCTCGACTTCCCAGTATAGACTTCGAAAGTTGGTGATCCCAGCGGTGAGCCATTGGGAGGGGCCATCCTGAGCGAAGTAGGCGGATGGGTCCTCGGCAAAGAGATAGCCAGCGGCGGCGGCCAGCGTGATGGTGAGAATGGCCGAGCCCGGCAGGGCGAAAGCCACGGGAAAGCCCGAGCTCAGGGCCCCAATCATGATCACCAGTAACAGGCACAGAAAAACCAGTTCCACGGATCAGGCCTCTATTGGTGGGGGCAGATCTTCCGCTTCCGGCTCGGGTGGGGGAACGGTGAATTGCGCCATGTGCAGGAGAAAAAAGCCGACGAACTGAATCGCCATTGAGACCGCGAAAATCAGCAAATAGGCCGCCATCAGATATTTGGTGTACATGCCGAAGCCGCTTTGGGATATCTCGTAGCTGAGTAGCGGGCTGACAATGATACTGCCCTTGCTGCTGGTCCCCAGCACCAGGATAGTCCAGCATAGCGGCAGACCGAGGATCAGGGCCCCCAAGGCATTGGTCACCGCCTTGCCCCGCTTGCTGAAGTTGGTGTACAGCACATCCACCCGAACATGGCCATCCTGCATCAAGGTATAGGCGCTGGCGAACAGGAACAGACCGGCATACCAGAAGCGCACCAGATCCCCCTGAAAGGCCTGTTCATAGGAAAACACAAACCGGGTCAGGACAATCAGAAACTCCGACAAGACGATCATCAGGGCCAGCCAGATAAATCCGATGGAACGCTGGTACAGGGCAATCACGGCGGCGATGCCCACCAGAGGATAGTGAATCCAGGTGCCACGGAATACCGAACGTCCCAGTTGGGTGGCGAAGTGATCGCCGACAAGAGCGGGCAGGAAGCCTTCGACTCGGAGAAATGAAATCAGGGCATCGGCGAGACCGATCAACAGGACCGCCCAGAACGCCAGATGAATGATATAGGCTGCCAAGGCGCCATACCATTCGGCATCTTGTTCCATGTGGCGCATGGGGGTGCGCCAGACCCACCCGATGACCAGTAGCAAGATGAGCAGGAACCCCAGAAACTGTCCCCAGCTGGTCGTCAGTGCGACGCCTTCCAGGGACTGATAATGATGTGTTGGAGCCAGGACACCCTGATCAATGAGAAATGCCCGGATACCGGGCCAACCGATCCAGTAGATGAGGAAGGTGTCGATCAGAAATAACAGGATGGTGATGACCATCAAGGCGGCGAAAGCCCGTAGCGGGCGTGGATAGCTGGCCGCGATTTCCAGCAGGCGAATCAAGAGGGAGACGCGAGATGGAGGGGGTGTCGTGTCGGTGCCTGGATTCCGGTGTCGTGGGCAAGGGAATCGGAAAACGGAGCCGACAGGCTCCGTTTTCCAGACAGTCGGAGACGGCTATCAGTCATCCGGCTGCAGGCCTTGGGGCAGCGCGATCAAATACCGGTCACCCGGTTGCGCTGACGCAGGTACTCCTGGTCAGCGATCTTCTGCCAGCCACCGATGTCCGTCCGTGCTTGGAGGAAACTTTCATGCACCCGGCGGGCAAGATCACTGTGCTCGACGGTTTCGGCGAACACTTCGTCGGCGGCTTCGCCAAATGAGTCATAGGTGTCATCGCTGAACCGGCGCAACTGCACCCCCTGCTCATTGAGCAGCTTGGTCAGAGAGCGGCCATTGTTGGCATTGAATTCCGCCATCATGACATCGTTTTCCATGGAGGCGGCCGATTCAATCATCAACTGGTCTGAGGTGGAGAGACCTTCCCAGAAATCCTTGTTGATGCCGGCCGCCAGCATGGGACCGGGCTCGTGCATGCCGGGATAGTAGTAGTATTTTGCGGCTTCGTAGAATTTCATGGCCGCATCATTCCAGGGCCCCACCCATTCGGTGGCATCAATGGCTCCGGAAATCAGGTTCTCATAGATCTGACTACCCGGCAGGGAAACCGGAGAGGCTCCCAACTTGGCCAATACATCGCCGCCCAAGCCGGGAATGCGCATCTTCAGTCCCTTGAAATCATCGGCGGAGTTCATCTCCTTGCGGAACCACCCCCCCATTTGGACACCCGTGTTCCCGCACATCAGGTTCTTGAGACCGAAATCGCCAGCCAATTCATCCCACAATGCCTGCCCCCCCCCAAAGCGGATCCAGGCATTCATCTCGGTATAAGTCAGGCCGAAAGGCACAGCCGTGAAATAGGCCCAGGCGGGATGCTTGCCTTTCCAGTAGTAATCGGCGCCATGATAGATCTGGGCGTTACCGGAAGCGACTTCATCAAAGGAGTCGAAGGGACTGACTCGCTCACCGCCTGCAAAGTACTGCACCTGGAGGCGGCCATCGCTCATGTCGTTCATTCGCTGGGCGAAACGTTGGGCACCGGTCCCGAGGCCTGGAAAGTCTCGCGGCCAAGTGGACACCATGACAATTTCAACACGCTCCTGAGCGATAGCGGGCGCTGCCAGCGTGGCGGCCCCGGTGGCTGCCACGGCGGCACCACCTTTCAATAGATCACGACGTTTCATATTCTGTGTTCTCCTACAAGCTATTGGTTAATCATTATGGATATTCAAATCAGACGAATTGCTCCCAAGTGGTGGGGGCAAGCGGCCAGGTTCGATTCGTGTGCCCAACGTAGGCTGCATCGAACCTTTTCTTGTACTCTTGATTGACAATAGTATTACCCATTTAAGGCGATCAGTAAAGCCGGACTTGTCGATTGATCGAAAAAGGAATCGACTCACCGGACGAAATCGATGCGAGTCAGAGGCGTGAAATGGTCATATAGGCATGGACATAGTCCATGCCATGCCCGCGAGGGTCGTCCAGGATGCGACGGTGATACTCGCCATAGTAGTCTGTCATGATCTCGGACCGCTCTTCGGTGGGGCGGGCCGCATCCAATCCCGCGAAAAAAATGCTTTGGCTCCAGCTTCTCATGGTGGGAATCAGTCCATCGGCGAAATGACGGACTTTTCCGTCCTGTTCGAACTGCTTCGCGAATGGGCAGGGGACGACCCGGGTCTCAATGCTGTCCAGCCTGAGCCCGGCCTGATAACAGGCGCTGTTGGGGTCGACCAGTGGGGCGGAAAACTCCTCCATGGTCCGGTAGTACTGGGGCAGGGTCATGTGGTGATACTCGTCCTCCCGAATCCGGCCATCCGCCAGGAATGATTGCCAGATCTCGTTGAAGGTATCGAACATGTTGACCCCTCCTGTATTGCCGAGATAACGCCCCTCGGCATCGCGACAGAAATTCACCAGCACCATCCGGCCGCCGGGTCTCAGTTCCCGGGCACGATTCAGCAGAATTGTTTCCCAGTCCGTGCGCCCCTGTTGTGAGAACGCTGCGGCTGCTTGTCCGGTAGCCCCCACCATGTGGACATGTTCGGCCAGACAGCAAGGCAGGGTGGAAAGCCAATGCATGGCCGTCGCGGAAAAAATGAGGTCCAACGTGTGGTTCGGAACACATTGAAGGTAGAAAGACAAACCGGAAAAAGTCGGCCAAGCCTGCTCAATCTCACCAAACCAAGTCCGAAATCGGGTTCTGCCATGGACAATTTGTACCAGCGCGTTGTAGTCGTTCCCGGTCTGGTCGGTGTAGACCACGGTGGACTGGATATCCGGCGAGAGTTTTTGGACCTCCCGCAGAATGCAGCGGATCAAGTTGAGGGAGGTTCCACCATCCGCGCAGCCCATGTCCGCCATGGTGAATCGCTCACTTTCCCGGGTCAGGTCGAGCTGTTGGATGGCTTCGAGGACTCTGGGGGTAGCCAAGTCGATCACATCCTTGGCCCCTCGGGTCGCTAGAGAGTAGAGTCCCCCACCGGACATGGTGACATGGTCGGCCTGCTCGCTGGTCATGGTGGTTGCGTGGTGGGGTGGATAGGGCTGTGAAACATGGGAGGGTGGCGGATTCCTTCTCCGGGGGACGTCAGAGCAGGCTGATGAGAAACAAGACCAACAGCACCACGAGGCCGATTGGTACCAGTGCCCCGGCCCAGTCCTTGGGGCCGTCCTGCGTTTCCCGCGCCGACCGGAGCAGTGCGGGACCCTGCCACAGCAAGACCAGTAGGATGATCGCTCCCAAGGCGACCTGTTCCCAGAGTGCCATTACCGGAAAGCCGGTTTGATTCTTGGAGTTGAGGCCATTGGCTGTCGGAAGCGGTGAATGTTTGGTGGAAAGACAATCATCCCCAATGCATCTTGATGAGAAAGAAACTCATGAATGGGGAACCATAGCACACTTTGTCGATGCAGGCACAAGGCGAAGTCAATTACCCCGAACGTTGACTGGAAATGGCTTCCCCCGTACGGCTGGCAAGATCCCAATCTTCCTGCTCACTCCACGAACGCCAACGACCAGCATCTTGACAGGCCTGGGGTGGGACGGGTCACACCATTCAGTGCGATGAGTTGATAGGTGGAGGACCAGGGCCGCCCAGCCTTCCACCGCGATGGACCGCTTTGCATCCGGACAGGGTAGGGGGATTCGACGAAAAATCGTGACAAAATGGCGATGCGTTCGAAATGGTCACACCGTCTGATCGGATGACGGGTTCACCCACGAGGGAGATAACGCAATGCCTTCAGGTTGATTCCCAGTGGGACATCCGTCCTGTACTGGAACAAGGCGAAGGCTGTCCGCGCCGATTCCGCTCCTTGGTGTATCCGACCGCCCACCTTCCCGGTGATTGTCTTCGCGGCACTCAAGAGGGATTCAAGATCACCATGCTCGGCGACTAGCCGGGATGCGGTGCGTGGGCCAATACCGGGGATGCCAGGGATGGATTTTCCGCTGTCTCCGGTGAGGGCGAGGAAGAACGGCAGATCTCCGGGATCAATCCCGAATCGGTCCCTGATCAAGTCATGATCCAGCGGTTGTTGTCCAAAGTGATCATACACCTGGATATGACGACTGATCAGTTGGCAATAGTGACGGTCAGTGGACAGGACGATGCTGTGGCCGCCATTTTGTGAGATCTTGCGAGCCATGGTGGCAATAATGTCGTCCGTTTCGAACCCGGCCCGTTCAAGATGCACGACACCGTTTGCTAGGAAAGCGGTTTTCAGTTCGGGCATGGCCGCTTGCAGAGGGCCGGGCATCTGGGAGCGATTTTTCTTGTAATCCGGATACAGAGCATGTCGCCAGGTCGGTTCCTTGGAATCGAATACCACCACTACATGGCTGGGCTGGTGGAATCGCAATGCCCGTTGCAGGGAGGTCGTGACCGCACGAATCACTTGGTCGATGTGGGCGTCTCCCTGAGAGGGGTCGTTCTTCGGAACACCGGCATAGATACGTCGAACCAGATTCGGGCCGTCGATGAGTGAAGCTTTCATCAGGCGCTCCCAAACAGCCAGTCAGCAAACCCGTTACGATCCGCCTCGACAGTGGTTCTGACAGCAAAGATCAGCCATTGACCAGATTCAGAAACTCGGTCCGGGTTCGGTGATCAGTTCGAAAAGCGCCCAGCATCATGGACGTTTTCATCACCGAATTCTGTTTTTCCACGCCCCGCATCATCATGCAGAAATGCTTGGCTTCCATAATGACCCCCACACCCCGGGCACCGGTCATGTCGCCTACAGCCTGAGCAATCTGTTCCGTGAGCGTTTCCTGTATCTGCAAACGGCGGGCATACATATCCGTAATGCGCGCCAGTTTGGAAAGCCCGATCACTTTTCCCTCCGGGAGGTAGGCGATATGGCATTTCCCGACAAAAGGCAGCATGTGGTGCTCGCACATGGAGTACACCTCAATATCCTTCACGATGACCATCTGGTCATTATCGGACTCGAAGATGGCTCCATTGACAACTTCCTCCAGATTTTGATGGTATCCCCGGGTTAGATATTGAAGGGCCTTCGCTGCCCGAAGTGGCGTATCCCGAAGGCCATCTCGGTGAATATCCTCTCCGATCTCGTTCAGGATGGCCTGATAATGATCGGCAAGCTTTTCTGACAGATCCATATGAAAATTAACACTGAAAAATTATGTCCAGATTGTACCACTAGGGAGGATTCAGCAAGGTTCTTATGTCAGCGATTGATTTTTACATACTCTCGGTATGATACTTGAAAAGGACCAGAAAAACCCATGAATATATTAAGGGTTTTCCATTGGCCGACCGGGCAGTCATTTCATTCATGGCGTATCTTTTTTCCGCTCTCAAACCAATAGTAAGTACGAGGCCCCACATAAGCCTGATCTTCCCATACTGAATTCTATTTTGCCACTTGGATTCAGGCTTTTGGTCTGCGATATGTGGTATTTATTTGCCTAGTATTAAGAGTCCTCGCTCGGATTCTATTACGTTGCGATCACTCCAAATCTTGCCGATCATATGCAGTTAGACCCCCCATTCATGGATGCCTATCACCGTCTTCCTGGTTGTCCCGGAGCTCATGAGTAGCGCCCAACTGGTATTACCAGCTAGTAGTCAGTTAGAATATGAGTCTGCGAATTGCGAAATGTCCTTTGTGGGGCTCTAAATTTATGCGCCCATTATGTATGTAAGTAGTATCGAGAAAATTATCTTCCTGTCCGCTAATACACCTTGTATTCCATCACGTACCATGACCCCGACACTGCAGGACCTGTCGCAATGTACTATGGCCCGGAAATGTTACTTCGTGGCAGAGAAAATCAACGCCTGCCATGTATGGGCTACTTGTTCTGGAGGTAATTCTTGATGGTGAGCTGTTACACATGAATGAATTACGTCTGCTTCAGGACACTATATTGCGTTTGTTGCATGGCACGCCGCGCGGCCTGACAGTGGAGCGTATCCGCTCGCTACTGACAACAGCCGGGTCGGATGTTCGCAAGCATGAAGTAGTTCGAGCGCTGGCAGATATGCGTGTGCGCCAGTTGGTACAGATATCCGCAGGGCGGCACTGGCAAGTCTTAGAGCGATTGCAAACCAGTACCTCCAGCCCTTCTCTGTCTTCTGCTACGGATGACTATCTAATTTCTGTATGCTGTCAAGTGTTCTCCGGTGAAGCACCGGCACTCGAATCGGAAATGGTAGCTGACAGAATCGAACCGAGTATTGATCTTTTGGTGCGGCTCCTTCCTTACTATCAGGAATCACTCAAAGCCAATGACGGGGGGTCACCTAAAGTTTCCATCAATCAACATGGAGATGCTTTCATGTTGATCCAGCCCGACAGGCCGTGGTGGCCAACCGTGGAATATAGCCGAACATTGAGTATTCCACTATCTAGGATTTCTTTGGGGTTTCAGGCTAAATTAGCGAAGCAAAATAGTAGACATCTGCTTCTTGGTTACCCGCTTTACTTAGTGACACCTCGAAGCCAAGAAAACAGTACTTTTATTTTTCCAATTTCCGTATTTCGCTGTCGGTACGAATACACTGATAGTCATATGCGAATCCATGTTCCAGCGGTGGAACCAGTCATTGTTCGGGAATGGCTGAACGATCAGGTCAAATATAAGGGTTGGGGAATGGCGCGTTTGTTGGACTGGTTGCGTGTGGGGGAAAATGACCGGGAAAAGGTTCTGGACCTATCGGATGAGATCCCTGACTTCCTAGAAATTCCGTCCTTCACGAGACGACTTGTGGCGGTTGCGGGTCAATTACTTCAGCAAGAGCTTGTTCCGGGCGCAGTTGCCACTCGTATACAGTCTAATGGAGAAACCGGTTACTACAATGGTCTTGCTTTATTCGTGGAGTCCGAGAACATATACACCCGCTCGTCGATTCGGGACTACGAAAAACTCTACCATATAGAGCCAGAGACCATAGCGTCCACGGCACTCGGCCCCTTGTTTGGTTCACCAACGCCTGCAACTCCTGCCCCACCGCTGATACACCCCTTCCCATTGTCTGAGGCTCAATTACTGGCGGCTCGAACTGCCCTGTCGGGTCCTCTCACTGTTATCACTGGCCCGCCGGGGACGGGCAAATCACAGGTGATCGCATCCATCATGATAAGTGCAGCAGCAAGTGGTCGTTCGGTGCTACTGGCTGCCCGCTTGCATCGCGCCATTGATGCCGTGCAAGAGCGTCTGGAAGTACTGGCTGAAAACCGTACAGTGCTCGTGCGTGCAAATGAGCAAGATGGGTTTGCAAAGTTTACATTCTCGGATGCGCTTCAAGCGTTGCTGACCCGGGCAGGTGATGCCGATGCCACAACGAGTTTTTTCCGGATACTACCGGAACTTGCCAAATTGGATTCGCATCGCTGGGCGCTTTTGGATCAATGGCGTAATCTAAAGTCACTCAGCGAAGAACATGGTGTCTTGCTTGCAGAGATCGAGAGAGTTGCTGCTGAACGAATGAAATTTGCTGGCTCGGATCAATCTTCCGATACTCCTGTCAAAAGGACCAGTGCCGTTAGACGCTGGTTATATCTCTTGGCGTCTTTTCTCGGCTTGCGTGGTCCCCGTCGTGCACCCTTGGGCCAGGAGTTCCGTCATGTACATTTTGATCGGGAAGAAACACGGATCAGGGACAATCTTCGCATACACGAGGACGCTATCCGCTCGTTACAGGCTGAGTTGGACAGACAGGCGGATACGCCTGTTACACTGGGTGAAAGGATAGAGAGACAAAGTGTACTATTATTGCCTCGTTTGATCTCTCGGCTTGATACGATTGAGCAGAGTGATCGGCAGCACTTGGCCACTGTTGCCGGAGATGCGGCGATATTGAATGATGAAGATATTGAAGCGAGTGCCTATGTGCTTGTTCTGCAACATATGCCGCTGTGGGCAGTAACTACATTGGCTGTCGGAAGTCGCATTCCCTTCAAGCCAGGGCTGTTTGACTATGTTGTGTTCGATGAAGCTGCCGCCACCGATATTGCCTCGGCTATCCCGCTTTTGTTCAGGGCAAAGGCAGCAGTGGTGGTCGGAGACCCGATGCAACTTGGAGTAATCAACAAGATCGACCTTCGTGAAGAGGGGCAGATTCTGGATCGAATCAACCTGAAAAAACCGGGTATTGGTCGTTTTCTGCAAAGTCGGACCAGTCTATTTGACCTCGCGGCATCAGCCGTCGAAGACCCTCCAATGCTTTTGAACGAGCACTACCGGTGTCATCCTGACATTGCTGCTTATTTCAACGAAGCGTTCTACGCCAATCGTCTATCTGCACTGACTGACATAAGTCGGTTACGTGTGCCGAAAGGCTTTCGACCCGGACTTCACTGGACTGATGTTGTGGGCCCTGTGTCTTCAGGCCGGGCAATTGGAATGAATTCCGCCTACTCTGACGCAGAGGCCAACGCGATTGTGGCGCACCTTAGGGATTTGCACGAACTGAATTTCAAAGGTTCAGTTGGAGTCGTAACGTTTTTCGCCCCCCAAGCCAAACGTATCAACCAATTGGTGACGTATGAACTCGGCGCCTCCGTATTAGATAGTCTGCAGGTCAAGGTGTTTACCGCGAACAGATTCCAGGGCGACGAACGGGATGTGATGCTATTATCTTTTTGTTTAGCTGCTAATATGCCGTCTGGAGCACGGAACTTCCTGGCCAAGGAAAAGCGACTGCTGAATGTCGCGATCAGCCGGGCCCGAGCTGTTTGCCATATTTTTGGAAACAAGACTTATGCGTTGACATGCGGCATTCCACATATCGAAATATTGGTTCGACGGGTCAACGAATTCGCGGTCTCCAAGAACGTAAGATTCGATGATCGATTCGACAGTCCATGGGAGAGGCGGTTGTATGAGGAATTAGTAGATAGTGGCTACAATCCCATACCGCAACACCCAGTAGCTGGGAGGTTTCTGGACCTTGCTATCGTTGATGAGGAGAGAACGCCACCGTTGTATCTGGATATTGAAGTTGATGGTGTCGCATTTCACACTGATGATGTTGGTAATCGGCTGGCCACAGACTTATGGCGGGATCACCAATTGAATAGCCTTGGCTGGAGAGTATTGCGATTTTGGGTATATGAACTAAGAGATGATATGGGAGGATGTCTTGAGCGAGTCCGCGCCGCCACAGGAAACTGATATTTCGAATCTAGCCAATCAGAGTCGTTTTGGCCGGACTTTTCGCTTGGGCCTGATGTTCCTGGTTGCATTGACATTAATTGGTCTCGTCGCATTATGGGCGATTTCGTGGTCTATTGTGGGTACTTTCGTCAGTCGGGATACCGCACGGATGCAAACAGAATACGAAGAGCACCGATTGAAAACTATTCGCAGTCAGATCGAAGGCTTCAGGGCGAGACAGGATGAAATCGAGATGGAGGTAGCAGACTGGGAAATTAAGCGTTCCAACTTGAACAAGGAGATTGATGTTCTTGAAAAGCGGTGGAACGATTTGGAAGCCAAGCTTGAAAAAGCGCGTGATGATCTGGTTCGGGCGGATACAGCGAAACGCGAACATGAAGCGCTGTCCAGCCAGTTGGAGGATATGAGCAGGGAGATATCAGAGTTGGTTGGCGAGCGCCAAGACCTGAATCTATTGATGTCAAGTCAACGTCAACGTATGGATGATCTGAAAACCGAATATGAGAGTGAAAAAACCCGACTGAACGTCATTCGTTCCGATATTGGGACTTTGCGTGATGAGCGTGATCAGTCTGAAGAGCAACTAGCGGCCACTCGAAAAGAGCTTGCCCGCATCAAGGTGGAGATTGATGATCGAGTTGAACGCTTGTCTCTTCTGAATGCCAGTATTGAGATAGGTCGAGAGGAAATAGGTATGCTTGAATCCCGACAAAGGGAGTTAACTGACGAGGTTCGGAATTCCGGCCAAGAAGCAGGTCGGATTAAGGACCTTCGTTCTCGGCGCGAAAACCTGTCTGGAGAGGTTTCTGCACTGAAATCACGCAAGAGCAATTTAATACGTCAGATCGCAGAACTAGAGCACGACAGTCAGGATGTCGAGAAGGCTCGCTCGGAATTGGTGGATTTGCAGGTGGAACTGGAATCGGACCGGAGTGAATTACGTCGGATTGAGGCTCGGGTTGTAACTGTTCAGGCTGAAAAGCAAGAACTAGAGGAAGCTATTCGCAACCTGACCGCTCAGCGAGCAAGCTTGGTACCAATTAAAGACGAACTGGCGACAGTTAAACAGGAATTGAAGTCCTCGCATCAAAAACTGTTTGTGGTCCGTGACCAAGTCTCGTCCATTCAACGTGAAAAGGCTGCGCAGGAAAGTACTCTCGAAGGTGTATTGAATGCTCTGCGAGCCGAGGAAGCAGAGTTGAATAAGCGAGTTCCCACACTTGAAAGGCAACGGGATTCTGTTTCGAATGATATTGCCGTCATGGAACAGGACCGTGACGTCCTGAGTCAGGAACTGGCGGCAGTCAGTAAGGCATTAGAGGAAATACGTAGACAAAACCAGCAAACAGAAGAAGAGTATCAAAAGAACGCTGCCCTTTTGGCTAATTTAGAGGGAACTATAAGGGGTTTGACTGTTGAAGAAGCAGAGCTGAAAGTACGTACTAATACCCTTGAATCACGGTTGGATGTGGTCATTGTTGACTTGGAAAAACATGAGGAACGTTTGAGGTGGGTAAATCGTTCGTCCGATGCAGCGATGCGTGAGCTTGATGCTACGCGTATGAAAATTGAACAACTAGAGCAGAAACGAGACACACTTATGAGGAAGATCAGCGACCTTGAGGAGCTACAAACCGAGCGAAACCGGTTGGAACGAGAGATCATGTCGATGAAAAAGGAAATCACTACGCTTCGCTTGGAGACAGTCGGCCGGAATGCACGAGAGACAATGTCGACGGTACACGAATCAGTCGTACCGGACAAATCCCAAGCAGAGTGAGAATAGTATGAGTTGGCTCAAGACTCCGGACGGCATTTTCTTTTTAGTGGCTCTCGGGGCCATGTTTTTGGTATTGATTGGTGCCTGTTACACTACTCTCCGTAATTATGTGAACCAAGAGCGGTTGCCATATGCGTTGCGCAATGCGGAACTAGAGACACTGGTATCTCGGCGAGAAGCCGAGCTCATCGACATGGAACAGCGACTGGCGACTGTTAATGATCGCATTCGCGAAGGCGAAGCGAAGCTTTCGGAACGCGACCGATGGGAAGCTGAAGCGGAATCTTGGCGTTCCCAAGTCGAAAGCCTCAAGGCGGAATATGCTGGTATGGAATCGTTACGCAAAGAAATTGAAGAGGTTCAGGAGCACTATCGACGGGAAATCGAACAGTTGGCGGATACCGAGCAAAAGGTCCGTGAAGCAAAAGGCGATTGGGAAGGTATTCGAGTGCGTGTTGCTGAGGCCGAGCGTCATTTGTCTCAGATTGCCGATGAGGAAAATCGCCTGCACGAGAAACAAGCGACGGTCCAGAAAGAGCTCGCAGAAATGGAGGCCAGACGTGCGGAGTACGACTCGAAGTTGAAATTAGTTCGAGAAGAAGCAGAAGTTGCTCAGGACCGTATCGACCGGCTCTTGCGTGAAGTGAAGTCTCTGGAGTCTCGGCCCAAGGAACTGGACAATCTGATCATGCACAAGGAAAACGTATTGAATCGACTGAACACAGATTTGAATGATCTCGAACCAAAGCGCAAGGAACTCGAACAGATCAGGCAGGAGATCAATCAGGAATTGCCGGCAGCAAGAGACTTGGAGCAATCACTTGCCAAGCTTCAGGAAAAAGAAGCGCTACTGAACGCTCGTATTGCGAAAAAACAAGTTGAGTTGAACCCCAAAGAGACCGACCCATTCACAGACTTGAGCACTCGCCCGAACTGCCTTAAAGACACCCGTTATTCTACGCCAATGGATAACGAAGCTGAGGACAATGCACTCGAACGGGTCCGAAGACACTTGGCGGCAAGCAAGTTGCAATTCCACGAGCGCGTGATCAATGCCTTCCACACCAGTCTCAAAATAGGAGCCATTTCCCCGTTGACTGTTCTAGCTGGTGTAAGTGGTACTGGCAAGAGCCAATTACCGAAACTATATGCAGAAGCGATGGGGATGCATTTTCTGAAGCTGGCTGTTCAGCCTCGCTGGGATGGACCTCAGGACCTTCTCGGATTCTACAACTATATCGAACAGCGCTATAAGGCGACAGAATTTGCACAGGCATTGGTACATATGGATGTGGAAAATTGGTCTGACATAGCAGAGCCTTATCGGGACCATATGTTGCTTGTCCTGCTGGATGAAATGAATCTGGCTCGTGTTGAGTACTACTTTTCGGAATTTCTCAGTCGCCTGGAAGGTCGCCCAGGCTATGGTATGGATCAGACTCCAGAAAATTGCCTTTCAGCGAGCATCATGCTGGAAATATTGGGACAGGAAAATCAGGGTCTTGTATATGTGGGTCACAATATTCTTTTCGTCGGCACGATGAACGATGATGAGTCTACACTCGCTCTTTCCAATAAGGTACTTGATCGGTCGAATGTTCTGTATTTTTCCAAGCCACCAAAGCTACGATCAGACCTGTCTATGACGGACCGTGAACATGTCGCGCATGGTTATCTGTCGCACTCCTGCTGGGCCGAACGCTGGACACGAAAAACAGAATATGTAAAGACAAGCACTACACAGGATTCACTTGGATTGGCACTAGAGATTGTCGAAAGATTGAACGAGATCATGGAAGTGATGGGGCATCCGTTTGGTCATCGGATGAGCCAGGCAATTCTGCACTATGTAGACAACTATCCCAAGGCTTATGAGAACCAAGCAGTTGCCAAAATGGCGGTAGCTGATCAGATTGAGCTGCGAATTCTACCTCGATTGCGCGGCATCAACTTGGAAGACAATGTGAGGCATCTGAAACAGCTGAAACAACTTGTTCAGGACAAATTGGATGACGAGGTTCTGGCGAATGCCATTGAGCAAGCGGGGCGGACGAATACTGGCGGCTACTTTGCTTGGCGCGGTTTGGTCCGCGAGCAGTAAGCAGGTTGAAACCATGGAGAATTCAGCCCTTCTATTATTTGAATGGCCATGGGATCTAGTGAATGGTAATTTCAGGACGATCCATGCAAAAGATACTGAAGGCGTGAAGCTTGACGGCCGTGTCGCAACCTTGATCATGAGTCAATATCGTGATCAGATCGAGGTGAATGGTGACCCTCGACAGGTGGTTACTCAGGTCAAGATCCCGAAAGATGGCTGGGCACCAAAAATTGTCTGGAATCTAGCACTTCCCTTACATAAGGAAGAGGAACAGGCCATTGGCTTTCAGGGTTGGTCCGACGAAAAAATTATTACAAGGAAATACAAGATCGGTCGCCCACCTCACATCCGTTCAGACGATGGAACCGATCTGGAATCTCTACAGAAAACAGAAGATCTGCTGACGAATTTTCTACAGGTGATCGTAGCTCGAATGCATGATTTCGATGACCTGAAGGAAAAAGTGAATCTTTGGGAAAGAGTCATTGAACTCTGGCTTGAACCGAAGAATCAGCTTGATCCGACCAAAGATATCATCGTTAAACATGCCGAAGAATATCGTCACAGATGGGAGGAGATCGCCAAACAGCCCAGAAGACTATTGGGTCGTACTCGGGAACTGGTGTCTTTAGCCTCTGCCGAAGAGCTGGATGCGCAATGTATGCAGTGGCTGTCGCATCAACCTGGCGATTCTGTCGTCGAACGTGCCGGCGGTCGTCAGCGTATTATGGCACTGACTCGACATGAGAATTGCAACACCTTGGAAAACAGAGTTTTTCGTGATCTATTGTGGCGTAGCCAACAAGCTGCACTAGACTATCTTCTTTTCGCAAATCGATATCCTACTGATACGTCAAGAAGTGATGTGGTGAAACACTACAAGAGCAACTGCCTCGATATGGAAAAGGATCTCTCCACGCTGGGGGTAACACGTCTTGAAGATCATGTCCAAGCGAATTATGTCCTGCTGCACGACGAGCGATACCGTAATGTCTGGATAGCTTGGCAGGATTTGATGCGCCGTGAACGTGCTAAAGACGATCTTTGGCGTTGGCAGCACAGATCCTGGGAAGAGTTCTGCAAGACACTGGTTGCTTGTTCACTGAACTGGATTCATGGTGCTAATCAATATTTTGCTTCGCCACTGTTAGTACGAGCAGAACATCACTGTGGTCATTGGCTTATCCACGATGATCCTATGGTCGTTGTCGCGCATTGGGACAAGAATTGGGCTACGGAGTTACTGTCCGCTCATGCCGATGATGTACCCATAAAATACCGTGAATTGTGCGCATCCTTCTGGCTTCGCTGTACCAGACTCGACATTGACCACTGTATCTATATACCCGTATGGGCGATTCATGCATTAGATGGTAAACCCAGTCTAACAGCACTCGTTACATCTGCTGAGAGCGCTCTGTCAAGGATGCGATATCCGAATCTATCAAATGGCATTGTGCTTGTCTCTCATATCGATCCAGGTATTAAGAATACCCATGAGAAAAAGAAACAAGTGGTTGGCTATGCATTCGGACCAGACGGAGAACAGTTGCCCAAAGCAATCGATGTATTATCAGATCAACTCCCAGATCTTTTTGAGAGGGCTTTATGCGTTCATTGATCGGTGTGGATCTGAACGGAGTACATGACTGGGTCGTACGACGGCAATACACTGACGGAGATGCTCCTGAAGACATTGATAATGACCTTGGGGTGCGAGGTGCGATGGTTCGTCTGCAAAGAGAGCATGAGTTATGGTTGATCGGGAAACAAACAGAGACTGCTCCTCATGGTTGTGGTCCAGGATGGGGCGAAATCGGAGAATCAAGAAATCGCCTGTCTGTCCTGGAGACATTGCAATGTCTATG
This sequence comes from Candidatus Poriferihabitaceae bacterium, assembly GCA_965203365.1. Taxonomy (GTDB): domain Bacteria; phylum Pseudomonadota; class Gammaproteobacteria; order Arenicellales; family Poriferihabitantaceae; genus VYFG01. Next base: position 3,578,176 of record OZ241878.1, read on the forward strand.
TAGAAAAGATCCTGAAGAGCGTACTAGGGAAGCTTTTATATCATCCCTATCAGGCATCGTGAAAGATGTTGATCGAGCTGTCTTTGCTGTTCCGGATATTCCAGCTTTTGGAGAAAAGTTTCAGGACCGACTGCTTGGGTTGCTAGATTTGGCAATTTTACAGCGTCCTTTATTGCTCTGGAGGCCAGTGGCTGCGCTGCTTGGATACCTCCATCAAGGCCGTTGCAATCTGCCCCCTGGCACGAAGGTTGCCATTCTTTCATTGATGGTGGATAGCCTCCACTTATCCCTGCTATCACTAGAAGCCATTCAACCAGAAGGACAATACGCACCGCAAAGGTTTAAGTCTGGCATATCTTCCTGTGAACAGTTTGGTGGCATGCGGCTTGTGAAAGCGGCACAGGCGGAATTGGCTAAAAGCACTGAGATGAAACGTGAAGAAATCGAGGCCGCGTGCCTATCGCCTTGGCTTTATGCCACTGAAAGGCAGCAAGTGCCGGAATTGATTCGTTTGACCACCAATCCCATTTGGTTAAAGCTCCCCAAAATCCCCCATCACTTGATCGCTCCCTGTGTTAGCTATAATCTGTCTGATGACTTCATAAAACAACTGAAAGGAGCCGATTTTCTGCTAATTGAGGGCCCATTTGCACGCAATCATGAGTGGTGTCAGGAAATCAGATCAGTCCTGCAAAAGCATGCGGTTTTGCCACCATATGTTGGCCTGGACAGCAAAACTGTTGCCTTAGGCTGCTTGGAAGCTGCCATTCGTGAACGAAATGGTCAGTCTATATATTTTGATTTCCTACCGCAACTTGAAATTAACGCTTCTGTCAATCATGCCCCGCAATTTGTAAACTTGATAGGAACTGATGAGAAGTGTGACGGTGGAGAAACTTTCCGAGGACATGCGCCCGGTGAATTTCAGATCCAAAAAGGAGCGAAGCGGCTGGATTTCTGGCTCATCAAGGAACAGCATATTCGCAAAATAACGATTCAGTTGGATCAAGTTGTGAATCAACACTGTCAACTCACCGTATCAGTCGAGCAAACCCCGGGACAGGGCTCTGCTAAAGTGCAAATTTCATCACCTGGATTTGCGAAACAAGGTCAACGACCTATTACTCTCAATTGGCATGATATGGAATTGGTCGAGCAATCCAGAGAAGAGGTGCTGACAAATCTGAAGAAGCGAAGCAAAGGTAGTCTTCATTACCCACAAATCTACATTAAACCGGGTAATTCAGCTTTGTGGCATTCAAGTTACCGTAGAGTCAGTCTCGCTCAACTGTTAGAACGCTATTGTTCCGTGCCTTTGATACGTGACAAGACAGTAGACCCTGATGCATATCGGCAACTGACTGAATTGCAGAAACGATTTAGCAAGGTCACGCTTAATGCTGACGGAAAAATACCAGAGCCGGAACCGGAAGCAGGATTTCCTGTTCCGGATGAAGCGGATAAGTCATTGAACAAGGCATTGTTGAAATGTGAACAGGATTGGGTAGACTTGCGAAAAAGGTTTGGAGACAAAATTAACCCCGAGATACTGAATAATTTGATTGGGTTTGCTAGCTGGTGTTTTTGGAAGTGTCCAGAAAAAATCACCGAATACATCTTGGAAGCATATGAAGGTAAATTTCTACATAAAATCCACCCTATTCGGCTTCGTCATGGTGTAGCGCGGGTAATCCATAAACCGGCCCATATTGAACGATATTTTCTTTCTTTTCAGGCCAAGTCAACATCAAAAGGGAAGATTATATCGGATGAATTTGCAGGAATTTCGCGTATACTCGGGACGAATGAACAAGCGGCCTCAATACTTACACCTGAAATTGTTGAGATGATATACATATTCACTATGGACGAGATTGATGCAGAAAACAAAAAAAATATTGAAAATGCCTATAAGACTCGCTTCAGGAATGCAATGATGATGCTCCTTTTCTTGTTGAGATATCGCCGAAAGAAATCAGATTTCCTGAGCAAGGAAGAGTCAACAACCAATCGACTTTTGAAGAAATTACGTGAAGCAGAAAAAAGGTTAGATAAAAGATATGGGAAAGAAAATACTAGTATTGCTAAAAGTCGAAGAAAACTGATGGATGCTATTAACAAATCCATGAAATTTATACAAATGAAAGGCGAAGATCCAAACATTATAATTTATATTGAGAGTATTGCGGATGATTGAGTTGGCTTTTGTCGACTGAGTAGGCAAGAATTTCCTTACAGAAGCAACTATTCTACTTAAGAATAATGTGTTTAAATCATGATGTAGCATGATGGTTTAGCATGGCAATTGTCTCTTCTTGTTTGGAAGACTGATGTGAAATAATTGCGATCGAAATGAAACTTCCCAGCTGATAAGCGATAATGCAGTAGTTCGAAGGGATAAAGTACATTCTTAATTCTGACGGTTATTCAACACAATCCGAATAGATTATCCATAGGCATTCCAGTTCAGTACAGTGCCAGTAGTATCGAAACAATTTTGTTTGCATTGATCCCCCAAAAATATATGTAACACTTACTATTCGATTACAGGAGTACTTTATGACGACCAACAAAACCAGTCGATCCATTGCCACCCGGGCTGTTCATGCTGGTGAGTTCAGCCCGAAAATTGCAGGGGCGTTGGTAGTGCCCGTCTTCCAGTCTTCCACTTACGAAACCGCGCAGAACTCTGGATATCATGATATCTCTTACCTGCGTCTGAGCAACTCTCCGAACCACCTGTCCCTGCATCGGACACTCGCTGATCTGGAAGGGGCTGATGAAGCCCTGGTGACTGCCAGCGGGATGGCTGCGATCAGCACCGCCCTGTTGACGATACTGAACTCGGGAGACCACCTGCTCGCTCAGCGGGGGCTGTATGGTGGTACCCATTCTCTTTTGACCCAGGACCTGCCCGCACTGGGCATCCATTGTGACTGGGTGGATCTGCAGGACCCGGACGAATGGCGTGCCCGGCTTCAACCCAACACCCAGGCCTTCTATGCTGAGACCATCACCAATCCGCTGTTGAACGTGGGCGATTTGCCCGCGGTGGCTGCATTTTGCCAAGAGCATGGTTTGGTCAGTCTCATCGACAATACCCTGGCCTCGCCAGTGAACTGCAATCCCCTCGCACTGGGTTTTGACGTGGTGCTGCATAGTGCCACCAAGTATCTCAATGGACACAGCGATATCGTCGCCGGGGTGATCGCCGGATCCGGAGATTTGGTGATGAAATGCAAACACAAGCTGGATCACCTGGGAGCGAGTCTCGACCCTCATGCCTGTTTCCTGCTCCAGCGGGGCATCAAAACCCTGCCGCTCAGGGTGGCCTGTCAAAATGCCAATGCATTGGCCTTGGCCCGGTATCTGGAGTCCCACGATTTGGTGGCTCGGGTCAACTACCCGGGCCTGACGTCGCATCCGGATCATGTCCGCGCCCGCCGTCTGTTACGGGGTTTCGGCGGACTTCTCAGCTTTGAACATGCCGGAGGGCGTTCGAGTGCGGATGATCTGATGCAGCGGCTGGAATTGGTCACGCCGGCCGTCAGCCTCGGTGGTGTCGAGTCGCTGATCACGTTGCCGGCGTCCACTTCGCATGCTGGCCTCTCCGCGCAAGAGCGTCAGGAGACCGGTATCCGGGAGGGCCTGGTCCGACTGGCGGTGGGAGTGGAAGGGATTGAGGATTTGATCGCGGATTTTGATCAGGCACTGTCAGTCGAGTAGATCAAATGGCGCAATTGCTGGGTCAGGGTACGATTCGCAAGATGCAGGTCACCTTGGAATCACCTGTGCAGTATGTGCTGCCAATTGGAAAGGGGACCGTGCAGATGAATGATCTGTTGGGGCAACACCTGATGCTGCGATATGTCGGACGGATTGAATGTGTCGGCTGTGGGCGTACGACCCGCAAGAGTTTCAACCAGGGTTACTGCTTCCCCTGTTTCAGGAGATTGGCGGAATGCGACCTGTGCATCTTGCGCCCCGAGACCTGTCATTTCCATCTCGGCACCTGCCGGGACCCGACCTGGGCACAGAATCACTGCATGCAACCCCATGTGGTGTATATCGCCCACTCTTCCGGTCTCAAGGTAGGGATCACGCGCCAGTCGCAAATCCCTACACGCTGGATTGATCAAGGAGCCATCCAGGCGATTCCGATCTTTCGGGTGAAAAGCCGGTACCATGCTGGTTTGATGGAAGCGACTCTGAAGAAGTATGTCAGTGACCGTACGGACTGGCGCAGGATGCTGAAGGGAGCGAATCGGTTGTCGGACGTGTTGGGGCGGGCCGCAGAGATCGTCGATATGGCGCAGGCGGACCTGAAAGAACTGGTTCAATCCCACCCTGAGTTAACCTGGGAAGTGCTGAATGCACCGGTGACGGAGATCGCCTATCCGATCCTGGAGTTGCCGGACAGGATTTCCAGTCTCAGCTTCGATAAGACCGACCAGGTGGCCGGCATCTTGCAGGGTATCAAGGGTCAGTACCTGCTGTTGGACAGTGGGGTGATCAATCTGCGAAAATTCACTGGGTATGAGATCGGTCTCCGTGCTGGATGGGAGTGATCGGTTGTCGGATGTGGAATCTATGCTACCGGATGTCAGTATAATTGATTCCAGAAGCGAGCAGACTCATCGAACTCTTGACTCCAGACATTGACGGGCTCGGACTGGCCGCGCTTAACCATGTCTATGGCCTGACAAAGACTAAACAGCAGGGCACGTCGACTTCGACGTGATTGTGCTTCACTCGAGAGATAATCACCGAAATTGCCGATCCATGTTAGAAACCGAAATAAGAGTTCTGAGTTGTCTGTCCCATGGTTTGGGAAGATGGCTTCACCAAGAGTACAATCTGTTGCATTACTTGGGTGGCATACCCCAACAGGTAATTCCATTTCGTGAATGGTCAGGGCTCATTTGAATAAAGTACCAAGGTATAAGCAAGGCATGATTAAGGCAGCAAAGCCAACCTCATCGTGGGACTTCGGAGACACAAAAGAAGATTTGATCCATCGAATACATCCCTACCCGGCACGGTTTCCCGCGTTCATAACGACCAAGGCACTTGAATATGCTGATGCAGAAGGCGTTGATGTGCGCAATATGGCAGATGTCTTTTGTGGTTGTGGCACCACGGCAGTCGAAGCGAAGCGAAATGGTAGGAATTTCTGGGGCTGCGACATTAATCCATTAGCCACCCTGATCGCACGGGTCAAGACGCACCACTACCGTGACCGAGATCTGGAGCGAACTTATGCCGCAATCAGGGCAAATGCATATCGTTCCATGGTAAAGCCAGAAGATCGAACTGCCATCAACGACAGAATTCGCTATTGGTTTGAGGAGGAAAAAATTGATGACTTGATTCGACTGGATCGGGCCATCAGAAAGGCCACATCCCCATACAGTGCCCACCGCAGGTTTTTTCAGTGTGGGTTTTCTGCCATTCTCAAGGCCACATCGTACTGGTTAAGGAAATCCATCAAGGCACAGCGTGATCCGCACAAGGAGCCACGTCCTGTGATGGAGGCATTTGAAGATCAAGTTAAGTTGATGCGTCGCGCGAACGATAGGAATATATTCCCGCATCCTGTGGCGAAGACACAGGTACGGGTCCGGAACTTCCTTGGGAATGCCAAGATCCGGGATCGGGCGGATTTGATCGTTACCAGCCCGCCATACGTCACTTCCTATAACTATGCCGACATCCATCAACTGTCAACTCTCTGGCTGGGGTACGCAACCGACTATCGGGAACTGCGCCAAGACATGCTGGGGAATCGCTATGGCGTTCGTCCACTGCGTGAGGCAGCGATTCAGAAGCTCGGCGATACCGCCTGGCACACATACCGGGAGATGTGGAACCAGAGCCCGAGCCATGCTTTGTCAGTTGCAAGATACTTCGTAGATCTTGACAAGGCGGTCAGGCGTTGCTGGGATGTATTAGAGCCTGGGGGAATGGCGGTGTTCGTCATTGGTAATACACAATACAAAAATGTGAAAGTCGATAATGCGGAATATCTTGGAACCTGCATGGGACGGTCAGGTTTTGAAAGGATTCGGTCAATATCCCGCAAAGTATCGCTGAAAACCATGACTCCCTATCGGGATGCAAGGGGACGTTTCACCCGGGATTCTAGTCAAAGGCAGGTCTACGCCAAGGAGTACGTATTGATTGGAAGAAAATTATGAATCCTAAGGGAATGGTTCACATGATGGGAAGGAATCCCGACGATAGCTGTGAACCGGTATCGCTATCAATCCGGCCCTATGCGCGACTGCTGACCATGTTGGGTGAGCAACTCTTGAAGAACGAGCGCGTGGCCCTTGTCGAACTAATCAAGAACGCCTACGATGCGGATGCGGACACGGTTGTGGTGGAATTTGATGGATTCGCGAAAGACATGACGACACGACCCGAATCGAGAATAGTGGTTCGGGATAACGGCTGTGGCATGACCGCCGAAACAGTAAAGACTGCCTGGGCGAACCCCGCCACCCCGACGAAATTCCTCGCCAAATTGGAAGGGAAACGGCGGACGCCGGAGAGAGGTCGAGTGATTCAGGGTGAAAAAGGAATCGGGCGATTTGCGATTCTCAAGCTGGCGAAGAAGATCACAGTCACGACCCGCACGCACGATGCTGCGTTGGAGTTAGTGGTGTCGTATGATTTCACTCGGTATGACGACGACTTTATTGAGGAAGAGGGCGAAAGGAAAGAAATCTTCTTGGATGAAGTGAGAATCGACTGCGTCGAGAGAAATCCGGAGACATTGTCTGGTGCAGCACGAGGTACGGTGATTGAGATGGAGGCACTCAAGGGCGCATGGAGCGAACTATTGATCGAGCGGCTGTGTCGGGATGTGGCCAATCTCACTGATCCTGTATCAAGACTGACGCGGAAAGATGCAACGGACAAATTCGAAATCTGTGTGATGTGCAATGGGCAATCCCATGAAGTGGTCCATGATGAAGAGGAAACGCTGAAATCCCTGATTGAGGACAAGGCGGTTTTCTCGATCCGGGGGTGCTTCCTCAGCGAGCATTGCGCTTACAGATTCGATGCGGGCTCGGGGGATGAGGAGGTCAGCCTGTACGACGAACATATCAAGGGCTTGTGGATATGGCGGCAGCGGTACTCGGACCAAGCGGCGCAGGTCGTGGCGAGCCAGCAACAGATCTACAAATGTGGCGATTTCGTATTCCATTTCTACATCTTTGACTTCGCCAGGGGCATCGACGACCGATACGCATTGAGTCAGGTCGACAAGAATCGTCTTAAAGCTCACCGTGTTTATCTCTACCGGGACGGTGTGCGCGTTTATCCTTACGGGGACCCGGATGACGACTGGCTGAATATCGATGTTTCAAGAGGTATTGGAAGAGCAGGGGACTTCTTCAGCAACGATCAGATTCTCGGCTGGGTAGACATCACACAAGACGGCAATCCTGAACTGCGAGACAAAACCAACCGAGAAGGATTGATCGAGACCGGCGGTGCAGTGGAAGATTTCGTATTCCTGATTGGGACGTTCCTGTCATACATCAAACAGGCCCCATTCCAGCGCTATCAGGTAAAGCAACGCCGGAAGAACATGGCCAATGTAATACGAGAGGGTGTGGTAGCCAAACACCTCGCTGTGTTGAAGAAAACGCTGAAAGAGACCGGTGAGACATCATACGTACGCGATCTATCGAAGATTGAGGCGGAGTATCAGCAAGAACGCAATTTCCTGTCTCGACGGGCGGAGATGACGGAAGACCTCGCTGGAGTCGGTCTGTCGGTGGAGATGGCCTCACACGATATCATGTTGTTACTGGGTCGGGCTCAGGATATCGGGGTCCGACTGGCACGATGTACACAAGAAGCAAGGATGAGTGTCGTTCAGGAGCAGGCAGAGAGGCTCGTTAGTGTGTTGCGACAAGTTGTCATTGGCATGCGCGATGTTCAAAGCCTCTTCCGGTCATCGCGGCGGCGGCGGAAAAGGCTCAAGGTGGAACCTGTTCTGGACAAGATTCATGGGATTTATGCTGGATTGCTGGAGAGACTTGAGATCACCTACAGCAAGTCTGTGATAGGCCCCTCGCCACTGGTAGCGAACACGACAGACGGAGTGTTGATGCAGGTACTGATCAATCTGTTCGACAACTCGGCATACTGGCTGGATACAAAGGCATCGACGGAGCAACGTGAGATTAGCGTAACGCTAGACGGAGATGCGCAGGAGTTGATATTTGCTGACAATGGACCTGGGGTGCGCATTGAAGACAAACCCTATATCTTCGAGGCGTTCTTCTCTGGCAAAGGGCAGGAGGGACGTGGCTTGGGACTTTATATCGCTCGTCAACTGCTGGAGCGCTATGAGTATGGGATCGAATTGGTTGAACCTAGTGACGCGACGCTGAATGGCGCGAATTTCGTGGTGCGCTTCATGAGAAGTGAAGCATAATGGAGACAAAAGAACTGATATCCGGGATCGGGGTGGTGATTGATGATGCCGTGACTGACGCATCCATGGGCGAAAGAAATCTAATTGAGGACTCAATCAGCCGGATTGTGGAATGGTTCGAAAGCGAGTGGAATCTGCCGTTCGTCAGGAAAAAGGCATTGCCAAAGGAGGCATTATGGGCCAACTTGTTCCGTTCGGCGAGCTTTGTTCTGTTGGATTGGCGACTGTGGGGAGACGGAGGTGAGGAACTGAAAAGTCGTACAATCGAAGACATCAAGAAATTTTTAGAGGCCGCACGCGAAAATTTGATTCCGATCTTTATTCTCACGAACGAGAATCCAGACGATGTAAAGAGCGAACTACAGGGATTGTCTGACGATGTGTATGAGGAGGACTCCTCTGGTAGAAATTTTGTGTTTGTGCGACAAAAATCTGAATTTTGGGATGGTACGTCGGTGAACGTGGAGATATTGGAGAAATGGGTGTATGGAAATGCTTCGGTTTATGCCCTGAAAACATGGCACCGAGTGATGGGTAACGCAAAAAGCGAACTCTTCAAGGCCATGTGCCAGCGAAGCGTCAACTGGCCACGGATATTCTGGGAGACATATAAGGAAGACGGTGCAGACCCCAGTGTGTCACTGACGAACTTGATCAATGATAATGTAAGGGGGCGCATGCGTACTGATGGATTCGAGGATAAATATCTCAATACTTCGACGGACGATGTATCAACCGAAGAGTTGAAAGGGCTGATCGCGGAGACGAGTTTCCTCAGCAACAATATACTTCCCGCCGACGAAATCAGATGTGGTGACCTGTACAAACGAGAGAAACAAAAGTATTGGCTGAATCTAAGACCCGATTGCGACTGTATACCCCGAGGGGGAGTTGACGCACGAGCAGTCGAAGTGTACTGCGTGGAAGGTGAAAGACTCCGGCCCGGAGAGTTGCGTAAGCTGTTCAAGAATGGACACTTTGAGGAACGGGTTTTCCAAAGTGTTGTTTTTGGCGTCATCAATGGCAACAGCATTCTTTTCGACTTCCACAAACTGCGCGTATGCCAGTACTCTGAGGTCAGCGAACATCGGGTGGGACGCCTGCTTCACCCGTATATTACGAGAGTGCAACAACGGTACGCGTTGTTCCTGCAAAGACAAGCGCTTCCCCGTATCCCGAATCAAGCAATTTGAACTGGGGCGTGAGTCGACCGACACCTTGCATTTTGGTAATCGGGGTTCAATGTATGAGCATTATTGCCAAGTAGAAGGTTGCAAACACAAGGTATGAGGGTCAATCAGCTTGGTGGGAAGCCATGTAGTTTTCTTGATGGCTCCATCATTTCATGGGCTTAAGGATGGGGCCTTGATCGGGTGGTGGGGAGTGGTTCAAACGCAGATGAACACAAAGGCGTCCCCCCGTTGACAGCCGATATCGTGCTGATCGTAGGCTGCTGACCAGATGGGGACCGCTATATTTTACCGGGCACTACGTTTCGATGAGCACCTTTGGACACATAAGTGATGGATGGGCATCGACCATTTATTGGCCGGGTTGCCAACCTGTCGAAGTCAGGAGCCTGCCTCGTTGAGAGGTTCCGAGTCGTTCAGAAGACGGATTTCACGCTGGGGAAAGGCGATCGTAATGCCGTGCTCCCGGAACTTTCGGTCGATGGTGAAGTGCAACTGGCTGGTGGCATTGAGCATGTCCCAGACATCATGCACATAGCATCGTAGCTGAAACAGGAGCGCACTGTCCCCGAAGCTCAGGAAGAATACCCGGATGGGCAGTTCCGGCTGATCCGGCACTACCTCGGGGACTTCCAGGGCGGACTCCTCCAGCAAGCGCTTGACCAGTTCCGTGTCACTGCCATACGCCACCCCCACAGGAATGCTGATCCGACCGTGTCGGTCACGCAGGGTCCAGTTGGTCACCGGAGCGGAGATCAGTTCCGAGTTGGGGACGATGACATCGGCCCGGTTGAATGTCTGCACTTCGGTTGACCGGACACTGATTTTCTTGACGAATCCTTCCGTGCTGCCCGTCACAATCCAGTCTCCGGTTCGGATGGGGCGTTCAAACAGGAGGATGATCCCCGAGACAAAGTTGTTGACGATGTTCTGAAGACCGAATCCGATACCGAGTGATAGAGCACCGGCCAGGAGGGCCAGATTGCCGAAACTCACTCCGGCTACCGAGAGACCGAACAAAGCGGCGATGACGAACCCCACATATCCGATGATGGTCACCAGGGCGTCCCGGGCACCGCTCTCCATCCGGGATTTGATCAGATACCGGCGATTCAGGTTGTCCTTGATCCACCGGGCCAGGATCAGCAGGGCGGTAAACAGCAGCAGCCCGATCAGCACATTGAGCGGAACGATTCGGGTATCGCCGAACCGAAAGCCATCCCGTGCCAGAGAAAACAGGGACGTCAGGGTGGCATCCGAGGCGCCCCAGACCATCAACAGAAGCAGGAGCAGGACGCCCCACAGCAGCGCGATGGAGGAAAGGCGAACCCAGATCAGCCCTGGGACCGGCTCGCCTTCGTCAATCGACAGGACACGTCGGAACCGGAGCTGCCAAGGCGCCTGACCGTGGTCGACCCCGTTGAAGAAGTGGCGCAGCTGATGCTCCAAAAGGACATAACCCCCCAAGGCCAACAGGCTCAAGAGCAGGCCTTGCCAGAGAAATCGCGACAGCATGTGATAACCAGCCCATTCCAGAAAGAGGCTGAGGCACAAACCACTGATGGAAACGATTCTCAGGAAGACTCCCAGCCGGGATGGGGTCGGCCATTTGTTCAGAAACCAGGCCAGCTCCAGAAGACTGAGCAGCAGCAGTGTGGTCAGGATATTGTGAACCAGAAGCTGAGTCGAGGCATACGCCGAATCCGTCCCCAGAATCGACACTTCCAGTATCCAGAATCCCAGCACGGTGGCGACCCATACCAGGCGAACATCCAGTGGGCGCACGGGCAATTCCTGGTGGAGAACGGACTTCGCATACCCATTTAGCCGTTGAATCACGACAGGGATCATGAACAGAATCAGCAGGTAGCCGATGAGCAGCCACAGGATTTGTCCAAGCGGGTCCCCGAGCCCATCGAATCCTTGAAACAGCCAGAGATAGCCGAACAGCAGGAGGATTGGTATAATGATCGGGGCGCGATTCAGGACTAGAAACCTGAAACCAGCGCCCGCCTCGGATAGCCTCTTTGTTGTCGTACCATCGGGCCGGGAGGGGTGCCGGATCCGACGGATCGCCCATCCGGCCAGTCCCCCCACAACCGACAGGATCAGGATGATTGCCCCATGCCCGGTGAAGACGAAATTTCGCATCATCTGGACGAGGTCCGACCATCGTTCACCCAGATAGGGTCCGATGTCCGAAGACCCCTGCACCAGATTGGACACAATCGAGGCTTCCTTTCGGTTCAGTCGGGTGCGGTTGAACGCCTTTTCCAGCTCCGTGAGTCGGACAAGAAGCTGGCTGGCCTTGTCCAGCAACAGTTTGCACTCCGTGATGGCACGGTTGAGTGACTCCAGTTCCTGGGCCAGTGCGGCTTCTTGCGGCGTCCGGCCTTCCTCTATAGACACCCGATCAATCAGGTCGGCACCGATGGTTTCTTCCCGGACGGCCAGGTTCCTTTCCCGGTCATCAATACACTGCAGGATGTCCGTTCGCTGTCGGTTGACCTGTCCGGCGGCACCCTCCAGCCAATCGGAGTCATGCAGTTGGGTGATGGACAGCTGCCGTTCGATCAAATCCAGAATTTGCTCGACCTTGGAAGGGTCGAACTGACCGGCAACTTGTGTCCATACGGGTGGAGACTGCCAGATCAGACCGCTGCCCACGAGCAACACGAGGACAACCCGCCGCCACGCTCGTATCATGGGCCTATCCGTCCCAGATGCCCATGGCCGACCGGTCCGGGCGGCCTCTTTTCGACTGGCGCTGCGCAGTCAGTTTGTGGTGATGGTGACGTCAGCCGCATTGAGGGCGGTCGGGTAGTGACGGGGGGCATGTCAAAGTGTTCCTTTCAGCGCCGCGGTGGCGATCCGGGCATAAGCGGCCGCATCATGGTCGATGGGGTTGGTGCTTGCTGATGGATCCTTGACGGCCATGTGACCGATGTCGTCAATCCTGGTGTCGTCAATGCCAATGGCGGCCAGATCATTCGGAATGCCGATCTCTTGGCGCAGGGCAAGGATCCATTGCAGGAATGCGTCAAACTCTGCCGGGAGCTCAAGGTAACGGGCGAGGCGGCGGATGGACGGCTCGATGGCCCGTTGATTGGCCACCAGGACATAGGGCATCAAGATGGCGTTCAGCATGCCATGGTGGGCATCGTAGAGGGCCCCGATCGGGTGGGCTAGGGCGTGCATGCTGCCGAGTCCTCGCTGAAACGCAGTCGCTCCCATGCAGGACGCCACCAGCATCTGTTGGCGAGCTTCGATGTGGGTGCCTTGACTCACTGCCATGGGCAGGTTTTCCTTGATCAGGCGGATGCCCTCGATGGCAATGCCTTCGGCGAGGGGATGGAACAGCGGAGAGCAGAAGGCCTCCAGGTTGTGGGACAATGCGTCCATGCCGGTGGCGGCCGTGAGACCCGGCGGCAATCCGATGGTCAGATTCGGGTCGAGGATCACGCAGCTTGGAAGCATCTTGGGGTGGAAGACGATCACCTTGCGTTCTTCATCTTCATGCACAATGACGGATGCCCGACCCACCTCGGAGCCCGTTCCGGCCGTGGTTGGAATCGCGACAATCGGTGCAATCCGTTCGGGGTCGGCGTTCCGCCAATTGTCCCCAATGTCCTCCAGATCCCACAGTGCACCGGACTGGTTCGCGACGGTGGCAATGGCCTTGCCGGCATCCAGACTGCTGCCGCCACCCAAGGCAATGACCCCGTCGTGGGCGCCTTCCTGATATACCCGGGTGCCGGCCTGCACATTGGACCCCGTGGGATTGGGCTTGATGTCGCAGAACAAACCCGCCGTGATGCCTGCCGTACGCAGGTAGGCCATGATGTCCCTCGTCATGGACAATTTGGCAATGCCTGGGTCCGTGACCAGCAGGGGTTTGGAGACATTGAATTCGCGACAGATCGGGGCGATTTCAGATGCCCGACCGACACCGACACGAATCTGGGTGGGATAGTTCCAGTTGGCAAACATCAGTGGATTCTAAAGAACAGCCATGGGGCAGCCATCGTTCAAGTGTATTCGATGTGGTGTCAGCGAGTCATTACCGGGCCGTTATCCCTCATGGAGTCGGCGAAAATCGGCTCGGGTCAGTCCATTTCGGGAGTCCCGAAAATAAAGTGCCTAGACAATACGCGGTCATCATCGGGGAGTCGTTCAAGTCATGCCGTCGGCAGATCACTGGATGCGAGGGTTTTGCGGTAGACACAAAACCAACCTTCATGGTCTCCCCCGGTATAGTAGGGGCCATCGGACAAAGCCACACACTCAATGGCTCCCTGGGACATCAACCCAGCGAACACCGTGTCGAACCCGCGACTGTGCCATAGGTCGAAATGAACGGTGCAGGCCAGAAGACCGCCGGGTTTCAGTACCCGCACGATTTCCGGGATCGGCTCGGGGCCGACATGGCCGTGGGTAAAGGTGCCGGAGGAAATGGCCGCTTCGTACGCATTGTCTGGCAAGGGCAGGGGCTGGTTCAGGTCGCCGACGATGAGGCGCTGATAGATTCCCCGGGACCGGGCCACAGCGATCATTTCGCCTGAGACATCCATACCATCAATTCGGGTGAACCCGATGTCAGTCACTTCCTGTCCCGTGAGTCCGGTTCCACAGCCCAGATCCAGAATGTGGGCTTGGCGATCCTCCAGATGCTGATCGAGCAGGTGGGTGATCTCCCTGGGCGAGATATAACCCTGCGCGAGCATCTTGTCATCGTAGCCCGAGGCCCATTTCCGGTAGAAAGCGAGTACGCTTTTCTTGTCTGACAGGGAATATGCCTCGGTTACAAAGTCATTTGGTCCCTTGGGTTTTGCCACCATGTCAATGCCAGTTGAAACTCGACCCAATGGTACCGTTTCTCGGCGGGAGGTAAAAGGTGTATGTGACGGGTCCGTCGCCACGTGACTTCAGGTTCGGACGGAACCCTTCATGACCATGGCCACCCCCAGAACGCACAGTGCGGTGCCGCCGATGGCGATCAGCGACAGGCGTTCATCGAACAGAAACCACGCTTCGAGAGCGACCATGGGGGGTACCAGATAAAACAGGCTGGACACCCGACCGGCTTCGCCATGCCGGATCAGCCACATCAGCAACAACACTGCGCCCAGTGAGAGCATCAGCACCAGCCAGCCCAGGGCGAGGACAAACGGGGTGGTCCAGACAATGTGCCGGGTTTCCAGGGTCAGGGCCAGCAGCCCGTACAGCATTCCGGCGGCGATATATTGCACCAGGACACTGGGCAGTAGATCGAATCCCGTACAGTATCGCTTCTGATACAAGGTGCCGAAGGAGATGGCCAGCAGTGAGGCGACACACAGGATCAGGCCCGTGACACTGATGCCATCGACCCCGATGCCTTGGCTACCGAGGACCAGTATGATGCCGATGAATCCGATGATCAGGCCAAGGATCTTGATTGGTCCGAGTGCTTCTTTCAACCATACGGCGGACAACAGGACGGTGACGATGGGTTGCAAGCCCACGATCACTGCGCTGAGCCCTGAATCGACTCCCCGGTAGATCGCCGAAAATATGCCGCCAAGATAGATGCCGTGAATCAACAGCCCGACGATGGCAATATGCACATAATCACGTCCACGCTCGGGCCATTTCATGGAAAAAAAAGGAATCAGGACCGCCAGGATGAACACGACAATCAACATGCGAAGGCCAAGAAAGGTAAAGGGCTCAGCCGATGGCAGCCCATACTTAGCCCCGATGAAGCCGGTACTCCAGAGCATCACGAAGAGCAGGGGAACCAGATATCGTAAAATCATGATGGGAGTTTCAGGGTTTCGGTGATGGGTGATCAGGCCGGGTTTCCTCACAACAGAACCCGACCCCATTAACGAAGGCCGTCGTGCCACCCAACAGGTCTCATTCAGAATGGGGCCTAGACATGGGGTGGAAAGTAACATGATTCCGAGCAGACTGATTGGATGAGTCAGCCACCGATCAATCGGGCCAGGGTTCCGGGAACCGCTATGATTTGTGATGGTCTGACCCACGGCATACCGGGCGGCCGGGCTTTCCTGATACCGATGCGGAGAAGAAAATGATGAGGACTTTGATCCGATTTCGCCAGCCGGGGGTCGAAGCCGAATGCGGCCTCCGGTTGGCCTCGCAGCCGATGGGGGTCGATGAATGACCGAAACTGGACGGCAACCGATTCGCCAGGCTTATCTCGAGGACGAATCGACGGTCATCCCACGGCTGTTGAAAAGACTCGACCTGGAGACTGTCTCACGTCGTCAGATTGCGAAAACCGCGGCAAAGCTGGTACAGAAGGTCCGAGACCATGATGCGCCGGGGGTGATGCAGGCTTTCCTGGGCGAGTATGGGCTCTCGACCCGCGAAGGGGTGGCCCTGATGTGTCTGGCAGAAGCCTTGCTCAGGATACCGGACGCTGACACCATTGACACCCTGATTCAGGACAAGATCGTTCCGCATGACTGGGCATCGCATATTGGCGATTCGGCGTCCATCCTGGTGAATGCGTCGACCTGGGCCTTGTTGTTGACCGGACGGATCCTGGAAGAGGAGTCCGGCGGGGTGGTGGGTGCCCTGCATGGTCTGGTTCGACGGTTGGGCGAGCCGATGGTGCGCCGGGCCGTCGAGGTGGCGTTGCGGGAAATGGGGGATCAGTTTGTTTTGGGGCAGGGGATCGAGGAAGCCCTGCAGCGAGGTCGATCCATGGCGGCGAAAGGGTATACCCATTCTTTTGACATGCTGGGAGAAGCTGCCCGGACTGAAGCCGACGCTCGCAGGTATCATGCGGCCTATCTGACGGCCATCAATGCCATTGCGACGAGCGCTCAGTGGGATGATCTACGGGACAACCCGGGGATTTCGATCAAGCTGTCCGCCTTGCATCCGCGCTACGAGTTCGTTCAGGCCGCACGGATGCGTTCGGCGTTGTGCGATCGGTTGATGGAACTTTGTCAGGCGGCGAAACGGGCCCGACTCGGCCTCAATATTGATGCCGAGGAAGCGGACAGGCTGGAAATCTCGCTGGATGTCATTCAGCAGGTACTGCCGGATTCCTCGCTGGCAGACTGGGATGGCTTCGGGGTGGTGGTGCAGGCCTATGGCCAGCGGGCCGTTCCCGTGCTGGAGTGGCTTCATGGTCTGGCCCACCGGTATGGTCGACGACTCATGGTACGACTGGTGAAGGGAGCCTATTGGGATACCGAGATCAAGCGGGCACAGGTGAATGGACTGCCGGGCTTTCCGGTGTTTACCCGCAAGGCCTGCACCGATGTCAGCTACCTCGCCTGCGCCCGCATTTTGCTTGGGATGCGTGACACGTTGTATCCCCAATTTGCCACCCATAATGCCCATACGATGGCCGCGGTGTTGCACTTGGCCGGCAAGGAAAAGGCGGGCTTCGAATTCCAGCGCCTGCATGGCATGGGGGAAGAACTGCACGACATCGTGCGTCAGAAGTATGGGACGCGTTGTCGGATCTATGCCCCGGTGGGCGTGCATCGCGATCTGTTGGCCTATCTGGTCAGAAGGCTACTGGAAAATGGTGCCAATTCGAGTTTCGTGAATCAGATGGTGGACAAGACGATCTGTCCAGAGAGAGTGGCTCAGGATCCGGTAGAGATGGTGGATGCCATGGATTCTATCGCCAATCCCAACATTCTACATCCCCGAGAGCTCTATGCGCCGGTTCGGAAGAACTCCCGTGGATTCGATATCAACCACCCGTCAGACTGCCGAAAATTGTTGAGGATGCGACGACAATGGGAAGGCGGCAGCGTCTGGGAATTTTCACCGGGATCGGGCCGCAGAGTGGATATCCGCAACCCATCCTGTCCCGGAGAAATCATTGGAAGGGTGGCTCAGCATATGGTTGCGGAAGTGCCGGCCATGGTAACCCGGGCGGTTTCGGCCGTGCCTGTCTGGTCCGCCCAATCAGCCGCCGAGCGAGCGGCCTGCCTGCTCAAGGCGGCAGACCTTTATGAAGCCCGGACCGGCGAATGGCTCGCCTTGCTGGCTCGCGAAGCGGGAAAGACCTTGGTCGATGCGATCGCCGAGATCCGAGAGGCGGTGGATTTTCTGCGCTATTACGCGACGCAGATGCCAGCGGTCGAATCGGGTACCCGTGCCCGGGGCGTGATCGTGTGCGTATCGCCTTGGAATTTCCCCCTGGCCATTTTCACTGGCCAAGTAGCCGCCGCCTTGGTCAGTGGAAATTCCGTGCTCGCGAAGCCGGCGGAACAGACTCCTCTCAGTGCCTGTCGGGCAGTGTCGATCTTGCACGAGGCGGGCATCCCGCCCGATGTGTTGCAACTGGTGCTCGGCGAGGGGGAAACGGTGGGAGCGACACTCACCGCCCAGCCAGCGATTGATGGGGTCTGCTTTACCGGTTCGATGGATGTGGCGATCACCATCAACCGGCAACTGGCCCAAACGGCCGCACCCGAGGCGATGCTGGTGGCAGAAACCGGGGGGATCAATGCCATGATCGTCGACTCGACGGCACTTTTGGAAAGGGCTATCGATGACATTGTGGAAAGTGCGTTTCGCAGTGCTGGTCAGCGCTGTTCGGCCCTCAGAATACTCTATGTGCAACATGACATTCGGGATCGGCTGCTTGATATGCTGTTTGGTGCTATGCGGACCTTGTCCATAGGCAATCCACTGTCCCTGACCACCGACATCGGTCCTGTGATTGATCAACTCGCGGTCGAGCGAATCCGTCGGTACTGTGACCGGTATGAGGCTGCGGGCCAACTGTTGTTTGAGATGGAAACGCCTGCTCATGGTCATTTCGTCTCGCCCATGGTGATTGAGGTCGATGGAATCGAAGCCCTGGAGGAGGAGGTGTTTGGACCGGTGCTGCATGTGGCCTCCTTCGCGACATCCGAATTGACCAATGTCCTGCACACGATCAACCAGGCCGGGTATGGTCTTACCTGTGGACTGCACACGCGCATCGACCAGCGTGCCCAAGATGTGATTGATGGGATCCAGGTCGGGAATGTCTATGTGAACCGAAACCAGATCGGTGCGGTCGTCGGTTCTCAGCCGTTCGGCGGACAAGGTCTTTCCGGGACCGGTCCCAAGGCAGGTGGCCCGTTCTATCTTCGTCGATTCCGACGACAAGAGGATGACCGGGTGACTCGACATGATTCGTCAGTGGAGCCGGTAACCCTGAAAACACTGTGCGCAAACCTGACCGCATTGGCAGGTATGCCCGTTTGCGACCCCAAAGACAGTCTTCGCAAGATTAGGGCATCGCTCCGGGGACGGGCAGCAACGGCCCTCTCCGCGAGTGCGGCATTGGATTGTAGCCCGCTGGTTCTTCCGGGACCTACGGGTGAATCCAACCAACTCATCCGTCTTCCAGTCGGTACGGTTCTGTGCTGGTCACAGGATCCAGACGCTCTTTTGGACCGGGCGATACAGGCCTTGAGACCGGGCAACCGCGTGCTGGCGATAGGCCACCATGCCATCACGGCGTTGTCGGCTCTATTGGGGCAGGGTCTCCCCTTGTTAGTCCTGGATGGTGGCATTCAACCCAAATGGCTGACGGAACTCACTCTGGACGCCGTGTCGGTAGACGGCAGGTCGGAACAGGCGGCGGTTCGTTGCGCACTCGCGGCGAGACGGGCGGTGATTGTTCGGTTGATCACGGAGAGAATCTATCCGGAGGCCTATACTGTGGAACGATCCATCTGCATTGACACCACGGCTGCAGGAGGCAATGCGGTGCTTCTGACCATGAGCGACATCAATGGGGTGATGAGTCTGGAACGCTGAAATAATGGCCTTTGATGGATGAACAACCGATCAGGGACCTTTGATGGGCAACATCGACCGATGCCATGACTCCTGGGGCACAATAGGGTGCCAGCAACCTTATGTATAGTTTGGATATGGCCAACACAAAATGGGGGGATATGACAGCGACTGCTTGGCACGACATGAAGACGCCGGAGCGTTCCGACTGGCTCGAATCCCATTCGGAATCCTGGCAGTGCCTCGGCCGAAACCCTTGTGGCTCTTTTTCGAATGCCGCATCGATGCCTGGGTGACGAGTCATTGCCCGGGACGGGAGCCGATGACGAGAACGGGATTCGGGTTTGGACCCCTTCGATCATATCAGTTGATAGGCTTGACCACTTTGTACCGCTTTGACCCCGGAAGCCAGATAGAGAAATCCGCCGACCACGGACGGGTCGTTGATCGGCTTGAGCCCTGACCGGTCCTCAGCTGGATAGAATTGTCGTCTCAGGTTGAAATCCACTGGCCCGATGTCCAACGTGTTGAAACGGACATTCGGATGCTCATTAGCCAGGGTCTGGCAAAGATTTTCCAACCCGGCCAAGGCACAGCCGAGGGCACCCCAGTAGGCTTTCCCCTCGCGACCACAGGGCAGGCTCAGCAATACCACCGATGGGTTGTCGGCTGCCTGCAACAATGGGAGCATGGTACGGATCAGTTGCAATGGTTGCCACAGTAATTGTCGCTGGCTGACTTGCCAGGTCTCAGTGGTCAGCAGACTGATCGGCGATAGGGGAGTCGCGGGAATATCCATGTGGATGATGCCATGAACACTGCCCACCGCCCCCTCAAGCTGGGCTGTTAGGTGGTCAAAGTGTTTTGCTTCTGCTTGTTGGTAATCCATTGCCACCAGTAACGGTTCCGGACAGTCCTGTGAGATCAGTGAGTCGTAGAGGTCGGTCAGGAGGTGTTCATTGTGCGCACAAAGCAGTAATGATGCGCCTTGGAGAGCCAGTGCGGCGGCAACGGTTTGACCGAGGTCGGTGTGAGCACCGGTCATCAATATGTTGCGTCCACGAAATCTCTCATGGTTCGGTGTGAAATGCACTGACAAGGGGATTGGAAATAGCATGGACTGATGGTTGTATCGTAAGACGGTCACTACTCATTCGTGGGGGGAGGGTACCCGTTATTGTCGCGGTCGTTCCCTAGATGCCGGGAGGGAATTTTGCGGAGGGTCCCTTGCTGGCATAGCGGCTGCACAGTCGGTCACGGACTCCTTGGTACTCAACCACCCCTCTTCTTCAGGCCCGCTCCGCCGGACAGGCCACCAACTGGCGCTGCTCCTGATCAAACACCAGCGCCAGCCGATGAATCTCCTGTCCCAGCGTCCGGTACTTGTCCGCATAGTAGCAACCCGAAGTTCGGAGATTTCGAAAGGAGGAATCCCCGATCGGCAATTGCAGTCGGTTCATGATCAGTTGGCTTCGCAGGACAGTGTCACATCATAGCACGCTCCGGGCCATCCCCATGAGTTGGACGGACGATTCCAAGCCCCCTTTTCCCGCCTGATCGGTTGGGTGATGGAGAAGCCTCCTTCATGGGGAAAAAATGATAACGATAGGTGGGGTTTCTAAGCCAGACGGCGAGTGGGTGGTTTGTTCAGTGACGATTGTCATTGGGCTGCTCAGTCGGCTGTCCAAGCCTCGGTCAGAATCACCAAACCTCACGGAAAACTGTGATAACCTGCATTCGGTTTCGGAACGGTTGTCGCTGGCGGGGTTTTTCGCGAAACGGCACCATCTCTGAAGTCTCTCCTGACTATCCTGATAACGAACCCATGAAGCTACCCGATCGCGGCTTTCCAGAAACCGAATATGAAATTCGGGTAGAACAGTTCCAACAGCGGATGAAGAAAAACCGCTGTGATGCGGTTATTTTGACGACAGAACCCGAAGTGCGGTATTTCAGTGGCTTTTTGACGCAATTCTGGCTCAGCCCTACCCGGCCCTGGTTCCTGGTGATTCCTGGTGCTGGTAAACCGATTGCCGTCATTCCGGAAATCGGGATGAGCGGTATGGCCGATACATGGATTGATGATATCCGGACGTGGCCAAGTCCTTGTCCCGGGGACGATGGTGTATCGCTGCTCCTCGCCACCCTGAGATCCTTGCCCCAACAGCATGGTAGGGTTGGCATGAGTCTGGGCCCTGAAAGCTGTCTCAGGATGCCGGCCGAGGCCTTTGCTCAACTTCGCAAGGGGCTCGTTGTTGAAGTGGTGGATATGGCGGGAGAATTGCAGGCGCAGCGCATGGTGAAATCACCCCGGGAAATCGAAAAAATTCGTGTCATCTGTCACCTTGCTAGCGAGGCATTCGCCCAAGTGCCGAGTCATGCGCACACTGGTCAAACAGAGCGGAACATTTGTCGTAACCTGCAACTGGATCTTCTTCAACGTGGTGCTGACAGTTGTCACTATCTGGTCGCTGGTTCAGGTCCCGGGGGATATCACAGTATCATCATGGGTCCCACGGACCGGACGATAGAGGCGGGCGATATCCTGATTATTGATACGGGCTCGACCTGGGATGGCTATTATTGCGATTTTGATCGGAACTGGGCGTTTGGAACGGCTGATGATGTCTCGCGGGCGGCCTATCGGGCTCTGTGGCAAGCCACGGAAGCCGGATTTGTCATGGCTCGGCCGGGGGTGACGACCAGTGACCTATGGCAGGCTATGCAAGTGGTGATGGATGAGTTCGGCTGCCTTGACAGCGGCGTCGGACGTCTGGGTCATGGGCTGGGCATGGAACTCACCGAGCCACCCTCACACACGCCAAACGATGGCACGGTACTGGAAGCCGGCATGGTCCTGACCCTGGAACCCGGAATGATGTTTGCCCCGGGACGGCAAATGGTGCATGAGGAGAATATCATCATCAACGAGGAAGGGGCGGAGTGGCTGACCATGCGTGCTCCGGAGGAGTTGCCCGTCCTATGATGATTCGGTACTAGCCAAATGGAATCATTGGTTGTTTTTGGGCGGAATCGTCCCCGGGGATTCATGGTATCCGATGGAATGTATCCGTCACCGTTGAAATCTCCTGCTTTTAACTGTGCATGATGCTTGATGGCACAGGGGGACGAGATTGATCCTATGACGTCCCCGATTGATCCCGTTGTGCGGAAAGGGGGGGGACAGGATGTCAGCCGAGTGATCGAGAATCAAGCCACTTTCCAATCGAGCCGAGCGGGAAGCATCGCTTCTTGTACTGCCCCAAGATCGGGTATGGGAAAAAGAAAATCCCACCCTTCAGATGGATCCATCGCATCTGGATAGACCCCGGCCGCCTTTGGGGCCATCTATGCGGGTTTGGAAAATGCCGTCAAGCTGATTCCGGGAGGCGCGAAAGGGCAGATTTCAGACCGGCAATTCGGACAAGGTGGTGGCCACTCGGTCGCCAAATTCCTGCGTACTGACTATGGTGTTCCCAGCACCCGGTCGGGAGATGTCTGGTGTAGAGTATCCGTCGGCAAAGACCTGCTGCATCGCCTGCCACAAGTTGTTGGCTTCTTGTTTCATGCCGAAGCTCATGTCCAGCATCATGGCCACGGACCCGAGCATGGAGTAGGGGTTGGCGATGTTCTGGCCAGCGATATCGGGTGCCGATCCATGTGCTGGTTCGTAGTAGGATTTTTCCGGTCCCAGGCATGCGGACGGCATTAGGCCCAGCGAGCCGAGGATGCCGCCACCTTGGTCACTCAAAATATCGCCAAACAGGTTTTCCATCACCATGACGTCAAATTCTGTGGGTCGCAGGCACAGATAGGTGGCGGCCACATCCACCAGCACATGGTGCACGGCTACATCCGGAAAATCTGCCGCCACCTCTTCGACGATCTCCGTCCAAAGTGCGCTGGACTTGAGGACGTTGCTCTTATGCACGCTGTGCAGTTTCCGGCGCCGCTGCATGGCCGTTTCGAAGGCCAGTGTCACAACCCGTCGGATCTGGTTCTCATCGTATTCGAGCGTCTCCTTGGCATAACGCAGCCCCTGTTCGTTTACCCCAGCCTCCTTCTGGCCAAAATACAATCCCCCCACCAGTTCGCGAATGATCATGATATCGATCCCATCTCCAACCACTTCGGGTTTCAGCGGTGAAAAGTGGGCCAGGGAGCTGGGTAGGTAGACAGGGCGAAAGTTGGCAAAGGTGTCATATCGACGCCGCAGGTTCAGCAACGCTTTCTCCGGCGACTGAGCGGCAGGAATCTTCCTGGAATCCGCATGGCCCAGACCAATCGTTCCCTTCAGGATGATGTCCGATCGGTCGCACAGGGCCTGCGTTTCCTCGGGCCAGCAACTGCCGGTGGAAAACCACGCTGACGCTCCAAACGCCGCCGGAATCAGTTCAAAATCGATCCCGGATTGGCGGGACGAGATCACCTTCAGTATCTTGACCGCTTCGGCCATGATTTCCTCACCGATGCCATCACCGGCCAGCAATGCGATCCGGTAGGTTGTCATGTTGGACAGGCTGGACAATGGGTTGGTGGGGAGGGCGTCATCAGGACCAGTTTGGTTCGCGCTTCTCAAGGAAGGCGTCCACGCCCTCAATGGCTTCGTCCATCATCATGTTGCACGCGATGGTCTCGGTTGCATCGGCATAGGACTTGGCCAGGGATTGGTTCATTTGCCGATAGACCATCTCCTTGCCCAGTCGAATGACACGGGGGGGCTTCTGGCAGATATTCCGTGCCAACGCCTGGACGCAATCGTCCAGGGCATCGGGAGAGCAGACCCGGTTCACCAGACCATACTGAAGAGCGGTTTCGGCATCAATAAAATCTCCGGTCAGCAACATCTCCAGCGACCGTTTCAAAGAGATGTTTCTCAGCAGGGGGACCGCGGGGGTGGAGCAAAACAATCCCAGTCGGATCCCGGAGACGGCAAAGGTGGCATTTGTCGTTGCCACGGCCAAGTCACACCCGGCCACCAGTTGACAGCCAGCGGCCGTGGCCATGCCATGCACCCGGGCGATGACCGGCTGGGGCAGAGCAATGATCTTCTGCATGAACTCACTGGACTGACCGAACAGACGGCGCTGGGAATCCAGGTCCTCATGGGCGCGGATTTGCTTGAGATCATGACCGGCACAAAAGGCTTTGCCATTCGCTGCGAGGATGACGACGCGTACGGAATCATGTTTCTCAATGCGATCAAGGGCCTCCAGCAGGTTATCTAACAGTTCATCGGTCAGGGCGTTGAACTGTGACGGCCGATTAAGTGTCAAGGTGTGAACTCCCTCTCGGGTGGATTCAAGGAGGACGGGACCGGTCATGTGGGTTTCTCGACAGTGTATGGGTCGGTCCAGCGGCTACTGGGATGCCTGGAGGATGAACTCCACCGCCGCACTGACCTGTTCATCGGAAAGCGACATGTTGCCCCCTCGGGCGGGCATCACGCCGGCCGCTCCCTGAAAGCCATTGATCGCATGGTCCACGAGTACCTCCATACCCTGGGCAATTCTTGGGGCCCAGGCGGTCACATCGCCGAGTTTGGGTGAGCCCGCCACGCCGGTGCCGTGACAAGCCAGACAGGCAGTATTGTAGACGGACTCCCCGTCCACGGGCAGCGCGGCCATTTGTGGGGTGGCAGAACTGGCCATTGCCGCGGCCTCGGTCCGGGCGGCCTCGGCTTCTTCAGCGGTCAGGATGTTCAGGCTGCCCACAGCCCCGACCCGCTCGGCCAGGGACTCGGCGCTGTTGTGATTTGCAGTGGCGGCAGTGGCCACGATCAGGACACCGGCGGCCAGAAGTGCAGGGACACGACTTTTCATCGATACGAAATTTGTTTTGAAGGGTTTGGATTATACCCGACTATCGGTCGGTGACGGACAGATGGGCGGCCCCGAGGGTGAGGGGCGGCGTTTTTCCCTACGGCCATGGCGATTCGGTGGCAAAAGTCGCTTGTGTCCGGACTGGGGCCGAAACATCGGGACATGCTTCAGAGCCACTGTTTCGATGATAACGACCCACATGGATAATAGGGACTGGAATAAGCATCGGAATTGGACTATGATTGCGACGTTGGCATGTTGGACTCCCATCGAATGCCGACGCTCTGTGACGGTGATGGTGGAGATGCGTTGGGTCGGTCTCCCGAGTGACTGGATGTGATGGTTGACGAGTTGTGTAGGATTCGGCGGAGCCGAGTCACCAAATAGCGGGGGTGATCCCTGCCTTTCACAGATCGGTAACAACTTCAAACATCAATCGTATTCGCACGAGTAGGAGGAATTTTGTGGACAATGAACTAAATGCGCTCACAACGATATTTACCGAGTTCTATTACTGGGTAACCATACCGTTGATGTTTCTGATTCACGTCGGATTCTGCATGTACGAGGTGGGCGTTTCCCGACGCAAGAACCATCTCCATACCCTCATGAAAAACACCATGCTGGTGCCGTTGGTGACCATCACGTTCTTCTTTTTTGGATGGTGGATATACTGGGGGTTGCCCAATGGGCCGGGAATCACCGGCGGGATAGAATGGGAAGCGGGTGCTGCCAATACACCTTGGGCCGACACTATGGGCCCTCACCTGGGTGATCGGATCACCGGTGTCTTCTGGGCCGCTTTTCTGCTCTTTTCCTGGACCGCAGCTTCCATCGTCTCGGGAGCGGTGATTGAGCGAATCACCAATGCGGCGTTCTGGATTCTTGCCGTGGCCATCGGCTCGGTCTTCTGGATCATTGATGCCGCCTGGGGCTGG
The DNA here is from genome assembly GCA_965203365.1 of Candidatus Poriferihabitaceae bacterium. GTDB lineage: Bacteria > Pseudomonadota > Gammaproteobacteria > Arenicellales > Poriferihabitantaceae > VYFG01. The sequence continues at coordinate 3,604,352 of OZ241878.1, forward strand.
CACTACGGTGGCTGGATGGTGAGGATACTGGGCTATCATGATGCGTATGCATCCGGGGTGATCCATGCCATTGCGGGGGGCTTTGCCCTTGGCATCTTGTTTGTTCTGGGTCCGCGGATCGGACGGTTCCGGGCGGACGGGACGGCGCGCAACATCAATCCTCGCAATCCCTGGCTGGTGACGGTGGGTCTGTTCCTGATCTATACCGGGTTCTGGGGCTTCTATGTGGCTTGCAATGTGCCGATCATCGATATGGGTGCTGAAGTCGGTGATGATGTGGCTTACTTCACCGCCACCAACATCTACTTGGGTCCGACCACGCTTAGTGGCATCACCTTCAACTTCCTGATGTCCCTGTCGGGGGGCTTGCTGGCGGGTTACTGGATATCCAAGGGCGATGCCTTCTGGACCTACTCTTCGGGACTGGCCGGAGTCATCACCGCCTCGGCCGGCAATGATCTGTATCATCCCATCCAGGCCATGATTATCGGCGTGATCGGTGTGATCTGTGCCTACAAGCTGCACTACTGGGTGGAGAAAAGATTCAAGATCGATGATGCGGTGGGGGCGGTGGCCGTCCATGGCTATGCCGGGTTTGTTGGGCTGGTCATCTGTGGTTTCGTGTTGTGGGGCTATCCGTCGTCTCCCTATGAAGGGTATGCCTCGATCAATCCGCTGGGTCAGTTCATCGGTGCGCTGATCATGTTCGGTCTGTTGGGATTCCTGCCCGGTTGGGTGATCGCCAAGATTCTGCACGGCATGGGTCTTTTGCGCATTCCGCCCGAGGTGGAGATTGTGGGTCTGGACAGTCTGGAGCACGAAATCTACGATGTGGAAGCGGAGGAGATGCAACAAGCCGAGGCCGAAGTGGCCAAATCCCTAAACTGACCGACAGGAGGATTCATCATGTCTACTGGAATCGAAAGCTGGAGTAATCTTGGCGAAATGGGACCGATTTATCCCTTTGTCGGAACCGAAGAGGTGTGGGTCATCATCGGGCTGGTCTTGTGGATCGTTTGGCATGTTCTGCAAATCAGTGCCGAAAAGGAACACCATGAAAAAGCCAAAAGCCATTTCAGCAAGAACTATCGCGGTTAGTCGTGACGTCTTGTTGATTCGAAAACCCCGGCCTTGGCCGGGGTTTTTTTGGGGCATTCTAACTTTATCTTGACATTCTGGTCCGGAATCTCTCCATTACAGGGGTAGGCAAGAGGGCTTGGACATGGCGCACAAGGTACCCGGCAGATCGGAGCGAGAGGGCATCACGCTGATGCAACTCGCCGACATGTTCCCGACCGAGGACGCGGCGCGGGAGTGGTTCGAATCCCGCATCTGGCCGGCCGGCATTGCCCGCATTGCGGCTCCACCCGCACGCACGAGGCGGACGGCGGCAACAAGATGCCCTACCGCTGCTCCGATTGCCGGGAGTACTTCTCCGTCAAGACAAACTCCCTGATGCACAACTCCCGGCTTCCGCTCCGCAAGTGGGTTTTCGCGACCTACCTGCACCTGACCCGCCTCAAGGGCGTCTCCAGCGTCAAGCTGCACCGGGACATCGGGGTTTCGCAGAAGACTGCATGGTACATGCTCCAGCGCATCCGCAAGGCGTTCGAGGATGACGACGAATCGCCGTTCCAAGGGCCGGTGGAGGTGGACGAGACCTACATCGGCGGCAAGCGCAAGGAACTGACCGGGCGCGGGGTCGTTGGCAAGACCGCCGTGATCGGCGCAAAGGACCGGGCGACCAATCGCGTATCGGCCCGGCCCATAGGCACCACCGACAAGCCGACCCTACAGGGCTTCGTCCGGCACCATGCCGCGCAGGGCGCGACCATCTACACCGACGAACACGGCTCCTGTAAGGGCATGCCTTTCGCCCATGAGGCGGTGAACCACTGCGTCTCCGAATACGTCCGGGAAGAAAATCGTTTTTCTGGTTGGGTTGTCGGGAAATGAATGCCCGTTCTTGGCATCAGCCTGAAACCCTTTGATAAAAAAGGCTTTTCGGCAACCGAAAAATCGGAGCCGTGGTTGTAACTTTTTTTCGCTTTAGCACATATGTCGCAACTTCAAGCGCTCGTCTGAGGAAATCGAAGTGGCCGTTCAGGAAATTCGCTTGATTTTTCCTTCCCGATTCTTTATTTTATGATTTGCAGTGAAGATAAAATAAAGGCGAGCCTTATTTTAGGTTCGAGGCAGGCAGGATGAAACGAGAACTCCAAGGCAGATACGTAACCATATCGACAGTGGGTGAGAAGGCCCAGGCCTTCGTGCCCGCGCCGCTGCCGCCACGTCCACCCATCGACTGGACACCGGAGCTGCGCAGCAAGTTCGACCAGGCATTGCTGGCGCTCGGTCGGCTGGACAGCGTCTCGACGCTGTTGCCGGACACCTCGCTGTTCCTGTACATGTATGTCCGCAAGGAGGCCGTGCTCTCCTCCATGATCGAGGGAACCCAGTCGTCCCTGTCCGATCTGCTGCTGTTCGAGCTGGATCAGAAGCCCGGCGTCCCGTTGGATGATGTGCGGGAGGTCAGCAACTATGTCGCTGCCCTCGACCATGGCTTGCGGCTGTTGGAAGAAGGGCTGCCGTTGTCGCTGAGGTTGTTCCGGGAAATCCATGGTGTGCTGCTGACCAAGGGTCGTGGCAGCAATCAGACCCCGGGCGAATTTCGGCGCAGCCAGAACTGGATCGGCGGCACCCGGCCGGGCAACGCGGCCTTCGTTCCGCCTCCGGCCGAAGAGGTACTGGAGTGCATGAGCAAGCTGGAGCTCTTCCTCCATGACCAGCCGGAGCCAACCTCAGTGCTGCTCAAGGCGGCGCTGGCCCATGTGCAGTTCGAGACGATCCACCCATTTCTGGACGGAAACGGCCGTCTGGGTCGTCTGCTGATCGCGTTGCTCTTGTGCGAGCAGAAGGTGCTGCGGGAGCCGATGCTCTACCTCAGCCTCTACTTCAAGACGCACCGCCGGTATTACTACGAGCTCTTGAACAACGTGCGCATGACCGGGGACTGGGAAGCCTGGCTAGACTTCTTCGCCGAGGCGGTCATCGTCACCGCCACCCAGGCGGTGGAAACGGCGCAGCAGCTCCTAGACCTGTCGAACCAGGACCGTGACAAGATCAGCGGTCTCGGACGGGCGGCAGCATCCACACTGCAGGTCCACCGAGCACTCATGGAACACCCCATCGCCACCTCGGGCTCGCTGGTGGAAAAGACCGGCATCACCCCAGCCACGGTCAATAAGGCGCTCGGCCACTTGGAGCAACTCGGTATCGTCAAGGAGCTGACCGCCCAGAAACGCAACCGCCTGTTCAGCCATGCGGACTATATCGAGATCATGAGTCGCAGCACGGAGTTGCCGGGCAGGTAGACCAATTCGATTCCCATTTTCGGAATCGAATACGATTCGTTGGGAGATTGTTCCTGGTATCGGCTCGGGTTGCAAACCCAGCATCATCGTCCGGAGCCAGGAAATCGGGAGAGAAAAGTTGCTTCCTCGGTGGGAACTTGGGACTCGACTTAACTTCCTATGTAAACCCTTTGTTTTTTAATGTGTTACGGGGTAGATTGGGGCTTGAGACTGAGTTGCGGTCGAGAGCTGTTTGCTCCACCATTTAGAAAAGACAACCCCGTCTCTCTGGGGTCATTATCCGGGGTGGCGGGTTTTCTTTTTTCCCCTGTTTCCAAAGGATTTTTGTCTGTTTCACATCTTTCTCTCCGCACCATTGATTCTCCCCATCCTCCAGCCTTTATTTCTCCCCCACTTCCAGTCTGAAGTGCCACACTCGCCGCGCTCCCGGCATGAGGGCATCCCCCGAAGGAAGGGAGCGGGGCGGCGACCGGAAAATTCAGCCCTCCCAAGGGGCTGATTTCGGTCATTGATGACATCCATCTCGACGCCAAGGAGTCTGACAGAGGCGATTTCACGACGCCAGGGCCCGTTCGGGCTGTGTCAGACGGGTTTTGGCCGAGCGGGGCCCGGCCCGTCGAATGCGGGCTTCTGGAAAGGCAGGGGATGGGGGAGGAATGACCGCCTTCTAAGGCGGCGCCAGGGCTTCGGCGAACACCTCCGCCGGAGTCCGATATCCCAGCACCTTGCGGGGCCGACGGTTGATCCGCTCTTCCACCGCCTGGACCTGAGAGGCCGTCACCTGACAGAAGTCCGTTCCCTTCGGAAAGGACTGGCGGACCCGGCCATGGGTGTGCTCGTTCAGGCCCCGTTCCCAGGAATGGTAAGGAGTGGCAAAATCAAGTCGGCTCCCAGGGCTGCCGCAATCTCCCGGGGCCCGGCAAACTCTTGGCCGTGGTCCGCCGTGCAAGTGTGCACCCGGTCCCGAATCGGGGCCATCCGCTGGACAATGGCCTCGGTCACCGCCGCCGCCGCCGCCGTCTTCCCTTCCACCCCGATCAGCACCATGAATTTCGAGGCCCGATCTACCCAGGAAATCAAGGCCCCCCGGGGCATCACCCCAATAATCAGGTCAAGCTCCCAGTCCCCAATTCGGCCCTTGGCCTCCCCAATCAACGGGCGCTCGGCGATGTCTACCCGACCGGGAAGGTGACCGCGTCCCGCGTGTCGGCCGCCGCGCCAGTTGGGCTTTTTCCCGCGGCAGCGCAGGCACCGGTAAAGGTCTCCCCCCGCCGGTCGGTCCGCTCTCACCGATGGGTAGATCCATTCCCGGCTGGCCATCACCTCTCCTTGTCGCTGAAACCGGCCCGCGATGGGTTCCGGGCTCCAGCCAGCCTGCCTGCAGCCGGTCCTCGACCACCGCCCAGCGCTCCGGGGTCATCTTCCAAGGCACAGCCGAGGCTTCCCGGCGCCAGCTCGTCGCCTTCCCTTGGGCGGGTTGATGTCGATACCCGCGCTGCCCGCGGTGGCGGGACAGGTCTCGGGAAATCGTGCTGACGTCCCGTCCGAGCTACTCAGCCATCGGTCGCTGGGATCGACCGGTGGACTTGAGCGCAAAAATGGGCGATCTTTCCGGGTGGGTCAGGGGGTGGTCGCCAGTTGGCATGACCCTTCTCCAGTTGTTCGTCAACTGAGAGGGTCTGCCATCGCCTGGCCCGCTGCCATCCGCCTGACTCAATCAATCAGGCGACGGGGCCAAGTGTTGCACTTCAGAGTGGCACGGGGGTGTCTTTTCAAACGCTATCTGGAATAGGGTGATCCATTAGGAGGACATGGTCGTTGTCACCAGAATCTGACGTCATTTCCACCCAGGATCCCCGGATTTATCAGATATGCAGGGATGTCAACATCTGTTTCAGAGTGATCGGGTGAGGCCAGTCTCTTGATGGAATCTTTTGATGGACTGTCAATGGGTAATGCGTTGACCGGAAGGCTTTGCTATATTGAAGGCTGTTCAACCGATCAGGTCGTAGGAGAGTGGGCGATATGAACATTCAGTACCATCCCGGTGAGGTGTTACGGGAACCGGGGCTTGGCAGTCACTGGCTTGGCCGGGAACGCTATGTGATTCGGGGCGGGGCGGTGGTGGTGATCCCGATGCTGTCAGGGGACAGTGTGGAGTTGGTCGACCCGGAGGGGCTGCAGCCTGCCCACCTTTTCGCCATTGACGCCACCGGCAAAAATCTCACAGGCAGTTTGGGATTGGGAACTACCATTCAAGGGGCTGTGCTGGAGGACATGTTGCAATCCCGCAGCCGCGGCGCACAAAGGATCGCCCAGAGACTATCCGCGTTTGGAATCGAGCTGTCGCGGGAAGCGGTGGTCAGTGTGCTGACAGGGCAGACGAGTCCGGGAAGTCGTGTGAACTTCACCGTGCCTGAAGAATGTATTCTGGTGCTGGGGGCGCCGGGTGCCCCCATGGCCGTTGATACGCAGCTTCCCCCGACCGACCTCGTGGCTTGGGTGATCCGGGCACATCCCCAGCGGTCTGTCCCTCGCTCACCGCCAGAGCCGTTGGCCGACCCCTTGCAGGATTTCACGATCAATGCGTGTACTGCAGCGAGTTACGAGATCAAGGCAGGACAGTATATCCAGATTGTCGATGTCGACGGGCGGCAGTGTTCCGATTTTCAGTGTTTTGATCTGGCCAGGTTGGACCAGGGGATCGAACGTTGTCTGGATGCCACGGTGACCCGGACCATGATGGGAGCCGCCTATCCCGGACCGGGACTGCATTCGAAATTCTTTGATGTGGACCTGGAGCCGTTGGTGGAAATCATCCAGGATACCTGCGGTCGTCACGACAGTTTTGGTTTGGCCTGTACGGCCAAATACTACGACGACATGGGGTATCCGGGGCATGTCAACTGTTCGGACAACTTCAATCGAGCCCTGGCGGACTATCCGGTGGCACCGAGGAAAGGCTGGATGGCCATGAACCTGTTCTTCAACACTTTCTTCGGTGACGATTACCAGCTGTACTCTGACGAACCTTGGTCGCGGCCCGGGGACTATGTCCTGATGCGAGCGCTCAGAGACATGGTCTGTGTCTCTTCGGCCTGTCCGGATGACATTGATGCCGCGAACGGGTGGATGCCTACGGATATCCAGGTGCGACTCTACGATGACAAGACGCTGTTCCGGCGGGCTGTTGCCTTTCGAAAAACCACTGATGCGGACCCCGTCATGACCCAGGAAACCGCCTTTCATTCCGAGACCTCGAAACTAACCCGGCACTATGTTGAGTACAACGGATACTGGCTGGCCAACGACTACACTAATCTGGGTGCTATCCGGGAATATTGGGCCTGTCGACAAGCGGCCGCCATGATTGACCTGTCGCCGCTTCGAAAATATGAAGTCACGGGCCCGGATGCGGAACGGTTGCTACAGTACTGTGTGCCGCGGGATATGACCAAGCTGGGTGTGGGGCAGGTGGTCTACACGGCGATGTGCAATCCCTCCGGTGGGATGATTGACGATGGCACCATCTTCCGCTTGGGTCGGGACAATTTTCGTTGGATTGGTGGGAATGATGGCTCCGGGTTATGGCTCCGGGAACAGGCGGAGGCCCAACGCCTGAAGGTCTGGGTTAAGAACAGCTCGAGTCAACTGGTCAACCTTCAGGTCCAAGGTCCCCGAAGCCGTGACATTCTGCGCAAGGTGGTCTGGACCCGACCCGACCAGGCCCATGTCGCGGAGTTGGCTTGGTTCCGCTTCTCCATTGCCAGGATGCCGGATGACCAGGGGATTCCGGTAGTGGTTTCCCGAACGGGTTACACGGGAGAGCTCGGCTACGAAGTGTTCTGTCATCCGGATCAGGCCGCCGCGATCTGGCAGATGATCGCGGCGGCGGGGGCAGAATTTGGCATCCAGCCCATGGGTCTGGAAGCCTTGGACATGTTGAGGATCGAAGCGGGACTGATTTTCGCAGGCCATGAATTCTGTGAGCAGACGGACCCATATGAGGCGGGCATCGGGTTTTCGGTTTCGCTGCGGACCAAGAAAGATGATTTCATTGGCCGCCAAGCGCTGGAAAAACGCAAGGTGAGTCCTCAGCGCCGTCTGGTGGGACTGGAACTCTCGGGCCGAGAGCCCGCCGCGCATGGAGACGGGGTTTTCTCAGGACGCTATCAGGTCGGGTTGATTACCAGTGCCACGATTTCCCCCATCTTGGGAAAGAACATCGCCCTGTGCAGGATGAACATCGAATATGCCGACCAGGGAACGGAAATCGAGGTCGGCAAGCTGGATGGCCATCAGAAACGCATCCCGGCCCAGGTGGTCACCTTCCCGCATTTTGATCCCACCAAGGCGCGGGTCAAGGGGCACTACTGATGCGGTGAGTGGAAGGGATCAGGTCGTCGGTAGAATTGGGCGAATCTGGATCACCTGACCGATTGACCCAGACTGGGATGCTGGCCGTGAAACGCTGTTGTCACCGGTTTCATCGCCCGGGAGGATCGAATATTGGAGTGTTTCCGCCATGGCCTGTCAGCGGCGGTTGAGGGGAGTTGATTGATGCGGCAGCGGCCGCAATGAGCTGATTCGCCACACAAGCCGGTTCAGGGTGGTCGTTGTCCAGATCAGATGCCGAGGTACGCCTTCCGAACATGTTCGTTGTCGGCGAGATCTTGGGCGGGTCCCTCCAGCGCGATGTGGCCGGTTTCGAGCACATAGCCATAGTCTGCCAGTTGCAGCGCCAGGTCGGCATTTTGCTCCACCAGCACAATGGTCACCCCCTTGGCACTGATCTCACGCAGGATGCGGCCGATTTCCTGCACAATGATGGGGGCCAGCCCCAGTGACGGTTCATCCAGGAGCATCACGCGCGGTCGCGACATCAAGGCCCGGCCGATGGACAACATCTGCTGCTCGCCCCCACTCAAGGTGCGGCCAGGTTGGTGCCGGCGTTCCTCCAAACGAGGGAACTTTTCGAAGATCCAGTGAAGACTCTCATTGATCTTCCCTTGGTCATGATGGATGTAGGCCCCCAGGCGTAGGTTTTCCTCCACACTGAGATCCTTGAAGATTCGGCGGCCTTCGGGGACATGGGCCACCCCCCGTCGCAAAATCCGGTCAGCACTCACCCCATTGATACATTGGCCATCCAGCCAGACTTCTCCCCTGTTGGGTGGTACGAGGCCGGAAATGGTGCGCAGAGTCGTGCTCTTGCCGGCCCCATTGGATCCGATCAGGGTGACGAAAGCCCCTTCGGGAACTTCCAGGCTGATTCCCTTGAGGGCAGCGACATTGTGATAGCGGACCGTGAGATCGACCAGCGACAGGTTCATTCGTGACCTCCCCCCAGATAGGCCTGGATGACCTTGGGATTGCGACGAACCTCCTCCGGTGAACCCTGGACCAGCAGGGTGCCGAAATTGAGAACGGTCAGATGGTCGCAAAGCCCCATGACCGCCTTCATGTCATGTTCGACCAGCACAATGGTTACCCCAGTCTCCCTTACCTTTTGTGTGAGCGTCATCATCGTACCGGTCTCTTCCGGGTTCATACCGGCGAACGGTTCATCCATCAGCAGCAGCCGGGGACCCGAAACTAGGGCAATGGCAATGGCCAAGGCGCGTTGGGAACCCAGCGGCAACTCGGCAGCCCGTTGTTCCCGGCGTTCGGTCAGACCCATGAAGTCCATGATGTTCATAGCGGACCGATGGGCATCCACTTGTTTTTTCTGGTCGAACCCCAGGATGGCGGAAAAGATGTTCGTGCGGGACTGGTTGTGGGTGCCGATCAGAATGTTGTCGTAGACGGTCAGTTCCTGGAAGAGGGTCGTTTCCTGGAAGGTGCGAACGACACCTTCGGCAGCAATTCGGGACGGTCGCCAGCCAGTGATCCGGTGGCCGTCAAACAGGATGTCCCCTTCGGTGGGGGCATAGAACCCGGCAATGATCTTGAACAGGGTGCTCTTGCCGGCGCCGTTGGGGCCGATCAGCCCATGGATTGCTCCGGATGGGACTGCAAAGCTGACTTCGTTCAGGGCGGTCAAGCCACCGAATCGCATGGTCAGATGGCGGACTTCCAGAATGGTCATGGACCGTCTCCAGCTCCCTGGCGGAACCGGCGCTTGATTTTTTCCGGCAGACTTTCCAGACCATGGGGAAGATAGAGCATGCCAATCACCAGGATGGCGCCATACAGGGCCGGTCGCAGGACATCGAATCCACGGAACATCTCGTCCAGGAGAGACAGCACGACCACGCCCACGATGGGCCCATAAAATGTCCGGTAGCCGCCTACGATGACCCAAATCAGGATGAAGACCATAAACCCGATGTCGAACTGTTTGGGGGTGACGGTCCCGATGTAGTGCACCTTCAGTGCGCCCGCCAGACCGACGAAAACCGACCCCGTGATGAATGCCAGGGCACGGTAGTTCCAGGTATTGACGCCCACGGACTCGGCCAGTGGGGCCTTCCAGTGCACGGCATGCAGGGTCAGTCCGATACGAGATCGTTCGATGCGATACAGAATGAACAGGCACAACGTGACAATGATCAACACCATGTAGAAATAGGGAATCGGCTCCAGAAAGTCGATGTCCATGAATTCCGGTGAAGGAATGGCACTGACGCCACTGGTGCCCCCGAAGGGCTTGATAAAGTGAATCCAGGACAGCCGAATCGCTTCTCCCGCCGCAAACGAACCGATCAGAAAATAGAACTGGGTCATCCGAAAGAGGGGAAAAGACAACAGAGCGGCCATGAGGCCGGCACTGACCCCCGCAAGCGGCAGACTGAACCAGAAAGAGACATCAAACTGTTTGGACAGGATCGCGCTGGTGTAGGCCCCCACGCCCATCATCACGGCATGAATCAAGGACCATTCGCCGGTAAGCGTCACCAGTCGGTAGCTGGCCACCACCAAGACATTGATGACCAGGAACAGCAGAAAATCCTGGTGATGATACTTCAGGAAATGGGGCAGCACCGCCAAGAGGACCAGCACGGCGGTGATGAGGGCCAGATGCCGGATCCCGGAGGCGTGCAGAAGGTGGCGGATCATTCGCTCACTCGGTGTCCCATGAGGCCAGTAGGCCGAATAATGAGCACCAGGACCATAATCATCAATCCCGAGATCGTGGCGACGGTGCTGTTGAAATAAGTGGTGACGAACGTGTGGAAAAGGGCATACAGGAAGGAGGCCGCGACAGCCCCGGACAAACTGCCGACTCCCCCCACGATCGTGACGATGAAGGCAGTGATAATGATGTTGTGTCCCATGTGCGGATTGATATTGGTCAGCGGCGCCATCAGCGCCCCGGCCAGCCCGGCCATGGCAGCTCCAATACTGATGGCGATCATCGAAATACGATTGCTGTTGATACCCTGCAATGCCGCCGCTTCACGGTCCTGGGAGACCGCCCGCAACGCCCATCCCAGACGGGTCCGGGCGAGGAAATACCACAGAATTCCCAAAGCCGCCAGAGAGACACCGACGGCGAACAGGCGCTGGTAGGGAATGCGGAGTGTCTCCCACAAGACCAGCGTGCCTTCGTAGGGGGGTGGAACCTGTTTGGAGGGGCCGTCACCGCCCACGAGGGTGGCGATGACCTGAAGCATGAACAGTACTCCGATGGAACAGATCAATCCGCCGAAAGGATTGTCCCGCATGGGTCGGAACATGAACTGTTCCATCAGCATGCCGATGGTGGTGACCAGCAGGACCGCCACCAAGAGGGTCAGCAGGAACGGCAGGCCGGACTGGGCGTGAAGCAGCCAGATAGTATAGGCCCCCACCATCACCCATTCACCATGAGCGAAGTTGACCACCCCCATGACCCCGAAGATCAATACCAGACCCACCGCCGCCAGGGCGTAGAAGCCGCTTTGGATGATGCCATTGGCAATGGACTGAATCAGAAGATCCATGTTCGGGTCGTTCTGGCGGGTGTGAGACAGAAAAAAGGGGAGAATGCCCGGCTCTCCCCAGATTTCGTCAGCGAGGGAATCAGACGGTGCGCAGTCCGAGTTCCTTCATGTGCCTCACCAGGACCTCCTTGTGGTCAGCCAGCCATCCGGCCACATTGCCATATTCCTGGATGCGGGCCTTGCCGTTTTGGATCACAACCACCGGCCAGCGCCCCACGAGCGCATTGTCGAGCCCCCAGAGTTGGCTGCCCCACCAATCCCCCCCACCGAACACGAACTGCTGCTGGTTGCCTTTCATGGCCTGCATGACCTCTGCGGTTTCCACGCTGCCGGCCGCCTGGGCATTTTCGATCCAGTTCAGCAAGATGGCAGGATATTCCCAAGCTACGGCAGACCAGTCGTTGGGATGATCCTCGCGGAAGGCGGCATCAAAGCCTCCGGGATCGGGAAAAGTGATCTCCGGCTCCATCAGTTTCGGGTCATCAAAATCCGGGAACTGATAAATGGTGCCATTAACAAATTCCTCACTGGTCTTGGCAATGATCTCTTCGTAGTAGTCGAGGGTGCAGGAGATGATCTTGCCGGTGTAGCCCTGATGGAAGAGTTGTTCCATGATGGGCGTGACGTAGAAGCTGGTGGCCATGCAGACCACATCGGGATTTTTCGCTAGCAGGGAACTGATGATGGGGGCGAAGTCGGTGACGTCGAAGCCATGCAGGTTCGTATCGACCACCTCAATGCCGGCGACTTCGAAGGCCGCCTTGTAGGTCGCCGCAGACTGGAGTCCATACTCCGCATCATTGTTCGTCACGATCGCTGCCGTCTTGATGTCCGGAAACTCGCGAGCCATCCATTCGACGCCGGTGACGTTGTACAGGGGATGGGATTCGCAGGTCGCAATCAGGTATTCCGAATCCGGCGTGATGTCGCTGGGCAGCAGAGTCGTGGTGAGGACTTTTTTCCGCGTGGCCCAGGGCAGCACCGCCGCCACGGTGGAGCCCCCCAGCATCATCACCATCTTGGCGTCATCCTCGAGCACCAGCTTCTTGAAGCCTTGCAGTGCCTTTTCCGTGTCATAGGCGTGGTCATAAGAAGCCACGTTGATGTGGTAGGTTTCCCCACCGATCGTGACTCCCCCTGCGGCATTGAGATTGTTCGCGATGATTTCGCATCCGTAGAGGCCCGGAAGCCCCCAGGGTGCATAATCTCCCGTCATGGGAATATTCATCCCCACGGTCAGGGTCTTGTTGCTGGAAAAGGCCAGGTTGGGAAACAGACTGGCCGTGGTGGCGGCAGCCGCACCGGCGGCCGTTTGCTGGAGGAATTTCCGTCGATTGGGGTGGGATAATCCGGGTGTTTTCATTTTGGCGTACCTCATTGGCGAATTGGTTTGACATTGCCCGCTGACCAGATCGATCTTTTGTGGCGGGACTGTATTGTAAATCTTCTCTTCATTGTCGCAAAATTTCGAATGCTCCCGCATCGTTCAGGGTGAAACGCTACGGCAGGCGGACAATATCACAGAGGGTCTATCCCTATCGCTATATTTTGGGTGGCGAAATGGTGGTGTGAGCAGATCGGAATCGTCCCTTTGACCGACCACGTCCGGCCTGAACCAAGACTCCTGGGTTTTAGTCATGCTCGGATCGAATGGCCGGTTGCCCATTCCAGCTGGTCGTGGAACACCGATTCAGGACCTGCGTCCATGTGGGGACTGATCGGGTTGGGCGGAGCAGGCCTCCAGCATGACCTTGTCAGAGCACTCACCACGGATGTTTTGTGTTGCTAGGCAAACAGGGTATATTCCCCCTCTGATTTTTCATCACTCAAAATTTAACAAAATTATCTGGAGTCGGTAATGACACGTGTCGCAATTCTTGGTGCCGGACCTTCCGGCACGGCTCAGCTCAGGGCGTTCGCCTCTGCCGCAGCCCGAGGGGCTGAAATTCCCGAAGTCGTATGTTACGAGAAGCAGGACGATTGGGGGGGGCTCTGGAACTACACTTGGCGGACCGGTCTCGACCAGTATGGTGAGCCTGTCCATTGCAGTATGTATCGTTATTTATGGTCCAATGGCCCCAAGGAGTGTCTTGAGTTTGCGGATTACACGTTCGAAGAACATTTCGGCAAGCGGATCGCGTCTTATCCTCCCCGGGCGGTGCTGGCAGATTACATCAAGGGTCGTGTGGAAAAATCGGGTGTGCGCAAATTCTGCCGATTCAATCACGCTGTGCATAACGTGACTTTTGATGGTGAGACCGGGCTTTTCAGTGTCACGGTGCGCAATCTGCTGGATGGGAGTTGGTCCACTGAAAACTTCGACTATGTGGTGGTGGCCACCGGCCATTTCTCCGTTCCGAACGTTCCCCAGTTTGCAGGGATGGAAACCTTCAATGGCCGGGTTCTGCATGCTCATGATTTTCGCGATGCACGGGAATTTGCCGATCAGGACATCCTGATCATTGGTACCAGCTATTCCGCTGAGGACATCGCTTCCCAATGCCATAAGTATGGCTGCCGATCAGTCACGATCAGCCACCGGACCTCGCCGACCCATTTCCACTGGCCCGACAGCTTCACTGAGGTGCCGCTTCTGACCAAGGTGGACCGAAAGACTGTCACCTTCAAGGATGGAACCTCCAGGGAAGTGGATGCCATCATTTTGTGTACCGGCTACCTGCACCATTTTCCGTTCCTGGACAATCCCCTGCGGCTCAAGACCGACAACAGGCTCTGGCCCTTGGGGCTGTATCAGGGCGTGGTGTGGGAAGATAATCCGAAACTGTTCTACATCGGCATGCAGGATCAGTTCTACACCTTCAACATGTTTGATGCGCAAGCCTGGTATGCCCGGGATGTGATCATGGGCCGTATCCAGTTGCCGTCGAAAGAAGAGATGCAGACGCACAGTGCGACCTGGCGCACCCGGGAAGAGACGCTTGAGGATGATGAGCAGATGATCTGGTTCCAGGGAGACTACACCCAGGCGCTCATTGATCAAACCGACTACCCGAGCTTTGATATCGAAGGGGTGAACAAGACCTTCATGGAATGGGAGCACCACAAGCATGACGACATCATGGGCTTTCGAAACAATGCCTACCGATCCCTGATGACGGGCAATCAGTCTCCCGTGCACCATACTCCCTGGATGCAAGCCATGGACGACTCTATGGAGAGCTATCTGCAGGGGGCCTGACGAGACGAGGCGGTTGGCTGTCCAGCTTGGCAGGGGTCAGAGTCGAAGGGCCATCAGACGTCTGTGACGTCTGTGACGTCTGTGATGTGTCGGCCCCTTCGGCTCATCCACCGATCCTTCGTCAACACGATGGTGGCGGATTCATGACCATGAGAATGTCACATCACGTGAACACCCGTTCAGGGCGGACGGGAGGGGTGAATCCGGTGAGCGGGTTTGGGTAAGCGATGCCGACCTGTCTCGACCTGTGGGAGTCTGGCGATTTACCCTCATCCTTGACCACCGCCAGATTGGGTCCTTATCGCTTCGTCACACCGGGGGGATATGGAGTCGTCCCGAAGACGATGCTGGATTCATGATGGGGCCGAGATTCGATGAATGTCGGGACTTTTTGGCAATCAGGTCCAGAGGTACAATGTTATTCGTCGTCTGGGTGGCCATATTCGCAGAAGACTCCCCCGACAAATTCGATGCCACTGGCAAACGGGTCTCCCGGTTCGGTTTTGACCTCGACCTGCGCCCGGAAATCCTCTGCCGAGTCCTGTGGTTGATAGCCGATATGGCGTACCTTGCGGTTGTCGAAGAACCGTTCGCGGTTGTCCGAGATGCCATAGATCACCGAGCAGCCCAGTCGTTCTGTGACAAGACATCGTTCCACTAGTTGCACCAGATCTCTGAAGCTTAGCCAGGTGGCCAGATGGCGTCGGTCGGACGGTTCCGGGAAACAGGAGTTGATCCGTAACAGGGCGGATTCGATGTGGAACTTGTGAAAGTACATCCGGGCCAGATCCTCGACAAAGCATTTGGAAACACCGTAAAGAGAATCTGGTCTGTGAGGTGTATCCGTGTCGGCCCCTTCTTCCCGTTGCACGTAGCCGACCGCGTGGATCGAACTGGCGTAGACAATCCGCTGGATGCCGTGTCGTCTGGCCGCTTCATACACATGATATCCTCCCATAATGGAGGACTGGAGGACTTCGGCCCAAGGCTTTTCGGTCGGTGCGGCGCCGAAATGCACGATCGCATCACACCCCTCGACGACCCGCATGATTGCGTCGAAATCACCCAGTTCGGCGTTCATGATCTCTTCATGGGGGGCGGCCTCGCCCATCTCCAAACGGTCCGTCAATCGAAGGGTCGTGGCGAGTGGGGCCAGCCCTGCGCGCAGGACTCGACCCAAGTTACCGGCTGCACCGGTTATCAGCAAGCGTTGGAATCTGGACATGGGTGTCGTGCTGTCTCGTTCACCGATTATGGCCAATAATTTTACGTGGAATGTCAGAGTGTATCAAAGAGTATCTCACATCAACGTATCTCCTGCCCGCAGATTTCAGCCAGAACTAAAGTCACTCTTCTGGAGATATTCCTGCGGTTCCCGCACAAGGTCAGCTCATCGGACGCCCATAAGCATGTCAAACAATTTTGAGGTCAATCCAGCCTGCCGAGATGAGGGAATTGCGAATGCCTCCTTGGTGTCATCATTTGCCTGTGGGTCTCCGTGTGCTATTGGGTCGCAGGCAAGTGGTCGTCGTCAACATGTGGGGTAGCTTGAGAATTAACAGCGCAGGGTATGGACATTGACGCGAATCGGGAATTGCGCGATGATTAGGTGCTCCCGGTGTTGGTGATCGTATGAATGTACACCATCAACATCATGCAGAATGGTCATGGATCCGCCCGCCAGAACGGCTTGAATTAGATGCTTGAAATAGATTATGACTGTCCACCGCAGGCGATGGTATTGGGCATGCGACATCGGTCGTACCTGACCTCCAGCGACAACGGTCTCGGCGAGAGCTTTTTTTCGAACCTGATACAGCGGTACCAAAAGGTTCAGTTTAATATCGATGGAAACCAGTGGGCCTGCAAAATAAGAAAAGTCAAAACGATAGGTGAGCTTGGGGAGCGGCAAACATGCCGGTAGATAACAGTCCCAAAAACAAGGTGAAGCCTCTTGGTGGTGCACGTTTCTATCGTTGTGCGCTTCAAGTAAACCCGTATCACTATGCACAGACTTATCAGGGGCAAGATACTCAAGATGACGATATCAGTTACGCACAGAAGATTGTCGATGAAGCCGTAAAGCTGGGTATTGAGGTGCTCGCCATCACAGATCACAATAACGTAGATGGTGTCGCAGCCTTTCGATCAGCGTCGCTCAATTATCCGGTTCATATCTTCCCAGGTTTCGAGTTGTGTTCATCAGAGGGTGTACACTTGTTGTGCTTGTACTCGCCAGATATAGGCGATGATCAACTTGGTCGCTACCTTGGAGAATGTGGCATCCGAGATACGAATCCATCTGCGCAGATCGCAACCAAGTCGTTTGCTGATATTCTTCAGACTGTTGACAGCCAAGGGGGAATTACTATTGCGGCGCACGTAACGAACAATAGCGGCTTATTCAAAGTTTTATCAGGACAACCAAGAATTCGCGCATGGCAAGACAAGAATCTTCTGTCGATCCAGATCCCAGGTGTCATTGAGGATCTTCCGCAGGACATTCGGCAAATTGTAGAGAATAAAAACATAGACTACATTCGTTCCCACGCCCCGGAAAACGGCATCGGAATCGCAGTCTTGAATGCCAAGGACATCACGGGGCCTGATCAACTCGACGATCCGTCCGCAACATGCTGGATCAAGATGCAAGAAGTTACTATCGATGGGTTGCGCCAGGCATTTCTAGACCCTGGTTCGCGTGTGCGATTGAACACCAAGAAAAGAAGATTTGAACCCGACGAGCACATGGAGATAGTGTCTGTTGGATGGGATGGTGGATTTCTTGACGGGATCATCGTGCATCTCAATCCGAACTTGAATGTCCTAGTAGGCGGACGGGGGGCTGGCAAGTCAACAGTTGTAGAAAGCATTCGTAGCGCATTGGGTCTTGAGCCTGTTGGTGTCGAGGCACAAAAGGCGCATGATGGTATCGTGCGCCAAGTCCTGCGCAATGGCACAAAGATATCGCTAGTGGTGCGTGTACACCGCCCCATAATGCGCGAGTATCGAATCGAGCGAACGATTCCCAATCCGCCGCTGGTTCGTGCAGCGGATGGCACGGTGTTGCAGAGTGCGCCAACGGACATTCTTCCGAGAGTCGAAGCCTACGGTCAGCACGAAATTTCTGAGATTTCGAGAAGTCGCGAAAAGCTTACCCGGTTGCTTGATCGTTTTGTTGCTCGCGATGAGTCTCTCATGCGTCGTCGGATGTCGGTGGTTCGTGATCTCGCGAAGAGTCGTAGCGCCATATGTGATGCTCGTGCCGAGATTGCGATAATTGAAGAGCGTCTGGCCGCGCTACCCGGGTTGGAAGAAATGTTGAAGCGGTTCCAGGAAGTGGGTCTCGAAGAACGACTGCGGGAGCAAAGTGCCTTGGTACGAGAGGAGCGGGTGTTTGGCTCTATTCCTCAACGTTTGGCACCATTCGAGGAGGTACTTGAGATTCTGAAAAGAGAGTTGCCGATCGACCGTACATTCTTGTCGGAAAAGGCGATTAGGGAGTTACCGGCCCGAGACATCATTTCCCGGACGACCGATATACTTGTGGAATTGGAAGCGAGTGTAAAGCATATTGTTGATAGACTAGAACAGGTGTTGATTCGCGCGAATGATGGCGTCAAAGACATACAGGCGATATGGGATACGCGACGGCAACGGGTACAGACAGAGTACGAAAGAATCTTGCGCGAGCTGCAGAAATCGCGCGTGGACGGAGAAGAGTTCATTCGTCTTCGACGACAAATCGAGGAGTTGCGACCTCTTCAGGAACGTCTTGCATTGTTGCAACGATTGGAAAACGAACGCATGAATCAACGCCGTACGCTACTTGCCGAGTGGGAAGACATCAAAGCTGCGGAGTTTCGCACTCTGAATAAGGCGGCAAGAAAGGTAAGTGGACAGCTTCGCAATCGCGTGCAGGTGGAGGTGACGATCGCCGGAAATCGTGAGGTGTTCTTCAAGCTGTTGCGTGACGAAATCGGGGGAAGAATGTCGGAGGCAATCGAAAGCCTGCGGAACGCTCCTGAGTTGTCGCTCACACAATTCGTCGTTGCATGCCGGTCCGGGGTTGAGGCGCTGCGCAATATTTACGGCATCACACCGGGTCAGGCGGAGCGGCTCGCGGGTGCTGATACTGACCTTCTCATGCGAATCGAGGAGTTAGAACTGGAGCCGACGACCGTGGTCCGTCTTAATACTGCGGTAGCGGGAGCACCACCGACATGGCAGCTTTTGGAGGATCTTTCGACTGGTCAGAAGGCAACGGCTGTGCTGCTACTACTGCTCCTCGAATCGGGCGCTCCGCTGATTGTGGACCAGCCTGAGGATGATCTGGACAATCGCTTTATCACCGAGGGGATCGTTCCGAGGATGCGTGATGAGAAGCAGCGCAGGCAGTTTATCTTCTCGACTCACAATGCGAATATTCCCGTACTTGGCGATGCCGAGTTGATTGTCGGACTGTCGGCCGTCGGGGAGGCAGAGAGTGGGCGGGCGCGTATCGCCCCGGAGCACATGGGATCTATCGACTCTCGACCCGTACGTATGCTCGTGGAAGAGATACTTGAGGGCGGCCGTGAGGCATTCGAGATACGGCGGCGGAAGTATGGGTTCTGACTGATGAACAAAATTGAACTACTTGAGCTCATTGCCAATTATGAAGGCTCACGGGTCGAATTTAAGCGCGACGACTGCCGCCCGGAGGATCTTGCGAGGGAGATGTCCGCGCTCCTGAACCTTGAAGGGGGTGTCATTCTGCTAGGGATAGAGGATGATGGGCAGTTGTCCGGGCTGACCAGAAGTCCCGGGGCGGCTGAGGAGTGGGTGATGAACGTTGCCCGCGAAAACATCCAGCCGGTCTGCACTCCCATTTGGACGTGTATTGAGATGGGGTGTGGAAAGCGAGTGGGGGTCATTGAACTGGCTGCTGACAGTCCAGGAAAACCCCACAAAGCCAAGCGAGGCAGGGCTTGGGTCACCTTCAGCCGTGTCGGCAGCACTTCTCGGGAGTCGACACGTGAGGAAGAAGCTCGGCTCTACCAAGCCGCCCGGGTGATTCGGTACGAGATCAAGGCAGTACCGGATACCGGACTGGAAAGCCTCAACATGGATCTCATGGAGAATTACTATCGCGATGTCTTGCAGCGGTCAGTGCCCACTCGATCAGACCTGGAGAGCTGGCGGCAACTCCTGCTCAATTCGGACCTGCTCGTCACGGAGCAGGATGAACTTCGCGCCACGGTATCCGGGCTGTTGCTGTTTGGCGATAACCCGAACCGTCGTTTGCCACAAGCTGGCGTCACCGCAGTGGCCTTTCCGGGACCTGAAAAGGAATACAACACGGTTGATGAAGAGCGGATTCGGGGTCCACTGGTCTCACGGGTCTCGCGGCAGGGCAAGGCGTTGGAGAAGGGCGTGATCGATCGTACGGTTGATTTTGTCAAGCGCAACATGGGTAGTGTCGCGTGGATAGATGGTAGCCGTCGCCGTCGCCAGAAAGCCTTTGCGCTGGATGCGGTAAGAGAGGCGGTTGTCAACGCGGTCGTCCATCGTGATTACGCGTTTGAAGGGACCGACATTGAGGTTTCACTGTATGGTGACCGACTGGAAGTGGTCTCTCCGGGTCGGCTTCCGAACGGAGTGACGGTGGCAAAGATGAGAGAGGGCGTGGTTCGAGTCGCGCGCAATGAGTTGCTCAAGGAAATCCTTCGTGACTACGGCCATATTGAACACTATGGAATGGGAGTTCGCAATCGGATTATCGAATCGACCCGTCGCCATAACGGGACAGAGCCAGATCTGCAGGAGGATGAGCATCGTTTTGTCGTGCGCATTTGGAAGGCACGTCGGTCATCTGTAAATCCTCTGTGATGTTGCGTCTTAACGGCCTGGATTTGCCGACCTATTGAATCTCCGTCTCCATCGGGATGGGGCCTTGGGTTGTCAGGGGATGTCTTGGGTGCCGTGGTCGTTTCCTGCTGATCAGAAGAGACCGTGTTTTTGCGTCAGGGCGAACTTGATCGGTAGATTCAGTTCCAGCTGGGCCTTGTGCAGATTGGCGGGGAATGGGGGTAAGGGCCGGGCTCTGGCCAGCATCTTCAGTGCGGCCTGGTCCAGGCGGTCATCACCGGAACTGACAATCAGTTGGGGGGAGTTCAGACTGCCGTTAGCGAGAATGGTGAGTCGTATGGTCACCACCCCCGTCACGCCGTTTCGTCTTGCTGCGCGGGGGTAGCGCTTGAAGCGCATCAGGTGGCGGTACAATATATTCAGGTAGCCTCTTTGAGCGGCCGCGATGTCCCCTGTTTCAACCTGCGGCCCGATCACCGATGTCGCCGGTTGGTTCGTGTCGTCCGTTGTGGTCACTGATGGAACCCCTTTTCTGGTCGGGTTAGCGGGTATCAGTTGTGTCAGTTTCTCCAGGACCCCCTGTACCTCTTGGGATGCCGGAATTGATGTCGCGACACTCGTTGCGACTGGTTTTTGTCGGGTGAGCGTGTCGCCCGCTACCGATTCCGAGGTGGCGGGCGAAGGGAGACGCGAAACCGATTTGCGGGTAGAAAGGGTAGACACGGCATCCGATGGGCGGGACACCTTGGTCGGCGGAGTCCTAGGTTGACCCTCAGTCATGACGGGATTGGTGGAGTCAACAGTTTCGACCAACTCGGGAGGGTTTCCATCTGCGGTGCTTGCGCTTAAATGGGGGGTGAGGAACGCTGGTGGGGGGGGCACCTCAACGGATGGCTCGGTTGCCACGCCTTCCACGGATTTCAGGGTATCAATCACGGTTGGGTCCATCGCAGGCTGGGCGAGGGACATTCTGACATCTTCAACCGTTAGAGAGTTGTCGGTTGCGGTGTCTGGAAGCAACGTCTGGATGAACGAGCCAGTCGCCGGTCCTGCTTCCACGACTTGGGCTGTCGCAACCGATATCGTAGTGGCAATCGCCTCGCTTGATCCCTTCGCAGTGACGGTGGAGACGGGGTTGATCCCAGTCGAGGCAACTGTCGCTACCTCCCGAATCACCGAATCCTCGATAGTGGTATCGACCGGTATCTGGCCAGACCCCCGGATGGACACCCTGATCGCCCCGATATCAGCTGACTGGGTGACGGGACCGGGGACATATGAAAGCACTGCCGTGAAAAGTCCGGCATGGACACCCAGTGCCGTCACCAGTGCGGTGGCCTTGACTCGTCGGGGAACCAACATCAGCACCGTCCGGGAAAAACAACCCCGAGGTGACTTCCACTGGGATGGGGATCGTCCACCCACACAGCGCTCCGTTTCTGACCAGCCATTTTTCTCAAGGTCAATCTGGCAGGGTGATCAAGTCGATGGTGTCGACACCTGCTGCACCCAGCAGGCCGGTGACCTCGACCACTTGCTTCGCAGATGCTCGGCTGTCGGCCTTGAGGTGGACAACGGTCAGGGTACCCATCCTCGCCAGCGCATCTTCCAGCTCAGGCTGTGTCATGATGGTGCCATCAAGCGCCAGCCGCCCGTTCTGGCCTAGGTGCAGCACGACGGTATGCGACTGGACCGATCCTTCACTGGCCGATTCGGGTGGCGAGGTTTTGAGTGGGTCGATTAGGGCAATCTTGCCTGCCAGCAGGACATAAATCAGCAGGAGCAGGACGATATTGATGAACGGTAGGATCCGTTCCTGATTGTCTTTCGGACGGCTCGAATCAAAGTGCAACACGGTGGGTCACTTCTCTTCTGGATCAATGGGTCAGGGACAGGTGGTCTACGCCGGCCGCAGACAATACATCCAGCACCCGTATCGTTTCCTGTAGTCGGACCCCGTTGGTGGGCTTGACCAGAACACGAATATCGGGTCGGGTGGCGGTGTACCTCGCCACTCGAGAACCCAGCCGATTGAGGGAGACGGGTTCCGCGGACAATCGAACACCGTCCGGGCGCACCTCGACCAGCAGTGCCCCTTCCATGGAGGCGGTGGAATGCCCGGTCGGTGGGGTTGGGTTCAGGCTAATTGTGCGCCAGTCCTGAAAGTTGGAAGCCAGCAGGAAGAACACCAGCAGGATAAAGACGACATCAATCAGGGGAGTCAGGCTGATCAGTGCTTTTCGTCGACGGGGCCTAGTGGCCTGCCACGGTCGCTCTGATGTGTGCTGGGCGATATTGAACGCTCTCATCCGGTCCGGAATCATCGGAAAGGTCTACAGTAAATACACCGGTGACAATATGACCCATGGCATGGGCCAGACGCTCGACCCGCCGTTCGAGCCAGGCGAGGACCACAACGACGGGCATTGCGACACCCAGGCCCAGGGCAGTGGTGAGCAGTGCGGCCCAGACTCCTCCCGATAGGACGGCCGGATTGACTTGGTTCCCGGCCTGCTCCATCTCGCGGAAGGCTTCGATCATCCCGAGCACGGTACCGAACAGGCCGAGCAGCGGGGCCAGTGATGCGATCACTTCCAGGGCTCGAAACCCACTTCTCATCGACTCGAGACGGGCAGTGCCATGACGCAGGGCCTCCTCGCGTACCGATTCTTCCGGCAGGGAGCGCAGTCTACCCCGGATGGCGCACGCCATGGTCGAAGCGACCGGATTTCTGGACTTTCCAGCGGCGGTCAACGCCTCCTGCGTATGGCCTGCCCGGTACAGTTCCAGTGCCTTCTGCGGGGCTTGCAGACGGTCAATCTGTATCGAATGAAATTGCCAGAACTTGGCCAGGATGATGGCCAGTGCCACGACTGATGTGCCGGCGAGAATGATGGCGACTGGCCCGCCAAGAGCGAGTATTTCCTGTAACCGTTCCACCAAGCCCGGGTCGGTCGGTAGACTGATGAGTTGGTCATTCACCAGACTGTCCGTCTCGTCGTTCATTTACGCCAACCTCCTTTTGATACGGGTGTGTCAATGGTTTAACTGATAGACAGTCCTGAGGTGCCCGGTCTTCCTGGCTGGCATCGTGTCGGGCGGATCATCATCACTACTGGATAAACGGTACGGTGGTCAGATTGTTCAGTATCAACCCACCCAGGCATCCCTCCAGGGGTCCCGCCCGATCATGGCAGTCTCGAACATCATTCAGGAGAATGCGCCCGATCACACCACAGGGCAGGTCATCCAGAACGAAAGCCTGATATCTCGTCTTGCCGGGGGGTAGGAAAGAGACCGGTAAGGCCACGCTTTTCTGGACCACCCCGTCCGTCCCGAAGACCGCGAATTCGAGCTTGAGCGACTGCAGTTCGCTGGCGCGGTCGTTGTGCAGCACCAGATGGGTTTGGCAACCGTCCGGGCTTGGCTGCAGCTTGTTGAGTTCGAGGTGGATCAGACCGCTCGGCACAGCCGCTGCTTGCCCCAGGGCGGACAGAGTCAGTGACTGGATAAACGGCACATCGGTACGATTGTTCAGTATCAACCCACTCAGGCATTCCTCCAGGGGTCCTGCCCGATCATGGCAGTCTCGAACATCATTCAGGAGAATGCGCCCGATCACACCGCAGGGCAGGTCATCCAGAACGAAAGCCTGATATCTCGTCTTGCCGGGGGGCAGGAAAGAGATCGGTAAGGCCACGCTTTTCTGGACCACCCCGTCCGTCCCGAAGACCGCGAATTCGAGCTTGAGCGACTGCAGTTCGCTGGCGCGGTCGTTGTGCAGCACCAGATGGGTTTGGCAACCGTCCGGGCTTGGTTGCAGCTTGTTGAGTTCGAGGTGGATCGTATTGCTTGGCTCGGCGATTGCCATGTTCATGGCCAAGATAGCCAGAGTGACATGAAGGGCAATGGCTGGCCTGAGATATGGTGTCATCTGTCCTGGGGCAGAAGGGCGTATGGGTTGAGAGTGGTTGGCCAGCACTGCAGTCAAATCGAAGTTTGAATGATATCCGGCGGCTGCCGTTCACGGCAACCAAATGTCGTATTTTGCCGGATTCTTCGGTCAGTCAACATGTCCGTTGGCGGTCTTTTTCTGATCAATGTGTCGTACTTGACGAAGAGATCCGATGTTCATCTGAGCTGGGTATGGAGGTCAGGACATGGCTCATCCAACCGAATCCGCCAATTATGGAGGGCCACATATCAAGAGGCGGGTCACGATACTCTACCGGGCTGGAAATCCAGCCATGTGATTGCAAATAATAATGATTTAGATTTATAATATTGTAATCTTCCGAATCTTTGACAACCCTTTTTTCTGGGTTCTTCATCCGACGAAATCGTCACAGACGCATGGCAACGAGGTGCAGTAGGAACGGTCTGGTGCGTGAGGGTGTCTCGTGGCCACCCCCCGGAATGACTGACCACTTCTTGTGTCCGGACATGTCGCATGTGCACTGCGGCGGACTCCCAGATAACGGACTCCATCCGATGAACCATGATTCATCTCGGTTTTTCGAATTCAACTTGTAATGCGAATCATTATCATTTACATTCCGAACAGATACTTCGTGTCTGAATCGACGTCACAGACACTTGAAACTGAACACTTGGAACTGAAATGATGAAACCAACGATTTATCTTGCTTGGGCTGTTTCCGCATCGCTTGCCTTCAGTGGAGTGGCGCTGGCCCAGAATTACGGCCCATTCCCGGT
The DNA here is from genome assembly GCA_965203365.1 of Candidatus Poriferihabitaceae bacterium. GTDB lineage: Bacteria > Pseudomonadota > Gammaproteobacteria > Arenicellales > Poriferihabitantaceae > VYFG01. The sequence goes on from OZ241878.1 coordinate 3,629,416, forward strand.
GACCCTCAAGGGGTATGGCGGTGACAAATCGGATTCCACCGCCTACACCGGGCAGGCGGCCCGTCAGGTACTGCACACGTCTTTAAAGAAACTGGCCGGACAGGGTGATGGCTCCAACGCCTCCGATATCAAGGCGCAGATGATGGCTTATTTCGCTGGAAAGGATGAAGGTCGCATGATTCTTGCCCCCCGGACTAAGAATGGTTTTGTGATCCAGCAGACCGAAGTCGATCAAATGGCTTCCGGGGTGGACTTGAAAGGCAAGACCTACCAAGGACTGGTGAATGGTTGGCCCGGAAAGATGACGGCTGCCGAAGTCATCGAGTTCATGATCGGCAAGGCTGCGTCTGCCAAAGGGGGATTCGATCCGCTGAGCGGCTACGACTATCCACAATTGATTTCAAAATTTGCCATGGGGGCGGTGTTTTATCATCAGGCGGTGGACAATTATCTGGATGAAAAGCTGGCTGCGGACAACAAGCCCAATGATCAACCGTATGGCGAGGGCAAACACTACACGGGCAAGGAGCACTCCTGGGATGAGGCTTTCGGCTATTTCGGTGCGCCGGCCCATGCCCTGAGTTTGAATGCGAAGCAGGCTTATGGGATCGCCAAGATGAAAGAGATGGATGTCGCAGACTACAATCAGGATGGCATGGTCGACCTTTATCGGGAAATGACTTTTGCGCATGCGTACTACGCCGCCGATGCGGATAAGAGCGGCACCAATTATTTGCATACCATTGTGCAGGCTTTCCTGGATGGGCGCCGGCTCATCACGGCCGCCGATGGACAGGTACTGACCGACGATCAGCGTCGCGCCTTGATGGATTATGCCGATGTCATCAAGACCAACTGGGAGCAGGTGATTGCAGAAGCGGCCTTCAAATATGCCGGTTCGGTGTACAAGGATCTGCAGAAGTTGCAAGTCATTGTCGAATCAGGAGGAAACGCCAAGGATACCTTCCGGGATTACGGAAAGCACTGGGGCGAATTGAAAGGGTTCGCCATGGCACTGGAAACCGGTGGCAAGGACCTGGGAGATGTTGGCGTCAGGATGAATCGACTGATTGGCTATGGTCCGGTGTTGCTGGGAGGCGGTCAGGTGGTGGGGGTCGACGATCAGGGAAACTACCGGATCGGGGGCAGTCAGGACATGGGGAACTACATGGTTCACATGCTCAAATTGCAGAACCTGTTGGCAGAAGCCTATGACCTCAAGGGCCGGAAAAATGATCTCACGGCCGAACTGGCCGGTTTGGTCGAATCGCTGGGCGACAGCATGTCGGCCGAGAATGACTGAGGGGCCCGTGATGACATCGCAGGATGCTTGAACAGACTCTCTACGGCTGGCTGGCGGACTGGACAGGCCAGTTTCTGGATCCGGGTAAAAGACTGTTTTGGGGGTATCTCGGATCAGCGTTCCTGATGGCGCTATGCTGGATGATGCTGGCCGAGCGCCAGTCTCCCGGTACGGTCTGCAGAAAACTGTTCGCGCGGGATCTGTGGTGTTCGGCCAGCGCCCGCGCAGATTATGCCGTGTTTCTGATCAATACCATCGTTCTGGGCTCGGTGGTCCCGCGATTGCTGGGTCATGCGGCGGTCGCGACCTTTTGCTTTTCTTTGCTGCACCATATCTTCGATGGGCGGATGAATCTGTTGCCCGGTATGCCGGACTGGTCAATCGCGGTCGGTTTTACTGTTGCCTTGTTCGTGGTCGACGACCTAGCCCGTTATGGCGTGCACCGTCTGATGCATGCCATGCCGCTGCTGTGGGCGTTTCACAAGGTCCATCACAGCGCGACTCGCTTGAACCCCCTGACAATTCTTCGCACCCATCCGGTGGAAGGGATGCTGTTTGCCCTGCGTGGCGCCTTGGTTCAAGGGGGGTGCATCGGGGTCTTCGTGTACGGATTTGGCGACCGCGTGACGCTGGTCATGGTCCTGGGGGCCAATGCGATCAAGTTTGGATTCAACCTGTTGGGCGCCAATCTGCGCCATAGCGAAGTGCCGATTCGTTACTGGCCTTGGCTGGAGCGAATTTTCCTGTCCCCCGCACAACACCAGATTCACCATTCCGATCATCCCCGTCATTTTGACCGCAACTTCGGGGTGGCCTTGGCGTGCTGGGATCGTTGGTTTGGCACGTTTTGCCACTCCGAGCCAAACCAGTCACTTCGCTATGGATTAGGCCCAACGTCGCCGAATCCCAATTCGCTATATGCCTTGTACCTCCTTCCGTTTCGGGAAGGGGCAGAGTACTTGTACCAGGTGCTGATCCGCCATGGCAGCCGAAAGTGGCGTATGCCATGAACAGCATCTGATCACCATTTCCCAGACAATTGACACCATGAAACCGACATTTTCGCGCATTTCCCTGACCACGGTGGTATGGATGCTGGTCTCAGCGATGGCCATTCCCCCACCCGTGATGGCCCAGGAAGTGGTCAATATCTATTCCGCTCGCAAAGAGGCGTTGATCCTTCCCCTATTGCAACGATTCGAAGTGGAAACCGGGATTGGTTTTCGATTGGTGACGGGCAAGGCAGATGGTTTGTTGAAACGGATTGAAATCGAGGGAGAAGCCACCCCGGCCGATGTCTTTATCACGGTGGATGTTGGTCGGCTGCAACGGGCCAAGACGGCGGGCATCTTGAAAGCCATCGACAACCCGGTCTTGACCCAAACCATCCCGGCATACCTGCGGGACAAGGATCATCAGTGGTTTGGATTGTCGCGCCGAGCCCGGGTGATTTTTTTCGCCAAGGATCGGGTCGACCCGACGGAATTGTCGACCTATGAAGCGCTGACAGACGAAAAGTGGCGGGGTCGTCTGTGCATTCGTTCATCAGGCAATATCTACAACCAATCCCTGGTCGCTTCCATGATTGAACACTTGGGTGAGGAGCGGGCGGAGCAGTGGGCGCGAGGGTTGGTCTCCAATTTCGCTCGCAAGCCCGGGGGCGGGGATACCGATCAACTGCATGCCATCTCGGCGGGCCAATGCGACCTCACGCTGGTCAATACCTACTATTTCGGGCGCCTACTGACCAGCGAAAAAGAAAGAGACCAGCAGACGGCGGAAAAAATCGGCATTTTCTGGCCGAATCAGGACGACCGGGGGGCTCATGTCAACGTCAGCGGGGCTGGTATCGTGCGCCATGCCAGAAACGAGGCGGCGGCACAGGTTCTGCTGGAGTTTCTGGTGAATCCGGAGTCGCAACAGTGGTATGCCGAGGTGAACCATGAATATCCGGTGGTACCCGGAGTACCGATGTCGGATACTCTGCGGCAATTAGGCACATTCCGTGCCGATACCCTTGATCTGACCGTGCTCGGTGAAAACAACCGGGCGGCCCTGCAGTTGATGGACCGGGCTGGATGGCGTTGAGTACCTCATTTCGTTTCAGGCATAATCCGACCCGTGGCATCACCGCTGGGCAGTGCATGGGCAGTATTCAGAATTGATCGGCCGGGTGCGTAGTATGGTCACATTGGTTCGGACAAGATTTCTCCCATAGTTGATAAGGTTCGCATGCTACGTGATGCTGCACTCGTGATCAGTGGATTTCGGTTCAACTGGTCGAGGTGGCCAAGCGGCTGGATCGTCATCAGCTTCCTAACCGCGTTGGTGATCTTTGTGCCAATTGGTACGATTGGCATCAATCTGTTCACCCCTGGCAGTGAGAATTGGCCGCATCTGGTGGACACCGTTTTGGTGGAGTACATCACCAATTCCCTGTGGCTGATGCTGGGAGTGACCCTCGGAGCCGGCAGCATTGGAGTGACTACCGCATGGCTCACCAGCATGTATCGCTTTCCCGGGCGCAGTTGGTTGACATGGTTATTGTTGCTCCCCTTGGCCATGCCCGCCTATATCATCGCCTATACCTATACTGGCATGCTGGACGTGAGCGGACCCCTCCAAGGATGGATTCGTGATACCTTCGGTCTGTCGTACGGGGAGTACTGGTTTCCGGAGATTCGGTCCATCGGTGGGGCGATCGTCATGTTTTCCCTGGTGCTGTACCCCTATGTCTATCTGATGGCCCGCGCGGCGTTTATTGGCCAATCGATCTGTGTCCTGGAGGTGAGCCGAACACTGGGTTGCAGTGCTTGGCACAGTTTCTCCCAAGTCGCCGTTCCGTTGGCACGACCCGCCATCGTGGCTGGGCTGTCCTTGGCCCTGATGGAAACTCTGGCGGATTTCGGGACCGTGCAGTATTTCGGGGTGAGCACATTCACTACCGGGATTTACCGCACCTGGTTCGGCATGTTCGATGGCGTGGCGGCGGCCCAACTGGCCGCCATCTTGTTGCTTTTCGTGTTTGGCCTCATCCTGCTGGAACGCGGTTCCCGCCACCGTGCGCACTTCCACCATACGACCAACCGCTACCAACGGTTGCCGGAGATCGGACTTTCCCGGGGATGGGCTGTCCTCGCTTTCACGGTCTGTCTGCTACCATTGCTGCTTGGCTTTATCCTACCGACTATCCAGTTGGTGATCTGGGCGGTGGAAACCTACGGTGCCATGGTGGATGAGCGGTTTGTCCAACTGGCATGGCACAGTTTGGTGTTGGCGGGGGGCGCGGCTATCATTGCACTGGTGCCGGCTTTGCTGCTGGGGTATGGCAACCGTATCCACTCTTCTGGGATCATGCGGTTTTTCACGCGCCTGTCCTCCATGGGGTATGCTATCCCCGGGACAGTGATCGCGGTCGGTATATTGATTCCGTTTGGCGCACTGGACAACCTAGTGAACGGTTGGACCTTGGCGTTTTTCGATCTCAGTGTGGGGCTCGTATTCAGTGGGACAGTATTCATTTTGTTGTTCGCCTATACGGTCCGGTTTCTCGCGGTGTCCCTGCAATCCGTCGAGGCAGGACTGGACAAGATCAGACCTTCCATGGATGAAGCCGCTCGGTCTATGGGTAGCAATCGAACCACCGTTCTGCGTCAGATTCACTTGCCCATCATGAAAGGGAGCTTGCTGACCGCAGTCGTCATTGTGTTCGTGGATGTCATGAAGGAGTTGCCCGCCACATTGATTCTGCGTCCGTTTGACTTCAACACCTTGGCCGTTCGCGCCTACGAACTGGCCTCGGACGAACGCTTGGCGGATTCCTCCACCGCGGCACTGGCCATTGTCTTCGTCGGCATCATTCCAGTCATTTTGCTGAGTGCCGCCATCAGTCGGTCGCGGGCGGGTACTCGGCCCATGTGAACTGATGCCAAACAGTCATCTCATGATCCACGCAGCTAGCGTGGACCTCGGTGGAACCCGGGTGGTCGATAACGTGAGCTTTTCCCTTCAGACCGGCGAGACCGGCGGTTTGTTGGGTCCGAGCGGCTGTGGCAAGACGACACTGCTTCGTGCCATCGCTGGCTTCGAACAGCCGACCGAAGGACAGATTCGCATTCGGGACCGGGTCGTCTCCGGGACGGGGCGTCATTTGGCTCCAGAGCGTCGTGGTATCGGCATGGTATTTCAGGACTTGGCATTGTTCCCCCACCTGACGGTCGTCGGTAATGTGGGGTTCGGCATCCGGCAGATGGGGACAGACCTCATCCGCCGCCGTGTTTTTGAACTGCTGGAGATGGTTGGTCTGGAGAAGTATGCCGACATGTATCCCCATGAACTATCGGGAGGTCAGCAACAGCGCGTGGCCCTGATTCGTGCCATTGCCCCCGCACCCGACCTGCTGCTGCTGGATGAACCGTTCAGTGGTCAGGACCCGGAGCTCAGGCAACAGCTGGCTCACGAGTTGCGTGAAGTGTTGCGCCAACAGGGGGTCACCGCCCTGTTAGTGACTCATGATCAACTGGAAGCCTTTGCATTTTCTGATCGGGTGGGTGTTCTTCATGGCGGTCGGTTATGCCAGTGGGACTTAGGGTATAACCTGTATCATTGGCCCGCCGACCGGTTTGTGGCCGAGTTTGTCGGACGAGGTGTTTTCATCCCCGCCACGGTGCTCGATGAGCATCGACTGCGGACCAGCTTTGGAGTGATCACCGGAAACCTGTCTACCGTCTGGCCCTCCGTTACCGAAGTGGATCTATTACTGCGGCCGGATGATATCCATTATGACCCGGAGGGCAGTATCTGCGCCCGGGTGGAGTCGAGTACATTTCGTGGAGCAGATTATCTGTATACCCTGGTGTTGCAAGATGGCACCCGAATAATGTGTCTTGCGCCAAGCCATTTCGTCCACCGGCCCGGGGATAGGATTGGCGTTTGCCTGGATTTGCAGCATCTGGTTGTGTTTCCAAGAGCTCACCCGGCATGATTGATCTGGTTCTGGCCGTCATCAAAGATCGTTTCGCTGTGATGTTGTGGCGGTTGAAGCCCTGCCGAACCACCCGTGATCAGGCGTCGACCCATCGGCGGTGAATTCGCTTGCTTGGAGAAACGAACTGGCCTGAAGTTCGCCGCCTTGGTGATGAGTTGTTCCCTCTCATGCCAAGGAATTGATCTGAAAACGAGAATCAGATGCAATCCTATTATCAATATAATTCAATCACTTGCAAACATCATTCGACTTTGTTAATCTTGTTCAACGTGAAATAACCATGGTCGAGGTAACGCTGGCCAAATGATAGAGAAAGCAATATGAAAGGGAACGAAACGGTCATCCGGCATCTGAACAGGGTTCTGAAAAATGAGCTGACTGCCATCAATCAGTATTTCCTCCATTCCAGGATGTTGAAGGATTGGGGTCTGACAGCTTTGGGTGAGCATGAGTATCATGAGTCTATTGATGAAATGAAGCATGCGGATAGTCTGATCCATCGCATTTTATTTTTGGAAGGGCTTCCGAACATGCAGGATTTGGGGAAGCTCATGATAGGCCAGGATACCCGGGAGATATTGGAATGTGACCTGAAAATGGAGATGAAGGCACACCCGGACCTGAAAGAGGCGATTGCGGATTGTGAAAAGGTCGAGGATTACGTTTCACGGGAACTGTTCGAGTCCATTTTGGAATCCGAGGAAGAGCATATCGACTGGCTCGAAACACAACTGGGATTGATCGACCGAGTTGGTTTGGAAAACTATCAGCAATCGCAAATGTCGTCAGACTCATCCACTTGAAGGACGCAGTTCTTAATTCTGCCTCTGCTAACGCCATATGCGATTGGAAAAGTAGTTTTTTCCGAGATTCCTCCCTGATTCCATAAATTGACTCAAAGTTGACTGTCACAGGAAGAAGATCAAAACCATCGACGTCCCGGTTCCGCTTAATTGGAACTTAGTACTGGTTTGATCGTCTTTAGATCAAGGCTGATCAGATACGGCGCATCCGCTCCGAAGCATCAGTCGCCATCGACACCCTGTCTTTCGCTGTGCTTCGCGAGGCATTTGGGGAAGAAGGGCATGCAGTAATGTAGCCAGTGTTAACTGCGTAGTGATCGGTTGTGCTTGGCGAGAGTCATCGAGGCACCTCAAATCTCGTGTTTCGGTTTTTCGGGCGTTAGAGCAATAACACTTCAATCTGCCATATTTACCGTGACACCGTGTGCGTCGATGAAAAACTTCGCTGGGTCGGAGTTTGATTTATGTCAGGGGGGTGCATGACGGCAAACCGAATTGCAGCGATGGCCGCGGCGGGCGAATCCGAGACTTTGGAATTCAAAGCCACGACCGGTGCACGCCGCGAGGCGATGAGGACGGTCTGCGCCATGCTCAACCAGCAGGGCGGTCAGGTGCTGTTCGGTGTTTCGCCGGAGGGCCATGCGACCGGGCAGCAGGTGAGCGAGCCGACCATCGAGGAACTGAGTGCGGAGACTGCCAGGATCGAGCCACCGGTTTTCCCAACCGTTGAGCGGTTTCGGCTAGCAAATGCTCGCGAGGTTGTCATCATCTCTGTCAGTTAGGGGGCCACGAAACCCTATCAATACCGAGGCACAGCCTATTGTCGCGTGGGGAACACGACCCGAGCGATGAGTGTCGATGAGTATAACCGCGTGCTTTTCGAGCGCATGCACAGCGAAAGGCGCTGGGAGAACGAGCCTGCGACCGGATGGTCGATTGAGGACCTGGATGTGGTGGAAATCCGTAATACCGTCGCCGAAGCGGTGAGGATCGGTCGCCTCAACGAACCCGGCCATCGGGAACCGGAGCATTTACTACGTGGACTTGGGCTGCTCCGCGATGGTGTTCTGGTCCGAGCGGCGGCTGTTCTGTTTGGCAACACCGAACGGCTCGAGTTCGAGATGCCCCAGTGTCTGCTCCGAGTGGCTCGTTTCCGGGGAATCGATCGTACCGAGTTCCTCGACAATCGACAGTTCAACGGCAATGCCTTCATGCTTCTCTCCAGCGCGGAGCGCTTTCTGCGCGAAAGCCTTGCCTATCGCCAGCCGTTTCGAACCAGGCCAGATTCAGCGCATCGACGAACCACTGTACCCGCCCTTGTCAACACGAGAAGCGCTAGCGAATGCCCTATGCCCATCGCGACTACTCGATCGGAGGCGGTTCCGTCGGTCTGGCAGTTTACGACGACCGCTTGGAAGTGACGTCGACGGGGAGCCTGCATTTCGGACTGACCCCCGAGAAACTTTTTGAACAGCATGAGTCAAAACCTTGGAACCCGCTGATCGCCCGTACGTTCTATCGACGAGGACTCATCGAGGAATGGGGCCGCGGTACGCTCAAGATGGCGGAACTGGCGATTTCTGCAGGCCTGCCGCTTCCCGAAATTGAAGATGTCGGCGATTGTGTCACTGTACGATTCCACCTAGGCGGGTTCAAGCCGACCCTGCGTAACGGATTTCATGTGACCCGACGACAAAGAGCGATTCTTACCCTGCTATATCAGGAAGATGGATTGTCGCTAGGCGAAATTCATTCACAATTGCCTTTGGACACAACTGTACGTCAGGTGAGAAGAGCACTGACGGGTTTAAGAGAACGCGGACTGGCCGCTTCCACCGGGCGCGGGCGTGCCGCGCGGTGGAAGCTGTTAAGAGAATAGCAAAAGTAATCCTACCCATGGGGTCTAATAGGGGCCTAATAGGGGCCTAATAGGGGTCAATTGGAGAGGCAGGCAATGACGGTTCACCAATCGTTGTGTTCGCGGAGTGTCCGTGGTACCTCGAATTCCTTTGTTTCTTCAGCCGCTACGAAGCAACCATTGCTTGGCCGTCACGATCATGAACACCGCTATCGATACCAGGGTAGTTGGCACATAATCCGGTGATGAGTGGCAAATCGTCATTCAGCCAGTGTGGCAGCTGATGCCAAATCCATGCGATTGGGCGACTTTTCGTCCCCCGTTCCACTCCGAAGTACAACACCTGGTCGAGTCGCATGATCGTCTGATGTCGAGCGGGCGGCGGCATGCTACAATTTTTACCACACTTATGATCAACGGACGGTGACCTTGGATCCTGCCATCGGAAAAGTCATTGTGGGATCATGTTGAGTTGAAAACGGCGATCAAACAAAAGAGATTGAAAAGTCTGCGAAAAGATTTTTTTAGGGTCCCCTGAACCCCCCAGATTGACTGGCTTCCTGCCCCACTTCCAGTCTGAAGTGCCACACTCGCCCCGCTCCCGGCATGAGGGCATCCCCCGAAGGAAGGGAGCGGGGCGGCGACCGGACCATTCAGCCCTCCCAAGGGCTGAAAGGGCCCGCTCGGGCCGTGTCAGACGGGTTTTGGTCGAGCGGGGCCCTGCCCGTCGAATGCGGGCTTCTGGAAAGGCAGGGGAGAGGAGTGGAATGACCGCCTTCAGGGCGGGGCGGCAGCGGTGAAGACCTCTTCCGGTGTTCGAACCCCCAGCACCTTCCGGGGCCGGCGGTTGATCCGCTCTTCCACCGCCCGAACCTGGGCCAGCGTCACCTGACGGAAGTCGGTCCCCTTCGGGAAATACTGGCGGATCAGGCCGTTGGTATGTTCGTTCAGACCCCGCTCCCAGGAGTGGTCAGGAGTGGCAAAATCCAAGTCGGCCCCAAGGGCCTTGGCGATCTCTCGGTGCCCCGCAAACTCCTTGCCATTGTCCGCCGTGCAGGTATGCACCCAGTCCCGAATCGGGGCCATCCGCCGGACAATGGCCTCGGTCACGGCCGCCGCGGTCTTCCCTTCCACCCCGATCAGCACCAGATACTTCGAGGCCCGATCTACCAAGGAAATCAAGGCCCCTTGGTGCTTCACCCCGATGATCAAGTCAAGCTCCCAGTCCCCGATCCGGCCCTTGGCCTCCACGATCAACGGGCGCTCGGCGATGTCTACCCGACCGGGAATCTGACCGCGTCCTGCAGGTCGCCCACCCCGCCAGTTGGGCTGCTTCCCGCGGCGCCGCAGGCACCGGTAAAGGTCTCCCCCCGCCTGTCGGTCCGCTCTCATAGATTGGTAGATCCATTCCCGCCCGGCCATCACCTCTCCTTGCTGCTGAAACCGGCCCGAGACCTGCTCCGGGCTCCAGCCTGCCCGCAACCACTCCTCCGCCATTGCCCAGCGCTCGGGGGTCATCTTCCAGGGCACAGCCGAGGCTGCCCGGCGCTGGCTCGTCGCCTTCCCCTAGGCGGGCTGAGGTCGATCCCCGCGCTACCCGCGATGGTAGGACAGCTCCCGGGAAATCGGGCTGACGTCCCGCCCGAGGTGCGCGGCCATCGGTCGCTGGGATCGACCGGTAGACTGGAGCGCGGAAATGGGCGATCTTTCCGGGTGGGTCAGGGGGCGGTAGCCAGTCGGCATGACCCTTCTCCAGTTGTTCGCACACTGAGATTGTCTGCCATCCTCTGGCCCGCTGCCATCCGCCTAACTCAATCAATCAGGCGACGGGGCTAAGTGTTGCACTTCAGAGTGGCACGGGGTTGTTCGCGAGCGGGTAAAGCTCAAGAAAAGCGCCCTCAATGGACTTCCCGAATGAAGTTTTGAGCGTCATGTAGAGCTTACTATTGAACAGGAACGACCCAAAAGCCGCGGGATCACCTAGCTTCATGACACTTGCCGACGTCATGAGAACATAAGGGTTGGTGCGGTAATCGGACAGACCCTTGCGTTTCTCGAAAGCGCGAGGCAGATTGGTCTGGATGTAGCCGGAAATGGTGTTAGCCATGCGGTCCACTCGACCCTGGCTTACACATACGAATAGGTCGGCTATATCGCGTGCATCAAAACGGTAGCGAGTGGCCTTGATTGAATTGTAAAGGTTCCTTGTGCGGTTACGGGCAACCATCAGGATCGGGCCTCCGTAACCAACTTGGTCTTTCGCCATGTAACCGGATCGTTGTAGTAGGCGTCGCTGTTGTTGCCTTGGTCAGACCAAACGAATGTGCGTCCAGCTTTGAACCATTGACGCGTGCGAACATGTGACTGGACATAAACCACGCGGTACGCCTCTAGTGAGTTCGAATAGGGCTCCAATCGCGAGCAGAGAGTTCATCGAGAGTAGATGCGACTACCTCCCCGGCTACTGTCCCCAAGCGCACGGGCACGGCATTTCCGGCTTGGGCGTATTGTTCGGAGGTCGATCCGCAAAATTTCCAATCGCGAGGAAACTCTTGGATGAGCGCTTACTCCAATAGGCTAAGTGCCCGAACTTCAGTTGGATGACAAAGGGATGTCCCAGCGTGATTAGTCATGGTAACAAGCGTCGGACAGGGCAGGTCAAAATTGAGCCTGCGCCACCAACCGGAACGTCCGTCTTTGGCGTGCCACGCACGGCCCATGGATTCTTGTTGGGCTTTTACGGGCAGACTCCGCCAATTGGATCCTGGCGGTACCATGGAAAGATAATGCTTCTTGCGCGGGCTGAAGCCCATGATCGTGGACTCCGGGGTCGTTCAAGCCGCCAATCGCGTCTCCTAAGGTCTGCCAGCGCTGAAGAGCTTCGTTTGTATCGAAATAGTTCAGGCGTTGCGTCTTGCTGCATAGGTCGTCCGTGCGTCGGGTCGGGAAAGTCAACAACAGAGCCGTATCTGTTCCCAACCAAGAGTGTGCGCTCTCGGAGTTGTGGTGCTCCGTAGTTCACCGCATTCACTTCGAAGCAATCCATGAACACGGACAGAATTGCAGGGTCATGAATTCGTCATTTCAATACCCGGATGGAAATTGATCTCCAATGTACATGGACATGTATTCCTGATCAGGAAACAGGCAAGATCCACACGATCCCTTGATCTTGAAAGGAAATAAATTTCGATTGCATCGAATGGACTGGAAGTTCGGCGTAAGCTATGGTCGAAGGCAAATATTTTGCTATTCCATGCAACTTGATCGTGTGGAATTTGCATGAAGTCGGGATTTGATTGCGCGATTCCCGGGTTGCGCAGATAAGAGCATATCGCGCAATATATTGTTGCCTGATTTATTGGATTTTGCTTGAATCTGCCATATAATTGCGCAATAGTGTTTTGCGCAACAAAGGAAAGAACGTGGCCAGACGCATCGCCGAAAGAGACCTGCAAGCGATTATCAACGTAGTAACCGGCTACCGCGACGGCCTGTCGGCACAGCAGATTCATGAAGAACTAAACAAGGCCATCGCTTTGCGCACGTTGCAGTATCGCCTCAAGCATTTGGTTGAAAGCGGCAAGCTTATGCAGGAAGGCGAGGCAAGGGCCACCAAATACATTATTCCCTCAGCAGTCGAGGCTGCCGACACTCTCGAAGCGCACGGCTATCTGATGCCCATCTCAAAAGCTGGCGCCGCTATACGGATATATGTCGGGCAGCCGCCGCAAAAACGCAAACCGGTTGGCTATGATCGGGCCTTTCTCGATTCTTATCATCCCAACGAAACCTCCTATCTTTCGGGCGACGAGTGTGCGCATCTGCATGAGATCGGCAAGCCGCAGATCGCGGAACAACCTGCCGGCACCTATGCCAGGCAGATACTAAACCGCCTGCTTATTGATCTGTCCTGGAACTCAAGCCGTCTGGAGGGCAATACCTATTCTTTGCTCGATACCAAGCGCCTGATCGATTTCGGCCAGGTCGCCGAAGGCAAGGATCAGCTCGAAACACAGATGATCCTGAACCATAAGGACGCAATCGAGTTTCTGGTTACCAGCGCCGATGCGATTGGGTTCAATCGCTACACGATCCTGAACCTGCACGCGATGCTCGCCAACAACCTGCTTGCCGGTCCGGACGCGCCAGGCCGGTTGCGGCAGATTGCGGTTGGCATTGAACGGTCGGCATTCCATCCGCTCGAAGTCCCGCAGATGATCGAGGAGTTTTTCGATCAGATACTTGCTTCGGCAGAAGCAATCGAAGACCCGTTCGAGCAAGCCTTCTTCGTCATGGTTCAGCTTCCGTATTTGCAGCCCTTTGACGATGTGAACAAACGCGTCTCGCGCCTGTCTGCCAACATCCCGCTGATCAAGGCCAATCTGTCGCCGCTGTCATTCGAGGATGTTCCGAATGACCTCTATACGCAGGCGGTTCTCGGTGTTTATGAACTCAATCAGATCGGCCTGCTCAAGGATGTTTTCATCTGGGCATATGAACGTTCAGCGGCCCGCTATGCCGCAGTCCGGCAATCGCTTGGCGAGCCTGATCCTCTTAGACTCCGCTACCATAATGAGCTACGCGAGATCATCGGCAGTGTTGTCCGCCAGGCCATGGGGCGCAAGGATGCCGCTGCCCATATCGCCGATTGGACAGATGGGAATATCGTCGCCGAAGACCGCGAAGCCTTCCGCGAAATGGCGGAGACCGAGCTTCTCAGTTTGCATGAAGGCAACTTTGCGCGTTACCGCATAAAGCCATCCGAATTCCAGGCATGGCAGGAAGCCTGGTCTGAAAAGACATTCACATAGATGTTCGCCCGGCGCGGCCTACTCACGTTATCGGTCAATCGCCTTTCAGATGTTCCGTCTCGCTTTCCTGCTTTCTCAACCCTGACGCTTGATTAGCCGGACGCGCCGGTCGGTCAATGGTCTACCGGCAACATCCGTGTTGGCCGTTACCCGGCTACTCCGATGACTGTCGGGCTCGTTCGCCCGGCTCATCTTCTCCACGTCTTGAGAAACCCCGGCGAAAGGGGATAAACATGGAACTCTTGACCAAAAGCCAAATCCGGCAGGCTCTTGCCGAATAGGGCAGGGCCGAGTGACCTCAGCTCTTTGGGTTTCACGGTCAAAACGAGAGTCCTCGGAAGTGATGATGTGCTCCCCAACGTGCTCTCAGTGAGGGTCAGAGTTTTTCCGGCTTCGATCAGCAGCACGGGCAGTCCTGTAGATCAATCGTCATCCTCCAACAGGTGCTTCATCTGGCGCTGGACGGTTTCCAGCGACGGCAGGTCCTTTTCGTCGAATTCCTGTGACGCGGCCTTGTGTGCATCGAAGGCCAGCACATTGCGCGGCGTTTCGGGGTTGGCCGCATGAAGTTCGCGCACCAAGGCCTTGATGCGGGGTCATGCGGCCTTGCGCGGGCCAACCGCGCTGTTCTTTGCCGTCCGCATTTTTGCTGCGGGGATGGACGAGACGGGGTGCGGGCCGTGCTGGTTGAAGAGATAGCGTTGGTTTCACCTGCTGAAGAAATGCCGGCAGGTCATAGCACTTGTAGCTCATCTAGCCTCGATTCCCAAGTAACGATTCCCATGTGACATTTTCATGCGGAATGCGGCTTCCTTGAACACTGAATCGGAATGCGGAACCGTGGTCAAGGGCGGCATCACGGTCGGTATTTCACCGGCCCCCTAGTGTGCATCAAGCTCAATTTCCGATCCGTCGAGTGGTGTCTGCTTGGTCTGCGCACTCCCGTCCACAGGTCGCGCCGATGTCCGTCCCCGCGTAGCGGGGGTACCGTAGCATGTCCGAAGGGCGCCAGACGCCCCATGGAGCCTCGAACCGACAGCTTCGGCCAAACGCGTCCCGTTCGACCGAACCGGCAAAATTCGGGGAGACCATCAATCAGGGTCCTTGATCGGCGAAGATGCACGGATTGGGGCCGGATTCGGATCCAATCCGACGGTTTTTCAACCCGTCGAAACGAAACAATCCGGGGTGAGGGGGGAGAGCAGACACGACGTAACGGTTCACCGGCCATCTCTGACCGGGCGTGGTCAGGTTTCGGTTCCGTCGACCGGCGCTGGCTTGCGTTCACGCGGCCATCGTCTCATCGGTCAATCCTCAAGGCCGGGTTCGGTCGGGGCGGCCGCCGGGTCTTTTCCGGATCGGTTCGCGGCCCTGCCACCTCGCAGGCGGCGATGATGCGTGGCCTCTTCTGCGGCGCATGTCAGTCATTTGTCGTTGACACTCGCAGTGGGACTGCAAACCGATTTTTTTCTTCAGAGTGGCACGGGGGGTTGAAACGATTCAGACCGAAACCTCGATCGAATGTTGGTCTCGGTGGTTGCGTCCCCCCGCAACCAAAATTACCAATAAACGCAATAAGTTATGAAAAACGCCCGTTGAACCAAGGCGGACATTTTTGCGTCCGGGTACCACATCGGTACCACCTGATATCAAATTTCAGCCAAGCCAACGAACATCGCTGCGCTACGCTCTCGCTGTCGTCGTCTTCTGATCAACGAAGAATTACATTCGACTCGCTGAATCGATTCAAACTAGACAGACTCTAACTGCGATCGCTGCATGGCGGCCAGCGGCGCGGCCTGCCGGAATAGTTCGATCACGGGTATCCCTTCGACATCCGGATGAACCAAGGGTCGAAGCACTTCATCTAGGGCCGGGGGTTCGAACCACGGCAGCGGGAACCGATCCTCCGCCTCCAGGTCGAGGCCTTCAGTCTCGACAGCCCCTGCCATCAAGGTCCATCCCGATGGCCCGGAGGCGCGAAAAAAGGAGCCGATCAGGAGATTTTTCGCTTTTCCTGCACACTGATTTGTGACAAAATGTCGGAAGTCAGAGTCTAACAACCGACATTTTGTCACATGAGTGCTACAGACGAGATATCGCAGAAGGATCGAGCCGTCGAGCTTCTCAAGGAGCGCGGCACTATGCGTCGCATTGAGCTGAGCGAGGCCGGAGTCCACCCGGAAACACTTTCGCGACTAGTGGAAGAGGGTGTACTCACCCGGGTTTCCCGCGGCCTCTATCAGTTCACCGACGCCGATGTCACGGCGCCGCATGACTTGGCCAACGTCGCGAAGCGCGTACCGAAAGGGGTCATCTGCCTAATCTCCGCCCTCCAGTTCCATGAACTCACGCTCCAAACGCCAAGCCGAGTCTGGGTCGCTATCGGCCCAAAGGCACGGAAACCCAAGATCGAATATCCGCCAACCCGCATCGTGCGGTTCGGGGAGCAGGTGCTTTCGCTCGGCGTTGAGAACCACACGATTGACGGCGTCTCGGTTCCGATCTTCAACTCTGCCAAAACGGTAGTGGACTGTTTCCGGTTCAGGAATCGCGTCGGTTTCGACGTTGCGCTAGAGGGTCTCCACAACATCGTAAAGTCGGGCAAAGCCAAGCCAGCAGAGATCGTTGGATATGCCCGCGACACCCGCATCTGGTCCGTCCTGCGGCCCTACCTCGAAACGGTGGTCGCCGATGGCGCATGAAGGGAAGAACATCGCCGCGTCGGTACGTGCACGGCTTCAAAACGTCGCTCGGGTGAAACAAGCGAACTTTCAGCAGATGCTTACGCGCTACGCGCTGGAACGGCTTCTCTTCCGCTTGAGCGTTTCTCCTCACAAGGACAGGTTCGTTCTCAAGGGCGCCATGCTTTATGCCGCTTGGCTTGATGACCCCTTCAGAACGACGCGCGACCTGGATTTTCTCGCTTTCGGCGAGCGCGAAGCCGAGCGTCTTGCAGAAATCTTCCGCGACATTTGTGTCCAAACGGTAGAGGACGACGGGCTGAGTTTTGATGCCGAGCATCTTGCTACAGAGACAATTCGCGAGGATCAAACTGATGGAGGCATTCGATTGAGAACGTCGGCGCGTCTTGGCACTGCCGTCATCCCGGTCCAGATCGACATCGGTTTCGGTGACGTTGTAACGCCCGGCCCATCGGAACTCGAATATCCGGTTCTTCTCGACCAACCAGTGCCCAAGCTAAACGCTTATCCACGCGAAACTGTGGCCGCGGAAAAATTTGAGGCCATGGTCGCGCTCGGTCTTGCGAATAGCCGGATGAAAGACTTCTACGACCTTCTGGCGATGTCGCGGCTCTTTACCTTCGAAGGTGCGACGCTCTCCGCGGCAATCCGCGCCACCTTCGAGAGGCGCACAACGCCAATTCCACGTGCACACCCGCCGTCCTTAACTCCTGCCTTCTCTGAGGATCCCATGAAAGTGCAGCAGTGGCGGTCTTTCCTAGCCCGCGAGCCACTGCTGATCGATGAGCCGAACTTAAAAAAGGTAGTCAGTGAGGTCGACGACTTCGTCATGCCAGCTGCTTGTGGCGCAATCGATATCGATAGTACGCCCGGCGACTGGTCTCCCGAGAGCGGTTGGAGCTCATCGCCATGAATAACCAGCGTGGCGTACTACCAGTTCAGGTCGAGAGCCTTCAGCCAACAAAGCTGTAGCGTATCTCAAGATTTTCATCAGATCGAAACAGTCTTTATGGAAGGGCGGATCAACCGCCAGCCCTGGAAGGTGCTGGGGTATCGAACCTCTCAAGAGGTCTTCACCGCCGTCGCCCCGCCCTGAAGGCGGTCATTCCTCTCCCCTCCCCTGCCTTTCCAGAAGCCCGTATTCGACGGGCAGGGCCCCGCTCGGCCGAAGCCCGCCTGACACGGCCCGAGCGGGCCCTGGCGTCGTGAAATCGCCTCGGTCAGACTCCCTGGCGTCGAGATGGATGTCATTGATGACCGACATCAGCTCCTTTCAGCCCCTGGGAGGGCTGAATGGTCCGGTCGCCGCCGTGCTCCCTTCCTTCGGGGGATGCCCTCATGCCGGGAGCGGGGCGAGTGTGGCACTTCAGACTGGAAGTGGGGGCATTGAGTACCTGAAAATTCGGGAAATTGACGTTTCCCTGCTGATTCGGGAATAGCGGAGCGATGTGTTCTGATTGGGCCTGTGTGAGTTCCACGGATGTGATCTTCCCTGTAGCTCCAGTCAAAAGTGAGGGAGAATGAGTGGATCATATTTCCATGAAAATGTGTTAACACTCCTTAATCGTGGCGCTCACGGAGTGTCCGTGGTGCCTCGACTTGCGTTGTTTCTTCAGCCGCTACAAAGCAACCATTGCGTGACCGTCACGATCATGAACACCACTATCGATACCAGGTCAGTTGGCAGGCAATCCAGCGCTGAGTGGCAAATCGCCATTCAGCCAGTGTGGCAGCCGATGTTAAGTCCATGTGATTGGGCGATATTTCGTGAGGGTTGCCAGATGTTTTGAATTTCGAAGCATGCACTCGAACCTTTCCCTCTGTCTTGATGCACCGAAAAGAGCATATGGACTCATTTGTGATCCTTTTTCTTCGCCCAGCTTCTCATCGCTACCAAGTGGCCCGGTTCCCTGTTAGTCAATCTGGCTTGTCAATACCGAATATTCACTCTCTTCAGATTTCTGATTCCGTCTTCTTTGCATAAATCTTCGGCATTCTCTACCTATTAGGTGACCCTTCGAATTAGGAGTTCGATGATAAAGCGTTTCAGGATCATCGTGCTTAAGCAGGAACGAGACCACACTCTTACTATCGGGATTGTGAAATTGATTGCGATGCTACGCGGATTGCACGGGATAAATCTCCGGGTGGTCAATTGCATGGTGAACGACCTTCTTAAGCATTTTCGTGCCTTGGTCAAAGTGGGGTCGGAAGGCTCGTCTATCTCCTCTTTCTTTGCATATAAGCTGGACACTCCGCCAATTCCTGTAACGATTCTTTTAACCAGACACCGGAGTTCTGCAGCGTGGTAACAAATCCGAAAGAGATAATCCGAGAAGAAGCCGAGCTGTTTACCTTGAACTGCAGTTCGCTGGTGTTACGAATGCGTAAATTACCAGGAGCTCGATCAATCGTAGTCATCGACTAATGATTATGTGGCGTGAGCAACTCCTGGGATCGAAGGCTGTATTGGCGTTTCCAAAAGAGTCGCCTTGAGAGTCAAGCGGCGGATCTTGGTGATGGTCTGCCATGGCAGATTGACCTACAGATTGTATAAGTGAAAGATTTGGACTGGCACTATGTGGATTCTCCCAGGCGATATGCATGTTATCGGCGATCGTCCGTGAGATGGCAGCAAGATGGGTTCAATAATCGCGGGAAACGAAGCTATTCGACTGCAGGCTGGCGAGAGAATATGGCTTTAAAATTCTCATCAGATTTGACATGCAAGCTTTTATTACTGCGTTCATACTGAGCATGGTACTTAAGTGAGTCGACATAGGTTGCAACTCGGAAGAACTCATCGAAATCATGTCGGCTTCCTCAAGGGTCAAGAGTATCCATCATCATACCCAACACACTCTGAAACGAAAAGACCTGACAATAGGAAACCGCATGCGGGACACACCGACTGAAAATACCTCTCAGTGGGTTCCCTGCTGCGATGCGGCTTCATATGATATCAATGGGGACCCATAAAAAGCCATGTCATGATCACTGAATGGGGCTAATGGCGAGTGTCTTTAGGCAGATACTGCTTCGCTTTTTGGTGTTCTGATGGCTGATCATAGCGGGGGCATTAGTGCGGTCAATACCATTTTGACTCCATGACTGGAGCGAGGGCTGTATGACCCGATTGGTTTTTTGGATGTGTCTTGGTATGAGTTGGTCCTGTCCGACTAGAATCTAGCCTTGGTCGGTGCTGCTGAAGTAGTTTCCGACCTGTTGGCCCTCACAGGGCAGTGGCATGCTACAATCGGAGAAGTCAAGTGGGATCATGTTGAGTTAAGAACGGTGCTCAAAAATAAAGAGGTTCTTGTGCCTTGAGATGTTGCAGACTGTTCACTACCGCCTGTGGTACATTGGCGACGAAAGCCAAGCAGAACGAATGGGGAGTCGTGTTCCGTTCGAGGCATGCGCATGTGACACTATGAGATGAGCCCGCCTACATCACAAACTACCACCAGATGGACTCATTCAAAATCCTGCAGCGGAGTGTGTACTGATCACTGTGGATAAGCGAATAATGACGGAACGCGATATCTGCACCAAGTTCATCATACCGGCCCTGAAACGAGCGGGATGGGATGAGATGACGCAAATCCGCGAAGAGGTGAGTTTCACCAAGGGTCGAATCATTGTACGTGGCAAACTTGTGTCTCGCGGACAACCGAAGCGTGCCGACTATCTACTCTATTACAAGCCCAACATGCCGTTGGCGGTCATTGAGGCCAAGGACAATAAACACAGCATCGGCGACGGCATTCAACAGGCACTCGACTACGCCGAAACGCTGGACATTCCTTTCGCTTTCTCGTCCAACGGCGATGGTTTTGTGTTTCACGATCGTACGGGTGCAAGCACGCCCCGTGAGGTCAGCATCAGGTTGAATCAGTTCCCATCGCCGACTGAACTATGGGCTCGCTATCGGGCTTGGAAGGGTTTGGCCCCAGAGGCCGAGGACATAGTCCTTCAGGATTATTATCACGATGACAGCGGCAAGGCTCCGCGCTACTACCAGATCAGCGCCGTCAATGCCGTTATTGAGGCCATCGCGAAGGGACGAAATCGCATCCTGCTGGTCATGGCCACCGGCACAGGCAAGACCTACACCGCTTTTCAGATCATCTGGCGACTCTGGAAGGCGGAACGCAGGATGCGTATTTTGTTTCTTGCCGACCGAAACGTGTTGGTCGATCAGACGATGGTCAATGATTTTCGCCCCTTTGGTGGTGCGATGGCCAAGCTATCTACGCGAGACCGGACCATTCAGCGCGATGCCAAAGGCGCTTTGCGTATTGATACGGCCTACGAGATCTATCTCGGACTTTATCAGGCACTCACCGGCCCCGAGGAAAATCAAAAGGTATACCGAGAAGTCTCTTCTGGCTTCTTCGACCTGATTGTTGTCGACGAATGTCATCGCGGTAGCGCCGTCGAAGATTCGGCTTGGCGTGAGATTCTCGACTATTTCTCTTCCGCGACCCAGATCGGTCTCACGGCGACGCCGAAAGAGACCAAATACGCATCCAACATTGCCTGGTTCGGTGAGCCGGTTTTTTCTTACTCGCTGAAACAAGGCATTCGCGATGGCTTCCTCGCACCTTACAAAGTGGTCAAGGTCCATATCGACCGCGATGTAGAGGGCTATCGCCCTGAAAAGGGTCAGCTCGACCGTGAAGGGGATCTAGTCGAGGATCGCCTCTACAACACGCAGGATTTCGACCGCACGCTGGTCATCGACGGACGCACAAGCCTAGTGGCGCAGAAGATCACGCAATTCCTGAAAGAAAGCGGCGACCGATTTCAGAAAGCCATCATCTTTTGCGTTGATCAGGAACATGCCGCACGTATGCGCCAGGCTTTGATCAATGAGAACGCCGACCTGCTGGATGGCAAGGTTCACTACGTGATGCGGATCACGGGTGGCGATGCGGAAGGGTTGGCTGAGCTCGACAGCTTCATTGATCCGGAATCGAGGTATCCCGTTCTCGTCACGACCTCGCGGTTGCTTTCCACTGGCGTTGACGTGCAGACTTGCCGACTAATCGTGCTCGACCGCAGCGTCGGTTCGATGACCGAGTTCAAGCAGATTGTCGGCCGTGGCACTCGTGTGCATGAAGACACGCACAAGTTCTATTTCACCCTTCTCGATTTCCGGGGAGCGACAAGCCATTTCGCTGATCCGGCCTTTGATGGTGACCCAGTCCAGATATACGAGCCCGGAGAGGGCGATCCGATTGATCCGCCCGACATCCCGGTCGCCGAGGACGACAGCACCACGGTTCCAACCGACCTTGATGTTGGTGAGACCGTTATCTCCGATTCTGAGATTCCATGGCCGCTCGAAGACGGGTCTCGAAGGAAAGTCTATGTCGACGGCATCAGCGCGAAAGTGGTGGCCGAGCGTGAGGAATATCTCGACGAGGACGGCAAGCTTGTCACCGAGTCCGTGCGTGACTTTACCAGGAGGACTTTGCGTAGACGCTTTGCAAGTCTTGACGATTTCCTGATACGCTGGGGAGTGGTCGATCGCAGACAGGCAATCCTTGACCAGATGAAGGCCGAGGGGCTTCCATTAGATATGATCGCCC
Source organism: Candidatus Poriferihabitaceae bacterium (assembly GCA_965203365.1). Classification (GTDB taxonomy): domain Bacteria; phylum Pseudomonadota; class Gammaproteobacteria; order Arenicellales; family Poriferihabitantaceae; genus VYFG01. The sequence goes on from OZ241878.1 coordinate 3,651,480, forward strand.
GGGAATTGGGCGAGGACCTCGATCCGTTCGACCTTGTCTGCCATGTCGCTTTCGACGCCAAGCCGCTGACCCGCCGCGAGCGGGCCGAGAACGTCAAAAAGCGCGATGTGTTCACGAAATTCGGCGACCAGGCGCGTGCCGTGCTGGATGCGCTGCTCGACAAATATGCCGACGAAGGTGTGCTCCACCTTGATGATGCCAACGTGCTGCGTATCCCACCACTGGACCAACTCGGAACCCCGGTTGAGCTGGTCCGTATCTTTGGCGGTAAGCCTGCCTTTAAACAGGCTGTGCAAGACCTTCAATCTTCACTGTATATGGATGTCGCTTGAGAGATGTCCGTCAACACACTCGTAAAATCCATCCAGGACATCATGCGCCAGGATGTGGGCGTCGATGGCGATGCGCAGCGCATCGGTCAATTGTGCTGGATGTTCTTCCTCAAGATCATCGACGATCAGGACCAGGAGCTCGAGATCCTGAAGAGCGACTACCGTTCCCCGATCCCGATTCAGTTGCAATGGCGCCACTGGGCGCGTGACCCGGAAGGGATGACGGGTGAGCGACTGACGGCTTTCTTAGACGAGGACCTCTTTCCCGTCCTGAAGGAACTCCCGGCGACGCACGACCCTCGCGCGAGGGTCGTGCGCGATGTGTTCGAGGACGCCTACAACTATATGAAATCCGGTCAGCTGATCCGGCAGGTCATCAACAAGATCAACGACATTGATTTCAATAATCTGGCCGAGCGTCAGCACTTCGGCGATATCTATGAACAAATCCTCAACGACCTGCAATCAGCGGGTAATGCGGGCGAGTACTACACCCCGCGTGCCATCACCTCCTTTATGGCGAAGATGACCGATCCGAAACCCGGGGAGACGCTATTCGATCCCTCTTGTGGCACAGGTGGCTTCCTCACGTGCGCGATCCGACATATGCGTGAGCACTACGTCAAGCGACCCGAGGACGAAATCAGGATGCAGGCGTCGCTTCGGGCGGTGGAGAAGAAACCTCTTCCACATATGCTCGCCGTCACCAACATGCTCTTGCACAACATTGAAGATCCGTCCTTCCTACGCCACAGCAACACGCTTGCGCGCCCTTATGTATCCTGGGGCAGCGACGACCGTGTCGATGTAGTACTGACTAATCCGCCATTCGGCGGAAAGGAAGAGCCCGGCATTCAGTCAAACTTTCCACAACGCTTCCAAGCGCGGGAAACGGCCGATCTGTTCCTTGCCTTGATTATTCGGATTCTCAAGCCTGGCGGCCGAGCGGCCGTGGTTCTCCCCGACGGCTCACTGTTCGGTGAGGGTGTCAAGACCAGACTGAAGGAGCACCTGATGAAGGAATGCAATCTGCATACGATCGTTCGGCTACCAAACTCGGTCTTCAAACCCTATGCTTCCATCGGGACAAACCTGCTATTTTTCGAAAAGGGTGAACCGACGCAGGCGGTTTGGTTCTGGGAACATTTGGTGCCCGAAGGTCAGAAAGCCTATTCGATGACACGACCTATTCGGCTGGAGCATCTGGACGACTGCGCCGCTTGGTGGGGTGGTCCGAAACGCAAGAATCGTATCGAAGGCGGCCATGCCTGGAAGGTGGGAGCCGAAGAGATTGAAGCGAGGGGCTACAATCTCGATATCCGGAATCCCCATACCGAGACCGACGACCTAGGCGATCCGGAGACACTACTCGCAGAGTTGGATGCTGCCGAGGCGAAGGTCGTGTCCGTTCGTGGGCAACTGCAGGATATGCTCGCGGCAGCATTGTTGCGATGACGATTGATGTGCAGGCGTTTGTCGGCTAAACGGTAAGGTGTGATTATGCACGATGTGATTGCAGAAAAGCGGGACGAACTGGCGGTCATTTGCCGACGCTATGATGTCGTCCGTCTCGAGGTTTTCGGGTCGGCGGCGCGGGGTACGGATTTCGATCCGGCCACGAGTGATGCCGATTTCCTGGTCGAGTTCGACTCTGAGAGTACACTGCGGCCGTTCCATCGGTATTTTGATCTTGTTGAAGCGCTGCGAGATGTTCTCGGCCGCCCCGTCGATCTGCTTCAATTCCGCGCGGTCTCCAATCCCTATCTGCGGGCGGCCATTGATAAGTCTCGCGAGCTCGTCTATGAGTCCTGACCCTCGTATCCTATTATGGGATGTCGAACGGGCAGGGGCTGATATCCAGTGCTTCACTGACGGTATGGAACGTGATGATTGGCTTCGGGACCAGCGGACCCAGGCGGCCGTCGAGCGAAAGTTCGAGATCATCGGTGAAGCGCTGAATCGACTGGACAAGACCCATCCTGAATGCGCCGCAAGAATTCCAGATCTGCCGAGGATTATCGGGTTTCGAAATATACTGGCGCATGGATACGACATCGTCGTGCCCGAAGATGTCTGGGACTATGTCCAGAATGACCTACTTGTCCTGCGCACCATCGTACAAACTCTGCTTCGAGAAATGGAATCGACGGAGGAATGAACGCCGAACGCCTGCTCGCCATCTACGACCGCGTGGTTGATGTGCCCGAAGCCGTTCCTCGCTTGAGACGCTTGATCATCAATCTTGCCGTCAGGGGAAAACTTGTTCAACAGGACCCGGCGGATGAACCGGCTTTGGATCTGCTGGAGAGAATCTCGGTAGAAAAATCTCGGCGGGTTAAGGATTTCGGGATAAAAGGGCAGGCTGCGACAATATATCCGAGCCCCAATACCCCATTCGTCCTTCCGAAAACATGGGCATGGATTTCTCTTGGCACAGCATTTTTCTATGATGTAGGAGTAAAACGAAGGCCTGAGACACTGGAGTCATCCTATTGGCTCCTCGAACTTGAAGACATCGAGAAAGATTCTGGCAAACTGATCAAAAGGGTGAGTACTGCTGAACGAACCTCGAAGAGTACAAAGTCCGAATTCCAGCCTGGAGATATCCTGTATGGCAAGCTGCGCCCGTACTTGAACAAGGTGCTTGTGGCAGATGAGCCCGGTTACTCGACGACGGAGATTGTGGCAATTCGCCCGTACCTGCCTCTTTGCCCCAGTTATTGCGCTTTAGCTTTACGACGATCCGATTTTGTAGAGTATGTGACTACGCTTGGACAAGGGACGAAGATGCCCCGCCTGCGCACCAAAGATGCGATGGCTGCGCCATTTCCTCTTGCACCTCTCGCCGAGCAGCATCGTATCGTCGCCAAGGTCGATGAACTGATGGCACTTTGCGACGAACTCGAAACCAATGGTGGCACCCGCGAAGAAACCCGAAACCGGCTCACCAAGGCCAGCTTCGGCAGACTGATCAATCCAGAGACTGGCGGTACGAACTTCCGCTCCTCTGCTAAATTCACTATCAAGGTACTCCCGGCCCTGACAAATAGTCCCGACCAGATCAAATACCTCCGCCAAAGTATCCTTGATCTTGCCGTCAGGGGAAAACTTGTTCAACAGGATCCGGCGGATGAGCCAGCGTCCGAACTCTTGGAACGAATCACGTCGGAGAAAAAGCGGCTTATTGCAACGGGGCGATCAAGGAAACGTGGCTACCCGTCCAGCAGAAACGTCGTACAGCCACCATTCCTGCTACCAAGGACATGGGCTTGGGCACGGATTGCAGACATTGGTTTGCTCAGTCCACGAAACAATGCTTGCGACGATCATCTTGCGTCTTTTGTCCCGATGCCGCTGATTCCGACGGAATGGGGCGCATCCAATACCCACGAGAGTCGCCCTTGGGGAGAAATCAAGAAGGGGTATACCCATTTCGCGGAGGGTGACGTTGGTTTGGCAAAAATCACTCCTTGCTTTGAAAACGGCAAGTCCGTCGTGTTTCAGAACCTGATCGGCGGCCTTGGTAGTGGAACCACTGAGCTCCATGTTGTTCGTCCGGTCATTATGAGCGCGAATTACATATTGCTGTTTCTAAAGTCCTCGATCTTCATTGAAACTGGTATTTCCAAGATGACCGGAACGGCTGGCCAGAAACGTGTACCAAAGGAGTATTTTGTAAATTCGCCATTTCCTCTTGCACCTCTCGCCGAGCAGCATCGTATCGTCGCCAAGGTCGATGAACTGATGGCACTCTGTGACCAGATAGAGGCCAACCTCACGACTGCCAACACGGCTCGCTTTCAATTGCTTGAAGCAATTATTTCGGTGTAACCAGTCCCGAATCCTGCCTTTGTCATTAGGTATGGTGACCAACCCCGAGGTAGTTACAAGAGGTCGACCGGCTTGGAATGCGAGCATCTTCATGTCCCCTTGGCCGTGGAAAGCCATATGCCGGGCATGCTTTTCGAACCCCACTTCCAGTCTGAAGTGCAACACTCGCCCCGCTCCCGGCATGAGGGCGTCCCCCGAATGAAGGGAGCGGGGCGGCGACCGGACAATTCAGCCCCCAAGGGGCTGATCTCGGCCATTGATGGCATCCCTCTCGACGCCGGGGAGTCTGACCGAGGCGATTTCACGACGCCAGGGTCGACTCGGGCCGGTTTCGGCCGAGCGGGTCCCGGCCCGTCGAACACGGGCTTGCGGAAGGGAGGGGAAAGGAATGACCGCCTTCAGGGCGGGGCGACGGCGGTGAAGACCTCTTGAGGGGTTCGAACCCCCAGCATCTTGCGGGGCCGACGGTTGATCCGCTCTTCCACCGCCTGGACCTGAGAGGCCGTTACCTGACGAAAGTCCGTTCCCTTCGGAAAGGACTGGCGTACCAAGCCGTTGGTATGTTCGTTCAGGCCCCGTTCCCAGGAATGGTAAGGGGTGGCAAAGTAGAAGTCGGCTCCGAGGGCCTTGGCGACCTCTCGGTGCCCCGCGAACTCCTTGCCGTTGTCGGCCGTGCAAGTGTGCACCCGGTCCCGAATCGGCCCCATCCGCCGGACAATGGCTTCGGTCACGGCCGCCGCGGTCTTCCCTGCCACCCCGACCAGCACCAGATACTTCGAGGCCCGATCACCCCAGGAAATCCAGGCCCCCCGGTGCTTCACCCCCATGATCAGGTCAAGCTCCCAGTCCCCGATCCGGCCCTTGGCCTCCCCAATCGCCGGGCGCTCGGCGATGTCTACCCGACCGGGAAGATGACCGCGTCCCGCGTGTCGGCCACCGCGCCCGTTCGGCTTCTTCCCGCGGCGACGCAGGCACCGGTCAAGGTCGCCACCCGCCGGTCGGTCCGCTCTCACCGATGGGTAGATCCATTCCCGCCCGGCCATCACCTCTCCTTGTTGCTGAAACCGGCCCGCGATCTGCTCCGGGCTCCAGCCGGCCTGCAGTCGGTCCTCGACCACCGCCCAGCGCTCGGGGGTCATCTTCCAGGGCACAGCCGAGGCGGCCCGGCGCCAGCTCGTCGCCTTGCCCTGGGCTGGCTGGTGACGATCACCGCGCTGTCCGCGGTTGCGCCTCAGCTCCCGGGAAATCGTGCTGACGTCCCGTCCGAGCTGATCAGCCATCGGCCGCTGGGATCGACCAGTGGACTTGAGCGCGGAAATGGGCGATCTTTCCGGGTGGGTCAGGGGGTGGTCGCCATTCGGCATGACAGTTCTCCAGTTGTTAGCAAACTGAGATTGTCTGCCATCGCCTGGCCCGCTGCAATCCGCCTGACTCAAGCGATCAGGCGACGGGCCAAGTGTTGCACTTCAGAGTGGCACGGGGGGAATTTGCCGAAGTGGTTATGGTGTGACCATTAGCGGCATGAAGAAGATGGCTTGATCATCCTGTCACGGTGGAAAACGAGGCTTTACAAATGAACTGGTTCTCATTTACACTCTCATTATCATTTATCAAGCGCTGAGATATGTACGTCTGTATCTGTAAATCGGTCAGCCACTACGAGATCGAGAAGGCTGTTAAACGTGGGGATGTCAGATCGGTTTCATGCTTGCGCAAATCGCTGGGAGTGGGCACGCAATGTGGTACCTGCTTGAATTTCGCCAAGGAATGCCTCTCCGAAACACTCACGCGTCATCTCATGAAAAATGCACAGGAATCCTATGAAATCAGACCGCAAGGCAGGAGGGCAGAAGTCCTGACATGAGTCCGAGAATCACGCGACGAACAGATTCACTTTTTTCCGTTCTTTATCCCAGTCGTTTCCGGTTGTATACTCCAACGTTCGACCGGAGACCGCTCCTCGCCCTCTTATGTTCTAACCGACCGCCTCGCACTGTGACATCGCATCCTGAAGGAAAGACCAGCGACCTGACAGCGGATTTGCAAAATGCCGGTTTGAGGACAACGCTGCCTCGGCTGAAGGTTCTTTCAGTCCTCGAAACCAGTACGACACGGCATATGTCCGCAGAGGATGTTTATCGTGAAGTCCTGAAGGACAATGAACCGGTTGGGTTGGCGACGGTTTACCGTGTATTGTCACAGTTCGTCGAAGCCGGACTCGTGGTGCGTCATCAGTTCGAAGGGGACAAGTCGGTCTTCGAACTCAATGATGCGGCGCATCATGATCATATGGTCTGTATGAAATGTGGCCTGGTGATCGAATTCGTGAATCGGGAAATTGAAACCCTGCAGGAACAGGTGGCTCAACATCATGAATTTGATCTGCAAGACCATTCCCTGATCCTGTATGGTCTGTGCAGTCGTTGTCGACAGAGACCCTGACCCGGGCCTTGAATCGATAACCCCCGTTTTTCTTGCAGTATATGTAGCCAGATGGCCAGAAGTGGGATCCCAATCGAGGTCGGCATGACTGAATTCGTCACTGACTGATGGCCAGACACCGTGGCCGGTTCATCGTGACAGGCTCCAACTGGTGAAAGCGACCCCAGTGTTATGGCGGCCTGCCGGGTTCACTCGTGCTTATATGTTGTCGGGGGATCCGAAGCACCCAACCCTGCATCGTCTTTGTCTTTGCGCCGCATTTGTCAACGACTCAGGTTGACGGACCGTGGCAGCGTGGTGCCGTTTTGTCTTCCAGACGGTACTTGGTGACCGCTTGACGGCAAGTGGTGGAGTCTCGTGTTGGCAGGTTCCGAGGCGTTGTCCCATGAATTTTCTCGACGGCCATACGGGGCAGTGGTAAAATTCTCTCATGCGAAACGAGCCGGAAAAACTCGCTGTGGAAGGGAATGCCTCCATCAATGTCCGGGTTTGGCGTGGAGATGGAACCGGAGGCGAATGGATGCGTTATCCGGTGGATGCCCGGGCCAATCAAACCGTGCTGGATGTCGTTACTTGGATACAGCGACACCTTGCCCCGGACCTCGCCTATCGCTTCGCCTGCCGTGTGGGAGTGTGCGGCTCCTGTGCGATGATGGTCAATGGTGAACCGCGATGGACCTGCCGGACTCATGTCGACCAAGTGATGAGAAATGGCGAACTGTCGATTGGGCCACTCCGTAACCTGCCGGTGGTGCGGGACCTTGCCTGTGACATGACGGCATTCTTTGATCGTTGGCGTGATGCGCATGGTGTATTCGTGCCCGGCACCGACCGACAGCAGCCCCTGCCCTTGGTTCTGCCTGACTCGGCACCACGTCGCGCCGCCGACCTGGCCATTGAATGCATCAATTGTGCCGTCTGTTATGCGGCTTGCGACGTCGTTGCCTGGAAACCGGATTATCTTGGACCGGCAGCATTGAACCGGGCTTGGTCCTTGGTCAATGATGAACGGGATCAGGGCAACCCGGAACGTATGCGGGCAGTGTCGGGAGATGCGGGCTGCCATAACTGTCATTCCCTTCAAAACTGCACTCGATACTGTCCCAGTCTGTTGGACCCGGGAAGATCCATAGCCGGGTTGAAGCGGATCACCTTTAGAGCGGCACTCAACAGGAAACTGTAATGCCGGTCCGGTTGTACCTGTTACAGCGGATGAGTGCACTGATCATGGCCCCGTTGGTACTGATCCACCTCGGTGTGATCCTGTATGCGGTGCGTAGCGGACTGGATGCCGAGACCTTGCTGGAACGCACTAAAGGCAGTTGGTTGTGGGGGGGGATCTATGGCAGTTTTGTGGTAGCGGTGGCCGTGCATGCGGCGATCGGCTTAAGAACGGTGCTGCACGAGTGGTTACGGTGGCAGGGGCTGGTCTTGAATCTGGCCACTTGGGGGATAGCCATCAGTCTACTGGTCTTGGGATTTCGGGCCGTCTTCGCGGTGATCTGGTCATGATGGCACCGCATCGCCGACACACGCATTGGCTCGCCTTTATTGTGCATCGACTGTCGGGGATTGCCTTGTGCGTTTTCCTGCCCGTGCACTTTTGGGTGCTGTCCCTTGCCCTGACGGATCAGACGGCACTGGACCGGTTTTTGCATTGGACCCACCAGCCCGCGGTTCGAGTAGCGGAGATGGGGCTGATCTTCCTCCTGTCGGTACATCTGTTCGGTGGATTACGGCTCATGGCTCTGGAATGGTTGCCCTGGAACGCCCGACAAAAAACGTTGATCGCACTAGCGACTGCTCTGTCGGTTTTTCTGACGCTATGGTTTTTTCTGCTCGGGGGGGCCGGACCTGAATCATGACCGGGTTGCCCGTTTTGCATACAGATATCCTGGTGGTTGGAGCCGGTGGCGCGGGCCTGTTCGCTGCGCTGCATGCTTATCAGACCAATCCGGACCTGCATATTACCGTGGCGGTGAAAGGGTTGCTGGGCAAATGCGGTTGCACACGTATGGTGCAAGGTGGGTACAATGTGGCACTGAATCCATACGATTCGGTGGAACGACATTTCATGGACACCGTCATCGGTGGCAAATGGTTGCCGCAGCAGGACATGGTCTGGAAGCTGGTGAACACCGCCATTGTTCGGGTCAGGGAACTGGAGAACGAGCTGGGTTGCTTCTTTGATCGTAACGCTGATGGTAGCCTGCATCACAAGGCGTTTGCCGGGCAGACCTTCGATCGAACCATCCATAAGGGTGATCTGACCGGGATTGAGATCATGAACCGCCTAATGGAAAAAATCCGATCGTTGCCACTGGTCGGTTTGGAAGAACATCGTGTGTTGGGCCTGATTCCCGATCAGGCCGGTGAACGGGTCGCCGGCGCCCTGATGGTCGATATGCGTAGCGGGGAGTTTCGGTTGGTGCAGGCTCGGGCTATCTTGCTGGCAAGTGGAGGAGGGCCGACGATGTACCGTTACCATACCCCTTCGGGAGACAAGTCCATGGATGGTCTTGCCATGGCACTCCGGCGGGGTCTCCCCTTGCGCGACTTGGAGATGGTGCAGTTTCACCCCACCGGGCTGTTGGCAGGCCTGGACACCCGGATGACCGGGACAGTGCTGGAAGAGGGGCTGCGAGGGGCGGGCGGGTATTTATTGAATGGGAACGGTGATCGTTTCTTGCTGGACTATGATCCCGCCGGGGAGCGGGCCACCCGGGATATTGTCAGCCGGGCCATCTATACGGAGATGCGCGAAGGGCGTACCAGTGCGTTGGGCGGTGTCTTCATCACCTTATCGCATCTTGATGTCGATGTGGTCCGGGCAACATTCCCCGGGATGGTACGTCGTTGTGCTGACTGTGGTTTCGACCTGGCGGCCGGTCGGGTGGAGGTGGTGCCGACAGCCCACTACTTCATGGGTGGCCTGGTTTGCGATGCCGAGACCCGAACCGCATTGAAGGGGTTGTACGTGGCAGGCGAAGATGCGGCCGGTATGCATGGCGCCAATCGTCTGGGGGGGAACGGGGTAGCGAATTCCACCGTATTCGGCGGGGTCGCGGGGGAAGTCATGGCCGCCGATCTGGCAAGTCCCAGCTGGGATGATGAGCTGTCCGGGATGGATCCTGAAGCCATTGACCAAGAAATGTTCCGGGCGCATCGTCCCTTGCACAATTCGGAAGGTAGCCTGACCCGGTTGCGGGAGCGTCTGATGGACCAGATGTGGTCGGACGTGGGCATTATCCGTTCCCGGGAGGGTCTGGAGCGCGGACTGGCAGAAATTCTGGCCTTGCGGCACGAGTTGCACGATACCGGGATTGGCAATCGGGACCTTCGGTTCAACCTGCAGTGGCATGACTGGCTCAATCTGGAGAACCTTCTGGATATTTCGGAGGGCATTTGTCGAGCCGCGATTTCGCGGGAAAATTCCCGTGGTGCCCACTACCGTGAAGATTTTCCGTACGCCGGAGATCTGGCGTCTTCCACCTATACCGTGGTACAAAGACACCCTGCGGGCTTGTCCGTTACCCGGGTACCGGTGGAGTTCACCATGGTGCGTCCCGGAGAAAGCCTGCTTCGGGAACCCCAGACCCCCAACGAAGCGAATGCATGTTGACGCCAGACGACATTGAAGAAGCCACTGGTCGGATCATGTCCCATGCCGCCATCGACATTCCGGAGGATTATCGACAGCGCATCCGACATATGGCCGATAACGAGTCGGGAGATCTGTCCTGTTTCGTGCTACGCACCATGCTGGATAACTGGGAGGCCGCTTCGGCGGACCGTCGCCCCATGTGTGCGGATTCCGGATTGCCACGGTTCTATGTCAAGGTCGGTGATCGAGCTCGATTTACGGGGGGATTCACGGACATCGAGCGGGCCCTTCGCAGCGCCACGGCGCGGGCGACCCATGAGATACCTCTTCGACCCAACCGGGTCCACCCGTTATGGCGAACGGATCACAACAACAATGTGGGTATCAATGCGCCGGAAGTGGAGTGGAGCTTTGAGCCGGAAGTCGATTGGATCGAAATCACGACCGTCCATAAGGGAGGGTTGTTTGGGACAGACTACCGCATGCTGTTTCCGGGGGATGGAATCGACGGTATCAAGCGGTTTTTCCTGGATACGCTGGTGGCCTTTGGCAAGCGGGGGTTGGCCTGTCAACCCGCGATTGTCGGTGTCGGTCTGGGGGGGTCCAAAGATATATGCATGGTCCTGGGCAAGCAAGCCGCCTGCCTGCGAGTGGTTGGCGACCGCAATCCGGATGCCGGAATTGCCGCGCTGGAAAAGGAATTGCAGGAAATGGGCAATGCGATCGGGATGGGAGCCATGGGCTTTGTCGGCCAATCCATGGTGGCTGACTGCCATATCGAAGTGGGCTACACCCATACCGGCGGGATGCCGATGAGTGTGCACACCTTCTGTCTGTCTTCACGTCGGGCCACGGTGCAGATACGGGCAGATGGCTCGACTGAATATCGAACGGATCCCAGATGGTTCACTCCCTATATGCGACGCGAGACCGTGGAATGGCAAACTCCACCCATCACTTCAAGACAGTCCGGCTGACCGTTCCGGTCCAGGAGCAAGCCCTCCGTGGATTATCCATCGGGACCATCGTGTACCTTGATGGGGTGATCTATACGGCTCGCGAGGGAGTCTATCAGCGAGTCATTGGGGAGGGTCATCCCTTGCCGCCCGGGCTGTCGTCGCTCAGCAACGTGAATTTTCATTGCTCGCCCGCTGCAGCGGTCGAACCCGACGGCCGTTTCAAGGTCGGCGGCGTGACCGCCACAGCCAGCTTCCGATTCGCCCAGTGGATGGTCGAATGGTTCCGGGTGTCCGGTGCCCGCATCGTGATTGGCAAGGGGGGGATGTCTGGACAGGACTACCGTGATCTGTTCTTGCCTGCGGGGGCCATCTATCTGACCACCGTGGGCTATGGAACCGGTGCCCTGCTTGGGCGAGGTATTCGGGGAGTGCTTGAGGTGCACTGGCTGGAGGAACTGGGCAATGCCCAAGCCATGTGGGTCTTTGAAGTCGAGAACTTCGGCCCATTTATCGTCGACAGTGACCTGGCCGGAAACAGCCTGTTCGAGCAGCAGGCGGCCGAAGTGAACCAGAATCTGGAACAGTTGTATGCCGGGCTGACTCCCCCGGCACTCAGTCGCTATGGCGAAACGGATGATCGGAAGGATGAGTTGATCTGAATGATCGGTGGCTCATTCCGGGATCCGGGAGGTTCCAGAGGGTATCGGGGTGGCGACAGACTTTGGGGTGAGGTAGGATGCTACAGTCGCTTTGGGTCTGCGGTGGGATAGAAATCGGGGTTCAGGATTCCGTGGCCGGAATTCGGCCTTGTGATAAATTGCGGTCACATCCCAGCGACTCTGGGACACTGGTAGTCATTTTTTGTCAGAAGTTATCATGGTTATGAAGCAATCTTCCAATACGTTTTGGCATCAGGTGGCCGTGACGCGAGAGGATCGAGAGCAGCTCAACCGGCACGCCAGTATGATTCTATGGTTTACTGGCCTATCCGGGAGCGGGAAATCGACCTTGGCCCATGCGGTGGGACTGAAGCTTCACCAGCTCGGTTGTCGAACCGTTGTGCTGGATGGTGACAATGTGCGTCATGGGTTGTGTGGCGATCTGGGTTTCAGCCACGAGGACCGAACGGAGAACATCCGCCGGATCGGTCAAGTTGCCCGCCTATTTATTGATGCCGGATTGATCGTATTGACGGCATTCATATCGCCCTATCGGGTGGACCGAGAACGGGTTCGTCGGATGGTGGAGCGTGAAAGTGATTTCATTGAGATCTATTGTGACTGTGCGCTGGAAATCTGTGAAGAACGTGACGTCAAGGGTTTGTATCAACGGGCTCGCAAGGGAGAAATTGAAGCCTTTACGGGCATATCCTCACCCTACGAGAAACCAAAGAACCCTGACCTGGTGCTATCCACCGGAGAGTTCGGTGTGGACGAGTGTGTAGGGCAAATTATTGAATATCTCAAGTCCCGGCAGTTGTTCCCCGCCCATTGACGGTGGACCCGTTACCCGGCAAGTGGCAGGCATTGTCACGAGGCGCTGGAGTCTGATGGTGTTCACTCGTATACGCCGGGTTAGTCTCGGCCGGAAATCCCAAGCCTGATGGACCACGGCATCGCGGATGCAGCGAACCGGGCGGGGGCGTCAGGTAGGATATCGGTACCATGGATTGAATCGGACAATTAAGCGCTGTAGCCGGCATCCACATTCACCAGCGAACCGGTCATATAGCTGGCCTCATCGGAAGCCAGAAAGAAGACCACCCTGGCAATCTCTTCCGGCTCGGCCAGTCGGCCTGCCGGCACGGTGTCGGCAAGGGCTTCCAGCATCTCTTTTGTCACGGGCTCGGGTCGTTCTGATTGCAGCATGGGGGTGTTGACCTCACCAGGACACACGGCGTTGATTCGGATGCCATCCTGGGCGAATTCCAAGGCCATGGCCCGGGTGATCTGATGGACGGCTCCCTTGGAAGCACAATAGGCAATCACGCCCGGTGCACCGACATGACCCCAGATGGAACCGAAATTGATGATGGCGCCGGACCGCTGTGCCATCATCACCCTGAGCACGGCCCGGCTCATGTAGAACAGGCCATCGACATTGGTGCTCATGACCCGCTGCCAGTCGTCATCGCTCGTGGTCAGGGTGTTGTGTCGGGAGATGGCACCCGCCGCATTGACCAGCACATCAATGCGCCCCAGACGGTCCATGACTTCGGTCACCACGCGATGGCAGAACCGGGAATCCCCCACATCGCCGACGAGTACCTGACTGATATGAGCCATTCCTGGATGATCGCCGACCGAGGAGTCTTGGCGATCCACAATGGTTACGGTGGCACCCGCATTGGCGAACATCCCGGCGGTGGCCGCCCCCATTCCGGACTGTCCGCCGGTGACGATGATGCTCTTGTCGCTGAACGTTGTCATTTGGAACCACAGGCTGGACATTGTGCATTTCTTGGCAGCACCATTTTCTGCCACTCCATGAACTGGGCATCGAACAGCCAGACGGCGCCATGGAGTTGGCCTCGATTCAGCAGGATGTTGATGGCCTCCAGTGCCTGCATAGTGCCGATGACGCCGACCAAGGGGGAAATCACCCCCTCGGCCGCACAAGTGGCGGCCTCGACCGCCCGGTCGGGATACAGGCACTGATAACAGGGGCTGTCGGGTAGCCGGGGGTCGAAGGCGGTCACCTGACCTTCCCAGCGGATCGCGGCACCCGAGACCAGGGGGGTGCGGGTACGCAAGGACGCATCGTTGAGTTGGAACCGGGTCGGGAAATTGTCAGTGCAGTCCATCAAGACATCATGGCTTTCAGCCAACTCATCGAATTCCTCGGCTCCCAGGGTGTAATCCAGGCAGGTGACTCTCAGGTCCGGATTGATGGCCCGCAGGCATCGGGCGGCCGATTCCGTTTTGAGTTGTCCAATGTCGGCATAGGTGTGCGCAATCTGTCGCTGCAGATTCGAGGGGTCCACCACATCGAAGTCGGCGAGCGTCAGTTGCTCCACTCCGGCCGCGGCTAGATACATGGCCGCAGGGGAACCCAATCCACCGAGACCCACGATCAGCACCGAAGCTTCCCGGATGGCCTGCTGTCCGGCTTCTGCCACGAGAGGGAGCCGGATCTGGCGGCTGTAACGGTCGAGGAAGGTGGGGTGATGCATTGGTCGATGATTGATTGGATGATGATGGCAATCTTGCCACAATTTCGGGTGGTGAATCCTTGTTTCGACAATCCATGTCGGGAAATCGGAATATCCGCCCCATATATATGCCCCATGACCATGCAAGATAAGACGGGCATCGTCCCCGTCAGCGGTGAATACCGGCTGTCGGCCTCTAGGGCGCGGGTCTGGCACCGACTGCAGGAACCGGCCGTGCTCCAGTACTGTATCCGGGGTTGCGAAGAGGTGGTGCGGTCGGCTGATGGCGTGTACCATGCGGTGTTCGAGGTTGGAGTGGGACCCGCCAAAGGGCAGTTGCATGCTAGGTTGAGCGTACTGGAAATCGATCCGCCTGATGAGTATGGCCTGCAGGCCGAAACCCACCTTCGGTTCCTGGGTCGTGCACAGGGGAGTGCACAGGTCCGGTTGACTCCATACGATGGCGAAACCATGTTGACCTACCGTGGGGAGGTTCATGTCAAGGGCTGGCTTGCCCATCTCGGAGACAGTCGGCTGTCGACGGCGGCGGATCGTGCCATGGCGCATTTCTTTGAACGCTTCGCCGAGGTTGTAGTCTGACTTGGCTATTGGTATGGTTCCGTTTCTGTGAAACAATTCACCAACCATCAACCCATGAGCAGTCATCAGACTCGGTCCTGATCGGAGAAGGCCGAAACGGCCGGGTCTGGCAGTCTGTGTGGGCCGCACACCAATGGATACCAGCCGTCTGGCAGGAGGTTTCATGAAATCCGGTATAACCGATCTCGCATTTCTGAACGGTGGCAATCTGAATTATCTGGAGTCCCTGTACCAGGAGTCCTTGCACGATGAAGTCGACGGGGCCTGGGCGCAGATTGCCGCGTTGCTGCCTGAAGTCCAGCCGCTGAGCCAAACGGAAGTCAACCTAAGGGGTTCTCGGCAGTGGATGGAGACGGCCGCCCATAAGCAAGGCCAAGTGTCCAAACTCATTATGGGCTATCGGTCTCTCGGACACCTGCTGGCCGAGATCGACCCCATTGATACCATGCCCAGAGGCGATGCCAGTGAACTCGACCTCGAGCAATACGAACTGTCCGAGATGGACCTGGACAGTGAATTCGATAGCGGTGACCTGGCTGGCGGCGGGCGCAAGACCCTGCGAGCCATACTGGACTATCTCCGGGAAGCCTACTGTGGGCCGATCGGCTATGAGTTCCGCTATCTCACCTCAATGGAACAGCGCCAATGGCTGATGGCCCAGGTCGAGAAGGACCCGGTTCGACCCAACCTGTCACGGGATGATCGTCTGCGGGTGCTGACCAAACTGATTGCCGCCGAGGGTCTGGAGCGCTACCTGCATACCCGCTATGTCGGGCAGAAGCGGTTCTCTCTGGAAGGGGCGGACAGCCTGATCCCCATGCTGTCGGAGTTGATTCAGCGATTCGGGCGCAAGGATGTCAAGGAAGTCATCATCGGGATGGCACACCGCGGACGCCTCAATGTCCTGGTGAACATTCTGGGCAAATCCCCGGCCGAACTGTTCAGCGAATTCGAAGGCGACTACCATACGGAGAACGAGGATACCCAGACCGGGGACGTCAAATACCATCAGGGATTTTCTGCCGACATCCAGACCGACGGCGGCAATGTGCATGTGGCGCTGTCTTTCAATCCATCGCACCTGGAAATCATCAATCCCGTGGTGGAGGGGTCGGCCAGGGCCCGTCAGGAGCGTCGCCAGGATGCCCAGAGATCCCTGGTGGTGCCGATCCTCATTCACGGGGACGCCGCCTTCGCCGGTCAGGGGGTGGTGATGGAGACCCTGAATATGTCCCGAACCCGGGGTTATTCCACCGGCGGCACGATTCACATCATCATCAACAATCAGATCGGCTTTACCACCAACACGCTCGACGCCCGTTCGACTCTGTATTGTACGGAAGTCGCCAAGATGATCCAGGTGCCGATCTTTCATGTGAATGGTGACGACCCGGAAGCGGTCATCACGACTGCGCGCCTCGCCATGGACTATCGGAACCGGTTCGCCCAGGATGTCGTCATCGACATGGTCTGCTACCGGCGCCATGGTCATAACGAGGCGGATGAGCCGTCCATCACCCAGCCGATTATGTACGGCAAGATCCGCGATCACAAAACCCCCAGGGAAATCTATGCGGAACGTCTGACTTCATTGGGAGTGATGTCCGCTCATGAGGTCAAGGAACTGGTAGAGGATTACCGTAATCAACTCGATAGCGGCAATATTGTCGCAGGACAGGTCATCGACCCCAACAAGGCCCTGAGGATGGAAAACTGGGAACCGTATCTGAACCAGGATTGGGATGCCGAGACGCATACCGGCGTTGAAGCCGAGCGACTGGTCCAGCTGAGTGAGAGGCTGGCCCGATGGCCAGCGGATTTCAAGGTGCACCCACGGGTGTCCAAGGTGCTCGCCGAACGCGTGGACATGGCTCGGGGCCATCGCCCCGTGGACTGGGGCGGGGCGGAGTTGCTGGCTTATGGCACCTTGCTGGAAGACGGGTACAAGGTGCGGCTGTCCGGTCAGGACGCTGGACGCGGCACCTTCAGCCACCGTCACGCGACACTGCATGACCAGTCGCAACCCCGGACCCATGTTCCCCTTCAGTACATCACCGACATTCCCAGTGACTTTCTGGTGATCAATTCGTTGCTGTCGGAAGAGGCGGTTCTGGGGTTCGAGTATGGCTATGCGACGACCGCCCCCAAGACATTGGTCATCTGGGAAGCTCAGTTCGGGGATTTTGTCAACGGAGCGCAAGTGGTCATCGACCAGTTCATCTCCAGCAGCGAGGCGAAATGGTCCCGGTTATGTGGCCTGACGATGTTTCTGCCCCATGGTCTCGAGGGACAGGGTCCCGAACATTCCTCGGCCCGACTGGAGCGCTTTTTGCAGTTGTGTGCGGAAAACAACCTGCAGGTCTGTGTGCCGACCACCCCCGCCCAGATGTTCCATATGCTTCGCCGTCAACTCATCCGACCGTTGCGCAAGCCATTGATTGTCATGACGCCGAAGAGCCTGCTCCGACACAAGCTGTCGGTGTCTTCGGTGGATGAGTTGGTCACCGGCCGGTTCCAACCCGTGATCAATGAAATCGACGCCCTGGATCCGGCCGGGATCAAGCGGGTGGTCTTGTGCAGCGGCAAGGTATATTTCGATCTCCTGGAAGAACGTCGTCTGAAGGGAATTCAGCAGGTGGCCGTGCTGCGCCTTGAGCAACTTCACCCGTTCCCCCATGACTACATCCGCGAGGCGCTCGGGGGCTATCCCAACGCCACCGAACTGGTCTGGTGTCAGGAAGAGCCGAAAAATCAGGGTGCCTGGTATCAGATTTACTATTATCTCAGCCAACTGCGCAACCCGTCGGCCGGGCAGAAGCTGCGTTATGTTGGTCGGGAAGGATCTCCCGCTCCGGCGGTGGGATACTATAAATTGCATGTCGAGCAGCAACGCAAGCTGGTAGCTGAAGCTTTGAAGATGGACTGATGCAGGGCGTCAGACTGGTTAACTTTTTCTCTTGATCCCAAACCCATGGCCATAGAAATCAAGGTCCCCCAACTGCCGGAATCCGTTGCGGATGGAACGTTACTCGACTGGAATCGACAACCCGGTGAGACCGTGCATCGCGATGATGTGTTGGTGGAAGTGGAAACCGACAAGGTCGTGCTGGAAGTCCCGGCCCCGATCAGTGGGGTGCTGACCGAGATCCGCACCGCCAGTGGAGAGACGGTCACGTCAGAACAGGTGCTGGCGATCTTGGATCCGGCGGCCGACACCGCCTCCCCGATCCCTGACGCTGACCATATTCCCTTGATTCGGGAGGATGAGGCGGCGGCGATGCCCACTGCCGACGAAGCCCATCTCATGGCCCCCGCCGTGAACCGGATGGTGCGGGAATACGGACTCAATCCGGCCGATATCCCGCCCACGGGACCGGGCGGTCGACTGACCAAGGAGGATGTCCTGGGCTACATTGCCCGTGAAGTGACCCCGGATGAGGATCCGGAAACCGACGAAGCAGTGCCCGAAGCCCCTGAAGCCCCCTTGGTGCCTGCTCCCGCTGTGACCAGGACGCTCGATTCGACGGCCCCGGTGACTCCGGGTATCCGGGAGGAGATTCGCGAACCGATGTCCCGCCTGCGTCAGACGATCGCTGCGCGTCTGGTGCAGTCACAGCAGACGGCCGCCATGCTGACGACATTCAACGAGGTCAACATGCAGCCGGTGATGTCCCTTCGAAGCCGCCATCGCGATGCGTTCGAGAACACTCATGGAGTGCGCTTGGGATTCATGTCGTTTTTTGTCCGCGCCAGTGTGGTCGCGCTGCAGAAATTTCCGCTGGTGAACGCCTATATTGATGGAACGGATATCGTGCGGCATCAATTTCATGACATTGGGATTGCGGTGTCCTCTCCCCGGGGGCTGGTGGTGCCGATTCTTCGTAATTGTGAAGCCATGGGATTCGCGGAGATCGAGTCGCGCATCGCAGCCTTCGGTGCCCAG
Source organism: Candidatus Poriferihabitaceae bacterium (assembly GCA_965203365.1). Classification (GTDB taxonomy): domain Bacteria; phylum Pseudomonadota; class Gammaproteobacteria; order Arenicellales; family Poriferihabitantaceae; genus VYFG01. Next base: position 3,670,342 of record OZ241878.1, read on the forward strand.
GCCAAGGAGGGAAAAATCGACCTGAAGGATCTGACCGGCGGCACATTCACCATTACCAATGGGGGTGTGTTCGGTTCTCTGGTGTCCACGCCCATCATCAACCCGCCGCAAAGCGCCATTTTGGGCATGCACGCCATCCAGGAGCGACCGGTCGTGGAAAACGGAGAAGTCGTGGTTCGCCCGATGATGTATCTGGCCTTGTCCTATGACCATCGGATCATTGACGGCAAGGAGGCGGTGCAGTTTCTGGTCACCATCAAGCAGATGGTGGAGGATCCGGCGAGACTGTTGCTGGGATGCTGATGGAGATCAAGGGGGGGATCGGCCGTCCGTGCAACAGCACGGATGGATGGGTGAACGACTCGGACTTGGGCCCGTGGTGGGACCAGGACGGATGTCCAACGGTGAGGTAGAAGATGTCGGTGCTTTATGATGTGATCGTAGTCGGGGGTGGACCCGGGGGTTATGTGGCAGCCATTCGTTGCGCCCAACTTGGCATGGTCACCGCCTGCATTGATGATCGTATGGATGCGGACGGCCATCCGTCGCTGGGGGGCACCTGCCTCAATGTGGGCTGTATCCCTTCCAAGGCTTTGCTGGAATCCTCGGAGCAGTACCACCGGATCCGGCATCAGGTGGCCGCCCATGGCATTCAAGTGGAGAATGTCTCCATGGATATTGCCGCAATGCAGGCCCGCAAAGAGCAGGTCGTGGCCAGTCTGACGGGAGGAATTGCCACCTTGTTCAAGGCCAACAAGGTCGCTCCCATTTTCGGCCGGGGACGGTTGATGTCCGACAAGAATGTGGCCGTGCTGGATCCGGTGACCGGTGACTTGCGACAGACCCTGACGGCCAAGAACATCATCCTGGCGCCAGGCTCCGTGCCGATGGCGTTACCGGCCGTCCCCTATGACGGACAGATGATCGTCGATTCCACCGGGGCCCTGAATTTCGATCGAGTCCCCGACAGGCTGGGGATTATCGGGGCCGGGGTCATTGGGTTGGAGCTCGGCAGCGTCTGGAGTCGACTCGGCTCCCAGGTGCTGCTGCTGGAGGCATTGCCGGACTTTCTGGCCCTGGCTGATTCGCATATATCACGCGAAGCCGCCCGTCAGTTTCGCCAGCAGGCATTGGAGATTCGGCTCGGGGCCACTGTAGACCGGGTCAGCACCACACCCAGTGGCCTGTTGCTGCATTACACCCGGCAGGGAGAGTCGGAGCAAGTGGAAGTGGACCGGGTGATCGTGGCCGTGGGACGGCGCCCAGCAACGGAAGGCCTTCTGGCGGCCGACTGCGGTGTGTCCACAGATGCCCGCGGGTTTATTGAGGTGAATGATGTTTGTCGGACGGCCGAAGAGGGGATCTGGGCGATTGGCGATGCGGTCCGGGGTCCCATGCTGGCTCACAAGAGCAGTGAGGAGGGGGTCGCGGTGGCGGAAAGAATTGCGGGCCAGCCCGGCCATGTGGACTTTAACCTGATCCCATGGGTCATTTACACGGCCCCGGAAATTGCCTGGGTGGGGAAAACTGAGTCACAATTGCAATCGGAAGAGATTCCGGTCCGATCCGGGATGTTTCCTTTCGCGGCGACCGGTCGGGCCCAGGCCACGGGGAACCCCACGGGCCTGGTGAAGGTGGTGGCCCATGCGGAAACCGACCGGATACTGGGGGTGCACATGGTGGGGCCGCATGTGTCCGAACTGATGGCCGAATGTGTGGTGGCGATGGCGTTTCACGCCAGTTCGGAGGATATTGCGCGCATCGTCCATGCCCATCCCACCTTGTCTGAGGCGGTGCATGAGGCCGCCCTGGCGGTGGACCGACGCGCGATCCACAAATTCGGTTGAGTCGACGACCCCTGTCCCCATGCTGGACGGGGCATGGTCTTGTGCTGGCCGGCCGCGGATGCCATGGTATCTGACTGGCCGCGGGCCGGACCTTGGGTCGTGGATGTGACTCATCCTTTCACGAGGTCAGCATTCCCGGAACCCAACCGATGAGGGTCCCCGACGAAATCTTCAAGGCCTACGATATCCGTGGCATCGTGGATGAGACGCTGACGGAAGATCTGGTGTGCCGGATAGGGCAGGCGCTCGGCAGTTGGGTGTTGGCGCAAAGTGGGCGTTCGGTGGTTATTGGACGGGATGGCCGACTGTCCGGGGCCCGTCTGTCCGCGGCGTTGACCGCCGGGCTCCGGTCGACTGGATGCCATGTGGTCGATGTGAGACAAGTCCCGACCCCCGCCCTGTATTTTGCGACCCGGGAGTTCGGTATCGGCACGGCGGTACAGCTCACTGGCAGCCACAATCCACCCCCCTACAATGGTCTCAAGATGATGCTGGAGGGTGAACCTCTTCACGGTGAGGCCATTCAGTCCCTTCGAGAACGCGTGCTGAGAGGGCAATTCCCCCAGGGCCAGGGTGGGTACGCATCCCGGGACATCCTGGAACGCTATTGTCAGCGTATTTTGGCCGATGTGCACTTAACGAGGTCGCTGCATCTGGTCATCGACTGCGGGAACGGGGTGGCGGGACTCGTGGCCGAACGGATCTTTCGTGGGATGGGCTGTCGGGTGACAGGGATGTACTGCGAGGTGGACGGGACGTTTCCCCACCATCATCCGGACCCCAGTCAACCGGAGAATCTGACCGACTTGGTGTCGACCGTGCTTGAAACGGGAGCGGACATGGGCCTGGCGTGGGATGGAGACGCAGACCGCCTGGGGGTGGTGGCCGCAGATGGCACCATCATCTGGGCCGACCGGCTGATGCTGCTGTTTGCTCGCAGCGTCCTGAAGGAACGACCCGGGTCGGAAATCCTGTTTGACGTCAAATGCTCCCGGGTACTGCCGGAAGGGATCGTGGCCCTGGGCGGTCGTCCTTCCATGTGCCCGACTGGTCACTCCCTGATCCGGTCCCGCCTGCGCAAAACCGGGGCGGCGCTGGCGGGAGAACTGTCCGGGCACATCTTTTTCAATGACCGTTGGGGGGGATTCGACGATGGGCTCTATGCTGGTGCCCGATTGTGTGAAATCGTGGCGGCGGACCCTCGTTCGGCCCTTTGCGTGTTCTCGGAGTTACCGAACACGATCCACACCCCGGAGTTGCGGTTGGAGATGGCCGAGGGAGAGCCCGGTCGACTGATGCAGGCCCTGTCGGCCAACGCCTCGTTTCCCGAGGGCGAGATCTGCCGGATAGATGGAATCAGAGTGGATTTTGCGGACGGCTTTGGTCTGGTGCGGCCTTCCAATACCACACCGACCCTGATTTTTCGCTTCGAGGCCACCAGCCAATCGGCGCTGGCGCACATCCAGCAACAGTTTCGGCAACTGCTGCTCCAGACGAAACCGGACCTGGCGTTGCCATTTTGAAGTCATCGCCCCCCCACCCCCTCAAGGTGAATGGGCTGGTCGCGATGCCCGGACCGGGGCCGAAGTCGCCGACCGATCAGGTGGGGAAAGCCTTCCTGGTTTGGATGCCTGCTTTTTCGTCATCGCCCGGGCTTGGTTTTTTCCGGTCGGCCACCTGTGGTAGAGTTCATGTCCCAACAGCAACAGTCACGGAAATGACCTCATGACTGAATTCCTCCTCACCGGCATGACGATTACCGTCATCGTGTTGCTTGTCCTGGCCATATTGACGGTATCGAAGTCGATCGTCATGGTCCGTCAGGGGTATGAATACACCATTGAACGGTTTGGCCGCTTCACCCGATCCATGCGACCGGGCATTCATTTTCTGATTCCCTACATTGAAAGAATCGGTGCCCGGGTCAACATGATGGAGCGAGTGCTGGAAGTCCCGTCACAGGATGTCATTACTCGTGACAATGCCGTGGTCAGTGTCGATGGAGTCGTTTTTTTTCAGGTGCTGGATGCCGCCAAGGCCAGTTATGAGGTGAATCAACTCGAAAATGCGGTGCTGAATCTCACCATGACCAATATCCGCACCGTGCTGGGGTCCATGGATCTGGATGAATCGTTGTCCAAGCGGGACCATATCAACGCTGCGCTGCTGGGCGTGGTCGACGCCGCGACAACGCCTTGGGGGGTCAAGGTGACGCGTATCGAAATCAAGGACATTTCTCCCCCGCAGGATCTGGTCGAATCCATGGCGCGCCAGATGAAGGCGGAGCGCGACAAGCGTGCGGAAATCCTGGATGCGGAAGGCAAGCGTCAGGCCGAGATTCTGCGTGCGGAAGGGGCCAAGCAAGCGGTCATCCTGGAGGCGGAAGCGGAAAAGGAAGCGGCCTTTCGCGCCGCCGAAGCGCGGGAACGGGAGGCGGAGGCGGAAGCCAATGCCACCCGCATGGTTTCCGAATCCATTGCGGCGGGCAACATCCAGGCCGTCAATTATTTTGTGGCCCAGAAATACGTGCAAGCCCTGCAACAGGTGGCGTCGGCTGACAATCAGAAGGTGATCCTCCTGCCCATGGAGGCGACCAGTGTTCTGGGCTCACTGGCGGGCATTGGTGAGATTGTCAAGGAAACCTTTAGCCAGTCGGATCATCGTCCATCCCCCGGATAATCCCATGCAGACAGTGGCAGATAAACCCCACGCAGGGCATGATGGCTGTTGACCCCTGGCTCTGGCTGATGCTGGGGTTCAGCTTGCTGATCCTGGAGCTGGCGGTCTCCTCCCTGTTTTTTCTGTGGCTCTCGGTGGCAGCATTGATCACTGGCGGCGTGCTGTTCCTGTACCCGACCATGGGATGGGAGATACAGCTCTTGCTGTTTTCCATCCTGTCCGTGGTCAGCCTGGTCCTGTCGAGACGATATGTGTCCCGAAAGCAGATCGCTAGTGATCTGCCAGCGCTGAATCGTCGTGGTCAGCAGTATGTGGGTCGGATATTCACCCTAATCGAGCCCATCGCCAATGGCTATGGCAAGGTCGCCGTGGATGACACACAATGGCGTGTGTCTGGTCCGCCCCTTGAAGTTGGTGCTCGTGTCCGTGTCATCGCGGCCCATGGTGCGGTGCTGGAAGTCGAGGCGGTGTCATCCAACTGACTGTGGGCGCAGGACCGTCCTGTCGCTGACTTTTTCGTTTCGGTCGATTGTGCAGGGACAGCACTTTCTGATAAGATTTCCTTCGATTCGGGTGCCTCAAGGGTCATGGGTCTGTCCCTGATCATTGGGGTGAAAAGGGAAACCGGTGCGTCGCCATGGCGGCTATCCCGGTACTGCCCCCGCAACGGTAGATGGGTCCGGTTCGCAGAGAGCCCCGGTCTGGGGTGCTCGGCCACTGTACATCGGGTATGGGAAGGTGCGAACCCCTGATGGCGTGACAGGCACTTCTGCCAAGGAAGCCATCACTCATGAGTCCGGAGACCTGCCCGATTCAGGTGTGATCACGGCAGGCACATGATTTCGTCTGCCGGGTCGAATATCACGCTGCACGGGTGCGTGCAGACACCAAAAGTGATCCGGATGAAATCGACTCTCCTGGCCGGCCTGTCCGGCCCCCTCCTGTTGTCGGTACCCCTGATCGGGACGGCGCAACAGGATGAACCCTTGGCCATCGTGGTCACAGCCTCTCGTAGTGCCGAAACCCTGGATGATGCGCTGGTGCCTGTCACCGTCATCACCCGTGAGCAGATCGAACGCAGTCATGCCACGACTCTGCCGGAACTGTTGTCTTGGGTTCCGGGTCTGGTTGTGACCAGCAACGGAGGAGCCGGCCAGAATGCCTCCGTGTTCTTGCGCGGAACCGAATCAGATCATGTCCTGGTGCTGATTGATGGGATCAAGGTGGGGTCGGCGACTTTGGGGACCATGTCGTTTCAACATATCCCATTGATCCAGATCGAAAAGATCGAAGTCGTGCGGGGGGCGCGTTCCAGTTTGTATGGTTCTGAGGCATTGGGCGGGGTCATCCAGATTTTCACCCGCAGGTCGGCGCAGGCCCCACAGCCTTCGCTGGATCTCTCGGCCGGAAGCCACCACACCCATGCCGTCAGCGCAGGGATGGCCGACCGCGGCGAGGCCGCTTGGTATTCCCTGGTGGCCTCCACGCTCTCCACAGAGGGTTTTGATGTGAAGCGTGATGAAGAGCCGGATGAGGATGGATACGACAACATGTCGTTGTCCCTGCGAGCCGGTGCCGATGTGACGGACCAGCTGTCGGTGGATGCCGCATGGCTGGAGACCCGAGGGGAAGTGGAGTTTGACGGCAGCTTTCAGAATCGTTCCGATGCCCATACCCGGGTATTTCGGCTGGGCGGGGACTATACAGTGACCGATGACTGGACCACCCGTTTGTTGATCGGACAGTCTAAAGACGTCATCGAAAGTTATCTTGACCAGACCTTCTCCTCTCACTTCGAGACCAATCGGGATCATTTGAGCTGGGTCAATGAGATTGCGATCGGGGTGATCGACCTCACCTTGGGAGTGGACCGACTGCAGGATCAGGTGACGAGTACCACAGCCTATGAGGTGAATGAGCGTGACCAGACCGGGCTGTTCTCGGCGATGAGAGTTGAACTCGGCGCCGCGGATCTGGAACTTTCGGCGAGAGAGGATGACGTTGAACGGGTCGGGCGTCACACGACCGGGGGTCTCGCGCTGGGATGGGATCTTGGAAACGGGTTGCGGACGACCTTGTCGTGGAGCGAGGCTTTCAAGGCGCCTACCTTCAATGAACTCTATTTTCCAGGGTTTGGCAATCCCGAACTGGAGCCTGAGACGGCGCAGGGTGTGGACATCGGCCTGCTGAAGGACGAAGCATCCTACTTCTGGAGCCTCAATCTGTTCCATACGCAGATCGACCAGCTGATCGAATCCGTTCAAACGACAACCGGCAGCTATCGTGCTGCCAATATTCGGGCAGTGGAAATTGACGGTCTGGAACTGACGGGGGGAATCCAGCTCGATCAATGGAAGCTTTCCGGCATGCTCACCTTGCAGGACCCTCGTGATACGGACAGTGGCGAATTGCTCAATCGACGGGCAAAGCGCATCCTGAATCTGCGAATTGGTCGGGACTTCGGCCGATGGTCTCTGGCCGCATCGGTGTTGCACCGTGGAGAAACACGGGATGGATCGTTCGCCCTGGACGGATTCACCGTGTGGAATCTGCGCACCGACTTCAAGCTAGGACGACACTGGTCACTGGGTGCTCAGTTCAACAATCTGTTGGATGAGCCATATGAAACGGCCCGAAGCTACCCCCAGGATGGATTCAATGTACTCGCCACCTTGCGCTATCGGAAACATTGATGCTGGCGAGTCCAACGCTCCCGGGCTGGGTCGGCATGCGACACCCGTTCGGCCAGTGACCCGCATCAGTCGGCCTTGTCATGGCCTGGCCGCAGCGCTTCGGTGTTTTCGGCGGTTCCCGGGATTCGGTTGGGGGGTGACGGCGGGACTGTTCTGTCTGCCAGGGTTGGTCTTGGCCTTGAGTATGGATATTCGGGTGGTGGATGATTTAGGTCAGGAGGTGGTTTTGGCAGAGCCAGCCCGCAGAATCCTGAGTTTGGCACCCCATATCACCGAGAATCTTTTCTCGGCGGGTGCGGGCGGACGCATTGTGGGCGTGGTCAGTTACAGTAATTTCCCGCCTGAAGCGATGGGACTGCCCGTGGTAGGGAGTTATGACCACTTCAACTTGGAAGCGGCCCTGTCCTTGTCCCCTGACCTGGTGGTGGCCTGGAGAGGGAGCCGCAATGGCGAGATGCTGGACCGCCTGGAGCACCATGGCATCCCGGTCTATTCCTCCGAACCGCGCAGTTTTGATGGGGTGGTGGAAAATATTCGCGAATTGGCGGTCATGGCCGGTACACAAGATGCGCTGGACTCGGGGTTGGACCTGGCCCGAGCCCGAATCGAGGCCACTCGGGAACGATATGCCCACCGGCCGGTGCTGGATGCGTTCTATCAGGTCTGGGCGGATCCGCTGATGACCTTGAACGGCGAGCACATCATCTCGAAGGTGCTGGAGGTGTGTGGAGTGCGTAACCTCTTTGCGGACCTGGCGATCATTGCGCCCCGCGTGAGCATGGAAGCGGTGATCCAGGCCAATCCGGATGTCATCATCACGGGTCTTCGAGATGGTCAGCGTCCGGATATGTCGTTTTGGCGTCCCTGGCCCATGATCAAGGCGGTGGGGCAAGACCAGTTCATTTATGTCGACTCGGATGTCATGTACCGACATACATTACGGATGCTCCTCGCCATTCCGGAATTTTGTGTTCAGTTGGACGCGGTTCGGCAAGAGACAACAGAATGACTGACACTCTGGACAGGTTTCGTGCCAGCGGATATACGCTGGCCAATCTGGATCAGGACTTTGTTCAGTGGCATCGTGGCCGGTCATTCTATCTATGCTGGATGGTCATGGTGGATGAACCTGACTGGAACCGGGCCATGCAGCAGGCCGCTGTTCGGCTTCAACCGTGGCTGGTCACCGACTATCGGCGTCAGGTGCATGTGACGATCTTGCCGGGGGGCTTTCCGGCACCCGAGTCCGTCCACTTGGACGCTGTCCGTGAAGGTGCCCGGACAGTGGCACCTTTTCGGATTCGTCTGGGATCCCTGAGCAGCTTTACCGGGTCTCCTTGCTATGAGGTGCTGGATGACGATGATGGTCTGCGCCGCCTACGCAGAATGCTTCGACCCGTCCTCTGCGACCCGCATAGCCAGGTGTCCGACTGGGACTACCAACCCCATCTGACGGTGGGACTGTACCAAGGCTGCTTTGATACCCGAGAAATGGCTTCGGTGATTGAGAGGTGTCCGGCGCAGCCGGCCGCATCCATGTGGGTGAAATCGATTTCCCTGTGTGCGTATGAAACCCGTAGTATCAAAGGGCCGCTATCGGAGGTGATTCGGGTCGAGTTGGGTTGTGGAGAGATCATGGTCGTGGATCATGCCGTCTGGCTTCGGAGCGTGGGGGATGATTGAACTGGTGGCTGGGGGCGTACGCAGTGGCAAAAGCCGCTATGCCTTGAAAACGGCAGAGGCGTTGTCATCTCGGCCGATATTTGTCGCGACGGCGACACCGGGAGATGTGGCGATGGCAGAACGGATTCGCCGTCATCAAAAGGACCGTGAGGAGCACTGGCGGGTGGTGGAGGAACCCTGCCATCTGTGCCACATCATTCGATCCTTCGAGGCCGATGATGTCGTGGTGGTGGATTGCCTGACTCTGTGGTTGAGCAATTGGCTGGATCAGGACATGGCGGACGGATGGCCAGCGGAGTTGGCCGGATTTCTGCGTGCCCTGAACGACACCCGCGCCACGATTATTCTCGTGACCAATGAGGTGGGGTGGGGGGTGGTGCCCATGGGGAAACTATCCCGTGATTTTGTCGATTGGAGTGGATGGTTGCATCAGGAAATCGCCGCTCTGGCCGACCGCGTGACGCTGATGCATTTTGGCATTCCCACGGTGATCAAGGGCGATATGACCTGCGGATGACCCCCTCCGCGATTCGTCAGGTGATTCCTGTTCGGTTTCCGGGCCCATCGTCATGGCGCACCAGACCCTGGGACCGGACTTCGATCATTGGACTGCCCGAGGCTCTCGAACGTCGATGACCTGATCGATAGGGATACGCCTATGGCGTATCCCCGCGTTACAACGGCAGCTTGGGCACAATCAAAGGGATCGTGGGGTCCTGCGGATGTCTCTGTATCCAGATGTCCAGATCAAATACGTTGCTCAAGGTTTCCACCGTGAACACATCCGTGGGATGTCCATCCGCGACGACCCTGCCGTTGTCAAGGACCACACAACGGTCGGCAAACTGGGCGGCCAGATTCAGATTGTGCAATGTGCAGATGGCGCCGAGATTTTTTTCATGCATCAGTCTTCGAAGCAGTTCCAGCAGTCGGTACTGATGACTGAGATCCAGTGCGGAGACTGGCTCGTCCAGCAATAAGAATCGATGGCCTGTCGTGGATTCCCGCCAGACTTGGGCCAGTATCCGGGCGGTCTGTACTCGTTGCTGCTCCCCACCGGACAAGGTGGGGAATATGCGTTCAGCCAGGTGTGCACAGTCACATAGATGTAGCATCTCCTCAGCGATATTCAGATTGACTTGCCGGTTCGTCGTGTGTGGCAACCGCCCCATCAGCACGACATCCAGGGCGGAAAAGGGGAAATCCAGGCTGGAGTACTGGGGGAGTATCGCTCGGGCCAGCGCCAATTCACGAATCGACCAATCCGCAAGTGGCTGGCCGTTGAATTCAATGCGGCCCTGATTCGGGGGGATATCCCCCCCGATCGCATGCAACAACGTGGTCTTGCCGGCCCCGTTCGGTCCGACAATCATGCACAGACGCCTTGGATCAAAGTCCAGTGAGAGGTCATGCAGCAATCGAGTGCGGCCTACATCGACGCTGACCTGGATCAGCCGGATCATCTGGCCACCTGCCGGTGGCGGTGTCGAATCAGGAGCCATAGAAAAAAGGGCCCTCCCAGTACGGAGGTGATGATGCCGATGGGAATCTCCGCGGGGGCAATGGCGCTGCGGGCCACGATATCCGCCGCGATCACCAGTACCGCCCCCAGCATGCCGGCCGCGGGAAGCAAGAGACGATGATCCGGGCCACAGACGAGACGCAGCAGGTGGGGGATCAGGAGTCCGACGAACCCGATGACACCGGACACCGCTACCAACACACCAACGACCAAGGCCACCAGCACAATCAGTCGTATTTTCATGCGCTCAACATCGAACCCGAGATGCCGGGCTTCGTTCTCACCGAGGAGGTTGGCGTTGAGGGCGCTGGAGAAAGCCAGCATCCACAGGCAGCCGGGCGCGACCAAGGCGATGGTGATGGCCAGTTTCCACCAGTTGGCGATTTCCAGGCTGCCCAGACTCCAGAACACCAGATCTCTCAGTTCCATATCGCTGGCGAGATAGCTCATGAGGCCGATCAGTGCACCGGTGATGGCATTGACGGCCACGCCAGCCAGCAACATAGTCGCAATATCGGTGCGGTAGTTGAATCGGGCCAGACGATAGACGAGCAAGAGGCTGATCAGGCTACCGGAAAATGCGGCGGCGGACAACAGCCAACTCCCCCATGTGGCAAACAACCCCGGCATCATGGAGACCCCAAGGACGATGAAGGAGACCGCTCCCAATGCGGCTCCGGAGGAAACCCCCAGCAGTCCGGGGTCCGCCATGGGATTTCTGAACAGGGACTGCATGACCGTACCGGCCATGGCGAGACCGGCACCCACCAGAATGCCGAGGATCAGGCGGGGCAGGCGAAGATGGATAATGACTTGATCCAGCCCACTGGCCGGGGTATCCGGTTCCCGACTCAAGGTCCCGGCCAAGGCCAGGATCACATCGCTGAAGCGGGTGGTAATCGGACCGGTGGTGAGTGATATGCACGCCATGACCAGCAGCAGCAAGACCAGTCCAAGCAGAATGTTGCGGGCGCGGCGATGATGATAACTCGGCATTCGGGATCGATCAATACGGTGGTCATGTCACGGCCAAGGCAAGCAGGAAATCGATCCGCCAAAGGGCGTTATCCACTGAAGCGGAGTCTCCCTGCCGAGCCATGCCACATGGAAAAGTGAGCCATCCAGACAGTGATATGGCCATTCCGACATAGGGTGCTGTATCCATCAGTGACGAAGTACGTATGCAGGATGGCCATCCAATGGATCCAACGCAATGCCATGATCCTTCCGAAGCGGATGTCGACCACCGTCACGATCAGAAATTGGGAGGACCTGAATGGCGGAGAGTGAGGGATTCGAACCCCCGGACCTGTTACAGTCAACGGTTTTCAAGACCGCCGCATTCGACCGCTCTGCCAACTCTCCGACGTCGCAAGTTCAGCGAGATTATAGCCAAGTCGATAAAGTGCTGTCAGCAAGAAGAAAGGCCAATACGATCAAAAGAGGTCAGCCGAAGATCGATTCAGGATCCGGGGGAGTGGGAATGGGTGTCTGCGGATCATGCTGCCGTTGGTAGGCCCGCTTCGAATCGGCCTCTCAAGGGCATGGTAAGATCGCCGGGCGGAGTTTGCCGGGTTGGATGATTTTTGCCCCCACACCCGACCGGATCAATTCATCCACAGCGTATCCCTCCCTGGTTGTTTTTCACCTGCATTCTTAACGATTCCAGACTGTTTTTCGAATGAATCGGGTCGAATCAATTCAGCGGGTCGCACCCGAGGTGGAAGAACGCACAGACCACCTAGGCACAAGCCCATTCGGCTCAACCGACTGGATGGGTGGGCGCAATGCATGACGGTCTGCCGCAAGAGCTTTCGGATCAAGCACCATTGGACGCTCGGCTTCCCACCCGGTACACCAGTTCCCTGTTGCGGGATATTCCAGAGATTCGGCATGGGTTTTTCTCACGCAAAGGGGGCGTTTCCGTCGGTTTGCATGCCTCCTTGAATTGCAGCTTCGATGCTGGAGACCATCGTCAGCATGTTCTGGAGAATCGTGATCGGGTGGTGCAGGCCCTGGAAGGGAGTCGCCTGATTACCAACTGGCAGGTCCATGGGAAGAAGGTCCGGGTGGTGGGTAGCGAGACGGATACCGATTCGGCCGTCGAGGCAGATGGATTGGTGACATCCGATATGGGAGTCTGTATTGGTGCCATGGGGGCGGATTGTGCTCCCGTCCTGCTGGCGGCACCGGGGGTAGTCGGTGCCGCCCATGCGGGTTGGCTGGGCGCCTTGTCGGGCGTCACGGATGCAGTCCTCGATTCGATGGAAACCCTGGGGGCCCAAAGAGACCGCATTGCCGTTGCAATCGGACCGGCCATCCAGTCGATCAGTTATGAGGTGGGAGACCGCTTTCGGGAGCGATTCATGGACGAGTCACCGATCAATGCCGCCGCGTGCTTTTTTCGCCATGCGGAAACCGGACGGATGCACTTCGACCTGCCGGGATATATCGAACGCAGGCTGCTCCATGCCGGGATTCGGCAGTTCGATCGAAGTCCTTGGGACACTTATTCGAATGACAGCCTGTTCTTCAGCTTTCGTCGGGCCCGCCATCAGGGAGAGTCGGTTTATGGTCGACAGATCGGTGCGGTCTGCCTGGTCTGAGCTCGTTCGTTCAGGATTCCAGTTGTTCCCAGCGTCGGTAGCATTGTTCCAGTTCTCCGGGGATGTGGTGGAGTTCCCGGAGTGTGGCCGTCACCGTTTGCTGGTCCAGATGGTAGAACTTTCGATCCGAAACGGTGGCAGAGAGTTCGCTTTGGCGTTCCTCAAGGGCCTTGATGCGATCAAGCAGTGCTGCTAATTCCTGCTGTTCCCGAAAACCGGGCTTCTTCTTGGTGGGAGGTCTTTGGAAAGCCTTCTGGGTCCGGATGGTGTCATCGGTGCCAGAAGGGGGTGTGACATCGGGGGCATCTGATCGGGGGTTTTTGGATTGCTGACGTTCCCAGTCACGGTAGCCACCGACCCACTCCCGAATGATCCCTTGACCCTCGAATGACAGGGTGCTGGTGACCACATTGTCCATGAATTGGCGGTCATGGCTGGCCAGAATCAGAGTGCCCGGGAAATCCAGCAGGAGTTCTTCCAGGAGTTCCAGGGTTTCGATATCCAGATCATTGGTCGGTTCGTCCATGATCAGCAGATTGGCTGGCCGGCTGAACAGCTTCGCCAGCAAGACCCGGGCCATTTCACCTCCGGAAAGACTGCTCACGGGGGAGCGTGATCGGGCCGGAGAAAACAGAAAGTTCGAGAGATAGGAGATCACGTGCTGATCTTTTCCCCTGATCGTGATCTTCTCCCGGCCGTCACCGATGGCCTCGACCACCGTGGCATTGATGTCAATCTGGGCGCGAAGCTGGTCAAACCAGGCGACTTGAAGGTTGTGCCCCAGGCGGATATGGCCGCTGTCTGGCACCTGTTCTCCCAACAGCAGCCGGATCAGGGTGGTTTTCCCAATGCCGTTGTCCCCAATCAATCCGATCCGGTCACCACGCAGGATGCGGGTGGAAAAATCTCGGGCAATCACCATGTCGCCATAGGCAAAGGAGATGTCTTGTGTTTCCAGCACCAATCGCCCGCCACGTTCGGCATGTTCGAGATTGAACCGGACCTGCCCATCGCGTGCCTGCCTTCGTCTGCGTTCGGCGCGCATCTTGACGAGGGCCCGCACCCGGTCCTCGTTTCGGGTTCGTCGGGCTTGAATTCCCTGACGTATCCATGCCTCCTCTTGCGCCAGCTTACGGTCGAACTTGGCCTGCTGTCGTGATTCCTGTTCGAGCAGAGCGTTCTGACGACGCAGATAGTCCTCGTACCCACCGGCCCAAAAGCGCAACTGCCCCCGATCCAAGTCGAGGATTCGGTTGGCCACCCTTCGCAGGAAGGTGCGATCATGCGTGACGAAAAGGATGGCCCCCTGAAAGCGCATCAATTGATCTTCCAGCCATTCGATTGAGGCGATATCCAGGTGATTGGTCGGCTCGTCCAGGAGCAGGATATCGGGATTGGACACTAGGGATCGTGCCAGGCAGACCCGTCTTTGCCATCCTACCGACAAGGTCGTGACGGAAGTATCGGCGGTCAGTGACAGGCGGGACAGGATTTTTTTCACCCGCTGCTCCAGACGCCAGCCATCACAGGCTTCGATGCTCTGCTGCAGGGATTCCAGTGACTGCCACTTCCCGGTCGACAGACCGTCACCAGCAGCGGTGATTCGGTAGAATTCTGTCAGAAAAGCGCCCACTTGACCGAGTCCAGATGCCACCACATCGAATATGGTGGCTTCGTCGGGAAGTTTCGGCACCTGTTCCAGCAGGGCCACTGTGATATCCGGTGTCAGGTGAATATCTCCCTCATCGGGCAGCAGCTTCTGCGCCATCAGGGCCAGCAAGGTGGATTTGCCCGCGCCATTTCGCCCCAACAACCCAATTCGGTCGCCCGATTGAATCGTCAGCTTGGCATCGTCCAGTAACTTCTCGTTACCAAAAGCGATGGAAAGGCCCTGGAGTGAGGCAAGTAACATATCAAGGGAGAGGTGGTGAGATTGTGGTTCAATGATCCCGAGATTATAATCGGCGTCACCCACCCACCAGGACAGGTGGCGAAATGGAAATCGACGAACCGAGCGGACTAGGACAATATGAGAACAGGGCTGTAGATTGTCACCTTTAGTGACTGGGTGAAAGTCATGTGCCTACCCGCGTTTGGGTCCGGTTTCCCAGACGCATTGATCGTCCGATCACTAATGGCATGGCCACCAGGACGCTCACGGTATGGCTCGTTGTGGTGTGGCGGGTCACTGATTCGGCATGATTGTTAGTCCGATGCAGACACCGATTTCCTTGACGGTGTAGTGGGGCAATGCGTGGGAGATGGGTTTGTCGGTCGGTCCCCGTCGGTCATGAGATGGGGGCGGACGACCAGCACGCATGGCTTGCACCATTGCGCATCGATTGCCCCAGTCAATACAGATTTTTCGAATGAATCAACTCCAAGACGTCAGTCAGGCTTGATCATGGAAAGCAGTTTCGTCAATCAAATCGAGAAAAGGCGGACATTTGCCATCATATCCCATCCTGATGCGGGCAAGACCACTTTGACGGAACAGCTACTGCAGTATGGTGGGGCGATTCAATTGGCAGGCACCATCAAGGCTCGCAAGAGCGACCGTCATGCCGTTTCGGACTGGATGGAGCTGGAGAAGCAGCGGGGCATCTCCGTTTCCTCTTCGGTGATGCAGTTTCCCTACAATGGGTGCGTGGTCAATTTGCTCGATACGCCCGGGCATGCGGATTTCTCCGAAGATACCTACCGCACCCTGACGGCGGTGGATTCGGCCCTGATGGTCATTGATTTTGCGAAAGGGGTGGAGGCGCGAACGATCAAGCTGATGGAGGTGTGCCGTCTTCGCGATACACCGATCATCACCTTCATCAACAAACTGGACAGGGAAGGTCGGGACCCGATCGAAATCCTGGATGAGGTCGAGGCCGTCCTGAAAATTCAGTGTGCGCCGATGAGTTGGCCCATTGGGCTGGGCAAGGGATTTGTCGGTGTCTATCGCCTCTACGACGACATCGTTCACTTATTTCGGGGCCGAGGGGGACGGAATGAAGACCGCCTGATTCAGGGTCTGGACCATGCCGAACTTGATCGGGATGTGGGCCTGTTCGCGGCATCATCATTGCGGGAGGAAATTGATCTGGTGCGAGGTGCCACCACTCCCTTCGACCCGCAAGCCTATCTGGAAGGCAAACAAACGCCGGTATTTTTCGGGTCGGCGCTCAATCGGTTGGGCACGGATGAACTGATGGATAACTTCATTCGGTTTGCCCCCCCTCCCCAGCATCGGTCGACAACATCGCGGACCGTATGCCCATCAGAAAGCAAGTTCAGCGGCTTCGTCTTCAAAATCCAGGCAAACATGGATCCGGCCCATCATGATCGGGTGGCCTTTCTGCGCATGACCTCAGGACGGTTTGTTCGCGGGATGAAGATCCATCAAGTGCGAACGGGCAGGCAAATCGCCGTGCACAATGCGCACAGCTTTCTTGCAGACCGAAGAGATTCGACGCAAGAGGCCTGGGCTGGGGATATCCTGGGATTGCACAATCATGGCACCATCCAGGTCGGTGACAGTTTTTCGGAAGGTGAGAACCTCAAGTTCACTGGGATTCCGAACTTCGCGCCGGAACTGTTTCGTCGAATTCGGCTGAAAGAACCGCTGAAGGCGAAGGCATTGCAGAAAGGACTCATACAGCTCAGTGAGGAAGGGACCACCCAAGTATTCAGACCCCTGATCAATAATGACTTCATCCTTGGAGCCATCGGTATTCTGCAGTTCGATGTGGTAGCCCATCGGCTTAAGATCGAGTACAAGGTGGATTGTGGTTTTGAGCCGGTGCAGGTCGCAACAGTCCGCTGGCTGTCTTTTCCGGATGAGACAATGGCTTCGGATTTCCGCCGGAGAAATGAGCTGCACCTTGCCATAGATGGTCATCAGGCACTGGTGTACATTGCGCCCAATCGGGCCAACCTGCAACTCGTGGAACAACGCTGGCCGGAAGTGATGTTTCATGCCACCCGGGAATTTTGATCTGGGACTGGATCGAATCAGGGTTGGTCTGAGAGTGGACAAACCCCGTTCAGTCCGGTGACCTCCGTTTGTCTGTCAGGGTATTGGCCTGCCGGTTCTCTCGAATCGTCAAGGCGGGCTGAAGTCAGCCATCAGATGTCGATGTATTTTTCAGCGAACCGCAACATGATATAACACGTAGGCATGACTGATCACCGAACCGCCACCACAATGAATATTCCACTCCTGAAACGATGCCGCCTCGCAATGCATGAAATGACACGTATGACCCCACTGAAAGCAGGTCACATGATGTGGGAACTGGCCGCCGAGGGGGGCATTGGGCTCTCGGAGCCCTGATGGCATGTCTCTGTGGGGCGAATATCGCTTCGGCGGAATTGGTGGGTTTGGATGTCTGGTCGAGGCCACTTCCCCCGACCTCCCCGAATGGGGCCGCTTATCTCACCATGCACAATCATGGCATCCACCCGGACCGGCTGCTGGCCGCCCGTTCGGACATTGCGGACACCTTGGAACTGCCTATGCATCTCATGGAGCATGGGCTGATGAAGATGATCCAGGTCGATGCGGTGGAAGTACCACCGGATACCTCGGTGGTCTTTCAACCCGGTGGCTATCATCTCATGTTGTTGGGCCTGAAAAGACCCCTTGTTCAGGGGGGGGTATTCCCTGGTGCTGATTTTTGAACAAGCCAGTGAGATTGCGATCAAGGCCACCATTGAGGAGAGACCGCATCAGGCCGGGCATGGTACTATGCAGCATTCACACACATTGATGTTGTTAATGAATACGGCTGTTTTTTTTCGGATTTCCCCGTCGGGCCGTTGCGCGACGCTCGACCGAGATCTGAGTTACGCCGCTTGGGCATGGAATTCGGGGGTGGCTCGGAATGATATTCTCCGGTCCAGCATCTCGGGATAAACAGGTTATCGGTTGGCGGAGTTGGATGGCTGGGAGTCTTTGGTGCGCCTCGCAGGTTCGGTCGGCGATTTTGATGTCTATAAGAACGAAGACAAGCCATGTGCTTCTTGCCACTTTCCTGCTCACCGGGTGCGTCACGGTGGGAAAGGGTGTGGATAGGGCGACTCCCATCACGCCGGCTATCGATCCTGGCACACGTAAGGCGGCACTGACGCTTCTTGCGGAGTCGGAGCGGCAACGCTATTGCTGGGGATCGACTGACGTGAAGGCTACGCTCTCTCGCGTCGCAACTATTACCGGACCGATCCGACACCAGCAGTCGAACGCACAAGGTGCTGGCAACGTCTTGTTCCAGAATATTGCGGCCTATTTCTCGGGCGATGCAAAAGCGGCTGAAGTCATTCGAGCTACGCTTGCGGAAGGAGCAAGAATCGACGCCTTCACCAAAATTTCGCCCTATTCTCCTCCTGGATTGTACAATTACAACACCATGAACGAGCCGGTTTTTCAGGTGGCGAACTTCATGGTGCCCCTTGCCCAGGCCTTTGCGATCCTGAAGGAGGAATATCCGACGGACACGGCTCTACTGTCATCCGTTAGGCAGTGGGGCGACAGACTGTTCGAAATAACGAGCAATGCAAGGGATTCGTTCTCGCCCCGGGGCGCCGACCGGCGTGTTCTGATTGCGGCGGGCTGGGCATTCTGGGGCAATGTGACGGCCAATCGTGATGTGCTCGACCATGCCTACCGCTACTATGTCCGCGGCATTGAGAGCATCGGACGTGGTGGTGTCGAACGGGTTTACCGTCATCATGTCCCTGCGAACCGGTGGCTTTACTACGCAAATATGACTTATGGTGCCGCGACAGTCGCTGCCTATGCGCTCCGACGCTCCGGGGCAAACGATGTCTATTCCCTAGCTCCCGGCGGTGGCACATTGGTCGAGGGCGCGGCATGGCTTTGGAAGTCGCTTCACGAAGCACGCCGCGCCGACCTGCTAATAGGCCGCCATACCGGTAGCCGTGG
Source organism: Candidatus Poriferihabitaceae bacterium (assembly GCA_965203365.1). Taxonomy (GTDB): domain Bacteria; phylum Pseudomonadota; class Gammaproteobacteria; order Arenicellales; family Poriferihabitantaceae; genus VYFG01. Next base: position 3,689,304 of record OZ241878.1, read on the forward strand.
TGTCGGTTGGCTGGAGTTGTTCGTGCGCGAGTTTCCGACCCATCCGGTCGCCAAAGAAATCGACGCTTGGCTTGCCCGCAATCCCATTCCATCTTTCGTGAATATGGGCGGCGGCTCGACCACATGCCTATTTCGCCGGATCGAATAACCATGAAGCTGCAACGAAAGACCGGGGCAGAGTGGTCGATGATGAACCACCGTGCGAACCACTCATCACTCAATGACACTGCCGAACAGAATATCGCTGGAGAGGTGTCAGCAATGGGAGACCGGATGCCCATAATTTAGTGTCTGGCAGAAAACGCCTCTTTTTCTGGCGAACCGGCTCAGTCCGCCGCCAGTTCCCCCCAGCCAGGCCATCGGTAACATCGATAAAATAAGAGAATCTGATCGGATTTCCCGATCAAAAGCCGATCCCGCCCAGCGCTTGACCCATTTCAACCCAATTGGACGGAAACGGGCTCGCCCGTCCCCCGACCCCGGCGCGGTCGCCGGGGGGTGCGGTGGCTGAAGGGGGAGTGGGAGCCGCCAGCCGCCGGCTCCGTCGTCGACCTGCCCTTGGTCGCGGTCTCGGCCACCGAGATCAATCCCCCGACGAGGGCGAGCCACTGCACTGGGGGTGGCTGACCACGTCCCGTCCGAGCTGTGCGGCCATCTGTCGCTGGGATCGGCCAGTGGACTTGAGCGCGAAAATGGGCGATCTTTCCGGGTGGGTCAGGGGGTGGTCGCCAGTCGGTATGACCCTTCTCCGTTGATTGGTCAACTGAGAGGGTCGGCCATCAGCAATTCCCGCTAAGGGCATCCCCCTGTGGATTCGGCGGGATTTCCGGGCGCCCACGCCAGCGGGGGGAATCTGCGGACAGGGCGGCCCCTCCGGCGGGCGGCCGGATTGACGATGGGCCCTGGTTTTCCTGAAGAACCGGCCGATCACCCACTCGGTCACGGCATCGAGTCAGGAGGAGTCGAAGGGCTCCCCATCAGGCGGGCGGTGCCCGAACACGATGGCTTGGGACCCCGTCTCCCCGTCCGGGATGGGGAACCCCAGAAACAAGCCGCGCCACGGTCTCCCCCCGCGGGGGAGACGACCCGACTTCGCCCGGGCGGCCTGGAACAGCGCACACCCCGCTGCGGCATCGGATCAATGAGGAATGCCCGCCTCGTCCGATGGGCGAACCCCGTCGCCAGATGTTGCTTGCCGTGACCGAAGTGGTGTTCAAAGCCATCCCCTGGGGGCTTCAGGGGGGTGAAGGGTTCGTTCTCGATCCCCAGCGGGCTCGTCCCGCCCGCATCAGTGGATCCGCCTTGGAGGCCGTGACTTCCCGATCCGTGACCCAGGAGAAGTGCCCTTGGGAACAAATCGAGCCCGAGATGTCCGGTCAATCCACCGATGGTGGTGTGACCGGGCGGTCCAATAGACGCTTGATTGAAGCGATGCGGTGGATTGGTCGGACCGGTTCACCTATACGCGACTTGCCCGAAGACTTGGGAAACTGGCACCCAGTGTTCAGGCGCTACCCCCGCGGGTTCCCAAAAGGGCTAGGGCAGAAGAGTTGACTGGCCCGGTCGATCAATGTGGACTTTGCATTGGTCTTGGTCGATGACGCGCGGACCCCAGCCTGGAGCGTAAAAAACGACCCGGGAAACGGAAGCCGTCGGCCCCTCTCGGACGGGCTGGGTATGAACATCTAGGCCCCCGTCGAGGCAGGGGGTCTCCCGATTAAGCTATTGGTTACGCCCGGTTAAGTCTCGGAGTCGGGTCAGGCTCCGAGCCTGATCCGGGATTTCGAAGCTGATGATGGGATCGTCGATCAAGGGGATGACAGTCATCCACGAATTGAATGGTTTGAGAATTCGGGGGCGACGGCTGTGATCCCGCTACGCCGTCAATGTCAAGAGCCCGAGATGATGATCGGGAAATTGACCAAGCGCACCATCGGGTGGAACGTCTGGTTCAAAAGCTGAAGCCCTTTCGTCGCATGGCGACTTATTATGAAAGATTGAACAGGAACGATTGGTCGATGCGGCACTTGGCCAGTGCCATGATTTGGCTGGTTTGATTGTTAACGCCCCTCGTGCCACTTGCATTGCGAAAAATGGGGGGGGGGGGATTGCTCGGAATTGCATCACATACTAAAGGGTATCAGCACGGCAGCCTGTGAATGCCTTGCGATACCGGACCCAATTTTCCTCCGTCTCTCATGCCTGACGATATTCTACCAAGGCGGCTCGACCGACAATGGCAATAACGCGGACTATCGCCTCGTGTCCCTCCGCATCCCCAAGATGCAGATCCTCGCCAAGAGCGAATCGTACGGGTTGCTGGAGTCCGCCACTGATGGCGATGTTGTCGGCGTAGAGGAATGCGCGGCCAAGGTCATCCAGGATCGGATTGAGCCGACCCCGCAAGATGGGAACATGCCCCGAATCGTTCGGGAAGATGACCGCACCGCCATCGGGCAGTTCTGCCAAATTGATGTCGAGAGGTCCGGTTGCTGGTCTCCAGGAGTTTTCCTCGTGCGCCGCGTACCCGTTGATGGCGACGAAAACAGTCATTGGCGATTGAGCCGAATATAAATCGAGGCTTGCCGTGCCACGTTCGTCTGTGATCGCGCTCTTCCATGTCTTGTTGGGAAACAGTGCGAGCACATGGGCTCCGATAATCGGTCGGCCAGCGGACCGGGCAGTGACGATGCAATGCGATGTGCCCCAATCGAATTCGTGCAATCCCCTCCATGGGACCAAGCGGTCTGTAGCCCGACGCTGGGATTGATCGCCGCCGTAGACAACGACGACCGAGCATCGGTGATTCGATCGGTCAAGATGTTTTTTAACGCGTTTGGAACCTTTGAACAGGCTGGACGATGCGGTCTCTGATGACTTGGCGTCAAGAATCGTGGTCCCCATCCGGTTTTCGACGACCAGACCGGCCTCTGCACCATTTCGGTCGCGATAAAATGAGATTCTGGTTAATTCCACTTGATTGGCCTGAAGTTTGGCGACTTCCGAGACGACCCAGGTTTCGAAGATCGGGCCGCGTAGCGGATGTGCCTGGAGCTGTTCGGGTGTATGGATACCCAGCAACCAGCAAACGAGTCCGGTATCGTAGAAATGCAGCTTGGGCATCTTCACCAGACGTTTGCGAAGATTCACATGTAGGACCGGAAGGCGGAAAGTGATAAAGCTGGTTTCAAGGATGCTGATCCAGGCTTTTGCCGTCGGTTGCGAGATGCCACAATCTCCCGCGAGCGACGAGTAGTTAAGCAATTGTGCAGTTTGACCAGCGCAATGGGTCACGAAATGCTGAAAGGTCGTGAGGTCGCCTACATTGCTGATCGTCCGCACATCACGCTCTATGTAGGTGGCGATGTAGGAACCGATCCAGTCCGAGGCTTGCGGTCTTTCATCGAAGATGCGTGGGTAAGAACCGGTGAGGAGCGCCTCGTTGAGCGTCTTTGGATGCCAAGGAAAGCGGATGATTTCTCCTCTTGTCAATGGAAGGAGGTGGTACACGGCTGTCCGTCCTGCCAATGACTGGGTGATCGATTTGAGCAGAGATAGGTTTTGCGAGCCGGTGAGAATCCAGCGGCCGGGTGCTGGGTCGGCGTCGATGATCCCTTGCAGGTAGGATAGTAGATCGGGCACTCTTTGAACCTCATCAAGAATCGCGCCTTCCGGGAATTGAGCCAGGAATCCGCGGGGGTCTTCAGCGGCAAAGGTCCGTTTGTCGGGAGCTTCCAGTGTTTCGTACTGGTGTTGTGGGAAGAGGGTGCGGCATAATGTGGTCTTGCCGCTCTGCCGAGGTCCGGTGAGCGTGATGGACGGCCAAGTCAGTGCGGCCTTGGTCAGCTTTGGGGTGAGGTCACGGTCGATCATGTCGGGAATTATAGCGATTATTCAGGCTAAATCAAGATGATGTTTTGATTTAGCCTATTTTAGGCAAGGTAAACAGGTTCCAAATTCCAGACTGGTCGTGAACTGCATAAGACGAAAGAGGAGTGGATATTGCCATGATCAGACCCTATCCGATGCTACGGACTGTCGGTGGCATGAGTAAATGGCGAAAATTGAACCCTGCTCAATTCGTCATATTCCTCAGAGTTCTGTTCGACCTGATCCTCGGGATCAATCCAAGGCACATCAGGCTGGTTGGGAAACCCCGCCACGATACAATGGCATGACGGCCCTGGTCTCCCCGGCCATGGTGAATGTCGGTGGTCGTGGGTCTTTATTGCCCAGCCTCGACGGATGCAGGGAGGGCTGTGGTATTGAGCCGCATCCAACCGTAACAACGGTCTATACCGTTGAATGACCGACAGTGGCTCGCGAGGCTGGGCGCATGCAGGCCGGTCTGAATCAAGGCATTGACAAGGTTTGGCGGATTCGGGTGAAAATATATGGGTAGGCATTTTGACTGCCGCGCGACTTGATTCTTTTCTCATCAAGGATAATTGGGTATGACGCAACAGCGCTTGATCAGCAGGACCGTGTGGGACTTTCGAAGGATTTACCACCCATCAGTAGTTGATATTCTGGTTGTATCGGGACTCGGTTTGGCGTTTTTCATGGCTGGAAAATCATGATGACGGTCTGTCCACCTCCCTTCCGAGGACCAAGGTCATGATGAATCGTGAACAAAATGATTATTTGACCCGCACAGGGCATGGAGAGCCTGCGGGAAAATTGCTGCGTCATTATTGGTTGCCTGCGGCCCTGACGGATGAACTGGCGAAGAATCGGCCGGTGGTGCCGGTCAGGTTACTGGGTGAATCGCTGGTGTTGTTTCGTGATGAGGGGGGGAAACTCGGATTGATCCAACGACATTGTCCGCATCGGGGAGCTGACCTGAGTTACGGCCGGTTGGAGTCGGAGGGGATTCGCTGCGTATTTCATGGCTGGCTGTTCGATAACCAGGGACATTGCCTGGAGCAACCGGCGGAGCCGGAGGGTAGTCGGATGCATGAGCGAATCCGTCTATGCCACTATCCGGTGCAGGAGAGAAATGGGATTGTGTTTGCCTATCTCGGTCCCAACGAACCGCCACCCATGCCCGCTTTCGATTGTTTCCAGGCTCCGTCCACTCACGTTTTTTCGTTCAAGGGGCTGTGGCATTGCAACTGGCTGCAGGCGCTGGAAGTGGGCATTGATCCAGCCCACGCTTCCTTTCTGCATCGGTTTTGGGAAGATGAAGATCCGGCGGATGGGTATGGAAAGCAGTTCCGCGGTCACGCGGTCAATACGAATATCTCCGTCACCGAGTGGTTGCGACGATATCCCAGGCCGGAGATCCAGGTCGAACGCACGGAGTTCGGACTTCGACTAATCAGTCTTCGAGATCCCGGTGACGGCCAGCATATGCATGTTCGTGTGACCAACCAGATATTCCCCTGTGCGATCTCTATCCCCATGTCCGCCGACATGAACATTACCCAATGGCATGTGCCTGTGGATGATACCCATTGTTACTGGTATGCCATGTTCACCAGTTATGGGGATGCGGTGGATAAGGATACCATGCGGCAGCAGCGTCTGGCAGAGCATGAACTTCCCGATTACCGACCGAGGAAGAATGCCGCCAACCATTATCATTATGACCCCGAAGAACAACGGACCCGGACCTATACCGGCATGGGGTTTGACATCAATGTTCACGACCAGTGGGCTTGCGAGTCTATGGGACCGATACAGGACCGGACGGAAGAACATCTGGGCCGCAGTGATATCGGCATCGTTCACTATCGTCGCTTGTTGAAGGAAATGATCGACCATGTCGAGGCCGGTGGTGAAGCGTCATTGCTGATGGGAAGGAACGGCGCCAAGATCCTGACAGGCCCACCATCCGTGGATGCCGTGGTGGGACATGCCCGCTGGTCGCAGGAATGGCGGGAGGCAGAACAACAGAGATGGCGGGCCTCCCCATGGGCCAAAATATCGATTCCACATGAATAGACGGGGCGTATCCCACAGTTTCGGTTTGAGGGGTGACGCATGGACGGCGGCCATTGCTCGGGTGCTGGAAAGTGTCCAGCAGCACAGCTTGGAAACGGTGCGGATTTCCTTTGCCGACCAGCACGGCATCCTGCGAGGCAAGGTGGTCATGGCCGACGATCTGCCGGATCTGCTGGAACATGGCGTCCCAGTTACCAGTTCGTTGCTGCTCAAGGATACCTCGCATACGACTGTGTTCCCTATCTGGAACGAAGATGCCGGATTCGGGGCTGGTTGGTTGACCGGTGCTTCCGACCTGTGGATGATGCCGGCTCCCGACACATTTCGGGTGCTGCCCTGGTCGTCGGCGAGTGGATGGATGCTGGCGGATCTATGTTATCCAGATGGATCGCCCGTCGAAATATCTACCCGGCAAATCCTGCGCCAGGCGGTTGCTCGGCTGCAAGATGCCGGGATGGAGATGGTCTGTGGACTGGAAGTCGAATTCGCCGTGTACCGGGTGACGTCTCCCAATCTCGAACATCGACACAGTGGCAAGCCTCAGCAGCCACCGGATACGGCGTTGATTGCCCATGGCTATCAATATCTGACGGAACAGCACTATGACCGCCTTGAGTCGGTGATGACCCTGATTCGACGTCATGCACAAGCCTTGGAATTACCAGTCAGGACGCTGGAAGCGGAATTTGGGCCGAGTCAACTGGAAGTCACCTTTCATCCCACCTCGCCCTTGGAAGCAGCGGATCAGATGGTGCTCTTTCGGAGTATGGTGAAACAGGTCTGCGCCCGGGAGAGCTTGCATGCGACGTTCATGTGTCGACCCGGAGTGCACAATGCCATGGGCAACGGTTGGCATTTCCATCAGTCGATCCGGGATGCCGCCAGCGGGCATAATCTTTTTGTGCCGGATCCGGGCAGCGATCTGTCTTCAATGGCCTCCCGGTGGGTTGCTGGCCTGCTGGAGCATGCGGTGGAAAGCTGTTTGCTGACGACGCCGACGATCAATGGTTACAAGCGGTATCAGCCCTTTACCCTGGCTCCAGACCGCGTGCAGTGGGGACGGGATAATCGGGGGGTGATGATTCGCTCACTGTGTGCGCCGGACTACACGGCTTCCCGGGTGGAAAATCGCATTGGCGATTCCGCCGCCAATCCGTATCTCTATATCGCTTCTCAGTTGTTCAGCGGGGTCGACGGGGTTGAGCGCAGACTGGTGCCACCGCGGCCGGTGGAAACGCCCTATACCTCCGATGCGGTTCAGTTGCCGACGGATCTGGCGGAAGCCCTCAAGCATTTTTCTGATAGCGGATTTTGGCGTGATACCTTGGGGGCTGGATTCGTGGATTATTTCACGCAGATCAAACGAGCCGAGTGGAATCGATATATGCAGAGTGTCAGTGATTGGGAGCATCGGGAATATTTCTCCTTATTTTAATCTTGCTCGACCCCCACTCCGAATTGCAACACTCGTCATGCTCCCGGAATGAGGGCGTCACCCGAAGGGAGGAAGCGCGACGACGACCGGAAAATTCAGCCCTCCAAGGGAGTCTGACAGAGGCCACCCACCGACGCCAGGACCTGACCGACTCCTTCCGGCCGAGCGAACCGTCCCCGCGGGCCACAGGCATCCTAGATCAGCGAGGGGTGACCACCTTCCAGGGAGGCGCCAGGACCTCGGCGAAGATCTCCGCCGGGGTCCGATACCCCAGCACCTTCCGGAGCTGGTTATTGATCCGGTCCTCCACGCCCGGATCTGCGCCGCCGTCACTTGGCGGAAGTCCGTTTCCTTCGGGAAGGACTAGCGCACCCGGCCCGTGGTGTGCTCGTTCAGACCCCCGAGCCTGATCAGGGATTTTGAGGCTGATGATGTGATCGCCGATCAAGGGGATGACAGCCATCCACGGATTGCAATGATTGAGAATTTGGGGGCAACGGCCGTGATCCCGCCGCGCTGTCATCGTTAAGAGCCATTGAGACGATGATCGGTAAATTGACCCAGTGCGCCATCGGGTGGAACGCCTGTTTCAGAAGCGGAAGCACTTTCGTCGGATTGCAAACCGTGATGAGAGATTGAAGCGAAATTATTGGTCGATGGGGTATTTGGCCAGTGCCATGATTTGGCTGGTTTGTTTGTTCACGCCCCCTAGTATCCCGACTACCAACATCAGAACTTGAGGTTGACCACCTTCGCCGTCACAGTGGGGAACAGCGACCCGAACCCGGTGCTGGTAGGCCAGTATATTAGACAGTCGGACCCACCAGGGAGGGTTAAAGCAGGGCATTCATGCCCGTCCGCCCTCGTTAAAGATTAGGGAGTCTGAAAAATGGCTTGCCTATGTGGGTAACGGGGGAGGTGTAATGAACCAAAAAAAAAGATAAGATTCCGATGGATGCTCTATTCGTCCGAATGAGGGCGGATCGGGTTGCAATGCAAAACATTACCTGGGGAGGAAAACCGTTGTGAAGACAATTTACAAGCAAATCTGTGGCAGCATGGTCGCCGTCTTGTTCATGGGGATGAGTTGGGCGCAGGCGGACAGTGTAAAGATTGGGTTTGTGACCACCTTGACGACGCCGGCGGGGGTGATCGGGGCGGACATGCAACAGGCAGTGGAGTTGGCGTTGGACCACATTGATCGCCAGATGGGCGGATTGGAGGTGGAACTGATCATGGAGGATGATGGGTTCAAGCCGGATATTGGCAAGCAGAAGACAGACAAGCTGGTGAAGCAGGATGATGTGGACTTTGTCACGGGTTTCATCTGGTCGCATGTGCTGTTGGCCTCAATGAAGTCGGCGCTGGATGCGGGCAAGTTCCTGATCAGTGCCAATGCCGGTCCGTCGAAGATCGCCGGTCCGTTATGCCATGAGAATTTCTTTTCCACCTCTTGGCAGAATGATCAGACCCCGATGGCGATGGGCGAGTATCTGACCCAGCAGGGAGTGCAGTCGTTGTATGTGATGGCGCCGAACTATGCGGCGGGTAAGGACATGGTGGCGGGGGTGGAGTCCACGTTCCAGGGGGAAGTGGTGGGCAAAGACCTGACCAAATGGGGGGCGGATGCCCAGTTGGATTTTTCCGCGGAGTTGGCCAAAGCCAAGGCGTCGGGGGCGGAAGGGATTTTTGTGTTTTATCCCGGCAAGGCCGGGGGGGCGTTCATCAAGCAATATCAGCAGGCGGGTTTGCAGGGGGTGATGCCGCTGTATACGGTGTTCACGGTGGATGCGATTGGGTTGCCGCGGTTGCAGGAAGCCGATATGCAGGGGGTGCTGGGATCGAAGATGACGCAGTTCTGGTCGCCGGATCTGGATACCCCGGCGAACCGGCGGTTTGTGTCGGGGTATCTGGCCCGGCATGGTCGGTATCCTTCGTTTTATGCGGCCCAGTCGTATGATGCGATCATGCTGATCAAAAGTGCGGTCGAGGCGGTGGGGGGCGACCTATCGGACCGAGATGGCATCCGTGCGGCCCTGAAAGCGGCCCGCTATGAGTCGGTGCGCGGTCCCTATACGTATGGCCACAACCACATGCCGATCCAGAATTTCTATCTGCGAGAGGTGGTGGCCGATGAGGAAGGCCGCTGGACGACCCGGATCGTCGACACCGTGTACGAAAATCATCAGGATCCCTATGCCTCCCAGTGCATGATGTAGCCATATGTTGCGGACAAATGCCGTTAATGCCGTTCCACACGGATCAGGCGGGGCGGCATGGTCTGGCTTGATGCGCTCTTCATCCATACGGTCTCATCGATTTTGCAGTGGACATACCCCCCTTCTGTCAGATGGGGGTATGTCCCACTGATGTGTCACCGCAGCATGACCGCCATGGTTCCCTGTGTCAGCCCATGTCGGAAGCGGTCAATGGATCGGCACTGATGATGGCTTAAGTGTGAGGATGCCGGGACCTCCAAAATGATGCGGGAAGATGGCGGCATTCGTTCTGCGCGACCATGGCGGGATATCGAAAAGGCCCGGACTTCTTTTTCCGAACCCTTGACACACCGCATCGTGGTGGGATGGGGAGACTGTGATCCGGCACAGATTGCTTATACTGCGAATATTCCGGCTTGGGGTCTTGAAGCCATTGAGGCGTGGTACCGGCATTGCGTGGGGGTCGATTGGTATGAGCTCAACTTGCACTACGGCATCGGAACGCCATTCGTGGCTTTGGGGTTTGATTTCCAGTCACCGGTCAGGCCTACCTATCCTCTGAAGGTGTGTGTCGAGGTGACTCGGTTGGGCAACTCGTCGCTGGATCATGCCGTCACGGCGTATCAGAATGATCGGCCCTGCTTCAGTGGCACCACCACTGCCGTGTTCGTGGAGTCTGCAGCCATGGTCCCGTTGCGGATACCTCCCAACATTCGTCAAAGCATCGAATCCTATCGGATTGCCCAGAAGGGATAATGAGTCTCCTTCAAAACGCCGTATTCGGGCGGGTTGTTCTCTGGTCGTCGCTTCATCTTTTCTGGCATCCTGGGCACCCTCCTTGTCTTGTCTTCAGGGATGTCGGCTAATGTGGCCGGATTCCATATCCATCCGGCCGAAATCCGACCGGGTCCGAATCCTGTCCGCGTATCGGTATGCAGGAACTGTACAGAGATCGGAAAAACAGCCCTAACGGCCGGGCGGGCATCCTCTGTACCGAGTGAGGTCGGTTCATTCGTCGTGGTATCGAACCTGGCCTGCTCGCGGAGCCCTGTTCC